>CAWGLD010000002.1:0-169043 GCA_963823335.1 uncultured delta proteobacterium | reverse complement strand
CAAAACGTCGGTGCTGATTTTTCTGATCGCGATTATCGCTGTGGTCTGTTATGCAATGGCCATCAGCAGCACTGTGGCCTGATCGAAGATCCGGTCCTGGAACGCGATGCGGCTATTATGACGTTTATGTTGGCGGCCGCTGCTGCGATTGCCCTGTTTTGCAAGATCGACTGCAATCAAGTCCTGAACGCTGCGACTTTCAAATCCGGTATGAGTGCCTGTGTGTGTGTCCTGGGGGTTGCCTGGCTCGGCACCACTTTTGTGGCCGCCCATATCGATGAGATCAACGTATTTGCCGGAAATTTGCTGGAGTCCAAACCGTGGATGCTCGCTGTGGTGCTGTTTTTCGCTGCTATGCTGCTTTACTCCCAGGCGGCGACCACCCGGGCTCTAATGCCCGCAGCCATCGCACTGGGCGTAAGCCCAGTAGCCGCGATGGCCAGACTTTTCAGCTGTCAGCGCCTTGTTCGTATTGCCGACCTACCCGACGCTGCTGGCGGCCATCGAATTCGATGATACCGGCTCTACCCGCATCGGTAAATATGTGTTCAATCATCCTTTTTTGATCCCCGGTGTTATTTGCATTACTCTGGCAGTGACTTTCGGTTTCCTGTTGGCGCCGCTTGTATTATGAGTGTGAGTGTCATGTTTTCGTAATTAACCTTTAAACGTTTGGAGCAACAATCAATATTCCTGATTGGAAAACGTAGCAGTGATTTAAAAGGAGCAAAAATCATGAACAAAATCGATGAAGTACTTCAAAGGGCATCCAAACGAATGGGGGCACCCATGTCTGATTTGCAGGATTTTTTTTTCCCGTGGTGAGCAGAAAACGTATGATGCCGAAGAATGGCTGTTTCACGAATCCACCCCGCGGCAATGGGCCGGCCTGGTTGTGGAAGGAGAAGTGGAAATCGTACGCGGCCTGCATGGCGCCACGAAACATCTCGTTGTCCTGGCACCTGGCGCCATGATCAGTGAAGGCGCATTCCTTGATGACCAGGCGCACGCCAACGGCGCATTCACCCGCCAGGGAACAACGGTCTGGCAGATGTCGCGCGATCGAGATCGAGGCCTTTCGGGAGGAGAAGCCGGACATTTTTTATAGGATTATGGCCCGCGTGGCCGCGGGTATCAGCGAGCGTTTGCGAATGCTTTCACAGCACCAGGTCAGTGTTGAAAGTCCGGCGCATTTGGTGGGGGATTTTCACCTGGAACACGATTCTCTGGGCCAACGCGAAATTCCAGACCATGCTTACTACGGAGTCCAGACCCAGAGGGCTATGGAGAATTTCGCTATTTCAGGTGTTTTTGTCAGTAATTTTGAGCATCTGGTTGAGGGTCTTGCCATGCAAAGAAGGCTGCGGCACTGGCAAATCAGCAACTGGGAGTTCTCGACGAGGGAAAAGGACAAGCGATCTGCAGTGCCTGTGACGAACTTCTGGACGGCAAATTGCGGGAGCATTTCACCGTCGACATGTTTCAGGGCGGAGCCGGAACATCAACCAACATGAACGCCAATGAAGTGATCGCTAATCGCGGTCTCGAGATCATGGGGCATCGCAAGGGGGAATATGAACACTTGCACCCCAATGATCATGTCAACTGTTCCCAGTCAACCAACGACGCTTATCCGACCTCGATCAAACTTGCTGTTCTGCTGTCAAATCGAGAACTGGCCAGGGCGATGGAGGAGCTTCGTCAAGCCCTGGAGTTGAAGGCTGAAGAATTCAGCGATGTTTTGAAGATGGGGCGGACCAGAGAATCAGGATGCCGTTCCGATGACCCTCGGCCAGGAGTTCGGTGCCTACGCTGTGATGGTCGACAGTGCCATTGCCGCAATGGAAAGAGCTGTTACGAATTTCTCGCCATCAACATGGGGGCAACAGCCATCGGGACCGGAATCAACAGTCCGCCCGGGTACGCCAACCTGGTGACAGAAAAGCTTTCCGAAGTCAGTGGTTTCGAACTACGCCGAGCCGATAACCTTGTCGAAGCAACCCAAAACGCCGGAACTTTTGCCCAGATGTCGGCCACCCTGAAACGGAGTGCGGTTCAACTTTCCAAGATCTGCAACGATCTACGCTGGCTATCATCCGGACCACGCTGCGGTCTTAACGAGCTCAACCTGCCACCCATGCAGCCGGGCTCATCGATCATGCCCGGCAAGGTCAACCCGGTTATTCCCGAGTTGGTCAACCAGATATGCTACCAGGTCATGGGTTACGATGTCGTGGTCTCCATGGCGGCCGAAGCCAGTGAACTGGAACTTTGCATGGCCGAACCGATCATCGCCTTCGACCTGCTACACGGAATGATGATCCTTAAAAATGCCTGTATAACCCTTGCCTCCGTTGTATCGTCGGCATTGAGGCCAACCGGGATATCTGCCGTCGACTATGTCGAAAACAGCATCGGCCTGGTCACCGCTCTGGTTCCGGTGATCGGTTACGAAAAAGTCGGCCGCATTGCCAAGGAGGCCCTCAAAACCGGTGGCAGTGTCTATTCCCTGGTGCTAGAAAAAGGCCTGATCGCCAGGAAAACTCGATGACATGCTGCGGCCGGAAAACATGACGGACCCCACGGGAAATGCCCAAATAGGTTTCTCTCCTTCGTCTTCCAGGCTGTGGAGGGCAGCAGGTTTCGGTGTTCTGGTGTCAGGCTTTGTTTGTCAGACATTCTGGCACTAAATCTGACACCCAAAAATAGAGCCTTGTACGAGGTGTACTGTTATGAAAAGAATTATTGTATTTGCTTTAGCGCTACTGCTACTGCTAGCAACCCAATGCTGGTCCGGTGAGATCGAACGCATTCAGAAAAAAGGGTGAGATCACGGTTTCCCTTAACCGTGGATATCCGCCCTTTTCCATGGAAAGAGACGGCAAACTCTTTGGCCTGGATATCGACCTTGCCATTTTACTGGCTGATTATCTCAATGTGAAGGTGAAATTCATTCGACCGCAAACCTATGATCTGCAAATTCCCAAACTGCTGGTCGGCGAATCGGATATTATCATTGCTGCCATGACGCGAACGGTTGAGCGAGGGCTGCAGGTCCATTTTAGCGAGCCTTATTTTGAAGTCAGCCAGGCGGCCCTGGTTCGGCGGAATCTGCTGCCTGCCGACGCAAACGCTTACTTTGATCTGCTTGAGATCAAGACGCTACGACTGGGTGTCAAAGCCGGCACCACCCATGAAAAATTTGCCCGCCAGTTGTTCCCCGCCAAGGCGATCAAGCTCTATCCAACGGCGGAAGCTGCTGCCGGAGCATTATTAAAAGGTGACGTAGACGCTATGGTGGCGGATTCGCCCTTTGTACAGATATGGCGCAACACACACGTTGAGTACTACCAGGAAATTGCCGCCCTGCTTGAACCTGTGACACGGGAGTTCTATGCCTTTGCCATTCGTCCAGGAGACCCGGACTTTTTAAACTGGCTCAACTTGTTTGTGGATCAGATCCGCACGGACGGCACCCTGGAGCTGCTAAAATATGAGTATTTCGAGAAGATTGCCGGGACTACCGCAATAGTGAAACCGGAAGGACGGTTAACCCGGGCCCAGTTCCTCAAAAACAGGTTTATCTCCAACCAGAAAGCCATGATCGAAAAGCGTCGCAAAGCGTTTCAGGGGAAAGGAGACAATTATGAGTAAAACAGACTGCTGGATGTCAACTCCGTGGAAACAATCCGGGAAAAGGAGGTTTCTATGAAGCAGCTCCGGTGGTACTTCAAATTTAGCCTGCTGGTGCGCATTCTCATCGGACTAATTCTGGGCGCGGTGTGTGGACTGGTTTTTGGGCCGGCCATGGCGTGGGTCAGTCCGTTCGGCGAGATCTTCATTCGACTGCTCAAGATGATTGTTATGCCGGTGATCCTGTTTACCCTGACAGTGGGGGCTGCCAGTGTCCATCCGTCTCAGTTGGGGCGTGTGGGCGCTAAGGCCTTGGTCATTTATATGATAACCACCTGTTTTGCTGTAAGCTTCGGCTTGATTTGCGGCAATATTTTTCAGCCCGGCAAGGGCATGCAGATCAGTGCCGCAGCTGCCGAAGGCATCAAGGCGGACGTGTCGGCACCGTCACTGGTGGACACCCTGATCAATGTGGTGCCGGTAAATCCCTTCGGTGCCATTGCCGAGGGCAATGTGCTGCCGGTGATCTTCTTCTGCCTCCTTTTTGGTATTGGCCTGGCCTATGCCAGGAACAGCGAGGACGAGCAGATTCGCCAGTCCGGAGAAACTGTGTTCCGCTTTTTCAATGGCGGCGCCGAAATTATGTACCGGGTGGTACATTGGATCCTGGAGTACGCGCCCATCGGTGTGTTTGCTCTGATTGCCGATGTTTTCGGCCAACAAGGCCCCGAAGCCTTCGGCCCGCTGGGCTGGACGACTTTGGCGGTATACTTGGCATTTTTAGGGCACATGTTGTTGGTCTACGGCGGTATGCTGCTAATCTATAAGTTATCTCCGCTGGCCTTTTTCAGCAAAGCCAAGGAGGCCATCGTCACTGCCTTTGTGACCCGCAGCAGCGGAGGGACCCTGCCGGTGAGCATGGAGACTGCCGACAGCAAAATGGGCATCTCCCAGGGGGTGTACTCCTTTTCCCTGCCGTTAGGGGCAACCATTAATATGGACGGGACGGCCATTTATCAGGGGGTCTGTGCTATATTTGTAGGCTTCGCCATTGGCAGCCCGCTAACTTTCTCGCAACAGCTGACTATCATCGCGACCTCGCTGCTGGCCTCCATCGGCACAGCCGGTGTGCCAGGCGCAGGCGCCATCATGCTGATGATGGTGCTTGAATCGGTGGGATTAAAAGTGGAGCCGGGATCCCCGGTAGCCTTGGCCTATGCCATGATTTTCGGCATCGATGCCTTGCTGGACATGGGGCGTACCGCCTGCAACGTCACCGGAGATCTGGCCGTCACCTGTATCGTGGCCAAAACCGAAAACGAAATGGACATCTCCTACTGGCAAAAAGAAGATAAGTCGGTTGGACAACCGGCAGAATCAGCCACAGACTAACCAAGAGCAACACAAAGATTGGAACAAAAGACGTTTTTGAGATAGATTCTACCAACTTTTTACAGAAAGGAAGTATCCCATGAACTGGTATCTTTTCATACTCTGTTCATCCGTTGGCAAGAAAATACTGATGGCGGTGACAGGGCTGTGTCTGATCGGATTTTTAGCGGTGCACCTGCTCGGCAATGTTATGGCCTTTGCCGGGGCTGAAGCATTCAATGGATATGCGGCCAAGCTGCATTCGTTGCAGCCGTATCTGACCGTTTTTAACATCGGATTGGCAACGCTGGGACTGGTTCACCTGGTTGTCGGCGTTATTCTCTTTTTCGAAAACCTTAAAGCGCGTCCGAAAAGATACAAAGTGTACCAAAACCCAGGAGGGCGCACATTCGGATCCAGGACCATGCCATACACCGGTGGATTGATCCTTATCTTTATCATTTTCCATTTGCTCAAATTTACCTTTGTTGACAAAGCCGTCACACCTATCTACCAGCAGATGGCGGCAACTTTTGCCAATCCGATCTGGGTTGTCATGTATGTGGTGGCAATGGTCATAGTGGCTGTGCATATCAGTCATGGTTTCTGGAGTCTGTTTCAAACATTTGGCATCAATAGCCCGCGCTACATGCCGCTGATCATGAAGTTGGGTCTGGTGATAACATTGGTGTTTGGAATTGGGTTCGGGGTGTTGCCGATTTATTTATTGATTATTGCTTAACCAAATGACGAAGGAAGAATTAAGAAACTCTATTGATTTTACTTTTGTATGACAGAGCGAAGCAACTTCCACAATTCGACATTCATCATTCCTAAGGGGATCAACCATGCAACAACTTGATGCAAAAATACCGGACGGCCCAATCGCTGAAAAGTGGGACCGCCATCGAATGGACATGAAGCTGATCAACCCGGCCAACCGGCGGCGTTTTAATATTATCGTCGTGGGTACCGGACTGGCAGGCGCCGCGGCATCTGCCAGCCTGGCCGAGATGGGTTATAATGTTAAAACCTTCTGTATCCAGGACAGCCCGCGACGGGCCCACAGCATTGCAGCTCAGGGCGGCATCAACGCGGCCAAAAATTACGCCAACGATGGCGACAGCATCTGGCGACTGTTTTACGACACCGTCAAAGGTGGTGATTATCGTTCCCGGGAAGCCAATGTATACCGCCTGGCACAAGTCAGCAACAATATCGTCGATCAATGTGTGGCCCAGGGTGTGCCTTTTGCCAGAGAATACGGTGGACTGCTGGCCAACCGATCTTTCGGCGGGGCTCAGGTCTCGCGTACTTTTTATGCCCGGGGCCAGACCGGTCAGCAGTTGTTGCTGGGCGCATATGGAGCGTTGTCCCGCCAGATCGCCGCCGGCCAGGTCAAAATGTATCCGCGTCACGAGATGCTGGACCTGGTGGTGGACAATGACCGGGCCCGGGGCATCATCGCCCGCAACTTAATCAACGGGGAGTTAGAGGCCCATGCCGCCGATGCTGTTTTGCTGTCTACCGGCGGTTACTCCAATGTGTTTTACCTGTCTACCAATGCGATCTCCTGCAACGTCAGCGCCATCTGGCAGGCTTACAAAAAAGGGGCCTACTTTGCCAATCCTTGCTACACCCAGATCCATCCGACCAGCCTGCCGCACATCAGTGGTCATCAAACCAAGCTGACGCTGATGAGTGAGAGCCTGCGCAATGACGGGCGCGTGTGGGTTCCTAAAAATGATGGGGATAAGCGTGCGGCCAACGACATCCCGGAAAATGAACGCGATTATTACTTGGAGGAAAAATATCCGAATTTCGGCAACCTGGTTCCACGGGATGTGGCCTCGCGCAATGCCAAACAGCAGTGCGATGCCGGCAAAGGCGTGGGACCCACGGGACGCGCGGTCTACCTGGATTTTATGGAAGCCATCAAACGTGACGGCAAAGATGCCATTGCCCGCAAATACGGCAACCTTTTTAACATGTACCGCAATATCATCGCTGAAGATCCCTATCAAACACCGATGATGATTTACCCCTCGGCCCATTTCACCATGGGCGGGTTGTGGGTCGATTACAACCTGATGAGCACCATTCCCGGTCTATTTGTTCTCGGTGAGGCTAACTTTTCGGACCATGGCGCCAATCGTCTGGGGGCCAATGCGCTCATGCAGGGTCTGGCGGACGGATACTTTGTGGTTCCCTACACCATGGCCGGCTTTCTGGGTGATGCCGGCAATTCCGATGTGGGTGAGGACCATGCCGCCTTTAACGACTCAATTCAGGCGGTTCAAAGCCGCATTGACAGCCTTCTATCCATCAATGGCAAGCGCACGGTGGAGGACATTCACAGGGAACTGGGGCGGATCATGGAAGACAAGGTTGGCCTATCTCGCACCGAAACCGGCCTGAAAGAGGCAATTGAGCAGATCCGCGCTTTGCGTGAAGAATTCTGGCAAAATGTTAAGGTCGCGGGGCCGGCTGATACTTATCGGTTGAATCTTCAAAAAGCCGGTCGTCTGGCCGATTTTATCGAACTCGGCGAATTGATGGCCATCGATGCCCTGGACCGCAAAGAATCCTGCGGGGGCCATTTGCGTGAGGAATCACAAAGCGAAGAAGGCGAAGCCATTCGGGATGATGAAAACTTCTGCCACGTGTCGGCCTGGGGGCACCAGGGTGATGATACAACGCCCGAACTTCATAAAGAATCCCTTGTTTTCGAAAACGTCGGGCTCACCCAAAGGAGCTATAAATAATGAGCGCACAAGAGACCATCAATATTACCCTAAAAGTTTGGCGCCAGAATGGATCGCAAGATCCCGGTCGGTTCGAAACCATTGCCGTCAATGATGTCGAAACCCACAGCTCCTTTCTGGAAATGTTGGATTTTTTAAATGAAAAATTGATTCTGGGAGACAAAGAACCGATTGAATTTGATAACGATTGCCGGGAGGGCATCTGTGGCACCTGCGGTGCCGTGATCAACGGCATCCCCCATGGTCACCGCAAAGCCATGACCCTCTGCGAGTTGCACATGCGTGAGTTTGACGACGGCGATACTATTGTGGTGGAGCCGTTTCGATCCAGGGCCTTTAAAGTGGTCAAAGATCTGATCGTGGATCGCAGCGCGCTGGATAAAATTATCCAGGCTGGGGGTTATATTTCGGTTAATACCGGCGGGGCAGCGGATGCCAATGCCCTGCCGATTGCCCAGGAAAAGGCGGAAGAGGCCATGGATGCCGCGGCCTGTGTCGGTTGCGGTGCCTGTGTGGCATCCTGTCCCAATGCCTCGGCCATGCTGTTTGTCAGTGCCAAGGTGTCCCAGTTTGCCCTACTGCCCCAGGGGCAACCGGAAGCAACCCAGCGTGTGCTGGCCATGCTCAAGGAAATGGACAACTGCGGGTTCGGCAATTGCACCAACCATCGTGTGTGTGAATATGCATGCCCCAAAGAAGTTTCGATTACTCATATCGCCCGCTTTAATCGGGAGTTTTTAAAAGCATCCCTGTTCAATCGCTCGATGTAGAACCTGCATTTTTATTTTTATCTTGACGTGGCTTTGGGATTTTTCGGCACCACTCGAAGTAACTTGGAATATTCCACTTTTCCTTTTAACGGTGATACCCACCATAACACTTGCAATGAGTGCGGAACTCATAAGCTTGGACTTTAATTCCACGAGGTCATCGGAACAACAGTATCTTGAGAATTGTAAACCTATAAATTTGATTTTAGCATCAGTACTCTTGTCCTCAGTAATCACAGCAATAGTTACTGCGGATTTTTTGCTGATTACCCCAGAACGCCTCATAGTGCTCAATATTTTTTGTGCTGTTGTTGTAGGATTTGCGGCGTCGCTGGGTTGTATTAAGAAACCTGCCTATCATTGGTCAATACTTATAGGTTTATTTGTCGCAATGTATTGAAAACGCCTCCTATTAGGATTGACGAAAGAAGCCTTCGATTATTGACCACTACCGAAAAGCGGTGATCACATCATCCCCAGAGACATCCCTTTGGTTGTGATTATGTAACACAAGGTAGAATCTGAAATCGATAAAATTGGTTTACATAATCCAATAAATCTTCAAGGTACAATTCTGGCGTTTAACAGCTAATTTTCCCTGTGATAGTCAGCCAAAAAGTAAAAATATCATCCATCTCAAAAACCATAGATATGTCTGACGAATCCGCGCTTGTAGGTGATTAAGGTTTACCTCCAGCCACTCGGCAAATTCCAGGCAAAATTTAATTTTAAATCTAAATAAAATATTAGATCCCCCTCTTCGGTTACAAGAACGTTTTTTTCTAAATGTTTACACGATAATTGCCACATGGGTTTGACAGATCCGGTCACATTGTTTTAAATTTATCGATGTTTTTTCCGAGCAAAGACGAATATGCGAAATATACATGAATAGCGATGTGAAGCATAAAACCATTATCCACCTGGACATGGATGCCTTTTATCCAGCAGTTGAAATGTTGGATAACCCCGGCCTAAAGGGTAAGCCGGTTATTGTCGGTGGAACCAAAGGTAGAGGCGTGGTCTCATCTGCCTCATATGAAGCACGAAAATTCGGTGTCCATTCCGCCCAACCGATGGCCAAGGCTCAGCGCCTTTGCCCACATGGAATATTTTTGCAGGTCAGAATGTCAAGATACGCTGAACTCTCCGACCAGATATTTAAAATCTTCCATCGTTTCACCTCGCTGGTAGAACCCTTGTCCATAGATGAAGCGTTTCTGGATGTTACCGGGTCCACCCGTCTTTTTGGCGATCCGGTCGAGATGGCGAAAAAGATTAAGCAAGTGGTCCGGGAAGAGACCGGTTTGACGGTTTCAGCCGGTGTGGCGCCTTCAAAATTTGTTGCCAAGATTGCTTCCGATATAGACAAACCTGACGGGTTGACGGTTGTACCCCCTGAAAAGGTGAGGGAATTCTTAGATCCGCTTCCGATTGGTAAAATGTGGGGAGTTGGCAAGGTGACGCAAAAAACTTTAGCTCAGCTCAACATCCATACTTTCAGGGATCTGAGCCGGGTTCCAGTTGAGATCTTGGAGAAAAAATTCGGTAAATACGGTCCCAGGATGCATGAATTATCCATGGGGATAGATGATAGGGACGTGGTGACATATCAAGAGGCAAAGTCCATCGGAAATGAAGAGACATTTTACGAGGATATCCTCGATATCGACCTGGCAAGAAAGGAACTTCTGGCGCTTGCATCTAAAGTGGCCCGCCGGCTGCGCTGTGAGGGTGTCGAAGGCAAAGCCATCACTTTAAAAGTGAAATACAACGATTTTGTTCTGATAACCAGGTCGATGACACTTAATAAATTCACAAATGATGGGACTATAATATATGAAACAACATGTGGGTTATTGAAAAAAACTGAAACTGGGAGAAGACCCGTCAGACTTTTAGGGATCTCTGTCTCACAGCTCAGCACTCACGGCGGCGAAGAACAGCTTTCCCTGTTCCGCCCCATTGGATTGGATAATAAAAGAAAAAATTTAAACACCACCCTGGACTCGTTACAAGACAGATTCGGGGAAAACATTGTGCGTCCGGGCACGCTAATTGATAAATAGGCAAGCAGAAATTATGTTCACAGGTTTTATTTTATCCAGCAATCAGATAATTGAGGACAACCAAACCCGCCTGGTTTTTCAGGGACGGTTATCCGATGGCCGGCGATTTCACTGGACCATTATCCGACCCGGCATCGTCTTTTTCATTAACCATGATGAATCCTGGACGCCACCTGGAACTGTGCGCAAAGATGTTAAACTTTGTAATATGCGCGGAAAATCGGTTGATGCCTTGTATTTTCGAAACACGTTGGAGTTGAATCGGGCTCGCAAGGAGTGCGATGCTCGTAATATTTCCACCTTTGAAGGTGACGTCAATCTTGTTGCACGCTTTTTAATGGAACGATTTATAAAAGGCGCGATCTCTTTTAAAAGCGATCCAGTCCAGATAGAAAACAACACGCTCTATTTTGTTGATTCCTCTGTCACGCCGTCAGACTATCTACCCAGTTTAAAACTTCTGTCCATCGATATCGAGTGTTCAATGGGGATGGATCTGTATTCGATTGCACTTTTCGGAACAGATCTTGAGGTAGTACTCATGGTGGATGAGAACCGTGGTGAAAAATCGAACACGGATATCTTTCAGAGCTTCAAAACCGAAAAGGAACTGCTGCTTTCCTTTTTCAATATGGTTCGAGAATACGACCCCGATGCCTTGATCGGCTGGAACCTGATTGGTTTTGACCTTCAATGGCTGGCACGCAAATGTCAAATGCTGGGGATAAAGTTTGATATCGGTTGCGATGGCGAGGCTCAAATCCTTTCGCCGGGCAAATTATACAATCAGTGGATTGCCCGCATCCCTGGCAGAGCCGCCTTCGATGGCATCACCATGCTTCGAGGCGCTTATGTTCAAACAGAAGGGTATTCCTTGGCAGCGGTTGCCGAAAATGTGCTCGGCAGCAAGAAACTCATCGAAACAACCGGTTTGGAAAAAGTGGCAGAAATCACCCGTCTGTTTAAAGAGGACAAAAAACACCTGGCGGCGTATAACCTTCAGGACACCAGGCTGGTTTATGAAATCTTTGAAAAGCTGAACCTTTCCCAGCTTGCTCTCAGGCGTTCACAATTGACCGGGCTGCCGTTGGATCGCGTAGGTGGCAGTGTGGCAGCCTTTGATTTTTTATACCTGCCCCACCTGCACCGATATGGATACGTTGCTGACACATATCCAAAGCCGCCTGCCGATGCACAAGCAGCACCCGGTGGTCTGGTCTTTGAAAGCACACCCGGATTTTATCACAATGTTGCGGTATTTGACTTCAAAAGTCTTTATCCCAGTATCATTCTCACCTTCAGTATAGATCCTCTTGCTGCAAACATCCTTTTACATGCCCCAACAAATGATCAGCAAACCAACTCAAGTGAGCCCGGAAGAATTATTAAAGGTCCGGCCGGGCTCGAATTTGCCGAAGATTATGCCATTCTGCCTTCAATTATTCAGGAACTGTGGCAGGCCCGTGAAAAAGCAAAACAATCCAACGACACCACATTATCCCAGGCTATCAAAATCATTATGAATTCATTTTACGGTGTTTTGGGAAGCACCGGATGCCGTTTTTATGATCCGCGTTTAGCAGGAAGTATTACCCGGATTGGTCACTGGATTTTAAACTTTTCCCGTAAATTCATTGAACAAGAAGGTTATCGGGTCATTTATGGCGATACAGATTCCCTGTTTGTTAATCTGGGCAAAGACAATCACAAAGCAGCCCATAAGATTGTCAGCGGCCTTTCTAAAAAACTCAATCGTCATTTGGCCGAAGAATTAACCCATCGTTTTAATGTGGAAAGCAAGCTTGAGGTTGAATTTGAAAAACTGTTTCTCCGTTTTTTCATGCCCACCATCCGGGGTCAAAATACAGGTTCCAAAAAACGTTATGCCGGCTTAGTTGTCAACAAGGATGGTGAAAAGGAACTGTTTTTCGCGGGGCTGGAATCGAGCCGTCGTGATTGGACCGATCTTGCCAAGGAGTTCCAGGCAGACCTTTTTACTCTCCTGTTTAATCAGGACGAAACGCTTGAGTTCGAGGAAAAACTCATTGAGCTGGTTCGCTGCCGTCATAAAGAACTATATGATGGCAAGTTAGATGATAAGCTTGTCTACAGAAAAGGAATCAGCAAGCGATTGAAAGATTATACCAAAAATGTCCCGCCACATGTCCGGGCAGCCCGTATGCTGGATCATTTTGATGGCAGGATAGTCAGTTATGTGATAACAACCGCCGGTCCAGAACCTATCCAAAAACGTTCTGACAGCGCTTATGACTATGACCATTACAGCGAAAAGCAACTAGCCCCGGTCGCAGATATGGTTTTGCGCTTTTTTGATATGGACTATCGCTCCATTATCAGGAACGAAAGGCAGTTGAGTTTGTTTTAGCGCTGCTTTACCTTGAAAAACGATAAGGAGGCAATATGGATAAGAGCCAAATCGCAGAAATAATCCGGAAAAGACTGAATCTTGAAGACCAGGACTGGTCAATGATTGAAAAAAATCCTAAATTTCAAAAGCTGTTTCAGAACGCTATCGAAGCATCGAAATACAGATTGATTGCTGAAGTCATCGAATCAAAGGGGTGTCACTCAGGCCATGTTGTTGGGCAAAGGCTGATATTTGATAATTCAGGCAATTTACTTACAAAAGAGAACCCGGATCGGGTATGTTCCTTTTTGATGCCGAACCTGACGGTGTTGATTAATGCTTTCTTCGAGAATCTTTTGAACGGACGTAATCCAAATGAGGTAATGTTCAACACGAGCGGGTGTTTCGATACAGGCCCTTCATGTGGTGGGTGGGGACATGTCGTGGTTAAAATGAATGCAGAATTAATCTCCTGACCATAAATTTATCCGAATGGACGAATTAAGATTATATTGCCAGACTGAAACAAGACCTCACGAATAAGACGGATAATCTTTTGACAACCCACTGTAAAGATTGAATGTTATGCCGTGGGCAAGGCAATGTCGTAACGGATAAAAAACCACATCTCGATATGAAAAATCAACAGATCTATCGTTCAGGAACAATTATCGAATCCATCCGTGGTATCGTGGATCGGGTCACATACCACAATCCGGATAATGGATGGTCAGTTCTTCGTGTTTTACCCTTCGACAATCCCCACCAGCAGGAAACAGTCACCGTCCATCAGACAAAAGTTTTTGCCGGTGCCACAATGGAATTCCATGGGTCATGGACCGTGCATCCGAAGTTTGGTCGCCAATTCAAAGCCACAAAAGCGGTTGAAAAAAAACCCGCCACAACCGCCGCACTGGAAAAATACCTTGGATCAGGGCTTATCAAAGGTGTTGGCCCAAAGACTGCCAAAAAGATTGTAAAATACTTTGGGAATGAAACCCTTGAGGTATTTGAAAATGAGATCGGAAGGCTCACCGAGATTAGAGGGATAGCTCAGAAAAAACTAACCATGATCAGGGACGCCTGGGTTGAGCATCGAGCGATCAGAAAAGTGATGATGTTCCTGCAATCCCACGGCATCAGCACCCTTTACGCCGTTCGGATCTACAAGGAGTACGGTGACAATGCCATTGAATATGTGAATGAAGATCCGTACCGGCTGGCTCAGGATTTTTACGGCATCGGCTTCTTTTCGGCAGATAAGGTTGCGTTAAGCATCGGTCTCGAAAGAAACAGCCCCCAGAGGATCAGGGCCGGTATCAATCATGTCCTGGCAGCCAGCAGGGAATTCGGTCATTGTTACCTGACAGAATCGCAAATCAGCGCACAGGTGAATGAACTTCTGGAATTGAAACTTGATGACCGGATGTCCGATTATCTCCATCAGATGAAGCAAGACGGGCTTGTGATGGTCCGTGAACTCAGCAACATAGAGGGAGCAACCGAATCCTGCTATTACTCCAAATCCCTTTATTTTGATGAACTGTATGTTGCCAAGAGAATTTCCAATACCAGGAATCACCCAATTGTTGACAAGGAACGGGTTGAGATCTGGATCAATCGGTACTGCGAAACAAAAGACTTTTCCTTGAGTGATGAGCAGGTTGATGCCGTCAAAGGCATCGTGTGTGAAATGTTTTCTGTCCTGACAGGCGGTCCCGGCTGCGGAAAAACAACGATAACCCAGGTAATCGTTAAATTGCTTGAAGCGATGAAACGGAAAATCCTGCTTGCCGCCCCAACCGGCCGGGCTGCTCAGCGCATGATGGATGTCATCGGAAACGAATCCAAAACAATCCATCGCCTGCTGGAGTGGCAAATTGGTCAGTTCAAGAAGAATGAGGAAAATCCCCTCGATGTGGATTTTATCATCGTTGATGAATGCTCCATGCTGGATATCAGCCTGACGGCTTCATTGCTCAAAGCGATTCCACCGCAAAGCCAGATCCTTTTTATTGGTGATGCGGACCAGTTGCCGTCTGTTGGCGCCGGTAACGTCCTTCGGGATATTATCGCCTCTGGGGCCGTATGTTGTTTTAAACTGAAAAAAGTTTTCCGGCAGGCACAGGAATCACTTATCATCCGATATGCCCATCAGATCAACAATGGTGACATGCCTTACATTGATTCGCCGTTTAAAAACCCTGAAATATGGCAGCAAAAAACGGATTGTCTGTTTATGGATTCGGATGAAGCAACCAAGGAGCAACTCAACTTCATTGCCAGGGTCAAAAGGTTCCATGAATCTGCGCCGTCTGAACAAGTGAATGCAACCAAATCAGGGATCAATCTGTATGAGTTCAGAATAAATGAACCTGTTGCTCCCTATGAAACAGAACTGACCATTCCCAAGAAATTTCAGCACGTCAACCTGGAAAAGGTATCCAAGGCAAAAGGCAGCGTTGATGAATTGTTGGCGGTTTTGAAAAAAGTCCATCCATGGTCATCGCTGCATTATGGCCTGTCGGCATTCGATGTGGTCGGAAAGCTTTATCTGGAATGGATTCCTAAATATTTCGGGGAAAAGACAGAGATTCAGATTCTTTCCCCCATGACCAGGGGCAGTCTTGGTACGGTCAGCTTGAATAAGATGATCCAGGAATCGGCCAATCCTATACAGAAGGGAAAAGGTCAATTAAGTGTCGGTGAGAGAATCTTCCGGATTGGTGACCGTGTGATTCACCGCCGGAACAATTATGACCTAAACGTTTTCAATGGCGATATCGGAATTATTCGAGAAATCGACACTGAGGAACTGACATTATCCGTTGCATTTTTCCCTGACAGCCGGATAGTGGAATACACACGAGATGCTATCCCGGAACTGGATCTGGCCTACGCCATTACAATTCACAAATCACAGGGGAGCGAGTTCGAAGCGGTTATCATCCCGGTCCTGACACAACATTTCAAAATGCTGTTTCGGAACCTGATTTATACTGGCCTGACCAGGGCAAAAAAACTGGCTGTCCTGGTTGGAACGCGTAAGGCATTAGCCATGTCCGTTAAGAATCAAGATTCCAGTCAGCGCCAGACATTACTAAAAGAACTGCTGCAGTGACATTTCATAAGACAAAATAGACAAATATTTAAACCGGTCGATCTTTCCCTCCACCATAATATCCAAATTGCATACCATGCTCCCATATTTCCCAGAACAGACAAAGTGACGGAGTAATTTCCAATAAATTGGTGTTCGTCATAATGCTGCAGCACGCTTAAATCGATATATTAGATATTAAATATTATCCTACTAAAATAATTGTGAAATATGCAGACTTGTCAAGAGAATGAAATTATCGACATGCGAACGGTTGCCGATATTATTTTTGATCTATCAATTGAACTATCTAATGAAATTAAACGTTTGGCAAAAATCATATAAGCTTTGTTTGCATATATACAAAACGGTGAAGTCGAGAGAATGCTGAACGCAAAGATCAAATTCCAGGAAAACAAACACTTGAATCCTAGAATCCTGGACCCCTTGGACCCTTTCTCCCAACTGATTGGGAGAAGATCCATATTATAAAGACATCTTGTTTTTGTTCCAATTAGAAATATTAAATAGACATCTAATTGACATTCCATATGGAACACAAAATAACCTGATAGCTTGCAATGCAAGGTAATACCATATACTTAGAGCAGTATCATCGAAATTACAGATACATGGACCATCGCCACCCCGCTAAAATTACAGATACCATCATTGCGGGGTACCAGGTCAAGAATATTATGCATTCGAATTATTGGTGATGAAACGATCTTAAAATTGGGTGATCACCAGAGATATTATCGGTATTCCAAGGCCGCCTGTTCTCCATGATTTGAGAGTATCGCACCTTTTTCGCTTGCCGGAACACTAAATTTCTGGCAGGATTTTCAGAATATCAGGGCATGATGATCTCAATGTATCTGTACCACTGCTCAAACGTAATTTCTACTCACCTCCCAAAACGAGGTAAGAAATGGCTACCTTATTGTCTGCAGAAAACAGACCAATTTATGAGCGTCCAGTAGAATTGTTGCAGAACCTCATCCGCATTGATACGACAAACCCACCTGGAAATGAGACTCCGTGCATTACTTACATTAATGAACTTCTGAAAAAAGCGGGTTTTGATACAGCGTTTTTTGCCAAAGACAAGGACCGACCCAATTTGATTGCTCGCTTAAAGGGACAAGGCAAAGCTGCTCCATTCATGTTATATGGACATGTGGATGTGGTCTCAACGGCAAAACAGACATGGACCTACCCACCGTTTGAGGCAAAAATAGTAAATAGCTTTATATGGGGTCGTGGGGCCCTGGACATGAAAGGCGGTATCGCCATGATGTTGGCGGCAGTCTTGCGTGCCAAAGCCGAAGGCCTCGCTCCCTCGGGAGATATAGTGCTCGTAATTCTATGTGATGAGGAGGCAGGAAGTGAATACGGAGCCAAGTATTTAGTGGAGAACCACTCGGATCAATTTGCAGGAATCCGATATGCCATAGGAGAATTCGGAGGTTATACCGCTCATGTGGGGACGAAAAAGTTTTATCCTATTCAAATTGCAGAGAAGCAAGTCTGCTGGATAAAAGTGACCATACACGGACCTGGTGGGCACGGCGCCCGTCCCATGCGAGGTGGTGCCATGGCAAAATTAGCAGATTTATTGCAACGGCTGGAGAAACACCGCCTTCCGGTACACATAACACCTGTTCCACGTCAGATGATTGAAATAATTGCATCTAACTTGTCGTTTCCAAAAGGGCTAATTTTCCGTCAGCTTCTAAACCCTTTTCTTACAAACAGCATCCTGAAGCTCTTAGGAGATGTCAGCCAATACTTTGATCCTCTGCTCCATAACACTATTAACGCTACCATCGTTCGAGGTGGAAAAAAAATTAATGTTATCCCGAGTGAAATAACCGTTGAGTTGGATGGACGTTTGCTGCCCGGTTTCAGTTCTGAGGATATGCTGACTGAATTACAGCAAGTCATTGGAGAAGAGGTGGAGCTTGAATTGCTAAGATATGAACCTAACCCTGCTGAGCCTGACATGGGTTTATTCAACACATTGGCAGGTATATTGCGGGAAGCAGATCCGGATGGAATACCTATGCCCATGTTGCTCCCTGCGTTTACCGATGCTCGTGTTTTTTCACGATTGGGGATTCAAACGTATGGTTTTACCCCAATGAAGTTGCCGGTTGGATTCAATTTTTTTGAGGTGATCCATGCTGCCGATGAGCGGATACCAGTTGAAGCAATGGACTTTGGAGCAAAGGCCATTTATGAATTGCTAAAGCATTATAACGGATGAGTTAAGTTATTTCATTTGTCGCCATTTAGAAGCTATCTCAAAAAAGTTTTTTAGCCCAATTTCTGTGTTGGCCCCTTGCTTCAACTCCTCGGAATACTTGAGCATGCCTGCGGGTTGAAGTTCGGACCCGCCTTGAACTTGAGCCAAAACCCTTTTTTGATATGGCTTCTATTATGGATCATCTTCCAAAGAGTTGATCCAAATTAAGGATTCCAGGATTCCAGGGGTCCAGGATTCGAGTGTAATGCTTAAAAATTATAAAGAGTTAAATGTTTGGCAAAAATCGTACATAAGCCTTTGTTTGCATATATATAAAGATACGAAACGTTTTCCAAAAGGGGATGTCGAGCGAATCCTCAAAGCGATGATCAAATCCCTGGAAAACAAACACTTGAATCCTTGAATCCTGGACACCTTGTACCCTTTCTCCCAACTAATTGGGAGAATTCTGCATCCATATTTAGATCCTGAGGATTGGGCCTACGACAAAACAGACCCGCGTGGGAGGGAATCATTTCCTGAGAGAAAGTATGACAAACCATATGAGACATACCACCTGGGTGCCCAGCATGACGGCAAATCCGGCCTGATAACCTGGCAGGGCATAGCTGCCGTTCTCACCGACCGGCCAGATACCGATAATGGCCCCAATGGTCCACTGGCCTGCAAACGCAGCGACGAACACCAGCAGATTAAGGCCGGTTGTTACCCGGCCGGAGAGGTACGCCGGAAAATTTTGTGAAAGTGATGCATAGGTGATGATATTGGAGGTACCAAAAAAGCCGAAACAGACCCATAACAACATGTGCCTGTCGCTAAACTCCAGGACAATGGCGGTCTGGACTATCATAAAAAGGCATGTACCGGTTACGGCTGTGGCCAGGGCACTGATGCCGATCCGACTCAAGCGTTCTGCAAGTGTGCCCAGTGAGATGAAACCCGCGACCATGGCAACCGCTATCCACAGTAACGACCTGGCCACGGCTGTACGATCCATTCCAGCCACATCCCTCAGCCATGGGCCTGTCCAGAGTCCTTGGATGGAAAGAAAACTCGCCTGGGACATTGTGGTCAGTGGTGCTGTTCGCCAGAACTCCCGGCTGGAAAATACCTTCCGGACCCCGCGCATTTGATCGCCGAAGCTTTGCCCCTTTTCACGCTCAGATTTTTCAGGAACCACCAGGAAAATGATGACTGCAACCAGCAGGGTGATGAGCGCCAGTATGGTGAATATTCCGCGCCAGTCGGTAATTTGCAGGGCCGCCTCCACAGGGGTAGTTGCGGCCAGTGCCCCAAGTCCCCCTGCGGCCATTTGGAAGCCGTTTGCCAGGGGCCACTGCTGTTTCGGGAACCACAGCACATAAGCTTTGAATGCCGCCATCAGGCAGGCCGCTACCCCGAAACCGATGAAAGCCCGGCCGATGACAAGACCGGTCAGTGTGACCGATCTGGCAAAAACAAAGGCGCCAAGACCCGCAAAAATCAAAAGAAATGCCTGCACCTTTCGGGGCCCGAATCGATCCAGCAGAACACCCAGGGGCAGTTGTACAGACGCAAATGAAATAAAGTAGGTAGCCGTAAGCAGCCCAAGCGCCGAGGGCCCGATACCCAGGTCATTCACAAGATCCGGCGCTAGTACAACATTGACGACCCTGTAGAGGTAGGAGAGGAAGTACCCGAGTGCAAAAGGAACGAACACCCGGAGTGTCGTGGTTATTGACTGGTTCATAGCACCATTAAACAATATAGCAATACACCCCAATGCATCCGAATCAGATGCTTGAATGATAGATCGAAAAGCAAGTTGATTAACTGTCTTCGGTAATTTCTTCCCTGAATTCTTCGATGATGGGCTCGATACCCGTGAGCCGATCCAGATGCGCGATATGGATGACAGCGTCGCCCTGGTGAACCAGAGGCAGGTTCAAACGGCCGATGACCATCCCGGATACGGGCGAACGGATATCCATTTCCTCCCCGCCAAAAGGATCGGCGATTATGCCAATCTTGGAATTCTTGGTCACCCGCGCCCCCAGCGGAACCAGCATTCGCAGAAGACCACTTAGCGGGGCCCGAACCCATGAGGTTGTATCCGCAATCAAGGGGTCGATGTCGGAGATGCCCGATCGTTTTGGTTTCAGCATTCCCAGCGTTTCCATGACCGATACAACACCGCGCACTCCGGCCCGGATCGCCATTTCATCGAACCGCAGTACCTCACCGGCTTCGTACAGGAGCGCCGTTACCCCCATGGCGACGGCGGCATGCCTCAAGGAGCCCTCACGCGTTCTTGAATTAATAACCACCGGCACTTTGAAGGCTTTGGACAGCCGAAGCGTTTCAGGGTTATCGATGTCCGCCCTGATCTGAGGCAGATTTGCCCGATGGTTGGAACCGGCATGCAAATCGATCCCGTGGGTGCTCCCTTGAATCACTTCCTTCATAACGGTGTCTGCCAGCTGCGAGGTCAACGATCCTTTTTCCGATCCCGGGAAAAACCGGTTAAGATCACGGCGATCCGGGGAATAACGCGACTGCTGCAGAAACCCATAAATATTGACAACAGGAACCGCAAGGAGTGTGCCGATAATCGACTTCAGTCTTTTCAGTTTTATCAGACGCCGGATGACCTCCGTCCCGATGATTTCGTCACCATGAATGGCACCGCAAAGGAACATACGGGGGCCTTCACGCCGGCCGTGCACCACATGCACCGGCATGGCCATTTCGTTATGGGTGTATAAACGGGCAACAGGAACCCGCACCGTTATCTGTTGTCCCGGCTTGATCTTGCTGCCGGCCACGGTTATCGCTGATTGCATCAGTCTCTTTCCTTTATCATGATGATACCTTTAGTTTTTTTCTTGTGTTTGGAATAAATCTTGGTGAGCCTGCGGCCGCAAAGATAAGATTTTCCGGGATCGACAACCACCCGACCGCTGACGGCGGCACGGCCCAGCAGCATGCGAAATCGCATGGAATCCCGGTTTGTCAATGTCATTTCAACCGGCCAGGTAGTATCTCCCAAAACGACAGATGTGATTATAACAAAGCGCATCTCTCTTTTGCCATCGGAGCTGGTAACATGTCGCCGATCTATTACATCTGCTACACAGGTGATATTAACATCCTTTCGAAGCTGCAGCGGATGTATTCTGAACTTCACTTTGAGAATTCCATCTTCCTCAAAGGATTTCAGCCCAAAGGTGTGCAAAGCCGATGTTCGGGCACCCGTGTCGATCTTGGCTTTTATAGCCCGGACACCCAGATCTGGTAATGCCAGCCACTCCCGCCATCCGATGGTGATTTTGTTCTGTTTCATGGTGTTAGCCCCTCCGGTAGAATGGCTTTCTGTCCCCTGTCCTCTCAGTTATGATACACAACCCAACACCAGAACCCAATAAAAATTTCTTCAACTTGAACCGCGACAGCAAACACAATTCCCAAGATCATTTTACTCAGTATGTTAATTTGTTTCAGCATCCTTCGTTTCGATGTCCTGGATTGGCGCATCAATGATCACCCGGACTTTCTTTGCACGCAGGCCATCAATCTCCTGAACTTCAGCCTGGGCACCCGGCAGTTTGATGGTGTCACCACGGGAAAGAACTTGCTCGCTTGACGACATTAAAAAGCCCGAAAAAGTATCTGCCAGCTTGGCATCCAGGCTGAGGTTCAATGCCTGGTTCACCGTTTCAATGGGTGTATTGCCTAGAACAACAAAACTATTCTCCGATTCAGGTGTAATTTGCGGAACAATTTCGTCGAACTCATCCTCCACCGGACCGACGATCTGTTCGATGACATCCTCCAACGTGACCACACCGACGGTGATACCGTATTCATCCACCACAAAAGCCATATGTTGATGGGAGGCCTGGAACTTGCGTAGCAGTCGACTGACAGGTATGGTTTCAGGCACAAACTGACATGGTCTGAGGATCGATCGCAGGTCAATTTTTTCATCGCCTGCCAGACTGATTAAATCTTTAATGTGAACAATTCCCAGTACACTGTCCAATGACCCCTGACATACCGGGTAACGTGAATGCGTGTCTTTTAAGATGAGGGCCAGGTTCTCATCCAGGGGTTTGTCAATATTAAGATAAACGACATCGATACGAGGCTGCATGACTTTCCGGCACACCAGGTCGTCGAATTCAAGAACCGCGCTGATCAGACGATGTTCCGATCGGCTGAGATGACCGTGTGTTCTTGCCTGTTGGAGAAGGGTCCGGAGTTCCGCCTCAGTGGGAACCTCGTGGTGCGACGTTTTGGGATCGACACCGGCCAGGGTGAGCAAAAATGACGTGCTGGCATTCAATGCGGCCATCAACGGGTATGAAAAGTAATAAAAAGCTTTTAACGGCATGGCGCACATTAAAGCTACCGTCTCCGGTCGCCTGAGAGCATAGATCTTGGGTGTCTGCTCGCCGATAACCAAGTGGGCGGAGGTTATAAGCGTAAATGCCACAACAAAGGCAATACCATGCAGCCAGAAGTCGGATTCAATTCCCAGCATCATCAATACCGGTCGCAGCAGGTGGGCGATGGCCGGCTCACCGATCCATCCAAGTCCTAGTGAGGCCATGGTGATGCCCAACTGACAGGCAGATAAAGAGGCATCCAGTCTGCGTTGAAGCCATAAGGCTGTTTTGGCGAACGGCCTCTGTTTTTGAATAAGGTCGTTAAGCTGCCCTTCCCTGAGTTTTACCAAGGCAAATTCAACGGCCACGAAAAATCCGTTGACAAGTACCAGCAGGAGGGCCGCTGAAATTTTCAATACATCGATTGCCCATGGTTTCATTGTTATCCAGCCTGTTTTTGATATGATTTGAAGAACCTCGCAGCAAGCCACGGGGAATGCACTCGCTGTTGCGGTTCAGGTAGTGTACGTATTTTTTTTACACTATAGCAGGTGGGAGAACATTTCAAGGGGAACCCTATAATCGTTGTCGTGTCCGCCAATTTGTATGTGACCGGAAATTTCACTTTTATTAGAAGCTATCTCAAAAAAGTTTTTTAGCCCAATTTCTGTGTTGGTCCCTTGCTTCAACTCCTCTGAATACTTGTGTATGCCTGCGGGTTGAAGTTCGGGCCCGCCTTGAACTTGAGCCAAAACCCTTTTTTTGAGATGGCTTCTAGAATAGAGCAACATCTAACCCTGCAGGAACGCATTTATCATGCTTTTGTTCGGATTGCTCCATTGCAATGGCATTCTCCATGTTGTATTATTCACAGGTATCAAAAAATGGAAATGTGAGCGTAAAGAGAGGAGATTAAATGAAACTAGCGATTCTTTCACGCAGTCCAAAGAGCTACAGCACAAGCCGGCTTCGTGAAGCAGCCGTGCAACGTGGGCACAACGTTAAGGTGCTCAATACGATCAAGTTCGCAATCGACCTAGAACAGGGCATGCCAAATCTTTACTTTCATCAGAAAGTCCTCTCGCAATATGACGCCGTATTGCCGAGGATCGGATCGTCGATTACCTACTTCGGAACAGCGGTTGTAAGGCAATTTGAGCAGATGGATGTGTTCTGTGCAAACTCGTCAGCAAGCATCTCCAATTCACGAGACAAGCTTCGCTGCCTGCAAATCCTCAGTCGACACCAAATCGGCATTCCTAAAACAACGTTTGTGCGCGACAAGAAAGACGTGATGCCCGCAATAGAAAGAGTCGGTGGAGCGCCTGTCGTCATCAAACTACTTGAAGGAACGCAGGGGATCGGTGTTCTTTTAGCCGAATCTGAAAAATCAGCCGAGGCCATAATCGAATTGTTGCAGAGCCAAAAACAAAACGTATTGATCCAGAAGTTTGTTGCTGAAAGCAAAGGCCGGGATATCAGAGCGTTTGTCGTCGGCAATCAGGTGGTTGCAGCAATGCGTCGTGTTGCACAAGGTCAGGAGTTTCGAAGTAATGTTCACCGGGGCGGCATAGCCGAGCCGATCTCTCTTGACAAATCATATAGTGAAACCGCTGTTCGAGCAGCCCAAATAGTAGGTCTTCGCGTTGCAGGTGTTGACATGCTCGAGGGAAAGTCCGGCCCTCAAGTCATGGAAATAAATTCCTCTCCCGGCCTGGAAGGTATTGAAGGATGCACCCAGCTTGACATTGCCGGCTCCGTTATCGATTACATAGCGGCTCAAATAAATTTTCCAGAGATTGACCTGCGCCAGCGTCTTACTGTGAGCCGTGGGTATGGTGTTGCAGAAATAGCCATTCCAGAGGGCTCTGAGTACGTCGGCAAAACCATCCAAGAGTCTGGTTTACGTGAAAAAGACATTTTGGTACTGACGCTTAATCGAGAAACGACCGTTATCCCGAACCCCAGACCGCAGCGACAAATTGAAGCGGGTGACCGGCTGCTTTGCTTTGGAAAAATGGATTTAATGCGCAACCTGATCCCAAAAAATATTCGCAAAATAAGACGTCCGAAGGTTCTGGATCTGCCCGAAAGACCAAAGGATTGAGAAATCAGCAGTTCTCCGGTGACTATGACCTTTATGCCATTCGCCCGTCGGTTTTACATGCGGAAATTGACCTGTCCAAAGCAGTTTCTGGAAAGCAGAGAGGAACGTTAGCATGACAGAAAACAATGTATTGCAGCCCATTGTAAATAAATTTTTTGAGCATGATTTGGAGAACGCTGTTCATCTTCTCGAGAGCATGTCCGAAGAGGAAGCCGTCGAGGTTTTAAAGGCGCTTCCCATGACGCTGGTTGTGCGTGTTGTGAAGGTTCTGCAAATCAGTTATGCCGCTACACTGCTAAAGGATGCCGATGATGCATTTCTCAGCGAAATGACATCTCATCTCGATCCTTCCTTCGCGGCCTCGATACTGATGCGTCTGCCTCTGGACGCCCGGGAGCGAATGACCAAGCATATTTCTGAAAAACTCAAGGGACAGATCAGGGAACTCCTGGAATACCCGGAAGGCAGCATCGGCCGAACCATGACCACCGATTTCATCACCTTGAGGGGTGACAGCCTTGCCGAAGAAGCAATTGATAAAATACGCTCATTGGCAAAAAAACGTTTCCCGTCATCATATGTCTATGTTGTTGACGACGACAATCGTCTCATGGGTGTGTTGAATATGCGCGACCTAATGCTCGCGGCACCCGAAAAAAAGCTGGATGAAATCAGCCGTAAAGATTTTTTTGCCCTGCATTGTTTTATCGACCAGCAGGAGGCTGCCAACGAACTTGCCAAACGCAAGTTTTTTGCCGCACCGGTTGTGGACAGTGAAAACCATGTTCTCGGTATTATCAAGGCCGAGCGTATGATTCACGGTGTTCAAGATGAAGCCACCAAGGATATTCAACGGATGTTCGGTGCCGGTGGTGATGAACGTGTTTCTTCGACCATAATATTTTCTTTGAAGAAGCGCTTACCCTGGCTGCACATCAATCTGGTGACCGCCTTTATGGCTGCCGGTGTTGTGGCCATGTTCGAAGGCATCATTGCCAAATTGACTATTCTGGCAGTTTTTCTGCCTGTGGTGGCCGGACAGGGCGGGAACGCCGGTGCCCAATCGCTGGCGGTGGTCATGCGTGGTATCGTCATGCGTGAGATCCCCAAGGACAAGATGTTTCAGCTGGTGTTGAAAGAAGGAAAAATCGGCGCCATTAACGGAGTTGTTATCGGTATAGTGACGGCGGTGGTTGCCTGGCTGTGGTACGGCAACCCTTTCCTCGGCCTGGTGATCGGTCTCGGAATGCTGGTGAATTTGGTTTTCGCGGGTCTTTCAGGGGCTTCTATCCCGCTGATTATGAAAAAAATCGGCATCGATCCGGCCCAGAGCTCCAGCATCATATTGACAACCGTAACGGATGTGCTCGGTTTTTTGGCTTTTCTCGGTTTTGCCGTGATGTTCCAGAATGTTCTGATCGGTTGAAGGAATCAACATGTCATTAAATACCATGAAAGACATGCTGCTTTCCCAGGAACTGGTCAATGATTTTGACCGCGCCATGGACAACAAAGATATCGTGGAGATAAAAAAAACTGAGAATTGATATGGGGCTCAGTCTTCCCAAGGACATACTGACATGAAATTTCTCATAGGCCCGTTCATCCATATCCTGACAAGTAGAAAAGAAAGAAATATCAGGATGCTGATGAAGTTTTTCCTCATCCTGACAACGATGATTTCCATCTACAGCGTCCTGTTTCACTTCATAATGAAATTGGAGAATCAAGAATTCAGCTGGATTACAGGCTTTTATTGGTCACTTACGGTAATGTCGACCCTCGGCTTCGGTGATATCACATTCGTCTCGGATTTGGGAAAACTGTTCTCAGTCTTAGTGCTCCTGTCCGGGCTGATACTTCTGCTCATTATGCTGCCGTTCACTTTCATCCAGTTCTTTTATGCCCCCTGGCTTGAAGCCCAGACAAAGGCCAGGGCCCCTCGAGAGCTACCCAAGGGAACCAAAGGGCATGTCATTCTGACAAGCGATGATCCCATTACCATGAATCTTATACAGCGCCTGAAACAGTATCAGTATGAATACGTTATCATCACGGAGGATCTACAGCGCGCGCTGGAATTGTTCGATCTGGAGTATAACGTGGTCGTGGGTGATTTGAGCGACCCGGAAACATATAAACGCATTCATGTGCACGAGGCTGCGCTGGTGGTTGCCAATATAAACGACATGATGAATACCAATATCGCCTTCACCGTGCGGGAGATTTCCAAAAAGGTACCTATCGCTGCCAATGCCGATCTGTTCGACTCGGTGGACATTTTACAGCTGGCTGGAAGCACTCATGTTTTACAGTTCATGAAACTGCTGGGACAATCATTGTCCAGAAGAGTGATCAGGACGAGTACACGGTCAAACATCATTGGAAACATTGACTCGCTTCTCATCGCCGAAGCCCCTGCCATGAGAACTTCTCTGGTAGGAAAGACTCTCCAGAAAAGCAGGCTGCGAGAAACAACCGGCATTACGGTTGTGGGTGTTTGGGAAAGGGGAAAGTTTGAAATACCCACTGCTGCGACACCCATAAATTCTACGACGGTCCTTTTATTGGCGGGATCATCGGAACAGTTCATGAATTATGATGAACATATTGGCGGTTATCAACATTTCCAGGCGCCGGTCCTGATCCTTGGCGGTGGGCGGGTTGGCCGTGCCGCTGCAAAGGCACTGGAACAGGCGGGGACTGATTATCGAATCATTGAAAAAAATAAGGATCTCATCCTAAATGACAAGTATATCCATGGAAGTGCAGCGGATATCAACATACTGACAAGGGCAGAGATTAAGGAGGCGCCGTCCATTATCATCACAACCCATGATGATCCCACGAATATCTACCTGACCATTTACTGCCGAAGGCTGCAACCCGACATCCAGATCATCTGCCGGGCCAACCTCGACAGAAACATCTCAAAACTACACACAGCAGGTGCAGATTTAGTGATGTCATATGCCTCTCTGGCCGCCAATACAATTCTCAATCTTCTCAAACCCGATGAGGTTTTGATGCTCGCCGAGGGATTGAACGTATTCCGTGCCGGCATGCATCTTTCTCTTGTGGGTCTATCTTTGGCGGAAAGCCAAATCCGTGTACAGACAGGCTGCAGCGTCATCGCCATAAATCGCGACGGTGTCATGATCAACAATCCCGATCCCTCTGTTCGCTTCCAGGAAAAGGACGAACTGATTATGATCGGCACCGATGAAGCGGAAAAACTGCTGCTCAAGAAATATGCCGAGGACATCACGCTCAAGACCATATAATGTGATGTCGAAGTTGTCTCACAGTTTTTCGCAAAGTAAAATAGATTGAAGAACCTCGCAGCAAGCTACGAGGAATGCGCTCGCTTTTTCGGTTCAGTTGTCCTGTTATCTGTCTGGTTTACTTGCCCCGAATACTCAGTAATGGAATCGGGCTGTCTTTAAACATTTTTTGCGCGCATGATCCGAGGATGATATCCATTACGTTCGATCTTCCCTTGGCTCCCATAACCAGAAGATCCGGCATTTTTTCCTTTATTTCATGCAAGAGAGCTTCATAGGGAACACCGATGCCCACGTGAAATTCAACCTCAAGACGGCCGCACTTCAGTTTCTTAGCCAGATCCTCCAGTTTGCTTTTCCGCTCATCCATAAGTTCGTCCACGTAATCTTTTATTGAAAATTCGGGAACTCGAGCCGCATCCATATTCAGTGTATCAATATTTCTTTTGTTGTATATGTGGGTAAATAAAAGTTTCGCACCCATATCCTTGGCAAGTCTCGCGGCATACGCAGCTGCAGCAAGGGAATCTTCGGAAAAATCGATTGCAACCAAAATTTTATTGATCGTTTTCATTCTGTATCTCCTTGCGTTGTTCATCTCATTTTTTTTGGCTTAAGATAGGTTATAATACGTCAATGGGTTGCAATATGCAATAATAATGGAATTGATTTTACATTCACATGTTTTTATATTAATTTAAGCTATTGTGTTCTGGGATTGGAATATAAGACGAATCGCCGATCATCCTGAACACTGAATAACAAGGTATGACAAATGGATTTTACCCTCCTGATCCAACAGTTTTTTGACTGGCGCACGCTGATCGACATTCTGTTGATGTCGTTCGGATTGTTTTTTCTGTATCGCACCCTGCAGCGTCTTGGGACCTGGGGTATCGCAGCCGGCATTTTGGTTGCCATGTTCGCCTATTTCCTGGCCAGTATACTCGATCTTAAGGGCATCGAGTGGGTATTGGGCAACCTCAGCCAGGTCACCGTGATTGCTCTGATCGTTATTTTTCAGCCCGAACTGCGCAAAATCTTCGAAAGGGCCGCCTCCCTGCGGAGATCGAAGAAGGTCGATTCCGACGATGTGCTTACAGGGCTGCTGGTTGATGCCCTCTGGACCCTGGCCAACAAACGCCAGGGCGCTATCGTGGTTCTGCCCGGGAAGGAACCCATTCAGGAGTGGCTTTCGGGCGGTTACGAAATGGAGGCCATGCCGAGCACGCCCCTGATCATGAGCATCTTCGACCCCAACTCACCCGGCCATGATGGCGCCATCATTGTGTCCAAAGGAAAGCTATCCCGTTTTGGGGTACGCCTGCCCGTCTCTCAGAGTGCACGGCTGCCCGAGGTTTACGGCACCCGTCATCATGCCGCCATGGGACTTGCTGAACGGTCCGATGCGCTGATCATCGTCGTATCCGAGGAACGTGGTAAAATTTCCGTCTTTCAAGAAGGAAAAATGCTTGTAATGGATAAGCGGGAACTGCTCACTGTCTCGATTTCGGAACACGGGCAAAAGACAGCCGCTTCTTCCCTTAATTTACCGCAGGGGAAAGTGCATTGGCGCACAGTTGTGCAGATGTCGGTCAGTTTAGGCCTGGCGACTTTTTTCTGGTCAACCCTGCTTATTGCTCAGGGAGAAATGCTGGAAAAGGTCGTTTCTGTTCCGGTTGAATTCACGGCTTCGCCAGAAAATCTCGTGTTGGTGGGTGATAAAGATAAAACTATTCGGTTGCACCTTTCGGGGCCCAAATCAGATCTGGATGCAATCAACCCGTCAGAATTGAGTGTGAAAATCGACCTGTCGAAAACAGTTTCCGGAAAACAGGCCTTTGTCATAACGGCTGACAATCTGCGACTACCGCGGAAAATCAGTTTGCTGGATGTGGTTCCCTCCGCCGTTGAATTGACCCTGGCGGAAATCGTGGAGCATGAGGTCTTTATCAAGCCACAGCTGTTAGGCAAACTTCCCGGTAACATGAAGATCAGGTCCATGAAAGTGATACCGGAAAAGGTAATGGTGCTTTCACCTGCAACACCGAACAAGGATCCAATCGTCAGCCTGATCACCACACCGATTTATCTGGACAGCATTTACAACAACACCAGTATTTTTTGCAAAATTATCGCCCCGCCGGCCATACAACCCTCCGAAAAACGATGGCCGGACGTTGAGGTGGTGATCAAGGTCAGTTATTGAAATACGGACCGATACACCAAACAAAGGTCGGTTGAACAAATCACTTATACCTAAGTTGAGCGATTGTCGAGGTTGCCGTAGCTACAAGGAAGATGCTGTTCCGCTATAGTGAACTATGCGGCATAGCGTCTGACGCCGTAGGTGCGGTAAGATAGGCAATCCCAACGGGTTTCAAGTTTTAAGAATTGAAGAACCTCGCAGCAAGCTACGGGGAATGCGCTCGCTTTTTCGGTTCAAATGAGTCAACTACCACCCGTGAAACGGGTGGCTTGGATTTCCCCCAAAATGGGGGAAATCCAAAGGAGACGGCATGTCTCCTTAAATTTCAGGTTCGGAACCGCGTGCCGAGCACGCGGTTTGTAGAACAATCAAATTCCTTGAAATTATTTCTAAATCCCATATTCCTAAAATTTGAAACGCTTATCTCAGGTTATAGCAACGACAACATGTCAGGAGTACCCATGGAAAGAATACGTTTTTATTTGTCTCACGGCACGATCAAGGGACTCTCTTATGCGGTCGGCCTTGCGCTGCTGATTTCCTTAACCGTATCGGTTGGATATCTGCAGGCCGGCGAAGAAGAGCAGGCGCCTGGAAAGGTGATCCCCGTCAGTATCGAGGATGTAAAAAAGCATTTGGAAACAGTGGGCCTGCGTCTGGCAGCCGCCAGACAGGCCGAAACCCAATCTCTTACGCAAAAGAATGGGATACCGGTTGAAAAACTATCGGAAAATGCAGAAAAACTGGAAGCCACCCAGGCGGTATTGGAACGATTGATAAACGCCTTGAACATACAGCAGTTACGAGTCGAGAACGTATCGGTTTTAAGGGACAAATTGCGCCAGCAGGAAACCGACATCCATAGCAAATCCCCCTATAATCTGAGCTTTTACGACGAGCATCTCGAAACACAGGCCATCCTCTCCGAACAGACATCCGCAGCAAACACGGCCGCAAGTCTGTCCAAAAAAACCATGGAAGCACTCACGGAACAGATCAAGGCCGTTGAAAAAGACTTGCGCAGCCTGAATGAACAGCTGACCAAATCCTCGGATGCAGACGAACATGCGCTGAAGCAGCACGAGATGGCGATGCAGGAACTGGAAGAGGAGTATCTTCGCGCCCTGCTGCAGTATGAAACCGTCAACCTGGAAAACATCTCGCACCAGGTCACCTTACTGGAACAGACGTCGGAGAGCGCCCGCCGCAATGTGGCGTGGATAGCACAAAATTTGCAGTATGACGAAGAAGATCTGACAAAACAGATTGCGGCCATCCAGGAAAAGCAGAAAGAATATGAACTGAAACTCGAACCGCTGATTCGACGCAGTGAAAAAGCGGACGCGTCCCTGCAATCGATCCGCAAGAGCATCTCTGCGGCCGCTGGTGGGACCCAAGCAGATGTTTTGGAGGCGACGGCTGCCGCCCGGAAAACATGGTTCGAAACCCATCAGATCACCCAGGAAATAACCGGGGCCATGCTTCAGCTCCTGCTGGAACAGAAAAACCTCTGGCAGATACGCTACCGCTTGTTAAAAGAAAGCCTCGACCCGGCTGATCGGGAGAAAGACAGACTCCGTATCCAGGAGTTGTTGCAGGAGTGGTTCAAGCGTATCAGCCTTGAACAACAGCATACCAATGCGATCCGGTCACGCATCGCAGCTCTTGACCGGCAAGTCGACGATGACACCCTGGCGGAGGTTATCAAACAGCAGCTGAAAAGCGAAGTGGATGCGCTTCGCCAACTCTCTGAAGAACGGTCGGCATATGCATCCCTGCTGCTGGCGAACCAGCAGCTTGCCCGGCGCGCCATGGCAGAACTGGCGCCCGAGACCGAACTTATGGGCTTTACGCAAAAAATCCTGAGCTGGTATCGTCAAATCCATGGTCTCTGGGAGGTCGAGATATGGGTGATCGACAACAACCCGGTTACCGTCAGGGAAATTGCGGTGGCCCTGTTTGTGCTGCTCGTGGGTATCGCATTTGCCAAAATCCTGTTGCGAGCATTGACGAAAAGACTCTTTGCAATCACCAACATCAAACAGACGACAGCGGCGACGATTCAAAAAATAATCACTTACTTCACATATCTGCTGGTTGCCCTGTTCGCCATGCGGATGGTCAACATCCCGCTTGCCGCATTTGCGTTTCTGGGTGGCGCTATCGCCATCGGGCTGGGTTTTGGCGCCCAGAACCTGATCAACAATTTTATCAGCGGGTTTATCATGCTGGCGGAAAGACCGATCAGTCTCAGCGACTTGATCGAAATCGAGGGAGTCGTAGGCCAGGTCGAAGAAATCGGCGCCAGGTGCACGCGTATCCGGACTGGTGAAAATATTCACATCCTGGTACCTAACAGCACTTTTCTTGAAAAAAACATCACCAACTGGACCCTCTCAGACCACAAAATCCGAACCAGCGTGAGGGTTGGCGTGATCTACGGCTCACCGGTCCAGGAAACCCGACGCCTGCTGCTCAAAGCGGTCCAGGAAAACAACAGGGTGATCAAAAAACCAGAGCCTTTTGTACTTTTTCATGATTTTGGCGACAATGCACTCATTTTCGACGTCTTTTTCTGGATTCAGGTCAACAAAATCATCGAGCGGCGTACCATTGAAAGTAGTGTGCGCTTCAGCATCGACGACCTGTTTCGAAAAGCCGGGCTGGTTATCGCGTTTCCGCAGCGGGATGTTCACCTGGATACGCAGAAACCGCTTGAGTTGAAATGGGTCAATGGCGAAAGCCCCGGCACCGTGCCGGGTGGCGGAACCTCCAACACCCGATAAATTCAGGTATTACCACCTAAAAAGCACACCGCCGGTAACCAGAATGGCCTCTTGATCATAAAAATTGAAACAAAAATGGTTAATAGCCAGGTGTGTTTCATCTTTTCCTCCTGTATTTGAATGGGGTTGCATCCTCTGGAACAGACAGTTTAATCGAGCCTATTTGGAAAGCCCGGGTTACCATTAAACCGTATCTGATCCTGGGGCAGGTTTACAGCCGCGAAGGTCGGTCTCGCGGCTGTAAACCACTCCCACAGTCCATCATTTGGGTTATAGGCCCGTAGATTTTTAATATTCAATCAGTTCCGCAACGTCATCAATGGCCAGGCCGACCACTTACATAAACCTTCCGATATCTGTTTCGGCGTCTTCCAGGGGATTGCAATCTTCCGCTGTCAACGTCCTCATCAAAATCTCCCGCCGGAACAGCGATGGGATCACCGAAGGCAACGATGGAGCTCATGTCTTCAGCATCACCTGGGGCAGTATTCCTGAAAGAACGTGTCCCCCACCTGGGGGGCCCCCGGCATCAAAATCCCGGGAAGATTTCCATTCTCACCGGCACGCCATGCGCCATCGTTAGACACAACGAACATCATTGTCATATATGTCCACATCTTCCCCGAAATAGCATACGGTTCCGTCTTCCGCCTGGGCAATGAAGTTATAGGATATTTCGATCAGCAGGCCGTCGAGGGTTACTTTGTCATTAAATACCCTGCACAAGACCCCGTTAACGACCCGGGTTTCGTCAAGAACCTCAGTGGTGATCGTCTCTACCCCGTCCTCGGTATCTGCCTCGTACGTAAGTATCGTTCCGACAATCATCGGCAGATAGGTGTTGTCGATGGTCGTGGGATCACTGAAAGCAGCCGCGCCAAGGTCAGGCACCTGGTCGCTACCCACGAGGAATATCCCTATCAGTTCGGCGTTCTCCTCTTTTGGGTCTTCCTTGAGCTCTTCCCTAATCATGCCGACATCCGGGGCATAATATTTGTTCTCTTTGTCATCCGGCTCGAAGGGGTTCCAATCCAGGGTTTTGAGGCAGTTCGCATAGACACTGCCGTCCTTGAGATCAACCTGAACATCCAGGGCTATAATCCTTCCCATGTCCTCTGCTTCGCCGTCTTCGTACTCCTGTGGTAGGAGTCGTTAACAACCAAGGTGGCCTTCATGACGATACCGGCTATTGCACCGTCCACACCGGATTCCCAGGCGCCTTCGTTATCGGTGCCGAGAAGAATGTCATCGTCGTCGTACTCATAGTTGGTCACGTCTTCGCCCAAGTACCAGACAATGCCATCGTCATCCTGGGCAAACCAGTCATAGGTATCCTCGATCAGCAAATCGTCCTCGAATACGCGGTCCTGAACGATGACGCTGGTCACCCCGTCGACCTCTGTGGTTGTCTCGTACTCATAACGAGCGTTTCGAACACCCTCGCCACCCCGTTATAAAGATGCACGGTGCCAGGTATGAGGGGCAGGTACTGGTTGTCGATCTGGGTGGGGTTGGAAAAGATCGCATCTGCGAACAAGGGATCTTCGACAGTGTCTTTAACCTTGTCATTATTGGAATTGTTGGAAGAATTGGAGCTGCAGCCACCCAATATCAGCAGCAGGGTGCATATCAGCACACCCATGGATAGAATAATGCGTTTTGATTTCATTATGTTTCTCCTTTCGGTATCACCGGGGACCGTGATCTCGACAAGGACGGTTTCGCCATCGTCTTCCCCTTCCAAGACCAGCTCCGTGAGTAAATTCAGCGGAAAGAATTCATTGTCGATGTTCGTCGAAAAGTATTGAGCTATGTCCCTGCCCTCAGGATCGCACACCGAAATATCCAGGTCGGTTCGGTTTCGCTCACCGCCGTCCCCTTATGACCGCCTCCGTTATTGTCATTGCCCGAATTCTCGAAAAAGAAGTCCAGCCAGCACTGTGCAGTGAATATGTATTTGTATGGTTTCATGATTGCCTCCTTTGTTTTGAAATATTCATGGACCCTGGAGATCCCTTCACCTTTTTTGATCGCTTTTGAGTAAATGCAAAGCAAGTCTCCATGGCTCCCAAGCAATTAATCTATAACTTCAACCGTGAAGCAGCTTTCAACAGCTGTCTAATTCAGTTCAATTTTTTGAACAGTATTGACTATGTCCCTGCCCTCAGGATCGCACACCGAAATATCCAGGGTGGGTTCCGGACAGGTTTCGTCGTCACCGCCGCCCCCGCCGCCGCCGCTATTGCATCCCAGAAAAACTGAAAATGAGAAAAACAGCCAACACTGTCGTCAATATGAATTTGTGTGGTTTCATGATTGCCTCCTTTTCATCTGGTTTTGAAATCATTCGATGTTCGAGACCCTGGACGATGAATACCCTTCACCTTTTTTGATCGCTTTTGAGTAAAGGCAAAGCGAGTCTCCATGGCTCCCAAGCAATTAATCTATAACTTCAACCGTGAAGCAGCTTTCAACAGCTGTCTGGTTGCCGCTTTGCTCTCTCACCAGGATTTCGAACTTGAACTCGTCGCCCAGTGCGATAAACTCTGGCGGGCACCAGACCTGCGTCACATCCGGCGGCAGATGGACACTGTAGATCATTTCCGTCTCGTCCACTTCTACTTCCACCACAACCTGGTAATTCACCACCGTGATTGGCTCATCGGTGCGACCTAGATCCGGGTGTGAGAGGTTCACCGGATCCCAACTGATGATGATCGGCGTAGGAATTACAGGAACGAATCCATCTTCGCCTTCGCAATCGATCGCATCGAGATCCACCGGCTCACCCGAAATCTCAATTCCGCCCGGGGGGGCCGGGAGCAGATGGGTGAGCTATCCGTGCTTTCAGAGCTCCCAGTCCAGTGAACCCTCTTTCGTATTCACCCTCTGGAGATCGGAGAAAAAACTTTCAGCGCCAGTTCGTCGAAATCTGGCTCGGCACTCTCAAACAGTTCCGTAAGTCCCTGGCCAGCAGCCGGCCCCAACCGGTTCGGCGGAAATAACAGAACCGCACAAGCACGAAAAGTGACAGGGTGTTGATCAACAGACGAAGTACGAAACTAGTGGTCAACGTGGTTATCATAGCGCTGGTTGCTCCTTCCGGTATATTTTATGAAGTTTCATGAAGATGGGTTTAAACATGTTTGCTTTAACCTTGTCCTGGTAGAGCAGGCCGCAGCCAACACAGTATTTACTGAATGAACTTGACTGGACCTTGAGTCTACGCAAAAGAGATGCAAAGGGTGAACCGGGTTTGCATTCACGATCTTTTTTGAGCTCTGCGATAACAACGGGAGACAGCCTCAGTGACGAGTTTCCGTGCGGCAGCTGGAACTGGACACAGGTATCCAGCGTGAGCCTCTCGGCAGATGATTCATTGACCAACGTAATCCGATTAAAGTTCACCTGCAAAGAAGGTGAGATGTTTTGTATAGCTGCGGGTAGATGTTGACTGGAAAACTTTTGTATTTCTTTTGTATCTGCATGGTGTTGACTGGCTTTGATTCTCTTTTTACTGGTTTTGTTTTTATTGTTCTTGACCTTGAACTCCAGATAAGATGTGTCGGTCTCTACATATCTGCGGTGGCGAACCTTAAACCGTGGACGCGCGCCGTTGTGGTGCATGTGGTAAAATCGTAGATCGCTGGTGTCAAAATAGGTCGTCTGGTAGCTGAATATGCGATGCCCCTCGATTTCCATAACTGAATAATACGGTTTGAGCTTTTCCAGCACTTCAGAAAGGTGTGAAAGGGGCAATATGTATTTGGTGTCAACACGATGCATCAGTTTGGCCTTTGACAAATCCAACAAATTGATCGGCCGGTAGTCCTGCAACCAGGAGGGGAGCTCAGACAAAAGCTCGGAACAGGAACCGCTTCCCATCCGGGCGAGGCTTTCCGTGACCGCCCGCGGATTGACCGGATATTCATCGTACATTTGTGACAACTGAAAATTATTTAACTGCAGCATGCGATACCCTTATTGATAGTTCATTTTTAAACCACCTGGCAAATCTTGGACCCTGTACATCATGGGTGCAGGCACCCATGGTGTACAGGCTGCGGTTCCGCACGCATTGCTGCAATACGGCCCTGCTCCTTAGGAGGAGATTGGGATTAATCCATTTCATCGAGTTCTACATATTCACCGGTATCGGGATTTATTTCTTTGATCATGCCGATTCCGGGAGCATAGTACTTGAGTTCATAAACATCGGGTTCTATTGGTGTCCAATCTTTGGTTTTCAAAACGTCTGTCCTTGATAGTAGTATCACCGTTATAAGGAACCGTCACCTCTTCCATCACCCAGACTGATCACTTCGCCGATATCCTCGGCATTACCGAGAGAGAATTCCTGACGGTAGGGATTTTGCCTGATCTTCGTCGGTGGGATCGGGCTCCATACATCAGAACTCCGGGCTTGTCAGCGTCCCGGCCGGCTTTCCAGGAACCCTCGATTTCCACGAGTTCCGGCGTTCTCATCCAGATCCAGCTCGTAATCCCGGGCAATTTCACCCATGTACAGGACGTCACCGGTGCTCTTATGCTGAATGTACCAGTCATCGGTGTCTTCAATCGTAAACCAATCACTCCAGGTCATCATCTTCCACTCTTCGACCAGATCGTTGACAACGGTGCATTCGAACATATTTTCCGGATTCTTCCGGGTACTCGATGGTCTTGATATCGTACATCACCCTTACCGTAATTCTTTCAGCAAGCTCGCCATCTTCGTCATATGCATAATAGATCCATTTGGTTCCCTGAACTAATGGGAAGTATGGATTGGCATTTGTCGACGTGCAATAGTCGCCTGGAACAAGAAAGTCCTCGGATCGAGTTCAGGGTCATAGGCTGCTTCGCCCAGGTCTTCGCAAAGTTCCAGACGCGCTTCCCGTTGATCCCAGGTAAGTTCTTTTGCCTCCTTGTATTCAGCCTTGGCGTCTTCCATACACTCGGCCCGGTCTCCGGCATCGGACACATTGTTGCAGTTGCCGACCGCAATCCAGTAATCGTCTTTGATCTCATTCCAACCGGCTCTGAAAGCGGCCTTTGCAGTCTGAGAACAAAGATTGGGGTTTCTCCACTGATCGACCACCTGCCTGACTGAGGTCGATAGAGAGCAGGCCCATACCGGGGATGGCAAGAAACAATACCGCCAATATTGCAACGGCCGTTTTTAAGGTCGCCTTTTTCGATTTCCTACTGATGGTTGATGTCAACATAATGGCCTCCCTTCTTCTTCCGGGAACAAAAAAAGCCCTCCGGATGATTCTGGAGAGCCCCTTGACACGTGCAAATGCTTTGATATATTATTAACGCACTTAGCGGCCGCAAGGCCCTCAGGTTTTCCAAGCCAGGCACACCTGAGGCCACTGTCTTTCGGCATAAAAAAGTGCTCTCCGTCCTGTAGGGGAGAGCCCGTTGACACATCTTGATTGTATTGATATATTAACAATACTTGAGTGCGCCGAAAGGCCCTCAGGTTTCCCGGCCAGGCACTCCGACCCGCCAAAGTCTCGTGCCTGGCTTTTTTTATATATTATCGGCAGATTGCCGTAATTTTCCGATGTTGTTCAGCATAACTCCAATCCTCAATGGTTGTTTGACGATTCCTCGCTTCACCCGTCCATCTAGTCTTCCTCAAGCGATACCTTGTCGGCAACGATCACGCTGTACGCGATATCCATCGGGACGCCTTTGACCTCGATCATCATACCCACTTCAATATCCAGGTCCTCCGGTTCAAATACCGTCCCCGCATCCGTTTGCACCACCTGTGCTGTCCATCCAGGGTAAATTCCGAGTCTGAAGCGATGTCCGTAACCACACCTTCCACCTCGATCTGATCCGGATCCCAGAATTCAACTTCATCGGCAAACAGAATGCCGCCCTCCAGGTAGCCCTCGGCTTCGAGCTTTGCCCCGATGACAATATCCGTTGGATCCCCGTCCACGAATTCGGTGTTTGCATCGACTTGCACCTCTCTGATTGCCCACGATGAACTCGATAACCGATTCAACGTATGTGACAAAACCGAGCACTTCGATCTGATCCGCGTCATCGATCTCATCCCCGGGTTCGATTGAGGTTGCACGTCATTTCTCCACCGGCAGCATCGAGGGTACCCTCCACTTCCACCCAAAGGTCTTCTGACAAGGCTTCCGGCAGGTCGCCTGGATCGATCCCCGAATAGTCCACGGTGAGATTGTTGATCTGGAAAGTTTGCAGGTTTCGATCCAGGTTGACGACAAAACCGGTAACCCCGACGATATTACCCGGCATGAACTCACCGGTTTTTTCGATGAAAGTGGCCCGAATCGCACCCGTGTCATCCACCAGACCGCTGACTGCCACCAGGTCGTCCTGGGCAATGGTGTCAAAGGCAGTCTTCTTTAAACTTTGTAAGAACATTCAGGATGACGCTCTGACCCAGAACCACGATCTCCTTGCTTGTGGCGTCGACATCAACAATGCTTTCGACGGGTCCTGCGACATTGTCAGTGTATGTCACGCGATTCGCCACGGCAAGTGATAGTCGTCCATGTCGCCCGTACCCTCCACCAGCACCACCTTTCCGATATCCAGATAATCCCGCGCAATTTGATCACCCGTGCCGACGTTTTCACCATTGACGATGATGACGGCATCACTGGTGTCGAACTCGGTACCATTGACAAAAATACTGCCGTACGCTGAAACCGTTCCGCTGCTGATAATTCCGGTGCCGCCGATGCCGCCACCGGTGCTGGGCCCGCCGCTGCCGCCGCAGGAAAACAACAACAAAACGTAAAAAAGTGCGATCAGTAGTTTTATTAAGGGATATGTTTTCATCTCATTTTTCCTCGATCGAGCAGGGTTCTTCAAAATAATATATGCCGATGCCGGCCTGATTTCGTCCGGTACCTTTAACCAGGGGGGTGTCGTCTCGATCGTGCCGCGATAGCCAGCGGTCCAGGTTTTCCAGGTATGACTGCGCCTTTTTCGCGGAATACTTCCGAAATTCCGGCAAAACCTCATCGGGAAGATTGTCGTATGCGACCTTGCGCTGATAAAACGGCCCGGTCGGACCGGGGTTCAAATTATGGTCTATGGTGGAGATAAGAAGGGCCACATCGGTTCCCAGAATGTGGAGTTTGTCGGCATCGCTGTGCGCGGGGACGTAGGTCCGGGTGAGCAGGCAAACGCTGCCGTCTTCCAGGCGTTTGACCGCACCCACACGTACCAGTTCATCCAGGGTTGCCCGTACCGGCACGTCACCGCTGAAACGCTTTACCAGCTCCGTGAAGGATACATCGGAACCGGCCATTGGCAGGGGCGCCGGCGCTCCCTCAGGATCTAGATATTTCTTATCACGCCGCCAGGCAGCAATTACCCGGGCAGCACGGTTGTACTTTTCAGCGGTTTCACTATCATCCGGTCTTGGCAACTGCCGCACCCGCACGACCTCCTTGCGGGACAACCCGGTGATAACCGAAACCCGTGAAGTGGTCTGCTTGCGGCCTTCGATGCCGAATTCCGTACTGGCCACATCAACGTAGATCCATTTTGCAAAATCTGCAAAAGTGCTGTAGGAGACCCCATTTCTAAGGAGTATCCGCACCAGCGGCCGTAGCAGTCTGAGGACCGCTGCAGACAAATGTTTTAAGTGTTTTTGGTTCATGGATTTCCGTCACACGTATTGAATAGAGACAAATAGAAAACACATTTTTTTGGGATTATATTCCCAAATAAACTGGTTTGTCAAGAGATAAATTTGAATTTTTTATGGCTCTTCTCCCAATCAGTTGGGAGAAAGGGTTCTAGGAGTCTAGGATTCAAGGATCCAAGTGTTTGTTTTCCAGGGATTTGATTAACGCTTTCAGCATTCTCTCTATATCCCCTAGCTCCCCTTTTAATTTCCCAAGGCTCTCTTTTTCCACATAACTCAAGTCACCAGATATCATGATTTGGGTTTCCAATTCACAGACTGAGCCATATGCTATATAAAGAAACCTCACATACTCTATGGTCGTTTTTCTCCCGTATCCCTCGGCGATATTCGATGGTATGGAAACAGCAGATCTTCTGATTTGGGAGGTCAAACCATATATTTCATCCTTTGGAAAACCTTTCGTGATTTTATAAATATGCAAACAAAGGGCGTACGATTTCTGCCAAACGTTTAACTCTTTATAATTTTTAAGCATATCACTTGAATCCTGGAATCCTGGAATCCTGGAATCCTTCTTTTAGATCAACTCTTTTGGAGATGATCCTTTTTTATTTACTAAAATACTAAAAGCCTTCTCAGAATAGGGTTTTGGGTCAACATCAAGGCGGGCGATCGTTTCAACCCGCAGGCGCCAGCAGGAAGTGCCCTTGGGGTGAATACTGCAGTATTTTGAGGAGTTGAAGCGTGATCCCAACACAGAGATTGATGCAAGATACTATTTTGAGAGGGCTTTTATCGAAACCCACCTTGGCGGTACAACCGCCAAGCCAACACCCACATGGCCAATAACGGGCGTTGTTTCAGTCGTGGCTCGACATGGACGGTGACCCCCGAGTGACGCTCGATCTTCCACAGAATATAGTCCACGCCACCTTCAAAGGTGGCCGTGGCTTTGAGGAGTCTCAGTATGGAAAGCAGTTTGCCCTGCCATGATCGCAGTTTCCACGCCAGTCGGCTGATGTGTCGTTCTCCTGCTGTAATGTGCACGCTGTAGCGTGGCAAAGCGTCGCTTTTGTGGACTTGAACGGGGTAGGAAAGGGCTTCCACTGCCAGACCCGTGATTTCCTCGTAATACGCTGCAGCGGCATCAAAGAGGCGGGCCTGCTTTTCCGGGTTTTCCGATCGGAGTTCGGCACCATAGGACAGGCTAAGACCCCTGCCCCACAGCTGCCGGGCGGTAAATTCAGGCGAAATCCTCGGCAGCACACGCCGGACAAATGTCATAACGGCCTGGGCAAAGCATTTGAATACCAGCTGGGCCACCTTGTCGCTACGCGCGAACAGCAAAGCAGTCGGCTGGCAGAACCGGCCCCACAGATAGGAATGAAACCAGCCCATGGACGTTCCCTTTTGAAAATCCGCCAGGGACAGGACAGCATACTTGGTCCGCACCATGTGACCCTGGAATTTTTTCTCCAGGTAGTAAACATTGGGTGGCAGCAGCACGTTCAAAGCGGCCTGCAAACGACTTTTATAGGCCCTGCGGTAGTCGTCCACCAGCAAATAGAGATCCACCAGTCCATCGAGGTCGTCCCCCGAGCGCAGACAGGAGCCGTAAAACAGGATGGCCTTAGCGGACTCACCATGGCGTTCCAGGATTTCATCCATCAATACATTGATCGCCGGCGAGGCTGTGCGGTCTGTCTTACGACTGATGATGTCGATCAATTGAGGGGGAATTTTCAACATTGATAAACCCGTAAAAAGTCCGAACTGGACGGTTTCGTAATAAGTTCAAATTGAAGAACCTCGCAGCAAGCTGCAACGCAGAAGTTGGGCTTTTTACGAAACCGTCAACATTAAATCCGTATAAAGTTCGCCACACCGCCATAGCGCACCACGGTGGGTTTTTCCCGGTTCTCAGGGGTATAAAGCTGCCCATCCAGGGTGAAACCGCCGTCGAGGTTCAACTTGATTTCATGGGCATTATGGCTGTAATAGCCGTTTTCAATGGTGCCGAATTTACCCCGACGACCACGCAACAAGCCTGGCAGCGCCATCAGCAGATGCCGTGGATGCGCCCGAACGGCAGTGTAATGTAACGGGCCTGACTCCATACCCCAGTATGGGTAAATTCCAAGGAACAGCCGTTCCAGAGAACTGACAAGAACCACAAAGGAATCGAAGTTTTGTGACGGCTTGCCATCCACCGTGACAGACACATTTATGGGTGGTATGAAGCCACTGCGTCGTCGGAGTGCAGACCACAGAAAGCGGAAAATGGTTATACCGGGGCCCAGCTCACCCCGCAGTCCTTTCGTATTTACCTTGCGATGGAAGTATTCAATCCCCTGGTAGATGGCCGAAGCACCAAAAAACATACCGTAATAGGTCGGATGGCCGGGTGCTTGAACTTGCAAAACCGGGCGCTGAATTACCTTTGGTTCACCTTCGCCGCTGTGGGCCCATTTAAACAATTTCCTTAAAGATTTAGCCCGTGATCCTGAAAACCCCACATCCCTGGCGGTCATACTGGTTGTGCCGGATTGCAGGACGGCAAGCAGCGGCATGACGCTAAATGGGCGATGAAGAAAAAGGTTGGTCAGCACCGCCTGTACTGTACCGTCACCACCATTGACCGCCAATAAATTCACATCCCGGCGGGCAAAATCCAACAGGGTTTCTAAAACATCCTGGGGTGTCTGAACATCACGATGAAGCACTTGCGGATTCTGGTTGATAACACTCCGCACTGAATCCAGACCGTTAAGATTTCCACCGCTGAGGGGGTTCATCAGCACGCCGATATTCGGTGTTCCAGGAGACTTTATGTGATCGGGCAGCATCTATACCTCTCCAAAAGCGTATCTCTCAATCACTCCACGCGATGCGTAAACAATCTGACTGCCAGTGGTTGCTGCCGCCTGCCCGGGTCGATATCCAAAAACCAGGTCCGTATGGGACCATCCGCCAGCCGTGTTTTGAGTGCCATCAGAAGGCGTATAAGCAGGAAAATGCTGGTCGCCACGGTCCAGACGGCCACCGCAAACAAACCCCAGTCCGGAAAACCCGTAAGATAACCGACTGTCAACAAAAGCAAACACGGATTGCGCCGCGCCGTAATCAGTCTAAAATAAGCGTCCATGGGACGCCAGCAGAAGATTCCGAATTTGCCCAGCCAGGTCAGAAAAACACCTTCCACAAGACGACCGCCGATATAGCCGGCCACGATCATCCAGAATACAATGGTACGGGACAACCCGCCAAAATTGACCTGGGACATACCCAACCCCCAGAAAATGTACCACAGGGGTGGATGGACCAGATCAATGATGTGATCGAAATAATGACCGAACTTGCTGGACGTAACGGTAACACGGGCCAGTTTACCATCCACAGTATCCAAAAATGTCATCAGCCAGCCGGCCAGCAAGCCCGAGCCATACCAGCCATAAGCAAATAAAATTCCTGCCAGTATGGCCAGAAACAAGCCCAGAACGGTTACATGGTTCGGTCGAAATCCAAAGCGGACACATTGGCCGACAACCCATCGCGCCGGGCGCGGCCAGACCCACTTGGTGACACAATCGGTCACCCCTTTATATGACCAGTCAAAAAGCCGACGCTCTAAATCTCGTTTGTGCTCAGATTTGATCGGCAGCACAAAGGGTGGATCGAATTTGAGCAGCCTTTGTTGAAAAGAGATGGACAGCTTATCCAGTGTTTCGATCTTTATTCCCACTGGAAATACCGTGCTGGATGGTTCTGAAATCGCGTTCCGGGCTTCAATGGCCTGGTCCATGGCAACATGTGCGGCAACACATACATCTGTGGGCCCTTGCGGAATCTTCAACAGGGTATCAGGTGTCTGCACCAGGTAGTTGATCACCCGGTCATCAAACAGTAAATCGCCCCTGAGCAACAGGACCGAACTGCCCTCCGGCACAGCGGCAATATCATCCACAATGTGTGTCACACCAGCACTTTTTAGAACACGAGATTTTCGTTCGTAAGATGTCAATCCCCATATTTTTACGGGACTGTCACCGATTATGTGACCAGAAATAGACATATATCGTATCCTCTTTCGGACAGATCGAAGTCAACTACCACCCGTGAAACGGGTGGCTTGGATTTCCCCCAAAATGGGGGAAAAACAAAGGAGACGGCACGTCTCCGTAAGTTCAGGTTCGGAACCGCGGGCCAAGCACGCGGTTTGTAGAACAATCAACCATTGGACCATCGGCGTTGAGCCGCTGCAGCGAGCACAGCCCCCGTGGTGGCACGACTGAGCTCACCTGGATCTTGCTGCCGGGTTCTTCAATCGTTAAGGCCGGCTGCTTGCAATAAATATCTAATTACTATATCAACCACAAATGATTTCTAAAAAATTCACCATATCCCAAACGATCGATGATCGATCTCCCATACCGGATAAACAGGTGGCGTCTAAAACGTTTGCGTTGGCCCATCTTTCCGACCCGCATATTTCCTGCATGAAGGAGATTACCGGCCGGGATTTGGCCGGTAAACGCCTGTTGGGGTATTTAAGATGGAAACTGCACCGCGGTGCCGAGCACGGAGATCACGTTTTGGCAGCCCTGAAAACAGACCTTGCCCGGACGGACCCCGATCACATTGCCGTCACCGGCGATCTGACTCACCTGAGCCTACCGGCCGAATTTATAAAAGCCAGACAATGGCTGCAGTCCTTAGGCCCCCCGACAAAAATTACCGTCATTCCCGGTAATCACGACACCTATGTTAAAACCGACTGGCATCAAACCATGGCCCACTGGACCGACTATATGCTCTCGGAAAACCTCCAAAAAGATGACCACAGTTTAGAAGGTACCAACGCCATCTTTCCCAGCTTACGCACCAGGGGCTGTGTTGCCATTATCGGTGTTTGCACTGCCCGGCCCAGCGCACCGCATTTGGCCGTGGGAAGTGTCGGTATAAGCCAGTTGCAAAAACTGGCCACAATCTTGTCCCAAACAGCCCGAAAACGATTTTACCGGGTCGTGCTGATCCACCATCCACCGGTACCCGGTTCGGTCAGCTGGCGAAAACGCCTGACAGATGCGACGGCCTTGCAGGCGCTTCTGGCGCGTTATGGCGCCGAGTTGATTCTGCATGGTCACGCTCATGAGGCCCTGCGGCACAACCTGCAAACCCAGAGTGGCAATCTGCCGGTTGTCGGCATACCTTCGGTTTCGGCTCTCAGCCGCACACCTGAACGCCGCGCCCGTTACGATATCTATCGTATAACACACGTCGACACTGGTTGGATAGTAAGACGTGAGATCCGCATTTACTCACCCTCTGACAAGCGATTTATCAGAGAGAGTGAGCAACGGCTCAGTAACCCGGTGCAAAAAAACGAATGAACATCGAACATCGAACGCCCAACATCGAATGTTGAATCAAAAGGATTATACCACCCGTCGCAATTTCCAGAGCGCAATTGCTGAAATCAATACGACCGGAGTCATCGCGGTAATCATGGGACTGAGGCTCAACAGCAGCCCCAGATGGACAATAACCTGGTCGCCGGAATAAAAAATAACCCCTACAAAGGAACCCATCATGATACGTTTACCAGCTGTGATCCTGCGCGTGAAGCCGAAAACAAACGTAAGCGAAAGTAACACCATAGCACCGGTCGACAAAGGCACGCTTAACTTGCGCCACAGAGACAACGCATAACGATCGACATTTTGTCCATTTGCACGCATGGCCTCAGCATACCGGTAAAGATCGGAAGAAGACAGACTGTCAGCCGGTATTTCAAGAAATCCAACCTGTTCCGAGCTTAAAAACGAATCCAGTATCAAACTGGGCATGCGTGTTGTTTCCATACCCTCATCGGTAAATTTTTTGCGGGTAATCTCCCTGAGTACCCATTGATCCTTGTTCTGGATGTTCGCCTCGCGGGCATATGTATACGTCTTTAGACGGCCCGTCTCATCCGCCTCGAAAATATCCAGATCGTTGGCAACACCGCCGGAATGCGTTTTACCGACATGGATATATGTAGAACCACGTCGCGCCCAGAAGCCCTGCTTTGTTAATGTGAATTCTGAGCCGGATATTGCCCGGGCTCTATTTTTGCGGGCCAGCTGGTCCAGTGGCGGCACAATCATTTCTGCCAGCAGGGCGGTTAAAAATATCAGAACCATTCCAGTGGCAAACATCGACCAGCAAATCCGCTGAACCGATATTCCGCCGGCCTGCATGGCGAGCAGTTCTCCATGGTCGGCCAGTAAACCCAGGGCGACGACGCTGCCGAGCAATGTACTGATAGGCATCAAGTCAAGCATGCGTTTCGGGAGTGTCAAACCAATGAACAAAAAAACATCCTGGACCTGATAATTCCCTTTGCCGGCATCATCCAACTGGGACAACAATTCCAGAAAACTGAACAACACGACCAAAATGATCACAACCAGCCCGAAGCTGCGCAGGAAACTGCTGCCGATATGTCGATCGATGGTTTTCATTTAGGTATTACCTGCCCCGCCGGAAGAAATCCAGCATTGGCTGCCAGAAAAGACACAACAACAGTCCGGCCATCAGAAACTGAACCCACCAAATTCCAGGAAAGGTATCGAGGACACCTTTTTCAACCCACTTCTTTGCCAAGGCGCTGAGATTGTAATAAACGGCAAAAATCACCACGGCCGTGGTGACTTTGGTATATTTGTCCTGGCGTGGGGATGAGCGGCTCAGTGGGACACCCAACAGCGCCAGCATGATAGTGGCCAACGGCGTCGAAAGGCGCCACTGGAATTCGGCGATTTCTTCACGATCGGTCGACCGGGCAATAGATCTGGTCGTGGCCGCTTTGACACGGTACCGCAGCAGCAGATTTTCTGTGGGCTCCAAGGTCATTGCTGATTTTTCAAATTGAAGGACCCTGCCATGGTCTCCTGTGCGCGAAAATTCATAAAGATAGCCATCGCTGAATACGATAATTTTTTTTCCGGATACTGGATCTTCGGTTTGACTGGCTCGCCTGGCATGAATAACCTGCAACGTATCATCACGTTCAGTTCGAATAAAAACGCGTTTGGCTCTATCTCGCTGGTGGTCTACCTTTTGGGCGTAGATGATGCGTCTGCCGTCCGCAGTTTCATAAAAAGTTTCGTCATTCATGCGAGAAAGATCGAACGTTCCCTGGGCCTGGGCCTTTAATCGGTAATATCTGTCGTAAGCCAAGGGTCTTATGAAAAGGGACAGGCTGGCAACAATCAGCGCAATGATCAGGGCGGAGTAAAAGACCGGCTGTAACACGCGCCCGGTACCGACACCACAAGCAAATAGAGCGGTCATTTCTGAATCTTTATACAGCCGTCCAAGGGCGATGACCACCGACAAATACAAGGTAGTGGGTAACAACACCTCCAGCGCGATAACGATTCTAAGCAGAATTAGCAGGAGGATCGTTGTACCCGGTAATTGACCGGCAAGAGCGTCCATCAGGAAACCCGTTGCCATGTAGCACCCAAAAATCAAGATCAGGATCGCACAGATCGCCAGCGTTGGTTTGATGATTTCCCGCATTATATAACGGTCAATAATCATTTTGTCCTATAACTATCCGATTTTTAGATCGAAGATTCCAGGCCGCCTGATAAAACAGGATCTTCTACAAGCTGCAAGGAGTCTTGAGTTGTGAGGAATTCTGTCAAATACAGATACAGGTTCGTTCGTTGAGCCGGCAACATAGCTGGGTTAGAGGTTCGACAGGGTTGCCCCGGTTGACTGGCAGGTGTCGTCTCCGGCGTTCCTCTGCCGGTCGGGGCAACAGGCCGCTACGACTTTTTCCGCCTGTTTAAGGTCTGCTTTAAAATCGACTTCACACCACTGCAGACCGTTAATCAAGCAGGTCCACACCGGAAATTTCCGGGCCAGATCATCGATGACCGACAGATAGTATTTTTTCTGTGCAGCAGGATCGCGCAGGGCTTTCTCCATGGCGTCGCGGAACAACATCGGGCCCTGGTCTTGAAACAGGATCATACCGATGGATTCACCGTGAACCTGACCGGGCGATAGATCTTTGCCGATCTTGACCAGTCGGCACCCTTCCAGTTCGACCTTCATGTCGTCCGCGTCATAGGCATTTTTCTGGTTGATGACCACGGTTACGGGATGACCGCCTGTGCCAAGTAAACGCTTCAACACAGCCGCCTCAAACAAGGTATCGCCGTTCAGTAAAATAAATTCTTCGTCCATCTCGTCCTGGACAGTCCAGCAGCTCACCAGGTTGTCTGAAACAGCAAAAGCCTCATTGTAAACCGTACGTACCCGGTTGGAACTATAACGTGCGCGCAGAATTTCTTCGACTTTGTGCGCACGATACCCCACGACAACGGTCACCTGGTCGATTCCACATTTGGCAAGTTCGTCAATTTGCCATTCAACGAGAGTCTGTCCCCTAATGGGAAGAATGCATTTTGGGCGATCCGCTGTCAGTGGCAGCAGACGTTTCCCCTGCCCTGCACTTAATATGACTGCTTTCATAGGGTTATTTCCACTTGTAACATAATCAGGTTCATCAATTGAAGAATCCAAGGTATTTTCTATAACTTTACCCACTGCCGAAAACTCTTTACAATACAAAATTAATTTTTTTTGTAAAGAGTTCTTTGCTAAAAATGAAATATATCTAAAAAGATAGGCAATATCAACGTACGTTTTTAATATTGACCTGGTTTTACTGCCTGTGTATCATGCCCCGAAACGATATTTGGGCGTCATATGCCCCCAGAAATCAGACCGAGGACAATTGCATGAATTTTGCGAAAGTGCCAGGGAGCCATCAACCCGGGCATCCCGACGAAAAAATAAAGATCGTAAAGGTGGAAAACCGTAACACCTTAAATGACTTTATTCGCCTTCCCTGGTCGCTTTATGCCAATGACCCGATGTGGGTTCCGCCCCTGCTCCTTGAACGTCGTATGCATCTTTCTCCCAAAAATCCCTATTTTGAACATGCAAAATTTTGTTCATGGGTTGCCTACCAGGATGGTAAACCTGTAGGACGGGTCAGTGCTCAAATCGACCAGCTGCATATTGACCGCTATCAGGATGCCACCGGTTTTTTCGGGATGTTGGAAGCAGCGGACAACAGCCGGCTTTTTCAAACCTTGCTGAATGAGGCGGAAGCATGGTTGCGCAACCGGGGAATGCAACGGATCTACGGCCCTTTTAACCTGTCCATCAATCAGGAACTGGGATTGCTGGTGGACGGTTTCGACACCCCACCATCGATGATGATGGGCCATGCGTGTCCCTATTACGGCGACCGAATCGAAGAAAATGGCTATCGCAAAACAAAAGACCTGCTGGCGTATAACATAAACTCGACAGTTGAGATGCCCGCGGCAGCTAAATCCATCCTGGCGAGGGCCAAGAATCGAATGCACATCAGAAACCTGAACATGTCTAACTTTTCTGATGAATTACAGATAATCAGGGATATTTTCAATGATGCCTGGTCACAGAACTGGAGTTTTGTGCCTTTCACGAACAAGGAATTCGAGCACCTGGGTAAGGATTTAAAAATGCTGGCCGATGAAAAACTGGTGAAAATCGCCGAAGTCGATGGCGAACCGGCCGCCTTCATAGTTGTCCTGCCGAACTTAAATGAGGTCATTCGGGATCTAAACGGCAGGCTTTTGCCCTTTGGCTGGCTTAAAATATTATGGCGTCTCAAAGTAAGATACCCGAAATCGGCACGAATCCCCCTGATGGGCGTTCGCTGCCGATTTCACGACAGCCTCATGGGGGCAGCCCTTGCATTCGGCGTAATCAGCAGTACCCAGCAATATGGCGTAAGCCGCGGTATTAAAGAAGTGGAACTTTCCTGGATCCTGGAGGACAATAAGGGAATGCGCGCCATAATCGAATCTATTGGCGGCTGGGTCTATAAAACCTACCGTATTTACAGCAAGCAGTTGGCAGGGAGTGACAGCTGAGTAGATACCCGGGTCCAAAGGGCCCGGCACTGGTTCGGCCCTATAAGGGATTAATATTATGCATATTCAGGGTGTGATAAATTCTAAATCCAAATATCGAAATGCGAAACAAATCCAAATATCAAATGCTCAAATGATTGAAGCTCGCAGCAAGCTACGAGGAATGTTCGACCGTAAGGAATTCTGTCTAATCTAGATTCGCTCGCTAACCCCGCAGCATGCGAAGCACTGCCGAACGGCAGAACCTACGGGGAATGCGCTCGCTTTTTCGGTTCAAACATAGTGCTTGAACGATTATTTCCAAGGTCTTGTTTTGATCATTCGAATTTGGATCATTCGATATTGTTTAGGATTTCGAATTTCGTGCTTCGGATTTGTGTAACTGCCACCATCGGCATAGCCACATATCTCTGACCCGGCCCAAAGGACCAGGTCTTAAATGACGGAATAAAATCGTCGACACGATGATTCAGCCACAAGATAAATTTACGGCCCTGGTTCTTGCCGCAGACCGCAGCCCCGATGACCCCGTTGCCAAGGCCGCTGGTGTTCCATGTAAATCCTTGGCACCCATTGGCGGCATCCCGATGGTTTTTCGCGTTTTAAGCGCGCTGGATGCATCCCGGGAAATCGACCAGAGGATTTTGTGTGGCCCGCCCAAACACATTGTAGACCGGGAATCCGGTCTTCTGGATCTGATTGCAAGCGGAAAAATCGCCTGGTTTGAAAACCGGGAGACACCAAGTTCAAGTGCCTATCATGTTCTGCAAACCCTGCCCAAGGACATTCCGGTTTTATTGACAACGGCGGACCATGCCATGTTGACCCCACGGATGGTGGACTATTTTTGTAGCGAGGCAAGGACCACAAATTGCGATGTGGTTGTCGGCGTTGCCCGGCACGAGGATGTGATGAAAGCCCACCCCGAAACGCGTAGAACCGCCACACGGTTGCAGGATGGTGCTTATTGCGGATGTAACCTGTTCGCTTTCCTGACCCCGGAGGCACGTCTGGCAGCGAATTACTGGCGGCAGGTAGAGTCCGAGCGCAAAAAGCCCTTTCGTATGATTCGAAAATTTGGATGGGTAGCGGTGCTGCGTTATCTGATGGGAAAGCTGTCCCTTTATGACATATTATCTATTATTTCAAAGCGTTTTGGATTTAAGGCGGGTGCCGTTATCATGCCTTTTGCCGACGCTGCTGTGGACGTCGATTCGGTCAGTGACTGGGAATTGGTAGAAAAAAATGTTGCAAAAGAGCAAACTTGAATATATATTAGTAAGCTTAATTTTAGTCGGCTTTTAAAATTAATCCATCAAGCATTTGACATTTAAGTCTAAATCAGGTAAAAGCCATGTCGGTAAATGAATTGTATTTAGATATGAAAAAAAACGATATCAGTGTTGATTTTCGGATTTTAGGTTAGTAAGGCTATTTCTGTTATGGAAAGATGCTTCACTGACCTGATTGCATATAGGAGGCTATAGTCGCTATGGATGCTACACCTGCCGTGAGCGGTCTGCCGTTGCGGATCGCTGATTTTTCTACGTTAGCAGAAGCGCTCGATTATGCAGCTCAGGGAAAAACAGGATACAACTATTATACCAGCGCGTTAAAATTATATGCCAGGTTGCCATACGCAGAACTTAAAAGAGATGCGCAGGCGCTGGCGCGCCGCCTAATTCATCTAGGCACAAACCGCGGTTCGCGTGTGGCGATCGTGGCCGATACCCACCCTGATTTCATGCGATTCTTTTATGCCTGCCAGTACGCCGGTTTAATACCCGTACCGCTGCCGGCTTCAGTTCACTTGGGTGGGCGAAAAGCATACGTTTCTCAACTGAGGAGGCTCCTCTCCATCTGCCAGGCAGATATAGGTATGGCACCCGAGGGGTTTCTTTCTTATTTAAAGGAAGCTGCCCAGGATCTGAAAATGCGTTTCATAGGCAGTCCCCAGGAGTTTTATGATCTTCCGGAATCCAGCGCCCCCTTGCACCCCTCGGAACCTCATGAGATAGCATACCTGCAATATACTTCCGGCAGCACACGCTTTCCTCGTGGTGTCATGATCACCCAGAAAGCCGTGCTCAACAACCTGTTTGCCATTATTAAACATGGTATTCATGTCCGGTCGGAAGATCGGGCGGTCTCCTGGCTTCCCTACTTTCACGATATGGGACTCGTCGGCCTCGTACTGGCTCCTATGGCTGCCCAGTTGTCAGTGGACTACCTGAGCACACGGGATTTTGCCATGCGACCCCGGCTTTGGCTGACATTGATGTCGCAAAACAAAGGGACCCTTTCCGTCAGCCCGCCCTTCGGATACGAATTGGCGGCCAGACGCGTACGCGAGAAAGAAGTCCAAAATTTCGATCTCAGCTCCTGGCGGGTTGCCGGTGTCGGAGCGGAGCCGATTCGTACCGAACCGCTCGACAGTTTCGCCGACCTTCTGGCGCCCGCCGGCTTTGACCGGCACGCGTTTACACCGTGCTACGGAATGGCGGAGTGCTCTCTTGCCGTAACTTTTTCACCCCTCGGCCAGGGGCTTGATGTCGACCATGTGGATACCGATACACTGGCAACGGAGCAAAAAGCCATACCGCTGCATCCTTCACAGAACAACAAATCCCTGCACACAAGCAGTTTCACCAACTGCGGTGCCCCGCTGCCCGGATATGAAGTAGAAGTAAGAAATGAGCAGGGAGAGGTCTTACCAGAACGGCATTGTGGCACACTCTATGTCCGCGGTCCCAGTATCATGTCCGGCTATTTTGGGGATCTCCTTTCCACCCGTGACGTTTTATCTCCCGATGGCTGGTTAAACACCGGAGACCTGGCCTATCGCGTTGGAAAAAGTATCGTGATTACAGGCCGTGAAAAAGACCTGATTATTCTCAACGGTCGCAATATCTGGCCCCAGGACCTTGAATACCTGGCGGAACAGCAGACCGAGGTACGCACCGGAGATACATCGGCATTCTCGATAACCGGCGCCAATGGAGAAGAAAGAGCCGTTATGATGGTGGAGTGCCGCGAATCCGATGAAGAAAAACGCGCCGACTTGCGGAAGCGATTGCACCGCCAGATTCGAGAAGAGTTTGGCATTGACTGCCTGATAGAGTTGGTACCCCGAAACACCTTACATAGAACGACGTCTGGAAAACTGTCTCGCTCCGGAGCGCAGAAAGAGTATCTGGAACAAATCGCTGCTGAGCACTCCAGCGGCCCCGCGGAGGATTTTTACGCTGCGACGCTCCGTCGGCGGGCCGTCTAACCTTGCATTTATTACCATAAAAACATATAAACAAAATTTACAGACCGATCAAGCCGTTTTGGATGATCGATAGAGGAAGAGTGTTTGCTGAAGTTGGCAATTAGTGTTGCCATCATAATTTATGAAGAAATAAATTGATGCTGTCGGAAAAATCACATGTCTGAGGTGATTGCACTAACAGGCGCAACGGGTTTTGTCGGGGCGGAACTGGCAAAACAGTTGACAAATACAGGATACAGGATTCAGGCTTTGATCCGACCGGCGTCACGTTGGAAAAGGCCGGCAGATCTTGCCGTTAAATGGATTGAAGGTGACCTTGCAGATCTGGATAGTCTGCACCGCCTGGTAAACGGGGTAACGGCTGTGGTACACTGCGCTGGTGCTGTAAGGGGCGCCACGCGTGAACAATTCAACAGGGTCAACACAGACGGTTTGGCACGTCTTGTCCGGGCGGCATCCGCGCAACAGCCAGCGCCGCGTTTTCTGCTGATATCGTCACTGGCAGCCAGGGAGCCGCACCTGTCGCATTATGCTGCCAGTAAACGCTTGGGGGAAAAATTGCTGGTTGAGAATTCCCACCGATTACCCTGGACCATTTATCGACCATGTGCCATATATGGTCCAGGTGATCGAGAACTGCGACCGGTCTTTGAGTGGATGGCAAAAGGCATCGCACCGGTACTCGGCTCCGGCTCTGCGCGTTTTTCCTTGCTCTATGTGAAGGATCTTGCCGAAGCAATTGTGCAATGGTTGGATTGTAATGAGGGTATGTCCGACACCTTTGAACTGCACGATGGGTATTCCGGGGGCTATTCATGGCACGATGTTATCAATACGTTTAAACATCTGCGCACGAGATCCGTGGTCAGCATAAAAATACCAATCGTTCTGGTATGGCTGGTCTCAGCATTGAATCTGCTTGCCTCCCGGACTTTCGGCTATGCACCCATGCTGACCCCCGGTAAAGTGCGCGAATTGAGCCATTCCGACTGGGTTTGTGATAACACCGCTTTGAGCAACGCCATTGGCTGGGAACCTCGCGTTTTGTTACCGGAGGGGCTACGGCAAACTTTAGGGCCGGTATTTACAGTGAAAAATCAGGGAGGTATCGAATGACAGAATATGAAAATGTATTGCAAGGGCTCGAACAGATACTAAGAACGTTCGTTCCACAGGAGCAGGATATCCATGAAGACACGGATCTGGTCGCCGACCTGGACCTGGATTCGCTGAAAGTCATGAAAATCCTGGAATCGGTGGAAGACCGTTTCGATATCTCCATACCATTAAATATAATGCCGGACGTGTGTACCGTGAAAGATTTTGTATTACAGATTCAAAAACTAAACGGGGATGATTGATGATGACTATTTTTGATAAATTTCAGCAACTGGCCGAGACCCGTCAGGAATTAGAGCAATGCTGTGATAATTTTTTCAATATCGTAATGCAAAAGATTGTGTCCGGAACCGAGGCCATCGTAGACGGTCGTCCCATGATTCTGGCCGGTAGCAATAATTATCTGGGTCTTTCCTTTGATGCCGATTGTATCAAAGCCGCTTGTGATGCCGCACGCGAAGAAGGTACCGGCACTACCGGTTCCAGAATGGCCAACGGGACTTTTTCAGGACATGTGGCATTGGAGCGCGAACTGGCAGATTTTTACAATTGTCAGGAGGCAATTGTGTTTTCCACCGGTTATGTCGCTAACCTGGCCATGCTCTCCACCCTGATGGGTAGTGGTGAAGTCATCCTGCTGGATGCGGATTGCCACGCCAGCATTTATGACGGCTGTCGAATGGGAAATGCCGAGATCCATCGTTTTCGCCACAACGATGTTCAAAACCTGGAAAAACGGCTGCAGCGCCTTGAAAAACGAAACACCAATGTCCTGATTGTGGTGGAAGGTCTTTACAGCATGCTGGGGGACCGCGCGCCTCTGGCGGGCATTGCTGCCGCCAAAGAAAAATACGGGGCCTATCTTTTGGTGGATGAAGCCCACTCCCTGGGTGTGCTGGGTACCAATGGACGCGGGCTTGCCGAGGAAGCCGGTGTGGAAAGCAGTGTCGATTTTGTGGTCGGCACCTTTAGTAAGAGCCTGGGAGCCATTGGCGGTTTTTGCACCAGCAATCATCCTGAACTCAACCTGGTTCGATACGCGAGTCGCCCTTATATTTTCACGGCCTCGTCGTCTCCCTCTGTAATTGCCTCCACCCGCAAAGCATTGGAAATCATACAGAACAGACCCGAACTGCGTCAGCGACTCTGGGAAAACGCGGAGAGATTGTATACCACGCTACAGGAATTGGATTTCGAGACGGGACCGGAACTGAGCCCCATTGTTACCGTGCGGCTGGAAGACAAAACCGAAGCCTTCGCCCTGTGGAGCGGTCTGCTGGAACAGGGTGTCTACGTCAATCTGGTTTTTCCACCAGCCACACCGGACGGCAATTACCTGCTGCGTAGCAGTGTCAGCGCCGGGCACACACCGGAACAGATAACACATATCTGCAAGGCATTTACGGCCGTGAAAAAAGCGACGACAACGACCAGGTAAGTCTGAAAAGAAGGGGTTAACGATCACGGTATCATTATGCGTTTTTTTATAACATTTTCCCGCAATTATCCACTCGCAAGCATCCTCATGCTGCTGTCGTTGTTGTTAGCGGGTATCATAGAAGGTGTCGGGCTTACGATGCTCTTGCCCATCATCGGCATTACCGTCGGCAACCCCACCGGGGCAGGATCGGATGCTTTGGCGAAAAATGGTGCCAAAATTTCCGTGCTGGAACAGATGGTTGCGGATGGCTTTGCTTTTCTGGGCATTACACCCACCCTGGGCCTGCTCCTGATCATTCTTATCGCCACCGTAACCCTGAGAAACGGAATCATGCTGCTGGCTAACAGACAAATCGGATATACCGTCGCCCAGGTCGCCACGAATCTGCGACTCGAATTGCTGCACGCCCTGCGCGTCTGCCGGTGGCAGTATTTCATCCAGCAACCCATCGGAAAGCTTTCAAATTCCATCATGAGTGAAACAATCAGGACATCGAAAGCCTATAAGAACGGCATTATCATGACCGCCGAGTTTTTGCATGCCATTATTTTCTGTATCATGGCGTTTCTGGTCTCCTGGAAAGCGACATTGGTCTCGCTCACGGTAGGTCTTTTAATCCTGTACGCCTTAAAACGATTTCTCAGAAAATCCCGCCATGCCGGAAATCGTCAAACAAGCCTCCGGAAATCGATGTTTGCATTGTTGACCGATACCTTGCAGTCCATAAAACCTTTGCGGGCCATGGCGCGCGAGGAAGCATCCGACCACCTGATGAAAAAAAAGACTCACCACCTGAACAAGGCGTTACAAAAAGAAGTTCTGAACAGGGAATTTCTCTTGGCCTTCCAGCACATACTGGTTACGGTCTTCCTGGCAGGCGGAGTATACGTATTGTTGACTTACTGGCAAATGTCACTGGCCAGCGTCATCGTGCTGGCGTTTCTTGTTTCCCGATTATTGAAGCGACTGAACCGGGTTCAAGAACGTTATCAAGAAATGATTATTTTTGAAAGCGCCTACTGGTCATTACAGAAAACCCTTCAAAAGGTGAAAAGCGAACGCGAGGAGATGGGTGGTACCCAGATACCTTCGCTGGAAAGAGCCATTGAACTGAAACAGTTGATTTTTGCTTACGACACCCAGCCAGTGCTGCAAGATGTGTCGCTCACCTTTCCCAAGGGTGAGATTATTGCCATTGTGGGCCCTTCCGGGTCGGGAAAAACAACCCTGGTGGATATTGTGACCGGTCTGTTGCGGCCCCAGCAGGGAGAGGTGTGGATCGACCACGTGCCGTTGGCTGAGTTAAATCTGAAAAACTGGCGCAGAATGATCGGCTATATTCCCCAGGAAACCATATTACTGCACGATACGGTGCTGAACAACATCACCCTGGGAGATCCTGCTCTGAGTGCAGCCGATGCAAAGGATGCCCTGCGTGCCGCCGGTGCGTGGGAGTTTGTCAATAGAATGCCCAAGGCTATGGAGAGTATGGTCGGCGAGCGCGGAGGCAAACTCTCCGGAGGGCAAAGACAGCGTATCGCCATTGCACGGGCCCTGGTGCACAAACCGAAACTGCTGATTTTAGACGAAGCCACCAGCGGTCTGGATCCGGAAAGTGAGGCCGCTGTATGCGATACCCTGCAACAGCTTCGCGGAGAGCTCACCATTCTGACCATCTCGCATCAGTCGGCTCTGGTTACGATAGCCGATAAAACCTACCGTATCCAGGATGGAAGAATCCTGCAGGAAGAAAATAAACCGGAGCCGATCACCCCACAGCAGATATCGATACCGAACCCGGGTACCGGCTGCGTTGACTTAACCCCTGGTAAAGAGTAAAAGACTTACAGCCCACTATGCCCAAAAAACGAACAGACCCTGGCATCGATGAGATTATCCGTCGTATCCGTCTAATTGCCTTTGATTTTGACGGCGTTTTTACCGATAATATGGTTTTTGTATTCCAAGACGGCACCGAAGCCGTGCGATGCTTTCGCAGTGATGGTATTGGTTTGCAAAAACTGAAAAAATTTGGCATTGAAACGGTTATCATATCCACTGAAGCCAATCCTGTGGTGTCAGCCAGGGCGCGTAAACTAAAAATTCGCTGTATTCAGGACTGTCAGGACAAACTGGCAGTGCTGAACGACATCGCTCAGGAAAAGAATCTCACCCTGGGGGAGGTCGCTTTTGTGGGCAACGATATCAACGACCTGCCCTGTCTTGCATCTGTGGCTTTGCCCATTGTGGTTCAGGACGCGTATCAGGATGTGATATCCATCGCGCTCTATCAGACCAGACGTCCGGGCGGTCATGGCGCTGTGAGAGAGGTCTGTGATTTGTTTGAAAGAACATTGGCAAAAAAAAGGGTTTGAGGGTGGCTGACAGTGTCAGCGGACAGCGGCATCCCAGCTTCCAAGCATCCTGGCGTCCCAGCTTAAAAGGGGGTTCAAGGGTCCGAGGGGGATACAGGGTTGGAGGGTGGCTGACAGTATCAGCGGACAGCGGCATCCCAGCTTCCTGGCGTCCAAGCTAAAATAAGTTCGAGTAAAATGTTTTGACATTATAAAAAGTTCAATGCAGTTAAAATAGAGATTTTGAGGAGGAATAACAATGCGTAAACTTTCACTAAATGGAAAGGTCATTCAAGACAATAGTGATTGCTATGTGATAGCCGAGATCGGGCACAACCATCAAGGTGAGCTCGAAACCGCCAAGGAGATGTTCCGGGTAGCCAAAGAAAGCGGAGCTGACGCTGTCAAACTCCAGAAAAGACACAATCGGAGCCTGTTTACCAAGGCCGGTTATAACAAACCTTATGACAATCCCAACAGCTATGGTGCAACCTACGGCGAGCATCGGGAATTTTTGGAGTTCGGTGAAATTGAATACAAAACCTTGATGGATTACGCTGATGAAATCGGAATTACGATGTTTTCAACCGCCTTTGATTTTGACAGCGCCGATTTCCTGGCCAAACTCGACATCCCGATTTATAAAATCGCTTCCGGGGATTTAAAAAACATTCCCTTGCTGACCCACATTGCCAAGTTTAACAAGCCGATGATTCTCAGCACCGGCGGGGGTACCATGGAGGACGTCAACAGGGCCTATGATGCCATCATGCCTATCAATCAGCAGCTCTGTATCCTCCAGTGCACCGCAGGTTATCCAGCAGAATTTGAAGAGCTCAATCTGAATGTGATCACGACCTTCCGCGAGCGGTTTCCCAATACCACCGTTGGTCTGTCTTCCCACGACAACGGCATTGCCATGGCCGTTGCAGCTTATATGCTGGGCGCCCGGGTGATCGAAAAGCACTTTACCCTTAACCATACCCTGAAAGGCACAGATCATGCCTTTTCACTGGAACCCACTGGTTTTCGAAAGCTGATCAGAGACCTGCAACGTACCAAAGCCGCCATGGGTGACGGCGTCAAGCAGACTTATGAGAGCGAGAGAAACCCCATCATCAAGATGAGCAAAAAAATGGTCGCCGCGCGTGATTTGCCGGCCGGTCATATGATACGCCGGGAAGACATTGCCTTCAAGTCACCAGGTGATGGTCTACCGCCTTACGATATCGATAAAGTGGTCGGCAGGGTGACCCGTGCAGCCATGCAAGAAGACGATGCCATCACCTTTGAAGCTTTAAACGGCTCCGAGCATCTAGCAGGGTCGGCATCGTGAAAAATTTGTTTGACTTAGAGACCGAAATTGCTGTCGTAACAGGTGCGCTGGGTAAGTTAGGTCCCATCTGGATAGAAGCCCTGCTGGGTGCAGGCGCCTCAGTTTTCGCACTTGATCTGGCCGAATCAAAAATCTCCGATGATTTTGCCAGACTGCAGGCATGTTATGATAAAACTCTCTTGAAGCTGGATCGCGCCGATGTCAGGGATCGTCGATCCCTGGAAGACGCATACCAACGTTGTTTTTCTGCCTTTGGAACACCCAGCATTCTGGTAAACAATGCCGGTATCGACCGCCCTCCTGCCCTTTCGGCCAAAGCATATCGTCTGGAAGATATACCGCTGGAGGAAAATCGCGAGATTCTCGAGGTCAATACCCTGGGGCTATTTCAGGTATCCCAGGTATTTGGTTCCCGGATGGTCAATGCCGGCCGGGGTTCGATTATCAATATCGGTTCTTTGTATGCCGGCGTTTCACCTGACGCGCGATTTTACGACCACCTTTCCGGAGAACTGCCGTTTCTCAAACCTCCGGCTTACGGTGCCTCCAAGGCCGCAGTTATAAATCTGACCCGTTATCTGGCAACACACTGGGCCCCACACGGCGTGCGGGTGAATGCGCTATCACCCGGCGGTGTCTTAGGCGGCCAGGACGAAGAATTCAAACGCAAATTCTGTAATCGTGTCCCCATGGGAAGAATGGCTGTCGCGGAAGATCTGCGTGGGCCACTGCTTTTTCTGGCCTCAAGGGCATCCGCTTATGTAACCGGTGCTGAACTGGTTGTGGATGGTGGTTTCACGGCATGGTGATAGAAATACCTAAGATGAGCGATTCAAATTTTATGTATATGGGATTTAGAAATATTTTCAAAGGATTTGATTCATTTGAATTCTTAAAATTTGAAACCCGTTGGGTTTGCCGATCTTACCGCATCTACGGCGTCAGATGCCATACCGCATAGTCCACTATAGCGAAACAGCATCTTTCTTGTAGCTACAGCAACCTCGACAATCGCTCAGCTTAGGAAAGAATGAACATACGTTTACACATAAAACGGAGTTACGATGAAACCGAACAACCTCCCGGATACGATTCCAAACTGGATCGACGGTCAAGAGTGTGCTGCACTATCAAGAAGAACTTTTGACAAGTTGTCACCGGATACCGGTCGCAAACTGTGTGCTGTTGCACGGTCCGAGTCACAGGATGTACAAAATGCAATTCAGGCAGCCAGAGTTGCCCAGGCAGCTTGGGCGGAACAAACCCCGGTGCAGCGCGGCGATATCCTTCACGAAATCGCTCAAGCCATGCGCAGACATCAAAAAGAGATCGCCGGGATCGTTGCAATGGAAACCGGCATGTCTTTGGGTGCAGCGCTTGGTGAGACCGGCGGCGCCATTGCTCAAGGAGAATTTGCAGCCGGCGAAGGCCGACGGTTTTACGGTCGTACCACCACCAGTGCAGTACCCAACAAGTATGCCATGACCGTGCGCCAGCCGCTGGGGGTTGCAGCATTGATCATTGCAGCCAACACGCCGATTGCCAACGTGGCCTGGAAGGTATTCCCCGCATTAATCTGCGGCAACACAGCAGTATTGAAAGCTGCGGAAGATACACCTGCTACAGCCTGGTATTTTGCCCGACTAGCTCACGAAGCGGGTCTGCCGCCGGGAGTTCTCAATGTTATCCAGGGATACGGTCTTGAAGCCGGCGCACCTCTGGTCGACAATCCAGAAGTGGATGTTATCAGCTTCACCGGATCAACCGCAGTAGGTCGTCATATCGCCACAGTTGCCGGCCAGCGACTGGCCAAGGTATCACTTGAATTGGGCGGCAAAAATGCATTGGTCGTCTGTGACGATGCCGATCTGGAGTCAGCCGCAAAATGGGTGCTTCTTTCGGCTTTCAGTAATGCCGGACAGCGCTGTGCGTCAGGCAGTCGTATCATCATCTTTGATGCCGTTTATGATCAATTTCGCGACATGCTGATCGAACGTACCCAGGCGCTCAGTGTCGGCCCCGGAAATGATAATGACCTGGGCCCGGTAATCAATGAAAAACAGCTCAATAACATGCTCACCGCGATCCAGAATGCTCAGAAAAATGGCGCCGTGGTTTTATCCGGCGGCCACCGGATGACCGATGATGCCCATAAGGGTGGATTTTACATGGCACCCACCCTGATTGAAAATGCCAACCCCAAAGACGACATATCCACCGCCGAACTGTTCGGACCCATAACCTGTCTTTACCGCGTGGCTGATTTCCACCAGGCACTGCAATTGGCCAACGACTCACCCTATGGCCTCACCGCTTGTATTCACACCCGTGACTTCCACCGGGCCATGCAGTTTTGCCGGAAGGTTCAGACAGGCGTCGCTGTTGTCAACGCCGGAACCTTCGGCAGCGAACCCCATATGCCTTTTGGCGGATTGAAGCAATCCGGCAACGGCACGCGGGAGCCCGGAACAGAAGCCCTGGATGTCTATTCTGACTTGAAAAATATCATCATTAATATTGATCCCGAGAAACTTTAAAGAAATGACTATGGAAGATTACAGCGTTGTTGCACTGATACCGGCTCGGGCGGGTTCCAAGCGTGTGCCGGACAAAAACATACGACCCCTGGCAGGTCATCCGCTCATCGCGTATACGATTGCAGCAGCCATCGACAGTGGCATTTTCAGCGATGTGATCGTCTCAACGGATTCGGAACACTACGCGGACATAGCAAAAAACTATGGGGCACAGGTTCCGTTTCTGAGGCCTGCAACGTTGGCCGGCGATCAGTCACCCGACATTGAATGGGTGGCGTTCACCCTTGAGCGCCTGCAGGAGGCGGATCACAGGTATGACTGTTTCAGCATATTGCGGCCAACCAGTCCGTTTCGGCTGCCGGCAACCATCCAGCGGGCTTGGCAGGAATTTTCGTCCCAACAGGGAGTCGACTCTTTGCGGGCGGTGGAAAAGTGTACCCAGCATCCAGCAAAAATGTGGGTCGTTCGGGGCCGTCGGATGATGCCTCTGCTGCCGCTGGGACCGGCCGAACAACCCTGGCATAGCAGCCAATACCCCTCTTTGCCGGAAATATTTGTTCAAAATGCAAGTCTGGAGATTGCATGGTCGCGGGTGGTTCTTGAAGATCGAACCATCGCTGGAAACGTGGTGATGCCGTTTTTGACCACCGATTATGAAGGATTTGACGTCAACAATGAATATGACTGGCAACTGGCCGAGCACACGATTCAAAAAGGTGATGCAAGGTTGCCTCACGTCAGTCAATCTGCATACACGAAATAACTATTCTAGGTAGAATTTAAAAGGAGCGCCGACAATAATGATCGAAATCAAATTGATTCCTGAAAAAGAATTTAAACGCGTTCGCGCGGCAGACATTGACAAGTATACGAAGCTGCAGTTGTTGGCCGACATGTGTCGCGCCAATGCAATCTCCACTGTCAAACGTGCCGGATCCGGACACCTGGGCTCCAGTTTCAGTTCACTGGACATCGTTACCGCCCTCTACTTCGCCGAAATGAATATTTCAGAGGTCGGTATCTCCCATCCTGACCGGGACATCTATTTTTCCTCCAAGGGTCATGATGCGCCGGGACACTATGCGGTGCTGTATGCCATGGGTATCATATCTGAAGAACAGTTCATTAATCTGAGACGCCACGGCGGCACCCATGGTCACCCGGATGTCAGCATCGCCGGGATTGAAGCCAACTCGGGCTCACTGGGTATGGGAATTTCCAAAGCCAAAGGAATGGCATGGGCTAAAAACGCAAACAAGGCCGGTGGCCGGGTCATGGTGATGACCGGCGATGGAGAACTGCAGGAAGGACAGATCTGGGAATCCTTGCAGACAACCGCCCATCAGAAAATCAATAACCTCACCGTCATCGTTGATTTTAACAAGTTTCAATCCGACAAGAATTTCAAACATATCATTGATCTGGGAGACCTGGAATCCAAATTTAGAATTTTCGGCTGGCATGTTGAACGCTGTGATGGACACGATTTTGCTGCGTTGGAGCAGGTCTTTTCCAAACTCAAGGGCATCACCGACAAGCCCAAAGTCTTGATTGCCGACACCATCAAAGGGAAAGGCATTTCGTTTATGGAGGGCCCGACGGAATTGCCGGACGAAAATTTTCTGTACAAATGGCATGCCGGCGCACCTGATGATGATGCGTTTGAGGCCGGGTACGGAGAGCTTTCCGAAAGGATAAACAATCGACTTCAAAGCGCCGGGTTGAAAGCTTTGGCTTGTGACACCATCGAAACAAGAGCTAAAAACAGAGTTAAGCTAAAAGATACCGCTGAAAAGGTCGTCACGGCATATGGCCAGGCACTGGTCGAACTGGGGGCGGATAGAGAGGACATGGTCGTTCTGGATGCCGACCTGTCGGCGGATTGCGGTTTGCGGCTTTTTGAAAAAGCCTTTCCACAACGATTTATTGAATGCGGTATTGCCGAACAGGACATGGTCTCCACTGCCGGCGGCCTGGCCCTGCATGGGATGCTGCCGGTTGTCAATTCGTTCGGGGTATTTCTGGCCTCCCGTTCCAACGAACAGATTTACAACAACGCCACCGAGAAGACCAAAATCATTTACGTTTGCCACTATGCCGGGTTAATTCCCGCCGGCCCGGGCAAGTCTCATCAAAGCATCCGTGATATATCGCTCTTTGGTGCCCTGCCGAACATGACGATGATTGAACCTGCCAATGCAGTTGAAACGAGAGAAGCGTTGAAATGGTGTGTCCATGAAGCCAGCCAAAACTGCATGATGCGACTGGCGATTTCACCGTCACCCAGAACCATTCCATTCCCGGATGACTACCAGTTTGTTCCCGGTAAGGGTACCGTGGTGATTGATGGACAGGATGCCGTTCTGTTTGCCTACGGACCGGTCATGCTGAATGAGGCCATGATTGCTGCTGAAACACTGCATGAGCAAAATTTTTCTCTGAAAGTAGTCAACTTCCCGTGGCTCAATCAAATAGATGAAGATTGGTTTAAAGAAAACGTGGCAGATTGTGAAGCGATTTTCGTTTTAGACAATCATTCCCAATTCGGAGGGCTGGGGGATCAGGTCTTAAATACAGCCCAAAAATTGGATGGGTTACGCGCCAAAAAGTACACGAAATTCGCCATAACCGAGTATCCGGCCTGTGGCACACCACCGGAAGTGCTGGCGTATCATAAATTAGATGGCAAGAGCCTGGCAGCGGCAATTCTAAAAACGGTTCGGAAAGCAGGAAACAATTGACCAATAGCGATTTGAGGTAAATTATTAACAGGTTATTACTCATTCCGGTGGAAAATCAGGTGCGCGAGCTCGACCCCAAACTTTTGCTGGCCTGTATTGCAGCACGGCGAGGGTTCTCATCGGTGATAGGCTCGCGCCAGCAGCTGGATTTTCGTATCGCTTCGTTTCCAAGAGGCATCTACCTCTCCAAGAGTATGACGATTCGCAGCATCAGGATGTTCAAGATTTTGCGCCAGCTTGGGCATGAAATCGTTGCCTGGGATGAAGAGGCCCTGGTGCATCTGCCGCCTGAGATCTATTTTTCGCGACGACTCTCCCCCGAGGCAATGGGGTATCTGTCCCATCTGTTTGCATGGGGTCAGGACAATGTCGATTTGTGGCAGCAATACCCCCAACTGCCAACCCGGGTGCCGATCCATATCTCCGGCAATCCGCGCAATGATATGCTGCGGTCGGAAATGCGCGGGTTTTTTCAAGATGATGTGGCAAAACTCCGCAACACCTATGGAGATTTTATCCTGGTCAACACCAATTTTAATCACGTAAATGCCTTTTATCCGGTCCAGGGCCTGTTTCTGCCGCTGAATAAACCTGGCGACAAACCCACCTTCGGGCGTTCCGCCAGAGGTATGACCCGGGAATTTGCCCAAGGATTTCAGGATCACAAACTGGCCATATTCGAGAACTTCAAAGAACTCATCCCTTCTCTGGAACACGCATTTCCGGACCATACCATCGTTGTCCGTCCACACCCGACGGAAAAACATGATGTCTATCACGAAATTGCTGCCCGATGCGAGCGTGTGCAGGTAACCAACGAAGGCAACGTGATCCCCTGGTTGATGGCCGCCAAAGCGCTCATCCACAATGGTTGTACCACAGGCGTGGAAGCCTATGTCATGCGCGTCCCTGCCATTTCCTACAGGGCGACCGTCAATGATTACTATGACTACGGCTTTTACCAGTTGCCCAACCGGTTGAGTCATCAATGTCTAAATTTCGAGCAGTTGCGGGCAACCCTGATGAAGATTTTGGCCGGCGAACTTGGCGCTGTAGATGGTAATGAGAGCAACTTGCTGATGGACCACCACCTGGCAGCGACAAACGGGCCGTTGGCCTGTGAGCGGATTGTCGACGTTATCGAGAAAATAAGTGCAGAATATTCCCGAATGCAGGAACCAACGCTGATTCATCGGATGAATGGCTGGTCTGTGGCAACCACGCGGAGATTTGTAAAGAAACTGCTCTCTTACCTTCCGGATTCGCATAACCGGCCGGAGTTTCATCGCCATCGTTATCCTGGGGTATCCTTAGACGAGGTGCGTGAACGGGTCTCACGAATCAAAAAGGCCCTTGGCGACAGCAGTGCGTCGCAGGTAGATCAAATCTCGAGTGAAATCTTTCAGGTCAGTCCCCAAGCGGGGTAAGACCTCATTTTTCCAATTGGGATACAGCCTTCATGATTCCTATAACACGATGGAGCTCTAAATTGTCAACCAGCTCTCAATATGAAATCTATTTCGGTGGCCCCGATCAACCGGCAGGTCGGCTGCGCGATCTGTTGGCCGAACAGATTGAAGCTGTACCGGCAGGCGGTACAATTGACTGGGTGACCTATTATTTCCGCGACCGGAGGCTGGCCGAGCAGTTGCTCCGGGCCCACCGCCGGAGTGTTAATGTGCGGGTGACCCTGGAAGGAAATCCCCATGTACCACACGCCAACAGGGCCGTGGTTGCCATGCTCTCCGGGGCACAAGGTCTGGGCAGCGGCTTTCGGGCCGTATACCTGCCGCCGCGTGTGCCGATGCCGGGGAGAAAGATGGGCAATCCAAACCTTCACGAAAAACTGTATTGCTTTTCTCATCCTAAACCCGTTGCTTTCATCGGGTCTTTCAACCCTTCCGGCGACAACCCGGAAGAGAAGCCGGATGTCATTGACAAAATCGGCGACCATAACCGCGCCCATAACGTACTGGTCGGAATCAGTGAACCGGCGCTGGTTGACGGTCTGGTGAAGCATGCGCGATGGATTCACCGGGCACGACACAGGATCTTTGAGCCATTCTTTGCAGACGGTAACCGTGTCTTACGGGGAACACATACGGATATTCATTTCCTGCCCCGGGCCCGATCCCATGCGGCGGCGTCCTTCCTCAGACGTTTCGGTAAGGGTGACCGCATCCGTATCGCGGCCTCGCATCTCAATGGGATGACCGCGATCAAGACCATGCTGAAAATTGCCCGCCGGGGAGCTTCACTTGAAATACTGGCAGAACCGACCTTAAGACGCGTATCTTTGAAGGCCGAAAAGAAACTGACCGAGGCGGGTATACCCTTTCGACGGATCGCGCATGCCGAGAAATTACCGATGCATAATAAATTTGTTTTGGTCGAACAGGGCAGTCGGCGCTGGGTTGTTTTCGGCAGCTATAATTGGTCGACACTGTCTTTTTGGATCAATCAGGAGATCTGCGCTATTTCCAGTGAACCGAAACTTTTTGACGCTTTCGCTGAACGTTGGGAAGCGTTAGAGGCCCAAAATTGAAAAAATCACTCATCATTCCTGTTGAAAACCAGGTGCGCGAATTGGATCCCAAGCTGCTATTGGCATGCATTGCGGCTCGCCGGGGGTTCTCAGCACTGATCGGATCACGCTGGGAAATCGACAACCGAATTGCCTCATTCCCCAGGAGCGTGTATCTTTCCAAGAGCATGACGGCCCGCGGCGGAAAAATGTTCCAGATCATGCGCAAGATTGGACACGAAATCGTGGCCTGGGATGAAGAGGCCCTGGTGCATCTGCCGCCCGAAACTTTTTTTTCGCGTCGAATCTCACCCACAGGAATAAAGCACGTTTCCCATCTTTTTGCATGGGGTCAGGATAACGCTGATTTATGGCGACAATATCCACATCTGTCTTCCAAGACCCCGATCCACATTACGGGAAATCCTCGCGGTGACATGCTGCGACCCGAAATGCGTGACTTCTATGCCAAAGAGATCAAAGCAATTCGCAAGAGCCCATGGGGAATTTCATCCTCATCAATACGAATGTCAATCACGTCAATGCTTTTTATCCTCACCAGAACCTGTTCTTGGCCCGTAAAAACTCCCGGTGAAGAACCACGCTTTGGCAAGGCCGCCAGAGGCATGAGCCGGGAATTCGCTGAAGGACTGAGAGCTCACAAACAAGCCTTGTTCGATGCGTTCAAAAAACTCATCCCGGCGATAGCAGAGACGTTTCCGGACTGGACAATTGTCGTCAGACCCCATCCAACCGAAAATCACGAAGCCTACAGCAAGATTGCTGCAACGTGTCAACATGTTCGGGTGACCAACGACGGTAACGTCGTTCCCTGGCTTTTGGCTGCAAAAGTGCTTGTGCACAATGGTTGTACGACCGGAGTAGAGGCTTATGTGATGAGGGTTCCGGCAATCACATTCCGTCCATTCGTCAATGAGTATTATGATAATGGTTTCTATCGGTTACCCAATTTGCTCAGTCACCAGTGTTTTACCTTTGAGGAGCTGCGAGTAACCATTGAAAAAATTATCGCCGGTGAACTCGGTGCGGCAGATGGTGATGAAAGACAATCGAACATCGATCACTATCTTTCTGCACAGGACGGTCCGCTGGCATGTGAGAGAATTGTTGATGTGCTTGATACAATGATGGCAGATCGATCCAAACTATCAAAACCGGCTTTTTATGATCGGATGGGGGCTTGTTCTATAGCTAATGGACGCCGCCTGGTAAAGTGGTTGTTGTCATACCTGCCAAATTCTCATAACAGGCCGGAATTTCAGAGACATAAATTTCCGGGTATCAGTCTTGAGGTGCTGAACGAAAAAATTGAACGAATACAGAAGATTATTGGAGAAACTGCCCCGCTGAAAGTTGAGCAGCTCAGTGACGTGCTCTTTCGGATTTTTGTTTGAGCAGTTAAACCCATTTGATGAATCTTTGTTGAACAGCAAGAGCGAGCGCATTCCCCTTGGTTTGCAGAGGGATTGAAGAGAGAATCTGAAAACTTATTTTTAAATAAAAACCCACGCTTAAAGTAAGGATAGGAGGACATAAATGAGAGTTTTAATCTTGGGATTAGGAAAATCAGGCACCACTGCCATGGTGTACAAAATAGCCGGTGGACTTCCAGATTGCCATGCTTTTTCCGGAGGTCAACCCGGAAAACACATCGGCAACTTTGAAAACGCAGTTTACAAACACACCTATGAAGAGCGCAAAGGCAAAAACTTTGATCTGTACAAAGAGCATTTACAAAAAGAATCCTATGACCGAAAAATCTGGATAGCCAGGGATCCCCGTGACGTTGCCATCAGCCGTATGCTGTACCGCTGGCACAAAGGCCACAAAGGCAAGATCAAACAGTATAAGAGCCATCTCGAACTGGTTTTGAAAAAGGAAAAAGACCCGGTATCCATTTCCTTTGCCGAACTGTCCCGCTACAGCGGGCACGGCGACTGGCCCCGCTCGATTGAAGAGGTTGTCACCGAAGAGCAGGTTCGCTATGATCGGATGCACACGTTTGTCAAAGAATTAGGAAACAGCTGGTTTTTATTTAAATATGAAGATATGATTTCCGGCAATTTTGAGTCTCTCAACAAATACCTGGGTTTTAGCGTCAAGGCAGATGGAGAGGTCCCGGTATCAACGGGTAAGGCAAAAGTTGTACGTAAAAAGGCCTCCGGTGATTGGCGACAGTGGTTTACCGAACAAGACGTCGAACTGTTCAAGCCTGCCTACAGAAACTATATGAAGTTGATTGGCTATGACCTAAATGATTGGGTGCTCGATAAAAACCCGGTAATTGAACCCGAGTATTCATCGGTCTACATCCAAAATCTTTCCCGCAAGGCTAACCGAAACATTGTCCAGCGCTTTGTGGGTTCCATTGTGAAGTGTGTGAAGAAATAGTGGAATCTCGTTATGCAGGACCCCGGATCGGGTCAGGGGGCAAGCTTTGATCCGGCATCCAGTACAACTATAGATTCCTGCTTTCGCGGGATTGACACTTGAGAGGTATTTAAACATCGAAGTAACAATCTCTAGTTCACAATCTTATGCCATGAAATAACCGAACTTGGATTAAACGGTTTTTTCCCATATAAATTTACCATTTCTAAATCAATGCGAATTAAACCCTCGGCTTCCATCTTCTTTATTATTGAGACAAGATTACTATTATAGTCTTTTGAATATGAGTACAGTGCTGCAGTAGGTGAAACTTTATCCGATTTGCCAATATCCTTTTTCTTTATATCAATTCCATATCTTTTTGTGCTGTCTACAATACCAATACCTAATTTCGAGATCATCCATCGATCAATTTTAAGCAGTTTCCTTCCCAATTTCGTCTTTTTTCGTTTCCAATGATATGGCTTAAATTGCTCCCGCTTAATCTTCAATTCTTCGTCGTACTGCCATCCAACCGGTTCGGCGTGAAAGCAATGGCATTGGTTCGATACTTTTAGCATTCCTTCGAAAACAGCGCGATCTATTTTCGGAATCTGCTCAATCGAGTGTGCAGTAAAGAATAATACATTTTTATTTGGCTCAAGAAACGAAAAATCTGGATTATAATAATCAAAATGTTCTATAGACATATTTAATCCATTGTTAAATCTACGTAACTCTTCACAGGCTTTATTCCCAGAATCTGTAAATTCACAAGAAAAAAATTTTATCTGCCGTAGTATAGCTTGATCAAGTTTATCAGCCAGAATAAACAAGTTAATACCAATGCCACTTCCAAGTTCAACAACATAATCAATTCGATTTTTATTTTCTAAAATATATTTGGCCAAAATTTTAATAAATTTATGGTCTAATATAGAATCTAAAGGTGCAACAGCGAATTTTCCATTTTGAACTACTGTAACGTTTTTCAGGAGATTGCCCTCTTTTAATAGGTATTCCTAATTTTTTGTAAAAATCAAAATAGAAATTTTGATCAAAACGAGTTGATACCTTATATTTAAGCCAATCGTCTAAAACTTCACTCAAACTTTTTTTGTTGTTAGTAATATCTTTCTTAATAATTTCTAAGGCTTCCTCCCACCTATTCTCGTATTGCTCTTTGGCTTTTTGTGATGTACGCTTTTCCATTAGGGTAAACTCCACTTTTTGTAACAAAAAAATTAACAGGTTATTAAAAACAAAACTACGTCATTATTCATGCATGTTTGAAAAAACTATTTTTCGTTCCAGTTTCACAATTAATTTTGGAATATCCTGATACCAGAAATAGCGTAACCGATCAAGAGGGTCAACTAGTATTTTGACGTGACCATATCCGCTGCTATATTGAGCCGGCATTGTAGTTTTAACGGTTTTGTCCCATCGGCATTTGCCCTGCTTAAAGATTAGATGGCATTAACCGATTCTTGACAGCGTTGGAGGCCTTGCCGATAGTGGTCCATTATCAATCTTTTGACTTCAATTTTGTCGGGCGTTTTGGCCGATTATCCATCGTAAAATCTGTTTCATAAACAAAAAATCCAGAAGAAGAGGCCCGGATTGGGTAAGTGGCCTAACCACCTGCGTGGTCAAAGTTTCGATTTCGAACTATTTTCGCAAATACTCAGCACTTGGTGTTCAGTCTGCCCGATATTCATCCTTCATTGGGCTTGCCATGCAGCCGGTTCTTGTGGTAAACACCCTCTGTTTGATCGTAACATGAGGAGATAAATGTCACCAAATTCAGTTCAGAAGTTGTATACGGCGATGCCGCCAGCAGCAACGTGCTGGGCGACTATAAAAAATTCATCACCGATTGTGCATCAAATACCCAATCCGGATCGGCCGGAGGCGTAGAATTGAATAGTGAAAATTTAAGGAAGGCTCTCGACTGGTAGGATTGCTTAAATATTCAATCTTGACTATGGCATCAACCATGTGTGAACATGATGTGATTGCAATAAATTATGTAATGAAAGCCGTAAAAAATAAATTTAAATTGCGGAACTGAGCGATATCACTATTCGATGTTCGACGTTGGACGTTCGATGTCCATCCTTTATCGGGCTTGCAATGCTGTTGACCTGTATAGTAAATATCAGTGGTCCATTGCAGATTATTGTGAAATAATTATTATTTTGGCCTCAAATTTTGGAGCAGGCCTGATGAAGCTGATGCTTTTGCCGTAAATACGCATTTCAAATGGAATCCAGGGCTCTACAATGCAACCTTGAATCCCTGAACTTTTGAAACCGTGAACGTCCACGAAATGTGAAAGGAGGACCACGTGCTATGACGTCGAAAAAACCTGTTTTATTGATCCCGGTTGAAAACCAGGTACGCGAGCTGGATGCCAAGCTTTTACTGGCCTGTATTGCGGCAAGACGAGGGCTGCCGTCCATCATCGGCTCCAAGCGGGAAGTGGAAGCACGCATTGCAGATTTCCCGAGAGGTATATACCTTGCCAAATCCCTGCTGTATGGACACAGCAAGTTTTTGAAAGTAGCACGCAAACTGGGCCATGAAATCGTGGCCTGGGATGAAGATGCCCTGGTCCACCTGCCGCCTGAAATCTATTTTTCCCGAAGGCTCTCACCCGTATCCATCGGTTGCCTTTCCCATCTTTTTGCCTGGGGAGAAGATAACGCCGAGTTGTGGCGCCAGTATCCTGACCTGCCGCCCGATCTACCGATCCATGTTACCGGCAACCCGCGCAATGATTTGCTGCGCACTGAGATACAGCCCTATTACGAAAAGGAAGTCAGCAAAATAAGGGAAACATATGGAGATTTCATTCTCATCAATACCAATTTCAATCATGTTAACGCTTTCTCTCCTATCCGCAATCTATTCCTGCCGACTGACAATCCAGGAATAGAGCCGGAATTCGGACGGGCCGCCCGGGGTATGCCCCGGGAGTATGCCGAAGGATTGCGTGATCTTAAACAGGCGACTTTTGAACATTTTCAAGAAATGATCCCGGCCCTTGAAAAGGCCTTCCCCACACCACCATTATCGTCCGTCCCCATCAAGTAGAAAATCCCGAGATCTATCAACAAATCACTTCGGGCTGTGAGCGGGTGCATGTAATAAACGAGGGTAATGTTGTGCTCTGGCTGATGGCTTGCAAAGCTTTGATTCACAACGGCTGCACCACCAGCGTCGAGGCTTTTGCCATGGGAGTTCCAACTGTCAGTTATCGGGCCACAACAAATGAAGATTACGACTATGGCTTCTACCGCCTGCCGAATATGCTCAGCCATCAGTGCTTTAATTTCGAGGAGTTGCGGCAAACCTTGGAAAAAATCCTCTGTGGGGAACTGGGTGTTGGAAATGGAGGTGAGCGGCAAGCGCTTATTGATCACTATCTGGCCGCCCAAAAGGGGCCCCTGGCCTGTGAGAAAATTATTGATGTTCTCAAAAGAGCGGCGGTCGACCTATCCAGTTTACCGGGGCCACCCATGGGCGATCGCCTGCAAGGGTGGCTCAAGGCAACCAGGCGCCGGATACGGCGATGGATCAAACTGCGCAAGACAGATCCAACCCGATCGCTGGAGCACCAACAAAATAAATATCCCGAAGTTTCTCTTGCCGAGGTGCGTAACCGTGTTGCACGTTTCCAGCAGATACTGGGCGATGATGACCGGCTCAATGTAGAGAAAATAAGCCACAGTCTCTTCCGGATCAGCGCGTGAAAAATATTTTAATGAACATATTAAAGACGATTGAAATCTTAACAAGGATAACACCATGGGTTTGACACCTCTGCTTAAATCTGAATCGAATTCCGGGTTGACCGGCAAAGCACTTGATGAGAGCCGTACACTTTTGGCCAACGCATATGAGTCCTGGCTGGAATATATACAACCGGTATCTGTCCCGCTAGCGTTAATTTCGCAAATCCAGCGTTCCGGAGGATCCATGCTGAGCCAGCTTTTCGATGGCCATCCTCAAGTACATGCCCACCCTCATGAATTGAAGTTCGGATATCCTAAAAAAGATATCTGGCCCCCCATTGATCTTGGCAACCGCCCGGAACGATGGTTTGAAATTCTCTTCGAAGATATCGTGGTACGGCATTTCCGCTATGGATATAAAAAAATGGCAAAGTACGAGGAGACTTTCCTTTTTATCTTCCTACCTTACTTGCAGAAAAAGCTTTTCCTGAAACATTTAGAATCTGTAGGTAAAGTAAACCAAAGAGACGTGTTTGACGCGTACATGACTTCCTATTTCGGTGCCTGGATAAACAACCAGAATCGTCGTGGAAATAAAAAATGGGTCACCGCTTTCACGCCTAGAATGACATTTATGGAAACGAACATGGCGTCATTTTTCGAGATATACCCTGATGGTCGATTGATCTCTGTGGTGCGTGATCCTAAAAACTGGTTTCCCTCTGCCAAACGTCACCAGTTGGATAAGTATGGCAACATCAGAAAAGCGCTGAATCAATGGAATGAGAGCACGCGCAGTATGATTCGCAACAAAAAAAACTATGGTGATTACGTTTGTATTATCACCTTCGACGATCTGGTACAACGCACCGAGCCGGTGATGCGCTATCTGGCTGATTTCCTAACCATCCGATTTGATGACATATTATTGACGCCGACATTCAATAAAATACCCATAAAACCGAATACGAGTTTTAAGCTTGAAAAACCCGGCATCATGATCAGTGCCCTTGAAAGATACAAGACTTTAAGTGAGGAAGAATTGAATACCATCAAGGAAATGACCGGCGACATACATGCACAGGTCCTGAGTGTGGTTACGACAATCCCGTGAAGGCCCGATGGGGTTACCAGAGTAAGTTGGTTGCAAACATTCTGTGAAAGTTACAAATATGTATTTATTTTTCGTAAGGCATTTTAATGACATAGACCACCTGACCCCCGTGGCCTGGAAACTGCACCAAGACAGCTATGAGGTTGCGGTTTTCTGCATGAACTTACGCTATGATATCCAGCAGGACTATCGTCTGCAGTTCTTAAAAGATCATGGTATGATCGTCGATTATGTGTACGATGCATTTGACCAAAAAAGAGATCCGCTCCATCGATTTCTTTACGCACTCATTCGCGCGAGTTACAAGACCTGTCAGAAACTGGCCTACGATCAAAAAAAACCATCAGGGGTACTAAGAAAATGGTTGGGCAGAAGGGCCGATCTAGCCGGAACCATGTTTTATAAAATCACTCGTCGAATTTACTATGGCCCCCGGTGGGCACGATCGGTTTTGGAGCGCACCCATGCGCAGGCCGTATGCTTTGACTACATCATGCCAAGACTGTACGTTGTCGATGCCTTTTTGAAAGCCGCCGGGCAGATGTCCATACCCACCCTGGCCCTACCGCATGGTGTTCAGCTGTATACCAACGAAACGACCAAACCAAAATCGACGGAATCAAGAAGATTCGCCAAATTCAACCGGTTCGACCACATCATCGCATCCGATAACTTGCGCAAAGACCTGTTGGTCAAAGCCGGTGTGACTGTGAGCAAAATCTCCGTACTCGGAAGTGCCCGATACTGCCGCACCTGGCTTGAGCAAAACAATGAAATTGTACCAAAGGCGACTGCAGGGTTCGGCAGGCATTCGGAAAAATTAAAAGTTGTCCTAATGCCTTCCAAACCTCAATGCCGGCTTGATATGGAAAGAATGTATGCCTCCTGTCGCCTCATCGCTGAACAAAAAGGCATCGAAGCCGTGATCAAACCCCACACCCGGACAAATACCATGGACCAATTCGACAACTACCCCCTGCCGGATGTATCCCATATGCTTACAGCGGATCTGCTCGGATGGGCCGATGTTCTTCTGGTTGTCGGTTCCAGCGTCATGACCGAGGCGCTCATGCGCGGCAAGCCTGTTCTTTACCTTAAATATCTACATGACAACACAACCTTGTTTGAAGAATTGGGTGCCTGTTGGATAATACACAATGAGTTCGAACTGAAGAATGCTTTAGTATCCTTGCAGACCCAAAAGGCCGGATGTACCGTACAGTGAAAAAAGTGTTGCGACCTTTCTTTCGGAAGTAGTCTATGGGGGTGACAGCAACAGGGATGTGCTGGACGCCTATGAACAGTTTATCGTGAATTGTGCTTCGAACAAACGGCCGACGCTTGCATAACAAAGGGACACCTATTATATGATTTATCCGTTTATCAAAAAATTGGATGCCAAGAAAAAAATAGGCAAAAGGATTATAAGTCGCCTTATTACGGAGGATAAAAGGATAAAGATAGTGCAATACCTGAAAGATGGACCCAGAAGAAGAATGATCAGGCAAGTCAGCGACGCCGGAACATCTCACCTGGAGGATATTCTTCAGATTTGTTTACAACACATATCACCGGTTACTGCGCCCCTTGCGCTGGTTTCTCAAATTTCATGCTCGGGGGGATCGCTGCTGGGCCGTCTTCTGGACGGACATTCCAAACTACATGCTTATCCCCGTGCTTTCGCGGTTGACACCCTCAACAAGGGTTCATGGCCAGAAATTGATATCAAGGGCAAACCGGAAGAATGGTTGAACATCTTCTCCAAGCATGCCGTTCAGGTCCAGAAAGACTTCAAGCAAGACGAAGAAGACAATGTACGATTTCCCTTCATCTATCTACCGATTCTTGAAAGACAAATTTTCATCAAATATTTGGAATCCGTCCAACCGCTAAACACGCGCCATGTATTTGATGCCCATATGACCGCCTGTTTCGGGGCCTGGCTCAATTATCAAAATCACGGACTTGACAAGAAATTCGTCACAGCTTATGCACCCGGATTGATCCTGCAGAACCAGGCCATAAATAACTTCTTTGAAATATATCCTGATGGCAGACTGATTTCTATCATCAGGGATCCTGTGCACTGGTTTGTTTCCGCTTCCAGACGCGAACCGCAGATCTACGGAGATGTCGAATCAGCACTTGGCCACTGGAAAAAAAGTGTCCGAGGTATAATGGAAGCCCGGAAAAGGTTTGGTGATCGCGTCTGCGTCATTCAATTCGAGAGCCTGATAGACCAAACGGAATCCGTTATGCGTCACCTGGCGAAGTTTTTGGGGATTTCCTATGAAGATATTCTTCTGGAACCAACCTTTAACGGGATCCCCATCCAATCGTCCACAACTTAAAACTGGCCAGCCCTTGAAAAATGTCAAGGTTTCAACTGAATCAAAAACTTGGACAAAGACCAGCGGGTTCTCATTGAAAAAATGACCGCCGCAGATTATCAATCAGCATTGCAGCATGTCGTGGCCTTTTAATCGGCTAGTATATAACAAGGAACGCACGGGTTACCAATAGTCTCGCTGCAATCGTTCACAAGTTCACTTCAAGCGCTGATTTTAAATATCTTGTCACGGATTTGGCGCAATTGAAGTTGGGTGTCTTCACCGAGCACCTGCTGAAAACGGTGCTATCCGTTCTGCAAGCTCCCCGGAGGTAATCCCGGGATATCGGTGCCTTTCAAAAGCGACGGACTTGAAGGAACCCGGCAGATAAGCATTGCGGGTCTTGCGCACACGACGCCGGGTGGCCTGGCACCAACCCCACAGCCGTTTCCTTAGGGTCGGTTCGGGCATGTGGGACATATCATCCGCGACCCTGTCCAGAACATCGACCATCCGTGAACAGGCCAGAGGGCCCATCCTGTCCCGCCAGAAAATGGTCGATAAGGGCTTTTCTCCCCTCCCCTTCAGCGGCACCCAGATCACCGCTTAGAATACGCGAAAGGGTTGTCCGCAATTCTTCAAAATCGAAACACTGATGGCTCAACCGGTTGGGCAAGCGGTAAAAGCCATCGTCGTAAAAATCGTTGACCGTCTCCCGGTATGAAACAGCGGGCACACGCATGACAAAGGCTTCCACGCCCGTGGTGCAACCGTTGTGAATAAGGACCCTGGCAGCCATCAACCAGGGAACCACGTTGCCCTCATTGGTAACCTTCACCCGCCGGCAATGGGCGGCAATCTCGTGATAAATATCCTGATTTTCAGTGGGATGCGGACGCACCACGATGGTGTGTTCCGGAAAGGCACTCTGACAGTTCGGGTATCAGCTTCTGGAAATCCTCAAAAACGGCCTGTTTATGATCCCGGAACCCTTCAGCGTACTCACGATTCATCCCCCGGGCTGCCTGGCCGAACCTGGCTTCCTCCCCGGAATCTTTCACCGGCTGGAACAAATTCTGGGCCGGATGGAAGGCATTGACATGATTAAAATTGGTATTGATAAGGATGAACTCGCCGTAATTCTTACGAATCTGTATCTGCCTCATCTTTATAATACCCCTGCATATCAGGCCGCAGCAGGTCCACGCGCGGATTACCGGTAATGTGAATCGGAATTCCAGGAGGCAATTGGGGGTATTGCCGCCACAATTCGGCGTTGTCCTCACCCCAGGCAAACAAATGAGACACGTGTCTCCATTCCCACAGGGGAGAGCCGGCGTGAAAAATACGTTTCGGCCGGCAGATGAACCAGCGCCTCTTCATCCCAGGCCACGATTTCATGGCCGAGCAATCGTGATATCGGAAAAAAATCGCGTTTCACGATCCTCAGGGACTTGGACAAAAAAATACCGCGCGGAAAAGAAGCGATGTGGTTTTCGATTTCCCTTTTGGGGCCGATGATGGAGGTAAAATCCCGTTTGGCGGCAACGCACGCCAGCAGAAGCTTGGCATCCAGCTCGCGCACCTGGTTTTCCACCGGAATTAGCAGTACGGGTTTCTTCATTTTCATATCCAGGCATATTGGGTCTGCGCACGATTGAGCCCATGTGCGTCCATTGCACTCGAATTGTCAAGACCCTCAGCAGGTATTGATCTTCAGAATCATGTGACAGCCGAGTATTACAACATGTCTGTTTTGTGTCAAGCCGCATCGTGTACCAGGTTGTTCAAAAAGAGCCGGTTTTGTAACTGGAACAAACGGGTTGCCGAACCAGTTTCGGTAAGCTACTATTGCAAATAAAGAAATCAAATGTCTTGACATATCGCTGTTCTGTTACCACTTATTTCAAATAAGGCCTGTTTCCAATGCTTGAACTGCAGCAGGAGAATCATTCAATGGGGATTCGCAATAAATTATGGCTGCCCGCCTTGTTTTTCATGGCAATTTCCTTGACGTGTTTTTCGCACGCAGCCCAGGCCCAATCGTATTCTCAAATCAAGCTCGATCCAAAGCAATTGTCCTGGACACGGCTTTCCTATAAAATCAAAACCTTCTCAGCTGACGTCAATGTGCAGGTTCAGATGGAATTGCTCCCGGCTGCAGAAGTTGAGTCTGTTTTGATAAAGAGCTCTCAGGGTGTTCCCATCAGTACTCGTTGCCCAGACCCAGGCAGACTCACGGTCCATTATGGGGTCGATTCTATTTTTAGACCGCCCGTAAAAACACTCAACCAGGTGTGGTTCAATCCCAAGGATGCAACAGCGCTGGGAAGAATCAGGCTGCGGAGGGGTGATGAAGACTTCAAGAAAGTCTACCGATTCACCGAGCAGGGTGTCTTTAGACATCAGCGAGAGCCGAAAGATGCCCAGGAATTATTAGAACAACCAGACAGATGGACCGATGTCCAAGAGTCGTTCTATGCCTATAACCCGGTTCAGCTGGGATGTCCCAACGTCACCGAACGTTTGGTGCTGATTTATATTGTCTCAGCCGCTGAATTGTCAGAAAGCATGCAGCCGCTGTCATTTTGTGTTTTTGGGAGAAGACAATTATTTCATGTGCGTCTTAAACCGGATGGGTTTCAGTCCCTGAAGGTTGACTTTCTAGAAAAAAAACAACAAAGCGCAATTCGTCGTCGCGGCGAGGTCCAAGCGCTCAAAATCACACTCGAGACCCAGCCTCTGGCATCGGATCTGAAAAAGGTTGAAGACTTCTCCTTTCTTGGATTTCAGGAGGACATTACACTTTTTATCGATCCCCTGTCAAAGCTACCCATACAAATAAGCGGCCATATTTCAATGGTCGGCAATGTTACCATAAGACTGAACGAAGTTCAGATGAGATAAAAAACCCGTATTTTTGCTCTTCCCTATCCTATCTCTCCCACCCCCCAAGAAGGTGCAGGTGCAGATGGAAGACCATCTGGCCGCCACCACGCTCTACGTTGAAAACAAGTTTATAACCCGAAGCGGCTATTCCCAGCTCCTTCGCCATGTGCCTGCCCGCCGAAATCAGGGAAGAAACAATGCTGTCGTCCGAAGGTGTCAGGTCGTTGATGCTGCGGATGTGTTTTTTAGGAACCAGCAGCAGATGCACCGGCGCATGGGGGTTGATATCTCTGAAAACCACCAGGGTTTCGTTTTCGAGTAGAAATTCCGTATCGGTCTTACCATTCACGATGTCACAGAAAATACAGTCTGTTGTCATTTGTTTCTCCTTTTTTATACTTGACAGTCCACTTGCTACATTGTAGCATTTAGCAATCGCTATATAAACGCTCGGATTGTTAAATCTAACTAAAAAGGCCACCCCATGAAAAAAAACAACATTATCAAAGCAGCAACCCGCTTTTTTGCATCACAGGGTTATGATGGAACAACAACCAAGGCAATCTCGGTCAAGGCCGGTGTAACAGAACCGCTTCTATACTATCACTTTTCCGGAAAAGATGAAATCTACACATCGATTCTTGATTCAATCTTTTCCGACTATTTCAAACAAGTGGAAGTGTTGAAAAAGGAAACCAAAACCATATTTGAAAAAATAGAAAGCCTATTCCTGATACATTTCACCCTTGTAAAACAAATGCCCGATGAAATGGCTCTAATTTTATCTCCCCGACCTGCAAAACTGAACGATCCGGACAATATTTACACCAAAAACACAAAACGACACAAAAGATGGCTGAAATCTTTTATTGGCGACTGTTTAAAAAAGGGCATTCATTCCGGTGAGTTCAATCCCGTACAGATTAAAGAGACCACAAGTATCATCATCATGATGATCAATGAAATCCTTCAAAAAAATGATTACAAAGACAGTCAAACCATGCGGGAGTCCATCATAGATTTTTGGCGCAGAATCCTGGTTTCCTGACAGTGGACTTGAGAGTAAACGACCACCCGTAAAACGGGTGGCTTCCTTTTTCCGCAAAGTGGAAAAGGATCAGGAGACGACACGTCTCCGTACGTTTACGTTCGGAACCACGCGGTTTGTAGAACAATTAAACTTGACTATTGTACTACTATGTGGTATATTTTTATTACGTGTTCGAATCATTCTGATAAAGACACGTATTTCTGAAAACAATCACCAGAACGATAGGGGGTGATTTTATGACTACAGACACAGACGCAAAGAAAAAACAGGCAGGCAAGAGCGACAAAGAGCAGGATGTTTCTAAGGCAAGCTGCTGTTATTATTTAGATCCGTGCGGGTGCTATGTCGATGCATGTGGGTGCCGTGTTTCCAGTTGCTGTTGCTGATAGACTTGTCTTGTTTAGAATTATAAAAGGGGATTCGCTTTTAAAATAGGCAATCCCCTTTTTTGGTCAGTAAATACGCCTTGCCCTGTTGTTCAACCTATCGATACAACAATTCCGATTAAAATCTATATCAGTTTCTTGCCTTCTAGACGCTTGACACAGTTGATATCAATATCCAGAACTTTGGCAATACGAATTTTAGCTTCGATTCCCTTTGCGCATCCAGGCAGCGGGGAAAGACTTCCAATATCCAAATCTTCCCGAACTTCCATCATTACCACCGGGTCGGAAAGGTCGGAAACTGAAACACGCAACTTGTCGGCCACATACGCCTTTGCATCGTTAATCTTCATGCCATGGGTCATTTGCATTCGCGCCACCAGATCTCCGGCAGCCCGCATTCCGCCCATGCCCGAGGCAATAGCGTGTGAAATGGCCATGCCAAGCGGATCACCTACGCCAACCTACAACCCGTCGAGCCGGCAGATTTCCACCATGGCCGCAGAGGCTCTTGAGGTAATGTCTACCGGCGGGTGATTGGTCATAGGGACCCCCCCGACGCCCATACCCATATTTGCATGGACCGGAATGTTGGCCACCTCACAGCAGGCCTTGGTAAATGTGACTACCCGTGCCAGATTCCAGGGGCAGGAAGCGTTAGTTTTGACATTCACCACGGGACCAAAAATGGTAACGCCCGCTTTTTCCGCCATCCTGACTTGATCATGGGCATACATACCGGCCAAGCGCTCACCCTGGTAAGTTAATTCCCCGTGCATCCCAAGAACAAACTCACCAGCCATTCCTAGCTCAATGCAGATGTCCGGGTATTTTTCTTTCAGAATCTCAGTAGCTTTCAAACCGGCCAGGAAATCAGCATCCCCCGCAGCACCTACGGTATCAAGATTTATACCATCTGCTCCGGATTCAACCATGGCGCTGGCGACAAAGACAATATCCTTGACAGCGGCGTCTATTGCATTCTCATAAGATTCCTGAACATCACCGATCTTTCCCATGGCCAATAATTCCGATGGGTTTGGGAAAGGGCCGTCCGGTTGCGTATATAGACCCAGATTCGGCATAGCGCCGTAGAAAAGTGGCGCGTGCGTCACCATCAATACTTGCTCCAGAACGGTCTGCTCCATGCTGACGATGGGTTTGACCGGCTTGTAACTGTAATCGACATGACCCAATTCAAGGGTGTCTGCCCCCAGCAGTTTTTCATAGATCTGCGATGCCTGCAGTCGATGAACATCGATGGCGGTACGCATCATTTTGAGCGGGGCGCCATCATAAGAAAGTACGACCTCATGGCCAGGTTCTACACCAACAACACGATACGGTGCAGTAAAAAGATCGAACAGATATTGCAGTTCTTCTTTGGAAAGAGTGGGGATATCGCCATATTCGGCCGCATCTTCCGTGCCTTCCTCCAGATCTCCCATGAGTTGGCTTTCACTCATTTCAACGGGAAACCCGTCACCCATTCTCGTCATGATTTTTCCCATAAGATCTCCTTTCTTATTTGGGAACCCCCAGTTCTTTTTCTGCTTCCACCACGATGGATCGAAGGGTAGTCAGAACGTCATCGGGCAGTGGCTCGGGTTTGTGAGTTTCCAGAATATGCCGTGCCTCTTCCGACGCCCTTTCATGAATATCTTTACTGCCGGATGCTTCCCATTCCTCTCGCATTCTGCGGTCAATCAGTTTGGGCTGGGATTGAGACCGCATGTGTTTGAACGTGGCGTCATGACTAAGGAAATTTTTCCCGATCCCAATCTCCCGAATGACATCAACTGCAAGGGTTTCGTCATTGACGGGGATGCCGTGCAATAAGAATTTGATCATCTTGGCGAATTCATTGTCCATAACCAGCTGGCCAAAATCAATGGTCATGCCCATTTCGATCATTCCCAGGCCGTAAATCAGGTTGGCGCCTGCCAACGCTGGTAACAGGCCTGTGATGGTTTTTTCGTGACCGGACTGGGCATCACAGACTTTGCTGTCGCCCTACCCGCCGGCAACCCAGCTGGGAAGTAGATAGTAAATCGACATTTGGGCCACCGCAGCGTTGATCAAAGCACATTCGGGAGATCCCACAGATGCGGCAGCCAGCCTCAAATCCATAGCGGTAGTAGAACTGCCATATATGAATTTTGCCCCCTTGCGGGTGCATTGACTGAGCACAAGTCCCCCGAGGATTTCTGCGTTATGATCCACCAGCGTCCCGGCCAGTGTCACTGGAGATGATCCGCCGGCCATGGCCATGGATAAAACATTGACGGCCAAGCCCGCCCGGGCGGATTCCATGATAATTTCACAGCTGTCCTTAACGAGTTGCAGGGGACTGACCGGACAAGTAATAAATGAAATGATGGGACGCTCCTTCAGTTTTTCTTTGTCCCCGACAATGACGGCAGCCATTTCAATCAGTTTTTTCGTCAAATACCCATTGCCTGATCCCATGAATCCATGTTTGGTCGTATTTGGCATCCATGCTTCAGCGTTGTGAAGTTGAACCGACTGTGTCGGCACATCACTAGCGCCAACGGCCCGTTCGTAAACATCGATTTCACTCAGGTAGTCGGCGATCAATGCCGAGGCAGCCACATCCGCCTTGGTCGTCTCCCGATGCTCTCCCGTGTATGGGTCGTTGATGAAAACACCCTCCCCAAAATTCGTAAACCCCACGCGGTTCTTTTCCATAACAAAGTCGTTTTTTTCATCCCGCCCGGCCAACAAAATTTTTGGTGGTGCTGAGCGGATGGCATCCTCAACCACGTGCGGGGGAAATTTGGCAGTTCGGCTATTCTTATCGACGACGACCCCGCCACCATCGAGAAGCTCCAGGGCTTCTTCATCATCGAAAAAAAGGCCCGTCTTTTCCAAGACTTCAAGCGTAGCCAGATGAATTTCATCCATTTCATCATCGGTAAAAACTTTGAATTCTAAACCGCCATTCCTGCTTTTTCCAGCGCGCATATTGCGTTTCAAGAAATCACCTCCTTTTTCTTTTAACACTTTCTTGTCAACGTTGTTGAAAGTATTGAAGAACTTTGCAGCAAGTTACAGGGAATCTTGGTCCATATTGCTCAAATCTTTAAACAGTAAGAATCCTTTCTTCACAGGTGTGATGGTAACAGATCCTTTTCGGTTTAGCAAGAGACAGGTTAGGAATTTTATCTTAGTATACATTGTTATTTTAGATAGTTAGATTGATACACTACCTTCGATAGACCGAGGAAATAAAGCAATACAATTGTTTGAACTTTCAATCGACCAATTACATCACTCGTTGATGAGAAAAAAATACCAGGCGCAATTGGCATTGTTGGTTGAATATCGCCATGATTTGATTTACTAATCGGCAAAGCCGTATGGGTTGACCAAGATTGAGACTGTTAGGGAATATTGGCAGGTAATATATTTATTCCTACTCTTTTGAAAAAAAATATGTCATCGATAAAGGATATGTCACATGAACTGGATAATCATCCGACCATCAAAATGCTGGCGCTGAGCTTTCTTTTGCTCATAGGCATCGCCCTAGTGGGAGAAGGACTGGATCTGCATATCCCCAAGGGATACATCTATTTTGCCATGGCGTTTTCGATAGTCGTTGAAATTCTCAACATGAAAATCCGCAAGCATCAGGTCAAACCCGTAAAGCTGCGCAAACCCATACCGGCGAAAATCGTGTAAACCATTTTCTCCTGCCCTGAAAACGGCGGGGAATCATCAACTCAGCATAAACCACTTGACTTTCATTCCGACATCCTTTTAAAGCACATGCCATGGCAATTGTATTGGGTATCGACACGGGCGGGACATACACGGATGCAGTTCTGGTGAATTACGAGAACGGTAAAATCCTGTCAAGTGCCAAATCTTTTACCACGCATGAGGATCTCTCCGTTGGTATCCACGCAGCCGTCACATCCGTTTCGACCATCAGACACAAAACAATTGCCCCCCAAAGAATCTCCCTTGTCGGCCTGTCCACAACCCTGGCGACAAACGCCATTGCCCAAGGGTACGGCGTTCCCGTTTGTCTTTTATTGATAGGGTATGACCGGGACCTGATTCATCAATACCGGTTCCAGCACGCGCTCGGGACACCCAATGTGGTTTATCTGCAAGGCGGGCATGACCAGCAGGGCATCGCGCGCCAACCTCTGGATGAAGATGCCATCAGGAGCACCGTTCTAAAATGGCGCAAAAAGGTCAGCGCTTTTGGGATCTCGGGCTATTTTGGTGCATTCAATCCAGAGCACGAATTAAGGGTAAAAAAACAGATAGAAGATCTTACAGATCTTCCAGTGACCTGCGGCCATGAACTCTCCACACGTCTGGATGCGATCCGGAGGGCAACAACAGTGGCCCTGAATGCCAGACTGATTCCCATCATACAAGATCTGATCTCCAATGTCCGTACCACTTTGAAAGCCTTGTCCATTACGGCGCCGCTGATGGTGGTAAAGGGAGATGGAAGTCTGGTTAAGGCGGATTGGGCTGTGAAGCGCCCCATCGAAACGGTTTTGTCAGGCCCGGCAGCAAGCGCTTTGGGCGCCCTGAAACTCAGCGGGGAAAAAAACATCTGGGCCGTGGACATGGGTGGAACCACCACCGACATTGTCGAGCTCATTGAAGGTTTGCCGTCGCTCAATCCTGAAGGCGCCTGTATCGGTGGATGGCGGACCATGGTTGAGGCCGTAGATGTCCACACCGTTGGGCTCGGGGGGGACAGCCATGTTCGGATATCTTCCGAAAATCAGCTGGTCATCGGACCCGATCGCGTCATACCGCTTTGCAAACTGGCCAGCGAATACCCGCACAAGATCCTGGCGGAGCTGAAAGCCCAGATTTGTTCAAACAAACCGGATTCGGGTACAGCCCAGTTCCTGCTCCCGGGGAAAACAATCAAAGCCAGACCTTCTGAAAATGACGCAAGGCTATTGGCACAATTGAAAAACGGCCCTCTCCCCCTGACGGCTCTCACGACCCCTGCTGTCTTTAAGGATCCGTGGATTTCGAGGCGCATCCAACAGCTGATAGAAACCGGTCTGGTTCAACTTGCGGGTTTCACTCCCACGGATGCGCTTCATACCCTCGGCCGATTCCAGGAATGGCATGCAGAGGCATCGCGCCTGGCCGGGAAACTTCTTTCCGCCCGTCTGGGATTGTCTACAGAGGCATTCTGCAGACAGGTTGTGCAAACCGTTTCCAGGCAGACCGCCGCCGCCATCGCATCCAAGGCCATCAGGGATGAAATCGGAAAATCTGATTGGAAACCAGCAACAGGTGACGGGTTTCTGCTGAAAAAGGCGCTCGAACAAAACCGCGAAGGGAAACTTATCCCTGAAATCAGATTAAAGCATTCCATCGTCGCCCTTGGAGCACCTGTAAAAGCCTATCTGCCCATGGCAGCGGATATCTTACAGACCGGGCTTTCAATTCCTAAATTTGCAGAGGTCGCCAATGCTGTCGGCGCCGTCAGCGGCAAGACGGTTCTGCGCATCAGGGTTCGCATCCGACCCATCAGCGGAAGCCAGAAAGTGCGACTTTTTTCTCCCATCAGTCCCAGGGATTTTGATGGTGTAGAAGAAGCTGTCACGTATGCACACCGCCACATGATACCCCTGGCAGAGGAAAAAGCACGTCAGTCCGGTGCCAAACATGTTCAGATTCAGGTAATCCGAAAAGAAAAGAAGGCCAAAGCCAAAAGCAACAAAGAGGTATTTCTTGAAACCGAATTGACATTCACGGCCCTTGGAAGACCGGGTATGGCATTCAGCGGTAAGCGGTAAGCACTGAGCTGTAATCAGTTTATAACGTTTGCCAGAATAACGTTCCGAAACAGCTTTGGCAAATACCGTCAGTCAAAAGTCAAACGGAACATGCTTATGACAACAGCTATAAAGCATACACCTATTTTTTAGAACTTGAAACGCATGCGGTTTGTAGAACAATCAATACACCTGCATTGTTCCATATTTTATGTCTTGGCTTTTTCAAAAAAATGACTTAGTTTTACCGGACCCAATGGGTTGGATGATTACTGTATGGCATATCTCAAGGCATACCGGGCAGATCTCTTTGTCTTTTAACGAAAATGATATTTCAATTCTCCTAACCCGTATTAGAAAGGAACGTAACATGTCTGAAACAATTTACCAGGAAGCCGTGGAGGCCATTCTGAAAGGTGATGCCGGCAAAGCCGTTGACACCGCCCAAAAAGGAATCGATACTGGTATGGATCCCCTGGACCTGATGAACAACGGTTTTATCGTCGGCATCAATCAGGTGGGCGATCTTTTCGAAACCGGTAGACTTTTTCTGCCCCAGCTGGTCATGTCCGCTTCGGCCATGGAAAAAGCCACAGAAATCATCAATGCAGCCATCCCAGGCGGTAAGGGAACGGTATCAGGAAAAGTTTTGGTGGGCACGGTAGAGGGCGACGTACACGATATTGGAAAAACCATTGTCGTGGCATTGTTCAAAGCCAATGGCTTCGATGTACTGGATATCGGGAGGGACGCCCCCATCGATCGTTTTATTGACCAGGCTGAGAAATTCGGGGCCGACATTATCGGATCGAGCACCCTTTTGACCACCACCATGGCCGTGCAGAAACAAATCGAAGAGGCCTTGAAAAAGGCCGGGTTAAGGGATAAATACAAGACCCTCGTGGGCGGTGCCCCCGTAACCCAGCGCTGGGCAGATCGAATCGGTGCCGATGCCTATGCCCAGGATGCAAGCGACGGTGTACGCAAGGTTAAGGAACTTTTAGCAGGCTAATGAGCCAGGAGGTTGGAAGGCTGCTATCATAGTGGACAGCCAATAACAGCCTCACAATATCATAGCCGCCAAGCGTCACAGCCTTATTGCGGGGGGTGGATCGCAATGAGATCGTGTGGACTCTAAATCCACATAGACGGGTGCAACTCCCGTACTCCCCGCCATTTTAAAGTCATTTATCCTTTGGATGACATTGGCTTTTAGCACGCAGCTCGTGGCTTACCTAAAACCTAAAACGTAACACTTAAAACCATGCCAATATTTTGGACCCAAACACAGGCACAGCGATTGAATGCGTTGAATGCCCCGGACACGACGTTGAAGAAGATCTTCGATGATGAACCCGCTCGTGATAAGGCGTATCAAACGCTGGAAAAATCCCTCGTAATGACGCAGCGACACCAACTGGCTGAATTTCAGACCAGACAGGGTCGTCCTGAACTATGCCGGCTTGAAAACGACCTCGCAGAAATGCTGACGCAAATCGGTTTTGCCCAGGTAACGACCCCCATCATCATGTCCAGGGGGCTTTTGAATAAGATGTCAATCGATTCAAAACACCCGCTCAATTCCCAGATATTCTGGCTCCAGGACGATAAATGCCTGCGTCCGATGCTGGCGCCGCATCTCTACTACCTTCTGGTCGACCTGCTCCGCGTTTGGGAACGGCCTGTGCGAATCTTTGAAATCGGCCCCTGCTTCCGAAAAGAATCCAAGGGAGCAAAGCATGCCGGTGAATTTACCATGCTGAACCTGGTGGAAATGGGCACACCTGAAGAAAAACGCAAAGAAAGAATCCAGGATCTGGGCTCACGTGTGGCCACGGCAGCAGGCGTGAAAAACTATCGTTTTGAAACCGTGACGTCGGAAGTCTACGGCGACACCATGGATATCGTGGCCGGGGAAGAGGATCTGGAAATCGCCTCTGCTGCCATGGGACCCCACCCACTGGATCGGCCATGGAAAATAAATGAAGCCTGGATCGGAATCGGTTTCGGCCTCGAACGCCTCCTGATGGCATCCCATCAATCCAAGAATCTTGCCAGGTTCGGCCGAAGCCTGGCTTATCTAGATGGCATCCGTTTAAATATTTAAGCCCCCGGGTAGTTTTATTGTGTTGGGATATGGTATGAAAGTAGCGATCATCGGTGGAAAACTTCAAGGGGTTGAAGCTGCATATCTGGCCGGAAAAGCCGGCTGGGATGTGACCATAATCGATAGGGTGCCCGGTGTACCGGCGTCGGGTCTCTGCCAGCAGTTCTTGCTTGCCGAGATTACCTCCCAAACTGACTTGAAGCGCTTGCTGCAGCCGTTTGACCTGGTCATACCGGCTCTGGAAAACCATGACGTCCTCAGGTGTCTTCAAAATTTCACACAACATGACCAGAGGCGAATTCTTTTCGATTTCGATGCCTATGCCGTCACCTCCTCCAAGATTGAATCAGACAAATTGCTCACCGGAATTCACATCCCCACACCGACTTCCTATCCCGAAAGCGGTTTTCCCGTCATCGTAAAGCCGAGTCAGGGCAGCGGAAGTCACGGAATTTGTGTTATCCACGACTTGAAACAACTCAAATCTCATCTTGCAACGGCACAGGAGGAGCAGGTCATTCAGAAATTTGTCCATGGACCCTCATACTCCTTGGAAATCATCGGTTACCCGGGAAACTATTGTCCCCTTCAGGTAACCGAAATTGAAGTGGATCCATTTTTTGACTGCAAGCGAGTGCTTGCACCCTCAGGCCTTTCCCGGAAATTGATTGGGGATTTCGAAAGCATCGCCACCACCACGGCCGAAGCTCTGACCCTGAGGGGATTGATGGACATAGAAGTTATTTTAGACAATGATATCCTGAGAGTCCTTGAAATCGATGCCCGCCTGCCCAGTCAGACCCCTATAACCGTGCTGGCCTCCACCGGTGTCAACATGCTCCAGTTGCTGGCGGAGCAACATTGCCAGGCCACACACAATGGAGTGGCTTCTACCCAGCGAGGCGTCGTGTACGAGCATATCAAGGTCAGGGGTGATACATTGACTGTCACGGGTGAACACGCTATGGCCCTCGCAGGACCTCTCCATCTGGTCGAGAATTTTTTCGGTGCCGACGAAGCCATCACCTGCCAGTCGGATCATGGAAAGGATTGGGTGGCAACATTGATCATTTCCGCAGAAAGCAGAACTGCGGCATGGGAAAAGCGGGAATCTGTCATTGCCGACATTATGCGCTTTTTCAAGCTCGACACCTACAGGAATCCCACCCCGATCGATCATAGGGGTGACCAGCAATCCCTGTTTTTGGAAGGATCCTTCAGGTGACCAGACTGACCACGGAGAATATTCAAGGCATTGCCCAGAGCCTGCCCGCATACGAATCATCGCTGATGAAAATGACCGGTTGCACCCTGCGGCAGATTGCCTGCCGGGCAATGGAGGTAAGCGAAAAAGAGATCCGGGCGTCCATGGAACATGCGCTTGTCGGTGTGATACCCATGACATCGGGTGACGGTGTACTAAAAGGATTTTGTGAAACCGTGGCCGGAATTGTCAACCATATCGGTTGCAGAGCTTTTGTCACCCGGGAAACAGATGCTTCCGGTATCGCCGAAGCTGTGGAAGAAAAGGCCGACATCCTCATGTTTGCCGATGAAGATCGTTTTGTGGCCCTTGACATGCAGCAGCGCAGACTCGCGGACAATGCCGATGCAACCGGCAGGGGTTTCGCGACAGGTCTGCACCTCATGGCAGGGTGTTTGAAGGATCGCAAGGTTCTTGTCCTGGGATGTGGGCCAGTGGGGCAGAGCGCAGTGAAAACTCTGGTGAAAACAGGATGCCGTATCTCTGTCTACGACATCGAACCCGCGGCATATGAAACGCTGGCAGCAGATTTCAAGAACGACCCGGATGTTGGGATTCAGTATTTGCACGACCTCGACCCGGCATTACATCAACATGAGCTCATGATCGATGCGTCCCCGGCAAGCAATTTCATTCTGGCGCAGCATATCAGGTCCGATACAATCATCAGTGCTCCCGGTATGCCCCTGGGTCTTGACAGGTCAGCACTGGACATCATCGGTGACAGACTCCTTCACGACCCGCTTCAGATCGGTGTGGCAACCATGGTGGTAGGTGTTTTAATCCCATATGTTCGTTTCGATCATCTTCAAAAGCGTTGATCAAAATGAAGGGGTCAAGGAAGCCAGGGCCGAGATCGGTCACCGGGGCGATCGTCAATCTTTCTGAAATATTTGTAGATTATCGAATGAAAAAGCAAAAAAAACCAGCCAAACGATTTTACCGTAAACGGGTCGAGCTTTTCCGCTTGATAGAGAAGATAAAACTCTGGCCGGCCAGAAGCGGTCTCCTTCATGGTATCAAATCCATCGATATCATGGGTGACCAGGCCCGTATCACGACCCATTGCAATAAAACATTTATGGTAAATAACTCCAGAAACAGCCGTGCGGCTAGGTGGCTTCGAAACAAATGGTTCAATGGGGCCTGCGCTGCCTGCGGCGTCCCTGACTGGAAACTAGAAAAATATGCATCCACACAATTCAGACGTCACTATGGTTCACAATTGCTGAAAGAGAATAAAAATGATGGCATATTATCATCATAAAGTATAACACCCAAATCTCTCATTATACTTAAAGTTTTTCTTTAGCTTTTTCTTGCCCATTGTATTTTCTTCGTCATAAAATGATCGTTCAATAATTCCCTTTTCTACCAACCATTTTTCAACAGGCATTTGAAGTTTCATATTTAAATGCACATGATCACCGTAATACTCTTCTCTGACGGTTTTTGTTTTTGGATTATAAATAGTTGTATTTATATCGATAAACGCCACATCTTTTTCTTTCGAACAATATTTCGACAATAGCCGATTGAAATAATTAACCAATTTATTCTGATCTTTTCTATTGGATGGCGTAATATTTAATATCAATAATCTAGCATTTGTTTTATTCTTTACCTCATTGATTAATTGACAATACCGTTTGAACGATTTTTTAATTTTCGATCTTCCTCTAATAATAGGAAATCTATATTTTTTTTTCCAAGGTTTCCATCCACTTCCTAGATAGAAACGTGTATCGGGTTCTCCCAAGAAGAGAATGATCGAATCCTGAGCGACAACCTCTTTAACAATATGTAACACCTTTGAAATTAAATCAGACAGGCGTTGATCACTTAAAAAACAGTGTTCTTTTCCTTCACCGATATAAAAAGGAATAAAATTGTCATTAAATGAAAATGCCCGTGTATGGCTGTCCCCGATCACCCATATTTTGCTTTGTGTACACATACGCACAATACATTATTGTTATTTTTTTTGCAGGTTATAGTATATTCGTACAATAATTGGTTTAAGTTTTTTTATCACACCATAGCCCAAGTTTCGCATCCCCGGCTCTTGGATTCCGTCACTATTTCTGTTCCCGTATTGCTGTATAGATACTTGATTGTCATTCCTATACCATCAATATCGTAAATAAGAGGTCGTTGCAGTAAGCCGCGAAGAACATATATCAGGTTCAGCCAAACGTGATCAGCAAATAACCGGCAACCGACAGGTTGTTCTATGACACACCAAATTCCGCTTCAATTTTTGGATCATAGGCAGCCTTTCGGGAAGAGCAATCCTTGCGGTCACAAAGCTGGCAGCTGACAAATGGGACCTCAGTGGGAAAATAGATACCGGACACCGATTTTGTTGGGATCATCAGGCAGTTGCTGTTGAGGGACACACCGATGGGGGTTTTTCCGTCTCCAAACAGGGTAAACAGGGGTCGCTGCTCTTCCAGAGGCCAATCCGCCAATGATCCGGGACTCATGAAGGACATGCCCTCGAGACCATACCTTGACTGCAACGATTGTTCGAGATATTTTCGCACGCTACTCAGGGCAATGTTGCCTATCACGTCGAGATAGTATTTCACTACCAGATCCTTTTGCGTGTCGGCCTGCGCCAAATAGTGGCTCCCGATGGTGACAACGAACGGGAACACCCGCTCCACCTCTGACAGGTTTTTTGCCAGCACCCGGCTTCTGAAGCGCACCCCGTTCATGCCGATACTATCGTCCCGCTTTTCATCGATATAGCAAACCCGGTATACTGCCTTGGCCTGAATATCCGGCAGTACTGTCTGGATGAGAGCTTTGACCTCATCCCAGTGTGTGTCCTTTTTCAGGTGAAGCTGGCGCCTGATTTCTCCAAGGGGCAACACCAAAGGTATCTTTTCGATTATGTGCATCTTCCTGGCCGACATTTTGATATCTTCCCCCGCTTATCAAAGAATTTCAAGCATTTTATCACTTACACACCCTCCACCATTTTAGGGGACGTTCCTTTGTATCTTGACATCGTGATAGTTCTCTGTAATAAAATAAATATGCCACGCCAATCAAGAATAGATGCCCCAGGGGCTTTACATCATATTATTATGAGAGGAATCGATAAAAAACCGATTTTTCAAGATGATGCCGATAGAGATAATTTTATTGAGCGATTTAAAAGTATCATAAAGGATGGGGCAGCATTTTGCTTTGCCTGGTCATTAATGCCCAATCATGTTCATTTGCTTTTGAAAACCGGCAATACATCGATTTCAACTATAATGAGACGGCTACTGACCGGTTATGCCGTTTATTTCAATCACAAACATGATCGTGCCGGTCATCTATTTCAGAATAGATACAAATCAATTCTTTGCCAGGAAGACACATATCTCTTAGAACTGGTAAGATATATCCATTTGAACCCTCTCCGCGCTGGTATTGTACTGGATTTGAATTCGCTTGATAGATACAGGTACAGCGGTCATGCAGCGATAGTTGGAACTGAGCTAAATGATTGGCAAACTACTGAATACATTCTTAATTATTTTCCTGGAAGGTTGTCATCAGCGCGTCAGCAATACCACGAATACATACAAAAAGGAATATCCGCTGGAAAAAGGCCAGATCTCGTCGGTGGCGGTCTCGTCAGAAGTGTAGGCGGTTGGCACGCTCTCAAAGAGTTGAGAAAAAGAAGAGTGTATATGAAGGGAGATGAGAGAATTTTAGGCGACAGTGATTTTATCGAAGCCGTGCTTCAATCCTGCCAGGAGGAATACGAACATAAATATTTATTGAAAGCCAAAGGATACAATTTTAGTTCTGTTGTCGCTCGTGTCGCTGAAATATTGGGCATCGAAATTGCTGACGTTTTGTCTAAGGGTAGACAACCCATACGGGTGAAAGCCAGAAGCTTATTGTGTTTCTGGGCAACGAGGGAACTCGGCATGAGCATGGTGGACTTGTCTAAACGTTTAAAAATATCTCAGCCGACCGTAAGCCAATCCGCAAAGCGCGGAGAAAAAATCGCAAGGGATAACAATTTAAGATTCGTATAAAGTATAATTATCAATTTACCAAGGAACGTCCCCTATAATGATTGAGAAAATTATATCCGGTGGCCGATCCGGTGCAGAGCTGGCCGCTCTAGATGCGGCCATCAAACTCGGTATGGCCTGCGGCGGTTGGATACCCAAAGAAAGCAGCCACCCCGGTGGCATAAACGCAGACAGGTACAATCTAACTGAAATGGCCACAAGCAACCCAACTGAAGCCTTAAAAAAAAATATCCGGGTGTCAGACGGAACCTTGATGCTTTCCCATGGAACATTATCCAGCAACGTAAAAAACACAAAAAAGACGCTCCAGAGGTACAGCACACCACTACTCCATCTAGATCTGAAAAGCACCAATGCCTTCAATGCCGCGTCCTTGATCAATGACTGGCTCATCGACAACGACCTCAACATACTTCATGTCACAGGCCCAACCGAAAAAGAAGACCACAAAATATATTCAGCAACGCTGGACATTCTGCAGGCTGTCTATTTTCTGAACCTGACAGAGACCAGCATGAACCATTCCATGGGAGCACAGGAACTTCTGGCCCAGTCACTGAAAACGGTCGTTCAACCTAAAACGGTGCAAGCGGCCGTTGACATCATTATCAATGAGATGCAGCTGAAGGACCGTACGCTAATGGCCAATTTGAGAAAAGAGGAGCTCGCCCCGCTTCAGTTGACCCTGGGTCTGTATATAAAGAAAAAACTCGACGTCTGGTCCCAGGATGCATCACTATACCATTCATGTGTGGCGGCTGCCGAGAAGGAAAACCTGGATCAGTCGAACCTGCCCATGGTGCTTATCAGGATGATGTGGAATAAACTGAAAGATACGCACCGGTTGAGGGTGGTGAAGTGACAGGAGAGTTTAAGGATTCAGGTTCGAAGGGTTGGAGGGTCCGAGGGTGATACAAGGGTTGGAGGGCGGCTTAAAGCTTCCAACCGATGGGGCAGCATCCAGGCATCCCAGCTTCCCAGCCTCCAAATATCCTGGCCACCATCAGTTACGGGTACGATCTCTGTAAAACTTTATCAGTAGCACGATCAGTGGCGTCAGATGGTAAAACAGGTCAAAGATATCGATGGGTCTGTACAATGTGCCGTTTTTTAGCATCATCAGCTTTTCGATTACGTGAGGCATGGGTCGAAAAGGCGCCAGCAGCATAAACACGGCCAAAATAATCAGAAGGGTATAGGGTATTTTGTCTATAAAGTTCCCCAAGGGGTATCTCCTAATAGGTCCTGACACACCTTAAATATACGCCATTGAACAGAAGACTGCAATCACACTTTAAGGAATTGGGAATTCTTTTTTCTTGACTAAAGCAGGGTTCCATGGGTATTTAGACCTCTCATTTCAACAATCGCTGACCCGGCATCCAGGAGAATTCACCCATGGACATGAAAAGGGATTACTATGAGGATGTGCAGTTCTTTACATCCGGTACCATCGCCTTCTGGCTGAGTCTTCTGGTTATCGGACTGGCCCTCTTCCCGTTTGTCGCCAAAAATTATTATGTGTACGTGGCCAACTACATGGCCATCAATGTCATCGTCGTCATCGGTCTCAACCTTCTGGTGGGCTACACCGGACAGATATCCATGGGGCATGCCGGTTTTTTTGCCATTGGCGCCTATGGCACCGTTGCCCTGATGACCCACGCCCACTTTCCGTTTCTGCTGGCCCTGCCCGTGGCAGGACTTATTGCGGCTGTTTTCGGATTCCTGCTGGGTCTGCCTGCCCTGCGACTGGAAGGACCGTATCTTGCCATCGCCACACTCGGATTCGGCATCACCATCACCCAGATTATCGGCAAAATTAAAATTCTGGGCGAACGTCAAGGGCTGCACGCCCCGGAACTGACCATCGGCCCCTGGCATTTGAATACCGACAAGGATTTTTACTTCCTTCTGATTCCCATCACCATCCTCCTGGCGGTCCTGGCCCGCAATCTCGTCCACACAAAAGTCGGCCGGGCGTTTATCGCCATCCGCGATGCCGATATCGCCGCCGAAACCATGGGAATCAACCTGACGCTCTACAAAACACTGGCCTTTGCCGTCAGCGCCTTTTATGCGGGCGTGGGCGGCGGCCTGTACGCCTTTGTGCTGCGCTTTATCGAACCGGAACTGTTCAGCCTTTTCATGTCGGTCATGTTCCTGACCATGGCGGTGGTGGGGGGGCTCGGCTCCATGATGGGACCCATTGCCGGCGCATGTCTTCTCGGCTTTACTCGACCTTCAGCTGCGAAATATTCTGGGAGTACCCTATATTGGAGAATGGCTTGAAGACCCTGTCCAGAAAGCTATTTTTCCATCACCGGCGTCTCCAATATCCAGATGATCGTATTCGGATCGATCCTGATCGCGATCATGCTTTTTGAACCCCTGGGTATTTACGGTATCTGGATACGAACCAAGAAATACTGGAAGATGTGGCCCTATTAGTGTTTGGTATTTCGTGTTTTGTGTTTGGTGTGTAGTGTTTTGTGTTTTGTTGTATGGGCGACCCTGACTTTTACGGATTCCTGGAACCCTAATACCAAACATCAGATACAAAACACTCTTTATTCGTTCTTTCGTGTTTTCGCTCTTTCGTGTTTTCGTGATGATAATTTAAGAGGAATGCAATGATCGATTTTCTACAGATGGTTCTCAGCGGTATTGCCGTGGGCAGTTCCTATGCGCTCATGGGACTCGGCATGGTTCTGATCTACAAGACCTCCGAGGTCCCCAATTTCGTTCAGGGCGAAATGGCGCTTCTGCCGATCTTTATCGCCTTCATGCTGCTTTCACTCTTACGGACATCCCCTATTACATCGCCTTTCCCGCCACCCTGATCTTTGCTCTTTTCCTGGGATGTTTTCTGGAATTTGCCGTTCTCCGACGGGCCAAAGAACCGAATGTCCTGGGTCTGATCATCATCACCATCGGTCATGGAAATGATGCTGATCGGGTTTGTCTCCTGGAAATTCGGTGCCGACCAGCGCGCCATGCCCTTTCCCATCTCGACCTATGACAGTATCGTCATTGGCGATATTTTCATCAGCACCCTGGATATGCTGACCCTGGTGGTGGCCCTGATCATCATGCTGATCCTGTTTCTCTTTTTCAGGTACTCCAAAATCGGCGTGGCCATGAAAGCGACCCAGCAGAACGAAAACGCCGCCGCATTGATGGGTATCAAGACGAACCAGATCCGCATGATTACCTGGGGTATCTCGGCTACCGTGGGAAGTGTGGCCGGTCTTTTGATTGCGCCGGTCCTGGTGGAGCCCTACATGATGTGGGACCCCATGCTCAAGGGATTCGCCGGCGCCGTGGTGGGGGGTATGACCTCTTTGCCCGGAGCGCGTCTTCGGCGCCTATATCGTGGGCGTGGTGGAACATCTCTTCGGTGGCTATGTATCCATTGAATTCAAGTCCGTGGTGGCTTTTGTGGTCATCGTCCTGGTGCTGTGTTTCAAGCCCAGCGGCTTGTTTGCCAGGCACTATGTGAAGAAAGTATAACCTAAGATAGGTAGATAGATTTAGGTATTTAGATCTGGATTCAGGTTGAAGATCTTACCGCACCCGAAATCGACTTAGAAGAGTAGCAGATACACACAAAATACGAAAATACAATACACCAAACACCAAATAACAAAAAAAGGAGAAGAAGGATGAAAAAGAATCTTTTAAGCGTTTTTGCTGTGACGGCTGATGATACTCGGTCTGGTCTTGACGGCCTCAGCCGAAGAAGGTGTCACAGACACTGAAATCCACATCGGCCAGTGGGGACCCATGACCGGTCCGGCAGCACCCTGGGGAGCGGTTGCCCGGGGAACCGATGCCTACTTCAAAATGATCAACGCCGAAGGCGGCATCCATGGGCGCAAGCTGGTGCACCATTATTTTGACGATGGCTACAACCCGGCCAAAACCATGGCCGGTGTCAAGCAACTCCAGGAAGAAATCGGTATGTTTGCCTATGTATCCGGTGTGGGCACCGCCCCTGGTCTGGCTGTCAAAGATTATCTCATGGAAAGGAAAATCCCCTGGCTGGGTCCTTCTGCCGGATCCCGCCATTGGATTGAACCGCCTCAAAAATATTTGTTCAACATCTATCCGCTCTATCTGGGGGATGCCCAAGTTCTTGTCAATATGCAGTGAACACATTGGGTTTTAAAAGACTTGCCATCGCCTACCAGAACGATGACTACGGCAAACAGGGACTGGAAGGCGCCCAGAAGCAACTGGCCAAGTACGGTTTGGAACTCGTGGAGCAGATTCCGGTGAATGTGGCGGACACGGACATGAAGCCCCATATCATGAAATTCAAAAAGGCTGAAGCCGAGGCAGTGCTCTTTTTGTCGGGCCTCGGTCATGTGGCCCGTCTCATCGGCACCGGCAAGGCCATGCAGTTCGATCCCCAGTGGATGACCACAACAACCTGTGGTGATCATCCCCTTGATGATGGCCATCACCAAAGGGCTGTATGCCGGAACCATTTTGGCCAGCTTTCGGTATGATGGACCCTGGAGCAGTTGGCATTGGCAATATAGAAGATGCCAATAACCCGTCAGCTCCCGTTGCTGGCAAAATACAAGCAAGGATGCCTTTGAAAAATATGCTGCCAAGGAAGAACGCTGGGGACTGACTTTTGCAGCCGGCATCGGCTATGTGGAACCGTTTGTGGAAGCCCTCAAGCGCGTGGGTCGGGATCTGACCCGTGAAAAACTGGTGGCCGAGATGGAAAAAATGAAAGATTTCCAGGGCATCATGGGTCGTGTCAGTTATACGCCCTTCGATCCCAATGACCCACTTGCCGCATCGGCCAACAGGAGGTGTTTGTTTGGTCAAGCGACAGCAGACGGCAAATCCAAAGTTCTGACTAACTGGATTCACGACTGACTACATTCCCATGAGTAAATAAAATTGCTGTCACGATTTAATGAGACGCGACATTGTCGCTCTATTTGTTGATTGGTAAACTGATACATGGAGGCTGGAACCTGAAACAGGATCCGGCCTCCATGTTCTCAGGATATTTTTGCATAGGATAAATATTTCATGGCATTTTTTGAGGTAAAAAACCTGTCCATCAATTTCGGCGGATTAAAGGCACTCGACGACATCTCATTCGAGGTCAAGAAGGGCGAGATCTACGCCATCATCGGACCCAATGGTGCCGGCAAAACCACCCTGTTCAATTGCATCAACGGTATCTACAAACCCAACCAGGGCCAAATCCTTTTCAAGGACCGCGATATCCGGGGCAAAAAACCGGACAAAGTCGCCAGGATGGGCATTGCCCGGACATTCCAGAACATCGAGCTCTTCAACAACATGAACGCCATGGAAAACATCATGATCGGACGGCATCTGTATATGAAAACCGGTCTGTTCCGAGGCGCCTTTCTGTGGGGGAAGAATTCCTTTGCCGGCAAAGAGGAAGCTTCCCATCGCAAAAAAGTGGAAGAAATTATCGATCTCCTGGATCTTCAGTCGGCGCGCAACAAATTCGTGGGTGGCCTGCCCTACGGCACCCAGAAACAGATCGAACTCGCCAGGGCCCTGGCACTGGAACCGGAACTGCTGCTCCTGGACGAACCCTGTGCCGGCATGAATGCCGAAGAAAAGCAGGACATGATCTTCTGGGTCAAGGATATCCAGGACGAACTGGGTATCACCATCCTGCTGATCGAACACGACATGACCATGGTCATGGACATCTCAGACCGTATCCTGGCCATAAATTTCGGAGAAACCATTACCGAGGGAACGCCGCAAGAGGTTCAGAAACATCCTGAAGTATTGCGAGCCTATTTGGGAGAAGACGACGGTGAGTGCGCTGCTTGAAATAAAGAATATTGAAACCTATTACGATCTGATTTATGCCATTCGGGGCGCGTCTCTCACCGTTGAGGAAGGCAGTATTACCGCCATTCTGGGGAACAACGGCGCCGGGAAATCCACGATCCTGAAAACCGTCATGGGACTCATCGAGGATCAGCCGGACAAGGGAACCATCGAATTCATGGGCAAACGCATCGACGGCCTGGACACGGATAAAATCGTCCGCATGGGCATCACCCTGGTGCCGGAAGGCCGGGAAGTGTTTGAAGAGCTCACCATCCGGGAAAATCTTCTCATGGGGGCCTATATCCGCAACGATAAAAAAGAAATCGAGCAGGACTTCGACAGGGTGTTCAGCTTTTTTCCGATTTTGAAGGAACGCGTGAACCAGTGGGCCGGAACCCTCTCCGGCGGCGAGCAGCAGATGCTGGCCATCGGCCGGGCCCTCATGAGCCGGCCAAAGCTTCTCTTTCTGGATGAACCGTCCCTGGGTCTCTCCCCTATTCTGGTCAAGGAAATCTTTGAAATTATCAAGACCATCAATGCCGAAGGCGTGACTATCCTGCTGGTGGAGCAGAATGCCCGTATGGCTCTGGGGGTTTCGAAAACCGGGCTGATCATCGAAAACGGCCGCTTTGTCATGAAGGGCAATGCCTGCGATTTAATGGAAGACAAGGACGTCAAAGAATTCTACATGGGCGTCAAATCAGAGGCTTCCGTCAAGGGGTATCAGCGCTGGAAACGCAAGAAGGCATGGCGATAAATTCGCTTTGCGAATTTATTTGACGCGGCTCCGCCGCTCTGACGGGTCGGGATATTGCAGCACATGCCTCACAACCAAACACCAAATACAAAATACTAGATACTAAACTCAATGAACTCAACAAACACTATGAACACAGAAAATCAGACCGTACCGGCCGCATTTCTGGCGGCCGTTAAAAACTGGGGTTCCCGGACGGCCATGCGCAAGAAGGAATATGGGCTCTGGCATGACATCACCTGGAATGACTATCATGAGAATGTCAAGAATGTCGCCTGCGCACTGATGGCCATGGGACTCGAAAAGAGCGACTGTGTTGCCATTATCGGTGACAACTGCCCGGAATGGGTCTACGCCAGTGTCGGCATTCAATGCTGCGGCGCCGGCGCGGCCGGTGTGTATTCAACCAACGCCTGGCAGCAGGTGGAATATGTAGTGTCCAACGCCGATGCCAAGTTCCTGTTTGCCGAAAATGAAGAACAACTGGACAAATGGCTGCATTTTCGAGACAACGTGCCCGCTTTAAAAAAGGTCATCGTCTGGGACACCGAAGGCCTGCGCAACTTCGACGACCCCCTGGTGATGTCATTCGACGATCTGCTGGTATTGGGAGAAAAGACTGCCCAGGAAAATCCGGACATGCTTCAAAACAGAATTGACCAGATCGATCCCGAAGATCTATCCGTCCTCATCTATACCTCCGGAACCACCGGTCCTCCCAAGGGAGCCATGCTGTCGCATCGCAACTGCGTCTGGATGGGAAGCGCGCTTACATCCAACAACCCCATGTTTGACGACGACGCCATCATGTCGTTTCTGCCCCTGTGTCATATTTTTGAACAGCTCTTTACCATTCTGGCCCACTTTCAGGTGGGCCATATCGTCAATTTTATCGAGAGTCCGGATACGGTGGTGGACAACATGATCGAAATTTCTCCCACCGTAGCACACGCGGTGCCGCGAATATGGGAAAAATACTATTCCGCCATCATGATCCGCATGTCCGATGCCACCTGGTTCAAACGGATTGTATTCGGGGCGGCCATGAAAATAGGAAAGAAACACGCCACCCTGGAAATGAATTTTGAACCGATTCCGTTATCCAATAAACTCTTATTTGGTCTGGCCCACTTCGCCGTGTTCCGGAAACTCAAGGAACGCATGGGCTTCGACCGGGTTCGGGTCGCCTATTCCGGTGCAGCCCCCATCGCGCCGGAAATTCTCCATTTTTTTCATTCCATCGGTGTCAACCTGGTGGAAGGCTATGGCCAGACCGAGGGTACCGGCGTCACCACGACCTCCGAAATCGGGCACGTCAAATTTGGATCGGTGGGCCTGCCCCTGAAAGGGGTTGAAATCAAAATTGCCGATGACGGAGAAATACTCGTCAAGTCCCCGGGTGTGTTCATGGGCTATTTCAAGAACCCGCAAGCCACCGCTGAAACCATCGTGGACGGCTGGCTTCACTCCGGGGACGTGGGGACCATTGACCAGGACGGTTTTCTGACTATCACCGATCGTAAAAAAGATATCATTGTCACGGCAGGCGGGAAAAATATCACCCCGCAGTATATCGAGAACAAACTCAAGGCCAGTCTTTATATCAATGATGCCGTAGTCATTGGAGACCGCCGTAAATTCCTGTCCTGCCTGATTATCATCGATGAAGACAATGTCGTCAAGTTTGCCCAGGACCACAAGGTTCAGTTTTCCACCTACAAGGATCTCACTCAGCACGAAGAGATCAACAAACTTATCGAAAGCGAAATCAAGACCGTCAATGAATCCCTGTCCCGTGTAGAACAGGTCAAAAAATTTACTATCCTGCCCAAAAAACTCTATGAAGAGGATGGTGAAGTTACCCCCACCATGAAGGTCAAGCGCAGTTTTATCAACAAAGCCTTTGGTGATCTCATCGAGGCCATGTACTAATCCGGATTTTTCAGTGCCTGGAAAATCCGGATATGGATTACAATCTGAAGCACAACCATAAGGAGGTGTTATCATGACTGTTGCCTATACTAGTTATCTGACCATAAAAAAGCATGCCGGGGCTCATCGAACGGCCCATTTGAAAAACTTTGATACGCCCATAAACTTCGGTATCCATGGCGGTATCAAGGATTTCTACCAGGAAAAATACGGGCGAAAACTTGAAGGCCCGGAATACCCGGCAACCCTCGACCATGTGGTTGCCGGTGTTGCCGGATGACTGACGGGAACCCTTGCCGGTGCGCTGGATGCGCGCGGAATATCAGCGACAGAAAACCTGGTGGCCCATGTCGAAGGAGATGTGGAGGCTGTTGACGGCGTCTTGAGAATTACGAAGATTCGATTAAAATATCAATTCGAGGCCCCCAAAGATCTTTTGCAAAAAGCGCAAAGAGCCCTTCAGGTCTATGCGGACATGTGCCCTGCCTATCAGTCCGTGAAGAATGGCATCGATTGCTCCTGGGATGCTGACATCAAGACCGTTTAACCTAATGAGCGATTGCCGATCTTACCGCATCTACGGCGTCAGATGCCATACCGCATAGTTCACACTATAGCGGAACAGCATCTTCCTTGTAGCTGCGGCAACCTCGACAATCGCTCAACTTATACCGCTTGTCATAATAATGTTCCGAAAATAGGATGGCGGCATAAGGGGTTGTAGCAGAAAAAAGATCCTCAATCGGAACGTTTTTCTGACAACCCCCCTATAGGTTTACCCCGGATATTTCATGATAATTTTCTCACCCTCAGGCTGGGTGTTTCATAAAAAAATCCCTTGTAGCAGATACAAGGGATTTTTATTTGTGTCACTTTTATTTATCTCAGACTGCACCGGTTTCCGCAATAACTGCTTCGCGGGCCGGACAGTTGTTAGTTGATTCGATCCCGCAGTTTACCTGAGCACTTGAATGTCACAACTCTTCGCGGTGCCAGCATCAAATCGTCGCCCGTAGCGGGGTTCCGGCCCTTTCTCTCATTTTTGTCCCGGATGCAAAACTTTCCGAATCCGCTGATGAGGACATCTTCGCCGGACTGAAGTGTATTTTTTATTATTTCTATAAGGGTTTCGATGATATCCGTACTCTGCTGCTTTGTTAACCCTTCGTCGGCTTGAACCGTATTGATGATATCCGCTTTTGTAAGTGCCATCGTAAAAAATACTCCTATGTTTATATATCGTTTAAACAGGTACAGAAACGTATATAACAATTGGCAGTTTTAAATAATTATGTCAAGGGATTATATAATGGATATTCATTTTTTTTCTTTTTAGGGCCATTTCGTTCTCAACCTGTCCGCCCATATCATTGATTTGACAAAGTCAGCTATTCATGCTCCAATAAATTTCCGGCAACTTGACTGAAAAGAAAATCGAACATGGCAAACAATCCCGAAAAAGCAAAAGATCGCAGAAATCACACCCGTCAAACCTGCGAGCTAAAGGTCGGCTATGCGACCATGGATCTGAGCTTTATCGACTTTATTACGGATATTAACTGCTGGGGTGCCTTTATTCAATCAGACACCAAAGTTCCTGTCGGCGAATCGGTCAGTATGACAATTCCCCTCCATGGAGATGAACAATCCATCAAGATCATCGGAGAAGTTATGTGGTCCAGCCCTGAGGGAATGGGTATCAAATTCAATATGGGCGTCAGCACTTCCATCCTGAGTACACTGCTTGAGTGACACTATTTATACCGCTTGTCATAATAATGTTCCGAAAATAGGATGGCGGCATAAGGGGTTGTAGCAGAAAAAAGGTCCTCAATCGGAACGTTTTTCTGACAACCCCTATAGAAGGCATCTCATATTGTTGGTGCTCCATCAATGCAGCTCTATGACCCTTTTCTCAGCACTGCCGCTATGCCAAGCCCGCCTCCGCCGCAGATGGACACCAGTCCGTATTCAATATCCTCACGTTTCATTTCATGCAGAAGCGTCACCAGCACACGCGTTCCCGTGCAGGCTATAGGATGTCCCAGGGAGATCCCTGAACCATTGACATTGATTTTCTTGTAATCACCGACGCCCAATCCCAGGGCCTTTAAATCCGCCAGAACCTGGGCCGCAAAAGCCTCTTGAATTTCGATGCGGCCAATCTGGTCCAGGGTCATCTGTGACGCCTCGAGGGCTTTCCGCACCGCAAGCGGCACCGTCTGGTAGGCTCTTCGGGGGTCTCCACCCACCACTGCACAGGATTGGATAGACGCGAGGGGCTCAACACCGAGTTCCCGGGCCTTTTCCGCGGAAGTAACCACTACGGCAGCTGCACCATCACTTTCCGTGGAAGAATTGCCTGCCGTGCATACCCCCCCCATGACTGGTTTGAGGCCGGCCAAGGTCTCAATGGATGTATCCGGACGAGGCGTCTCGTCAGCACCAAACAGGACGACAGCCCCCTTCTTTTCAGGTACCTCCACCGGAAGGATTTCGTCATCAAATCTGCCGTCAGATGCCGCAAACACCGCTTTTCGGTGGCTTTCCAGAGACCACTGATCGCAGGCTTGCCTAGAAATGCTTTCTTCTTTCGCCGCTGTTTCCGCCCAAGACATCATGGATGGCAGAATTCCATAGCGGGCCCTTGGTTGAGACATGACCCGGGCACGTTGAATACGATCATAAAACGGGAGTCCCCAGATGGAGACATCCCCATGCCCTTTTGGCATACCCGCCTGGCCACCAAGGCCCCATTTGATCCGGCCGGGAAGATAGAATTCCGCATTGCTCATGCTCTCCACACCACCGGCCATGACGATCTCAGCTTGATTGGATCGTATCAGGGCGGCGGCATAGCGAACGACTTCCAGCCCGGTGCAGCATCGCCTGTCCAGGGTTACACCGGGAATGTGATCTGGCCAGCCGGCCTGTAAAAGAGCCATCCTGGCAATATTGACATATTCGCCGTTCTGATAGGATTGTCCCATGATAACTTCGTCCACCTGCTCCGGAGAAATGCGTGCTTTCTCAACCGCCGCATTTAAAATCTTTGCAGCCAGGTCATATGCCTCAATATTTTTCAGGGCTCCCATATAACGCCCCACCGGTGTTCTGACGGCACTGATGATAACGGCTTCTTTCATATTTTTACCCCCATAAAATCGCAAAGAGATTTTATCGAACGCGGCGTTGCCGCTTTTACAATAATAGAAGTGGTTTGAAGAACCCCGCAGCAGCCTGCGTAACACTGCCGAACGGCAGAACCTACGGGGAATACGCTCACTTTTTCGGTTCTAAATCTTCGATCGGGTTCAAGGTCAAGGCGATTCGTTCAACCGCAGGAATACAGTTGGTATTTTGAGGATTAAGCGTGTCGCCTCTACACAGAGATTGAGCTCGAGGGGATATTTTCAAACCACTTCTTGCTAAAACGCCCTTTCCGGCATCTCCACAATCTCCCGGCCCTCCCTCAGACAGGTCTGCATGCTGGTAAGCGTTCCCGGCAGTGTTTGATCGATAAAAAACGTCGCCTGCATGACTTTGCCACGATAGAAATCACTTTTCCTGCCTTTTTTCCGGGAAAGATCCAAGGCTACCAGGGCCATATCCAGCAACCGCCAGGCCATGCTGATCTCGCCAAACACCATCAACATGGGATAGGACCTGGAAGCCCACTGGCGTGGGGCATTCTTTTTCATGTCCGCCAATTTTCCGGTGGCCTGGTGGAGATGCTGCATCACCCTTGCCAATGCCTTCACCTGTTGTCCCAGACCGGAATGCTCCTGATGCTTACGACAGAACGATATGATTTCTGTTCGAAAAGCCTGGTAGCAGGCCCCCTCGCGAATGACCATTTTTCGACCCAGCAGATCCATGGCCTGGATGCCATTGGTTCCTTCGTAAAGGGACAGAATTTTGACGTCCCGCAAGTATTGCTCCAGCGGGTAGTCTTTACAATACCCATATCCACCCAGACACTGAATGGCTGTCTCGCAAACCCTGAATCCCCATTCAGAGCAGCAAGCCTTGATGATGGGTGTCATGAAATCCACAAGGTTGGCGTAGTGGTCCCGCTCAGGGCCCTGGGGCAGTTCCAAGGCAAAATCCTGCCAGAACGCACAGCTGTATATCATGGACCGCATCCCGTCCACGGACGCCTTCATCCACAGGAGCATCCGGCGAACATCGGGGTGATCAATAATGGCCACATCACCGGCCTTACTGCCGGTGATATCCTGGCCCTGCCGGCGCTGCGCTGTGTATGCCAGTGCATTCAGATAGGCGGTGCTGGCAATACCCATGCCGCTGACGCCGGTGTTGATCCTGGCCGAATTCATCATCTGGAACATGTGAGCGAGCCCTTTGTTCTCCTTACCACAGAGATACCCGATGCATCCATCCCCGGCCCCGAAATTCAACATGCAGGTAGGCGATGCATGCAAGCCCAGTTTTTCTTCCACGCCCGTGCAAACGACATCGTTGGGCCGGCCAAGACTGCCATCTTTCTCAACACGTATCTTCGGCACGACAAACAGGGAAATGCCTTTTACACCCGGGGGAGCGCCCTGGATTCGCGCCAGCACCAGGTGGATAATGTTCTCGGTCAGGTCATGGTCTCCCCAGGAAATGAAAATTTTTGAGCCCTTGAGACGAAATGCGTTCCCGTCAGGAATGGCCGTTGTTTGAATTGCCGCCAGATTCGATCCGGCCTCGGACTCGGTCAAACACATGGTGCCGGCCCAGGCTCCTTTGAACATCTTCGGAACAAACAACCGCTTTAAAGCATCACTGCCGAAACTTTCGATCAAATGAGCAGCACCATGCGTCAGACTGGGTGCCATGTTAAATGACTGGCAGGCCCCGTACATGAGGTCGTTGATGACAATGCGCATCATATGCGGAAAACCCTGACCGCCGTATTCCGTATTTCTGGCGGCGGCGGTCCACCCATCCTCGCCGTACTGCCTGAAGGCCTCTTTAAACTCCTTGGGGCAGGTAACGGAACCACCGCCAAAACTCACGCCACTGGCCTCACCGATCGCCTGGAGGGGTGCCACAACCCCCCTGGCAAAGCTGACAGCCTCGGTCACCAGCATGTCAAAGGCACTCTCGCTGAGCTCTTTGTACCGGTCCAGCCGGCACAGGGAACCGTATGAGAGCTGTTCCCTGAGGATGAAAAAGAGGTCTTTTGGATTGACCTTAAAATGATCCATCATAAAATCGCCTCACGACTTTATCAGACGCGACGTTGTCGCTAATTATTATTTTTTTTTCGGGTGCCGTCCGGGTTGTATTCATACCAGCCCTTGCCGGTTTTGCGTCCCAGATGGCCCGCTTTGACCTTTCTGCGCAGCAAAAGCGGTGGATACCACCGTCCGTCACCGGTTTCCTGATACATGGACATCAAGGCACCATAGGTCACGTCCAGGCCGACCATGTCACCGGTCTCGAAGATACCCATTTTCCTACCGGAAGCGAGTCGCAATCCCTTGTCGATGTCTTCCACGGCGGCAACACCCGCCTCAACAAGATTCATGGCCTCAATAGCCGAGGGAAAGTTGATCCGATTGATGACAAACCCCCCGACATCGCGGTTTACCTGAATCGGTTCTTTCCCGATGCTCCGGACAAAAGCCATGCCCGACGCCAGTGTGTCATCGGCTGTTGCCGTACCACGAACCACTTCAACGGCCTGCATCATGGGCACCGGGCTGAAAAAATGCAGTCCCATGAATTTATCCGGCCGGCTGGTGACAGCCGCGAGATCCGTGATGGGGATTGCGGATGTATTGCTTGCAAACAGGGTTCCCGGGCTGCAGATTCTGTCCAGGCGTCGGAATATGTCCTGCTTCAATTCACGCTCTTCAAAAACAGCCTCGATGACCAGGTCGACATCTTTGCCCGCCGAAAGTTCTTGAATCATCTTTATACGGCCGATAACGGCTGACCCGGTTTCACGCAAGGTTCCTTTCTCAATCAGTTTTCCCACGGACCATTCAATACTTTTGACCGCCTTTTGCAGGGCCTCAGCGGAAACATCATATAACAGAACGTCACGTCCGGCCTGCGCGCAGACCTGCGCAATGCCGCTCCCCATGAGACCCGAGCCCACAACCATGATCTTCTGTATAGCCATCTTGCCCTCTCCTTTTATTGCTTGGTTTTGCCCTGACAACAGAAGCATACTTCTCACATCTTTTCAAGAAGTTATGATTTTTTGTGGTTCAATAAATCATTTTATGCTATTAACTTCGTTACACGAATTCATAATAAGGAGAATCAGCCATATGCAATATAGACGGTTAGGTCGCTCCGGACTGATGATCTCAGAATTAACATTGGGCACGATGAATTTCGGTGGGCCCACAGACGAAACTACCTCTTTGCTGATGATAGACAAGGCGCTTGACTATGGCATCAATTTGTTGGATTGCGCCAACGTCTATGCAGGCGGCAGGAGTGAGAAAATCCTGGGTAAGGCGCTTAAAAACAATGGCAAACGGCATCATGTCCTGTTGACCTCAAAAGCCTATATGCCCACCAGTGATAAACCAAACACGAGTGGAAACAGCCGGCACAACCTGATCAACAGTTGCATGGAAAGCCTGAAACGGCTACAGACCGATTATATCGATATTTTCTTTCTTCACCGCACGGACTGGGACATCCCCCAAGAGGAGACATTGAGCGCCTTAACCTATCTGGTGAATCAGGGCTGTGTACGATACATTGCCTGCTCCACGCATCCGGCATGGCGCACGGTTGAAGCACTTCACCTAGCGGATCGAAAGGGCTTTGCTAAGTTTGTCTGCGAGCAGCCACCTTATAATCTTCTCGACCGAAGAATCGAAAACGAAGTCGTGCCCATGTGTCTGAAATACGATATGGGCATACTCACCTGGTCACCACTTGCTCAGGGCTTACTGGCCGGCAGGTACCTGAAAGCAGACGATTTCCCTGAAGGCAGCCGGGCAACACAAAAAAGCATCTATGCGGAACGTATTACCAACGCAGGCATAGGAGTTGCTCAAAAAGTCATCCAGCGGGCCAAAAAAATGGAACTGTCGTCCACATCACTAAGCGTGTCATGGATCTTACACCAGCCTGCCATCACTTCAGTTATTATCGGCCCTCGCACACCCGAGCACCTGGATGATCTGGTTTCAGCCCGGAATATCCACCTGTTATCTGATGATCTGGTCTGGTTCGACACCCTGGTGGCCCCTGGAACCAATGTTTCCGACCATTTCAACACGGCTGGATGGCGCCGACCTATCCAGCATTATGTCCATTGACCCACAAACTGTTTCAGCGCTTCATACGGCTGGGCTCCCACCAGACGACCCTTCCCATACAAGAAAGTGGGAACAGCCGTAATACCCAGTTGGTGCGCACGTTGCCAGTCAGCATCAACGGCTTCTCGATAGGTTCTCTCCTCGAAAACCCGTCTGGCTTCATCCGGGTCCAGGGAGACGGAAACCGCGATGTCGATCAGGTTTTCCATCCTGGCGATGTTTTTCCCATCTACAAAATAGGTCCGGAAAGCAGCCGCATGAAACACATCTCCCTTACCCTGAGATTCCGCCCATTTGGCCAACTCCTGGGCCAGGCGGCTGTTATAGGTTCTCGTACGATTTCCAAAAGGAAGCCCTTCGGCATCGGCAATTGTTTTCAGATGGGCCATCATTTCCGGAATGTTGTAGGGACGGCCGGCAAACAGCTCTTCCAGCGTTCGCCCCTCTTCCGGTGTTTCCGGATGTAACGGAAAGGCCAGCCAGCGGACACGGACACCCAGCTCATTTTTCAATCTTTCAATACGACCTGTAATGAAATAGCACCACGGTCAAATGGTGTCTGAAAAGATCTCGATCGTCATTTCTGTCTTCATGGTATTCCTTCCACCTTTTTATAAACGTAATATTTAACCATCTCAGATATAGGGTTTTAGATCAAGCCCATCTTATGATATGGTCAGCAAACAAATTTTGATGAAACCTTCAACCATAAAAAGAAACGGAAAATTAACCCATCATGACAATTGACAAAACAAAACTTCAAAAAATCCACACGCGCAACATTCATGTGGCCATCTACGCCTGTCAGGACGATGCGATTGTCGTAGAAGGACAGTTGAAAGACAACCGACTGATCGACTCTTATCGATCCGGCGGCGATGTTATAAAGCCCGGAGTGGTCCACAACATGGTCATCCGCATGAAAGTCCGGGGGCCCCGACTCATCATTGAAGATATCGATGTTGAAATGCCAAAGGTTCCCAACGATGGCTGTCTCGAAACACGCCGATCCCTCCAACCCATCATAGGGATGTCGATCGTTTCCGGTTTTACCGTAAAAGTCAAAGCGCTCGTGGGCGGCGCAAAGGGATGTGCCCACCTCGTGGCGCTCCTGATGGCCATGGCGCCTGCGGCTGTACAGGGCGCCTGGACTGCGGCAACCCGTTCGCCAAACGATTCTCAGGCACTCAAGGCCTATTCCATGAAAAGATTGAAAAACACGTGCTATGTCTGGCGCTCCGACGGTCCGGCATTTAAGAAATACAAGCAGTCAATACGTTCAGTATAAGCAGCACATTGAAGAACCTCGCAGCATGCGAAGCACTGCCGAACGGCAGAACCTACGGGGAATACGCTCACTTTTTCAGTTCAGGAGGGGAAAATGGGTCCATTAAACGGCGTTAAGATTATCGAGGTCGGCGGTATCGGACCGGGGCCTTTCTGCGGCATGATGCTCTCGGATATGGGGGCCGACATCGTTCGTGTGGAGAGAAAAGGCGGGTTGGCGCTGTCTGATCCCAAGTACGATCTCCTGACCCGAAATCGTAAATCCATCTCCATCAACCTCAGAACGCCGGAAGGGGTCCAGACACTGCTCAGGATGCTGGAGCGAGTGGATGCCCTCCAGGAAGGGTTTCGTCCCGGTGTCATGGAAAAGCTGGGTATCGGACCCGATGTCTGTCTGAAGCGGAACCCCAGACTCGTTTACGGCAGAATGACGGGCTGGGGACAGGAAGGACCCCTGGCAAGAGCAGCCGGCCACGATATCAACTATATTGCGCTTTCCGGCGCTTTGCACACCATCGGTCGTAAAGATCAAAAGCCTGTACCACCGTTGAATCTTGTGGGAGATTTCGGCGGCGGCGGCATGCTGTTGGCATTTGGTATGGTCTGCGCACTGTTCGAGGCCCGCAATTCAGGACAAGGACAGGTTGTGGACGCCGCCATGACGGATGGCTCCGCTGCACTCATGACTATGATATACGGGCTTAAGGCGGCCGGTCTCTGGACGGACAAACCGGGAACCAATCTCCTGGACACCGGTGCTCATTTCTATGATACCTATGAAACCGCGGACAACAAGTTCATCGCTATCGGTGCCATCGAACCCCAGTTTTATGAACTGCTGCTGAAGCTCACCGAAATCGACGACCCGGATTTTCAGAACCAGCTCGATTTCGCCCAATGGCCTCAACTGAAAGAAAAACTCTCGGCTGTGTTTAAGACAAAAACCCGGGAAGCGTGGTGTGAGATCATGGAAGGCAGTGATGTCTGCTTTGCCCCGGTATTGTCCATGTCGGAAGCACCCGAGCACCCCCACAACAAACAGCGAAAAACCTTTGTCGAAAATGACGGTGTGCTCCAGCCCGCCCCTGCGCCCCGTTTTTCAAGGACCGCAGCCGAGATCAAAAGCCCGCCACCCATTCCGGGACAGGACACGGAAAAGGTTCTGGCGGATTTTGGCTTCACCACCCAGGAGATCGAATCACTCAAGACTTCTGAAACCATCTGACCAGGGTCCTTATTTTGAAATCCACACCTCACGTGCTGACAGCCGTCTGTCTGAGCAACCTTTTCAGATTTACTAATGCCCACAATGGCAGCGATCTCTGCAGCACAGGTTCCAGCATTCTCCCTTCAGATAGTCTTATTCAAGATATTCTGAACCTTACAGGCATGGTTGGAAAAAATCCAGTCGGCACCACGGTTGATCTCCCTGAACAAGCTGTTTCTTGAACGAATATAGGCCGTACCGACCTTTTGACGATTTTTTTGATGCTTCCGCATACGCGCGTCCGTAATAAACAGGTAGTGCCCGGCAAGACCAGCGTAGTTTTCCTTTAGTGACAGGCGGCTCATTTCCTGTAGATTTAGCTGAGCCACAGGGAGATACGTGCTGGACGGCACAAAATCAACGTATTTAAACAGTTGTGGGTTCAGTGCCAGAAAGTGAAAATCTTCTCCAGGAACCAAATCGGAGAACATCTGGGACAAAATCCGGCCTTGATAGTCAGGATCCGGATATACTTCGGCTTTGATCTCAACCATCAGGTGCATGTTTTTGCCATATCGTGTCAGCACTTCCGACAGGGTTGGAATCCGGGGAAACTCATTTCTCAGCTGCTCGAACATGGTCTGCCCGATCACCAGGGAATCGCCGAACAAACGCTGCAAATCTGCATCGTGAAACACAACCGGTACGAGATCTTTTGTCCAGCGGATGTCACATTCGATTCCCCACACACCGTGATCCCGGGCCCTGTCAAACGCTGCCAGCGTATTTTCAAACACCGCAACGTTGTCGTGCTCGCCCCGATGGGAAATGATTCTGCATCTTCGCAGAGCCGCTTGCCCGGGTTTCGGTTGCGGTAACCCGGCAAACAGGCCGTCTGCAGCAAAATGGAATAACCTCTCGATCAAATCGAATATTGTCATGGGTGACTTCTGTGTATCAACGGTTTCAGTCTATTAAACACAAACATGCTGATTTGGCTGATTTCATAATCCACCTGTCCATGTCTGACATCACTCATATCAAGGTACAGTCGGTTGACATGCGGGTAAGTGTCCACATCCAAAATCTGCATGGAAAGATAGACATTCTTTCCCAGAACGATCACATTGAAATCAGAATCACGACAAACATCTTGTATCACCTTCTCGGCATTATCCGGGTAAATAACAAGCGGTCGCTGATCCATGAGCCTGATAGCTACATGCGCTTCTATAAACGCCTTCACCAGTCTATTGCGTCTTTTCGGTTCCTCTGAGTCTCCTGTTGCTACGTCTCCAAACATCTGTGCCTCGACAAGTTTTTGCAGAAAAGTGATCATCGTATCCTGAAACGTTTGAATGACCTCGAAATAGGTTTCCTGCGGCATAAATCCCATTGGATAAGCGTCCGTATCGATGGATTGATAGGCAAATGAATCAACAATGGAGGGTAAGACGGCAACCTGCACAGATTTTTTGCCGGTTTTTTGCCGGCCCTGTTGGAACCCGGAATTCCTGTAATGAGCAGACTGGATCTTTTCCTTGACATACGAGTCCATGGAAACAGCGCCGATTTTGTAAAGCATCTCCACAATAAAGGGGTGTTCCAGGTAAGCCATAAACGATGGCTCCGACTGGATGACATCTTTCAAGAGTTTCATTTCAGAGTAATCTAGACGGGTGCCTTTAAGATCGATCTTGCCAGCTCTTACACGGGGATTCAGCAGCTCTTCCTTTTTTCCCATCAGTTCCGCCAGACCCACTTTTTCACCGCGATTCATCTTTTGTAACAGCATCACCCGAATAGCAAGAAGCTCTGTACTGGGAAAAACAGATCTATGTATGCCCTCACCTTTGAACAGATTCAATTTTTGATCATAATGATAAAGCACCTGGGAAAGCCCCAGGATGCTATTGTCCAGCACCATTAAACGACGTGGGTCCTTTTCAGGCCCCTGCATCATGTCCGAGAGAGCCCCATAATCAAGGGGCAGCGTCAAGCCCCTCTCACCCCATTCACCCCTAAGTTTGGGGTTCCCGGCCTTTCCGAGGGTCACCGGCACCAAATAGGCAAGTACCTCCCCGGCATATTGTTCTGCGGGCGCCTGCTGCCGTTCCCCGCTGGTAATTGCAGCAGGCTGTAACAGGCTTTTTGCCCCGATACCATCGGGGCTCTGGGCGCACCCGTAAAGCAGACCCATCCATCCACAAAAGCAGCAGCACAGAATATATGTTGATAACCGGAGTAGTATCATGAAACGATTATTGTAAAAATACTGTCACAATGTCAACCAGCCTTGAATTTTTTCCCCTTTTTCGATTATAGGTCAGGAATGAAAGCATTTATCAAAACCCTGCGGGGTCTTACCTCATTGTTTGTTTATTTCTGTAATACCATTTTCTGGTGTACCCTGCTCTTTGCGCTGGCGGTTTTGAAATTTCTGATTCCGCTGACAAGCTTTCGACTGTGGTGCAGCCGGACCCTGAGCACCCTTGCCACCGGCTGGGTTGGTGCCAACACTGTCAACCAGCGTCTGTTTTCCAAAACGACCCTGGACGTCCAGGGTCTTCAAGACCTCAGCCTGAAGAATAAATATCTTGTTCTGGCCAATCATCAGTCATGGGTGGACATCCTGGTGCTGCAGCGGATTTTTCATCGCAAAATACCGTTTCTCAAATTTTTTCTGAAAAAAGAACTCATATGGTTTCCTGTTCTTGGCCAGGCCTGGTGGGCCCTCGACTTCCCTTTCATGAAGCGCTATTCAAAACAGTTCTTGAAAAAAAAGCCCCACTTAAAGGGCAAGGACCTGGAAATCACCCGAAAGGCCTGCGAAAAATTCAAGACGTTTCCGATTTCCATCATGAATTTTGTCGAGGGGACAAGATTTACCGCAGAAAAACACAAGAGACAGCAATCCCCCTATCAAAACCTGCTGAAATCGAAAGCGGGCGGCGTCGGTTACGTATTGACATCCATGGGCGAGCAGCTGAACGCTATCCTGGACGTTACCATTGTCTACCCGGAAGGCATCAAGAATTTCTGGGCCTTTGTCTGCGGTGATATCCACGAAATCAAGGTCAGGGTTAAGCATATGCCGGTGACCGCAGATCTTCTGGGTGATTATACGACGGACAGGTCCTTTCGGGCCCGGTTTCATACCTGGCTCAACGATCTGTGGAAAGAGAAGGATCAATCCATCCAGGATATGCTCGCCTAATATCACAGCAGGGGTCTTTAGACCCCCTTTTCTGCGGGCAGTCAATTACTCAAGAGTCGCCTGCATGTCAGCGATGGGAAAGCTGTATTTAAAGGAGGTTCCCTGATTCGGGCTGCTATGGCTCTCGATCTCGCCACCGTATTCTTTTACAATACCGTAAATGATTGAAAGACCCAACCCCATTCCCTTTCCAACCTCTTTGGTCGTAAAAAAAGGTTCAAATATTTTTTCCTTGATCTCTTCAGGAATGCCGATGCCCGTATCAGATACACTCACGACAACATGATCATGACTACGGTACGTAGATATCCTGATCTGTTCCGGGAGTGTTTCACCTGATGCTTCGCGTTTTTGATGGATGGCATCGCCGGCATTTGTCATTAAATTGAAGAATACCTGTTCCAGACGGTTAGCCTGGGCCAGAATCGGCGGAATGGGTTCGTCAAGATCGAGTATGATGTCAATATTGTTAAGCTCGAGCGGCCGGCCGATAATTCCGAGAACTGCCGTGATTACAGCATTGATATTGACATGTTCTTTTTTGAAATCAGGTTTACGGCCGAACTCACGCAGCAGATTGATAATCGCAGATGCCCGATCTACCTGCGCGCTGACTTCCATAGCGACATCGAGCAGTTTCGGCTGCAGGTACTGATTCTTCTCCATACTCATTTGCAGGTACTCACTGCCCATTTTGATGACATTCAACGGCTGGTTTAATTCGTGGGCTATGCCTGCAGACATTACTCCGAGTGTGGTCATTTTGCTGGCCTGAGCCAGCTGAGCATCCTTTTCCAACAGTTCTGTGATATCCGTGACCGCCACAATGATAGCCTGACGTTGGTGATAGCGGGTCGGGCATGCCGTGACCCGCACATAAAACGGTTTATGGCCTTTTTTAAAGTGTTGATCCTTCAGGCTGATCACACACGCACTCGGACGATCGCCTGCGTTGGACAGGCCGATCTTCATTTTTTCCTCAAACATTTCATTCCCGAATGGCCCGAGATCTGAAAACGGTCGTCCTACCAGCTCCTCCTTGCTGTAACCGTAGGTTTCCTCGGCGCTGGGATTGGCATCCATGATTTTGAAGCGATGCATGTCCAGTACGAAAATGGGGTTCGGTCCGCTGTCGAAAAGCGATCGATAGTTCTTTTCCGATTCGTGTAAAGCCCTTTCGGCCAGCTTGCGCTTCGTAATGTCTAGGAAGGCCCCTGTGACAAACTCGACTTCTCCGTCCTCCCCGTAAATGATCTGACCGCCTTCTTCCACCCAGACGATTTTTCCGTTTTTAGATTTAACCCGGTATTCCCGGATAAACATTTGATCTGTTCTGAGTGCTTGCTTGAATATTTCCTTGGCACCTTCAAGATCTTCTTTGTGGACAAAGTCGAACCAGTTCACTTTGCGTGATGAAAATTCTTGTCGACTATAGCCGGTCAAAATCTCAATTTTATCATCAAAAAAATCAATATCCCCATTTAGATAGCCTTTGTAGACAACATTCGGTAAATTCCGGATAAGCAGGCGATACTTTCGCTCACTTTCCATGAGCGCTTTTTCCGACCGTTTTTTTTCACTGATATCAAGCGCAATGCACAGTAAACCCTCAACCGAACCGTAGGGGCCGCGTAAAGCGTTTATGGACATTCTGACAGGGAATTGTTTTCCGGTTTTATGTATGTAGGTCCACTCGGAATATTCCGGCGGTTTTTCGGCTGCATAGGCAAAAAACAAATCCACGTTTTCTACCGTATGTTCAAATTCCATGCTGACCAGTTGACTGCGTTTTTCAAGCTCTGATTCCAGATGAAATATCAAGGGACTCTGCCGGTCGATGACTTCCTCAGCCTTATAACCCAGCAGATTCTCGGCGCCTTTGTTGAAAACGGTGATAATTCCCTGAGGATTTGTGGCGATGATGGATATTTGACTTGCCGAGTCAAGCACGGTTTTGCGCTGAGCATTGGCGACCTGAAACCGTTGCAAGACCCTTTCCGTTTCCTCAAATTGTTTGACGACCAGGTCGGCAGTAATTTCTGCAGCTTTTCGAGCTGTGCGAATCTCCTGCCGCAATAGCTTGTTCTCCTCCTGCAGATCTTGATAGGACTGGTGTCCTGTATCTAAAGATCTCGTTGACAATGCCAACAGAGTGCTCATAGGGTCACCTCAAGTCAATCGCATGCACGGTACACACCAGACATGGATCAAACGACCGGATAATGTGATGAATCTCCATCGGGTTTTCATGGTTCTTCACCCTGGTCCCGATTAGCGCCTCTTCACAGGGTCCTCGGACGTTATCTGCGTCACGGGGTGAGGCGTTCCAGGCAGTAGGGGTAATAATCTGGTAGGATGAGATTTTATTTTCTTTGATTTTGACCCAGTGACCCAGGGCTCCCCGGGGCGCCTCAATCAAGCCGTGACCCTGCTGATTTATTATATCCCCGTGCTCCCTGTAGAATTGGCCTGGTGTCGACATGGCGTCTTCAATACAACGTTCAACAGCCGGAATTATGGTTGCCGCCCGGACCAGTCTTGCCAGTTCTCTGAGAAATGCGCTCGGGCCATCGAGTCTTATAAAGTCTTCAAACAGGGCGTTTGAAGAAATGACCATTTCAGCCAATGGTCCGGTTTCAGCCGGCAGTCCTTTGTACCGCGGGGCCTTGGCCCAGGAATATCTCAGATCCTCACTGCCCGTGGCATAAGGTGAACTCTGCCCGTGATAGGGGTGTTGACCTGTGCCGCCGCCGGCAAACCAACTATGCGAAACATCCTCGGTAATATTTTCCTGATCCAGAGGGAACAGACGATTGTCAGTATAAAACCCCCCGGCTGCTAAGGGATTTGACCCGCCCTCCATCTGTCCTTCAGACGCCGGTATTGGGCACGGCATACCGAAGCTGATGAAGTTGCCGTGTCCTTTACCGATTCGATGCAGTCCTGTCCTGGTTGCAAAGCGGATGTAATACCCGAGGTCGCTCTCAAGGTGTGTTTTACTTTCCTTGAGCCAGGAAATCAAATCGGCTCTTGTCTGAATGGCATGCCATCTTTCAAGACTGCATCCCAGCACCTGGCGTTCGTACCATTGTTTGAAATTATTCAGCAAATAGGCACAACGATTCAATTCAGTGTTGCTGGGCATGGACACGACACCCCCCGGTACCATAAAAGAGGAGTGTGGCCATTGTCCACCAAGGATAGCGATGATTTCCAATATCTTGCGAGTTTCGTCAATGGCCTGGCGCACAGAAGATCCTTCGAGTGGCGCATATCGTTTTACCATGTCGGCATACCGTGGCTCTTTCTGGTACGTAGCGTCGGTGAAATCGGGCATGAACAACAAGAAGGCATGTCGGATGTCGTTCTGAAGCTTTTCCGTCATCGCGGTAATGCCTCTAACCCAGGAGGCATGACGAGGTACATCTACATGATAAATCATATCCAGGGCGCTGGCTGCGGCATATAAGTGGGACGTGCTGCAAATCCCGCAGATTCGGGGTGTTATAACCAATCCATCCAGAAGTGAGCGACCCACCATGAAATTCTCGAATCCACGGTACATGGTTCCGGCACTACGTGCATCGATCACGACATCGTCTTCCAGTTCAATCGAGATTTCCAGATCGCCCTCAACACGGTTCAGCGGAAATACTTCAATTTTACGCGTCATTCTGCATCACCCTATATGCCTGTTTTTCTTGTGGTCAGTCTTCCGGGGGCAGCAGCTGCGGCCATTCCCTTATACGCCATGTAGTGTGCACGATTAATGCCTTCAGGGAGCTCCAGCGGAATTCCTTCTATATTGCGGGTTTCGAAAAATGGATAGGGCTGAGGGAAGTCGGGTCGGGTGCAGCCAAAACAGGGAACACCGACACGTGTCTTGGATGAGCGCCGGTGCCAGAGCAATTTATTGCATGGACCGTGAGCCAGAGGACCATGACACCCCAGGTGAAAAAACATGCAACCTTTCTCGCCGAATCGTTTGTCCTCGACTCTATACTCATGATACTCGTTACGCGTGCAGCCCTGATGAACCATGATGTTGTACCATTCCGTGGGCGATTGGTGTTCTGTCAGATTCAACGGTGCTTCAGAGACCAACAGGGAAAGGGTTCCCCCGATGATGTCGTAATGGCACGGACAGCCCGGCAGATTGATTACGGGCAGGCCGCTTTTCGATTGAAACGATTCGCCGACAAAGCCACCTTTTTCCCACTTTAGGAACTGCATGCCGGCCGCTTCGATTTCACCATCGGCCCCGAATCCACCAAAGCTGGCACATGTCCCGACAGCAATCACATACTGAGCTTGTCTTGCCAGCGCGGCAACAAGATCCTTTTTGGGTTTTCCATAGGCCAGATCATACAACCCGGTACCACGCGGGCCACGAATGATGGCCCCCTCGATGCATAAGAAATCGAGCTGCTGGCGACCGGACAGAACGTCTGCAAGCAATTGTTTCTGATGGGTCCCATTTTTAACGGATAACGTGGGATGCCACAGAATTTTTATCTTCAATGATTTGAACAAGTCGGGGAGGTTCGGTGATTCGATGTTGAACATCGACCAAGTATCACCACCGCATCCCCCGCATTGCAACCAGAAAAGCGTCTTTTCCATTTCTTATATCCTTCCCAAATCACATTCGCCAGCAACTTCAGCCAGGTGTAAATGCGGTTCATTTTTTTTGAAATGGGTTATCCCCCACCTTCTTGAGCACCTGTTCCAGTATTTCGCGCCCGATGGGTTTGTTGATGAATGCTGTTGCATTTAATTCCATAGCCTGCTTCATCAAATCCTGATCCCCATGGCCGGTCATAACGATCACATGAACCGCGGGATCGATGGATTTGAGTATTTTAAGCACATCCAGGCCATCCATTCCCGGCATTTTAATGTCTGTAAACACGATGGATGGCCGCTCTTTTTTGAACAGTTCAATACCGGTGGCAGCATTCTCCGCGGTTATCACTTCGTAACCATAAGCATTTAGAAAAAGATTGAACATGAATAAGGTCGGTTGTTCGTCGTCTATGACAAGCGCTTTAAGCATCTGCAGTTTTCATCCTTCTTGAACCCGTTGACCCGTTCATCGGTTGACTGGCTCTAAATATACCGGAAACGTCACAATAAAATCAGTTTGTCGGCCTTGCTCACTTTTTGCCTCGAGACGACCACCATAACTCTTGACAATTTCTTTGCTGATACTCAATCCCAAACCTTTACCTGTTCCCGTTGCTTTTGTCGTAAAGAAAGGCTCTGTGATTCGGTTAATCAGGTGGGCGGGGATACCAATTCCATTGTCACTCACCCAAATTTTAACCTGTTTCCCGATCATGGATGTTCGGATGGTGATTCGTGAGCCGTTCCGAATATTTTTCTGTATAGATTTATTTTCGGTTATGGCCTCACAGGCATTGACCAGGAGATTGAAAACAACTTCGCTGATTTTTGCAGGATGAGCATAAATATAGGGCAACGAATGGTCCAAATCAAGATTTATATCGATATCCTCAATTTTTAACTGATTTTCCACAAGCACCAGTGCATCATGGACCGCTTTGTTGACATCAGTGGGTTCCTTGCGAAATCCCGGTTTCTGGCTGAACGTCATCAACCGACGAATAATCTCCGATGCCCGGTCTACCTGCGTGCCAATTTCATTTACCACCCGGGCTAAATGTTCCGATTGAACCAGGGTGCCTTTCTGCTCTATCATTTTTAAATAGTCGCTGCCCATCTTGATAACATTCAGCGGCTGGTTCAGTTCATGCGCGGCGGAGTTTGAAATCCCGCTCAAAGTTGGCATCAGTTTCAGAAGGTCCCAGGCCGTGACGAGTTCCACATTGAGCATCAGGGCCGGTAGAATCAGCAAATCCCCGATCACGGCTGCCAGCATGGTTATGACCATCAAGAGCCCGAAAATCGACGTGGGCTCGAAACTGGAAAAAAGTAGAACCGCAAAGCTTATACCAATAATGATGGTCGTAAAAAGAACCGGCCGCCCGACATGCAGAATGGAATCTCTTAGCGACCGATCTTTATCCAGATCTTTTTTAAATTCCCTGTTATACCGGTACAAATAGTGGATGGTATCGTCAACGGCCAGCCCAATTGCGATACTCGCGATCAGGCTTGTCACCATGGAGAGGTGGATACCGAACCAGCCCATTATGCCGAAGGTTATGATGATCGGAAATGCATTCGGCAGGACGGCAATAAACCCGACCCTGGTCGAAAGGAAGAGTATCAGCATGATCAGAAAAATGAAAACCAACGTCAACGAGAAACTCTTTGCCTGGCCCCATGTCAAGAGATGACTACTTGCCGCCGCCACCATTCCGAAACCGGTCACATCCCATTCCAGCGTTTCCGGGAACTCGTTTTTGACATGGTTCAGAATCTTATCTTTGATCGTTAAAAAATCACTGGAACTGGATATGTGCGTTAAAAGAAGTATATTGGTTTTGGAAAAGGTGGGGTTCATAACGCTTTTCAGCATGTCGTCGCCCAGCATGGTTTTATAGTTGTTGACCAGCATGCGAATTTCAAAGCCTTCCTCGGGAATCATGTAGAAATCGGGATCGTATTGATTCATGGCATAGTGGACCATCTGCATATAATCTGCAATGGATACGGTTTTATCCACCCCCGGGAGTGTTTCCAGGTAGTGCTGCAGCTTCTGAATAAGGGCTATGTTTTTCGAGTCTTGAAAAAAGTCATCCTCGCCACCGTCCATGATGACATTGATGGGAAAACTCCCGGAAAGGTCCTGGTAAATATCGTGAAAGTGTCTGCTGATGGATGTGTGGGCTTTGAAAAAACCGATGGGATTGGTTTCAACACGTATGGAAAACATACCGGCAATGCCCAGCAGTACCAGAACGCCGATGGAAATCAGAATGGTCTTGCGGTGCTTCAAGTTGAGCCGTACAATGAAATCGAGGAGTTGATCAAAACCATCACGAGTGTTTGTCCGCTGAGTACTCCGCAATTTTGGTTTAGGCAATAGCATAAGCGCCGCCGGAAATGCCGTAAGCAGGATGATCAGAAAACTGAACAAACCAAAACAAGAAAGCAGCGCAAATTCATGTATGGCAAGCATGCGGTTGACGAGCAGAGATGTCAGGCCGATGGCGGTGGTTACGATTGTTAGAATCGTCGGCAGAAAAATTCTCTGGTAGGTCTCCAGCACTGCATGGCGTCGCGAACTCGCGTGTTGACTGCAGACCAAATAGGTCGAAATGATATGTATGCAGTAAGCCGTCCCCACCGCGATTAAAAATACCGGTACGATCATGGTCATCATGGACAAGGGGATCTGCAACCACCCCATCAGACCGATAGTCCAGATCGAAGCTGACACAACCGTTCCCAAAACTACGATGGTGAATGAAACATTGCGAAAAAGGCCCCATACCATCACGGCAACCAGTAAAAGAGTTATGGGCGGCAACCGTTTGAAATCAGCCTCTGAAAACCGGGCCATGGCCTGTGATACGAGAGGCATACCGATCTGGTATGCAGTAATTGGCTTCGCCGTGTTAGTGATCAGAGCTTGAATATCATGGATGACGCGTTCCTGATCTGCATCAAGTGCCAGAACGACAGTCAGTATCGTTGTTTTCTGATCATCGGAGATTAGATTCTTTTTAAACAGTATAACCGGTTGAATCACCTCCTTGAACTTCTGCAGATCCCATTTTCCAGACAGCTCAATCCCTTTCTTGATCACGGGCAGGCTGATAACCCGTCTCACGCCGGGAATTTTTTCGATAGCACCGGACATCTCTTCCACAACACTGTAGTTCCGGGGCGTGAATATACCATCCGTTTTGATGACCACGCGAATGATCTCATCGGAACCGAACACTTCCTTGAAGATATTATAACGGACCGTCTCGGGCAAACTGTCCACCACCATATCATAAACGGATGTCCGAAAGGATATTCGAGGAATGCGCCAGCCAAAGGCGATTGTGATAACAATTAAAATGAGGACGACAGACAAGGGCTGTTTGAGCATCCCACCCAGGAGAAAGGAATGAAAGTTCCAGCCTAAATCTTTATAAGTGATTTCTTTGTCCATTGTTCCGAAACCAAAAAACAGGATTCACCTGTTCCAACAAGTGACGTTTGTTTTAGCCGGAAATACTATGCTTAAATGTGGTGTAATGGTTCGATGATCTGATTTTATACTTACGTATCTTGTACCAGGAAAAGTTACTTAACCATAAAATAGTCAATAGAATAGATAACATATTACTTTTTAACGGAGTATAGATGAGATGACAATTGTATGTCAAGATGATAACATAGGCATCATAGTGTGGCAGTCTTAACCTAGTCAACTGTTGGAGAACACTCTTTTAGGTACCGCCTATCGTCTAATTTCACTTTGGGAGATTGAAAATGATGGCTAACTAGATTGCTTTCCCATTGCATCGATCAGTTTCTGAACTTTTTTTGAAAGTATTTTGAGCTCCTTCTTGATGGCCGTCAGCTCTGTATTCGCATTGCTAACTTTGGCGCCCTCCCCTTTTGCCAGTTCTTTTTCTTTCTTTCCGGCAGGAACCCGCTTGACGCGATGCTCCAGTTTGAGGGCATCGCTTTTTGTCATTGTGGCGCTGACGCCAACCAAGGTAACCGGTCTTCGGGATCGTGTATATTTGGCACCGCTACCTGCATTATGCGCTGCCAGCCGGTTTTTCAGGTTATTTGTTGTGCCACAATACAGAGACCCGTCAGAACACTGAGCCAGATATACCACCCACTCCTGTTTATTCATTTTTCATAATCGAAAATCTATTTATGGCTCTTCTCCCATTTAGTTGGGAGAAAGGGTTCTAGGAGTCGAGGATTCAAGGATCCAAGTGTTTGTTTTCCAGGGATTTGATTAACGCTTTCAGCATTCTATCTCTATGGTCGTTTTTCTCCCGTATCCCTCGGCGATATTCGATGGTATGGAAACAGCAGATCTTCTGATTTGGGAGGTCAAACCATATATTTCATCCTTTGGAAAACCTTTCGTGATTTTATAAATATGCAAACAAAGGGCGTACGATTTCTGCCAAACGTTTAACTCTTTATAATTTTTAAGCATATCACTTGAATCCTGGAATCCTGGAATCCTGGAATCCTTCTTTTAGATCAACTCTTTTGGAGATGATCCATATTTATTAACTTAAATTGCGTTAAAATAAAATGATACAGTGTGACCGTATCTGTCAAACACATATGATAATCTACGCTCATCTTCTGGAAAATTGAAACAACTTTTTAAATGGGGGAACGTAACATGAGAAAGAATGAGCTTTACACAGATTATCACGATTTCTATGAATACTTTGGAAACACCGAGATTGAGCGGACCCGTAAACAAGGCGATAAAACAATACGGCATGACTGGCTGATTTTCGATTCAGCTGATGAGGCCATGGAATATTTCAACAACAAATGCGGTGAGTTCATAGGATATTATGCCTGATACGGAATAAATAGGTCTTTCCGTTCAGGGGCAAAATGATTGAACAGAAATGCGCTACTTATTTCTTGCTGATGCGTTCTCTATTTTTGACGGTAACGAATCAGGGCTATAATGTGTTCTCATTATTCTCCACTGTTCGATTCTTGTTTTTCTTAACTTGATAGGATCTTTCCAGACATTGGATTCCATATTATAGCCATCTCTTAATTTTGTGCTTAACGTTTTTTCTCTATCCGAAGCATTTTGTTGGTACTGTTCTTTATCAATGACAGTGCCATCCAAATCAATAAAAATTGTATCACCAAACACGACTGTTGGGGGATGAAGCAAAGCAAAAATCAGGATAGCGAAACAAATGATTGATCGTGCGTGTTTCATGGGTTAACCTCCTCTACCGATAACGGATTGCCAACATGGTAATATCATCAGCCTGGGGTGCGTTTTGAATAAATTCAAAAAGATTTGATGTAACTTTTTCTATACATTCTGCGGCTGTCGGAACACTATATCTCACGACTGCTTCTTCAAAACGTCTGCGTGTGTACAGTTTATCCTGTGGTGATCTGGCTTCTGTTACACCATCGGTGTATCCGAACAGAATATCTCCAGATTCGAGCTGAACCTTTTCTATTTTATAACGTGCTCCCGGCATCAGACCCACCGCCGGCCCTGTGGGTTTCAGTCTGTTTTTTATCCCATCTGTACTCAGTATGATCAGGGGTTCATGACCGCCGTTAACATAGGAGAGCGATCCTGTCAAAGGATTGATAATACCGAAAAACAAGGTGGCAAACATGCCTTCGTCACCGTGTTCATGAGCGATGTATTCGCTGGTAAGCGATACCGCATTCAGCGCGTTTGATTCATGGGCATATGTTAGGTCTGTCTGGCCACTCAGCAATACAGGGTTCTCCCGGTCTCGGCTTTCGAGAGAATACTGCAAACGGGCGTAGCCTGAAAAGACCCTGATCAAACTTCTGAGCAGAGCCATGAACAATGCCGAGCCAACACCTTTACCACTGACATCTGCAATGACCAGTCCCAGACGCTGGTCGGGAAGAATAAATACATCATAAAAATCACCGGACAATTGTAACGCGGGATGAAAATACGTGCTAATTTCGCAATTGGGTACCTGAGGTATCTGATGAGGGAGAAAGTCCTTTTGGATTTTCCGTCCTTGTTCCAGCTCATGGTCAAGTGCCTTGGAATACGTTTCAATGGATTGTTTGGCTTTGCCCAAGGAACGATAGGAGGCGTCGAGCTTCATGTACAGTTGAGTATTTTCAATGGCCAGGGCCATCTGATCGGCGGTGAGTTGCATCATATCGATGGAATCCTGGGTAAAATGTCCGGGCGCCGAATGCATAAGCGTTAAAATACCAAAGAGCCATTTGTGCCTGAGAATCGGTACGGCTAACGCGGAACGAATGAGATAAGGTTCATCCGGGAGAGACAGCCATCGATCGTCTGTCTCTGAATTCTTGATAAGTCCAATTTCGAGATGCTTTCTGACCCAACCGGCCAAACCTCGATCCAGTACACTCCCGATCAGGCTTAACCGTTGCTCCGAAGGCACTTCTCCACGGGTAAGGATACTATCGGTGACGACACCATCTTCATTGAGCAAAAACAGACTGCCCTTTTCCGCTCCGGACAGGTCGCAGGCAACGTCCAGGGTTTTTTGCATGGTGGTCTTCAGCATTTCCTGTTTTGAAGAGGAGCGCACCATCTCGATCAGGTTCTCAAACAACCTGTTTTGTGCCTGAAACGCTTTTTGTGCCCGCCTAAGTCTATTCAGCTCATTTTGTGGAGATTTTATTTCCATAGAGTCACACAACAATAGAAACTGAAGACTACCCTGCAGCGAGCTGCAGGGAATGTTCTGCCTGAATGACTTTTGTAATTATCATATCAGAAGCAACGTATATTTTCCACAGCTATTAATCGTTTCGGTGGTATCACAATTGGCCGCTTTCACAAAAGGAACTTTGCCGAACTGACCCGCAATTGACCGGTTGACATTGTTATCTTCATTCTGTAGCATTTCTAGAAGTTGTCTCAAAAAAAAGGTTTTGGTTCAAGTTCAAGGCGGGCCCGAACTTCAACCCGCAGGTATACTGAAGTATTCCGAGGAGTTGAAGCAAGGGACCAACACAGAAATTGGGCCAAAAAACTTTTTTGAGATGCCTTCTACTTGCAACGACCGGAGGACCTGCATCCTGCCTTAAACCATGACCGGTAAGAGGCGTGACGCCTTGTTGAATGCCATCTTAAAACTGACACGCAGAAAGCGAGTTAATTATGGACCTTGAATGTATTCTCTATGAAAAAGCGGATGGTATCGCCACCATCAAGCTCAATCGTCCCAATGTTCTGAATGCCATGAACAAACAGCTGTGGCTTGATTTTCAGTCGGCCATGCAAGACGTGAAAACCGATCCGGCCATCAAAGTGCTGATCGTAACCGGTGCCGGAAGAGCGTTTTCCACCGGAGCCGACTTGAAGGAATCGAAAACCCGCAGCATCGAAGACTACCGCGATTATCTCACGGAGCTCCAGGAAGCATCCAGAAAGCTGATCCGTTTCGAGAAACCCACCATTGCCGCCATCAACGGCTATGCCCTGGGATCCGGTTATGAACTGGCACTGGCATGCGATCTCAGAATCGCGGCAGAAGACGCACAGATCGGTTCACCGGAAGCAAAGGTCACTTCATCCGTTACCGGCGGCGCCATGCGTCTTGTGCAGGATCTCATAGGTCCGGCCAAAGCCAGAGAACTTCTTTTTACCGGTGAATACATTTCCGGTAAGGAGGCCGAAAGGATCGGTCTGGTCAACCAGAGTGTTCCCGGTCCTGAGCTCATGAGCACAGCCAGGCATATGGCAGAAAAGATTGCCGAAAATTCTTCATTTTCAATCAAAATGATCAAAAAAGGCCTGCTGATGGCCCGCAGTGAAGCAAGCCTTGAAGCATTGATGGATTACGAGGTGGAAGCCTGCCTCGCCTGTGTCTCCACCAAAGAACGACAGGACTCTTTGAAAACGTTCGAAGACCGCAAGAAATAAACGAAGAAAGGATCAGCATGTCTCTTGAAAAGGTTTTAAACGCGGAATCCGTCGCAATTGTCGGGGCCTCGACCAATGAAACCAAAAGAGGTTATCAGGCCATCCGGATTCTCATCGATGAAAAATTCGGCGGCAGGATATATCCAGTCAACCCCAAGGAAAAGAGTATTTTGGGTCTGAAATGCTATCCAAAGGTTTCGGCAATTGAAGGCCCCGTAGACATCGCATTGATTACCACACCAGCCAATACAACACCGGCAATTCTGGCAGATTGCGGTCTCAAGGGCGTTCATGGTGCCGTTATCATTGCCGGAGGGTTTGGTGAATTGGGCGAAGAAGGGCGGGCCCTGGAAACCCGAATGGTGGAGACAGCCCGAAAATACGGGATCCGGCTCATCGGTCCCAACACCTCCGGTATGATGAACCTGAAAGATCGCTTAAACCTCGTGGGGCTGAAAAATGCGCCCAGGGGCAATATCGCTCTTCTAACCCAGAGCGGAAACATGGCCTTGACCCTGATCACGGAAGCCAAGCTCAAGAGCCGCATGGGATTTTCCTATTATGTCGGCGTGGGAAACGAGGCGGACATCAAGTTTCATGAATACCTTGAATTTTTCCGGCAGGATCCCGATACCCGCGCCATATTGATGTATGTCGAAGGAATGCGACAGGGTCGTGAATTTCTCCAACAGGCCTATACAACCACTATCGACAAACCGGTTGTCCTGTTAAAAAGCGGTCGTTCAACCACCGGCAAACGTTCGGCAGGTTCACATACCGGGGCATTGGCCGGTATGTCCGAGGTGGCCCGGGGCGCTTTCCGGCGGGCCGGTATCATCTTGATTGAAAATTCCAACGATCTTTTTCCCGCGGCCGAGACTCTGGCCAGCCTGCCGCCCATCAAGAACAACAGCGTGGCAATCCTGGCGGATGGTGGCGGGCACGCCACCATTGCTGCAGATCTCTTGAGCGACCTCGGCGTGAATATCCCGGAGTTCACTGAAAAAACCCGCAACAAACTGAAACAGATTTTGCCCTTTGCCGCATCTGTGCCCAATCCGGTGGATGTGGCCGGTGGTACGGACGCCGACCCCTCCCTGTTCGCCGACTGCGCAAGAATCATCCTTAAGGACCCCAATGTGGGAGGACTTCTGCTGGTGGGACTGTTCGGTGGATACGGTATCCGCTTCGCCGAAAGCCTGGCCCTACTGGAGGAGGACGCCGCCCATCAAATGGGAAAAATGGTCAAGAAGGGTAAAAAGCCTATTGTGGTTCACAGTCTTTACAGTTCGGAAAAGCCCCACGCACTCGATCTGCTGCGGTACTACAACATTCCGGTTTATGATTCTCTGGATGTGGCCTGCAAATGCATCGGTGTACTGACCGAGTATGGCACATATTTGAAAAAATATCATACCAAAGCCAGTTTCGTCATGAACTGGGGCGCCAAAGCAAGACCTGATGGAAAAGCGATTCTGGAAAAAGCAACGGCGGAACATCGCAGCGCTCTGTTGGAAAATGAAGCCAAATTGCTGCTCGGGCTGCATGGAGCGCCTGTATCCAAAGATCTGCTGGCATCCACACCCGATGAAGCCACGCGCTTTGCCGGAAAAATAAAAGACGAGGTTGTCCTGAAAATCGTGTCACCGGACATCCTCCACAAAAGTGACGCAGGCGGTGTCATGACCAACCTGAAAACGGAAAAGCAGATTCGGGATGCATTTGCCACCATCGTCAAAAACGCCCGACACTTCTCCCCGGAGGCTGACATCCGGGGCGTCCTCGTATCACCCATGGCCAGAAAAGGGGTGGAAATTATCATCGGAACAAAAGTCGATGATCAATTCGGCCCCGTTATCATGTACGGTCTGGGCGGTATCATGGTGGAGGTATTGAAAGATGTCGCTTTCCGGGTGCTGCCTCTTACCCGTACATCCGCCCGGCAGATGATGGAAGAAACCAAATCCTATCCGATCCTGAACGGAATTCGTGGCAATCCACCATATGACAAAAAAGCGCTGATCAATTTACTGTTGCTCTGCTCGGATATCATTGAATCCTATCCGGAAATTCAAGAAATGGACTTAAACCCGGTCATCGTTCACGAAAATGGCTTGAGCCTCGTGGACGCCAGAATCATTCTGAAATAGAGACACAAACACGAATTTGTTCTGGAGTTTGTTATGCCAGTTGTCGGAATAATCGGCGGGTCGGGTCTGGATGACCCCGACATAATCAAAGATGCAACATCAGTGAATGTGGATACGCCCTATGGCAAACCGTCCTCTACACTCACCTGCGGTCGGATCGAAGGCACCGAAACACTCCTACTCGCACGGCATGGGAAAAAACACCAGTACAGCCCAACCCAGGTAAATAATCGGGCCAATATCCATGCCTTGAAATCCATGGGGGCAACGCATATTCTTGCGACGACTGCATGCGGCAGTCTCCGTGAGGGAATAAAGAGAGGACACTTTGTCATCGTTGACCAGTTTATCGATTTTACCCGTTTCAGGAAAAACACATTTTTCGACTCCTTTGAAAAAGGAGCAGCCCATACGTCCATGGCCGACCCTTTTGATCCAAAACTGAGAACCACGCTATATCATACCTCTGTCGCGCTCGGTTACCCGACACACAATGGTGGAACCGTGGTCACCATCGAGGGTCCACGGTTCTCCACCAGGGCCGAATCCCATATGTTCAGGGCCTGGGGTGCCGATATCATCAATATGTCCATCGCCCCGGAAGCGATACTGGCCAATGAAGCGGGCATACCTTATGCGGCGGTTGCCATGTCTACCGACTATGATTGCTGGAAAGAAGATGAGGCACCGGTCTCATGGGAAGAAATTCTTGCTGTGTTTAATCAGAATGCGGATAGTGTTAAAAAGCTGCTTCAAAACGTAATTCCAAAAATCAATCAGGAGCAATGAATGGATTTAAAAGCTTCCATCAGATCCATCCCCGGCTGGCCCATTGAAGGCGTGATTTTCAGGGATCTTACCACGCTCATGCAGAATCCAAAAGCGTATCGGTACACCTGCGATGTATTTTTCAATCGATACAAAAACATGAAAATTGACAAGGTCATTGGCATTGACGCCAGAGGTTTTGTCTTCGGGGCTGTCCTGGCCTACCAGCTGAATGTGGGCTTTGTACCTGTAAGAAAAAAGGGCAAGCTGCCCTATAAGACCGTTTCTGCGCCGTATACTCTTGAATATGGTGAAAATACTGTCGAAATGCACGCAGATGCCATTGCCAAAGGTGAAAAAGTTGTCATCATCGATGACCTAATCGCCACAGGCGGAACCATCGAGGCCGCTGTAAAACTGGTAAAAAAACTGGGTGGTGAAATATTGGAATGTGGTTTTATCGTAGAACTGCCGGAGCTTAAGGGGCGGGAGAAAATCAAAGATCAAAAGATATTTACCATGTGTCAGTTTGAAGGTGAATAGAATCGTTGCACGATTTTACGGCGAAGCATGAAAAGTCCGGGATATCTCCCTGCTCAGTGCATTTACCTTATTTAAAATGTCATCCTGGTCCAGGGATGTCAGGGACCTGTTGTGCACCAGCATTCTGCCCGCCACCATGACATCTCTTACGTCAGAACCTCTTGCCGAATAGACGATCTGGGATACAGGGTTGTAGATAGGCATCAGATGCGGCTGGTGGGTGTCGATGATAATCAGGTCGGCTTGCTTGCCTTTTTCCAATGATCCGATTCTGCTATCCAGGCCGATGGCCCTGGCGGCCTCGATGGTAGCCATCTTCAGCACCGAGTTGACATCCATGACAGTGGGGTCAAGCGTATGCGCCTTGTGAAGTTTCGCGGCCGTGTCCATCTCCTGAAACATATCCAGGTCATTGTTGCTCGCACAGCCGTCCGTCCCCAGACCGACAGGGATGCCTGCAGACAGAAATTTTTGAACCGGAGCGATCCCGGAAGCCAGTTTCATGTTGCTCTCGGGGTTGTGTGACACTGCCGCACCGCTGTTGGCGATGATGTCGATATCCTCGTCATCTACCCAGATTGAATGTACCAGCAAGGTCTGCGCATCCAGGACACCAATATGGTCGAGATATTGAACAGGCGACATATCGCCACCGCCCTCGATCAAGGTCTTTTCACGGGCTGTTTCGGCTGCATGAATTTGAAAAAGGACGCCTTGGGATCTGGCTGCAGTCTTAGCCGCTTTGAGGGTTTTCTTTGAACAGGTATAGGGTGAATGGCAAAAGATGGAAGGCTGGATCATCGGCGACAAGCCATTCCACTTCTTGATGAAAGCTATGGCCGCATTGATATTTTCTCCGGCATCCGGTACACCAGGTGCCGGGAAATCGATAACCCCCTGCCCGAGTACCCCGCGTATCCCTGCCTGGTTCACGATTTCCGCAACCACACCTTCGTAAAAGTATCCTCCGCAGACGGTCGTCGTCCCGGAGAGCAACATTTCCGCACACGCAAGTGCCGTACCCAGGCGAACATTTTCGGGATTGATCCAGGCCTCCTCAGCTGGAAAAATATATCGATTCAACCATACATCCAGGGGCAGGTCATCGGCCAGACCACGAAAGAGTGTCATGGGCATGTGGGTGTGGGTGTTGATCAGCCCGGGCATAACGACACCGCCTGCGGCATCGATTGCATTTATTCCGGTCGGAATATCGACCTTGTCCGGCATGTCAGCAATCGATTCAATCTTGCCGTTCTTTATTCCGATCATACCCTTGGGGACGATATCAAAGGTCGCATTGACGGTCACAATGGTGGCATTGTAAATGATGGTGTCAAATGTCGTCTGCAATGGATGGCTCCGAATCTAATGGATCGTTGTGTTTGGTGTTTGGTGTTTGGTGTGTTGTGGGTTTGTGTCCGTAACCGGATATCAATACCTAATTGTAATTTTCGTGTATATTCTGGTTATAGGGGTTGTCAGAAAAACGTTCCGATAAAGGACCTTTTTTCTGCTACAACCCCTTATGCCGCCATCCTATTTTCGGAACATTATTATGACAAGCGGTATAAATTTCTTTTTTTTCTTTGATAAGCCGGGATTTAAGCTGTACGCAAACTGGCTTTTCCCCTCGAACCCTCAGAACCTCCAACCCTCCAACCCTTGTATCCCCCCTCAGACCCTCGAACCCTTTCGTTTATATTTTTCCTATCACAGCATGAAGGATCCGATCGACCTGGGGAGCAGCGGCCTTTGCCACATTTATAATCTCTTCCACACTGGCAGGAGCCGGGTGATCGGGATCATGGACGTTGGTGATAATCGACAGCCCCAGCACCTTAATGCGGGCGTGCACGGCAGCAATGACCTCCTGAGTTGTCGAAAAACCGACGGCTTCGGCCCCGATGGTTCTTAAAAAACGAATCTCTGCAGGTGTTTCAAGAGACGGCCCCAATAAACCGGCATATACCCCTTTTCTAAGGGGAATCATGGCGTCAGTTCCAGCTTTTTCTGCAAGTGATATCAATCGATTGTCATAGGCTTCGGTCATATCGGGAAACCGTTCACCCCAGTCATCATGGTTCGGCCCCACAAGGGGATTGGCACCGGTCAGATTGATATGATCTTCTATGAGCATGACGTCACCTGGTCTAAACGATGGGTTGAGTCCTCCGGCGGCATTGGTGACAAACAACGTTTCGACACCCAATGCCTGCATAACCCGTATGGGAAAAGTGACCTCCAGTGGCGAATAGCCTTCGTAAAGATGAAAACGCCCCTGCATGACAAGGACCGATCGGTTGGCCATCCTGCCGGCCAGCAATTTTCCGGCATGACTCTGCACCGTAGATACCGGGAAATGGGGAATGTCTTTATAAGACAGGGACACAGACACAAGCAAAGACCGCCCACTGTCTCCCAGGCCGGTCCCGGTCAGCAAACCGGCAGATGGCTTTTCCGGGATTTTCTTTTCGATATATGCGACTGCCTCGGCAACCTTGTTTTGATACCCCAACATACAAATTCCTTTCAACTCTCTTTCCAGCCGTTATCATAAATAATTCCTCTACTTGTCAACGGAAAGATCTCTTTTTCAGATCATGATAGCATTGACAATCCATGATAGTTATGAAATGGTAACTGTCAATTTGATCCACTTATTGGTTGAAAATTCGGAAGGCTATACATTTCAGGACCATCCAGTTCAGCGTCTCTCGTTAACCCCGCGACAAGACCTGGGCGAACTCGGTCGACTATCCACGGGGAATACGCTCGCTGCTGCGGTTCGAAAGGTTGATTGCCAAATGAAAATAGCTGAAATCAAAGATGCTCTGAAAGCGACCGTACTATCGGGTGAAGATCAGATGGAGAACACAATTGCAGGCGGTGGTAGCGCAGATCTCATGGATGATGTGCTGGCAGCCGCCACAGAAGGGTGTGCGCTGCTAACCGGTGTCGTCACCGAGCAGGTCATTCGCACTGCAAAAGTCGCCAGGGTGGGAGTCATCGTTTTCGTCCGGGGTAAACAGCCGGAAAAGCATGTTATCGCCCTGGCAGCATCCTACAAGATTCCGTTGTTGCTCACCGGGTATTCTCTTTTTGTGGCCAGTGGAAAGCTTTACATGGAAGGCCTGCGTGGCCTTGACGGTTCATGGTAAAAAAAAGGTAAAAGGGACCAAGGGTGATACAAGGGTCCGAGGGTGGCTGAAAGCTATCAGCGGACAGCAGCATTATAGCTTCCACGCGTCCTGGCGTCCAAGCATACAAGGTGTCGAAAGTTCGAGGAACTTTCTCAAAATAAAAATACTAATGCCAGTTTGAACAGGAGCAAACAATGATTGAAGCCGTATTCATGATGGGAGGTCTCGGACTGCTTGTGGGCGTGGGTTTGGCCATGGCATCAAAAATATTTTATGTTTATGTGGATCCCCAGATTGTAGCTGTCGATGAAGCCCTTCCAGGTGCCAATTGTGGGGGATGCGGTCTTCCGGGTTGCAGCGCAAATGCCGAAGCTATTGTTTCCGGAAAGGCGTCTCCCAATTCCTGTGTGGCAGCGGGTCCGGAAGTTGCCGAAGCCATTGCCGCTATATTGGGTGTCGCCATTGAAGCCAAAGAACCTGATATTGCCAGGCCGGGATGTACCTACGGTCTCCAGACTGCCGACATAAAATTTTTTTATGACGGTCTGGGAGATTGCAGGGCCGCAGCTCTCATCAATGGAGGAATGAAAGTTTGCCGGATCGGATGCCTGGGTCTTGGAACCTGTGCAAAGGTATGCCCTTTTGATGCCATCACCATGGGAATGGATGGTCTGCCCGTGGTGGATGAAGTCAAATGTACCGGGTGCGGAACATGCGAAAGGGTCTGTCCAAAACATATTATCACCCTTTCCTCTGTCACACGTCGTATCATCCGTGAGTACACCACCGAGGATTGTACCACACCCTGCCAGAGAGCCTGTCCTGCCGGCATCAATATCTGCGAATATATACAACAGATTCAATTGAAAAACTACGCTCGCTCAGTCCAGATTATCAAGGAAAGAAATCCATTTCCCACCGTCATCGGTCGTATCTGTCCGCGACCCTGTGAAGATGTCTGCAGACGACAACTCCTTGATGAACCCGTTGCGATCAATTTTCTGAAACGCTTTGTGGCCGACTACGAAAAAGAAAAGGGAGCAAGAATTCTACCATTCAAGGCACCGGATACGGGTCGAAAAATAGCTGTTATGGGTGGCGGTGTCCAAGGACTTTCAACGGCCTTCTTTTCCGCAAGGCTGGGCCATGCGCCAACGGTGTTCGAGGCCACACAAAAACTGGGCGGTCTCCTAAGGAGTGCCATAGCGAGCAACCGCTTGCCCCATGACGTATTAGACTGGGATATCGATGGAATTATTGAAATGGGTGTGACGGTCCAAACAGGCCAATGCCTGGGTAAAGATATTTCCATAGATTCATTACTCAATGATGGTTTTGATGCTATTTTTCTCTCTCTGGGTGGCTGGGACAGTCGCTTATCACGGAGTACTGATACCAGGGCAGAAAAACCGGTTCCAGGACTGCATCTGCTCATGGATGTTTCAAAAACCCTGAAACAGAAAACCGCCCCAGGCATCTCCTGGGGAAAACACACCATCCTGGCCGGGGGAGGAGAACTTGCTGTTCAAACCGCCATCCTGTGCAGGGAAAACGGCGCTGACGAGACTACCGTTATTTTCAGGGAATCCACCGAAAACCATGGGCTGTCTGCCGAAACCCTGGGCAAGGCTACCGAAAAAGGTATTCATTTTATTTTTGGTGCGGGTATCAACAGAATATTCGGAGAGAAAAATCAACTCAAGGAGATCGAATATTTCGATCGAACCGCAAAAACCATGCATAGGCTCCCGGCAGATACACTTGTAATAGCCTCCGGGCGACTTCCCGAGTTCATTTTTGCCAGACCCGTGACGGAAACATCAGACACGCAGGAGCCCCCTCTCCCTGAAGAAGAGAAGCCAGCCGACGATGGGCAATGGGAAGGGTTCTACACGCTCAAACATCCTCACCACAACAGTGAGGTGGGCTTACTGGCTGAAGGAGATGTTCTCAGTGACTACAGCGGTGCCATAAAGGCCATTGGTGCAGGCAGAAGAGCGGCAGCCTCTATCCACAATGTCATCTATGGTATCCCTCTGTCTCATCCGGATAATGTGCTTACCTTGACGACCATGGTTCAAAATGTCGACGCAATAGAACGCGTGAAGCAGGTTTCGCGCACCATCATGCCCATAGCCGAAGCCTCAGAGCGCTTAATGAATGCAGAAATCGAAAAAGGCTTCAGCGAAAAGAAGGCTCAAAGAGAGGCGGAAAGGTGCCTGCAATGCGGTCTGATCTGCTATGAAAAAACAGGCACAAACAACATATAGTACCGTGCATAGCTGATACATTTAACAAGTATGGCTTATCGGTTTTCTAAATAGGAGACACCATTGGCTACCGAAGAAGGTATCGTCATCCATACCCATGACACGTTTGCTAGGGTCAAGACAACAAAGTCAAGTTCGTGTAAAGCCTGTACATCCAGAGACGCCTGTCATGTCACTGAAACCGGAAAAGTCATGGAAGTAGATGCAATTAATGGCGCAGGCGCGCGGAAAGGAGACAGGATTTTACTCCACTTTGAGACGGCCTCTCTGATGAAGGCCTGCTTTCTACTCTATCTGCTACCGGTAGGATTCATGTTGATGGGAGCAATCCTCGGCCACTGGCTGGCATTGAAAACCGGTATGAATGTCTCTCTGTTATCTGCTGTGTCAGGATTTCTATCGTTGTTCCTATCTCTTGCGGTGATCCGCTCAAAAGCCAACACATTGGGTAAAAATGATGCCTACAAACCAAAAATTATTAAAATTTTAACTCATGAATCGATAGGATAGCTCAATGGGTGCATAAATAGGAAATAAGCACATGGTAGAAAAAGTTTATATCACAAACACGAATATGGCCACGTTTATCTGCCCGCAATGCGAAAAAACCCTGACAGTGGATGTCACCAGATATGCACAGACGGAAAAAACCGTCAAGGTAAAGTCAAAATGTTCCTGTGGAAATACGTGGACATCTGTCCTGGAGAAGCGAAAACAATATCGAAAAGGCGCCAATTTGAAGGGTATCTACAGGTACATCGTTGACGGAGAGGAAATAGACAGGGGCAAAATGACCATCGTTGATATATCTGCCGGCGGTGTAAAACTGAAACTGGATGTCGATCGAAATTTAAAAACCGGCCATCTCCTGAAACTGGAGTTCACGTTGGACGACAGCAAGCAGACACGCATACAAAAAACCGTCATCATCCGCAATGCCAACAGCCCCTACTATGGCGCTGCTTTCAGAGACGCAGACCTCTATGATCCTGTTATGGGTTTTTATCTCATGAGTTGAGGATCTGTCGATAACGCTCCCCGTTACGCCTGATTCAGACAAATCCACTTGCAAATACACCCTATTGACGATACATGCAGTTTTCATTACAAATCGTTTCCCTAAAGCCTTGACAAAAAATGATGTCAAAAACACTTCATACTCAGCTGCTGACGAGGGGGATACACAAAGGCCTGAGTGGTTTCCTGTGGATGCTCAAGATCATCGTCCCTATCTCTCTTTTGACAACACTGCTTGATTACAGCGGATGGATTGGCAGAATGGATTTCCTGTTAGAACCGTTGATGGGTTTTCTGCATCTACCCGCCATAGCAGCATTCCCACTGATTGCCGGCTTGCTGACCGGTATCTATGGCGGCATTGCCGCGATGACGGTATTACCCCTGACTGTCAACCAGATGACCTTGCTCGCCATTTTTATGTTGATTTCACATAACCTTATTCAAGAGGGCATCATCCAGGCCAAATCCGGCATCAACCCCATATTGGCAACTGTTTTCCGGCTGCTTACATCGCTTTGCACTGTCTTTGCGGTCATGCAGTTTCTGGAAGTAGAACCGCTTACACAGTCAATAGGAACGATACTGCCGCTATCACAAAAGTCGTTGTCTGAAACACTGATGGCATGGGGTATATCGACAGTCCACATAAGCCTTAAGATTCTCTTGATTATAACATCTCTGATGATCCTCCTGGAAGAGATGAAACATTTCAACCTGGTCGTCAAACTTGTGAACCTGTTCAATCCAGTCTTAAGATTGCTGGGACTTAAAAAAAATGTTGGCATTCTCTGGATGACTGCGGCTGTATTTGGCATTGCCTACGGCGGAGCCGTCATCATTGAAGAGGCAAAGGAAAATCATATTCAAAAATCTGAGCTGATAAAGTTGCATTTTTCCATGGGTGTCAACCATTCTATAATAGAAGATCCCATCCTTTTTATGGCACTGGGGCTGAGCCCTTTCTGGCTATGGGTACCCAGAATCATTGCCGCCATTGTGTTTGTTCATCTATTTAACCTGCTCCATAAGACCGCAGTGATCCTGAAAAGGGTTATACCCAAACCCACTAATTGAACGCGACACGGTCGCACTGGTATGGAGGTAATATAAATCATGAAAAATGTTGACTACAATCAATGGATTGGTCAGAAACAGGCTGAGAAGTGTGTAGAGAACCTGAACAAACACGGGTTTAACGCCCTGTTTTTTATTAATTGCGCAGAGGCGCGGGCCTATGTATTAAAAGAAATTTCCGGATACGAATCTTTCGGGTTCGGGGGCTCGGATACAACACGAAAACTGGATATCATCCATACGCTCAAGAAAGAAAAAAAAGTTGTCTATGATCACTGGGAAAACGATCTCTCACCAGAGACGTCTTTAGAGATCCGCCGCAATCAATCTGCGTGTGACTGCTTTTTCTGCAGCGCCAACGCTATCTCAATGACCGGCGAAATCGTTAATGTGGATGGCGTCGGCAATCGCACCAATGCCATGTCTTTTGGCCCCCGCAAGGTCATGATCATTGCCGGTATCAATAAACTGACAACGAACATACAAACAGCACTTCAACGGGTGAGAGATATCGCCGGCCCCATGAGGGCTAAAAGTCTCGGCATGCAGACACCCTGTGCGGAAAGCGGTATCTGCACCGATTGTAATTCCCCCCAGCGGATCTGCCGTATCACGACAATTCTGCATCGAAAACCGAGTCTCACGGACATCACCGTGGTTATCATCAACGAAGCATTAGGCTTCTGAAAGGACGCATGATATGAAATTTAGGCCATTTATCTTTAACACGATAACTCTGATGACGATTTTATTCGCATTGATTGCGAGTGATGCACTCTCTCAGACAGAGAAGGTTCCTGATGCCAGAGTCGCCATTGTAAACGATACTCCCATCACTGAAGCGGATGTTACCTTGGAGGTCAAACGGATAATGTTCCAGGCCAAGGCCATGCAAAAGCCCATCGATGAATCGATGATGCTCTCAATGAGAGAAAAAGTCATCGATTCACTCATCAACCGTGAACTTCTTTTTCAGCAGAGCAAGGCAAAAGGTATCACCACGGATGAAGCAGATATTGATAACAATATCGACCTGATAAAACAAAGACTTGAAGTGGGTCAAAGTTTCGAAAGCCTTTTGCTGGAGATGGGGATCTCCATAGAAACAATGAGAACTCAGGTGGCCCAGGCCAGTGCCATCCAGAAGCTGCTGGAGGTGGCTGTCTACCCGCAGGCGATGGTATCGGAAAAGGAGAGTCGTATTTTTTTTGAAAACAACCCCCAATACTTCAAAAAACCTGAAGAAGTCAAAGCCAGCCACATCCTGATTCAAGTCACTCCGGCAGCTAACGATGAAGAAAAGCTGGCAGCACGGAAAAAGATTGAAGACGTTCAGAATAAACTAGCGGCCGGAGATGATTTTGCCAACCTTGCCAGGCAATACTCCGAGGGCCCAAGCAACGTGAATGGTGGTGATCTGGGCTATTTTGACCGCACAAAAATGGTCAAACCCTTCTCTGATGCAGCGTTTGATCTAAAACCAGGCCAGGTGAGCGATATCGTGGAGACACGTTTCGGCTACCACCTGATCAAAGTTTATGATAAAAAAGCCAAAACAAGCTACGTGTTTGAGGATATCAAAGACAGACTGGGCGAATTGCTGCAGCAACAAAAGATCCAGGAAGAGACAGTGCGCTATCTGGAAGAACTGAGAAGAACAGCCAGCGTAAAGCGAATAACCCAATAAGTGTTTTTATGTTTCCTAAAATAAGGATCAGCTCTTTTTGAGCTGATCCTTATTTTTTCTTGACGTTTGCAGAAAGATGGGCTTAAACTACTCACCCAAAGGGCCCCCGGCTGGTTCTCAGATCGATTTTACTCTGAAGAGTATCTCCTTTGCCAGAGTGACGACCTGGATCACGGGACAATGTTAATACTCTTAAAAGGAGGTTGGCGATTTGGCACTAGGAATTGTTAAATGGTTCAATGACAGAAAGGGGTATGGCTTCATCAGTCAAGAAGACGGCAACGATGTATTTGTTCACTTTTCTTCCATAGAAGCGACTGGATACAAAACCCTCGCAGAAGGCGACAACGTCGAATTTGAAATTGAAGAGAGTGATCGGGGGCCTGAAGCCAAGAACGTAAAGAAAGTTTAAATCGCCGGCAAGGAACCACCTGGAAGTTTGGTATTGCTGGTTATTCTTCGACCCACCTGGGGGCAGCACACTACTTCAGTTCCATGATTGAAGCACCCTCTAAAATGCCGACAAGGTGCTTTAATGTTTTGAGACTTCAGGTAGATAGACGGTCAGGCCATAGGCTGTGTAGGCCACATTCAGTCTATTGGCTTACAACCTGGACACTTGAAAGCACTACGTGATTTCGAGTAAATTTATCACGACCATCAGCTATCTCTATTTTTTGAGTGGAACCTCTTTTGTAGTGTCAGATTGACCGGCCTCGGCAAATGTGATTTCTACCATTGCCTGTTCAAGCCTTGAAAATACCTTACTCGCTGCCTTGCGTATGCGCTTATCGTGCGCATGCTTTCTTGCATAGGCCTCATCAATTGTTTGGGTGACAAGCTTATGATCACAGGGCTTTTCTAAAAACTCAAATGCGCCCTGTTTCATTGCTTCAACAGCCATCCGCAGTGTTCCCTGGCCCGATAAAACAATGCATTCCATACGAGGCCTGATTAGCTTTAGCCTATGCATAGCGGTAATGCCGTCTGTATCCACCATAACAAGATCTATCAATGCAACATCATACTCTTTAGATTTCACCTCTTTCAGTGCTTGCGCCGCATCATAGCAGGCGGTCACAGAGTAGCCGGCTAAATCCAAGCGCTCTTTCATTGCATCAACGATCTCTTTTTCGTCATCCACCAGCAGAACGTGCATCTTTTGCAAAATCCCTCTCCTTCCATGTAAACGTATTACGATTTTATTTGCTTATTGAGAGGCCAAAATCAGATTCATGTAATTTATTCAAATTTTTCAAGTCATCACAAGCTGATTGATTTCCCAGGTTACAAGCCTTGTTCAATGCTTTCTCCATAAAAATCGGTTCATTCAAAATATAATGAGCTGTGGCTTTTGCCGTATAAATACTATCCCAATTCGGATATTTTTTTACCAGATGATTCAAATAAATCATTAGCAACCGCCACTTCTGTTCTCGTAGCAACCGGTGGGCTTTAGCGATATCCTTTCCCGGATCGATTTCTGAAGATAAGTATTGATCCATTTCTTCTTGATAAGATTCTTTTTCCTCTTTTTTTTCCTGCTTGTAATCCTCCATCTCGGCTTTGACAAAATCGGAGGGATGGACTCGAGCTTTTACCCGAAGTCGATATCTTGTTATATTCCCGACCACTTCCTGATTTTCCTCCAATATTTCTGCCTGTATACCTCTAGCGGTCAGGCTGTATACTTCATCCCTTTCTTGTTCGTGAATCCCGATAAGATTCTTACTTAAAAGGTATCTTCCGGCCAGATCCACAGCCTTTTTCTTTGCAATGAAAAGAGCCATTTCTCTTGCAAAATATTTCGAGGAGCCGATTGTCATTGGATAACTGCCCTCAGTCTCGATTTCAAAGATGTCCTTTTCCGCAGCTGATGCGGCATTGTTAATTGAAAACAGAATTAATAATACCACTATAATAAAATTACACACGGTTATCGATTCGGTCTCCCAAAACGTCACACCCGAACATGATGAATATCTGAACAATCTATTTCTCCTCATTGTCCAGGCGAGCCAACGCTTTGAGTATTCCCAAGGGCGAAGACCCCATGGACAGCTTCTGAATTTCCAGGTTGCGCTTGGTGTTGTTTGCAAATTTTCTTTTTAACCTTGCCTCGTAAGCATCTTTGATCGTTTCAGCGAGTTTTTCAAAGGCATAGGGTTTTTCAAGGTATTGAAAGGCCCCCAGTCTTGTACATTCAATGGCCGAATCAATTGTCGCATGACCGGTCAATATAATAATTTCAAGATATTTATGTCTGGCTTTGAGGGTCTTCAATACCTGGGCACCGTTTATCCCTGGCATCTGAAAGTCAACAACCGCCACATCAAAAAAACCGTTTTCAGCCCAAGCGATGGCCTCTTCTCCGTTCGAAGCGCTGGTGACATCAAAGTTTTGGAGTTCAAGCCGACTGGAAATAGACTTTAAAAATTTAGCCTCGTCATCCACCATCAATAGCTTTATTTTGTTTTCAGTGCTCATGGCATCCTTCCTCCCTTCTGTTCATACAAAATGTGCCCTAATCATGGGCTTCATTATTACACTGATTTAATAGCTTCTGGTACAAGGAGATCAAAAGATTGAAGATCATCGGTTATAAAAACCTCAGCATCAATTGACGTCGCAATTGCAAAAACTTTATCGACCGAAAATTTTTCATCGTATAATTTTCCAAGATCTGAAAAGGTTATTCTGACGTCACCGTTTTTTTCCCGGTATATGGAGATCTGAATTTCCGCTTCCGGTTCCGAAGTCTTAAATGCAAATACTAGCGCCTCATATATCAGATGCTGGAGTTGAAACGGACACGTCAAAACCATCAGTTCAGCTTCTTGGGGAGGATTAACCCGGATCTTGCTCGCATAACTCAAGAAACCAGCAATAGTGACCATCAGCTTAAGTGCATCCAGGAGGTTTACACTTTTAACCGACGTATCCACGCTGTGGGCAAAGGTATTCATCTGCCTAACGGTTGCAAAACCGCGTTGAATTTCTTCTTCAATATCCTGGCTGCATGTTCTGAACATGTCTATGTCAATTTTTTTGCCTTTTTCCACCAATACCGTCAGATCATTCAAGAGGCCGGCTGTTTCAGAAATGATGGCAAGAATATTTTTCAGCTCATGTGATATACTGGCATTGATTTTTCCAAAAAATGCTAGATTTTGGTCATGTTGAATTTCAATGGCATTGTTCATGACGTCTCCTTCTTCCTTTTTGCATCCGCGAAACAACGAGATCAAGCGCCAATGCTTGTCTGTTCAGAGAATTGAACCATCGTGCCCTGAATACGTGATCATCTATTCGACTACCTTGTGCAGAATTTTTATCAACATATCAATATGAAGCGGTTTCGAGAGATAGCAAGCGGCTTCCGCTGAACCAATCTTGAAATCGCTTTCTGAGCCATGGCCGGTGAGGAAAATAATTTTCATTTCGGGATTCAAATCTATCAATTTCCGCTTTAACTTGATTCCGCCGATTCCCGGCATTTTGACATCCAGGACGGCCACGTCGTACCGGTTGATTTGGGTATTTTTCACTGCGTCTTCGCCCGTAAAGACAACATCGACGTCAATTCCACGTAATGCAAGCCGTTTGGACAGCATTATGGCAAATTTTTTCTCATCGTCCACCAAGAGAATTTTCATTGTCGCGTAATTCCTCCTTAGTATGGATCGGCAGGGTAATGGTAAAAGTTGTTCCTTCATCCTGTTTGCTTTTTACCGAGATATCTCCGTGAAGTTTCTTAATAAGCCCGCTCGTAATGGCGAGCCCCAGTCCGGTTCCCACGCCCCGTTCTTTTGTGGAAAAAAAAGGTTCGAATATTTTCGGCAGTGTATCTTCAGGCATACCACAGCCATTGTCACGTATGGTTATGACAACGCTGTCAAGTCCCTTGCGCTTGGCTATGATATCCAGCCGGCATCCTTCATTCATGGCCTGGAAAGCATTGTTGACCAAGTTCAGCAAGATCTGCTGTAATTTTCCACGGTCGCTTTCAATCTCGATATTGTCTTCCGGCATGTCCACATTCACTTTGATATTTCGATATTCAGCCTCTTTGTTGTGAAAAAGCAGTATGTCGGAAATGATCTCTTTTAAGTTAATATTTTCGATTTTGATATCGAACTTTCGTGCAAACCCGAGAAGTTGTCCAGTGATTCGACCACACCGCTCCACCGCTTCCAGAATGGAATCGATGTTCTCCATCAATTCATCATCCTGATGGTACGTTTCAGCGATGGTGAAAAGATCTTTTATGTAACCGGCTGTTTCGTTGATCAATGCCAGCGGATTGTTGATCTCGTGGGCGACACCGGCTGCCAGCTGACCGACCGACGCCAGTTGATTGTTCTGCTCCACCAATGCCAGCGTTTCGGCCTTGGCCTTGTCGGCCAGAAACATCTTGTTGACCATGAACGTACAGGTAATGGTGACAACGATGAGAATAGCCATGACGCATAGTGCCACAAACCAGCTGATGCTGGAAAACAAATCTTCCCAGACCCCCATCATGCCTTCTTTCTGTTTGATCACCATGAGAATGAAGGGGGTGTCGGCAATTGGGGTAGAAATAAATGCATACCCCACAATTTTTTGTCCTTGACCATCACTGGCCATGATGGTCTGTGTTCTCGGAGAATATTTTAGTACAGGCAGCAGGGCCATCTTCTCGAAAATGCTGCCGTGGTGTTTTGACGGTGTTTGTATGATCCCGGCCCTGTTGACCAGAAAGATATCTGCATGTTTGCCGGTTTCATAAGAGATCACCGTTTGTATGAGCCGTTCTGTTTCGAGGGTGGCACGTAATATAAAAAATGTGTTGTCCGCACGAAAGGACTTCACTGCAATGATGATATGGGGCACGTTGCGGTATCCTCGAAATATCTCGCTCACATAGTAATTATTTTTACGGCACTCGATAAACCAGTGTTGGTCGCTATAGTTTTTTCCCTCGATATTATAGGGACCGGCATAAGCAACTTGGGCACCGGTAGGGGAGATGACACTCAGGTCCGATAAGCCGCCGAAACCCAATTTGATGTTTCTGAGAACATCAGACAGGTGCGCAGGGTTTGTCAGTTGTGTATATTCGATCTCATTGACAGTGAATCTCAAGGCATTGAGCCGTTCCTCCAAAAAAAAGGTCACAGCCCTTCTGGCGTTGGAAGTCAATCGTTCCGTACGCAGCAACAGCTCCGAATCAACCGACTTTTGAATCAGCTGGTAATGGATGCCTGTCACGGTAATCAATGGGACCAACGCCGTCAGAGCGAGTACCAAAATGCCGACAGTCCAGATTTTGTTGTAATTCGCAAACGTAAAATATGGGTTCAGGTGTCCATCCATCTGGTGATAAAAATCCGGACGTAATAGCTTTAATATGCTGCGAAAGTTGCCGGTCATGCTGACATCCCTCTGATGCGCGCCAAAATAAGCATCAGCGCTTCAATACCCAGTGGCTTGTGCATAAATGCGTAGGCCCCTTTCCGTAAACATTCCTGTCGATCCTCTTGCGTCCCATGTGCGGTCAATATGATGACGGGCATTCCAGCGCAACAGGCTTTCATGCGAGCCAGGACTTCGGTACCATAAATATCCGGCAGGCGAAGGTCCAGCAGCGTAAGAAAGAATTGTTTGTGTTTTATAATCTCCAGCGCCTGTTTCCCGCTGTAGCAGACCTCGCATACACAGCCTCGAAGATTCAGCCGTTTGGCAAGCATATTTGCGTACCGTTTTTCATCGTCAACAATTAATATGTTGTAATGTGTCATTATGCAACTCAATTTTTATATTGACTGTGTCATAAATTTAATTTATAGCACAATATATACAAATAAGTTTCAAAAGTAAACATTTTTTTGAAAGGTTGATTAAATGTTAAACATTCGAGTTCCCTCAGTGTGTCGATTGGTTTTGCCTATATTTGTATTTTGCCTAAGCAGTCCGTTGACAGCCTATGCCGTGGAACAAACGGCGGCTATCGACACGGCTAAACCCTGGTGGTTCTGGCCGATTGTTCTGTTTTTTTTCTGTCTTATTCTCGGCATATTGGCTGTCATGGCAGGCGTCGGCGGCGGCGTTCTTTATGTGCCCCTGGTAAGTGGTTTCTTTCCTTTCCACATCGATTTCGTCAGGGGAATCGGGTTGATGGTCGCCCTGGCCGGTGCCCTGGCAGCGGGTCCGGGCTTGCTCCGGCGCAATCTGGCAAATCTGCGGCTCGCTCTCCCGGTGGCCCTGGTCGCCTCCACCTGTTCTGTTGCCGGCGCCATGCTCGGGCTCTATCTGTCCGCATTGAACCCCGACATCATCCAGGTCTGCCTGGGTGGCACCATCGTAGCCATCGCCACCTTGTTGCTTTTTTCAAAAAACACTGAAAAACCGATCGTAACAAAACAGGATGCCATCGGATTGGCCCTGGGGTTGGGAGGCGCCTACTGGGATGACGGTGCCCGCGAAGTCGTGGAATGGAAAACCCATAGAACCCTCCTGGGATTGTTCATGTTCATCCTGGTGGGCCTTTTAGCCGGCATGTTCGGGCTCGGCGCCGGATGGGCCAACGTACCGGTTCTCAACCTGCTCATGGGTGTTCCCCTGAAGGTTTCCGTGGCAACCAGCAAGTTTTTACTGTCCATTACCGACACCTCGGCAGCCTGGATATATTTGAACAGGGGCTGCGTTATCCCGCTGATTGGCGTTCCCTCCATCGTGGGCCTGATGCTGGGCTCCCTCATCGGTGTCAAGATTCTGGCCGTTGCCAAGCCAAAAATGATACGCTATATTGTAATTTTTGTGTTGTTTTTTGCAGGGCTGAAAGCCATGGACAAAGGATTGGGGCTGGGGTTGCTGGGATAACAATTAACCGCTTAAATATGGAGCAACGCATGCAGAACCGCGATAAAGAACAGAGCGTTAAGGCATCACGGGAGCAAATCATCTACGCCAACCTGCTGATTGTTGGCGTATGGCTGGGAATTGCCGTTCTCCTGGCAACCTATGCGATATACCTGTCCGGCGTACTGCCTTCCCACGTGGACATGTCGCTGATACCAAAGATTTGGGACAAAAGTGTCACCGACTATCTGGAGATTACCCATTCGCCCCATGGGTGGGGCTGGGTAGCCTTACTGGCAAAGGGGGACTTTTTCAACTACATCGGATTGGCTTTGCTCGCCCTGATGACCATTTTTTGCTTTCTGGTGCTGCTCAGAGGGTATCTCCGTCAAAAAAACTGGCTTTTCGCGATAATCGCCTTTTTGGAAATCATGGTATTATCCATAGCGGCTTCCGGAATACTGGGAAGTGGTGGCCATTAAGTGAAGATGAACCATTGCAGCCACCAAAATAAATTAACCCTTTCCCTTTCCCAGGCATTGTCAGGAAATAAGCAGCATTTTTCAAATAGCCTCATATCTGGAATTATTATAGGTGAAATATGAAAGCAAAAAAAATCAATGTCCTGCTGGTGGATGACAACGAAAAATTTTTGAAATCCGTGGCTCAAAGAGCCCTGTTAAAAGGGTTTAACGTATTTACTGCGGTCAACGGCCGACAAGCTATCGAGATCGCCGAGAAGGAACACGTACATGTTGCCGTGGTCGATCAAAAAATGCCCGACATGGATGGGCTGGTGGTTATCACAAAGTTGAAGGAATTGTCGCCCGACATCAAAACGATTCTGTTGACGGGTCACGGTGACGAAAAACTTAAAGAAACCACAGAAGCACTCAATTCCTCCTTTTTTCACAAATCGGAAATGGGAAAATTCTGGACGTTTTTGTCGAACCTTCCCATAGGAAGTATCAATATTCTCTTGGTGGACGACAACCAAAAATTCCTTGAAAAGCTGGCCGAGCGAATCCGGCTGAAAGGGCATGAACCGTATACGGCACTCAATGGACATGAGGCCATCGAAATCACGCGAACTACCAAGATCCATTTGGCCGTCGTCGATCAGCGGATGCCGGACATGGACGGCTTGGTGGTGATTACAAAACTCAAAGAAATCGATGCGGGAATCGAAACGTTGCTGTTGACAGCCCACGGCGATGAAAAACTTCAAGAGGCCACCGAGGCCCTCAACGCATCCTATTTCGAAAAAGAGAACATGGGGAAATTCTGGGGTTTTGTAAGAAAGATACTGCAAGGTCTTGAAAACTCCATGGCGGCGGCAGGAATGGCGAGCGGCGGGGACATAGAGGATGCACTTGATATCGAAACACATCACGCAAAAAAGAAATAGAATTTAAACATGACAGACACAATCCAAAACATCCTGGTGGTGGACAACGAGAAAAAATTTCTAAATTCCATCGCGAAACGCCTCAAGATAATGGGCTTCGATCCACTCAAGGCATCCAGCGGTCGCGAAGCCTTGGCGCTTGCAAAAACCAATCCCATCGATCTTGCCATCGTGGATCTGAAAATGCCCGGCATGGACGGTCTGGTGACGATTTCCAAGTTAAAGGAAATTTATCCGCATCTAAAGTCGGTTCTATTGACGGGTTATGGCAGTGAAAAAGTCAAACAGGCCACCGAAGCGATTGGCAGCGCCTTTTTCGAAAAGGATCACATGCAATCTTTTTGGGATTTTATTAACCAGAGCAATAAACGCGGCAACACCATTGTGATTACGCCGCCTTCCAGCACAGCAGGTGACAATTCAGAGGTCTTTCGTCCGGGAAAGGTTGAAATCATTTCTGAACAGGTGTCAAATTCGAGTCTTCAAAATATGACAACTCAGCAAATACCGACAGCCACCGATTCATTTGACCGGTTGCGAATGATCGGCGAAACCCATGTCATGCAGATATTGAGACGGAATATCGAAAGAGTGGCGGCCCTGGACTGTACGGTTATTTTTCGTGGAGAAACCGGTACAGGAAAAGAATTAGCGGCCAGGATCATTCACAATTCAAGTCCAAGAAAAAATCACCGATTCATTGCATTCAATTGTGGATGCTTCAGTAATGATCTGATCGTTGAGGAACTTTTCAAACAGGGCGGGATGACATTTTCAGACAACGTGCATTCGATCCAGAATGTTGATCGAACGGATTCCGGTGGAACAATTTTGCTGGATCAAATCGAAGATATGCCCATGAAAATGCAGCTTTCCATGTTGAAAATAATTGACAATAAAGAAGCGTTTCGCAAGGAGGATACCCTTCGTTTTCCGTTTGATGTGCGAATTCTCGTTGCCAGCCGTTACAGTCTTGAAAAATTGGTAAAAGAAGGAAAATTCAGAGAAGAACTGTACCATAGATTGAATCTGATGGAGTTGTTTATTCCACCCCTACGGGAGCGGAGAGACGATATATTTCCCTTGTCCGGATACTTTCTCAATAAATATGCCGCAGATTTTAATAAGTCGGTTGACTCTATTTCCGACGAGGTCATCTCCTTCTTTATGTCCTATGATTTCCCGGGAAATGTCAGGGAACTTGAGCACGTCATTGAACGTGCCGTCATTCTTGCCGATGGCCAAACCATAGAAACCAAACACCTGCCAGTCCGTTTTCAAACAACTGACATATCAACGTTGCCCGCTGAAGACAGTATCGTGACACTGGCTGAAATGGAAAAAAATCACATTCTCAAGACATTGAAAGTCACCGGGGGAAACAAATCAAAAACAGCTGAGCTCCTTGGAATAAGCCGTTCAGCGCTTTGGAGAAAATTGAGCAGCCTTGTTAAAAAATGAATGTTATGTCGAGAAGGCTTTTTTATACAGTGGTTGAATTAATGCTTTACATTTATAGGTTACGTAGACCAGGGCATTAAAATTTATTCCATGTTGAACATCTTTTTGCCGATGGCGATTCTTTTCTCTAAGTCTTCGTCTTCCATTTCTTCGGCAACCATTTCCAGAAAGTCCGGGATTTCGATATGCTGCGGACACTTCTCCAAACATTCTTCACAGCGAACACATTGAGACGCGTAGGAAGGGGTTCCGCTGAAAGCGCCACCCATACTCAAGGCATAACTGAATTTTGCCTCGACATCATTGCCGAACATGTGCATCTTGTTGTAGATCTCAAAGCAGCGGGAGATGGACACTTTCGACGGGCAGGGCATGCAATAACCGCATCCTGTGCAGGGAACTTTCATCAACGTCCTGTACTTCCGGCCCGCCTCTTCAACAAGTTTCAATTCCTCTTCTGTCAGCGAATTGGGCAAAGCCTGGTCGGCAATGGCCAGGTTCTCTTCTATGTGGGATTCCTCGTTCATCCCGGAAAGCACCACCGTTACTTCGGGACGGGTCCACACCCAGCGCAGGGCCCATTCCACTGGTGTGCGTTTTTTTGCTGCTTTTTGCCAAATGGCCTTTACACCCGGCGGCGGGGTGAGTAAGCCCAGGTTACCTCCGCGCAACGGTTCCATAATCACCACCCCCAGGTCCTTTGAGGCGGCATATTCAAGTCCTTCGGTGCCAGCCTGGTTATTTTCATCGAGATAATTGTACTGTATCTGACAGAAGATCCAGGGATAGGCCTCCACGATGCGTTTGAAGTCATCCAGGATGCCGTGGAAGGAAAAACCGGGGTTTACAATGCGGCCGTCTGTCACAGCTTTGTCAATGAATTCCATCACACCGAGTGACATAAGGCGATCCCACAGATCCCCGGATAGCCCGTGGATCAGGTAGTAGTCAATGTGATCCATTTTAAGTTTTTCCAGCTGGGCATTGAGGTAGAAGTCCATGTCCTCCCGCTTGTTGATCATCCAGGAGGGCAGTTTGGTGGCTATTTTGACCCGCTCCCGATAACCGTCGGAAAGGGCGCGTCCCAGGAAATTCTCACTTTCACCGGCATGGTAGGGCCAGGCCGTGTCCAGGTAGTTGATCCCCCGGTCGATGGCGTCGCGGACCTGGCGGGTTGCCCGTGGTTCGTCAATCTGTCGTTCTTTTGTCAAGGGCAGGCGCATGCAGCCAAACCCCAGGATGGACAGTTCGTCGCCGTTTTTAGGCACTTTTCTGTAATGCATGTTCACCTCCTTGGCTTACGCTGATACCGTTTTTCCTGTTTGTAAAGAATTGGTTTACTGGCTGAGTTTGGAACTGGCGATGCGATTAAGACTCACACCAGATTGAAGCATTTGCGTCCATCTGAATACATATTGTTTCACATTCATTAGTTTTAATCATTCTGTACTGGAGAGATAGGTGTTGCATCGTCAACCCTGGCAACCTGCTCTGGAGAAGGTGGTAAACTCAATACGATAGCAAAGAAAATTATTGGCAAAAAGGCGATTGAGGCCAATGAGAACCAAATTCCATAAAGATCGGCTATTCTTCCTATAATCGGTGCAGCCCCACCTCCAATAGCAACAGCGACCCCAAGTGTAACACCTGATGAGAACCCGACACGATTCGGAAGATAGTTTTGACCCAGTACTATTGATGGGCTGTAAGTCCCATATAGCACGAAACCGATGGGGATCAATAATAACGTTGCCATCGGAACATTATTTACAAAAATTAGAATGGGAAGAAATATTGTTAGACCGAAATAACCGAGCAACATGACTTTTTTTTGCCCTATCCGGTCGGCTAATCCGCCACCCAGCAGATTCCCAATAATTCCTGCACCTGCAAAAATAGTCAGTGCCATAGCTCCTGTTGATTTCGACTGATTCAGGGCATTGATCCAATAGATAGGTATAAAGGTATTTAAACCGTAAAAAATAATAGATCGGCCAATAATTGTAATGGTCAACCGTGAAAATGCACCCCAGTTATCCTTCGAAACCTCAGTGCCCGATACACTCTGACCCCGATCTTTACTTGCGGTCAGGGATTCAAACGTCGAAAGTTGACTTATCATGACTAACGCCATAATGGATACAGGTACAATAAGGACAAGGGTACCTTTTAATCCCCACTGTAGTAAAGCGAAAGTCACTATAAGTGGACCGATGGCGAACCCTATGGTGCCGCCGACACCAAAAAGGCTCATCGCAGTTCCCTGCTTGGTTCCGGCTGCAAAATTGACCAATCGTGCCGCTTCAGGATGGTATGCTGCGATTCCTATCCCACTAACGACAGCCAAGAACATTATCCATTGATAACCCGGAGATATTCCTGATAGGGCAAGACCCATTCCCGCCAGCATCAGGCCTGCTACTAACAACCACGGCTTTGAAAAACGATCCGCTGCATGCCCAAACAATGGCTGAATAATACTTGATGTCATATTAGCTGCGAACACGATACCTGCGGCAGCGGCATAAGAAAGATCGTAAGCGGCAATAAAAAACGGAAGCATGGCGGGTAAGGCACCCTGATTTATGTCGGTTACCAGATGCCCGAGGGATAATACACCGATATGTCTATACTTCATAGTTTTGTTCCCTGTTCGTGTCAGATCAATAGTGGTATATGATTATATCCGTAAAATTTTAGGGGGTTGCAACACACTACATGTTGTATATGACGTGTTCGGTGAATTATGGACTTTGGCCTATATTCGATAAAATTCCCCAGGTCCTATGATGAAATGAAATATTCTCTTATCCGGGTTTTAAAAGAACTGTGATCTGTCGGAAATATCAGAGGAAAAAAGGTGCTGAGTCAACTACCACCCGTGAAACGGGTGGCTTGGATTTCCCCCAAAATGGGGGAAAGACAAAGGAGACGGCACGTCTCCGCATGTTCAGGTTCGGAACCGCGTGCCGAGCACGCGGTTTGTAGAACAATCAATCATTCGCCTCTGTTCACATTTTGTTTATTCTATTTCATGCTTATTTTGTCTCTACTTTATAAAATTTAATTTGATATCCTACTTTTTGAATTTAGCCAATATTAAAAGGGGGCAATATGCAGAAACAATGGACATACAAAACTTACGAGATTCAGGAAGGATTAAAACCCGGGACAAAAACATTTAGATATTTTTTTCTTGTATCCGAAAACGGTATTAAAAAGGGCAATTATTGTGTCTGGATAAAGGATGATGCCTTATCCCGTTTTGATCAATCCAAGAACTTCGATACGATTATCACGTCTCAAAGGGAAAACTGGGGCAAATGGATTAAAGGAAAAATAGACGCTCAGGATTTTCAAAATCGCGCTCTAAGATATGATAAAACAGGTGAAACGGAGATTAATTTAGCAGAAATGAATGAACACGTTACCATGGATTAAGAAGTGTTTTGCTTCTACCCGCGCTAAGATAAGTGATGAGGTATAGGTTTTAATCCTTGAGGATAGGGTATCTGATTCTTGTCAGATCAATGATCCGTATATATCCCTTTAACGAAAAAGGCAGGGCAATTTCTTTCAAATGGAATCGCCCTGCCCCAATGAAATTCTTTTCGGCTATCTTATGAAAAGTTCTTGCTTGCTTTGAAAGTTATGGCATTTCTGCCTTTGATCTTGATCTGTTCACCTGTTTGAGGATTCCGGCCATTACGAGTCTTTCGATAAACCTTCTTAAAGGTGCCAAAGCCCACCAAAGTAACCTTGCTACCGCGTGTCTTTAGGCCTCCCTTCAAAACTAAACCAATACATCCGTGCATTATCTACGCACTTTCTATACGAATGTCCCCTTGAACTTATTTAACTTTAATAAAAAAGAGGCTTTTCTCCCGATTTGTTGTAGAAATGCTGTTGGTGGAAGCCTTGTCGAAATCGGGATCGCTATCGGGATCGGGATCGAGATGGTATTAGGTCATGAAAAATTAGACGTTTACCGCCTTTCAATCGGCTATGTCGCATGGGTTTATGAAAAGTGTGCCAGGCTGAGAGGCGTCCATCGTTCAGCAAGAGACCAGTGGCTTCGAGCCAGCCAGTCGATTGCGCTTAATATTGCAGAAGGCAACGGTAAGACAGCGAAGGCTGATCGGCGGCGATATTTCGAAATAGCGCGTGGGTCGGCATTGGAGTGTGCCGCAATCCAAGATGTCTTGGTAGTCGGAAAAGGTTTGGATAAAGTAGAAAGCCGGCAGCGCAAAGGTGAATTGGACCGCATTGCTGCAATGCTTAGTCGATTGGGCGGCAGGGGTTATAGCGTAAAGGAAGGGTTCGGGGAATACGGCTATACTGAACGGCAATAGCGAGCGCATTCCCCGTAGCTTGCTGCGGGGTTAGCGAGCGAATCAAATAGATAAAATCCTTACCGCGAAGATTCCCTGCAGCTTGCTGCAGGGTACTCTTCAATTCGATCCCGATCCCGATCCCGATAGCGATTTCGATAAGATATAGCCCGAGCTGTATTTCTCTTGACCCGAATTTTGGAGCCCTTTCCTCCAACTGAATTGGAGAAGAACCAAAAAAGATTATTGGACCTGGACAATTATTAGTTTTCAAAAAATCGATTTCCGGATCGATCTTATTAACCTTAGGGCTGTTGTGGGTTTTTAAGAGGGTTTATCCAATGGCATTGCATTTGCCTTATTCCTATTCCTTCACGAATCTGCCACCCACCGCCCAGGGCTTTGTACAGGGCAATAAAATTTCGGGCAACAGATCCTTGGACCTCGGTTAAACGATTTTGCGCTTGACTCTGAGATCGTTGGGAATCCAGCACCCGTTGATAGTCCACCATTCCGTCCTGGTACTGGATCATGGAAAGATCCACCGATCGTGTGGATGCTTTCACGCTTTCGGTCAAAAATTTCACTTCTTCCTGGGACCGTAAATAGGCCACCATGGCATCTTCCACCTCCTGTGCCGCCTTGAGCACGGTATCCTGGTAATTGACAACCAGTTGCTGAAAACGAGCATCCTGAACACGCACTTGGCTTTTGGTGCGCCCGTAGTTAAAAATGTTCCAGGTAAAAGAGGGCCCGCCGAAAAACCTGACACTGTCGGAAACCCATAAATCGCTGAACGAGCTGCCACCGGGATACCCTGCTGCCGTTACATCCGCGTTACTGGTCTGTAACCCGATGGAGCCAAAAAGAGAGAAATGCGGATAAAGGTCTGCCTTGGCAACACCGATTAGGGCACTCTGGGAGGCCAGTTGACGTTCTGCGAGACGGATACCCGATGGTCACTACCGAAAACAACGCCAAGCTGGCACAAGAACTGGTGGACGAACTGTCGCAGTGGATATGGGATCACCGGAAAGAGTCCATTCTTCCACTAGATGATTTGGACAAAACGATGAGCAGTGTGCTGGCCATGCTCAACAAAGACGGCCACTATGAACGTAAACAGCCTACGAAAGGCGATCGCATCGACCATACACCTATTGTGATTGGGGACGCCGCGGATAATCCCGGTGGCGGAGCGCCCGGCTCCGGAACGCACCTATTGCGTGCCTTTTTGGGGACAAAAGGCTTGGGGAAAGTCGCTTTTATTTCCATACACGATCCGGAAACCGCAAAGGCCGCAGTCGCCGCCGGTGTCGGCGTTCTGTCCACCGTGGTCAAGTTCTGGGTGCCGGAGCTCAATCTCGTTCTCGTAATTCTCTCAGCCGTGGCGATCATCCTTCCGGGATACACAATCAGCCTCGGTGCCGGGGAACTGGTGGCGCAGCACGTTGTATCAGGCACCGCAAGCCTGATGAGTGGTCTGATCTGCCTGTTCAAGCAGGTCGCGGGCGGATGGCTTGGCGTCATCGCCGCAGGTTTTGTCATCCCATTGGTAGCAATGGGGTCTGCGAATCCAGTTGAGCCGGTTTGGATGTGGCTGCTTGTTCCCACCATCATCGTAGGGCTTTGCCTCGCGTTTCAAACCTCGCACCGGGATCTTCTATGGGCCGCTCTGGTTTGCGGCATTGCTTACCTCGGGATTTTGGCCGGGAGTGCACTGCTCGACAGCAACCTGGGCAATCTGGTCGGCACCATCATTGCAGTGGTCGTCGCCAATCTCTGGGCCAGGAAGACCGGACGACCGAGCTCGATTGTGCTCATTCCCGCCATCGTCCTGCTGGTCAGCGGCAGTATCGGTTTTCGTGGCCTGGCCTCCATGGCTGGAGGGGATTTGCTGCTCGGTACACAGCAGTTTTTGCAGATGTTCGTGGTGGCCATGACCATTTTTGTTGGAATAGTGGTCGGCTACACCCTTATTCGTTCAGAGCCTGGCCTATGACCTCGAAGGAGCGCTAGCGTGATCCTGAAAGGCACACTAGAAGATATGCTTCGCTATGCCTTGTTGTATACGCCTAGCTGGAATAAAGTGGCTAAGGAAAAAGTGATCTCTGACAAAATGCTGAAATTCATTCAGAATTTTGGAAAACCAGCGGCATACAAAGGTTCTGGAGAAGAAGCTTACGGACAGCGTTGGTTTGGTGAAACGCCTTATACCAATACCGCCCAGTGGGATCATTCGTTTAAAGATGGTGCCATGTTCAAACACGGGAATATGGGCCAAGGCATCTATGTGGATCCGGCTCGTGATTTCTGCGGCTGTTATTTCGGATTGGCAACGAACGATGAATCGATATCCGGCGCTGACCACTCGTCCGGATACCTGCGAACTGCGGTAAAGCTTTTAACCGGAGAATAAAACAATTTCAGTTGCTCAACACGATGATTGTTTTTTATCTCCTGACCAGGTGATACTTGCATTCTCACCGATCATACTATCAGCGCTTATGACGTTTCTTCTATTTGCTTCGGGGTCGCCTATGCCGGGTTTCTGGACGTAACCGACTACGTGGACGTCTATGCGCTGGCGAGCCCCTGGACCGGGTTTGGCAACCTCGCCTTCGAAAACGGTTCCGGCACCATCGGCGGTATGCCGGACGGCGCTTTCGGGGTGATGGTCGGCGGATTTATCTCAGGCAACAAGGAATCGGCTCCGGTCTGGCGAGAGCTTTTCAAAGACATCAAAAGGAGAGGGCTGGATCCCACCCAGGTTCGGTTGGGAATAACGGATGGCCTGCCTGGCCTGGAAAAAGTCTTTTTAGAGGAATTCACATCAGCCAAGGTCCAAAGATGCCAGGTCCACGTTGCGAGAAACATACTGGCCAAAGTTCCCAAAAAGCTGAAGAAAAAAATTGCAGATGAGGTAAGATCCATGCTTTCGTTTGCCTTAAAATGGAAATCCACTGCCTCGAGACTCAAGAACGTGGAACAAACTGCCGTCCCCGCAAATGCAGGAAAAGTTCCCATTCCTGTCTGACGTATCTGAGTTTCCTAAAGAAGTTGGGTCTGTTTACGCTCAACCAATTCATTGAACGGGTCAATAACCGCTCCTAACGGCGAGCAAAGCCCATGGAATCGTTGCTGGAGAAGGATCCTGCTATACGTTCCTGGCTTTCTTGCTTAAAATGGAACCACAACACCAATACCCTGGAAAAGTGCCTACAACCCTGCCATTCTTCAGGAAATTGGCAGAAGAGAATTTCACAAAAAATTCTTGACAGTACCGTCTGGGTGATTTACTTTAAAATAGCGGCGAAAGATGATTTACTTAAAAAAAAAGGAGAACAACATGAACAAAATCGTACCTAAAGATGAGTTAGTCAATTTTGTCGGGACCAAGGTTGAACCAACCGCATGGTATGAAGTTTCGCAGGAACGCATCAACGACCTTTGCCGAGTGCACAGGGGATAACTACTTTATGCATGTTGATGTAGAAAAAGCGAAACAAACTGATTTGGGTGGAACCATTGCTCACGGCTTATTGACGCTGTCGTTGATACCTTATCTGATGAAAAACTTTCCAGTACCTGAGAATATGCCACATGGTCTGAACTATGGGTTTGATAAGGTTCGTTTCCTGGCCCCGGTACGCTCAGGTAAACGGGTACGCATTCACGGCGAGGTTCTGGATGTCAATTGGAAGCAAGAGAACCACTGCGTGTTCAAAACTGGTGTGACCGTTGAAATTGAAGGTGAGGAAAAGCCAGCACTGTACGCCGAATGGATACTTTACTATGAAACCGAAGACTAAGATTACCGCCGAATCTGTTCGCTCACCCGATATTACAGAAGTTATTAATTACAATTCACCATCTAAGGAGGAGACCATGACAGATACTTCAAACTTCCGTTAGACGGAATTCGCGTTATAGATTTCACGCAGGCCGAGCAGGGTCCCGTTGGCACTCTAATGCTCGCTGATTTTGGTGCCGATGTGATCAAGATCGAGCGCCCGGGCGTAGGTGACCTGAGTCGGCATACCGTTGGCGGGACCTCTATAGAGGCAACGAACAATCCGACGTATGTAGCCATGAATCGCAACAAGCGTTCGATGGAACTTGATACGAGAAGTGAAGCCGGAAAGAAGGTTATTTATGAACTCGTCAAAGTATCGGATGTGGTCGTAAACAATTTTCGCCCAGGTGTGATGGACAAGCTCGGCTTTAGCTATGAGAAGCTAAAAGAGATTAATCCACGCATTATTTTTGCGTCCGCAACAGGCTACGGACCTGTCGGACCAAATGAGAAAAAACCTGGGCAGGACATGGTGGCCCAAGCTGTAACAGGCTTCATGTATGAGACCGCGGACCCGTCAATTCCACAATCGATAGTTCCAACAGCTGTCTGCGATTATACCGGCGGAATGCATCTCTGTCAGGGGATTATGGCCGCGTTGATTGGGCGTGAAAAAACCGGCCTTGGTCGAAAAGTGGATGTGTGTCTTTATGATTCGATGATTCATACGCAACTGCAGGAAGCAGCCTACTGGAGCAAATACAAACAAGTGCTGAACTGGGCGGCAATGCCACTCGCTATTCACGCCGAGGCCAAGGATGGACCAATTGTGGTGATTGGAGCGTTTATGCCCAACCCGCTACAGGCTATGTGCGCTGCAATGGAAATAGATGATCTTACCATACCTTACCCAGATATGGCTTCTCAGATCAAAAACAAAAAGATTATACAGGATACACTCCGCAATGAAATTGCCAAATACACCATGGAAGAAGCTTTGGCACGTTTTGAAGGGCAGGATGTACTTTGTTCACAGGTCCGCAAATTAAGTGAAGTAATGGAAGATCCGCAAACGAAGATTAACAATATGATAATCGATATTGATCACCCGATTCTTGGAAAATTGACGACCCTCGGTTGCCCTGTTCATATCAGTGACGCCCCTGTTACTACGAGAATAATGGCGCCACAGCTCGGTGAGCACACCGAAGAGATCCTTCGCGAACTTGGTTTGGCCGGAGATGACGGTAAGTAAGAGCGCCGAATAAATGTCCTGTTTGACATAAGTGACGGTGTATTCGGGTTACGATTGATCGTCCAACGAGGATGAATGCAATTGACACCTCCAGCCGCAGACGCGGCTGGAGGAAATCTGAGACGAGATTAAGCTAGCAGAAACGCAAACACTAAAAGAAGGTGATGAAGATATGACTACTAATTATGAAACAATCAATGTATTTGAAAAAGATAATATTTTTTATTTAGAAGTAAACAGGCCAGACGAGATGAATGCACTGAACAAAAAGGTGTTAGATGAGATGATGGATGCGATAAAAAGTATCGATGTTGCAAAATATAAAGGCGCTATTCTAACAGGTGCTGGAGAAAAATCTTTTATCGCAGGTGCAGATATAACTGCTATGTCTAAAATGACTCCGGAAGAAACACAAGTCTTTGCTGAAGTAGGACAGGACGTCACCTTGGCAATGGAAGACTTGGCCCTGCCTATTATTGCCTGTGTTCATGGCTTTGCACTTGGCGGTGGATGTGAAATGGCAATGTCTTGCGATTTCATTTTTGCTTCGAAGCAAGCAGTTTTTGGACAGCCTGAGGTTAAATGGGGTGTGTTACCTGCTTTTGGTGGAACCCAGAGACTTCCAAAATACATTGGTCGAAACCGAGCAAAAGAGCTTATCTATTCAGGCACTTTTATAGATGTTGATAAAGCCTATGAATGGGGATTGGTGAATAGAATAACAGATGATAAAGCAAGCTGCTTAGAAGCAGCCGTTGAGTGCTTAAAAGTGATAGGAAGAAATGGTCCGCTTGCCGTTGCCAGTGCAAAACAAGTGATGAATGCTGGCAATGATATGTCAAATAAAGACGGTCTAAAACAGGAAGCAGCAGTCTTTGGAGTAGTTGCCAGGTCCAATGATAAGGCGGAAGGGACCAAAGCATTTGTAGAGAAAAGACATCCAGTGTTTACAAGAACCTAAAATGATTGGGGTGTAACTCGCATACGAATGGTAGTAAAAACTAATTGGCGTGCGATTAAGTATGATCTGGAAGCATACGAATCATAGCAATCATAACAACTAGAGGAAGAAAAAAATGAGTGACCAAAAATTACGCGTGGAGATCGATGGCGGCGTGGCAACCTTGTTCCTGGTTAACCCGCCGATGAACGTGATGACACTGGATATGAGACGCGAGTTGGACGCGGCCCTGACCCGCCTGGAGGCTGACCCAGCGATAGGGGCGATTGTACTCACAGGTGACGGTGACCGCGCTTTCGGCACCGGTTCCGACATCCAGGAATTTCCCGGACTCTTGGCGGACGGTGCCGTCGTGTCTCGCAAGCTCGCTCCTGAGAACGAAACATTCACCAAATTCGCCAATTTCCCGAAACCCACAGTCGTGGCCATTGAAGGCTATGCGCTAGGCGGCGGCATGGAACTCGCAGCCGGCGCCGACATCATAGTGGTCGCCGAAAATTCAAAATTCGGCGTACCCGAAATAAACCTTGGCGCCATACCCGGCAGTGGAGGCACAGTGCGTATAACACGGCGTATCGGTATTGGCCGCGCCAGTGAGTTGTTTTTGCTGGGCGATATGATCGATGCGCAGCAAGCGCTCGCGTGGGGCTATGCCAATCACGTTAAGCCTAAGGGCGAGGTGCTCGCACACGCGCAAAAAATTGCTGCAAGGCTTGCAAGCGCTTCCGAAGCAGGCCATGTGTGCCTGCAAGCAGGCGTTGCGGTATGGCATGTACTTGCCCGAGGAACAGGCGATCGCGAAGCTGCTTGACGTGCTCGATGTGCTATCCCGCACGGAGGACCTCCACGAGGGCGCCGACGCCTTCATTAATAAGCGCAAAGCGAATTTTCAAGACCCGCTGGACACCTCAAAATTCGTTGGCTGCATGTTTCCAAAATAAACTCGCCCCGTACGAAGCGGGGGTCGACTCAGGTGGTGAGGCCTGAGTTGGCGAACGAATTGCGCAAGAAGGCCGAGGACCTCGGCCTTTTGCCTTGGGGTTGCCCGAAGAGGTGGGCGGCGGCGGCCTGAATACTATCGACGGCTCTGTTGCAAAAAATCGTAGAAGTGCTATGAAATCATTTTCAATTCACAATTGAGGAGCTTTTACTAATTGACATTTTTTGCAACAGAGCCTAAAAAGGAAGCAGCAGTCTTTGGAGTAGTTGCTAAGTCTCATGATAAGGCGGAAGGGACCAAAGCATTTGTAGAGAAAAGAAAACCAGAGTTTAAAGGAAATTAAAATGATTAGCTTCTTGCAGTCCTCCCTCAGCACGATGCGCAGACGCCTCGACCAGGTCGGCTGTTGCTCTTGTCTGAGAGCCGAGCGAAACGCCCAGCACCTCCCTGCGCACCTTTACTGTGCGGCAGACGCCCTGTTGTCACCAAGGCTGACAGTCGCGCCACTGGCTGTGCTCTTATTCTTTATGTGCTGGCAACCTGCCTTCGCGGAGAACGCAGAGCAGGGCGCCTCCCGCACCGGGGCGCCGGTGCAAAATGCTTTTGACCATGACCCTCTGAACGGCCCCCAAGCGGTGACCACTATCCTGCGCGATGATCGCGAGGAGAAGGCGGATCTACTCAATCTCAATGTCCTCAAAGCGTGGGAAGGATGGAAGGCCGGTATCGCCGAGAGCACAGGGCTCAGCTTCGGCGGCGATTACCTCGCAGTGGGTTTCGCCGCGACCGACAGCCTCGGCGACGACACCTCGGCCTCTGGGGTCGCGCGCTTCTTTGGCTCCTGGGAGTTGCTGAACCGCGGCGCGGCGAACACCGGCAGCGTTGAGTTCAAGTTCGAACACCGGCACGCCTACACCGACATCGCGCCGTCTGCCTTCGGCTTCGAAGTCGGGTTCGTCGGTACGCCAGAACCCGTCTTCAACGACGACGGCTGTCGCGCGACCACTCTCTATTGGAAGCAGGTCTTCGCCGACGACCGCGCTGTCTTGCGTGTCGGCTTTCTTGATATGAAGGAATATTTCGATGGTTACGCGTTGGCCAGTCCTTGGACCGGCTTTCTCAATCTCGCCTTTACGGTCGGCTCAAACACGATGATCACGTTGCCGGACGCCGCGCTTGGCGCGATGGTCGGCGGCTATCTGACCGACAACATTTATGCGGCAGCCAGCATCATCGACGCCGGTTTCCAGCCGACATCCATGTTTGAGGGCTTCGAGACTTTCTTCGGTGACTTCAACACCTTCAAGACCGCGGAGATCGGGATCACCGGAGGTGGCAAGCGATTTTTGTTCGACAATGCGCATATCGCGGTCTGGCAGCAAGATGAGAGTGACGATAGCGGCACGCAGAGAGGATGGGGCGTCAATGCGTCTGTCTCCCATGTTGTGGCCGGGCACTGGTTGCCGTTCTTGCGTGCCGCTTGGGCCCATGAAGGCGGGGGCCTTTACGATAGGTCGGTGAGCGGCGGTTTTGGATACCAGAACAAGCCCGGCGGCAACCTTCTCGGCGTCGGCCTCAACTGGGGCCGCCCTAATTCGGATACGTTCGGGGTCGACCTCGACAACCAGTTGATAAGCGAGGTCTTCTACAGGGTCCAGCTTACCGAGAACTTTCAGATCACGCCCAACCTGCAAATCGTTGGGAATCCGGCTTTCTGGGAATCCGACTTTCAAAACCCCGACAAGGATGCTGTCGCCTTGTTCGGATTGCGAGCCCGAGTGACATTCTGATCCCGACAGAGGCACGGATGCGCCCAAATTCTCCCAGGGGATTTCATTTTTGGTTCGAAGCAAGCAGTTTTTGGACAGCCTGAGGTTAAATGGGGTCTGATACCTGCTTTTGGTGGAACCCAAAGACTTCCAAAGTACATTGGTCGAAACCGAGCAAAAGAGTTATGAATGCTGGAAATGATTTATCAAATAAAGATGGTCTAAAAATGGAAGCAACAGTCTTTGGAGTAATTTCTAAGTCTAATGATAAGGCGGAAGGGACCAAAGCATTTGTAGAGAAAAGAAAACCAGAGTTTAAAGGAAACTAAAATGATTAGGGTGTAACTCGCGTTCCGCCCAGCCTATATTACGCAGACCCTCAGGATAGGACTTCGAGAGGTGTGAGATTTGACCTCAAAAACCCCTGAAAAACAGGGCGTGATTATCTGTCTCACCGCTCAGTTAGGCGCCGCGCTTGAAATGCTGTACACCGGTGGTCGTATCGACGCACAGAAGGTACCCGTGCTTTTGCCGAAAAACGTGCACCAGACTGGAAGGCTAAATAGTCATCGGTTTTCAGTCTTGGGCTGACCTGATGAGAAAATAAAAAAACACGTAAACATATGAGGTAGAAAGATGGATTTTGGAATAGTAGATCTGTTTGTAATTTTTTTAATCACCCTGGGGCCGCTCAAATCGGCGATCGTGTATGTTACATTGACAGCCGATGCCGATGCCGGCTTAAGGCGCAGCATCGCTATAAGAACGGTGCTAACAGCAACTGTCGTAGCACTCCTTTTTGTGATTGCCGGCGAATTCCTGCTGGATGCGTTTCACATATCGATTCCCGCTTTGAAGCTGGGAGGGGGACTTATTTTGGTGCTCTTTGCACTCGAAATGGTGTTGGGCAGCCAGTCACAAGAAGCGCCGAAGACCGATTCGGCAGCATCGACCAATATCGCCGTTTACCCTCTGGCCATGCCATTGATGGTAACCCCTCAGGGCCTTGTTGCGATTGTTACCTTAACTGCAGCCGCACCCGGAACGAGTGAATTGGTGTTAATGATAGGATTGATACTCGGGATCATGGCATTCAACTTTATCTTTCTTCTCGGCGCTCAGCGGATTCTTAGCGCGATAGGCCCGGCAGCGCTTAAAGTGGTGTCAGTTATTGTGGGAATATTGCTAGTCTCTTTGGCGATTCAGTTGATGATTTGGGGTCTAACCGATCTCGGGGTACTGCAAGAACTTCCAGCCAAGGGCTAAGCTAAGGTTTACAATGGCGGCTGCGGGCTGCTAATTGATGACAAAGGTCGAACAGGTGGCTGCGGAGATAGTCATGAGCGCTCCGCTCGCGGTACAGACGGTGAAGTGCGTATAGGAAGGATAACCGTCTTTTCGCCCGGCGGCAGTCGCTACTTGCGCCGTTCGAGGCCTCAAGTCGGTCGTCAGAGCGCGCGAATGTGGGTTAAGGCTAGAACGATTTTTCGAAGTCGGTTGCAGCTACTGCTATGTAATTGCAACAATTTTCGGACAATGGCTGACACCGACAACCACTGGACGACGCCCTGGATATATTGCAATCGTACCACAGTTTTCTGCGGCACAAATTGCGTAATTTGCACCTGTCAAAATTGCGGCTAGCGTCCGCTGGTGCGAAATTTGGCAAAAGCACTCAGCGTAACTCTCTTGATGGGTGATTGCGTTAGGCCAAACAACTCTTGAAACGCGCCGCACAATCGAAGCCGGCTCTGTAAGGAACGAAACAACATGGAAAATTTTCACACATCATGGGCAGTACTCAAACGCGGCAAAGTACTGCGGGCTTGCACTTCCACCCTTGCTGCAATCTTCATTATGACCAATTTTGGGGCCAGCAGTTCGGCGTTGGCACAGGGAGAGGGAGGGGGACAGGGAGATTTGGCGACCCAGTCACAGAACCCGATCGCCTCGCTGATCAGTGTGCCTTTCGAATTTAATAGCTATCAGAATGTCGGGGAAGACGAGAAAACCCAGAACATTCTTCTCGCTAAACCGGTGGTTCCAATCGATATTACCGAAAACTGGAACTTCGTTTTGCGCGCCCTCATTCCTTTCATCGACCAGCCAGATTCTGGTCCGATTGATGGGAAAACAGGCGTTGGCGATATCCTGCTGCAAACCTACTTTGTGCCGAAAAAGACCAACAGTTTGGGCGGGGACAACTTTTGGACTTGGGGTGTCGGACCGGTACTTCAGTTCGATTCGGCATCCGACGACATCCTTGGTACAGGCAGAAATGCCGCGGGCATCGGCGGCGTCTTTTTCGCCAAGATTAACAATTGGACGGTGGGTGCATTGCTCAACAACGTTTGGGATGTGGACAGCTCCAAGACGCGCGAAGACGTTAATTTTATGACATCCCAACCCTTTGTCAACTACAACCTCGACAACGGTTGGTATCTGAAAACTGACCCTGTCATAACCTACAATCAAAAAGCAGATAGCGGGAACAGGTGGACTATTCCGGTGGGCGGCGGCTTCGGCAGGGTCTTCAATTTGGGAAAACAGCCCGTGAACTTGTCAGTAGCAGCATACGGGTTTGCAGAAAGTCCCGATGGCGGTGCGAATGCCCAACTTCAGGCATCGCTCGTCTTCCTGTTCCCTAAATAGGGAAACGAGCTTTTGTGAGTCCGCCACAGCGACGCCCCGTCCCCGGCTCCAAGTCCGATAAGCACTCGCTATGGCAAGTCAGCGGGCGAGGGAAGAGGGCCCCGTTCCTGGGCCTGGCTCGCGAGCCTGCCTTTCAAGAGCCTGCAGGTCGGTTTTCCCGGTCCCCAAGAGCGGCATCTCGTCGATGAAGTAGATATGGCGCGGATGGGAATACGCGGGTCCGCGCTCTATGTAGTAGTCAATGAGTTCCTTCTCGCCGAGGTTCGACCCGACGTTGCGCACGACGAAGGCCACCGGAACCTGGCCCTTCACCTCGTGGGGGACAGGAACGACACAGACGTCCCGCACTTCCGGATGCGTGGCGAGGATGTTCTCGACTTCGGCCGGGAAGACGTTCTCGCCTCCCACTTGCATCTGGTCATCGACGCGCCCCCTGAAGGTGAACCAGCCGTCGGGGTCGCACGCCACGATATCCCCGGTATGCACCCAGCCGTCCCGGAAGCGCTCCGCCTGGGCGTCCGGCCGGTTGTAATAGCCGAGGGCGTTGCACTCGCTCCGCACGACAAGTTCCCCCGCCTCTCCCTGTGGCAAAATGTTCCCATCGGAGTCGATGACTTTGCACTCGAAGCCCGGAAGAGCGGGACCGATCGTGCCCAGCTTGTTTCGGTCGCGTGGGTTCATGGTGATGATGGGCCCACACTCCGTCAGCCCGTACCCTTCGATCACATCGACACCAGGCAAGGTCTGGACCAGTTCGTCGAGAAGCGCGCGTGTCATGGGAGCAGACCCCACTGCGATGAACTCGAGGCTGGAGGCATCCACGTGCGTTCTTTGCCGCGCGGCAGCCAGAATCAGCTTGTACGTGGCCGGTACACCGGTGGTGTACGTGCAGCCGAGCGTCTCGATCGCATCGATCACGCGCTCCGCGTCGAACTCCTTGAGAATGACCACCGAGCCGCCCTGGCTCAGGCACGGGAGGAGTCCCGAGGCAGTGGCGTTCATGTGGAAGAGCGGCGTATACAACAAGACCCGTGAGTTCTCGTCGATCCGGTTGGATTCCGCCTGGAGCTGAACGTTACGCAGTAGCCCACGGTGCGCGAGAAGAACCCCCTTGGGCCGTCCGGTCGAGCCCGAGGTGTACGCCTGGATGCAGACGTCGCTGCCGGCCGACCCATGATCGCAGCGTTCGGGCGAAGATGAGGCCAGCCAGTCCTCATAGCTTCGAAGCGGACCCCGGTCGGCATCGACGACGATACCGACCTCGGCAACCCCGTCGGCCAGGCAGGCGAGGACGGATTCGGCCGTCCCGGCGCTGCCGAAGACGATGCGACTCCCACAGTCTCGAACCAGGTCGATGTGCTGCGGCGGCTGGAACTTGAAGTTGACCGGGACCGCTACGGCGCCGGCCCTGACGATACCGAGCAGGACTTCGGGGAAGCGGATGTCGTTCTCGAAGATGACGAGGACGCGCTCGAACCGCTCGACTCCGAGCGAGATCAGCCCATTGGCGACCCGATTGATGCGCTGCTCGAGCTCTGCATACGTCATCGACCGCTTGCCCTGGATGAGGGCGACTCGCTGCGAGTCTAGGGATAGGCCGGTGTCGCACAGCCGCGCGAGGCTGGACGCGTCGTCATCGAACATATTCGTCATCTCCATTTCATCTCCATTTCACTCGCCCAAAACCACGCCGA
>CAWGLD010000001.1:0-2008099 GCA_963823335.1 uncultured delta proteobacterium | reverse complement strand
TTGAAAAGCGTTTTGGCGCAGCCGTGATAAAAAGCCATCCCCATTTTTGAGTTCATCTTTCCAGACCTTGAACCCCTGGTTGTAAACGAGGTTAAAACTGTTGATTTCCTGATTGAAATTGAAAATAGCAATGGCGTCGGTACCCAGTTTCCGGCGGAGAATGTCGGCAAAAATCTCATACAGTTCATCTGAGCATCGGGTATCGCTCAACTGATGCACCGCATCCAGAAGTTCGCTCAGCTCTTTTATGCGGGGGTGCGCATGGTCTTGGGGCTCGGTGTTGATTTCATCTTTCATGGTTAAAATCCTTCAAACGGTTCCCGTTTGATAAATCGACCCCTGCCGATCTCGCCGACAAAGGCAACCTGCTCGCCATTCCATTCTGCAACCCGCTTGCCTCTGGAATAAACAGCATATGGCATACCGGTCATTTCCATGCCTTCATAAGGCGTGTAATCGACATTCATATGAAGTTTCTCCTGGGTTATTGTGAATTTTTGATCCGGATCGAAAACAACGATATCGGCATCCTTGCCCACGATGATTTCACCCTTGTCCTTTAATCCGAACATCCGGGCGGTTCCTGTAGAAAGAACATCCACCATGCGTTCGAGACTGATGCGGCCGTTGACCACACCCTCCGTATGCATCAGCATGAGAAGGGTCTCGATGCCTGGAGCACCATTGGGAATTTTTTTATAATCATCTTTTCCAAACATGTCCTTTTTACCATGGAAGTCAAACGGGCAATGATCCGTTGCAACCACCTGGAGATCCCCACCCTTCAAGCCCCCCCACAAGGCTTCGCTGCTTGCTTTTGTTCTCAACGGTGGCGACATGACATACTTGGCACCGTTGAAATCCGCTTCCTTGTAGCGGTCCTCATTCAAAAGCAAATACTGGGGACAGGTTTCTGCAAACACATCGATGCCGTGGTTTCTGGCTTCTTGAACCCTGAAAAGTCCTTCTTTGGAAGAAAGGTGGACAATATAAATCCGTGAACCGGTCAGCTCCACCATTTTAGCGGCCCTTGAAACAGCCTCTTCTTCGGCAATATTGGGTCGACTGACGGCATGGTAGTAGGGTGCCAGCTTTCCTTCCTTTTCGAGCACTTCGTTCATGTGCTGAATGATGTAGACATTTTCCGCGTGGACCTGCACCAGCCCACCATATTTTTTTGTCTCCTCCAGGAGTTTGATCATGGTGGCATCATCCACCCTGAAATCATACACCATAAATATCTTGAAACTGGGTGTGCCGTAATCCAGGATTGCCTTTTTGACCTCCTCAATAACCTCCGGTCTCGGGTCCATGACAGCTGGATGCAATGAGAAGTCCACCGCCGCTTTTCCCTGGGCCCATGATTTTTTCCTTTCAAGAGCCTCAAAAAGGGATTCACCTTTTTGCTGCAGATCAAAATCGACCACCGTGGTGACCCCCCCACATGCGGCTGAAATGGTACCGGTTTCGTAGTCGTCCTGCGCACTCGTCCCCATGAACGGCATGGAAATATGCGTATGAGGATCGATGGCTCCAGGAAGCACATATTTCCCTTTTGCTTCGATGGTTTCGTCTGCGACTACATCAAGACCCTTTCCAATAGATTTGATCTTGTCTCCTTCTGTATACACGTCCGCAACATACCGCCCGGTCGAGGTTACAATCGTACCGCCTTTAATAAGTACACTCATTGGGTCCCTCCTTGGTAAATACTTCAAACTTAATCTCACTCTCCAGATTTTTATCCATAACCCGGGTCTCATCGCGGCGCCAAGCTGCCGGCATCTCCTTAAATGAGATCAACCCGGACACTGGGCAGACAAAGCTGCAGAGCATGCAGCTCAAACACTTGTCTTCCACCAGCCTCGGCCTGCGTTCTTTTGAATCCCACTCGATAGCCTGGCCTGCGGCATCGGTACATACAATATAGCACTGACCGCATCCCACACATTTATCGATATCGTAGTGGGTAATACCCTGGCGGTCCAGATCGAAATGATCAGTTGTTTTCAGGTTCGGCAGCGCCTTGCCCACCAGATCGCTGACCCCTGTTACGCCGCGCTGGGCCATAAAGTCCGATAACCCTTCGATCATGTCTTCCACGATCCGGTAACCATAGTGCATGATACCGGTGGTTACCTGTATTGTCGATGCACCCAGCAGGATGTATTCCAGGGCATCGATCCAGGTCTCGATACCCCCGATCCCGGAGAGTGGCAGCGCAAGACGTTCGCACCGGGCCATGTCGGCAATGAAATGCAGCCCGATGGGTTTTATGGCCGGCCCGGATGTGCCACTGACGGCCCCTATGCCGAATATGTTGGGTTTGGGAACCAGATCTTCCAGACCGACTTCTGATATGCCGCTGACTGTGTTGATGGCGGAAATGGCATCAGCGCCACCATTTTTAGCATAAATAGCCGGTTCCGTCATATCCGTAATATTGGGGGTCATCTTGGCAATCACCGGAATAGAAACGGTGTTCTTGACCGTCGTGGTAAATTTTTCAATCAGGTCAAAGGCCTGACCCACATGATGCCCGGATCCCTCGATACACATATGGGGACAGGAAAAATTGAGTTCCAGCATATCTGCGCCATTGTCCTCGGACACCCTGGCCAGATAGGCCCACTCTTCATTGGAAAACCCCATGATACTGGATATCAAAATGTGCGCCGGGTAATGTTTTTTCAGATACAGAAAATCGGCCAGGTTGTCCTTCAAAGGTCGATCGGAGATCTGTTCCACGTTCTGGACCCCCACAACCCGTTTGGCACCATAATGAAAAGCGTTCATCCTCGGGGACGGATGGGTAATTTTCAGGCGATCCGAGTTCAGTGTTTTGAACATCACGCCGGACCAGCCGGCCTCAAAAGACCGGGCAACCATTTCAGCACTGTTGGATACCGGTGACGAAGAGAGCAGGAATGGGTTTAAAAACGTCTTCCCGCAGAATTCAATGGATAGATCGATGGGTTGACTGGGCACAATATATCCTCCTAATTGGTTTGAATCTAACCCCGGCAAACAGGTTAGAACGAAGCGTAACTGCCGGTTTGTTTGGGAAAAATATTATTTCTTTTAATGAGCATCGAACATCGAACATTGAACGTCCAACATCGAATGTTGAATTTGAAATATGAAGAAACTGTACTGCGACAGCGACTGCATCCCCCGTGGCAACACGACTTGAGTTCGCCGACAAGTCTTGTTGGAGCGAAACGTAAATACCAGCTTATCCGGGTTGCGAGGTTTTTCAATATTCGTTTTCATTCGATGTTCGATGTTCAGCGTTCGACGTTGGACGTTCATCTTTAGAAAATTATCCTATGAGATCCTTTATTCTTTCTCTGACTGATTCTTGCAGAGCAAATTATCCCTGACCACGCCCAAAGGACATGGGTTTCTATGGTAAACATTAAACTGTGGCCAGGTATTCCTTAATAGCCCGGGCAGCCACCTTCCCGTCCTGTACGGCGTTAACCACCAGCGCCGGTCCCCTGACGATATCACCGCCGGCAAAAATCCCCTCCACCGACGTTCTGCCTGTATCGGGATCCGCCTGGATCAGATTTTTCGCCTTCAGCTTTACGTTCGGATACCACGCCGGTGACTGGTCATCGGCCTTGTTGCCGATGGCCTCTATGACCACGTCGGTGTCCAGGATCCATTGGGAGCCCTCCACGTTGACAGGCGACCGCCGGCCGGATGCATCCACATCGCCCAGAACCGTACGAACAAGTTCGAGACCCTTTATACACTTGTTTTCATCGACGACATAATCCACGGGCTGATTCAACAGCAGAAAATGGATGCCCTTCTGCAGTGCCGCGATTCTTTCATCCTCTTCGGCCGGCATCTGAGTGTAAGAGCGTCGGTAGACAAGGTACACATCTTTGGCCCCCAGCCGGACAGCGGATTCCACGCAGTCCATAGCCACTGAACCACCGCCGATAACAGCCACCGTCCTGTTTTCAAATTCCTCTGTAAAGGATTCCAACCTCCCGTCACGCAAACCCTCCAGGTACTTCACAGAGCTGTAAAGCCCCTGAATGGGCGGCTCCCCATCCTGCAGGCTCACGGCATCCCACAATCCAGGTGCCAGAAACACAGCCTGATAGCCTTTCTTGAGCAGATCCTCAGCCCCGCCCCGGCTGTCAATGGGAGAGGAACACTTGAATTCAACCCCCAGATTTTTGATGTCTGCCATCTCAGCCGCCAGAAAGTCCATGTCAAAACGGAACGAAACAACGCCATAACGCAAAACACCGCCAGGCTCCTTACGTGCTTCATAGATCGTTACCTGATAACCGTCCTTGGCCAGCTCCGCGGCACAGCTCAACCCCGCCGGCCCCGATCCCACCACGGCAATTTTTTCAGGACGCGGTTCTGCTTTCCCGAACACCCTGAAATCCATTTTCCGGGCATGCTCCACAAGAAACCGCTGGAGCTTGCCGATGGCGATAGGTCGGTCGATACCCGTTGCACTGCACTCTTTTTCACACAGCTCGGCTGTTGGGCAGAGCACACCGCAGGCACCACCGAGAATGTTGTTTTTTTTAATCGTTCGAATGGCTCCTGTGACATTTCGAAACCGGAATTTTCGAATGAATCCAGCCGGGTCTGTTTCCGCAGGACATGCCCTTGAACAGGGCGCGTCATGACAAAGAAGACAACGGTCAGCCTCTGCCAGGGCCTGTCCAAAATCAAAACCCTTGCTCATCTGCTTGAAATGATCTGCACAATTCACTCAATGACCTCCTTTTTATAAACAGACTCAGAACATATATCGATATCCGACAATAAAAACATATAGAAAATATACCCCACTTTTACAATACAAATCACGCCAAAAACTCTTGACGCCGATTCCCTACATAAGATACATGTTGAACCGAAAATAGCTACAATTTAGATACTACCTGAACTGAACGATTTTTCCCGAAGAGATGTGCCGAGATCTTGATGGAGGAGGGCTCGCAAAAAACGTAGGCATACCCGTGGATCTGCCGAGGCTTTTTGCAAACCTTTGATCCGCAAGAGATTGGTGCAGATCGAGATAAAAATCGCTCAGTTCAGGTAATAGGAAAGGGGATCAACATGTCAAGACTTATTAAGTGCGCCCACATTCAAGCCTCCAATCCCAAACACGACGGAACACCTTCCGAAATCAAGCGAGCCATGATCGAGAAACATATTCCCCTCATCCAAGAGGCTGGGGAAAAAGGAGTGAATATCCTCTGCTTACAGGAAATATTCTATGGTCCCTACTTCTGCTGCGAGCAGGATACCAAGTGGTATGCCACAGCCGAAACCGTGCCCGGTCCCACCACCGAACTGCTGACAGAATATGCCAAGAAATACAATATGGTAATGATCATTCCCGTTTACGAAGAAGCCATGCAGGGTGTTTACTACAACACGGCCGCCGTTGTCGACGCCGATGGAAAATACCTGGGCAAGTTCAGGAAAATTCAGATCCCGCACACATGGCCCGGTTTCTGGGAAAAATTCTATTTCAAGCCGGGCAATCTCGGTTTCCCGGTATTTCAGACCGCCTATGCCAAGATCGGTATTTTCATCTGCTATGACAGGCACTTTCCCGAATGTGCCAGAGTTCTAGCTCTCAACGGCGCTGAAATCCTTTTCAATCCATCCGCAACCACCGCCGGGAAATCACAGTATCTATGGGAACTCGAACAGCCCGCCCAGGCCGTGGCCAACGGTGTTTTTATCGGTGCAAACAACAGAATCGGTGTCGAAAAACCCTGGGAATTCGGACGTTTTTACGGTTCCAGCTACTTTGTAGACCCGCGGGGCGAAATGCTCGTAAAGGGCAGTGAAGACAAGGATGAAGTCGTTATCGCAGACCTTGATCTTGATGTAATCCGCGAAGTCAGGGACGGGTGGCAATTCTTCCGGGACCGAAGACCTGAAATGTATACGGAAATATGCCGGCAACTGCCGTAATAAAACAGGGTTCAAGGGGTCAAGGATTCCAGGGTTCGTGGGTGGCTGATGGCTATCCGCTGTTGACTCCTTTCTGGTTTCCCAGCGTCATAGTATCCAAGCACAATAGGTTTTGATTGGAAAAACAGGCTGTCTTTTTGTTCTTTAATATCAACCAGACCCAATTGTATGGGCAAACAGGAAGGAGGGGCAAGTGCCATGAATGAAGACAAAAGTGAACACAAACATTGGATAGTTTATCCCATCGGGAGCAAGCCTAAATGGGGCCTTGCCGTACTACTGGGTATCCAGCAGTATCTGACCATGTTCGGTGCGACCGTACTGATCCCGTTCATTGTCGGCGGTGCCATGGGTCTTCCCCCCGAAGAACTAGCGTTGTTAATATCAACCATTTTTTTCACTTCGGGATTGTGTACGCTGATTCAGCAGTCCCCCCTCGGAAATAAACTGCCGGTTATCCAGGGTGGGACGTTCTCTTTTCTCGGGCCCACATTCGCAATTCTCGGTCTGGTCACCGCAGAAAAATTCGGATCCGCCGGCATTCCGCTCTGGCAGGTCAAAATCCAGATGGTTTCCGGTGCCATCATGGTTGCTTCGGTGGTGGAAATCGTGCTGGGCTACACCGGTATCATGGGCCAGGTCCGAAAACTGATCAGCCCCATCGTCATCGGCCCCACCATCGCCATGATCGGTCTGGCGCTCTTTGGCATCGGTGCTCCCTGGATGGCAACCAATTGGATCATATCGTTGGCCACCCTGATAGCCCTGATTCTCTATTCCCAGGTTTTTTCCATCAAATCAAAAGTTTTCATGCTATTCCCGGTTCTGCTTGCCATTGCAACGGGATGGATACTCTCCCTGCTGGGCACAATTACCGGGCTCATCCCCGATGGCAATGCCGCTAACCTGGCCGGCAAGCTTGGCCTGATCGGATCAGCTCCTTTGATCAGCCTAAAACCCTTGATGCCGTTTAAATGGGGATTTCCACAGTTTGGAAGCTCGGTGATGTGGGCCGGCGTCTTTGGCATGCTGGCCGGTTACCTGGCCTCCATGATCGAATCCATCGGTGACTACTATGCCTGTGCCCGTATTTCAGAAGCACCTGTTCCCACAGGAAAAATGATCTCCAGAGGCCTCGGCGCCGAAGGATTGGGGTGTTTTATTGCCGGTATCATGCAAACCTGTAACGGCACCACCACCTATTCTGAAAACATTGGCTCCATCGGCCTGACCAAGGTGGCCAGCCGGAGGGTCGTGCGCTGCGGGGCAGCCGTTATGCTGGTCATCCCGATAATCGGCAAGTTCGGTGCTGTCCTGGCAACCCTGCCCATGCCGGTGGTAGGTGCCATGTTTGTGGGCCTGTTCGGAATGATCGCATCGGTGGGTCTCTCCAACCTTCAGATCGTCAACCTGAACAACTCCCGGAACCTGTTTATCATCGGTATCTCCTTTTTTGCCGGTCTCAGCGTTCCTTTCTGGTTTACACCTCACTTTGATGTCGGTACCGGACAGATTGTCAGCGGTGCCCTGGCCTGGGGAACACCGGGCAGTTTCATCAATGTGCTGGGAAATATCTTCCAGGCAGTCCTGAGCACGGGTATGGCGGTAACTGCCATTATCGGAATTATCCTCGACAACCTGCTCCCCGGTGCCACACGCGCTGAAAGGGGCCTGGAAATTTGGGAAACTGAAGCATCCGATGAGGCCTGGGAAGAGGCTGAAGCCAGCTGGGATGCCATGGCAGAGGGCGAAATGAGGCCCGTATAACGTCACTTTGCGAAGTTATCTAACGCGGCTGCGCCGCTCATTTTCAGTTATGTTTGAACGCCAGAAGGAGGGCCGGTTTTATCAACCTGCCCTCCTTCTCACTTGAAACCTTGGCCCCTCGACCTCTTAGACCCTTTTTTTCGTTACTCAAGATGGAGTTATCCCTTGCCCAAGCCGATCATGAACATTGTCTATGCGCTGCTGATTGCCGTGGGTTTATTGGCCATGTATACGCTTCTGAATGCTGGCAGTTCAAACAGCCTGCTCAGATCTGTTTTTCCGGACCCATCCGGGGATATTTACGTTGCCGTCATATCGTCCCTGATTGTTTTTGTGCTTGGCTTTGTGGTTTTTTTCAACCGGGACAGTCAGGGATTCCGCAACCTCATCGCGTTGAACGGTGACCGGGTCAAACAACTCAGAAACGAGGGCCGCACCGATGAGGAAATTGCCGTTTCGCTCCTGGCAGCCATGGGCAGCCGCAGCGGGTACAAACATAACCTGGCCAAAAAGAAATTAATGATATATTTGGCTGAGTTTAAATAACTGTACCATTATATCTTTCAAGATTGAAGATTCCTCGTGGCAGACTACGGGGAATGCGCTCGCTTTTTCGGTTCAGCGAGCGCGAAATGCATAATCCTATAGCGCTCTATCAGTGGTGAAAACCGAAAGTTGAGCTATTAGCGATAGATCATAAGCGGCTTGCTGCTTAGAGCTTAAGGCGAATTCATGACAAGTATTTACGCAAACCAGCAATGGCTGTTCATTGCATTCATATTTTTCGGCATCATCGCCTATATCGCCTTTATTCGATGGCGAGACCGGAAATGGATTGAAAAGCGCTTCAGCGGGCAGAAAATCCTGGCCATGAGCTTTGGTGTCAACTATTTTGGAAGAGCCAGCGAACCGGGAAAACCACGCAGGAGCAGCGGGTTTCTCCTGCTTCTGCCGGACCGGCTTTTCTACCGCAGCCGCACCGCCAGGCTGGAGCTGAACATCCCAGGTAAAAACATCGCCCATGTGTACCCGGACAACAGCATAAAAGGCGTTAATCTGCACCAGTCGGTCGTAAAAATCGATTTCAGGAATGAAAATGACAGACAGGACAGCGCTGCCTTTAAAGTTCCCTACCCTCCCCAGTGGATACATGCCATCGAAAACAATCTAATAAAGACGTCTTAGTACATAAATACAAATATATCAGATAGATCGCATAAAAAGATGAAATATTATAATATTTAGTATATTTCCATATTTGAAATATTTTTATATTTGTGTTGACAAAGCCATATCGATAACCTATTCAGCGGGCAGTGTATAGGGGTGCCATCATATGTTCCGAATACGTCCCTCAGCCGGGGCACTTTCTTTTTCGGAGCAACCGGAACGATACGTTGGCACATGGCATAGAACTGAACATACGTTGGGGTATGATGTTTAAAATCGCTCGCACCAGCACGATTACGCAAAAAATTATCGACCAGATCAGGACAGCCATTCTGGCGGGCAGACTGAAACCCGGTGACATACTGCCCCCTGAGAAAGAACTGATGGAGCAGTTCGGGGTCAGCAAGCAGACGCTCAGGGAATCATTGCGGGCATTGGAACACATGGGTCTGATCGATGTCAGGAAAGGCATCGGCGGCGGCGCCCATATTGTGGAAGTGGACATTGAAGTCACCAAACAGAGCCTGGCCAATTTTCTTTATTTTAAGGATCTGACGATTGAGGATCTGTCTGAGCTGAGAAAGCTGCTCGAACCCCATGCCGCCATGAAAGCGGCCGAACATATTGCCAAGGAGGACCTTCAGAAACTCCGTGAAGCTAAATGACAAGGCCCGAATAAACCTGAAAGATAAAATTCTTGATAACCTCACCCAAAATGAAATACACTTCCATCGCATGATCGCCGAAAATACCCGAAATCCCATATTAATACTCATCCTGGATTTTGTAGAAAACTTGCTCGAAGATTTCAAGAAAGTCCTTAAACCAGATCTTGAATTTTCCAAATCGGTTCTACATGCCCATGAAAATATTTATCAGGCAATTTTTGATAAAAACCCCCAGAAGGCTCATGACGAAATGTACCGCCATGTCGATGAGGTGGAACAACATCTAATTAAACTGAAATCAAATATCGATTTATGGCAGGCCTGCCTCAAAACCGGCAGTTGAATGCTTGCGCAAATTTTGCAAAATAAACCAAACAAGGAGGAAACATGTCTGACACACCCAAAAAATTAAAATACTATGTAGACGGCCAGTGGCTGGCGTCCAAAGCCGAAAAATATATGGAGTGCTTCAACCCTTCCACCGGTGAAGTAACCGCCCTGGCACCCCAATGTACCCAGGAAGATGTGGATGCGGCGGTAAAGGCAGCCAAAGAAGCCTACTGGGAATGGCGAACCACGCCTCCCCTGTCCCGGGCTCGATACCTGTTCCGCCTCAAGGATGCCTTCGAAGAAAACTTCGAAGATATCGCGGAAACCCTCACCACCGAACAGGGCAAAGCCATCGACGAATCCCGGGGTGAAGTCCGACGGATGATCGAAAATGTCGAGCACGCCACCGGTGTCACCACGCTGATGTGCGGTTACACCCTGGAAGATATCGCCAAAGATATCGACTGCTACGGACACCGCCAGCCCATGGGCGTGTTTGCAGCCATCGTTCCTTACAATTTTCCTGGCATGGTCGCCTGGTGGTTCCTGCCCTACGCGCTCGTTACCGGAAATACCTACATTGTCAAGCCCTCTGAGCAGGTGCCCATGACCCAGACCAAGATCTTCGAGATCATGGAGGAAATCGGGCTTCCTGAAGGTGTTGTCAACATGGTTCACGGTGCCCATGACGTGGTCAACGGCCTCCTGGACCATCCCGACATCGAAGGTATTTCATTTGTGGGTTCATCTCCCACGGCAAAATATATCTACCAGCAATGCGGTGCCACCGGCAAACGGGTTCAGGCTCTCGGCGGCGCAAAGAACATCGTCGCCATCATGCCGGATGCCGATCTGGAAAAAGGCATGCCTTCCCTGACCACATCGTTTTTCGGCTGTGCCGGGCAACGATGCCTCTCAGGTTCCGGTACTGGTCCCCGTGGGTGATATCGCAGACGAACTGGTAGAAAAATTTGTCGCCGCTGCAAAAGGCATAAAAGTGGGCAACGGTCTTGACGAACAGACCTTCATGGGGCCGGTCATCAGTGCCGCCCACAAACAACGCGTCCTGGACTACATCGAAAAAGGTATTCGAAGAAGGTGCAAAACTCGTGCTCGACGGCCGTAATTTCCAGGTTGACGGGATACCCCAACGGCTTTTTTGTCGGTCCCACCATCTTCGACAACGTAACACCGGACATGACCATTGCCAGTGAAGAAATCTTCGGCCCGGTGGTGAGTATCGTTCGCGCCAAGAATCTTGACGAGGTCATCGAGCTCGTCAATACCCGGAACTATGCCAATGCAGCCTGTATCTACACCTCAAACGGCGCAGCGGCGCGCGAATTCAAGTACCGGGTCAAGCCGAGCATGGTCGGTATCAACATCGGTATTGCCGCCCCCATGAGCTTCTTCCCGTTTGGCGGTGCCGGCAACTCCATGTTCGGTGACACCAAGGGGCATGGTCAGGAAATTTTCAATTTCTTCACCGACACCAAGGTTGTTATCGAGCGATGGTTCTAAAGAAATGAGACCGTTCAGGGCCACCAGACAACTCTGGGTGGCCCTCAAAAAGGAGACAACATGCCACTGATCAGCTTTGGAAGTATTTTAAGTTTTGCAGAGGAATTGGAAAAGCAGGATGACGCATTCTATTCTGCCGCAGCTGCAAATCCTGCATTTGCAGAACACAAGGATCTGTTTGACCAATTCTTAAAAGAGACCCGCAGCAACATCAAGAATGTCCAGCGTGCCCGCCGTGAAAATGTAACGGAAATGATCCTGGAGCCTGTCAAGGATTTTACCCGGGCTCCCTTTTGTGAAGAAGTCGATCCTGCAGAAGCCAAAACCAGCGTAGAAATTCTTGACGCAGCGAGATGTCTTGAAAAAAGAGCGAGAGATACTACACTGAGGCTTCTGTAAAAATCAAGGCCCTGTCCGAAGTTTCCCGAGCGCTGAAAATGATCGGAAAAAAACATACCGCACATCTGAAAAACTGGATACCCTATAAAGGAGGTCAGACCCATGAGTGAGATTGAAAACAGAGTAAAAGAAATGGCGGACCACACCTTCGGGACCTGGAACTGGCAGAAAAACTGGCAGCCGCCGCTGCTTATCACCGATGCTGAAGGTGTTTATTTCTACGACAGCAACGGCAAACGTTACTTAGATTTCTCCTCTCAGTTGATGTGCTCGAACCTGGGCCACAAGAACAAGGCCATCATCGAGGCCATTCAGAAACAGGCCGAAAAACTGCCCTATATCGCACCGGGATTTACGACCGAAGTGGCTCTCGAAGCCGTAGAGGCGCTCCAGTCTATCCTGCCCAAGGGACTGGACAAGTTCTTCTTTTCCACCAGCGGGACCGAGGCCAACGACGGTGCCCTGGTGATGATCCGACAGTCCAAGGCACCGGCCTACAAGGTGATTTCACGCTACCACTCCTATCACGGGGCAACATCGGCCGGCATGGCGTTTACCGGGGATCCCCGAAGATGGCCCGTGGAAAAGGTCCGGTACACCGTAGACGGTGTCTGTTTTGCACCTGACTGCTACTGCTACAGATGTCCGTTCGGCCAGACGTACCCGGAGTGCAAGGTTCAGTGCGCCCGCTATCTCGATTACATGATCAAGGAAGAGGGCAATGTTGCCGCAATCATCGTCGAACCGGTTGTCGGCACCAACGGCCGACTTGTGCCGCCGCCCGAGTACTTCCCCATGGTGCGGAAGATATGTGATGAAAACGATGTGCTGCTGATAGCGGACGAAGTCATGACCGGCTGGTACAGAACCGGAACACCGTTTGCCATGCAGAACTGGGATGTTCTGCCGGATATCATGACCACGGCCAAAGGGTGCACCTCCGCCTACACACCGCTGGGCATAACGGCAACGACCAAAAAAGTAGCCGACTTCTTCGAAGATGAATTCTTCTGCCACGGACACACCTATGCCTACCACGCTCTTTCGTTGTCCGCGATCAAACCGGCAGTGGCAGAATACCGCAAACTGATCGATTCGGGTTTACTCTCGAAAGTATCGAAATACCTGAAGGAACGGCTCTTCGACCTTGCCGAAAAGCACCCCTGCGTGGGCGATGTCCGGGGGCTGGGTCATTTCTGGGGTTTTGAAATCGTCAAAAACAGAGAGACCAAGGAATCCTTTAACGTCAAAGCCGACAAACTCGAGCGGCAAGCCGCTGATGACGGCAAAAATTTCCGGTGACGCCATGAAAAATGGCCTGTACGTGGTCCCATGGTACGACACCCTGACCATCGCGCCGCCCCTCATCATCACAGAGAAAGAGGTCGACGAGGCCCTGCGCACACTGGACCAGGCCCTCACTATCGGGGATCAGGAAGCCGACCAGACCGGGACCGCCGTATCCACGAGCTCTGAATTCTGATTAAACGACCACCCGTGAGACAGGAGGCTTTCCAGTTTCGTCAAAATGAGGCAAAAAAAAGGTGACCCAAAGATGCTGTGCGCTGTCTGAGCAGCTTCAAGATCTGCGTTGGGAAACTGTCTTATAGAAATGAGTCGTTTAGGTTCTATCATATGACCCTTGCCATTGATACTCTATTGAGGGATTACGATCCGCGCTTTAAGCTTTTCCATGAGCTGATGGCCAAGAAAATCCGGGAAGTGCTCCTCGTTTCAACACCTTATGACGCCTGGATCATGGAAGAGGATGTCCGGCTGTCTGAAAGAATCATCAATGAATATCGCGGTCTGAATTTAAGTAACCCACCCAGGCTTACCTGGGTGTCCTCTGTCGAAGAAGCACTTACGGCACTCAAAAATAAAAAATTCGATATGGTTATCACCATGCCCAGTATCGCGGACATGGACTGTATCGCATTGGGTGAACGGGTCAAAAAATCGAATCCGGACCTTCCGGTCATTCTCTTCGCCCACAGTGCCGTTACCTCGGTTGACTTTTATCCCGGTCACACAAAACCCCCGGGGATCGATCGTGCTTTTATCTGGTCCGGTAATACAGATATTCTCGTGGCCCTGATCAAAAGCGCCGAAGATCGCCTGAATGTGGATTATGACACATCATCTGCCGGGATCCGGGTGCTCCTTTTTGTGGAAGACTCTCCCCGGTATCTTTCCTCTTTGCTGCCCATCTTCTACCGGGAACTGGTCAGCCAGACCCAGGCCATCATGGAAGAAGGTCTCAATGAAGAGCACCGGCTCCTGACCATGCGTGCCAGACCCAAAATCCTTATCGCGGACAGCTATGAAGATGCGATCAGTATCTATGAAAAATACAAACTGTATATACTGGGGGTTATTTCAGATGTGCGTTTTCCCAAAGGTGGGAAACTATGTCCCGACTCCGGGATCCAGCTTCTGACAAAGATCAAGAAAGACCGATGGGATATCCCCTTGTTGCTCATGAGTTCGGAACCCTCCAATGCCGATAAAGCCACATCGATCCCTTCCTTTTTTGTGGACAAGAACTCCCGTACACTGCATGCCGATGTCCATTCTTTTTTCATGGAACATCTCGGATTTGGCGATTTTATTTTCAGAATGCCGGACGGCAAAGAAATTTCCCGTGCCACGAACCTGAGGACATTGGAAAATGAAATGAAAAAAATCCCCGATGCCTCCCTGGTGTTCCATGCCAATCGGAACGATTTTTCACGATGGCTGTTTGCACGGACTGAAACCATACTGGCATCCAAACTGCGCCCTGCAAGCGCGGAAGATTTTTCATACAATCCCGACGAGATGCGGAAATATCTGGTTTCCAAAATCCATATACGGCGGCAACGCAGGCAAAAAGGCGTTATCGTCAATTTTGATGCCCATGATTTTGATCCAGACACGGAATTCTTTAAGATCGGTAATGGCTCAGTCGGCGGCAAGGCACGGGGACTGGCCTTTGCATCAGACCTGCTTCGCCGCCAATCGGAGATGATAAAGAAATTCAGCCCTGTCAACATCATCATCCCCAAGTCACTGGTCATTACAACAGATGGTTTCGAGGCCTTCATACAGCACAACCATTTATTGGAAGTTGCGGACATTGACATACCGGACAAGGAGATTGCCAAAAGATTCCTGAAGGCCGAATTTCCAAAATGGATAAGGGATGATCTGGAAGTTTACCTCAGAAACATTCACTACCCCATCGCCGTCCGTTCTTCGAGCCTTTTGGAGGATGCGCAGTTCCGCGCCTACGCCGGTCTCTATCGCACCTATATGCTCCCCAATGACTGCCCGAGTCTTGTCCAGAGGACAGAACATGTCATCAATGCCATCAAGCTCGTTTATGCGTCCACCTACTTTAGAGGGCCCAAATCATTTTCACGACGGGTAGGACACCGGACCGAGGAAGAAAAAATGGCCGTCATCATCCAGAGCATGGTGGGAGATACCTATGGCGAACATTTTTATCCTGCTATCTCGGGTGTTGCACAGTCCCACAATTATTATCCCTTTTCACACATGAAACCGGAAGAAGGCATTGCCACGATCGCCCTGGGGCTGGGGAAAATGGTGGTCGAGGGGGAAAAGACACTTCGCTTTTCTCCCAAATATCCACAGCTTTTGCCACAGCGTTCGACGGTTGAGGACATTCTTGAAAATTCTCAGCGCTATTTTTATGCCCTGAAACTGGAAAAGACATGCTCCATGCTCAGTATCAACGACACATCCCATCTGGATAAACGGGAAATTTCAGAAGCTGAAAATGAATATCCGGTTGCATTCTTTTCCAGCACCTACATTCCCAATGAGCATCGCATCAGAGACACCTCTCATGTAGAAGGTCATCGCGTCATCACATTCTCTCAGATTCTGAAATACAATTCCTTCCCACTGCCTGACATTATCAATGAATTCTTAGCCATCGGTCAAAAAGGTATGGGATGCCCGGTGGAAATCGAGTTTTCAGTCAATCTCAGTCAGAAAGCGGAAACCCAACCCACATTTGCCCTGTTGCAACTCAGGCCAATGACCGCCAGAGCAGATTTGGAGGTGGTGAATATCAGCGACGAAGAGATCGAAAAATCTTTTTGTTATTCACCCAATGCCCTCGGCAATGCCCACAAGGGTGACATCACAGATATTGTATACGTCAAACCGGATGTGTTCGATCCGGCCAAAACCATCGAAATCGCTCGTGAGATAGGTGAAATGAACAAATATTTCTCTCAGGAAAACCGAAAATATCTTCTGGTAGGACCCGGAAGATGGGGTTCGGCAGACCGCTGGCTGGGGATCCCCGTGGATTGGGCCGATATCTGTAATGTTGACATCATTACCGAGACAGCATCGGAGCATTTGAATGCAGAGCCATCTCAGGGATCTCATTTTTTTCATAACATCACTACCATGGGCATCAACTACATTTCCATTTCGAAAAGAGATGGTGGTTTTTTTAAAGGGGACTGGATGAACTCATTACCCGCAAGAAAAGAATCCGCACATGTGCGTTATGTAGCCCTGGACAAACCCGTCACCATCAAGGTCGACGGCCGAACCTCGCGATGTGTAATGATGAGAAACTATTAGCAATCAGCTCATAGCCTGGTTAAATGCTAAGAGCTAACGGCTACCTGCTGATTTTATAAATGTCCTAAACGGAACAAAGAATTTCACGTAATGAATAATTGTTTTTCTACCCGATTGAATGCTGTAGTAATAATAAAATTTTAGGAGGCACCATGTCTGACATCATCGAGATTGTAAAATTGAGAGATCCGAATGAAAAAGAATTTCACCAGGCAGTGACCGAAGTCATGGAATCGATCAAGCCTGTTCTCGACAGAAACCCCGAGTACCGGGAAGCAAGAATTCTGGAAAGACTCGTGGAACCGGAACGGGTCATTATTTTCCGGGTGCCCTGGATGGACGACAGGGGCGGTATCCACGTTAACAGGGGCTTTCGAATCGAGATGAACAGTGCCATAGGGCCTTACAAAGGCGGCCTGAGATTTCACCCATCGGTCAATCTCGGCATATTGAAATTTCTGGCCTTCGAACAAGTGTTCAAGAATGCCCTGACCACGCTTCCAATGGGAGGGGGAAAAGGCGGATCCGATTTTGACCCCAAAGGCAAGTCGGATAATGAAATCATGCGCTTTTGCCAGAGCTTTATGTGCGAACTGTCCCGCCACATCGGTCCCAATACCGACGTTCCTGCAGGAGACATCGGTGTGGGTGCAAGAGAGATCGGCTATCTGTTCGGCATGTATAAAAAACTTCGCAATGAATTTACAGGGGTGTTGACCGGAAAAAGCCTCAATTGGGGGGGTAGTCTTATCCGACCGGAAGCCACCGGCTATGGATCGGTCTATTTTGCATCGGAACTGCTCGCAACAAAGCAGGATACCCTGGAAGGTAAGGTTTGCCTCGTTTCAGGCTCCGGCAATGTTGCCCAGTACACCATCGAAAAACTCATCGATCTGGGAGGTAAGGCCATAACCTTTTCTGATTCCTCTGGCTACATCTATGATGCAGAGGGCCTCGACAGGGAAAAACTGGCCTTTTTGGCAATGCTGAAAAATGTCAGGCGGGGACGTGTCAAAGAGTATACGGATAAATACCCATCAGCGGAATACATCCCGGTGGATCCATCCCTCGACTACAATCCCCTCTGGAATCATAAGGCCACCTGTGCTTTTCCCAGCGCAACCCAGAATGAAATCAACGAAAAAGATGCCCAGAACCTGGTCAACAACGGAGTGCACCTGGTCTGTGAGGGTGCCAACATGCCGACGGTTCCCGAGGGTATTGAAATATTTCTTGAGAACAAGCTTCTGTATGGCCCGGGCAAAGCGGCAAATGCCGGCGGTGTGTCGGTGTCCGGTCTCGAAATGACACAGAACAGCATGCGCATTTCCTGGAGCCGCGAAGAAGTAGACAACCGTCTTAAAATGATAATGAAAAAGATACATCAGACATGTCAGGAAACTGCGGAGCAATACGGTACTCCAGGTAATTATGTAAATGGGGCCAACATTGCCGGCTTTGTCAAGGTCGTAGATGCCATGCTCGATCAGGGACTCGTTTAATCATTCCTGTCCTTGGCAGCCAGTTTCCGATATGCCGCTTGAATCTCCTTGAAACGATTTTCTGCCAAAACCTGAAACTCTTCTCCAAGATGAAGCACCTTGTCAGGGTGATACTTCCCGGCAAGGTGCTTGTAGGCTGTCTTTATCTCTTCCTGTGATGCCCCCCTGGGGATTTGGAGCACCTCATAGGGATCGTCTGACTTGGCACTGCTGCCCGTCGGCGAACCGCTTCGATCACCATGTTCACCGGGTCCTTCTGTCCCTTGCGGCTGACGGAAAAACATTCCTTTGTTTCTGTAGAAATATCGCCACAGAAAATAGAAAATGATAAGATCATCTATCCATCCCCATCCGACAACAAGGTCGGGAAAGAAATCATAGGGCAATAAAAAATAGATTAAAGCCAAAAGTGACAGCGCGAGTTTCATGAAGTTCAAAGGTTATGCCAACTGGTAGACACCTCTGGAGATCCTCTGTATCTTCCCTTCTTTGCTGGCCCTGTGAAGAATGTTGCTTATCTGCTTATCATTGAGACCCGACTGTTCCTTGAGTTGAGAAATCGTGACCCCCTTTTTATAACGCTTCATCAAGGTGAGAATTTTATTGGTCGGTGTGGTGGACACGGCCGCTTTTTCAACTGGTGTTTTGGCTGCTTTCTTAGCCGCTGGTTTTTTCGGTGTTGCGGTTTTCTTTACGGCTCTCTTCTTAATCGTTTTCTTTGCCGGGACAGCCTTAACCTTTTTGGCGCTTTTTTTTCTGGGTGCCGTCTTTGCCGGAGCGGCTTTTGCTTTTTTCCCAGCCGCTGCTTTCATGAGCTTGTCTGCTTTCTTGGACAATTGATCGAGTTTCCTAGATAGTGCTTTGATTTCTTTGCTAACAGCTTTTAGATCATCGGCGAGTTTTTTCATGCCTTTTTACCTCCTTGTTAAGAATAATAGAAGCATTCACTTTTTCATAAGCCGGCTTCACCTTGACGATGTTTGAGATTTGTGCAGCGCAAAATGCCCAACTACCAAGCGATCAATTAACTGTGTACTGTACGGGAGGAGATATTTTATCCGAGGATTCGGTCTCGGAAACGCATGGATGTGGATCTGAGAACTTTTCTCCTATAGTTAACCTATAAGATGGTTCGATGCAAGAAAAAAGAACTTGGCTGACAGTGATGGCCGGATACTGCGATATCTCAGATGGAATGAGGAATCCAGGAAAATACACACATCTCCTCATTCCCATCGATTGCCACCTTTGTGCTTTAAATCGATATATTCCACGGTTCCCCGCCCGCCAATAAAAGAGTTGAGCAACCAGCTGACGATACTGATGAGAAACGCACCCCACACCGCTGCCCAAAATCCGTGAACATCGAAACCCGGTATGATGCCGGAAGCCAGTTTGAGCATAACGGCATTGATGATGAATGTAAACAAGCCTAAACTCAAGATATTGACAGGTAGCGTCAGTATCAAAGCGATAGGACGAAAGAATGCATTAAGAATTCCCAGCGCGGCGGCGGCAAAAATGGCCGAGAAAACACCTGCCACCCGGATACCGTCAATCATGTAAGACGCAACGATTATTGCCGCTGTCAATGTCAGCCATCTGATTGTCAATCCATTCATGGCAAATGCTCCCCTTGAAAAGTTCTTTGCAATCCCTGAAAAACGGAGTTGTTTCCTGTCTTCAACACAGCGGCTCAGGGTTCTATCTCTTTCAGTTTATCATTAAAATAAGATTCAGCCCGCTCTTTGTCATGATAGAGTTGTTCCATCTCTGAAAAAAGGATTTCAATAGTACTCTGACCTTTATGAATCTTTTGAGATATCTCGGCTATCTTTCTGCCGTCGTTCGACTGTGAGGCCTTTATCATAGCCTCATTAAGAATATTAATACTTTTTTCCTGCATGTCGATATTTTCCTCTGCCTTCTTGATTCGCTTCTCGAGTGGTTTGACTCTTCGGCTTTTCTCCACAACGATCTCTGATCGCATTCGGCGGATATCTTTCTTGGTAATTTTGGAGGGTACGGAAATGTCTTCCTGGATTCCTGTTAGGTCCCCCTTTTCATCGACTTCATCGCTCCAGCCTTCTTTATCGAGAAACTGCTGATAACTTCCTTCAAAGAAGTGTACCTGTTCATTTTGGAATATCACAAGTCTATCTGCAAGGGCATGCAGGAACATTTCGTTGTGGGTTACAATGATCACCGTTCCCTCAAAATTGTCCAGTGCCGCCAGTAGTGCATCACATGAATCCATATCCAGATGGTTAGTGGGCTCATCAAGAAGCAGAAGATTGACAGGAACAGCCAGAATCTTTCCCAGAAGAACCCGGCTTTTCTCACCACCGGAAAGGACACCAATTTTTTTGAGTGCTGCATCACCTTCGAACATCATGGCGCCGCAAATATCCCGGGCTCTCTGGCGATCGACATCTTCATGGGCATAGGCGATTTCTTCTTCTACAGTCCGTGTTGCAATAAGAGATTGAACATTGGTTTGTTCAAAAAAACCGATATCTACATTCGGATTGTAGACGATGCTTCCTTCATCCGGCTCTAGAATCCCGGCCAGGATTTTTAACAAGGTTGTTTTCCCCTTACCGTTCTTCCCGACAATGCAGATGCGGTCACCTGAATTCACAGAAAAACTCAAATCTTTGATCAAAGGAACTTTTGGATCATATGCGAAAGACTGATGTTCGGCACGCATTACATGTTTACCCCGGAAAGGCTTGCTTCGAAAAGAAAACTCCAGGTTTTTCAGTTGATCGAGCTTATCCTTTTTCTCCATTTTTTCGATGGTTTTTATTCTGGATTGAACCATATTTGCAAGCCGCGCCTTCGCTCTGAAACGCGATATGAACAGTGTAATCTCCTTTTTACGGCGCTCGTCATTTTGACGTGTTTTCTCATAAACCTCTTCATCCTGTGCTATCTGGGTATAGTACTTCTCAGTACTTCCCGCAATTTTCCGAATCCCTTTTCGATGAATCCCCAGAACATGGGTCACCACTTTGTCCATGAATCCCCGGTCATGGGTTATGAGCATGATTTCGTGAGGCCATTTAACAAGGTATTTCTCAATCCAGCGTATGGAGGCGATATCCAGGTAGTTTGTTGGCTCATCGAGCAACAGGAGGTCAGGCTCGGAAACAATGGCCTTGGCCAGATTGAGTCGCACTTGGAATCCACCGGAAAATTCCCCCGGGTGACGCTGCATGTCGCGTTGAGAATACCCCAGCCCTGCCAGAATCTTCTCAACTTCCCAATGGTGATGCTTTCTGTCGGCAGGCAGTCCTTTCATGCCCTCTTCCAGAACCGTACGCTCCGTAAATGCCAAGGACTGCCGCACAATCCCGATTCGATAATTCTTAGGAACCGTTATGACACCTTCATCACAAGATTCCTCTCCCATAATCATCCGCAAGAGCGTTGTTTTTCCATGGCCGTTTCTACCCACCAGGCCTACCCGTTCCCTGGGCCCTATCTTGAAACTGACACCATCAAAAAGTTTTTGTCCGGCAAAACCTTTTTGCAGGTTTTCCACTCGAATCATAAAATCACTTCGTGCCTTTATCTGACGCGGCAAAGCCGCTTTAAATTAATAATCGAATGCTATCTTCGCTTTCCTGTGGTACTTAATCGCATCACGTCAAGCAACTGGCCCAACTTTCTGTTTTCATCATAGATAGAGCGAAATGGGTGATCCAATGGCTATTTGCGTTGTTTGAGCCGCTTAGGGCTTCTTACATCAGCGCATGACAATAAAAATCCAATATGAAAACTTGGTCATTTGGCAGCCATGCCTGTTTAACTTTATCACCGCGCTGATGTTTGGAGCCCTTGCGGCGAACTCGCAAAGCGCCAGGGGATTATTCATTTCGTATCCGCTGAATCCAGAAATTCGAGCACCTAATTATATACTCGAAAATTAGTACATCCGCCTTCTCAGGTCAATCAGGAATGTAAAAAGGGGTATAAGACTGGTTTTAAGAAGGACAGAAACGATCTCTTCGTAGCTCACAATCCTTGATAACTGCCGCCTTGAAAAGTACAGAACAGCTTTCGATTTTACAAAAGTTTTGCAATTGGGTATGATAAGAAATTGTTTAACAGTTTTCCGGAGTATTGAACATGAACCGTACAAAATGGCTGATCCACCCTGTTTTCATACTGGTTATCTCGATTTTGGCACTTGTCACATCGCTTTTTCTCTATATCTACTGGTATATTGAGGTCAGCAGTGGCCTCAAATCGATCGTCGAGCGTTTCAACCTCGATACAGGACAATTTCTCACCTCACAGACATGGTTTGTTATCATGGTTCTCACGGTACTTTTCGGCGTCATTATCATGGGAATTTTCATTATATTTGTCTATAATCTGAAAACGCTGCGGCTGTATCGGCTGCAGCATAACTTTATCAACAACTTTACTCATGAACTGAAAACACCGGTTACATCCCTTAAGCTGTATCTTGAAACATTTCTGAAACATGAGCTCTCCCGGGAAGACCAGTTAAAGTACACCCATTATATGCTCAGTGATGTAGGACGTCTTTCCGAAAATATCAACCGTATCCTAAACCTGGCCCAGATCGAGAGCAAAAGCTACGCAGGTGAATATGTCTACCGGAACCTGCCGGAAACCATCGATAATTTCTATCGGCAAAACGCACATCTATTTAGAAGTTGTGACATTCAGGTCCACCTCCCCAAAAGAGAACCCTACTTCTATCTGATTATTCCCCCGATGTTTGAAATTCTTTTAATGAATCTGGTTACGAATGCCCTTAAATACAACCATACGGCCACCCCGCGTATCGATGTCACCTTTGAAAAACAGCAAAAAAAACTTATCATTCGATTCAAGGACAACGGCATCGGTATTGACAAGTCAGAATTAAAGAAAATATTCAAAAAGTTCTATCAAGTAGGACACGCAGATGATATGTCGGCAAAGGGCAGTGGACTGGGACTCTACCTCGTGGATCACATAGCCAAAATCCATAAAGGTAAAATAACAGCGGAAAGTGCAGGCTCCGGCATGGGCGCCATTTTTAATTTGATACTTCCCTTGAGGAATTGATTGGCATGAAACCGAATGAAAAAAAACGTGTTCTCGTTATAGAAGACGATCACCACATTGCCGAGGGCCTTAAACTGAACCTGTCATTACAGGGTTACGAAGTCGGAATCGCAGTAAATGGCGTGACCGGCATCCAAATGTGGCGAGAGTGGCGACCCGACCTGATCGTCCTTGATATCATGCTTCCCGGGATAGACGGCCTCTCCATTCTGCGCAGTATCCGCCTTGAAGACGAAAAGATTCCGATTTTGATTTTATCTGCCAAAGCAGAGACCGATTACAAGATCATGGGTCTTGCTTACGGAGTCGATGACTACCTCACCAAACCCTTCAGCCTGGAAGAGTTTCTGCTGCGTGTGGACCGCCTCCTAAAAAGAGCCTCCTGGAGCAATCCAAGCGCCATTTTTGCCAACGTTCTTTCTGAAGATGAAATCACTGTATTTTCTTTCGGTGACAATCAGATCGATTTTAAAACCATGACTGCAACCTGCAAAATCGGAAAGATTCGTTTGACGGAACAGGAAGCCAAGCTTTTAAAATTGTTTCTGATAAACCCGGGTAAGCCACTTTCACGCGAAAAGCTGCTTCAGATCGGCTGGGGGTACACCAAAGGAACGACAACGCGAACCGTGGATAATTTTATCGTCCGATTCCGAAAATATTTTGAAGACAACCCTAAAAATCCGTCTTACTTTATCAGTATCAGATCGATCGGCTATGTTTTCTATGCCGACAATGGATCCAGCAAAGAAAAATAGATACCCGGGTCAAAAAGACCAGGTTCTTCAATATGTAAAAGGGCCCAACCATGCTTGAATCTATCTCCCATAAAACAATGATGTTTGAAAACAATACGTTCGGGACAACGAACCAGGAACTGATCCTTGAAGAACCGCTATCTTTGCGCATCGATGGCAATCCTTACGCAGTGGTCATGCGGACACCCGGGGATGAACTCCACCATGCCGCGGGTTTTTTTCTGTCCGAGGGACTGGTCAATCATAGAGATGACTTCACCACCCTCGGATACTGCACCGAAGAAGGCGTCAACGTGGTGACCGCCACGCTCCAGCCGGAACGAAAAAAAGTCGTAAAAGATCTTCTGGAAAGACGAGGCTTTGTCAGTCAGACCAGCTGCGGTATCTGCGGCAAGGAGTTGATAAAGGATATTTATCAGATTGTAAAGCCGGTATCCAGACACCTGATTATGTCCATAGGAGATGTCGGGTCGTGCTTCGCGAAACTCGTGGATAAGCAGTCGCTGTACAAGACCACTCGGGGCGCCCATGCGGCAATGATCCTCGATACCCGCTTGGATCCCCTATCGTTTGCAGAGGATGTTGGACGGCACAACGCACTCGACAAAGCCATCGGCCGGGTTTTCATGGAGGCACGGCTGCACGAATCGGGCCTGGCTGTGATGTCCTCGCGCATAAGTTACGAGCTTGTTCAAAAAGCGGCCAGGGCAGGGCTCGAAATGATCGTTGCGCTCTCCCGTCCCACGGCACTTGCCGTAGAGCTCGCGTCAAGACTGAACATGACACTGGCATCTATCGACAAGGGCAATACTGTGATGGTTTTCTGCGGAAGTGACCGTTTTCAATAGAACCGGTTCAATATATCCCGACAGAAACCTTGGTTTTATTGGCAATAATACCCTTGACATAAGCTACCACTTTGTTACATAGTACTGCAGTTGTCACAGGATGGTATCTGACCATGACGAACAACGGCCGAAAGACCGAACAGTCTTTATTCATAAAAAGGGTGGTATCTCTATGGATAGTGTTGAATTCTCTTTGTTTCGGAAAAAATTGCAAAAAACACAGAAGGAACTTGCCCAGTTGCTGGGGACATCGCTCAAAGCCATTCACAGCTACGAGCAGGCCTGGAGAACAATCCCTCCCCATGTGGAAAGACAGCTGTTTTATCTGGTATTGAAAAAAAGAGACCTGCTGGACCATCAGAAAAACTGCTGGACCATCAAAAAGTGCCCTCCTGAAAAACGCAAAGCCTGCCCAGCCTGGGAGTTTCAGTCAGGGGACATGTGCTGGTTTACCTGTGGCACCCTTTGTAACAACGAAGTGCAGGAAAACTGGGCTCAAAAGATGCTGCTGTGCCGGTCCTGTGACGTCCTTGCGCCGATCCTTGATAAGATTCGAAACTGATTGGAAACCACTCCCCATATGAAAATCGTATCCATCGCCATAAGCAAGAAAAAGGGTACCCGCAAGACACCGGTTCCAGTCGTTCGCTTGATGGAAGGTCACGGCATCCAAGGAGATGCCCACGCCGGTCCCTGGCACCGTCAGGTAAGTCTTCTTGCTACGGAAGATATTCACGGCATGCAGGCCAAAGGCATCGATGTCGACTTCGGTGATTTTGCCGAAAACATCGCCACCAGCGGTATTGATTTGCCCAGTTTGCCCATCGGAAGCCGTCTCCAGATTGGGGACACGGTCCTTCTTGAAATCACCCAGATAGGCAAAGAATGCCACAACAAGTGTGCCATTTACTACCAGGCAGGCGACTGCATTATGCCGAAAAGAGGAATTTTTGCCAGGGTGATAACAGGTGGTGAAATATCCTGCAACGATGACATCCAGATCATAAACCACTGATCCGGATTTCTCAGCGGAGTATTCGGTTTTATTAAATTTATACCCGCATATGGCACAAAGTGTCCGAACAGGATACATACAAAACAAATCCAGATAATGATGCTGATAGATAATTTTTTAAGCCGGGGGCAGGAATTTCTGGGATGTCGATATCCCATCATGTGCGGTGCCATGACCTGGATCAGTGATTACAAGCTCGTGGGAGATATAGGGAATGCCCATGGTTTTGGATTCTTAGCCGGTGGTAATACGCCCGTTGCCACCCTTGAAAAAGAGATTGCAGCCGTCCGTGACTATTCCAACAAACCCTTTGGTATCAACCTCATAACTGTTTCACCGATTTACAAGGACCAGTTGAAAATGGTCTGCGACATGAAATGTGATATCATCATGTTTGCAGGCTCAATTCCAAGGGAACCGGAAATCCAGAAGGCTCAGGACTCCGGAGCCAAGATCATCTGTTTTGCCCCCACTGCGCCCCTGGCTATGCGACTCATCAAGATGGGAACGGATGCGTTGATGCTGGAGGGATCCGAAGCAGGGGGCCATATCGGTCCTGTCACGCTCTCCGTACTGCTGCAGGAAGTGCTCTTTAAAATCGATACCGTACCCATTTTTGCTGCCGGGGGTATTGCAACCGGTCGCATGATGGCCCATCTCCTCATGATGGGGGCTGCCGGTATTCAGATGGGAACCCGGTTTGTCATGTCTGATGAGTGTAAGGCTCACCCGGAGTTCAAAGAAACCTTCAGAAAAGCCAAGGCCAAAGATGCCGTGGCAACTCCTCAATTCGACAGTCGTCTACCCGTCATTCCCGTGAGAGCGTTGAAAAACAAAGGCACGACACAGTTCGGAAAACTTCAGCTCGATGTTATGGATCGGCTTGACCGTGGCACCATAGACCCGCATCAGGCTCAGTTTGAAGTTGAAAACTTCTGGGCCGGTGCCCTCCGGGAGGCGGCCATAGAAGGAAAGGTTCATTCAGGATCGTTAATGGCCGGGCAATCGGTGGGGCTGGCGGACAAGATAATGCCTATCAGGGACATCATTACCGAGCTTATCCAGGATGCGGAAACCGAACTCCAGCGTCTGCATGAGGTATTTCACACGACCTGCACCTAACCCACAACACAACGACCATCCCTGACATGAACCGTTCGGTTCGTATGTTGACACAATTTCTTATTGTGGGTCACCATGATAACGGTCTGTCCCTCCTGATTCAGCTGTTTCAGCAAATCAATGACATCATCCGCTGTTTTACTGTCAAGGTTTCCGGTGGGTTCATCGGCCAATACGATAGGCGGCTTGTTCACGATAGCACGAGCAATGGCCACACGTTCCTGTTCGCCTCCGGATAGCTGGTCGGGCAGGCGATTTTTCTTGTCCTGCAAACCCACTTTTTCAAGCGCCTCTGCAGCCATTTCTGCCTGAATGGTCTTTTTAACATTGGCGATGGAAAGGGGTATTTTGACGTTTTCCATAGCGGTCAAATACGGGATGAGCTGAAAGGACTGAAAAACAAACCCGACATACTCGCTCCTGAAGTCTGCGCGCTGTTCACTGGTCAGACCATACAAATCCAGTGTATCCACCCATACATTGCCCCTGGTGGGTCGATTCAGCCCCCCCAGCGCCGCCAGGAGTGTGCTTTTTCCGGCTCCGGACTGACCAACGATGCTGACAAACTCGCCGTCGTCGATGAAAAAACTCATCTCCTCGATGGCACAGACCGTGGTGTCGCCGGCCATGTATTCTCTTCCCAAATCCTGAATTTCAATCAGGTGATGGTTACCGTTCATGTTATATTTCCTATCACGTATCTAAATTGCAAACTTAGTTGCTTTGTTCATTGTGTTCTTTGGGTTTATTGTGTTGCTTAAAGCCGCTGATATTGAGCCTTCAAATCCTTTCCGTTTCATCAACCCAATGAACCCTGTTCCCCTTTTTAACCTTTATATGCTGGGATGCTGCTGTCCGCTTTTAGCTGTCAGCCACCCTCGAACCCTTGTATCACCCTCCGACCCTTAAAACCCTTGTATCAAGTTATAGCGCCCGCAGGGCGGCGCTGGGATCCATCCTGCTGGCTTTCACAGCCGGATAGAGGCTTGCCAACAGACTCAAGGCCACCGAGAGAATCAGGGAAACCCCTCCCAGGATAAGGTTAAAATTGGAAAAGGTGCCTTCCTGGATTATAAACGGAATCGCCAGCCAGGCAATACCGTTGCCGATGAGATATCCCATAAAACCGCCGATCAATCCCACCACCATGGCCTCCAAAAGAATGATCTGCATGATGTGTCCCTGCCTGAAGCCGATAGCACGGAAAATTCCTATTTCACGGGTGCGCTCGTTGACCGAACCCATCATGGTCACGAACACGAGAAGCGAACCAATAAAAATAACCAGGATGGCCACACCGTAGCTGAAGGACCTGATCATTTCGATGGACTGCATTTTCGACATGACCGCCTGTTTCAGGGCCGTTACCTTTGCGTTGGGAAATTTTTCCGCAATCTGCAGGGTAATTTCGGTGATGGGACACCCCCTGCAAAAGGCTGAGATTTCCACCATGGATACGCGTCCGGGTTTGCCCAGAACCTTTTGAAAGCGGTGCAGGTCCCCCATGATGATCCCATCTTCCGGGCCACCGGTTGGGTGCAGAATCGTGGACACGTTAAATACATCGGTTCCCAGTTTCAGAGGATCCCCAAGTGCCAGGTTGAATATTCTGGCTGTCTCGGATCCGAGAATCAGTTCATCGGGGCTACCCGTCGGGGCGCCATCGAACTGCCACCAGGTTTTCAAACTCAGCTCGGTCTGAAGGTCTGCACCCATGAGCAGAACGCGTTTGCCTTCTATTTCCCAGGGTCCCAATACCTTGGGAGCAATGATGCCAAGGTTGTCACGGTTCTTGATATTCCGGATATTCACCAACTCCGACTCCATGAATTCAATTGTTTCGTAATTGACACCGCCAACGCTAATTCCGCCGTAACTCAAGGAAAGGTTTTCACTTTTTGGGGTCATGACGATGTTGGCGCCGAACCGGTCCAGCCGTTCCTCCACATCGCGTGACATGCTCTGGGTAATGGATATCAGCGTCACAATGGTGGCAATTCCAATCAGCAGTCCCGTTACGAGAAAAACAACTTTTCCCTTACGACGTTTGAGGTTGTTCAAGGAAATATTATAGAGTTTCAAGTTTCGCCTCCGCATGCTCCGTCTGGATCCGCTGATGGTGACTAACCCTGTTCAGCAGGACAACCTGATACCCCCGCTCCTTGAAAAAGGCCGACATGTTCTCGATACCCGTTATTGAGCGGTCAAAGGTCACAACCAGCCGGGCGCCCTGCTTGTCGGCTGTGGCCAATTTGACACCATCCAGAGTTGCAATGCTGTGAATGACATCCTGGGGCCAAGCCTGTTCTCCGGACAGCTTATAGATCACATCATCCAGGTTCCGGGTGCTGAAATAAGCGATGGATTTGGGTGCAACCATGGAAATCAGACCCACAGACAATGATAGCCGACACCGTTGCCGCCCAGGCGCCGAAACTGATGCCCGTTTTCTTTACACCGAGAACTTTGTCCCGTTTGCCTCTGTATTTTTCAAGATCATATACCATAGTGATTGTTGATCTCATTTTACTGTTCATTATATTTAGAGTACCATGCATTTTGATTAATGTCGGTCATACTGATCAACAGGTGTTTCCCTTCAACCTGGCGGTTGAGCGGAGCAGGGTTGCAGCCGCCCTTGACCACATTGATCCGGGATGAAGCGAATCGCTGACCACAGTTTTGGCACACCATGAAATCACCATCCTGCACATATCCCTTACCTGCCCGATAGCAGACATCACAGGCATCGATAGCCGCCCGAATCACGCCATCCCTGCTCTTGAGGGTAAAAAATGTCACCAGGGTACCATCCTCCGCCTTTACCTTAAAATAGTGGGCTTTGCCGTCATCGATATCGCTGAGTTTGATTTTCAGCACACCGTTTTCAGGCGCCAGCAATTCGACCCTGGGGCCAAACAGGGCCCAGGCTCCCGGTACACTTCCCAGGGAAATTATAATGACCAGTATCAAACCTATCCATATTCTTTTCATATATAGCCTCCACGCTTGGAATATCCCGCCTAACAGGTGGGCATTTTGTGAATTAATCCGCTGTTGATGCAGTCGGTTGTCGATTAAAAAGCCTTTTCCATGTTGACGCCGATGCCGAGCAGCCACCACTCCTGCCACCGCCACCACAACACCCGTAACCTGCACCCTGATCCTTAAACAGATCAGGTTTTTCTGTAAGTTCCTTTTCAGCAACAACTTTTGCCGGATAACCGATATCCGTGATCGCTTTGGCGATGACCTGCTCTTCCAGGGCTGCCTCGTGTTCAACCACGACGATTCCCCGTCGCAGATCTGCACCCAGTTTTGAATATCCTGTATATGTTTTCAGGGTATCATCGATCCGTGACAGGCAGGAGCCACAAGATAGATTTGACACTTCAAATGTTGTCTGTTTGAGGTTTGCCCCAAAACTGTTGATGCCGATCAGAAAAAAGGCCGTAACCAGAAGTCCGATGACCATGAGATACCGCGATCTGTTCATGTGCTCTCCTTTTGCTTGCTGTAAAGGGTTTTGTCATACGTAGGCCTATAGTACAGCAAAGGGTGTGCCATGATTAAATAGAACGGGGAAATAAATAAATAGTATATGATTATAGAAGGTTAAAAAAGATGAACCGGTAGGAATCACACCCGCAACACAAAGCATTGAAGAATATCCTACAGTGCATTGAAGAATATTCTGCAATTGGCAAACGGGATAACACCAAAAATCATGACCATGGATTGCCTTTCATTTGCGTGGTTCCTCTCGACCGGCGGCATCCGAAACCTGGGGCGAGCCATCGGTGAACAGGTGCACATCCCGCTGGGGGAATGCGATAACAAAACCTTTTTCTCGAAAGCGCTTATCGATTTCAAACCGGATGGCTGTTTCGATCTTGAATATGTTGTCGATATCCGTCCAAACACGCAGACGGAACATCAATGCGCTGTCCCCAAAGTCCCTGAAAACCACATCCGGCTTAGGTTGTTTAAAGACTTTTGGAGTCTTGTCTGCAATTTCCAGCAAGGTCTTCCGGACACCTTCAATATCAGAGCCATAAGCCACGCCGACATCGATGCTGCGTCTCAAGTGCTTGTCATTAAAACTCCAGTTGGTGACCTGGGAACTGATGAATTCGGAGTTGGGGATAATGATGGATGCATTGTCGAATGTCTGCACAACCGTAGCGCGAACATTGATTTTTTTTACCGTGGCCCAGATACCGTTGATTTCGATATCGTCCCCCACCTGAATGGGGCGCTCAAACAGCAGAATAATGCCGCTGATAAAATTGTTGAAAATATTCTGCAACCCAAACCCGAGTCCGATTCCCAAGGCGCCAAACGCGAAAGCCAGCGTGGTGGTGCCCATGCCGAAGGTGTGCAGGGACAGCATGATACCAAAAGCCCAGACCGCGTATACACTGATCATGGTAATGGAATCCTGGAGTCCTGTATTCAAGCCGCTTTCGGACAGAATTTTCTCCTTTAAAACAAATCGCCAGAAACGTGCCAATGCGTGCGTGAAAACCAAAACAACAACCGCATAAATGACGTTGATGATACTGAAATTTATTTTGCCGATATTGATGGGATAATTGAGCACACTCACCATGTTGATGATGACGGCCTGTCTTCCGCCCCAGGCAAAAATCAACAAAACCAAGATCACTGCAAGCCCGATGAGCCACGAAAGCTGGAAAACAAACCACTTGAAAGGCTGGTTTGCCGTATCTTCATATAGGGCACCATCAAGGGTCTGTGCCTTCAGCTCTTGCCGCCATTCTCGCAAGAACAAAAAGAACAGACCGCCCCACAACAAAATAACGAAATTCATTCCCCAAGAAACATACCAGTAAATTGAAAATGAACCATAGCCCAGCAGGTTCATGACAATCCCCCCGCCAATGATACCATAGGAGAACATCTTACACAGGGATAGAACCGTGGTCTGTCTTCGTGTTGGTTTTCCTGTCAGGGTTGTTCTGCCTTTTTGAAAATTTCTCCAAAAGTAAATGGCCCCTATAAGCAGAAAAAATTCGATAAACACGCTCAGAACAGTCGGTAGCGTGCTGCCAACACCTGTCAAACCAACCAAGCTGATGTAAAAGATTGCCCCATATCGCACACCTGTCAGCACCACAGACAAACGCGCGGTGTCACTATCCTTTATCCAATGCTGCTCTAATAGCCAATTTCTGGCGAAGTACCTGGCCCATCTTGTGAACAGCACGACCATCAGGATGGATGTGAAAAATCGCAAAACCCCAAAAACTTGAGCTGACGGTGAAACCAGAAGGTATAAATAAACAAACAGTGTCGCACCTGCAAGCAATATGGAGTGCTGCATAATGAATACGCTGCAGTGCCTGATGGGAAATCGACCTTGTTCGATTTTCCCTAGTACAGCTATCAAATGGAAGCGAACCCTATTCAGGAGCAATAAAGTAACGCCCAGAAGAATAAAAAAAGTCAGCCAGAAGGTACTATGAGACAGCAGGACTTCTTTCAGTTCCGTTGACCACATTTTGCTCGCTGTTCTATTTGCAAGCAACTGCCGTAGGTGCTCGATATCATCAGTTATCTTAGACAAGCTTAACCCATCCAGGGACAACCTTTTATGTTGCCAGGGTTCCAGACCTTCCTGGAAAGGGTTGTTTTCCTGGGATTGATTCATTGGCTTGTTCAGAAAATTATTTCCGCTAACCCGTCGATCCATCTTGAGGTTGAACGAATTTTCCTGTTCCAACGTGAGGCCCGGACTGCCGGCCAGACATATTACCAGGATCAAAAAACAGCAACAGCATTTCAAAAGGTCACGGTTCAATTTCCGCCTCCTTGCCTTAAAACCACTTTTTACGTTTGAACCAAAATATCATCACCAGGAACATGCCCAGAAGTAACAGCAACAGTATCGGATAAGACCAGGCCCATTCAAGTTCCGGCATATATTTGAAATTCATCCCATAGATGCCGGCGATAAACGTCATGGGAATAAATATGGTCGCCATGATCGTCAATACCTTCATGACTTCATTCATCCGATTGCTCATATTCGACAGATAGATGTCGAGCGTCCCTGAAAGCATGTCCCGAAAGGTTTCGATGGTGTCGATAATCTGGATGGTATGATCATACACATCCCGAAGATAGATAACGGTATCCTCGCGGATCAGATCAGATTCCCCCCGTGTCAGGGTATTGACTATCTCCCTCAAGGGCCAGATGGACTTGCGCAGGAAAAGAAGCTCCTTTTTCAGGTTTTGTATGACCGCCAGGGATGAAGGCTCCGGGTTTTCGATGACCTCATCCTGGAGTATTTCAATTTTTTCCCCCAGTTCCTCGAGAATCTTGAAATAATGGTCTACCACCAGGTCGATCAGTGCATAGGCCAGATAATCACTCCCTTTTTTTCGAATGCGCCCCTTTGCATGCCGGATACGTTCTCTAACAGCATCAAAAACATCTTTTTCGACCTCCTGCAATGAGATCACATAAGATGGACCGATGATAAGACTGATTTGTTCATAATGTATGGTCTGATAGCCTGCATCCGGATAGACCATCTTGAGGCATAAAAAAAGATACACATCAAAATCATCCATTTTGGGACGCTGTTCCGTATTGAGAACATCCTCAAGAACCAGGGGGTGCAAACTGAAACAGCTACCCAGTTTTTGGATCATGTCAATGTCGTGAATGCCCGAAATATTTATCCAGGTAATCGAATCTGTCTCCATGAATTGCGCGCATGCCTCGATGGTATCCACAAGTGTTTCATGAAGATGGCCTTCAGCGTAATCCATGATGGAAATTTTGACGTCGTCGACTTTCCTCTCGCCCACGTGCAAAAGAGTTCCCGGAGAAAGACCCGCTTTTTTAGAAGATTTTTTAAATTTCATGGGCGACCTCCCTTATGTAAACCCTGTGAATTCCAAGTCAACTACCACCCGTGAAACAGGTGGCTTGGATTTCCCCCAAAATGGGGGAAAAACAAAGGAGACGGCACGTCTCCGTAAGTTCAGGTTCGGAACCGCGTGCCAAGCACGCGGTTTGTAGAACAATCAAGACATGTCCATGGAAAGCAGCGTACCCGAAAGCGGGCAATTTTGGAAGAATTTCGCAGCAGACTATGAGAATATTTTTCCGTGCGGCAGTGTTTCGCAGCGACCATATAGAATTCTGTCTAATCCGGAGTCCCTCGCTAACCCCGCGGCATGCGGAGCGCTGCCGCAGGCAGAACCCACGGGGACAGCGCTCGCTGTTGCGGTTCAACCGGTGAGTCTCTCCAGCCTCCGGCAGACAGCCTGGATGGTGCTGTCATCTTTTGCAAAACAGAACCTGACCTGATCCTGACCCATTGCCGGGGAGTGATAAAAGGCGGTTCCCGGAACAGTTGCAATGCCTGTGATGTCCAGCAGTTTTATGCTGAATCCGTTGGCACCCACGTCTGGGTATCGATCTATCAAGGCACCTGCGTGGGCCATGATGTAATAAGCTCCCCTGGGCGCTTCAACATTGAAACCGACGGTTTTCAAGACCGAGCAAAGCCGGTCCCGTGCACCGGTATATCGCTCCTGAAGCGCGGTGTAGTATTCTTCGGGCATGTTGAGTGCACAGACACCCGCTTTTTGGAATGGTGTGGGCGCGCCCACAGTCAGAAAGTCATGCACCTTGCGGATACGGCTGGTGATACCGGCTTCGGCAATCGCCCACCCCACACGCCATCCGGTAACGGAATAGGTTTTGGACAGGGAGTTGATGGTCACGGTCCTGTCGGCCATACCGTCTATGGATGCCATGGAGACATGCGTCTCCTGGTCGTACAGGATGTGTTCGTATATTTCATCCGTGATGGCCATGGCATCCCACTTAATACAGAGACGGCCGATCTCCTCCAGCTCCTTACGGGAAAAGACTTTCCCAGTGGGGTTGTTGGGGGTGTTGATAATAATGGCCTTGGTGTTCCCGTTAAATGCAGCAGACAGCTCATTTGATTCATAGGACCAGTCCGGGGATCTCAGTGTCACATAGCGCGGTCTTGCGCCGGAGAGGATGGCGTCCGGTCCGTAATTCTCATAAAAAGGTTCGAAAATAATGATTTCATCCCCTGGGTTCACCAGGGCCTTGAGTGTGGCGATCATGGCCTCGGTGGCACCACAGGTAACGGTTACATCGGTGTGAGGATCACATTCGATTCGGTTATACTGAAGGGCTTTACGGGCGATCGCTTCTCTCAGATCCGCCTCACCAAAGGTGACGGCATACTGGTTCCAGCCCTGCTGGATGGCGTCAATGGCGGCCTGACGGATAGCCTCCGGCGGATCGAAATTCGGAAACCCCTGGGCAAGGTTGATGCCCCCCCTGGCACTGCTGATCCGTGTCATCTCTCTGATGACGGACTCGGTGAATTTGGTAGTGATCTCCGATAGCGGTTTCACGGTAGTTTTTTATCCCGACACCTGTATGAGGAGCTTTCGTTTAATCAATCACCTGACCACGAGAGGTAAAGGAAATGCCTTGCTGAGACTGTGTTCCGATCATCACGGCTTCAGCGATGGGTGGGTTGACAGGTTGGTCCGATTTCCATTCAACTATAAAATTGGCACCGGAACCACCGGTTTTATCTCCTTCTGGAACGATATATCGTAATGATCCCAACGGTGCCAGCGCGACAGGCTTTTCTAAATATTTTTTCAGAAGTTTCCCCTGGGTTTCGTAATAATTGACCGTGGTGATATGGATTGGGTTCTTCGGATCAATATTTCTGATACTCACTGTTACCGTAAGCAGAAAAGGTTTTTCGCGATTACCGCTGTAAATATGGGAATATGCCGGAACATAAATTGTCTGCCCCTTGGAAAACCCAATTTTCCCTTCTGCGTGTATAGGCGGGGGCGCAAAAAAATAAAAACCAATAAGAAGTATTAAACAAACAAAAAACCAATTCTTTTTCATATGTACACCCCGTTCGAATGCGTAATTTCTGACAGAACATTTCATTGCGTGAGGCTCTTTGTGAAAAAAAGCTCAATTTACCCTGAACCGAAAAAGCGAGCACATTCCCCGTAGGTTCTGCCATTCGGCAGTGCTTCGCATGCTGCGCGGTTCTTCAATTGACGATTGATTTACAATCAAGATAAAGCAGAACAAATTTATCATAACCAGCTGATAAGTCAACTCAGTTAACAATCGATTACCTCAGATGGATATCTATTCTTTTTTTGTCAATCCCGATATCAAGAAATAATACGTGCTTTATTATTGCCTTAAGGTTATGGCATAGCGTATTGCTCAACGCTGAATGTTATGGGAATACACGCATGATCACCACTGCCAGAGTTGAAACCCGGCCCAGGATATTTTATGGCTGGTATATCGTAATTATTGCCTTCATAGCCAATTTCATGTCGGTGGGTACCGGCTTCTACCTTATGAATGCATTCATGGAACCCCTGTGTGAGGCCCACGGCTGGACACGCACCGACATCGGCCTGGCACCCGGGTATGGCACGTTTTTCGGTCTTCTGGCCCAGATGGTCTACGGCACCATCGTCAATCGTGTGGGCGTACGCATCCTCATGCTGCTGGGGTCCATGCTTTCCGGTGTTGCATTTTTCATGCTCATTCGATCGGAGACACTGACACAATTCTATTTCTATTTCATCGTGCTGTTTGTGGGCAATGCCGCCTATGGCGGTATCGTAGCAAGTACTGCGGTAAATAACTGGTTTATCGCCAAAAGAGGCCGTGCCATGGGCTTGGCCGCGGCAGGGGTGTCTTTTTCAGGGGCTGTGCTACCGCTTGTGGCGATGGTCATGATTCTCTGGTTGGGAATCGGGCAGGCATCGCTTTTTATATCTTTTCTGGTATTTCTGGTGGGACCTGCTGCATGGCTGGTCGTAAAAGACTGGCCCGAAGACCAGGGACTGCGCCCGGACGGCATCGATCCCCGGGTCCTGGATGGAGAAGGAACCGGTCTGTCGGGAACAAGAGGACATTCAATCTTTCCCAGCCCGGGAGCATCGTTTATTTCAACAGGGAAGCCGATGATGCAGTGGCCCATAAAGCGTCTTGTCCGCAATGGAACTTTCTGGAGACTGGGGATGGCCTATGCACTGTTAACAGCCGTTGCCGTGGGCGTCATGTCACAGCTAAAACCCCGTTTTGCCGACATCGGGTTCAGTGACCTGGCTGCCATGTGGCTCATGGCGGCAACCGCCTTTGCCGGTGCCCTGGGCAAATACCTATGGGGTCTCATATGCGACTATTTTGACACCCGCTATGTGGCCACCCTGATTGCCGTGCTGAACGGTTTTGGTCTTGTCTTTACCTTCATTCACGGATCACTGCCGGCCTTGTTCCTGTTTGTCGTAATTTTCGGGTTCACCATGGGTGGCGTCATGTCCACCTACCCCATCATTATCGCCGATATTTTCGGCAGGGAAGCGTTTCCCTTTGTCATTCGGTTCGCTTCCCTGTTCCTGATTCTGCAGATAGCGGGGTATCTCATTGCCGGACAGAGCTTTGACCGAACCGGCTCCTACAATCTGGCCTATGCAATGTTTTTGGTTTTTGATCTTGCCGCCGCGGTGTTGATATGGTCTATACCAAAATCACATAGTGGTAGAATTTCGTAACCATACGGAACTATAAACAATAAAATTAAACACGAAAATTATTAGGTCTTTTTCGTGATAAAAGATTTTTGCCTTTCCGGTTTTTCCGGGTTGGGTAAAGGGTATCTATTTGAAATCAATTTAAAAGTGCAGTTGTATCCTCCCTAAAGGGCTTAGCGTCCTAAAACATTCTCAGGGGTAACCATTATTTCTTTGATGTATGGAGTGTTTTCCGATAAAAAAACCCAAGACCGGCAGGCCATTCGCATGGAAACGACACCGTTGTGTATCATCATGGGATTTTATTTTTAACCTGCCCCTGGAAAACCATTAACATTAAAAGGAGCCGCAACATGAAAATTGACGACATCAAAAACATTGCCGTTATCGGCGCGGGAAACATGGGGCATCAGATCGCCATGCTGTGTGCGATTCACGGCTACAAAACCGTCTGCACGGACATCAATGTGGACATTCTAAAAAAAGCACAAGATTTTGCCGACACGTATATGGCCAGCCGGGTTAGTAAAGGAAGATTGTCCCAGGAGCAGGCAACAGCGGCCCGGGAGCGGATATCTTTCACCCACAGTATGGAGGATGCCGTCAAAGAAGCGGATTACGTCATTGAAGCGGTTCTGGAAGTTCTTGATTTGAAACGCAAAATCTTTGCCGCCCTGGACAAGATGGCACCCGCGCACGCGATCCTGGCCACCAACAGCTCGGCCATCATCAGCTCTAAAATTGCCGACGCCACCCGGCGACCGGAAAAAGTCCTCAATGTCCATTTTTTCAATCCAGCGCTTGTAATGAAGCTTGTGGAGGTGGTCCAGGGTCCCCATGTTTCGGACGAAACCAGGGAACTCTCCATGGCTCTGTGCGAAAAACTAGGGAAAGTGCCTGTTCATCTGAAAAAAGAAGTCGATGGATTCCTGCTCAACCGGATCTTTGGCGCCATCACCCGTGAAGCCCTCTGGCTGCTTGATATGGGGGTCGCCAGCATGGAAGACATTGACAAAGCCCAGGTATACGGCGCAGGCCATCCCATGGGTACTTTCCGTCTGATGGACCTCACCGGCATCGATCTGACCTACACCATGGGAATGGAAGCTTTTCGGACAACCGGTGATACCCGCCATTTACCCAGCCCGAGTGTGGTTGAAAAACACCTCAAGGGCGACTATGGTCAGAAAACCGGTAAAGGGTGGTACGACTACTCAAAAAAATAAAGGAGACCCCATGACCATGATGACCGCTGAACAATATGAAGGAAGTCTTAGAGGCTTGAACCTGGTGGTCTATATGTTTGGCAAGCAACTGGATAATGTGGTGGACAATCCCATCATCCGGCCATCCATGCAGGCGGTTGCCAAAACCTACGAAATGGCCCAGCTCCTCGAACACGAGGATATCATGACCGCCACCTCTCACATCACCGGTAAAAAAATCAACCGTTTCACCCACATTCACCAGAGTGTCGATGACCTGGTCAAAAAGAGTAAAATGGGCAGGCTGCTAGGGCGGGAAACCGGATGCTGCTTTCAGCGCTGTGTGGGAATGGATGCCTTGAACGCCCTTTCCATTGTCACATACAACATGGACCGGAAATATGGGAGCGGATATTACTCGCGTTTTCTAAGTTTTCTGGAATATGTTCAGGAAAATGACCTCACCTGCGACGGCGCCATGACCGACCCCAAAGGTGACCGCAGTCTGCCCCCGCATAAGCAAGCCGATCCAGACCTTTACTTGCGCGTTGTCGAGGAAAGAGAGGACGGCATTGTCGTCAGGGGTGCCAAGGCCCACCAGACCGGAGCCGTCAATTCCCACGAAATCATCGTCATGCCCACCATGGCCATGCGCGAAGAAGACGGGGATTATGCGGTCTCTTTTGCATTGCCGGCCGACGCCCAGGGCATCCTGTACATCATGGGGCGGCAGTCCTGCGACACCCGCAAGCTGGAAGAAGGCCAGCTGGATCAGGGCAATATTTTGTTCGGCGGACACGAAGCCCTGGTGGTTTTCGACGATGTCTTTGTCCCCTGGGAGCGGGTGTTCATGTATAAGGAATATGAATTTGCCGGAGAACTGGTCGAAAAGTTCGCCGCTTACCATCGGCAGAGCTATGCCTGCAAGGTCGGTGTGGGGGATGTCCTGATCGGTGCTTCCCAGACGGCTGCAGAATACAACAATGTCGCCAGGGCCTCACACATCAAAGACAAGATCATCGAAATGAACCATCTGAACGAAACCCTTTATTGTGGGTGTATTGCATGTGCCTCCGAAGGCAGTCAAGAACCCAGCGGCACCTATTCCGTGAACACCTTGCTGGCCAATATCCACAAACAGAATGTTACGCGTTTCCCTTATGAAATTTCCCGCATGGCCCAGGACATCGCCGGAGGGTTGATGGTGACCATGCCGTCCGAAATGGATTTAAGCGCACCGGAAACCGGTAAATGGATAGGAAAATACTTTGCGGCCAATTGTGACGTCCCGACATTGAACCGGATGCGCATTTTGCGGTTGATCGAAAATTTGACCCTGGGAACGGCCGCCGTGGGTTACCTGACAGAATCCATGCATGGCGCCGGATCACCCCAGGCCCAGAGAATCATGATTTCACGCCTGGTCGATATGATGGAAAAAACCAAAGCGGCCAGAAAGCTGTGTGGTATTGAGGATTAGTAATAGTAGGTCCCCTGGAGAAAACCGGCACCGGGGCATGATGGGCACCCCTGACCACACGCTTGGGATAATACAAAAGGACAGACCATTTGCATATCTTCAATTATCTGCACAAACGCTGGATTCTGCCCAACGGCTACCGTCATGTCTTTACAATCAGCCTGCCATTAGTCGCTTCCATGGGTACCATCACCCTGATGCAGTTTACCGATCGTGTATTTCTGGCCAATTACTCGGTGGAGGCGATTACTGCCGCTTTGCCGGCCGGAATTGTATCTTTTACGCTGATCTCTTTTTTCATGGGGGTCGCCGGTTATACAAATTCTTTTGTGGCGCAGTATACTGGTGCGCAGGCTTTGGATCGTGTAGGTGCAGCGTTATGGCAGGGTATTTATTTCTCACTTTTCGCGGCCTGCTTTCTGGCCCTATTTTATTTTATCTCCCGTCAGTTATTCAATCTGATCGGCCATTCGGCCGATGTCCGCGTTTTGGAGATTGCGTATTTCAACATTCTCACCCTGGGTGCCGGGCTGGTGGTTTTAAGCTCCGCACTCTCATGCTTCTATACTGGACGGGGATTGACCTGGGCGGTTATGTGGGTCCATCTAGCCGGAGCGGCACTGAACATACCTCTTGACTACTGCCTGATCAACGGCGTCGGTCCCTTTCCCGCCCTTGGCATCGTGGGCGCCGCCATCGCCACTGTATCGGCATCCGCCTTCATCAACCTGATTTTCATTTTGCTTGTTTTCAGTCCGCATAACCGCAAAACTTTCGGAACTTGGAAAAACTGGTCTTTCGACCGGGATCTTTTCGGCCGTCTGATGCGCTACGGTCTACCCAGCGGGGGACAGTTCTTCTTGGAAATATTCGGTTTCGCATTCTTTATTCAGATGCTGGGACGCCTGGGAGACCTCGAACTTGCCGCCACAAACATCGTATTATCGATTGAATCGATCGCATTTTTACCCGTCTTCGGATTTCATATCGGTACTTCAACACTTGTGGGCCAGGCCGTCGGGCGCGGGCAACCCGAAGATGCCGTCTATGCCACCACCAGCTCATTGCATATCGCCATCATCTACATGTGCGTTATGATGGCCATCTTTGTCTTTTACCCCGAGCCGTTGCTCAGTCTTTTCAGAAATAACAGTGTCAACCCGGTCATTTCCGACCAGATAATGGATATGGGAATCATCCTGCTGCGCTTTGTGGCCGTATTTTGCCTTTTCGATGCCATGAACCTTATCTTCTCCGGCGCCTTGAAAGGAGCCGGAGACACGCAGTTTATCCTGTGGACTATCGCCGCACTCTCCTGCGGGGTGATGATCATCCCCATCTATTTGGCAGTTGAGGTTTTCGAAACCGGCATTTATACCGCTTGGGTGCTGGTAACTTTTTACATCGCAACCCTCGGCATCGCATTTTATCTGCGTTACCGGCACGGTAAATGGAAGAAAATGCGGATTATCGAGGCAGCACCTATCATTCGGGAACCGCTCGTCAGGGGGCAGCGTCAATGAGGTGCTTTGCCATCATCTGCAAATAACACCGTCTGACTTTTTTATACTCTTTGACCATCCGAGGGGTATGCCCGCTGTTGCGGTTCAATTTGACCCCGGATGGCAAGCCCACATATTGAGGTCATCCAACATGACCCGTGGATCAAGATATCATTGTGCACTTGGAGCTATCACATTGTCCAATCTTAGGGGATCATCATCTTTATCTGTCCGCTAGTGTCCTCCAACGGGGGGCTAACATTTACTGTTTTGTCATCAATCATTTTCACCGTTGCCCGGTCCCTCCAGTTTTTGACCGCATACCAGATACCTATTTGCCTGCCGTCCGGGGTAAGTAAAGCTGCACCGTTTTTATTCGGATAATAGTCATCCCTCGAACGGCCTCCCATTTCTAACCATCTTTTCAGCTGAGTCTGTGTAAGATCGACCGGTTTCCAATATTTTGATTCGAGGTGATACTCATCTCGAATCCCGATCACAGCTCTCGGAAAAGCATCCGGTCCACTGTAAAAGTAAGTGTGATTCGGCGGAATCTGATAAGTTTCAAATGCCTTTTTAACATTGTCATTATAAACAAACTGTCCGTAGTTTGCTGTTCCAGCACAGCTCACCATAAAAACAACAGCAACCAATAAAATAAATAAAAATAATTTTGTCGTGCAAGTTGCCCGTAATCGATTTAACATATCCATACCCATCTACCTTTGTAAATTTGAGTTTAAATAGTTTTTATGGGATACCCTCAAATATCCACCACCTAACGCCATACGGACTCTATCACAGACGCCAGATTTCTTACAAGAATGAAATCTACGGTATGCATATAGTTTGAGAACTATTTCCGGTATTCCTCTCAGATTTTTCAATTTTCGGACCGAGTACCTATAGCCAAATGTGTCGTTTTGTTACTTGCAATTGAAGAACCTCGCAGCATGCGAAGCACTGCCGAACGGCAGAACCTACGGGGAATGCGCTCGCTGTTGCGGTTCATTTCTGCCGCTTTTCGAATTATGTTGCTGAAAGCTCTTTGACCAAATTGGCGAAAGCAGCTTCAGTTGACAAGGCCCTTCCCATTGCAGCGGCAGGGGCAAACGCCCGAATGAAGTTGATCTCTGTATCGCTGGGGCGTTTCGTCACCGATAGGCTCTCTGATATTTTTAAATCCCAGGGAATCTCCTTTTGGATATCTTCCACGGATATTCGCGGATGAATTTCAGCCAAAAACATCTCTTTGCTTACAGGGTCGAATTCAAATATTCCCTTTTGGGTTATCAGCCTGGAAGGGCCGCTGCCCTCGGGAAACAAACCGGTGCGATCCCTGGCGTCTCCACCGCCCAAGTAGCCAGGGGAAGTGAAATAATCAAGCTTGTTCACGAACTCTCCACCCCTCATGGTGAGTACCGTGCGTTTTGCATATGAGATAAAATCAGCTGCGCCGCCCGATCCCGGCAGTCTTAAATCCGGTCGATAATAATCACCAATGGATGTGGTATTTAAATTGCCAAATTTGTCTATCTGCCCGACACCCAGAAAACAGACATCCACAAAACCGCGGTAGGTCATGGTAAAGGTAGTGAAAAGATCCGTGGCCCATGCATATCCTTTACAGGACATGACATCGGCAATATGATTTGGCGGTATAAGCGGTTCAAAGTCGATCACACCCGCTTCCATCATCAGGTTGGCATATGGTGCGTGAAGTGCTTTTGCCAGGGCACCGGCCGTGGTGGGCAAACCAACACCGAGTATTATGTTCTCGTAGTTGTTGATTTCCCTGGCCACTGCTATTATCAGTAATTCGTCTAATGTATATTTCTTATTCATATAACAGGCCCTTTGTTTCCATCAGGGTTTCGATTTCCTCCAGGGTCATTCCCATTGCTCGATCCTTGTTGTTTTCATCCCAGGGTGAGTGATAGGCAGAACCATAGTTGGCTGGTGCCGAATAAAGGGGTTTGGCTTTGAGTTTTTGGAGCCTGCCGCTTCCAAATTTCTCCACGTAACGGTCGATGTATGCCTGTCGATCTTGACAGCTGAAAACCCACTCATCCATCCATTCTTCCAGACTGTCCCCTTTGGCTGCAGCCATGATAAACAGGCCGTACATGAGTCTGTCCATGTTGTAGTGCCCCACCACTTCAGTGGGATGGGCTCCCCAGGGAACTTCGATAACCGCGTCCGCTCTGAATGCCGGAATGATCGTGTGATGCGGACTGGATCGAATGATCTCGGTATCCACAATCTCTTCACAGGTAATGATGATTCTTTTGCTGGCCAGGGCCGCTGCCGGCACACTGCCGATGGCGCCCCAGTATTGGGCATTGCCGTATTTATCGGCTCTTTGCACATGCAGGATGCAAACGTCCGGATTTGCCGCCGGCACGGTCACCACGTCTTTTCCGGTGTAGGGGCACTTAATGATTCGATATTTGTCTTCACCCAGGAAACTGCGTTTCTTGAAAAGATCGGTGACCATTATCCCTTCGAAAACCTGCATGAATGAAAACCCGTGCATCCCTGCCATTAACCGGGCATTGTAATTGTAATTGGTATAATCTTCTATTTGCAGGCTGCCATTCTGCAGAGCACGTTCCACGGCTGACCCACCGGACCGACCGCCGGAACGCAAAACATATGTCGTCACCAGACGATCCACTGCGCCGGCTGCCACCAGTATTTCAACATCCAGGATTCCGGATTGGGAATAGAGCATAAAGCCATGTTTGCCCTGTCGCAAAACCTCAAACACCAGTTCCATACATGTCCCGACAGTATAGTTCCCAATAACCAGGTGATCCCCGTCGTTTACAAATTTGCTGACAGCCTCTGAAACACTCATCCTTTTCTCGATCGGTTTTGCCATCACCAAATCCTTTTAAACCCTTCAAATTTTCTGATTCCCCACTGCTTGCAGTGTGGGTCATCATCAAATTTTGTGTTAATTGATTTTCTTTCGAAACAAATTTCGGCAACTACTAGGCATGCCGAATGCCCTTATATCTTGAAAGCCAGGTCTTATTAACCCGGCGAATAAATAGCCAACCTCCGTCATACCGGACTTGATCCGGCATCCAGTGTCTTTCTGGACTTCCATGGAACAGATAGCGTAATCAGTACATAATCTGGTTGCATCCAGGGCGGTGTCGATGCCTTCTTCAGGTTTCATGGCCGCATAGGGCATATACACCGTCATGGCCTGACATTGAACCTTATATTTATATCATCTTTCTGAGTTCTTTTTTCAGAATTTTTCCCACCAGTGATTTTGGCAAAGCATCAACAAATTTTACCCTTGAAGGCGCTTTATACGGTGTCATTATGGAAGTGGCATAATCGATGACCTCCGATTCGGTGAGTTCTTCCCCGGGCATTTTTACAACGAAGGCCATCAAGGCTTCACCATATTTTTCATCTGGAATACCGATGACCGCCACTTCCGCAATTGACGGGTGGGGTTCAAGGTAGCCTTCTATTTCACTCGGGTAGATGTTGTACCCACCCTTGATCACAAGGTCCTTGATGCGGTCCGTTATAAAAAGATACCCATCTTCGTCAACATAACCGATGTCACCGGTGTGCAGCCAGCCGTTACGCAAGGCCTCCGCTGTTTCTTGCGGCTGTTTATAATACCCAACCATGACATTCGGACCCTGAACGACGATTTCCCCCTGTTCCCCAACCGGCAGTTCGTTGTCCTCCGAATCGAATATCTTCACTTCCACACCGGGTATGGGAACACCAGTGGACCCCTTCTTCAACGGCATGCTCGGACGGCAGAGGGCAACAGAAGGTGAGGCTTCGGTAAGACCATAGCCCTCATACATCTCGCAGTCGAATTTTTTGGTAAAAGCCTTATAAAGTTCTTCGGTAACCGGGGCCGCGCTGATGGAGCACTTGGCCAGGGAACTGAGATCGTATTTCCCGGCAGCCGGGTGGTGCAGCATGATCTGGTACATGGTGGGGACACCGATAAAGTTGGTTGCCCGATGTTTCTCAATCAAACGGAAGACTTCTTCGGGATCGAACCAGGTCAGCAGCACACTATAAGACTCTTTGAAAGGAGACACATTGCCGGCATTCATGACAACGACACCGAACGAGTGCGCCAGCGGCAAACACAGAATCGTGATATCGGGTGTGTCTGTTTTGGCGGCATCCCAGGTGGCAACGGCGTTGGTGTGCAGATTGTTGTGGGAGAGCATGACCCCTTTGGGACACCCGGTGGTTCCGGATGTATAGATCATCAGGGCAACATCGTTGTCATCCATCTCTTCGACGGCTTCGAGCGGGTCGTTTGCCTCTATCAGACCATGAAAATCCAACCTGTCTCCCTGGTCTTCACCGTTCAGTACAATGACATTACGGATCTGCGCAATACCTTCACGGGCCTTATCTATTTTTTCCAGCAGATCCTGACTGGTTATGACCGCCTTGGCATCCGAGTGATCCAGGATGTAGCGGGTCTCATCCTCGCCCAGGAGAAACATGATGGGAACGATGACGGCGCCCACACGCCAAATGGCTCCGAAACAGGCAAACACTTCGGGAGAATTGGGCATGGAGACCACAACATGATCCCCGCGGCCGACACCCAGAGATTTCAACCCTGCGGCGAGTCTGCGCCCCGTCTCATATATGTGAGTGGAGGTATAGGTCTTGTCCTGATACACCAATGACTTGGTTTCACCGAATTTTGCGATGCGTTCTTCGCCTAATTTCACGAGATTCATACCTGCCTCCTTTCAGATTGTTTTATTCCCTTATAGGGGTTGTCAGAAAAACGTTCCGATTGCGGACCTTTTTTCTGCTACAACCCCTTATGCCGCCATCCTATTTTCGGAACCTTATTATGACAAGCGGTATAAGTATGAAATCTGTGTTTTTTGTGGCAAAAAAATTAAAAAACAATCACGAAAACACGAAAGCGGTTCATGGTCTTTTTCGTGGTTTCGTACTTTCGTGATTTCGTGATAAAAGATTTTATTTTTCATATATATGAATGTTCATGGCCGCCTCTCCCTGCCCCAGGGTACCGCCACCATTTTCGGCCATGGCAATACGGGGGCTGTCGACCTGTCGTTTGCCAGCTTCACCCCGAAGCTGGGTCACCAGTTCATAAGTCTGTGCCAGGCCTGATGCGCCGATGGGATGACCACGCGAAATAAGTCCCCCACTGGTGTTGACCGGGATCTTTCCACCAATGGCGGTGGCGCCGCTCTCTGCCAGTGGTCCGCCCTCACCCACGGCGCAAAAACCCATTTGTTCGGTCTGGTGGAGTTCACCAAAGGCCGTGGCATCGTGAACTTCTGCCACGTTCACGTCTTCCGGCCCAACTCCCGCAGCTTCATAGGCTGCATTGGACGCCCGGGAGCAGATGTCATCACCACCGATACGCGAACCCGATTTCATGATGGATGCCAATATCCGAATGGCCCGTTTGCTGGGGTGTTGCTTCAAAAACTTCTCGCTGCAGATAATGGCGGCTGCGGCACCGTCTCCAACGGGCGCGCACATGGCCCGGGTCAGCGGGAAGGCCACTTCGCGGTCCTGCATAACCTGTTCGATGGTCTGGGGAAAGGTATACTGTGCCAGGGGGTTCAAGGTCGAATTGTTATGGGCCTTGGCGGCGATGGCTGCCAGCTGGCGCTGGGTGGTGCCGTATTTTTTCATGTGGGAGCGGGCGCCTTGGGCATAAAAGTCCATGAACACGGAATGACCTTTTTTACCTTTTTCCTGCTTAACCCCGATCCCTTGTTCTTTGGCCTTACTGGCTGCCTCTTCCCTCTTTTTTTTCTCGGATGCTTTCCAGGCCTCGATCCATTTCATGGTCTCCTCGACATCGGTGCCTGCAATAAACCCCTGAAATGATTTTTCCTTGTCTTTTTTGGTCTTGGCTTCGAAATACATTTTTTCGGCACCGATGGCCAGCACACAGTCATAGACACCTGCCTTGACGGCCATCCAGCCCGAGTGCAGGGCCGTGCTGCCGCTGGCGCAGGCATTCTCCACATTGATCATGGAAATCTTGTCCAGGCCGTTAGCGGTAAGCGCCACCTGGGCTCGAATGGAATGCTGAAACGCGGACATACCCCAACCGGTGTTGGAAAACCAGGCTGCCTCGAGAGCTTTCCGTTCCAGTCCGCAGTCCGCCAAGACCAGTTTGAGGGCCTCACCAGTCAGTTGTTTCACGCCCATATCCAGGTGCTTGCCAAACTTTATCATCCCCACGCCGTACACATAAACGTTGTCACTCATTCTTTCACCTCATTTATAGATACCCCCGTAGAGGCACCGGTTTCTCCCCGAATGGGAGTAGCTGATCATAAATTTGTTAAACGAGAAACTCCACCGCCGCCAGCGACAAGGTCTCATTGACACCGTCTTCGATCATACCCGCCCGGGCATCCCGGTACATCTTTTCGATGGGGTATTCTTTGGCCAACCCATTCCCTCCAAAAATCTGCATGGCTTCGCTGGCCACAAAGGTAGCCGTCTCCGTGGCCAGGCATTTGGCCGCCACAGCGTGTGTGCCGGATGGTGCCTCCGGATGGGCGGCATTGTACAGAGCCATCCGGCGGGAATTGGCACGAATTGCCTCCACCATGGTAAACATCTTGAACAGTTTCAGCTTGATGTTCTGGTGCTCGAAAATGGGCACGCCTCCTTGTATACGCTCCTGGGAATATCGAAAAGCTTCCTCAAAGGCCGCCTTGGCCAGTCCGGCATATATAACCGCCATACCGCCATTTGCACCTGACAGAATGGTTTCACCCATACCCACCATAAATTCTATGGCCTCTTCCCCAATGACCATGTACTGTTTGGGAATACACGCATCTTTGAAAATAATAGAGCCCTGGTTCAAGGGACGCTGACCCATTTTGTCCAACGGTTTATCTTTGGAAATACCCGGCAGATCCAGAGGAATGATAGCCAACCCCGAGCCGGCCATGCCTTTTTCTGGAACCAGACCCACATGCAAAACCGCATGGGTGGCAAGAGTGCCGTTGGATACCCAGGCCGATTTCTCCCCATTGACGATATATTCATCTCCCTTGAGGACCCCGGTCACGGATGGTCCGCATTTGGGGTTTTCACCCCCAAGCGACCAATCGCCGCCGTGGTCCGGTTCTGTAATGGCCCAGCATCCGATCATCTGACCCGTTTTGTCTTCGCAGTAGTCATGAGCCATCTGTTTCAATTCCGGCACATGCTGGAAAAGGGATGCAAAATTGAAGGGCATGTTGGAAACACCCAGACTCACAGCCAATCCAACGTCGCCATAGCCCATTTCCTCACCGATGAGGTAAGCCGCCATGGGGTCCAGATCTTCGGCCATGCCTCCAAACGCTTTCGGCATTCCCAGAAGGTGAAGATCCAGATCGCGATAGGCTTTGAACGCATCCCACAACACGGAGCCCTCGGCAATTACATCGGCCGGGTCCGCCAGTTTGTCCAACTCGATGCCCACAGGCCGCATCACTTTTTTAGCAAAATCACGTACCTCTTTTTGCATGGCCAGCGCTTCCTTGCTGATGTTCAAATCAATTTCTCGGTACGGCATCTGTTCTCCTTTCAAATTTACTGATCCCCCGCTGTTTGCCTTAGATTGGGGCTTATTAGGCAACATGGGTTATTATGATATTTTATTAAGTTTTTTTATAAAAAAAGCGACATCGTCGCTTTTGATAAAATCGTCTCTACGATTTTATTTTTCCAGTTCAATCTGCAAAGATTCCAGTGTCCGACAAACCATCCCGTAATAGCCAATGGTGGTGGTCAGTTCGATGATCTCCTTTTGGCTGAGAAATGTTGCGATCTTTTGAAACGTATCCTCGGATGCCCGGATATTCAGGGCCACCTCGTCGGTGTATTGCAGCACCGCCCGCTCCTGCTCGTCGAAGCAGCTTGCGTCGGCCCAATTGGGGAGCGCATCGATCTGCTCCTGTCTGGCGCCGGCCTGCATGGCAATGGGCACATGTTTTGTCCATTCATAATTTGCCCTAGCCAGGTCTCCGACCCGCAGGATAGCCAACTCCCGCAGTTTGTGTGGCAGATCACCCTTTAGCAGCAATGTAATCCCCAGGCGGTTCCAATCGCGAAAAATTTTGGGGCTGTGCGCCAGGGCCTTGAGCAGGTTGATGACTTCACCGCCGTTGTCCTCGATCTTCTGATACATCTCTCTTGTTGTTGGATCCACTTCTGCTTTCTCCAGCAGTTTTACACGGGCCATTATTTACTCCTTTGCAAGGCGATAAGCTGTTAGCTGTTAGCGGCCTATAGCTTAAGGCTTACATTTATTCACCAGGCCCACTGAACCAAGTGGCCAGAACCTGGGAAAACATTAGATCTCCTGTAATCTTCAACTTGCCGGACGTGAATGCCTGCATGCCGTTCAATTCGCCGGTGACCATACGCAAAAAATTAGGCAGGCTGAAGGCCAGGGTCACCCGCGGGTTTTCGGCAGGTCCCTTTGCCAGACCGCAGGCCCCCTCTTCCACGTTCAGGTGGTAGTGCATCTCTCCGGCGGGGCTGTCGATGATGTATTGAATCACCGCACTCTGACCAGCAGCCTTGGAAGGGTTAAAACCCGCCTTCATAGCGTCGAACACGCCGTCCAGCAGTGTTTCCTCATTGCCCTTGGTCAGGGTCAATATCTCTTCGTTGGTCTTTGCGGTAAAGAGCTTCTTGAACTCATTCGGACTCAGGGTTGGCCCAGTCGCAGCGGATCCACTTTCATCTGCCTGTGTCGTACCCGGCATCCCTATTTTGCGGGTCACCTCGTTGGCGCTCCAGACTGCTTTCTGAATATCCCCTGCAGCGGCACAGTCTCCTATTTTATAGACGTCAGCCGTCTTGCCCTCGATTTTTTCATAAAGTGAGTCGTTTTTCTTTCTGCCCCTCGAAATGACGAGCGTGTCATAGGGTAAAATACTTTTGGTGCCATCCTTGTCTTCAATCTCTATCCCATCAGGCGTTATACCCTTGACCTTCACATTCAGCCTCACCACCGGATTATCCACCCGTTTGGTCTCCGGAGTTTCCCTGGCATAATTGATATCGGTTAGTTTTCTCCAGATCCAATCCTTGCGTGCGTTGGAGGCATGGCTGGCCATGGTTTTTTCACCCGCCTCCCCAATGAGGGTAACCGCCTTTCCCTCAATGGCAAGGGAGATTGCCAGCTCAGCACCGTACATCAACCCCCAAACGACCACACGCTGACCGATTTCACTCCTTTTCTCCAGGGCCTCGATATGATCGATTACGCCGGGTTTTCCCTTGGCCACGTCAGGTATTTTCAAAGAAGCACCTGTTGCCAGAATCACCACGTCAGGGTTCAGGTCATCGATATCGGCTTCAGTTGCCTCTTGGCCCAGTTTTACATCCACATTCAATTTTTCCATCTGAATGCCAAGATACTCGGTAAAATTCCCGAACTCAGCATTCAACGGGTCCAGGGCCAGGGATCCGACGGTGCCGCCAAGCCTGGCATTTCTTTCCATGATCGTCACGTTATGCCCCCTCAGGGCACAAACCCGGGCCGCTTCCATTCCCCCGACACCACCGCCGATGACGAGTATCTTTTTAGCAGATTCAGCCGGGGTCAGCGGAGTGTGTTCCTGGTGTATTTCATAATTAATCGGGCAGGGCCCGCAGGCGACGTTGCAGCCGATGCATTTTCGAATCTCGTCCGCCTTCCCCTCCAGATATTTAATGGGTGTATCCGGATCGGAAGTGAGCTGTCTTCCCAGATAGATCATATCCGCCTTTTCTTCTTCCAGAAGCTGCTCGGCCATGTCGAGATCCACAATTCTTCCCACACCGATCACGGGCAATTTGGTGGCCTGTTTAACCTGGGCCGTATAATCCATAAAACATCCCCTCGAATAGTACAGGGGTATCAGGATACCTTGCCCGGACCGGAGCATGTCTCCCTGGGAAACGTCAAGACAGTCCGCTCCGGCTTTCTCCATTGCCGGGACAACGTGCTCGATGGTATCCTTTAAGGTGATCCCCTTGTCCCCCAGCAATTGATCACTGTCAATTCTCACCAGTATGGGGAAATCCGGACCTACCGCGTCTCTCATTTTCTGGAGGATTTCCGTAGAAAGACGGAGCCTGTTTTCCCAGCTGCCGCCATACTGGTCCGTACGTCTGTTGTAATAAGGAGAGATAAATCCGCAATTCAGGGTTGCACCGCCATGGGCGCAATGGAGTTCCACACAGTCACACCCGGCCGTCTTGGCCCTTAGGCCGCATCCGCAAAATCCTGTTTAAACCCCTCTATTTGTTCGATGGTAATCTCGGACACGGGCATTTCAAAATCAAAATGAATCTTCAGCATGTCCGACGTGGGATTTTCAGGGTCGGGGTACGGCGGCAGCGAAGGTCCAAATCCAGTGATGACACTGCCTATTGCTTCCAGCTGAACACCGAACTTGGCGCCATGGGCATGGACGGCGTCGGCCATTCTGGCAAAACCGTCAATAAATTTATCCTCATACAGACCAACACGGGTCAATCCCATTAATCGGAGCATCTCATGGTCCGGTTCGCCCACAAGAACAGCCCCGGTCATCACGAGTCCGGCGCCCCCCCTGGCCCTGTCCTCAAACCACCGAATGGTCTGATCGTTGATGGAGCAGCCCTCTTCGGCAGGCATGTTGAGAAACGGGGGAAACCCTATTCTATTCTTCAGTTCCATGCCGTTAATTGTAATTGGTTCGAACAGTTTCTTACCCATTTCTATCCTCCTTACGTCTTTCTCCATTCCTCATCTATTTAGTTCCAGGCAATTGCCCGCGCCCCTATCATCCAAAACCCTAAAGCAAGCCCGCCAATCTTTGAAACATGACCGGAAACAGGCGCTGCAGAATATCGATGATGTGGGCATCAAAACCCACTAGAATACGGGACTTATTTTTTTTGATACCCTTGATGATGATCTGCGCCGCTTTTTCGGCACTCGTTCTGGCCATTTTTGTATCAAAATACGCAACCGCTTCATCGTGGCTCAAATCGGGATCAGATCCCTTGAAAAAACGGGTATTGCGGGCGATGTTGGTTTTTATCCCGCCGGGGTGCACACAGGAAACCCGAACATTTGTGTCCTTCAACTCCTGGCACAGGGTCAGGGTAAAGCCCCTGACCGCAAATTTGCTGGTGCAATAGGGTCCGTTGTTTCGCCACGTAAAAAGCCCATTCACACTCGAAATATTAACGATGTGACCTTCGGGCTGACGCTTCAAATAGGGCAGAAAGGCCTTGGAACCGTAAATCACGCCCCACAGGTTGATTCCCATGAGCCACTCGAAATCCTCATAGGTAAGATCCTCCAGAGTCTCGGACACGGCCACCCCGGCATTGTTGATGATCATATTCGCTTTACCATGCCGGCTGATCGACAATCCTCCGCAAACTGGTACACCTGCCCGCGATCGGCGACATTCACAACATGAGTGGTGATTTTGTTCCCGCTGTTCTCGATCATTTCGACCGTCTGTTTCAGGCCCTCCTGATCGATGTCCGCCAGGGCCAGACCGCAACCTTCCCGGGCCAGATGAATTGCCAGACTGCGGCCGATACCCGAGGCCGCTCCCGTAACTGCTGCCACGCTGCCTTTCAGTTCTTGCATATGTTTTTTCCCATCATTGGGTTCATTGTGTTGTTCATGGCACTCGGATTAAAATCGTCAACGCTAACCCGTTCCACCAACCCAACGAAACCAATAAACACTATGGTTCGAACCCTTCAATCCGCTACCCCTTGGATCCGTTTTACCCAGCCCGTCATCTCCTTTTCCCGATCCCAGGTTCGGTCGGTCACGCCGCGCTTTTTCATCTCGGCTTTCTGAACCCTCAAGGTACCGGTGCGCGGGATGTCATCCACCACGTCCACATAACGGGGAACCATGAAATGCGCCATGTTGTCCCCGCAAAAGCGCATCAGCTCCTCGAGATCCGTTTCCATGCCTTCCACGGGTTTGACCCAGATCATGACCTCGTCTTCACCCAGTTCGGAGGGCACACCAAACGCTGCACATATGGCCACGGCCGGGTGTTTTTCCAGCACATTTTCAACTTCCCACGAAGAGATGTTTTCCCCCCGCCGGCGCATGGAATCCGACTTGCGGTCCACAAAAAAAAGGTTGCCCTCCTTGTCCGCATAAAACAGATCGCCACTGTGCAGCCACTCACCTTTTATCTTGTCCGAGGTGGCTTCGGGGTTTTTGTAATACTCCACCCCGCCGGTCTTTTTGTCCAGGACCTGGGTGATCAGCTCGCCGGGCTCCCCCCGGGCTACCTCGTTGCCGTCATCATCCACCAGTTTCCACACCACATGCGGTGCGAGTTTGCCCACCGAACCCACCGGCGCATCTCCGGAGTTTGAAATGATGACCCCGCCGCCATCCACCGCGCCGTAACCTTCCCAGAGCTTGACATTGAACCGTTTTTCGAAGGCCTCCCACAGGTTGGCCGGACAGGCGGCCGAGTGTCACGATTCTAACGGGATTATCGCCATCGTCGGGCCGTTCCGGCTGTTTCATCAATATGGGGATCATGGCGCCGATGGCATTGAACTGGGTGGCGCCGTAATGCCGGATACGGTCCCAGAATCTGGATGCCGAAAACTTTTGTCCAACCCAAAGGAAACTTCACCGGCCATGGCCCAACCGGCGGTCAAAATCAGGGCGTTGGCATGAAACAACGGCAGGGCCGTATAGAGGGTATCTTCCTCCTTGTTGATGATCATGGACGTCCACATCCGAAAAAATTCCACCATGCCTGCCCGGTTGCGGTTGACGACCCCCTTGGGAAAACCCGTCGTCCCCGAGGTGTACATCAGGTAAGCCATGGCACCATCCTCTATGGTATGATCCGGTTTTTCAGAAGAGGCGTTCAGCAGTTCCTGGAGATCGATGGTCCCCTGGCAGGGCATGATCGGTAGTACGGCGGACAAATATTTTTTTGATCGAACCCAGGGGTTATTCAAGTTCCACCACCTTGGGGTAGAGGGTGTCGTCCACCACCAGGTATTTTACATCCGAGTGGGTCAGGATAAATTGCAGGCCGTCACCTCTCAGGGAAACATTTACCGGAACGCTGTAATAGCCACCCATGCCCAGCCCGTAAAAGAGATAAAGGTACTCCGGGCAGTTGCCCATCAGAATCGCCACGCCGTCCCCAGCCATGGCTCCCTGAGCGGCCAGACCGTTGGCAGCCCGGCAGGTCCATTCATAATACTCCGCAAAACTGATTATCTCCTCATCGTAGATAATGTAGGGTTTATCGCCCAACACTCCGGCGTTGTGCTCGATTAGGTCCGCTAGAAAACCAACTGGGGCTCGTCGGTCATGGTTGATCTCCTCACTCTGGGCCCTTACCACCAGCCCCGCCATTTTTCAGCATCCGGGCCCACCCCCCCACCAGAGCGAGCATCTTTCAGGGTCCTGCCCGGCAGCCACATACAGACGCATGATATGGATGGCGTCGTCACTGTGCAGGGATTCAAACACAACTCCTTTCCAGCACAAGACCGTCGGGCAGGGGTATACTGCTGCCTTGATAAATGGCTTTCTTCAGGTTTGCCATGGCAAGCGTCGGTTTGGCCGCAAGATCATGGGCGAAAGCCATCACCGTGGGCATGGAGTGCCTTGGGCTCACACACAGCCGTCACCAGACCGAGCCGTTTAGTTTCTTCGGGGCTCACCCTGCGGCCGGTCATGCACAGCTCCATGGCCCGGCACCGACCAGCCTGGCCAGGCGCTGGGTGCCCCCGTCACCGGGTATAATACCGCCATCCACCTCCGACTGTCCCATAAAGGCATCCCTGGAAATAAACCCGAAGTCACACCCCGGCCATTTCACAGCCCCCGCCCTCCACGGGCCCGTTAATAGAACAGAAACCGGTTTGGAGGTATGATCTCCAATACCCGCGGCGGGGGAGGGTCGCAACCCTCCCACGATCTCTTCTGGAAGGTCCCGCGAATGGATCGGCCCACACCAAATCACCGACACATCCAAATGCTGAATAAACATACCGGGGATAGCACTGGTTAATATCCCGACGTGTAGTTGGGCGCCTGATTGAATGCTTCCACCAGCGAGACCAGCTCAGTCATGTATCGATGGTGGCCAAATTCCGGGGAGGATTGTCGACTTCCAGATGACCACTGGTCCGTCGCTCTCGACTTTGTGAAAGCGGGGTGGGCCGTCATAACAGTACCTCTTTCCTGAGGAGTTCCAGGTGATACCTGTCCCGGAATGCCAGATGGCGTATCTTTTTAGGTATAGCTGTAGCATTCCGCAGTAAGCTTTTATCTGCGAGCCGACGGTTTGCTGCACATGGCTCATTGGCTAACCGTCCACGAAAACCGAGATCCCTCGAACCCGTCCTCGCCGCATCCTCGATAGCCGTCATGTGGCCGATGCCATCCAGAATGACGTGTCGGGCACCCGGGATTTCGCGCGTGAATACGTTGCTGGGCCCTAGGGATACGATGTCGAATTCACCGAGCAGTACCAGGGTCGGGGACTGGATCTGCCGGAGGCCCTCCACCATGGGGCTGGGATCGGTATAAAAACTCATCATGAAGTTCTGATGGCCACCGCATCGTGCGCGGAAACCCCACACAGTGTCCACATGCGCTCACGGTCGGGATGTTTGGCCATCTTGAAAAGAAACGGGCCGGGATCGGCATGGCCAGGGTCATCCACTCCTCAACCGTGGCGGCTTTACGGGCTCGGCCACCATTTGATGACCCTTGCGCATCTCATCCGTATCCTAACACCGGGAAACTCCCCAGCCGTGGCCGAACTAGTGTCGGTCAGCATCAGGCTGACGAATCGCTCCGAGGTGGTCATGGCATACCGCACGGCAGCCATGCCGCCGGTGGCGTGAGTAGTATGTGGAAGCGGTCCAGACCGAGGGCATCCGCCAGAACGCTGAAATCATTGGCTATGGTCCCAACATCGAAGCCGTAAGGCTCACCGTCGACCACGGTGCGCCCGTGGCCCCGCATATCCATGGAAATCACTCGATAGCCTTCGGCCAGTCTGGTAGTCATCCCGGTCTCGCTCCAATACCCGCAGTCCTCCATCAGACCGTGACTGGTGATAATCGGTTCGCCTTCACCCACGTCTTCATAATAGATCTTCACATGTCCATACTCTAACCAGGCCACAGATCCCTCCTGTATTCATTGCTATAGAAGTTAGCTAATTTGGTAAGAAGACATGTTAATACGATTGGAATACAATGTCTTTTCCATCCTTGCTATTGGCGTTTCAATTCTTGCTTTTTATGGTCAGCCGGAAATACCCTCACTTGACAATTTTTATCCGATTCACATTCAACACAAACGAGTCCCCTGGCAGCCAGTCGTAGTCAATCCTGTCCTGCATGGCATAGATCTCGTTCAAGCCGAACAGCACCGGGGCCGAGGGTTCCTCTCTCAGCAAGGCGTGCAGCTCATTCAAAAGGGCCAGGCGTTTTTCCTTGTCGGTTTCCTTTGCCTGGCACATGTCAGCTCATCGATCTGTTTCTGGGCTTTGCGCGTCTTCCAGGCATTATAAATGCTGTTGGACGGCATCGTCAGCAACAGCCGTGTGCTCGGTCTCGTCCGCCGGCCCAGGCATACCCAGTGTCATGTGCCCCTCTCTTGGATCCCTGTTTCTGGAATAGGTGGCCTGCGTACCGGCTTCCAGCTTCTGCAGTTTGATCGTGACCCCCACGTCCTTCATATATTTCGAATGGTCGCCGCCACCGGTCGGCATTGGGAACCGCGCTGGTATAGGTCAAAATGATGGGGGATGCCGGGCTTGTAACTGGATTCCTGGACCAACTGTCGGGCCCTGTCCGGATCGAATTCGTATACAACGTTCGGTGTCGTATCCCAACTCGGATTTGCTGGCGAACATGTACAGGGGGTAGCCTTCTCCTAGAAATATTCTGTCAACGAGCTCCTGCCGGTTAATTGCGTAGGTAAAGGACAATGCAAATTTACCATCCTTGAATATTGGGATAATTATCCGCCTTGGAAAACAACGCATACAAACTCGGCTGGGTGGTGTCTCTCTTGATGACAACGTTTTTGTTCCGTTTGAGCCTCTTCACATGCTGGGGAAGGATGTCTGTTATCAGATCCAGTTCACCGGTTTCCAGCATGGCCATACGCGTGACATCGTCGGGCACCGTAATAAACATCAGCGTGCCGAAATCGACCTTTTCTTCCACGGCTTTTGTCTTTTTCTCCCCGGTATTCGGGTCGGTGTAGGGCACCTGTAATGTCCAACGATAGTTCGGGTCGGCTTTCAGGGTGATGAACTCGCCGATTTTGCGTTCCACAAATTTAAAGGGACCGCTGCCCACGGACGTTTGCCGAATTCTTCCGGACCCACTTTTTCGTAGTATTTCTGGGAACAGATCCCGATCCACAGCAGTTCTTGCCAGGCAGCATAGGGTTCGTAAAAGCGGAAAATAAAAGTGTAGTCATCTATGATTTCGATGTCCTCGATCTCGTCCAGCGGTCCGGCCATCAGATTGGCGTTGGACGGGTTGGCGCATTGTTCGTAGGTAAACTTGACATCGTGGGCCGTCACCGGATCTCCGGTGTGGAAGGTGTTGCCCCTGACTATTTTAAACTTGACATCCTTGCCGTTTTCCAGAACCTCGGCCGATTCTGTCAAGGAAGATTCAAAGGTGCGTTCCCCGGTAAATGGGTCGGTGACCATCAACAACTGATACATGGGCAAAATCGCCGGTATTTCGATGCCCGTTTTCATCTGAAACATGTTCAAAGTACCGGGGTCGTACTGCAGGCCGATTTTGACGACATCCTTGGGACCGGCCAAAGCAATGGCTCCTGCGAGGCATACGACACATATTGCTATCATTGCTATCATTGAAATCTGTCTTCTCATGCCCCTTCCCTCCTTGTGGTCTGGTGTTGGTACAAAGGTGATTTATGATCTTATTTATTACCTAATACGATTTAATATCCATATCTTTGCTATTGGTGTTTCAACGCTTGCTTTCATCGCATCAAAGACGTAACGGGCAGACAAAGATCAACAAGAACCCGTTTTGCAACCAACGGCTCTTCCGGTGTACTATAATAAATGCTGTAGGAAGGGCGATCATCCGGTTGGTAATCGCTTTTGACCAGCCAGTTAAGCAGAAAACGCAGCCACTCTTCTTCCAGGCGATGAATGTCAATATCACAATGGAGAACCGCAAAATCGCCCCCCTGGAGCGATTGAATATTGACACATCGATCTGCCGGTGTGGCCTCTGGCACCGTAATACAGGCATCGAAAATCAGTTTTTCCGGCGGTGTAAAATAGGGGCTGTTACCCGCAACCCCCATGACAATCGCATCGTCATTGAGATATCCCTTGGAATTCGCCCACTGCCGTAATTTTGCAAAGCGGCACTGCCGGCTTCGACACTGTAAGACCCCAGGTTCTGATGTAAGCCACGCGATAGGACGGAAGTTTTTTTATGGTCACATGCATCTCGGGTGAGGCAGTCAATCTCTTTTCAAGGGACTGTTTGAGCTGCAGGATGTAATGGTCCACCGGACCCATCTCATCAGACTGCAAGACATCGATATCAGGGCCCTTTATTTTCTGCATTTTCTTCAGATAGCTGTCCCAGTAATAATCGGCTCTTGCCTGGGAGGGTGTAATGCCATATTGCGCTTTAAAGGATCGGGCAAAGTTCTGGGAACTTGAAAAACCGGTATCCAGTGCAATCTCGGTGATGGATTTATATTTGTACAGCATCAACTGACCCATGGACCTTTCCAGCCGAATTCTCTGCACGAACTCGTTGACGGTTTCACCCAGAATGGCGCGGAATATGCGATGGAAATGATATTTTGAAAAAACAGGCAACTTCGGACAGTTTCGCCAGGTTCAACTCCTCATGACTATGGCTGTAAATATAATCAATGGTTCGATTCAAACGAGACACATATTCATTGTTCATGATGTTGTCCAAGGGTTGACGCATTGTCCCATCACAGTTTAGAAGCACCTGTAAGCTGCTGAAAGAAACGCCAACGTAGCGTTTCATAAAATCGTATGGCGATTTTATTGGGGTATAAACGTCTTCTGCCTGATTTCTTCGTATGCGATAGCCTCTCCGGGACAGGTCGGCACGCAAATGCCGCAACCCATGCACTTGGCGGCGTCGATGAGGGCGGTATCGTCCGGCCCTTCCATGGTTACGGCATCGAAAAAGCAGCGGTCCACACACGTCTCGCAGGAGGTACACAGCTCAGGCGCGACCCGGGCTTTAAAGCGGCTGGGCGCCGTAAATTTCTTGACATAGACCCGGTCGTGTCCCCAGTTGCTGCAGCCCACATTGTCACAGTTGCAGATGACATGCCCCAGACCATGTTTATTTTCAACACAGTGTACCAGACCCTCCTCCTCACACATTTTGAGCATCTCGATAGCTTCAGGCTTGGTCAGCGCCCGCCCGGTACCCCGTTCCAGGGCGTAATCAGCGGCCTTGTTGAGCTGCATGCAAACTTCCATGGGTACATCCGTAATTCCGTGAATGGTCCTGCAGGAACAATTGGTAACCGCTATGGCATGGGCTTCCTCCACCATGTTTTTCACATCTTCGAAAGCCATGACCTGGTTCTGTGCTTCGATGGTCACGTTCACCGGCACCACCCGCATCCCCTGGGGGAAGTCGTTATTCTTGGCCATTTCCTGAAAAGTCCGCAGCTCGGTGGCTTCAAATTTTTTCCAGAGCTCCAGGTAGGCCTTGTCTATGCCCGGCGTGAGGACGGTGGCATCGTGAAACTGCATATAATGCCGCACTTTGTAGTAACGGGTTGCATCCGGTTTCTTGGATTTAAAGATCAATCCCTTGTTAAACAATGCCTCTATCATCGATTTAACTGTATCGACGGGAAAACCGGTTTTATCTGATATTTCCTCAACAGTAGCCGGCGGCGAGGCGGCCAGCATTAACTTTGCCTCGTCTTCATCGGCAACAAATGCAAACATTTCAGGCATCATTTTTGACTCGGGGAAACCGATATCCGCCGCCAGCTGTCGGTACAAGCTCATGTCTGTCATCGATTATTCCTCCTCAGTTCATGAATTTAATTCATACCGTGATGTATTAGCATGAATTCATAATTCTTGCCAGTATTCCTGAACACGAAAGCCTGCTGCCTTCTTAAAAACCTGAATAAAAAGCAAGATCTGAAACGCCAAACACTTTGATTATCCTGCAATCATTTGATAAAATTTGTCATATCGAATTCGAATAGCGTGTCATGTCCATAAGCACACAACGAAACACAAAGAAAGATTATCATTGAAGGAAGACAATGCCAATTACTGAAATCAAAAAGGTGTGCTTCGTGGGTGCCGGCACCATGGGGTGTTACAATTCCCTGATCACCGCTGTGGCCGGATACCAGGCGACCCTCTATGATATTTCGGAGCAGGCACTCGATATGGTACCGGAAAGACAGTTGAACTGGGGCCAGGCTCTGGTGGAACTGGGTGTGGCCGATCACAAGGTCATCAAAGACGCATCGGCCCGCATTACCCGGACAACCAATCCGAAGGAAGCGGCGCGGGATGCCGATCTTCTCAGTGAGTCCGTGTTCGAGAGACTGGCGTTAAAGCGCCAGACCCACCGGCAGTTCGACCAATTGCTTGCCCCGCACGCCATCATGACCACCAATACCTCGACCCTGCTGCCTTCCAAGATAGAGAGTGCGGTGAGACGGGGAGACAGATTTGCGGCCATGCATTTTCACCAAACGAGGCCCCTGGTCGATATCGTGGCCGGACCCCGAACATCACCCGAAACCATGGACATCGTCCAGCGATTCGTTAAAAGCCAGGGGCAAGTGTGTGTCGTGCTCAAAAAAGAGCGTGAAGGATATCTTCACAACACCATGTTTGGCGGACTCCTGGGAACCGCCCAGGTGCTAGGCAGCGATTGTGGGCGTTGACTTCAAGGAAATCGATCGATCCTGGATGCTGAACCAGAACGATACCATCGGCCCCTTTGGCATGCTGGACGGTGTGGGGTTAAACCTGGTGATGGACGTCCTGGCGGAAAGTCTCAATCGAGAGAAAGCCCCCAGCAGCCCCGCGATCGTAGCGGCTATCCACAGTTTTCTGCAGCCATACATCGACAGGGGGAATCTGGGCATCAAAACCGGCACAGGATTTTATGAATATCCCGAGCCGGATTTTCAAAAGCCCGCGTTTTTGGCAAATGCAGAAGAGGATAAATCGCTTAGCGGCCCCATGGTCAGCTCAGTTCTCTCTACTGCCCTGGTTCTTGTCGCCGAAGGTTTTGCGGACCCGCAGGACGTGGACAAATCATGGATGCTGACCCACAACCCGCAATGCGGTCCTTTTGGAACCATGGACGTCATCGGCCTGGATATTGTCAAAAAGGAACTGGAAGAACGGGCTGAACAAATCGAGGCCATGATGGGAAATCCCGGGACGGTAGCTGAAACCACAAAATTAGCCACAGATTTTCTGGATTCATATATCCAGAAAGGCGAACTGGGTCTGAAATCCGGAAAAGGATTCTACCGTTACCCTGACCCGGACTATCAGAAACCGGGATTTTTAACGTAAATACCCGTCCCGTATGGCCCTTGCCGCTTGCCCCCTGGTAGAAAGTTTTGCCATGACCGTTAAGTGCCTTGTTACGGAATTCTATCTGCTGTATAAACGATAGAACAAAGCGATACATCAACTTTTGATCACCTATATCGTTAGATCATTTGAACCGCAACAGCGAGCGCATTCCCCGTAGGTTCTGCCGTTCGGCAGTGCTTCGCATGCTGCGAGGTTCTTCAATCTTTAATATAATGAAGACGTTTTAAAAAAGTTTGACACAGTGCATCCATCACTCAAAAATATCGACTATCTTTTTTCACCACGCTCGGTTGCGGTAATCGGCGCCAGTAACAACCCCGACAAATGGGGCTTCGGTGTCATGAGCCGCATGGTCAGAAAAAAGACCCCGTTCAAGGTTTACCCCATCAACCCCAAGGAAAAGGAGATACTTGGAAGGCCTGCCTATGCCCGTTTAACGGAAGTACCCGGGGATGTCGATTTCGCGGTCATCGTCATTCCACCGGCCCACACGGCGGCGGCCATTCAGGACTGTGTCACCAAAAATGTAAAGTCCGTCCTGATCATTACCGCCGGTTTCAAGGAAACCGGCAGCGCGGGTGCCGAACACGAAGCGGAGATTGTCAGGGTCGCAAGAAGCGGGGGAATCAGGGTCGTCGGCCCTAATTGCAACGGGCACTTCAATACATCATCCGGTCTGTTCACAACGGGAGAAGAGGATATCAAGCCCGGTCCCGTGGGAATCGTCTCTCATAGCGGAAACTTTGGAGGATATATAATCCGGCAGGGCACTGATAAAGGGTTCGGGTTCAGCAAATATGTCAGCAGCGGTAATGAAGCCGACCTGACCATCGAGGATTATATCGAGTATCTGGCCGAAGATGCGGAAACGAAAATAATCTGTGCCTACATCGAAGGGCTGAAAGATGGACGCCGGTTTCTCGATTTGGCCAAACAGGTAACGCGCAAAAAACCCATCATCGTATTGAAGGCCGGCCGCAGTCCGGAAGGTGCGCGCGCTGCCATGTCTCACACAGCTTCCCTCAGCGGCTCGGACAGAATCCACGATGCGGTTTTTAAACAGTCAGGCGTCATCCGGGTAAATACCGTCGATGACATGGTGGATACCGCCTCGGCGTTGATCGGGCAACCCATCCCGAAAAACAACCGGGTGGGGATTGTTACGGTGGGTGGTGGTTTCGGCGTGGTGGCAGCCGATGCCTGTCGCGAATTGGGCTTGAAAGTACCGCCCTTGTCTGATGAAACCATAGCGAGGCTGGATCGCATCCTTCCATCCCGCTGGTCTCATGCAAACCCCGTCGACATGGCCGGAACCGTGCACAGTTCCTATGCCTGCATCGGAAATATGATGAAAACCGACGGTATCGATGCCGTGCTGGTTATCAGCTGCATCGGGTATGTGCCGCGTCTGCCCGCTGGATTGCCGTTCGAAGCCGCCGAGAACGTGAAAAAATACCATAAGGCAATGGTGGAAGGCGAGCTGAAAATGGTGGAAGGGCTTTTCGATCGAATCGCCCGCTACGGCAAGCCGGTCATCGTGACGGCCGTCAACGATCGCCGGAAATCCAAACCCATTGGCAGGCTAGCGGACCTGGGGATATACACCTACCGCAGCCCGGAAGTTGGTGCCAAGGTCATCGCCTATCTGGCACAGTACGGTCGGTATCTCAGGCGATCTTATTAACTCGGCGACGAAACAGCCAAAATCCGTCATGCCGGACTTGATAAGCCTGCCCCGGCAAGTAATTGAGCCGGGAGCATCCAGTCTCTTTCTGGATGCCGGATCGTGTCCGGCATGACAATAGATACCCCGAAGCTTGCTGCGGGGTAGTTCATTTTCGGTTGCTATTCATTATAGCTATTGTCATAAATTTTCATGCGCGAGCGATCACAACGAAGCATGAAACAGAATCTTTATTTGCCGGAGCAGTTTCGGAATGTTACTCTGGCAAATGCACTAACCTGTATGCTTAAAGAAAGGAACACACCATGACCCAATTTAGTGAACTTTTAAAAAACAGACGCGCCATCAGGGACTTCGAGGACAAAGCAGTACCGATGGAAACGATTCAGGAAATCATCCACGACAGTTGTCTTGCGCCCAGCGCGGGTAACGGGCAGCCATGGAATTTTATCGTCATCAACGACAAGGAACTGATCAAAAGGCTTTCAGATGAAAGCAAAAAAAATATACTTGCATTTATTGAGGCAAATCCGGAAGCCCCGAGCAAGAAATACGAGGCCGCCATGCGAAATCCGCATTTCAACGTGTTTTATAACGCCCCCAGCCTGGTGTATATTGTCGGATCCAGGGAGATAAACAACCTTTACGTGGACTGCTCCCTGGCGGCCTGTTATTTCATGTTTGGTGCCTCGGCAAGAGGACTGGGAACCTGCTGGATCGGTCTGGGAACAAGCATTCAGGATCCTGAGTTGCTTAATCTCATGGGCATGTCTGAAGATCACCGGATTGTCGCACCGCTTATCATCGGCTATCCCAAGGCCATACCCGGCATACCCGAAAGAATGGCACCTCGGATTCTGAAGATATTGACCTGAGATCTCATTCCAGCGTGAGATGTTCTGTCTTTGCTTCTTTTCACGGCTTGAAAAAAACGATGGTGACTTCTGCCGGAAGTCTTTCGGTCAGAATCTCGGCCGCTTCTTCAGCCATGCCTTCAAGAATCTCGGCCGCCGGTTTGATCTCCTTGATCAAACCGGAAGCCTGGCCGGAGAACGGTCCCATAAATTCTTTTTGGAGCCAGCATCTATTCAGCCGCTGTTTTTCGCAGAAACGTCGCCATGCCCTTGGCTATCAAAGTTCCAGAAGCGTCTTTCACCTCGACCTCCCCGAGGGCGGTGGTTCTACCACAGTGAATAATCCGTGCTTCCGCTAGAGCCTCCCCCTTTTGCAATGGCCGGAGAAAATTGATCTTCATTTCCACCGTTGTAACGACCTCTCCCTTATCTATCATGCTCACCAGGGCCATGCTGCCGGCAGAATCGGCAAGTGAAAAAAGCCCACCCCCGTGAGCAACTCCCGTAGAGTTGGTCAGTTTGTGGGAAAAGGGCATGCGCATCTTGGCCCAGCCCTTGCCCACATCCACAAACTCGATGCCAAGCAGTTTCCAGAACGGCATCCTGTCCGGCAGTCGGGTCAGCAAGGCTTCTTTAAATTTAGGATTCAGTGTTGCTTCATCTGACATTGATTCCACTCCGGCATTAGAAAATTATTATTAAAGAATCTGATCTCAAAAAATGGGTTTTGGTTCCCCGCAAAAAGAGCGGGATCTTCGTCAAGTTCAAGGCGGGTCCGTACTTCAACCCGCAGGCGCCCACAGAAAGTGCCCTTGGGGTGCATACTGTTGTATTCCGAGGAGTTGAAGTTCGGACCCAACACAGGAATTGGGCCAAAAATCTTTTTTTAGACAGATTCTACTTGAGTTCCTTGCTACTCAGTCCCAAAAACTGACGGGCAACGATCAGGTGCTGTATCTGACCCGTTCCTTCGTATATATCGATGATCTTGGCATCCCGCATCCATTTCTCGGCCAGTTCACGGCAGGAAAAGCCGACAGGCCCCAGCAGTTCACAGCACTTCTGGGTTATCAGCGTCGCCGAGCGGCCGCTCTTGGCCTTGGACATGGAAGCCTCCATGCTGTTTCTCTCCCCGTTGTCGGCCATCCATGCGGCCCGCCAGGTGAGAAGTCTGGCCGCCTCCAGGTGGGCTTCCATAAGGTAGTACTCTTTTTCACGGCTGGCAATACGGTTGGGATGATTTCGGTAATCGAAAACGGCGCCGTCCTCTTCCAGTTTTCCTTTGGTGAATTCCAGGGCGGCCCGGGCAATGCCAAGACCCTGGGCGGCCACGTGAGGTCTCGTATTGTCAAAGGTTTTCATGACACCCTTGAACCCGGCCGTGGTCTTTTCTTGCTTCACTTCGCTGCTGCCCAGGATGTTGTCTTTTGGTATCCGGCAGTTATTGAGAACAAACGCACCGGTGTCCGAGGCACGGATGCCCAGTTTCTTTTCCAGATGATCCAGCTTGAAGCCCGGGGATCCCTTTTCCACCACAAATGACTTGATACCTCCCCTGCCGGCTTTTTTGTCTATGGTGGCCCATACGACAACGGCTTCACTCCTGTCGGCAGCCGTGACAAATATCTTTTCGCCGTTGAGAACCCACTCCTCTCCGTCGAGTTCCGCAGTGGTGGTAATCGAGGCTGTGTCGGAACCCGCCTCTGGTTCGGTAATGGCCATGGCAGCCCACTTGTGCCCGAAGCGCTCCAGCTGTTCCTCTGTGGCTACCGCATCGATGGCGGCATTACCCAGCCCTGCACCCGGCCAGCTGAGCGTCAAACCCGTATCGCCCCAGCACAGTTCTTCTATGGAAATGACCGCCTGGAGATTTTTACCCATACCGGGTTTCTTTGCGCTCTTGGTCTTTTTCTCTTCTTGCCCTTTTGTTTTGGGCTTTCTTTGCTCCCTGAGCCCCCTGAGAACATCCAGCTCCTTTGGATATGCGTGCTCGGCCTCGTCGTATTTTCTTGAGATGGGCCTGAAAAGCGAAAGGGAAAGGTTATTCAGGTCATGCTTGAGTTTTTTTATCTCGTCGGTCAATTCCAGGTTGATCATGTTGTCTTCTCCCTAAATCCGTTGCTGTGATTGAATTGAAATCGGGTTTATCATTCCCGGTTATCTACCCTTGTGGGGACAGAGATTATAGCGTTGCAATGCCCTCCAGAATACCGACGCCGCGACCATTGCGGAAATATCGTTCAACCGGGTAATCACGGATGTACCCGTGCCCCCCCATCACCTGGACGCCGTGATCGGTAATTTTCATGCTCATTTCTCCGGCGTAAAGCTTCGCCAGGTAGGATTCTCGTGCCGCATCCTTACCTGCCTCCAGTCTCGATGCCGCTTTCCAGGTCATGAGCCGCATGGCATCGACCTCGTAGGCCATTTCCGCCAGCATGAAGGCGATGGACTGCTTGTGGGCAATCGGTTCCCCAAACTGTACCCGCTGCCGTGCATACGCTTTAACGAAATCGAGGGATGCCCGGGAAACCCCGGTACCGATGGCTGACATGGCCACCCGGGATTTTTGAATCAAGCGGCTGTAATCGCACCCGTTTTCCCCTCCCAGACGGTCTTTCACCGGGATTTGACAGTTTTCGAAAACCACTTCAAAAGTCTCGAGGGCATACAGACCAAGGTTTTTTTCTCTCTCCCCCACGGTCATTCCCGGGGCATTCCCAGGGACGATAAACAGAGCGGGTTCGTCATCCAGCATTGACGCTACCAGCATGTGTCCGGATGCCTTTGCGCCGGGCACAAAACATTTTTTCCCGTTGAGGAGATAGCCACCCTCTTTACGAACGGCGGTGGTTCTCAGGGAAAACGGATCGAAACCTACGTGGGGTTCCTGGATGGCCAGGGTGCACGGCTTAAAAGTGTCGCCGCAATAGCGGGGCAGATACATCTCTTTCTGCTCCTGGGTGCCCATTTCAGCCAAGGGGTGGATGAAAAGAGACGGCATCATGACCCCCAGGGCAAAGGCCATATCACCCCGGGCCAGTTCCTCCAGAATTAATGTGGTCTCAATCGGTGAGTCCTTCAGGCCGAACCCCCCGTACGATTCAGGAACCATGGAAATCGAAAATCCCAATTCCCACACTTTTTGAATCGCTTCCGGCGGTATTGCCCGCTGCTCATCCATATCGTGGGCCGTGTCCACCAGCATGCTTTTAACGAGTTTTGACACCTCGTCCTTGACCATTTTCTGTTCTTTAGACAATGCAAAACTAAACATCCGTCCTCCTTTTCATGTTCTCAAGAAAAATAGTGGTATCGATTTTACTTTTTTTGCATAAATATATCAAAAGCCTTTTTATGGCTGATGACGGCAATGCTGGCGTCCGGGATCTATATCCTCTGGGTTCCGGTCGTCATTTCCTACCCCCATTAATTGAAGGACCTCGCATCAAGCTACGAGGTCCTTCAATTGCAGCTGACCTTCAAGCACATACCGGTGGCCGCCGGGCAGCCCATGGTCTTGCTTCTTCGAGCTGTACCGCCAGGCGAAAAAGGGTTGTGATGACCAGATTCAGGTCTGGATTCACCTTTTCGACCCCTTCTATCGCGGCTTCCACCAATTCCAAGGGCTTTATTTTTCTGCGGCGTATCAGCTCAGCCTGGGCTGTCGCATCCAGGCGCAATATTGCTTCGAAATTTGACATGTCGTTGCCTCCTGTCGGTGTTTCTACAGGGACGCCGTTGACAAAAAACCGGCACCCAATGCTTTGGCTTTTCCCAGTATCTCGGGATCATTTACCGCCGATTTCCGGTCATTACCTGTTTCATATTGATGCAAAAATTTATGCTTCGCAACGCCTAGAGAAAGCGGGATCAAAGTGAGCCATTCGTTCAAATGATCGTAAAATTGTGAAAAAAACTTTGGTGGCTCAGGATCGCCACGGGAGATGATAAACAGAAGCTTTTTCCCGCTCGGAAACACCGAGTGGATAGTCTGTTCGCCAGTATCCGGGTTTTCTCCAAATTCAAAAAAGCAGTAAAGGCGATCCACCAGCATCTTGAGCTGCGCTGACACATGGTACCAGTAAACCGGTGTTCCCATTACGATGGCATCATAGCTTGTCATGTCCTTAAGCAATGTGGTCAGGTCATCTTTCTGAACACATTGACCCAGTTGTTTTTTACATCCTTCACACCCCAGGCATCCATGTATTGTCAACTCCCTTAAATTCACAAGACGGGTTTCCGCGCCGCTCTCTGCCGCCCCTGCCAACACGGCTTCAACCAATGTCTGGGTGTTTGCCTTCTTTCTCGGACTCGCATTAATTCCAATAACCTTCATAGGGTTTCCTTTCCTGTTGATAGAATTGTAGGCACGACCGCGTTTCTAACCTCTTGGGGGTTTATCACCTTTCGATGGCCGCTAGGACCATCGACAGGAATTTGACCGGATCCATTCCCTTGTCGACCTGATTGGCTATGATGTTTTAAATCCTGCAGGCACCATAAACCCGCCAATTGTTTCTTCCAACAAACCGGCAAAATGGATCGATGTTTTGTCCTCAAGATAGGGACCGACAACTTGAACCCCCACCGGCATCCCGTTTTCCGCCAGACCTATCGGAGCGATTGTGGCCGGCAGATAAGCCACGCAGGTCAGCCCCGCCCAACCCAGAAGCGTGTCCGCATAAGGCCTGTGCTCCTGGTTTACGGCCAGGGTTCGTTCAAAAAAAGGGCTGTGGTCATGCGCAAAGGCCGTTACCGGTGCGGCCGGACATAGAAATATGTCGAATTCCGTAAAAAAATCGGCCCACCTCTGCCTCAATTTCAATCGCTCGTAATTGAGGGACAGCCAGTTGCGGTGCAACATCGTCGTTCCTCTTACCCACTGGGCCTGATAACCTTTATCCGTTTCCACCAGATTCGGGACCTCTCCCAGGGCCTGCTCGAAAATGTCCCGGGGCAAACCAGGGCTGGATACCGCCGAAAGCAGCTGCGTGTAAACTTCATGGCTCCTGGCAAAATCGATATCCGGTTTTTCTTCCTGGATCTTCGCCCCATACTTCACCAGTTCATCTGCGGTCTTCTGGATAGCGTCGCCCACAAGGGTGTCGACAGGAAAAACAGGGTCATCCAGCCATAGGGCTATTTTGTAGTCCTGGAGACGCTTTTTTCGCGCCGGAGGCAGATGAACACTCCAGGCCGTTTTCAGGTATTCTGGTGGAGCGACAATCAAATCTAAAATCAAGTCCAGATCTTTGGCGCTTCGGGCCAGGGGACCGACGACCGCGATATCCCCCGGCAGTGAGTATGCACCTTTAAATACACCGGGAGGCGGCGGGATATGCCCCCGCATGGGGATGATGTCAAAAGAAGGTTTGAGACCGAAAACCCCGCAAAAATGGGCCGGGTTACGGATGGAACCGCCGATATCACTGCCTATTTCGAGCCCGGTCAAACCTGCCGCCAGGGCTGCCGCCGAACCGCCCGACGAACCACCCGGGATTTTTGAAACATCCCATGGATTGTTTGTCTGGCCATATACATCGTTATAACTTTGAAAATCCATGGCGTAAAAAGGCAGGTTTGTTTTCCCGAATACGATCGCCCCGGCATCGAGTAATGCCTGAACAACATCGGCATTCCTGCCCGGCAGGTTGTTTTTCAATTCAGGCGCCCCTGACGTGCAGGGCATACCGGTGACTTCGATGGAATCCTTGATGGTTATGGGAAGTCCATGCAACACTCCCCAGTATTCATTTTTTGAAAGCGCATCGTCGGCCTGACGGGCCCGCCGGCGGGCGTTCTCGAAGTCAGTGGCCACAATGGCGTTGATGACCGGGTTCAAGCGCTCAAACCTTTCTATATACAACTCGAGCAGTTCAAGGGAGCTGATACGCCGGTCCTGAATGGCCCTAACCAATTCGGTGGCCGATTGAAAAGCAACATCATTTGGACTGTTCATTCGTTTACAACCCTTATGGTATAAATGTTAAAGGGATTCACCAGGAAATCGGCTTTTTCGTATATGGGGTTGGGGTAGGAATAAAATCCTTTCCAAGCGTTTGTCCCTGTATGTCCTTTTTTGATATAAGGGTCCAGATAGTTTCTGACCAGGTCATGATCGTACCTGGGAAACAAGATATTGCGCGTTTCAGATTCTATTTCCGATAGAAAAACATCCATGCCCGGCCAGCCAGTCCACCTCTTTGTTACAGGCATACGTCACCGATACAATGGCCTCTTCGGCAATCTCAAAGGGTTCCGGCACATAGGCCGCCAGTTTATCCCTGTCGGTCCGATAGGATATGACCAGATTGGTGACATTGTGATACCAGCCCGAAGGTACTTTGCTGGTTCGGGGTCCAAAGTGGGCCGGCATGGTGTAGCGCTCTTTTGGGTTGAATTGAAACATGAACGAATTCCTCCAAGCAAATAATCCCGGTCCGGATAACCGGGAGTTGCTTTTAGTTGATCTTAAACAGGGTCATGAACACTGTCCAGGTCGTCATCACTCATAAGAAATACCTTGTTGTGAGGTGGCAAGGGTTCCTCATAGAAAAATCTGGCCAGGCGATCGTCTTTCCTGGTTAAACCGGCTTTGAAATTGAAGTCCCGCTCGGCTTTCAATACCTGGGCGCCCATACCGACAGCTTCCCCGGTTCCCAACTGCGTACCACACTTGATGTTAATCATATCAACCAATGCCTGGGCCCCCTCCTGGCTTGCCATCGCACCGGCCGTAAAAAGGCAAAGCCCCGTGCAATCGAGATAGGCCATAAAAATCTGGGCATTTCGGGAAGCCGCCACCTGCCCATCGATTTCAAGAGGGTTGAGAACACCGGTCAGATAGCTGCCGATCAGGTTCCCGGCCGTGTGATCCGCTCCCATGGGTGAGGTGGCATAGGTAACACCGTTTCCCTGCATGCCCCGGGGGTCGTATGCCGCAATGCTCTGGCCCTTGACTACCGGCACACGATGATGATTGAAGTGTTTTCCCACCGATGCGGGCCCGTTTCCGAGTATTTTCCCAATCTCAGTGCCCCGGGCAATTTCTTCCATCATTTCAATGGCCGCCCGGCCATCACCAAATTCCCTGTAACCGGCGTCCATAGCCACAGCCATGGCCACACCCGTATTCATGGTATCCAGCCCGATGTCATCCGCCAAAAAATCGAGCCTGGCAATGGTATCCAAATCATCGATGTCGGTCATGCCCCCCATGGCCCAGATGGTTTCATATTCCAGGGAACCGGTTATGTATTGCCCCTCCTGATCCACAAATTCATTGGAACAGCGAATGATGCACTGGGAACAACCCCTATGGCCCACTTTGCCACCTCTTTCATTGATGAGTGCCACCATCTTTTCGCCACTGATTTTCTCATGGTTCTTCATGACGCCCTGGGTTGCATTTCGACTGGGAAAGGCGCCCATGGCGTTGACCATCGATGTGAGCGCAGCCGTTCCCATGGCCGGCAGTATCTGGCTGGCAAAAGGGTCGGCCTGGACGGCCGCTGCAAATGCCTTGGCAGCTTCTTTGAACCCATCCGCATCTGCCAGGGCATCGGCACCCTTACCAAAGGGGCTCACAACAATCGCTTTCAAACCCTTGGCACCCATGACCGCGCCAAGACCTCCCCGCCCTGCGGCTCTGCATGGCCGGCCATCGGCATCCGAACTCTGGATCGAGGCCGATGCCATTCTGAATTCACCGGCGGGCCCGATACACAGCACACCACTTTTCTCGTCATATACCTGAAGCAGTTTTTCCACCAGAGCGTAGGTCCGCATACCTGTGTAATCCTTGGCGGATTCCAGGGCAGCATCACCCTTTGCATCGATTGTTAAGAGATGGTATGCACCCTCTGGCGCCTGACCCTCGACGATGATTGCGGCAATTCCCAGCTTGCCCAACGAGGCTCCCACGGTTCCACCTGCGTTACTTTCTTTAATCCCCCGGGTCAGCGGGCTTTTGGCGCCGATTGACAGCCGGCTCGTGTTCACCAACATGGTTCCGGTGAGAAGACCGGGTGCAAATATAAGTTTATTGTCCGGTCCCAGCGGGTCGCAGGAAGGCGGCACATCATCGTTGATCAGGACCGAGGTCAGGCCCCTGCCCCCCAGGCCCATATATTTCCGGGGCAGATCTTCGACGGTTATGCTTGCCTCTGTCATGTTTACCCTTAAAATTTTCATCGCTGCCTCCTCAATTTTATCTTTATTTGTGAAATCAGTCATTAAAGAGTTCGGTTCGCATGTCCACGGTCAACCCATCCGTATGCATGAGGCGTTCGGCCAGCCCCAGTGTTTTGGGCAGTTCGTAACCAAAGAAATATCGTAGAGCAGCCATTTTCCCGTGGTAAAAATTCAACTCCTTGTTTTTTGCGCCATTGTTCAAGGCTTTTTGAATGGCGCTGCCCTGCAGCAGCCACTGCCAGGCCACAGCGACGATACCGAAAAGCTCCAAATACAGGGTGGCGTCCGCCAGAAAGTATTCAGGGCCTTTTGTCCGGGCAATGGCAACCAAATGTTCGGTAACTTTTTGCAGATCCGACAAAGCCTCGCCAAGCTGTCGGGCAGGGTCCCGAAGTTCTGAGAAATCCGATGCAGCCGCGACGGTTGCCTGAATTTCTGTTATCAGCAGTTCAAAAGCGCGGCCGTTCTGCATGAGCACCTTGCGACCCAGAAGATCCATGCCCTGAATACCTGTAGTTCCTTCGTGAATCGGATGAATGCGGGCATCACGATAATACTGCTCCAGGGGATAATCGTCACAATAACCCGACCCTCCCAGACACTGCAATCCCTGACTGATGGACTGAACACCCATTTCCGATGGATAGCTTTTGGCGACCGGCGTCAAAATTTCCAGCAGCAGGTTGTATTTTTCTTTTTCTTCATCGTTGACGATGTGCTGCAGATCCAGGTATTTGCTGCACTGCATCAGAATGGAATATCCTCCCTCGGTCACGGCACGCTGAAACAACAGCATGCGTTTGACATCCGCGTGCTCGATGATGGGAACCGGCGGCAGGCTCGGATCCTTTTGTGAGACGATCCGGCCCTGGCGACGGGTCTTTGCATACTCCAGGGCGGCATAATAGGCCGCGGTGGACATGGCAGCGGCACCCAAACCGACACCAATTCGGGCACCATTCATCATTAGAAACATGTATTTCAAACCCTTATGGGGTTCCCCCACCAGCCAACCGCGACAGTCGTTTTTATCTCCCAGACTGAGCTGCGCAATGGGACATCCCCGATACCCCAGCTTGTGATAAATACCGGAGGTTACAACGTCATTGGAAACGAGCTCGCCCTTGTCATCCAAACGCTTCTTGGGTACCACAAACAGGGAAATGCCTTTCACACCTGCTGGCGCACCTTCAATTTTGGCCAGCATTAAATGTACCACGTTATCGACACCATCATGGTCCCCGGCGGAAATAAATATTTTTTGACCCTTGATGCGATAATAGCCCTCATCAGTTGGTTCGGCCATGGTGGTGATATCGGACAGCGAAGAACCGGCTTCGGGCTCGGTCAGAGCCATGGTCCCCTGCCATTCCCCCGTATACATTTTCGGTGTGTAGGTGTCATACAGTTCTTTGCTGCCAAAAGTTTCAATCAAATTGGCCGCGCCGGCTGTTAGTCCATGATAAGCGTTGGCAGAGTAGTTAGCACACTGGAAAAGATATTCGCAGGTGTCGGCAATCAGGTGCGGCAGTTGCTCGCCATCCAGATCAAAGGGGACCCGGGCGGTGATCCAGCCGCCTTCCCCGAATTCCTTCATTATTTTACGAACGGCGGGATGGACTTTGACCTCGCCGTTGACCAGCTCCGGCTGTTTGCGGTCCATCTCCTCAAATATCGGGAAAAAGGAGATCCTTGCCGACCTTGTCCGGCAGCCTTCAGGACCATATCAAACATTTTCCGGTTGTGTTCCGCGTAATACGTCGTACTGCGTGAGCAACAACACGTCGTGCACTTCGTACAACATAAACTTCAGATTTCTTTCGCTAAAAAATTTGGTAGCCATGCTTCCTCCTGTATCTGTTCAGCCAAAACTTTTCACGGTTCTTTTTGCGATAAAAGAAAATTGAAGTATTAACCCTATCGATACCTTGCCATGTTGTTCATGCCACTATAGGGTCAAGCGATCTCTGCATATGCATTGGTGATCACCGTGTCTGCAGGCGAACTCACCCTTACGATATAGCCCTTGTCTGCTTTCCATCCTTCAGTGGTCAATGTTTCTCCCGGGTAAACCGGACGTGAAAATCGTGCACTGAACCCATTGAGGCGCTCGGAATCACCATTCAGACCGCCATTGATCACTGCCCGGACAGCATAACCATAGGTGCAGAGACCATGCAGAATCGGACGCTCGAATCCGGCCCTTTTGGCTGCCGCAGGATCGATATGCAACGGGTTGAGATCACCGTTGAGGCGATAGAGGGCGGCCTGCGATGCCGGTACGGCTTCCGTCACACTGAAATCGGGGCCCGCGCCTTCCGGCGGTTCAAGCCGCTCACCCCTGGGCCCCGGGTCTCCCCCGAAGCCGCCTGCCCCGAGATAAAAATTGACATACCCGGCTTCATAGAGCAGTTCATCGTCCGTTGTGCGGCCGGTAATGCGAATATCGTACACCGCGCCCTTGCCTTTGTCATAAATATTTTTTACCTCGCCCACCTGCACGACTTTTCCTTCCGGCGGTAAAGGTCTGTGCAGACGAATACGCTGTTCGCCGTGCAAGAACAAAGGCCAGTCCACATCACCCACATAGGGAAAGGCTTTGAGGGAGGGGATCACGCAAAAGCTCGGCAGAACCTTCAACCCATCGGGTGCGTGTTCGTAAACATGTGAAAACTCCTGTGCGGTGGCACCCACGCTCAAGGCGTACAACACCACGTCTTTCCAGGTATATTCAAATTCAACGGGATCGTTCTTTTTGCCGATCACACTCAAATCAACTTTGGGCATGGTTTACTCCATTAATAAAATCGTAGGACGATTTTATTTTCGTGATGAAATTATTGATCCTGAGGGTTCTGCTTGGGTTTAAAGATTACCGCCGGTTTGGTCCGGCTTGGAGTACCTGAAGCCTTCGGCTTGCCTGATTTTTCCATATTTTTTCTCCAGTTCATCCAGGGGCCGGCCTCCAGAGCCCTCACCGGGCAGGCTTCCACGCAGTCCGGCACCTTGCCGGCCTCCCAGCGGTCGACACAGAAATTACACTTTCCCATCCTGGCCCCTTTTTCAGGACCGAACTGGGGCGCATCGTAGGGGCATGCTTTCAGGCATTTGGCATCACATTTCTCATTGCCGATACAGGCCTCCCTGTCCACCAGAACGATGCCGTCCTGTTCTCTTTTGGAAATGGCGCCTTCCGGGCAGGCCGGGATACAGACCGGATCAACACAATGCCAGCAGGCGGCGACAGTGTAGCTGACAAATACATCCGGACATTTTCCTTTTTCCGAATAATGGACGTTCATCCAGTTTTCCGGTCCGGCCGGGATATCGTTCCAGTCTTTACAGGCCACACGGCATGCACTGCAGCCGGTGCAGCGCGTCTGGTCAAAGTAAAATCCTACTTGCATGATACTCTCCACTTTAATAAATTCGTGGAAACGAATTTTTGAAACGCGACATTGTCGCTCTTTTATGAAATAGCTATACTTTCTCAACCTGCACCAGAGACGTATTCATCACCGCCGCCCCACCACCCGAGTAGGCGTCCCGGGTCAGGGTGTTGGCACAGGCGCCCCGGTCGATGCCGTTGTTCATCCGGGGTGTACCAGGCGCCTTCGAATATGGAGATAACCCCCGGTATGATTCTCTCCGTCACCCAGGCCGGTATCAACACCCTGCCGCGATCATTGAACACAAAAATCTCATCACCGTCCGTTATGCCCCGTGCCGTCTGCGTCCACAGGGTTGATCCAGGCCCGGTGCGTTCAACCTCCCGCAACCATTCCACCTTGTACAGTTCGGAATGCACCCGGTTTCTGGGATGGGGCGTGAGCAGCTGCAGCGGGTATTTTTCAGCCAGAGGGTCGCTGCGATCCTCCGGGACCTGCATGTACTTGGGAATAGGGGGACACAAGGGGGTGTCCAGGTCTGCGACACGCTGTGAATAAATCTCGATCTTTCCGGAAGGCGTCTCAAAGGGATGATTTTCCAGGTCCTCGATCTGCGCCTGAAAGGCCACGATGGGCTTTTCCAGTGTCACCCGGTGGATGCCCTCACGCCGGAATTTATCAAAGTCGGGAATCAGCGGGGCTGTCTCCGGGTTCTGTTCCACAAACATGCGCAGGATGTCGTCTTCGGTAAAGGGGTTGAAATTTTCGATTCCCAGACGCTCTGCCAGTTCGCCGGCAATATCCAGGTCGGATTTGCACTCACCCAGGGGTTCCAGGGCCCGGTTGACAAATGTAAAATAGGGACCCGACGGCCAGGGTCTGGTCAGATCGGAACGTTCGGCTGCCGTTGTCACCGGCAGAACAATATCGGCGTATCGGGCCGTAGCGGTCATGAAAAGCTCGTTCACGGCCAGAAAATCCAGCTGTTTCAGCGCACGGTGGGCCTTGTTGCTGTTGCCGGTCTGGTTGATGTAGTTGTTGCACATGGACCACATCATCTTGATATCGGCCGGGTACCCGCCGGCCTTGCCTTTTAAAATGGCGTCGAACAGCTTGTTGATGTGGATACGTTTGGCCACGCGCAGTCGGATGTCCAGGGTCCCCTTGACTTTAGGACCATCCTGTTCCACGGGATTCTTGCCCGGCGGGATGGCCGACATGCGGAACATGTGACCAATGGGAATCCCCATGAGACCACCGCCGGCACTGCCGCCGGGTCGGCCCACGTTGCCTGTCATGGCACACAGGGTAGACGCACAACGGTTGTACTGCTCCCCCATGGCACTCCGGGCAGGCCCCTGGCAGTCCATCAGAGCGGCCGGTTTTGTTTGGGCATACAGTCTGGCAACCCGCTCGATGGTTCCGGCCGGGACACCCGTAATCTCCGCTGCCCAGGCCGGTGTTTTCTGCACACCGTCTTCCTCACCCATGACATAGGCCCGGAACGTCTCAAACCCCAGTGTGTATTTATCCAGAAATGCTTGATCGTGCAGGTCCTCTTTGATCATGACGTAAGCCATAGCCACCATCATGGCCGTGTCCGTGCTGGGGTAGATGGGAATCCACTCATCGGCTACGGCTGCCGCGGTGTCGTGATAGCGCGGATCGATGGCGATCACTCTGGCACCGTTCTCCCTGGCCTTTATCAGGTGGTACATGGTGTTGGTGCCGGAAATCATGCGGGCCGGATCCCAACCCCACAGGATAATCAGTTTTGAATTGAGCATGTCTTCCCGGCTGTTGCCCACCATCACGGATCCATACTGGGTCAGGGAAGCCCACACAGCCCCTTCGGACGAGATGTTGCCGTAGTGGGTGGTATAGCCGCCAAACTGTCCCAGCAATCGGGCTGCGGCAAACCCGCCGTTGTGAAGCCCGGCAATGTAGGCGCCTCCCGTAGCCAGAAGAATACCTGCATTCCCATACGTCTCCTTGACTTTTTTGAGTTTGTTCGCCAGCGTATCCAGGGCTTCGTCCCAGGAAATTCTTTCAAATTTGCCTTCACCCTTCTCCCCCACACGTTTGAGCGGGTGCATGAGCCGTTCCGGATGGTGGACATACTGGCGGTAGGCCCGACAGCGCAGACAGGTCCTGAGCTGTTGGTCGGTACCCGCGATGTCGTCACCTTCAACACGCAGTATCTTGTTGTCCTTTACGTGTAGTTTGATGGGGCATCGACCCCCGCAATCAAAGGTGGATGTGGTACGGACGATGGTAACCCCATCCGCTCTCTCATCTACCATATCTGAAGAATCCATTCTTTTCTCCTTATACCGAGATTCGGATCTTACATGGTTGGTTGATCGCCCTTTTGAGACATTTCTCAGGGGGTCGGTTTTCTTTTTTCCAGTTGCACGATCCGGGCAAGAGTATCTTTGTGCGCCAGTTTGCGAAACAGGAAAAAGAAATAGAAGCCCATCAGATTCAGGGCACTAAACCCTATTTCAGCGAATTCATCCTCTGACACTTTTCCCGTAGAAGTGGTCTGCGAACTGACGATTGAGACTAGGGATCATTTCCTGCAGACGATCCTTGTAGTGCCGAAGCACTTCGGGGTTGAAACCGTCCTTGGGTCCCATACCCACATGATCCATCTCCACCATCAACCTTCCGATGGCCACATCATCTGATGCGTATGTTTTTTCGCCGTTGTGGATTTCAGCCGTGATAATTCCCCAGGTCTCAGCTCTGGCCAGCCATTTTTTTCCCAAACCTGTTATTTCCAAAAATTGCGCTTCACCGGTCACTTCCTGCTGGGAAAGAAGATGCCCCACAGGGCTGAAAAATTCACTCTGCATGTGAAAGTAGTGTTCCTGGCTGGGGACTGAGTTTTTTCAGTCGCTTGATGGTCTTTTTGATGATGGAGAGGGGCAGAAAGTGCTTTTCCTGGAGATTCTTGATCAGACTGATGAGATCCACATAGTGCTCACCATAGTCTGCCTGGGCCCTGCCGCGTTTGCGCGGCTTGGGAAGAACACCCTCCCGAAGATAAAACTGGATCGTCTCCGTGGATACACCTGTTTTCTCGACGAGTTCCCTTAACTTCATACGGCCTCCCAGCCCCATTGATGAATAAGGATTTTCACTTGCCGAACGTGTTGAAATCCCATTGATTCGACCATCAGTATAATTATTATTTAATACTTGTCAATCTTTAATATATTATTTAATATTAAATCATTATTGACATAGCACTGCTATGTTGTATGTTTTTATTTTCTTGACAACCGTTTTTAATTAATCGTATGTAAAAGATTCCGGCTTGTAACTCAATTTTCACCTTTGGCAACCACTTTGGAATATAAAAAAGGAGAATAAACCCATGGCACAAAGAGAAGTGGTAATCGTTGACGGTGTTCGTACGGCATTTGGCCGCATGGGCGGAACCCTGAAGGACATTTATGCATCCAAACTGGGTGGTATCGGGATCGACGGCCTCCTTGAAAAAACAAAAATCAAGGAAAAGGCCCATGTGGACAGCGTGTTTCTGGGTTCAGCCACCGGCTGTTCTAAAGCTGGTAATCCGGCCCGTCATGCCATGCTGGCGTCCGGCCTGGGCTACGAAACATCTGCCTCCTATGTTGAAATGCAGTGCGGCAGCGCCATCGATTCCATCAACCATGCGGCCTGGAAAATCCTGGCCAACCAGGCCGACATCATCATCGCCGGCGGCATGGAGTCCTACAGCCAGATGGCCATCAAAGTTTTCCATGGCCACACCGCCCTATCAAGCTGATACCGCCCATGCCGATCCCGCCCCAGTTGTCCCCGGTGGCTGAAGAGTGCATCGGTATGGGCATCACGGCTGAAAATCTCCAGGAGATGTACGACATCCCCCGGGAGGCATCGGACGAATTTGCCTACAACAGCCAGATGCGGGCCAAGGCTGCCATGGAAGCCGGTTATTTTGAAGACGAAATCGTTCCGGTCACCATTCCTGCCACCCGCAAAACACCCGAATACGAATTCAAGGTGGACGAGCACCCGCGCCCCAGTTCAACCCTGGAAGGCATGGCCAAACTGCCGCCGGTCTTCAAAATGGGCGGCACCGTCACAGCCGGCAACTCATCGGGCCAGAACGACGGCGCAGCTTTCGTACTCATGATGAGTGCGGAAAAGGCCAAGGAACTGGGATACGAACCCATGGCCAAATGGCTGGCCGGTGCAGACTATGGCTGCGATCCCAAAATCATGGGCATCGGACCGGCGTACGCCATGCCCATGGCCATCGAGCGGGCAGGCCTGAAACTTTCCGACATGGATGTCATGGAATGCAACGAAGCCTTTGCCGTACAGAATCTGGCCGTTATCAAAGAGATCGAAAAACAGACCGGTGAAAAAGTGGATATGGACAAGTGGAATCCCATGGGGGGCGCCATAGCGTTTGGCCACCCCAATGGTGCATCCGGCGCCAGGATCGGTATGTTTGCCATGCGGCACATGATCCGCAACAAGTGGCCGCTACGGCGTGTTCGGCTCCTGCTGCGGCGGTGGGCTGGGGGTGGCTACGGTCATCGAAAACCTCCAATTGTAGCTTCTTTCGGTTAGAAATGGCTATTTTTCTCAATCTCTACGTCTGCTCTGGAAATTGCTTGTGCGACATACTGCAGTATGCCTCCGCGCATTTCCAGAGCATCCTTGATCTTGAAAAAAATATCTCATTTCTATTCCGAAAGATGTTTTAATTTACAGAACTTGTTTGGTCTGAATAGGAGAAAAGAAAAAAATGGCACAACAACTGGTGGACAGACGCGACCTCGATTTTGTGATCTGGGAACAGATGAAGGCAGAGTCGATTCTCGGCAAGGGTGTTTACAAAGAGTTCAATAAAAAAACCTGCGACATGATCATCACCGAAGCACGCGCTCTTGCTATCAAGGAGATGCTTCCAACCCTTGCTGAGGGCGACAAGCAGGGCGTTCGGTTTGACAAGGGCGGCGTCAAAGTCCCCGACTGTTTTCACGATGCCCACCGCCTGATTCTGGAGGGTGAGTGGCAGAGTCTGGGCGTATCCCCCGAATTGGGCGGTCAGGGCGTGCCCGGTTTTGTGGGTGTCGCCTGCGCCGAATACTTTCTTGGCGCCAACTGGGCTCTGTTTACCTATGCCAGCATGGGAACCGGTACGGCAAGAATGATCGACCTATATGGTACCCCCGAGCAGAAAGAAAAATATATCCCTAATATCGTTGCAGGAAAATGGGGCGGCACCATGCTGCTCACCGAATCCCAGGCCGGGAGTGACGTGGGCGCGCTAGAAACCACGGCTAAAAAGAACGATGACGGCACCTACAGTCTGTCCGGCAATAAAATTTTTATAACCAATGGTGAACACGATTTATGTGAAAATATTATTCACCCGGTCCTGGCGCGTATCGAAGGAGATCCTCCCGGCACGAAGGGTATATCCATTTTCATCGTACCAAAATATCTGGTCAATGATGACGGCAGTCTGGGCGAGCGTAACGATGTTGTCTGCACTGGTGTTGAAGAGAAGCACGGTATTCACGGCAGCGCCACCTGCAGCATGGCCATGGGCAGCAAGGGTGCGTGCACGGGTTACCTCCTGGGTAACGCCAAGGAAGGCATGAAAGTGATGTTCAATATGATCAACGGCGCCCGTATGAGTACCGGTCTGCAGGGTATGTCCTATGCATCCGCCGCTTATATGCTGGCGGTCAATTATGCCCGGGAAAGAACGCAAGGCCGGAATCTGGAGGATTTTAAAAACCAGTCAGCACCCTCGGTTCCCATTATTAAACACCCGGATGTACGCCGCAATCTTTTATGGATGAAATCCTATGTGGATGGCATGCGCAGTTTTTTCCATTACCTGATATCCTGTGCCACCAGGGGGGCGCTCGAAGAAACCGAAGAAAAGCGGGAATACTTTGCGGATCTTTTCGACATGCTCACGCCGTCCATCAAGGATTATCTGGCCACGCGTGGTCATGAGGTGTGTATCCAGGCGATCCAGGTGTATGGCGGTGCCGGGTACTGCCAGGACTATCTGACGGAACAGTATGCCAGGGACTGCAAGATCACTTCCATCTATGAAGGCACCAGCGGCATCCAGGCCATGGACATGCTGGCCCGAAAGCTCGGCAAGAAAGAAGGACGGGTGTTTATGAGCCTGCTCCAGGAAATTCACAAAACCATTGCCCAGGCCAAAGAGCTTGAAGGACCAGCAGCACTTGCAGGAGACGTGGAAGCTGCGGCAAACCGCCTGGGAGAAATCTCCATGGCCATGGGCAAGAGAGCCATGTCACTCGAATTCAAGGTGGCGTTTGCACACTCACTCCCCTTTTTGAATGTCATCGGGGACACCATCATGGCCTGGATGCTTCTGTGGCGCGCAACCGTGGCAGCCACCCAGCTTGCCAAGGGAGCCAAGAAAAAGGATATGGCCTTTTATGGCGGACAGGTCAAGACGGCAGAATTTTATATCAAAACCATCCTTCCGGAAGTCATGGGCAAGATGAATGCCATTGAAGCCGGATGCGCCGCAGCCATAGAAATCGAGGATGACGGGTTTGGGGGGTTATAATCAGCGATAAGCTGTAAGCCTTGAGCCTTGAGCAGTCGACCGCTTACAGCTTACTCCTTGGGCGCGAACGCGAATGAATATTCCCTGGCACTTTGCGAACTCGCCGCAAGGACTCCTAACATCAGCGCTGGCCATAAGGTTAACGGTTGGATTCCAATCGGCTTGTTCATTGCGTTCTGTGAGCCCTAGCGTAACGCGAAATGCCGAATAATCAAGGAGGAAATAGACAACATCTGAACATCGACGACATCAAAACAATTGCGGTCATCGGCGCAGGGGATATGGGACACGGCATTGCGGAAGTGGCCCTGATTGCCGGTTACAAGGTTTTTCTACGGGACATCAACCAGGAATTTGTGGACCGGGGTGTGGGACGCATCAATGCCAGTCTGGAAAAACTGGTATCCAAGGGAAAAGTTCCGGCCGACCATTTCGAAAAAATCAAATCCGAATTGATGGTTCCGTGTACGGATCTGGAAGAAGCCGTCAAAGAGGCCGACCTGGTGATCGAGGCCATTCCAGAGATTATGGACCTGAAAAAGGAAACATTCAAGACCATGGATGCGGCAGCCCCGGCCCACACCATCTTCGCATCCAACACCTCCACCATGAAAATTACCGAGATTGCATCGGCCACCAGCAGACCGGAAAAAGTATTGGGTCTGCACTACTTCAACCCGGCCGTTATCATGAAACTGGTGGAGGTGATCAAAGGCGAAAAGACCACCGACGAAACCATGCAGATCGGCTACGACTTTGTGATGAAAATCAACAAAGTCCCCGTAAGAGTCCACAAGGATGTTCCCGGATTTATCGTAAACCGGTGTCAGGCCCCCAGCGGCGTACTGCTGGGGTGTATCCTGGACAAAAAAATCGCCGAGCCCGAAGCGGTGGATGCCATTTTCCGAAAGATGGGATCCCCCATGGGTCCTTACGAAACCATGGACTACACAGGGCTCGACATCTCATATCATGGCAGCGCCTATTTCGCGGAAGCTATCCACGAAGATTTTCGTGCCGGGGAAGTCCTTACTGCAAAATTCAAAGCCAACGAACTGGGCAAGAAAACGGGCAAAGGCCTGTTTGACTGGTCAGCCGGCCGCCCGGCAATCGACGTTTCCAAGGCAACCGACAAGCTGGACCCCATGGACCTGGTGGCCGTCAATGCCAACGAGGCCACCAAGATCATCGCCGAAGGGGCCTGCGCCCTCGAAGATGTGGACACGGCCATCATGAATGCCACTGGAAGCCCGTTTGGCCCCATGGCCCTGGTCAAGGGTATCGAACCTGCAGATCTGACCAAACGACTCGAAGGTCTTGCAGAAAGATTCAACAAGGAGATCTTCAAGCCTACGCAGATGATCAAGGATGGGGACTATAAATAATCAAATCACGAAAACACGAAATCTTAAAAGCAAAAAATTATTCTTGCAGTTTTTCATGATTTCCTATTTTCGTGTTTTCGTAATACTTTTTTCTTTACCGGTTTTCCGGGTTAGGAGTTAGTCATGGAACTTGAAAATATCAACCTCGAAAAAAAGGGCCACGTGGCCGTCATTACCATCAACCACCCCCCTGCAAACGCATGGAATCTGGCCACCATGCTGGATTTTGAAAAAGTGGTCGATGGCGTCGAAAACGATAAGGATGTCCGGGTCGTCGTTCTCACCGGTGCCGGTGAAAAATGCTTCTCAGCGGGATTCGATGTGAGTGATGCTGCCAACAGCCATCAAACCAGCCCCAAGGGACGGGAATTGTGGCGGCGGATCGACCGCTTTCCCAAACCGGTTGTTGCAGCGATTAACGGCTTTGCCCTGGGTGGCGGCCTTGAACTGGCCATGTGCTGCCATTTTCGCATCATGGCAGACGGACCCAAGGTCATGCTGGGTCTTACAGAATTGAATCTTGGTATCATTCCCGGGTGGGGCGGGACACAGCGTCTGCCCCTGATTATCGGAAAAGCCAAGGCCCTGGACATGATCCTGTTCAGCAAAAAAATCAATGCCAGAGAAGCGCTCGAAATCGGGCTGGTAAATCAAATCTCCCCTCCGGAAAAACTGATGGAAGACGTGTTTGCTTTTGCTGAAAAACTTGCCCAGAGACCCCCTATTGCTGTCAGTTGTGTTCTAAGAGCCATTGCCGCCGGTGCGTATAAAGGTATCGATGAAGGGCTCGAGGTCGAAACCCAGGGTTCGGCAGTCGTCAGCAAGTCCAAGGACTGCATGGAAGGGTTTACCGCCTTTCTAGAAAAGAGAGATCCCGTGTTTTCGGGTGAATAAAATCGTAGGACGATTTTATCGAACGCGACATTGTCGCTCCAGAACAAAAACAAAAATTCCTATCCCTGGAGGAGAAAATATGGAAGAGCGCATATGGCATCAACATTATGATTATAACGTTCTAACCAGTTATCGGTTCCCACGCATACCTGTTCAGGCCCTGCTGGATATACCCTGCAACGCTTTTCCGGACAAACCGGCCCTCAATTATTATGGATCAGAGATAACCTTCTGGGAATTACGTGAAAAGGCTGTTCGACTGGCCAATGCTTTTTCTGAACTGGGTATCAAAAAAGGAGATCGAGTGGGACTCCATCTACCCAACATCCCCCAGTACCTGATTTCCTATTATGCCACGCTCTATGTGGGTGCCATCGTTGTCAATTTTAATCCTCTTTACACTCCGGAAGAACTGATTGCCCTGGTCAAGCAAACAGGGGTTTCGACATTTATCACCTTTGATATGGTGATCCCCAACGTTAAAGCTGTTACCGCGGAAGTAGAGATCCCCAGGGTGATTGCCACATCTGTCTTTGATTTCATGGATGGCGTGGACATCAGCACACCGGAAACCCTGCAGATGGACAATCAGTGGCACCATTTCTCCCAGTTGTTGGACAACAGTCAAAATCTGAAAAGACCCAAGGTGGAAATAAACCTCGAAGATGCTGCCTTGATTCAGTTTACCGGCGGCACCACCGGTATTCCCAAGGGGGCCGTATTGACCCATGCCAACATGGTGGCCGCAGCACACCTCTGTTTTCTGTGGGGTTCCGCATCCATGCAGTATTCGTCACCCGCGGACAGGGTTGTCATGTGTGTATTACCGTTCTTTCACGTGTACGCCAACATTGTCTGCTTGAACTGGGGCATGTTAAATTGTGCCACCATGATTCTGGTCCCCCGCTTTGAAATAGATCCTTTCATGGATCTGATAGCAGGGCTTGAAAAAAGCTTCTTTTTACCGGCGGTTCCCACCATGATCAATGCCATTGTCAACCACCCCCGGGCCGCGGAAATAGACCTGCCCAAAAAACTTGACCTGCTGAACAGTGGCGGTGGACCGATTCCGGTGGAACTCATCGATCAGGTGGAGGATTTGGGTATCGCCTACAGCGAAGGATGGGGGATGAGCGAAACCACCTCCCTGGGTATCGCAAATCCTGTTATGGGTCTGAAAAAATTCGGTTCCATCGGCATCCCTTTTCCCGGGATGGATGTAAAACTGGTGGATATCGATACCGGAACAAAAGAAGTACCGCAGGGTGAGCCGGGGGAATTGCTCATAAAGGGTCCCCTGGTAATGAAGGAATACTGGGAAAACCCTGAAAAAACGGCCGAAACCTTCAAAGATGGTTGGCTGCACACAGGCGATATCGCCAAGATGGATGAGGACGGCTATTTTTATATCGTGGATCGTAAAAAAGACATGATCATTGCCGGGGGCTACAACATCTATCCGCGGGATATCGATGAAGTGCTCTACCAGCATCCCAAAGTGCTGGATGCAGTATCTGTCGGGATACCCCACGAGTACCGAGGTGAAACCGTGAAAGCCTTTGTCGTTTTACGACCTGGAGAAACAGCCTCGGCTGAAGAGATCATTGATTTCTGCAAAACAAAACTGGCCATCTACAAGGTGCCAAAAATGGTAGAATTTCGTGGGGAGCTGCCCAAATCTGCTGTGGGGAAAATCCTGAGAAAAATATTGCGGGATGAGGAAATTTCCAAATAAATTATGGACGGACTATTTTCCGGTAAAATCAGGTGGTCGCTTTTCAATAAAGGCGCTAATCCCTTCTTTGGCATCTTCGGTGGCCACCACCGCCCTTAACTGCCCGGAAAGATAATCGACTGCCTTTTCAAACGGCATGTCGGCCATTTGATAAAAGGCTTCCTTGCCCATCTTTATCCCGATGGGGCTCTTTTGGGACAGCACTTGAAGAACGTTGTCAACTTCCTCATCCAGTCTGTCCGCTGGAACCACCCGCGTAATCATGCCCATTTCCAGGGCCTGCTCAGCTGTCATTTTTTCTCCAAGAAGAACCATTTCCATGGCTTTTTTTCTGAGAACATTTCTGAAAATCAAGGCACCGATCATCATGGGGAACAGACCCACATTGACCTCCGGTGTCCCAAAGCGGGCCTTGTCAGTTGCGATAACGATATCGCAGGCCAGCATGAATCCGGTTCCGCCCGCCAGGCAATAGCCGTTGACCCGCGCCACGGTAGGCTTTGGGAATGCAGCGATATATTTCATCAGGTCGGCATACTTCTGAAAACCATCTTGACCGTCGCCACTCATGCTGCCACCCAGATCGGCTCCCACACAAAACGCTTTTTCACCGGCACCCGTGATGCAAACGGCCCTGACCGCCTGATCGCTTTTAGCCATGTCCAGATATTTAAAAAATAACGCGACAACATCGCCACTGATGGAATTTCGCTGGGTCTCCCGATTGATGGTGAGATAGGCGATCCGATTCTCGACCCTGTATAACAAATCCTGTTCAGCCATTTTTCCTCCTCACTGTATGCGTGGCAATTATTTATTGTCTGTCTGAACCGCAGCACTGTATGGGTTAGGCAGACGATCCGGCACACCCACTGCTTCTGCTTGTCTTTTGAGGCGAAAGCCATGCAAAAGCCCCTTTAGCGGCCCGGCCATTTCGTTTGCGGCCGTTCCCGCCCTGAGGTCTGCTCCGGCTGGTTGGCAAAGACTTTGCTCGGCGGGGTCCAGGTTGACCGGTGGGATGGGTCATGGGGGTACGATAATTGAAGTCCGTCAAGGTGCGCTGCTCCACCGGCATCCCCATAACCCCATGGATGGCCCTTACCATCTGTCTGTCTTCATCGGTTATCAGGGTATATGCCTGACCGCTGTTTTCGGCCCGGCCGGTTCTCCCTATACGGTGGATGTAGGTGTCGGGGGTAGAGGGCATATCATAGTTAATGACGTGGGAAATATTGGATACGTCGATACCGCGGGCTGCAATGTCGGTTGCCACCAGCACCTGATATTTACCTGATTTGAAACCGTTCATGGCGTCCTGGCGCCGCGACTGGGACAGGTTCCCCTGCAATGAGGTCGAACGATAACCGGCCTTGGCCAGTTTTCCTCCCAACTGCTTGGCGCGATGTTTGGTACGCGTGAAAACCAGGACAGCGTCGGTACTCGTGTTGCCAAGCAGCTTGAGCAGAAGTGCCGTCTTCAAATGCTGAGCCACAGGATAAAAGGCATGACTGACCGTTTCTGCAGGCGCATCATGCCCGACCTGCACTCTGACCTGATTTTTTAAAACCTCATCTGCCAGACAACGTATTTGACTGGGCATGGTAGCCGAAAACAATAAGGTCTGGCGATCCGATTTTGGCAGGTGGCCTAAAATCCGGCGAATGTCCGGTAAAAATCCCATATCGAACATCTGGTCGGCTTCGTCGAGCACCAGCACTTCCACGTGTGAAAGATCGACGGTCTGCCGTCCAATATGGTCCAGAAGTCGCCCGGGGCAGGCAACAACGATATCGGCATGTTTCAGTAACTGAATCTGCCGCTGAATGCCAACACCGCCATAAACCGTAACGCTTCGCAAACCGGTTTTAGATCCCAGAACTTCAATGGCCTCATGAATCTGTTCGGCCAGTTCACGGGTGGGAGCAACGATCAAAGCGCGGACCCGTCCACGCTTGCCGTGCAACAATCGATGTAAAATCGGTAACACAAAGACAGCTGTTTTTCCTGTGCCGGTCTGGGCCAGTCCCATCAAGTCACGGCCTTGCATAACCTTGGGAATGGCTTGGGTTTGAATGGGGGTTGGTGTGGAATAACCGGCGGCTTCAATACCTGCCGCAATGGGGGGATGAAACAAAAATTTTTTAAAATTCAAATGATTATGTTCCTTATGTAAATAAAACCGTTACTGTTTTAATAATTCCTTTTTCGAAAGGAGCGTTTGTTCTTTTTTTTCCCGCCCGAATCTGCGGGCTTTACTTTTATGTTGTTGCCGTCAATGCGATTTCCATTCAAGGCCTTGATTGCCTGGTCCGCTTCGGAGTTGCTGGGCATTTCAAGAAAACCGAATCCCTTTGATCTGCCGGAAAACCTGTCCTTGATCACTTTGACATTTTCGACATCGCCGAAGGCTACGAACAAAGACTTCAAGGTCTCTTCGGTGGTGTTAAAAGATAAATTTCCGATATAGATATTCATGCAACATACCTTTTGCCTTTCATTTTTTTGCTTATTTTTCACTGGAAAAGCAAGCAGTACCCATCATCAAAGGGCACGTTGTGGTTCGCACACAGGATTTGGACAAAATTCTATTTTTGAGATGATTTAAAAGAGTGAGATGTCCGAAGCAACGTTAAAGGCGAGAGCGGGCGTGTGGTCTTCTTCCCCGGAAATCACTCAAAAATGATAAAGGGCACCCCTGAAGGCATGCCCTTTTTCTACAGATGTTGAACTCTAGACGACGGTAACATTTGCCGCAGCAGGGCCTTTATTTCCCTGCTCAATGTCAAAAGAAACCCGATCGCCTTCACTGAGGCTTTTAAAACCGGTTGCATTGATTGCGCTATGATGCACAAATACATCCGGTCCATCTTCCTGTTCAATAAAGCCGAATCCTTTTTGGTCGTTAAACCATTTAACTGTTCCGTTGGCCATGGTGTCATCCTCCTTTCAATGAAATGCTCAAAATTTTAAACTGGAGGATGAAACGCCAAAAGATGATTTGTTCCTTCAGAAAAAAACCGCCCCGCCATAACTAAAAGCGGAGCCATGTTGAATCCAGTTATATTAACACGTTTTATTGCGAATGCAAGCTATTTATTTTTTTTAGGATTCTTTTTCTCCGGTGTCGGATGGCGCCCGATTCCTACCCTGAAACGGATATTTACGTTAATGGCCTTGCTATTGTCTTAAAAGGTGCTTAGTATGATCCTATCAATCAAATCCCACAGTAAATTGGAGGGAATGTTTCTTTCTGCAGGAACTATCCGTTTTGTAAACGCTATCATCCTTCAGTCTGCAACGTTGAAATATTTTGAAAGGAGGATGATATTATGACAAATGGAATTGTTAAGTGGTTTAATGACCGCAAGGGTTTTGGATTCATAGAGCAGGAAGACGGACCGGATGTATTTGTGCATCATAGCGCAATCAATGCAACCGGTTTTAAATCTCTCGATGAAGGTGCGAGCGTGACGTTTGACATTGAGCAAGGGAATAAAGGCCCGGCTGCTGCCAATGTGAGTGTTGTCTAACCTGTTTTGAGACAATGAAAGGCATCTCCTGTGAAACGGGGATGCCTTTTTTAATGTTCCATGGTCTCAAACCACAACTTTACCGTTCCATATCCTATTGACTGCAATCAGTAAATGTGTCGAGACGGCAACCAAACAGGGAACATACGACATGGCAAAATCCTATTACCAGTTCAAAAAGCGTCAGAAAGAATTGGACAAAAAAATGAAGAAAGAAGAAAAAAAACAGCGTAAGCTGGAAAACAAGATGGTTGAAACCGATGAAACCGAAAACGACCCGACCCCTTCAACGTAAGACCGCTAAGCCGGACCACCGGCGCCCATTGCCCCAGCAGGCAATGGAAATGCGTGAACATGCAAAAGATACCCCCCAAAAAGAGCCGACCGGTTTTCGGGAAGGCCAGAAAGTAGCGCTGCTCATATCCACGCGAACCGAGATGGGTTATGTCGCCGTGGTCAATGGCACTCACAAGGGAATCCTGTACAAGAATGAAGTGTTTCAGCCCTTGAAAATCGGTCAGGAAATTGACGGGTTTATCAAAAAAATACGTGACGATCAAAAATTGGATCTCAGCCTGCAAAAATCCGGCTACAAAACCATCGATATGCTGTCCAAGAAAATTATGAGCAGGCTTCAGCAGGATGGGTTTATTGCCGTCACCGATAAAAGCCGACCCAAGGTAATCGCTGATCTTTTCGGTGTCAGCAAAAAAACCTTCAAGAAAAGTATCGGTAATCTGTACAAGAGAAGACTGATCACCCTCGAGAAAGACGGCATCCGGCTGCAAAGCCCCCAGAACAACCCCGCCACTGCTGTGAAAACAAAACCGGCGAAAACAAGAACGTCGAAACATCGTTGATGTATAGCAAGCATGCAGTATAGGACTGTGCGGCAGAATGCAGCTGCTGCAACATGCCGCATACCCAGACATTTTGCCCCACAGACATAACTAACCGATTTTTTATCCTATTTTTAATTATAATAGTTTTTGGTGCTGCATTTCGCCGCTTTTATCCGCCATCCTGTATGTTTTCAACCAATCCTGGTTTAAATAATTATTCACTGTAATTTAAGACAATTAAAAATAATCCACGCTGGGTTGGATGGTTTGGCCTGGTTTATGCTCTTAGTGATAGGCAAATAGGTAAACAGACAACGCAAATATACATCTCAAATATCATCAACAAAAGGAGGAAGTCATGGTTGAGAACACTAGAAAAAAAGCCGGACGCCCAAATGTTTTCGGTCTCTCAAACAATCAGTGTGTCTGGGCTAAAGCAGGTGTGGTGAAGTCCTTGATGTGCATCAATGCTTTTGATTGCCTCGGCTGTGCCTTCGATCAGAAAGTTCAGGCGGATTTCCAGGCCAGGGAAAATGCGGCCGGACGTTCAAGGGCTGACTTCCGCACGCCTCGAATGGGTTTGCTGGAAAACCAGGGAAAATGCCGGCACATGTTGAGCGGTCGGGTGGATTATAAAATGTGTGCCCACAATTACAATTGTGTAAAATGCCCTTACGACCAGATGATAGAAGACGGAGCCGTGATGCCTGCTCTGACACCACCGGTCTGTGATCACGTATCCGGCTTTTCTGTCGCCAGGGATCACTACTACCATTACGGTCATACCTGGGCGCGCGTTGAATATGGTGGTCGGGTCCGGGTGGGAATCGACGATTTTGCTCTGAGATTGCTCGGCCCCCAGGATGAAATCAAGCTTCCGCGGCTCGGAGCATCCATGGAACAAAACAGACCCCAAGCCACAATGGTCAGAGGAAACAACGAAGCTGAAACACTGAGTCCTCTGGATGGTACGGTGGTTGCGGTTAACCCGAGAATTAGCGGCAATTCCAAAGACGTCAATACGTCTCCCTACGCTGAAGGGTGGCTCATGGTTGTTCAGCCGAACAATCTTCGTAAGAGTCTCAAGAACCTCTTGTTCGGCGTTGAAAGCCTGGCGTGGACCGATGACGAAGCATCACGACTGACCACCCTGCTGGACGAGGGGGGAGACTACCGGATGGCAGCAACCGGTGGTGAGGCAATCGACGATATCTATGGAGCGGTGCCCGAAATCGGCTGGGATCGTCTGGTAAAAACGTTCCTCAAATAAAATCACAGAACGATTTTATAATCAGATTCACTCGCTAACTCCGCTGCAACCTTCGGGGTTAGCACCTGCCGTTCAAAGACTTGATGCGCCGGGTGGTTTCAAATTCACAGGCAGAACAGAATTGCAGCGGCAGGGAATCGAGCTGCTCGAGATTGCGGCTGAAATGCATCAGACACCGGACTTCCCAGCAGTGCTCCAGTCCCAGTATATGTCCGACTTCATGAACACCGATTTTTACCACCCGTTCATATGCCAACTCAGCACGATCCCCCTCAAGCCGATTCAGGGAAATCAGCGCGATGTTCCCTCCAAGCTGCGATTCACCGTAGACAAACGTAAGGATAGGCGTACAGATGTCGAGGGCCGTTACACCCAGTTTGAACGGAGCCCCGTGTGTTTCTCTGGAAAGTTCTTTAATAATTTTCAGAGCATCGAACTGCTTCCTTTGTGGCAGCAATGCGTATTCCGGATCCTGCCTGGGCTCTGAAACATTGCTGTTCAAACCGAGGATGGCCTGCAGATTTGCCGCTACGATGGAAACTGCCAGCTGATCGACACGTCCAAGCGGGATTAAATCGATGAGGGCCCTGGTTTTGGATTTCGCTTGATCACTGGCCAAATCATTCACCCGGCATAAGTTTAGTTAGTGCCATCCACGGATGAGAAATTTTGCGTGAGTTTAAGGCGGGCGTCAGATTTGAACCGCAGGAATAGCTGGCTATTTTGAGGATTCTAATCATGACGCTCAACGCAGAAATCGCGCAAAGAGCCCTTTGTGGATGGGCTATTTAGGTCCTGGTCAGTTGGTAACGTTTTATTTTTCTGGCCAGCGTGCCCCGGTCGATGTCCAACTGCTCTGCAGCTCTTGAAATGTTCCAGCCCGTAGCGTCCAGAGCGATCTTTAGATGACTGACCTCCACTTCTTTGAGGGTCATGGTCCCGAAATGGCAATCATCTTTACCGGGCTGAAGAAACGAGAGCTCATCGGCACCGATCATTCGACCCCGGGCAAGCACCACAGCCCTTTCCACCACGTTGCGCAACTCACGGACATTTCCCGGCCAGTGATAAGCCATCAACATCCCGATGGCCCGTTGGGTCCACCCTTCCAGGCGTTTGCCTGTTTCCTGGACAAATTGAACAAGAAAGTGATCAGCAAGCACCGGGACGTCAGCCAGTCGCTCACGCAAGGGAGGAATGTCGATGGAGATAACATTGATGCGATAATAGAAGTCCTCGCGGAACTGATCCTCTTTGATCAGCTGAGGGAGATTGCGATGTGTCGCACATATCAGTCGGAAACTCGAACTGATCTCCTGACTCCCCCCAAGCCGCTGAAAACGTTTTTCTTCCAGAACACGCAACAGACTGATCTGCATTTTTGGTGAAATCTCCCCGATTTCGTCCAGAAACAGGGTTCCGTTGTTGGCCATTTCCAATCTTCCCCGGCGGGCTTTGACTGCGCCTGTAAACGCGCCACGTTCATGACCGAAGAGCTCGCTCTCCAGAAGCGTTTCAGATTGAGCACCGCAGTTGATGGCAACAAAGGGTCCATAGGCATTGCCGCTCTGCATGTGAATTGCCCGGGCCACCATCTCTTTGCCTACACCTGTTTCGCCGGTGATAAGCACCGGTGCCGACGACGGTGCCACCTCCACCAGACTGTTGAACACCTCCTGCAGCGCATCAGAGGCCACCACGATACCCTCAAAAGAGGTTTCCTGCTGCTCCATGAGCTGTTCACGCAACACCAGGTTTTCATTTTTCAGAGCCTGGTTGGCCGACACCCGTTCAGTCATCAAAGACAGTTCGTCCGGATCAAAAGGTTTGCAGATATAATCGCAGGCACCGCGTTTCATGGCTTCCACAGCTGTCTGGATAGACCCGTGAGCGGTGATCATAATGACGTTGGCATCCGCTTGAATTTCCTTGATCCTCCCGAGGAGCTCGATCCCGCCCATCCCCGGCATCTTAATGTCCACCAGATACAGATCAAACAAGCCTTTTTCAATACACACCAAGGCCGTCTGTCCTGAATCGGCTGTGTCGACCTGATATCCATCTTTGACAAGCCAGGCACCCAAAGCCTCGCGAATCGGCTCCTCGTCATCCACAATGAGTATCCGCATCGATTGTATCATGTGTCTTCTCCTTTGGTTTCCTGAAGGGCTTCAACACCAGCGGGCAAGGTGAGTTTGAACAGGGATCCCTGGCCTGGTTCGCTTTGGACTTCAACGGTCCCTTGGTGTTCGCGGATAATTCCATATACCATTGACAGTCCAAGCCCGACACCTTTACCTTCTTTTTTGGTGGTATAGAAAGGCTCGAAAATACGGGGCAGGTCTTCCGGATCAATCCCGTAGCCGGTGTCGGCCACGGTCACCCAGACTGTTTTCATTTTACGGTCCTGTCCGCCCGCCAAGGTCAATGTTCCACCGTCCGTCATAGACTCCATGGCATTGAAAATGAGATTCATCAGGCACTGTTGAATCTGGGTATAATCTCCTTTTGCAATGAAGGATGTTTCCGGCAGATTCAGATCATAGGCAATACCGTTCATTTCCAATTGATGACCCGTGAGGACCAGTATGGTATCAATCATTTCTTTCAGGTCGATCTGAATGAGTTCGATGTTTTTTTGTCTGGCAAAAGTAAGCAGATTTTTGACGATCTGACCACAGCGCAGGGCCTCCCGGACACAGATATCCAGATAGTGGCTGAAGGCTTGCATACCTTCCTCCGGCAACTCGTCTTCCTGAATACAGCGTAAGATGAGCTTGTTGAATGTCAGGATACTGGCAATGGGATTGTTGATTTCATGGCATACGGAAGCCACAAGCCGACCGAGAGAGGCCAGGCGATCTTCACGTACAAACTGTACAAGATCATTTTTGATGACCTGGGTGCGTTGTTCTACCCTGTCCGTCAATTCCTGGGTAATGTCCCGGATAGAGACCACGATTTGTACGATCTCACCAACGGAGTTGGTCAATGGGTAGGCTGTGGATTGGTGGACCCGGGTATCCGGGCTGCCCGGTTGGGTCTCGTGAACTGTCCGGGCTGGTCGACCGGTCTTGAGCACTTCCTCCATCGGACATCTCAGCTCTTGGTTACTACATACGTCTCTGAAATTATGGATCAGGTCAAAGCAAGATCTTCCAAGGGCGAATTCTCGTCCTTTTCCGCCGGTGATGATGGGTGATTCATTGCAATTGATAATCCGATAGTCGCGGTCAAGGACCATAACCCCGTCCGGCGAAGCCTCCAACAACGCGGAAGCAAAGGAGGAAGCCAGGCTGATTTCTGATTCACGTGCTGATACCTGTTGGTACAACCCGGCGATATCGAAAATGAGCATTGACGCCTGACGGTCCAATATGCCGATGGAAGGTGGCTTGTTCGTGACTATGCGGGCCAGTGTCTGTGCGTCTCCGGTCATCTCGAGAATCAAATCCAGGTGCTCCACAGCCAGCAGATCCATGGGATCGTCATAAACCGCTACACCCACGTCACCGGCGAATTTGGAGCAGGCAATGGATTTATTGACCGTGGCAATCGCCACCAGCTGCAAGCGCAGCCTGCCCGGTTTGATTTCGCTGAGCATTCGCATCACAGACAGCGCGCGGTAGCCTCTGGCGACCACAGCCACTTTGAGCAGTAAATATTGCTCGTCGGCTCTAACACTTTCCATAAACTGCCCCCTTTGGCACACGCCGGCTGACCGGCAAGGATTCTGTGCATTTTCCCTGGTGGCGTCATTTTGGATCGATTTGTTATGATATGGATATGATATAGAAAGGTGCTGAGGGGTTGTCAAGATGATTATGTCTCATAATGTGGTATCGGCAACAGGACCGGATCAAGTTTAGACCAGCTCTTTGCAGTATATAGCCTTTCCATCTCCGGGAGCATAAAAGTCTGCCAGGACAGATTCCAACCGATACCTGCAGCTTTCGTAAAAGGCCCGGGTGCTGGCATACTGAACCCTTTGAGAAGTGTCCACATAAATTCGGGTGCCGCCAGTCTCCTTGATGCTGCTTTCGGTTTTATCAATCAAACGTCGGCCGATCCCATGCCGGTGAAAATCAGGATGCACGGCGATCCAGTACAAATCATAACTGCCTGTGGTACCTGGAATCATGCCGTAGCAGGTGTAGCCGATGAGTCGGCCGTACTGTTCCGCCAGCAAGAAATTGTAACCACTCTCCGGTCCCTTGGCTAAGCGTTCCGTCACCAGCTCCTCAGCCACAGACACTTCTTCATCAGAAAAATAGCCGGTGACCTGAACGAGATCATGGATCCGTTTCGCGTCACCGGTGTTAAGCTCATTACGAAACTCGACACCGAGTGGTACCGCCTTGGCCGCGGGGCTGCTGGTATCCCAGCTGGCACTGGCCTCTACCAGGCCCTTAAAAAATCGCCGCGCATTTTTCCCTAAAGTCGCAATGCGATAGCCCCCTTCCTGAATGACCACGATGGGAAGACCCATGCCGCCGATCAATCGACCGTTTTCCTCAAAGTCCTTCGGTGAAAGGCTCCAGGTTCCTGTGGGGTCCCCCTTGGCCGTATCAAGACCCAGGGCCACAACGAGGAACTGTGGACCAAACACACTGATTCGTCTGAGGGCCTTTTCCAGGGCCTTTCGGTATTGAACACCACCGGTCTTTTCAGACAAGGGCAGGTTCATGTTGAAACCTTCGCCCTCCCCTTCCCCCTTTTCATCTTCAAAGCCGCTGAAATAAGGATAGGCAAATGCCGGGTGACCGTGAATGGATGCGGTCAGCACATCGGAGCGTCGGTAGAAAATCTCCTGTTGGCCATTCCCGTGATGGTAGTCCACATCCAAAATGGCGACCTTGCCGTAAGCGCTCAGGTGTTGGGCCGCAATGGCATTGTTGTTAAAATAACAAAAACCTCCAAAGGCCCGCCGCTCGGCATGATGCCCTGGCGGTCGTATCAACGCGTAAGCAATCCGTCTGCCACTCAGGATTTCCCTGGTCGCCGTCAGAGCGCAGTCCACCGCCCCCCTGGCTGCGGGATAGGCATTTTTGTTGATGGGTGTAAATGTGTCGATGCAGTAATACCCGGAAAGCACCGAAGGTTCTTTTGGCGGCCGGGTCTTGTTCCGTATGGGGAAAATATAGGGGTATAGCGATTTACCCTCTTCCATTTCGGCACAGGCGCGTCGAAGGTAATTGACAAAATCGGTGTCGTGAACGGCATAAATATACTTGTCCCCGAAATGTCTCGGTTTGATCTGCGCACAATAGCCCCCCAGTGCCAGCTCTTTCAAGATACTGCGAACCCGCACGGGAGATTCTACATAACCCCTCTCATGAACATGATGAATGACATGCTGCTCGTTGATCACCAGGGCAACCTGCTCCAGGGAATGGCTCTCCACGGTTGTCTTGATCGCCTCCGGTTTCACATAACGAAAATCCCGGATCTGGATTGGGTCGTCTTTGAAAGATGCGACGACCCGATTTACATATGCCTGTGGGCAAAGATCGGCATATTTCCGTTCCAAAATGGCCCGCACAACTTTCCTGACAAAAGCCCGCCTCAGGGGGTGCTGCCGATCGAGACCGTCATAAACCAGGTAGGGCATGCATGTGTCGTCTGGATTCACCGCTGTTTCGTAACCGGTGCGGATAATGGGCCGTGCACCATAACGCTCATAGAACCGCAGGCGGGAACGGTTTTGCTTCAGGAGGTCGTCCTGGGGGCAGTCTTGAGGCTCATCAGGGAGGCATTCAAAAAAAAGTCCGCTTGCATGTAGGGCCGCCGCTTCCTGACGAACCCGTTCATACAAAGCACCTCCGACCCCTCCGCCGCCCTTGCCGCTCGCCATGGCGATCCAGTCCAGAAAGACAAACCCGATCTCCGGTTCATGCAGAAGGGTGGCAAAACCTTGTACCTTTCCCTTCAGAGTTTCCGCCACGAAAAGACTGGTACAAAACCTCTTCTTAAAGGGATTGCGCAAATTTTCGCCCAGATTATCAATCTCATTTTCAGGAACATCTTTAAAACGGCTTTTCAGGATCTCACGGACCTTCCTGATAATTTCCTTGTTTATCGGCAGGGCATCATCATAGATACGACGAATTCGAAGCATTGTTTATAAACCTCTTGGCAATTTCCAACCCGGATAAACCGGAAAGGAGAAAGATCTTTTATCACAAAATGCATAAACCCTCTCCCAATTAGTTGGGAAAAAGGGTTCAACTCTTTAGGGGATGATCCAAATATATAAACTTTTGGTTAAGAGACCCAATAAGTCTCTACCCGCGAAACTGCGACTTCAGGCTGAAATGATAGCGCCAGCGTTGATCAGGTTCTTCAATCATGGGGGCTAATATATCGGGACATCTTCTAAAATATACCGTATCGACTCGGAAAATGCCAGCCCCCCTTGCGCCAGGGCTGCAGCAAAGCCTGCATCCGGCGACAGGCATGGGTTTGCATTGATCTCTAATATCCACGGATTCCCGGCTGGATCGACACGAAAGTCAACCCGGGCATATCCCCTCAATCCAAAACCGATCCAGCATTTCTTTGCCAAGCCCTTGAGGGTTTCTAACAGGTGGTCATCGTCAGGGTCGAAGTCAAACCGTCTGGGGGTGTGTTGATAGGCGAAAGACGTCTCATCCCACTTGGCCTGATAGTCCACGATGCGGAGTTTTTCCTGGCCGTAATCCTCAAAAACAATTTCAGCAGGCGGCAGCACCACGGGGTTTTCGGCTCTGCCGCCAAGAAGCGAAAGATTGAATTCACGTCCATCGACGAATCGCTCGGCAAAACAGGAACCACCTAAACTCCCGGCCCGAAGCCTTAAAAGCGACAATAGCTTGGTTTTGTCTTCTCCCTTCACGATATTGGTTTCATCGAGACCGATGGAGGCATGTTCCCACACGGATTTGATGATCCAGGTCTCCTCGCAGATTCCGTCGGCCTCCACCGGGTATTTTCCCAGGGAGCCCTCCGGATACGGCCCCAGCCAGACTGGGGTGGGTAGGCCTTGCACGAGCATGTGATGCTTGGCCATCACCTTGTTGGATGTCATGAAAATCTGTTCGGCGCTCGATCCGGTATAGGGCAGACCCATGGCATCCATCGCAAATGGGGCCAGATGAATGAGACGTCCTGTTCCAGCCAGGGATTCCACCAGGTTAAAGACGACATCCGGAGATATTAGCGTGAGGACCCGTTGAAATCGGTCAAGGTCTAAAGTACAGGCAATGGTTTCGGTGTCATGGCCCAGAACCCCCAGGGCATCACAAACGGTTTCCACCTGTGTAAGCACGTCCTTTGCGTCCGGTCCGTCAGATTCGTCAACGGCGTTGTGGACCACAGCAACCTGCATCAGGAAACCGTCCGCATACGGTGTGCCGCCGAGGCGACAATACGCTCGATTAGATTGACATAGGGGATCCCCTGCAGGTTGCAGATGATGGGAAGATCCGAGTGGTTGGGGTGAATGCCGGCCAAAGGATTGACTTCTATAAACATGGCCGCACCCTGTTGGTCACATCGGATATCCACGCGGCCGGCATCCCGGCATCCCAAGACCCGCCAGGCCTCGAGGGCCACATCTTCTGCTTCGGCCACAACAGAGTCCGCATCAGGAAGCACCAATTCATATTTAACCCGATCTTCCCAAAGCTTCTTGTTCACATAGGAATAGATGCCCTGCTCTGCCTTGGATAAAAGATGAACTTCCATGGTTCCCAGGGACGACGCTTTGCGGCCGGTACCCAGGATGGCTACGGTAAACTCCCGTCCGGGTAGAAAGGATTCCACAAGAACGGGCTGGCCGTAAGCCGTGATCAACCGTTTGCACACTTCCGGCAGATCCTCCCGCTCCTGGACGATGGATTCTGGCGACACACCTTTGCCGGTGCCTTCGGCCACGGGCTTTACAAAATAAGGCGGATCAAACGAAATGGCTCCGGCATCTTGAACAGACGCCACCACGATAAAATCGGACGTTGGCACACCGGCATCGCGTACAACATGTTTGGTCATTCCCTTGTGCAGGGACAGAGACATGACAAGCGGGTCTGAAAAGGTATAGGGAATCTCGTAAAGATCCAGCAAAGCCGGCACCTGCGCCTCACGTCCTATACCGTGCAATCCTTCGGCAATGTTGAAAACCATGTCCCAGCGCCGCTTCTCCACCAGGGCCGCCGCCAGCTGCTTTGCGTTTCCCACCCTCTCTGTCCGGTGACCCAGGGTCTGGAGAGCCGACTCGATCGCTTCAATGGTGTCGTCCCGATCGAACTCGGCTGTTTCATCCTCACTGAAACCCATGGCCAGATACTCGGACCGCAAATCGTAGGTCAATCCAATTGTCATACCCATCGAACAATTTCTCCTCAGTCAAAATGCCAAAACAATCCAACCCTACAGACAGCCGGGTGAAAATCAGCGTCACTTTCCTTATGCAGAGCAGTCCGGATAATGATACAGCCTGTTTTCGTAGTTCTTCAAAATAAACCCGTCATCATCCCGGCCACTCATGTAATCAGGCATCAGCGGAATCTTGCCGCCACCGCCGGGAGCATCCACCACAAATGTTGGAATCGCATAGCCGGTCGTAAAACCACGCATTCCACGGATAATCTCAATCCCTTTTTCCAACGGTGTCCGGAAATGAGACGAGCCTGTGATGGGGTCGCACTGATAGAGATAATAGGGACGCACGCGCATTTTCATCAAATGATGCACCAGCTGGGTCATGATCTGCACGTCATCATTGATCCCTTTGAGAAGTACCGTTTGGGAGCCCAGAGGAATACCGCCGTCGGCAAGCTGTGTGCACGCCCTGTAAGACTCTGCCGTGCATTCATCGGGATGGGTAAAATGCAGGCTCATCCACAAAGGATGATAGCGTCGCAGTATGCGCACCAGTTGAGGTGTGATCCGCTGGGGCAGTACCGCCGGAACTTTAGTCCCGATCCTCACGATCTCCACATGCGGAATCTGGCGCAGACGTGAAAGGATCCAGGCCAGTCGCTCGTCACTGAGCAGTAAGGGATCACCCCCGGACAGGAGTACGTCCCGAACCAAAGGTTTAGACCGAATATAGTCGAAAGCACGCTCCAAGCGGGACCGGCTGGGGGTCACTCCCCCATGCCCCACCATGCGCGAGCGGGTACAATACCGGCAGTAGGTAGAACAAAAATCGGACAGCAGCAGCAGCACACGGTCCGGATAACGGTGAATCAGACCGGGAACCGGGCTCTGGGATTCCTCACCAAGGGGGTCGTCCGCCTCCCCCGGCATCTGCAGATTTTCCTGCCAGGTCGGAATGACGGTTCGCCGCAATGCTTGCATGGGATTGTCCCGGGCTACCAGGCTCATGTAGTAAGGCGTAATACCCAAAGGTAATTTAGCCTGCCTCTGTGTTAGGGCAAGCGCCTCGTCCTCAGACAGGATCAGCATTTCTTTGAGTTGGGCTTCGGTGCGGATTCGATGGCTCACCTGCCAGTGCCAGTCGTTCCACTGCTTGGTCGATATTCCAGGAAAGAACTTTCGTCTGAACTGCGTTCGCCCAGGGGAAAAACCGGTTTTGAACTGGGGGAAAGACAAGATTTTATTTGTTTCAATATCTTGATATAATTGTTGGAAAGTGGTTGGAGCGGAGAAAGAAGGAAGGCACTGGCTTGGAGGTTCCTCTTCAACATCCGCAAGAGGAACTTGACTTGGAACGGTATGACGTTCTTTTGGTCTGACCGTAATTTGCTGTATCATTTTTCAACCTCTTTCGGAATAAATTCCTTGTTGAACAACGTTATACCTTGCTTCGAAAACAAATCGGCAAGATCTTTCAAGCAAGGGTGTAATGCGCAAGAGTAATCATACAAAGGTACAATACAAGGTTTTTTTTCAATACAACAAAACATTTTTTTAATTTCTGCAATCGAGACGGTTTGCCAAGATATTTATCCATGAGTATCTACCCGTTATCACAGGATTTTTGCGGGAAACCGTCATTCGATCCAATCGTCCCCATGGTCGTTGTAATCATCGGCATCACCGTCATCGAAATCGTCATCGTCATCATCGTAATTTTCATCGTCAAAATTTTCATCGGTATAATCGTCATCGATTATCTCGAATTTCGTGATGCAAATCACGTTTCTGCCATCGCTGTCCTGCTCAATTTCCCCGGTAGCCTTGACTTCGGAATCCAACACTTGCAGCAGTTTCTTTCCCTGCTTGTTCATCTCGACCAGATAGTCCTCTTCTTCCGCAAATATCGTCAGTCTGATACTATCGTCATCTTCCGTCTCGCCCACATAACCGATGATGGTGTCAGTTTTATGCCCCTTTCTCATATAACCTCCCTGCTCGACCAGTTTCCTGCCCGTCCACAAACCAACGGCGTTGATTTTTTCTGCAAATTGATAGCATAGCGACTGTTTTAATTTAACATTCTGTTTTAATTATATATACTGGCAATTTATCCCAAAACCAACAAACCCCAAGTTCCTTTTAAGAAACCGGCAACTTCGGAACCGGTCATTCGCCACGCCAGAAAAAACATAACAGTTTAATATAATTGGCAAATTAATAAAAAGAGCTCAAGGTTACAACGGCATCACTCATTTTGGACGGCGGATAATATATAATCGGAGATGGTATGTCAAGATAAATATACATACATCGTTGTACGGATGGCTATTCGCTACTCATAGAAACTTCCGGGGTGGTCGGTAAAGCTCTCCCGAGATATCCACAAGGTCCTGCATGTTCTTTGCCGCAAGCATGTCCCTCGACACCATTTCAGCTTGAATGTTCAGGTCCTCGGGGTAGGCCACGGCTCTTTTTTTCCGGAGTGCCTCCGTTTCTGAAGCAACCTCTTCTTCTCCCACAGGCGTCCGGCCGGCTATGGCACGAATAGCGGCGCGGCGTTCTTCGAGACTACCGCACCGGCACAGGTAGGCAATTCCTTTCTCCGTGACGATATGGGTGATGTCATCTCCATAAATCATCACCGGAGGAAGCTCGAACAAGCCCTGATCGGCCATCAGGGTGGCATCCAGGTATTTTACAAAGACCGGAATGTCCTTTTTGGCACTGACAGTCGGCGTGAGCTGCACGATCAGCTTGTGGCCACGTTTAATCTTTCCACTACCACCGGCAGCAGAAATTTCCTGGCCCACTTTTAACCAGGCAGGCGTAACGTGACGGCGGCCGGTTGCGTTCGACCCCAGGTTGGGCGCTCCCCCGAACCCGCTGATGCGTCCGCTTATGGCTGTCGAGCTGTTACCGTCGGGATCGATCTGGAGCGTTGCGCCGACAAAACACTCGCAATCGTAATATCCGACAAGCTGAGCCAGGCAGCGGCTCGACTTGAGCACACCGTCCGGGGAAGTAAAAAAAATGTCTTTTCTTGCTGCAATGTAGTCGTCCATTCCCGGCTCGCTTCCAAAAGAATAGATGGATTTCACCATACCGGACTCGATGGCGGGAATTAACGTGGGGTGGGGGTTGAGGGCCCAGTGGGAGCAGATCTTTCTCTTAAGACCGAGGTCCATGGCAAAGGTCGGTAAAAGGAGTTCAATGGCTGCCGTTGCATAGCCGATGCCATGATTCAGACACTGGACCCCGTACTCGGCGTAGATACCTTTTATTACCATCAGTGCCATGAGCACATGGGTCGTGGTGAGATGGGCGGGATCCCTGGTAAAGAGAGCCTGAATCTGGTTGGGCTCACCCGTGGGGATCACGAAGTCGATCTGATCTCCGGGAATATCCACACGCGGCACCTTTTCCACTATTTTTGTGACCTGGGCAATGACGATCCCCTTACCAAAATGAGTCGCTTCGCACAAAACCGGTGTCTCCTCTGAATTGCCAGCGGTGTATAAATTGCCTTGGGCATCTGCCGTTTCCGCGCAAACCAATGCGACATTGGGTGTCAGATCCGTAAAATAGCGGCTAAACAGCTCGGAATAGGTATGAATCGACCCGATAACAACCCTTCCGTCCTGAACAAGCTTTGCCAGGGGCACCGCCTGCTGTCCTGAAAAGGCAAAGTCGAGTCTGGAAGCAATCCCCTTTCGGAAAAGATCCAGGTGCTCGTCCAGGGTTACCGACGACATCAGGATATGCAGATCCTTGATATCCGATGCGGACAAATCCACCAGCTGTTTTGAAAGAAACAAGGCCTGTTTCTGATTGTTTCCCTCCAGAACGACCCGGTCACCGGACCGAATAACCGACAGGAGCAGTTTTTTTGCATCCTGCGGCACAACAACCTTGTTTGCGTTGTGATTATCGCGAATTGAATTCATCATTGTTCCTTTATGATCAAGTTTTGCCGCCAAGTGGTGGCACACTTAATGGTGGCTTACGGTGGTGTGTTGCCTGTTCAAAACCATAGGCGATTTCGATGAGCGTTGCTTCACTGAAAGGTCGCCCTAAAATTTCCATGCCGATGGGTACACCAATGGGTGCTGTTTCCGAAGGGGTTGAAAAGCCGGCCTGAACACAGATTGACGGAAATCCCGTTACAGAGCCTAAAACCCCATTGCGCTCATTTTGGCTTCCACCAACCTTGCATACCAACTGCTTTTGATGTGGATAAACCAGTGCATCCAACTGGTAATCGGCAATCAGTTTCATAACCCGGGTTTGAAGCTTATTTCTTTCGACAAGTCGTTTATTGTACTCCGCTGTCCCGGTACTTAAAACCATTGCCTTCTTCAAGTTTTCTTCGATACCTGCATGGTATTTACCTGACACCAGAATTTCTTCAACCGAATGGACGCAAGCCTGCTCTGGAAGATCTCCCAGGTAAACGTTCAGATGATCTTTAAGATCGTGCAGGTGAACACTGACGTCATTGACAAGATGGTCGGAATCAATCTCTGCCGTTTAAAGATACCATCTCGGCACCTTGTTTTTGCATGGTCTCAATACTGCTTTTCACAGCCTTGTTCGTATCTTTATGAATAGCATCCATACCAAAGAAACTTTCCAGGACACCAATGCGTTTCTCTTTAAGTCCATCCTCTTTCAAACACCCCATATAAGATATTGGTTTTCGATTGATGGACCAGGCTGTTTCGTCATCTGCTTGATCATACCCCGCAATCACATCCAACACGCGCACAGCATCCTCAACCGTCCTGCAGATGGGTCCTGCCGTGTCCTGGGTAAAGGAATAGGGGATGATTCCATTACGACTTACGAGTCCAATGCTTGGACGAATACCCACAAGATTATTCGCAGATACAGGAGAACGATTGGGCAAAAGATACTTTAAAGATAGGTTTTAATCCTCCTGTAGTTCTTTTATATCGGCATAATGATCCAGCGATTCCGGATTGCTGAGGGCATCCTTGTTGAGAACCGGTTTGCCTTCGATAACTTTTTTGACCGCCAATTCGACTTTTTTCATATTCAAGGTATAGGGAATGTCCGGTATGGCTAGAATTTTTGATGGAACATGTCTGGGAGATGCGTTGATCCGGATCGTCTGCTTGATTCTCTTGATGAGATCATCGGTCAATTCATGTCCAACAGCCAGTTTGACAAAAAGAATCACACGAATGTCATTCTTCCAGTTCTGCCCCACGATAACACTGTCTTCTATTTCTTCTATCTGATCCAGCAAGCGATAGATGTCACCGGTACCGATACGAACCCCCCCGGGATTCAAGGTGGCATCGGAGCGTCCGTAAATGATCATTCCGCCCCGGTCTGTGATCTGGATATAATCACCATGTCGCCAGACATTGGGATACACATCAAAATAGGCCGAATGATACTTGCTGTTATCCGCATCGTCCCAGAAGTAGATGGGCATGGAGGGAAACGGCGCCACACACACCAGTTCACCCTGCTGGTTGATAATCGCGTTGCCCTCCTCATCGAATGCCTGCACCTTCATACCGAGACCCCTGCACTGCAGTTCGCCGGCATACACCGGCCCCATGGGGTTGCCCAGGGCGAAACATCCATTTAAATCCGACCCTCCGGAAATAGACGCCAGCTGGAGATCCTGCTTGATTTCGGTGTAAATAAATTCAAAGCTTTCCACGGATAGGGGAGAACCTGTCGAAAGGAGTGCTTTCAGTGGGGTCAAGTCATATTCTTTAGCGGGGCTTACGCCGGCCTTTTGAAGGGCGGCGATATAGCCGGCGCTGGTACCGAAAACAGAAATGTTTTCTTCCTGGGCCATTTCCCACAAAGCTCCTGGATGCGGATGAAAAGGATTGCCGTCAAACAGAACCACCGCGGCACCGACGGCCAGAGAGCTGACCAGCCAGTTCCACATCATCCAGCCGCAGGTGGTGAAATAGAATATCGTATCCTCTCTTTTCAAGTCCGAATGAAGCATGAGTTCCTTAACCTGGTGGATGAGAATCCCGCCCGCACTTTGAACCATGCATTTGGGAAGACCCGTGGTGCCCGAGGAATACATGATGTACAACGGGTGCGAAAACGGCAGTTGCTCGAATGCAATCTCCAGGTTGGATTCAGACGACTTGAAATCGTTGTAATGAACCGCATTCGGTATCCTGCTCACGTCCGGGTCCTGTTCCGTATAGGAAACCACGACTATTTTTTCGATGGAAGGCAGTTTGTTGATTATGTCTGCAATGCGTTCCAGAGAATCAATGGATTTGCCCTTGAACGAATAGCCATTGGCAGTAAATAATACTTTGGGTTTGATCTGACCGAAACGATCCAGCACACCTTTGATACCAAAATCAGGGGAGCATGAAGACCAGATGGCACCCAAACTGGCTGCCGCCAGCATGGCGATAGCCGACTGCGGCATGTTCGGCATAAATCCCACCACCCGGTCACCCACCCGAACCCCCGCTTCTTTCAAGGCCTTTGCGACACGGGCCACCTCGTCATACAGTTCGGCATAGGTCATACGGACGGAATCCCGGCCTTCACCCTTAAAAATCAGCGCAACCTGATCGTCGCGGTAGCGCAGAAGATTTTCGGCGAAGTTGAGCCGGGCGCCAGGAAACCATTCGGCTCCCGGCATTTTGGTGAGATCATCCACAACCCGGTCATAGGGTTGGGATGCGATGATGCCGGCCACGTCCCACATACAGGCCCAGAAGTCGGGAATGTTGTCGATGGACCATTGATACAACTGCGAATAATCGGTAAGTTTTTGATTGTAGCGCTCATTGACAACATTCATAAACCCATACATGTTGGTGCTTTTGATCCTCTCCTCAGACGGTTTCCATAACGGTGCTGCCATGATCACTCCTTTCAATATTTATCTATACCTAGCACGGCCTAGAACCGGACCTTATCCAGTCCTTTGAGATGCAACAGTTGACGCGCCTCGTCAGGTGTTGCCGGCTCGACACCCAGTTCCCTGGCGATTCGAACGATCTTCGCCACTTGTTCGGCACTGCTTTTGGCCTTCACACCCTTCTCCAGGAAAAGATTGTCCTCGAGCCCCACCCTTGCATTGCCTCCCATAAGCAGGGCACCGGTACACATTCTGAACTGGTGTTTTCCGGCAGCACACACCGACCACTGAAAATCCCCGATGGCATCCCTGGCGGTATTGTACAGAAATTGCAGATTATTCATCGTAGCCGGAATACCACCCAGAATCCCCATCACAAACTGGATATATACCGGTTTTTTAACATGACCCTTTTCAATAAGAAATGCCAGGTTGTTTATCATCCCGACATCATAGACCTCAAACTCGGGTTTTGTGCCTTCCTTGCTGAAGTGCTGATTAAATTCTCGCAATGTCCTGAACGTGTTTGGGAAAATATAATCTTCCGTCATATTCAGATATGTGTTTTCCCAATCATGTTTGAATTCTTTGTAAGCATCCAGGGCATGAAAAAGGGCAAAGTTGAGAGATCCCGCATTGAGTGATGCAAGTTCCGGGCTGTATGCCTTGACCGCGGCAACCCGCTCCTCAGTTGTCTGACCCAACCCACCGCCAGTGGTAATACAAACCACGAGATCGGATCGGGTCTTGATTTGGGAAATAATTTCTCCAAACAGCCTTGTATCGGATGACGGTTTGCCGGTTTCCGGGTCACGGGCGTGGATGTGGACAATGGCGGCGCCAGCTTGCCAGGCACCCACCGCATCGTCAACGATCTGCTGGGGTGTAATCGGAAGATGGGGAGACATGCTTGGCGTATGAATCCCTCCGGTAATCGCTGCTGTTAGGATGACCTTGCCCATACGGATATCCTTTCTGGGTTGCACTGTCTTTTTGGAGAAGAACCAAATATCATATCAAGTCATTTGATGCAAATCCTTTGGTTCCGAAATTGCTTGAGCGGCTATGGTACATTGCTGGGCTATAACCCATATTTTTCGATACGGTATATCAGCACATGCCTGGGGATATGCAGAAGCCTGGCAGCTTCCGACCGGTTTCCACCACTCTTTTGAAGTGCTTTAAGGACAAGTCCTTTTTCCATGGATTCGAGCGAAAGACCGCCGGCGGGAATCTCGGGAATCTCTGTTTCTTTGCAGGTATCCATGGGCTTGAGTTTCAGATCGGATACCCCGATGGCGAGGTCTTGTCTCAGGATCACACACCGCTCCACCATATTCTGCAGCTCACGGATATTTCCGGGCCAGTCATACATCTTCATCTCAGTCAGGGCTGACTGGCTGAAATGCACGCCAGGGGGTGCATTAAACTGTTTCAGAAAATGAGATAGCAGTTGTTCGATATCTTCCGTACGCTCCCGCAGTGGTGGAATGTGGAGGGGGATCACACTGAGACGATAGAAAAGATCTTCACGAAACATTCCTTTCTGAACCAGATGCACCAGGTCCTTGTTGGTGGCGGCAACGATTCTGATGTCAACTGTTTCACGCTTTTCAGATCCCACGGGTTCCACTTCCCGCTCCTGAATCACCCGCAGCAGTTTGGCCTGCATGTCGAGTTTGAGCTCTGCAATTTCGTCCAGAAAGAGTGTTCCAGTGGATGCTGCCTGAAATCGTCCTTTTCTATCAGCGATGGCACCTGTGAAGGCCCCCTTTACATGGCCAAACAACTCACTTTCAATCAAATTTTCCGGAATGGCCGCACAATTGACAGTGACCATGGGATGACCCCCGCGATGACTGCTCATGTGGATCAAACGGGCCAGAACCTCTTTTCCAGTACCGGACTCCCCCGTGATCAGCACGGTCGCTTCGCTGTTTGCAACCTTGATGGCGGTATCCAGAAGGTCACGCATGGTGGCACTAGCGGTTTCGATCCCGGTTGTGCCGGTAAGGCGGTCAACCTCCGCCGAAAGAAATCGATTCTGTTCTTTGAGTGTCCGCAGTTCCAGCGCTTTCCAGCAGGACTGCCTCAAGGTCTCCCGATCAAAGGGTTTGGTGATAAAATGGAAAGCCCCTTTTTGCATGGCCCTTACAGCCAGATCGATGGATCCAAAGGCCGTGAAGACAATTACCGGGGTATCAGGTGATTCCCGTTTGATGGATTCTAAAACCTCCAGACCGGTCATGTCGCCCAGTTTGACATCCGTGATAACCAGGTCCGGCAGGTTCTTCCTGAATTTTTCCAAACCAGCGATACCTGAAGCTGCCGTGTCCACCATAAAACCGACATCGCTTAAATTGTATTCCGTCACCCGCAGCAGGCTTTTATCGTCATCGATAATCAATATTTTGGCAGGCATTGCAATACCTCTCTGACATGATTTTTTGAGAAACCATGCGTATGTCTTACACGTCAGACCCCTGGTCCGGCAAATAGGTGGTTGGTGAGGACAGCGGCACCCACACCTTGAAGCAGGCCCCGCCCCATCTGGAAGCTTGGATATCCAATTTGCCTCCATAGCTCTCGACGATCTTCTTACTGATGGACAGGCCAAGACCCGTTCCGGTCTCTTTTCTGGAATAAAACGGCTCAAACACCCTTTCCAGATCAGCGTCAGCAACACCCGGGCCATCGTCTGAAATGGAAACCACAGCCCACGACCCCGCCACCCGTTGACATCCGATCTCCACACGACCGTCGTTTTCCACGGCATCGACGGCATTTAACACGATATTCAACAACACCTGTGAATAGTGATGGCCATCCACGAGGCACTCCTCGCAGTCATCAATTTTTGTCAGCCCGAATACAAGATTTTTTTTGTCTATTCTGTTCTTTGTCAGATCGAAAACACGTTTGATGACGTTTGGCAGGGGTTCCCAGTCTCTTTTGCGTTCGACTTTCTGGGGCGGCCTGGAAAATCTGAGAACCTCATCCACAGACAGATTGAGTCTGTCCACCTCCTGTATCAGGATTTTGACAAACTCATGCTTGGGATGACCCTCTGGAAAATCATCCAGAAGAATCTCGGCGGTTCCCTTTATGGAGCCCAGGGGATTTTTTATCTCATGAGCCAGAGAGGCTGATAGATTGCCAAGAATCGACAGCTTTTGACTGGCTTTCAGCTGTTCTTCCACTTCCAACAGAAGTTCGGTCTCACTGTGAAGAGTGGCATAAGAGCGTTTCAGCTTTGCGGACAAGCGCTCATACTCTTCCCGCAAGCGCCGCTCTCTGGATGCGATAAACCCGATAACCACAGCCACGGCAAGGTAGAGCAGAATCTCGGTCAATTCACTGAGATATGCGTCAGCCCCTGCACCTATAAATAGAAGAATATGGGGAATAAATGCCAGGGACGTCAGGATAGCCAGTGTCAGACCACCCGTGACACCAAAGAGAATCGCCCCTACCGCTATGGGGAAATAGCTCAGACGCCGATAGGTATCATGATAGAAAACAAGCTCACCAGGTGTAACTATGTGTAGCAGACCGATTCCAACAACCGTCAGAAGCAATATGCCAAAGATGAGTTTTCGCATCCCATGGTCCCTTTGTTCATTATAAAGTTTCTTTTGCCATTTCGTTCAAAATCAAGTATTTATTCTATCACTCTAAGCCTTCGATCTTGAATATCAAGCAGATTTTTGACCAAGGATGGAAATCTATGTTTACCTCCAAAGAAATATTGGACATGGCACTCAAGCTAGAACAAAACGGTGAAGCCGTCTATCGCCGGGCTGTTCAGGATTTAATGAACCCGGACATGGCCAAACGCTTGACCTGGATGGCGGACGAGGAAGCCCGTCACGCAGAATGGTTCATGAAATTGCAATCCGATCCTGACACCCATAAAAACAGCATTACCGTGAATGATATGAACAGTGATATACTGCACGATATCATCGGCAAACAGAGTTTTACGCTGCAGGACATCGATTTCACTGAAGTGGGCGACATGCGCAAGCTCCTAAACATTTTTATCGAGTTCGAAAAAGACGGCATCCTGTTCTATGAGATGCTGCGAACCTTTATCAAAGACCGGAAGGTTCTTAAAATCCTCGACCAGATTATTGCCGAAGAATACCAGCACATTGAAACACTTCAGGAAATAAAATCGTAAGAACAAATCCATGCGGATCATACAAAGACTGATAATCGCTTGTCTGCTCACAATACCTGCAACCGGTCTGTGTGCAGATCTGCGCTATGCCCTGGATGTCCATATCGACCCCTCTCGAAAAATAATTTCCGGCACGGCACACATATCGTCACAACATGACAGGCAAGTAACCCTCGGCATAACGAACCTTGACAATCTCATTGTTCACACGGGCAGCGTCATAACACAATCTGAAAACACCATGGTAATGAAAGTGACCAAAGGTGTGGAAACACACCTCTCATTTCAGGTCTTATCGACGGATATGACAGAGTCTTTCCTGGATACGGAACATGTTTTCCTGACCAATCATTGGTATCCCCTGCCTTCGTCTCTGGCCGAATATCGACTGACCCTGAAGATTCCCCACGAATTCGTCGCTGTATCGGAAGCCGACACCATCCATCGAGAACGATCGGGCAGTATGGCCACCTATACGTTTGATTTTCAGCATCCTGTGGATGCGGTTCATCTAGTGGCTTCGAGCCGATTTACGGTTCAAAGAGACTATTACCAAGGCATCGAAATAGAAGCCTGTTTTTTTGAGGAAGATGCCGGTCTGGCTGAAATTTACATCCGCCATGCTATTGCATTCTTGCAGAAATATCAGGAACTGCTGACTTTTTACCCCTACCGCCGCTTTGCCATTGTGGAAAACATCCTCCCCACAGGCATATCCCTGCCAACCTTTACCCTGCTGGGCAGAGATGTCGTCCGCCTGCCCTTCATCGTCAAGACCTCATTGGGACACGAGATACTTCATCAATGGTTCGGAAATGCTGTTTATATCGACAGCACATATGGTAACTGGGCAGAAGGACTCACCACCTATCTGTCAGACCATGACACTGCCGCCGAAGATGGCCGGGACACTGCCTATCGAAAACAGATCATGGTGGATTACAAGGCCTATATCCGGCCGGAGACCGTCATCCCTTTGAGCGCTTTCCAATATCGCAGAAACCGTTCCGAGGGGGTGATCGGCTATGGCAAAGCCGCCATGTTTTTTCATGAGCTTCAAAATCGTCTCGGCCCGGATCGATTCCGTCTTGCCCTGAGGGATTTTTTCCAACAACATCTCTTTCGCAGGGCATCGTGGCAGGATGTACAGACATCGTTTGAAACGATTGCGGGAGTACCCCTGGAAGAAACCTTTGCTGCCTGGCTGAGCTCAAACGACATACCCGTGCTTGACATCGAAAATGCCCACCTTTCCGTGAACAAAGGAAAACTACACCTGGCATTCGATCTAAACCGTGAACCAGACCCACCGCCATTGACACTACCCATATCGATTTACACCGATGATACAGTATCTGTGAGGTTGATCGACAAGATAACCTCCGGAAACATCGACCTGCCCCTGGAGGCACTCCCCTCCAGCGTAGTTCTGGATGAGCACTATCATGTCATGCGCCACCTTACCGAGGCCGAAACACCGCCGGTGCTGGCCGCCCTATTGGGGAACCCTGAGATCGTGGCAGTTGTTCCGCCCGAAAAAAGAGACAGCTTCCAACCCCTTATGGAGGCACTCGCTATTCCGGACATCATCTACATGACATCCGACAAAATACAAATCACCGGCCTGAATGAACAGAATCTTCTCATCGCCGATTCCAACAGCGAGCTCGCAAAAAGGCTGTTCGGGAAATTGGACCCGCCCGGGGCGGGTGTTCGTCTGAGAATTTTCAAAAACCCCTTCCATGCGGCCCAACGGATTCTGCTGGCCGATGTTACCAACAAGGCTGAAGCAGAAGCCATCCGGCAAAAGCTGCGCCATTACGGTCAGTATTCGGATCTGGCATTCAACCAGGGCCACAATATCCACAAAGAGCTTGCCGAGACCCAAAATGGCATCGTCATTTTCGAACCAACACCCACCACGGCCGTCTTGCCGGGCCAAATGCCAACCCTCGACAAGATTATCCCGGAGCTTATGGACAAACGGGTCATCTTTGTCGGGGAGCAACATAATCGGTTCGAACACCATATCAACCAACTTCAGATCATCCAGAAGTTCCACGAAGCCGGCGCTGATTTCGGTGTCGGTATGGAAATGTTCAAGAAACCCTTTCAGAGTATTATCGATGCCTATCTCTCTGATGATATCGATGAGCAGGCATTTCTCAATCAGACCCACTATTTTGAAGAATGGGGCTACGACTTTCATCTTTACAAACCCATCATCGATTTCATCAAAACAAATCACATCCCTCTGGTCGCGCTCAATTTGCCCGAGAAAATCACCCGGCAGGTATCTCGATCCGGAATTGACGGGCTTGACCCTGCAGATCAAGATCTCATACCTGAAGATCTTGATTTTTCTGATAATCGTTATGCCTATGATCTGAGAGAAGTCTTTACCCTTCACAAGGACCAGGAAGCTCTCCAAACCTTCAATTATTTCTATCAGGCACAGGTCTTGTGGGATGAAACAATGGCCGAGACGGCGTATCGGTTTCTCCAGAAATTCCCCCAACGAAAACTGATTGTTCTGGCAGGCAATGGCCATCTGCGGCATGGTTATGGGATTCCCAAGCGGCTCCACCGTCGTATCATGACCTCTTCCGTCATTATACTGCAGGACGAAACCCTGGAAAACGGTATCGCGGACTATGTGCTGCAGACCAACAAAATCGAAGGGGCCCGATCGTCAAAACTGGGCGTTGCCGTGGAAAATACAGAAACGGGGCTTCTGGTTAAGAGCGTGGCAGATAACAGCCCCGCCCAAAGGTCCGGTCTGGAAAAAGATGACATCATTACCCGCTTCAACCATATTGTCATACACTCCCTGGCCGATTTGAGATACGGGCTTTTCACCGCGGATCCGGGGCGCAGCTATCCCTTGCAGATCAATCGCGACAACCTTATTCTCGAGAAGGAAATCCTGCTGTTCGATTTCTCACCCCTGTCCCCGCACAGCACCAGATAATTCCTTTTTGAAGGATTGACCTTCAGGCAGAAGCGTCAACGCAAGTACCTGATCAAACATCATTCCATCCAAGCCTTTTAAAGATGGTGTCACCAGGCATATCGCTCACCTCTATACCACCAGGGCAGCCATGTCGCGCCCGAAAACACCGATTCGATCACCTGAAGAAACCGGAACATTCAGATCCCAGGACAAGGGATCAACCCCAGCCTGCTGGTATCCGAGCCAGCGCGCCATATTGCTTCGGGCAGCCAGCAGTCTGGCGTTCAGAAAAAGACTGTAGACATCTCCCGACGATATGCCGATACGCACCAAAACAGATGCCATAGTTTCACCGGGTTCGGGAGAAAGCCTCAGAACGTTGCTTTCTGAAAGAATGTCATCGCCCAGCACCTCACGTAATTTGCCATACAGATGAATTTCAATCATTATCCCTCCAAGTGTAAAATACCTTTTAGAAGGAACCGTAACTGTGCAGCCCCGGCAGGTAGTTCACACCAAAGTAGGTAAACAGCATGGCCATGAACCCGACAATCGAAAGGTAGGCAATCTTTCTGCCGTGCCACCCCCGTACCAGCCTGGCATGCAGAAGCGTTGCATAGACAAACCAGGTAATGAGAGACCAGGTTTCCTTGGGGTCCCAGGACCAATAACTCCCCCAGGCCGAGTTGGCCCATACAGCCCCGGTAATGATACCGACGGAAAGGAACAGAAACCCGAACAAAACCATGCGGTGGGTCAGGTCATCCAGTATATTCAAGTGCGGAAGCCTTACCAGCAGTCCCGTTCCATCCGTGCGCTCCTGTTGCTTTAACAAATACATGATGCTGACACCAAACGCGATTGTAAAGGCGGCATAACCAAAGAAGCAGGTAAAAACGTGCGCAATGAGCCAGTTGCTCTTCAAGGCCGGAACCAGTGGCTGGATGCGATCGCTGACATTGGGAGACATGGACGCATAAGCCATAGCCAGACACGCAATCGGTGTCGCAAAAACCCCGATCACGGGGTTTCGATAACGGATTTCGATGAACAGGTAGATAACACCGATGGTCAGAGCGAAAAAAACCAGCGATTCATACATGTTCGACAAGGGAGCATGGCCAATGCCAAGTTCATACGACTCTGCCCAACGCATGAAAAATCCAGCCAGATTAGCGATGACCGTCAAAATGGCAGCCCCTTTGGCAAGCTGGCTGGGGAATGGTTTTTGAAATATCCACGAAACCAGATACAGCGTCGCTGCTATCCCATAACCAAATGTTACGACAGACAATAATTCAGAACTGTTCATATCCAACCTCAGAATATAATCGTGCAACGATTTTATCGAGCGCGACAGCGTCGCTCTATGCGGTTCATTTATCGGGTTTGCCCAGAAGTCGTGCCAGCTTTTCTGTCTTTATCCCCATTCCCAATTTATTCTTGTTGGCTGTCCCCGCGACCATTATCCAGCTTTTACTTCCTTTGCGGCTGACGTCAACGCAAAGACGCTGGTGAGACATAAAAAAAGTAATGATAATACCGACGATCATGACAATAAATCCTGAATAAACGACCCACACACCGGGGTCTTTGACCACTTGCAGCCCGGTATAATATTGCCTGTTTCCAGGGTTCTTTTCAAGCGGCTGCTTTTCATGTTGATGGACAACCGAAATAATCACATCCCCTTTTCTCATTTTATCGAAATTGGGGAATTCGATCGGCAAGGTAACCTCTGTGGGTTCACCGCCCACTGGCGTCAGGATTCCTATCAAGGCCGCTCCGATATTCTGCCCCATAAATGAAGCCGATTCCATGAAATCCATGACAACGAACTTGCCCATTCCCTCCGGGATTTCCAGGGGTTTTCCAAGCTCGACTGTTCGTTTGTAAACCATCCCCGATGCATTCACGAAAAAGGCAAGCTGGATATCGTCAGGAGAAAACACCGGCGTCTCGGTTCGTTGGGGTGACATTTCTCCGTAACTCGACTGGAAGATGCTAATCCCCTTGTACTGCAGGGGATCATTGACAATAATGTCTTTCGTAAAAACGGGTTCTCCGTTTTCCAGAATCGTCAGACTGGAGCGGTATTCTTTTGGCGCACCATTCTTATAGGTAGTCAAACTGAATTTGTTGCATTGAATTTCAAAACCAAGATGCTGACTCCGGTCTGTATTCCTGAGTTGCACATGGTCGACACGCTCACCTTCCGGAATGTTCACATAGCCCTCAAACCCAAACATCGATCCGATCATGGCGCCGACGATGAGAAAAAGAATACTCGAATGCACGATATAGACACCTAATCGGGTCCAGCGTCCTTTTTCCGCAAACAAGGAAAAACCCTGGTCTGTTTTTTCAACTCTGGGGGGGCCAAACGCCTTGGTAAAAACGGCGGTAAAGTCATTTTCCAGTTCTTGCGGCAGCCGTGGGTCAGTGAAACTCTCTTTTTGTTTCAGTTTTTGAAACAGGCTGAGTTTGAATGTGATTTCTTTGGGGAACACTATTTTCCAGGTACTGCCGATCCGATCGATGGAACAGGCAATAATGTTGCAGATGAGCAACAACAACAATAGCTGAAACCACCAGGAGTGATACATGTCAAAAACATTGAGGATGTCGAATAAACGATAGAAAAACGCGCCGTATTGATGAAAATAGCTCTCAGGATTCGCATTCTGTGGCACAAGGGTACCAATGACAGATGTAGCCGCCAGAGACAGCAGCAACACAACGGTCAGTCGAATCGACACAAAAAATTTCCATATGGGGTTCTTGTCTGCCATGGATTGTCTGAATCACCTTTCCAGTGGAGTTCGTAAAACGTACCCGCTAAAATAGGTATCGTCTTTAATTATGTCAAAATTAAATCGCCGGAGGACCGCATACGATGCCACAGAAATCACGTATATCATATTTTTGACTTAAATCAATGCCTGCATACCACGTTGTGATAATAATATCGTTATACGATTTTATATGACGCGACATTGTCGCTATTTTGGCATACAATATAGATATGGCCGTTCTCATAAGTATGTTCCGTTTGGCTTTCGGCTAACGCTTCGGAACGTTATTCTGACAAACAGTATAACTGATACCGGCAACCGTGTGGTTGTCATAGGGGGCAATGCCTTGGAGTGGACAAAAGAAGCTGAAAACGCAGTAAAAAAAGTACCATTTTTTGTCAGAAAAAAAGTTCGGGCACGCATCGAAGCACAGGTGGCGGAGACAGGAAAGAAAACCGTTACCCTGGCGGATGTCAAAACAGCCCAGAAACGGCATCTGCAAATGATGAGTGAGGAAATCAAGGGCTATCAGCTCGATACCTGTTTTGGGTCGAGCGGCTGTCCCAACCGGACGATTCCTTCGGAAAAACTTCTCGAACGGATAGAGAAAATGATGATAACAGAAGATCTTCTCTCTTTCTTGAAACATCATGTCCAGGGAGATCTCAAATACCACCATGAGTTCAGAATCACCATTGCAGAATGCCCCAATGCATGCTCTCAACCCCAGATCAAGGACATCGGTATCATCGCTGCCCAGATTCCCGATGTTACAGATGAAGTCTGCACCGCTTGCGAGGCTTGTGTTGAGGCCTGTCCGGACAACTGCATCCATCTTCACAGCACCCCTGAAAAACCAGACATCGACATGCAACGATGTATGTCCTGTGGGAAATGCATACGGGTGTGCCCCACCCAAACCATTCAGGAACGGAAAAGCGGATTCAGGGTTCTGCTCGGTGGAAAGTTAGGGAGGCATCCTCGATTGGCAATGGAACTGCCGGGGGTGTACACGGAGAAAAAGGTTCTTGATATTATCCAATACTGCATTACTTTCTACAAACGAAACAGTCGACACGGCGAACGTTTCGCACAAATTTTCAAGAAATCTGATTTTGACTTCTTGGTAAATACATTAGGAGAAGATACCATGGAAAAAACAACCTTTACCATACCGAATATATCCTGTGGACACTGTGTGATGAGTATTAAAAACGAACTGAGTGAGTTGGAAGGTGTCCGTACGGTGGATGGCGATCCAGAAATGAAATCCATGACAGTGGCATGGGAAGCACCTGCGACGCTGGAGATTATCAAGGCTCAGCTCAAGGAAATCAACTACCCTGCAACGTGATTTTATGCTGGGAGACTGTGATGCTGCTAACAGCTAATGGTTTAAAGCTTACGGCTATTTCCCTCGAAACATAGTTAGCCTTTTAGCCCTTTAACTGCAAAATTTGTGTATTTTGTGGCAAAAAAATAGAAACAATCACAGCTTTCCATTTTCCGCCAGATCTGCCAGGCCTGTCGAATCGAGCAGCTTGATTTCGTGCCCATCCACAGAGATGAGTCCACTCATGCTCATTTTGCCGAGAATACGGGACAATGTTTCGGGGATGGTACCCAACAGGCTTGCAAGCTGCCCCTTTGAAACCGGCAGGGTCACCATTTCTTCGGCGCCCTGCTCACGGGCAAGATAGATCAGGTAGGAGGCAAGACGACCGGGAACCTCTTTCAAAGACAGATTTTCCACCTGAAGGGTAAACTGACGTAGCCGCATGGAAAGCATGGCCAACATATTCAGGCAGAGGGATGGATTTTTGGAGATCAGTTCGACAAAAGCGGCTCTCGGAAAAAAAAGAAGATGGCTTTTTAGCAAGGTTTCGGCATTTGCCGGGAAATTTTTTCCTGCAAAGACAGCCACTTCGCCAAAAGGACTTCCAGGCCCATAGATATGCAGGATCTGCTCCTTGCCGTCCATGGAAACCTTGTAGATCTTAACCTTCCCATCTGCAACCACGTAGAAACCGATACCCTTGTCGCCCTCTGAAAATACGGTCCGTCCTTTATTGTAGAATTTATCCACGGCGATGGCCCGGATTTTTTTCAGATCTTGCTCCTGAACATTCTGGAAAAGCGGTATCTGGGAGATAATTTTCAGTATTTTATCCATGACGACATTGCTCCACAAATAAAGGACCGGTTGGTGATTATTCTGCTTGGCATAGATTTTGAAGAACCTCGCAGCAAGCTGCGAGGAATCTTCGACCGTAAGGAATTCTGTCTAGTTTGGATTCGCTTGCTAACTCCGCGGCATGCGTAGCACTGCCGAACGGCAGAACCCACGGGGTTAGCGCTCGCTATTTCGGTTCAAATTATAACAAGCATCAGAAATTAATCAAATGCTAATTAAATTACCCTAACACCTAAAACTTAAAACAAGTCTTTTTGACTTATGTCAATGAAACCATCTGTGTTGTCCCATAAAGTCAGTTAAACCATTAACGAACCACGTTGTTTGGTTCAAATCGAACAGGAAAGGAAAAACCAATATGTTTTGTTTTCAATGTGAACAGACCGCAAAAGGTCAAGGATGTACCAATGTCGGTGTCTGTGGAAAGCAGCCCGATACCGCAGCACTGCAGGATTTGTTGATTTACACACTCAAGGGGCTTTCGCTTGTCGCTTTAAAAGGCCACAGCCTCGGCGTAAGAGATACGGACCTGGATCATTTTACCTGTGAGGCGGTTTTTTCGACGCTGACCAATGTAAATTTTGATTCGGAACGGTTTGTCGTTTTAATTCAGGAAACCGTCACACGTAGAGATGCTTTGAAAAAACGCATCCAAGCCGTGGAAGGTGACGCCCAGTTCCCCGAAGGACCTGCAACATTTTACCCCGCCTCCGACCTTGAAAAACTCGTCGCTCAAGGAGAACTGGTGGGCGTGAAATCAAACCCGGATGTCGACCCGGATATCCTCTCCCTTCGAGAATTGCTGGTTTACGGTCTCAAAGGCCTTGCAGCATATGCAGATCATGCCCGGATACTCGGACAGCACGATGACATGGTGTATGATTTTATCTACCAGGCCCTGGCTGCAACACTCGACGATGAATTGGGTCTGGATGCTCTGGTGGGGCTGGTCTTGAAGTGTGGTGAGGTCAATCTCAGGGCCATGGAGCTGCTGGATGCTGCAAACACCGGTACTTATGGCCACCCTGTCCCCACGAGCGTACCTATGGACGTAAAAAAAGGAAAAGCGATTCTCGTATCCGGGCACGATCTCAAGGATCTGTATGAATTGCTTAAACAGACCGAGGGCAAAGGCATCCAAATCTACACCCACGGTGAGATGCTGCCCTGCCACGGGTATCCCGAATTGAAAAAATATGCACATCTTTATGGGCATTATGGCACTGCCTGGCAGAATCAGAAAAAAGAGTTCGCCGAATTTCCCGGTGCAATTCTGATGACCACCAATTGCATCCAGAAACCCAAAGACACCTATCAGGAAAACATATTTACCACAGGTCTTGTGGGTTGGCCCGGTGTAAAGCATATTGCCGGCAAGGATTTTTCAGCCGTTATCGAAAAAGCGCTTGAACTGCCGGGGTTCCCGGAAGATACGAAAGGCAAGTCCGTCATGGTAGGGTTTGCCAGAAACGCAGTCCTGTCGGTTGCCGGCAAGATTGTCGAGGCCGTGAAAAGCAAAGCCATTCGACATTTTTTTCTTGTCGCCGGTTGTGACGGTGCCAAGCCGGGTCGAAACTACTACACCGAATTTGTGGAAAAGGTTCCCAGCGACAGCGTTGTCCTGACACTGGCTTGCGGCAAATTCAGATTTTTTGATAAGGATCTTGGGGATATCGGCGGAATCCCGAGACTACTTGATATCGGTCAGTGCAACGATGCCTATTCCGCAGTACAGATTGCTGTAGCCCTGGCAAATGCATTTGATTGCGGTGTCAACGATCTGCCGCTATCAATGATCCTGTCATGGTATGAGCAGAAAGCCTGTGTCATACTGCTGACGCTTCTCCACCTAGGTATCAAGGACATTCGTCTGGGACCGAGTCTGCCGGCGTTCATCACACCCAATGTCCTGGATGTATTGGTCAAAAACTTCAATCTGATGCCTATTTCGACACCGGATGAAGACCTGAAAGCGATATTAGGATAAATTCGTTGCACGAATTTATATGACGCGGCTTCGCCGCTTATTACCTTTGGGGTTAGCGAGCGAATCTCAAATGGATAAAATTCCTTACGGCCGAAGAGTCCTCGCAGCAAGCTGCGAGGACTCTTCAACCAAATTAACGGAGGATCAGGATTCCACACGAATTGTTTGATGTGGAACCTGTTCTTCCTGCCAGAAAAATTTAGCAACATAATGAGGATCTATTATGAAATGTCCAGGTCAAGACAGCCGCTATTGGAAACCCGGGGCCATTTTTGAGGAATCCTGTCCCAAGTGTGGTCATTCCGTGGAATTCTTCAAAGATGACACCACCCGGAAATGCCATCACTGCGACCACCGGTTTGTCAATCCAAAATTGGATTTCGGCTGTGCCTCCTATTGCGAATTTGCCGAACAGTGCATCGGCGGCCTGCCGCCCGAACTCCTGGCAGGCAAAGAAGATCTGCTCAAAGACCGGGTCGCCATTGAAATGAAACGATATTTCAAAACAGATTTCAAGCGTATCGGTCATGCCACGCGGGTGGCCAGGTATGCAGAAAGGATTGCAAAAAAAGAGTTTGGAAATATGGCGGTCATATTATGCGCCGCCTATCTGCATGACATCGGTATTCAGGAGTCAGAGCGCAAGCACCAGAGCACGGCCCCGAAGTACCAGGAACAGGAAGGCCCGCCCATAGCGCGTGAGCTTCTCGAAAAACTGGGTGCAAAAGATGCGTTAATCGATGAGGTATGTGACATCATCGGGCACCACCACCATCCCCGAGCCGATGACACCATTAACTTCAAGGTCCTGTATGATGCCGACATGATCACCAACATGGAAGAACGCCACAAGGAAAAACCCATGGATTCCGGTCGTGTGGAAAATTTTATACAGACATCTCTGCTGACGGAAGGCGGAAAGGAAGAGGCCGAAAAGGTGTTTTCGATCTCGTAAAGGAAAAACAGAATATGAAAGTACGTCGTAAAATAATTGAAATCGATGAAGAAAAATGTGACGGTTGTGGTCTGTGCATCATCGGTTGTGCCGAGGGCGCACTCAAGGTCATTGACGGGAAGGCAAAAGTTGTGGCAGACAAATTCTGTGATGGATTGGGCGCCTGTCTCGGTGAGTGCCCAAACGATGCCTTGACCATTGTGGAAAAAGAAACCGACGAATTTGACGAAATCGCGGTGGAAGAACACCTGTCTCAGATGGGAAAAGAACAGACCCACGAAACACCCGCCCCATTCACCGGGTGCCCGTCGACAAAATTGCAGTCCTTCGCACCCACAGCCTGTCAGAAGGCAAATCAACCCACCGTCCAGGAAGGAAGCGCTTCAGCACTTTCGCATTGGCCGGTTCAGATTCGCCTGGTGCCGCCCAACGCGCCATTTCTGAAAAATGCCAATCTTCTCGTAGCGGCAGACTGCACACCCATGGCCTATCCGGATTTTCATACCCGGCTCTTGAAAGGTAAGGTCGTATTGATGGGATGTCCAAAATTTGACGATGTGCAGGACTATATCGACAGATTTGCCGCAATTTTCAGCGCATCGGATATTGCAAGCGTCACCACCGCGGTTATGGAAGTTCCCTGTTGCTCCGGCCTCCCCTACATCGTCAAGAAGGGCATGGAAAAGTCAGGCAAAACCGTTCCAATGGAAACGGTCGTCATCAGCACCCGGGGAGAAATACTGGAGCAGCGGGTAGCTTAAACTTTAGTCTGTAGGCTATACACTTTTAGGCCATTAGCAGCCTACAGTCTAATCGTCTACAGCCTGCATATTAAAAAAGGTGAACGCGTAAAAAGTCAGAACTAGACGGTTTCGTAAAAAGTTCAAATTCAAGGCGTGCAAGTTTTGTAATCATGAGGGGTACTTATCGTACGTTGAATGATTGCGAAATGCAGCACAACACAGAAGTTGGACTTTTTACGAGACCGTCAAAAATAACTCGACTCATCCCAGCAATGCGTGCAGACCTTATTCTTGGGCATACCGATGGCGTCGACGAGATCCAGCAGTTTCTGATAAACCAGGGATGTCAGACCGAGTTTTTGACGGATGCCTTCGATCATTTCGAGATTCCTGTCCGAGTCTGCAGACGCATACTCCGCTAGAAAGCTGGTCTCGTTTCCCTCCAGTTTATAGATAACCTGCCGCCCCGCAAGATCGAGGGTCGATCTCGAGGTGGAAAAATTCAGGAATTCACACGGATAAATAAGGGTCGGACACGCAGGTCGCATGTGAACTTCTTGGGCGCCGTATTCAAAAAGCTTTTGAATGTTGTCTTTGAGCTGGGTCCCGCGGACGATGGAGTCTTCACAAAAAAGGAGCCGCTTACCCTCGATTAATTCCCGAACCGGAATAAGCTTCATTCTGGCCACAAGATCCCGCTGCTCCTGATTCTGCGGCATGAAGCTTCGCGGCCAGGTGGGTGTGTACTTGACAAAAGGCCGTATATAGGGCACCCGCTTTTCATTGGCATACCCGATGGCGTGTCCGATTCCCGAGTCCGGAATACCGGCCACAAAGTCGATGGCGACGTCATCGTTTCGGGCCAGAGCAGCACCACACTGGTTGCGCACTTTCTCTACATTTATCCCTTCATAGCTCGATGCCGGATAACCATAATAGACCCACAAAAAGCTGCAGACTTGAAGATCTTCTCCCGGCGCCTGGCACTGCTCACATCCTTCCGGTGTCAGGTAAACAATTTCCCCCGGCCCCAGATATCGATCGATCTCGAAACCCAGGTTGGGAAACGAACATGATTCGGATGACGCTGCATAGGCACCGGCCTTTTTCCCGATAACGACCGGCGTTCTGCCCAGCCTGTCTCGGGCTGCATAGATCCCGTTTTCAGTCAGAAGCAACAGCGAACAAGATCCTTGGATGGCCGCCTGTGCTTTGCGAATACCATCGACGAAACTTTCTCCCTCACAGATCAGCATGGCTACGAGCTCTGTGGGATGCATTTCTCCGCCACTCATTTCTGAAAAATGCAGCCGTTTGCCGTAGGCCTGCTTCCCGAGATCCTCGAGATTGTTTATTTTTCCCACCGTGACGATACCGAAGGTCCCCAGATGGGATCCGATAATCAGGGGTTGCGCATCGGTGTCACTGATGACCCCGATCCCCTGGTGGCCGGTGAATTTCGGGAGGTCCGGCTCGAACTTGGAACGAAAGTAATCATTCTCGATGTTGTGGATGGCGCGTGAATATCCCGTGTTGTTTTTGACGCACAACCCTCCACGCTTGGTTCCAAGATGTGAATGATAGTCCGTTCCATAATAAACATCCAAAACACAGTCAACCTTCGAGACTTCTCCAAAAAAACCACCCATTGATCCGACTCCTTATATAAAATAAAATCGTTTCAAGATCTTATCCGACGCGGCTGCGCCGCTTTTTTTCACCCAAATACCATTTTCGGTCCAACCGGTTTGGTAAATTTGAATTTGGGCCATTTGATATTGTTTAGATATTCGACATTCGAATTTCCCTCACGTAAATATTGGGAGGGTCATAACTTAAAGGATATCTTCCGATTCAAAACGATCCGCTCCAAATCCATCCACACGTCATATACCAGAACTTCCACGCCTCCTTGCAGATGTGCCCGCCGCAATGCCTCTGCGTATGCGGAGTCAATCTGATCTGCAGGCCGAAAGCATTCAGCATCCATCCGTTGAACACAAAAAAACATGACACACCGATTTCCCTCGGCAACCAGCCGTTGGAGCTCATCGAGGTGTTTGCGTCCCCTTTGCGTAACCGCGTCCGGAAAACAGGCAACACCCTGGTTTACCAGGGTACAGTTTTTTATTTCTACAAAACATTTGGCCCCATGAGATTTCGTCAAGAGAAGATCCAGGCGTGATCCTTTGGACGTTTGAACCTCGGGACGAATATCTTGGTAATCGAGCAGTTCCGGCACCAGATTGTGTTCTATCGATGTTTTGACGAGTCTGTTCGGTACGAGAGTGTTGACACCCACCAGCGAGTCAGGCATATGGATGATTTCCCAGGTGTATTTCAGTTTTCGTCTCGGGTTATCATGCCGGGACAGATAAACCGGCCGGCCAGGTTCCGAGCAGGCGGTCATGCTCCCCGAGTTGGGGCAGTGGGCGGTTACAACCATGCCGTCTTCCAGTTCAACATCAGCCAGGAATCGCTTGTAGCGTTTGATCAGTCTGCCCGGTATCAGTTCCGGCCAGACCAGTCCTCGAAATTCTTTCCGTTTTATCTTTTCTGTATCCATATAATCAGGTTTAACATATACATTTTTACAACTCCCGACAAGGCAATCTTTGACATACGTCCCGGGATAATATATATGCTGCAAAGGGCAAGGACTCAGGCTGATTGGCAAATAGATGCAAGAGAAAAAGCAATATATTAAAACGGATGTTGAGCAGACCGGATTTCTGCAACAGCTCGGTCCCGCCATTCCTAAATTGACAATTCAAGTCAATGCCAGTGTTCTGGAAAGCTGGGGGGGTATCGTCAACACCCTGGCGGAATTCTGCGACGTGCCGGCTGTTTTGATTCGAAGGCTCCAGGGTGACCACATGGAGGTCATCAGCACAAGTACCGTTGGGAACAACCCGTATCAAAAAGGCCACAGAGCCTTGTTGAAAGATCTTTATTGTGCCCTTGTGGTTCAGCAAAAGAAACCGGTACTCGTTCCGAATATTTTAAAAAGAACGGGCCAAGAAAACAAGGACACCGACCTGGGAATGGTTTCCTACATGGGCGTTCCCCTTCTTTGGCCGGACAATGAAATCTTCGGCACCATGAGTCTGCTCGATTCCAAAGAACATACCTATACGCCACGTTTTGAAAACCTGATATGCAAATTCAAGGAACTTGCCGAAACGCAACTGGCCATGCTTTTCAAAAACGTGGCCGACCGCAAAAGCCTTGAATACATTTTGAACAATCTCAAGGAGGGTATCATTGCCCACGACCTGGATCGACGAATCCTCTTTTATAGTGATGGCGCCGAAAAAATCCTGGGATTTAACCGGGAAGAGGTTCTGGGAAAGGACTGCCACGAAGCTTTTAGCGAGTCCTTGTGTGGCAATCGATGCTCCTTTTGCACCGCCGACCCGACCCTGGAAGACAAAAAGGATCAGACCCTCCATATCACCACCAAAAACGGTCTCAAAAGGATGATCGGCATGTCGATTATCCTGATGAAAGACGACAACCACCAGGACATCGGCGCCCTGGCCACCATCACGGACCTGACAGAACTGATCGAGTTGCAGATGGATGCCGAAAAGATTTTCAGCTTCTCGAACATTATCGGCCGCAATAAAAAGATGATCTCGGTTTTTAAACAGATTCGAGATGTGACAGACTATGATTTTCCCGTCCATATCTCGGGAGAGACAGGCACCGGCAAGGAACTCGTTGCCCATGCCATCCACAATGAAAGCCACCGGGGTGGCGCACCATTCGTTCCCATCAACTGCGGCGCGCTGCCGGAAGGTCTTATCGAAAGCGAACTCTTCGGTCACGTCAAAGGAGCCTTTTCCGGTGCCATAAGGGAAAAGAAAGGCCGGTTTGAACTGGCTGACAGTGGTACGGTCTTTCTGGACGAAGTATCGGAACTCCCCAAACTCATGCAGGTGAAGCTTCTGCGCTTTTTACAGGAAGAAACCTTTGAAAAAGTCGGGGGAGAAAAAACCATATCCGTTGATACAAGGGTCATCAGTGCCACGAACAAGAATTTAAAAGAGGAAGTTCAGAATGGTAATTTTCGCGAAGACCTTTTTTATCGCCTGAATGTGATACCGATCATGGTTCCGCCTCTGCGTGAACGCAAAACAGACATACCTCTCCTGGTGGAGCATTTCCTGAAACAGTTTCCCGGTCATAAAAACCAGCAAGAGTTCAAGATCAGCGATGAAGCCCTTTCCATGATGATGGACTATCGATGGCCCGGAAATGTCCGCGAACTTCAAAACTGCATACAGTTTTCTATCGTGCGATGTAAAGGTGGTATCATTCGCCCCATGGATCTTCCCCTTGAATTAAAGCAGTTTACGCCGAAAAAGCCGAACCGCGGCCCCTCCCGAAAACTCGATCAAATAGCCGTTAGAGAAGCACTCGTCAAGACAGGCGGAAACAAGGTTAAAGCCGCCAAACTGTTAGGTGTCGGACGTGCGACCCTGTATCGTTTCATTGGAAAATATCCCAACAATAAACTCGTATAACGATTTTATAAAACGCAATGTTGTTGCTATTTGGAATTGCCTCATGAAAAACATAGTGCAGTTTATACCCATCGGGTTCATGCTGGTATATCTGCTGTCTGGTTCCGCCGCCGGTATTGAGTGGCGCGATCTGGATCTTTCAGATGAAAACAGTGCCCTTCGAAAAGAGATCCAAACAGGAACCATCGTGGATGCCGGTGCGTGGGGAGCCAAAACATTTCCCCTCCTGGCTAAAGAAATCTGGCAAAACAACATCCATGAAAACAAGAAGCAGCCCTATCCGTTGAGTCCCTATCAAAAAAAGTGGCTTACCCCGTGGCTGCAAAAATGGGGAATCGACCCCAATGACATACAGATTGTCTACGAGGCGGTGCTCTTGAACAACCACAAGATCCTGGATAGATGGCCCATCCCCATTATGGACCAATTGGCCGGTCAGACCTTCGGCAACACCATCTACCTGCGACAGCCCCAAGGAAGCAAAGATGGTAACCTGCTGATATTGCTAAGTCATGAAGCCTATCATATCAAACAGTATCAAGAACTCGGCTCCATTGCTGAATTCGGCAGGAAATACACCCAGGGATATGTGAGCGCCTTTTTCAGTTACGAGAACATCCCCATGGAAGTCGAAGCATATAAAGCGCAGGATCAGTTTAGACAGTGGCTTTGCAGCCAGGAAGGGTGGTCTTGCAAATAACCAAGTTGGTCAAGGTTATCGTCATATTTTATTGAGATAGCCATCTCAAATAAAGGGACCGGCCTAATACAGCAGATAGAACCCCAGTTCCCGGTTCTTTGACCCGGTGGGTAGAAAGGCTCCGCCGACGAACTTTTGGTGAATGTTTTTAATCGTGGCGGTTTCGCTGATCAATGTGCGTTTGCAGTCCTTTAGATGAAAGGCCACCTTGAGCCGGTCGTTGATCTTCAGGTCTTCCTTTTTTTTCAATTTTATCCTGAAACCACTGACCGACAGATTTACCACGGTCATCTTTCCTTTACCAACGAGCGTTCCTGCCACAACACCCGGTTCCAGTTGAATTTCGTTGCCGTAGTTATACCAGCCTGAAAATTTGACGGCCTTTCGATTGTGTTGACGTCTTTCCACTTCACTTTTAAATCTGTAACCGCATTCACACAGGCATTCAATTTCCAGGGAGTTATTCTGATGGAAATTTTCCGGAAGTTTAACCGCTGCAGTCTGACTACAGCGAGGGCAGGTAAATGTCACCACATCTTTTCCCATTTTTCTACCTCATACAGATTGAAGAACCTCGCAGCATACGAAGCACTGCCGCAGGCAGAACCCACGAGGAATGTGCTCGTTTTTTCGGTTCAAGGATGCACATATAACCTATACATAAATTTTATGTCTTTATTCAATACATAATTGACACGCGTTTTCAAAGCCTAAGTCAACTACCACCCGTGAAACGGGTGGCTTGGATTTCCCCCAAAATGGGGGAAAAACAAAGGAGACGGCACGTCTCCGTAAGTTCAGGTTCGGAACCGCGTGCCAAGCACGCGGTTTGTAGAACAATCAAACCACCGGAGCGCTTTGATTGGTTGGGCCTTGGCCACGCTCACGCTTTAGGAAACGCTTCCGGGTGACGCTTAGGCCGTTGTCATAAGTATATTCCGTTTGACTTTCGGCTAACGCTTCGGCGGGTGACGGCAGACAGCAAAGGGCTCCAAGACGGAGCCCTTTGCTTTGGAAAGAAGGAAGGAAGGTTGATTTTATCCGGGCAGTCAGCCCGAATGCTTCACGATATTCTCTTGTTAGGCAGCGTCAAGAGCGCGACGATCTGCCATGTCCACCAGAACCCGCTCTTTGCCCTTGTCGAGGCCCAGCGCCTGTCGTTTCTTGTCGATGTGGGCGATCATCATGCGTGCCATTTCATAAGGATCGGCACTAAACCCCCATTTTCCCAGACCCTGTTCTTCCAGTCCCTGGAAGAGGTGCTTGTGGAACTTGGTTTCCTTAACGATGGGGAAGGTCACGCCAAAGACCGTAAACACGCCGGACGCCACAAAGTACTGACCGATGCTGATGGCCTTTTCACTCATCCACTCCGGTGCGGCGCCTGCAGCCGGCAGATCGGCAATGCTGTCCCCGAGACCGCCGACGCGCACCATTTCAGAAGCGGCAATCAGAATTCGGCTGTTGTCCACGCAGGATCCGATTCCAAGACAGGGGGGCATTCCCACGGTCTCACAGACCTCCCGCAGCCCGGGACCGGCTAGATAAGCGGCTTCGGGCGTGTATAAGCCTTCTTTGGCCAGCGCAACCTGTGAGCAACCGGTCTGCAACACGAGCACATCGTTTTTAATCAGTTCTTTGACCAGTTCCACATGCACCCAGTCCTGCTTGACCCTCGGATTGGTGCAGCCCACAACACCGGCCACACCGCGAATACGGCCGTTGATAATGTTGTCGTTCAGCGGGGTATAGGAGCCTCTGAAGGAACCCCCCAGCATGTAGTTGATGTATTCATAAGAAAATCCGTGAACACCGGTGTTGCGGATGTTGGGGATTTCTATGTCCCCGGTGCGATGTTTAAATCGACTGATGGCCTTGATCACCACATCGTCGGTACACGCCTGGGGATCATGGTCGTTGAACTCGATATGTGTAGCGCCTTCGATATGGGCTCTCGGATTGGTGGTAATCAGGGGGGTCTTGTAACAATCCGCAACCGCCACCAGTCCCTGTTTGATACACTGAATATCCACACACATGGCGTCTACGGCATTGGTGACCAGAATGGCTTCCGTGGACATGAAGTTACCGGCGTGGGGGACACCATGCCGGGACATCATTTCAGCACCGGAGCAACACATACCCACCAGGTTGATGCCTTCAGCACCGGCCTCTTTGGCGGCCTGAACCAGTGTGGGTTCGTTGACCGAAACCAGCATGGATTCGAACATGTTGGGCTCGTGCCCATGTACGATGATGTTGACATGATCTTCCTTGAGAACACCCATGTTCACCTCCACGGCCACAGGTGAAGGGGTACCAAAAAGAATGTCGGAAATTTCAGTGGCCACCATGGAGCCACCCCATCCGTCCGCCAGGGCCGCACGACTGCTCTGTTTGGTAATGTTTTCATAATGCTGATCCACACCCATGTGGGTACGATGCATCAGTTCCATGATTTCACGCATGGCCCCCCGGGGTACAATACCCAGCTTGCGCCAGGTTTCCAGGGTTTTTGCCGGGACACGCTTGGCAAAGGGTATTTCGCCTTCGACCTGGGTGTATGTCCGCTCCAGTTCCGTGTAGAGGTCCGTGGCAATCTCTTTAACGCTGCGACCCTCGGTTTCAATACCTATGGATTGGGCCACCATCTCCAGTTTTCCCACGTCTTTGATCTGGTACTCCTTGATATGGCCATTGACCACCTCGCGGAACAGATCGACCATAGCCATGCCGTGGTCGGTATGGGCGGCACTGCCCGAAGCTACCATACGGGCAAAATTGCGGGCCTGGATCGTATCGATGGTTGCACCACAGACGCCCACCTTGCCATATGGATTTTTTGAATTGAGTCGACAGGGCCCCATGGAGCAGTGTTTGCAACAGGCAGATTCGGCGCCTATTGGGCAGGCCTTCATGTTCATTGCACGGTCAAACGCTGTTTCAACACCATCCCGCTTGGCTTTTCTCAGCATCTGGGCCGTAGCCTCGCATAGGGTGGCCTCACTGATGTTGAGCTCCTTTTCCTTGGACGCCGTTATTTTCTTTTCCATTTTTTCTCCCTTCTTAGAATCCTTGCTTTTGTGGGTAGATGAGGGTTTACTTACTATTAATAATGATTACTGATAGTATTAAATGAAAATAAAACCCTTGTCAAGGGATAATAAAATCGTGTATTTGATTGATACCCGCTCTGAAAATAGCGGGATTCAAGCAACTCTCAACGTTGGAAAGGAATGGAACATGACCGACAAACCGATAAAGCTTTACACGCTAAGCACCTGTAGTCATTGCAAATCAACAAAAAAATTCTTGAATGAGTGCACCGTTCAATATGAATTTATAGAGGTAGATCGGCTTGAGGGCGAGGAACGAAAAGCCATCCTAGAAGACATTAAAAAATTGAACCCTCGATGTTCATTTCCTACACTGATCATCGGCGATCAGGTTATTGTAGGGTTTAAGGAAGAGAAAATAAAGGAGGCGCTAGGGCTCTGATGGATGTTGAAAAACTTTTCGAAAATCTCCGGAAGGTACAGGAACCTAAAGGGTACTACTTCAACAAAGACCGGGCATTTGTCCTGGAACTGTTGTCCGCCCTCATCCAGAACAAGGACCGCTACGGGTATATGGTATGCCCCTGCAGACTGGCATCGGGGAACAGGGACGCCGATAAGGATATCTTCTGTCCCTGTGTTTACAGAGAACCTGACGTCAAGGAATATGGCAGCTGCTATTGTGGTCTCTATGGTTCAAAGGCATGGAACGAAGGTAAGGTGGAAATAGATTATATCCCCGAGCGCAGACCCCCCGAAAAAATGGGCTTTTAGCCATTAAGTTTTATGACATTTCCAGGTAAATCCAATTGTTTCACGAAGTGAGCTTGCCGCAGGTGCAAGGCGCCGGACCATGAAGCCGTAGTTTGCTACTGCGAATGGTCCGCAACACCGCAGATGCGGCAAGATCGCTTCGTGAGACTAGCTGAATTTGTCAAAGGCGATCATCTCCGGATCCACTCCCAGGTCATCCAGCATCTGCTCGATGGCCTCGATCATCATGGGTGGCCCACAGAGATAATATTCGATTTCAGTGGGATCTTCGTGTTGCGCCAGATAGTGCTCCTTTAGGTTTTGATGAATATAGCCTGTCATGCCACCCCATTCATCTTCCGGCTGCGGCTCTGACAGGGCCACATTGAAGGTAAAATTATCATGCGCTTGCTCGAGCGCTCGGAACTCCGTATCAAAAAACAATTCCTGTTTGGATCGTGCCCCATACCAGAAAGACAGGGTTCTTTTGGTTTTGAGGGTCTCCAGATGATGCAAAACCTGACTTCTCAAGGGTGCCATACCTGCCCCGCCCCCCACGAAACACATTTCTCTGTCCGTTTTTTTCACAAAAAAATCGCCGTAAGGGCCACTTAACGTTAGTTTGTCCCCGGGATTCAAATTGAAAATAAAGGACGAACCCTTACCCGGGGGTGCCTCTTGCTTTCCGGGTGGTGGTGTTGCAATTCGGATGGTAAACCGTAGGCGCCTGTTTTCGGAAGGTGGGTTTGCCAGGGAGTAGGCCCGGAAAATGGCCTCATCCGACTTGGAACGAAGTCCCCAGAGATTGAATCGGTCCCAGGCAGGTTGAAACCGTTTCCCCACCCGTTTTCTAAATTCGGAAAAAGAGAGTTCATATTCCGGAACATCGATCTGGACATAAGCACCGGCGTCGAAATCGAGGGCCTCCTCCGGCGCCAACTCGAGAATAAGATCCTTGATGAAGGTGGCCACGTTGTCGTTGGACACCACCGTTGCATGATATTTTTTTACCTCCAGAATATCTTCAGGAATCCGTATCTTCAGATCCTCCTTCACCTTGAGTTGGCACGCCAGGTGGATATTCTGCTTCTTTTCTTTGCGGCTGATATGAGCCAGTTCGGTGGGAAGAAAGCTCTGAACACCTTCTTCGATTCTGCATTTGCACATACCGCAGGATCCACCACCGCCGCAAGCGGAGGGAATAAAGATATTGTTGTTGGACAATGCCTTTAAAAGACTGGTACCGGTATCGACCTTAAGGACTTTGTCCGCGTCGTCATTAATCATGACAGACCGGTCCCCTTTCAGGACGACCTTGGCTTCAACCAGCAAAAGCAAGCCGACCATCAGCATAATGATCGCTGAAAATACAATTGTACCGATGAGGTAGATCATAAATAAAATCGTTCCACGATTTTATAAAACGCGGCTGCGCCGCTTTCTTGAGTTGCTTGGGTTCATTGAGTTCGTTGGGTTTTTTTGAGTTGCTCTTAGCCCGGACTGCCTAAAACGTAAAACGATTTGTTTCTCCCCTCGAACCCTTGTATCACCCTCAGACCCTTGGACCCTATAGTGTTATTCCCGAAAACAACATAAATCCCATGGCCATCAGTCCTGTGACGATCATCGTGATACCAAACCCCTGGAGACCTTCTGGAACATCGGCATATCTCAGTTTTATCCGGATTGCCGCCATGGAGACGATGGCCAGAAGCCACCCCGTACCAGATCCGATACCAAATACCAGCGACTCCATAAACGTGTAATCACGTTCCACCATAAAGAGAGACGTCCCCAGTATGGCACAATTGACCGTTATCAAAGGAAGAAAGACTCCCAGTGCATGGTAGAGGGCGGGCGAAAACCTGTCGATGACCATTTCAACCGCCTGCACCATGGCGGCGATAACCGCGATGAAAGTAATAAATTTCAAATAACTGAGATCGACATCTGGCAGCCCCACCCAGGCAAGAGCGCCGGGTGACAAGAGATAGGTATAGATCAGCCAGTTCATGGGTGTGGTGATGGAAAGCACAAAAACAACGGCGAATCCCAGCCCGATGGATGTCTCCATGTTCTTGGATATGGCCACAAAGGAGCACATGCCCAGGAAGTAGGCCAGCAGAATATTGCCGACGAAAACGGAAGTTAAAAATATGCTGACCAAATTTTCCATGATCACCTGTCGCGCGTAAGCCAGTTCTGAAGCCATACCAGGAGCCCGATGATAATGAAGGCAGCCGGCGCCAGCAACATGAATCCCATGTTTTCATAACCCAGGTCATAGACCGTGGCGGGAATGACCTGATATCCCAGGAGCTTTCCGGAACCGAGCAGCTCCCGAATGAAGGCTACGGAAATCAAAACCGAGCTGTATCCCGCACCATTCCCGAGACCGTCCATAAAAGAAAGACCGGGTGAATGCCCCAGGGCGTATGTTTCGGCCCGTCCCATCACAATACAATTGGTGATGATCAGTCCCACGAAAACGGACAACTGTTTGCTGATATCGTATAAAAACGCCCGCAATATCTCGTCGGCCACAATCACCAGAGATGCGATGACACTCAACTCCACGATCATTCGTATATTCCGGGGTATAATATTGCGCATCAGCGAAATGCTCAGATTCGAAAATGACAACACAAACGTCAGAGAGAGCCCCATGACAATCGCGGTTTTCATTTGGACCGTTACCGCCAGGGCAGAACAGATACCGAGCATCTGTCTGGAAATGGGATTCTCCTGCAGCAGTGGTACTGAAAACGCCTGGTAATGCTTTGTTTTTGTCAGCTTCATTTTTCCCTGATCTGTATGGGTTGTCGCGTCCTGAATTTTATGGATACCGGCTCATAGGCCTGTAGAATATTTTTCAGACCGGCGGTCAGGTACTTGCCGGTCAATGTGGCACCGCTGATACCGTCAACATAATTGGGCAGCTTGTCCTGCGGAAATGATTCCGGCAGAAAGCCCTTGGCAATCGATATGGAAACGAAACCGCCTGCCGTGTCCAATATTTTTTTGCCTTCGAAATTTTTCTGGAACCATCTTTTTTCGATTTCTCCACCCAGACCGGGTGTCTCGGAATGTTTATACACCGTAAATCCCGTGACGGTGGACCCGTCACGGTTCAGTGCCAGATAGCCGAAAATCTTCCCCCATAATCCCGTGGTATTGACCGGTATGATGTAGGAAGCGATCTTTCTGTCTTTCAGGTAGAGATAGATGGGTAATGACGTCTCAGGCGCCTGGTCCTGGTCCATTACCTCACCTTCCGGCGACACCCGCAAACCCTGAATGTTCTCTGCGTAAGTGTCCAGAATATCTGCTCTTGGATACGTCTTCGCGCTATCCACCAGGCCCACCGCCATCAAGATATTTTTTTTCTTGTCCACGTCAATGTTCTCCACCTGAAACCCTTTCAGCCCCGCTGAGGCCGCCGTCAGCAGAAAACTGCAGACAACAGCGGTTGTGAAAGCGAAAAGCAGGGATTTGACATAGCTAGACATTGACAATCCTTTTCTTGAGCCTGATCTTGATGATGAAATAGTCAAGCAGCGGGGAAAACAGATTCATGAACAGTATTGCCAGCATGACACCTTCCGGGAATGCTGGATTGAAAACACGGATCAACACAGTCAGGACACCGATGCAAAAGCCATAGATCCATCTGGCGGCGTTCATACCGGGAGCGGAAACCGGGTCTGTGGCCATGTAAGCAATTCCGAAAGCAACGCCCCCCATAACCAGATGATAGAGGGGGTTCAATGAAAACCATGCCGCAGTGGATTCCCCGGCCAGCAGGTTCAGGAACAGACCCATGGACAGGACACCCACGATACCGCCGAGGACAATCCTGAAGCTTGCAATGCCCACAAGGATCAGCAACCCGGCGCCCATGAAACAGAGCAGTGTAGAAGTGGCACCGATACTTCCTGGATAGCGTCCGGTAAGCAGTGTTAAAAAAGTGTAATCCACACTTGAAAGGACCGATTCAATCCGGTCACCGGATTCCACCAGTTTGGAAACGGCCAGGGGCGTGGCACTGCTGACCGTATCGACAACGGCTTCTTTGGCCCTGCTGACCGCTACCCATACAGGATCCCCCGACATGTTTCCGGGATAGGCAAAAAACAGGAAAGCTCTCCCGGTCAGGGCCGGATTCAGTATATTGCGGCCGGTTCCCCCAAAAATCTCTTTCCCGATAACAACACCAAAAGAAATGCCTATGGCTACCTGCCAGAGGGGAATGGTCGGTGGTAACGTCAGCGGAAACAACAGACCGGTAACGAGAAAGCCTTCACTGATGGGATGATTTCGTATGGAAGCAAACGTTGTTTCCCAGAAAAATCCGACCAGATAAGAGACCAGCACAATGGGAAGCACCAGACCGAGACCGCTTAAAAAAACAGATATAAAATCAAGGCTTTTGCCTGAAAATAGATGCGACTGGTAACCCGCATTGTAGATACCGAACAAAAATGGCGGCATAAGTGCCAGCAGGACAAAGCTCATGTATCGTTTCAGGTCGAGGCTGTCACGAACATGAGAATCCGCCTGGGTAGAATGCCCCGGAATGAAGAAAAATGTCTCGGTCGCATCATAAAAAGGAAATAAAAATGACAGCTTAGCACCTTTTTCAAAGTACTTGCGACTCTTGTCGAATATGGTCTGAATAAATTTCATGACGTCAAAAATACTTCCATGATCTCTATATGCTGGAAAGCGGGGATGCCTGGAACCTGGGATGCTGCTTTGCGCTTGTAACTCTCAGCCACCCTCGGACCCTTGTATCCCCCTTGAACCCATGGACCCTTTAAGTTACGATATTTCCTTGTAATAAGCATCTCTGGCCTGTCGCAGGTTTTCACACAGGTTTATTTTGGAAGGGCACACATAGGTGCACAGTCCGCATGACACGCAGTCAAGCAGTCCGTGTGCCAGAGCCTCTTCCACCTCTCCTGCCAGGATGCTCTTTAGCGTAAACTGCGGCAGGATATCCACAGCACAAATCTCAGAACAGTATCCACAATTGATACATGCCCGCACCTCTCCGTGCATGCCGCAATCCAATAAAAGAGGATCCCTGTTTAAAGCGGATAAAAACGCCCTGGAATAACTCGGTTTATGTAAACCCGGTCGTGCAAATCCAAACAGTTCCTTCTCGTCACCTTCCGGCAGAACAATCAAGGCCGTTTCAAAGAGCCCCAGATAGGAATCCTTCTCCGATGGATAGCCACTGAAAATGCCGCCGGTAATAAACCGTGACCGCCCCGGTTCATCCGATGATTCTCCCGCAACGAGACGCAATGGGACACCGATCCGCGTCGCCAGATGCCGTTGATTGCAAGCCCGGCCCCCGGCAACAACCATGGTCCGTTCGATGGCATACTGTCCCTGTTTCAACAGGCCCGCAAGAAGAAGCAGGTTCTGTCCGGTGATGGTCCAGGCGCGGTTTTCCTTTGGATGTTGCTTGGTATGGTAAAGCAGTACACCCGGTTCCCCGGCAGGGTAGGGTCCCCTCATGACATGGGTCGGCATACCATTTAACTGTGTCTTGGCAGCATGCAGTTCGGTGATCGTCAAACAGACCTTTTCCGACAGTTTTTTCAGGATGCCGACGCCAAATCGAAACAGGTCCATGGCCCCACCGAGATACACCTCCGGGCAGGGTTGAAAAGGCTCTTTGGAATCGATGTTCACGATAATGGAAGGGGGTTCTGTCTCCGGGTCCGGGATATCACCGAATGGCAACACCCGGAACAGCCCCCAGCAGCCACCCCTCATAATTGCGCGGACAAGCTCCGGCCGTTTGATACCGTCGATGTCTGCGTCAGTGTAAACGTCAAATGCTTCCCGTTCTTCTTCCCCATCCAGTTTGATGACAATCTCTTTGATGACACGCCTTTTGCCGAAATTGATCCGCTGAATGCTGCCGCCACCCGGAGAAAGAAATTTTACGTCGGGGTTACGCTTGTCTTCGAAAAGAACGGATCCAACTTTAACCGCATCGCCCTCTTTTACGGCCAATCGGGGTTTCACAAAGGGTATTCGCTGCGGCAGCGATGCCACATGTTCGGGTGTTGCCATGCGAACCAACTCCCTGGAAGGTTCTCCCGATATCGGCAGATCATATCCTTTATGTATTCGTATGGATTTCATAGAGTTCTGGTGTATATTGATGAACCACAACAGCGACCGTATTGCCCGTAGGTTCTGCCGTAAGGCAGAACATTCCTCGTAGCTTGCTGCGAGGTTCTTCAATACCATCCTGGATGGGGGAACGGGCATCCCTCGGTGACGTTCCTATCAGACACTTGAACGTCATTCATAACCTTTTAAAGGGTTTCTGTCGATCATTTATTTTCAAATGTGGTTTATTTTGATATCTTGAAACCCACACCGCAGAAACAATAATTACCTATTTTCAAAGGAGGAATACATGACCCGGAAGACAAAAAAAATCAAGAAGGTATGTGAATGCAAGAATTGCGGCAATGAAGCGGAAATGCTGGTAACCTGCACATTGACCGATTTGGACGCAGATGCCGGCCCGGTCCCCTCCGATGCCAAGAACCCGGAACATTCACAACGGGTCAAGGGATCCGCCACCTGCAGCCATTGTGGCAATGAAGCCGACATGTGGATCGACATCGAATAATTTTGATACGTCTATCATTTGAACCGCAACAGCGAACACGTTCCCCGTGGGTTCTGCCTGCGGCAGTGCTTCGCATGCCGCAAGGGTTTGCAAGCGGCTGAACTCGCCGAAGTCCTGCTGTGCGGTTCTTCAATCACCTCTTGACAGAAGATCCGCATTGTCTTAGGGATTGGAAAAGCCCTAATGTTTCGACATCAGGGTTGAAATGCTTGACTCAGAACATCCTAAAATGAGCGATTCACAGAAGAGAACCCTTTGCAAAAACTAAGAAATTTAAGAACCACCCAGCAACGAACAATCATCCTGGAGGAGTTGAGGAGCAGAAAAGACCATCCCAGCGCGGATGAGATTTTCAGCCGAGTGAAAAAGCGGCTCCCAAGGATCAGCCTGGGTACGGTGTATAGAAATCTAGAAATTCTTACACAACTGGGTGAGATACAGGAGCTCAAACTCAGCGGATCATTGAAGCGGTATGACTGCAATCCGAACAAGCACTATCACATCCGGTGCGTCAGCTGTGATCGGGTCGACAATGCGCCGATTGCACCGTTGAACCAGATTGAAGACGACCTGTATCAGGCAACTGTTTTCGAAATTATCGGTCACAATCTAGAATTTACCGGTTTATGTCCTGATTGCACCCAAAAAGATCAAGAAACACATGAGGCATAAGATGGAAGAAAAAAAAGATTTCATGAACACAGGTTTGAGAGGCGTAATTGTCGCCAGCACTAAAATAAGCCATGTAGACGGCAAGGCAGGAAAACTCGTCTACAGAGGATATCTTGCCAAGGATCTTGCCGGAAAGGTGTCATTCGAAGAGGTTGTCTATCTGCTTCTGTATGAAAAACTGCCGGATGAAGAAGAACTGAAACGTTTTGTTTCGGCACTCTCCCAGGAAAGAGACCTCCCACCGCAGCTGGTATCGACGATGCAGAACAGCCCCAAAGATGCATTGCCCATGGATATTCTGCAGTCAGCGGTGTCGATTTTGGCCCAGTACGACCCGGATATAAAAAACACCACCCGCGAGGGTGCCGACAAAATGGCGATTCGCCTGATTGCCAAATTTCCGACCATCGTCGCCTATTGGGATCGCATCCGCAATGACAAGCCTGTCATTGCACCAAATCCGGACCTGAATCACGCGGCAAATTTCCTCTATATGTTAAACGGAGAAATCCCCGATGACGACTTGACGCACTATTTCGATGTCTGTCTGGTACTGCATGCCGAACATTCCTTTAACGCGTCCACTTTTGCAGCAAGAGAGGTGGCGTCGACCCGCGCCCATATGTACGCCGCTGTTGGTGCCGGTGTGGGTTCGTTGTCCGGCGCCCTGCATGGTGGCGCCAATACACGTGTGATGCAGATGCTTCTGGATATCGGATCTCCTGACAAAATTGAAGACTATGTACGCAATATCCTGGAGACCGGGGGCGTCATCATGGGTTTGGGGCATGCTGTATACCAGACCGATGATCCACGGGCCCATATCCTGGCCCCCATGTCAAAAGCCATGGGAGAACGTCTGGGAGAGCCCAAATGGTATGAAATGTCCAAGATGTTGGAGCAGAAGGGCAAAGAAGCCTTTAAGAAGAAAAAAGGCAGTGATATCTACGTAAACGTCGATTTTTACAGTGCCTCCCTTTACTATTACATGGGTATCGCGGTGGACCTGTTCTCGCCCGTCTTTGCCATTGCCAGGGTGAGCGGCTGGGTGGCACACATTCTGGAAGAGCAGTTCGCCGGTGCTGCAAAGCCGGCCCTGTACCGGCCGGAATCCGATTATGTAGGCGAATACTGTGGACCCGACGAGTGTGCGTTTGTTCCCCGTGACCGGCGCTAATATGCATATCTATTGAACCGCAACAGCGAGCGCATTCCCCGTAGGTTCTGCCGTTCGGCAGTGCTTCGCATGCTGCGAGGTTCTTCAATAACTTTGCAGCGATTGAAGGAAATTCTGATCAATTCGATTGGTTCGCGAACGCGGTTCAGGAAAAAAACTTGCCATCCGGCTCACAACACTTATTTTAACCAGAAGCTATCTCAAAAAAGTTTTTTAGCCCAATTTCTGTGTTGGTCCCTTGCTTCAACTCCTCGGAATACTTGAGTATGCCTGCGGGTTGAAGTTCGGGCCCGCCTTGAGCTTGAGCCAAAACCCTTTTTTTGAGATGGCTTCTAATGAAATCTCAACGTTCGGGGTTCAGCGAACACGAATAGATCACTTTTCAGGAGGTATTTTAAATATGTCCAATGAGCAGGATGTGCAGGTCGAACAGGCCCAGAGGGAAATTGAGAAACTTTTTAAAAATATCCAGAACGATATCCCTGTATTTCTGTTTGCCCAGCCCGGCATCAACGACGTGTTCAGCGATGCCGCCCGGCAGGGATTGCGGTTTTTTCGACAACTGACGGATAAAATCACCCTCAAGGAATATGACCTGAGCCATGAACAGGCCCAGAAATGGCAGGTTCACAGCTCACCCACCATGGTGCTGGCACCGGACACGTATCAAATAAAGTGGCTCGGAGCACCACTGGGAGAAGAGGGCCGCATATTTCTCGAGGCACTTCTTCTGATCGGAACCCGCCAAAGCCGTCTCACGGCACCATCGCGTCAGGTTATCGAGCGCCTGGACTCGCCACGTGAAGTCAAGGTGTTTGTCAGTGCCTCGTGTCCCTACTGCCCCCAGCAGGCACAGAATGCACTCAAGGCCGCCATCGAAAGACCCGATCTGGTTTCCCTGGAAATCATCGACATTCAGGCCAATCCCGAACTCGCAGAAAAATATGCCGCCCAGTCCGTTCCCCAGACCTATGCCAATGATGTTCTCATCGCCCAGGGCGCTCAAACCGAAGAGCTTTTCATATCGTCGCTGGACAAGATGGAACAGCAGACCGTCTTCATCCCCGACAGTCAAGAAAAAGAGATTGAAACGGATCTGGTCATTATCGGTGGAGGCCCGGCAGGTTTGAGCGCAGGGATCTATGCAGCCAGGAGCGGTCTCAAGACGGTGGTGGTGGAAAAAGGTGTTTTGGGCGGACAGGTGGCCCTTACCCCGGTGGTTGAAAATTATCCCGGGTTAAAACAGGTTGGCGGAAAAACCCTGGTTGACATCATGGTAACCCATGCCCTTGAATATGTGCAGATATTTCCCGGAGAAGAAGTCGTGGACATCCAGCCGGGTGAAAAAATTACGGTCCAGACCAGCCGGCGCAAGTTTCATACCCGCACGGTCCTTCTGGCCACCGGTGCCTCCCATCGACAACTGGGCGTCCCGGGCGAAAAACGACTCGGCGGCCACGGTGTCAGCTACTGTGCCACCTGTGACGGAGCTCTCTTCAAAGGCCGCAAGGTCATTATCGTGGGCGGTGGCAACAGTGCCGCCACAGAGGCCCTCTATCTAAAAAATGTCGGTGTGGATGTGACCATCGTACACCGGCGCGACACCCTCAAGGCCCAGGATATTCTCATCCAGAACCTCATCCAGAACAACATACCCATATTGTTCAATACGGAAGTCAAGGAGATACAGGGACGGCACTATGTGGAAAAGGTGGTGCTGTATGACAACGCCAAGGATGAGACATCCGAACTGGCTGTCGATGGTGTCTTCATGGCCATCGGATACGACCCCACCAATCAACTGGCTCAAAAATTCGGTGTCGAAGTGACCGAAGAAGGCTTTATCAAACACGACAATTATCACACCAACATCCCCGGCATCTACACGGCCGGTGATGTGGCCGGCGGGTACAAACAGATCGTCACCGCAGCAGGTCATGGTTCCGAGGCCGCCATCGTGATCTTCGAGGATCTGATCAATCCGTACTGGAAATAAATTCGCATGGCGAATTTATATGACGCGGCTTCGCCGCTTTTTTGATACTTGGTTATATCTCACTATGAACGCAACTGCCTTCAACCCTGAACTCAGACCGAAGGGAGCCCGTCGAATTTTTTCTGATTCTCCTGAATTGTCTGGGTGGAAACAATAGAAGTGACAACGTCGCGTTCTATAAATTCGTGGAACGAATTTATTTATGGACGGAAAAACAGTCAATAACAGCAGTGTCATTCTGAGACACATCTTGCAACCCCAGGATGCAAACCTTGCCGGTATTACCCATGGCGGAGTGGTCATGAAAAATATTGACGATGCCGCCAGTGTTGTGGCGGTGAAGCACTCGGGCTGCGCCGCGGTCACGGCCTCCATCGACCGCATGGATTTTCACCACCCCGCATATATCGGCAACCTCCTCACCATCAAGGCCAGCATCAACATGGTGGGAAGGACGTCCATGGAAATCGGCGTCCGGGTCGAGGCTGAGGATATCGTCACCGGAAATACCCGTCACACCGCCTCGGCCTACCTCACCTTCGTGGCCCTGGACCAGAACAACAAACCTACCCGGATCCCTCCGCTGATACTGGTCACCGAGGAAGAAAAGCGGCGCAACAGGGAAGCTGGGGATAGAAGAAAGGTCCGGCTGGCAGAAAAATCCAAGGAAAAAAAATGCCGCAAAGAGCCGGACGACTGCAAATCCTCTAAAACATAGATACCCGAGTCCAAAGGGTCCGGAACGGATTAAACCCTGAAAGGGTTTCTTGGATCATATCCGGTTGTAATAAATTCTAAATTCGAATATCGAAATACCAAACAAATCCAACCATCAAATACTCAAATGACCCAAACAGTGTCCATGGGCTTGAAGGTTATACGTGTTTGTTTTGAACATTCCAATTCTGGTATTTCAGGGGTTTTTTAAGGAGCCCTGCCCCGTCGCATCCAGGACACTGCGCCAGAGCTTTCCGTTGGGGTCCACTTGTTTCCGTTTCACCGAAGAGGCTTCCATGGGAATGTGTACAAAGGTGTAGTTCCAATACCCGATAAGCACCTTTGTTTTACCGGCCATGCCCGCATGCACGGCATCCCTTCCCAGGAAAGAACAGAAAACATGGTCATTGGCATTGGCCGGGAGACTTCGGATGGTGTAACTGGGATCGATATATTTCAGAGAAATATCGATATTTTTTTGTCCAAAATAGGTTGTCAGGGCTTCTTTCAGATAAATACCGATATCCTTCAGGCGCACATTTCCGGATTCATCCTGTTCATTCGGATTTGCTTGAAAATATTTTTGACCCGCCCCTTCAGCCACCACAATCACGGCGTGCCGCCTCTCCTTGAGACGCTTTTCAACGCTTGCCAGCAGTCCTTTTGGTCCGTCAAGATCAAAATCAACCTCGGGTATCAACACGAAATTGACATCCTGCTGTGCCAGAACGGCGGTTGCAGCAATGAAGCCTGAATAGCGCCCCATGAGCTTGATCAGGCCGATACCATCCGGATAGCCCAGGGCCTCGCTGTGGGCGCTTTTTACGGCCTTTGAGGCCACATCCACAGCAGTATCGAATCCAAATGACCGGGCCACCATGTGGATGTCGTTGTCGATTGTCTTGGGGATGCCCACGATGCTGATCTTCAGCCCGCGAGAAAGAACTGTATCGCCAATACGGGTGGCCGCCCGGAGGGTGCCGTCCCCCCCGACCATGAATAGAATACCGATATTCGATCTTTCCAGACTGTCGACGATTTCTTCAATATCCTGGGGTCCTCTTGATGAACCAAGAACGGAACCGCCCATCTCGAGAATGTTGACCACAAACTTCGGGGTGAGTTCGATGATCTCATGACCGTATTTCGGGATAAATCCCTGCAGCCCGTAACGAAATCCGTAGATATTGGTGACACCGTAACCAAAATAGAGTTCCAGCACCACCGCCCGAATGATGTCGTTGAGACCGGGACAGAGTCCGCCGCAGGTAACGATACCACAGCGTAATTTGCTGGGGTCGAAATAAATGTTCTCCCTGGGGCCTGCCAGCTCGAAATGGGCGCCGGGCGTACCGGTTTTCAATGCATTCATGAAACCGCTCAAGGTGACATCGATCATCACTCCCTGCTTGTCTGTCACAAAACCTTCGCTGCCACCGATGTCCGGATCTCTCTTGACCGGAGATGGAATACTTGCGCGTCCAAGTGTCGGGATTCGGTTGTTTATGTCCTCGTATTTCACGGATGTCCACTCCTTTTTCGATATCAAACCGATAGTTGCTTTTCCCAAGGATATCATGCAACTGCAAAATGCATTTTTTAGCTCAAAAAATCAAGAAATCATTTGACAAACCCTTTTTCCCTGACTATGTTCAGCCCTAATTTTCTTTAGGACCTTAATCGGGCCGGGGTATCTTTTCTCGGGCCTTTTTTATTGATGGTCTCGCAAAAAGCCAGAAAAGCTACTTTTTACGAGAGTGTTTTGGAGTCTAACAGCTAGGTATATCCGCATCTATTCCAAACGAAATAAAAAACACTAACTACTTGATAATCCAACTAAAAGGGGGAGTTATTCCAATGATTTGTACAACAATTAGAAACGGTGCCGAGTGCACATTTATGACCGCAAAAGGCTGTTCTTACAACGGTGGGCTTTGCCATGAAACCGTTGAGACCTGCAATGGATGTAATCGCGTACAAGAATTTTCAGACGGCTGGTATTGCACGGCATGCCCCGAGCCGTCGCTGAAATGGAAAAATGGTAACTGTAATCTGGCCTCTCATATCACCATGGAAAAAGCAGGCACCAAACAGAAAATCAATCCGCTCAAAGCTTCCAAAAGAGCCAGAAAGTAATCTCGCCCACGATTTTATTGCAAACCCCGCTCTGTTTTCACAGCGGGGTTTTTTTTATCTCTCTTGACATGCTTCCAGACCAACTTGTATGAACATCCAAAAAGAACTGATTTGAGAATACGGAGGTTGTCCAATGAATCCCATTGCCCAGGAGTTGAATCAGGTCATCCAGAGCCAAAATCCCCATCTGATGGAAATGCTGTCAGCCATGGGCAGGCAGCTCTTTTTCCCGAAGGGTATTCTGAGTCAAAGTGCCGAAGCCAGAGAAAAAGCCCACAAGCTGAATGCCACCATCGGCATTGCAACGGAAGCCGGTGACATCATGTGTTTTGAGTCCGTCAAAGAGTCCATCAAGGATATCCCGCCCAGAGCATCTCTGACCTATGCGCCCTCTTTTGGCATACCAGCCCTGCGCAAGGCCTGGCAGGCATCCCTGTTTGAGAAAAACCAATCCCTGGCAGGCAAAGCCATCAGCCTTCCGGTGGTTTCATGCGGCATTACCCATGGCATCAGTGTGTTTGCGGATGTATGGATCGATCCCGGTGATGTGGTCATCCTGCCGGACATGCTGTGGGGGAATTACAACATGATCCTGGGCCTGAGAAAATCAGCCAGGATTCGTTCGTACCCAATTTTTACTTCGTCGGGGTCTTTTAACGTCAAGGCTTTTGAAGAAGCCGTCAAGGATGAGGCCCGAAAAAATAAAAAAATAACCGTCCTTTTGAATTTTCCTCACAATCCAACCGGATACACCGCCACACAACAGGAAGGGGATCAGATTGTCACCATCCTGACCGATATTGCCAGGTCCGGCAATCATGTTCTGGCTGTCATGGATGATGCCTACTTCGGGCTGTTCTACGAGCCTGAAACACTCAAGGAATCCCTCTTTGCCAGACTTTGCGGCCAGGATCCGCGTTTACTGGCCGTCAAACTGGACGGGTGTACCAAGGAAAACTTTGCCTGGGGTCTCAGGGTCGGGTTCGTTACCTATGGTCTTCAGGCAAAAACCGATCCTGCCGCCGTCTATGATGCCCTGGAGAAAAAAACCGCAGGATGTATCCGAGGGAATATCTCCAACGCATCTCATCTGGGGCAGTCCATTGTACTGAAATCGATCCGGAATGAAAACTTCAGCACCGAAAAGCAGGACAAATTCATTATCTTGAAGAAAAGAGCCAACACGGTCAAGAAGGTACTTTCCGACCCCAAATACCAGGATGCCTGGGATGTCTATCCATTCAATTCAGGATATTTCATGTGTATCCGGCTCAAATCTGTCAATGCGGAGAAACTGCGGGTCCACCTGCTGGAAACCTACGGTGTAGGTCTGATCTCCATCGGCGAGGATAACCTGAGAGTGGCCTTTTCATGCCTGGAAGAAACCGATATCCAGGAGCTTTTCGATATTGTTCTCCAGGGCGTGCATGATCTTGAGGAAGGTGATTGATGATCATTTGTCCTTTGGACGACATTTGCGCTACGCGCGACATTCTGCCTTCGGCTGTCATTCGCACGTCGTGCGTTATTAGTCCTTCGGACGATATTTGCGCTACGCGCGTCATTAATTGTTGCTCAAAGCTGACAGCCACAATGAATGACACGAAGTAAATGACAGCAAAGCTTTTTTTTAAAGCAAAGAATTCCTCGAAGCCTAATAATTCACCTGCATCAGAAACAACCCCCTGGGGGGCGCCGTGGCACCTGCCTGGCTCCTGTCTCTGGAAAGGAGAATTCTCTTCACATCTTCCCCGGAGATGCGACCCTTGCCCACATCAACCAGTGTGCCAAGGATATTGCGAACCATATATCGCAGAAAACCGTCCGCCTCGATATCGAACAGGATTTTACCACCCCCTGTTGCCCTTATCCCGGCCTGAATGACATGTCGAACCGTGCTGGTACGGGGACTTCCGGTCCCTTCGAAGGCCTTGAAATCATGTTCGCCCACAAAAAATGATGTGGCTTCCCGCATGGCCTCCACGTTCAGGTGTTGCCGGATGTGCCAGACATAATATCTTTCCATGACGAATGGCATGTCACGATTCAATATGCGGTATTGATACATCTTACTCCGGGCATTGTACCTGGCATGAAATTCCGGGTCCATCAATTCACAGACCTTGACGAGAATATCGTTCGGGAGCAGACTGTTGAGACCCTTGAGGTATATGTCCGGGCTAAGACCGGCATCACTGCTGAAACTGGCCGTCTGACCAATGGCATGCACACCGGCATCCGTTCTCCCGGATCCTGCCAGACAGATGACTTTTCCCGTCATGGTCGCCAGCGCTTTTTCGATCTCTTCCTGAATGGTCCGATCCGCCTTCTGACGCTGCCAGCCATGATACGCGGTGCCGTCATATTCCAAAATCAACTTGAATGTTTGCATGCTGCTTTCCTTCAACTTCAAAGCATCAGTCCTACGGAAAGAGAAAAAAAGGAGAGTATCGTCGAAAGAACAATGGCGGCTGATGCCAGCTCCGTGTCACTGTTGAGCTGGGAGGAGAGGACATAAATCGATGCAGACGTCGGCAACATGAAAAATATCATTCCCACCTTAAACGGCAGCCCAATGACCTGAAGCTCCCTCAAGACAAAAAAACCCACCAGGGGCAGGAACAATAATTTAATAATCGACCCAATAGTTGAAATACCGAGATTGCCCCGCAATCCCTTCATGGTCAGTGCTCCTCCGATGGAGATGAGAGCGAGTGGCAGGGCGGCTGCCGACATGAGACGAAAGGTGTTGTCGATAAAAGCCGGAAAAGAACCGATCATCCTGGAATATGCCAAACCTGCTGCACAGGAAAGTACCAGGGGATTCGTGCATATCTCCTTGAAAAAGATCCCCAGGCGATGTCCTGAGGAGGTGGTCTTTCCAGAATACCAGATCAGCGTGGACACGGCCAATATATTGATAAAGGGAATGGCAAACCCGATCAGAAGACCAAAATGCTTGATACCCTCTTCGCCGAAGGCATAAAAAACAATCGCCATACCGATATAGGTATTGAACCGGTAACAGCTTTGAGAAAAAGAGCCGGCCTTGTGATCAGGTATGTTGAAAATTTTCAACGCCAGGGCGCTGATGACATAGGTTATGGCAATCGATACGATGGCGGCGAGGCACAATTTCCAGTTCACAAAACGACCGACTTCCGCACCCCCGATTTTCCAGAAAAGCAGTACCGGGAAAAAAATAAAATAAACCAGCCTGTCAGAGAGTTTCAAAAACATCTCGTTGGTCAGTTTCAGCCGCTTCAGCAAACTGCCGATCAAAAGAAGGAAAAAAACGGGGAACAGGCTCGAAAGTACCAAGGTCATGGCTTATAACCTGTCACAGCGGACATCAGCCAACAGCTCATCCAGGGCATCGTCGCTGCCTCCAAGATACCGTTCAACCGGGTAAAGCTTGCCGCAGGACCTGCAGCGCAAACGAATCTGACGTCATGTCTTGAAAATGTCGAGCCGCACACCACAATCCGGACATACACTATTTAGTTCGCGCATATTTCACCACTTTCTTCGGGTCGGAACCTAAAAAACAGGGTCCAAAGGGACAGGCCATAGGCTGTAGACTATTAGCAGCCTACTGCTTATAGCTTACCGCTTAAAGCTAAAACCCAACAAACCCGATTGAAGCTTGACTTATAGGTCATAATAGGGGTTCTGTCAAATCGAACCAGCGCTTGAAAATATCTCGGCCCGTGCCGGCGGTCTGCTTCGGCAGCCTGCCGGTCATTCCTGAAAGTAGTCATGCTCTGTTTCGGTTATTGATTTTCAGACATGATAATGTCAAAATAAATATTTAACCGATTATCTCGCAATGCCAATAATTATTAATTAGAAAGAAGTATCCCATGACGACAATCAGATGTAAGGGGTTTCAGGCGGCAGGTGTCCATTCCGGGCTGAAACAAAACGGAAACAGGGACCTGGGACTCATTTATTCGGAATCACCGGCTAGCTCGGCCGGCGTCTTTACTCAAAACAGGATCAGGGCGGCGCCGGTGCTTATTACTCAAAAACGAACCCAGTCAGGTCTATCGAACGCCATCATCGTCAATAGCGGCAATGCCAATTGCTGCAATGGCAAGGCCGGTTTTCAAGACGCCCTGGACATGGCCGGCGCAGCTGCCAGGGGGCTGGGGTTGATGGAAAATGATGTCCTGGTGGCATCCACAGGCGTCATCGGCAAACGCCTGCCCCTGAAAAAAATAGAAAACGCTGTGCCAAGTCTCATCGCGGCCTTAAAACCGGATGGTTTCATGGATTTTGCCAGGGCCATCATGACAACCGATACCATCCCGAAGCTGGAGCATTGCCAGGGTCACGTTGGCGACCGGGCATACAACCTGGTTGGTATGGCCAAGGGCTCGGGCATGATTGCGCCCGATATGGCCACCATGCTCTGTTTTATCTGTACCGACGTATTCATACCGCATCACTTGTTGAAAGAATTACTCACAGGGGCTGTTGACAAAACTCTCAACAGGATTTGCATCGATGGCGACACCAGCACCAACGACATGGCGTTGATACTGGCCAATGGGCAATCCAATGTGTCCATGGACACCATGGACCAGACCGGCGACTTTCAGCACCTGCTGGAACAGATTCTCAACAGTCTGGCCAAAAGTCTCGTCAAAGATGGTGAAGGCGTAACCAAATGTGTGGACATCCTCGTCAAAGGGGCCATGTCTCACCAGGATGCCCGTGCCATAGCCCATACGATCTCCACCTCGCCCCTGGTCAAGACAGCCCTTTTCGGGGAAGATGCCAACTGGGGCCGACTCATCGCCGCTGCCGGAAGGGCCCAGGTCCCCATCGACCCGGACAGTATCGATATCTATTTCAACCAGGTGCAAATGACCCGCAACAGCATGAGCTGTGGTCCGGAGGCGGAAAATCTGGCAACCCAGGTGCTAAAAAAACCCGAGTTCACCATTGTCGTCGATTTGAACATGGGTGCGGGGTCGGCTTCCGTTCTCACATGTGATTTTTCCCTTGACTACATAAAGATCAACGCAGACTATCGCTCCTGAGATAGCATCCCTTTGCGATGCTGTCTCAGGAGTTGTAAAAACCTTGGACGTGTTTTGTATTTAGTGTTTGGTATTGGGTGTGGATTTCAGCAGTAAGCTGTAACTCAACTTTCGGGATTCAGAAAATGCAAAATGAATAATCCCATTTCGCTCTATCTTATGGAGAAACCCGAATGATGAGCTGTATTCTGTAAGCAATAAGTGGCTTAAGGCTAAACGCTTACAGCTTTTAGCCACCCTTGAATCCATGGACCCTCGAACCCTATTCCCACTATTGATAGGAATTTATATCGAGGACTCAATTAATAGCATACTAAGAAAAAAAGGATCCGAATCCTAAGATGCCCCTTGTCAGACTTCAAAAGTTTCTATCTTCGGCTGGATACTGTTCGCGCAGACAGGGGGAAGTATATATCCAGGAAGGAAAGGTGCGCGTCAACGGGCAGGTCATAACCGAGCTCGGCACCAAGATCGATCCTGAAAAAGACAGGATCGATGTCAGTGGACAGCTGCTGACCGCAAGACAGACCCCGATATACATTGCCCTAAACAAACCTAGATCGTATGTCACCACCTGCAACCAGAAAAACGAAAAGATCGTCGTGGACCTGGTGGACATTCCAGAGCGTATTTTTCCGGTGGGGCGTCTTGACAAGGACTCCACCGGACTCCTGCTCATGACCAATGATGGAAATCTCCACCACCATCTGCTGCACCCCTCCTTTGATCACGAAAAAGAATACATCGTGACTGTTGCGGCCCCGATATCCGACAGTGTCCTGAAAAAGCTGGAAACAGGTGTCACCATCCTGGGAAGCAAGACCCGACCCGCCATGGTCAAACGGCTTTCCGGCAATCGTTTTCTGATCCAGCTCAAAGAAGGCCGGAACAGACAGATTCGCCGCATGGTCAAAAAAACAGGCAATCGTGTTACCGCCCTGAAACGGGTCCGGGTCGCCAATATCGATCTCGGGGATCTGCCTGAAGGCGCCTGGCGTCATCTCACCGAAAAAGAAATCGAAAAACTCTTGAACTCCATATAAAAATAAAATCGTTACACGATTTTATCAAACGCGACGGTGTCACTCTCTTTTGTGTTTGGAATTCTCGTAAAACTGGGCTTTTTTACGCTGGATCCTATCCACTAGCGTTGATCGATATATAGGGTTCAAAGAGCCGGAAATAATAAATTGAGCGATTGTCGAGGTTGCTGCAACACAAAGGAAGACGCCGTCCCGCTAACGGTACAGTAAAGATAGACGTGCCAGAAGTGCGATACCCGGGACATATCCATATCCTGTCCATAAAAACAGACCCGTCCTCCAAAAAAAGAGGGCCAATAGATTTTCTCTATCCGCCCTCTTTTGAACCCCATTTAAGGGAAATTGATTATTCGTGTTCTCTTGGGTGTTCCCGCCGATCCATACCAAGCCTCCGATCCACGGCCATTCTTCTTTCAGGGATATGGACGGCATAGGAAAAAACACGTCTGTCTACCCCGGAACGCCGATCACCGTTACCGAAAAAGCTTTCTTTCATTGGTATATTCAACCCCCTTATATGCAATACCTGTCGCAGCAGATCATTTATGGTCATTCGTGTAATTTGTCATGCAAAATCCATGCGACATAGCCATTTTTTTTTCAAACTCAATTGTTTCAAATAGTTACGAACTCGAATTTTTTCTTCCCTTTTAATATAGGCAATGACTTCCCTATGAATTGTGGTGCGGATTCCCTAAAATAAAAAAGGCGTGGCTACCCCCAGATAAAGCAAACAGTCATGTCTGTCCAAGAGATTGACCCACACCTGAAAAGCATGTATTTTAATCTAACGGTCTCCATGCGAGAATCCATTGTTCCATTGCCATCAGTCAGCTACCACCCGTGAAACGGGTGGCTTGGATTTCCCCCAAAATGGGGAAAAACAAAGGAGACGGCATGTCTCCGTAAGTTCAGGTTCGGAACCGCGTGCCAAGCACGCGGTTTGTAGAACAATCAAATGTCTCTCGAACCCTGTTGGGAAAAAACCATGAAGCCCGACATCTCGATTATCATACCTGTTTTGAACGAACCCGGGGTTATCCAAACCACGCTTGGCTGTCTTGATAATCATTCCAGCGGGAAAACAATAGAAATCGTGGTTGTGGATGCCGATCCAGACGGCACGACCCTCGAAGCCATCCATTTTGAAAACGCGTCTCGTTGGCAACTCAAGACCGAGATTGCCGGCAAGGGCCGCGGCCTCCAGATGAACAGGGGCGCGAAACTGGCCTCGGGACCCATCCTGCTGTTTCTACATGCCGACACCCTGCTGCCGGAGAGAGCACTCGAGGCGATATTGTTAACATTGCAAAACGACCATATCGTCGGAGGCGCCTTCGATCTCGGTATCCGTTCCTCCAAATGGGGTTATCGAATCATCGAAAAGATCGCCACGGCCCGATCCCGGATCACCCGTCTGCCCTATGGGGACCAGGCCATTTTTCTGCGCAAAGACTATTTCCACATGATCGGCGGATTCAGCATGATACCCATCATGGAAGACGTGGACATCATGCGACGCATCAAAAAGCGTGGTGATGTCATCCAAATTATCGGCAAGCGGGTTCAAACAGACCCGCGCCGCTGGGAAAAAGAGGGGATGGTCTACGCTACGCTCAGAAACTGGGTCTTGATGGTGCTTTATCTGATGGGGGTCTCTCCTCACCGGCTGGTGAAGTACTATAAATAAAGGGTTGGAGGGTGGTACAAGGGTGATACGAGGGTTGGTGGGTAGCTGTCAGCTATCGGCAACAATAAATTACGCGCGAAGCGCTAATGACGTCCGAAGGACGAATGTCACACGAAGTGTATATGACAGCCGAAGGCTGAATATCATCGGGTTTCAAGAATATGTCTCTGTCGCGTTAGTTCTCATGAAGTTGTTTAAAAACAATATCCCCATAAAATGCCGTGGCCGCCTCTCCGGTATTGTCGGTGTCCGTCATGATGGCCACGCCTGATATCGGAGGCGGGTCTGTATGAAAGGCATTGCGGTAATCCTCCAGCAGATTCCTTTTCTGGTTGACCCACCGGTTGGTCTTTTCATCTCCCGATTCAACGGCAATCATCATGGCGCGGTCGGTATAGGGGTTGGGAACCATCATGTCGATGGCTGAACGGTTTTCCCAGATGTAGTTGATGGCCGCCGTGGGCGGGTATTCGCCGTACAGCAGTTTTGCGGTCTTGTACTTGACCCGGTTGCCAAAGGAAAGCTTGGACGGGTCATAGGCAAAAGTGATGTATATCCGAGCTGGATAGTCGTCCCCCTCCTTTTTAGTGACATCTCCCTTTTGCAGGGTATTGCTCACCTTCCATCGCCATTCCACGATTGGGTATTCCATGGGATCGATCTGAATCTTTCGAATCAACCCCGATGCAGCGGCAGCGCTTACAGCCCTCACCACCACAACACCATCATCTGCCACCAGTTCATATTGCGTGTGCCGGTCAATTTTCTTGAACACCAAGGGTTCCCAGCCGGGTGGGGGATCCGTACCGGGCTGCAGAGATGAAAAAAGACCGACAACCATGTCCTTTTGCAATGTCTCGGCAATACTTTGACACGGAGGATCTATCAACAGCGTGGTCAAGACCGCCAGGCAAGCAAGGGTTGTTTGCAACCTGTTTTGCTTCATTGGAATCCTATCAGATCGAGCTGCTTTAAAAATTTCATGGTTTTCAGGTGGGTGAGCCCATTGGCTTTGCCACGCCGATAAAAGGCCACCAGATCGTCATGGGTGTCGATGTCATGCCAGGACGGAAGGACATGGCAGCTTAAACGTGCATCATGAATTTTCCCCATGGTTTGTCTGAATACAGACCCCGTCCCCCAGTCGATGCCTGAAAACAGGTCATTGTCAAACACATTCTTGCGCAACCCGATCAGGTAATAACCCCCATCTTCCGCCGGCCCGATAACCGAATCCTTTTGTTTCAGATATTCGAATGCCGTTTCAATGATACGGTTGTCGAGGTCCGGCAAATCACTCCCTATCAGTACGGCCTGATCCACATCGCCGGCAAAGACATCTGAAAATGCATTTCGCATCCTGTCACCCAGGCTTTTCCCTGTCTGTGCCTGGAAAAGGACCGTGTCTCCCAGCCAGGCCTGGACTGCCGGTCCCCTGTGCGGGGGTGTAAAAAAGACAATCAGATCATGCCCGCCGGAGGTCAAGGTTTCGATGATGTCCTGAACAAAGCATTGGTAGAGTCTACAAACCGTGGCGGCATCCATCTTTTTTTCCAGGCGCGTCTTGACCCTGCCCAATTCCGGTGCCCGGACAAACAACAACACACGTCTTGGTACCCGGCTGGCTTGCATGGATGCCTTTCTCTTCTGCATGTATTTGGATATTTCAGCCCCCATCGAAGGGGCGTCTTGAGACCAACCATCTCGTGGGTGGAGACTCAGCCAAAACTGGGGTCAATGGGGGCCACCAGATGAAGACCCATATCCCCATTTTCATCACGGACGATGACACCATCCACATCGATGGGAACCCTGTCGCTGAAAATAATGGTACCGTTGACCCATCCCTGCTGAATGATTTTCTTGTCATTGACGAATCGCACGCCCCTTTCGGAAATATCGATGACATCGAACTCCTGAATACCGATCCGGATGGTCGGTCGGTGATCCATGGGATAATTTTTCCGGGCGTGCGCTCTCTTTTCAATACCGACATAGTTTTTTTCCATTTCAGTAAACCTCTTGAAAGGTTAAAAAACTTTGACATGCGGGTGTCATTTGCGTTAGGAGACCCCTGGAGCATCAGCACAGGACATTTTTACCTAAGCCAAGTATATACCCCAATCTAAGGGTCCTAACCATTGAACACCATCGCATTGATCATACTCGCCGCCATCGTCTTGGATGTCGTTGTCAACATCGTTGCGGACATACTCAACCTGAGAAGGCTGCAGGCAGAACTGCCCGAGCCTTTCCAGGGGGTGTACGATGCCGATCAGTATCGAAAATCACAGGACTACCTGCGTGTCAACACCCGATTCGGGTGGGTGACCGGCGTGGTCAACCTTGTGGCTATGCTTTTCTTCTGGTTCCTGGGTGGGTTTCCCGCCATCGACAGTTGGGTTCGTTCCTTTGGAAAAGGCCCTGTATTGACCGGTCTGATGTACACAGGAACCTTGATGTTTCTCTACGCGCTGTTATCACAGCCCTTCTCGATTTACGCCACATTCGTCATCGAGGAACGATTCGGGTTCAACAGAACCACCTGGAAAATCTACCTGCTCGATCTGCTAAAGGGGCTGGTGCTGGCTATCCTGCTGGGCGCCCCTCTCCTGGCGGGTATCCTGGCATTTTTCGAATATGCCGGCAGCCATGCATGGGTGTACTGCTGGGCCGTTGTGGTTCTCTACATGCTCGTGATTCAGTATGTTGCCCCTACCTGGATTATGCCCCTTTTCAACAAGTTCAAACTCCTGGAGGAAGGGGAACTCAAATCGGCCATTCTGTCCTGTGCCGAGTCCATTCAATTTCCGCTGAAACAAGTCTATACCATGGACGGCTCCAAACGTTCCCGCAAATCAAATGCCTTTTTTACCGGGTTTGGCAAAAACAAACGTATCGTCCTCTTTGACACACTCATCCAGCAGCACACGGTCCCGGAACTGGTGGCGGTCCTGGCCCACGAAATGGGGCATTATAAAAAAAAGCACATCCTCCAGGGAATGCTGTTGGGGATACTTCAAACCGGTCTCATGTTTTTCCTGCTCTCTTTTATGATCACTTATCCGAGCCTGTTTGAAGCCTTCTTTATGAATCACATCTCTGTCTATGCAGGACTCGTCTTTTTCGGGATGCTCTTCGCGCCCCTGGAGTTTTTTATCGGTATACTGATGCAGATCCGTTCCCGGTCCAACGAATACCAGGCCGACAGGTTTGCAGTGACGGCCACCCAAAACCCCGTAGCCATGATACAAGCGCTCAAAAAGCTGTCTGTCCACAATCTGTCGAATCTCCTCCCGCATCCTTTTTATGTCTTTCTCAAGTACTCCCACCCGCCGGTATTGAAACGGATTCAGGCTATCGAAAAGATCTAAGTCAATTCTTTATCCTGTTTAGCAATTATCATACATTCTGATTATCTCTCCGGTTCCTTGCCCCTCAACACTTTTTACATACCCATTTATCACTTTTTTCATAGGTATGGGATTATGACCAGGGAAATAGGTCTCATATTTTTCCAGCGCATCTTCAACCAATCCAGATGAAACCACATTGATTCTAAGTTCATTCTTCAATTCCAAGGCCGCGGCCTTAACGAAACTGTGAATTCCACCATTTACCATGGCGGCACTTGTGGTCATAAGCACGGGATAATCTGCCAGTATCCCGGTCGTAAGCGTAAAAGATCCTCTGCTGTTCAAGTAATCCTGTCCGATTCTTACGAGATTTACCTGCCCCATCAACTTACTCCTCAGCCCGATATAGAAATCTTCCTCGGTCAATGAATCAAATGGCGCCCATTTTGCTTCTCCTGCAATACATAGAATGGCATCCATTTTTCCGATGGATTCAAACATGGCTTTAATAGATTCGGGATCCGCAATATCTACAGTGACATCGCCGGAACTCCTACCGGCAATAATAATTTCATGTTTGCTTGAGAAATGAGCGCTCACTTTTTTTCCAATTGTGCCTTTGCCACCAATTATCAAAAGCTTCAATTTTTCTCCTTTCAATACACCGCCATTTCTTGTCCGTTAATCTAATTTTCCTGGTCCTGCAAGGCGTACGACACCGCATATTCCAATCAGTGCTGCTGTTTTAGCACGGCTGATTTTAATATGTTTATTATGTCAGATGGTTCTGGTCTTTTTGTATAATCAGGATCTACATGGGCACTGAGGATTGTTCCTTTTTGACTCAGAATGAATCTACCCGGCATCGGCAATGTCCATGAGTCGTCACCGTTGAATCTCTCGAGGTCCAACCCAAAATTACGATACAGTTCACGCAAATCATCAGGCAGACGGAATACAAGACCGAATTGCTCTGCAACCTTGTTCTGTTTATCACCTATCACACGAAATGTCAGGTTGTGTTTCTTGATCACCTGCTTTGAAAATTTCTCAAGCTGAGGTGAAATCACTATGATCGAAGCGCCCTGAGCATCGATATCGGAAGCAACATTCTGTAGAGCTTCCAGCTCCAGATTACAATACGGTCACCATACGCCGCGGTAAAAATTGACGACCAGAGGCCCTTCTCCCAGCAACTCTGATGAGTTGATCAGAATTCCGTCTTGATCGGGAAGTGAAAATTCTGGAGCTTTGTCTCCCACTTTCAAGACACGCTTCATAATTCCCGTACGTATCAGGTCGCCGGTAGAACGATGCATAATCGTCAAGGCTTCAGGTGGTACGCTTGATTCAAATTGGTTTCTCTGGGCATCCAGTTTTTCTTGTAAGCTCATAATTCAATATTCTCCTTGGTTGAACGAATGGCAGGACATTTTCACTTCACAATTGCATCGAACCTGAAGAAACGAGACAGTTCGCCAGCTCGATGCAGTTATGCGCCATCGTCTTAATTGGCTGTGGGATTAAATTACGCGATAGAACTGATCTACGGGCAGGTCCGCATCAGCGCCTATAATAGACTCGAACAGCTTCGAATATTCCTCATCGTTGTCTACTTCAGCATCGATTCGCTCATAGTCGGCCAGCGAAGCATAGCGCGTCTGAATCGTTGCATAGCCTCTCTGCCCTGCCAGGTTGTACATGAGTTCTACCGATATTTCAGGATATTTTTTTTCCAGATATGTCTTGGCCTTGACAAGCGCCTCGAAAAACATGGGGTAATTCTCTCCGTAACCGATTTCCCTCTGATGAATAATCATATGATCCTCCTAATACAAGATTGTCATGATATTAGATCTAAAATATCATGTAGTTACATTCTGATTTTAGTAGTTATGGCTTATAGGAAACTGCCACTTAGTGGTATTTTATAATGCTAAGGAATGATTATAAATTGTCAAGAAGGGCAGGGCAATTGAACTGAAATAGCAGCAAGATAAAAAGATGAGGGCCTGGAAATCCAGGCCCTCATCTTTTTAGGAATTGAGTATCTTCTTTGCACTTTCGTCATTGGCATCGCACATGTGTGCAATACCGGTTTCTCTGGCTGTCTCCCGGTTGCCGGAAAAAATATCCCCCCGGGCAATGTTCTTGACATCGAATTTGCGAGCACCGGCCAATAGCTGCTGCAGACCACCATAAAGCTTATCTACCATGGTAACCATGGCAAGGGCACCATAGGGGACATGGGTCATTTCATCTTTTCCGAGTTTCTTTTCAACGTCATGGTAGCACGAAAAAATTTCCGTGGCGGCATTTCCCACCCTCAGGACACTCTTGGGAAGCTCTGCCCAGTGGCCGTTCAGGTCTCCTCTTTTTTCAGGGAACAGGGCACCTTCAATGTTTGCCCCCACAAATCCCGGTATCATAAGTGCCCGCCCCATACAGATCAGCTTGGTATACGGTGCCCCCAGTGCAAGACCTTTGAAAATACTGTCTTCCTGGGCAAACCCGCCGGCAAACGACATATCCACCACCCGGTGCCCTTTGGCCGCCAATATGTTGGCATATTCATAGGCCTTGGCGTGCAGGTTGATGGAAGGGACACCCCAGCTCTGCATCATGTTCCAGGGACTCATGCCGGTACCACCCCCGGATCCGTCGATGGTCAGAAGATCCAGCTTGGCATCGGTTGCGAATTTGATGGCCATGGCCAGCTCTTCCATGCCGTAGGAACCGGTTTTGAGAGATACGCGCTTAAAACCAAGACTTCGTAGATAGACAACCGAGCTCATGAAGTCCTCACGGACCTTCTCCACCGTAGAAAGGTTGGTACCCCCCAGCCGGCTGTGCCGGGCAAACGATTTGACCGAGCGTGTTTCGAAGGCCTTCTGGACCTCCGGAAGCGAGGGATCCGGGTCCACCACATAGCCCCTGTCCTGCAGGAACTGGGCATATTCGAGACTCGTGACCTGGATCTCACCACCGATATCCTTGGCCCCCTGTCCCCATTTCAACTCGATGATACACTTGTCCCCGTATTTGTCGGCCACAAATTCCGCCACCCCATTACGGGTATCCTCCACGTTCAACTGCACGAAAAGCCCGCCATACCCGTCGAAATATCTGAAGTAGCTGTCAATGCGCCGCTCCAGCTCAGGTGCCTTTTTAATTTTGCCTTTCTTTTCCGTTGAAGGATCGATTTCCGACTCCAGATCGACACCCACAACGTTCTCCCCGATTACAACAGGAATTCCGGCCAGTGCTGCACCAACCGCAAAAGATTCCCAGTACTTGGCCGCCACAAAGGTGGACCCAAGGGCTCCGGTCATGAGCGGTATACGCGCCTTGGTCTTGATCTCGTTGCCAAATTCCGTTTCGAGCTTCACGTTGGGAAAGATGCAGTCATCCGGATCGCTGGTCAGTCGACTGTTCAGACCATGAGATCCATACGCATATCCCTGAATGCGAAGAGAATTATAGGAAACGCCCACATGTGTCGTATTGTTGGCTCCGGCCGTCACGATACCGTAGCTGCGTGGATAGAGGAGTTTCCGGCCCACAAGGCTTGACAGCCAGACTTCACACTTGCCCTGGCAGTCGGCCCGGCACAAAGTGCACAACCCTGATTCCGTAGGGTTTCCCCTGTTGGTGGTTCCCAGTACATCGTTTGATTTTACAAATCTCATGTTGCTCTCCTTGGTCTGATGTTCTTGTGGTTATAGGCGTTCGTAAAACAAAGAAAGGCGCCGTCCTGTGCATACACAGAACCAGACGCCTTTGTCTCTTTTATAGCCCCGACCACACGCCCTTGTGCAGCGGAATTTTTTAATTATTTAGTATAGTTATTAATAATTGTCAAGTATATTATAATGATAGCAGGTGTCGCCCTGAGCATCATTTGTTAGCTTCCGCGTAGCTGACATAACCATTGCGCTTTTCCTTGGCCATGTACATGGCCTGATCCGCCTTTTTGACCAGGCTGTCTATGTCTACAGCATCGGTGGGGAAAACACTGATGCCGACACTGGAGGAAATGTAATCGATAATATTGCCCTTGAGATCATACGGTTCTGAGAGACTTTTGACTATTTTTTCTGCGATGGCTGCGGGATGGAAATTATGCGGGTTGTCCACCAGAACGACAAATTCATCGCCGCCGATTCGTGATACAAAATCGGTTTTACGCAGCGTGTTCTGCAGCCGGTCCCGGATCTCCAGCAATAGCACATCACCGATTTCATGCCCCAGGGTGTCGTTGACTTTCTTGAATTTGTCGATATCGATATAGATCAAAGCAAGTTCAGTGCCATACCGTTTGGCGTGGTAAATAGCGTCCTGTAACTGCTCATAGAACGCCTTCCTGTTCTTCAATCCCGTCAGTGCATCATGGTATGCCAGATAGATCAGGTTCTCTTCATATTTCTTTTGTCTGTCCACATCTCTGACAATACTGCGCAAGCCTATTTTTCTCCCCTGAGTGTCCTTAATGACCGTAGGTGTGAGACCCACAAATTTCCACGTTCCATCCCTACGCTTGATCAGACAGGTGAATTCCGGTTGCGGAGCGTCAGTATTGTAGACATCTGCAAAATGCTCGAACACTTTTTCTACATCCTTCTCCTCCAGCATATCCGCACTGTTCATTTTGGTCAGTTCTTCCCTGGAATACCCCATAATATCGCCCATGCGCTCATTGACAAAGGTGATGTTCCCGTCCGGATCCACTTCAAAATACCCTTCATCGATGTTTTCGATAATTGACCGGTAACGGTTCTCGCTGTCACGCAATGCCTGTTCGGCTGAATCCCGATCCTGTATCATCTGGTTGGCGGATTTGGCCGTGTTGACAAACTCTGAATAATTGAGGTTAGTCGTGTCCATCATGGCAGCAGCCGTGGTCGATGTATTGAAAAACTCGACAAACTGATGAAAATTGCCCCGAATTTTGCGCATCATCACGCGGTACACCAGGTACTGGACCAGGAACATGGCCGAAAGGAGCAGAGAAATGGTCGAAACTTCCTTCATGACCTTGTTTCTGAAATCCAGTTGCTTATCGAAAATGACCCGTTTGATATCACCAAACCAGAAACCTGCGCCAACATACCACCCCAGCTCAGGTACGCTTTTGGCAAAAGATCGTTTCAACTCCACTTTCCGTGTGCTGGGATTGAACCACGAATAATCGACAAACCCTCCCCCGGGATTATCGATGGCTTTCAAAAAGAGCTGGTGCGAATTAATACCCTCGGGATCTGTCAGAAGCGAAATGTCTTTGCCGATGAGTTCGGGACGGCTGATGCTCATGAGCTGAGTACCATCGAGGGTTCTTACGAACAGGAATCCAGGTAGCCGGCCCTTGTTATGAAACCGTATCCTGGATATCCAGCTCAGCATCTCGGATTCCTGTTCATCACCAGAAGACCCATGCTGTTTGCGTGTCCACCGAATATAGTCGATGGCTTTCTCAACTTCGTGCTTGAAAATCGCTTCCTGCTCCAGGATATAGGCCTTTTTAATGTCATCGCGTTCCTGACGGAAAAAATGATACTCGCCGAAAACAGCGATAACACCCATAAGAATCAGAGGAAGGCTGATCATTAACAGCATGTTTACCATGATCACATCGACCAGACTTTTCTTCTTTTCTCTCATTGCATCGTATTCCGATATTTTCTCTATGATACTTAGAAGCTATCTCAAACATCGTTTTGACTACGGTGGTCATATACCAAATACGGTCTTTCGACAATGGCATATTTCGCACGGCTTGCACAGATGCAAAAAATAGCTTATAAGCGAGGAAAAATAGAATATGATTTCATCACAATGGAGGCATACCTGTGAAACGTGACTTTCTACACATCACTGATTTGACCACCGACGAGATTCAGCATGTGTTGAATCTAACAACCGAAGTCAAGACCAGGATACGCACAGACAAAGATTATCAGCCCTTCAAAGGGTGGAGCATGGCGATGATCTTTACCAAGCCCTCAGCCAGAACACGCCTTTCTTTTGAAACAGGATTTTATCTTCTGGGAGGTCATGCCATCTATCTGGGGCCATCCGATATCGACATAGGGAAACGGGAAGCCGTTAAGGATATCGCCCGGGTTGTCAGCCGATACAACCATATGATCATGGCCCGGCTCTTTGCGCACAAGCATATTATTGAAATGGCAGCATACGCCGACGTACCGGTTATCAACGGCCTGACCGATTACAACCACCCCTGTCAGGTCATGGCTGACATCTTCACCATACAAGAACATCGCGGGAACCTGAACGACCTGAAGGTTGTCTATCTCGGCGATGGAAATAACGTAGTGAATTCCTGGTTGCGTCTGGCCATGCGACTGCCGTTCCATTTTGTCTGCGCCTGTCCGGAACAGTACGAGCCCGATGCTGAAACGGTCAGGGCGGCCGTTGCAGAAGGCATATCTGAAATCGAAATTGTCCACGACCCCAAAACAGCGGTAAAGAATGCCGATGTGGTATATACGGATGTCTGGGCGTCCATGGGTCAGAAGCATGAAGCAGAGGAACGGGAAAAACATTTTCAGGAATATCAGGTGAACGATGCCCTGATGGCATCCACGGGCAGGCAAACACTCTTTCTGCACTGCCTGCCGGCAGAAAGAGGCAGGGAAGTCACGGATTCAGTTATTGAATCACCGGCATCGGTGGTATTTGACGAAGCTGAAAACAGGATGCATGTCCAGAATGCAATCATGTTAGCTGTCACCGGACAGGAGTAGACCGCGTTTTATTATGAGATGAGCTGTCTGATACGTTCCAGCAACGGTTTCTTAAGGCGTACTTTAAGAAGCAGGTCGCCCGGCACGGCGCCGCTCTTTCCGTTTTCTCCCATACCCGCCAGTCGAATTTTCTGGCCGTCCCGCACGCCGCCGGGAATTGTGATCACGAGCTTTTTAGACTGTTTCCGATGATAGAACGCATAGGGTCCGCCCGTTTGCGCAAGAGCGGTGTCGATATGGATCACCTCGTAAAGATCCCTTCCTTTTGTCTGGGGGCTCAAACCGGATAGCCTTTCAAAAGCATGCCGAGCCAGGCGCAGAAAGGAACGCCCGGCAAAAGGCAGACGTCCTGCGGGAGCATGACGCCTGCCCATGGGCCCCGAAAAAATAAAGCCCCCCATGAAAAAACCGGGTCGTTTAATTTCAAAGGTTTGATATCCTTTGCCGTAAAATTCCCTGAAAATGTCATGGTACCCTCGAAAACCAAAGGATTTGGCCATTTCCTCCAGAATCCTGTGGATATCCGAACCGCTGAAAATATCCTGTTCAGTATAGTTCTGGCGGAATCGATGACGGGCCGACGAGCCGAACGTTTGGCGCAGGGAGTCATACTCACGACGTTTTTGGGCATTGGAAAGCACCGCGTAAGCCTCATTGATCTGTTTCATCTTTTCAGCTGTTTCGGGCTGTTCCTTGTTGCGGTCTGGATGGTATTTGAACGCAAGGTCCCGGTATGCCTGCTTGATTTTCTCCGGTTCCGTATCGGTCGAGACCCCCAGGATCTGATAATAGTCTGACATATTAGGCTTTTAGGCTATTAGACTGTTAGACTGTTAGACTGTTAGGCTGTAGGCTGCTATAAGCCTAATAGTCTAAACACCTACAGTCTATTATTTATAGTTTCCAGGCCTCCGGTATGCCTGCCTGAAATCTTTTGGGCATCTTGTAGTCCCCCACGGCCACGGACTGCTGAACCAAGCGGGTCGTCTCTTCCATGCCCAGATCGTTCATCATACCAAAGGGTCCTCTTGGCCATGCCAAGGCCGTACAGACACCCAGTTCCAGATCTGTCACTGAAACCACATCATTTTCCACCAGATGGGTCGCTATGGTGAAAACATTTCCCAGGAGACGGTCTTTGACCAGGTCCCTGGCTTGCTGATCCGCCATGACCTCACCATCCGTCAGGTTCCATGGGGTGCCGCTTTCAAATTGTGTCTTGAGCTGATCCGGCACTTTTGGATAACCGAGATCCGATCCGTTCAGGTAGTCGAACATGGACACGCCTGCGTGGTAGCAGGTCCCCAGTCCTGATCCGTTTTGAACCCACATGATACCATAGCGAACATTGAGTGCTTCCTGGGATATACTTTCCAGGGTGGCGACATTATAGGGTTGGCCCAGAAATGAGTCCAGCACCATATAGCTGGAAATAAATAGCGGGTTAATGGCAAAACCGGGAAAATCTTTTACCGTAATGGCTGTCTTGCGGCATTTTTCAGCAAATGTCATCAGAGCCTGATAGGTGTCATCGCTGGTATTTTTCTGGCGAATCACTTCCACCAGCCGATTGATATTGGCTGGAAAGAAATAATGCAAGCCTGCGGTTCGCTCTTGATGGGTCGCCTTGGCCATGAGGGTCTCAATCAGAAACGTCGAGGTGTTGCTGACCAGGATTGCATCCTCCCGACAAATTGAAGACAGGTCCTCAAATATCTGTATTTTCAGGTCCATCTTTTCTATGGCTGCTTCTATGATGAGATCACAGTCTGAAAGGTCTTCATAACGACTGGTTCCGATGATCATTCCCGTTATGGCATCCATGTCCGCCTGGGCTGTTTTTCCCTGTGCCACCCGCTTTTCAAGTGATTTGACGACCCACTTGTCAAACATGCTCTGCACCAGTTCATCATTGAGTTCCTTGAACACCACCCGGTATCCCGACATGGCCGCATTCATACCGATGGCCGCTCCCATAACACCAAATCCGATAATCCCGACTGTCTTAATCTCTTTCATTTGTTCTCCTTTTGATCTTTGTCATTTTTCAATTGCTGCGGCAATGGCCGCTCCGGTTCGACTGATGGCATCCATGTCCCCGGGAATCATTTCCCAGGCGGTCAACTTGAGTGCCTCACCATCACTGGCACGTGGAATCAGGTGCAGATGGTAATGCATGACAACCTGGTTAACCGCCCTGCCATTCAACTGGATAACCGCCACCGATACCGGTCCCATTGCCTTTGTCATGGCGCGTACAATCTTTTTTGAAACCCTGTGCACTGCGGTCAGTGCTGTCTCGGGTATCTCCCATAAATTCCCTGCATGCATTTTGGGAATTACCAGGGCATGCCCTTCTGAAACCGGATTGATGTCCATGAATGCAACTACGTGATCGTCTTCATATATTTTGATACTCGGAATATCGCCTTTAACGATTTTGCAAAAAATACAATCATCCATGCCGAACCTCCCTTCACGTTTTGGCGGCAGCATATCAAAGCCGGGTCTTTCTGATCAATAAAATTAAATCGCTGGTCGATTTAATTTGGGCAGCATCAGAATAAAAGGAATCCCGGCAGGGGTGCCAGAAAACTTGAGTAGGCATCGTGATTAAAATGACACGCCGACAGTACAAAAACGCGTCCGGCCTGAAATGTCCCTTTTTCAAAAGTTGCTGTGCTCATTGAGTTCATTGAGCTCGTTGGCTTCTTTGAGTTTATAGGATTCGTTGTTAGATAATATAATCCGCGATATCATCCGGGTGAACATATTCCTCCGAAATAACCCGGTCCCTGGCGGAAATGCCTGCCTGATGCACGGTTTCCACATCCCCGGAAACCAGGGGATGCCACCAGTAAAGCTCTTCGCCGGCTGCCAGCAGCCGGTAGGCACAGGTTTTGGGAAGCCAGCGAAACTTCGCCACTTTGGCCGGCGTCAGTTCCAGGCAGTCCCTGACAAGAAGCATCCGGTTCTCATAGGAGCGGCAGCGGCAACGCATGGTGTCCAGCAGGTAACAGGAGACGTTCGTGTAATCGATCCGGCCGGTTTTCCGGTCTTCCAATTTCTGGAGGCAGCAGAGACCGCAACCATCACACAGGGCTTCCCACTCTTGACGGGTCAATTCCGACAGGGTTTTTGTCTTCCAGAAGGGGGGCTGATTATGTGGCATACACCATCAAGGAAAGGGTTTTCTGAGAACCTTTTCCACCGCAACCGGACCCGGAATCTGCTTCTGTTCCAGCATGATTTTCTCTGTCTGCTGCCAGGCTTCCAGATCGATCGTTCCTATGCGGGTCTCCTTGAAAGGTTTAATAAGGCTTCGGGTAATCACCAGTTGCTGGCGCATGATATCGGATTCTGTGTCTTTGTCGAATTGTCTCAATGTTTCCAGGACCTGTTCTTCATTGTCCGGTTCCAGGGCCTCCTCCCATCCCTGAAGCAGGGCCCGGGTAAATTTCTCGACGACATCCGGATGTGCTTCCACCATCCGGTTCGAGGTCACGACAGAATTGGCAACAAACTTGACGCCGTGAGCGGCCGGGTTGAAATAACCCACCGACTCACCGAGATCGCCAAGTTTTTTCTCCAGAATCGGTGCCTGTGAATTTCGATACACTGGCCATACATCCACCCTCTTTTGATAAAAAGGCGTATAATCATACCTGACACTGAAGATACTGACATCTTTTTCTGTAATCCCGGATTTTGCCATGAGTGTACGCATAATGGTCTCATCGTTACCACCAAAGGTAATGCCGACAACCTTGCCCTTCAGGTCTTGGGCACCTGTGATATCGAGATTCTCCGTCCGGTATATCCATTGCAGCGGGTTGACCTGAAACAGCTGAGCGATGACGACCACGGGAGAGCCCTTGGCCAGGGCCCGAATTACCTGGTCGGCGGATGCCACACCAAATGACGCATACCCCAGTTCCAGTTCCCGGATGGCATCTCTTTCCGGACCACCCTCCTTGACGGTCACATCCAGGCCCTGGGCTTTAAAATGCCCCTGAACATCGGCATAGATGTCACCAATCACACTGGCGTTGAAAAGCCATTTCAAGCGGTAGGTAACTGCCTCGGCGGCATTTACAGCAGGCGGCAACAACAGCAGTGAAAAACAGATGGAAAACAGGAAGAGAGATACCGCTAACGTTTTGATATGTCTGTTCATTTCCATTCTCCTATTAAAAATAGAATAAACTTCAGTGACTTGCCCACCCTTTTTTTACGAGATACCCGACAATCTCCAGTAATCCCTGGTATACGGACAGGGTAATGCCGATCAAAAATAGAGCGGTGAGAATTTTTGCCAGATCGCTTTGGTAGAGTGCAATACGGATACTATATCCTATTCCGGCATTTGCCGCAATAAATTCAGCAACAATTGTGCCTGCCATGGCAAGGGTCGCACTCCCGGATATGACGGTCGTCAATTTATTCAGATTTTCAAAGGCCCGTATCTTGACCTCCAGTTGCCAGCGCATTCTCCCGGTAACACGGTAAAAATGCTCGATATCATGGACCGGTTCCGACATGATGCCGAGCACGGACAGCAGAATGGGGAAATAGCAGATCATGGCCGCAATCAGCAGCCTGGATAAAAACCCGTCACCGAACAGAATAAAAATAATCGGTGCAATTGCCACGATGGGATAGGCCTGGACATTGTAGGCCGCCACCTTGATAAAAGATCCGAACCAGGTTGTCTGCCGGCCCAGAACACCCACGATGATAGCCATGAGAATGGAAAAGACCTGCCCGATGACAGCGACGGATATAGTATCCACCACGTCCGACAAGTACCTTAAAAAAACGGTTCGAAACGTCTGGACCAGATCTTCGATTCCCGGAATGACATAATCGGAAAGATCCAGGAGGTATTTCACGCTGAACAGGATTAGCAGTCCGAGCAGGTAGATGATAAAAAACTGATAGATGCGTCTATGAAGCATGCATGATCTCCAGCATGGTCTGTTCCAGTTGATCTTTGGCCAGGGTCTGGCCCAGTTTATGATCCTGGCCGTTAACCGTTATGACCTGGGGCAATTTCTGGGGATTTCGAAAAACCAGGATCTCCCGGCAGAATTTGGAAACCTCGATCACATTGTGAGAGATGTACAAAAAGTAGGTGTCCGGAAACATGTCCTTGATCCTCAATATGATCTTCTCCCGTGTTCGCTCGTCCACATTGGCCAGGCTTTCATCCATGATGAGCAGGTGAAAATCCTGCAGCAGATAGCGTATCAGATTCACCCGGTTTTGCTGCCCAAGGGAAAGTTGAGAAAATCTGAGTCTCATGGTTCGGGTCATATCAAAAGAAGCGATCAGTTCATCTTTCCGGTCCCTGAGGGACGGTGGCGTTATCTTTTCGAGGTGTTTCCCGACACTCGACCAGTCAGGAAGCCTCTCCAGATTATAGGAATAGAGAAGATTCTGCATGCCTTCCGACCTGACAACACCCGAATAATCTGCGATGTCGCCGACAATGATTCGCGCCAGGGAGGTTTTCCCGACACCGGAAGGACCGAACAGGGCATGGAATCCGGGAGTCTTTATCTGGAAGGACAGACCATGGAACACGTCCATGGAACCGTTGGGATAGCGAAAAGTTAGATCGCTGCATTCTAAAAACATAATAATAAAGGTGTTAAGTTTTAGGTTTTAGGTTTTGGACCGATGGGTGATCCCTGAGCGACTGTGAAACTGTCTGAGTTCTTTAATGACTGTTATGCCGGACAGTATGATGCTTATCATATGAAGTCAAATACGGCTGTTTAGCACAAACGCTTCTTTATATTTTGGCGCTGTTCGGTATTACAGTCACTTTAGAACGAGTTTTTCACAGTCGAGCAGGGATTATCCAGCGGTCGCGGTATTCCCCTTACTTTTCTTTATAGTTCCGTATTAATTTAACACGAAAATACGAAATCGAAAAACCACACTGTTCGATTAGTGGTATCAAGGTTCCCCTATAGTTAACCACACGATATCACTTCCGGTCAACCATGCTTCACAGCGACTCAGAATATTGGCGTCTCTGTCCCGGACACTCACGATCAGCTCCGTCATACCCGCCAGTTCGGATTCAAGACTCCGGGGACTCTCCTTGCTTCGAAATCCCCTGTGTCTGAAAAAGGCATCGTAGGGTTTCATGGTCAGAGATCCGCGCAGGTATTTGATGACCCATTCCACATGTGAACGAATATCGGAAAGCCCCTGTGACGTTTTTTGAACCTGCTTGCACGTTCGAAGACTTATGGATATCCGGATCTGGTTTTGCTCCCAGTTATAGACAACCGCGATGCTAGGTTCCGGTTCGAACAGGGGTTTTTCGCTCTGGACAAACAGGGGTCGATGCCGGTAGAGATGGTCCTCGATGTTTTTTAAGCCCCAGTCCATCATGGTCACGGGTTCTCTCATAAGAAATTGAATCGACGGCGTGGGTTCCGCCGCCGCCGGCTGCAGGGTTACACTCCATACAAATACCAGGAAACATCTGGCACAGATCGTTGTCGCACGAGTAATGGGCCACACGTTCATCGAGAAACCTTTTGCATCAGGAGATCCCAGTCCTCATCCACCATTGTCTGGATATACTGAATCTCGTCTTCGTTCAAATGCCGAAACCGTCTCTGGGCATCCAGGTACGCGTCCACGGGTTCATTCCCCTGGTAATTGAGCGCATAATCAAGGCCATTTTCTACCTCATAGAGAGGAAACATATTGCATTGAACCGCAAGTCGGGCAATATGGATGGATTTCTCGGAAGGTATGCCCCAGCCGGTGGGACAGGTCGCATACACGTGCAGAAATCGGGAGCCATATTTTATTTGCCGGGCTTTTTCGAACTTGCGCATCATGTCTTCCGGGAAAGCGATACTGGCCGTTGCCGCATACGGTATCCGGTGAGCCGCCAGAATTTCGACGATATTCTTTTTCCGCGAGCGTTTCCAACCCGGCCCGGGCGTCGTGGTCGTACGCGTCCCATAGGGGGTTGAAGAACTTCTCTGCACACCCGTGTTCATGTAGGCTTCGTTGTCATAGCAGACATACAGGATATCTTCGTTTCGTTCTACCGCACCACTCAGAGATTGCAGTCCGATATCGAAAGTGCCGCCGTCACCAGCCCAGGCCATGACAACCGTTTCTGAATCACCCCTCATGTCGAGTGCCGCCCGTAAACCGCTGGCAGCGGCACCCGCGGTGGCAAAAGCGGTCTGGAGCACGGGGACCTTCAGGGACGACTGGGGATAGGGACCTGCAATGACGCCCCAGCAGCAGGCAGGAATGACAAGCATGGTTTTGGGTCCCATGGCCCTGAGAGCAAATTTCATGGCGATGGCCGCACCACAGCCGGGGCAGGCCACATGGCCGGGGTGGATGAGGTCGGGATGGTTCTGAGTATTCATCACGTCGCTGCACCAATTTAAAAGAAAATATCGAATATTGAACAAGAAATTTCGAACCGCTGAAGTAAAACAAACACTTCGAAATTCGATTTTTTTTGTTCGATATTCTGCGGTTCGTTTTGAAAAAAAACGTATAGCTTCTTTATTACGCTGGCGGTTATAGGGGTTGTCAGAAAAACGTTCCGATTGAGGACCTTTTTTCTGCTACAACCCCTTATGCCGTCATCCTATTTTCGGAACATTATTATGACAAGCGGTATAAATACCCTACGGTTGTCATTCCCGCGAAAGCGGGGCACAAAGTGAAGCTTTAGCGCTATCCAGAAAAACACTGGATGCCGGATCAAGCCTGCCCTCAACTCGATTGGGGGTCCGGCATGACGGAGTTTGGCTATTTAGTAGCCGGGTTAATATCTCGCCTATGTCTCCGGCCTGAGTCCAATCCACACACTCTGCATCTCAGGCACCTCTGATGATTTCGTCCGGAAATAGATCTCTTCCAGGGTATCACCGGTGATATCACGCCCACCCAGACCGGCAATATAGCTGAAGACAGGCGGTCCATTTTTAAGATTACAAAGCGCTGATCGGATCTCCTGTGCAAAAATTCCGCCGGCGCCAAAGGAGCAGTTTCGATCCACCACCGCTATTTTGGAAGCACTCTTCAGTGCCCGGCATATGGATTCGTCCGGAAAGGGGCGAAACATTTTTATTTTCAGCATACCGGCTTTTTCCCCTTGGGAACGCAAATCAGACAGGGCCTGTCTACAAGTGCCCGTTGCCGTGCCACTCACGACGAGAACGATATCGGCATCGTCACACTGAACCGCTTCCACATCACCATAGGTTCGGCCGAACAATTCTTCAAAGAACTTTTCCATTTGCTCATACAGAAATGGGACCCTCTGCATGGCCTGCTGAATATCATGACGCATCTCCATGTAGGCACCAGGCGGTACCATCTGTCCCAGGGCATGGGGATCAGCCGTATCGAGTCTGATTTTCGGCTCCATGGCAGGCACAAACCGATCCACGAGTTCCTGATCGGGAATATCCACGGGTTCATATGTATGAGAAAGAAAAAAAGCGTCCAATATGACCATGACCGGCAGGTTGATCTCCTCGGCAAGCCGGTATGCCAACAGGGTCGTGTCCAGAACCTCCTGTCCATCCTCACAATAGAACTGAATCCAGCCCGTATCCCGCTGGGACAGACTGTCTGTCTGATCCACCCAGATGTTCCACCCGGGTGCCAGCGCGCGATTGACCTCGGCCATCACGATGGGCAACCGTGCCCCCGAAGCCCAGTGCAGCAGCTCATGCATGTAGGCAAGCCCCTGGCCGGACGTGGCCGTGAAGGTCCGCACACCCCCGCTGGCGGCTCCGATAACAGATGCCATGGCCGAGTGCTCACTCTCGACACACATAAACCGTGCCGCCAGCCTCCCGCTGGCGCAGTGCTCTGAAATGGCCTCCACAATGTGTGTCTGGGGCGTAATCGGATAGGCCGAAACAAACTGGACCCTTGCCAGGCGAACAGCTTCGGAAACAGCCTGGCTCCCCTCAAGAACCTGTTTCATGCTCCGCTTCCTCCAGGGTCATGGCACCTCTTGGACATTCCACAACACAGATGCCACATCCTTTACAGTAATCCATATCGATCTTCCGGGTATCTTCAACAATAACCGCTGTTTCGGGGCAAAACAGGCGGCAGTTATCACAATCGTTGCAAATACCGCAGTTAAAGCACCGGTCGGCTTCGTCGGATGCCGACCGGGTCGTAAAATCAGATCGGTAATCTGAAAAGGATGCCCTGCGTTCTTCCGGCCCTTCGACCATGGGCTCTGTCCTGTCCGCCGGGATAAAATAAGCTGTATTGATCTCATGATAGCCGACAATCTGCGGGTGTCTTTGCTGAAAGACATCGTTCATCAGATAGCTTTCCATGGACAGCGCAGGACCCTGGCCTACCCGACAACCTGCCAGTTTTTTTTCAACAAATGCCCATCCGTCCTTGAAACAGCTGTCGATGGCCATGGCGGCCTGTTTGCCCGATGCAACGGCATCGCTGACACTCAGCACCTGGTTGACCAGGTCGCCACCATGGGCGACAGGAATGCCGTCATTCGTCAAGGTGCAGTGACTCAGGTGTAAACAACTTTCGTGCTCAGTCTGCTGCCACAAATTTTCCACTTCAGCACCGATGGCGGTAAACACCCGCTGCACGGGCAGGGTTTCCTGTCCACCCTGTATGGGGATTACCCGCACTCTGTTGCTGCCCGGGTCAAATCCATCGGTCACCATTTTCTGTAATTGCAGGGTAATGCCCCGGGCGTCTTTATCCATCCGGGCCGGGATGGTCAGCTCCCGGATTTCCACCCCCTCCTGCTGTGCCAGAACGATTTCCTCTCCCAATGCCGGCATATCTTCAATTCGTCTGCGGTAAAAAATGATCGGGTGCGAACCCAAGCGAACCAGTGAGCGGGCAACATCGATGGCGGTGTTGCCTCCCCCGATGACGGCGGATACACCGCTGAAGACATCCTTGCTACCCTTGCGCACATCCTTCAGGAATGTAAGGCCGTCCAGGGCCTGGGCATCACCTTGAATTTGCATCCGGATCGGACGTGCAAGACCGCATCCGACAAAGACCGCGTGGTAGCGTTCTTCAGCTGTCTGCAGAAACGAGGCCGAAACTTTGCGGCCGCAGTAAATCCGGGCACCCAGGTTTTCAATCCGTTCTATTTCGTGTTTTAGAATCGCGGTGGGTAATCGATAGGAGGGAACCCCCCAGCGCAGCAGCCCACCCGGTTCTTTTTCAGACTCGTAAACATCGCAGCGATACCCCAGACGGCGGAAAAAATAGGCCGCGCTGAGCCCGGACGGTCCGGAGCCGATCACGGCCACATGTCTGCCATTGGTTGGGGCTGTTTGAATCGATGGCAGTATCTTTTCCTTGGTGCCCCAACAGCCGACAAACCGCTCAAGCGCATGGATGGCCAACGCTGCATCCAGATGAGACCGGTTACAGGCTGACTCACAAGGGTGAAAACATACATGGCCACAAACAGAGGGAAATGGATTTTCTTTCAGGATGCTTTCCAGTGCCTCCCTGAATCGACCCCGGGATGCCAGGTGCTCCAAGTGGGGAATATCTTCTCCAGCCGGGCATGCAGCACTGCAGGGGGCGGTCCTGCCGGTATAAACCGGTTTCATATATCGCCACGAGCCTGTTTTGTTGATCCGCGATGATATTCTCGACCGGGAAATATGCAGTCGACTATTGCGCTCCTTCTCTGTCTTCCCCGCCAATGATCAGCCCCTTTTCTGTCTGCCGGCTCCTAGTGTATCCTGAACCTAAGATGAGCGTTTCAAATTTTAAGAATATGGGATTTAAAAAAAAATTACGGTATCGAAGGCCTTTAAGGCGGCCTGGGCATTCTTTTCCGGCTCTACGGAAATATCCGCCTTTATAACATCCATGACACTATCGATGGGCGGCACTTCCAGAATCCGTGCAAAAGCACCGATCATGGCCGTGTTGACCATGGGATGGGTCCGCGTACCCAGATCGTTTTCCATGGCAATCCGGGTTGCATCGATGGATGCCAGGCGAAAGTCTGAAAACAGGTGGCTGAAATCAGCGCCTGCCGGTGTATTCAGCAGCACCCAGCCACCCGGCTGCATGCCTTGGGTGACTGCTACACTTTTCATCAGACGACTATCCTGAACCAGGATATGATGGGGTGTTGTGATGGTGGTTCGCGCCAGAATTTTTTCTGAGCCGATTCTAAGGTATGCTTCCACCGGGGCACCGCGCCGCTCCACACCAAACGAAGGGAAAGACTGGACATGAAACCCGGCTTGAAAAAAAGCCTTTGCCAGCAGAATCGCCGCCACCACTGTCCCCTGTCCCCCACGCCCGTGAAATCGTATTTCCTGCATACCTCAATCCTTCGGATGTCATCTGCACTTCGTGCGTCATTTGTCCTATCGGACGACATTAGCGCTACGCGCGTCATTTCTTGTTGCCTATAGCTAACAGCTACAATGAATTACACGAAGTAAATGACTTACTCTTCTTATCCCTTTTATCACCCTCGAACCCAACCCTCATATCACCCTCAGACCCTCGAACCTTTATTACGCTGGGACGCCAGGATGCTCTGAAGCTGGAATGCCGCTGTCCGCTTGTACCTGTCAGCCACCCTCCAACCCTTGTATCACCCTCAGACCCTCGAACCTTTATTACGCTGGGACGCCAGGATGCTCTGAAGCTGGAATGCCGCTGTCCGCTTGTACCTGTCAGCCACCCTCCAACCCTTGTATCACCCTCGGACCCTCGAACCTTTATTACGCTGGGACGCCAGGATGCTCTGAAGCTGGAATGCCGCTGTCCGCTTGTACCTGTCAGCCACCCTCCAACCCTTGTATCACCCTCCAACCCTCCAACCCTCGTATCACCCTCAGACCCTCGAACCTTTATTACGCTGGGACGCCAGGATGCTCTGAAGCTGGAATGCCGCTGTCCGCTTGTACCTGTCAGCCACCCTCCAACCCTTGTATCACCCTCCAACCCTCCAACCCTCATATCACCCTCAGACCCTCGAACCCTTCATTTATAGCATCAATCGATGCATTCTGCCAGAAAATCGTTTCTCGAAAAAAGCTTCCATTCTCCGGGAACATCGCGCCAGTTTTCTTATATCTACACCAGTTTCGACATGACTGGTGTGCAAAAAGTTGACCAGGTCTTCCGTGGCGACATTTCCGGCGGCTCCAGGCACGAACGGACAGCCCCCCATACCGGCCAGGGAGGCATCAAAGCGCCGAATCCCGTATTTCATCGCCGTCTGGACATTATCCAACCCCAGCCCCCTTGTGTCGTGAAGGTGAAGTGCCAGATCCAGATCACCCACCAGCGGGCGCATTTTTTCCATGAAGGCATGGATTTTACCCGGATCCGCCATGCCTGTGGTATCGCCCAGGTTCAGAACCTCGATGTCATGTTTCATATAGTGTTCCACGATACGCCGAATTCGTTCAAAGGGCACAGATTCTTCACCCGGGTACCCGAAGGCACACTGGATTCCTGCACGGACGGCCAGGCCCAGTTCTTTAGAAAGACGTATCATCTCGTCGACCTGGGCCGCAGATTCTTTGATTGTCATGTTGACGTTCCTGCGGCTGTGCGCCTCACTGGCCGACATAGAAACCTCAATAGATTTCAAGCCAGCGGCAGCCACACGTTCCACTCCTTTGACATTCAGGGCCAGCCCGTTGTAAACAACCCCTGGCTGTTTCGGCAGCTGCGCCACCAGCATATCTGCATCCGCCATTTGTGGAACGATGCCTGGATTTACAAAAGCAGCCACCTGAATCTCCTTCAATCCCGCCGCCACAAGATCCGTGATGAGATCGACTTTCAGTGAAGTGGGAAGAATCTTTTTCTCGAACTGCAACCCATCCCTGGGGCCCACCTCCATGATCCTGACCCTGTCCGGCAGTACTGAGTCATTCGTCTGTCTTTGCGCTTGATTTTGATCAACATTACCCATGCTTTATATATCCGTTTGAAGAACCTCGCAGCAAGCAACGAGGACTTCTTTTGATTAAAATAGCGACGCCGTCCTTTCCGATAAAATCGTGCAACGATTTTATAAACATATGGAACGACAATTAGCTGGTCAAGACAAATATCAGATACAATAAAAAATCCCTTGACGGAATGGATACGGTAACGGTAGTCAACTACCACCCGTGAAACGGGTGGCTTGGATTTCCCCCAAAATGGGGAAAAACAAAGGAGACGGCACGTCTCCGTAAGTTCAGGTTCGGAACCGCGTGCCAAGCACGCGGTTTGTAGAACAATCAAATCCACCCCCTATCTCAGGTAACCCAACAGGCACAATAAACACAATGAATACAACAAACCCGTTAAACATCTGCCTCATCAGCTACAGGAGCAACCCGCACAGCGGAGGCCAGGGTGTCTATCTGAAGAACCTTTCAAGGGCCCTCAAAGACCTGGGGCATGGGGTGGATATCCTTTCGGGGCCGCCTGACCCCTTGACCGACCCGGACATCCCCCTGGTCAGACTGCCGTGTCTCGATCTGTACAACCCCTCGGACCCCTTTCGGATCCCGACCCTGAAAGAACTGTCCAACCCCATCAATCTGCTGGAATGGGTTTCCGTTTCCACCATGGGATTTCCGGAGATGTTCACCTTCGGTCTCCGCGCATATCACTATTTGAGAAAGCAGCTTCATCGTTATGACATCGTCCATGACAATCAAAGCCTCTCTTACGGCATCTGGGCCATCAACCGACGGGTCCCCGCCGTTGCCACCATCCATCATCCCATTTCGGTGGACCGTGACCTCGCCATCCGTAGTGTCCGGGCATACTGGAAAAAGTTGAAATACCTACGCTGGCACTCGTTCCTGAGAATGCAGAGAATCGTTTCGCGAACGTTTTCCCACATCATTACAGTATCGAACTCGGCCAGAAACGACATCGGACTTGATTTCAAGATCCCTTTGAAGCGCTTTCGCGTGATTCCCAATGGCATCAACACCGATCAGTTTTACCCGCTGCCCGAGATCCAACGGGAAAAAAATCGCCTGATCGTCACCAACAGTGCCGATATCCCCTTGAAAGGGCTCTATTATCTCCTTCAGGCGGTTGCCGATCTTTCACCTAAATACAATCTCAAGCTGGTGGTGATCGGGTCCCCCAAGAAAAACGGCGGTATTGAAAAAAAGATTCGGGAGCTCAATATCGGCCATCTCATCAAGTTCACGGGCCGCATCGGACATACCGAATTTGTCCGACAGTATGCCAAAGCATCCGTCGCCGTCATACCTTCCCTCTACGAAGGTTTCGGAATCCCGGCCGGCGAAGCCATGGCATGCGGTGTCCCGGTGGTCAGTACCACCGGCGGCGCCCTCCCGGAAGTGGTGGGAGATGCCGGCGTCCTGGTACCTCCCGCTGATTCCCAGGCCCTGGGCAAGGCTATACAGGACCTGTTCGACAACCCGGAGCATGCGTTACGACTGGGTAAAAAAGGGTTCGAGCGCATTCAGAATCAGTTTACCTGGAAAAGGGCTGCCCAAAAAACCGTGGCATGCTACCGGGAGGCCATCCATGATCACCATAGACTTTAAGCGAATCCCATTAGACCCTGGCTCCCGTATTCTCGATATCGGTTGCGGAAGCGGGCGGCACACCTGCGAAGCCTACCGCTGCAGGGACGCCTTTGTCATCGGGGCGGATCTTGCCATTGACGATGTCATGGAAGCCAGAAAGCGGTTGCAGTTTCACGATCGGCTGGGGGAGCATGGCGGAGGCGCCTGGCAGTTGAACATGGCCGACATCCGTCATCTGCCCTATAAACGCCATGCCTTCGATCTGGTTATCTGCTCGGAGGTGATGGAACACATACCGGACGAAAAACAGGCTCTCCTGGAACTGGCCAGAATCCTCAAACCGGGAAGACACCTGGCCCTTTCCGTTCCGCGCTACGTGCCGGAACGTATCTGCTGGATGTTGTCTCATGAATACCACAAAGCCAACCAGGGACACATCCGCATTTATCGCCGGAAAGGGCTCATCAACCTGCTGGAGAAAGCCGGTTTCACCCACCGGGGATCCCATTATGCTCACAGCCTCCACAGTCCCTACTGGTGGCTCAAATGCAGTGTCGGGCCTACCCGGGACCATCACCCCCTGGTCAGGGCATACCACCGGTTTTTAACCTGGGACATCATGAAAAAACCCCGTCTAACCCGTCTTCTCGATCCGCTTCTCAATCCGCTCATGGGCAAAAGTCTGGTGCTCTACTTCAGGAAAAATGCCTGACCCGGACGTTTTAAGATATCACCTTTACGATTGCGGAAACATATCTTTCCTGTGTAAGGATATGTTATAAGAAACACCTTATATATGACATCTATTTTCAACTTCCAAGAAAAGGAACAATGGATCAAGATACAACCATACCGCCGAAGTCTCACAAGAATAGAAAAGATGGTGTCAAAAGAATTCTTTTAGAAGGCATCTTTTGGCGTATTTTGGCCATTGAAGTAATATTGCTTGTATGTTCTCTAATCTACAGGGGGCTGACAGATTATGAGGGAGTTGCCGATCTTTTCTGGTATGCCATGAGGATCATATTCCTAATATCAATCATCATTCTTTTCATGATGGTTACCCTTAAGAGCTTTCTCACCAAAAAAATTATTGCACCTCTTGAATCCATCTTCGTGACCAATCAACGTCTACAAAATAATGACCCCACAGCAAGGCAGGTTGTTCTACCCCAGGATGCTCCAAGAGAAATCAAACAGATTGTTACCTCGCGCACTCAAATGCTGGACACTATCCTAAAGATATCGGACAGGATTCGCCAATCACTTAATCTGGCCAGGGATGTCCAACAGAATCTTCTACCAAAAGGCAATCTGAAAATAGACGGATTGGACATCGCGGGCAAAAGCCTTTACTGTGATGAAACCGGTGGTGATTATTACGATTTTATAATTTTAGATGCCTCTAAGAATAAAAAAATTGGCGTGGCAATTGGGGATGTGTCTGGACATGGTATTCCCTCTGCACTACTTATGGCTACTGCCCGTTCGTCTTTACGGCAGCGTTTGTCATTTCCTGGAAACACCGCACGAATCATCACGGATGTCAATCTTCAATTGGTTCATGATATTGAGGATTCCGGGCAATTTATGACAATGTTTTTCATGACCATTGACACGGCAAACCAAAAATTACAGTGGGTACGTGCAGGTCATGATCCAGGCATCTTCTATGATCCGGCTACAGATAAATTCGCGGAGTTGAAAGGCCCTGGTATGGCCTTGGGTGTATTTGAAGATTTCCAGTATGAGATGAACGAAAGAACCGGTCTCACAAAAGGACAAATCATCGTATTAAGTACTGACGGCGTCTGGGAAGCGCACAACCCCGATGGAGAGATCTTTGGCAAAAACCGCCTTTTCGAGATCATCCGTAGAAATGCCACTAAAAAAGCACAAGAAATAATAGAAACGGTTTTTGCTGCCTTGAACCAATTCCAAAATAACTCAAAGACCGAAGATGACATAACGTTAGTTGTCGTAAAGATTGAGGCGGACTTAGAAAAAGTTGACAGTGCTTGATCTCTGATATCCTCCGGACTGATTGTTCTACAAGCCGCGTGCTTGGCACGCGGTTCCGAACCTGAACTTACGGAGACGTGCTGTCTCCTTTGACTCCTGCACTACATACCACCGAGTTTGGGCAGAACCGCCGCGGCGAAACTCAAAACAAAAAAGAAGCCGCACATGTCCGTGACAGTTGTCAGCAACGGCCCTGACACAAGGGCCGGGTCCAGTTTGAACCGCTTGAGCATGAGCGGCAGCATCCCGCCAAGCATGACGGAAACCAGTGTGTTGGTTGCCAGGGCACCGCCCACCACGAGGCCGAGCCATGGATTACCCTTCCAGAAAAAGGCTACCCCACCCAGCAGCAGTCCCAGTACCAGGCCGTTGATGATGCCGATCTTGGCCTCCTTTGCCAGTACCCAGAGAAGCTCGCCCGGTCTGACCAGCCCGAGAGACAGCTCACGCATGGAAACAGCCACAGCCTGGTTACCCGAGCAACCGCTCATGTCGCTGACCATGGGCAGAAAAACCGCCAGGGTAATGACTGCTGCAAGAGTGTCCTGATACATGGCAATCACACTTGCGGCGATTATATTGAGAACAATATTCATGCTCAGCCAGGACAAACGGCGTCCGGAACGAGATATCAGCGGCATGGTCCGGAATTCCTCGCCGCCGACAATACCGCTCAAACGCAGAAATGTCTTGGTCTTGCGCTTATTGACCGCCTCCTCGATGGCCGCCGGCAGCACCACGCCCACCAGCCGCCGTGCATCGTCCACAACCGGCACCCCGAACAGATGATGCTCCTCGAAAAAGGCCTCGAGCTCCTTGAGAGAGGCCTTGTCCGACACACTGAGAGGCTTAGAGATCATTACCTGGGCAAGACGTGTCTTCCGGTCGGGAAAAAGCAAATCGTGCAGGCGCAGTACACCAACCAGTTTTTTTTCCCGGTCCATGACATAAAAATACTGCACATGATAATCCATGTACGTGCTACGATTGGCCTGCAGGTCATCGAGCACATTCTGGATCGTGTGGTCCATCGAATAGACAAGGAACTCGGAAATCATGAGCCCGCCGGCGCAGTCCTGTGCGTACGCCAGCATCATCCGTGCCTCCCTGGCATCCTGGCGATCCATTTTTTCCAGAATTGCCTGGCTTGCTTCCTCATCCAACTTGCCCAAAACGTCCACCAGGTGATCGCTGGTCAATTCTTCCATAATTGCCGCCGCCCGCTCCGATGGCATATCCTCCACCAGGTCCGCGGCCTGGGTTTCCGGGATGTCCTCGATCACATCGGCGGCATCCTCGGGGCTGAGAAGGCTGAAAAGGCTAAGCCGTTCCTCCTCGGTCAATCGAGAAATGGCCCGGGCCGTCTCATGCGGGCTGAGGGCATCGATAAATGTTGTCAATTCAACGCTGTTTTCTGCAGCGATCAAAGCACTGATCGTCTCCCAGGGGGATGTTAAAACACGCATAGAGAATCTCCTTGATTTTTAACAGGTGCCCGGCTGTTGATTGGCAATGCCGTTCGAGAAGATGCCGAAGGTTTTCCATGGATAGACAATCGTGATCGAAGCGGATAAATCAGATAAGCAGATATTTCGGAATCAGCTTGGCGCCTCACAAAACCGGTTTTTGATTGAAAGAGCTTGCAGCAGGTTACGAGGAATCTTCTGCAAGTCACGCCGGGAATATGCTCACGGCTGCAGTTCATCTATTCTGCGTAGAATTCCGAGGGTCTTGACCATGGGTTCTGCAGTGAAGCGGCCTGAGGAAAGCGCAACCCGATACATATCAAAAGGAGCCTGGCCGCCTTCTTCCGGGTTGGCAAAGACGTCGTGAAACACAAGGTAACCCCCGGGCATGACGTGGTTCGCCCATGAGTCATAGTCAAGACGCACGGTTTCCACGGCATGACCGCCGTCGATAAAAACCAGGGCGAGGGGCGTCTCCCAGTGTCGGGCTGCCACGTGGGATTGACAGACCAGGGGCACTACCGTGTCTAAAAGATCGGCCTGCCTCAGGGTCTCTCTGAATGTCGTGAGGGTGTCTACCTGGAACGTTTGATAATTGAACAGGCCAGGGTCAAAATATTCTTCGCCGGGCTGCTGTTCTTCCGAACCCGTATGGTGATCGATGGCAAACAGGGTGCCGTTGATTTCCCTGCAGGCAGTGCCGATACAGATGGTTGACTTGCCACAGTAGCTCCCGATTTCCAGACAGGGGCCTAGCTTGCCGGCTTCCCTGGCAATGGTATACAACGCCTCTCCTTCGGCTGTATCCAGAAAACCTTTGACCTGCTTAACCAATTCACGCTGTGCCTCAATCAACGTCCTCGTATCCTCTCACCAGCACTTCGCGTGCCTTGGCTCCGTCCGAAGGACCCACCAGACCCTCCTGCTCCATGGTTTCGATGATCCTGGCTGCCCGGTTGTAGCCGATTCTGAGATGCCGTTGAACCATGGAAATCGAAGCCTGACGCGTCCTGGTGACCAGTGCAACCGCTTCATCGTATTTTTCGTCATATTCCAGGTCACCATTTTCGGTAGCATCCTCCACCGGGGCCTGGATCACATCTTCCAGGTACTCGGGAGGCCGTTGGGATCTCAGAAACTCTGTAATCCTGGCAACTTCGACCTCGGATATGTAGGCTCCGTGGATCCTTTGGAGCTTTGCGGCACCCGGCGGCAGAAACAGCATGTCCCCGTTTCCCAGAAGACTCTCGGCGCCATTCATGTCGATGATGGTCCGCGAATCCGTTTTGGAGGAAACCTGGAACGTGAGCCGCGTGGGAAAATTGGCCTTGATGATACCGGTCAGGACATCCACGGAAGGCCGCTGTGTGGCGATGATCAGGTGAATGCCCGCAGCCCGGGCCATCTGAGCAAGACGCGTCAGAGCGACCTCCACGTCCCGGGATGCCACCATCATTAGATCCGCCAGCTCGTCGATGATGATGACGATGTAGGGAAGTTTTTCCGGTACGTTACCGTCTTTGTCCGGTCCCTGTTTGGCCATTTTCTGGTTGTACTGGTCCACATTCCTGGTCTTGTGCTCGGACAGAACCTCGTAGCGTCGCTCCATTTCCTTCACCGCCCAGAACAGGGCATTGGTGGCTTTCTTGGCACTGGTCACCACCGGTGTAATCAGGTGCGGAATACCGTCGTACATGGAGAGCTCGATGCGTTTGGGGTCCACCATGATCAGTTTCAGGTCGTCCGGGGACGACTTGTAGAGAAAACCGCTGATCATGGTGTTCAGCGCAACGCTCTTGCCCGCTCCGGTGGCCCCGGCAATCAACAGATGAGGCATCTTGTTCATCTGGGTTACAACGGGATTGCCCACGATGTCTTTTCCCAGACAGAGCGTCAGGGGCGACTTGGATTTTTCGAACACACTGGCGACAACGATCTCTTTGAAGCGAACCGTTTCCCGCTCGGCATTGGGAATCTCGATCCCGATGACGGCTTTGCCGGGGATCGGAGCGACAATCCGGATACTTGTCGCCCTCAGTGTCAAGGCCAGGTCGTCGGACAGATTGACAATTTTGTTTATTTTAACACCTGGGGCGGGCGCATATTCAAACGTCGTGATGACCGGACCCGGAGTGACTGTTACCACGCTCCCGTGTACACCGAAATCTTCCAGTTTCTTGGTGAGAAGTTTGGACTGCATTATCAGATTTTCATTGTCCGCAGAAAGCGGTACTGTATCCGGGTCATCCAGGAAATTGACCGAAGGCAGCTGAAATCCCTTGTCTGATCGCATGAATTCAAACACTTCCTGCTTTGGAACCGCCACCTTCTTGATGGGCTTGGGCGTAGGGGCCTTGATCGTGACCTCGGGTGCTTGTTGCATTTTCTTTTCCCTGACAAGCTTGGTGCGCTTCCTGGCTTTTTGCCTGCGTTCCTTCATTTTGATCCGCAGGGTTTTCAGTCGCTCGAAAAGCCCCCCCCACTTCCGGTGAATAAACTGGGCAAAACGAATGAGCGAGAAACCGGTTGTCAGAATAAACCCGATCAGCCACACCAGGAATAGGATGATGATGCCACCGGTGGGGTTGGTATATTTGACCAGAAACGATTTCAGGGGAATACCGACAACCCCGCCGCTGGAAAAGCGACCACCGAAAATCGCCACAGAATCATTGTGGAGTGCCAGCAGACTACCGGTGGTGATGATGAGAAGCAGTCCACCCAGTGTCTTATAGACAACGATTCTGTTAGGCTGCTTGCCGAAAAAATGGATACTCATGAGCAGCAGCAGCACCGGAAACCAGAACGAGCCGATACCAAACAGACCGATGAGAATCCCTGCCGTGTGGGCTCCAAATACCCCGAACAGATTGTGGATATGACCACCGGCCCGGGCAGTGTTGATAGAGGGGTCATTCGGGCTGTAGCTCAAGAGGCTGATCAAGGTAAAAACAACCAGAAAAAACAACACAATACCAATGATTTCTTTACGCATAATTCTCAACCCAAAATAAAATCGTTACACGATTTCATAGGACGCGACCTTGTCGCTCCAACGGATAAAAGGTTCATCCGCCCAAAATAAAAACTTACCACTGAAGAACCATTGAGACTTTTGCAAAACGCCCCTTTTCGCTAAATTTCCGTAAAAAAGGGCAATATGACGGGGCGACGCCCAATGGTATAAAAAAAATATTGCCGTAATGATCTTCGAACCTCATGCCGGATCTTGTCGATCCGGTTGGTCACTTCCGGACCGATCTCTTCCACGATTTCCAGAACCACGCATTGGGCATCACGCAGGAGATGCCCGGTCTCTGTTTCGAAAACAAACCCGCGTGATACGATTTCCGGCCCATACACGATGATACCCGTATCCTCGTCAAAAGCCATGTTCACAACTACCAGCCCTTCCTTTGAAAGGGAATGCCTCTCCTTGAGAACACTTCGGCCCACATCCCCGATCCCCTTGCCATCCACAAGCACCTTTCCCGTAGGGACGTTCTCGTTGACGGAGATACCGTACTTTGCAAACTCGATAACATTGCCATTCTGCGCCACCAGTACGCGCTTTTTGGGAATACCGACCTGTTGCGCCAGGCGGCTGTGCAAGATCAGGTGTCTGAACTCGCCGTGAATGGGGATAAAAAACCTGGGTTTGACCAGATTGATCATGAGTTTCAGTTCTTCCTGAAATGCGTGACCCGATACGTGAATGGCGGATATTTTTTCGTAAATAACATCCGCGCCCCGACGATAAAGATTATTGATAATATTGGTAATGGCCTTTTCGTTGCCTGGAATGAATTTCGATGACAGTAAAATCGTATCTTCCGGCTTGATGGCGATTTGTTTATGCGTACCGGCAGCCATCCTGGCCAGGGCCGACATGGGCTCACCCTGGCTTCCGGTCATGATCATTACAATTTCGTTGTCCGGAAGGTCATCGATGGCATCAACCGCGATCTCCATGTCAAGGGGAACTTTCAAAAAACCCAGTTCCTTGGCTATACGGACACTCAACTCGATGCTCCTGCCATTGAAAACCACTTTTCGGTCCAGCCCTACCGCGATATTCACCACCTTTTGTATACGCGTAATATTCGATGCGAACAGGGCCACAATAATACGTCCGGAACAGTTGTCCGCCAGGCGCGAAAGGGAGTCTCCGATCTGTTTTGCCGAAATCGTATAGCCTTCCTTTTCCACGTTTGTGGAATCGGACAACAATGCCAGAACACCGGTTTCACCCCATTGGGCAAAGCGTCCCACATCCGTTTTCAGGCTGTCCTGAGCGGTATGGTCGATCTTGAAATCACCGGTATGGATAATGGTTCCCTCGGGTGTCTTGACAGCCAGGCCGACACCATCCACAACGCTGTGGCAAACCCTGATGAACTCAAGTTCAAAAGGACCGATTCTGAGCGTGTCCCGGGGTGAAATCTCGTAGAGATCCGTTGTCGCAAGGATGTCATGCTCCTCCAGTTTGTTGCGGACGATCCCGAGTGTGAAGGCAGTCGCATAAACAGGAACCTGGACCTCCCTGAGCAGAAACGGAAGTGCCCCGATGTGATCTTCGTGGGCATGGGTCAGGACGATGGCGTGCACCCTGGCCTTGTTGGTACGGATATATTCCATGTCCGGGATCACATAATCGACACCCAGCATGTAGTCTTCCGGAAACATCAATCCGCTATCGACGATGAAAATGACATCGTCATATTCGTAGACCATCATGTTCAGGCCGATTTCGCCCAACCCTCCCAGGGGTATGATTTTCAATGACATGTGTTATTCGTGGCCGTTCTCTTCATATGCGTTACAGATGGTGTTCCTCACAAACTCCATGAGGTCATCCTTTGTTTCACGGGTGTAAGTAGACGTGGGTATGGGTGCCAGGATATCCATTCGGACCGATCGCGTTCGGATTCGCAGCCTGCCTTTGGGCATGATGGACCACGTATTGAAAATAACGATCGGCACGATGGGAACGCCCGCATCCACAGACAACACGAAACCGCCCTTTTTAAACGGCAGGATCTTTCCGTCCCAACTCCGGGTTCCTTCCGGGAAAATCAGTACCGATACCCCGTTCCGGATTTTGGTTGCGGCCTCAGCCAGACTCTGGAACGCTGACTTACGGTTGGATCTGTCGATACTGATATAGCCGCAGCCACGCATACCACGGCCGAATATCGGTATTTTGAACAACTCGGCCTTTGCCAGCCACCGGAACTGGACAGGCAGACACCCCAGCAGGACCGGTATGTCAAAATTGCTCTGATGGTTGGGCATCAGGATACAGGAGCCGCCGACGTTCAAGTTTTCAAGACCATTCACATGGACACGAATACCACTGACGAACAAAATGGATCTCGCCCACGCCCCGGCCACCAAATGGGGCGCGTTGCCATCCCTGCTGAAAAGAGCGACGATGATGACGACGGTGGCCATAACAATCGTTGCCAGAACAATATAAACAAGAATGAAGACCGTTTGCAGAAATTGACGTATCATGTGATTATGTAATGATCTCCAATTGTTCAAACACCCTGTCTATTCCGTTGATAACCCAGTTACGCTGTTCCTGGTTGGCGTAGCCCACACAATCGCAACGAACGCGTTGTTTGGTTCGAATCAGCAGTTCGCAGCACAACCTGTCGGGTTCAAGGTCCAGGGCAACATAGTACGGTTGACACGACCGGTGGGATGCCTGGAGCGATGTCAGCAGTGCCTCATCCACCGGGATCCAGTGGATTCCTCCCAGTTCTGATGTCCCATATTCCTTTTCGAGAAAAGCTTTGATTTGTATATAATCTTCAACTCTTATCTCATCGATGACATACTGTTTCATGATGTGGGAAACTACCACAGTTTTGTCTTGATCGCAATATATATGTTTTAAACGAACCGCCACAACAACCGGTGGGGGTCGGACCCTGGAAAATACTGTTGTAGTTTTCATCGTTTTATCATAGAATGGCGCCGATGAAAAACATAAGCAGAAAACGATTCCTGGATCATATGGCCCTCATCGGTTTCGGTTTAGCCATTTTCTACTGGTTCATCGAAGCCTTGGTATATGCCATGCTTCCCAATGATATCAGCTTTTCCCAGCGTCTCATCGGACCCCACGTCAATGACCTGCTCACCCGATTCCTGGTACTGTCCTTTTTCGCTATTTTTGGTTCCCACGCCCAGTTCACCATCAACCAGCGAAAAATTGCCGAAGCCGCCATGCGCGAAAGCGAAGAAAAATACAGAACCATTATCGAAAGTATCGAGGACGGCTACTACGAATTCAACACACAAGGCATCTTGACATTCTGTAACAGTTCCCTGGCGAAGATCCTCGAACAATCTCAGCATGACATCATAGGCAGGGATATCCATTCCATTCTGGCACAAGAAAATGGCCGGATGCTGATGCAGACCTTCGAGGCAATTTCAAACGATGAGACTGTCCAGTCGAATGATCTTGACTGGTCTTTTAAAAAAGTGGACGGTTCTGAAGGATATTTTGAAACCACCCTAACCCTGATCAAGGATGCCGAGGGCGAAACAACGGGATTCCGAGGCTTTCTGCGGGACATTACCCGACGAAAACTGACCGAGGCCATGTACCAGGAAAAACTGGCCGCCGAGGCTGCCAGCAGGTCCAAGAGCGAGTTCCTGGCCAACATGAGTCACGAGATCCGCACCCCTCTGAATTCGATTATCGGACTTACCGAACTTTCTCTGGACTCGGATCTGAAGCCCGAGCAACGAGAAGATCTGAACGTTGTCATCTCCGCTGCCTACGCTCTCCTCTCACTCATCAACGACATTCTCGATTTTTCAAAAATCGAAGCAGGCAAACTGGAGCTCGAAGCCATCCCTTTCAACCTCAAGGAATTTTTAGGAGAATCCCTCAGGATCGTCGCATCCAAGGCCCATGAAAAAAAACTGGAACTGGCCTATCGGGTCGATCCCAATGTGCCGGAAATGATCGTGGGGGATCCGTCAAGAGTCCGCCAGATTGTTCTCAACCTCATCGGTAACGCCGTCAAATTTACAGAAAAAGGGGAAATCGTCCTGGTGGTCGGCCCCGAAACCAGTGGACAGGATCCCTATCATCTGACTTTTTCGGTGAGGGACACCGGTATCGGGATACCCAAGAAAAAACAGGAATCGATTTTCGGTGCTTTTGCCCAGGCAGATGGAAGCACCACCCGCAAGTACGGCGGTACAGGGCTGGGCCTGGCGGTATCCAAACAACTGGTGACGTTGATGAACGGTCGCATCTGGATTGAAAGCCCCGTATCGTCCAGACAGACCCCCTCCCAGGGTGATGCCGTGGGGCCTGGAAGCGCTTTCCATTTCACGGCCCATTTTGAGCAGCCAGTGACGGACGGCGAATCCACAACGCACAAACCGGATATCGATATAAGCGGTGTAAAGGGACTCGTCGTCGACGACAACCTGAGCAATCTCGAAATCATCATGGAAATGATGGAGAGCTGGCATTTATCTCCTATCGGCATTACCAGTTCTGGAAAAGCCAAGGAGATTCTCTCCGAAGCCCAGGCATCCGGAAATCCCTTTGGGCTGGTACTGATCGACTCCGATATGCCGGGAGCGGATGGTTTTTCGCTTGCCAGATGGATCAGGGACCAAAAAGACCTGGATTGTAACATAATCCTGATGATCACCTCGCTGCGGGACCGGCGGCAGGTGGACATGCAGGATTTGAACATATCTTCGTCCATCACTAAACCGGTACGGCCATCGGACCTGCTGGATGCCATCATCAATGCCGTTGTGCAGACGGAATCCGATCAGGAAAAAGAAGCGCCCGCACTAAAACCGACCCATAACGCTCAGATGCAACCTCTCAAGATTCTCGTTGCCGAAGACACACCCTTCAATCAGAAGTTCATTACGCGCCTGCTCGGCAGATGGGGTCACACGGCCGTAATTGTAGGGGATGGCCGCAAGGCAGTTACAGCCGTTTCCGAGGATCGCTATGACCTCATCCTCATGGATGTTCAAATGCCGGAAATGGACGGGTTTGAGGCCACCGCCCGAATACGGGAATTCGAAGAAAAGACAGGCGGGCACACCCCTGTCATCGCCATGACAGCGCATGCCATGAAAGGCGATCGTGAACGTTGCCTCGCGGCGGGTATGGATGACTACGTTCCAAAACCCATTTCTTCCGAAGCCCTCTTGAATGCTATCAGAACACTCGTACCGGAACGCTCCGGACCCAACAAGGAGAAATCAGCCGTGGCAGAAAACACGCAACCGCTATTCGATAGAGAGGCCCTTTTGAAAGCATTCGACAATGACTGGGATTTTCTAAAAGAGGTCCTAGACATGTTTGTCGCGGATTATCCGGAAATGCTCAAAAATATTCATGCTGCCATCCAGACCGGGGATGCACCTGCACTCCAGCGGACAGCACATGCCCTCAAGGGCATGCTGGGTAATTTTCAGGTTGAAACAGCAACTAAAAAAGCATACAATCTCGAAAAGATGGGCGCCGAGGGAAATCTTGAACGGGCCGCAGACACCTACACACAACTTTCCAGCGAACTCGACAGCCTCGAAAGAATGTTTTTAGATTTGTCCAGGGAGACAATGAATTGAAGATACTGATAGCTGAAGACGATGGGGTTACCCGGCACAGGCTGCAGCATTTCCTTGAAAAGTGGGACCACCAAGTCATCACCTCGGAAAACGGGCTGGCTGCCCTGGAGCATTTCCTATCCAAGGATATCGACATCGTAATCACAGACTGGATGATGCCGGAAATGGACGGCCTGGAACTGGTGGGCCATATCCGTAGCCGGGGAAGAGAAAAACCTTATGTCTACACGATCCTCCTGACATCCAGGGGGGACAAGGAAGATGTGGTCAAAGGGTTATCCGAAGTCGGTGTGGACGATTATGTCATTAAGCCATTTGAGCCCGATGAACTTCGCGCCCGTCTCACAGTGGGGGAAAGAACCGTCAGGCTGGAAAGAACCCTCAGGGAGTACGGAGAAGGACTCGAAAAAATCGTCCAGAAACAGACCCGCATGATCCGCCAGACCCAGGAAGAAACCATCATCCGGCTCTTGACGGCACTCGAATCGCGGGATGAAGAAACCGGCGGGCATGTCAGGCGGATCGGTCTCTACAGCGCCCACCTGGCCGAGGCTGCAGGGTGGACCAAGCAACAGGTGGATGATATCCGTTTGGCCGCTCCCATGCATGACATCGGCAAAATAGGTGTTCCGGATGCCATCCTGCAAAAAGAGGGCCCGCTTACCACAGAAGAGTTCGAGGTGATCAAGTCACACACGACCATCGGTGGTCAAATATTGGGGGATTCTGAATTTCCCATGTTGCAACTAGCCCACGATATCGCGCTCTATCACCATGAGAAATGGGAAGGAAAAGGTTACCCTGAAAATCGTTCAGCCGAAGAAATACCCGAGGCGGCCAGGATCGTTTCCCTGGTGGATGTTTACGATGCCCTCAGCCAGGATCGGGTTTACCGTAAGGCCGAGCCTGAAAAAGAGGTTCTCAGAAAAATGGATGAAGCCAGGGGAAATCACTTCGACCCCTTTTTTTATAACCTTTTTATGGAATCCCTGCCGGTCTTCCGGAAAATCGCCAGCGAAAATCCATAAAAGAAAGCAGGTGGATTACCGCCAACTATTAAGAGCGAGGAAATCCGAATATCGAATATCTAAATCCGAAACAATATCAAATACCCAAATGACCAAAACAGAGCGTGGGATTATACTTTACACGGTTTGTTTTGATCATTCGAATTTGTGTCATTGGGTATTGTTTAGGTTTTCGAATTTCGTGTTTCGGATTTGAGTGGTTTTGCCATGCATGAAAAACGAACATATTTCATTGTCGACGATGATCGGGTCTTTATCAAGTTTCTGACCAAGTACCTGGCTTCGGATTTATTGACCATCGCATCGAGCACCACCAGTTCCAGTGCTCTCCAGGAAATCAAACGTCTCAAACCCGATTGTCTCATCCTCGACATCATGATGCCGGACATCGACGGTCTTGAGTTATGCATGCAGGTGAGAGCCGACCCCGACCTGAACAAAACCAAAATTGTGGTGGTCTCCGGCAAAGCTTATGAAATTGACCGCAAACGGGCGTTTGACATGGGCGCCGATGGTTATATCGTCAAACCGGTGGCTCCCGATAAAATCGCGGGACAGATCCAGCGTATCGTGGAAGATCGCATCGAAATGACTTTCTGGGGCGTCAGAGGAACCTTGCCTGTGCCCGGACAGGAAACGATTCGCTACGGTGGCAATACAAGTTGCATAAGTCTCGAGTTTCCAAAAGGAGGTCTCTTTATCTTCGATGCCGGGACAGGCATCAAATCCCTGTCGGATCATCTCGAGACCCAGAACCGTTCACAGATCGAAGCCAAGATATTTATCTCCCATCCCCACTGGGACCATATCAATGCCCTGCCTTTTTTCACCCCCCTGTACAAGCAGGGCAATGAATTCGAGATCATGGGACCAGCCCATGGGGATATTTCCATACGTGAACTGATTTCCGGACAGATGGACGGTGTCTATTTCCCTATCGAAATCAAGGAATTCGGTGCCACCGTATCCTTCCAGAACCTGAAGGAAGGTGTTGTTTCCATAGACGGCATCAAGGTTCAGACGGTTCTTCTCAATCACCCGGGACATTGCCTGGGGTACCGGATCGACTACAAGGACCGCTCCATCTGCTACATCACCGACAATGAGCTATTTCCCAAATCGAGCCGTTTTTACAACGGCGCCTATATCAAGAAATTGACGACCTTCATACGCAACACAGATGCATTGATCACCGATTGCACCTATGACGAGGAGGAGTACGCCCAAAAAGCGCGCTGGGGGCATTCATCCATCACGGAAGTGATCCATCTGGCACATCGTGCCAAGGTAGGCACCCTCTACATGTTTCACCATGACCCCGGCCAGACAGATGCCGCCATAGACAAAAAGCATGACCAGGCCCAGGCACTGCTGAACGCCTTGAAATCATCCACCGTCTGTATCACCCCGATGGAAAAACAGAATTTTATGGTATAAATCGTTTTAAGTGTTATGCTTATTTGTTTGAAATATATTACTATTTCAAACGAATGTCATTTGCTCCGCGTCATTTATGGTCATTTACTTCGTGTCATTCATTGTTGCTGTCAGCCATTAGTAACAATGAATATCGCGCCTATCACAGATATCAGCCGCAGGCATAATGACATTCGAAGAATTAATGACAGCCGTAAGTAATGACGCCCGCAGGGTAAAATATCGGATGAAATGCTGATGACAGCCGAAGGCTAACTGCCGTCCGGTCGGACAAATGACGCGCGTGGCGCAAAGGACATCAGAAGGATGAGTGATACCCGATTTCCCCTGGCCATTGATACGACCCGGCCAGGGGAAATTGAAGAACCTCGCAGCAAGCTACGAGGAATCTTCCACCGTAAGGAATTCTGTCTATTTTAGATTCGCTCGCTAACCCTGCAGCATGCGAAGCAATGCCGAACGGCAGAACCTACGGGGTTAGCACTCGCTTTTTCGGTTCAGAATATGAAGTGCTTACGTCTCTTCAACGGTAATGGCGTCTTCTTCGCATACTTCTACACAACTCTCACAGCCCAGACACTCTTCCGCATTCACGGGTGATGATTTTTCATCGACCATTTCAAAAACTTCGGTAGGACAAACATCGACACATTCTTCACAGCCCACGCATTTTCCTTCATCAACTGTAGGTACAAAAGCCATTTTTCACGCCTCCTTTGGTAATGTTCAGTCAGGGTGTCAAACACCATTTTTAATCAACTACCACCCGTGAAACGGGTGGCTTGGATTTCCCCCAAAATGGGGGAAAGACAAAGGAGACAGCGCGTCTCCGTAAGTTCAGGTTCGGAACCGCGTGCCGAGCACGCGATTTGTAGAACAATCAACGAAAATGCCAATATACCAATTCATTTTTCGAGTCAAGTCTTCTTCTGATAATTTCTGGAAATATATTCGCACCTGTTAACTTATCAAGCGGAGAATTGAAGATTCCTCACGGCAAGCCACGGAGAATTCGGCCGCTGTTACGCTTCATTGCCCTGATCTGCGCTGGTCCTCAAGGCGTCAGTGCGAATGCTGTGGATAAACCCGATCAGCGTATTCACTTCGTCAGCGGCATCCCTGTCGCCAGGTAATTCTCCTTCGACAAACCGGGCAAGAAACCGTTGCGGAGCAATATCAGGCAGCAGGTATAGTTTCATGGAAAGGGTGTCTGTGGTTTCAGCAGGATAGACATCCAGCAAGCCGGAATCGTTGATGAGGGGCATGGGTGAATGCAGCAGTTTCTGGCAATATTCCATCAGGGCCTGCCGCTCATTGTTCGCAGTCAGCGCATCCTCGCGAATCGCCGGGATCGTCGCCACCAGGATCGGTTTTTCAGAATCCGATATCTGCTCCTGGATCAAGTTCAGGACGGACGCAGTCGTTGTCACCAGGGGTCCTTTCACGTGGCCATGGGATAGCACCACACGAGACCACGCCTTCATACGATCCAGTATCATATACTCAAACAGGTCCTGGTTCTCTCGCGGTGGAACAGGTTCGGTCAGGCTGCCCGTGGAATGCTCATCGCCCCTGAGTTCCCGGTACAGGTTTCTTTGCATGACTTCCTGCTGCTGCAGCTGTTGGGAGAGCCACTGGTTATGAGCGTCAAAGTCCTGCGCTATCTGAAGAAATATGCGCGCCCGGAGGAGGGACTCCTGCTGCCGTGTATCAGGGGAAGCAGCCCGCCCTGCCGTGCGGATGTCCTGCCGTATCTGCGAAACCGATGACGGACCGAAAAACGGAACATCGTCCTGGTACCCCTTTATAAAGGAGGCCACACCACCACGATGGTTCCGGGCCCAATTTTCAGTTTCAGCCAGAACCTTATCAAAAACCCGGCAAACCGCCGGGTCAGGCAGCTGTACCTCCAGCAAGCCCTGGGCCGCCCATTGCCCCATAAGTTCCGGCATGTGTTTCATGGAGGACTGCAGAACCGAGATGCCGCTGAAAAAGCAGCGGTAGTCCTTGATGGTCGGTTCCATCACATAGGTATAAGGAAAGAATAAGGGTTTCATGATATTTTTTCCCGATCCCTGACCGCAACACCCCGCAAGACGAGCTCTGCCCTTATTTGATCGGCCAGCTCCCAATTTCGCTGTTTTCTGGCCTGGTCACGTTTTTCCAGGAGAGCCCGGATGTCCGCGTCCAGGTCCTGAGCTTCAAATTCAAACAGGTTAAGAACCGTATCGATCTTCTTGAAAACATCAATGATCTTGGTGGCATCCGACAGGTTGAGAGCCTGTTCCGCTATCAGGCGATTGATCTTCTTGATCATACTGAAAATGGTTGCCAGTGCTGCGGAGATATTGAGATCGTCGTCCATGGCATCCACAAAGCCATGCCGTATATCATACAATAGCTGATCCAGTTCCGGATAGGAAGGTCCATCGCCTAATTCATGAAGTCTGGAGATACAGGAATCCATTCGTTGGAGCGAATTTCTAGCGTTGACAAGTTTGGTCCGGGCAAACTGGACCGGCTTGCGGTAATGACTCGAAATCAGCCAGTATCGAATTTCCCTGCCACTGAATCCCATGTCCATAAGGTGCTGGACCGTCAAGCCCTCACCCTTTTCATCCATTTTCTTTCCGTCCACGAGCACCCGTTCACAATGAATCCAGAAACGGGCCAGTGGTTTTCCGGTCAGGGCTCCGGCGATGGCGATTTCATTTTCGTGGTGGGGGAAGGTCAGTTCACGACTGGCGGTATGGATGTCGTAGCTGTCGCCAAGGTACTTCATAGACATGGTTGCACATTGGAGATGCCAGGAGGGCCTCACGTTTCCCCAATCGGTTTTGACGTAAATCCCTCTTTTGAGCTCGGACAATTTGGATCGTTTCAGGAGCGTGAAGTCCCGAGGGTTCTCCTTCTCGTATTCATCCAGATCCACCGTGGCCCCAAGCCGGATCTTGTCGATATCGATCCCCGATAAACGGCCATATTCCCTGAATCGTGAAATATCGAAATAGATTGAACGCAGTTTTTCATAAGCAACGCCCTTGCTGACCAGTTTCTCTGAAATCGACACCATATCACCGGTGTGCTCGCTGGCCCTGGGATATTTTTCGGCCGGTTTGATGCCCAGCAACTTCAAGTCGTTTTTAAATTCATGGATATGCAGGCGTGTAAAATCAGATAACGCCATACCGGCTTTTTCCGACCCGTCGATGGTCTTGTCGTCAAGATCGGTAATATTCATAATATGGGTCACATCATAACCGCGATAGCCGAGATATCGACTGAGCAGGTCGGAAAAAACAAACCGGCGGCACTCTGCAAGATGGATTTTGGCATGAGCCGTCAATCCACAGGAATACATGCTAACCTTGCCCGGCACCAGGGGTTCGAACAGGTCTTTTTTACGGCTCATGGTATTGAACAACTTCAATTCCACTTTGTCCCTGATGGTGAAAAGCGGCGTGCTCAGGTAACGTTCACCACCGTCCGGCAAGATGACAACCAGCGTCCCCTCTGTCATGTTGCCGGCTTCCTCCAGTGCTATGGCCATGGCAGCGCCACTGCTCATACCCACAAAAAGGCCTTCTTCCAACACAAGACGTCTGGCCATATCGAAAGCAACTTCGTCTTCGATATTGATCTTTCTGTCCAGACGGTTTTTATCGAATATCTCGGGTCGATAGGCCTCTTTCATATTCTTCAGGCCTTGAATTTTATGACCGAGATACGGTTCGACACCGATAATCTCGATGCGCGGATCATACGCTTTCATCCTGCGGGAAACACCCATGGCCGTACCGCTGGTTCCCAGTGTCATGATAACTTTGTTGACCTGGCCGCCGGTCTGTTCCCATATTTCAGGTGCGGTGCCATCATAATGAGCCTGCCAGTTGGCGTCGTTATTGAACTGGTCTGTCAAAAAGTAGCGCTGGGGATTTTCGCGCACCAGGCGATACGCTTCTTCGATGGCGCCATCAGTCCCCAAATGACCGGGTGTCAGCAAAATTTCCGCACCCCTTGCCCTGAGGATCTTCCGCCGCTCCCCGCTGACGGATTCCGACATGGCCAGGAGGAGCCGGTAGCCTTTGACCGAACAGACAAGCGCCAGGCCGATACCCGTATTGCCGCTGGTGGCTTCGATAACGGTCTTGTCCCGGGTGAGCTCTCCGGACGCTTCCCCGTTTTCGATCATCTGCAGGGCAGGCCTGTCTTTGATGGACCCGCCGGGATTGAAATATTCCAGCTTGGCCAAAACTCTGACCCTATGATTGGGGTTCAGGGCCCGGATTTCCACCATGGGAGTGTTGCCGATGCTGTCTAAAATCGATCTGTTCATCATGTCTCTATTGGGTTGCGGATAGCGCTGTCCAGCACGCCCAGTATCTCCTTTTCCACACGTTCCTGCGGTTCGGAAGCATCGATGATTTTAAAGCGCTGAGGTTCGAGCCGGGCCAGTGCGAGATAGCCTTCACGAACCCGTCCATGGAAGCTCAGGGCTTCCTCCTCGAAGCGGGTTTCCGTTCCGGTTCTCTGTCCGTTTTCGATCTGTCGCCAAGCACGCCCAAGCCCTGTTTCCGGGGCAAGATCCAGCAGAAACGTCAGATCGGGTTTATAATCTGCAAAGGCAAGACCATGAAGTTGGGTTATCAGGTCAATGTCCAACCCTCTGGCATACCCCTGATAGGCGATGGTTGCATCATAATAGCGGTCACAGAGAATGACTTTTCCTGAAGACAGGCCCGGTCTGACAATTTCGTCCAAGTGCTGCGCCCGATCGGCCATATAGAGAAGAAGTTCCGACAAGGGATTCAATCTCTTGTTTTTTGAATCCAGGAGTATCGAACGTATCTGTCGACCGATATTCGAGCCGCCAGGTTCTCTTGTCACGATGACATCATGGCCTTTTTGACAAAGATGGTCATATACACCTTGAATCTGGGTTGTCTTGCCGGAACCTTCGATGCCTTCAAATGAAATAAACATTATCCTGTTGGTTTCCCTCGGTAAAAATGCCTTCCCAGGAGTCGGTGAAACGATGTCCAGGTTTCATTGGAATCTTCTTTTCCCATAAATTCCCGAACCGCCTGGATCCGGGAGTCCATTTCGTCGATGCAGTTCAGCATCACCGCCTCGATGGTTTTGGGTGGCTCCGGTGACCCAAGTTCCTTGCTGCCATGGTGACTGACCACCATGTGCTTCAACAACAAGGCCGATTCCTCGGGAAAGGATTCGATGGTTCGTATTTTGTCCTCGATCAGCTGGAGACCGATAACAATATGGCTCACCATCCTGCCTTCATCGGAATAATCGATACCCATATCATAGCTGAACTCACGGATTTTACCGATATCGTGAAGAAGGGCACCCGCAACGAGAAGATCCCGGTCCAGGCCATTGTAGTGTTCAGCGATTTTGTCGGCCAGAACCGCCATGGAAAGCGTGTGTTCCAGGAGTCCCCCGATATAGGCATGGTGCATTTTCTTGGCTGCAGGCGCCCTTTTGAATTGTGCCGTGAATGATTCGTCCTCCCAAAAAGCACTAAAAAGCGCCTTTAAATACCATGCGCCCAGGGATTCCGACAAGGCCACAATCCGTTCAAACATCTGATCCACATCACGTGCTGTTGAAAGCATAAAATCGGCGGGATCTGTTTCTTCCAAGGAAACCCCTGTCATCTCTTTGACCACGACCTGAAGATTGTTCCGGTATTCGCCCACGTGCCCCTTGACCGCTACGACCGCTCCCGTCTCCACTTGGGAAGAAAGTTTCTCGGCATTGTCCCAGACCACCCCCTTGATATTTCCGGTCCGATCGGACAGAACCAGGTTGAGGTAATTGTTACCATCCTTTTTCTGGGCCATGGTTTTTTCGGCCAGGACAAAACAATCTGCCAGAACATCACCGGCATGGATCTGGTTGATGAATCTCTTTTTCATCGGACGTGAACACTCCAAGACTTAAGATTCTGAATTGATATATAATCAGTCATATCACATTTAATGGGGGTAATGGATATATAGTCTTTCACGATGGTCGCTACATCGGAGCCCGAATCTCCAACAGATCCCTGATCTGCGACACCATGCCAGTAATAGGGCCGCTCTCTGGGGTCTAATCGCTTTTCTATCTTTTCACGAAACGGCTCGAGATTTTGATTGCTGATCCGGACGCCCCGGATACGTTCCAGGGGAAGATCGGGAATATTGACATTCAGAAGCGTGCCCTCTGGCAATCCATGCATCATTACCTTTTTAACCAGGTTCTCGACAAATTCAGCTGCCTGGTCATAATAGCCCGGGGTTTTGCCCATGATGGAAACAGCCAAGGCCGGTATACCATAAAAGGCGGCCTCCCTGGCTGCCGCGAACGTTCCTGAATAGTTGATATGGATACCGGTGTTTGCTCCTGGATTGATGCCCGAAATCATCAAATCCGGCCGCTCTTCCAGAAGTTCGATCATGGCCAGTTTGATGCAGTCCGCCGGTGTTCCACTCACGGCATAGGCCCTGTCACCATTCTTCAGGGATATGTTGCGGCTCCTGATGGGCATTTCGAGGGTAATGGCGTGACTGATGGCGCTGCACTCCCGGTCGGGCGCCACCACGATTGTAGAGCAGGTTTCTGAAAAGCGCCGGTGAAGCGCCCTGAGTCCCTCGGCATAGATCCCGTCATCATTCGACAATAAAATTCTCATCTGTCCCTATTTGTCTCAGGGTTCTTTACGGTCACTGCGAAGCACAGCCGCACGGCAGAACATTCCCCGCAGCAAACTGCGGGGAATGTTCTGCCTTCATACATCAATTGCATGGATTTGAAAAGGACTTCGCATCGATCTTATTCTTGATTTTTTCAATACGTTGGCTTTATATTGATTAATTTTGACAGATGCAACAGGTTTGTTTCCCTGAAAAGAACCCTCATGCAAAAGCTCATGCAGCATCTCAATCGTCGAAAGGCTCAACACAGATGGCGCAACACATATGCGCTCATGTCTCGTGTCCGTGGCGCTTTTAGCCGTAGTGGTTATGTTCTCTGCCTCCTGTTGCTGCTTTGTGGAACCGTCTGGGGTCAAGACCTTGGCAAGGTTCCGGGGGAAGAACCTTTTCCCTGGCATATCACCGCCGATGAGCTCAGCTTCGATGAAACCGATCAGGTTTACATCGCCACCGGGGATGTCGTCATCTCAAAGATGGACAAACAAATTTCCGCCGATAGGGTCCATTTCGACCACAAAAAAATGGAGGTGCTGGCCACGGGGCACGTAATCATGTCCGTAGGCCGGGACATGATCACAGCAGACAGCCTTCAAATCGATCTCGAATCAGAAAAAGGAATTCTGCATAACGGTTCTGTTTTCCTGCGCCAGGAAAACTTCCACATACATGGCAACGAGATTGTCAAAACCGGCAAGGATTCCTATTTTGTCGACGAGGCCAGGCTAACCACGTGTGATGGGGAAAAACCGGCCTGGAAAATAACCGGCAGGAACCTGAATGTTACCATCGAAGGCTACGGATATGCCAATCACGCTGTATTCTGGATCAAGGATATCCCGGTATTCTACACGCCCTTTATCGCGTTTCCGGTAAAATCGAAACGACAGACCGGTTTCCTGCCACCACAATTCGGAAGCTCTTCCCGAAAAGGACTTGAATACAATCAGCCTCTTTTCTGGGCCATCAACGACAGCATGGATGCCACCGTTTACGATCACTACATGGACCGTCGCGGCAATAAACTGGGTGCTGAATTTCGTTATGTCATGAGCCCCCTCACCAAGGGGTCGCTGATGATGGATTACCTTGAGGACGAAAAGGTGGATGACAACACGGACGGTAATCATGACTGGGGCTATGACGACAAGCCGGATGAGGATGTCTTGCGCACCAACCGGAATCGTTACTGGTTTCGAATGAAGCATGACCAAGCACTGCCCTGGCGTTTTTCGGCCATGGCCGACCTGGACATTGTCAGCGATCAGGATTACCTCAAGGAATTCCAGAGCGGCTACACGGGTTACGACGATACAAAAGATTACTACAATCGTAAATTTAACAGGGAGATCGATGATTACAACGACCCCATTCGACTCAACCGTTTGAACATCAACCGTAACTGGTCCAGCTTCAGTCTCGATGCTGAATTCAGATGGTATGACAACGTCATCAGCAGACAGCAGGACGACCGGGACACCACGGTACAGCGACTGCCGTTCATCCAGCTCAACGCATCCAAACAACAGTTAGGGTCGTCTCTGTTCTACGGATCCATGTCAAATGAATATACTTACTTTTACCGGGAAGACACCGATACCACCAATGGTGTCACCCGGGATCATCGCTTTGATGTCTACCCCAGGATCTACCTGCCCTTGCGTTGGAAAACCTATTTTACATTGGAACCCTCCATGGGGTTTCGGGGAACCTATTGGCAGGTGGTGGATCATGAAGACTCCCTAAAGGACCCGGACAACGACAAAACCTTTCACAGGGAACTCATGGATTACCAGCTCGATCTGTCCACGGAGGCCTATAATATCTTGCACACCGATAGTGATAAAATCGATCGCTATCGTCACACCTTCAATCCCAGGATCGTCTACACCTATATTCCGGAAGAAGACCAGTCGGCCTATCCCGATTTTGATGCCAAGGATAGAATCGGGAAACAGAACCGCCTGACCTATTCCTTGACAAATCTGCTCACCTTCCGGTCCAGGCTCAGGAAAAACAACTCTACAGAGGAGCAGAGCATTGACCCGGAATTCCATTATCAGCGATTCCTGCGTCTCTATCTCGAGCAGAGTTACAATTTCAGCCCGGTTGGTGAAGACGACCTTTCGAGCGGGGAAGACAACAAACAAACCCGCAAGTCTTTTTCACCGGTGTACGGCCGCCTGGAGCTGACCCCGGGAAACTACATCAGCTTAGAGGCGGATGCCGAGTGGTCGACATACGAGAACGACTTGATATCCCGTAATTTTTCTACTTCCTTGTGGGACCGTCGAGGTGATCGGCTGGCCCTTGAATACCGATATCGGCAGGATATGCCCGATATCGGCCAGGTAGGTCTGAAATCTGCCTATGCCAAGCTGTCGATCGCTATGACAGATTCCTTATCAGCCACCGCCGAGTATGAAAAAGATCTGAACCAAGACAATCACCTCCTCACAAGTATCGGAGCCCTCTACAAGGCCCAGTGCTGGTCTTTTCAGCTGACATACACCCGGGAAGAGGGAGACGACAGATATGACTTCATGATCGGCTTTCGCGGTCTGGGGGAAATTGAAAGTGATTTTAATTAGCTGTAAGCCGCTTACAGCTTATTGTTTTATCAATCAAAGGTTAAAAACATGAATCAAGACATATTGAAACTAGAATGGTACGTTATCCACACTCGCAGCCGGTTCGAAAACGTGGTATCTGATGGGCTGCTAAAAAAATCGTTCGAGGTGTTCCTGCCCAAGGTCCTGATTCCCAGTAAACGTCGGGACAGAAAACAGATGATCCGGGTGCCTGTTTTTCCAGGGTACCTTTTTGTCAAAACGGATTTGAGTGTCCACGAGCACCTGAGCATTGTCAAAACAATCGGAACCGTCCGTCTTGTGGGCACCAAGAGCGGCCCGGTATCGGTTCCGGACGAAACCATTGCCTCACTGAAAATCATGGTCGAGAGCGATAGCCACATCATCACCGGAAAACGCCTCACAAGGGGGAACAGGGTCATGGTGGTCAAAGGTCCTTTCACCGGTGTCATGGGTAGCTTTTCTAACTATCGAGGAAAAGGCCGGGTCACCATCAATGTGGATGCCCTTGGACAGGCCGCCAGTGTGGATGTCAACGAGGACGACATAGAGCCGCTGTCTAAAATATTGGCATAAGTACTTGACTTTTTATCAATTCATCATTAAAACTCTCTACAATATATCGTAATGATATGGGAATGTGGGAAGGAGGGTGTATGAACAAATTAGAACTGATCTCCGCTTTGAAGAAAGAGGCGAATATATCCAAATCTGAAGCCGCAAAAGTTGTTCAGCTGTTTTTTGATCATATGGCTGAGGCTTTGGCTCGTGGAGAACGGGTGGAAATTCGAGGCTTGTGCAGTTTCTACGTAAAAAACTACACAAGCTATATGGGCAGAAATCCCAAGACCGGCGAAAAGGTGTTAATCAACCCCAAGAAGCTCCCTTTTTTCAAATCCGGTAAAGAGCTCAAAGAGCGGGTAGATTATTAGATTTGTGCCCGGATTCGAATCCATAGTCGAGCAGGAAAAACCTGGCCGCCTTTTATCGTATATTGTTCAGAAAGGGAAAATTCCCCACGCACTGCTTTTTACAGGTATCGAGGGCGTCGGGAAAAGAGAAGCTGCAAACACATTTGCCATGGCCTGTAACTGCCTGGCAGCTATCGTCCCGGGCCAGCAGGTTTCAGACAAGGAAATTGATCACGAAAGGGAAGGTAGATCATCATCACCATGTGGTGGCTGTAAGTCGTGCAGAAAAATCATCTCCGGGAACCACCCTGATGTTATCTCAATACAGCCGGACAAGGCCCATATCCGGATAGGGCAAATTCGTGATCTCTGCCGTATGCTGACCTTGAAACCCTATGAGGCCAGATACCGGGTCGTGATCATATCCGATGCACACACCTTGAATCCGGAAGCCGGCAATGCCCTGCTCAAAGTACTCGAAGAACCACCGGACAGAACGGTCCTGGTCCTTACCGCCTATCATCTGCATGATCTTCTTCCCACGATCGCTTCGCGGTGCCAGCACATTCGATTCAACCCGATTTCACATGACACCATCAAGGAAGCTCTTGTGACAAAAAAGGGAATGTCTGCCCGGGAAGCGGACTTGTTGGCAACACTGGCAAATGGCAGCCTCACGGGAGCGTTCTCGCTTGTAGACTCCGGTTGGATAGAGCGCAGAGCGTGGATCCTGGGAATGGTTGGAAAGGAGCCGTCCAGTCAATCGCCGCTGGATCGCGTGGCAATCCTGCTGGCCTTTTCCGAAAAACTGGCTCAAGACAAAGAGCGCGTTGTAGATGCACTGGAAATTCTCAAAATATGGTTCAGGGATCTGATGGTCTATCAGCTGTCACCCGATTTGGTGGTCAACAAGGATTTATCCCCCCTGTTGAAACGGTTTTCGGAAGGGACCGCCATGCAGAATCTTCTCTGGGCTTATGACGCCGTTCAATCAGCGCAGGAAAAAATTAACGGCAATGCAAATCCAAGATTGACACTCGATGTCATGATGATGAAACTCACGGAGTTCGACCATGAAAAAAGTCGTAGGCATCCGATTTAAATCGGCTGGAAAAATATATCATTTTGACTGTGGAGCCTTTGTCTTGAACGAAGGTGATGAAGTGATCGTTGAAACAGAAAAGGGACTCGGTTTCGGTTTTGTTGCCGTATCCCCGGTTCCGCAGGAGTCACCGGGGGCAGGCCGACCGTTGAAAAAGGTCTATCGAATCGCCAATGAAAAAGATCATCTGCAGAAAAACACCAATCTGAGCCTTGAGCAGAATGCATATACCTTCTGCGTGGATTGTATCAGAGAAGACAAACTCAAGATGAATCTTTTCTCCGTTGAAAGTACTTTCGACGCAAGCCGTCTCACGTTTTTTTTTACGGCAGACGGCCGTGTAGATTTTCGCAAACTGGTGAAACGCCTCGTAAAAGAGTTCCGGACCAGAATTGAGATGCGCCAGGTCGGTATCCGCAACCAGGCAAAGATGTGTGGGGGTATCGGTCGCTGCGGTCGTGAAATATGCTGCTCCGCATTCATCGAAAAATTTGAGCCTGTTTCCATAAAAATGGCCAAGCAGCAAGGTCTGTCGTTGAATCCAACCAAGATTTCCGGCCAATGCGGTCGACTGATGTGCTGTCTGACCTATGAAAACAAGACCTACCAACAATTGAAATCCAGTTTTCCAAAGGTGGGCAAGATTATCCAGACCAGCGACAAAACCGGCAAGGTGATCCGACACAATATCATCGGCGGGCGCATCGGCATTCGTCTGGAGGATGGATCTGAAATGGAAGTTGGCGTCGACGAAATCGAGAATTAAGCGGTAAGCCATAAGCGGTTAACAGCTTAGAGCTTATTGCTTACAGCTAAACAATCTTCTAAATACTGAACCGAAAAAGCGAGCGCATTCCCCGTAGGTTCTGCCGTTCGGCAGTGCTACGCATGCTGCGGGGTTGGCGAGCGAATCTAAATTAGACAGAATTCCTTACGGTCGCTGCGAAGCACTGCCGTAAGGCAGAACATTCCTCGTAGCTTGCTGCGAGGTTCTTCAATAGATAAGCAGGAGTATCCATGACCACCCCTTTCTACATCACAACACCTATCTATTATGTCAACGCAAGGCCGCATCTGGGGCATGCGTATACCACGATCATCGCCGATGTCGCCACACGCTTCCATACCATGCGACAGGCCGAAACCTTTTTCCTGACGGGAACCGATGAACACGGAGACAAGATCTTTCAGGCCGCCGAAAAAGAAGGTCTCAACCCCAAACAATACGTTGACAAGATCAGCGCCATGTTCAGGGATCTCTGGCCGGAACTCAATATCAGCAATGACCACTTTATTCGTACAACGGACCCTTCCCATATGGCTGTTGTGCAACAGGTGCTCAGCAGGATACACGCTTCCGGGGACATCTATTTTTCGGAATATAAAGGCCTCTACTGTTTCGGCTGCGAGCGCTTCTACACGGAACGCGAACTCGTGGACGGCAAGTGCCCGGATCATGAGGTCGAACCCACGATCATCAAGGAATCGAATTATTTTTTCAAGATGAGTCGCTACCAGGACTGGCTGATCGAACATATTCAAAAGCATACCGATTTTATCCGCCCGGAACGCTACCGCAACGAGGTTCTGGCCTTTCTCAAGGAACCTTTGGAAGATCTTTGTATATCCAGACCAAAATCCAGGATCTCCTGGGGTATCACCCTGCCCTTTGATAAAGATTATGTCACCTATGTCTGGTTCGATGCCCTGCTCAATTATATATCCGGTCTCGGGTATCCGGAAGGTAAGTTGTACGAGACCTTCTGGCCCGTCGCCCAGCATATTGTCGCCAAGGACATCCTCAAGCCCCACGGAATCTACTGGCCCATTATGCTAAAAGCGGCCGGAATACCCATCTATAAACACCTGAACGTCCATGGCTACTGGAACATCGATCAGAGCAAGATGTCCAAAAGTCTCGGCAATGTGGTCGAGCCTTTGCAGTTGAAAAATGTTTACGGCCTGGATGCCTTTAGGTTCTTCCTCATGCGTGACATGGTCTTTGGACTCGACGCGAACTTCAACGAGGAAGCCCTTGTACAGCGCATCAATTCAGACCTTGCCAACGATCTGGGAAATCTCGTCAGCCGTATCCTCTCCATGGCCCGAAAATATTTCAGAAGTGTTATCCCTGAACCCGACACCGGTCTGGTCGACACCGGCTGGATGGAACTGAAAACTGCCGCCCGGGCCGCCGTAACCGAATTTGACGAACAGATGCAGGCCTTTGCCTTTCATAAAGGCATTCTGGCCATATGGGAGTTCATCAGCCTGATGAACAAGACCATCGATACCGCCGCCCCCTGGAATCTGGCCAAGAGCAACAAGCATCAGGCTGAATTAAAGACCGTTATCTACAACCTCCTGGAGGGACTCAGAATTGTTTCCGGGTTGATATACCCCGTCATGCCGGATACCGCCCGGAAAATGCAGCGGCAGCTGGGACTGGATCCAGAATCTAGGTTTTACGTAATTGAAAGGCTCAGGCGCTGGGGTGAAACCCTACCGGGATCGGATCTTCCGACATTCGAACCCCTGTTTCCACGCATAGAAGCAACACCAGAGCCCGCAGTCCCTTACGTAAAATCTGAGGCCCCGCCGCCTCAACCCGACATCAAGCCTCTGATTACATATGACGATTTCAACAAGCTGGATCTGCGGGTTGCCACCATCGTCCATGCCGAAACCGTCCCCAAGTCGAAAAAACTGCTCAAGATCGAAATCGATATGGGAGAACGCAGGACGATTGTTTCCGGCATCTCAGAAAGCTATCGTCCTGAGGACATGGTCGGTATGCAGGTGGTGGTGGTGGCCAATCTCAAACCGGCCAAGCTCATGGGCATCACCTCCCAGGGTATGCTGCTGGCGGCCGATACTGATCCAGGAGACAGCTTGGTTATCCTGGACCGAAACACAGTTCCCGGATCCTCTGTTAGCTGATATGGAAATCCTCAGGAACCACAACCGGAACCCATCCTTGCCCGGATGGCAAACCCACCAGAGTCTGTTTCAGAGAAACCGGAACCGCAAAACTCTTTTCCGTAAAATTTTGCGGCTGGTTATAATGACGCTGGTCCTCCTTATCGGACTCTACGGTCTGGTCCAGTGTTTCAGCTGGTTGGACGATAGTGGTAAAAACACTTCAAAAGAAGCGGCCACTGCCTCGCCCGAAGAGGCTCCCCGGCAAAACGACAAACAGGTGGCCCAACAGCTCTTGCAAGACATATCTTTGCTCAATCTCAAGCAAGCCGCCTTCCAGGTAACACGACAGAACAAGACCCTTCATCTCGACACCAGCATCGACCCCTCTCTGCAGGACTACATGCTGGGAAAACTGGATCGCAAGAATTCACGTTACATTGCGTTAGTCGCTCTGGATCCTGCCAGTGGTGAAATCCTCATGATGGCCGGTTACGACAAAATCGACCCTGACAACAATACCTGTCTTGACAACACCTATCCTGCTGCAAGTATCTTTAAAATTATCACGGCCGCCGCCGTCGTCGAACAAAAAAATCTTGATTCAAACGCGAAACTCAGGTTCAACGGCAGTCAACACACGCTCTACAAAACCCAGCTCAAAGATCGAAAAAACCGCTATACCAACCACACCACATTCCAAGAAGCTTTTGCCAAATCCATCAACCCTGTTTTTGGCAAACTCGGCGCTTTGAGTCTTGAAAAGGATCAGCTGTCGGCATGTGCGGAGGCTTTCGGTTTCAACACGGAAATCGAGTTCGAACTGCCCCTCTTGGCGAGTCGTTTCAACATCACCGACACGCCCTATCACAGGGCTGAAATTGCCAGTGGCTTCAACCGGCAGACCACACTTTCGGCTATTCATGCTGCATTGCTGCCTGCCGTCATTCTCAATCAAGGCCAGGGTGTGAAGCCGACAATCGTCCAGCGAATCACCGATGGGTCCGGTCAACTTCTCTACGAGAACCGCCCGGGCCCAGTGAAACAGGTCATTACACCCAGGGCGTCGCGCGTGCTCTACGACCTCATGGAAGCCACCGTCCGATATGGCACGGCCAAAAAAGCCTTCACGGGTTTCCAAAAAGATCCTGTCCTATCAAAGTGCAACCTGGGCGGCAAAACCGGTTCTATCTATAACCAGAAACATGATTTGCGATACGACTGGTTCGTGGGTTTCGCCGATCTGAAAAACGGCAACAAGAAAATGGCCATTGCCGTTGTTGTGGCCCACGAAGAATTTATCGGCATCCGGGCAGCGGCTTACGCCCGCATGGCTATTCAAAAATACTACGCAAATTTTTTAAAATCAGGTTGAACCGTTATCATGGCACCTGTATCGTTTGAGACGTCAGACGGCGTATGAGAATTCTCCACCCGTCCAATCCCTGGAAAGAGGTTGCAGATTTCCTGGTGACAGGTATAATAAAACCCCCGGACAGGGAAGCTGTCAAAAATCCGGCCGACCCGATGTTGTAAAAAAGAAGACTTTGGAAATACGCTCAAAGGATGGCAAGCATGAAACATGACGTTCGCTCCCAAACGAAAAGCAGACACAACAATCGGCAGAGCGCCCTCGGTGCCATGTTACATCGACAGGTCTATTTTGGCCGAAATCCCAACAGGGTCCCCCCGGGTTCCCTGGTATTCTTTCCCTATTTTCCAAACAGACTGTCCTGCGGACTGACAGGAATCGTTTCTATTAAATCAAAGCAGACATCGGGCCTAAGAGTGGATATACCCGGTTTGAAAGATCAGATCCGGTCACTTGAACAGAAAACCATCGTTCAGTGTGCCCGGGAAAAACTTGCCGGAAAGATTCACTACTTGGGCGGAAAAGCGCTTCTGACATCTCTCCACGACCAGGTTCAACAGCTCAAGCAGACCGATACTTTCCTGCATGTCTTCACTCACAGGGATGTCCTGGAGGAACTTCTGGAACTTGCCAAAAAGATCCAGACCGTCATTGATGGAGAATCTGTTGAACTATCTCTACAGATCGGTCATCTTTCACCGGGTGAGGTCGAGACGATCACGGATTCCCTCGAGATTTTGAAAGACATTCACTGGTCCATCAAGACCGAAATTGTCGGAAATATTCATAAGATCGAGGGCCTCATCTCCTACCCTGCGGGCATGGCCTCACCATTTTGTATCAAGATATTTCGGGAAATCAACGCTGTCTTCAACAGTATCGACCGCTTGGAGGTTCGTGGAAGAGATTCGGCCGGCATCTCCGTCATGCTCCTGTTGGGTGCAAAGGACTGGCAAGACCTGCACAAAATTATCGATCACGACGGCCTGCTGGAAGCCTTTACCGACAGATCTTCACGCAATATCCTGTCCAACGGAAGCATACAGACAGATCCGACCCAAAGTGACTGCGTCGCCCTGGCTTTCACTTTCAAAATTGCCGCTGAAATCGGTAGTCTTGGAGACAATGTTTCCTATTTGCGTCACCAGATCAAAACAGACCCCATTTTCCAGCGGGCAGTAACCTGTGAACCTGTGAACTACACCATATCATCCCACACACGCTGGGCTTCCGTGGGCGCCATTACTGAATCAAACTGCCATCCCATGGACAATATACCGGAGGGAAACAATCTTGCTGCCAGGGGTATTGTCCATGCCTGTCTCAACGGCGACATCGACAATTATCTGGAAATCAAAGAAGCGCTTCTAAAATCGGGTGCCGTGATCCAGGAAGATATCTCGACCGACACCAAGGTCATCCCCCTGCAAATCCAGAAGTATCTCCAGAAAGGCGCTCCGGTGGCTGAGGCGTTTCGCCGGGCCTTGAACGATTTCAAGGGCTCTCATGCCATTTCCATGCACACCAACCTGGCCCCGGGCAAACTGTTTCTGGGCCAGCGGGGCAGCGGCCAGGCCATCTTTGTAGGTCTTTCAGAAGATCGTTATATACCGTCATCGGAAGTCTACGGGTTTGTCGAAGAAACACCCCATTACCTGAAACTGGACGGCGAAAAAATAATCCGGGGCAAGCATGGGGATGTGCAGGGGCAGATTTTCATTCTGGACCAGAACTCATCCGGAGGCCTGGACGGGATCGAAGCCATGGCCTATGACGGCTCAGCCATAGAACTCGGGGAATCCGACGTCAAGCGAACCGCCATTACGCCCAGGGATATCGACCGGCAGTCTTTCCCTCATTATTTTTTGAAGGAAATTTCAGAATCCCCCGCCTCCATTGAAAAAACACTCCACAACCGCTGGAAACTGACCGGAAACGAACAATACACCACTGTACTGGACAGCAGCGTGTTGAACGCGTCAATTATCGAAGCCCTGCGCTGCAACAAGATACAAAGAATCTATTTTATCGGCCAGGGCACAGCGGGGATTGCCGCGCAAGCCTGCGCCAACATCCTGAATCACTACCTGAATGATTCGAGAATTTTTATTGACGCCCTGAAAGCATCGGAACTGAGCGGGTTTAAGATGAGTGAACACGACCGCCCCGACAGTATGTCGGATACACTGGTAATCGCCATCAGCCAGTCAGGAACAACCGCTGATACCAACCGCACTGTCGATATGGTCCGAGGGCGCGGCGCCAGAACGCTGGCCATCGTCAACCGCCGGGATTCCGATATTACCTTTAAAGTCGAGGGGGTCATGTACACCAGCAGCGGCCGCGACATCGAGATGTCGGTAGCCTCGACAAAGGCTTTTTATTCACAAATCGCGGCCGGTGCAGTGCTGGGGCTCCATATGGCTGCCGCAACCGGTCGCCGGGATATCGCTTTCGTGACTGAAGAAATCAAGAAGCTGCTCGAGCTGCCGACCCACATGAAAAAAATCCTCGGCCAGGCAGAGGCTATCGAAAACTCCGCCCGTAGGCTTGCAGCCACAAAAACCTACTGGGCTGCCGTGGGAAGCGGACCCAACAAGGCTTCCGCCGATGAAATCAGGATCAAGCTGAGTGAACTCTGTTACAAGACCATCTCCTCGGACTATGTCGAGGACAAAAAACATATCGACCTCTCATCAGAGCCCCTGATAATTGTGTGTGCGGCCGGCGCCAAGAGTACGGTCGTCAGCGATATCATCAAAGACACCGCCATATTCAAGGCTCACAAGGCGACACCCATCGTCATCGCCGATGAAGGGGAATCACGATTCGATCCCTATGCAGAAGACATATTCCACGTCCCCGTCACCAGCGAGCACCTGGCACCTATCCTGAACACCCTCGTGGGTCATCTCTGGGGGTATTATGCTGCTCTGGCCATCAACGAAGGGTCCAAGTTTCTGCACACCTTTCGTGAACAGATCAAGGAAACCATCGACCAGAAGGCCGCCCAGGGAATGGATGTCTACGAGGTGATCCTCGAAAAATCATTCCGGGAAACAATCGCGAAATTTTACCAGGAATTTCGAGATAAAAAACAAAAGCATCGCTTTCCCGTGTCCATAGCCATGGCCTCTGACCTGACACTCCTGTTGAAATACCTATCCGGTAAGCTTCCCCTGCCCGACTTTGAACTCGATTTTGGTGTCAAGGGTACGGCATTGAACATGATTAATACGTTTTTCACGATCATCAGTGACTCCATCAATACCATGTCCCGGCCCATCGATGCCATCAAGCACCAGGCAAAAACGGTGACCGTAGGAACCAGCCGCATCAGTGAAAAAATCAAGGGGCTCCTGTTCGACTCTCTGACCGAGCACGACATCCTCATCTCCCAGATCACTCCCAACAATGTTCTCGTTTTGAGAAATCTGCAGGAGATCGTTGCGGACATTGGTGGATCCATACTTTACCAAATCAACAAGCTGAACCTGTTGAGCGAACTCACGGATGAAACCACCATCGAAGTGCTGGAGAAAAAAGGTGTGTTGAAACAGATCCCTTCCCGTGTTGAAACCGATACGGCTCTCAAGGGTACCAAGCGTATCATTGTTCAAAAAGGAAACGTCTACATTGGAAAAGGGCGTAAGGACGACCGCAGCATCCTTGTAATTCCGGCTATTTCAACATCTTCCGACAGACCCAACATCATCGAAAACCTCCTGCTTCTGAATATCTCTTTTCGTGAGAATGTACCCTTGCCCATTATAATCAAGGCACTCGGCGGTAAGTATGAGCATATTAAAAACATTGTCATGGAAAACAGTGTCCCCTGGAAAGACAGCTATCTGCAACATCTGGAGATGGACGAGTTGTTCGGAAAATCCGCCGAAAAAAGTGGTGAAGCAATTCTGGCCGGTCTGGCAGACACAAAACCCTTGGTTTAAGGGCTTACGCACACTTGACCCTTGACTTTCGCCTATGAATGCTATAAATCGCCATGAACAAGGGGCTTATCCATTAACGTAAATAAAAGGGGGAGGAATATGACAAAAGCAGAACTCATCGAAAACATTGCAAAGGATGCCGGCATATCCAAGGCTGCGGCCGGGGTAGCACTCAATTCATTTGTGGACAACGTCACCAAGGCGTTGAAAAAGAAAAACGGCAAGGTCACACTTGTAGGTTTTGGAACATTTAAAAAAATCTACCGCAAAACCCGTAAAGGTCGCAATCCACAGACAGGTGAGGTCATCAAAATCAAGGGTAAAAATGTGGTCAAATTCTCCGCCGGAAAAAAACTGAGTGAAGCTGTTTAGACGCCCTTTGTAAACAGTTGACAGACCAGACATCAATGGCAGCCGGATCTGCTTTTATCGCGAGTAGACCGGCTGCCTTTTTTTCTGGGAATGGCGGCCGTGCCTGCAACCGTTTCCCTGCCCTGCACCCTCAAATAAGCTGAAAAGTCTCGCACCTCGACAAACCTATCTTTTCGACCCTGATTATTGCGGTTCTTTTTATGAATTTATATTCATTCTGTTTATGACCTCATCATAGCTGTCGGATGCGTGTTGTCAATATTCGAAAAATTAGACTAAATCAATTCAATTATTTGTTATTATTATTTTTTTATTAATTCACAATAACTATGAATACCCCTTGACACGGCCCCTGACTCTCTGTTAAGTAAAATGAATGTTCATTCATTTTAGTTCCAATGGATGGGGCGCCTTGGCAGAACCAATCTGTTTGCACGCATTTGGACCCGAGACCCGCCATCGGAAACCTGTACAGACCACCATAACCAGGAGGAAACCATGCAAAGAAAAGTCAGAAAAGCCGTTGTTATCGGCTCAGGCGTCATGGGAGGGGGCATCGCCGCGCTGCTGGCAGGTGCCGGCATCAAAACGCTGTTGCTGGATATCGTTCCGCCCAACCTGAACGACGATGAGAAAAAGAACCCTGAAGCCCGCAACAGAATCGCAAAGGCAGGCCTCGATAACATTGCCGCAGCCAGACCGGCACTTCTCATGCAGACGAAAGATCTGGATCTTATCACCATCGGCAACCTCGAAGACGATTTTGACCAAATATCCACATGCGACTGGATTATCGAAGTCGTCGTCGAAAATCTGGCCGTCAAACATCAGCTGTTCGAGCGTCTCGAGGGGATCCGGAAACCAGGAACCATCGTTTCCTCCAACACCTCCGGTATACCCTTGAAAGCCATGTCCCAAGGGCGTTCCCAGGAATTCAAACAGCATTTTCTTGGAACCCATTTTTTCAACCCCGTCCGCTATATGAAACTGCTCGAGATTATTCCGGGTGAAGAAACCCACAGGGATGTCCTCGATTTTATGGCGGACTTTGGCGAACGGATTCTCGGCAAAGGCATTGTGTGGGCCAAAGACACCCCCAATTTCGTTGGTAACCGGATCGGTATTCACGGCATGGTCAAAGCCATGAAATTGATGCTGGAAGAAGGATTGAGCATTCCGGAAGTCGATGCGCTCTTCGGCCCGGTCATGGGACGCCCCAAGACCGCTATGTTCAAAACTGCCGATCTGGTAGGACTTGACATTCTGAGTCATGTGGCTGGGAACACCTATGAGCTGGTAACGGACGACGAAGACAGGGACAGTTTTCAGATTCCTGAATTCGCGACCCGCATGCTCAAGAACAACCTGTTGGGTAAGAAAACCCAGAAAGGGTTTTATAAAACAGACTTGACACCGGAATGGCAGAAGATTCGCAAGGTTATCGACCCGTCAACCCTGGAATATGCTGCTTACGAGACCCCTGATTTCCCCTGTCTGGCAGAAGCCCGCAAAGCCAAGACCCTATCCGACAAGATCAATGCCGTCATGTATGGTACCGATAACGGGGCACGCTTTGCCTGGAAGGCTGTTGCCAGCAACCTGGTATACTCGGCCAACAGGATCCCTGAAATTTCGAACACCATCGTCGAAATCGATAATGCCATGAAATGGGGATTCAACTTTGAAATGGGCCCATTCGAGACCTGGGATGCCATCGATCTTGTCAAATCAGTGCAGAAAATGAAAAAGGATGGATTTCTCATCCCCGAAAATATCAGCAAAATGCTAACAGCCGGTCATACCTCATTTTATAAAACAGAGCAGGGCCAGCGTCTTTTCTACGATTTTGCCTCCGGTGAATACAAACCCGTTCAGGTGAGTGCCAATATCATTTCCCTGGCAGGCTTGAAGGCGGATGGCAAAGTGGCTCAATCCAATGAGCATGCATCCCTCGTGGATCTGGGCAATGGTGTTTTCTGTCTCGAGTTTCACTCCAAGATGAATTCCCTGAACCAGGATATTATCCAGGCGCTCCACTCAGCCATCGATTTTGTCGATAATAACGGGGTCGGACTCGTGATCGGCAACCAGGCCGGCGGTATGCCGGGTGCGTTTTCAGCCGGGGCCGATCTGACTGCCGTGAGACAGGCGGTGACGGAAAACCGCTTTGGGGAAATCGAACAGATGATCAAGGACCTCCAGTACGGTCTCATGAAGGCCCGCTATGCGCCTTTTCCCGTTGTTGCGGCACCCTATGGTCTGGCCCTGGGTGGTGGGTGTGAGATCTGCCTGGCCTCAGACCGGGTCGTGGCCCATAGTGATCTTTTCATGGGTCTGGTTGAATTCGGTGTCGGCCTCCTGCCTGCCGGCGGGGGATGCCTGGCCTTGTGGCGAAATTTTGTGGATTCGATTCCTGAGGCAGCCGCAGGAGAGGTCGACCTGACACGATTTTTTATACCGGCTTTTATGGCCATTGGCATGGCCAAAGTCTCCATGTCCGCTGCCGAGGCAAGGGCCAACGGCTTTCTGAATCCCACGGACCGGATTATCTTCAACCGTGATTATCTGGTGGGAGAATCGAAAAAGGAAGTGCTGAGAATGGTGGACGCAGGGTACGCGCCCCCGGTCAAACGAAAGATAAAAGTTCTGGGAGAAGCTGCCCAGGGAATGGCCAATACACAGATAGCAGACATGCAGAGAGCCGGCTACATCAGTGAATACGATGCTTTTGTTCTCAAACGGATCGCCTATGTCATGACCGGCGGCAACGTGCGTGCCAACAGCACCATCGAGGAAGACGTCATCCTGACGCTGGAAAGAGAGGCCTTCATCGATCTGCTGAAAGAAGAAAAGACCCTGGCCAGGATCGATCACATGCTCAAAACAGGCAAACCTCTCAGGAATTGAAACCTTTAAAAGAATAACATCAGCGGCATACGCCGCTGCACATAAAATCGCAGAAGCGATTTTATTCAAGGAGGATAAAAAATGAAAGATTCCTATATAGTGACATCCGTGAGAACACCCGGGTGCAGACGGAACAAAGGCGCCTTCAAGGACACGAGACCCGATGATCTTCTCTCCTTTATTCTGGCTGCCGCTGTCGACAAAACAGAAAACCTCGAGAAAAAGGATGTTGACGACATCATGATCGGATGCTCTTTTCCGGAGGCGGAGCAGGGGCTCAATATCGGCCGTCTTGCATCCCAGATGGCAGGTTTTCCCAACGAGGTGACCGGTGCCACAGTGAACCGGTTCTGTTCATCCGGTCTGGAAGCCATTGCCCTGGCCGCGTTGAAAGTACAGGCGGGATGGGCGGATGTGACCATTGGCGGGGGTGTCGAGTCCATGACCTATGTCCCCATGGGCGGATCCATACCGCGGCCACACCCGACATTCGCCAAAACACAGTCAGAGCTATATATTTCCATGGGGCTGACGGCCGAGAATGTGGCCAAGCGATACAATGTCACCAGGAAGCAGCAGGATGAATTTGCGGCCCTCTCCCAGCAGAAGGCTGCCGCAGCGCGGGCAAACAAGTGGTTTACGGAAATCGTGCCGACCCCGGCCGCGCGCTTCGTCCAGGAAAAAAACGGCACGTTTCGCAAGGAAACCTTTATCCAGGATCATGATGACGGCATTCGGGATTCCACTACAGCCGAGGGCCTTGCAAAATTGAGACCTGCTTTTTCTGCTGACGGCTCTGTAACGGCCGGCAACTCGTCGCAGATGACAGACGGGGCTGCAGCCACTATTCTGGCGAGCCAGGAAAAAATCCAGGAGCTAGGTCTGAAACCGGTGGCAAAATTTCTCTGCTATGCGACCGCAGGCTGTCACCCGGACGAGATGGGCGTCGGCCCCCTGGTGGCCATTCCCAAGCTGCTCAAACTGGCTGGGTTGGAAATAAGCGACATAGGACTTTTTGAAATCAACGAGGCCTTCGCCTCCCAGGCTATCTACTGCACCCGGGAACTCGGTATCGACATGGACAAGGTGAATATTCATGGGGGGGCCATCGCCCTGGGTCACCCCCTGGGATGTACCGGTGCCAAACTATGCGCGACCCTTTTGACCAATATGCGTAAAAAAGGTGCCCGCTACGGTGTGGAATCCATGTGTATCGGCGGGGGTATGGGTGCTGCCGCGTTGTTTGAGTTATGCGAATAAAATTTCGTGCCGAAATTTTATGAGACGCGGCGTTGCCGCTTTTTAATAAAAAAGGTTGCCTTCTCGGCAACCTTTTTTATTTCGGGTTAACAACTCAACTTTCGGTTTTCACCATAGATAGAGCGAAATGGGTGATCCAATGGCGATTTGCGCTGTTTGAGCCAATTAGGGCACCTTACATCAGCGCATGATAATGAACAATCCAATATGAAAACATGGTCATTTAGTAAGAATTCCTGCTTAATTATATGGCCGGCGCTGATGTTAGGAGCCCTTGCGGCGAGTTCGCAAAGCGCCAGGGGATTATTCATTTTGCGGTCGCTGAATCCTGAAAGTTGAGTTAACAATCTTAATGAATATGGGTGCATCAGGCCACTCGATTTCCAAAATGGCGGACGGGATAATTTCCCGGCCGTTCCATAAGGCGGACTGGATCACGTCAGCCAGACTGCCGGCCCGCTCCGCGAAAAAGGCCTGAATCGTATCTCCCTTTAACCAGATGCCCGCTTCCAGAAAAAAAGGCCCCAGCTCCTTCAGGATCAGGTTGAAAAGCTTCACCGTTACCCAGCCGGTCTTTCCGGTGGTCATCTCACCGTCATCGGGGTGGGAAATACTGCCGCGCATCCAGCGGTACTTGCCCCCTTTCCTGAAGGTCGCTCCCACAAGACCCGGCATGGCAGCCGAAAGCGCCAGAACGGCGTTGTTTTTGACAGCTGCCGTTGCAGGGTCATCCACAGGCTTGCTGTTCAGAAAAAGTGTTTGAATCCGTTCATCGAAATAAGATTTGTCCAGACCAAGTCGATCACAAAGGAGTGCCTGCACCGATTCCCCCATCCGGGCCTTGATCATGAACCCCCCATTGAGCAGGCTTACGAATTTAGAATCGTCATCGACGTTAAGGATCAGGACCAGACCAGGTTGGGGCATGTCACCGGAAGCATTCTCCTGATTTGATTTCATGGGAAACATCCTTTTGGCAGGGATCCGATTTTTGATCCGCAAAACCACAGTTAAAAGGGGAGACGATCTGCGTCTCCCCTTTTCGTATTTTCACACACACTTCATCAGCGGGTATTAGAAGTTGAACACGCTGTCCAGCTCTTCATCGCTTACGCCGAAGGTCACATTGTGTGGCGCGATGGATTCTGTTTTGAAGAAGGCGGGCAGCCGGTCATCTTTGGATGTAAACCCGGCAGCGGCATTGAACGCCCGCTCTTTTTTCAGAATCGACTTACCCAGATCCGAAACATCGTCCGCGCTACAGGGCTGTCCACTGAATCCGCTGATCACATCCAGGAGCGCCTGAAACGTTTCGGCCTGGTCCAGGATGGCAAAAGCAATGAACAGGCACATGCCCGTTGCATCGATGGCTGCCGTGGCGATTTGAAGATTCCGGGAAAGCTCCACCTGGCCTTCGGGTTTGGTGGCGTCCACAGTCCCGCCCACACCCAGCACGTTTGCCGTGACAGAGTAACCGGCAGTATGGTCGGCGCCCATGGTGGTTGTGGCATAGGTGACACCGATTCCCTGAACGGCCCTGGGATCATAGGCGGGCATGGCCTGCCGCTTGACCACCGGAACCCGCTCCACACCGAAAACCTGGCCGGTCACGGAAGCACCGTTGCCCAGGATTCTCCCCAGAGGCGTGCCCTGGCCGACTTCCTTGAGGAGACTGATGGCAGCCGCGGCATCACCGAATTTGGCAACACCCCCTTCCATGGCAACCCCGATGGTGGCGCCCATTTCGATGGTGTCCAGCCCGAAATCGTCATCCATACGGTCCATTTCGGCAATGGCATCCAGATCATCGATGCCGCAATTGCCGCCATGGGCCCAGACGGTTTCATACTCGGGCTGCTTGGTCAGGAAATTGCCGTTCTTGCCGTAAAAGGTACCGGAACAGCGAATGACGCATCCCCGGTGGCATCCATGGGTGGCAGAGCCTTCGCCGCCTCTGCTGTTTTCCAGTTCCGCCTGTGCCTCACCACTGATCTTGGATGCACCGGCAAACTGACCTGTGGTAAAATTGTTGGTGGGATATCCACCGGCTTCGTTGATGACGTTGGTCAGGACATTGGTGCCATAGGCCGGCAGGCCTTCCCCTGTTACCGGGTGTTTTTTCAAACCGGCGACAAAGGCCTTGTTGGCTTCCTTGAACTTATCGGGGTCTGCGGCTTCACGTCTGGCTGTGCCTTCGTCGTCAACGACGATCACCTTGAGTCCCTTGGACCCCATGACCGCGCCGACGCCCCCCCGGCCGGCATGCCGGGTCGGACGCTGTTCCATATCCGTAAAGGCGATGGACGCAGCCGACATCTTCATCTCCCCGGCCGGTCCGATGCTGATACAGGCAACCTTGTCACCGTATGCGGCCTTCATTTTTGCAACCAGATCGTAGTTGCCAAGCATTTTAAGGCTATTGTCCGCCTCTATTTTTGCGCCATCTTTGTTGATAAGCATTCTATAAAGCGTATCGTCTGCGGGTCGTCCCTCTATAATAATGGCAGCATACCCGAGTCTTGCCAGCATCTGTGACGGCTGACCACCCGAGTTGGCCTCCTTTATACCACCAGTCAGCGGGCTTTTACACCCCACGGAAAGACGACCGGACATGGCTGCTGCAGAACCGCTGAGCATTCCGGGTGCAATCACGAGTTTGTTATCGACTCCCAGGGGATGGCATAATGGTGGCACTTCCTTTGCCACGACCGTCGACGTCATGGCCCGACCGCCCAATCCGGCGTAATCGCCCAGTGGTTCAACGACGACCTGGGGGCCTCCTTGCTTTCCCATTTTCACGCGTAAAATCTTGTCCATCGGTTGCCTCCTTTTTGGTTATTTTCGCATGTTGGCTGATTAACGAATATTGATATAGAAAGAGGAAATCTATTTTTTGGAGCTCCTGTCATGTATCCGGTTACTGCAGAAATAAGCAAAACAGGTCAACATTGTGCTCAGATGATGTGTCTTCTGTAATTATGGGTATTGCTTGGTAATGTCAAGAAAAACCAGGAATAACATCGCTGTGCGATGTTATATAGATGTCCGCTCGGCCAGATTTTTCAGATCGGTCTGAGCCACCTTTACAAACGTTTTCAGATCAACCGTCTCTTCTGCATCAAAGGGGGTCACGATTGCCGCAAAGGTGATATTAAACGGGATTTCGTTTACCATCATCTCGTTGGATTTCAATAAAATTGAAATTCTCTCCAGGGCAATCTTGGCATTGTCACCTGGGGTCATGGGTTGAATCACGACCACCATTTTGGGCCCCAGCAGCCCCACGAGATCGGTCTCCCTGACGATATTCGTCAGGACACCGATAAACGCTGCGATAATGTCTTCCGGTGTGACACTGCCTGGCTTCGCAAGTTCTTTTGGGACCGCCTTTACCACCGTAAAGGAGAGCATCGAAAAGGGGGTATTGTAACGATTGGCCCTTAGAACCTCCTTTTCCAGCACAAAGAGAGTACTCCCCCGGTTTAGACTGCCTGGTGGGGTGAGTTTTGACTTTTCCTTCTCCTCTTTAACCGGTTTGGTCATGATCTCATCATAGATTTCCTGAAACATACCCTCATGGACACCTCGTTCCGCCAGCGTTTCCTTGACCTGCAGAACGATCGCCGCTAATTCGTCGTCGTCCTTTGCATGGGTTTTTAGCAGTTTCAACATGTCCGCTTTTGTCGGCGGACGGGCATCTTCCGAGCGCATCTGGTTGAAAACCATGCTGGACTTAAGATGACGGATGCTGTCCTCCATCCGTTCGTTCAAGCGCTCTTCCATTTTTTTCAAAACATCGAGGTCAATATCCTTACGCTTGAGTTTGTCAACCAGTTCTGTCCGAATTCGTGAAAAAATGCTGTTGACCTTACCCCCGGCAGCATCACCGGTCTCTTTGATGGCTTCCAGGGAGAGCTCGGTACCGGCTCGTTCGACATAGTCCACCAGGAGATCGGACAGAATACGATCGTCCTGACCGCTCTTGCGTATCTCGGCTGCGAGGTAGATGAGCTCTGCAGTCCCTTGGGGGTTCTTTAGGATTTCCTGAATCAGGTCCTCCCCTTCCAGACCAATGGCCTCGGCGCTTTGTTCGAAAACACGCGTCAGTTCGTCGCTCTGAAGTTCCTCTTTTAATTCCTGAACGAATTGCAGGTAGTCCGCCATGGGCATTCCGGCACCCAGAAGCGTCCGCTTGAGTTTCGGTATGATCCGCTGCAGTTCTGCCGTATCCGTCGTCATCCGCAGGACAATCTGTGCCAGGCGCTTGATGGATACCGCCCCCTGGTTGTACTCATCGGTAATCAGTCGGATCAGCACATTGTCCGCGACCTCGTCCACCTCACGATCGATAATGTGCTGGTCGAGATAAACAACGCCCTGGGCCTTTTGTGCCTCGATACCCTGGATCAGCTGGCGTTTCAGGTTAAAAATGTCTTCTGCGAGCTCGGTGATGTTGACATCGGTCTTGCTTGCTATAACCCCGTTAACTTCCTTGTGAAAACGGTTGAGGCTTTGCACCAGGGCGGTACCAGGCTGAACGCTCCCGTCTTCAATTTTCCTAGCCGCTGCCAGGTCTTCTTCGATGAGCATCCGGGAAAACTCGGCCGGTCCCTGCATCAGGTTTTGAACCGAAATGTTCTTCTGAGCCTCTTCCGAAAGGATATCGGCAGCCATAATAGCCAGGAGGTCTTCCGTGGTCGGACCTCCCTCCCCCTCCCCTGCAACCTGGCTGCTTTTAACCACCTGCTCATCGTTTTTAATCTTCTGGTAAACAAAATAGTTAATCAGAATGTTATCCAAACCCTTTTCCTGCAAGGCCTCTTTCATGGCGTCCGCGTTGGGATATCGATTGAGATCTGTCAGAATCTCCAGGAACTGAGTCAAGTCCGCCAAGGTGAGGCCGGTCTCAAAGGCCAGGGACTGAATGTCGGCTTTCTTGAAATGGGCTGTCAGCCGGTTGGTGTTGATGCGGGAATCAAGGGCCTCGTCTTCAACAAACAACTGGTTCTGGTGAAGTGACAGGGCAATGGTGGGTAAAATCTTGAACCCCTCCAGAAACGATTCGTAGACCCGTTCCAACGATCCGATAACCGACTTGTGGTAAACATTATACATGGAAATCTGATTAAACACCAAATTGACATTTCTGCCGATGGTATCTGAAAGCTGTTTTTGGAGGCTTGCTTTATCCATCATTCGATTCCTTCACGATTGCGTTGATGAAGATGGTTCTTGCGGTACCACTTCAGGGCCTGAACAAGTTCGGAACAGGTGGAAAAACGCTTGTCCGGATCATATGCCATGGCCTTGCCGATAATCCGGTCCAGACTTTCGTGTAGATGGAAATTGAGTTGTGATGGCTTTTTCAGAAAAATACCCCTGGGATCTTTCTGTTTGTGAGACATGAGTGCCATCATCGAGGGATAGCGCACGAAGGGCAGTGTTTCCACGACCATTTGAAACAGCATCACCCCCACGGCATAAATATCTGCCCGTCCGTCCACTTCTGTCGTGGCGATCTGCTCGGGCGCCATGTAGAGCGGGGTACCCAGAATAAGTTCCTTTCCCAGCGCATCTCCCCTGACAAACCTGGCTGTTCCAAAATCTGAAATCAGCGGTCGCCGTGTATGCGCCTCGATCAGGATATTGGGTGGTTTGATGTCACGGTGAACAATCCCCTGCCCGTGCGCGTAGCCAAGGGCTTCCAGGATATGGATAACCACATTGAACGTTGGTACCAAAGGTAACACTCTTTTGGACGGGATTACATTTTTCTTGGATTTGTTGATATAAACCTGCAGGTCTTTTCCCTGGACCAGCTGCATGCTCATGAAGAGAAACTCGTCGGTTTCCCCCACTTCGTAGATCGGGATAATATTGGGGTGTGAAAGTATGGCCGCTGCTTCGGCTTCCTGTTGAAACCTTTCGGCGGCAGTCTGTGTCATGAGTGCCTTGGGTAAAATTTTCACGGCGATCTTACGTTTCAGGGTCCGCTGATATCCCTCGAACACCACGGCCATACTCCCTCGGCCAAGCTCCTTCAAAACCGTGGCGGTACCGATGTCCATCCCGTAATACTTCTTCGCATCAATCGATTTTATCGTCATCATTTTGATTAGACTGGTTGGGCCATTCGAAATTTGAAGTATGCGTGGGTTTATTTAACACAGAACTGCAAACGATTTCAATGGCTTTTCCTTGAAAAAAACAGAGCGGTGAGTACGTGGGACTGATAAAAAAGCTGTAGACTTGATCGGAGGTTCACCGAAAGACCGCGCACGTTGGCGCTATCTGGATTCCTGATGGTCGGCGCTGTTGCGACGTTCCTCGCCGGTTCTCCGTTCCGGTATGTGAAATGCATAGGAGAACTGGCGTCTATCGCCTTCGGAGCGCCGTTCCTTATTATCCATGAGAGATGTTTGCATGATGACCCAAGCATTACTGAAAAACCTTGCCCTTTGTCAACACCAAAATATGAATCCCTCCTTTTCAGAGAAAACCCGGCAGGATTATCTCATATTCATCCCAAACTTTCCTGTGACAATTTTCGAGATTGAAGATTCCCCACAGCAGGCAATTGGAAATGTGTTCAATGTTGCGGTTCAGCATTAAAACTGCTATTTATTAGAAGTCATCTCAAAAATGTCTTTTGGCCCAATCTCTGTGTTGATCCCGCAGTTCAAGTACGGAACCGTGTGCTTGGCACGCGGTTTGTAGAACAATAAAAAGAGACCATCATGAGCGAAAATACAGATACCCAGAAGGGCGTTCCCTTCAACCTGGCAAGCCATGCCGGCCAACATTACCCATGCCCTGCATGCCAAAGAGCGATTGAAGAACCTCGCAGCAAGCTACGGGGAATACGCTCGCTTTTTCGGTTCAAGATGCTCCTGGTCCTGATTCGCGGTGAATGACATGAAATCGAAAAATTCCAAGTTCTAATGAACCAGACTTGTTTTAAGACGTAATAGTATAGAGGTCCGAGACCCATGGCCATCCTGCACATCCTTCTTCACTTTGTCATCCCCGGAGCTGTTGCCGGGCTGGCATTCAGGGATAAATGGCTGACGAGCTGGCTTGTCATGATGTCGGCCATGGTCATCGATGTCGATCACCTGCTGGCCAACCCCATTTTCGATCCCAACCGGTGCGGCATCGGATTTCACCCGCTTCATTCAAGCATGGCAATCCTCGTCTACCCCCTGTTGCTGATGATACCGAAACTGCGTATTCTGGGTATTGGTCTGCTGATCCATATCGGACTCGATTCCCTGGATTGTCTGCGGATGGGGGTAATATGAAACTCACCTGGTTTGGCACTGCCGGATTCAGAATTGAAAGCGGCGAACACTCTCTGCTGATTGACCCCTATTTTACCCGCAACCCCGGTGCCATTCCAAGACAAGCCTTAAAACCATCCGATATCCATACTGCCGACATGATTTTGATCACCCATGGACATTTTGATCACATCTTCGATGTGCCGGAAATCGCTTCGAAAACAAATGCGACGGTCTACTGCGGCCGGGGTGTGGACCAGACGCTGATTCAGAACGGGTTGAAAGCAAACCAGATCCGTCGTGTGAAAACAGATGGCGAAACATTTCTCTTCGACGGCCTGAAAGTCCAGGCCTTTTTTAGCAGGCACATCCAATTCGACAGGTGGCTGATGCTCAAGACCCTCTGCCGGATGCATATCGGTCTGCCTTGGTATCTGCCTCTGCTGCGCAGCTTCCCTGAAGGTCAGGTGCTCAGCTGGCGTATCCATCTGGAGGGAAAAAGCCTTCATCACTTTGGAAGCGGCGGTTCCACGGCGCTTGAACTGCAAAGACTCGGGCAGCAACCGATCGACATCCTCCTGGTACCCATGCAGGGGCACACCCACATCACTCGAATTGGTCACCGCTATGTCGTGTCCCTCAGCCCGAAAATGGTCATACCCCACCATCAGGACAACTTTTTCCCGCCTATTTCCACCCTGGTTGACACGGAACCTTTTGTAAGCCTGGTCAAAACATCCCATCCTGGTATCACTGTCCAGATACCGAAGATCAATGAGACTTTCGAAATATAGAACTTTTGATACGTTTATTGAACACCCTCACAGCATGCGAAGCACTGCCGAACGGCAGAACCCGCAGGGTTAGCGTTCGCTGTTGCGGTTCTGCTTGTCACGTTTTAGGTTGATTCTTCGAGTATGCCCGTATAAGCTCATGCGTCGAATTGCCATAACACCCGGTTTTTGGATACAAAACAGGCTGTTTTGTATCAGTGCCGGAAAGGATTTTGCGTGAACCCCGAAGAAAAAAAAATCATGGGCCTCGCAACCACCTCCCACAGTCTGGTCCATCTGTATGAAGGTGTTCTGCCACCCCTCCTGCCGTTGGTCATGGCTGAGTTCGGTGCCGACTATTTTACCATGGGGATTCTGGTTACCGTATTCTCATATGCCTTTGGGCTCGGATCCCTACCGGCTGGAATCCTGGCCGACAAGATAGGACCCCGACGCCTTATCAGCCTCTATCTGTTTGGTGCCGGTACTGCTGGTGTCCTTGTTATGCCGGCCGGTTCCCTGGTATTCTACGGCGTCGCCATGGGACTGATGGGTGCCTTCTGCAGCACCTATCACCCTGCAGCCAACACATTGATCTCCCTGGGTGTCAAAGAAAAAGGAACTGCCTTCGGAATAAATGGTATCGCCGGCAGCATCGGGGTGGCCGTGGTGCCGGCTTTGTCGGCCTGGATCGGCACGCTGCTGGGATGGCGGATGCCGCATGTTTTTTTCGGTTTGATCGGTATCGGTCTGGGATTCTTTTCCTTGACCCTGCCCAGGCATCCAACGATTCAAGACGTGAGAACGCCACAAACAGGCCCCCGAACTGATCCTGAAAGGAAAAGTTCCTTCCTCTCCCTGACATATTTCTTCTTGTCAGCCACCGCCCTGGGACTGTCCTACAAGGGCATCATGACCTTTCTTCCCATCTACATGGGACAAAACATCCAGCTGAGCTTTCTGAAAATGAACATCGTAGCCATGGGCGGCACCTTTGCATCCCTTGCTCTGGTATCTGGCGCTTTTGGGCAATATGTGGCCGGTCGCCTTACCGACAATTATCCGGCAGAAAAGATATATCTCGGCACGGTCTGCATAGGTACTGTTTTTGTCTTTGGCATGTCTTTTTCCAGGGGATTTATTCTGCTGCTGGCATCTGTCGGCTATGCTTTTTTTTCATTCGCGGCTCAGCCTGCTCAAAACTTTATCGTTTCAAAATATATGCCCCAACATCGGCAGGGCCTGGGATACGGCACGCTCTTTATTCTCAACTTCGGGGTCGGATCCACGGCTGCCGCAGTTTGCGGTCACCTTGCCGATCTGTTTGGCCTGCAGACTGTATTCTACGTCATGGGATTCTGTTTTCTGGCCTCTGCAGGCTTCGCCCTGGGACTGGTGTTGCATGGAGAAAAGAGCTCAAAGTGTTAGGCTGTAAGCGTAAGCAGCTCAAAGATTATAGCTTAATTTGCTTTCAATTGCCATGTATGCTAACTATGAATGTAATATCCGTCCGTAAATTTATGCCGATCATAATATGAGGTGCGTATCATGGATAAGACAATGCGTATCATGACAGAAAACCCTCTCAACGCGGAAACACCGGTCGAACGTCTGCGTACCTGGATTACAGACAACAATGTATTTTTCAAACGTAACCAGGGTCAGATCCCGAACGCACCTATCGATTTAGACGCCTGGAGACTGGTGGTGGATGGACGTGTTGACAATGAATTGAATCTGACATTCGATCATATCCTGGGTATGCCAAAAGTTGAACTGGCCAACACCCTGGAATGCTCCGGAAACAGCCGGTCCCTTCTCCAGAAAAAAGCTTCCGGCAATCCTTGGACCATTGGCGGTGTCGGCAACGCAATATGGGGAGGGGTTTGGCTCAAGGGAATTCTTGAAGAAGCAGGTCTCCATGAGGATGCCAGGCATGTCTGTTTTGAAGGATTCGATATTCCCAAAGGCAAGGCACAAATAAAGTTCATTCGAAGTATCCCCATCGACAAAGCCATCGGCTCGACGCTTCTGGCCTATGAAATGAACGGAGAACCTCTGCCCATAGAACACGGCTTCCCTTTGCGTGCACTGGCCCTGGGATGGACCGGGGCAAATTGTGTTAAATGGCTGCACAAAATCACACTGCTTCCATCGCCTTTCGAAGGGTTTTTCATGGACAATGTGTACCGGGTTTTTCAGAAAGAAGATGACCCTAAAACCGGAGAACCCATCACCAACATAGGTCTCAAGGCCATTATTACCCAACCACTGCATGAAGCAAGGCTCTCAGCCGGTATCATCCCCATAAGAGGTGCAGCCTACGCAGGTGACACCGCTATCCAGGGAGTTGACATCTCCCTGGACCAAGGCAACACCTGGAAACCGGCGAAACTGATCGGTCTGGACACCCCCTATGCCTGGAGACACTGGGAATACCTGTGGGAGGTCAAAGAAAAAGGCCTCTATACAATTTTTGCCCGGGCAACCGACATCCATGGCCAAAAGCAACCGCATACCGCGTCCTGGAATGTTCTCGGATATTGCAACAATGCTGTCCAAGAACACGCCGTGACCGTCCAGGTACAATAACCCCCGTCATGTTCGACAAAATCATTCCTGGTATTTTCTATTGCCGACGTAACCGGCCACCGAGGATTCATGGATGATATGGCCTGGTGGTAATCCGGCATGCCCTGCAGATCCAAGGCAATGCAGTAAAGAAAGCCCTTGATGTTTACATCCACCATCCTTTCATGATACCAAATCGGAGTTTTGATCTAAATGGGGGACAATAATTATCGACAGTTGAAATACCCGCAGCAGATTTAAACAAGGAGGGCGGATGTCGGGTTTTCAGGAAATATTGCTTGTTGTCGTTATTCTTTTGGGTATCTTATTCGTACCACGCATGCTGCAAAGACGGGATACACAGACATCACCCCGGCTGGCTGTGGTGATATCGCGTAGCATGCGAGTGGCAATTGCCGCTTCCGTGATCTATCCAGCTGTCGCTGCCGCATTTTTGCAGCCCTGGCAGAAAGATTGGATCCTTTTTCTATATGCCGGTCTGGGACCGGTGCTGTTGGGCTGGCTGTTGTACTGGGTGTTTACCGGACGAAAGAAATAATATGCTGGAAAGCTATGATGCTGGGAAACTGGGAAGCCGCTTACAGCTGTCAGCTGCCCTGCAACTCTTGTATCACCCTCTGACTCTCGAACCCTGTTTCACTGCCTTACCATCTCCGATAATATTCGTTTCCCCTGGGCACTCAGTCCCAGTGTTTCCACTTCCCGTGACAATTGATCACGGGTACCATTCCTGCCTGCATATCCATTCAAACGCGCCACAGCTGTGGATGCTACAAAATCACGGTGCTGCGGATAAATACGCGACATCTCATTTTTGAGTTTGGCATTTTGTTTCAGAATATATTTCTGGTGATAGTCCTCTGCCATGGTAAACAATCGAAGCGGTAGCACTTGTGATCGTATGGTTCCGTCGATTTTCTGCTCCATGGCAATTTTGGATTCCATTGCCACCCGGCGCTGCTCATCATCCTGGTAAAATATCGCGTTCATGTATTGCCGGGACCCGTTTCGGCTGGTCGGTCGGTGGGTGTCCCAGAAAATCTCCAGCAACTGAGCATAGGTGATACGCCCGGGGTCAAAATCCACTTGTACGGTTTCCGTGTGATCTCCCATTTGCCCGTAGCTGGGACCCGCCATTTCGCCGCCGGCATACCCCACACGCGTACGGATGACACCCTCGATAATCCCGAACCGGGATTCGATACCCCAGAATCACCCCAGCCCGAAAGATGCTGTTTCAACTATGGGTGTCGCTATAGAATCAATGGCGGGCAGGTCACTTTCAACACTCATGGAAAACTCCTTTTTTGTTGATTCATGGCTGGTTGCGGGTTCCATGGCCTGGGAACAGGCCCCTAAAAACAGCACCAAACCCAATAGGACGTAAAACCATCCATTACGCCCGTAATCTCTTTTTTTCATCCCGTTCACCCTCTTTCTTTCATAGCCGGCAATCGCACCCGGTTTCATGGAATCATACCTTAGACCCATTATAAGCACGATTTGTGTGGAGTTGTGTAAAGATTCGATAAAGATTGCGAGAATCAAAATAAGGGACGTTCTTTATTAAATTGATAAACGAATCAGTCCTTATCAAAAACCTTTTCCGGATCGAAATAGATTCATCCAATTAGTCAAGGACGTCCCTCCAATAATGGCGCTGCCCAACGTTGAAAAGAATGCCCTTAAACATGCTTGCACGACATGGAACCTGCTTGAAAAAATGGCCTGCAAATCCTTTGGACTCTTTGGAGCGCATCCAATCTGGCGTTATAAACATATTGCAACGTTCTCAGCCTCTTTGTTATATATCAGTATTGCCTCTCTTAGATGGTATTTTCTTTTGTTTAGTATTTCTCAGCCTGGTTTGATCTATGCATATTTCAACAATCAAAGTCCGCGGAACAACAATCGTTTTCTTCTCGATATTGATGCTATTGCTCAGCAACTGTGTCGGATTTTTTATCAAAGACTACGGGTTTGTGGCGCGCGATCACAATAAACACATACGGGAGAAATAAAATGACACCAGATAATTTAATTGGTTTCAAGGGCAACCATATCAAACTGTCAGTAAACCATAAGGACCTTGATATTGCATCGGCAACGGATATTGCAAAACGAAAGGCTAGGGAACTGAGTGACGATCCAATGATGTTGTCATGGTACTGCGGTAAGACAGGCGAATATTATCCAAAGACTGAATGTGGTAGATCAGACAAGCCACCATGGATCATATTTGCGGAATCAAGGGGCGCCGACATCGCTATCAATATCAACGATGGGGAATATATTTTTCTGTATCTCTCTTTGTTGTAATGGCTGGACAAGAGAGAGGGTTCATGGCGCAGGAAAAGATCATCTGCACATTCTGTGGCAATCTTGCAAAGACCATTCAGACTCAAATCTACACTGAACTTATCAGCATTCCCGTATTCAAGCAGGTCAATTCGGAAAAGAAGAATTTACCGGAAAATATACAGGCAATGAAATAAGTATGTTCATCTGCTTAGAATATAAACAACAGACGCTGATTTATAAAACCGGATACCATCAACAAGAGAAGGAGGGATGACAATATGGCAAATGATCCAAAGTTAGGTTACAAAGTTGTTGCAAGCATTACAGGCTCAGAAGGCAGATGTGACGCCGGGCACAAAATAGGTGACTCCTTTGAAATAAGCTGTCATAACCCAGCAGGCTTATGTGGCTGGTTCTACCATGATATCTTCCCAAGTCTCCAAACATTCCAGTTTGGTGGCTCCTTGCCATGGTGGGATGGGGATACTATTAGTCTGCGATGTCCAGACTACCAGAACCTCGTAACAATCAAACTTGAAAGATCGAAACGGTAGTGCACTATTAGGGAGGTCGACACATGACAAATTCAACATTTGATCTTACCGGGAAATCAGTCCTTGTAACAGGTGGCAACAGCGGCATAGGGTTTGGGATGGCTGAAGCAGTTACAGCGGCCGGTGCTGACATCTGTATTTGGAGCCGAAATGAGAAAAGGAATAGAACTGCAGTCGATAAACTCAAACTGCATGGGCATAAGGTTTTTTCCTTGGAATGCGATGTCTCAAACCAAAAGCAGGTTGAAGAATGCTTTTCGCAGACAATCAGTTTGCTCGGGAAGGTAGACGCCTGCTTCGCCAATGCCGGTACTTCATGGCTTGGTACGCCATTTCACAAGATGACCCTGGAAGAGTGGCATACCATTTTTGGTGTCAATATAGACGGTGTTCTATTCACATTGAAGCCTACATTGGCGCACATGATGGAGCAAGGAAAAGGTGGGTCAATTGTGATAACAAGTAGTCTTTCAGCTAAGTTTGGCATGCCTACTGGAGAACACTATGCAGCCACCAAAGCCGGTGTGACAGCTATCGTCAGGTCAATTGCCGTTGAATATGCACGATATAATATTAGAGCAAATGCAATTCTACCCGGATGGATTGAGACCAATATGACAGCACCCCTCTTTGAAAACGATACGTTTACAGAAAAGATGATGAAACGTATTCCTCAGAGGCGTTGGGGAGCACCAAAAGATTTTGGCCCGATTGCTATTTATTTTACAAGCGATGCCAGTTCATATCACACTGGTGACTCCGTTGTCATTGATGGTGGATTTAGTTGCTTTTAGATAGACCGAAAATGCATGTGAATCTGAGCATCAAGCTGGGAATTATTCTGATAATCTGTACAGGGATGTGCCTGGTACCGATGGGCAAAGTGTTGTCGCAAGAAGCAATAGAGCCAACAACCGGCCATGCTTTCTACGGCAAGATGACCATTTCGTACAATAATTCAGACATTGAAGGAAAAGACTTCGACACCAGTATTTTCGGCGCTGATGCGCAAGGCCCATTCGGCGGGGGGCTGCTAAAGTACGGCATCGAAACCGGCGCCATCTTCAGCGTTGACAGCGATGTTCAACATTTTCGTGCATCTTCCGGAAGCAACGGCGGCACGGCCGCGGTTGCAGTGGAGGTGGACTCATTTATAATGGATTATTTTTTCGGTGGGTATTTCGGTCTTGAACCATCAAAATGGCTTCGGTTATATGTGGGTGCCGGACCCCTGCTTATCTGGGGAATACAGTCCACCGAACCGAAAGACTCAGATTCCGATGAACTTAGCTCTAATTCAGAAATCAAGTTTGGCGTTGGTTTATACGCTCGAGCAGGTATTGATATCTTTTTATCGGAACAATTTGGCTTAAATATCGGAACCCGAATTAACGAAACAACACTGAGTTTTGAGGATACAACTGGAAATGTTGACATCGAAGGATTGCAGTACTATTTCGGTGTCGCATTTCGTTTTTGATTTGTTTTCCGGTTGGCCATCGTATTTCACTATGGGGACCGGTCCACAAAATTTTTCATGGAATTCTGATATCACAGAGTGTAGAGGGAAGATCGTTCTACCGATGCGTTGGCGCTAGTGAATTTTTTCGAGTGCTTACAGGTTGCTGCTTAATGATTATTGGCATCAAAGAGATTGTAAATAGCCTGTCAAAGACTCAATTTCCTCTTCGGTAAGGTCTTTGAAAGGAGGCATTTGACTATATGGCGATTTTAGTTGTCGCCGTAATCCTTCAGCAGAAACAGGCCAACCACTGACAGGCATCTTTTCCCTATCGAATAGTCCTCTAAGCCCAGGACCAACTTTGGTATCGGTGCTATCTGTAACGTGACAAAAAGAACATTTCTTCTCGAATAACTTTTCTCCAGCAATCACCAGTTTTGTATCTGTAACAGTTTTGTCGGTAGTTTGAATGACAGCCAATTTTTTCCCAAAAACAAGCTCGCCACCAAAATAGCCGATTCCTATAACCAGCAGTAAGCAAAACAAATGCAACAGCAATAAGAAGAAATTTGCTTGGTTACGCCGGGTGCTTTCAAACACAACAACAAATAGTAAAAGTACCAAAACAAGGGCCAACCCCAACTTCATCTTAACACACCCTTCTGGTTTCCCAAACTTATCAGCTTTTCCTTCAGGTGAATATTTTGCCCAAAACCAGTCACCTGCATCCGGATTGTAACCAGTAACTTTGTACATAACTGTAATTGCTTTGAGTTCTTTGTCTTTCCCATAGTTTTCCTTGACCGCAATCGACCCATATTGGACGGGAGGTTGTGAAGAATCCAACGCTCTATCATTTACAAATACCTTGTGCAAAGGACCATGGGGAGCCCGACCCGGCTGCATACCTTGATGATCGAGCCAAAATTCCCATTTCGTGTATGGGCTCTCTTTTGTGATATACCCCCACAACATGGTCTACCTTAATTTATTTGGTACCGAGGCCATATTTAATTGTTTAGCGGCAGAGAGAAATTCGAAGTGACAAGTTTAGTAAGCGATCGAGTCAGGTCAAGTCAGGTCAAGCAAAAAAGACAAAAAGAAATGTGTGTCATTACCTTTTTAGCGGTACCATAAATAGAGATGTGGCGAATTGGAATTTCAATGTATTTCACACCAGTGGCATATAATATATTTTGTACGATATATATCACAATGTGTTAACACATATTGATATTATGAAATATCCAATTAGAGCAAGCCTTTTAATTGTGATCGCCGTAATCTTTGTTTTTGCAATTATAAGCGCCTATGCAGGAATCTTGGATGGAAACAATTTTTCTGGAACATCTGGAAAAAAATGGGTAAATAATCTTCGGAAAAAGATTGGTTTAAATTTGATAATAACCAATTTACCTCAGTGAACTGTGCGAAATATGGATTTGGCTCCTATACAACAACTGTTGAAGGGGATACAACTCATTTCATTGCCGATACTTATAGTGAAAAAACCGACAGAATAACTTGGGTTGGTACTATTTCCGGAAGCAATATCGGCGTCAGATACCAGTTGCCGATATCATACATATCACAATTCCACGATATCTACAGGTTTTTTATAATATCACCACCATAGACAAATTTAGCCATGTTGTGTTTTTGTGTTATCATGACAAACTCATTAATTAAAATATTTGACAAGTGGCCTTTAGCAACCTATTTTTTGAAGGTTACCAAGATCCTTAAAAAACCACTGAATTTAAAACTGCCTAAATAGTAGTTTATTAGAATGCATTGGAGGTAATTATGAGCAAAAAAGAAATGCCACATGAAGGACATGATAAACATCTATGTGCTCTGCACGGTGATGGACTGTTAAAAGATAATTTTGAAGAGTGGAAAAAACTGGTATCGAACGGACACTATGTTTGTGGTGGTTGTGGACGTGTAGCAAACAGCTCTGAAAATCTTTGTGATCCTCAAAAGTTTTAAAACCATCAGTTGAAACTACCCGCCGCAAGCAGGGGGGAAAGCTCTCGCTATTTCGGTTCAATATGATTTTGACGATGGATTTTTGCGAAATCATCAACCTTTAATGATGAGGAATACTGACATGAAAACGCTAATTGCGGGAGGTTGCGTCCTGGTCGCTATCTGCCTTGCCGTCGGCTTTGCAGGCGCCGAGGATCTGAAAGACGGGTTCATGGGAATCCAATGGGCCTCACCCGCGGCTCATCAGGAAAGGTTGGCTCGGTTGTACGAGAAAGAAAATGTGGTCTATTACACCCAGCCCAATATCGTTCACACAATCAATGAGATCCCGGTCCCCGATGTAGTATATGGTTTCTACGAAGACCAGTTTTTTGCGGTGTATATCACGCTGGAAAGTGAAGAGGTTTTCGGGGAGTTTCGTAATTACTTGAAATCGAAATACGGCAACCCTGATAAGAGTTTTTCTGCAAAAACCGGCGAAACCGTTTACAAGTGGAATCATAATGAGGTCAAGATAAAACTGAAAACAAACGAAAAAAACTACAGCATGAAACTGGGCTTTTACTATTTGCCGCTATCCCAAAAGGTGAATGAGGAGCAGATGGAAGTTTTTCACGGCAAATCCCTTAAGTTCTTTCCTATCGATAAGGATGAAACGCCTGAAATAGTTCCACTGTTGCGGTTTTAGAGGTTAGGCAAGGGGGTCCAGATGGTTGATCCTTTTGATTAGAAGCTATCTCAAAAAAGTTTTTTGACCCAATTTCTGTGTTGGTCCCTTGCTTCAACTCCTCGGAATACTTCAGTATGCCTGCGGGTTGAAGTTCGGGCCCGCCTTGAACTTGAGCCAAAACCCTTTTTTTGAGATGGCTTCTAGTAAAAACTTGACAGACAACCAGATGGAAAGGCGCGGAAATTAGATTGAATCGGGAGTCAGAAGACCTGCCTTGGTAAATAGCCATCTCTCTGCGGTGATACAGAGAGCAATCGTTAAAAATAGAAAGGGCCAAGAAAGCTGGGTGCAGCCCTTCAATCTTTTCAAATAAGATTGAAGGGCTTTTTTTATGTAAATTTTTCATTCTGCGGCGGGGCTGAATAGCCTAATGAACCGGAGCCGAACACCGGCGATCTTACCGGAAAGACTAAATTCTATTGCAGGATTTGCCCTTTTTGCATTTTTGTAAGAAATGGGCTATCTGTAAGGGTAATGAGGCAGGTCGCTATTGCAGATACCCTTGGAAAACACAGATATCTGGCAAAGGTGATATCTGCAGGATCTCTCCATCAATCAAAGGTCAACCTAAAAAATGAATAATGCATCGACTTTAATAAGGCATCTGTTCACACCACAGAGCATCACTCAAAAAGACGAGCCAAGGATTAAATCGCTATGTGTTAGAAATCAATATAGGATTAATTATGTTTCAGGAACTCAAAGAAATAAATTCACGTCCCGAACCTTTTCAGTTCTATACAGCTGATGAACTTTGGACAGATGAACACACATCAAAACAGATGCTCGGATATCACCTGAACGAATCAGTTGATATGTCATCCCGGAACAGAAATTTTATTGAATGTTCCGCAGAATGGATTGCCTCTCGATTCGGAGTGGGTGAAAGCACTAAAATTGCAGATTTCGGCTGCGGACCGGGTCTCTACACAGAAAAACTGGCAGAACGTGGTGCAACTGTGACTGGTATAGATTTCTCTGAAAATTCTATCAGATATGCTAAGCAGGAGGCTACTCGAAAAGAACTTGAAATCAGTTACCTTCTGATGAACTATCTTGATTTTGATACAACAGACCGTTTCGATCTTATCATAATGATAATGTGTGATTTCTGCGCCCTGAGTCCCGAACAAAGGAAAACGATACTCTCAAAATTTCGGTCGCTACTGAAGCCGGAAGGTTCCGTGTTACTTGATGTATATTCTATAAACGCTTTCAAGCAGAGAGAAGAATTGGCAGCTTATCAACTAAATCAGCTAAACGGTTTCTGGTCGCCTGACGATTATTACTGCTTTGTAAACACGTTTAAATATGAAAACGAACTGGTGATTCTTGATAAATATACCGTGATAGAAAAAAACCGGAAGCGTACGGTTTATAATTGGTTACAGTACTTCAACAAAGATTCGCTGAGAAACGAATTTGAAGAAAACGGCCTAAAAGTTAAAGCGTTATACTCGGATGTTGCCGGTAAACCTCTGACTCCGGATTCGGCAGAAATTGCTATCATTGGAGAGAAATAAAGTACACGACTTTGACCGTTGATGTCTGGTACCTTTCCTATAGATAGCTGTTGTGGAGGCGAGCGAGCCCGTAGGGTGTAGCTCGCGGAGTCTCCACAACTCTCCAACACATGACAGTTTCTTGATGTTTACAGGTTTTTTATCATATCAAGGGGAAGATCGGTTCAGCTGAATTTCCCCTTTTTTGTATTTTTGTAAGAAATGGGATATCTGTAATAGAATTGTGGGGGACTCAGATTGCAGATATGCTCGAAAGACACAGTTATCTGGGCGAAGTAATATTTGCAGAATCCATGTATCTGCAATCGTCTAATATTTGCCCAAGGGGGAACCATGAATTTGATTCAAGATAAATGGTACATTTTATTTTACACCCTTCTTGCTTTTTTGATTACTACATTTTCCTATTCACTCTCGCCCGCAGCCGTTAACACTTACCCCGCAAATGGATGGCAGACCTCCACTCCTGAGGAACAGGGCATGCAATCTCAAGTGCTTGCCAATATGATTGAAGAGATAAAAATGAAAGGTTACAACATAGATAGCATATCAATAATCCGCAATGGTTACATGGTTCTTGATGCCTACTTTTACCCATTTTCAAAAGGCCAGAGACACATCATTCGTTCCTGTACAAAGAGTATTATGTCGATCCTGATAGGCATAGCGATTGATAGAGGGTATATAAAAAGTGTCGATCAACCTATTGTTGAATTATTACCGCATAATATAATTGATAGCTTAGGTGGCAATAAAAGGTCAATTACACTTGAGCACTTGTTGATTATGGCTTCTGGTTTAGATTGCAGGGACTCTCATCATTACAATTGGAAAGGATTATTCGAAATGAGGCGCAGCGGTGATTGGGGGCAACATGTCCTTAATCTACCGATGGTCCGTCCTCCAGGTAGTAAATACGTGTACTGCAACGGCTTATCACATCTTTTATCGGTAATCATCAACACTACAACGAAAATGAAAACCAGAGAATTTGCTGAAAAGAATCTATTCACTCCCCTTGGTATTTCAGAAATTGATTGGGAAAAAAGCCCGCAGGGTATTGATGTTGGATATGGTCGGATGTGGTTAAAACCCCATGACATGGCCAAAATTGGATGGCTTTACCTCAATAAGGGAAGGTGGGAGAAGAAGCAACTTGTATCGAGTTCTTGGGTAGAAAAATCAACGCGTGGACATATTGAAGCTAAACCAGCTGTGCAATACGGGTATCAATGGTGGGTGGATGATGACGGCAATTATTCTGCTATCGGCTCTAATGGTCAGTATATTATGGTGGCAGCGGAGATGAATATGGTTGTGGTATTTACCGCTGACTTACCCGTCGGGAAAACTTCTCTTCCGCTTGAATTAACGAAGAAATATATATTTCCTGCAGTTGTATCTTCTGAGTCGTTGCCAGCAAATACGAGAGAAGCCGAAAGACTTGATCAATTGGTAAAAAGCGTGTCCACTTCTTTTTCAGATGGTTTTGTCTGGTTATCCAGAGAAGAGGGTATAGCAAAGGACGGTATATTCAGGCGAGCGAAATCTCCAAAATTTATGTTTGAGTATCCTATTGGGAGCGAAAAGCAAAGTGTCACTTCTCCGGGACAAATAATGAGAATGAAAACACCAAACAGGGCAAATTTTGAAGCATCTGTAATTGCCATTCCGGATAAGCTCAAATTAGAGGATTTCGGACCAAAATTTTATATGGAATATCTTCAAATCATAGGTTCTGATGCTGAGGTTATAGCCAATAAGGAAATAACTTTGAATTGTGGCTCACGCGCATATAGGACAGATATCAAATGGACATATTACGATTATATTAAATTGACATCGCTGGTCGTATCTTCATACAGAGATAATAAATGTGTTTATCTTGTTATCCACACCGGACGAAACCCAGAAAAAATTGCGTCAGTAGTTGAGAGCCTGACATTTGAATAGCAGATTACTCCAACTCATCGGTATTTAACGACATTTTCAGGTTTTATAGCACATCACCACCATAGCCGTTTTTAAGCGACTTGTATTTTTATGTTATCATTAGGGAGAACCGTTTCAGCGGTTTTCCCTTTTTTGCATAATTGTAAGAAAAATGGTATCAGTAATAGCGTTCCAGGCTATTTTCAGCCCAAAATGTGATGTTATCGCAAGTTTTTTGGCGGGGTGATAACCTTAGGATCTCTCCATATATCGGTATTACAGTGATACTTGGCTTTCAAACAGGGTATCAAAAGTCACCACCAATAAAATCGATGAGTTCTTGACCCATTTCGTCAATTCATGTAACTACCTTATAACTCAGTTGACATAATCCAAGAAATATTAATATTTTTTGAGCATATAATTTCTTGTGATTTGAATCGTAAAGGGCAATACCATTTAGATGGATTTGCCCTTTTTTGCATTTTTGTCAGAAATGCTATATCTGTACAGGGAATTGAATGGCTTTCAGTTGTGATTTCATTTATAGAGCACATGTTTTGAGGAGCCATGAAATCGTGAAAGGTTAAATGGTTCTTATCAAGTATGTAGTTAGGTGTACAAATCGAGATTCAGGATACACAGCATGCCAAATAGCAAGTTCTTATCTACAAGTGAGATGGATAATGCGGAACACATGATGAGGAAGGTCGTTGACGCCTGCACGGATTGTGATTGTTGCCGGCACATTATGGACACCAGTTGCTTATTATTTCCAGAGATATACAAACTGTGGGACAGGGAAAAAGAAACTGGTGAACAGATTACTTCCCAGGAATTGCGGCATGTTGCAGATTTATGCAACTACTGCGCATTATGCCCTTGTCCTAATATCCGTGAGGATATTATCACCGCTAAAACTCTTTTTATAGATAGGGATGGACTCGATTTATACATCCGAACTCTTGAAGATGTGGAGCGAGTGGGGAAGTTGTGTGGTGCCATTCCCCAGATATCCAATTTTTTCCTTCAAAACAAACATACGAGTCGTTTTATTAAAAGGATTGCAGGAATAAACCCTAAACGCAAGCTTCCGATTTTCCCGAAAGAGAATTTTCCGTCATGGGCTAAACGTCGTAAGTTGGATGAAAAGCCCCAATCGAAAAAGGGGCGCAAAGTAGCCTACTTTGCAGGTTGTACTGCCCGGTATTTATTCCCGGACGTCCCCAAAGCTGCCATCGAAATTCTCGAGAGAAACGATATTAGTGTCTATTATCCGGAACAGAATTGCTGCGGAATGCCGAGTATGCTCGAAGGTGACAGAAAGTTGACATTGACGTTTGCAGAGCGAACGATAACGCAACTGGCAGAGGTGGTGGAAGGGGGGTATGATGTAGTCTGCTCTTGTCCCACTTGCGGCTATATGTTGAAATACGCACTCCGGGAGTGTGCATACTACTCAAATGAATACCAGGATCTTGCCGGTGGCGACGATCGGCATATGAAAATCCCAGAAAAAGTACCATTCAAAGGGAGCAGTATTGATAAATCCAAAGTATCCGCTGGAAGTAAAGCAGCGCTCGGCAAGAACAATAAAACGCAGGAAACCGTGAACTTTGAATATGCATTAAATGGCTCTTGTAAAATGGCAGAGCATCGCGTACTCGATAAATCCATCTATGGAGAAATCCTAAAAGACAATGGATATTTCTCGGTTATAGATCCGTTGAAACGAATCAAAGTCGCAGAAAACACCTATGACCTTGGAGAATACCTATTAGATTTATATCGTAGAGGTAAATTGGACACCAAGTTGGGACCAGTCCTTGGGCAGATGGTCTATTATCCGCCTTGCCACTTAAGGGAACAGGGTGTGGGCATGCCCTATCTGGACCTATTAGCCCAGATTCCTGATATCTCGGTGGAGACTTTCCAGAGCACTTTTTACTGTTGCGGCATTGCAGGGATCATGGGTTTCAAACATGATTTTCATAAAACTTCCATACAAATGGGTAGCCGATTGATGGCAAAAGTTAGACAATTGGATCCAAACTATCTGATCACTGATTGCTTAAGTTGCCGACTACAATTCAACCAAATGAGTAACTACCCGGTTCAGCATCCTATTGAAATATTAAAAAAATCTTATGAAAATTACTAATATACCGCTTTAATACCTGCGATGTCTTATCAGCGGGTTAGACAAACCTGTGGCACCATCATTACGCGTAATACAAGTCCTATTCTGGAAAAGTTGTGTTTTCGTGTTATCAACTCTTAGCAATTAACCTCAAATTGAAAAGATCTCCTAATTTGGACTACATCAAAAAGATCGACTCAGAAAAAGGGCGTAAGATCTATCCCCGACGGATCGCAATCGTTGAACCTGTGTTTGCCAACATTCGGACTCAAAAACGAATGGACAAGTTTAACTTAAGAGGTAAGGTGAAAGTAAATATCCAGTGGCTGCTTTATTGTATGGTCCACAACATAGAAAAAGTGGCCAATTATGGTTTCGCATAGACTGAATTGGGAGATTGATAGGCTCAAGTCGCTAAAAGTGGTATGATCTGAATATGAGAGATAGCCTGGTTTGTCATAAAAGCTTTTTCGACAGTCTCTCCATGTATCATCACCGGGTTGATATTTGGTTTTCAGCCGACATTTCCGAGCATATCACATCTTCTGCATCGATCTTAAAATAACCATATCTTGTGGTTTCAATAATTTCCTGATATTGTATCTTAAATCATGAATCAGGCTTGTACCTGCTCTGATTTTCAAACACATCTCGACACGTCTGATCATTTCTCTTTTGATCTTCACAATAGCATCACTATTCTTGAGTTCGAGAATACTTAACCATAATGCAAGAAATCATAAATCTAATGAGTTCCAATTCTTAAATATTCAAAAAGCTAACAAGGAGAGCCGCTATGTTTTGTTACCAGTGTGAACAAACCGCTAAGGGGACAGGTTGCACCGTACAGGGCGTTTGTGGAAAATTACCGGAAATCGCAGCTTTGCAGGATCTGCTTCTTTATTCATTAATGGGACTGTCACAAGTTGCCGTGGAAGGGCGAAAAGTTGGTGTCTCAGACAGTGATGTAAACGTTTTCACGGTCAAGGCAGCCTTCTCCACCCTGACAAATGTTGATTTTGACCCTGATCGATTTGTGGATTTGATCCAGCAATCCATTAGGTTGCGTGAAAAATTAAAAACACAAGTTGAGGCTGCCGGCGGTAATAATGGATGGCCTGACGGACCTGCCGTTTTCCAAGCAAAAACCGGCTTGGAAGAGTTGGTGAAACAAGGGGAACAAGTCGGAATAAAATCGTATCCAGGTGAAAATCCGGATATCCTATCCTTAAAACATACAGTGCTCTATGGAATTAAGGGCGTTAGTGCTTACACGGACCATGCGCTGATTTTAGGGCAGGAAGATGAAAGTGTTTACGCATATGTGCATGAGGGGCTGGCCGCTATTCAGGGCGATGACCTTAGCGTTGAAGACTGGGTCCAGATGGCACTCAGATGTGGGGAGGCCGCCTATAAAGCCATGGAGCTTCTTGATGCAGGCAATACAGAAAAATTTGGTCATCCTGTACCGACAAAGGTTCCGCTGGGGTATAAGAAGGGAAAAGCCATTCTTGTCTCAGGACACGATATGAACGATCTTGAGGCACTTTTAAAACAAACAGAAGGAAAAGATATTAACATCTACTCCCACGGCGAGATGCTCTCGACGCATGGCTACCCCAAGTTAAAGGCATATCCACATTTCTACGGTCAATTCGGTACGGCCTGGCAAAAACAGACGAAAGAATTTTCTGATTTTCCGGGTGCCATTTTGATGACCACCAATTGTATCCAGCGGCCTAAAAATGACTATAAAGAAAACCTATTTACTAGCGGCATGGTTGGCTGGCCGGGCATACCTCATATCCCGGACCTTAATTTTCAGCCGGTTATTGATAGGGCTTTAGAGCTTCCAGGTTTTGGGGAAGATCATGTCACACAGGAGGTAACTGTCGGTTTTGCCCGCAATGCCGTTCTGGGCGTTGCCGACAAGATCATCGAAGCCGTTAAATCAGGTGATATAAAACATTTCTTTCTGGTAGCTGGTTGTGATGGTGCCAAACCCGGCCGAAATTACTACACTGAGTTTGTTGAAAAAGTGCCCAAGAATTGCATTGTCTTGACCCTTGCCTGCGGTAAATACCGCTTCTTTGACCAGGATCTAGGCGATATCGGCGGCATACCTCGTCTTTTAGATGCCGGGCAGTGCAATGATGCCTATTCAGCTGTTCAAATTGCCCTTGCGCTTTCAAACGCATTTGGTGTTGGGGTCAATGAATTGCCGCTTTCTATGATTATTTCCTGGTATGAGCAAAAAGCTGTTTGCGTTTTACTGGCACTGCTTCATCTTGGCATTAAAGATATCCGCTTAGGGCCTTCTCTACCAGCCTTTATTACCCCGAATGTTCTGCAAACTCTTGTAGATAATTTTGAAATTAAACCGATCTCATCAGCTGAAGAGGATCTTAAAGCCATTTTAGGATAATTAACCGACAACGACTATGATGATCAAGATCCGCAGATTAATAACAGCGGTAAGGTGGTCTGGACTAGTAAAAATGTCCCTCTATTGAAGAACCTCGCAGCAAGCTACGAGGAATCTTCGACCGTAAGGAATTCTGTCTAATCTAGATTCGCTCGCTAACCCCGCAGCAAGCTACGGGGAATGCGCTCGCTTTTTCGGTTCAATGGTGGTGACTTTGACTTTGACGTTGACGATAGCGTTGGCCCTGGTGCTGGTAGACTGATATTCTTGATTTCTCTCCATTCATCACCAGTGCAGAGGATTCTCCGATAATTTCAGAATCAGCAATGATATCTTAAATTGAGCCGCATCCTTGGTGGGTACTAAATTGGCTACTGCCCAAGGTATTCATATTCAACACTTACTGGATAAAATCAGATTGAATCAATCCATTCAGTTATGGCCTTTTTTTTCTCCTCTGAAAAATCATTGTGTACTTGATCATATAACCAACGTAGAGACCTGGTTTTTAACCTATTACGAAACAACTCCTCCGCTTCCTGTATCACCACTTTTATCAGGCAAGGACACTCAGATGTAAACACAGAAGGGTCATCCACAAAAATATTCTTTTTTCGTATTTCAGCGCACTGAAAAAAGTAAGAGGGACCTTCGATAGCTTCAATGATATCCCAAAAAGAAATATCCTCTGCAGGTTTAGCTAACTCATAGCCACCTTTAACTCCGGGTATTGACCGAACGATACCGAACTTTCTCAGTTTAGCGAAAGATTTTGATAGGTAAGTTTCTGAGATTGCATTTAATTCCGCTATTTTCTTGATACCAACAGTCTTATCTTCAGGAAGATCAACCATATAAAACAACGAATGAAATGCGTACTCAACTCCAACACTGAACTGCATTGGACCCTCCTATACCAAAAGGGAATGACTCTTATTACCTTACATTTCTTATATCAGTTTCAGTAACAGGATAGTAATTACAAAATGTAAACGTAAAGGTTGTCTTCCCGGACATGAATTATTGCTTAGAGCGACTACCTACGAATACACGCTGCTTAGATCCTCTTTTCAAGCATTAATGATCAGGAGGAGTCGCTCTGCGTAAAGACAAGGGAAATGTAAGCCTAAATCGTCTGTTTTACAGATGAAACTGTTACTTCAAGAACACGATTAGCCCAAGAGAAATTTTGCTTCATCATATCAAATTCCGGGCCGAATTTCATGAATTTCGCTGTTCCCTTGATAAGATACCCGGTGCCTGGCCCCATTTTTCCTTCGACCTCTTTAGTGCCTAAAGTAAGCAATACGTTGGGGTTTTTCTCAACTTTCTTCTGGGTCTTTCTCATTCCAAACACTGGGATAAGCATTCGGTCCTCTCCAGGGAAAGCCAAGTAAGAATTCCATGTATTCACTACATGAGCTTCGTTATCGGAACATGATACTATGGAAACAACACCCTCTTTACTAACAACCGTCATAAACGTTTCGTCAAACATAATGATCCTCCAAAATTTTATGCAATATCACTTATGTGGATAACCAATATCCACGTTAGAGTTAATATATGGTTTCATACGCTTGTTGTCAAGTTGTTATTTAGGAGTGTGATGATCCGTAGGAATCGATCAGTTCTGAAATGGCCCTGCATTCTTATTGTGCATTACAGATTGCTCCAACAAAACGGTAGATATCAAGCGCCTTAAATTTTACCGGTGTGCAAAAAAATTATCACAACAGACTGTATCTTGTATTCATAGGCTCCTCCGTGATACCGTGGGGATAACCAGATGGTATCGCTAATAATTTGGTTGAGCTTGATAACTGGACATCTCTCCATCAATCGCAGTTTCCGGTTTGAAGGCTTATTAGCGAAATGTTGAGTTATGCATTATTTTCTTTGACCCCAAGATATGGCATCAGCAATTTTGTATGACGGGTGATTATCTTCATCAACATTTTTCCTTATACATTTATGCATGTATGATTGTTTTCATTAAAATAGTTATGAGCGGACACCAGTGAACAGAAGCATTTTCTTTAACCAACCTTGCTCCACTATGTTGTTGAGAAAGGATCTGCCGCATGATCGCGATAAAAATCCTTGGTTCCTTAATTGTGTTAATCGCTACTTATCTAATAGTTATCATTATGTTTCCCATCTTGCGGGTGAAGAGACAGCCGATGCCGCAGATTACTTCTAAGTATTCCACGCCGCCGTGCCGACGGAATGTTACTTTCGAGGTTAACGGTCTTGCACTTAGCGGGTGGTTGTATATTCCAGAGGAAACCACCGTCAAAGTCCCGTGTATCCTACTCAACACGGGGTTTTGTGGTACGAAAGATATGATTATAGAGCAATACGCACTCCGCTTCGTAGAGGCCGGGTTTGCAGCCTTTTCCTTTGACTATCGACATTTCGGTGAAAGTGATGGGGAGCCAAGACAACTCTATTCTGTTCGCAAGCAGATTGAGGATGCCCGTGGAGCGATAGTTCACCTGCGCTCACTTAAAGAGATCGACCCAGACAAAATCGTTGTTTGGGGGACATCGGCAGGGGGTAACTACGGCATTGCGCTGGCAGCCGAGGACCACAGAATTGCCGGTGTGATCGGCCAATGTTCTTCGCTGGATCATCGAGTCGATGGGAAGCATGTCCTTAAACAGGTTGGTATCGCTTGGATGCTCAAACTTTTGATACATGCTCAGCGCGATAAGGGGCGCTCTCGATTTGGTCTTTCTCCCCACATGTTGCCAGCTATTGGCGTTCCAGGAACTACAGCGATTCTCAATGTGCCTGGGGCATACGAAGGATATGCTCGACTGGTGAAAAGCTCAAAATTGTTCCGCAACGAAATCGTTGCTCGCACAATCGTGGAGCCACATGGTCCAAATATCATTGAGGCTGCCAAAAGGGTCACCTGTCCCATGGTCTTTTTCCAATGTGAGAACGACCAGATCGTTGCACCAAATTCTCACGTCAAAATTGCGGAGGTAACAGGTAACCTGGGCATATTCCATACGCTACCAATTGACCACTTCGAGATATACGAGGGTGAATGGTTTGATAAGGTCGTGAGAATGCAGGTTGATTTCATCTCAAAAGTTACGGATAAAAGACCGGCGGCATGACAAGCTGGGTGTAACCCGAACTTTGCTCCGGGCGAAGTCCCGATTCCAACACATTAACGAAACGGGAAACCTCTAAAAAGGCTATCATACCATATATGGGTGTCTTGCTATCTATCATTTTTTAAAGATTACTGGCATAAGTCTCCAACTGGCCATTGCCGATGACTCCAACAAAACGGTAGATATCAGGTGGCCTAAAAAGTAACGATGTGCGAATATAATGACAGTCGGTCGTTTATTGTACTCATGGGGCTTTCCGGTGCACGATTGACATAACCGTATGGTATCGGTAAAATTTACATCAAAATTGATAACTGGACTTCTCTCCATCTATCAACATCTTGGAAAAGCATATTTTGAAGGACCATATTGTGAACGATTTAATTTGTTACTGTTTCGAGTACTCCTTAGTTGACATCCAAAAAGACTATCTGGAAAATGGCATGTCCACGATAATGGAAAAGATTAAAATGGAGAAAAGGTTTGGAAATTGTCAGTGTTCCACCAAAAGCCTGAAAGGAAAATGATGTTTAAGTGATGTCCGCCAGGTGGTGGACAATTTGAAATGTTAGCCTCATTATTGATGTGTTTAAGCCTCCAGGTTGTAAGCTCCTTTCCTCATATTAAACGAAATTATGTAAATTTTCAATATAGCATTGATTTCTTTATAATATAAGCAGGTTGTCTTAGGTAGTTGTGGAAGTATGGAATTGTAAAAAATCGCACCTGGGTAGCAATAGGGTAGCAAACTAAAAAAGGATTACGACTTATCGATCGTAACCCTTTGATTTTGTTGGTAGCGGGGGCTGGATTTGAACCAACGACCTTCGGGTTATGAGCCCGACGAGCTACCAGACTGCTCCACCCCGCATCATTTGTAAAAGAGGAATATATTACTGAAACATGTCGGTGTCAAGGCAATTCCAATAAAATCGCTATCTCGATTTTAAAATTTGCGACGTTGTCGCTCCCATCATAAAAAATCTAACCCAACGACTGGACAACCTGTTTAAGGCGCTCGGTTTCTTCACGGAAATCCCTGTCTTTCTCCCTGCAAACCTGAACGCGCTTGGTCCTTGAGGTCTGCCCGGAAACAATCTCGATGGCAGATTTGGAAACGTTCAGGGTCTTTGCCAGAACAGCGATACACATCTTATTGGCAGCCCCTTCCACAGGCGGCGCCTTGATTTTCACCTTAAGGGCATCCCCGTGCAGCCCCACAACCTGGTTTCGGCTGGACCTGGGTTGTACGTATATGTTGAATTTCAGACCGTTCTTGTCTTCATCAATCTTCAACATGGATCCTCCTTGAAGCTTTAAACGGAAAGCTATGAGCAATTAGAAAGTTTAACACATATAGAAAATGATTTGATGTGTTCCTTTTTTAACCGAGGTTTGCGCAGCCGCAAGGCATCGGACCATGAAGCTGTAGTCCTCTACCGCGAATGGTCCACAACACAGTTGATGCGGTAAGGTCGGTTAAAAAAAATCGTACTGCTTCAGGATGTCGGTTATAAACCGGGGCGGGCGGATCACGCGACCGCTGCGATCCACATAGGCATGCTTGGTGAAACCCTGAACCAGCCTGGTCTCATCATCTTTGCGCAGGATCCGGTAATTGAATTTCATCCCTGCCCGCAGACTGCTGTCCACGGCCGTTTCGATGACAATAAGGTCGTCATACCGGGCCGAATCGACGAACTTGCAGTAAACCTCGGACACCGGCAGGAAATAGCCCTTCTCCTCGATGGACTTATAGGTCATGCCAAGTGACCTGAACAGTTCGGCTCTGCCGATCTCGAACCAGCGCAGGTAATTGGCATGGTATGCCACCCCCATGTTGTCTGTGTCACCGTAGATAACACGGTATTCAGTTCGATGGGATTTCACGGACACTCCCACTCTCCCATCCCCTTTACCATTATGCATTGGTGCCCTCGGCCAGAAGCGGTCCCATGACCTCTTTCAGTTCGTCATAATTGTACGTTGCGGGCAGTTCCGGATACTCGCTCCTGACGTTTTCGGGGGGCTTGAATAGCACGCCCGCATCCGCTTCCTTGAGCATGGTGATATCATTGTAGGAGTCGCCTACGGCCAGGATGTGGTAGTTGAGACGTCTCAGGCTCAGCACCGTCTGACGCTTGCCGTCCTTCTGACGCAGGTTGTAACCGGAAATGTCCCCCTCCGGTGAAATGGTCAGGGTGTTGCAGAAAAGCGTGGGCCAACCCAGCTTTCGCAAAAGAGGCCGCGCAAATTCAACATAGGTGTCGGACACGACAACGATCTGGGTCCGCTCCCGGGCCCAGTTTAGAAAATCCAATGCACCCTCGAGAGGATCCATGGTCTCGATGACATCCGTGATATCTTTCAGTTTGAGACCGTTTTCAGCCAGAATCCCCAGGCGTTTTTTCATCAGCACATCGTAGTCGGATATATCCCGGGTGGTCAGTTTCAACTCCTCGATGCCGGTTTTCTTGGCAACCCGAATCCAAATTTCAGGCGTAAAAATACCTTCCATGTCCGCACAAATGATTTTCATCATTAAGTTCGATTCCTTTCTTTTCAACACTTTATTCTCATTCTTCGTAGTTGTCATCCTCGATACGAATAAGCATGGGTGCCCGGCTGACAACATCCAGAACCTTTATCTCTGCCAGGGCATTCTGGACGTCCTCTTCCCGGGCCAGATGCGACAGCATGACAACTGGCACGGATCCTTCTGTCTTACGCCCCTTTTGATTCACCGACTTGAGACTGATACCGTGTTTGCCTAGAATTCCGGAGATGGTGGATAAGACCCCGGGCTTGTCCTGGGCGAAAAACCGAAAATAATAATGGGTAGTGATATCCCTGATAGGTGTCACCGGAATCCGTTTTACTCGATCCATTTGGTAAGACATCAGGGGCACACGCCCGCTGGCGTTCATCAGGAGGTTCCGGGAAATGTCCACGATATCGCCGACAACGGCACTGGCCGTCGGCATCATACCAGCACCATGCCCGTATAAAAGGATATCACCCACGGCATCGGCCGTAACGGTGATGGCATTCAACGTGCTGTTGACATTCGACAAAAGATTGTCAAAGGGTATCATGGCCGGGTGCACGCGCGCCTCTACCGTATTGTCACCGGCCTTGGTGATGGCCAGAAGTTTGATACGGTAGCCGAACTGCCCTGCAAATGCGATGTCCAGCGGTGTTATTTTGGAAATACCCTCGATATAGATATCGTCGAAGTTGATCTCCATACCGTACCCCAGGGATGTCAATATCGCCAGTTTATGGGCGGTGTCAAACCCCTCAACATCCAATGTCGGATCGGCTTCGGCATAGCCGTTGGCTTTAGCTTTGGCCAGGGCGGCATCAAATTCGATACCTTCGTCGGTAATCTTGGACAAGATGTAATTGCAGGTGCCGTTCAGGATGCCTGTCATGGACTGAATACGGTTCCCCACCAGCGACTCCCGTAACGTTTTGATGATGGGCATACAGCCACCCACACTCGCTTCATAGGCCAGGTCCACACCGCTGTCCATGGCGTTTTTGAACAACTGGTTGCCATGCTTGGCCAGGAGGGCCTTGTTTGCGGTAACGACCTGCTTCCTGTTTTCCAGGGCTTTCAGAATCAATGCCCTTGCAATACCCTCTCCACCGATCATCTCGACAACAATGTCCACTTCCGGATCATTTACCACCTGAAAGGCATCCGACGTCAGTATGGATTTGTCCAGTTGAAGACCCCGGTCCCTTTCAAGATCGATATCGGCGATATATTTTAACTTCAGGGGCATACCCACACGCGCCTCCAGGATCTCCTTGTTTTCCCTCAACATCCTGACGACACCGGTGCCCACCGTTCCCAAGCCCAGCAGACCTATTTGTATAGACTTTCTCATTTGTATCACCCTGCCCGGACAAACCGGAAATAATGTTTTTCTACTGAAGAACCCCGCAACAAGCCACGGGGAATGCGCTCATTGTAGCGGTTCGAAATAGCTACTTTCTTAGCTTTCCAGCCACAAGTCAAGATTTAAAATCCTAACAGTCCAGGACAAGACCAAAAATTTGTTTTGACTTTTAGACGCCTGCGGATTAGATTTCCAATTTATCAGCATACATAAATCGACCCATCGCCACAGCCGATTTCAGGAATATCGGCAATCGTAAAAGGGCAATTCGCAGGTGTGCAAACATCCGTATCCTGACTGACAGGACCAGGAGAAAGCGATTATCAAGATGAAAAAACCACTCACATATGCCGATGCCGGTGTTGATATCGACAAGGCCAACACACTGGTAGGCCAGATAAAAAAAATTGCCAGAAGTACATTCAAGTCCAACGTCCTCAGTGACATCGGCGGATTTGGCAGCATGTACTCCCTGAACCTTGACAACTTAAATAGACCTGTACTGGTTAGCTCCACCGATGGCGTGGGGACCAAGCTCAAGATCGCCTTTCTCACGGGAAAACACGACACCATTGGAATCGACCTGGTAGCCATGTGTGTCAACGACATTGCCGTTCAGGGTGCCAAGCCGCTATTCTTCCTCGATTACATCTCCATGGGCAAACTCGACAATACCACTGCCATGGCAATCATTACCGGTATCGGTGATGGCTGCAAAATTGCCAATTGCGCCCTCATAGGTGGTGAAACCGCGGAAATGCCCGGAATGTACCAGGAGAACGAATATGATCTTGCCGGATTCACCGTCGGTGTCGTGGACAATGACAAAATCATCGACGGATCTGATATACGGGTCGGAAACCAGCTCATCGGCATCGCTTCCAGCGGCCTGCACAGCAATGGGTATTCCCTGGTACGAAAAATCTGTTTCGATATGCTCAAAATGAATCTGGATGAGTACCTGCCCGAACTGGGTAAAACCCTGGCCGAAGAACTGTTGACACCCACCAGAATATATACCGAAACCCTCCTGAGCATATCGCGGGACTTGCCGATTAACGGACTCTGTCATATCACGGGAGGCGGTTTCGAAGACAATCTAGTCCGAATCATTCCCGAAGCCTGCGGTATCATCATCAAGGAAAACAGCTGGGAAATTCCGCCCATCTTCACCTTTCTAAAGGAAGCCGGCGGTGTCGAAGACAAGGAAATGAAACACACATTCAACAACGGTCTGGGGATGATCGCGATTGTGCCGGAAAACTCAGCCCAGGATGTTTTTGAACGCATCAACGCCATGGACGAAAAGGCCTATTTCATTGGAGAAATTGTCGATCGAAAAGCAGGTACAGACCGGATCGTATGGGCATAACCCCGTTAAGCGCTCTTTTCGTCCAGGGTGGCTCTGGCGCCATACCCTCCAAACCCCATGTCGGCGATTTCTGACATGGCTCGCGAACGGTCAGCGTCGAGGCGCTGTTTGCCGCAGTTGAACAGCAAAAGTACCGGGCACCGGGCAGGTGGCCAGCACAAAGAAACAAGATCACAGGAATAGACGCTAACGCACGCGTATAAACTTTATTACACGATTTTTTCATCATGATCACACTCGGCATTGAATCATCCTGTGACGAAACTGCGGCAGCAATTCTTGAGGACGGCAATCGAATTCTTTCCTCCATCGTGGCATCCCAGGTCAAGCTCCACAGCCCCTATGGCGGGGTCGTACCCGAACTGGCCTCCCGCAAACACATCGAGTCTATCGTGCCGGTGGTGGACGAGGCCATCCAGTCGGCCGGAATCACAACCCCCCAGTTGGATGGCATAGCTGTCACCCAGGGACCCGGTCTGGTGGGATCCCTTCTGGTCGGATTCTCTTTTGCCAAAGCATTTGCCTATGCCCTAAGTATACCCTGGATAGGCATCAACCACCTGGAAGGGCATATCAATTCAGTTTTTCTCACCCGGACACCTCCCCCCTTTCCCTTTATCGCACTCCTGGCATCAGGGGGGCACACGGCTGTTTACCATGTCACCTCGCACACCACATGGGCTTTAATGGGTCAGACACGAGATGATGCAGCCGGCGAAGCCTTTGACAAGGTCTCCAAAATGCTTGATCTCGGCTACCCAGGAGGAAAAATCATCAATGAGGTAGCCCGGAAGGGAGATCCCGAAAAAATTTTCTTCAAACGAGCCTATCTCGATAAAAACGAATTCGACTTCAGTTTCAGCGGTCTAAAGACGGGCGTGCGTCGATATATCGAAAAGAACCTGCAGCATCTGAGCCAGGAAATCCCGGACATCGCGGCCGGGTTCCAGGCCTCAGTGGTGGATGTCCTCTCCTTCAAACTTTTTGCCGCAGCTGAAAAAATGGATTGCCGGCACGTGGCCGTTGTGGGGGGGGTTGCCGCCAACACAAACCTGAGAAATAAAATAGAAACAACGGCAAAGGAAAAAGGAATAACCGTTCACATCCCTCCCTTGAGCCTCTGCGGTGACAATGCCGCCATGATTGCCGCTGCCGGTTATCACCATCTAATCCAGGGCCACACCTCCCAATTGGACAGCGATGTGTACTCACGAATAACATCGTAAAACGATTTTATCTGACGCGACGTTCGTCGCTTATTTTAAAAATTGAAATGCTCATCTTAGGCCAGATACCTTTTCTTCAAGGCCATGATCCGTCGCACTGATTGCTCACCCAATCTTCTATTCGTTGGTGACGTGGACTGAAACGACCGGATGGTTTCGAAAGCCGTTTCCATATCCGGACTGCGGTGGCAGATCAGGGCAATGTCAATCTCGGCAGCCAGAATTTTCTGCATGGATGCTTGCACATCATGGTGTTTTTTGATGGCACCCATATCCAGATCGTCGGTCATGACCACGCCATCATACCCCAGACGATGCCTCAGGAGGTCCCGGGCAATCTTCTTCGACAGACTGGCCGGCATCTGGTCGTCCAGGGAACGGTAGCAGATGTGGGAAAGCATCATACCGGCCACACCATTATCAATGGCATCCTGAAACGGAGCAAGATCGATGGCAGTTAGATCCTGGGCATCGGTTTCCAGAAAAGGAAGATCCATATGGGAGTCGAGCGTGGTCCTGCCGATCCCGGGAAAGTGTTTGGCAACCGACATGACGCCCCCTTCCTGAAGGTGCTGAATCACGGCCATCCCAAGACGGGACACCCATTCCGGATCAGACCCGAAAGCACGATCTTTCATGATACTGACCCGGGGATCAACGGCCACATCCAGGACCGGGGCCATATTCATGTTGATGCCCACATCCCGGAGCTCTTTGGCCGATACCCTGGCAAAGGAGACAGCGTCCTGGGTCCCCTTCATGTGCACATTGCCGGAAAATTCCGTGAAGGGGCTCTTCAGTCTGGCAACGGTTCCTCCCTCCTGGTCAATGGCAATAAACAGGGCCGGCTCTCCGCACGATCTTGCATATTCCTGGGAAGAAAGGCACAGATGCCGAACCTGTTCCGGTTCTGCAATGTTGCGCCGAAAGAGGATTAGGCCACCCACATGCAGGTCCCTGATTAGAAATTTCACATCCGTACTCAGGTCGTTGCCGTCAAACCCAACCATCAACCGCTGCCCTGCCATCTGTTCGTCCGTCAATTTCATTGAGATCATCCAAGAGGTTTCGCTTTAAACTATAAGCTGTTAAAGGTAATGGTTCTTCCCTCAATTCGTTTGGAAAAATTGTCCAGTCTTATTAAAAAAAAGCGGCAACGCCGCTTTAAAATAAAATCGCCGAGGCGAATTTATTTTTTTAACTGATACTTTCTCACCGCCCGGCTATGTTCCTCGAACGTGGTGGAAAAGTGGTGGGTACTGTCTTTTTTCGAGACAAAATACAAATAATCGGTTTCGGCTGGATACAATGCCGCCTCCAGGGATGCAAGACCTGGATTGGCGATGGGTCCCGGGGGCAGGCCCTTGTTCAGGTAGGTGTTATAGGGAGTCAGCGTTGTTAAATGCTTTCTGGTCAGGTTGCCATCGAAATCTTTGATGCCGTATATCACCGTCGGATCACTTGACAGACGCATCCCCTTTACCAGTCGGTTGTGAAAAACCGAGGCAACCAACGGGCGTTCAAATGCCGCACCGGTCTCTTTTTCGATAATAGATGCCAGGGTGACGACCTGATGCACACTCATATCCATCTGCCGGGCCCGCTCCCGCCACTCTGTTGAAAATATATCCCAAAATCGATTCACCATGGTGCCCATGATCTCATCCAGGGGCAATCCTTTGGGGAAATGATAGGTGTCCGGAAACAGATATCCTTCCAACGAACCAGTCTCCAACCCCAGTGCATTGACAACTTCTGGGTCAGTGGCGGACCGGATAAACCCCGCTGCTTCTGCCAGACCCATTTTCGAGACGATGTCGGCGATCTGGACCAGGTTGTACCCCTCCGGGATGGTAATCCTGTAAAGGGCAACCTTTCCGCTGACCATGATTTCCAGGATCTGCTTCGGGGAAAGAGCGGCTGAAAGTCTGTACTCGCCGGCCTTGATGCGCTTGTCATAGCCCTTGAATCGCGCAAACAGTTTGAACCTTATGGAATCCGTAATAATTCCAGAACTCGCCAGCTGATGCGCAATCATCTTGAAATGCTGCCCCGGCAACACAGTGATTAATTTTTCGGAAATATCGTTCCCTGAAGGTTGGGCGGCATAATCAAAGACGTTCCAGGCCGGGATCCCCAGCAGTGCAGCGGTACCGAGAACGAGAATGGCTATGATCGCGATGGTTTTTTTCATGATTACAACATGTTCCTTGTAGCTGCGACAAGCTCGGCAATCACTGAACTTCGATTTTTTTTCTATCATATTGACAATAGTCCTCAAAATCAATATTCAAATAGAAGCGTGGATTCTGGGTCATAGGGATTGGGATTGAACAACCATGCTTCTATCTGGCAGTAATTTGCCGATTAACATATTGGTAAAAAATTATAATAAACCGTGACGCCATCTGTTTACCGCCTGAGTCGCGATTGTCAAGGGAATCCATATGCCAAAACCCAAACTCAAAGAACACATCATCAACAGGGAATGGTGCAAGGGATGCGGCATCTGTGTTCATTTCTGCCCCAAAAAGGTCCTGGAACTCGATGATAGCGACAAAGTTGTGGCTGCCCGTCCTCAAGACTGCATCTGCTGTAAACTCTGTGAACTGCGGTGTCCGGACCTTGCTATCGAGGTAATTGTTGAACCCCAATAGCTGGCATATTCCCTGTAACCTGCCGTGGGGTTAGCAAACGAATCGAAAATAGCCAGGTTCTTCAACAGCCGCATGATTTTGACCTGGCCCATAGAACCAGATTTTTCATGACGCGAAAATAAAAAAAGGGGCAACAATGGACCCAAAGATAAAGTTCATCCAGGGCAACGAGGTGTGCGTGGAGGCAGCCCTTTACGCGGGGCTCAATTTTTTTGCCGGGTATCCTATCACGCCCTCCACCGAGATCGCAGAACACCTGGCCAGCAGGCTCCCCCAACAAGGGGACAAGTTTATTCAGATGGAGGATGAAATCGCATCCATGGCCGCCATCATCGGTGCCTCCCTGACCGGTAAAAAGGTGATGACCGCCACCAGCGGTCCCGGGTTTTCACTGATGCAGGAGGCCCTGGGCTATGCCATCATGACCGAAATACCCTGTGTCATCGTCAATGTGCAACGGGGCGGTCCATCCACCGGCCTGCCCACCAGCGTGGGCCAGGGAGATGTCATGCAGGCCCGTTGGGGCACACACGGTGACCACGAGATTATTGCCCTCACGGCATCCAATCACCAGGATGTCTTCTCCATAACCGTGGATGCCTTCAATCTTGCCGAAACCTATCGAACACCAGTCATCCTTCTTTTTGACGAGGTAATCGGACACATGCGGGAAAAACTGGTTATTCCCGAAGAAGGTGATATCCCCATTGTCGAACGACTTCGAACCTCGGTCAAGGAAGGCGTCGATTACCACCCTTACCTCCCCAGAGAAGACGGCCGGCTGCCCATGTCTGATTTCGGAGGGGTTCATCGCTACAACGTCACGGGGCTCTATCACGACATGTGGGGGTTTCCATCCTCCGTTCCTTCCGTGGTCCAGGGGCTTCACCGGCATCTCATTGACAAGATAGCCAACAATGTCAACCAGATCGCACGCTACAAGGAATACTTTCTGGAGGATGCCGAATGCATTTTGATCTCCTACGGTTCGGCAGCCCGCTCGGCACTCCACGTGGTGCAGGGCAGGCGTCCGCGCGGCGAACGACTGGGTCTTCTGGAACTCCAGACACTCTGGCCGTTCCCCTATCAGATGGTCAGGGAAAAATGTAAAAACGCCAGATCCATCGCCGTCGTAGAGTTAAACTCGGGTCAAATATTGAGAGCCGTGAAGAGGGCCGTGGACAATCCCGAAAGAGTCTTCCTAGTCAACCGGGTTGACGGCGTATTCATCACTCCGACAGACATTCGCAATATTCTCAGATATGTACAGGGTAAAGGGGCCTAAACCATGGCGATTAAAGATTATCTACGCGAACGATTTTTCCCGCACATGTGGTGCCCGGGTTGCGGCCACGGCATCATTCTGAACAGCATGCTCAGGGCCATCGAGCAGCTCGGCATGAGCAAAAACGAAATCGTGATGGTTTCGGGTATTGGGTGCTCCTCCAGGATATCCGGATATGTTGACTTTCACACCCTGCACACCATCCACGGCCGGGCCCTGGCCTTCGCAACCGGCGTCAAACTTGGGCTGCCGGAATCTGAACGTGATCGTGCCCATGGGTGATGGTGATGCCCTGGCCATCGGTGGAAACCATTTTATTCATGCTGCCCGTCGAAATATCGACATTACGGCCATCGTTATGAACAACCGCATCTACGGCATGACCGGCGGCCAGTTCTCGCCCCTTTCAGGGTTAGGGGTCCTGGCCACCACAGCCCCCTTCAGCAATATCGATCACGCTTTCGATGTGGCCGAGATTTCCAAGGCAGCCGGTGCCACATTCGTTGCCAGGACAACCACCTATCATGTCCAGCAGATGACAGAAATTATCAAGAAGGCGATCCTGCACGAAGGTTTTTCCGTGGTGGAAATTCTAACCCAGTGTCCAACCTATTTCGGCCGCAGGAACCGCGCTGGATCGGCAGCGGACATGATGACGGCCTACAAGGAAAACACCACCCCCAAGGGATCCAAGGCCAAGCAGGAAAATCCCGATCTCATAGAACGCGGCATACTGCATGAGGTGGAGGCGCCTGAGTACTGTAATGAATACGACAAAATCATCGCATCGGCGATGAAAGGAAAATAGCTATGGAACGATGCAGGATGGTTTTTTCAGGTTCGGGGGGACAGGGCGTCATCACGGCAGCCATTATTCTGGCCGAGGCAGCAGTCCTTTATGACAACCTGACAGCTGTACAATCCCAGGCCTATGGCCCCGAGGCACGAGGAGGGGCAACCCGCAGCGATGTCATCATTTCGGACACTACCATCAATTATCCCAAGGTTATCCAGCCCAATGTGCTGGTCTGCCTGACCCAGGAAGCCTACAACAAGTTTTATACCATCATCCGGCCGGGAGGTCTGCTGATGACCGACTCCCGATACGTCAAAATCCAACGAAAGGCCGATGCCAAGCAACTGGAAATACCCATCTATGTCACTGTCATGGAGAAAATCGGCAAACCCATCGTGTTCAACATCTGCATGCTGGGCGCCCTGCTGGCTCTGACAGACCTGGTCCAGCCCGAATCGGTTATGAAAGTGATTGAAACCCGCATACCGAAAGGTTTTCTGGAACTGAACCAAAAAGCACTGGACATCGGTATGAAACTCGGCAAGACATACAAAACCAAATAGTCCGTACAGTCATGAATTTTTCGGATGTCGGCAAGCCCAACCTTTTTGAAACTTCTTGCAACCCAAAGCACGGTATATATATCCACATCCCCTTTTGCCTGAGAAAATGCGCATACTGTGACTTCTACTCCCTGACCGACCTGACACTGCGACAACCCTTTGTCGAGTCTCTCCTACAGGAGATGGCTCTGGTCGACGCCCATGATACCCTCAGTGACACCCTGTATTTCGGTGGCGGGACCCCCTCCGTCCTTACGCCCCGGCAGATCGAGACACTCATGCAACAAGCCCACAGCCTGTTCAACCTCATACCCGAAACTGAAATCACCATAGAGGTGAATCCGGGAACCGTTACCCAGAATCATCTGACTTTTCTGAGACAAATCGGAATCAACCGCATAAATATCGGGGTACAGTCGTTTTCACGTGACACCTTGGCTTTCCTGGGACGCATCCATTCACCGGAAGATGCCACCCAGGCCATTGCGTATGCCCGAAAAGCCGGCTTTGACAATATGGGCCTTGATTTGATCTTCGGTGTCCCCGGCCAGGACGTCTCCGCGTGGCAGGATGACCTGAAAAAAGCCCTGGTCTTTTCGCCCGAACATCTTTCCTGTTACATACTCACATTTGAGGAAGGAACACCCCTGGATCAAATGAGGAAAAGCAATGCTTTCAATCTTCCACCCGAACAGGGTATTGCCGATCTTTTCCGGATCACCCAACAAGTCTTAAGCGATGCTGGCTATGAGCAATATGAAATTTCAAATTATGCAAGAATAAGCGCAAGGGATAGGACCTGGCGCTCCCGGCATAACCGGAAATACTGGTCCTTTGCACCTTATACGGGTCTGGGTCCTTCGGCCCATTCCTATGCACCGCCTTTCAGGTACTGGAATGTACGCCATATAGGGCTATATACAGCAGCGCTCGCCCAGGGGCGCTTACCCATAAAAGAAAGGGAAAAAACCACGGCTGAACAGCAGATAACCGAAGCCATATACCTGGGCTTGCGTACGTCCGACGGTATCGACACGGCCCATTTCAAAAAATCATTTCAGATGGATTTCAATCAGCAGTACGGCGATACCCTGAAGGAACTCGGGGAAGAAAAGCTGGTAATTCTTGAAAATGACCGCTGCGCTCTGACACCCGAGGGAATGCTGTTTCACGAGAGCATTGTGTCCCGCCTGATTCGATAAAAAAAGTCGCTGCACGATTTTAATGCTGTTGTCTCAATTTTCGGCTGTCCCCCACCCGAAGCGTCACATGCTTGGCATCAAAATATTCCAGCAACGGGATGACGTACTTCCGTGAGGCCTGGGTCATTTCCTTGAACTGGGGTGTGGTGATTTCACCATGTGTCTGAAGGAAGGCGATCAATTTCTCTTTCAATCCACGCATGGGCTCGGTATGAAAATAGAGATCTTCCTTGGCTTTGATAAGAATGCCTTCCGCCACCAGAACCATCAGGACATCCTTTGCGTAGGAGGAATCATAGTCAAGGGTGTTCACCACTTCTTTGAAATAGGGCGGCTGCAGGCCGTTTTCCAGGTAGAGACCCGCTATTTTTTTCTTCATGCCGGCCTGATCTTCCCCCAACGAGACCTTGTGGGCTGTCAGCTTGACGGAATCCCCCTCCTGGACGATCGTCGTATCCACTGTCATCTGATTCAGGGCCATGGTGAAAACCCTGGTTCCAACGGTGGCCGGAAGTTTCGACTTCAGTTCCTCTTTGGGCATACCCGTTTTCAAGGGGTTTTTATCGTGATATACCCGCAGATGCGTGGCCATGTCTTTCTGGAGCCCCTCAAAACCAGCCTTATGGACAAACAGCCGTTGCTCCTTATCGATCTGGAGGACATCCTTTCTTGAAAGCATGGCCTGAAGGTATTTATCCAGTGGCTTTTCAGACAGATTGGTCATGATCATGAGTGCTGAAAAAGAGACGCCCCTGACCCCCGCGACCAGCACATGGTAGGCGATGATTTCTTCCGGGTCATGGGTTATGAGACCTTTCAGTCCCTCGATGACCTCCAGCCGGAAGCGTTTATGCTTCTCCGGGACCGGATTGAGCACCTGACCCCCGCCGATGGTTCTGACAGGCGAATAGCTTCGCAGGACAAAACGATCGTCCCGTACGACTGCCACGGGTACATCCAGACGTATCTGGGCAACCGTGTCTTCACCAGGACGAAGATCCTCCTGCTCCAGCAGAATCAGGTTTCCCATGATCTCGCTGGTGCCCGTGTGAAACCTGACGCGGCTGCGGTTCTTGATCTTTTTCTTATTGCTCTCAAGATAATGCAGGGAGACATCCACCATGTAACTGGGCAGTAAGGCATTGGCCGTGGAAAGAACCTGCCCCCTCTCGATGGACGCCTTTTCGAGACCCTGAAAATTAATGGCTGTCCGCATACCTGAATGGGCTGTGTCCACAGATTCTCCATGGACCTGAATACCCCTGACCTTGGAAGGAATTCCAGAGGGGTAGATCATGACATTGTCACCGATCTTGACCCTGCCGGACATGAGAGAACCGGTGATAACCGTACCGAATCCTTTCATGGTAAAAACCCGGTCCACCGGTAGACGGAACAGGTTGGACGATGAGCGTTCCGGAATCCGGCCGCTCAGATCATCCAGAGCTGAAACAAAGGCATCGATACCTTCCCCGCTGGCTGAGGACACCGGAACGATGGCCTTGTCTTCCAGAAAAGTTCCCGCTACAAACTCGCGAATATCCTCTTCCACAAGTTCCAGCCATTCTTCGTCGATCATATCGATTTTGGTAAGCGCCACGAGACCATGCTCGACCCCCAGGAGCGAACATATCTCCATATGCTCCCGGGTCTGTGGCATGACACCCTCGTCGGCTGCGATCACCATGGCTACCATATCGATTCCCGTGGCCCCGGCCACCATGTTTTTGACGAATTTTTCATGACCGGGGACATCCACGATCCCCAGGTGTCTGCCGCTGGGCAGATCCAGGGATGCAAAACCGAGCTCGATGGTAATACCCCGCAACTGCTCTTCTTTGAGCCGATCCGTATTGGTGCCGGTAACCGCCTTGATAAGACTGGTTTTGCCGTGATCGATGTGCCCGGCCGTCCCGAGAATAATCTGTTTCATAATTACAAAACCCGTTTTAAGTTTTAGGCTTTAAGTTGCCTAACTACCTGTAATTTAATCATAATATGCCATGCCTAACCGATTCTCCTTTTTTCTATTTTTTTTGTTTCTTCCGCCTGTAATATTCAGTGACATAGGACATTCCCATCAGGAATATCGCAAGACCGGCAACATAGAGCGGTGCCACGCTACCGTAAAAAAAACGGGTGATGACGACAGCAAAGAAAGCCGCCAGAACAGCGCGCATGATGAAAATAAAGAATCGATTCATAGCAAAATTTATTAACGTTTGTTTACAGCTATCTGCGCGGCAAAATCTCACAAAGGGTGCACAACGCTCAGTTTAGTCGGACCTTCCACAGTTCTGGGATTCGAGATATAGCGACAATGTCGCGTCTGATAAAATCGTCTCCACGATTTTATTTGTATAGTAGTAGGCATTTATGGTCAATAGCCAGATAATATCATGACATGTTTATTCCAGCAAAATTAGACGACCTGCTTTTTCTGCTTGAAAAGCTGACATCTGTCTGATATTTTATTTTTCTTCCACTGGCGAGGGGTAAAACCTTCGCCTAAGATATGGTGGGTGTAGCTCAGTTGGTAGAGCGCCGGGTTGTGGCCTCGGTTGTCGTGGGTTCAAGTCCCATCACTCACCCCATTCTGAAATCAAAGAGGCCGTGGTCATTTGACCACGGCCTCTTTTTTTGCATGCCTTATTTCCCATTGTCTTGACAGTTCGGCAATGCCCATTATGTTGAGACATGGTGAAAAGGGCCGTATGTGAAAATGCCTGGACAACACCTTTAGCAGGCGGGCGCTGGAACGTAACCAAAGGGCGCCCCAACACAATCGAGAAAGGAGGCGACATGGACAGAAAACAGGTTATGAAGATGTTCAATCGACAAACACGCATCGGCGCATTGGCGACGGCGGACAAGAACGGCAATGTGAACGCAGCCGTTTTTGGATCACCCCGCATGATCGACGAGAACACGGTCATCATGGCCATCGGCGACAACCGGTCCTTTCGAAACCTGCAGGAAAACCCCAAGGCCAGTTTCATCGTTATCGAGCCCGGTGAATCCCCCCGGGAGTGGAACGGAATCCGCTTGTATCTGGAGGTGGAGGCGCACGAACGATATGGTGAGTTGCTGGATTCTTTCAGAAAAAAAATCCGCGATGCTGCGGGAGACGCATCTGCCAATGCCATCGTTGCGGCCATCCGATTCAAGATTACCGATGTACGCCCTTTGATTGACGCTTCGAACTAAATCACCGGCATGGGTCTCCTCGCAATTGGAAGCTCAGGTCTTTGTTTGGTTTCAACCGTATTCCAGCGCTTGGTTTCCGTGCCCGTTTCTTCTTGCACAACCGTTCGATTTGTTATAGGAAGCCATGATCGGTGAATCTGCCGGGACAAGCGCCCGTAGCTCAGCTGGATAGAGCGCCGGACTTCGAATCCGTAGGCCGCAGGTTCGAATCCTGCCGGGCGTACCATGAAATACCAAGGACTTGGGTGAAACCACCAAGTCCTTTTTTTATCCAGATGAGCGCAGTTCAGCGGCTTTTCCAACCCAGGAGGTTATCTTTCGCCAAGATCAAGGATATCAAAAAATTGTAATGATCTGATCGATACAATTTGTAATCCCATCCCCGTCTGTCATTTGGAACGCCTCTGCTTCTTATTGGGGAGACGCCGGCGAGATGGTTTTATCTTTTTCGGCAATTCCGCTGGATAATCGCTGCTGCACCGGGCGTAAAGCTCAGGAGTCACTGCTTTGTGATCAAAAACAAGTGTATGCCAGATCTCCGCCTCGTGACGACCGGCGACTCGCGCCATCTGGTCGATATCAAAGCGCTTAGGACGAAAAGATTTTTTTTGCGGCCTGGCTATCCGGCGAGGGGTATCGGCAAAGCGCCTGAAAACGTCTGATCCATATCGCGCATACCACAGCAGCGTATGTGCGGTGGACAGCGCGCCGGCCCAGGGGTAATCGTGAAGCCACCAACCGGCTGAAAGCCTATTGATGGTCTGATCAAGCTTTTTCCGCTCGAAATCGCTTTTCGATGGGAAGCGCTCTTCATAAAAAAGAGCCGTCTTCAATTCATCGCCTTTCAGGTGCCATATCTTTTGAATACCATAGTCTTCAGGAAAGTGCGCGACACGGGAGCCGTGGCACAATCCGAAGCGCCCGCACATAAAAAGCGAGATGTGACCCCGCATCTCCTCCAAAAAATCAACGGTGGCATTGGCTTCCGAATAGGTTTCGGTGGGAAAGTCGGTGAAACACATGGCTTCCACCGCGATGTCAGCAGCCGCCAGGTTCCTGACGGCGGTTTGCATTTCTTTGAGAGAAACCCCTTTGTCGATCATCCGCTGCAGACGGGGGGCAGCGGTTTCGATTCCCAGTGCCATTGACAGGGCTCCGCCGTCTTTGAGATCCCGGCAGCATTTCGGTGTCAGGTCGGGTTCAGGTCGCATGTCGGTGGCCCACCGCAACGATGTTCCAGCCGATCGCAGTTTCAGCGATAGTTTTCTGGCAGTTCGGGGGGCAAAGGCATCCTGGGAGAAATATACGGTTCGGCATCCCCAGCGTTCTTTATACTGTGCGAGGTGGGCGACCACCCGATTTATGGGACGCTGCCGATATACGGCCGTGCCCCGGGGGCTCAGCCCATAATGACAAAAGGCGCATTTGCCCCAGTAGCATCCACGGGTCGGATCGTAGGGCAGCACCGGTTCGGGTGAAAGGTATTTATCCAGTGGCAGTCCTTCAAAATCGGGTGACGGAAGCAGGCTAAGATCCATGCCCCGTTCACCATAAAGCACCCGAGGCGGGGTCTGGCCGCCGGCCAGGGTTCGGACGAGAGCAAGCAGTGTCTCTTCGCCTTCGTACAGCACGGCCGAATGAAAGGGGCCGAGCAGCTGCGGAATCTTTTCTGGGGCGAGACGGGCAAGTATCTGAGAGATGGCTGGTCCGCCTACGGTAATATGAGCTGCGGGCAGCGACTGCCGCAGGGTGTATGCCAGAGCATAACCGGGCTGAACCTGTCCTGGAAAGGCCAGCGAGATACCGATCACATCCGGGGAATGAAATGATAGCAAATCGGCGAGTTCGCCGGAAAAGTAACCGTGAAAGGGATTTTTTCCAGGTTGGGAATCCGCCTGTATTGTTTCCGGCGTGAGCAGGGAAAAGGGCGTCCGGTAAACGCTGAAATCCAGCACCAATGGGCTGTAGGCGGCACTGATGATTCGCAGGGCGCCCTTAACGGTCTGGACCGCCTTCTCATATTGGCATGGGTCAAAAAACCGAACACCAGAGCGGTCTCGAAGCACAGCAACGGCATCTTCAACCGCTTCCGGGACCCGTGCCAGATCCGGCAGCACTTCCCACAGACGCGCATAGAGCAGTTGATCGGTATGAGCCAGCGAAGCTTGGCGTTCCAGGCGCTCCAGGCGTTTGGCAACCCTTCCGGCCATTTCATTCAAAGCGGCACGGCGCAAAAGCCGGTCATAGACCTCAATATTGGCATCGATGGGGAGCACATCTATCCCATTCCTTCGCAAATACGCCGTAAGCATGGGAACGGAAAGATAAGGGCCGGTTGGATCGCATGTGGGCGGATAGATCAGGGCAACTTTCATGGCAATTGTCGTTGGCGTTTGAATCGCACGTCTAAAAGCTACGGCGGTTTTGTAAAAGGCGTTTTTGCTTCTGTTTATTTGCGGTGTTTTTTTCCACAAAAATCTTTTGACCCGAGAACGGATTTGTTTCCGTGTAATACATCAGTGTAGCGTAAGTGGAGGGTGAAGGCGTAAATATCTGAATCTGCTTCGGAAGCAACCGCAGCGTTTGAATGGCAAACGTTCGCAGTTTATGCATATCCTCAAGAATGCATCCGGGATGGGCAGCCATTAAATAATAGGTCAAAAACAGCTTGTGGGGGCTCTTATGGCGAATTTCGTCAAATAAGCGAATGAACGCTTCCAGGCACTCACGGCCGGGTTTGCCCATCAGCTCCAGGATATGATTCTGCACGTGTTCTGGGGCGATTTTGAGGTGACCGGAGACATGATGCTGCAATATTTCTTCCAGATAAAGCGCACCGTGGTCGCGGTCGCTAAGGATCAGGTCGTAGCGAATGCCGGATCCGATGAAGACCTTGCGAATCCCCGGCAGGCCGCGAAGCGCTCTCAACAAATGGATCTGGCGAGCGTGATGGACGGGCAGATGTTTGCAAGGCTTTGGAAAGATACAACCCTTGTCCCGGCATGCGCCCTGGACCCGCTTGCGGTCGCATTCGATGCCGTACATGTTGGCGGTGGCGCCCCCCACATCTGCGATGATCCCTTTGAAATCGGAATGTGTCGTGAAAGTGGCCGCTTCACGTAACAGGGAAGCCTCGCTGCGTGACACGACATGCCGGCCCTGATGGACCGTGATGGCACAGAAGCGGCATTCGCCGTAACACCCTCGGTGGGTCGTGAGGGAAAACCGGATGGTGTCGAGTGCCCTCACCTGGCCTTGTTTTTTGTAAAAGGGATGCACGTCCCGGGTATAGGGCAGCTCGTAAATCCGGTCGAGGGCATCGCTGGAAAGTGGAAACTGGGGCGGATTGTGGACCAGATAACGGGTGTCCTGCCTCTGACAGAGCCGTTTGGCTGTGAACGGATCCGCGTTCTCATAAAAAGCCTTAAACATCTGGATGAACAGTTCTTTATCCCGCGACACATTGCCATGGTCCGGAAGTTCGATATCCGGACCTTCAAAGTCGGACGCTGCTTCCGGAAACTGCGGGCTGATGTAACATATGCCCCGGATCGAGCGGATGTCTTCCTGACATTTGAATTTTTGCGCAAGCTCTAGAATGCTCTGCTCCGCCATTCCGTAGATCAAGATGTCGGCCTTGGCGTCAAAGAGGATGGATCGTCTGACCGAATCAGACCTGGCATCATAATGGGAGATGCGCCTGAGGCTTGCTTCAACGCCACCCAGAACGATGGGTCGGGTCTTCTTGAAAAAGCGCCGGATAAGGTTGCTGTAGATGATGACCGCCCGGTCCGGACGTTTTGTATTCAACCCGCCCGGGGTCAGATCATCGCTTTTGCGCCGTTTGGCTGAAGCAGTGTAATTAGCAATCATGGAGTCGATACAACCGGCGGTAACGCCCCAGAAAAGCGCAGGTTCCCCCAGCCTGGCAATATCCCGGTCGCTGTGAATATCGGGCTGGGCGATAATGCCGACCCGGTAGCCTGCGTTCAATAGAACTCTGCCGATGACGGCCACTCCGATGTAAGAGGAGTCTATATAGGTATCCCCGGTGACCAAGATCACATCCAGATGCTTCCATCCAAGGGAATGCACCTCCTGTGCAGTGGTGGGGATAAATATCGGGGTTTGAATGATGTACTCCATAATATGGCCCATGGGCGTCAAAAAAGAAGGATTTTATTCCAAAGCAATGGGTACGTCAATATCTCAGCGCTCAGAAAGATTAAATAATCGTGACCGTTATAATGTATAGAATTATGATATTATTAAATTATTTTTCATTTTCATTTACTTTTCGGATGCTCGATGAAGGTGGCATGGAAATTCATCTGACGGCAAGATATTGGTGTATTATAAATGAAATATTTTAAAAGGGGATTGTGCCCAACTAGTGCCCGTCAAGGTCAAATATTTCCAAACATTTCCAAACGAAACCAAAAGTTAGTTGAAAAAGCGCAATAGAATCAAGTGTTTTTAATTATATGCATTTTTTATTACGAGATTCCTGCTCTTCGAATCCGTAGGCCGCAGGTTCGAATCCTGCCGGGCGTACCAATGATATCAAGGAGTTACAAGTAGTTTTTTTTGAAACCCTTATTTATTTGTATTTTATGATTTTTAAACGTTGAAAATATAATATATTTAGAAAGTTGAATAAAAATTATTACTTTAAATAATGGCTTGGTCAACACCTTGGTCAACATTTTCCAAAACCATTTTCATTTGATTATCTAACCAAACTGTGTATTTTTCAATTGCCTCTTTTAAAGTTTCATCGGTTTGCTTTAAGTAATGAGCGTCCATTCCTTGTAAGCTGTGACCCAAAATCAGGTCTCTATGAGCCTTATCGACTCCCACAGATAACATATTTGTTTTAACGGTTCACCCACCTCAAAATTTTGTCTCAAAATCCCATATAACCCATCGAATTTTGCGTTTTCGTAAGAAAAATGATATCTGCATATTTGATCCAGTTGAGTAGTGGATAACGTTTATCAATATTGATAAAGTCAAATCCATTCATTACAACAATTAATCAGAATAGGAATTATAGATTAAATGAATTCTCTAACTTTTGGAGCAACAATTGGTGGAATTATCATCCTTGCGATATCTCTATTCCCTTGCATAAAAATAATTCGGCTACTTCCGAAAGAAATATTGCGGAAACAATGGAATTTTCTATTCGGTTTAATCTTATTGTTTATTATTGGCTATTTAAGTTATGCGATTCAAATTTGGAACTCCGATTTTACGTTTACTAATCTAATTGTGGCAGGTATATTATTCGGCGGTAGCATATTCGTGGTTATTGTTTGTCTTCTAACTTTAACAACAATTAATGATATTCAACGAATCTATATACTTGAACAGGAAAACATTAATGATCCACTGATGGGCATTTTTAATCGTCGTTACCTTGAACGTCGCTTGAATGAAGAAATCAACAGGTCCAAGAGATACAACCTTTCACTATCTCTACTTATGTTGGATGTAGACCATTTTAAAAAAGTTAATGATACCTACGGTCATCAAATAGGTGACATCGTATTAAAAAAACTTGCTCAAATTATCGTTGATCTGGCACGTGAAACAGATTTTGTGGCACGATATGGCGGCGAAGAAATTGTTATCGTTCTTCCCAACACGCCGATTTCTGCAGCTGCCCTCATGGCAGAACGTTGTCGCAATCAAGTTTTAAAAAAACTAATAATTGGCAGTGATGAGTCCGGTGGCAAACCAATAGGCGGTATCACTGTAAGTATAGGAGTCTCAAGTATACAGGATGAAAATAGAGATATAAATAAGCTCATAGAAAATGCTGATATGGCATTATATCAAGCAAAGGAAAGAGGTCGTGATCAAGTAGTTGTTTATGATCCAAGTCTTACTAAATTTTGAACATAAACATAGAATTGTCAGAAGACGAACATTCCTTTACCTCTTCACTTTGTAAGATATATCTGAATTGACAGTCCAGTTGATGCTATCTGTAATCTTGGCAAAAGGGTAATGTTCTCCATGCATCTTTAATAACATGCTCTTTTATTGGAGGAAGGATGTCGATTACAATTGAAATAAATCATGAGGCTGACTATTTCGTAAGTCATTATAAAGGGGCAATAGCAGATGCGGATTTATTGAATGACTGGAAATCTATTTTTAATAGTGGTGTCTGGAGACCAGACAAAAATGAGCTTGCTGATTTAAGCGAAGCCGATTTAAGCAGTCTTTCAAATGATGGAATAAAAGCACTTGCTTACTATTTTAATGATATGGCCACAGAGAATAATAATACTTATATGAAAAAAACTGCTATATATGCTCCTAAAATACTAAATTTTGGTTTAGCCAGGATGTACAGTGCCTTTGCTCATAGTTCTTCCCAATATATAGATATTTTTAGAGAACGAGAGAAGGCACTACAATGGCTTAGAAATAAAAAATAGATGGAAAATAGCAACAAATTGAGACAGCATATCACGATTGCTAATGCGTTGTGTTTCTGAACCAGATGTCTCCACATCAGCATAATTTGTCCGGCTGAAAAAGCTGATAATGATGTTACCCGCAATTGTGCAAAGGTGGAAATGTTCTCCATATCAAAGTGATACTTTCTAACTGAAGGGAAAATTATGGCTTCAAATCATGCACATAAAGAATTAGAACGAAATGATTCCGATAGAGAACAACTATATAGATCCTTATTTGAAAATAACTATTCGGTTATGCTTTTGATTGATCCAGAAACCGGTGCCATCAATGATGCGAATCCTTCGGCTTGTTTGTTTTACGGTTATACAAAAGATGAACTAATAAAATTGAAAATTACAGATATTAACACGCGCTCTAGGAAAGAAATATTTATGGAGATGGATAGGGCCAAATCTGAAAAGAGGAATTATTTCAATTTTAAGCATCGCCTTTCTAATGGGGTGATTAAAGATGTGGAAGTATTTAGTGGTCCTATTGTTATTGGAAAAAAGTTTCTACTTTGTTCAGTTATTCATGATATTAGCAAACGAAAATCCACCGAAAAAGAAAGGGAACGATTGATCGATGAATTGCAAAATGCCTTGGCTGAAGTTAAAAAATTAAGAGGATTCCTGCCGATTTGTTCATCCTGTAAAAATATCCGTGATGACAAGGGATACTGGAATCAAATTGAATCATATATCAGAGATCATTCAGAGGCAGAATTTACCCATAGTATCTGTCCAGAATGTACAAAAAAACTTTACCCTGGATTGAATATTAAAAAGATTGAGTAACCACAGAATTGCCCACGGCTACTATTAAATTTAGCATTCTAAATGCGACTGTGTATTACAAACCTACTGTTGATGTTGAAAGTACACATGAAAAGCCGCATTGCGTAACGACTGAAAAATATATCCATCAATTAACCAAGAAATATAGAGTCTTTTTCTTAGTTTTTGTGGTTAAAAACTTTATAGAAAAAATGTGACCTATAATATTTTCCTAAAAACATCCCGACGTCATTTTGGATGCCGCAATCTCTAAAATGTATAGACAATTCCTGCTTTGTCAAAATCTGTGTTTACATTTGCCAAAAACTTGGATCGAGGCTAATTCCAAGTACCGCTACATTTTGTGGCCAGACGACATTTCGGGTGGAGGGGGGGGGGTGATTGATGGAGATAAGTCCAAGTATCAGTTTTCCCGTAATCAGTGCAGCGTATGATCTGAATATATGCAGTCTACACTATTACCAGTTGAAAAGAATGGTGATGCCATAGGTAGTCTCGTCGACATCATATCGATACCAATCCGAGTCACCCTTATTGCCTTCCTCAAAATCGACGGCGGTATACGTACCGGAAGCCGTTGCTGACCAATGCTTCAGGAAACGCCAGGTTATACCCGTAGAGCCAAAATAGGTTCCATCAGACCCACCGTATCCGGCGTTGGCAACATTGTTCCAGCTCCATTTATCGGTGATCGGCACCGTAAGGGTTGCACCGATCACTGCATCTATCCAATCGTTATCAGGATTGTTCTTAATTTTATTACCGCCGAATTCGAGTTTTGTTGTAAGGTCATGTTTGGTGTAACGGAGACCCCCCTGCAATCCCAGATGGATATGTTCTGATTTATAAACATTCCGCGTGACGAGCATTACTGCACTGGTTACTTCAAAGTCCATATCAAACTTTAGTTTGGAGCCGTCAGGCAGTGACGCTTTACCCTCGTCGCCTAACGTCAACTGCAAAAAGGAATAGTTGATGGTCCAAGTGCCGTTGGTTGCATAACCGCCAAATCCAAAGGCTGATTCCATAAGATCGCTAGTATCACTTGGTGAAAGATCCACATCCGCTTTCACGGGACCAGCCAACTTCGTTTCCCACCCCATATCACCGTTAATACTTAACCTGGAAAGACCGGTTCCGATGCCAAAATTCCATTCAGCATAGGCTGGGTTGCTACCCAGGATCATCCACAACCCTAAAAAAACGAATATGCCACATCTCAGCCATGCATTCAATTTGCTTAAATTGTTTTTCATTCGTTCCCCCTCCTGATATTTGAACTATCTGTTGGTTATTTAGCCTTCTTTACAGCTGGTTAAAGATACATGGAGATAAGTCCAGTTATCAATCTCTCCCTTATAATTGCCGATAACATTTGGTCATTCCCACGGTACCACGGGAGACCCTATGAATGCAATATTTGGTCTGTTGTTATTATAATCGCACACCGGTAAAATTTCAGGGGCCTGATATCTACCGTTTTGTTGGAGCTGTACGTAACACTCCAGTTCAGCAGCGGCGCATACGCATCGTTCGCGACCTCATTTAACGGGTTCTATGTACAACTTGGGGACGATGGTGATATATTGACATTTGGCTCTCTTCGTATCTTCACCATGTCCAGACGAAACAAGACATTTAATTCTCTGTTAGAAGGAACTCTATCTAATTTTGATGCGCTCGCTGTTGCGGTTCAAGAACTTAAGGGTTCCGACCTTCCGCCGGGATATGGAGAGTAGATTTACGAATTTTTACTATCCCGCTGAAAATACTCCAGCAGGGTCGACATGGCGGTGGTCTCATCCAGGGATGAAAGCAGACTCCGGATCCTGGTCACCTCCTGATATGTCTCGTCGCTCAGGAGAAGCTCCTCCCGGCGTGTGCCTGATGCGTTGAGGTTGACAGCAGGCCAGATTCGATTTTCAGCACATTTCCGACTGAGCACGATATCGGAATTGCCGGTGCCTTTGAATTCCTGGTAGATGATATCGTCCATTCTCGATCCGGTATCCACCAGAATGGTTGCAATTATGGTCAGCGATCCGCCGCCTTCGACATTACGTGCGGCACCGAAGATTTTTCTTGGTACGGCCAGTGCACCGGCCCCTAGGCCACCGGTCATGGTCCGCCCGTAGCTTGGGGTTTCCACATTGAATGCCCGTGACATGCGCGTCAACGAATCGATCAGAACCACACTGTCCCGGCCTGTTTCAGCACAAAGGATGGCAGTGTGCAGGGCCAGCCGTGTCATACGCATGTGCATCGCGATACTTTGATCCGCAGAAGAATAAATTACATGCGCCCCTTTGAGGCCTCTTTTGAAATCCGTTACCTCCTCGGGACGTTCGTCGACCAGCAGAATAAATACGTCCACATCCGGATGATTGGCAATAATGGACGCGGCCATGTGCTTTAGTATGGTGGTTTTTCCTGATTTAGGCGGTGAGATGATCAACCCGCGCTGCCCCTTACCGATGGGGCTGAACATGTCGAGGGTCCTGCCGGTAAAATCATTGTCCGCCTGGGTCATGATCAACTGTTTTGTGGGATTGATGCTGGTTTGATCCTGGAGTGGTTTAAATCCGGAAAAATTGCTCAACGGAATCTGATTGATGGTTTCCACAGAATGCAGCTGTGCGTTCGGGCTGCCGGCGTCCTGTTTCTTGCCCCTGCCTTCAATATACCCCCCTTCGGGAAGGTTGTGGTTTTTTATCAGCGCCTCAGGCACAAAGGTGTCATTCGTGCCTGGCGAAAAGTTTTTTTCGAGAGACCGTAAAAAACCGAAGCCCCGGTCCAGAATTTCCAGATGTCCTTTTAACTGTTTCACAAACGGCTCCTGTTTAAGAGATGGAAAGATATCGGGGTTGCACCTGAGGAGTATTGAAAACAACCATATGATATTAAAAAATGCTTTTATTTAGGTAGTATCCTGGAAATGGCTTGTCAATGGTTAATCGTTCAGATGGGCGCTATCCTGGACAGATTTCGATCTCGCAATCCTGAACCTGAACCGCAACAGCGAGCGAATCTGAATCAGACAAAATTGCTTATGGTCAAAGATTCCTCTTGGCTTGCTGCGTGTTTCAACATGGCCGGTTGCAAACAATCGAAAAATTGCGTATGCACGTTATACTTAAAGTTTAAGACATATAGGCAAGTTATATAACAAAGGGAAAGGCGTGGATCTGCTGGTCACGGGTGCAGGCACCTATGAGGATACTGATGAAGGAACGTCGATGAAACTTTCCATAACTGCCGATTATCTGACAAGCGAAGGGTGCCCGGAACCCTATCTCCGTCGTATTGCCGACGCCGGGTTCAGTCATGTTCACTGGGCCTATCACTTCAACACCGATTTTATCTACTCCAGATGCGAAGTGGATCGTATAGAAGCGTGGTTGAAAGAATATGGTCTTGCGCTTCTCGACCTGCACGCCTCTTCCGGGGTTGAAAAAAAATATTACTCCCTGCGGGAATATGAGCGGCTGGCAGGGGTGGCATTGGTCAAAAACAGGATCGAAATGGCAGCCCGGCTCAACAGTGGTGTCGTGATCCTGCATGTGCCGGGTGAACCGTCGGAAGCGACGGAAAAGATACTCTTTGGCAGGCAGGTCCGAAAATCACTGGACTCACTGCAGGTTTATGCCCGAATTCAGGGGGTCAAAATCGCCCTTGAGAATCTGAACAGGAGCAACTTTTTACATATCCAAAAACTCTTTTCAGAGTATAGTCCCGATTTTTTAGGTTTCTGCTACGATTCTGGTCACGGGAATCTTTATGACAAGGCATTTACAGACCTTGAAGCGGTCAAGGACCGTCTCATCTCAATTCACCTGCATGACAATGACGGCTTATCTGATCAGCACAAACCGCTCTTCAGTGGTACGGTGGATTGGAAGGGGCTGGCAGCGGTCATGGCACGATCCGCCTATGACAGGTGCGTGAGCATGGAGCTTATGACTGCAAATGCCGAATTTGATTCCGAAGAGGCGTTTCTCGGATATGCCTACCAGGATGGCTTGCGGTTTACGGAAATGCTTGCATCCGAACGCAAAAAAATCGGTCGGAACGCCTCACCCGAGCATTTACAAACCGTATCGGTTCCAGCGCAAGACATTTCAGCCTGAAGCCGCAGGATTTTACTGCCAAGGCTGATCAGAAAAGCGCGAAGGGTGAAACGTGACAAGTCAAACAGACAGCCATTCCTGTATGACGAACTGCACCCTTTTGATTGATTTGCAATATCTTGACAATTTGCTAATATCCAAAGGCAATTAAAGAATTCTTTGTCAGGTTTCATAAAATATTTGGAATAGCCTGCAAACATGGTACACGATAAATTCAGCAAAAGGATGTCATGCGCGGCATAACATTTTTAATCCTGGCCGTCATTTGTTCCAGTGGCGTGGCCATTACCATGAAGGTTGCCAATGCCAATAAACTGAGGCTGGGGCAATTTCTGGCCGTCAACTATATCGTGTGCCTCCTGACCCTTCTTACGGGGAGCATCTGGCAAAAACCTGTTTCAAATTCGCTCTTTATCTGGGCTCTGGGCATCTTTATCGGTGTGATGTATGTGCTCTCGCTCTGGCTCTTCAACCGGTCCATTTCGGTTGCGGGGCTGGCCCTCTCCACAACCCTGATGCGTTTGTCCTCAGCCCTCCCCACCCTGGGTTCCCTGATCTTCTTCGCCGAGCACACGAATCTCTATCAGGTTCTGGGGCTCGTCCTGGCCTTTGCCTGTTTACCTCTGGCAAGTAAAGAACCCATGCGTTTCAGTCAGGCCGGCAAAGAGGTCTGGAAAGGCATGCTCTGGGGAATGCTGCTCTTTGCGGTTTACGGTTTGACGGATTTCACTTTTAAAATCCAGGCTGAACTGGAGCCCTTGACCAATCCCGGCAGTTTCATGGCCACCATTTTCGGTACGGCGCTGTTTCTCACCTTTCCCCAACTCTTCAAAGGCACCCGGCCCGGCAGACAGTGTCTTTTCTGGGGCGCCGTTCTTGGGATTACGAATGTCCTGACCACGTATTTCTGGATCCGTACCCTGACCTATCTACCCGGCTCGGTGGCTTATCCTATGCTGGGTCTGGGAGTCATTGCCCTCACGACCCTGGCAAGTCTGCTAGTTTGGCACGAGAAACTGCGTCCGGCCAACTACGCATTCCTGGCCCTGGCAAGTGTGTCCGTTTTTCTAATCAACCTGGGTTAGCTCAGAACATTTCATGACCAATAAAAACAAACGCGGTCTCGAAGCTGATCTTGAAGCCGGGAAAACCTATTTTGCTTTAACCCAGGTGAAAATGGGCGGCTGGCGGGCAAGAATGGCGTTTATTCCGGTTACAAGGAACAGGTTAAATATTGATAACCTTGTCCGCCAACTGCATGGCCGTGACGATATCCAGCATATTGGTGGTTACCCCTACCCGTTTGGCTTCAAGCAAATCGAAATGGGTCAGACAGGTACCGCAGACCAGAATCGTCAGGCCCTCTTTTTCATAAACCATCAGATCCGCCAGCACAGGTGAGCCTGCAATGGTTAACTTGACACCGTTGTTTACCAGCACCAGACGCCAGAGTTCATCCCCCATCTCCTTGAGGGTTTTAATGAAACTGATCAACAGTTTCCGGCCCAGTTCATCATCACCGGACCCCAGGCGGTCGGTGGCGATCAGAACCATGATCCTCTGTGTGTGCTCGGTGGAGGCCTTACAAGAAAATTCCGGCTCCTGGATGGCTTCCGGTGCATCACCCTCACGCCGGGCGCTGATTTTAAAATCATTTCCGTCCGGCACCGCGCTGATGGAAAACCGTTGGTATCCCAGATAACGGGACACATTTTCCCGGGCGGCCTCATTGTCCACCAGCACCTCCAACGCATCCAGATGGTTCTTCTCCACGGCCTCTTTGGCCATCAATACCGGTGCGGGGCAGGCCAATCCCCTGGCATCTATCGTTTGGGTCATTTATTAATCTCTTTTGGTTGTCTTTTTCGTCTTTCGACATCGCTTCTGCGGTATTTCTGACTTCTTTGCTCCGGGCCCTTGTAACCCGAGCTCCCGCCCTTGCGTCTTTCCTTTCCGGAACGACGGTCTTTTCCACCTCTCTCCTCACCCATGTCTTCTCTCTTTCACCCAACGTGCGTGTTTCATGATTTCAGATATCAGTCCGGAAGCTGGCGCACAAAATCCCGTATGGCACTGTTCACTTCATCCGGTTTTTCCAGGGGCGACAAATGTCCGGCATCTGCGATGGTATGCACGCTTGCCCCGGCGATCTTTTCAGCCATGTAAAGACCATATTTGACCGGCGTCAGGACGTCATCGACAGCTGTCAACACCAGAACCGGGGTCTTGATGAGATGCAGCCTGTCCGAAACATCGAAGTGGTTGCAGGCCTGAAAATCACCCAAGGCCACTTCGGGTAGGCAAGTGGAAGCTTCCTGGATAGCCGGTCCAAGTTTGTCTGGGTCACTTTTTGCAGAAATTCCCATGCTCATGATTGACGCTAAAAACATGTTAAAATCTTTTTGAATGGTCTCGAATATGAGGGGGTTGACCTTCAGTCTGGCACCGGTGTTCATAAGAATGCCGGCCGAAAAACGCTCGCCATGGTCGATGAGCAGTTCCAGGGTGATGGCGCCTCCCAGACTGAGACCACACAAAATGGGACGGGGGATTTTCAGCTCATCGATAAAATCCATCACGTCCTGGACATAGTCGGTCACATGATTTTTCCCGGGGCCCGGGCTGGTCCCATGTCCGGGCAGATCGACGGCAATGGTGTTGGCCACGTCCACCAGGTCCTGTACCTGCCTCCGCCAGAAAAGACGATTCTGGGAAGAGCCGTGGATAAACACCAGTGTTGGCTTGTCTGCACGGAGCGGCCAACTGCCGGTGGCAAAATCCAGTGATCCAGATGTTCTGCTTTGCATTCTTTTCCCCTGTCAGCTGCGCCCACGCAAAAAGAGTTCCGTTTCACGCCCCCTAAGGACCGATTTTTCAAACCTGACGTTTGTCTGGCGCAGTCTTTCGGTGATGAGCTTTAAAAAGTTTCGTGTCAAGGGAGGTACCGCCACCACCATGACAATTTTTTGCAAACACCGGTTTAGATATGCACTTGGAACGGCCACATCAGTTTTGCCGGTTCTTGTAGTCGAGGGATGCTTTGATAAACTCCCTGAAAAGTGGGTGCGGGTCCATGGGACGTGATTTGAACTCAGGGTGGAATTGGCAGCCGAGAAGCCATGGATGCCCTTTTAATTCTATGATTTCGACCAGCTCGCCGCTTGGGGATATCCCACTGACGACCATTCCGTTTTCAATGAACTGCTCCTTGTACCGGTTGTTGAACTCGTACCGGTGCCGGTGTCTTTCAGATATTTCCTTGACACCGTAAGCGGCGTAAGCCAACGTATCCGGGTTGAGGTTACACGAATAGGCGCCCAGACGCATGGTGCCGCCCTTGTCGGAATGCTCGTCCCGTTTCTGGATGGTACCCAGTTGTTCGTCGAACCATTCCAGCATCAGATAGATCACGGGGTGTGGCGTCAGTTTGTCAAACTCCTGGCTGTTGGCGCCTTCCAGTTTCAGAACATTCCGCGCAAATTCAATGACCGCAATATGCAATCCCAGGCAAATACCAAAATACGGGATGTTGTTCTCCCTGGCATACCTTGCCGCACATATCTTGCCTTCGATACCCCGGGAACCGAAGCCGCCGGGTACCAGGATACCGTCGGCCTCACTGAGGATACCGCTGCAGGTGTCCGGGTCGATGGTTTCCGAATCGACGAAAATAAGATTTGATCGACAGTTATTTGCCACCCCGCCGTGATATAGGGCCTCGTTGAGACTCTTATAGGACTCGGTCAGGTCCACATACTTGCCCACGATGGCAATGTTTACCGAATACTTGGGAGACTTGAATTTTTCTACAAAAGTCTCCCACTCGTCCAGGATAGGTGCCCGGGTCCATATCTTGAGCAGTTCCACAATTTTGTCGTCAAGACCTTCCTTGTGAAAAACCAGGGGAACTTCATAGATACAATCCACATCCTTGGCCGTTATGACGGCGTCCTGGCTCACATTACAGAAAAGAGCGATCTTGGATTTGATCTCCTTGGAAAGATACCTGTCTGTCCGGCAGAGTAAGATGTCGGGCTGAATACCGATGCTGCGTAATTCCTTGACACTGTGCTGCGTGGGTTTCGTTTTCAGTTCACCGGCTGTGCCGATATAGGGCACCAGCGTCAGGTGGATATAGATCACATTTTCCTTGCCGGCATCTGTCTTGAACTGCCGGATGGCCTCCAGAAATGGAAGACTTTCAATATCGCCGATGGTGCCGCCGATTTCAACAATGACAACATCCACACCGGATGCCGCCAGCTTGACACTGTTCTTGATCTCGTCGGTAATGTGGGGAATCACCTGAACGGTTCCCCCGAGGTAGTCACCCCTTCTTTCCTTGGTTATAACTGCATCATATATTTTCCCGGTGGTGAAATTATTGTCCTTGCCCAGTTTGGCATTGGTAAACCTTTCATAGTGCCCGAGATCAAGATCTGTTTCGGCACCATCGTCGGTAACAAATACCTCTCCGTGCTGAAACGGATTCATGGTGCCCGGGTCCACGTTGAGATAGGGGTCCAGTTTCTGAATTGTCACTGAAAGACCCCGGCTTTCCAGCAGTGAACCGATTGCCGCCGAGGCAAGACCTTTTCCTAGAGAAGACAGTACGCCACCCGTAACAAAAATATACTTCGTATCATAATCCATGCAGCTACCTCATTCTTCTATTCGTTTTCTGAATTCATTAATCGTTTTCTCGATTTCGCTCAGCTCACCTTCCACAGACGTATCCGATTTTTCGGGCATTGAATGGAAATACTTGCTCTCCAGCTGTTCGGCATCCAGGAGTTCTCTTGGAAAAGAAGGATTCACGCGCAGTGATTCCACCCTGATTTCCCTCACCATCCCGCCATCTTTGTAAATAGCGACGTGCATGGGATACCAGCTGCGATTGACCTGCCGCCAGTCATTGTATCGAATCTCCACGACCATTCCCGGCGTATCATCTGTTCCGTCCACCAGCACCCAGCGCATGGGTTGAAATGTTTCCTTGTCCACCCACACCTGGGAGACCCCTTCGCCCGGTTGTTCGGAACCCAGTATCACGGCGATACGGCCTTCGAACCGACCCAGGCAGGTAAGTGAGGTGTCGACGCCGGCGGCAGCCAGTCTTTTCCCCAACGATTCCCTGGACCGGTATAAAAGAATGTCCTTATACAAGTCAAATAAAGTTTCATCGTTTGCCACAATTTTTTGGTCGATAACCGTAAGCGTTTTTCCTCCGGATACCAGCTGAACCCTGGAGGCATGCTGAGAGTTCGAATCGGACCGGAAAGTATCAGGGAAAAGATAGCGAAGGGTTTCATCGGCCTCCACGATCACCTTGCCCGAGACCGCATCGTAAAACAGAACCTTTTGAACCACCATCAAGCTTTTGGATTTGCCGTACTGCTGTGTCATCAGCTCGAGCAGGTGAGGTCCCCTCAGGATATATGCATAAGACCCCTGGCCGGGGAATATCATGAACAAAGCGCAGATCAGTATTGCGGCAAACCATCGATAAACTGCTACATTAACAATGCAACGCAACGTTGAAAACATCTTAAATAACCCAATCCCGTCATGTCGACACAATATTACTCCGACAATTAAATACCCTAAAGCTGTCATTCCCGCGCAGGCGGGAATCCAGGAAGAGACTGGATGCCGGATCAAGTCCGGCATGACGTTATGCGCTATTTAGTTGCCAGGCTAATAACCCGGGGCCAATAAAAACGAATGGCGAACTAAAGCCGCCCAAGGCAGCGTTCTGCAAAATGCCATGTACTTTCCGAATGTGAATCTACCCCGTGCGTAAGCACGGGGTAGATTCACTGAGCGATAAATATTTCGTCCGAGAACAATGCCGCACTGCCAAGCTCTTCTTCAATTCTGATGAGCTGGTTGTATTTGGCAATTCGATCGCTGCGTGAGAGGGATCCTGTTTTTATCTGGCCGCCATTTACACCGACCACCAGGTCGGATATGAATGTATCCTCTGTCTCACCGGAGCGGTGAGATATGACCGTTGTATATCCCGCCTGCTTGGCCATCTCTATGGCATCGAGTGTTTCCGTAACCGTACCGATCTGGTTGAGCTTGATCAATATGGAATTGGCAATACCTTCCTGTATCCCTTTGCTGAATATTTTTGGATTGGTCACAAATATATCGTCACCCACAATCTGGATCATTCCCTCCAGACGGTCGGTCATAATTTCCCAGCCGGCCCAGTCCTGCTCTGCCAGTCCATCTTCAATGGACAAAATGGGATATGTGTCGATCAATTGCTCATAGTAGGTGATCATCTCATCGGCGGTCAGTTTCTTGTTCTCTGATGCCAGAACATATTTTTTCTTAACATAAAACTCACTGGCGGCCGCATCCAGTGCCAGACCGATATCCTTTCCGGGTAGATACCCGGCAGCCACTATGGCATCGACAATGTATTGCAGCGCCTCTTCATTTGAAGCCAGGTCCGGTGCAAAACCGCCTTCATCCCCGACGGCGGTGTTCAGGCCTTTGTCTTTCAAAATCTTTTTCAGTGCGTGAAACGTTTCGGCCCCCATCTGGACAGCCTGGGCAATATTTGAGGCACCAATGGGGACGATCATGAATTCCTGTATGTCCAGGTTGTTAGCTGCATGAGCACCGCCATTGACGATATTCATCATAGGCATGGGCAGATACCGGGCATTGATACCACCCAGATACCGGTAGAGGGGAAGTCCGTATGCCATGGCCGCTGCCCGTGTCGCCGCCATGGATACACCCAGAATGGCGTTGGCACCCAGTTTCGATTTGTTGGTGGTACCATCCAGCGCGATCATGGTAAAATCGAGCGCCACCTGATCCGAGGCATCCATACCGTGAATCGCCGGCGCAATGGTTTTGATAACATTTGTTACAGCACTGGTCACTCCTTTTCCGCCGTACCTTTTCGAACGTTTGTTTCTCAGTTCCAGGGCTTCCCGCTTTCCCGTTGATGCACCGGAGGGAACGGCTGCTCGCCCCACAGCACCGCAGGCCAGGGCGACATCTACCTCCACCGTAGGGTTTCCCCTTGAATCCAGTATCTCTCTGGCAATTACATCAATGATTTCAGTCATGAGGCCTCTCTTTCCGTTTGAACGATTGGTTGATGCACGCTTGACTATTTTGAAATAAATGTTACGCTTATTACATTTCTATGTCAAGAAAAGGCATGCAATGAAAACCATAAAAACCTATCATCATTCTCATCTATTTGTTTCCGCAATCCGGATTTTAGATCATCAAAAATCCGCCCCTCCATCCATCGAAGATGTTTGCAGCCTCCTGGGTTTCTCCCTTGAACAAGGTCATTTCATATGCAACAAGCTTGTGGAAATGGGGATTCTTGAAATCGTCGAAGGTGCGTATGGAATGCGTCTCTTTATAAAAGACCATACCCTTCTGGAAGAAATCCCCATGTCGGATCAGGAAAGCAAGCTTGACGAAGCGTTGAAGCAGTTCAAATCCACCCGCAAAGGCTATGCAGAGAAAGTAGCCTCTATTCAGGCCGACCAGAAAGAAAAGCGCAAGAACCTCTTCGCCGATCTCGAAAAAAAACTGAAATCCGGTCTGAAGGATAGATAATCTTTTGTGTTTGGTGTTTTGTGTTTCGGATTTGAAAAAAAACTCAGTAAACCCTACTTCATTCCCAGTTTCCAGTTCCAGAGACCGGGTCTCTGCTTGATGCTGACTGTTTTCGGAACCGGTTCAGACAGGTGCACAAAAACAGTGTAACCCGCGGCCGCCAGCAATTCTCTTTTTCCCTGTAAATCCACTTCCCAGTTGGGAAACAGCCAGAAATCCTCTCCATATTTTGCTGCCCAGGCTGTTTCACCCTTTGGACTGGTGAACGGTGTCCCTTCTTTAAATTGTTCCGCCAACGTTCTGGAAATGCACAAGGGCCAGTTGGCGGACAACACGATTCCCAGGGGCAGGATGCTCTGACCGGGAAGTGCCAGATAATCCTTTTGCCCCAGTTCAGGGCTGACGATGACACCTGAAAATCCCAGTTGTTTCAAAGGCCCGACCGCAAAACCATTGGCGATATTGCAGAAGGGCCCTGCCCAGAGGGTCAACCGGTTAGGTCTTTCAAATAAAACGGATTGCCAGGGCATGTTCAATACAAAACGTCCGGCTCCTGAACGGACTGCCAGACCGACCAATTCATGAAGCGCTCCTGCCTGACCGGGCCAAAGCACGGGCGGCAGCCACCACCAGATTTTTTTTACGAGGGTCTTTTGACATGCCGCCAGGGAATCCGGCGACAGCCAGTAACCGGTCTCACCTGACTTGCTTTTGGAAACCGGGCTTCGATTCACCTGTATATCGACGACAGATGCTTTTGTGTCGATGGGTCTTTGGGTCTTTTCCAGAGACCTGATATTCCGCTCTGAGTAATGCTTCAATGGCTCTCCGATAACCAATTCCTGCTCGAGTTCCACTATCATGTCACGAAGATGGTCTTCCTGACGATCCACCAGAAAAACAGGTGCTCCCTTTATCCGGCGGTCCCGGGAAAGTGCCTTCAGATGGTAACGTCCCCGGGCAGGCACAAACTGCTTCATGCGTCTGACCACGTGCCAGGCATCATCTTCATAACCGATCCTGAGAACATCGCCTGTCATGAGGGCCTCCCGGGGAACCAGGTAGGATTGATGCTTCGAACCCTGGATACGGCCCAGCAGCAACCCGGATCCGGTTTGGGCGGACAGATCAATGGGATTCTGCGGTCGCTGGGGCAAAAAGCCGTAATGAGTAGACACACGTCCCAGGGCCATGGCAAGAAGTTCCAGGGCCGCACGCTTCTTTTTGGGATCACTGCCTTCGTCCCGCAGCATTTTGTAGGCGGTGACGGTGTAGTAGACATAGTGGGGTCCCTTTTTGCGGCCCTCGATCTTCCAGGTCCGTATCTGCGGAAGCGAGAGAAGTACTTTGACCAGCACATCCAGACTCAGGTCCTGGCACGAGAAATATCTTTCATTGCCATGCTCTCCACGGTAACGCCGCCTGCAGGGTTGGACGCATCTGCCCCTGAGACCACTTTTTCCACCAAAATAACTGCTCCAGTAGCATCTTCCGGAAACACCGTAGCAAAGGGCACCGTGAATAAAAACTTCCAGACCCAGATCCTCCGGACATGCTTCCGCCATCATTTTGATTTCGTCGATGTTCAGTTCCCGGGGTAACACCACACGGTCCACAGAAAGATCATGCCGCACGAGATTGAGAGCCTCCGGAAAACTCACGTTTGTGAGGGTAGAAAGATGCAGCTCTTTTTTAAACCCGGTCTTTCGCGCCAGTGCAAGCAGGGACAAGTCCTGAACGATCAATGCATCCGGATCGACATCATATTTCAATCGCTGTAGAAAGATTTCGGCCCTGCCCAGTTCTGCGGGCTTTACCAGGGTGTTAAAGGCCACATACACCTTGATTCCCCTGGCATGGGCAAGGCGTGTCAAGGCTGCCAGCTCTTCAAAAGTAAAATTGGGCGCTGCCATGCGGGCAGAAAATTGCTTCAGACCACAATACACCGCGTCCGCACCGGCGGCGATGGCTGCTAAAAAGGAAGCCCTGTTGCCTGCCGGGGCCAAAATCTCAGGTCTTGATTCGGTATTACTTTGGATTGATTTCATGATTCTGTATCTATCCATGTATAGTGAAGGTGGTTGACTTCAAATGGTTTCTAATATATTTTACGCTCACAATCAAACCCAGCGTAAGTGTTGCAAATACGCACCCAAACCTACACCATTTCGGATACGGATAACAAGGGCTATGAATACCAGAGGGCCTTCGACTTATGACCCTGCCAGAGAAAGGGTCTATCTCGACTTCTACAATTTAGACGAAGCACCCTTTTCCATCACACCCGATCCCGAGTATCTGTTCTATTCCGTTACCCATCAGAATGCCATCAACAAACTGCTTTACGGTATCAACAGCCGTATGGGTTTTCTGCTCCTGGTGGGAGAAGTCGGCACCGGCAAAACAACGTTCTGCCGATCCCTGCTGGACAACCCTGGCAGTAAAGGCCTCTACAGTCTATATCATCAAACCGTCCCTGTCAGACACCGAGCTCATTTCCAGCATTCTGGACGACCTGGGTGTGGCGCTTCCCGGTGTCACCAGGGTGGTTTTAAACATAAATCGTTTTTGCCAGAATTCCTGGCTCTGGCTGCTGGGGGGCGCGCTGATATCGGGATTTCTGGTTTATCTCTACACCAAAACGCCCAAGGGGCAGGTCCAGTTTCACAAATACATGTTGAACCCCCCCTGTTCGGTGGTATTTTCGGCTTGATCGCCCTTTCGATTATGCTGCCGTTATACGACATGATTTCGGAGATACAATAATGAACAAAAAATCACCCAAAACCGGTTCTCGAAACCAGCAATCTTCTGCGCCGGCCGGGGACCACCGGAAGGGTATCAAGCGCTCTCTCGTCTGGATCCTGAGGGCTGTTCTGCTCACAGGGCTTCTGGCCTTCACCGTAGTGCTTGTCCTGGCATTTGTGTCACGAAACATGCCGGAATTGAAAATCTGGCACACGACCGCGTTATCGGGAGAGTTCACGGCGCGTGATGAGACTCCCAAGAGCACGCTTCAGGATTACCTCGAGCAGGAAGAGCGGCTCTTCCGCGATCTTAAAGAAAAGGTCTACGACCGTGTGGAGTCCACGGATGACCTGAAATTCTGCCGCTACCGCACCGGCGGGCCGCAGGACCCAAAACCCCCGCTGGGCAACTGGAACCGGACATTCGAGCTCGTCCCGGAGCACATTCAGGGTGGTGCCCTGCTTTTACACGGTCTCACCGATTCGCCATACAGCCTGCGTCGCATCGGCGAGATACTTCACGCCAGAGGATTCTACATATTAGGTCTCCGCCTTCCCGCTCACGGGACCGTTCCAGAAGCCCTGACAACGGTGCGCTGGGAGGACTGGATGGCGGCCGGCCGGATCGGCGCACGCCACGTCCGTGAGCAGATCGGTTCCGATCAGCCGTTTGTGATCGCAGGATATTCGAATGGTGGCGCCCTGGCGGTCAAGTACTCTCTTGACTCGCTGTTGGACCCGAGCCTGCCGCGCCCGGACCGGCTGCTGCTCTTCTCACCGGAAATCGGTGTCTCAGCCTTCGGCAAAATTGCCAACGCTCACAAACTCCTGAGCTTTCTACCCTTCTTTGAGAAGTTCAAATGGCTCGACATCAAGCCCGAGTACGACCCCTTTAAATATAACTCGTTCCCGAAAAATGCGGGACGTCAGGCATATGAAATCACAAAGAAACTGCAGCAGCAGATAGAAGAAACGCGCGCTGCCGGCAGATTTGCCGACTTTCCACCGGTACTCACTTTTCTCTCGTGGATCGACGCCACGGTGGACACGTCTGCAACCATCCACCGGCTCTATGGACAGCTCGAGAACAAGGGCGCCGAACTCGTCGTGTTCGACGTGAACCGCTTTGACCAGCTCGAGCCTTTTATTCCAACGGCCACCGACAAACCGCTCAAAGAGCTTGAGGCCAGATCGGATCTGCCCTATCGGCTCACGGTTATCACCAACATGACCCGCAATTCCGATCGTATGGCCCAGCGAACCAAGGCCCCCCGGTCAGCTACCATCGATTCCACGGCCCTTGACCTCTCCTGGCCACCCAATGTGTATTCTCTGACGCACGTGGCAGTGCCGTTCTCTCCCGATGACCCGGTCTACGGTGCCAACGAGAACAGCAAGGGCATTTACCAGGGGCTTTCTCTTGGCAGACTTCAGCCGCGCGGCGAGACCCATCTTTTGACCGCACCCCTGGATCAGCTCATGCGCCTGCGTTACAACCCGTTCTTCGGGTATGTAGAACAACGGGTCGTGGTGGAAATTGACCGGACTCTCTTGTGAGAGTAAAAAAAGGATAACCATTGTTTGTACTGACATGAAAAGGAGGCAAAAAATGAAACACGGAAGCAGGAAATATTCTTTTGGAACACAAGGAACGAGAATTATTCTGGCAGCTTTTTTTGGGGTCTTTACCTGCCTCGGAATGGCTGCTGCCGAATACAGTGAGGCGGATGATGCAGCTTTTCAGGATTGTCTTTTCAGAGCCATGGAGACCTCTCCTGGCGAGTCCACAATTGATGATCTGCGGGCCAAGTGCCAGTCTGAGGAACTGACCGCTACCGGTGAAGACAAAGCAAGTCTCATACAAGAGAGAATCTACACCGATACCAAGAATGTATTGCGGCCGTTTACCCTCATGTCCCACAAGCCCAATTTTATTTTGCTGGCCTGCTACAACAACAGCCCCAACAACGATCCCTGGCGTGAAGCGTCCAATGATTCCAACCTGGATCTGGACAAGACCGAGTCTCAGTTCCAGCTCAGCATCAAAGTGCCGCTGGCCATCGATGTGTTTGACAGGAAAATTGACTTCTTTGGTGCCTATACGGTGCGGTCCTACTGGCAGGTGTATAACAGCGATTTATCGGCCCCCTTCCGGGAAACGAATTACCAGCCGGAAGGATGGCTGCAGTTCCGCAATGACTGGTCCTTTTGGGGGATTGATAACGTTGTCAATCAATTTGGAATTATGCATCAGTCCAACGGGAGGAACGAGCCCATTTCCAGAAGCTGGAACAGGATCTATGCCAATTTCATTTTTGAAAAGGGCAACCTGATATTTAGCATCAGACCGTGGTACCGGCTTCCCGAAAAAGACAAAGACGACAACAACAAGGACATTACAGATTACCTGGGCCATTGCGAATTCTTGGCCGCCTACAAGTGGCATAGAAATACCTTCTCAGTTATGACACGCAACAACCTGGAGTCCGGTTTCGACAAGGGGGCGGTGGAAGCAGCCTGGAGCTTTCCCCTGTGGAATTACAGATACCTCAAGGGCTACATCCAGGGCTTTCATGGCTACGGCCAGAGCCTGATTGATTACGACTCCAAAGAAACCAGCATCGGTATCGGCTTTGCCATGACCGACTTTCTGTAACAGTTGATATTATTGTAAAACCTCGTGGCAAACAACGAGATATTTTCTGCCGGGCGGCAGCGCTTCGTGGCAGTAGAACCACACCTGCCGCTGGCGGCACACAGCATTCGATTTTGCGTTTACGCCATAAGCGCGTTGATTGGGGGTTTTTATGTTCATTGCGTTTATTGTGTTGCTATCAGCCCTTAACCCTAAGCCCCTTGTATACTGGGACGCTGGGATGCCGCTGTCCGTTGATAACTGTCAGCTACCCTCGAATCCTTGTATCACCCTCCAACCCTCGAACCCTTCTTTTTAATAACTCTCCCGTATTTCTTCGGCCGTCAGCGCCTGATCGTAAATGGCCACACCGTCGATGAGGCCTTCGAAGAAGTTGGCGGTCCCCTGAAAATCCGCCCCGATGGCCAGATCGACCACGGGAATGCGTCCCGGAACCGTCCGACAATGCCCTTAAAGATGTGAAGAGCAAAGGCAATATCACCGGCGGCGGCGGAAATCCCCGTGGATGTCTTTCCGCAGATGCCACCGCCGGCAACCGAAGTCAACCCGCCGGCGTAGATGTAGACAAAGCCCTGATGCCACGGGTCTTGGGTTTCTTTTACAATTTCACAGAACTCGTCCCTGGTGGCGTCGGGTGTGTTGTCTCCCCATATGGGCAGGGTGCCGGTTTCAATGGACCAGCTGAAAATGGACTGAATCGCCGATGTGACGGTTTCTGCCGTCTTCTGTTGCTGGATTTTCTGAACACGCTGTTTGACCACACCCATGCCGACCCCTAACAGGGCGCCGAAAACCACCACCATGAGGATCAAAGGCAAAAGGGTGATACCCCTGTTGTTGTGGACAGACATGATTAGGGATTCACCGTCAAAACAAACGACCTGCGTGCACAGTTATCTTCGTTTCCCGCGCTGTTACAAGCCGGATCGTTGCCGCTCCGGCTGTCGTCTCTAACATTGACGGTAATCAGAAACGAGCCTGGTTCCGTCAGACCCGATCCCCTTGAAATGACCAGGTCATCGGCCTGATAGGACGACCAGGCTGTTTCTGCCTGGTCCGAGCAACTGGTTGGAGAGGTATCGTCAGGATAGCGAACGAAACCCGGGGCTATGTTCAATCCGCCCGGAACACCTTCGGATGCACTGCGGTTGCCGATTTCGACGCACCAGGTATACTTTCCGCCACTGCCGAAGGGGACCCCTCCCTCGGCATAAATCGTTGCGGAATAGGTGCTGCTCATGCTGCCCGACGGCAATTCGTTGTTCAATATCTTCAGGGGCGCACCCTGGCATCCGCTTTTGGTCCTCAGTTCACCCAGGCTGACATAGTCGACAATATCGTCATAGGATTCGGATCTGTTGATCCTGTCGACCGCACCATCGAAATTGGGGCAGTTGGTCCCATTGGTGCAATTGTCAATGTTCGCCGTTCCCGGTTCATAGACGCCGATACAGGTCTGTCCGGCCGGGCAGCCAGACGTCACGATACCGGTCTGGGGGTTATAGTCCATGGCCCCGCTCACGACGGCAAAGGCGATGTTGGGTATGCGGTCGGTGCAGGCGCTGTCCCGGCAGACCGTCAAAGCGGTGGTTTTGCGGCCGCACAGGCTCCCGGGCGTCGTCAGTCGACTGTCAAGAAAGTAGTATATGGGTTTTGCAGCGCTGTCTCTTCTTTTGGTAACGACCTCACAGAACTCATCCAGACTTCCGTCGACCGTGTTGTCTCCCCACAGGGGCAGGCGTTTTTCAGCGGCTGCAAATCCCACAATCGATTCCACCGCCCCCATGATATTTTCGGTGGTGGCCATCCGTTTGGACCGCTCCGTCAAAGGTCCTATCAGGGTCGCGCCAAACCCCACCAGCAAACCGACAATTACCATGACAATGGCCACTTCTATGATTGTAAACCCTTTTTTGTCCATGGTTGGCAAAAGGGACCACCTCGCTGCGCTTTCAACACGCGGTTTGCAGAACACTCAGGCGCACACACAATGGATCGACCTGTTTTAGAGATCCACGTAAACCGTCACCGGTGCTGTACCCGTATAAGCGGCGCTGGCCCGAATGGAACCCGTGGTATAAACCCCGTCGTCGAGGCTCGTGTCCATGGCGAGGGCAACATCTACCGGCACCAAGGTATAGGTAATCCAGTTGGACGACTTGCCGTTTCGGTTCTGGTACAACACGTAGTAAGTCCCCCCGAACGGGTGGCTCGGAAAAGCAGTGGCATACGTGGTGGGTGAACCGGAAATGAGCCCCACGGTAGCCATATGAATAAAGACATCTTCGTCTTCAGCCGCAGCGATCTGCCCATTGCCGTTGCCGTTTGTTACGGCAGCGCCCGTATGCGTGATAGCATCGGGGTCATCGCCTGGCAGATAACCAAAACGGTCCTGGTAGGTAAAAACAGCCGCCCGCATTTCGTCCGAGGTCTTGACCACGCGCTTGATTTTGGCATTTTTGATCATCTCCTGCCCTTTGAGAACACCGCCGATCAAAAGACCGATAATCACCATCACTATGGCGATCTCCACGAGGGTAAAACCGGAATTGTCTGTCATTTTTTTTCTCAAGCTATTCATCATCAGACTCCTTTCAGTTGCGACATCTCGTGTTTTGCGTTTTGTGTTTGGTGTTTGGTACGTTGTGTTTGCTGTTTCGGGTTTTGTGTTTAATGTATATGTATCACTCGACCTTACGGATATACGGGGTGATATAAATAACGAGTTCCTTGTTCTCCATGACATCTTCCACGTGCTCGAAAAAATATCTCAGACCCGGAATACTGCCGAGCAGGGGAAGCCCCTTTTGATTGGCCTGCCGGATCTGGCTGATAAGTCCTGCCAAAACAATGGAGTTGCCTTCCCGAACCCGCACCGTGGTGGAAAGCTCCTGGAGATCGATAATGGGGTTGCTGATGGTCTGGGTTCTAAGGGAATCCGTGGGAATTTCCACATCCTCCTCGCCCTGAATACGGGTAATGGTGGGAATGATATTCAGGGTCACGATACCGTCACTGGAAATGTGAGGCGTAATACCGAGCTGCAACCCTAAAACGACCCGTTTGATAGAGGCACCGTAGGTGACAACGCCGGTCTCGGTATCCCGATCTACGCCATCCACATCGGCAAACGGGAACTGATACCCCACCGTGAGCACCGCCGACTGGCCGTTCATCACCGAAAGATGCGGATTCGATACAACGGACACATCCCCCTGGGTCTTGAGAAAATCCAGCATGGCCGAAAAACCGCTTTGACCGGCCTTGACAATGGAACTGCCACCGTTGATGCTGAGGTTGAACACGTCCGTAAGCGTATTCCCCGAATCGGTGAAGGCGATGCTCACGTTGGACCAGTCGATACCGTAACTGTTGTCCTCGCTGAGGCGTACCTCCATAATCTTGGCCTCGATAAACACCTGGCGATGCAAGGCCTCCATCAGGGAGTCCAGAAACCGAACCATGGAGGCAACCTTCCCGGGCTTGTCTGCCATGTAAATAATACCGGCATTTCGGTTGATGCGCACGATGCCGTTTTCAGATTTGAACAGATCCAGGGTTTCCTGAATATTGACCCACACATCCGTTATCTTGGTATCGCGGTTGGCCTTGATCTGAAATTTACCGCTCACGCCCGACTCTTCGACACTGGATGCAAGCATATCCCCACCGATTTCGATATCGGTCTCATTGGCCATATCCAGGTAATCGAACTGATAGATCCGCTCTTCAAAGACCTTGACATAAAGATTGTCCCCTTCAATTTTCCAGGCATACCCGGCACCATTGACCACCACCATATCGAGCGCCTCGGTGAGGGTGGCCTGCTGAAGGTTGACTGTGAGGCGGCGATTCAGATTCACATCCGATGCCACCGACAGGTTCAGATGGCTGTCACGCGTAATCACCTTTAAAACTTCAGCCAGCGCGACATCACTGAATACCCCGGAATAGATCGTCGCATCCGCTTGTATGTCCTGGACAATGGGTGCCAGCTTTTCCTTTATGACGACCGACCCGAGTGTTGTATCCGGTTTTTGCTCCTGAATCACCTCGTGGGGCTGGATGTCATCAAAGCCTTCCAGATCGACCGGTCGCGGCTCATGAACCGAACAACCCACGACCGTTCCAAGCATGAACACGATGACGGTAAACCAGATGTTGCTTCTTGGGACGCAGCGCATTATTCCTCCATACTCTTATCCACCGAAAATTCTACCGTGGGTGCCGGTACAAACCAGCTTTCCTTGTCTTGGGCCAGCAGAATACCCTTGGTATCAATTCTTTCAATAACGAAATCGCCGATGCTGCTTTTTTCCTCATGGGTCTTTCCGTCGATCACGGCCAGATAGACCGCGTCTCCGTCCGTGCCATAAACAGTCACGATACCGTTCAGCAAAGGCAGCTCGACCTTTTTCTTTATGACCGGTTCCGGCTTCCGGACCGTTTTTGGCATGGGCTCGCGTTTCTTGGCCGGCAGGACCGCCTTGGCCTTTCCAACGTCGATTCTGGCAAATATTTTTTCGATTTCCTGCAGGCTTACGATCTCTTTCAATCGCAGGGCATTGTAGGTTTCCAGACGCTGCCACTTGGCAATCGTTGCCCTCGCATCTGACGACAGACTCGGAAGGGGCTTGTCAATCAAAGACATCATGACGGCGACGTTATACCAGAAAATCAGCAGGGCTGCCAGCACCCACAATCCAATGATGAGTCTTTTGGGATTTCCCTTGACTACCATGTTCCTGTTTTCTTTTCCCCAAATACAGGGTTTTATGCGGAATCGTTTTCGCTTTCGGCTAAAGTGAAACGAAAATCGATCCCGACCTGAAAGCGGTACCCTTCTCCATCCCTGTTTTCATCCATCTTGACACCGGTCACCACCAGAAACGGCGCATCGGTCTCCAGGGCCTGAAGCCAGAAAACCAGATCCCGGTAAGTGCCGCGTGCATACAGCTCCAGGGGAATCCGGTCCACTTGAATGGCCGTTTGATCGCTGGTCAGGCGAATTTCGGACAAATTCTTCTTTTGCGCAAGATATCTCAGTCTGTCTTCAATTGACAACAACTCTATCTGTATGGAATCGATGGGTTTATGCAGGGACGCCCGCCGCTTGAGCACCCGGGTAACCTTTTCAAAGTTATTCTTTAAAAAAGCGTCATCAATTTGCATGAATTCGATGGCTTCCTGTTTCGCCTTGATTTGCTGGATCGTCTGCAGGTTCAAATAGGTCATGACCAGGGCCCCACCCCATACAATCCCTACGGCGATCCAGTTTCGGATTAATCGATTTTTCATCGCAGCCTGAGTTCAAACTGAATAGGATAATCTGTATAGCCCTGTCCGGGTAAAACCTCACCCAATTCGATATCCCGCTTTTCCAACATGGGGCTGGTGGTGAAAGTCTTGCCAATATTTTCCAGCAGCATGGACAGCGAGCTTTTGAATTCCGCCATGTTCTCCGACCGGACAACACAGGTCAAGGCCAGTTTGGGGAGTTCTCCCACCACCAGCGTCATATCCTTGACCCGGATATTTACCGGAAAACAACCGGCCAGATCCATCATCGTTTTCCAGGCAGACGGTCGACGCGTCTCCTGCAGAATGAGATCGAGTGCCACTTTGTATTGCTGGATGATCTCCCTGGAAGATCGACCTGCCATAATACCCGCATTTTTCAGACCCGGATCCTGTTTCGACCATTTAAGCAGAAAAAAATGTTCTCCCCCAAGAAGCAGAAAAAGCAGAATCCCGACAATCACCCCTGCCACCTGAACCGGACGCCACTCCCTGTCTCTGGCGTGGTCCCTTTGCGCAACCGCCAGGTATTTGCTTGCCGGCGATAGATCGTTGGCTGTAAAAACACCGCAAGGTCCCAGCATCTCAGTCATTGCCTGATTCGACCCGGCAGCTCCGTCACCAATATCCAGGGAGTGAACCTCCCTCCCGAGACTTTCGGCCAGTTCTGCGGCATCCTCCCTACGGGATGAATGGATAAAAATATGCTCCAGCTCGGCTTTTTCCTTTTGTGAAAAAAGATAGAACGACTGGTTGATTTCATATGTCAGCGCATCGAGCGCATCTGTCGCTCCCCCTGCGGAATCCGAGAATTGAATACTACGCGAGAACAGGAACTGTCCTTTATGATAAAAATATAAATAGGAGGCCGAAGAAAGTTTCTGGATCAGCCCCCCACCGGAATCGGCCAGTTCCGGGTGTAATCTCTGGAGTTTCTTGCCCCAGACATATGCGGGTATCGTGATATCCATGGGGGCCATGTCATAGGTTGCGAGTCTTTGGTAAAGCTGGTAAGACAAGGGCTCTTGAAGAAAAAAGGCATAAATACCGCCTTGTTCCGACGGCTCCTCTGAAAACGTATAGTCGAAAAATAGGCCGATATCGGGTAGTTCAGGATGCTCGGAGGTCAGCTTTCTTTCCACAAAGGGCGCCACAATAGACCGCTTTTGGGATTGCAGTGTCAGGTCTGTCTGCCCGACCCAGTAATCAGGCGCCACCAGAAGACGATTTTTTCTACCCCGGACAGCTGCAGGGACAGAGGATAAGCTGAAATCGTCTTCCAGAAACAGGTCCAGGGAAACCGTGTGGTCCACCTGCATGGTATCGCCGGCATACGAGACAAAAAACAGTTTATCTCCATGCACGACGGTCATTGCGCTCTTTTTAGATTTGAGCATTTATTGAGACCTGCTCCTTCTCTGTCGTCCGGCAAATAACCGAAAAGGTGTCACGGATACACCTCTCCCTTTGTCCGTCAGGACAGAAAAAAGGACTTCCGGACCATAAAATCAGACGATTTGGTTCGCACATTTGAAATGTAGTCGACTATATAACCTACAACAAGTTGTGTGTCAATATTTAAAGATAACAAAATATGGTAGTTATGGGGGGTTTGCCCCGACCGGAAAGAACCTTTGTGGATATTTGATTATGAGTTGTTATTTGTCCATTCTGTATTATCATATAATGACTCAGGCAGGTAAGCTCAAGATGCAGCCTAAGGGGGCTATATTATCGATTACATAAATTTCAAAGCAAAGGAATCCCCATGAAAATAGCGGTCAGCGGAAAAGGCGGTGTTGGGAAAACAACATTTTCCTCCCTCCTCATACGAACCCTCAATGACGATGGCAGGCATGTGCTGGCTATCGATGCAGATCCGGACGCCAATCTGGCCTCGGCCATCGGCATCGACAAAGCTGAAACCATTACCCCCATAGCCGAAATGAAAGACCTCATTTTTGAAAGAACGGAAGCCAAACCCGGCACCATCGGCGGTTTTTTCAAGTTGAACCCAAAAGTCGACGACCTGCCTGATGCCCTGTCCATCAAGTTCGAAAATATCAAGCTCATGCGCCTGGGGGGGGTCAAAAAAGGCGGCGCCGGATGTATCTGCCCGGAAAGCACGCTCCTGAAAGCCCTGGTGATGCACATCGTTCTCATAAGGGATGAAGTGGTGGTGATGGACATGGAAGCCGGTATCGAACATCTGGGCAGAGGCACGGCCCAGGCGGTGGACAAACTCCTGGTGGTTGTGGAACCTGGCCGAAGAAGCATCGACACGGCAGAACATATCCGATTTCTGGCGGCAGAAATCGGCCTCAAAAACATTGCAGTCGTCGGAAATAAAATCAGAAATCAGAAAGATGAGGATTTTCTGAAGCGCCACCTGGCCGGTTTCGATTATCTGGGATCCCTGCCCTATGACAATGCGCTGATCGAGGCGGATCTGGCGGGAATATCGCCCTACGACACGGCATCTCTCACCAAAACCGCGGTGAAGGAGATGGTGAGTAGACTATAAAGGGCTGGAGGGTCCGAGGGTTGGAGGGTAGGCCCTTATGCTATTACTCCGTCAGTTAAAAACTCAAGATTGCCATTCCCGCCCCGCATCAAGTGCGGGATAAATTGCAGCAGGGAATCCAGTTTTATTAGATGCTATGGTTCTTTTATCGCGTTTTCGTACTTTCGTGTTTTCGTGATGAAAAATCTTTTCCTTTTGCTTTCCTAAAACCTAAAACGTAACACCTAAAACCCGTTATTTCAGGAAAACACATCCACAATCTCGCTCTCGACCTTGAAGAGATAGGCAATCAAGGCCGCCCGGATCCACATGCCGTTGCGTTCCTGCCGCCAATAGGCTGCCCGGGGATCCTTGTCCACGGCCACATCGATCTCATAGCGCCGGGGCAGCGGGTGCAGAATGACACAGTGCGCCTGGATATTGTCAAGGTGCTCCTTCTTGAAATGAAAAGCAGGATAGGTTTCCGCTTCATGGGCTGGGTCCTCCGAATATTCGTTCTGAATTCGGGTCATGTATATGGCATCCACCAGCGGCATGATACTTTCAAAGTCTTCGGTCTCATGGTAGGGGATGTGATGACGTGTCAAGAAAGACGTGATATCGTCTTTCATCTTATAAATTTCCGGAGCAGCGAAATATAGCTCGACATCCCGATAATTTTTCATCAGATAACTCAAGGAACGAACGGTTCTACCTCTCTTCAAATCACCCACCATGGCAATTTTTTTACCGTCCAATCCGCCGTTCTTGCTGAACTCCCGTTCGAGGGTGTAAATATCCAGCAGCGCCTGGGTGGGATGTTGATCAGGTCCTGATCCGCCATTGATAACAGGTACCGCCCGGTCGGTTTGATTCAGGACCCAGGCTGTCTTTTCAGCAAATCCGGCTTCCGGATGCCGTGAAATAATCAGGTCCACATAACTGGCAAACGTCCGTATCGTATCCTCCTGTGATTCACCCTTCACCTCTGAACTGGTGGTGGTTCCACGGATTTCAGACACGCTCAGCCCCAGCATGTGACAGGCGTTTTGGAATGAAAGAAACGTTCGGGTCGACGGCTGAGAAAAATACAGCATGGCCCTTTTATGCGGCAAAAGATGCCTGAGATGGTTCTGGCCCAGCTTGGTTTTCGCCAGCAGTCGAATCATATCCCCCAGCCGGCTCATGCGATCTAAAAAAGATCTGTCAAACTGCTGAGCAAATATAATGTCGATCAATCTACCGCCCGACTGGAAAAACCGGTTCTTTTCATCGGCAGGCTTTTCGTAAAATTCTTTCCATCCCTCGTAGGTTTGCTGGGTGGTCTCGGCAAATTTTTTCATCTTATTCTCCTTGAGTACACATTATCCATAACCTATCTCAAAAATGTCTTTTGTCCCAATTTCTGTGTTGCTCTCTCGTTTCAACTCCTCAAAATACAACAGTATTCCTGCGGGTTGAAACTCGAGACCGCCTTGACCTTGGGACAAAATCTTATTTTTGAGATGGGTTCTAATACAAGTATCGTCATTATCAGAAATGTCTTTCGAAAGAAAGCCTGCTTTGACATCCGTGGAAACTTTAAATACAAAAGACACATAAAGATTCGAGAAATTCTTTGTTCGTTGAGTTCATTGGGTTTGTTGAGTTTTTTTAGAGCGTTTGTCAGAAAAACGATCCGAAACCGCTCCGGCAAATAACGTCCAAAAGAACATGTTATGACAACAGTTATAGGGCTGGCGTTTGCTAATGATCGATGATAATATAGACAGATAAAACGACCGCCAACAGCCGTAAGCAACCCAATAGCCCAAGAAACTCAATGAGCCCAAGAAACCTGAAATCCTCGAACCCCAGACTGCTGATTAAAATCGGTGGGCGTGCATTTGAAAAAGAATCCGGTTTCCGCGAACTGGCCCAGGCTATCAGAGCCGTTCCCGATATCGAGACGATCATCGTACATGGGGGGGGGGCCGAGATATCGAAAGCCCTGCAAGATCATGGCCGTGAGACCCTGTTTATCGATGGCATCAGGGTCACCCAGGCCGAGGACATGACCATCATTGAAGAAGTTCTCTCCGAAACCATCAACACGCGTATCGCGTCCTGGCTGACGGATAACGGTGTCTCCTGTCAACGCATGTCTGGGAAAACCGAACAGCTCTTTGTAGTGAAGCCCATGACCCGTGACGGCAGGCAGTATGGATTTGTGGGCGACATCAAACAGATCAATGGTGAGGTTGTCCTGCGCGCCCTCAAGAAAGGTCGTGTACCGGTTATTTCACCCATCTCCGGGGATGAAAACCAGCGCAGCTTCAATGTCAATGCAGACAGTGCCGCAGCAGCCCTGGCTGCGAAAATCGGCTGTATGGGGCTTGTGTTCATCACGGATGTTCCTGGTGTCATAGACGGCGAGACTGTCTGCCGGACCCTTTCCGAACAGCAGGCCCGGGAACGCATTGCCGACGGCACCATCAAGGGAGGCATGCTGGCGAAAATGACGTCGGCGTTCAAAGCGCTGGCAAATCAGGTGCCTGCCGTTTACATTATCCAATGGGCAGGTATTGCCACCCTGCAGGAAATTGTAGCCGGTGAATGCCGCTCCGGCACGCTCCTGAAACGATAGACACCCATACCCGGTGTGCCGGCGCTGGTTTTTCCATGTAATGTAGCGCAGGTCTTCAGACCTGCAAAAATAAAGGTCTACGAGCAGAGCTGAAGCTCTGTGCTGGATCAACGTTAGATCACTTAGCACTTCCTATATATTTCATGGTTGACAGGATTTTTCTTTTTTGACATATTGCGCCAGATTTAATCTCAGTCAGGAAGGCAGCATGACACCCGATAAGATCCAAAACTTCACCCGCCGACGTTGTCGTACCCTTTTACTGCCCGGGTGTTTTTTGTGGAAATACGAATAATGGTAGAAATCCAAAAAGTACAAAAACCCCCGGCAATTGCCGGGTTTTTTTTTTGAAAAGGAGCAGCAATCATGACAACGGTTAAAAAAGTCGTCCTGGCCTACAGCGGAGGACTGGATACCTCGGTGATCGTACCCTGGCTCAAGAACAACTATGGAAATTGCGAAGTCATCTGCTTCGCTGCCGACCTGGGACAAGATGAAGAGTTGCACGGTCTGGAAGAAAAAGCCATTGCATCTGGTGCGAGCAAGCTGGTGGTGATGGATCTGCGCGAAGAATTTCTGGTGGACTACGTGTTCCCGACCATGCAGGCCGGTGCGGTATACGAACGCGAGTACCTGTTAGGCACGTCTATTGCCCGACCGCTGATCGCCAAAAAACTGGTGGATGTCGCCGAGGCCGAAGGGGCTGATGCTGTTTCCCACGGCTGTACCGGGAAAGGCAACGACCAGGTAAGATTTGAGTTGACCATCATGGCCCTGAACCCAAAATTGAAGGTCATCGCCCCCTGGCGCGAATGGGAAATCAAGAGCCGTGAAGACGCTATCAAATACGCCATCAAGTACAACATTCCCATCCAGCAGACAGAAAAGGACATTTACAGCCGCGACCGCAACATTTTCCATCTCTCCCATGAAGGGGGTCTCCTCGAAGATCCCTGGAACGAACCTGCCAAGGAGATGTTTCAATTGACGGTCAGCCCTGAAGATGCACCCGATAAACCCGTTTATATTGAAATCGGGTTCAACAAGGGAAACCCGGTTGCCCTTGATGGCGAAAAGCTGAACGCCCTGGAACTTTTCACCCGTTTAAATTCGATTGCCGGTCAGCACGGTGTCGGTCGGGTGGATATTGTCGAAAACCGTCTGGTGGGAATGAAAAGCCGCGGCATTTACGAAACACCGGCAGGCACCGTCATATACCGCGCGCACCAGGCCCTCGAAAGTATCTGCCTGGACAAGTACACCATGCACTATAAAGACTTCGTATCCGTCAAATATGCAGAACTGGTCTACAACGGCATGTGGTTCATGCAGCTTCGGGAAGCCCTGGATGCTTTTGTAAAGACAACCCAGCATAAGATTACGGGAACGGTCCGCATGAAACTATACAAGGGCAATGCTACCATTGCAGGCCGCAAAAGTCCTTTCAGCCTGTATCGCGAGGATTACGCTTCCTTTGGGGAAGACAATGTCTACAACCAACAGGATGCCCACGGCTTTATTCAGCTGTTCGGTCTGCCCTTGAAGGTGGAGGCACTTCTGGACATCGAGGGCAGCGGTGAAAGCCGGTATCGTCAGCCGGATTACAGTAAATTCAAGAGAGATTAATATCGAAACACAAGGAGGTTAGGCTGTAGGCTGTTAGACTGTTAGCGGCTAACAGTCTAACAGCCTGACAGTCTAAACACCTAAAAGGGCAGATTCGTAAAGTAGAGAATATAAAACTATGAAAGCAAGACTACTACTGGCAGACGGCACCTGTTTTGAAGGTCTTTCCCTGGGGGCCGAGGGAACCGCCATCGGAGAAGTGGTTTTTAATACAGCCATGATGGGATATCAGGAAATCCTGACCGATCCCTCCTACCATTTTCAGATGGTGGTCATGACCTACCCCCAGATAGGAAATTACGGCGTCAATCCAATGGATTTTGAATCCCGACGTATCTACGCCTCAGGTTTCATCATTCGGGAATACAGCCCGGTTGTCAGTCACTGGCAAGCCGACAGATCCCTGGATGAATATTTGACCCACCATGGTGTAGGCGGGATCAGCGATGTGGATACCCGGGCCATCACCCGGCACCTGAGGGACCATGGCTCTCAAATGGGCCTGATCACCACCTCTGATGAACCCTTGTCGGCCCTTGCCAAACAACTGGCGGACAGTAAACAGCTGGTTGGCAGGGATATCGTTCAGGAAATTACCACCAATGAAAGTTATGCCTGGCCCCTTGAAGACCCTGGCGACAAAACCGGCCCACACAACCACCGGGTGGCCGTTTATGACTTCGGCGTCAAGTTTTCGATTTTGAGGGCGCTTCACGATCACGGCTGCAAGTTGCGCATCTTTCCGGCCCACACGCCACCGGAAGAAATCCTGGCCTGGAAACCGGATGGCATCTTTTTTTCCAATGGACCCGGCGACCCCGAACCGGTGACATACGCAGTGGCGGCAGCACGCTATCTTCTGGGACGGATACCCATCTTCGGCATCTGTCTGGGGCATCAAATCCTATCCCTGGCTATGGGGGCCAAAACCGTCAAGCTGAAGTTCGGTCACCACGGTGCCAATCATCCGGTAAAAAACCTGCACACCGGGGCGGTGGAGATCACCTCCCAGAACCATGGCTTCAATGTCGATATTGAAAGCCTGCCCCGGGAGGAAATTGAAATCACCCACATCAATTTGAACGACAATACCCTCGAGGGTCTCAGACACAAACACCTGCCGGCCTTCTCGGTACAATATCACCCCGAGGCATCGCCCGGGCCCAACGACAGTCGCTATCTTTTCAAACAATTTGTAGAGGAAATGAAACAATTCCATGCCAAAACGTAAAGATCTAAAACGAATATTGGTCATCGGATCCGGCCCCATTGTCATCGGGCAAGCCTGCGAATTTGATTATTCCGGCACCCAGGCCTGTAAAGCCCTCCGGGAAGAGGGGTTTATCGTCATTCTGATCAACAACAATCCCGCCACCATCATGACGGACCCGGAATTTTCGGATCGAACGTATATCGAACCCTTACAGGCCGATGTCATCGCCAAAATCATCGAAAAAGAACGCCCTGATGCGCTGCTGCCCACAATCGGTGGTCAAACCAGTCTGAACCTGGCCGTCGAGCTGGCCCAAAGCGGGGTCCTGGATCGGTACGGTGTAGAACTCATCGGCGCCAATCTGGAAACCATCCAACTGGCGGAAGACAGGGATCTTTTTCGCAATGCCATGAAGGAGATCGGTCTGAACGTTCCCGATGGGGGCTGCGTACACACCATGGAGGAGGCAGAGAAACTGGCCGCCACCATCGGTTTTCCGCTGATCATCAGACCTGCGTTCACCCTCGGAGGTATCGGCGGAAGTGTTGTCTACAACAAAGAAGAATTTCCCCAGGCAGCCCAGTGGGGGCTGAACGCCAGCCCGGTCAAGGAAATTTTGATCGAACAGTCCATCCTGGGATGGAAAGAATACGAACTGGAAGTCATGCGGGATGCGGCCGATAATTTTGTGATCGTGTGTTCCATCGAAAATTTCGACCCCATGGGCATTCATACGGGAGACAGCATCACGGTTGCCCCGGCCCAGACCTTGACCGATGCGGAATACCAGGCCATGCGGGATGCAGCCAAAATAATCGTGACCAGAATCGGTGTTGAAACCGGAGGGGCCAATATCCAGTTCGGGCTCAACCCGAAAACCGGTGAAATGGTGGTCATCGAAATGAACCCACGGGTATCCCGAAGCTCCGCCCTGGCATCCAAAGCCACCGGGTTTCCCATTGCCAAGATTGCCGCCAAGCTCGCCATCGGATACCACCTGGATGAAATTCCCAATGATATTACCAGAAAAACACCGGCCTGTTTTGAACCCGCCATCGATTATGTTGTGGTCAAGATCCCCCGATGGGACTTCGAAAAATTCCCCGGGAACGACCACCGCCTGACGTCGCAGATGAAGTCGGTGGGTGAAGCCATGGGCATCGGTCGGACCTTCAAAGAGGCTTTGAACAAGACCCTGCGGTCCCTTGAAAACGGCTGGTCGGGTTTTCATGCCCATGGGAACTTCTCTTACGACCAGCTCACCCATGATGATTTGATGGATGACCTGAGATGGGGAACACCGGATCGTATCCTGAAGATCTGGCAAGCCCTCTTCAACGGCATCAGCCCCAAGGAAATATCGACCGTATCCGGCATCGATATCTGGTTCCTGGAAAATCTTCAACAGCTGGTCGACGTTGAAAAGCACCTGTCCCAAACCTATAAAGAGCTCCAGACCTTTGCACCGGAAACTCTCAGAAAAGCCAAGCGCTTTGGTTTTTCTGACAAGCACCTCTCCCTGCTGACCGGTAAGACCGAGCTTGATATTCGCAGCCTGCGCAAAGAAAAGGGCGTGCTGCCCGCCTATAAAATCGTGGACACCTGTGCGGCCGAATTCGAATCCTTTACACCCTATTATTATTCCACCTATGATCCCGAGAATGAGTCCATTCCTTCAGAAAACAATAAGGTCATCATTCTAGGCGGCGGTCCCAATCGCATAGGCCAGGGGATTGAATTCGATTATTGCTGTGTTCACGGCATCCTGGCCCTGAAAGAACTGGGAATCGAAGCTATTATGATCAACTGTAATCCGGAGACCGTCAGCACGGACTACGATGTGGCTGACAAGCTCTATTTCGAACCCTTGACCTATGAAGATGTCCTGGATGTGATCGAACTCGAAAAACCGTTGGGTGTCATCGTTCAGTTCGGAGGGCAGACACCCTTGAAGCTGGCCCTGGCCCTGGAAAAAGCGGGTGTGCCGATCTGGGGTACATCACCGGATTCCATCGACCTGGCGGAAGATCGTGATCGTTTCGGGGCTCTCCTGGATTCAATGGACATTCCGCACCCTCAATATGGAACTGCCACCTCTATCGACGCTGCCATGCATGTGGGTCACAAAATCGGATTCCCGCTGGTTGTCAGGCCCTCGTATGTTCTGGGAGGCCGGGCCATGGAAATTGTCTATAACACCGAATCCCTGAAACAGTACATGCAAAATGCCGTCAGCGCTTCTGAGGAACACCCTGTTTTGCTGGATCGATTCCTTGAGGATGCCTACGAGTTTGATGTCGATGCCGTATCCGACGGCAAAATCACGAAAATCTGCGGCATCATGCAGCATATTGAAGAAGCGGGCGTACACTCCGGTGACAGTATGGCTGTCCTGCCGCCCTATCTTTTGAGCATGAACCAGTTGCAGGATATCAAGGAATATACCCGCCTGCTGGCCAAGGCCCTGAAAGTAAAGGGCCTGATCAACATTCAGTTTGCGATCCTGTTCGATACGCTCTATGTCCTCGAGGTCAACCCCCGGGCATCCAGAACGATCCCGTTTGTCAGTAAGGCTACGGGAAATCCCATTGCCAAGGTTGCCGTCAAGGTCATGGCCGGTCAATCGTTAGAGCGGTTCAAGGTCAGTTTTCGGGATCGACCGGCCTATGTCGCCGTCAAGGAATCTGTTTTCCCCTTTGAGCGCTTTGACAAGGCCGATATATACCTGCGTCCGGAAATGCGGTCCACCGGCGAGGTCATGGGCATAGCACCGACCTTCAGCGAGGCTGTCATGAAGGCCTTTCTATCCAGCGGTATCACCGTGCCCGAATCCGGCACCGTGTTCCTGAGCGTCAACGACAATGACAAACCGCGAATCGTGCCCATTGCCGCCGGTCTGCAGAAGATGAATTACAAGCTGGTGGCCACCAGGGGAACGGCGACCTACATCGCCGACAGGGGCATTGCCGTAACAGAAGTTTTGAAAGCCAGCGAAGGTCGGCCCAATGTGGTGGACGACATCAAGAACCGCAGTATCGATCTGATCATCAATACCCCTTTGGGCCAGCGGGCCCGCTCCGATGAATTCGCCATCGGGTGGGCTGCCACCAAATACCGGGTTCCGGTCATCACCACCCTGTCCGCGGCCGAAGCCATCGTACGTGGTCTGAAAATGATGCGTCAGCAGCCCATGACCTATAACTGCCTGCAGGAATACTACGAGAAGCATTCGTAAAAATATCTTTTGGCTCACTCTCTGCGTTGGGCTCACGTTCCAACTCCTCGAAATACAAAAGTATTCCTGTGGGTTGAAACGCTCGTCCGCCTTGTCCTTGAGCCAAAATCCTATTTTTTAGAGCGTTTCTCAATAATTAGTGCTTCGCATGCTGCGGGGTTCTTCAATTGTCACTCCCGCGAAAGCGGGCGTCTGGAAAAAGGCCGGCTGGATTCCCGCCTTCGCCGAAATGGCAGGCACTCAGACCGACTTGCTGTTCTGAGACGGATTTTTTAAAAACCGTTTTTCTATCAGGTCTGCCAGTGCTTTGAAATCGTTGATATCGATATGGGGTACGCCCAGGTCCAGGGGCACATCAGACACCAGGGCAATAAGGGTTTTGGGTTGATCCTTAGTATGGATGGGTTGATGGTGGGCCTGCTTGCGAAAAACCTCGACCTGGGGTAATTTCGCTCGTTTGTATCCCTCCGTCAAAACAATATCCACATCCTCGAAATATTGCTCGACGATCTGCTGCGGTGTCAGTTCTTGCACAACATCCTTGATGACGGACACCTTCCAGGGACAGGAAATGGCAACGACATCTGCTCCGGCAGCCTTGTGCCGAAAGGTATCCTTGCCTTCGTGATCGATGTCGAAACCATGGATATCGTGCTTGAGCGTACCCACACGATACCCCCGCCGCTTCAACTCCGGAATAAGTTTTTCGAGCAAGGTGGTCTTGCCGCAATTCTTTTTACTGACAATGGATAGGATGGGTATGGGCATATATGACTCCATTTAGTACGGATGTTATTATTCCGGCAGCCCTAAAGGGCTGGGCTACAAGGTCACACAGGCATCAAACTGTAGCGCAGGGCTCAGTCCTGCTTTACAAAGTCACACAGACATCAAACCGTAGCGCAGGGCTTCAGCCCTGCTCATTTTGAACAGTAAAATCCGAAAAAAAAGATCTTTTATCACGAAAACACGAAATGAACATTGAACGCCCAACATCGAATTTTGAACCGCAACAGCGAGCGCATTCCCCGTAGGTTCTGCCGTTCGGCAGTGCTTCGCATGCTGCGAGGTTCTTCAATTTGAAATCTCAAGTCAACCATAAAAGTTGCTTATAGATTATGTGTTTAAAATCTGGGCCCTGACGACCGTACCGACCGCCATACGGGTCTCTCCTTCGGGTATGGCCACGATGGCCTCTGCCATGGCCACTGCCTGAAGTCTACTGCGGATCAGCAAAGGCTTGAATATCTGCCGGCCGCCTTGTTTTTCTATTGTTCCGAAGACAAACTGCGTCCAGTCAGCATGCCTGCCGTGCAGTTCCCCTGCCAGTTGAACATTCATTTCGGGCAGACCTGTATGGCGATACCCTGCCAGTCTCAGCAGCCCCGGCAGCGCAATCTGCAGAAAACCCATCGCATTGGCTGACGGCCCACCCGGCAGCATGAAAATGGGCTTCTGGTCGAGCAAACCGAAACCAACCCCCTTCCCCGGGGTCATGCGAATCCCGTGAAAAACCTGCTTCCACCCCAGGCGCCGGAGCACCGCTGCCACCATGTCCCTGTCACCGGCCCAGGCACCGCCGCTGGTAACGACGGCATCGACCTGATCGATGGTTGGACCCAGGGTCCGGGCAATGTCCTCTGGCTCGTCACCAACCAGGCCAAGCCGTGTTCGAAAACCATAACGCCGGCACCAGCCGGCCATCGTGGTGATATTGCTGGCATAGAGTTTTCCTTCCGGCAACGGGTCTCCAGGGGTCACCACCTCATCGCCCGTGCCGATGATGGCGACCTCGGGTGCTCGAACCACCTCGACATGGCTGTGACCCGCTGCGGCCAGCATGCCCAGCAATCCAGGTCTTAGCAGACACCCCGCCCTGGCAACCACTTGTCTTTTTGCCACGTCACTTCCCCTGGGCAAAATGTTGTGGCCGCATTCAGCGCTTTGATAAAATTCAACGAGACGGTCTTGCCGTGTTGTAACTTCTTCCGCAATCACCGCATCCGCACCGGTCGGTATCGGCCCTCCGGTCAACACCCGGATGGTATGCCGCGGTTTGACAATTCGACCCGGAAGTCCGCCTGCAGCCACTGTCCCAGCCAGTTCCAGTAGCACCGGCCGTTCTTTTGCCGCCCTGGAAAGATCGGTCGACCTTACAGCATAACCATCCATCAAGGATACGTCCATGGAGGGTGAATCAACCCTGGACCGGATATCCGAGGCGATGATCCGGTTGAGACCTTCCGACAGCGGAACCCGAACACCCGGAAACGGATGGACATGCGCCAGTGTCATCTCCAGGGCCTCTTGCAGTCGGAGAGCAGTATCGGAACCCGTCATATTCGTCATCAAGCGATTCCTTTGAAAAATTTTACGTATGCCTGGCATGCCACAGTATGACCGCCGGTGCAAGGGGTTTATGTTCACCTTGTCATCCTCTTTGACAAGGCACTCGATTTCCGGCATGATAACCACATGATCCTGTACACAAAAAAGCTGTCGGGCTCGCGAGCGCTCTACCAGTTCTGGGGCAGCACCAGCAACTGCTACCTGCTTGTGGACACTGACGCTAATACGACCTATCTGGTGGATTGCGGTATGCCGTCCGACACCCTGTTCCTCCTGAAGGTGTTAAGGGATTTTCCACCCTTGAAACGGGTCGTCTGCACTCACTTTCACGTGGATCATATATCGGGCTGGATCGGGTTAAAAAAAATCTACCAAAAGACCGAGATCTGGTTTCATGAAAAAGCCAGACCCCTTGTTCGGGGACAGAAGACGGTCCCTTTTCCCGGGTCCCGGGCCCTCAAAGAGATTCTGATTCCCTGCATGCAGGCGTATGTTTACCGGCCCAGCCTGAGGGATGTCTTTCGAGGGGCACTTTATGGAACACCCTTTAAAAAAGGTTTCCCACAGGATCGTGTTAACTATTTCGCCGATGAGACGAACGTCCTGCCCGGTTTTTTGACCCTGCAGACACCCGGTCATCGACCCGATGAAACCTCTTTCTGGGATCCCGAATCCAGGGTCTTTATTTCCGGGGATTTTATCGTTGTTCTCAACGGCGGGGTCTTACTCAACAGTTTTGTGTCGAGCCCGGAGGATCAGGAGGTATCTCATGAGAAAATCAAACAATTGGGCATATCAGGCATCCTCTGCCCGGGGCATGGCACTTGCAGGCCATTTTCTCCCACACATTGACACGGTTGCCAATCGATCTTATAACTACGTGCATATAAACAATTAAAGCACTAAACGATTTAATGAATCGCGACCTTGTCTCTTCTGTGCGAAAGACTCGTCGCCAACAGCTTTCTTACTAGAAGCCATCTCAAAAAAAGGATTTTGGTTATAGTTCAAGGCGGACCCGTACTTCAACCCACAGGTATACTGTGGTATTCCGAGGAGTTGAAGCAAGGGACCAACACAGAAATTGGACCAAAGAACTTTTTTGAGATAGCTTCTAAATTCCTACGAGGTGACCCATGCTAAAACTGAAAACCTATGATCTTAAAAAAGACAAGATATCCACACTGGCCATACCTGTCTGTGAAGACAAGGACATCCATACAGACCTCCTGTCAACTCTGGCAGAAGAGGCCAAGAAAATAGAAGAATTCCATGGCAAACAGGATGAGAAACTCACCCTCTACAACCCTGCCGGCACCCAGGTGGAACGGGTGATCTTTATCGGTCTCGGCAAACACGGGAAACTGAATTCCGAGAAACTGCGGGCCTTCTCCGGAAAAGCCGTCAAATCAAGCATCAAACGCGGACTCAAGGAGATCGTGATTGGAACACCGTCTTCGGACCTGGTGCCCGTGGCGGAAGAAAATCTGGTTTCGGCGATTTTAGAGGGAGCCTGTCTTGGCAACCATGTTTTCGACCGCTATAAAGAGAAGAAAGAATTGAAACCGCTGAAACATATCACCCTGGCACTCCCGGCAAGTACCGTCAAGGTGTATGCGGAACTACCCAAGCGGGTCGAAGTCATCTGTCAGGGAACCCTCCTGGCCAGAGACTGGGTCAGCACACCCTCCAATGACAAAACACCGGCCCAATTGAGCAAGGACTTCATTACTCTGGCCGGCAAAGAAAATCTCAAAACAACCCTTCTTGACCCGAAACAACTCCGACAGGAAAAATTCGGCGCCCTCATGGCTGTGGCAGCCGGCAGCCAGAATACACCCCGGCTGGTAGTCCTGGAATATGCGCCCAAAAGTGCAGAAAAAACCATTGCCCTGGTGGGCAAAGGTGTTACCTTCGATGCCGGCGGCATTAACCTGAAGCCCACGGGTGGCTTGGAGGACATGAAGTGCGATATGTCGGGTGCGGCAGCCGTCGCCGCCACACTCATCACCGCGGCAAAACTGAAACCCAAGGTCAGGATCCTCGGCATTATTCCCCTGGTGGAAAATATGATTTCAGGCAGCGCCACGCGACCGGGTGACATCATCACGAGCCATGCCGGAAAAACCATCGAGATCGGCAACACGGATGCAGAGGGCCGCCTGATTCTGGCTGATGCCATGTCCTACACCATGAAGAAATACAAGCCCGACGTCATGATCGATATCGCCACCCTGACCGGTGCATGTGTCATGGCGCTGGGGGAAAAGATTGCCGGTCTTTTTACACAGGATGATGCCCTGGCCCAGGCCATCATCGATTCCGGCCAAAAAACCCATGAACGTATCTGGCGGCTGCCCCTGCCGGAAGATTACAGGGAGCTCCTGAAAAGCGAACTTGCCGACACCAACAACATGAGCAGTACACGTTGGGGCGGGGCCATTACAGCGGCCCTGTTTCTGTCGGGTTTTGCAGAAGGCACCCGCTGGGCGCACATCGATATCGCTGGCCCTGCCCACCAGAAAAAGGGGACAGCCTATTGTGATCCCGGCGGTACCGGTTTCGGTGTGCGCCTGTTCTGCGAGCTCATCGATCGCCTGGAATAGGAGAGGCCTTACCCCACACCACGAAAACAGCGAACAATTCATATTTTGCCACGGCAGGCGGTTTTGGGTCCATTTTGATCTGGAGCACGACGGTCGCCTTTGCCCGCAGTCTTTCCGAGCAGCTTGGTCCGGTAACCGCCGCGGCATCCGTTTACAGTGTCAGTTGTATTGCCGCCCTGGTCTCCCTTCTGCGCTCCAGTCGGAGACGGCAGTAAATCATGCGGCTGCCGCTAAGATACCTGCTAGGCTGCGGCGCACTGTTCGTGAGTTATATGCTGCTGCTGTTTATATCTCACAGTTGTGCCGGGAACGAGACTGTGGATTGGCTGCGGCCTTCTAATCCTGGGTTCGATTCTCAGCTGGGGATCCGTCCGTCGTTAAAAAACCCCGATCGGTTTGAAAAGCCGAATCGGGGTTTTTAATACAACTAGTCAAGCGACAAAGTCGCCTCCCTTTAAAATCGCAAAGCGATTTTAAAGGGCTTCGATAGCCTCTGTCAGCTCCGGTAGAAACTCGAGGATGTCGGCTTCGATACCCACGTCAGCTATCTGGAAAATAGGTGCTTTGGGGTTCTTGTTGATGGCCACGACAAAGGGGTTCCCCTTGAGGCCACCCAGGTGCTGAAACGAACCGCTGATGCCGCAGGCCAGGTAGACTTTGGGTTTGACCGTCTGCCCGGACGTTCCCACCTGGCGGGATTTCTCAAGCCATTTGGCGTCTACAATGGGTCGCGAACAGGAGACCACGGCACCCATTGCTTTTGCCAGGTCTTCTGCGATTTCGATGTTGTCTTCTTCCTCGATACCGCGTCCAATGGAAACCAGCACATCCTCCTTGGTAATGTCTACATCGCCCACTTCGGCCGCCACGGTTTCAAGATACCTACGTTTGGTGGACAGATCACCGACATCCGCCGATTTGTCAACAACCTGACCGGAGGCAGCCTTGCTCTCATCCGGCTGGAATGCCCCGGCACGGATATTGATGATGGCTCCCCCGGTGATATCGCATGACACATGGGTGCTGACAGCCCCACCATATTCCTGCCGGATACATTTCAGTATCGATCCTTCGAGGCCTTCAAACCCGACCGTGTCCGGTATGAATACCGTATCCATTTTTATGGACAGACCCGGTGACAGGTCCATTCCAAAAGTATCGTGCGGTACCAGGAGAATACAACCCTGGGGCAATATGTTCGACAGCACTTTGCGGATGACCTCTGCATTGGGATAGGCGAGGGCCTCGCTATCGACCTTCCAGACCTCGGCATAGGAAGCGGCCACCTCGCCACACAGCGCATCGATTCCCGAGCCCACAACAACCGCCGTGGGCGATGCGTCGGGTGCTATCTTTTTAGCGGCGTTCACCAGCTCCAGAGCTGAATCATCAGGGACCCCGTTCTTATACGTAATATAGGTAAACATCTTTGCCATTATTTGATCCCTCCTTTGGCCTTGAGTAATTCAATCAGTTTCGTAACAATCTCTTCGGTACTCCCTTCCAGCATCTCGGCGCCTTCACCGAGTTCGGGCACAAAATAATCCATGCGTTTGACCCGGGCTCCGGCTTGTCCCACCGTTTCGGCGGAAACCCCCAGGTCACCTGTGCCGTAAACAGGAATTTCGATGGATGCCACTTTGCGAATACCCCGGATACCGACATAGCGAGGCTCATTGATACCGGTCTGGATGGAAAGGACGCAGGGCAGCTCTATTTCGCTCATCTCCTGGTTGCCGCCCTCTATTTCCCTGCCGATCTTCAGTTTCTTGTCATCCAATACCTCGATGGCGTTTACCAGCGAAGCATAGGGCATGTCGAGCATGGCCGCCACCATACCACCGACCTGGCCGGCCCCGTCATCTGCCTGAGCGCCCGTCAGGATAAGATCATAATTGCCCTTCTCCACAACTGCTTTCAATAATGTCGCAGTACCTTTCCCGTCAGAGCCTTCAAAGGCATCATCCGTCAAGAGCAGGCCATTGTCGGCCCCCATGGCCATTTCCCGTCTTACCACCTCTTCGGATTCCTCGTCGCCCACCGATACGATGGTGACACTTCCCCCCACATCGTCTCGTATCTGGATTGCCTCTTCCACAGCATAATTGTCCCACTCGTTCACCGAGTAGACCAGGTCATCTGTATCGATGCCGGTGCCGTCCTTATTAACCTCGATTTCATTTTCCGCTGTATCCGGAACTCTTTTGACGCATACCAAGATCTCCATAACCGTCCTCCCATTTAAAATTTATTCCATGATAAAATCGTTGCACGATTTTATTTGACGCGACGTTGTCGCTATTTAACGATACTTTTGCTTCAATTCTCATACAAGCCTATAAACCCAGAAGGGCAGCACCTCCAAGGCCGATGGGTGATCCATGAGAGATCGTGAAACTGTCTGAGGTCATTAGAGACCGTTATACCGAACAGTTTGAGATAGCTACATATGTAATCACACCCGGAAAACCGATAAGAACTCATCATCAAGATATGGCGCTGTTCGGTATTACGGCCTCTTTTGAGCGAGTTTTTCACGGTCGAACAGGGATTATCCACCGGCCGCACTATATACCGTCGCCATGCTTGCATGCCGGTAGTTGTTTTACGCTTCAGATACTGCCGGTTCCACATTTTCAGCCGTGTGTTGTATCACCAGTTCGGCCAGGTCGATGGCTTCCATCTTGCCTTCCATTCCAGCGACCTTGATGGCGTCTTCTATGTTTACGAGACAGAAAGGGCATGCGGTAACAATGACATCGGCGCCCGCTTCGACTGCCATTTCAACCCGTAGAACGCCCATACGCTGCTCCTCTTCGGGTTCATAGAAAAGCATCAGCCCTCCGCCACCACAGCAGAACGAGCGGTCCCGACATTTTTTCATGTCGACCCGCTTGATACCGGGAATTGCATCGATGACCTCCCTGGGTTCTTCGTATAGTCCGTTATGCCGTCCCAGATAGCAGGGGTCATGGTACGTATAAACCTTGCCGCTGCTGTCGGCCGGCACAAATTTCAGCTTTCCGGACTTGAGCTGTCGCAGGACATACTGGCTGATATGTTCCACCGGCGGAATATCGGCATACTCATTCTTGAGGACATTGAATGCATGCGGATCAGCTGTGACAATTCCCTCGACACCCGAAGCGAGAATCGCCTCCGTATTTTTATCCCGCAGCTCCTGAAACAGCATCTCTTCACCAAACCGCCGGACCTCGTTACCACTGTCCTTTTCGGCCTTACCGAGAATACCGAAATCCTCGTGAGCTGCTTGCAGGATCCTGGCACTGGCTCGACCGATATCCTGCATCCGGTCATCATAGGAGGTAATGCTGTCGGCAAAATAAAGCGTTCTGGCGGTTTCCTTTTTCCCCAGAACCTTTACCTGAACCTCTTCCGGCAGAGCTTCTGCCCAGTCGGCCCTTTTTTTCTCCATCTTGCCCCAGGGGTTACCCCTTTTTTCCAGGGCACTCAATGGTTTCTGCAGGGACTGTGGTACCGTGCCTTCGTCAACCATGCCCCGGCGAAGGTCGACGATCTTATCGATATACTCGATTCCCAGCGGGCACTCCTGCTCACAGGCGCCACAGGTTGTACACGACCATATTTCATCTTCCTGGTACACGTTTCCCATGAGCGGTTCACTCTCCGGAGCAAAGGCGCCGACGGGATAGATGGGATAATTTTTGAAGATGGCGTCCCTGCCCTTGATGGAGATGAATCTCGGCGACAGCGGCCGTTTGACGGCATTGGCAGGACACTGATCAGAACACCTGCCACAATCGGCGCATGAGTAAAAGTCAAGCATATGTTTCCAGGTAAAATCTTCCAGTTTTTTCACACCGAAAGATGCCAGGTCATCCAGCTGCTCGTCACTGACACCGTGCCGCACCGGTTTGATATTTCCCCGCTCGATCCGCATGAAAAACACGTTGAAAATCGAGGTGATCACATGAAAATGCTTTCCCAGGGGGAGAAAACACAGAAAATAAAAGAAGGTGACATCATGAATATAATATGTGACCAGGTGGGTTGTCTGCAATGTCCCCACACTTGCATCGCCCATCAGAATCTTGAAGAGCCAGGCGATACTGAACGGCGCGATGAACTCAGCATGTAAGCCCTTCTGGGACTGGGCCACCGCGGCACTGGCCTCAAACAGGCTCTCGGAAATCATGAGCGTCGATATGATGCAGAGAACGAAAACGGCTTCCGCGGTATGATCTTTTCCATAACGTTCCGGAACGGCATATCTTTCAGGCGTCAAGATACCCCTGCGGACCATGGCGATGACACAGGCCACCAGGACCATGGTGGCGGCATAGTCTTTGAACAGATTGTAAACAGTCCCTAAGGGGCCTCCCAGCCCGGGAAAAACAAAGTTTTCCGAAATGCCAAGAATCACCAGTGAAGTGGAACGAATACTCAAAATGAGGAAGCCGGCAAAAATTACGATATGCAGCACACCCGCCAACAGATAGCGTGGCTGACGGTATTGAAACAGCCAGATCTTCACCAGATTTCTGAATCGTTCACCAAAGCGGTTCCAGCGGTTTTCCGGTGCCGCTTTCAACAACGGCATCACCCGCATACCCATTATATACGAAAAAATGACGATACCCGCGATGGGAATCAGAAATGAAAAAACGATGGTCGGTATTCCGAGAAAATATGCGCTGGCCGGTGGAATCAAAACAGTTTCCATTGAATCGTATCCTTTTCTATACCCGCATAAAAACGTGCAAAGATTTTATTGAGCCATGGTTCACCCTAAATCTGTTTCATAACCGCAGAAGTCGTTACCATAAAACCGCCACCCGGGCAAGCCCCTTCAGATGGCATATACTTCCGGTATTCTTGGTTGATAACACCTAAAATTTATTATTTCCCGCCAAAGGCATCTTCTGAAATACGGGTAATGGCATCGTTGCAGTTCAGAATTGCATTCATTTTGCCCATACTGACCGGCAGTATCGAATGGATAAAAAATTCAGCACTCCTGGTTTGGCCCTCATAAAAGGCCTGATCTTTTTTCTTTGCTCCCTCGTCCAGGCGTTTGGCTGCAATGGATGCCCGCCAGAGCAACATCCAGGCCATGGTGACATCACCCATGACCTCCATGAAGGGATAGGCAAATGCAAAGGCATCCAAGGCCTTTTCAGACATGGCTGTCTTGCCCATGTGTATGGCAACCTCACCCAGCCTGTTGACGGTCTCGGTGAGCTTTTCCGCAAGATCCGTCAGAGACGGAATGGCCTTGGCCATGGCGATCACCGACTGGACTTCTCCCAGAAGATCCATAATCGGCTTGCCTTCGTTCATGCCAAGTTTTCTGCCCAAAAGGTCCATGGCCTGGATGCCGTTGGTACCCTCGTATATCATGGTAATTCTACAGTCCCGGACAAGTTGTTCCTGGGGGTATTCCCTTATGTATCCATACCCACCGTACACCTGCATACCGATATTGCATACATCATATGCATGATCTGAAACATAGCCCTTGGCCAGGGGAATCAGGATATCCACAAGCCCCTTGTACTTGGCTTTTTCCGCATCGTCGTCTGAAATTTCGATCATGTCGTCGCAATAGGCCACATAGTACAGCAGGCTTCGCATGCCCTCGACATAGGCTTTCATGGTCAGCAGCTGACGCCGGATATCCGGGTGCTGTATAATGGGTACTGCGGTTGCGTTTTCGTCCATGAAGCTCAGAAGATGTTTACCCTGAACGCGCTCCCGGGCATAATTGACGGCATTAAGATAGGAGGCGCTGGCACAGCTCAAGGCCTGAAGCCCCACAAGAAGCCGGGCTTCGTTCATCATCAGAAACATGGCCCGCATGCCTTTGTTTTCTTCTCCCAGCAGCATACCCCGGCAATTGCCCTTGCCACCCAGTGTCAAAGAGCAGGTTGAATTGCCATGAATTCCCATCTTTTCTTCCGTACCGGTACAGACAACATCGTTCGGTTCGCCCAGACTGCCGTCATCATTGACCCATATTTTGGGAACCAGAAACAGGGAGATGCCCTTGGTGCCCTCCGGCGCCCCTTCGATACGTGCAAGAACCGGATGGATGATATTCTCAGAAAGATCGTGTTCACCTGAAGAAATGAAAATCTTGCTGCCGGCAATGCTGTAGGTCCCGTCTTCATTTCTGGTCGCCGTCGTGGTCAATGCCCCTACATCCGATCCAGCCTCCGGCTCCGTCAGCAGCATGGTCCCGGTCCACTTGCCTGTATACATTTTTTTGAGAAAGGTCTTCTTGAGTTTGTCCGTTCCAAATGACTCCACAAGCTTTCCGGCACCGTGGGTCAAGCCCGGGTACATCATGAAGGCATAATTGGCAGCATTGAAATAGTCTCCGGCCGAGAGAGCCACTGTTCTCGGCATCCCCTGACCACCCCATTCCGGGTCTTCGGTCATGGCCAGCCATTCACCCTCGACAAAGAGTTCATAGGCTTTGTGAAATTCCTTGGGGACGGTTACCTGACCGTTTTCGAAGCGGGTGCCTTCCCTGTCACCGATTTCACGTGTGGGCAAAATCTCCTTGATTGCCAGATTTCGCGCCTCGGTAACGATCAAGTCGATGGTTTTTCTGTTAAATTCTGCAAAGACTTCATGTTTGCTGACGCGTGCGATATCCAGCTGTTCGTGAAGGACAAAATCGACATCCCTTCGATCCGCAAGTAGTTGTGCCATTTTTTCTCTCCTTGGTTATGTTTTTTTTAGCTTAAAGCTTGGTTTCAGTGCTCCCGATACCATTAATAAAGAGCGACACCAGTGGCTCGGTCATGCTTACCAGGTCATATTCCCCATCTGAATGAAGCCAGGTATTGATGACCTCATCCACCGCCCCCAAGATAAACCGCTTGACCAGGCTCAGATAAAGATCTTTGCGCATACGCCCTTGTGCCTGACCCCGTTCCACAATTTCAGTGACAATGTCCAGGTACATAATCGACATTTCCCGGATCTGATCTTCCACCATGCGTGTGCGCTGGTGTGTCTCCGACTGGTAGAGAATGGCCATATTCCGGTCCGCCTGAAACTCTTCCAGATGACGCCGGATCAGGTTTCGAAGTTTATCGATGGCATCTTCGGCCTTGTCCACCTCTTCCCTGAAGCGCCCGAAAACCTGCTTGGTCTTGTAATTGAAGAACTGAACCAGAATATCATCTTTGTTTTTGAAATAAAGATAGATGGTGCCATCAGCCACGCCGGCTTCTTTGGCAATCTGAGCAATGGTCGACTGAAAGAACCCGTTTTCGGCAAATATCTTGATAGCCGCCTCGAGTATGCGATGGTATTTATCATTTTCTTTACGTTTTTTATTGATGTCGCACCTCCGGGAGCACAGGTCTAAATTTTATGAATGAATATTCATTCAATTTAGCCCCTATAAAAGTACTTGTCAAGCCAATTTTTCCGTTTCGATTCCAGAGACTGTTATTTTTAAATAATCTAATTTATCAGCATGATAAAGATTATTTTTACTATGGAGAACATGTTTTCAGCTCTGTTTTTAACAGCCCGCAAAAAAAATGAATAAAAATTCATTTATTAACAAACATCACAGCAAGCCATGGGAAATGTGCCCGCTGTTGCGGTTCTTTTTTCATGTTTTACAAAAAGGAAGAATTCATGTATCATCAGGGTTGTTAGCTTAAGGATGGCCGCTTGACGACACATACCAAAATTAGCGCTCAGATGTTTTCGATCCTGATACTGCTGTTGATGCTGTCATTTTCCATCTCGGCAGAAGAGCCTGAGCTCCACGTGAAAAGCGAAACTATTTTGTCTGCCTTTGAGTGGGAAACCGACAAAGGCGCATCCCGGCAGGTAATTCCCGTTTATGAATACATGCAGCTTGATTACGGACATATCGAGACCAAAGGGCTTTCTCTCCATCTTCACGGATGGTTGCGCGCGGATACGGGAGATGGCGACTATTACGAGGATGATACCGACGGGGAACTGCTCTACGGGTATGTCGAATATATGCCCCCTGCCAACGGGTTTAATCTTAAAATCGGCAGACAGCATGTTTTTTCAGGAATCATCAATGATAGTATCGATGGCATCGGGGTTCTGGGAATGTTCAGCCCCCGGGTGAGCGTCGAACTGTTCGGAGGTGTTCCGGTCGCCCTGGAAGAAGAAAACGGCCGCTCTGGTGACAGCTTCCTAGGTGGCCGGGCAGCTTTTTCTACCGGCCAGTTCAGTGAAATAGGCCTGTCATACAAAAGAATCACCGATGACAGTGAGATCATCGAAAATACGCTGGGTCTGGACACGTCCTTCAGTTTCAGCACCCGTCTGACACTGCTGGGCATCTCCAGCTGGAACATTGAAACCAATCAATGGCGAGAGCACACCTATGAAGCCGCCTTTACCCTGGATTCTCTGCTGCTGAAGCCGGTTTACCAGGCATATCGGTTCGAAGACTATTTTACAGATGAGGACACAGATTTTCAGCCTTTTCGTTTTCTGCAGAAAACAGAAGAAAAACTCGCGCTCATTGGTACTGATGTTATCTGGCAGCAGAATCCAGCATTCGATGCAGGCATCAGAATCCAACAGTACGATTATGATCAGCGCAGTGAAACCAGCCTATACATGGCAGCTATTTTGAATTTCTATCCAAACGATACAATCCGCTATGGCCTCGAAGGCGGCATCATGGATGGCGAGTCGAGTGAAAACCGGTATCGCCTCGGGCGGGGCTATCTGTTCTGGAATGGGCCTTTCAATACAGCTGAAAGCTGGTTTATGAGCTCCGATATTCTTTTTATTCAGTACAATAAAGACATTTACGGCAAAGACCACTCCTGGTTCGTTTCCCTGGGCGGCGGAAAGCACCTTCTGGAAGACACGCTCCAGCTTTCGATTTCAGGGGATTACAGCTCGGATCCTTATTTTGACAACGATGCCCGGCTTACGGTTGTTTTAAAATACGAATATTGACGGATGGCGTCCCGCCTTGAACCATGCAGGGGCAGTTCTGGAAAACATATGACCCGATATACACTTTTGAAGATAGGGCTGGTGGTTGTTTTGACTGGAATATTTCTGGCATGCGCCGCCGAAGAACGGCCATCGCTGCCCATTCGGCATATCCAGGAAGAAGGGGAGGACCTGCGGTTTTGTCTGGACTGCCACGATGAAACCGATGAGAATTTTCCCTTCAGACGTTTTGTCCACACACCTTTTTTTGCGGATGACCATCGCCTGGTGGCCTATCAGAGCCGGAACGTCTGCAGCATGTGTCACCAGCCGAGCTACTGTGATGCCTGCCATGGGGTCGGTATCGAACTAACCCCGTCCCGCAGGGATCCAACCGGAACCTATCGTCGCACACCGCATCGCGGCGACTACCTTTCGCGGCACAGAATCGATGGAAGAATTGACCCCGTATCCTGCAAGCGGTGTCATGGAAACCCGAAAACCACCAGCACATGCAAGCCCTGCCACGGCTAACCCGTACATTTCACATGGCCTGATCGACTCCGGCGCTGTGTTATTCAGTCTTCGCAGTAGTACACTACGGCTTCAGACTGAAATGCCTTGCTCCGGAGCCGATCAGTTTGTGAAATGTACGGGTTCGGGATAGTTATACCGCTTGTCATAATAATGTTCCGAAAATAGGATGGCGGCATAAGGGGTTGTAGCAGAAAAAAGGTCCTCAATCGGAACGTTTTTCTGACAACCCCTATATAACCGTTGTCATAAGTCTGTTCTGTTTGGCTTTTGGCTGATGGCCTCATCCAGCATGGAAAGCGCCTTGTCTTTTCCCACCAGTTGAACAAAGGTGCCGAAACGGGGACCCCGCTCCTGGCCGAAAATCACCTCATAGAACATCCTGAAAAAGTCTCCGGGTTGCACCTCGAACATTCGGGCCACTGCGAACGGCATGGTCTGTAACGCGTTGTCATCTGTAATATCACAGGCGGCCAGATCCTGGCGCAGCTGTCCCAGCATCTCCTTTTCCTGCGCACTGGGATTGCGGTATCGCTTGAGCGGCAACACAAAATCCCGGTAATAGGACATGGCTTTGTCCACCAGGTCCGTAACAATATCCTGACACGCACTCAGACCGGGATCATGGCGTTTGAGGTATTCCATGATCAGCTCCCTGTCATCGGCCCCAACAGCGGAAATCAGGTTGTTGATCAGCGAAAAATTGATGGACGACCCGTAAACCGGTATTTGTTCGCCCATGTTGAAAAGATGCCAGATCGGCGAATCCGGCTGTTTCTCTTTCTCCAGGGCCGGGTAATGCTTCAAACCTGTCAGGTACTCGTCCACCGACTTGGGAACGATCCCCCAGTAGAGTCGTTTGGCCTGTTTGGGGTTCTGAAATATATAGTAGAGCAGCGACCCCAGGGGGGCGTAGGTTGTCCAGGAGTCGATGGTCAAGCCCTTGCCCACACTTTTGGATATCTTGCGGCCGTCTTCATCCAGAAAAAGCTCACAGAAGATGCCTGTGGGCGGCTGCTTCCCCATGGCGCGCGTAATTCTGCCCGAGAGTTTTGCCGATTCAATCAGATCCTTGCCGTACATTTCATAGCCGATGTCATAGGCAAACCAGCGCAGGGCCCAGTCCACCTTCCAACCTACCTTGACATTGCCGTCAAATATGGATGCCGTGCCGTGGTGGCGGCAGCTCTGCAAAAGCCCGTCTTCCTGATCACAGACATAATCGATGGTATTGCTGTCCACATGGTAGGCCGTAACACGCGTGCTGTTGATCCTGCCACAGCTTTCACAGACTGGGAAAAAAGGAGACCAGTTCCCCCGTTTGCCCTCGCTCAGGGTGGGCAGTATAATCGACTTGATGGCCTCCACATTCTGTAGAATGGTGGTCAAACCTGTATTGAAATCACCCCTGGTGTAGGCCTCTTGGGAACTTTGAAACGTGTAATCGAATTCATAGCTGTCCAGAAACTGTTTCAGCTTCTGGTTCATGTAACCGCTGTAGCTTTCACATTCGCCAAAAGGATCTGGAATTTGGCACAAAGGCTTGCCGATGTTCTCTTTCAGCATCTCCTGTTGCGGCATGTTCAACGGTACTTTCCGCAAACCGTCCATGTCGTCGCTGAAGGCGATGAGCTCCGTGGGCCAACGGGTCTGGAATTCAAAAGCCTGGCGCACCCATGTGGTGCGGGCCACTTCCGCAAAGGTGCCGATATGAGGCAGACCGCTGGGTCCGAATCCGGTTTCGAATTTTACCGGCCCTGAAGGAGGTTCGGCATACCGTTTTTGCAGTTTTAACGCCTCTTTGAAAGGCCAGGATCTGTAATTGTCTTGTGACATTTTATACTCGCTTTCACGTTGTTGAATTGCCTTCTTTTGGATGAATATCTCTTGTATACAATCCATATAACCAGATGTTGTTCTGCGCAGAGCAACATAATCATATAATCCAGATCTTGCAAGCAAAGAATTGGATTGATAACAGCGTTTACAAAACGAAACATTAAACAAAATTATATCTGTATTTCAAGCAATTAAAAGGTTCTCGGTGACAGCCCGGCCTCCATGCCGGATAGATACCGAGACAGGGAATTTAAACGTTCAATTTTTATTGACAAGGCGTTGTCCGTTATATACACATTCTTTTTGGTTTGCGTGGTGGACAGGCAAAAGGTGGACAAGGCCCCCTTGAAGCGCCTTGTTGTGTCTCGTCCCTGACAACGATTTGGAAAAATAAACCCAACCAGAACACTCAGGAGAAGCTAACCATGCCTAAGGATATAATAGGTGCGACAATGGTGGTCGGCGGCGGAATCGCGGGGATGCAGTCAGCCCTGGATCTGGCCGAATCCGGCTATTATGTTTATCTGGTCGAAAAATCATCAGCCATTGGCGGGCTCATGTCCCAACTGGACAAGACCTTCCCCACCAATGACTGTGCCATGTGAGTCATTTCACCGAAACTGGTCGAGGTCGGCCGGCATCTAAACATCGAACTGCTCACCAACACGGAACTGGTGGATCTGAAGGGGGAACCCGGTAATTTTACGGCAAAAGTTCACCAGACACCCCGCTTCATCGACCCGGACAAGTGCACCAGCTGTGGCGAGTGTGCCAAGGTCTGCCCCATTACATGCTCCAACGAATATGATGAAGGGCTCTCGACACGCAAAGCCGCTTTCAAGAAATATCCCCAGGCCATTCCTGGTGCCTATGGTATCGAAAAACGTGGTACCGCGCCATGCAAGGCCACCTGCCCCGCACATGTGAGCATCCAGGGCTATATCGCCCTTATCAACCAGGGCAAAAACAGGGAAGCCCTTGAACTCTTCAAGCAGGAGCATCCTTTCCCCGGTATCTGCGGCAGGGTCTGCCATCACCCCTGCGAGGAGATCTGTACCCGTAACGACGTGGATCAGCCACTTGCCATCCGGGAGCTGCATCGCTTTCTGGCGGACTACGAGCGGCAGCAGGGTGACTGGTATATACCGGAAGTGGCCGAGGCCCGGAAAGAAAAAGTGGCCATTATCGGATCCGGACCCGCGGGCCTGACAACCGCCTACTGTCTGGCCAGACAGGGTTACCAGGTAACCATATATGAAAAACTCCCTGTCACCGGCGGCATGATGGCCGTGGGAATTCCCGAATATCGTCTCCCCAGAGATCTTCTGGCCGACGAAATTCGCGTCATTCAGAAAATGGGTGTCGAGATAAAGACCGGTGTGACGTTTGGCCAAGATATCACGCTTGAAAGTCTGAAAAAAGATGGATTTTCCGCCGTCTTTCTGGCCATAGGTCTGCACGGCGGCCGTAAGCTCGGTGTCGAAAACGAAGATGCCGAAGGCGTTCTTCAGGGTGTCGACTTTCTGAGGGACTGCGCCCTGGGCAAAGATGTTGCCATCGGTGAAGACGTGGTTGTGGTGGGCGGCGGAAACGTGGCCATCGATGTCGCCCTGACCGCCAAACGCAAAGGTGCCAAAAACGTCACTTTGATCTGTCTTGAAGCACGGGATGAAATGCCGGCCTGGCAGCACGAAATCGAAGAAGCCCTGGAAAGCGATATCCAGATCGTCAACAGTTTCGGCCCCAAATCCTTTTTCATCGACAAGACCAGCAAGGTTTCCGGAATCGAGTTCAAAACCTGTACGACCGTTTTTGATGAAGGGGGTCGATTCAACCCACAATATGATGACAATGCCTGCCAGCCGTTTTTTGGGGACACGGTGATTGTCGCCATCGGCCAGAGCGCGCAGCTCGAACTCATCAAGGCCCAGGGAATTCCCGTCACACCCAGAGGTGGACTCGAAGCGGATCCCTTGACTCTCCAGACAGGGATCGATTGGGTTTTTGCCGGTGGTGATGCCTTCTATGGCCCCAAATCCGTGGTGGATGCCGTCTCCTGCGGTAAAGAAGCCGCCGAGAGCATTCACCGCTTTCTGAACGGCCAGGACCTGGCAGCAGACCGTGAAAAGAACTGGGAATTTGAAAAACCCGATCTAGAAAACGAGCCTAAAAAAGCCCGCACGCCTGTGCGCTGCCTGGCCCCCGAAGCCCGGGAATGTAATTTTCTGGAAGTCTCATTCGGTTATGATGAAACCGAAGCAAAAACCGAAGCCCAGCGATGCCTGGAATGCGGTATCTGCTCGGAATGCTACCAGTGCGTCAAGGCCTGTCTGGCAGAAGCGGTGGACCATGACCAGACACCGGTAGACAAAGAAATCAAGGTCGGCTCGGTCATTCTTTCCTCTGGAACAGACCTGTACGACCCCAGCGGTCTGAAGGAATTCTATCACTACGGTGTCAACCCGAATGTCATGACCAGTCTGGAATTTGAACGCATATTGAGCGCTTCCGGACCGACCATGGGTCATCTTGTAAGACCCTCGGACGAGAAAGAACCCAAAAATATTGCCTGGCTGCAATGCGTGGGCTCGCGTGACACCAACCGCTGCGGTAATGGCTACTGCAGCTCGGTTTGCTGCATGTACGCCGTCAAGGATGCCATGATCGCCAAGGAGCACGCCGGAGAGGATCTGGACTGCACTGTTTTCTACATGGATATTCGCACGTTTGGCAAGGATTATGAAAAATACTACGATCGGGCCAAAAACAGGGAGGGGGTGCGCTTTGTCAAAGCCCGGGTACACACCATAGCCGACGATCCTGAAAGCCGCAATCTGAAAGTGACCTTTGCGGATGAATCCGGGCAGATGCAGGAAGAGATTTTCGACATGCTGGTACTGTCCGTGGGGCTGCAGGTCGGCGAAGCATCCGTCGAACTTGCCAGACGACTCGAAATTGACCTCAATCATTACAATTTTGTGAACACGGATCCCTTTACACCGGTTGCAACGTCGCGACCCGGTGTTTACACCTGTGGCATCTTCCAGGGACCCAAGGATATTCCCTCGTCTGTCACGGAAGCCAGCGCTGCCGCAAGTGCCGCCGGTATGGATATTGCGGAAGCCAGAGGCAAGCACATCAAAAAGATCGCCCTGATCGAAGAACTCGACGTCAGCGAGGAAGAACCCAGAATCGGTGTCTTTGTGTGCAACTGCGGTATCAACATCGGCGGTGTGGTGGACGTACCGGGTGTCCAGGCCTATGCCGCCACCCTGCCCGACGTCGTATACACGGATAACAACCTATTTACCTGCAGTCAGGATACCCAGGAAGACATCAAGAAAAAGATCAAGGAAGAAAAACTGAACCGGGTGGTGGTGGCATCGTGCAGCCCCAAAACACATGCGCCCATGTTTATGGAAACCCTGGAAGCCTGCGGCCTCAATAAATACCTCTTCGAGATGGCCAACATCCGTAATCACAACTCCTGGGTACATGCAAACAATCCCGACATCGCCACCCAGAAGGCGAAGGATCTGGTACGGATGGCCGTGGCACGCGCCAGTCGTCTGAGACCGCTGAAGGAAAAAATTATCGGCGTCAACAAGCGTGCCCTGGTGATAGGCGGTGGTATCGCCGGTATGAATGCCGCCCTGAATATCAGTAAACAGGGTCTTCCCGTAACCCTCCTCGAAAAAGGACCCGAACTGGGAGGAATGGCGCGCAGGCTCCACCATACCATCGAAGGTGCAGACATTCAGCACTATTTAAAAGAACTCATCGAAACCGTGAACGCCCGGGAAAATATCGACATCGTGACGAACGCCGTCGTGATGTCCTCTGACGGTTTCCAGGGTAACTTCGCCACCGAAATCGGTGTCGGCCCAATGCGGGAACCCAGGGTCATCGAACATGGCGTCATCCTGGTGGCCACCGGCGCCAATGAATATGAACCCAAGGAATATCTCTACGGCACGGACGAGCGTGTCAAAACCCAGGTGGAACTGACAGACCACCTCCATAACGAGGGTGCTGAAAAGCTAGAGTGCGTCACCATGATCCAGTGTGTGGGCTCGCGGAACGAAGAAAACCCCAACTGTTCTAGAATCTGCTGCCAATCGGCCGTTAAGAATGCGCTGGCCATCAAGGAGGCCAGCCCCGATACCCAGGTATTTATCCTGTATCGAGACATGCGGACATATGGATTGCTGGAGGATTATTACACCAAAGCCAGGCAAAAAGGCGTCATCTTCGTTCGCTTCGAAAAGGACCAACCACCCGAGGTCACAGCCACTGACGATGGTCTGCTGGTTACCGTCAAAGATCACGTGCTCCAGCTACCGATCCAGATCCGCTCGGATCTGCTGGTGCTCAGCGCCGGGGTTGCAGCTGCCGACACGGAAGAACTGAGCCAGACCATGAAACTGAACCGGAATCCCGAGGGTTTTTTCATTGAAGCCCACGTAAAACTCAGACCTGTGGACATGGGAAGCGATGCCACCTTCCTGTGCGGTACCGCCCATGCGCCAAAATTGATATCCGAAACCATTGCCCAGGCCCAGGCTGCCGCCTCCAGGGCCATGACCTTTCTTTCAAAAGATGAAATCAAGCTGTCGGCCATCACGGCCAAGGTGGATGTGGAACACTGCGTCAAATGCCTGACCTGTGTCCGCTCGTGTCCCTTTGACGTGCCCAAGTTCGATATCGAAAAAGGAGAAATCGTCATCGACGAAGCCATGTGTCACGGCTGCGGCGTCTGTGCCTCGGTTTGCCCGCGTCAGGCCATCAGCTTGAATTATTATGAAGACGACCAGATTCTCTGTAAAATAGACGCGCTACTGGCAGGAGGCCTATAATGACGGAATTTGAACCGACGATTATCGCATTTTGTTGTGATTATTGAGGATATTCGGCAGCGGACCTGGCAGGTTCCATGCGGCTCGACTATCCGGCAAACATCAAGATAATCCGCGTACCCTGTACCGGAAAAGTGGATGTCATGTACCTCCTCAGATCAATCCAGAAGGGGGCGGACGGTGTTTATGTGGTGGGTTGCCTGGAAGGGTCCTGTCACTACAACGAAGGTAATTTCAGGGCCCGTGAACGGGTCGAGCACGTACGCATGCTCCTGGAGGAAATAGGCCTTGAAGCGGACAGGGTTAGAATGTATAATCTTTCTTCTGGCGAAGGACCGACCTTTGCGGCCTACGCCAAGGAAATGACAGAAAATATCAAGGCGATGGGACCCAATCCATTAAAGGAATCGGGGAAAGCCTAAAACGGAGGAACGAACATGGCTGAAGAAGCAATTAAACTTGGCGGGAAAAAGAAGAGCATCTTTCTGGACAAGGTAAAGGATCTACTCCCTGAAGGAGGAAACCTGAATCTTTGTCTGACCTGCGGTGCCTGCTCTTCGGGATGCCCTGCCACGGGAATCGGGGGCATGGACCCCCGTAAATTTTTACGTATGGCGGCACTCGGAATGGATGAAGAAATTCTGAAGTCTGAATGGCCGTGGTGGTGCAGCATGTGCCAACGCTGCATCTATGTCTGTCCCATGAAAATAGACATTCCCCAGCTCGTTTTCAATGCTCGGGGATCCTGGCCGAGAGAGAAGCGCCCCAAGGGAATTGTGGGGTCCTGTGATATGGCACTTCGTAACGACACCTGCAGCGCCATGGGTGCCACGGAAGAAGACTTCCAGTTCGTGGTGGAGGATGTGCTTGAAGAGTATCAGGAAAGCCAACCGGAGTTCAAGGACATGCAGGCACCTGTCAACAAGAAAGGAGCTAAATTTTTTCTGAACCAGAACTCCCGCGAACCGGTCACGGAACCGGATGAAATGGTGCCCTTATGGAAAATCCTCAATCTTGTCGGGGCTGATTGGACTTACGGGACCAAGGGCTGGGCGGCCGAAAACTATTGTATGTTCATGGCCGACAACGAAAACTGGGAAAAAATCGTGCGTATAAAAGCAAAAGCGGTGCAGGATCTCGGGTGCGCGGTCTGGCTCAATACCGAGTGAGGGCACGAACTTTTCGCAGTCCGGGCCGGACTGAAAAAATTCAAGATAGATTTCAACTTCGAAATCAAGAGCATCATTCAATACTACGCCGAATGGATTCGCGATGGCAAACTCAAGGTCAGTTCCGAGTGGAACCGGGAACGCCAGGTCAAATTTACGGTACAGGACCCGTGTCAGCTGGTGCGGAAATCCTTTGGGGACCCTGTTGCCGAGGATCTGCGCTACGTGGTCAAAGCCGTGGTGGGTGAAGAGAATTTCGTCGAAATGTACCCGAATCGCTCGAATAATTACTGCTGCGGTGGTGGAGGCGGGTTCCTCCAATCCGGATACCCGGAAGAGCGCCGCGCCTATGGAAAATGCAAGGCTGACCAGATCCTGGCCACCCAGGCTAGTTACTGCATCACGCCGTGTCACAACTGCCACGCCCAGGTCCACGATCTGGCGGATCAACGCGACCATGCCTGGGAAACGGTTCACCTATGGACCCTGATCTGCCTCTCCCTGGGCATCCTGGGACCCAACGAACGGGCTTATCTGGGAGATGATCTAAAGGATGTCGACGTATTTCATCCCGAATCGGAGATGTAGGAGGAAACATGATAGTCGCCAAAAGGAAACCGTTTGACGAGATAAAAGAACTGCTCAAAGGGCATAAAAAGGTCCTCATCGCCGGGTGCGGAACCTGTGTGGCCGTCTGCCTTGCGGGCGGCGAAAAGGAAGTCGATGTCCTGAATGCAGAGCTCGACATGGCCAGAAGACTTGAAAACAAGCCTCTGGAAACCGGCACCATCACCGTGGAACGGCAGTGTGATGTGGAATACCTGGAGCCCTTCGACCCCATTGCCAAGAATTACGATGCCATTCTGTCCATGGCCTGCGGGGTCGGTATCCAGTTTTTAGCGGAACGTTTTCCGGGTATCCCCGTCTACCCGGCGGTGGATACCACCGGCATGTCCGCCAACCTGGCAGTAGGATGGTACGAGGAACGCTGCCGATCCTGCGGTGAATGTGTTCTGGGAATGACGGGCGGTATCTGTCCCGTTACCATGTGCGCCAAGGGTCTTTACAACGGCCCCTGTGGCGGAACCAATGACGGCAACTGTGAAATCAGTGACGATCAGCCCTGTGCCTGGTTCAGAATCTACGAACGTCTGGCAACTCAGGATCGCCTTGATTGTATTCTCAGTATCAAGGAGCCTGTGGGATGGAACGACCAGGTTCCCAGGACGTTGATCCAGCCGGGATATAAAAAACCTGAGAAAGCCAACACAAAATAGAATCGCATAACACATTTAAAGGGATGACCATTTATCTGACATAAGGTGATGCATATGAGCACAGAGGAAAACGGTTTCAAATCAGGAAGTAACTTGGAAAAAATCTTGCGGGCCGGTCATTTTGCATTTACAGGCGAACTTGGTCCGCCGCGGGGTTCCAATGCCGAGGAAGTAAGGGAAAAAGCGAAACACCTGAAAGGAGTGGTGGACGCGGTCAACATTACCGACAACCAGACGGCCATGGTACGGATGTCCAGCTGGGCAGCCAGTCTTCTGATCATGCAGGAGGGTCTGGAACCCAATTTTCAAATGGTATGCCGCGACCGGAATCGTCTGGCCATGCAGTCCGACATCCTGGGGGCTTCAGCCCACGGTATCAAGAACATGCTGTGCCTCTCCGGCGACCATCAAAAATTCGGCGACCATCCCCAGGCAAAAGGTGTTTTTGATATCGATTCCATCCAACTCATCGGCATGGTCAAAAAAATGCGTGACGAAAGCAAATTCTTGGGTGGTGCCGACCTGGAAATCGCCCCCAAGATGTTTATCGGTGCGGCTGCCAACCCGTTTGCCGACCCTTTTGAGTGGCGCGTTCACAGACTGGCCAAGAAGATCAGTGCCGGTGTCGATTTCATCCAGACCCAGTGCATCTACAACATGGATAAATTCAGAGAATTCATCAAGCGGGCCAACGATATGGGCTTGACTGAAAAAGTCTACATCCTGGCAGGTGTCACACCCATGAAGAGTGTCGGTATGGCCAAGTATATGAAGAGCAAGGTGCCTGGGATGGATGTACCGGACGAGGTTATCAAACGACTCCAGGGAGCTGAAAAAGGAAAGGTCGCGGCAGAAGGCATCAAGGCCGCCTGTGAGCAGATCGAGGAGTTCAAGGAGATGAAAGGGGTTGCCGGCGTTCATCTCATGGCCATCGAGTGGGAGCACAAAGTCCCGGAAATTGCCGAGCAGGCAAAGGTCCTGCCGCGCCCGAAGGTTTAACAGTAGATACCCGGATCCAGAGGGCCCGGCCCTGAACCGCAATAGCGAGCGCATTCCTCGTAGCTTGCTGCGGGGTTCTTCAATAAAAGTATCGCTTTTATGAAAGGAGCATCATGAAAACAATTAAGACATTATGCGTGTTCATACTTATACTCGGTGTTCTTGCGTGTCCTGCTCTTGCAAAAGAGTTGAAAGGTAATCTGGGGGTCGGTTTTAACTCTCAATTCAGTCCAGAGGATTTGGACTCACTGTCCGTGAAATACTGGATCAACAATGAACTCGCCGTCCAGGCTCTTCTGGGATTCAATTACTCCGATGGGCCCAGTGAAACGGACGTGGGTGGCAAGGTATACTTCAAAATAAAAGATGAAGAGAATCTTCACGTGGATGGCATTATGGGTTTGGGATTTGCCCGTGTCGATCCGGATAAAGGCAGCACCGAGACGGCCAAATGGCTCAGCATCGGCATCGGGCTAGAATATTTTTTCAGCGGCCTGCCCAATCTCGGATTTTCAACCGAGGTCGGTCTTACCATGATGGACTATGATGACGACACGTCCTTTGGAACCATGGCTGATTCCTTCATCGGTGCCGGAATCCATTACTATTTTGACTTCCTGTCACCAACCGTGAAGAAACCCCAGGAGACAGAGTAGAAAATAGGGGTGGAGGTTTGAAGGGTCTGAGGGTAATATTTCAAAAGAAAAAGCCCTAAGCAGTAAGCTGTTAGCGCCTACCGTTTAGGGCTTTTTGTTTTTACAGATAGATCTAACGAATTGAGGGAATGGCTTACAGCTAATTGCTACCCTCCAACCCTCATACCCTTCAAACCTCCAACCCTATCTCCAAGACAGTTACGCTGCCTTGGAGATCTTCACCGCACACACCTTATACTCCGGAATCCCCGATACAGGATCCAGGGCCGCATTCGTGAGCTTGTTAGCAGCGGCCTGGGCAAAATGAAAGGGGATGAAAACAGTTCCGGCCACTGCCATGTCAGATATTTTGATGGCGGCACGGATGTCGCCCCGCCGGGATTCAACCTTGACCATGGAACCGTCTTCAAGGTCATAGGTCTGGGCGTCATCGGCTGAAATTTCCACAAAACAGACCGGAGCCCTTTCATTGAGCCCCTCTGATTTCATGGTCATGGTCCCGGTATGATAGTGGTACAGGAGGCGACCGGTCGTCAGGAACAGGGGGTATTCCGTGTCGGTGTTTTCGGCCGGCTCCCTGTAATCGATGGCGTGAAAAAGACCCTTGCCCCGCGTAAACTGCTCCCGGTGAAGGATGGGTGTCCCAGGGTGTTCCTTGGTGGGGCAGGGCCAGTGAATGCCCTCGAAATCTATCCGCTCATAGTCGATCCCGGCATAAGACGGCGTCACGGCAGCCAGTTCTGCCATGATCTCCCGGCTATCGCCGTAAGCCATGGCAACCCCCATACGCGCGGCAATTTCCGTGGTGATCTTCCAGTCGTCCATGGCCTGGCCCGGCGCTTCCACAGCTTTGCGTACACGCTGTACCCGCCGCTCACTGTTGGTAAAGGTTCCCTCTTTTTCGGCAAAACACCTGGACGGCAGTACCACGTCAGCAAGCTGGGCCGTCTCGGTCATGAAGATATCCTGCACCACCATGAAGTCGAGATTGCTGAGGCTTTTTTTGGCATGATTCAGATCTGGATCCGATACCAGCGGGTTCTCACCGATGATATACAACCCTTTGAACTCCCCGTCATGTGCCTTGGGGATCATTTTGGTAACGGTCAGACCCGGCTGGGTCGGAAGATCGCTGACGCCCCAGGCATCGGCCATCTTCTTTGAGACGGCCGGATCAGCCACCGGCTGGTAGCCCGAAAAAACATTCGGCAGTCCACCCATGTCACAGGCGCCCTGGACGTTGTTCTGACCCCTCAACGGATTGACACCACCCCCTTCGACCCCCATATGGCCACAAAGCATGGCCAGGTTTGCCAGGGATTTGACATTGTCCGTCCCCGAGGTGTGCTGGGTAATGCCCATACAATAACAGATACTTCCGGCGCGTGCATTTGCGTACATCCTGGCGGCATCGGCCAGGTCTGCCTGGGGGATACCGGTGATCTCTTCCACATAGGCCGGTGTGTATTTTGCCACACTCTTTTTGAGTTCTTCGAAACCCTCGGTTCGCTTTTCCACAAATGCGCGGTCATAGAGATTTTCATCGATGATGACGTTCATCATGCCGTTGATCCAGGCCACATCGGTCCCCAGTTTTTGCCGCAACCAGTGATCGGCAAACTTGGCAATCCGGATAAACCGCGGATCGACTACGATGAGCCTGGCTCCCTTGAAGGTGACCGCCCTTTTGATGAAGGATGACAAGACTGGGTGGTTCTCTGTGGTGTTGGATCCGGTGACCAGAATGACGTCCGCCGTTTCGATGTCGCTGATGGTGTTCGTCATGGCACCGCTTCCGAATGCTGCAGCCAGACCGGCTACGGTCGAGGAATGTCAGAGCCGGGCACAGTGATCGATGTTGTTTGTTTTCAGCACCGCCCGTGCAAACTTATTGGTGATGTAGATCTCCTCGTTGGTTATTCTCGCGGAGGTCAGGACACCAAGACTGTCCGATCCGTGGGTTTCCCTTATTTCACTGAAACGCCTGGCCACCATATCCAGGGCCTCGTCCCAGGTGGCTTCCCTGAAGGTGCCGTTCTCCTTGATCATGGGAGCGGTCAAACGCTCCGGCGAGTGGATGAAATCAAACCCAAACCGGCCTTTGACACACAGACTGCCATAGTTCGGGGGAACGCCTTCGACACCGGAAACCTTGACAACCCGGTTGTCCTTGACATGCAGATAGAGCTGGCATCCCACACCGCAGTAAGAACAGGTTGTACGGACTTTTTCGGTTTCCCATTGCCGTACCCGATAGCGGATGTCTTTTTCCACCAAAGCGCCCACCGGACACACCTGAACACACTCGCCGCAGAAAACACAGTCCGAATCTTTCAGTGGTTTATCACCGGCAGCGATTATTTTAGAATTGCTGCCCGTGTAACCGAACTGAATGGCATTGTTGACTTGAATATCGTTGCAGGCCTGAACACACCGGCCGCATTTTATGCAGCGGGAAAAGTCCCTGACGATAAACGGGTTGACCGTCTCCATGGGATAGGGCGTTCCCGCATCCGAAAACCTTCCAGGCTCCACCTGATAACGATAGGCCAAGTCCTGTAACCGGCAGTCTCCCCAGACCGGGCAAAGCTCTGAACTGTCGTCATGCTGCTGGACGTTCAACTGAAACTGGGTCCAGTCGTCACTGCTGGTCCCCCTGATGGCGCAGTTGTGATTACCGGTGGAGAGCATGAGTTGAATGATCAATCGGCGGGCCCTTACAACTTCCGAGGATTCCGAATGCACCACCATGCCGGCTTCCGCCAGGGTGGCACAGGAAGGCAAAAGATCCTTCTCATTCTCTATTTTGACCACACATATCCTGCAGTTGCCCGTTGGGGAGGCCCCCTTCAGGTGACATAGCGTGGGGATATCGATGTGATTTCTTCCGGCAACAGCCAGAATGGTTTCTCCGGGTTCGAATGAAAACGCATTTCCATTGATGATAATTTTTTCCTGATCATTCATATGCAAATCCTCTGCATCCAATCGTTAGATAAATCGGGTTGCTACCATCGGAGTTATGTAACCAAAAGCAATGGTTTTGTCAATGCTGTGTGTTGCCTTATAAAAGGAATCCCAGAAAATGATTCATTTGTTTAAACCACCAGGGCCAGTCATGGTTTACATCATGACCCCAGTAGTCGACACATGCCGGGATGGATTTTTCTCTGAGCAGAAAGTCCAGGTAACGAGTGTCTTCGATGGCCTCATCCTCCCAGGCGCCCCTGCCGACACACACAACGATCTTGCTTTGTCGATACAGATCCAGATACCAGGAATCATTCATGCCGGGCAGATAGCTCAAGGGGGAGTTGAAATAGACAGCGCACAATTCAACCGCCGACAGTTTGAATTCGGGCCGGTCCAGACGATAGAGACCGCTCAAGGCGATGGTTCCCTGGAAGATATCCGGATGCTTTAAAAAAAAATTCAGCGCATGGTAAGCGCCCATACTGCAGCCATTGGTCATCACCCGCTCTTGGGGTGATTTGCAATGCCGGCGGATAAAAGGAATAACCTCCTCCACGATGTAACGGTCGTAGGCTTCGTGCCGGGTGTTGCGATCCTGTGCTGAAACAGCAAAATTATACCAGGAATCTTCATCGACACTGTCCACACAAAACAGTTTGATTTTGCCGGCGTTGATAAAGCCGGCAACAGCGTCAATCATTCCCATGCCTTCATAATCAAAATATCGGCCGCGGGAGCAGGGAAAAACGATATACGGTTTTCCCCAATGGCCGTATATCTTCAGGGCCATATCACGCTTTAGATGCTTGCTCCACCATTGGTGTTCTTCAATGTGCACGTGAATGTCCTTCTTCCAACTTATGAATAAACTGAACAATCTCCAACAGTTCATCCAAGCTCTCGGTTCTGAAAATATAGCCGATATCGCCCAGGGCGCTGCTGAACACCCCGGGAACGCTCTCGATTTGTAAGATATATTTTCCGTAGTGTGACAAGATATCCTCATGGGTGTGAGCATAGCGCTGGCGATATTTACGGCTGGCATAACAGCAATGGTAGTCCCGGTTATGCTTCAACTCCGTCTTATTGTGGACCAGCAAATCGGCCCAGGTCTGGTAGATGTCGATATCACAGGCATAGTTAAACATATCGGTCGTATAACCGCCCGGGGGCCGTATATTGACTTCCAGGGCCACATACTCGCCGTCTGTTTTAAAAAATTCGATGTGAAAAAATCGCTCCCTCACGTTAAAAGACCTGAGGCATTCACGGCCGAGCTTTTCCAACGTTGCGGGAATATCCCGTAGTGAATAGTAGTAGACGTGGCGCGCCTCATTGACGGTTTCCATGATGCCCTGGCTGTAGGTGTGGGCTGTGTAAAAGACAGGGTTGCCGTCGCGGTCCGCCAGTCCGTCAAAGGAATAAATGGTACCGTCTATGAATTCCTCCATAATGTAGTCGGTGTCGGGCTTGGTCTTGAAAAAAGATTCGAGGTCCTGGTTGTTGTCCAGTCGATATGTTGCAATGGCACCCACCCCGTCATCAGGTTTGGCAATTACGGGATATCCGGTTTCCCGTATCAGAGATCGTGCATCTTCGATGTGCTGGACTACCCGCCCCCGGGCAACGGCCACACCGGCCTCGCGGAATCTGACCTTCATATAGGATTTACGGCGAATGAAATCAATTTCGTTGCCGCGAACACCGAGTATGTTGAAATCGTCCCGTAAACGGGCCTCGGTGCTCAACCAGTATTCATTGAGTGAGTCGACACGGTCGATTTTTCCGTAGCGGTGGGTAAAGAAACCACAGGCGCGTACCAGGGCATCATAGTCGTGCATATCATCGACCTGATAATATTCGGTCAGGGCACCACGAACGTCTGCAGACAAGCTGCCGTATGGTTCGTCACCGATACCCAAAACATTGGCGCCGACTTTTTTCAGGTTCAGACAAAACCGGAAGAAATGGGGTGGAAAATGGGGTGACAGAAATACAACGTTCATAACGATTTCCTTCCATCAGGAGACGGCAGGTCTCCTGACGTTCGGGTTCCACAAGCGCTTGCTTATACTGTTTGTTAGAAGTTATCTCAAAAAAGTTTTTTTGCCCAGTTGGTAAACCTGCTTGACTTTATCATTAACAATATTGATGCTGCAATACCATAATGGATACCGGGGTGTTGCAGATAGCAGTAACAGCTTGGTATTATGATGTTTTTTGCTATATAAAACCATAAAATAAAGACCTTGGCACCTTGAAAATCATTTCAATCGGTTTGTCCGGAACAATTTTTTTAAAAAAAAATGATCTAAGTATCGCTTTTTTCGGATTCTTGTGAGAATGTCTATGTGTTTTGAGAAGGATAAAACAGGTGCTCAAGCAGATACAGATGATACTCAGCTTTTGAGCACTTCCACAGAGAAAAAACGCATGGATAGAGAAACCAGCACCACACATCTACCAAATCGGTACGTCATTAATGATTCCAGCGCCGGAAGGGTTTTAATCTGCCTTGAAGCCCCTAATATTGCAGTTCGTGTTGAGACCGGACTGACAATCTCCGCATCGGCGGCCCGCAAATCTTCTCCGGGCACAATATATCTCGACGGCGTCGCTCAGTGTGAGCCTTTCATGGACAATGAAAAGCAGATTTATAACTTTGACCACCATAAAGGATGTATACGACCATTTACACTTTCAACCTGTGAACAGGTTTTAGTAATGATATTGAAGGGCATGGATTTACGTAGCCGGGACTGGAGCGTATGGGCAAACGAGCCTGATTTGGACACAATCCTGGCAATCTGGCTTATTTTAAATCACCTGCGGGTTCGGAAGAAAGATTCCGACCGTCTGCGTTTTTTATATGCGCTGATTCGTCTCGAGGGGGTCATTGATTCTCACGGATTGGAGATGACCGAGTTTAGCGGATTGCCACCAGAATTGTATAATAAGACGCTAGAAGTGATTGATTATTTGCGTATAGAGGAAATGGATTTAAAAAAGAACGCCCTGTGGGAGGAAAAAGACAGCCTTGAACACACCGCGTTAATCTTGCAAAAAATTGACAGAATCATTTACAGGTCGGAAGATCTTGTTGATTTTAAAGAATTAAAGGAATTGGCGCGGGTTGAGCTGGCATGTAATCGAATTGCCATCGTCATCGAAGCCGATCTGGGAATATACGAGCTTGAGTCCCCTCTGCAAAGGGTCTATGGCGAAAGACTTGGGCTGGTAATTCTCAAAAAAGGAGAAGGGCTATATACCTTGCGCCGCGTAGACCCTTTCATGCCGGGTGATCTAAGCGATGTTTATCGGATACTAAACTATATGGATCCTGGTGTCAGATGTCGAAAAAATAGCAATCAATGGGGTGGATCCGGTGACATTGGAGGCTCTCCGCGAGGATTTGTTACGAAACTAACCCCTGTCGAAATTGCACAAGCCTGCCGTGATGCCTTTCAGAACCCGAGTACAGCCGTTTATACGTTCCACTTCTTCTATGCCATGGTCATGGTATTCGCAATAACAGGGGCGGCTTATATAGGCAATTTATTTGTTACTTCCAGCCCCTGGTTCAGCGATACGGCCGCAACCGGTCTGCTCTCAAAAACCTATATCTCATTTTTCGGTGCATTGATATTTTTTACGGCGGTGGGTCTGGTATTGATATCACGCGTGCGATTGTGGCAATTTGGCGTCAGGGTCCCAACAGGTAAAGACTGGTGGATTCTTTTACCGGTCATTGCTCTGGCTGCCATGGGAAACGGTGTCTATTTTCCGGATTCGGCTTTCCATTTGTTGAATTTTAAAGAAACCCTTGGATATGTATTTATCATCATCCCTTTGGCATCAGAGTTACTCTTCCGTGGTTTGGCTTACGGCATTTTAGCCGAAGGCACCCCGACAAAAGGATGTAACAGCCGATGGTTTTTTTCCTTTCCGGTGGTTGCTTCGGCAATTTTGTACACATCTTTTATGACCTGCCTGGTATTCCTTCCAGAGATCTTCAATGGAGCATTGCAAGTGGAATCCATTCCGGAAACGGCATTTGCCGCATTCGCATTCGGACTAGCCAATGGCGTTGTCAGGGAAAGAAGTCACAGCATTTTCCCGGCCATTGTCTTTCACGCAATCGCCGTTGCTGTATTCGTGTTTTGAGCTTTGTTGTGAAGGGAATGATCGCTATTGCCGGTTCAAGCTCATTTGTGCCGCAATGGCACCCATGATACTTCCCACGGTGTTGGCCGCCACATCAGCGATATCGGCCATTCGCGAAGGTACAAAGTACTGATGGATTTCATCACTGATACCGTAAATCGACGAAGCCAATACACTTAGAACCACCAACGTCAGTGCATTTTTCTGGATTCTTGTCCTATGAAACGCACGATAAAAAAGAAATCCCAGCAGCGCATAGGCACCGGCATGCGCCAGTTTGTCCATATGGGAAATCGAGGGAAGAATTTTGGTGACGGGATAGGATGACTGGATAAAGATCAAAAGACAGTAGAGAAACACCGGAAGCCAGTAGAAAACAAAAATTCTGATATATCTGCTCCAAGAGATCGCCATGTTTGGATGTCGTTTTACCTCAAAATCCTGTTGTCGGGCGTCTTTTCCCGAATCGATTTTCACAGGGGGCATTTTTGGTCACGTGTTTCTGCAGCAAACCACACCACAAGGATTGAAACGTGCGACAGCTCCCATCCATGGCATCAAGCTTGGCAAAGTCGGCATGTGGGCAGCGGTTGTCACACCATTGAACCCGATGGGTCGTGACACCGGCATTGTCCTGCCCGCTTGGTTTCCTTTTTGGCATGCTGAAAAAGCCTTGTGAGGTTCTGTTAGAAGTCGCGTCTTACTTAAACAGGGTAAGGTCCAGTTCTCTTTTTTCTATATTTTTTGAAACTGCCTGGATAAATTCATCCCGGGAAACACCCATTTTGACATGGCCGTCCAGGGTTCTCACGGAAAGGGTGTTTGATGCCTGTTCCTTGGCGCCGATGGTGAGGATCAAGGGGATATTGGCCAGTTGTGCCGCACGAATCTTTTTATTCAGGCTTTCGGTTCTACTGTCGACTTCGGTGCGCAACCCGGCCCTTTCCATGCTATCCTTGACTTCCAGAGCATAGGGTATGAGTTCATCATTGATGGGAAGGGCCACGGCCTGAACCGGCGCCATCCACAGCGGAAACTTACCTGCGAAGTGTTCAATCAAAATACCCAGGAATCGCTCGATGGACCCTAAAATGGTGCGATGAATCATAATGGGACGATGCTTCTCATTGTCCTGGCCAATATAGCCGAGATCAAACCGTTCCGGTAAGGACATGTCCAGCTGAATCGTACCACATTGCCAGGTTCGCTTCAGGGCATCCATGATGTGCAGATCGATTTTCGGGCCATAAAAGGCACCGTCCCCCTCATTGAGCCGGTATTCATGCCCATAGGCATCCAGCGCGCTCCGCAGCCCGTCCGTGGCAACATCCCACTGTGCATCAGTACCGATAGATTTCTCAGGCCGCGTGGAAAGCTCCAGCCGAAAATCAAGCCCGAATGTTCCATAAACCTTTTGTGCCAGCTCCAGAACCCCAATAATTTCCGATCGGATCTGATCCGGCGTCATGAAAATGTGGGCATCGTCCTGATGAAAAGCCCTGACCCTGAAAAGACCGGAGAGAACACCACTCAACTCGTGGCGGTGAACAAGACCCACTTCTGCCGCCCGGATGGGAAATTCCCGATAAGAATGGGGCCGGTTTCCGTATAGCAACATACCGCCGGGACAGTTCATGGGTTTGATGGCATATTCGTTTTCATCCACCATGGTGGTGTACATATTTTCCCGATAATTTTCCCAGTGACCGCTGCGTTCCCACAAAAATCGATCCAGCATAATCGGGGTCTTGGTCTCCACGTAACCCGCAGCCTTGTGTTCAAATCGCCAGTATTCCAGCAAGGTGTTCCAGATCTCCATGCCCTTGGCATGAAAAAATGGCATACCCGGTGCCTCGTCATGGAAGCTGAACAGGTCCAGTGCTTCGCCGATCCTGCGGTGATTCCTTTTTTTGGCCTCTTCAAGGTAACGCAGATGATCTTTTAACTCTTTTTTGTCAAAAAAAGCTGTTCCATACAATCGCTGCAACTGTGCCTTGGTCTGGTCGGCACGCCAGTAAGCACCAGACACCTTGGTCAGCTTGATGGCTTTTACAAATCCGGTATGGGGCACATGGGGTCCCCGGCAGAGATCCGTAAACTCCCCCTGTTCGTAAAGGGATATCTGGCCATCTTCCAGAGCTGAAATCATTTCCAGCTTGTAGGGTTCATCCTTGTAGATCTTCAGGGCTTCAGCCTTGGAAACCTCACTGCGCTGGATCGGGATTTTCTCTTTGACCAGTTTTTTGATCTCGGATTCTATTTTGGGAAAATCATCTTCCGAAACCGGCTCCATGTCGATATCGTAATAAAACCCATCCTCAATCACCGGGCCGATGGTCAGTTTGGCGTCCTTGTAAATTCTCAACACAGCCTGTGCCATGACATGGGCGGCACTGTGGCGCATGATCTCCAGCGCTTCCTTGTCCCGGGTCGTTATCAACCGGATCGCGGCATCTTTTTCTACGACCGTGCTCATGTCAACCAGCTTGTCATTCAGTTCCATGGCCACACTGTCCCGGGCCAGGCCTTCCGATATACTTCCGGCAATGTCAAAACCGGTGGGAAGGTGATCAAAAGACTTTGTGCTTCCATCAGGAAATGTTATATTGATCATTGTTTGTCACCTTGTTATAAAATCGTTTTACGATTTTATATGTGTTAAGAGAGCTTCCCGGGCGCTTGTTCTACTACCCGTAAACTTTTTTATTTAGGCCAATTGCAACACTGGGTCAAGAAGAAATTGGAGAGACATGCAGCAGGATTCTGAATTCCAATTCGAATTTGTGAACACATTGTCCGGTTTGGAGATTGTTTTAAAAGCCCTCCGGGGTGTCGATGCCGTGGCCGTAGATCTGGAGGCTGACTCCATGTTCCACTTTCAGGAAAAAGTCTGTCTGATCCAGATAGCCTCGGACCGCCACCTGTTTATCGTGGACCCCATACAGGTCAAGGATCTATCAGCACTGAAACCCCTGTTCGGAAACCGCCGGGTCAAAAAGGTTTTCCATGGTTCCGACTATGATGTCCGCTCTCTTTTCAGAGATTTCGACATTATTATTCACAACCTTTTCGATACGGAATTGGCCTCCCGATTCCTGGGTTTCCAGCAAAGTGGTCTGGATGCCATGCTTCAGACCTTCTTCAATGTCAAGCTGGAGAAAAAATACCAGAAAAAAGACTGGTCCATGAGACCGCTGCCTGAGGCCATGATATCCTATGCAGCCGGGGATGTTCACCACCTGCTTTCCCTGGCGAAGCTCCTGGAGGAAGATCTTTCCCAGAAAAATCGTTTATCCTGGGTCGAGGAAGAGTGTGATCTGCTGAGTAACGTCCGACCCAACACAACAAATGCCAAGCCCTTGTTTCTCAGCTTCAAAGGGGCAGGCAGGTTGTCACCGGAAGACCTGGCTGTCCTTGAAGAACTTCTGATCTGGCGTATACGGGCTGCCCGAAAAAAAGACCTTCCGCTTTTCAAAATTGTCGGTAACAATACTTTGCTGACCCTGGTTCGAACAAAACCCCAGACAAGGGAAACCCTGGAAACGAGCCGTGCCCTGAGCGCCAGGCAGATCGGCATGTATGGCTCCCAGCTTCTGGACGCTGTCGACAAAGGCCTGAAAAAGCCGCAGGACTGTCTTCCGGTTTACCCCAGGACACGTGTGGCCAGGTTGCCGGAATCGAAGATCCGTTTAGCAAAAAAACTGAAAAGCTGGAAAGAAAAAAAAGCGGCCGGTCTGGCCATCGACCCCTCTCTGCTTTTGAACAAATCCCAGACAATGGACATCGTCAGGATCTCTCCCGGCACCGTACGCGATTTATATGACATCGCCAGCCTCAAATCATGGCAGATTCGTGAATTTGGAGAAGATATCATCCGGTGTATCAATTAAGAGAAGGGTTCAAGGGTTGGAAGGTAGCTAAAAGCCATGAACTGACGGCAGCACCATAGCTTCCCGGCCTCCAAGCATTATGTGCCCAACAAACGAAATAAACTCAATGAACCCAATAAACCCAACGAATACAACAAACCCGATCAAAACTGTCTGTGCCCGTGATTGCTATGATGCCTGTTCGCTGGTTTTCCATGTTGATGAACATCAACAAATCACATCCGTTCATGGGGATGCCGGGCACCCGCTGACCAGAGGAAAAATCTGTCCCAGAAGTGCCAGGGACCGGGACAGACTGCTATCCAATCGCATCGACCGTCCCTTTGTAAAAGAGACCACCGGTTTCAAAAGGATCAGCTGGGACCGGAGCCTCGATCTCATATCCCGCAAACTCGCCCATACCATTGCCAAACAAGGACCCCATGGGATTCTTTTTCTAAATTATGCCGGAAACACCGGTCTGATGGCCAATGCCTTTCCAAATCGCTTGTGGAATGCATTGGGTGCCGCTCAAACCGACGGCGCCCTGTGCAGTAAATCAGGACATACCGGCATATCCATGCATTATGGTGACAGTTACGGTGCCAATCCGCTGGAGATACCCTCCATGAAACTCCTTGTTTTCTGGGGATTCAATGCAGCGGTGAGTGCGCCCCATATATGGCATCTGGCCCTCACAGCCCGAAAAAGAGGACAGACCACGATCGTTGTGGTGGATCCTATCCAGACAGACACGGCCAAAAAGGCTGACCTGTGGATCCGGACAAAACCGGGCACGGATGTGGCTCTGGTTTACGGTCTTCTTAACCGGCTTATCACATCCGGGAATACCGATGCCCCATTTATCGAAAAATGGACTTACGGATTTGACCGCTTGAAAGCAGAGGCGGCAAAGTGGACCTCCGAAAGCATCCAGCGGGTTAGCGGTGTTTCGCCGGACAGACTGCAATCGCTGACAAATCTGTATGCCGATAAAAAGCCGAGCATGACCCTTATCGGTTATGGTCTTCAGCACTGTGAAAACGGCGCGGACCAGGCGAGGGCCGTGGCCATGATACCGTCCATACTGGGGATCCACCGGGGCTTTTTTTATGGGAATGGCAGTGCCTACCTTCTGGACAGACCGCTCATCAGCGGAAAGTCGTTGGCAAACAGGACGCCGAAAATCATCCAACAGGTTGCCGTGGCCGATCACATCAAAAAAGGCGAATTTTCAGTTGTGTACGTCAGCTGCATGAATCCTGCCATGACGCTCCCCAACCAGAAATCGTTTCAAGAAGGCCTGGCCCGCGACGACCTGTTTCTGATTGTTCATGAATCCCACTGGACCGAGACGGCGAAGCTCGCTGACATTGTCTTGCCGGCCCCCACATTCCTGGAAAAAGAAGATATCGTCATTCCGGACAGTCACAACTGTGTCCAGTACAGCCGGCAGGTTATCTCACCCGTGACCGACAGTCGCCATGAAATCCAGGTCATGACAGATCTTGCCCGTCGTTTAGGATTACAAGAACCATGGCTTTACGAAGATGCCCTCACGGCCATAACGTTCGCCATGCGGGATGCGTTTGAAAAAGGGAATATGCAGGACCTGATGTCCGGCAGGCGTCTCAGGCTTGCACGCAAACCCAGGCATCACTATCCAACACCTTCCGGTAAAATTGAATTTTACGCCGATGGGGCACTGGCGAGAGGCCATACCCCTATGCCGACGCAGAAGGAATGGGTGGCGGGAACAGGACAATTCATTTTCATGACCAGTTCCGTGTCAAACCATACCCATACCCAATTCCAGGAAGTCTACGGGAACATCCCCGCAGTGGTTCATATCAATCCGAAAGATGCTGCCAACGCTGGTATTGACGATGGAGAAATCGTTCTACTGCGAAACCACCTCGGCCGTCTCAGGCTGCAGGCTGTCATTTCAGAAGCCCTGCCGCAAGGTGTTGTCTGGTCTCCCAAGGAAGCCGCGGACCTGGACGGTATTGCCCAGAACAGCCTGACAAGCAGTCAACCACAGACCATGGGTAATGGACCCCGATTCAATACGACCCGGGTGTCATTGAGGAAGGTGGAAAAAGCTTCACGCCGATCCATCCTGAAAAAGAGTTGAAAAAGCTTCATAGCCTTCTTTTTCCAGATCTTCCCTGGGAATAAACCTGAGAGATGCGGAATTGATACAGTAGCGCAGCCCTGTAGGCCGGGGTCCATCATCAAAAACATGGCCCAGGTGAGAGTCACCATGACGACTGCGGACTTCGGTCCGGACCGCGAAAAGCGTATGGTCCTTCTTCTCCACGATATTGTCCGGTGCCATAGGGCGTGTAAAGCTGGGCCAGCCAGAACCTGAATCAAATTTGTCCAGGGAACTGAACAGGGGCTCCCCGGTTACAATGTCCACGTAGATGCCTGGTTTTTTGTTGTCCCAATGGGTGTTTTGAAAAGGCGGCTCTGTGGCGTTCTGCTGAGTCACATTGTATTGCAGAGGTGACAATTTTACACGTAGTTCGCCGTCCGAAGGTCTCGGTCGATGGACCTCCGTTTTCAAAGAATCAGCCCGCTCTTCTTCTTTTTCTTTCCAGACGGATGTCAGGAATTGATCTCTTCCGGAATTTCGACGATAATTGGCATACCGCAGAGGATCTTTTCTGTGATATCCCTGATGATAATCCTCAGCCTTGTAGAATACCGTGAAAGGGACAATTTCGGTAAGAACAGGTTTAGGGAAGATGCCGGACCGGTCCAGGGCCTGCCTGGATTCCCCGGCCATACGCTGCTGATCCTCTGAATGGGTGAATATGACTGTCCGATACTGGGGACCCCTGTCCACAAATTGCCCTTCACCATCGGTCGGGTCGACATGCCGCCAGAAAACGTCCAGCAGCTCCCGGTATGAAACTCGTTGGGGATCATACCGGACCTGAACGGCCTCCACATGGCCGCCGACACCGCTGCAAACATCCTGATAGGCCGGGTTATCCGTGTCCCCGCCGGTATACCCCGACACGACATCCAAAACCCCCGCAACTTTTCTAAAATCCGCTTCAATACACCAGAAGCAGCCACCCGCAAATGTAGCCAGTTCGAATTTACCCTCATTTTGTTTCATATTTATTACCACCTTGTATTCCGGCTAAACCCCTGTCACAATGTAAGATCAACTACCATACCGGTTAAAATAGGGTTTCTATAGAACCTGTCTCAAAAATGTTTTTTGTCCCAATCTCTGTGTTGCTCTCTCGTTTCAACTCCTCAAAATACAAAAGTATTCCTGCGGGTTGAAACTTGAGATCGCCTTGATCTTGAAACAAAATCCTATTTTTGAGATGGGTTCTAGTTCGTTTGATTTGATTTGTCCGTTTTCGTTCCTATACTACAATGTACTAATCATTTTTTCCAGCAAGTCAAAAAAAGGAGGGATAACATGCCCAAAGCCATAAAATTTTATACCAATGGAGGCCCGGAAGTTCTGAAGTGGGAAGATTTCGATCCGGGCACACCTGGTCCGGGTCAGGTTCGGATCCGACACGAGGCCATCGGGCTCAATTTTATCGATGTCTATCACCGCACCGGACTCTATCCGCTCCCGGCACTGCCGGCCATACCCGGCATGGAAGGATCCGGTGTCGTGGAAGCTGTGGGACAGCATGTGAACGACCTGGTGGTGGGCGACCGCGTAGCTTATGCCGGGCTTCCCCCGGGCGCCTACGCCCAGATTCGCTGTATCCCCGCGCATCGTCTGGTAAAGATACCCGACAGCTTGTCATTTGAGACAACAGCCGCCATGATGCTCAAGGGCATGACCGCACGCTACCTCATACGGGCCTGCTACCCTGTTGCCCCGGGCGACACCATCCTCATCCACGCCGCCTCAGGGGGGGTCGGATCCATTGTCTCTCAATGGGCCCACGACATCGGTGCCACCGTTATCGGCACGGTCGGTTCGGCTGAAAAGGCGAAGAAAGCACGCTCCAACGGATGTGATCACCCGATTCTTTACTCCCAGGAAGACTTTGTGGAAGCCGTCAGGGAAATCACCAACGGCAGAGGTGTCAATGTTGTGTATGATTCCGTGGGCCAGGCCACTTTCATGAAGTCACTGGAATGCCTGCAGCCTCTTGGCACCATGGTCACTTTTGGACAGTCATCCGGTGCGGTACCGCCCCTGGAACTGGGCGTTCTGGCAGCCAAGGGCTCTCTGTTTCTGACAAGACCGAGTCTCATGACCTATACCGAGAAGCGGGAGGACCTCCTGGCGCATGCAAAGGATCTTTTCGATGTCGTCCAGAGGGGTGCCGTAAAAATTTCCATCGGCCAGACCTATCCGTTGTCAGAGGTACCCGTTGCACACCGGGATCTGGAAGCTAGAAAGACCACCGGGTCTACGATTCTGATACCTTGATAGCATCGCGTTGCGATGCTATGTGACGCGGCTGCGCCGCTTTTATTTATTTCCATCAGAATATCCGAAACCTGAAATTTTTACCATCTGAGCTTTCTGCTTACAGCTTAATGCTCATGGCTTATTGTCTATCCTTTTTCGATAATGCTTCGCAGCAGTTCTCGATAATAACGATAATTTTCATAAGAAACATCCTCCCGCACACGACCGTCCGCCAGGGGGATATACCCCCCCTGATCGATCAAGGGGGGTACCTTTGTCTGGATTTCCTTCTCGATGTCCGCCTTGCTGCTGCGCAGTGCATCCAGGTCGATACCGCCGATGAGCCTCAGATCTCTGCCGTATTCCTTGCGAATGCTGCGGTAGTCCATGGCTTCGATATTGACTTCACACGCCCACAGCCCGTTGAAGCCCCATTTCAGGATGCTGGGAATCAGAATCCTGGCATTGGCAAAGGTTTTGAAAATAATGATCTCCACACGGTGACGATGCAGAACCTCCAGGAGGGGCCGATAGCTTTTCAGGACAATGTCTTCATACATTTTGGGTGATAGCAGGGGGCCCTCGTTGCCGCCGATGGGTTCACTGAAAATGACGGCATCCACGTTGACGTCCTGGAGCACTTTTTCGGTAAGCGCCGCGGCAAGCCGGCCTTTGGCCATCATCATATTATACACCAGGCCGGGGCTGTCCACCAGCTGGGTCATGACCTCGTAAAAGCGTTGCCAGCACCCGACACCCATACTTAAAAAAAAACCTTGATGGACATGCAGCATCAGTACATGCTGGCGATGTTGCCAGCTCCGGACACGCTGTTTCCATCGCCCGGGAAACCGCTTCGGGTCCCCCGGACTTAGATGTTGTCTGAAAAAATCCAAATCCTTTTCTGTGGTGGGCCATTTTTTCAATTCAGGATGCGGGTCCAGATCCAGCTCCATTCTCTCGCGCACATCCGAAGGGAACGCGCTTGCCAATTCGCGCCTTCCGGAAAGACCCTGTCTCTGCCAGACATGGATGACCTCATCTCGAATGCCCTCTTCAAAATAAGGCACACGATCCGGCTGCCCGAATCGCATAACTTCCAGGAAGCGCCCACGGCTTGTCATACTGTTTGAAGGTTGCGGACGTGACATGTCACTCCTCCCTGAATCAATTGCAATTGCTATCGGAATTTATTACATGAATGGTATCAATAGAACAAGGAGGAACCATGAAGGAAAACAGCAACCCGTTATTGTACGACGAAAATGATGGAATCGCCTTTATTCGGATGAATCGCCCAGACATGAAAAATGCCATCAATTCCGAATGCTGGCATTTGTTCGAAAACTATTTTAACACCCTTTCATCACGAACCGATATCCGGGCAATGGTGATCACAGGTGCTGCGCCGGGTGTTTTTTCGGCCGGAGTCGATGTCCACCCTTCGGATCCGCTTATTTCCAGTTTGTTTGCGGGTCTCCAGGAAAAGGATCGGGAAACCATTCTGGGCGGCATTGCCTACATGCAGGGGATACTATCCATGCTTGCCCAGCTCCCCTTCCCCACCATCGCCGCCATCAACGGACTCTGCTACAGTGGCGGGTTGGAACTGGCCCTGGCCTGTGATATCCGCATCGCCTGCAGTGGTGCCACGCTCTGCTTCCAGGAAACACGCCTGGGTCTCATCCCGGATCTCGGAGGAACCGTGCGTCTGAGCCGGCTGGTGGGACCCGGACGGGCCAAAGAACTGATCTTTTCAGCACGCACGATCGATCCACATGAAGCCCTGGCCATAGGGCTGATCAATCATGTCTTTGCCAGGGAGAACTTCCTGGGACAGGTTGACACTTATGTGAAAAGCCTCATAGCCAATGGACCCCAGGCCCTCAAATGTGTCAAACGGATCGTCGCTGCCGCCATGGATATGCCGGAAACCGAAGCCTTGTCACTGGAAACCGAACAAGCTGCCGACAATATCCTGAGTGGCCAGTGTATCGAGGGGATAGGGGCTTTTCTGGAAAAAAGAGCACCGCAATGGTCGTCCTGACCCCAGATAAAATATGAAAATGCGACAGTCCGAGCAGGAGATGCCTGAGCAAATACGCCCGGGTCAGGATCAAGAAATGAAACACTCGACACCCTTGAACCCGAAGGACGAGGCAAATCTCCCCTTTTATTGTTTTTCAAGCATCGCAAGACTGCCTGAAGATTATTATTGAGAGTTTACAAGGGGTTTGGGTTTCGAATAAAGAGGTCAGTTCCTGAACTGGGCGATCTCGAGACCTAAACCCACACAGCGTTGCCCGAGCATGCAAACATCTGCATCCTCATCCGGCAGAAAATGTTTAACCTGGTAATTTCCCCTGTTGATGAAAACGACCCAACTCTTTTCCATGTCATCGTAGTCCACGGCCAGATCGATACCGCAGTGTCCCAATTCGGGGTATAAGGATCTTATTTTTTCACATAATTCATTTTTCTGGTACATAAGAGTTCTCCTTAAACAGCCTTGTGATGAATAATAACGTTCCGCTGGACCTTGGTCAAATGAAAACACATTCCATTTTTCCAAAGTATGCAGAGAATATTGCCATCACCGGTTACAAATAGCACTATGCCGGTGTTCATGAACCGAAAAAGCGAGCGCATTCCCCGTAGGATCTGCCGTAAGGCAGAACATTCCTCGCAGCATGCTGTGAGGTTCTTAAATTTCAGTGTCATTTAAAAAGGTTAATCATCTTCTGGCAAGATGCAACTGCCTTCAGTTTTAACACACACGTTGTTTTTAGATAAGACAATGACTATATTAATGACGTCTGTTATTGTTTAGGGTTAGGCAACGTCCCAAGATAGAGAAGCTCCGGCACCTCGTCCTGAGTTACTGACTCTCAGACCGGGGTTTCATGCAACCAGAAGGGTAAACACCATTTACAGCGAGCATGTTCGCCTTCAAACGGAAGGATGCAATTATGAACAATACATACGCAAGCATACCTAGGCCGTACAACGAGCCCGTCAAAGAATACCTTCCGGGCTCTCATGAAAAAAGATTGCTGAAAGCAGAACTGGAAAGACAATATACGCAGGAGATTGAAATCCCTCTCATCATCGGCGACCGGGAGATCTATACCGGCCGTACGGCCAAGGTGGTCTGCCCCCATGAACACCGGCACGTACTGGCAGTCTATCATCAGGCCGGCGCCAAAGAGGTCAGCATGGCCATCAATGCCGCCCTGCAGGCCAAACAAGCCTGGTCGGACATGAACTGGTCTCACCGGGCGTCCATATTTATGAAAATGGCCGATCTGATATCGACCCGCTACCGTTATATCCTCAATGCCGCCACCATGCTGGGTCAATCAAAATCGGTTTACCAGGCCGAGATCGAAGCTGCGTGCGAACTGGCGGACTTTTTGCGGTTCAATGTTCACTTTGCGAACGAGATCTATTCCAACCAACCGGAATCGACACCGGGAACCAGGAACCGCATGGCATATCGACCCTTGGAAGGCTTTATTGCCGCCATAACCCCCTTTAACTTTACTGCCATCGCCGGCAACCTGACCACTGCGCCAACCCTCATGGGCAATACCCTGGTGTGGAAACCTTCATCCAGTTCCGTGTTGTCCAACTATTATCTGATGCAGTTGTTCGCGGAGGCCGGCCTGCCGGGCGGCGTCATCAACTTCATTCCCGGTCCGGGGACAGCCATCGCCGAGACCGTCCTGACAGATCCTAACCTGGCAGGTGTGCACTTCACAGGCGCCACGAAAACATTTCAGTCCATGTGGCTCAAGACAGCACAACATATCGGCAGGTATAAAAATTATCCCAGGCTCGTGGGTGAAACCGGCGGCAAGGGCTACCTGTTCATGCACCATTCGGCCGACATCGAGGAAACAGCCACCGCCATCGTTCGTGCCGGATATGAATACCAGGGACAGAAGTGTTCCGCCTGCTCTCGTGTGTATGTGCCACGATCCAAATGGTCTGAGTTGAAATCCACACTTCTATCCATGATCCAAACCATCAAGAGGGGTGATGTGAGGGACTTTTCCAATTTCATGAACGCGGTCATTGACCAGACCTCATATGACAACATCATGGGCTATATCGAAAAAGCCGGATCCACCGATCAGGCCAGAATACTTTTCGGCGGCCATGGCGATGACAGGAATGGATACTTCATAGAGCCCACACTGATCGAGACCAGGGACCCCCATTTTGTGACCATGCAAGAAGAAATCTTTGGGCCGGTGGTGACGGTATTTGTCTACGAAGACGATCAATATCAAGCCACCCTCGATCTGTGCGACAAGACATCCCCCTATGGCCTGACGGGTGCTGTTTTCGCAAAGGAGCGCAAGGCAATTGCCTTGGCGGAAAAAATCCTATACAATAGCGCAGGTAACTTTTACATCAACGACAAACCGACCGGTGCCGTCGTGGGCCAGCAACCCTTTGGTGGCTCCAGGGCATCCGGCACCAATGACAAGGCCGGCAGCTATCTGAACCTGATTCGATGGGTCTCGGCCCAGACAGTCAAGGAAAACTTCGCGCCGCCCAGAGACTATCAATACCCGTTCATGAAAGTAGCATGACCCCTTTCAGATGGTGGAGAGACTTGAACAATGAGCGATTCAAAGGATCGGATTTCAAGAGAGGACATCGAAAACGAAAACCGGGAGTGGTTGGAATCTCTCGATTATGTTTATGAGAATCAAGGCCCTGATCGGGTCATCGCTTTGTTGCAGCGCCTCCAGGTCAGTGCCCAGGCAAAAGGGATTCATCTCCCGTTTACAGCCAACACGCCCTATATCAATACCATCCCGCTGGAGGAGCAGCCGGCGTTTCCCGGTGACCGCGACATAGAACGACGGATCAAGAGCATTATCCGCTGGAATGCCATGGCCATGGTGGTGCGGGCCAACCGAAAGCATGACGGTCTGGGGGGTCATATTTCGACCTATGCTTCCAGCGCCACCCTGTATGAAATTTTTTTCAACCATTTTTATCGCGCAAAAACCTATCAGCAGGAAGGCGACATCGCCTATTTTCAAGGTCATGCCGCACCGGGCATATATGCCCGCGCTTTTCTGGAAGGCCGCCTGTCCCAAAAACAGATCGAGAATTTCAGACAGGAACTTCAGCCCGGGGGCGGATTGCCTTCCTACCCGCATCCCTATCTATTGCCCGAATTCTGGCAATTCCCCACGGTATCCATGGGGCTTGGCCCCATCATGGCCATTTATCAGGCCCGCTTTATCCGCTATCTTGAAAACCGGGGCATTAAAAATGCGAGCGACCAGAAAGTCTGGGCCTTTTTAGGGGATGGTGAGGTGGATGAACCCGAATCACTCGGAGCCATCACACTGGCGGCAAGAGAACAACTCGACAACCTGGTTTTCGTGGTCAACTGCAACCTGCAGCGGCTCGATGGGCCGGTTCGCGGCAACGGAAAAATAATTCAGGAACTTGAAGCCGCATTTCGCGGAGCCGGATGGAATGCCATCAAGGTAATCTGGGGTGATGACTGGGACCCTCTGCTGAAAATGGATAAAAACGGGCTGCTGGTAAAAAGGATGCAGGAGGTACCCGACGGACAATACCAGCTTTACTCCATTTCAGATGGTGACTTTATCCGTCAGGATTTTTTCGGCAAACATCCCGAACTCGAGCAGATGGTCGCCCGCTATTCGAATGAGCAGATCAGGAAATTACGCAGGGGCGGGCATGACCCGCTTAAAGTCTATTCAGCCTATAAGCGCGCCATGGAAAAGACAGGTTCACCCACCGTCATTCTAGCCAAAACCATTAAAGGCTATGGCCTGGGGGAAGCAGGCGAGGGACGTAACGTTACCCATCAGCAGAAAAAACTGAACGAACATGAATTGCGCCATTTTCGCAGCCGCTTCGATATCCCCATAGCGGATGCCGACGTCATGGATGCACCCTTTTATCTACCCGCCCAGGACAGTGTGGAAATGACATACCTCAGGGAACGCAGAGCGGAACTTGGAGGGTATATGCCAGCCCGATATGTTTCCGTACCGGCCTTTCGGCCCCCCGGCGATGATCTGTATGCTGAATTTCTGAAGGGTAGCGACGATCGTGAGGTCGCCACCACCATGGTCATGGTTCGCCTCCTGGGAAAACTCCTGGCGGACAAGAAACTTGGCAAATATATTGTACCCATCGTCCCTGACGAGGCCCGTACCTTTGGCATGGAGGCGCTTTTTCGAAAGGTAGGCATTTACAGCAGTGTCGGACAGGTATACGAACCCGTAGATAAAGAAAGCCTGCTCTATTACAAAGAGATCAAGGATGGACAGATATTGGAGGAGGGAATCACCGAAGCCGGTTCCATGTCATCGTTCATCGCCGCCGGAACCGCTTACTCCAGTTTTGGCGTGAATATGATACCCTTCTTCCTATTCTATTCTATGTTCGGTTTCCAGCGTATCGGGGACCTGATATGGGCGGCCGGTGACAGTCAGGCTCGTGGCTTTTTGTTGGGTGGAACCGCGGGAAGAACCACCCTGGCCGGTGAAGGATTGCAACACCAGGACGGTCACAGCCACATGCTCGCATATGCCAATCCCTCTGTTGTTGCATATGATCCTGCCTTTGCCTTTGAAATTGCCGTGATCGTTCGGGAGGGGCTTCGACGAATGCTCGAAGCAGGCGAAAATATCATTTACTACCTGACCATGATGAACGAGTTCTATCAGATGCCGGCAATGCCCGAGCATGCGCAAGAAGGCATTATAAAAGGCATGTACCGCTTCCGCAAATCCAATGTCAAGACATCCAAAACAAAGCTGCATCTCTTAGGCAGCGGATCTATTCTCAATGAAGTCATGAAAGCGCAAACGATATTGGAAAATGAATACGGTCTAGCCGCGGACATCTGGAGCGTTACAAGCTATAAAAATCTCTATGTCGACGTCATGGATACGGCCCGAAAAAACATGCTCTTTCCTGAAAAGAAGCCGGAACTGCCCTATATTGCTCGATTGTTACAGAATGAAAAAGGTGTGTTTATCGCTGCTTCGGACTATCTCAAGGTACTGCCGGAATCGATTGCGAGTTGGATACCCGGCCGGCTGATCAGCCTGGGAACAGATGGATACGGCCGGAGCGACACGCGTGCGGCTCTACGGAATTATTTTGAGGTGGATGCACACCATATCGTCTTTGCCGCACTTTCTGCAATGGCCCGGGAAAAGCAGGTCCCCATGTCGGTTGTAAAAAAGGCACGCCAGGTTCTCGAAATCGATCCTGAACAGAGTAACCCCTATTTTTCATAAGATGAGGTAGGCAGATGATTGAAAAGATAACGGTTCCAGATATCGGTGAAAATGTCGTGTCGGGTATTGTGGTTGGCATTCTCGTATCCCAAGGCGACCTGGTGGAAAAAGATGACGGCATCATCGAATTTGAAACAGAAAAGGCGGTGGTGGAAATCCCCTCGCCTGCCAGAGGCAACATCGTGGAAATACGGGTTAATGAGGGCGATGAAATAAAAATCGGTGACGTTATTGCAACGCTGGATACCGCAGATGAGGATACGGAAACCCCTGAAAGTGAGGCGACCGGTCATGTCGAATACGCCCAAGTGGTAAAGGAGAACCAAAAAGATCAGAAAACAGATTCGGAACCCCGATCTGCAGATGGATCTGATGCCGGAGATATCGAGAAGGAAAACAGGCCTTCCTCAGATACCCAGTACGAGAAAGACCCGTCAGAAGAGAAAGCTGTCGAAATTGAGACGCACGATTCGAAACAAACCCGCAAGGGAGGACCACCGGCTCCCGCAGCGCCTTCGGTGAGACGTCTCGCCCGTGAGCTTGGGGTGGAAATTCACGCAATCGATGGTACGGGTCCGGGTGGACGAATCTCTGAAGAAGATGTCAAAAAGTACATTCAAGATACCCGAACGAGCGGCCCCGGACCCCGGGCAGTTTCCGGTACGGATACCGGGACAGATCCTGCTCTGCCTGATTTCACCCGTTGGGGATCGGTAGAAACGAAGGACATAACCAGCGTGCGCCGTATCACCGCCGAAAGCATGGCGCGCTCCTGGAGAACTGTCCCACAGGTTACCCAGTTCGACAGTGCGAACATATCCCAGTTGGAGAACTGGATCGAAACGGTCAACCGCAAAATGGCAAAATCAGGGTCAAAACTGACCGTTACCGCCATACTTCTGAAGGTCATGGCCGAGGGCCTGAAACGCTTCCCAAGTTTCAATGCCAGTCTCGACATGCAGAAACAACAAATTATTTTGAAACAATACATCCACGTGGGGATTGCAGTGGACACCGAGCGAGGCCTGCTGGTTCCGGTCATTCGAGATGTCGACCGAAAATCAATCACGGAAATTTCTCTTGAAATTGTTGCCTTGGCCGACCGCGCGCGCCGTAAACGACTCCAACCCGATGAGATGGAAGGCGGTACCTTTACCCTTTCCAATCAAGGCGCAATCGGCGGCGCCCACTTTACCCCCATCGTGTACTGGCCCCAGGCAGCCATCCTGGGTGTCGGCCGGGCTGCAACCGAACCGCTCTACGTCGATGAAAAATGGATTCCGGGCACGCTGCTGCCGTTAGCGCTCTCTTACGATCACCGCATCAATGATGGTGCGAATGCAGCACGGTTTTTACGATGGCTCTGCGAGGCACTGGAACATCCACTGAATATGCATCTTTAGCCGAAACCTGGGAGATCTTATCATGCCTGATAAAGACATAAACACGGAGATTGCGGTGTTGGGCGCCGGGCCAGGCGGCTACGCAGCAGCATTTCTGGCGGCCGATCTGGGGATGGATGTCGTGTTGATCGATCCCAATAAGAATCCTGGCGGCGTTTGCCTCTACCGGGGATGTATCCCTTCGAAAACATATCTGAATGCTGCCAGGGTGATACATGAAGCATCCGAATCCGAGAAATGGGGCGTGCTGTTTTCAACACCGACAATCGATATCGACAAACTTCGGTCCTGGAAAAACAAGGTGGTCGGCAAACTGACGGATGGACTCGGCCGCCTGTCTTCCCAGCGTAAGATCAATTATATCCAAGGGATGGCACAGTTCAAAAATGATCACGAACTCACCATTCAAACCGATACGGACAAGACCATTGTCTGCGCCTTCAAACATGCCATTGTCGCCACAGGGTCTGTTTCAACCAAGCCAGACGGTCTGTGGTTGGACAGCCCCAACATTCTGGATTCAAGGCGTGCCCTTGAACTTGCAGATATTCCAGAGACCCTGCTGGTGGTCGGTGGGGGCTATATCGGTCTCGAACTGGGGACGGTCTATGCCTCCTTGGGATCGCGGGTAACGGTGGCAGAGATCACCTCAAGTCTGCTGCCGGGCGTCGACAAAGACCTGGTAAGCATATTAAAGCGACGCCTGGATCCATTGTTCGAAACCATCGCTCTGGAAACCCGGGCGCACAGTTTCAATGTTAAGAAGAATGGTATCCAGGTGACCTTGACCGGACCGGGCGATGAATCACAAACTCGTCTCTTCAGCAAGATTCTTGTCGCCGTCGGGCGTCGGCCCAATTCCGAAAGTATCGGTCTTGCCAAGGCAGGTATCGAAACCGATGACAAGGCTTTCATCAAGATCGATGCCCAGTGCCGCACAACGTCCCCGCATATTTTCGCTATTGGGGATGTGGCCAACGAGCCCATGCTGGCCCATAAGGCTTCCCATCAAGGCCGTGCGGCCGTGGAGGTTATCTCCGGCAAGAAGACAGCCTTTGACCCTGCAGCGATACCAGCGGTGGTGTTTACCGATCCGGAAATCGCCTGGGCCGGTTGGACCGAAAAAGAGGCCCGGGAAAGTGGGATCGATTTTCAGGTAACCCGATTTCCCTGGGCAGCATCCGGCCGCGCCATAGCCATCGACCGTACCGACGGTCTGACCAAGCTGATCATCCAGCCCCAGACGGAACGCATCCTGGGCGTGGGCATTGCCGGCCCCGGAGCAAGCGAAATGATCGCCGAGGGTGTGCTGGCCATCGAAATGGGGGCCAATGCAACAGATCTCAAACTATCCATACATCCGCATCCCACACTGACGGAAACCGTCATGGAAGCGGCAGACCTCTTTTTCAATACCGCTACCCACTTCTACAAGCCCCGGCGCAGAAAATAGAATGTCCTTTCAACTCGGAGACCTTACATAAGGAAACCCTCAGATGTCTGAAAGTGGAATGCATGTCGCCAAGCCAATAGCCCTAACAACCCTGGCACTGATTGCCTTTGCCGCCAACTCCGTGCTGTGCAGACTGGCACTGGGGGGCAAGGTTATCGATGCGGCCGGCTTTACGTCCATCCGGCTGTTGTCCGGTGCCCTTGTTCTGCTATGCATATTAAAATTAAGCGGCAACAATAACACCACCAGCAGAGGCAGTTGGTCGGCAGCCTTAATGTTGTTTCTATATGCCGTTGCATTTTCATTTGCCTATTTGACCCTCAACACAGGAACAGGCGCACTGATTTTATTCGGCTCCGTACAAATAACGATGATCTTCAAGTCTTTTCTTTCAGGAAACAGACTGCTTCCAATCGAATGGATGGGTGTCGCCACCGCGTTCTCCGGTATTGTATATCTTGTCCTGCCCGGTGTCACGGCGCCTTCCATTAGCGGTTTTTCTCTGATGGCATTGGCCGGCGTTGCCTGGGGTCTCTACACACTGAAAGGCAGGGCTTCGACAAACCCCTTGTCTGATACAAGCTACAACTTTCTGCGTTCAGTTCCGTTGGCGATGACCCTGGGTCTGTTCTTTTTTCACAACATGCACATCTCTGGCGAGGGAATCGTTCTGGCAGCCATATCCGGCGGCATTACATCCGGAATTGGTTACACCCTATGGTATATGGCGCTTCGGGGGATCTCCGCAACGCAGGCCGCTGTTGTCCAACTGTCGGTGCCTGTCATCGCTGGTTTCGGGGGCGTTGTGTTCGTTTCAGAGCAGATAAACCTGCGTTTGACACTCTCTGCCCTGCTGACGCTGGGTGGCATTCTGATGGTCATCCTGGGCCGGAATGCCAAGAACGCCAAGAATCTCCCCAAATAAGATCACCGTTCTTGGCGGCATGTCCGAAAGACATCGGTAAAAATGGTCAAAAGCTTCTTTGATCTCCTGGGACTTGCCTGGATTGGTGCTCCAGTGTTCCGGACGAATCTGCCAGCCCCCTTTTGCATTGAAGAATTTATGATGATACCTTTATAAGATCGTTATACGACTCCATTAAAATACCAAAATAACCCCATTTTGCAAGTCGTCAGTGTTTAATCGTATGGAAACGGGGAGGATAAAAAATATCAGCTTCCGTTCAGGGACCAATCATAGTCCAGATATTTTAGTTTAAGAGATGGTTTGCGGGCAATGATGTCACTCTTTAGTTCGTTGGATGCGTATTTTTCAAAAAAACCAACGATGTCGTCGTTGAAATCTTCACTGAACCATTTAAAGATGCTACTGACGTATAATGTGTTTCCTTCCAGGCGATTAAATTCTGGATTATTGATAAAATGCCGGGTTACTTCGTTCAGCTGCATATCCAATCGACTGCCGGAAAACGGTTCCCGATACAATGGGGGACATCCTTTGGAGGCGCAATTGATGGCAAAATGGACCCTTGGGTCTTTAAACTCCGGGCGAAGAATATCGTGTTCGATATGGTCCAGGGTTGTTAGTATTCCTCCTAAATTGACAATTTTTTGCTTCCAAGGGCTTTTAAACAGGCTTCCAAGATTTTTTATGGACTCAATACCCGGATATCCGGAAAGAACGAGCTTGATTGTCCAGGCATTGTAGGCGTTTACATAAAATGCGAACCGTTCGTTGCGGGGAAGTGAATCCGGATCGCTTCCAGCCAGTTCCTCCAGATAAATATCAAGACGGGCTTCTTGCCTTTTCAATCCCGCATAATCCACATGACCTTCCTGGTTGTATTTTGTCAGAAGCTCACCAAAAATTTGATGATCTTCCGCCGACCATGTAGCGACAGGCAACATTAAGATCCATCCAATGACCAGAATCCAGCAGGTATATATTCCGGTGTTCAAATGTTGTTTAGGCCTATTCATATTGTGTCCTCTCCTCTGCAATGGCATGATCCAAATCACTATGTAATCTTTTGATAAAGTGCTCGACAACCTGCCCCCGTTCAAACAAGAGGGCAGATTGCTCCCGTAATACACTACAATGAAGCCTTCAAAGCACCCACCATGTTGTCCATGTCCTTGGGGTCGCCATTTGGATGCAGCACCACCATGACCATGGTCCATTTCCCAAAGGGAGTTTCGGATAGTTCTCTACTGTAGTTTCCGTCTCCCCATTCATCAGTCCGGAACATGTAAGGATTAAACCTAGAATGCCACCTGAGGTTCTGAAACGACTAGGCCCCCTGTTTGCTTAAATTCGATTTGAGGTAGGATTGGACAACCTGTTGCTGATAGAGACTCAAGCCCTGGAAAACCACTCCGATCCCCTGGGAATCCCTTCGAACAACCATACCCTTGATGGTACAGTGTCTCCAGTTATCCAAAGATGTCAGGGCCAACATAATTTCACTGCTGACCGTCACCGGGTGGTGCGTCTCGATATATACACCGCCGAAGCTGATATTCTTTACAACCCCCTCGTAAGACCAGTCACTGATATCGAAATCTACCGTGATGTGACAGTCGTAGCGTGGATAATGCCGCATCTCGGCATTTTTAATCTGCCGTTCATCCTCGGCCTTGTGACTTTCCAGCAGAAGATTAATGAGAGGGATATTGATCTCCCGCTCCCTTTCAAACGGTGTAAAATCGATATCGATCATGGTTTCGGGCCATCCCAGGATGTCAATGGCAGCTTTTTTGCCCTCCAGACCCCCGAGCTTTGCGGCAACCAGCTCACCCTTGCTGAAGAACAGTTCTCCGGTTTGGCGATTTCCACGGACACGCAGGAAACAAGAACTCCCTTCCAGTTCGAGCATTTGGGTGAACGATGAAAGACTGATACCACGGATGCGACCGCCATATGCTATCTTTAGCTCATCCAGCAGCAGCTCGGTAAGTGAATCCATATTGATAGGCTCTTCCAGATAAGCCGACACACCTAGCTGATCGATTTTTGATTTCAACGTCGGTGATACTACATCGGTCAGAACCACTCGTGATATCTCTGGCCAGGAATCTTTCAATTTCTGGATAAAATGGATGCTGTTTTCCTCGGGTACCCGAAGACCGGTAATCACCAGGTCAACCGCTACTTTGTCGATAAGCTTCAATGCCTTGGCACTGCTTTCAACTTTTATGATCCGGAAAAATATACCATGATCTCTCAACAGGCTGGCTATAATTTCGAGCATGATCGGATCATTGTCGACAATCATTACAGTTTTCATAAAGGCCACTCATTCCTGGTTTTTTGTTCAAACTTCACCGAATTATGCAGCATACATTAACCTTCTGGAATTCATACTAAAAAAAACCCGCAAGGGTCAAGTGATAATTTCCTCTTGACAAAGATCCCTCGGTTAAATATGCCTACACGCCCACATGAGGACACCGATGAATACAGCGATAAACCATAGACAATCCATACGTTATTATTTTGGGGGCTTCTCTTTCTGCTTTAGAGGCATCCATCCGCTTATCTGACAACCACAGATAATCACGTTCCCCGGGTGGACATTTCAGACCGCTCGGGTTTTTTTTAGGCCCTGAGACCCGAAACACCCTTGATCTGAGTGCGGTTCCTGCTATAAAAGAATTGACCCATCTTCCCGTCATCATTGACCCGACACACAGCACCGGTCGTCTCAGCCTGAAAGCATTCAATGGGACTCCGGGTTATATCATTATCAACACATACCAACACCGAGGTGAAACATGAAACTGGAAGAAATTCGCAGCCGGATCGATAAAATTGACAGGGAACTTCTGGTCATTCTCCAAGAGAGAATGGGACTGGCATTGCGCTCCAACAAGTTCAAAGACACCATCAGTGATCCGCAAAGGGAAAAAAGCATCCTCGACAAGATCGGGCGCATGAAACTGGATCTCATCGAAGGATCTTTCTCAAAGCAACTGCTGCAGACCATTATCACGGAAAGCAAACGCCTCCAGAAGGAGGCGCGTCTCCTGGTGGCATTTCAAGGCGAACACGGGGCCTACGGCGAGGTGGCCGCCCGTCGGTTAGTTCCAGGAGGTGCTTACATTCCCTGCATGGAATTTGCGGACGTCTTTCACGGTGTCGAAGAAGGTTTTCTCGATCTGGGTGTGGTGCCCGTGGAAAACTCCCTGGAAGGCGCCGTAACACAGGTCAATGAACTGCTGACCACTACCCGCCTGAAGGTTATCGGCGAAGCCAAGGTACCAGTGAACCATTGCCTTCTGGCAACCGAGGATACGGATTACCGGGAAATTCGGATGGTCTATTCACATCCCCAGGCGCTGGCACAGTGCCGGGGATTTCTCACCCGCAACAAACTCGAACCAAGACCTTTTTATGACACGGCAGGCGCGGCAAAAATGCTTGCCCGAGAAAATATAAAAGCGGCGGCGGCCATCGCCAGTGCCTTGAGCGCGGAGCTCTATAACCTCGAAATTGTCAAAGAAAAAATTGAAGACGGGCCTTCCAATTCAACCCGGTTCCTTCTTTTGTCCAAAGAGGCAAACGTCGGCGGCGGTAACAAGACCTCGATTATCTTTGCCACATCCCACACGGCCGGCAGTCTTTACGGCGTCCTGCGTCTCTTCGCAGAAACCGATATCAACCTGACAAGAATTGCGTCCATGCCCTTACGCTCGGAACCGAGTAATTACAGTTTTTTTCTTGATTTTGAAGGCTCGGGTTCTGATGAAAAGATCATGGATGTTCTGGATAGAATGGAGAAGCTTACAATTTCCATGAAGAATCTCGGAACCTATCCTGCGGATAAGGATTCTAAAAGCAACAACCCCAAAAGCCGGTTGAAAGGTGCTGGATGAAGGAAGAAAACATCTCGTTCAACTCTGATGGATCTCAATTACAGGGGCTCCTGCATCGAGCCGGAGCAAAGGGTGTTGTCGTGACACATCCCCATCCACTGTATGGTGGTAACATGTACAATCCGGTAGTGGAAACCATCACCCGGGCATTTCAAAATCAGGGATATACGACATTGCGCTTCGATTTCAGGGGCGTCGGCAGCAGCCAGGGGACGCATGATAAAGGCATCGGAGAAAAAAGGGACACCTGCCAGGCATTGGCCTATCTTGCGCAAATCGACATTAAGAAAATATGCCTGGCAGGCTATTCCTTCGGCGCATGGGTAAATGCCCAAATCCATCCGGGCGATGCACCCGTGAGCGAAATGATCATGGTGGCCCCCCCGCTAGCATTTATCGATTTCGGACCCATACAAGAGATTGCCAATCTGACACTGGTGGTCACCGGCTCCAGGGACGACATTGCACCGGCTCACATGATCCAGGAACGCCTGCCCTCCTGGAATCCGACATCACGATTTGAAATCATAGCGGGTGCCGATCATTTTTTTTCAGGCCATACCGACATTCTGGCCTCGACACTGATGGCTTCCATATGAAACTCATCCATTTCAAGCTGCTCCTGACAGCCATATTCTGGGGGGGAACCTTCATTGCCGGGAGGGCGCTGTCAGACAATGTGGCGCCTTTTTCCGCCGCCTTTCTGCGGTTTGCCATCGCTGCGATCCCGCTCTTGTTTATGACCTATCGAATGCAAGGCCGCTTCCGTCCAATACAAAAGGAAAAAATGTTCTATCTGCTGCTGCTCGGTCTCACGGGGGTCTTTTCCTATAACGTGTTCTTCTTTAAAGGACTGCATCTCATCCATGCAGGCAGGGCATCTCTCATTATTGCAAACAACCCAATTTTCATTACCATCGCCTCATTTTTCCTGTTTAAAGAAAAATTAAATACCGTCAAAATCGTCGGCATACTGATATCTGTAAGCGGTGCCATGGTTGCCATATCCCGAGGAAATCTCCAGGGCATGCTGACGGAGAGTTTTGGACTTGGTGAACTTTTTATCTTTTTATCCGTCCTGAGCTGGGTGACCTATTCTTTGATCGGCAAACGCGTCATGCAGGATGTTTCTGCGATTGAAGCAGTTACTTATGCCTCGGTCATTGGCGCCATATTGCTGTTTCCGGCCGCCTTGGCCGAAGGCGTGTCCACGAATATCTTCGATTACACCCCGGCAAACTGGTTCAGCCTTTTCTATCTGGGCTTCTTCGGCACGGTCCTGGGTTTTGTGTGGTATTATGAGGGTATCAACAAACTGGGGCCTTCCAAGGCCAGCCTGTTCATCAATTTTGTTCCCATCAGTGCCATCATTCTGGCCTTCCTGTTTCTGGACGAGCCCATTACCATCTCCCTTCTGGCAGGGGCCGCCATGGTCAGTCTGGGTGTATATTTGACCAATATCGGAACATCTTTATGGCGACGACCATAGCGTTTGGCGGAATACTTTGACAGGAGAAAAGCAATTTAGTAAAATTGCCGTCATTGTTCGTCGGCATGTCTACCAAACGGGTTAACCATGAACATCTACAACCATAAATAACCGGAGGAAACAGATGAATCGAATAGGGTTTATTATCCTGATACTGACAAGCTTCCTTATCCTAATCATAGGTGGATGTGCCGCACCGCAGGTAAAGCTGTTTTCTGATGCCTCGGATCCACTCAAGGAATCGGTATTGCAGGGAACGGAAAAAGGGAAGGTACTGGTTGTATCCCTGCAGGGGGTCATTTCCACCCGTCCCCGGGAAGGTATGCTGCGAACAATGCCGAGTATGGTTCAGGAGGTTATTTCTCAACTGCGCATGGCTGAAAAAGATAAAGAAATAAAATGTCTTCTCCTGAAAGTGGACTCCCCCGGCGGAACAGCCACCGCCAGTGATATCCTCTACAATGAAATCCGGGTCTTCAAAGAGCGCACCCAAGCCAAAATCGTGGTATCTATGATGGATATCGCCGCCTCAGGCGGTTATTATGTATCCCTTCCGGCAGATGTAATCTTTGCCCATCCGACAACCATCACCGGCTCCATCGGCGTGGTATTCATGCGGCCCAATGTCACAGGACTCATCGACAAACTCGGTTTTACCATGGACGTCAACAAGTCAGGTAAAAACAAGGATATGGGCTCACCATTCCGCCGGCCGACAGCAGAAGAAACGCAGATGTTGCAGGATTTGACCGACGGTCTTGCAGATCAATTTCTGAAGCTCGTGGCAAAGCATCGCGGTCTGGAAGAGACCCTTCTGTCCACGATATCCACAGCAAGGGTCTATCTGCCGGTCGAGGCCAAGGCCCTGGGACTCATCGATAAAATCGGATATCTGGATGATGCCGTAGCAGAAGCCCTGAAAATTTCGGGACTCCCTGAAAAAGCAAAAATCGTGGTCTATCGACGGACCCAGTTTCCGAATGACAATCTCTACAATCCCTTGACCACCCGTGCCAATATTCAGGCAAAGCCTTTACTCGACCTGGGGTTCCAGAACACAGCAACCCACCTCTCACCCGGGTTCTACTATGTCTGGACACCGGCGTTAGGACTTTAACACAAGGAGGTAAAGAATGAATATCCAGAAGATGAAACATAACATTGTTTGGCTGGGTCACGACAGCTTCAGAATCGACGCATCGATATGCATCTATATCGACCCCTACCAGATCGATGGGGGTAAACCTGCAGACCTCATTCTGATAACCCATGAGCATTTCGACCATTGTTCTCCCGAAGATGTCACCAAGATACAACAGCCCGGAACCGTCATCATTACCGAAAAGGATTCTGCAAAAAAACTGTCCGGAGATGTGCGGGTGATGACGCCGGGAGAACACCTGTCTCTGGATGGACTGACCGTGGAGACCGTACCCGCTTACAACACCAACAAGGATTTCCATCCCAAAGCAAACAGATGGCTTGGCTTTATCCTGGATATCGACGGGGTCAGAATCTATCACGCCGGTGACAGTGATTTCATCCCGGAGATGAAGGATCTAAAGGTCGACATCGCTCTCCTGCCTGTGTCCGGAACCTATGTCATGAACGCTGATGAAGCGGTTGAGGCAGCCCTGGCCATCAAGCCCACGCTCGCCATCCCCATGCATTATGGTGCCATTGTCGGCGATCAATCCGATGCAACCCATTTCAGAGACAAACTGGCCGGCAAGGTCGACGTCCTTATCCTTTAACGATTTGATCTTGACTATCGTTCGATATCCAATTTATATTCAGTTATCGAACCTCGTTCGATCATCTTTCCCGTCTATCATTTTGACCCTGAACTGTAAAGGGGGAACCCGTGTACAAGGATTTGAAAGGTAAGAATGCCCTCATCACCGGGGCAGGCAAAAAAACAGGCATCGGGTACGCTATTGCCAGAAAACTGGCGGCCTGCGGTGCCAACGTTGCCCTGGCTGATCTGGCCAAGGCACAAGAAAACGACCCCCTCCTCACCAGCAACAAAGCACAGCTCGCAAGGCTGGCAAAAGACCTGGGTGAAACCTTCAAAGTCCGGACAATAGCCCTGGATCTCGATGTCACCAGTTCTGAGTCCGTGCAGAACATGGCCGCTGTGCTTGCAGAAGAATTCAGCAGCATCCATATTCTCTGTAACAATGCCGGTACGGTATTCGGCGTCCCCAACACCATACACACTTATGACGACGACGCCTGGATGAAAACCATCGATGTCAACCTCCACGGTGTTTTCCGCGTGTCCAAAGCCGTAGTGCCGTTGATGCTAAAAAACGGTGGCAGCATCATCAACGCCGCCTCCCAGGCTGCAAAAAAGCCGCCCCTGTTCAACGGGTCCTATGCGGCAGCCAAGGCAGGCGTTCTCATGATGACAAAAGTCATGGCCCTGGAGTTGGCCGGAAGCGGTATCCGTGTCAATGCTGTTTGCCCGGGCGTTATCATGACCGACTTCACTCAGTGGCGCTTTGACCTGGAGGCCCAGTTTTTCAATGCCACAGCAGAAGAACGCATCGCCGAGAAATGCAAGGAAATTCCCCTGGGAAGGCTCGGTACAGCTGATGAAGTGGCCAACACAGTGGCATTCCTGGCTTCGGGTGAATCAAGTTACATGACCGGTCAGGCCCTCAACATCACAGGGGGACAGACCATGGAGCTATAGACTTTTAGCGCTTAGCAATAAGCGGTAAGCCATAAGCTGTTAACGGGTTTCAGTACAACGATCCCATGGTGACCCTACCCTTTTTGCAGCTTATTGCTTACAGCTCTTAAAATGATACGCATTACCAGCGCCATGTGATGATTTGAACACCAGCTTCAAAATGATATACATCCACAAACCAAAGAGGAGAAACCAATGTCCGAAATTACCGGTGGAGAACTGCTGCTGAGATGCCTTCATGCAGAAGGTATCCGATATGTCAATGCCATTACCGACGGAACCTACATGATGGTCATCGAAGCCATCGAACGCCTGGGGGAAGAACTGGGCATCAAACTCATCGTACCCCGACATGAAGCCGCCGCAGCCCATGCCTGTGACGCCTACACCCGTGTTACCGGGAAACCCGCCGTGGTTATGGCATGTGCCGGTCCCGGCGCCGCAAATCTTCTGGCAGGACTCATGTGTGCCCAGGCCGAAGGAAGCCCGGTTGTTGCCATTACGACCACCCGCCGCAGCGACATATCCGATTCCTACGTACATCAGGGCGGCATGCAGGTAAGCCACCACCTGGACATATTCAAACCGGCTGTCAAATGGAATGGAAAGGTCGATCACTGGGCCCGGATTCCTGATATGATCCGCCATGCCTTCCGGATGGCGACATCCGGTCGACCAGGTCCGACCCATGTGCTCATACCCGAAGATATCATCAGCCAGAAAGGGGATCAAGCGACGGTCGGTATCTGGCCCCCGGAAAAATACCGTGTTACATCCCCAACCCCTGCCGATCCGGTTCTGATTCGCCAGGCAGCAGAAATGCTGGTAAATGCAGAGCTGGTCAACATCCACTGCGGCAACGGCGCCGAGCGCGCAGGCGCAGGAGAAGAAGTTCTTGAGCTGGCGGAATACCTGGGATGCCCGGTCACGGCGACTATTCGGGCCAGGGGTATCATACCGGATACGCATGCGCTCAGTTTTCATCCCACCTGCATGTCTCGTATCCTCGCCAACGCTCAGGCCGATCTGGTCCTGGCGGTTGGAACACGCCTGGGCGAATTGAACATGTGGGGAAAGCCCCCCATGTTCGGAGAACCCGACAAACAAAAGCTCATCCAGATCGATACCGAGCCAACACATATCGGTCTCAACAAGCCCACGGACATCCCCCTGATCGGCGATGCCAAATGCATCCTCTCGCAACTGGTGGCAGCCGTCAAAGCATTGACCGCAAAACGCCTGCCCCACGAAAAAGTTGCTGAGTTGCGGATGATCCAGGATGAGTGGCAGAAAGAACTCGATACTCTGGTAGCCGATACACACCAAAAACCCATGCTGACCGGCCAAATCCTGACGGCCTGCAATACCTTCTTTGACGAGGATGCCATCTTTGTCATGGACGGCGGCAACACAACCCTGTGGGATATCCACTACCACCTGGCCCGAAAGCAGCGTTCGGTGATCTATTCCATGAATTACGGTCATCTGGGAACCGGTCTACCTTATGCCATAGGCGCCAAACTGGCCTTCCCGGACAGACATGTCTACTGCGTCACCGGTGACAGTGCCTTTGGATTCAATATACAGGAACTCGAAACCGCCGTACGCAACAAGCTGCCGGTCATCATCATCGTTGCTGTGGACGGTGCTTATGGCATGGAAAAAAGTGCCCAGCTGAGACAATTCGGCCGGGAAGCTGACTGGTTCGGTCATGATCATGCACCGGTCCGCTATGACCAGGTAGCCGTCGCTATGGGCTGCCATGGAGAGTACGTGGAAACCGCTGCCGAAATTCGTCCTGCCCTGGAACGTGCTGTCCAGTCGGGAAAACCAGCAGTCATTCATGCGGTGGTGGACCCGGAAGCCAATGTGGATCCACCGGGCAACTGGCTCTGGGCAGCGGCACGGACGGGGAAGATGGAGTAAAACAAAGGGTCCGAGGGTCCAAGGGGGGTACAAGGGTTCGAGGGTGGCTAACGGCTGTTGGCAGAGAGTACCTAATAGTCTAAACCCCTAAAAGGTTAAAGTGGGTTGGAAGTGTGGAGGGTGGAGATTTAAGCCATAAGCTCTAAGCCTTAAGCAGCTTAATGCTTATGGCTCACAGCTATTTACTTGAACCCTACAAGCCTCAAACCCTCCAACCCTATTATTTGCTTCCACTGCATGATGTTTATTTCCCCTCATGCTGATAAAACTTTAAATTCAATTTAGGAGAGACAATTATGGACCCCGTCGTCATCGATCAGATTCGTCTCAATTTCAATGCCCAGGGATTGCTTGTCATCAATATAGCCATCGGTCTGATGATGCTTGGTGTTGCCATCGATCTGAAACTGGAAGACTTCAGGCGAATCATCAAGGCACCCAAGGCACCGGCCATCGGTCTGGTAGCTCAGTTCATCCTGCTCCCGGCATTCACCTTCCTGCTGACCCTGATCATCAAGCCGCTGCCGTCAATCGCCCTGGGAATGATCCTGGTGGCGGCATGCCCGGGTGGGAATCTGTCGAACCTGATGACCTATCTGGCCAAAGGAAACACGGCCATTTCCATCAGCATGACCGCTGTTTCCACCCTTGCGGCCATCGTCATGACACCCCTGAATCTGGCCCTCTGGGGCAGTCTCAATCCGGATACAGCACCGATTCTCCAGAAAGTGAGTCTGAGCCCCATGGATGTTTTCTTCACCGTCTTTATCATCCTGGGCATCCCCCTTGCCATCGGGATCTTCCTGTCCCGGATCTTCCCGAACCTGGCCGACAAGGTTCGCAAGCCATTTAAAATTTTTACGCTGGTTTTCTTTATGCTGATCGTCCTGGGCGCCCTGGCCGCCAACTGGAAAATCTTTCTCGACGTCATCGGACTGGTCATCCTGGTGGTGCTGCTGCACAATGCTCTGGCATTGAATATCGGGTACTGGTCGGCACGGCTGTTCCGTCTGCCGGAAAGAGATTCACGGGCCGTGGCCATTGAAGTAGGCATCCAAAACTCGGCCCTGGGCCTGGTGCTGGTATTCAATTTTTTTGGAGGTCTGGGAGGTATGGCCATCCTGGTGGGATGGTGGGGCATCTGGCATATTGTGGCCGGGCTCATTACGGCCTTTATCTTTACGCGCTTTGCACTTCCAGAATAAAATCACTGCGTGATTTTATCGGACGCGGCTACGCCGCTTATTTAGGACTTATTATATACGTAACATGGGATTGAAGGAAAGAAGAAAACGGGAGATACGCGAACGGCACGCTCAGATCATGGATGCAGCCAGACGGGTTTTGTTCAAACACGGCATGTCCATGGCCTCCATAAAGCGGATTGCCCAGACAGCCGAATTAGGCGTCGGAACCCTGTATTCCTATTTTGGAAGCAAGGAAGATATTTTTATCGCCCTGCAGGAAGAGGGACTTGAACTTCTTTCCCAGGTGATACAGGAAACAGTCAAGGAGGCCGAAGACCCCCTGACACGGCTGCGCAAGATTGCCCGTGCCTACCTGGCTTTCAGTGAAGAGAGCAAAGACTATTTTGATATTTTGAATTATTTTCTGTCCTCTCCGGGTACTGTTTTCGAGCCCGGTCTCAAGCAGCAGATCGATAAACACGCCAATCAGGTTCTGAATATTCTGGTAACGGCTATCGATAGCGGCCGTCAGCAGGGTGTTTTTCATACAACCCACCCCAGACGCCATGCCGTTATCCTCTGGGCAACGCTGCATGGTCTCATCCAGTTCAGAAAAATGAAAGAGATCCTATTGCCGGGGGATGATTTCTACCAGCTCTACAACCAGGCTGTGGACAGTTTTCTCAGGGATTTGAGGCCAAAATCGCCTTGGCCGGTATCAGTCCGGTAGCGCTGGCGGACACGATGTTTCCGGCCACACCCGGACCATCACCGGCAACATACATACCTTTTATTTTGGTTTCCAGATGATTGTCGGTTTCTACCTGGGTGGCAAAAAATTTGATCTCCGGTGCATAAAGCAGGGTTTCATCGTTGGACACACCCGGCACCACGAAATTCAGTTTGTCGAGCCCTTCGATAATATTTGTCAAAATCCTCTCTGGAAGGGCCATGGCGATATCCCCACACACCACATTGTTCAGGGTCGGTTCAATATACCCTTTTTGAACCCGGTTCCAGGTACTCCGTCGGCCCCGCTTCAGATCACCGAAGCGCTGCAGAATGGGCCGACCGCCACCGATGAGGCTTGCCAGGCTGCCGATGGCTTCCCCGTATGCCTGGTTGTCGGTCACTGGCTCCGTGAGAACCACTTTGGACAGAAACGCAAAATTCGTGTTGCGCGATTTTTGGTTCAGATATGCATGGCCGTTCACACACACAAAATCGGTATAGTTCTCCAAAGCCACATATCCACCTGCGTTGGTACAAAATGTCCGGGTTTGATCGTCATATTTTCCGGTCTGGATAAAGAACGTCGGGTCGTAGATAATGTCACACAGATCCTGCATGATGTCGTTGTGAACCTCCACCCGAACCCCTACCTCGATACCTCTCTGGGCCAGTCCGAGACCATGCTTCATGGCCAGGCGGCCAACCCATTCCGCACCCACCCGACCAGGCGCCAGGATGACATTGCGGGTCTTGTAGCGTTTGCAATTGGTAAGAACACCCACAACCGCTCCATTTCTTACGACGACGTCTTTGACCTCCTCGGACGTATGTATCTGGACGCCTTTTGATTTGATTTCCTTGGCAAGACCTTCGATATGATCCGGCAGACAGTCACTTCCCAGGTGTTTCTGCTTGATGATCATGAGATCGATGCCATATCGTTTGGCCTGCTTACGGATATTGCGGGCTTGGGCCATGTCCGTGGGGTAGACAGGGCCATCCATACCAAAACGGTTGAATATTTTTTCGGTCTCGTCGATAAGATCTTCGGCGTTGTGCTGGGGCATGAACTGGGTCAGGTCGGTCTTGCCCAGCTTATGGATGTAGTTCAACTTGCCGTCCGAAAAGAGACCCGCTCCCCCGACACCGCAGAGGATATTGCAGGGTTTGCATTTCACACAGCCCTGATCTTCTTTGATCGGGCATTTACGACGGGATATTCCTTTGCCCTTCTCGATGAGCAACACATCCAGATCGGAATGTTCGCTCAGATAATATGCCGCAAACAAGCCGGCCGGTCCTCCACCCACAATGATGACATCGTAGGTTTTCGGATCATTTTTGATGGTTTTCATATGCGCATTCCTTGGTTATGACGATCTCGCCTAAGTTGAGCGACTACTCATCTTAGATCTCAGGTTAAGCCCGCATCTTCGATCATCTTTTTCAACCCCGGTTTATTGGCGAATATCTCGTCACGGCTGAGGCCATCCAGTTCGTGAGGGAAAACCAGCCACTGGTCGGTTTCGTGAATATAATAGTCAGGTACGATTTCCGTAATATTTCTTTTTGGCTTAAACCACACGGTGGCAATGCGAATGTCCTTGGGAATGTTACGCCGCATCTTCCTGCGAAGCGTCTCGCCGATGGCTTTAATGCTGCTGCCGGAATCGAATACATCATCTATGATTAGCAGTCCGTCATCCCAGTTGGCGTGCCGAACGACATACTCCAACCCGTGAACACGGATTTCTTTGTTTCTTTTATCGATCCCATAATATGAGGAGGTCCGAATGGCAATATGATCGGTTTGAACCCCTAGGTAGTCCAGTATTTCCTGAACTGCAATTGCCGCCGGCGTTCCGCCGCGCCAGACACCGATAATAAAACTGGGTCTGAATCCGCTTTTGAATATTTTTATTCCGAGCTCAAAGGAATCATCCAATAACTCCTGGGCATTCAGATATCTTTTTTTTTCCATAAATAATTTGCTTTACCAGAGTTGACAAATGTTATCACGATAGAAGCTCTCTCACCACAATCACAGCATCTGAAGACAATGCAGTGTATGCTATATATATCATTTTCCTTTCAAACAACACAAAAAGGTAAATCCGTCAAATGCGATCGCGAGCCCCCAGTGTTCTCCTGTCTGGTTTCGTTACCGGTGCATCACGGATTCCAAGAAAAAAGGGCTGACCAACATGTTGGCCAACCCTTTGAAATAGTGTGGCCCCTGTTACATCCTACAAGGGCCACAAAAAAGAAAGGAGGTGTAAGAGGGCGAAAAAAGGCAAAACCCTCAAGTTAAGGATTCTTATTACACTATATGTTGTATAGTGTCAAGTAATTTAATCAATATATGCTACTTTTATTCATAAAAACCATTAATATTTATAGCGGTTGTCATAATAATAAAGGGTCTGACAAGATACAATGCTGTCAGACCCTTATTACCAGTGGTGCCGGAGCCGAGAATCGAACTCGGATGACCGTAAGGTCGGAGGATTTTGAGTCCTCTGCGTCTACCAATTTCACCACTCCGGCATGTGGATGGGTTTATAGTGAAATCCTGTGCGCTTGTCAATAAAATCGTCGCACGAATGAAATCGAAGGAACGATTTTGTGAAACCCCGCCTTGTCGCTCCCTCAATAAAGCTATTTCGGGTTTTGTTTCAGGGGGCTGAAATAGCTATCCCCGATCACTCGATGACTTCAAAGCACGGACTGTATCTGATGTCCTGAAATCGTACCTTCTCTGAGAATACACGGTGGATCGACGGTCAGGTCAATGACCGTTGAGCCTCTGCCCCCTTTCAATGGACCGGCATCTACCACCCCATCGAGTTGGACTGACAATTGTTCCTGCAGACAAGCAATATCAGAACAGCCCCCCCTGCCCGACAGATTGGCACTCGTCCCGGTCATGGGTCCTTCCAGTTGGGCAAGGATAGCGACCGCCACGGGATGTTTCGGTACCCGCACACCAATTTTCCCGGTGTTGCCTGTCAGTCTGCCGGAAATCCGTTCCCTGGCATGAAGCACCACCGTAATGCCCCCCGGCCAGAACGCCTCCATCAGCAAAACGGCTTTGGGGGGTATTTCCCGAACGAGTTCGGACAAACATGTTCTGTCCCTGATCAAAACCAGGAGCGGGTGCTGGGGCTGACGTCCCTTGATGTCAAAAATTTTCTCCACAGCATGGGAATTTTTCGCGTCCGCCCCCAGCCCATACAGGGTGCTGGTGGGAAATGCAATAACCCCCCCTTGGCGGATCACCTGAACAGCGGCATGTATCGTATTCGGGTCGGGTGCCATGGAAGAAACATGCCAGTGCACCATCTTATGCTTCCAGGGCATCGGCTTTCTGAACCACTTTTTCGGCCATGTCCTTTTTGAAGTCCGTCAGTTTCGCTTCGAGAACCGTATCGGACAGCGCCAGTATCTGCACGGCAAGAATACCGGCGTTTCTGGCGCCCGATTTGCCGATGGATACAGTGGCCACTGGAATTCCAGGGGGCATCTGCACGGTGGACAGGAGCGCATCGAAACCCTGAAGACAGGACGAATCAATGGGCACACCTATGACGGGCAGGGATGTGTGGGCAGCCATGGCACCTGCCAGATGCGCGGCATGTCCCGCCCCGGCAATGACCACCCGGATACCGCGTTCCCGTGCCGTCGTAGCAAATTCGGCCGCCCGAGCCGGGCTCCGATGGGCGGATGCCACGGTTATCTCATATGGTACCTCAAACTGTTTTAGAATACGGGTCGTTTCCTTCATGACGCCCAGATCCGAGTCACTCCCCATGACAATACCAACGGCTGCGCTGTTCTCAAATTTTTTGAATCTCATGAAAATGTGTTCCTTCCTGTTTTATCAATGATAATATGATGTTGTATTTGGTGTTTGGTTGTTGGTGCTTATTGAAACCGAAATTGAGCACGCTTCAGGGGAATACATTCATGTGTACTTTCAATGACACATGGAAGCAACTACCCGGTTAGAGATTCCGTTTCAATTGATGCCTCTCCATACCCAGCTCGATTAATCGATCGAGGAGCTCCGAAAAGCTGATCCCGGCTGCAACAGCGGATTGAGGTAAAAGGCTCGTGGCGGTCATACCGGGGATGGTGTTGGTTTCAAGAACATAAATTTCGTCTGCCTGCATGATCATGTCTGTACGGCTGTAACCTTCGCAGAACAGAGCCTCATGGGCCATTTTGGCATAGGTCTGCGCTTTTTCGGTCATGGCGTCGCTGATACGGGCCGGGCAGATTTCCCGTGTCGCACCTGGTGTGTATTTGGCCTCGTAGTCAAAAAACGCATATGCCTCCCCGGGAACGATCTCAATAATCGGCAAAGCCTCCAATGTCTGATTGCCGATGACACCCACCGTTATCTCGATGCCTTTCACGAAGTTTTCCATCAGTATGGTATCTCCGTGCTCAAAGGCTTTTTGCGCTGCTGTCTCAATTTCCGACACGGATTTGACAATCGTCATTCCCACACTCGAACCGGCCTCGAGTGGCTTTACCACAAAGGGTAGCCCGAACCTTTCCTCACAGTCCTGGATATCGATCCGGTCCCCCTGTTTCAAAACCACATAAGGCGGCGTTGGCAGACCTGCCAGTTCATACATCTGTTTTGCCGCCAGTTTGTTCATGGCCACAGAACTGCCCAGGACACCTGATCCCTGATAGGGGATATGAAGAAGTTCCAGCAAACCCTGAATCGTCCCGTCTTCCCCATAAGGCCCGTGAAGAATGATCAGGGCTGCATCGATCCGGGGTGCATCCGATATCAGTCGGGGCAGATCTGTTTTCGGGTCATAACGGACAATGGCGTACTTTTCCTTGTTCAGGGCATCGAAGACCTGATCCCCACTGTTCAGAGAAACTTCGCGTTCCGATGAAATACCACCGGACAGGAGTGCAAGATTGATTTTTTTCATGGCATTCCCTCCGTTTGCTTAAAAAGTCTTTTCTTGGCCTCGTCGTATTCATCCCGAGTAATCAGGTCGTCCTCCAGAAGACGGGCCAGTTGGGTTAAATCCCGGAGTTGACTGGTTTTGAAGTCCTCCAGTTGATAGGTTGGATTCACCTGTCTTGTTTCGAGACCGCTTGGAGATCCAGGCGTGCCAACCCTGAGCGAGGCCATGCCCCCCAGAAAACTCACCTCCACCGGTCGACCTGCAAACATCGAGGATGAGAGCATCTCCTTCAAGGTTTTTCCCTCGGTCTTCATGCGTCGGTAGAAATAGAAACCAGAGACGACAACAACTGCCGTCCCAAACAGAAAAATCCAGAGTATATACTGAATGACACCGTGAAAAAAGATGACCAGGAGCCCCAGGCCCAGCATCAGCACGACATGCAGGACCAGAACGGTATACGCCAGCATCACAGACCTGAAAAGACCATCCCCCTGGTTGCTCGCTGGTTTATTTTTTTTTAGCATCGATGGTAGTGTCGTCTGAAGAAAGGCCTTTTTCCAAGCGCTCTGTTACAGGGCCCAGGTACTGCTGTGGAACATCGAACTGTATGTGTGCGCTTCGCATCGCATTCAGTTTCATGACAAGTAGATTCAATTTTTTGAGTGTCTTATATTTCTCAGCGGTCTCCGGCATACCGGACAAAAGCTCCCGGGTACTGCGAATCTCTTTGCGCAGTTCGAGCTCAGGGGGAATAAAGTCGGCATTTTTCAGCACCTTGTATGCCAGCCGGATATCCTCCGGTATATCCATGTCTTCACGGGGTAACGGTTTTCCCGAGCCGGGAAGGTTGTCAAAAGCGCCGTCCTGCTGTGCCTTGCGAATCCGTTCCTCCACGATTTTTTCAAAACCTGTGAACATGTCTTTGTATATTACAATCCCGGATTTGATTTCAACATAAAATCGTAAAACGATTTTATCGGCGCGACAATGTCGCTTTTACCCAATTATCATTTGACCCTGTCAGCATCACTTGATATGTCGAGGTAAATATTAATCAAGCTGTAAGCCGCTTATTGCTTATCGCTTAAAGCTTACTGCTACTCAAAGAGAAATAAATGAAAAAAATTGCCTTTGCCGGAACTGACGGCAGGACCTTGTTATGGGCCTTTGTCGTGTCCACGGCCACCAGTGATTTTAGTGACGATGATTACCGTGGCATGGTTTTCAGGGGTACGCCCGCCATGCCTAAATTTGTGGAACTTATGAACTGGCCGGTTGCTTTCATCCCCACAAAAGACAATTCTGTGGAAGGGTATGCCGCGGCCATTGTCGAAGCCCTGAAGCAGGGTGTGGTGGACTATGTCGTGCCCATGCCCGAAGCACTCCTCTTTGACGGCCTGGTGGATGCCGTGGAAAAAGAAGGTTTTGGGGAAAGGATCCTCGGGCTGAATGCCGCTGCTGCTTTCATCGAAGGCGACAAGATCGCCTGTAAAAACCTGTGCAGGGAAGCCGGCATCCCCATGGCCGATGCCTGGACCAGCACCGATGCGAAGGATTACGGCGCCATTCTGGAGACCTGTCTGACCTATATTCAACAGTTCGGCGGCGCCGTCCTGAAATATCCCTATTCCGCCGGCGGGAAAGGCGCCCGGATCATTCTGAACTCATGGGAAATACGGGAAGTTTACGATACCCTCATCAATGACTACAAAGACAACTACCGCAAGCTCTTTGGCAAAAAAAATGTCTGGCCCCTTTTGATCGAATCGCTCATGTCAGGGGTTGAAATCAGCTTTACCATACTTGTGGATCGTCACGGACACTACCAGATATTGCCCACGGCCATGGACTACCCCGAACGATTCGAGGGACCGGCCAGCAAAAGCAACCCAATCACCGGCGGAACCGGCGCTGTTTCCCCACACCCCATGGAAACACCGGCGTTGCTGGAAATGGCAGGCAGCACCATTGCCGAACCCCTTATTCGCAACATGAAGCAAAAAGGGCTCCTGAGACCTTCCATTCTATACCCCGGCTGCTTTGTTTCTTTTGACGCCGCCATGAACCCCCTGCGTATTCGTGTCAGCGAAATCAACATCCGACCGGGTGAGCCCGAAGTCCAACCCGTGGCGCGGCGTCTCAGAAACCTGGGCGCCCTTATCCAGGCAACGCTTTCAGGCAACCTGGACACCGTAGTCCCGGAAGTCAGACAGGATCAGGTCTCTCTGTGCGTGGCATTGATGACGGGCCCGGGCGGTCCTGACGGCCAGAAGGGCTACCCCTGGTCCTGCACCAAGGGCGAGCCGCTTGAAATCGACACCAAATATTTGAAACGAAAAGGGATCCAGATGATTCCTTCGGCAATGACCTGGATAGATGAACAAGAGATCTTCAAGTCCGATGGCACCCGGGTGGCCTTTCTCAACGCAAATGCCACCATCAAGGAAAATGAGACCCGCGGCGTCATCGCGGACAGGCTGCGCAAAAAACTGCTGGCAGCGTTCGACAATGGCAAAATACGGGTCATCCCCCGGGAAAATTCTCAGGGAAACAGACTGGATCTGCGCAGGGATATCGGCAGTCACTACCTCAAGGCTGAAACCATTTTCTCAAAAAAATGAAGGATTTTATTTTTACCCTTTGACAGTTTCAAGCATTTATTTTATAGTAACTCCGTCTTCAACCTCAACAGGATCAATCCCCCGGAATCTACGATGAAGAGACTCGGCTCGGCCCGTCAAAGCATGAAACAAGTCCAGCACTATCATGTCTTTCTTTCCAGACTCAGACTCCTGGTTATCATGGCCAAAGCGTTCACGGGAAACTATCCCATGGGAGAACACCGGCTAAAGGCCATTGCCAGGAATGCCGAGACCGTGGTCAGGGATTGTGTGGACTGGAACGGGTACTACAACAATTTCAGATCGAGCCCGGAATCCAATAAACTGCTCGAGGTAGACCATATCTTTTTCCAGCGCGTCAAACTCCTGGCCATCATGGCCAAGTCCTTTGCCGAAGGCAGCCCCGTGGGACAGCACCGGCGCATGGCCATCCGAAACAACATCGACTACATCTGTGAAGCCCTCCAGTTTAATCCGGAAGAGGAAAATCTGCGACTGCTCAAAGTCGCCTGACTCACAGCCTTCACAAAGCGATCTCTTCACGCCCACTGCGTTGCGATCCATTCGCAGCAGTCAAGCTAGAGCTTCATGGCCCGACGCCTTGGGCCTGCGGCAACCTCGCTTTATATATAGGGGTTGTCAGAAAAACGTTCCGATTGAGGACCTTTTTTCTGCTACAACCCCTTATGCCGCCATCCTGTTTTCGGAACATTATTATGACAAGCGATATAAAGCAGGAGAGAACACAGAGGGTGGGCAAAAAACTTTTTTGAGATAGCTTCTAATAATTTTTCCGTCCAAACCACCGTTCCCACCACCCCTGTTTTTTAGGTGCCTTCACCGGTTCGGCCAGATCGAACGGCTTTCCATCTAGAATGATACGGGGATTCTTGGTGACCATGGCTTCAGCTGCTTCCGTGTCGCCCAATATGCGGGCAGTTGCTTCCACAGCGGATGACAGAATCGGCGGTCGGCTTTCGGCATTGTGTGAATCCGTGGCAATCACATGTGCTTGCCGTTGCTTCAATAGAAAATGGGCATATTCCATGGCATCATGACCTATTTCACCGGTGATGCTCATGGCGGTCAGCTGTACCAGGCAGCCCATGGTCACCAGGTCCGAAAGGATATCCGGGTTGCGCTGTAACGCCAGGTTGCGCTCCGGATGAGCCAATACCGGCGTGATGCCGTTAAGAAACAGTTGAAAAAGGACATCCCGGGTCCCGGGAAGTATCATGTTATAGGGAAACTCGATCAGGATGTAGCGGCCGGTGTTGTTGATGGAAACAGTTTTGCCTTCCATCACGGACCGGTCCATGTTCTGGTGAACACGAACTTCGGCACCAGGGCGGATATCTAAGGGGATCTGATTTTCAATAATTATTTTCTTCAGGTGTGCGAAATGCGCGAGAATGTAAGGCAAGGGATTGTGATAGGTTTCGTTGAAGGCGTGGGGTGTTGCCACAAGCGTGTGAATGCCGTCTGCTACGGCACATTCCGCCATTCTCAGGCTCTCCTCAACATGGGAGGGGCCGTCGTCGACACCCGGCAGTATGTGGCAGTGGAGATCGATCAATTTTTAAATTTTCTGGCTGGGTTGGACGTCTTGGGATTAAGGCCTATACATAATTTTGAACCGCAAAGGCGCGAAGGCCGCAAAGGATTTTTTTCTTTACCTGATCAGGGAAACTGATCAGGCAAACCATCATGCCCTTACGGGCAACTACACTACTTCACCTTTATTACACCAAGCATTGAAAATAACTATAGCGATCATATTAGGGATAAAGGACAATTTTTGGAAATAGATAAGTGACGATACCCGAAGGGTGGGATGGTTTATCGAATCGGCCGCCCCGATTCGATAAAGGTAATATTTTTCCTTCGCGTACTTTGCGGTTCAATCTTTCCTTAACCTTAGGCCTTCTTCCCTCTTAACGGTCTCCCTGCTGCCGACTACTTACTGCTTACTGCGCCGCTTCTTTTTATCGTTATCTTCCCCGTAGTAGTTGTAGTAGTACTGGGAATAATAGTAGCTGTCTTTGCCGGTGTTAACACCATTCAGTACCACACCGAGAATGTTTGCCTTGACCGCCTGCAACTGTTCCAGGCTGGTCTTGATGACCTGACGCGGTGTGATACCCACGCGTGTTACCAGCATGACACCATCCACAAATTGGGATAGTACCAGGGCATCGGTCACCGCCGTCAACGGGGGCGTGTCGATGATGATGATCTCGAATTTTTCTTTCAGGCTGGCAATGAACCGTCCCATGGTCTTTGAACCGATGAGTTCGGACGGATCGGGGGGGATAGCGCCGACAGGCAGGAGGTATAAGCCCTTTACCGGTGTCTCGACAATCGTATCAGCCGTCTTGTCCGTTCCCACAAGGATACCTGACAATCCCTTCTTTTGATCGGTTTGAAACACCTTGTGGACTCTCGGTCGCCGCATGTCGCCGTCGATCAGTAAAACCGATTGATGCGAGCGTGCCATGGTGACAGCCATATTGGTGGATGTCAGGGTTTTCCCCTCCAGGGGACCGGCGCTGGTAACCATGATGACGCGCGGTTTCTTGTCGGCGGACGACAACAAGATACTGGTCCGCAAACCACGGTAAGCTTCACTGGCGGTTGACTTCGGGGAGTGGACGGAAATCAGCTCTGCTGGAATTTCTCCCGAAGCACCGTTCATGGTAAATGCCGGTATCGGCCCCAGATACGGGACCTTTAAAAATTCCGTGACATCTTCCGGCAGTTTGATGGTGTTGTCCATGTATTCCAGCAAGAAAGCCAGGCCGATACCGAGAAAGAGTCCCACCATTGCCGCCAGGAGAAGATTCAGTCTTTTGCGGGGTTTCACCGGTTCCCTGGGGACCTCGGCTTGATCGACAATGCGGATGTTGCCGGTTTTCATCTCTTCGGTCAGGGAGGTCTCCTTGAAGCGCTTGATGAGTAGCTCGTACATCTGGCGGGTACTTTCCGCCTGGCGCTTGAGGACGCCGAACTGGACGGCTTTTTTATTGAGTTCCAGGGACTCTTCTTTCTGCCGGGTCAAGGCCTTTTTCAGGGATTCTTCCTTAGCGACGCTGAGCTGATATTCGTTTTTTAGCGAATTGACCACCTGCCGGGCTTCCAGGGATTTGCGCTTTTTCAAGTCCGTCAGTTCCGAGTTGATGGCCACCATCTGGGGATGATTTTTGCCGTACTTTTTAGACAGCTCCGACATGCGGTTGTAGAGGGCCACCTCCATGCGCTTGATTTCCTTGACCAGGTCGTTGGCCAGGACCTCGGGTATGGAATCGAGCATGTCCGGTGTGTCATCGAGTGCCAGCGCCTGCTGGTAGCGGGTCTCGGCCTCCACCCGCATGGACTCGGCTTCCACGACCTGCTGATTGAGGGTGGCCAGCTTCTGGGCCGTAATGAGTTCGGCGTCGTTGGAAAAATCGGTGATGATCTGGTGCTTCTCTTTGTAGCGCAGGAGGTCGTTTTCCACCTGCTCCACCTTGGTCCGTTCTTCGGATATCCTGTCACTCAGCCACTGAACCGCATCTTTTGTGGCACTGAGTTTGATCTCCAGGTTCTGATTGATGTAGGCTTTCACCAGTTCGTTGGCCATCCTGGCGGCCATGACCGGGTCCTTGGCTTCCAGACGAACATCCACCAGGCGGCTGTTCCTGATGGGGCTGACCTCCACACGTTCCAGGAAATCAGTGACCAGTCTGCTATCCTGCGCCGCCCCGTCACCCGGCAAAGCATTCTGGTCCAGGCCGCCCTGCCCTGTGTTCATCAGAGACCGGAACCATTCAACACCGCCCGTCAGCAGGTCGCTGACCCATCCTTTGACCTGGGCCAGCAGCGAGTCTTCAGGCGGTGGCAAAAACTCGGAACTGTTGGCCAGATCGAGCCGCTCGATGACGTCACGCGCCACCACCCGGCTCTCGATGATCTTATACTGGGTCTGGTAATAATCCGTACCGGTTGAGTCGACAGCCATAACCTCCTGAATGGAGACCAGGTTTGGGTTCTCTTTTTCAATGACGATGCGGGAAGAGGCCTCGTAGATGGGCATGGCGGTGAATGTGTGTACCGCCACCGCCAGAACCGTCACCATGAAAATGGAGATAATGACCCAGCGCCTTTTGCGCAGCACGCGCAGGTAATCCCTCAGGTCGATGGTTTCTTCTCTGTATTCGTCTTCCATAAAAATTTTTCTCCGAAAAATTTCAATTGACTATTTCATATCCACCGATATTAAAAAAATGAGCCAGGATTGAGCGATTGTCGAGGTTGCCGCAGATACAAGGAAGATATTGTTTCGCTATAGGATACTATGCGAAACATTATCTGACACAGTAGATGTGGTAAGATCGGCAATCCCGCAGGGTCTTAACTTTTAGGAATTGGAATGCTGGAAATCCATTATTTAAAAAACTCCTAAAAGTTAAGACGCTCATTAAAAGAACGACTCCGGTACGATTATAACGTCCCCCGGATGGATCCGCACATCCTGGCCTTTTTTGCCGGCCTTGGTGATGGCGTCCACTTTGACTTCGATGATCTTTTCCAACCCGTTTTCCACACGCACGATGCGTGTCCGGTTTCGAGCGGCAATGTTGGTAAACCCTCCGGCCATGCTGATGGCCTCGACCAGGGTGACGTTCTTGTCCAGGTAAAGAAACGACCCCGGCTGTTTTACCTGCCCGATGATGTAGAAACGCTCCGCTTTGGAAATGTAGAGCAAATCCCTGTCCTCCATCAGGAGGTTGGACATCTGGTCGCCATGATCCAGGAGGGCCTGCAAATTGATGCGGACAACCAGCTTGCGTTCATTGGCCGTGTCGGGATTTTCCGTCCGGATGATCATCACTTCGCTGCCGGCCTGTTCGGACATGATGCCGCCGGCCCTCGATATGGCATCCAGCACCCGTTCCTGCGCTTTCAACGGGTAAGAACCCGGCATTTTGACCGGACCGAGCGCCATGAACTGCTTGCTGCGGTAGTCGCTCACGATCACGGACACGTGTGCGTCGATAACAAATTGCCCCTCTGCCAGACGGTTGGATATGATGCTTTCAATTTCCGATGTGGTAAGCCCGCCCACCACCACACGATTGATCAGCGGGAAGGAAATATGGCCGTCGGCACTGACCCGGACACCCTGGCGGGAAAGATCCTGCTCTTCATAGACCGTAATATCGAGCACATCATATCCCCCGACAGTGTAATCTTTTGCGGCAGGATTGTTGGCATCGGGTCTGAGTGACAGATATTCGAAAACATTGTAGGAGGGCGTGCTCTGGATAATTTGGTTCAGACCGAGACCGTTGGATTCATTTTTCTCCGCGGCCTTGATCCTGGCAAGCCGCTCCAATTCCGCCGGGTCGAGCCCCTCAATCTCCTCTTCTTCCGCTACATCGATCACACGGACCACACTTCCACCCGTGCTGCATGCCGCCATCATGGTGCAAAGTGACAAAAAGCATATCAGTAGGAACACGTTTCTCATACTATCTCCATATCAGAATTAGCTCGGATATTTCATGAGATTTTCGGGCTAACATGAAAAAGGGGAGTATGCTGATCTCCCCTTTTTTGACGTACGAATTATGCCCGGTATTTGCGGTTTAATATGTCAATTCAACATAGAATCCATACCGGGTAACGGTATACTCTTCATCATCGTATTGACCGGTGTCTGAGTTCTTGTCCTTATACGACAAAGTCACGCCCGCATCCAGCCACCTGTTTATATCATAGTCCAGACCACCGCGCAGCGTATTTGCTATCAGCAATTTGTCGTCATTACCCGAACTGACATCCAGATAGTCTTCTACATTTCTCTCGTATTCAATATTCAGGGAAAGTTTGGTCATTATTTTCTGGGTAACCCCGATGCCCCCATACGTGTTCATGTAAGAACTGGAAACATCATCGGCATTACCCGCCGTTACAGATGTGTTCAGAGATCTTCCGCCAAAAATTTTGAAGGATGTCTGCTCGCTGAGAAAATAGCTCACGTCTACTTCGCCAATTACCTGGGGGTCATCGTTGTATTTGTTTCCATTTTTGTCTTTATTGTTTTCAAATGACACTGCTTGGTAGCCAATCTTGGCGTTCCCGATAATTTTCCCTCCCGGCTGAAACCGAATACCAACCAGGGCTTCGGTCAGGGTATGATCCTGGGAGTTGTTATCGTCCCATCCATCGATGTCGTCGTTCTGTTCATCAAATGTCACGTCAGCTCTGCGAAGTTCGCCCAGGAACTGCAACTTGTTAAACCGGTAAAGGAGCATACCGCCAGCCGTGATGCGTGTCCTGTCCTGGTATTTGTCGACTTTCTTGTCGTATCGCTCAACAAAGTGGCGCGCATAGGCTTCCACCGTGTAGATACTGGCAAAATCGTAGCCGGCAGTCATAGAGACGGTATTGTTCCAGCGCTTTGTTTGAACGCCATCGTTGTAAGTGCTTTCAGATCCGTAAGGGTCGGCGGTGTTCTGGTATGCATCATCGGCCATTAGGTAGATGCCGGCCGGGGAGCGGTATCCGAAGCCACCAAATAGTCGGTGATCTTCGTAATCCGTATCTGAAAAATCGTCGTATCGAGCGATGTCGACATGGTATTTGGCCTGCACGTAGTTACCCGGGTTTGTACCGGGGTACACCAGTTTCAGACTGGGGGTAACGATGTGAATGTAGTCGCTTTCTTCATTGTCCGCATCGCGAAAAATATTGTCGTTGTATTCACCGGCATACTGGAGTCCGGTGGTCAACTGGGCTCTCCCGAGATGGATATTGCCTTGAGCCCATACCGAAGTAGCCCAGGCAAAGAGAAAAGCTGACAATAAAAAAAAGATTTTTGCCGGATGATTAGTTGCTTTCTGCATATTCATCTTTCCTCCGCTGTCATATCAGCCAATACCCTGATGGTCAGTCTTTTCATTATAAAAACCCTGCGGATTTACTTCCCGTAAGATTGTTCGTTTGCGGGTTTACTGCCCTGCCCGTAAGGGTATTCGTTTGCCGATGTCGTGGATCCCGCTTTCTGCTCGTTCCGGTTCGCTTGATAGGCCGCGTTGATGGCAACGCTAAGGTCATCTGACAAAGCGGAAGAGTAGGGAAGTGCATTCAGAAAGCTGTCTAGAACAGGCGTCGGATCTTCTGGAGCGTACATGATCATGTAATACCAGGCAATGTTGGCGGCGCAGGACACATTGCTTTTGGCCAGCGACACAAAGCAGTCCAGATCTGCACCACATGACGCCACGGCTGCATCAAGCTGTCCGGAGACCATGGTGCACTGGGCGCTGGATGGACCAGCAACCAGAAACGGAAGGAACAGCAGCATACAGCATAGCCACATAACTGGGATTTTTGTCAGTTTTTTCATGCAGTTCTCCTTCAGTTGGAATTGACACATGGCTTTTTTTGTCAAAATAATTATGTAAATAAGTGCTATCAACTGGTAACGTTTGTGTCAATAATTGTTTTTAGTTATTTATTAAATTTCTATTAGAGCGTTTGTCATAATAACGTTCCGATAGCAGCGGTTTTTTGAGTCCGCAAGGGATTATATATGACATCTAATATGGCCTGATCCAAACGCTCTAATACCTGATCGTAAATTAGACCAACCGGAACATGTTTATGACAACCGCTATAAAAGTTCCTTCTTTGCGTCCTTTGTGTCTTGAGCGAAGCGGGCGGTTCAAATGTCACTCCAACCTCCAGACTCCGATCTCTGACTTCCGACCTCTGACCTCCGATCTCCGTTGTGTCCTTGGCGTCTTTGCGGTTCAATGTTTTCTTAACCGTGCCCCCGTTCCTCAGTATTTCTCGGTGCCACGCTTAAATGTCGAAAAGGAGCACAGATTTTAGAAACTTCACCACGGGTATCTCTTTTGGGTTTTTCTCAGGGAGTTTTCCCCGGATCTTGAAAACGACCCACTCTCCCAGACTGCCCCAGAAGCGGACCATTTCGTTGTAAAAGGTCTTCACGCCTTTTGACGTTTTCAAGTAGCCGAACACATTCCTCTCCGTGCCCGTTGGTGCGAAATAAACACGAACGTCCGTACCAGAGCCAAGCCGGCATAAGTTCAGACAGGCCCTGGACCTGGGCATGTGGTATGCCGACGTCACCAGCAGAATCGACCTCAGTTCGTGCCGTTCGATGATTTTTTGGCTATAAACGGCGTTTTCCAGTGTCGTGCGCGCAAGCGGTTCACCAATATGCTTTATTCCCGGGGGAAGTGGATATTTCTTGTTAAAAATGGCCAGTTCTCTTTCCAGGGCGGGAGAAATAACCAAAAACCGCGCATCCAATGACTGGGCAATCTCATAGCCTGCCTCGACGCGATTGGGGCTCCCGTTGAACACGACAATCGCGTCGGTTTCAAGGTTTGGCGGAATCGTCACAGGCCGCGACAGCACCCAAACAAAATAGCCCAGCTCCAATACCGGAATGCTGACGATGAAAGCCATGACGATGAAAAGGATTTTTAAGTGTCTGCTAGTCATATTGTGAGTAGCTATAGTAAGCAGTAGGGAGAGATCGGAAAAAAATAATAATGAACCACGAAGACGCGAAGGACATTTCAGAAGTCAGAGGTCGGAGGTCGGAGATCAGAGGTCGGTGATCTGAAGTCGGAAATCAGTGATTAGGATTTTTGTATGGATGATTCGGGATTTTTCAGCTCTCGGAGCGTAAAAACCACACAGCTCCGCTCCTTGGATTACAAGAGCCTGCAATCGTACTCATAGCAAATCCTCTAATAGCAACTTTCACCATAAGGGTCAATCAGTCTTAAGTTTTTACTTTTGTTTCGTTTTTTTGTGTTTTTAATATTAAAAATGAACACCACGAAGATACGAAGGGTATAAGAATTGAACCGCAAAAGCGAGCGCATTTCCCTTGGCTTGGGGTCTTGGGGTTGAGGGCAAGACATAATTTTGAATTTTATCTCTTTTGATTTTCCGCAGGAATTGTGATAATTATACGTTCTGTCTCAAGTTGTGTAATTATAATAATTGCGCATTTATATAGAAAAAGGGCCGGGAAGCATTCTTATCCTATGAAACGATCTATTATTAAAAGCACCGGCAGATATGTACCGGAAAAACATGTCACGAACGAAGCGCTAAGCGGATTGATGGAAACATCAAACGAATGGATTGTGCAACGCACAGGTATCGAAGCCAGATATTGGGTCAATGAAGGTGAGGATGTGGGGACTTCGGACCTTGCCTATGAGGCTGCAATCATCGCACTGGAAAGAGCGGGCTGGAATCCCGAGAATTTAGATTTAATTGTATTTGCAACCATGACACCCGATGTGAACGTGCCTGGTTCCGGTGTATTCCTGCAAAATCGACTTGGTGCGAAAAAAGTGCCTGCTCTCGATATCCGTCAACAATGCACCGGATTTCTGCATGGACTGGAAATCTGTGACGCATATATCAGGAGCGGAAAAGCACAGAAGATTCTTTTGGTAGGTGCTGAATTTCAAAGTCGATACTTAGAGATCACTACCGAAAACCGTGATACAGCGGTGATATTTGCAGATGGTGCCGGTGCTGTTTGTCTTGAGGCGGTTGAAACCAGTAAAAACGTTGGAATCATAACATCGATTCTCCATGCTGACGGAAAATATGCAGGTGCATTGCGAGCAGGAATGCCTGCTCGAAAATCTGGAAAAGCAATCAGTCCAACAGTTATCCAAAATAAGGAACATTTTCCTTATATGGATGGGAAAACTGTATTCAAATTAGCTGTGACGCTCCTGCCAAAGCTAACAGGGGAGTTGTTGGAAAAAGCAAACATACGTATTGAAGATGTAAATATGTTTATTCCCCATCAAGCAAACCTGAGAATAAACGAAGCGTTTAGGGAACGGATGAATATCCCGGAAGCAAAAATTTATAACAATATTCAACGATATGGCAATACAACTGCAGCGACCATTCCTATCGCGCTTGACGAACTTATTGAAAAAAACATGCTGAAACCAAAGGACACAGTCATGTTCATTGGTTTGGGAGCAGGGCTGACCTGGGGTGGTGTGATTTATACCTTGCAATAAAGGAAAACCGGGTAGGTCAGTGCTTTATGAAATAGAGAGTTGACAATGTCACATTGTGACATATTTTGAGATTGGAACCTCCGTACGATGAGACGTTCGTGTTCCCTCCATTCATACCATGGCCCCTGTAATTGCCCAAAGGGGCCATATCTTTTTTATTGCCGGTTTTGACATTCCCAGCAGATTCTGTCCAATTCCCCGAATGCGGAAAAAATATGAGGGTGACGTCAAATTATTTTTTGCCGAACACATAAAAAAAGCCCCATCTTGTACAAGGTTTTTGTACAAGATGGGGCTTGAATCATTAAAAAGTTAATGATATCATATGCTTGGTGGCGATGCAGGGAATTGAACCCCGGACACTGCGGATATGAGCCGCATGCTCTGACCATCTGAGCTACATCGCCAATCAGGATCAGACTTCTCGAAAATTAACAGCGGGTTTCCTACCAACTTGACATGCTGAAGTCAAGCTGTTTATTGCTGTGTCGTTACGGGGAAAGATCCGGCGATTTCAATGGTAAACTCCTCGAGAGATTCCGGCAGGTCCGAAAACACGACCATGAACGGAATAGACATTCCCGGTTTTACATCAAAATTGGATTTATTATCCCCAAATCTATCCGACAAGCGCTGGTCAATATCCGTAAGCGACATTTCAGACAGGTCCTGGTCTGAAAGAACATTTCCTCCGTATACAGTCGCCTCCTTTGCCAGAATTTTGCCGGCAGAGAAAAGAGTACCCTGTATCTTGATATACTTGCGGCTTTCTGAAAATTCATTTTTCACCGTGCCGGTAATGACAAACAATTTCCCATGTGCTGTATTGTCGACGAACTTGCTGCTGATGTTGTCAACACTGATCTCACCACTCTCCTTCATCTCGGGTGACATCACCTGTTTGAGATAAGGCACCTGCTTCAGATACTCCGTCACATACGGAACATCCATGCCCATGAATCTATCGAGCAGAACAACCGCAGCCAATGGTAATAAGATCAGGAGCAGCAGCAGCACAACCGGTCGCAGAATACCGCTTTTTCTGGCAGGCTTGATTTTCTTTGTTTTCTTCTTTTCTTCTTTTTTCTTGGCCGGGTCCTCGTCGGCGTTCTCCTGGGTTGCCGCCAAGGCAATGGTTTTAGCTCCCACACCAATCTCTTCGACATCGGATACGGTGGCCATTGAATCGAGATCGTCGGTTTCTCCATCGACTTCAAATTCAAGCTCGATGTCTCCCCCGTTGATATGTTCTAGGGTCAGCTCCTCTTCCTCCGGGATATCATAATCATCGAACCCTGAGATGTCGATTTTTTCCGGCTCACGTTCACCACCTGCTGGTAGAACCGATTCGGAAACTTCGTCAAGGTCCAATTCCAGTTCTACGTCTTCGATGTCTCCTTCCAGGTCGTCGTCATCTGCATCGATCATAATGTCCGACAGATCGATTTCGCCTGTCTGATCCATCAGATCGTCTGCATCGGGCGACTCTTTCCATTTTTCCACTTCGGTTTCGACATCGTCAAGGTCAGATACCAGGCTGATGGTTTCAGCCTCTTTGCCATCCATATCCAGCATCTTTTCAATGTCTGAAAGATCAACATCTTCATTCTCGGTGCCATCTGCAGCCTCCCCCTCAAGCTCCATCTCCAGTTCGAAATCGAGATCTTCGAGCTCGACACCCTCTTTTTCCATGGAAGGAAGCTCAGGTTCGACATCCGGAACTACGTCATCCGCCATTTCGAGGTCAAGTTCGAGTTCAAGGTCCTCCCCGAGATCGTCAGAAACACTCCCGGTTTCAGGCTTCGGGGATGAATCGAGCATGACGGTTTCTTCAAAATCCGAAAAATCGAGCTCTTCCGACTCCATGTCGTCCTCGTCTTCGGTCAAGCCCGCGTCTGTTTCCGGTTCTGAAACCAGGTCAAGATCCAGGTCGAGATCGAGATCCAGTTCATCTTCATCGCTATCGGTCTCTGGTTCGGATTCCATAGACATCTCTATATCGGAAAGATCGAGCGCCTCGTCCGTGGTGTCCTCCTGGACCGATATTTCCTCTTCGGGTGTCACGTCAAGTTCCAGATCCAGATCTTCCAGTACGTCGTCCTCGATGAGCGTCCCATCCGCTGCCGGCTCCCTATCGAAAGATTCCTCGAGACCGGGCAGCTCCATCTCCTCCAAAACATCTTGCACTTCTGCCGAGGTCTGAGCCTCGTCTGTCACGTCCGCTTCATCCGCAAAATCGACAGTCAGTTCCTCTGAAGGAGCTTCTTGACCATCGTCAACATCGTCTGCGACAATTTCCGCTGCGACGTCATTCTCTTCGAAAACCGTATCGATGTCGGACTCCAGGTCGAGATCATCCAGAACCTCATCCATCTCTTCCTGAGCCGTGAACGGGGTCTCTTGACCGGCACTTTCCGGTGCATCCGCCTCCTCGATCTCCTGGGCAAACAAATCCCCCGCAACTTCCTGAGACGATTCAGATTCCATGGTATCGGCCGCCATCCCACCTGTGTCTTCAGAAGTGGATTCAGGCTCGGGCGCTTCGGCTGCTTCGATTTTTTCTTCGATCTCTTCAGATGCCTCTGTTTCGACTACTGCTTGCTCTTGTTCCGGCAGCGCCGGCGGATAAGCTGTAAACAAGTGCTTACACCTGGAACATCGAACCTTTGAACCCATCGGCTTTAAAAGTTTTTCATTCAGGTTAAAACTGGTTTCGCAGTTTTCACAGGTGATAATCATGGCAAGCCCTCGCTCGTCAGTACCTACGCTCGGGTCAGCAGGCACACGTTAAATTTTTCATGTGATAATTTTCAGGCAGCTTCGGGATCTTTGTATCTTTGGATATTTGCTTCAGTTAGAACAGAAATCGGGCCACGTCATCTACGCGGCAGCCGGAACGAAATTACATGAAAGTTGTCTTCTTGTCAATGATTTAAATTCGTTACATCCCGGCATCCGCTAACATCCGTACCAGTTTTTTCTGTTCCTTCGTCAGGTTTTTAGGCATCGTGACATGGATCGTGACGAACAGGTCACCTCTCCCGGAGCCTTTCATGTGTGGCAGGCCATGCCCCGGCAGCCGCATGCGGGTCTTATGAGTGGTGCCGGGTGGGATGGTCAAACTCAATTCCCGGCCGCTAAGCGTCGGGACCGAGAGCTTGGTACCCCCAATCGCTTCGCTCAGCCGAATATCGCGCGTGATGGTCAGGTCGTACTCCTTGGCGCTGAAAACAGGATCCTTGAGAACTTTAGATTTGATAAACAGATCACCGGGCTGTCCACCATAGGGGCTGTTTTCCCCCTTGCCGGCAATTCTCAGTTTTTTCCCGGAAATCATTCCTTTCGGGATCTTGACAGAGATATTCTCCGCTTGATCATTGTGCTGGAATCTGATGGCCTTGTTGGCACCTGTGGCTACTTCCTGCAGGGTCAGGGGCAGTTCATATACAAGGTCTGAGCCCTTTATCTGGGCTGCCTGTCTTGCCCGGCCCCCAAAAGGATCACCGCCAAAAGCGAACCGGGAGCCTCCCCTGCCGCCGGAAGTAAAATTCATGCCACCAAAGCCGAATTCCTTGAAGATATCACCAAAATCAAAGCCCCTGAAAATATCTTCCTGGGAATAGCGCTGATGGAATCCGGATGATCCAAAGGTATCGTACTGCTTACGCTTTTCCTTGTCACTCAGGACTGCGTATGCTTCGCTGATTTGTTTGAAAGTTTCCTCTGCTGCCTTGTCGCCTTTTGTATGGTCCGGATGGTATTTCATGGCCATCTTTCGATAGGCTTTTTTGATTTCTTCTGCACTGGCAGTTTTGTCCAGACCCAGAACTTTGTAGTAATCCGTTTCAGGCATATAGTTTAACCTTATTTCTACTATTTAATTGTATTAAAAATGCTATCTCTTTTCCGAGTTGTTTGCGAAAAGGGTTCAAGGGATCACGTGTTTGCTTTCCGAAGATTGATTTCCCCGGCAACCCAACGAACCCAAGAAACTCAACAAAAGCAATGAACCCTATTCCCCTTGAATCCAATTATTACATATGTCGCCCTATGGCGTCTAAGTTAAGCGCTTTGACCAGTTGTGTCAAGCAAGGTTATTGTTATTGAACTCATTGATATTGAAAAGTTTTATTAGATAACAGGGCCGGCCTTAAGCGCTATCATGAGAACGGATATGGCCGCAGGAGTTATCCCTTCCATTCGGGATGCCTGCCCCAGTGATACGGGCTGGATGGCGTTCAACTTTTCTTTCAATTCATTTGAGAGACCATGTACGGCAAAATAATCGAATCCCGCAGGAATCTTCATTTTTTCCAGATGATTGAATTTTTCAATTTCCCGCATTTGCCTGTGGATATATCCTTCATATTTAATCTCGATTTCCACTTGTTTGACCACTTTCCCGCTTATGGGGTTCGGTCCCGGTGCCAGCACTTCGACAGCATGATAGGATAGTTCTGTTCTTTTCAGGAGCCGGTCCAGATAGATCCCGTCTTTCAGTAACCGCGTACCCTGGCTTTGCAGATACGTGTTTACGGTCTCGGAAGGTTTGATCACCACCCCTTTGACTCTCTTGATCTCGGCAGCGATCTGTTTTTGCCTGTCATGCACGTCTTTCAGTGTGTCGTCGTCGATCAGGCCAAGACTGTTTCCAATCTGCATGAGCCGCAGATCTGCATTGTCTTCACGCAGCATCAGACGGTATTCTGCCCGTGAGGTGAACATGCGGTAGGGCTCCCGGGTCCCCCGCGTTATCAGATCATCCACCATTACCCCCATATACGCCTGGGATCTGTCCAGAATGAAATCCGGTCGCCGCTGTACCTGACTGGCAGAATTGATTCCGGCCCACAAACCCTGGGCGGCCGCTTCCTCGTATCCGGAGGTGCCATTGATCTGTCCGGCCAGATACAGACCCGGCACACGTTTGGTTTCGAGGGTCGCCTTCAACTGCACCGGGTTCACAAAATCGTACTCGATGGCATAGGCAGGACGCATGATCTCGGCTGATTCCAGTCCTTCCACCGAGCGTACAAATTCAATCTGAATCTCCAGGGGAAGACTGTTTCCAAGACCACTGGCATATATCTCGTTCGTCTCGATCCCTTCGGGCTCCAGGATAATCTGATGACGATCCCTGTCCGGAAATCTCACGATCTTATCTTCAAAGGAAGGACAATAGCGGGCCGAAACACCCTTGATCATGCCACCGTACAGGGCCGAGTATTTGAGATTTTTTTGAACGATCTCATGGGAGCGCTTATTGGTATGTCCGATATAGCTCGGCATCTGTTTCAGTTCGGCGCTTTTGGAAAAATACGAAAACAGTATGGGCACTTCATCCATTTCGTGCTTCTCGAATCTGCTGAAATCGATGCTGGCCTTGTAAAGTCTTGGTGGGGTTCCTGTTTTCATCCTTCCCAGGCTGAATCCGAGTTCCCTGAGACTCTGTGCAAGCCCGTATGAAGCAAATTCTCCAGCCCTGCCTGCTTTCATGGACGAAAAACCGATATGAACAAGACCGCTCAAAAAGGTACCGGTTGCCAGAATCACTGTTTTGGCCTGGTAGCCGAAACCCGTACGGTCTTCAATACCCGTGACCCTCCCGCCCTCCACCACCAGTCGTTCCACCATGGTCTGCTTGAGTGTCAGGTTGGGCTGGTTTTCCACCACCTGTTTCATGGCCAGATGGTAACGCATCTTATCGTTCTGCGTTCGGGAAGAGTGTACAGCCGGACCCTTTTTGGTGTTCAGCATCCGGTACTGTATGGCCGAACGGTCGGTAATTCTGGCCATCTCACCACCCAAGGCATCCACTTCTTTGACCAGCTGGCCCTTGGCCATGCCGCCAATGGAAGGGCTACAGGGCATGGCCGCGATTTTATCCAGGTCCAGGGCCACCAGCAGCACCTGGCAACCCATCCGGGCAGCCACCAGGGCAGCTTCACAACCGGCATGCCCGGCACCCACGACAATGACGTCATATGTATTGGAATAAAAAGCCAATCAATTCTCTCCCAAAATAAAATCGCTGCACAATGATAGGATATTCATTGACGAATACAAAAATATTCAGCAATCATAATTGCATTTATTATTTCGATATTCGAATTTTGGGTTTATCACAACAAAATTGGTTAAATATTTTGGTTTGGGTATAGATATTTTCCAAACGCAGATAGATCAGACACCTTATGGCAGCAGACAAAAGATACAATGATCTCAGCACCTACTTGCGCCAGCGTTTTGGATGCCGGGTCCAGAAAATTACCGTCGACGCCGGGATGACATGTCCGAATCGGGACGGTTCCATCTCCACAAAAGGGTGTATTTTTTGCAATGATCGGGGATCGGGAACAGGGGCTTACAATAGAGGGCTCTCCATCACCCAGCAACTCGAACAGGGGAAGACAGCACTGTCGAAGCGTTACAAAGCCAGGAAGTTTCTGGCCTATTTCCAGTCATTCAGCAATACCTATGCCCCTGTTGAAACCCTGAGACGTCTCTACCAGGAAGCCATCAGTGTGGACGGTATCGTGGGCATCTCCATTGGGACCCGGCCGGACTGCATCGACCAGGACAAACTGGCCCTGCTGCAGGAGATGGCGGGCAAGTGCCTTGTCTGGGTCGAATACGGACTCCAGTCTGCCCACGACAGCACCCTGTCCCTGATCAACCGGGGACACGATGCAGCCTGTTTTGCGAGAGCCGTCGAGGAGACCCAAAACAGGGGTATTCAGATATGTGCGCATGTCATTCTGGGTCTGCCGGGTGAAACCACCGATCATGTGCACGAAACCGCCAGGTTTATTTCACGGCTGGGCATCCACGGCGTCAAGATCCATCTTCTCTATGTCATCAGGGGAACGCGGCTTGAAACCATGCTCCAACAGGAATCATACCGCTGCCTGACACAGACCGCCTATGTGGATCTGGTGTGTGATTTTATAGAGCGCATTCCCGCTGACATGATCGTTCAAAGACTGACCAGTGACCCGCACCCGCATGAGCTGGTCGCACCCCACTGGTCCCTGAACAAGATGGAAACCCTGTCTCGGATCCAGGCGGAGCTGGAACGCCGCGACACCCGTCAGGGTAGGTTAATAGTAATATAGAGCAAAATAGGTGATCCAATGGTGATCTAGGCTTTTCAAACCCTTATGGTGGGTTCGCAAAGCGTCAGAGGATTGTTTATTTCGCGTTCGCTGAACCGTGTTTAATTGCTGGCTGTTTCCTTGGCCAGTTCCTCGGGACCCATGGTCCAAAAAGGCTTTCCATTTGAAGTCAATCTGACCTTCAACTCAAAGTAATCGCCTTTTTTGATCTTGGATGCCATAAAAATGAATTTGCCGTCGATTTCCGCCCAGGCCCCCCTGATTTTCAACACGTCACCTTTCCTGAGTCCGATATCTTTGATTCCCAAATACCACTCCGGGCATATGTGTACCAGGGTCGTATCCCCCTTGGATTCCTCGACAAGGATCGCAACAGCCGGTGCCATACCCTTGAGCGGCACCACCGTGGTTACCTTCGTGACGGTGCATTTGATCCGGTCCATCTCCGATGGATTGTAGTAGCTGTTGTAGGTGCTGCCCAATTCCCATCCGCCCATGTCTTTGGGCTCTACTGCAAAACCGACCCCGGCTCCCATGGCAATCATCATGACGACGGACAGTATCCATCTATACATCCATTGCAAACGACTATTTTTAGCTGTCATTGATTTTTCCTTTCCTTCTAGTTATTTTCTCAATGGTCTAATATGAACATGCCAAAGGAAGTTGTCAAAGACAATTTCTTGATATTTGTATTTGGGGACGATGGTGAAATATTGACATTTGTTTCAACCCGATTGGTTAAACATACGAGTTGAACAAATGTACATATTTCACCATCGTCCCCAATTATATAAATTGTTTAATCGTATTTTCAATCTCTTCGGAAACAACCGGATCCACCCAGACAACCTCCCTGTCGGCCTTGAACCATGTCATCTGACGCTTGGCATATCGCCGGGTATCCCGCTTCAAGGTCCGGATGGTTTCCGGCCAATCCAGACGCCCGCAAAAAAAATCGTGCATGTGACGATAGCCGATGGACTGCATGGATTTCAATTCTCCTGAATATCCCGCTTCCCGCAGACGCCTGACTTCATCCACAAGACCCGCTTGGATCATCATGTCAACACGCGCATCGATACGCTCATAAAGTTGGCCCCGATCCATATGCAGACCCAGTTTCAGTGTCGTCAGCCTGCTTTCCTGAAACCGGTGTCGTTGTTGAAATTCGGAAATCGGTACGCCTGATGCTTCATAGACCTCCAGGGCACGTATGACGCGATAACTATCATTAAGGTGCAATTTTTGTGCAGTTACGGGATCCACCTGTTGCAATCGTTCAAAAAGCGCCCCGGCACCTTCTTTTTCAGCCTCCTGCTTCAACCGGATCCGAATCTCATTGTCCCTGGGCTGCACATCAAACAGGCCATAAATCAGGGACTTGATATAAAGACCCGTGCCCCCTACCACGAAGGGTAATACCTGCCGCGCCTGCAGCGCCATTACAATGGAAAGCGACAAGGTGGCGTAGCTCTCCGCATCGAAGGGTTCGTCCGGGTCGACAATGTCCACCATGTGATGGGGAACCATGGATCGTTCCGCCAGGGTCGGTTTGGCGGTGCCGATATCCATATGCCGGTATATCTGCATGGAGTCCGCACCGATGATTTCTCCCTGGAAGCGCTTGGCAAGTTCGATGGCAAAAGATGTCTTGCCGACGCCGGTCGGCCCGCAGATGATAATCGCTTTTGGTAGTATCATTTTAATATTGTTTCAATCTTATCTGTCTAGTCATAAGGTGGCAACAAATTGAATTGAAGAACCTCGCAGCAAGCTACGGGGAATGCGCTCGCTGTTGCGGTTCAATATAATCTATTGGCATCTACCTTGACAACACCCACTTATGACCTGTTTATGGACAGCTATATGAACGCAACCATTTTGAACAAAATTCATGGAATATTATTGACAAGCTATTTTGCACAATATACACAACCCAATTGGTTCTTGAGCCAATCATTTTCGATAAATCGTCCGTCGATCCTGCTAAATGATTGATAACGGTTTTGGTTCACAACATCAATAAACTATTAAACACCTAACGCAGGAGATAGAGGTCATGCCTAAAGATTTAATTGGATCGGTCATGGTCGTTGGTGGCGGTATCGCTGGCATGCAGGCCGCATTGGACCTTGCCGACTCCGGGTATTATGTATATCTGGTAGAGAAAGGTCCCTCCATCGGTGGCGCTATGTCGCAATTGGACAAAACTTTTCCTACCAATGATTGTGCCATGTGAATTATCTCACCAAAACTGGTCGAGGTCGGCCGGCACTTAAACATTGAAATAAAGACACTCAGCAAAGTTGAAGAAATTACTGGAGAGGTCGGCAATTTTAAAGTCGAACTCATCCAGCAACCCAGATACATTGACGAATCCAAGTGTATCGCATGCGGTATATGTGCTGAAAAATGTCCCAAAAAAATAATCGATACCTACAACATGGGGCTGGCAAAGCGAAAATCAGCATATGTTGAATATGCCCAGGCTGTTCCATTAAAGTATGTCATTGACCCCGACTCCTGCATCTATCTGCAAAAAGGCAAGTGTGGCGCATGTAAAAAATTCTGCGAAGCCGATGCAATCGATTTCGATCAAAAGGAAGAAAAACAGACCCTCCAGGTCGGCTCGGTCATCCTTGCGCCTGGTTTTACCCCTTTCGACCCTTCGCGTTTTGACAACTATCAGTATGCCAATCTCCCGAATGTTATTACCTCCATGGAATTCGAAAGAATCCTTTCAGCGTCCGGACCCACCATGGGACATGTCACAAGACGTTCAAAAGACAAGGCTGAACCTAAACGAATTGCCTGGTTCCAGTGCGTCGGCTCAAGGGATCTGAATAGATGCGATAATTTCTATTGCTCTTCGGTATGCTGCATGTATGCCATCAAAGAGGCGGTTATCGCAAAAGAGCACCTCGGGGACGAGCTGGATTGCTCCATCTTCTTCATGGACATGCGAACCCACGGAAAGGAGTTTGAGCGTTTTTACGAAAATGCAAAAACGAAACATGGCGTCAAGTTTGTCAGAAGTCGTGTTCACACGGTTAACCCGATTCCGGATACAGATGACCTTGAGATCAGATACGTTACAGAAAACGGAGAACTCGTATCAGAGATATTCAACATGATCGTTCTCTCGGTCGGTCTGGAGACATCACCTGAAATAGTGAGCCTGGCGCAGAAACTGGGTATTGAACTAACCGAAGGTAACTTCTGTAAAACCTCGACATTTGATCCCGTCCTTACATCTAAAGAAGGCATTTATGTCTGTGGCGCATTTCAAGGGCCAAAGGACATTCCCCAGGCCGTTATCGATGCCAGTGCAGCCGCTGCTGCTGCTGGAGAAAAACTGATGACCGTGAGGAATACGCTTACCCAGACACCGGAAATATTGCCAGAAAAAAATGTATTTGGCGAACGACCCCGGATCGGTGTTTTTGTATGTAAATGCGGTATCAACATCGCCGGTGTCGTTGATGTGCCCGGTGTGGCCGAATATGCAGCATCACTCCCTTATGTAGATTTTGCTACAGACAACCTGTATTCGTGTTCCCAGGACACACAGGAAACCATATCCCAGATCATCAAAGAGAAAAATCTAAACCGGGTCGTAGTCGCAGCATGTACCCCAAAGACCCACGAACCGCTTTTCCAGGAAACACTGATCAATGCAGGGCTGAACAAGTACCTGTTTGAAATGTGCAATATCCGCAATCAAAACTCCTGGGTTCACAAAAACAATCCTGATATGGCCACGGAAAAGGCAAAGGACCTGGTTCGAATGGCAGTCTCCAAGGTTGCTCTCATGGAACCTCTCGTAGAGGCCGAACTAGAGGTTAACCAAACTGCACTCATCGTCGGTGGTGGAATTGCGGGAATGGCCGCGGCCAAAACTCTGGCCCGCAGGGATATGAAACACATATCGTGGAAAAGAATCCCCGACTGGGCGGTCAGGCGCATCAGCCTGTTTAAAACACCCAAAGGCGAGTCTATACAGGAAAAATTAACCGCACTCATTTCCGATATTGAAAAAGATGACCATGTCCAGGTACACCTGAACACAGAAACTGCCGACTGTGGATGGATTCGTCGGCAACTTCAAGACCGACGCTGACCTCCGGCAATACCACAACGGTTCTGGAACATGGTGTGGCGTACTGGCCACCGGTGCGACCGCCCTGAAACCGAATGAGTACTCTTATGGAAAAGATCAACGAATTCTGACCAGTCTTGAGCTGGATAGAAAACTGATTGATGGTGATCCTTCGCTTAAAGATCTGACTTCGGCGGTTTTTATACAGTGTGTCGGATCCAGAGAGCCAGATCGCCTCTACTGCTCACGTGTCTGCTGTACGCATTCAATCGACAATGCCTTGGAATTGAAAAAATTAAACCCGGAAATGGGTGTCTATATCCTATACCGGGACATCCGGACATACGGTGAACGAGAGATCCTCTACAAGAAAGCACGTGAAGCCGGTGTTATTTTCATCCGTTATACCCTGGAAAACAAAGCCTGAGGTTCTCATAAATGAAAACCGGGTTATCGTCAAAATCACGGATCATGTACTGGGTCGTCCACTACAAATAGAAGCAGATCTGCTTTCTCTTGCATCCGCCGTTATACCCAACAAAGACGAAGCACTGGCTCAGTTTTTCAAGGTGCCATTAAATGACGATGGTTTCTTTGTGGAAAAACATGCCAAACTGGGACCCTCTGAATTTGCAACTGATGGTGTTTTTCTGTGTGGGCTCGCCCACTACCCAAAACCGATCGATGAGTCCATCGCTCAGGGAAAGGCCGCTGCTTCGCGTGCAATTACCCTGCTTTCCCGCCAGACGATATTCACCAGCGGAACCGTGGCGGCAACATCTCCTGCGGACTGCAGTTCCTGTGGTGTCTGCATATCCATCTGCCCTTATCAACGCACCTTCATTTACGAGAAAGTGACCCTTTTTCCGGCAAGGCCAAGATCAATTCGGTTCTGTGTAAAGGCTGCGGCCTGTGTGTCGCTTCCTGCCGGTCCGGTGCCATCAAGCTGAAAGGCTTTGACAACGATCAGATTTTTTCACAGATTTTTGCGATGAATGAAGCAGTGTAAAGAAGGGTTTGAGGGTTGGAGGGGGATACAAGGGGTCGAGGGTGGCTGACAGTAAATGAGCATTAAGCGGTAAGCAGTTTATAGCTTATAGCATACCGCTATAAGCAACAATTAATGACGCGCGAAGCGCTAATGTCGTCCGATAGGACAAATGACAGCTGAAAGCTAAATATCGCCCGCAGGGCAAAAGGCGCCTAATAGTCTACAGCCTAAACCCCTAAAAGGCTAAAAATTAGATTTATAAGTTCGATCCTTATTGTATGCAATAGTAAGCAAGACCACAATAGAGAGAGGAGACAAAAATATGTCTGAATGGGAACCGAAGATTGTCAGTTTCCTTTGTACCTGGTGCAGTTACGGTGCCGCAGACCTTGCCGGTGTCGGCAGAATGGAGTATCCCCCCAATATTCGGATCATCCGGATACCCTGTACCGGTAGAATGAGTCCCAAGTTTGCGCTGGCCGCACTTCGCGAGGGTGCCGACGGCGTCTGGGTGTCCGGGTGACATCCCGGCGAATGCCATTACCTGGAAGGTAATTACTATGCTCGTCGAAAATTTTCGCTTTTCATGAACCTGATGGAACACATGGGTATCGAGTCTGATCGTATCCATTTCTCCTGGATCTCCTCGGCTGAATCCACCAAGTTTGTAAAGGTGGTCAAAGAGGTGACCGAAAAGGTTAAAGCCCTGGGACCGCAACAACACTTTAAAAAAGATGACGCCAAGGTAGCATAACATGTTAGATTACATAGATAAAATTAAAGAAATCTCCGAACGTCTGTTAAAAGACTGTTCGGTGGAGATGGTGATCGGATTCCGCAAGGGAACCCTGCCCATGATGAATGAGCCCTGCTTTGCCAGGACACCCGAGGATGTCGCCCAGTTTGTCTGGGACAGCAACTGCGGTATCAACCTGGCCAACTACCTGACCAACCGTAAAGAAAGAATCGGTATTGTCGCCAAGGGATGCGACACGAGAAATATCGCAACCCATATTATCGAAAACAAAATCAGCCGGGAGCAACTCGTGGTGATCGGTGTCCCCTGCAAGGGCATGCTCGACAAGCACAAAATTGCCACCCTGTTTGCGGATGAAATTCAGGATGTGACTGAAAATGGGGATAAAATCCTGGTGACGGCAGGCGGCAAGGAAAAAACCCTGAACAAGCTGGACGTTCTGCAGAAAAACTGCGCGGTCTGTACCCACCGCAATCCCGTCATATATGACGAGCTCGTGGCGGAAAAGGTCGAGGAACAACAAGATGTAGACCGGTTTGCGGATGTGCGAGAAATTGAAGCCATGGCTTCCCAGGAGAAATGGGATTATTTTGAATCGCTCCTGTCACCCTGCATCCGCTGCTATGCCTGCAGAAATGCCTGTCCCCTCTGCTATTGTCCCACTTGCTTCGTGGATGAAGCCAAACCCCAGTGGGTGGGCAAAGGACAGGACCCCACGGATGTGCGAACATTTCATTTTCTCAGAGCATTTCACTGTGCCGGACGGTGTACCGATTGCGGTGCATGCGAACGTGCCTGCCCGGTGGGAATCAACATGCGGGTGTTTACCAAGAAACTGGAAAAAGACTGTTTTGAACAGTTCGGGTGGGAAGCCGGAATGAATCTTGACGAAAGGCCCCCCCTCGATACATACCGGCCAAATGATCCGAATGATTTTGTTAAGTGATCATCTCGTTTCACGATATGATGGAACGCCGCTTTGCGGCTCTTATGATTTGAAAAACGGATTAAACATCAGATAGAAAGCTGCTGGAATACGAGTCAAAAACCTATTTAAGGGCAACTGATTATGAAATTAGTGAAAGTCGATAAAAAACAGTGGGCAAAAGGATTGGATACGCTGAGAAAATCCTTCCGATTGTTGGGACCGGTCAAGGAAGATACCTATTATCGTTTCAAGGAGCTCAAAAAGGGTGAACAACCCGATTTTTCGTTTCTGAACACACGCCTGTCACCCAAATCACTCCTTTTCCCGCAATCCGAAGCCATTGTCGAGTATTCCCTTGATTCGCGTGATGAAGATCACCATGTCATGAAAGCTATTGAGACGGATACGACTCCCCGGGCGGTTCTGGGTATTCGACCCTGTGACGCCAAAGCCGTGACCCTGGTGAACCTCAATTTCGATACACCCGAGTACAAGGATCCATATTGGGTCAAAGCATTGGCAAATACGACCTTCATCGGCCTGGCCTGTGATACACCAAAAAGCACCTGTTTCTGCACCTCTGCAGGATGCGGCCCTTACCACGAGGAAGGTCTCGATCTGCTCCTGGTGGACGAAGAAAAAACCTATCTGATCAGAATTTTGACGGAGAAAGGCGAAAAGTTCCTGGCTGCTGCAGGCCTGGACGCGGTCGATGAAGACACAACGCTTTTCGATGCAAAAAAGAAAGCAGCGGAAGCTAAAATCACATCCACCATCGCAACGGACAATCTCAAAGGTCAGGACATCCTGGATCTGCACGGGGCTTCTTTCTGGGAGGAGGTTTCGTTTGCCTGTCTCAACTGCGGCACCTGTACCTACGCCTGTCCCACCTGCTGGTGCTTCGATCTTCAGGACGAAATTCGCGGTAAGTCAGGGAAACGCTTCAAGAACTGGGACAGCTGTATGTTCCCGCTCTTTACCCTGCATACCACCGGGCATAACCCCCGGAGCACCAAACTTCAGCGGGTCCGCCAGCGCTTTATGCATAAATTGAAGTATTTTGTAGACAAATACGACCAGGGCATCATGTGTGTCGGTTGCGGCCGGTGTGTCAACCAGTGTCCGGTCAACATCGACATCCGAAGGGTTTGTGCTTTGATGAACGATCATGGAGCGAATGAACTGGTCTGTGCGGTACAGGAGTAGTTAGTATCTCGATAATTTGCAATTTCGTATACTTACAATAGATGGAGGAACACGTGCAAAATCCATATGTACCTTATCCGGTCCGTATCGATGACATAGCAATTGCGACCGAAGATAAAAGCTTAAAAACATTCAAGTTTGTATTTTTGAATGACGGCGATGAAGAAAAATTTTCCTACCATGCCGGTCAATTTGCAGAACTTTCCGTGGCAGGTATCGGGGAAATCCCCATTGGCATCGCTTCTTCACCAGTTGAAAAGGGTTTTGTAAAATTCACCGTATTTAGAGCCGGTGTGGTGACGTCGCATCTTCACAACATGAAGGTCGGTGATATCATGGGCTTGCGCGGTCCCCTGGGAAACTGGTATCCTTGGGACCTGTTGGAAGGGAAAAATATCCTGATCGTCGGTGGCGGATTTGCATTTACAACCCTTCGTTCTTCCATCGTCACCATGCTGAATCCCGATAACCGACCGAAATTCGGAAATATTGATGTCGTTTATGGTGCCAGGACACCTGGTATGCTGCTGTACAAAGATGAACTGATCGAATGGGAAAAACGGGATGACATCAACATGCATCTCACCATAGATGCCCCTGCCGAAGGATGGGAATACAATGTGGGTTTCACACCCCCGGTGACGGAGCAGAAAGCACCCCAGGGCGATGACGACACCTACGCAATTGTCTGTGGTCCACCGGTCATGATCAAATTCACACTGCCGGTGCTCGAAAAGTTAGGTTACGCCCATGACCACATCATCATGTCCCTGGAGAATCGAATGAAATGTGGTTTCGGTATGTGTGGCCGATGCGGTATCGGGAAAGAACTCGTGTGCAAGGACGGTCCCGTGTTTACTCTGGACCAGATCAATCAGACACCCAGAGAATATTAACTTATGGATAGGCATCACTATATTTCGTGTTGACAATGATTCGCTTATCATTTATTAAATATTCTTCCTAAAAAATATTATGGTCGAAAAGACCTGGCAGAAGAAAATCTATTATCAAATAAAGGAGGGTTGTTAAATGCCGGAAGTAGAATTTATGGGTAAAACATTTGGTGTTGACGAAGATGGATTCATTGATTCCTATGAAAACTGGAGTCAAGAATGGGTTCAGTTGGTAAAGAAAGAAGAAGGTATCGATGAATTGAATGATGAGCACCAGAAGGTTATCACCGTTCTCAGAGAATACTATGAGAAAAACGGAATTGCCCCGATGGTTCGTGTTCTTTCAAAAGTGACTGGATTCAAACTGAAACACATCTATGAGCTCTTCCCGTCAGGACCAGGCAAGGGAGCATGTAAGATGGCCGGTCTTCCGAAACCAACCGGGTGTGTATAAGCACCTGACAGGTAAAATCGATTGACTGTAATCGTTCATGAGAAAGGCTCTGCAGCTCCTGCAGAGCCTTTTTTTTTGAACCCGTTCACAGGACCGGCCAGTCCGGATATTTCATGGGAAATGTAATGATCCTGACCATTAAAACAAAACAGCAGACAGAACTCATCGATATTACCAGCAAGGTAAGGACAGCGCTGCAATCCCATGATATCCAGGATGGATTCTGTTTTCTTTACGTCCCCCACACAACTGCCGCGGTGACAATCAACGAAAGTGCCGACCCCAGTGTCCCCTCAGACATATTGATGGTGCTCAACCAGGTCATTCCCTGGAAAGCAGGCTATCGTCACCTGGAAGGAAATTCACCGGCACATATCAAATCAACCCTGGTGGGCGCTTCAGAGATGATTGCCATTGAGAACGGACAGCTGGTGCTGGGAACGTGGCAGGGAATTTTCTTCTGTGAATTCGATGGACCCCGAACCCGGAAGCTGCATGTCAGGCTGATGGCTTAACAACCAGGGTTGAAGGGTCTGAGGTTTGGAGGGTTAAAGGGTTAGCTAATAGCTGTAAGCGATAACGCAACTTTCGGGTTTCACCCTATATAGAGAGAAATGGGTGATCCCATGGCGATTTGTGCTGTTTAAGCCATAAGCCATAAGCCGTGAGCAGCTCATAGCTTACCGCTTATGGCTTATAGCTTAACAATAAAGGATTGATTACCCCGCATGACATTGCTTGACGATATCGACAAAAAAATCCTGAACCAAATACAATCCGACTTCCCCATTACCCACAGTCCTTACCGGGTGGTTGCCGACAGTCTCAACCTGCAGGAAGCAGATGTCCTGGAACGGGTATCCAGAATGCGAAAACAAGGTCTCATACGGCGGATTGGTGGAAATTTTGTCCCGGAAAAATTAGGTTATGTCAGCACCCTCTGTGCCGCATCCGTGCCAGAGGATAAAATTCAGCACTTCACCCGAATCGTCAACCAACACCCGGGTGTGACCCATAATTACCAGCGCAACAACCACTTCAATATCTGGTTCACCTTCATCGCTCCCTCCCGTGAAGAGATCCACATCAATCTTGAACGGATTGCCGAGGAAACAGGTGTTGAAGAGATACTCAATCTACCGGCAACGCGCGTTTTCAAGATCAAAGCGCATTTCAAGCTATAGGAAAATGGGCAACAACACACCCCTCTACAACAGCCGCATCTCGAATACCTATCTGGAATATATTTCCAGCAATTACCCTGATCTTGAAATCCCCCCCCTTCTCGAATATGCCGGGATCAAAAGCTATGAAGTGGAAGACCATGCTCACTGGTTGACCCAGGACCAGGTTGACCGGCTGCATGAAATTTTGGTGGAAAAAACCGGCAATCCGAATCTTGCCAGGGACGCCGGCAGATATACCATTCTCTCCAAAAAGATCGGCGCTGTAAAAGAGTACACCATGGGACTCATGAGCCCGACCATGGTATACCTTGCCACGGGCAAGCTCTACCGCATCATGAGCCGCGGTGCCCGCATCGAGGCGAAGAGCCTCCGTTCCAACCAGGTGCAACTCAAAGCCACCCCCAACAGCGGTGTGGAGGAAAAGCCGTATCAGTGTGCCAACCGTATGGGAACGTTTGAGTCCTTGCCGAAACTCTTTACCGACGATTTTGCCACAATCAAGCATCCGCAATGCTATCACCGGGGAGACAAAGCCTGTGTTTATATCATATCGTGGAAAACAACCCAGTCGTCACGATGGACCCGTATCAGCAAATATGCACTTCTGGCGGCCCTGTTCTTGACCGCTGTTTCCGGGTTTGTGTTTTCGATGACACCCACATTGATACTGTTCTTGACTTTCAGCCTGGTGACGCTCCTAGCCTACTGCAAGGCCACCCATTTGAGAAACAGGGAGTTGGCCAAAACCATCACATCCCAGGGAGATTCTGCCAAGGATCTCCTCAACGCCGCCAATGCGCGCTACAACGACATGTCTGTAATCCAGGAGATCTCATCTGAATCGTCGGTAAGTCTGGATGCGAATCAACTGATCCACAGGGTCATACCCATCATGCAAAAACGCTTGAATTTTGACAGGGCCATGATCATGTTGATACAAGAGGATACCGGTACCCTGGAATATGTGGAAAGCTACGGACATACCCAAGAACAGTTAGCGATATTGAAGCAGGCCCGCTTCAACTTGAAAAACCCCAAGGCCAGGGGGCCGTTTGTAAAGGCTGTAAAAGAACAGCGGCCGTTTCTCGTGGACGACGTCGATAAAATCACCTCCTCGCTCTCCATGGGCAGCAAGATTTTTGCCGAAACCATTGCATCCCCCTCCTTTATCTGTGTTCCCCTCGTATACAACCAGAAGGCTTTCGGTATTCTGGCCGTGGACAACTGGAATTCTCAAAAACCGCTGACCAAGAGTGACATCGCTATTCTAAATGGAATTGCATCCCAGATCGCGGCAGGAATCGCCAATGCCGATTCCTTTAAAAAACTGCAGGAGAGCGAAAAGAATTTCAGAAAACTCTACAAGGAATCGAAACGGGACGAACACCTGTACCGTTCTTTGATTCATTCATCGGCAGATGCCATTGCCACCTGCGACCTGGCCGGGCGCATCAAATACATAAGCCCCGAATTCGAAAATGTTTTCGGGTGGTCCATCACAGAGCTGCAGGATTCGCCACTCGCCTTTATATCCGAGACCGAATACGAGACCTGCCATTCGATGATCAGGGAGGTTGCCGAAATCGGCAAACCCCGTCGTGGACTCGCATCGAAAGGCTACACCAAGGAAGGTCACCTTCTGGATGTTCTCATCAGCGCGTCCCGCCATGACGACCATAATGGCGCCCCCCTGGGGCTGCTTCTCATCATAAGGGATATCTCCGAGAACAAGCGTCTTGAAACCCAGCTGCTTCAAGCGCAGAAAATGGAAGCCATCGGCACGCTTGCGGGGGGCATCGCTCACGACTTCAACAATCTCCTTGCCGTTATCAAAGGAAATCTATCCCTGATGAGACTGGATTTCGATGCCGACCACCCCATAATGGCCAGGATCCAGAATATCGACCAGCAGGTGGACAGCGGTGCCAAATTGACAAGTCAATTTCTCGGCTATGCCAGAAAAGGCAGTTATGAAGTCAAACCCCTCGACCTGACAAAGGTGGTAAACGAAAGTGCGCAGGCCTTTGGGAGAGCCCGCAAGGAGATCACGCTGCAGTTAGACCTTCCAGAGGGCGAGCTGATCATTGAAGCGGATCGTACCCAACTGGAACAGGTTCTATTCAACCTGTTCGTGAATGCGTCCGATGCCATGCCCAAAGGCGGCAGCCTGAACCTCAAGCTGGCCCAAAAATCCGCCAAAGAGATTCTCGAAGAAAATTTCAGACCCAAACCCGGAACGTATATCCTCATCGAGGTTTCGGATACAGGCATCGGCATGAGTCCCGAAACCAAAAAACGCATGTTCGACCCCTTGTTCACAACCAAAAAAATGGGCAAGGGCACCGGCCTGGGACTGGCATCTGTTTACGGCATTGTCCAGTCCTACAAGGGGTATATAACGGTCACATCGGAAGAGGGAAAGGGCACCCGGGTGAGAATCTATCTGCCGGCATCAGAAAAAACTTCAAGCCAGGCCAAAGAAGCCCACGTGTCTATCGACCACGGCAAGGGCACCATACTGCTGGTGGATGACGAGGTCAGCCTGCTCACGGTCGGTTCAGAAATGCTTACATCCCTGGGATACGAGGTTCTGTCGGCTGACAACGGCCAAGATGCCATAAACACCTACACAGCACACAGGAATGACATCGACCTGGTCATTCTGGATATGATTATGCCCGGCATGACCGGCGGGGACGTCTTTGTCCGCTTGAAAAAAATCAATCCGAATATAAAGGCCATATTGTCCAGTGGCTACAGCCTGGACGAACAAGGGAAAAAAATTATGGACAGCGGCTTTCGTGGTTTCCTGCAAAAACCATACGGCATGAAAGACCTCTCCATCAAAATCAAGGAAATAATGGCGTGAAAGATCTTCGCATCGCGGTTGTGGTCTGCAATGCCAGGGTCGGAAAGACCCGACAGAATCTGGACAAAGTGATCGCTTTCGTCAAAAAAGCCCGCAATGCTGCAGCAGACATTATATGCTTCCCGGAGTTGAACATTACCGGGTACAGCAATCATGAGGCCCTGAGGGGTCTTGCGGAACCGATTCCAGGCCCGGTCAGTGAAGAACTTTCCAGTATGGCCGTTTCGTATAATCTTCTCATTTTGGCCGGCATGGCGGAAAAGAGAAATGACGGACGGATATATGCCACCCACATGATCGCCATGCCGGATGGTGAATTGGGGACTTACAGCAAGAGCCACATCGCACCACCCGAAAAAGAGATCTACAGCCCGGGAAATACCATCCCGACCTTTACTTTCAAGGAATCTACTTTCGGCGTTCAGCTATGCTATGATACGCACTTTCCTGAACTCAGCACTAAAATGGCCATCAAGGGCGCTGAAATACTCTTTCTGCCACACGCCTCCCCCAGGGGGATGGCCATCGACAAACACCGGTCCTGGATGCGCCACCTGACCGCCAGAGCCTATGACAACAGTGTCTTTGTGGTTGCATGTAACCAATCGGGTTACAACGGCAAAGGCCTCACGTTCCCTGGAAATGCCGTGGTTTTAGATCCGGCCGGAAACATTATCGGGCAAAGCCTCAGCAGCAGGGAGACAATGATCCTCGTGGATCTCAAGGCCGAAACCTTCGACACGATTCGCAGCAACCGCATGCATTATTTCCTTCCCAACAGAAGACCGGAATTATATGAAGATGAAGGGTTCGAGGGTGGTGGCAGAGAGCGATAGCAGTAAGCTGTAAGCCTTTAGCTTGCTTAGAGCTTACAGCATATAGCTTATAGCTTATCCGTGTCGATACCCGCGGCCTTGAGCGTCACCGTAAGGGGGCGCCCAAATAAAAAATCGATCATATCGGGTGTGACATTGCCGTTTTCCAGAACCAATTGACGAATGGCCCTGTCATATTGAATGGCACCACTTAGCAACTCCTGGGCCTGTTTTGTCAACACCCCATCGGACTCCTGGAGGGCACGATTGATCACATCATGGCCACATTGCTTTTCATGACCCGTGACGAGCTCCCACAGCCCCTCTATCCCGGCCAGGATATCCTGACGCGTCAACCTGTCTTTTTCATAGGCGGCCTCCATATCCTGAGTGTCCCAGCACTTCAACAGACGGCACTCCAGGGGCCGATGGTCATAGATGCCGCAGGACATATCCTTTTTCTGAAAGAACACACATTCCCACGAAGGGCTTTTGCCCTTGATCTTGATAATGTCGGAATCGGCCGGTTTGAGATGTCCCTGAACATTGTCGTGGACAAGCTCGCCCTTGCGGATGGTGTAAAGATAGCGTGTGTGAATGGTCCCGTTCTCGATGAGACTCCGGTCCTGGATGTGAAAGGAGGGACCTCCTTTTTCACAGCAGATACCACAACGAATACATTGCGTCTTCTTCTCGGAAGGTCCATTCTTATGACGAATCATGTCCGTATTCAATCCTATGGTGTCGACACACAACCCGGTCTCCAAAAATGTATGCCTATACACAAATGAAAAACTGTATGCCCACGCCACCAGCACTTGTTTGATCCATAAAATCGTATAACGATTTTATCAAACGCGACCTTGTCGCTTTAATGACTGCCCGTTCTCAGACAGAGGGCCGTCGCGAAAATCACTGAATTGGGTCGGGTTAAACTATAAAATCCCCCGATTCGGGGGATTTTATAGTTTTCGTATAAGCGCTCCCGATTATGTTTCTGATACGTCCCCGGCAGAATCGGCTTCTTCCACTGTCGCGCCCGCCATTTTTTTCAGATTTTCGAAGCGCGCCAGATACTCTTCTTCGAGTCGCTGGGACAGTTTCTTTGATTCTTCGGGAAAGCTTTTCTTCAGGGAAGCATAACGGACTTCACCAGCAAGAAAGGCCTGGAGACTGCCGTCGGGTTCCTTGGAATCAAGCGTAAAGGGATTCTTGCCTTCCTTTCTGAGCTCCGGGTTGTACCGGTAAAGCGGCCAGTACCCACTTTTTACTGCCAGATTCATCTCCTCCTGAGCCTTGCCCATACCCTTCATGATACCGTGATTGATACACGGTGCATAACACATGACCAGCGATGGGCCATCGTAAGCCTCGGCCTCCATCACAGCTTTCATAAGCTGCTGTTTGTTGGCTCCCATGGAGACGCTTGCCACATAGACATACCCATAAGACATGAACATGGCCCCCATGTCTTTCTTACCGGTTTTCTTGCCCGAAGCAGCAAACTTGGCCACAGACCCCGTAGGAGTGGCCTTGGAAGACTGTCCGCCTGTATTGGAGTAAACCTCGGTATCGAATACAAACACATTGATGTTCTCACCCGAAGCCAGCACATGGTCAATACCACCGAAAGAAATATCGTAGGCCGAGCCGTCCCCGGCAAAAACCCAGAATGACTTTTTAGTGAACAGATTGGACATCTCCGCAATTTTCTGCAGACCGTTGTCTGCGGGATATTTCGGCAGAAGTGTCTTCAATTGATCACCAAATTGCTTTGACAAATCAGGGTCATCCATGTTTCCCAGCCATCCCTGCATGGCATTTTTTAGATCGGCGTCAGACAGGCTCGAAAGGAGCTGTCTCATCTGATCCGCCAAACCGATACGCTGCTGCTGAATCCCCATGAACATACCATAAGTGAACTCTGCAGGATCTTCGAACAGGGAATTTCCCCATGTGGGGCCAAACCCGTCCTTGTTGACACAGTAGGGTATGGAAGGTGCGGAGCCGCCCCATATGGAGCTACAGCCGGTGGCATTTCCGATGATCATGCGTTCACCATACAGCTGAGTCAGCAGCTTGGCATAGGGGGTTTCTCCGCAGCCGGCACAAGCCCCGGAAAACTCGAGGAGTGGCTGCTGGAACTGACTGCCTTTAATCGACGCGCGCTTTACCAGGTCATCACGGACCGGAATTGTCAGCGCATGATCCTGGTTCGGAACCTGAATATCGGTCTGGGTTTCGATGGGACGCATGATCAGGGCAGGTTTCTTGGCCGGACAGATATCAGCACAGTTGCCGCAACCCATGCAGTCGAGTGCATTGACCTGTATACGGAAATGATAGCCCTTCAATTCCTTGCCCAGGGCCTTTTTGGTTTCAAAGCCCTGGGGAGCGGCATCGCACTCCTCATCCGTCAGCAGAATCGGACGAATGGCAGCATGGGGACAAACCATGGCACATTGGTTGCATTGGATGCAGTTTTCCAGAACCCACTCGGGCACATTGATGGCTACCCCTCTTTTTTCGTATTGGGTGGTGGCTACGGGGAAAAGACCATCCGCCCTGAATGCACTCACGGGAAGTTTATCGCCCTGCTGCGCCAGCATGGGACGCATGACCTTGGTAACGAACTCAGGTTCAGGGAGGGGTGTTTCGGCGTCGTCCGTCGCAGCCGCCCATGAATCCGGTACGGTGATCTCCATCAGATTGTCCAGGGTGTTGTCCACGGCGGCATAGTTCATATTGACAATCTTGTCACCTTTCAAACCAAAAAGGGCCTTGATCTGATCTTTCAAATATCTGATGGCCTCTTCGACCGGAATCACGTTGGCCAGTTTAAAGAAGGCCGTCTGCATGATCATGTTGATGCGTCCCCCCAGCCCGATTTCCGCTGCTATTCGGACAGCATCGATATTGTAAAATTTGATTTTCTTTTGCGCAATGGTCTGCCGCATGTTCGCCGGCAGTCTGGTTTCCATCTCCTCCACCGTCCAGTTGGAATTGAGCAAAAAAGTGCCGCCCTGCTTGATGCCCTCCAATACATCGTAAATGTTCACATAACTCGATTTGTGACAGGCGATGTAATCAGCCGCATCGATGAGATACGTCGACTGGATAGGGGTTTTCCCAAATCGGAGATGGGACATGGTCACACCGCCGGATTTTTTGGAATCGTAAGCAAAATATGCCTGGGCATACATGTCGGTATTGTCGCCGATGATTTTTATGGCGCTCTTGTTGGCGCCCACAGTACCATCCGCTCCCAAGCCCCAGAACTTGCATTGCACCGTACCTTCAGGAGCCACATCAAATCCATCGCCCACATCCAGGGATGTATGGGTGACATCGTCGACGATGCCCACGGTAAAATGATTTTTGGGTTTCTCGGCCTGCAAGTTGTCAAATATCGCCTTTACCATGCTGGGATTGAATTCCTTGGAACTAAGCCCGTAGCGCCCGTTGACGATAAGGGGAATTTTGGCGGCATTTTCCACATACGCGGTGCAGACATCCTGATACAGGGGATCCCCCAGGGAGCCCTTCTCTTTGGTTCTGTCCAGAACCGTCATCCTCTGGACTGTTCCAGGAATAGCCTTGAAAAGGTGTTCCGCTGAAAACGGCCGATAGAGTCGCACCTTGACCAGTCCTACTTTCTGGCCCTTCTTGACAAGGTGGTTGACAACCTCCTCGATGGTTTCACAGGATGATGCCATGGAGACAATCACATGGGTCGCATCCGGGGCACCGATGTAATCAAAAAGCTGATAGGCCCTGCCAGTCAGCTTGCTGACCTTTGCCATATAATTGCTGACGATCTGGGGCAGTTTTAAATAATAGGGATTGGAGGCTTCGATCCCTTGAAAGTAGACATCCGGGTTCTGGGCCGTACCTCTCAGTTCCGGGCGTTCCGGGTTTACCCCCCTCGCACGGAACTTGGCAATGGCATCCCAGTTAACCAGCCCGGCCATATCCTCATAATCGATCATCTCGATCTTTTGAATTTCGTGAGACGTGCGGAATCCATCGAAGAAATGGCAGATGGGCAGACTTGCCTCGATGGCACTGAGATGTGCCACAAGACCCAGGTCCATGGCCTCCTGGACCGAGGCCGACGCCAGCAACGCAAAACCGGTCTGCCGGACCGCCATGACATCCTGATGATCACCAAAAATGGACAGCGCGTGACCCGCCACGGAACGGGCTGTCACATGGAAAACGCCGGGAAGAATTTCACCTGCGATTTTATACATGTTGGGTATCATCAGCAGAAGACCCTGTGAGGCTGTGAAGGTGCTCGTCAATGACCCTGCGGCCAAAGCACCGTGAACAGCAGCAGCAGCTCCTGCTTCGGATTGGAGCTGGCGTACCGCCATTTCCTGACCGAATATATTTTTCTGCCCATTTGCAGCCCATTCATCACATAACTCTCCCATGGGGGAAGAGGGTGTGATGGGATAAATTGCAGCAGCATCGCTCATGGCATAAGCCACATAAGCCGCGGCTGTATTTCCATCGATTGTTTTCATTTTCTTTGCCATAAAAAAACTCCTTTAGATTGTATTGGAACCGCTTGGTATCCATCGTCTTTGTAATTTTATATTTTATACCGCTTGTCATAATAATGTTCCGAAAATAGGATGGCAGCATAAGGGATTGTAGCAGAAAAAAGGTCCTCAATCGGAACGTTTTTCTGACAACCCCTATAGCTATGCCAAAAGAATTTTTCAGATTATACCAATTTAGAAGGGTTTGTAAATACCCAATGAAATCGCTTCGCGATTTTATTTGACGCGACGTTGTCGCATTTATTGATAGTCCAAATTAATCACCCAGCAGTGCCTCAAAAAAATCATTGCCCTTATCGTCGATCAGGATAAATGCCGGAAAGTCTTTTACCGTAATTTCAAAGATCGCCTCCATACCGAGTTCCTCGTAGGCGAGTACCTTCATGGCGGTGATACAGTCCCGGCCAAGTCTGGCAGCCGGCCCACCGATGGAACCGAGATAAAAACCGCCATTTTCCCTGCATGCGTCGGTGACGACTCTGGAACGGTTTCCTTTTGCCAGCATCACCAGAGAGCCACCCAGTTTCTGAAAAAGGGGCACATAGGGATCCATTCTGGCCGCCGTGGTCGGGCCAAAGGAGCCGGAAGCATATCCTGCAGGGGTCTTGGCAGGTCCGGCGTAATAAACAATATGATCTTTGAAATACTGTGGCAATGCACCGCCTTGGTCTATGTGTTCTTTGAGCTTTGCGTGGGCAATGTCTCTGGCGACGATAATCTTACCGGAGAGAAGCAGGGGTGTCCTGACCGGATAGCGACGCAACTCAGCCCTAATGTTCTTCATGGGCTGGTCAAGATCGATGGGTACGGCTGTCTCTCCCGTGGAAATCACTTGGGGAAGAAATCTTGCGGGATTTGTTTCCAGTTTTTCGAGAAATATACCCTCACGCGATATCCTGGCCTTGATATTGCGATCAGCGCTGCAGCTGACACCTATTCCCACCGGGCAGGAGGCCCCGTGCCGTGGCAGCCTGATTACCCGGGTATCCAGACAGAAATATTTACCGCCGAATTGTGCGCCTATACCCAACTCCTGGGACAAGACCTGGATCACATCCTCGAGTTCCCTATCCCTGAACGCATGCCCGGAAGCACTCCCCTTGGTCGGGAGTCCGTCCAGATATCCGGCACTCGCCAGTTTTACGGTCTTAAGAGTGAATTCGGCAGATGTACCCCCCACGACAAATGCCAGATGATAAGGTGGACAGGCCGCCGTACCAAGCATCTTCATTTTTGCTTTCATAAAGGCCACCAAAGATTCCGGGTTCAGGAGTGCCTTGGTCTCCTGGAACAAATAGGTTTTGTTGGCAGACCCGCCCCCCTTGGCCACGAACAGGAACCCGTATGAATCACCTTTGGTGGCGTACAACTCGATCTGGGCGGGGAGATTGCATAGCGTGTTTTTCTCTTCATACATGGTAAGGGGTGCATTCTGGGAGTAACGCAAATTGTTCTTCTGGTAGGCGTTGAACACACCGTACGACAATGCTTCCTCATCCGAACCGTCGGTCAGCACACGATGACCCTTTTTACCGATGACGATGGCGGTGCCGGTATCCTGGCACATGGGAAATTCACCGTCAGATGCAATCACGGCATTGCGCAGCATTTCCAGCGCTACAAACCTGTCGTTCTGAGACGCCTGGGGATCGTCCAGGATGGCCGAGACCTTTGTCAGGTGCGAGGTTCTCAACAGATGGGACACGTCTCTGAAGGCCTCCGCTGCTAGCAGGGACAAGGCCTGCGGTGCTATGTTGACAAATTCCCCATCCGCATTGCGGCTAACCGATACATGATCAGTGCTCAGAAGACGGTATTCGGTGGTATCTTCCTTCAGCGGAAACATTTCCTGAAATTTGAACGTACTCATGAATGTACTCCTTAATATTAGGTTGTTTAGGCTGTAGACTATTAGGCTATTAGACTGTTAGACTGTTAGGCTGTAGGTTGTTAACTGTGAGCAACCTAATAGCCTACAGCCTATCATGCTAACAGTCTATCGTTTAAAGCGCTGCCCCATTCTCATATATTCCCACAAGGGTCCCCTGGCTCCCAGGCGACAGATAAAAACAGGGTTCCAGAAGATTCTGACCCGCCTGGATGCTGCCTTCTTTTCTGGCAATCTCATACAACCGTGTTCCCGGAAAAATACGAATCCCCACCATACAGACAACGGCCGTGGGCGACATGTCCAGAATGGCATCAAAGGTGCGCTGGACCGTCTGCATGGTTTCACCAGGCCCGCCGATCAGAAGGGAATGGCAGAAGGACAGCCCTGAACTGTGGCAAACCTTGGAGGCCTGAATCATGTCTTCCAGGGTAACGTCCTTACCCATCTGTTTCATCATGGCATCGGTATACCGGTTCCGGCACGATTGTCAAGTTGTCCTGTGAATGTAAATGCCGAGCACATCAAGGCAGCTTACAAGGACAGCCTGCAGAAGAGCTGTGGACTTCGCAACTGAATTGTGATTTAGTATTGACACAAACATTCAACATCAATAAAGATTATAGTTCAAGAACTTAGCATCAGGACTTCGGCGATCTCAGTCGAATAGGGGCGGAAAACCTTCGACACCAAGAAATACTGTCTCGTTTTAATTCGCTCGCATTGTGGTTCAAACTCACGGCGAGACCGGGCTGCAACCCGCCTTGACTGATCGGTAGAACAAGCATCTCCATATAAAACCCTCCCTGATGGTTCGCTGACAGGGATTCGAAATAAAAGCCGGCCTTGACTCGCTGGGCCACATGATCCTGAATCATAAAGAGAAAAGGAGATATTATGAAAAGATTATTATTCATCCTGGTTCTTAGTCTTGTTTTTGTCATGGGGGTCACGGCTACTTACGCACAGGTGAAAAATCCAGACACATTTGTCCTGGCGGATATCGGCTCCGTTGAGACACTGGATCCGGCCAAGGTCTATGACAATGCCGGCGCAGCCAAACTTTACGTCATTTACCAGAATCTGATTTTCTTCAAAGATCCCTATACGGACCAGTTTTCCCCGATCCTGGCCACCGAAGTTCCCAGTGTGGAAAACGGGGGTATTTCCGCTGACGGTAAAACCTACACGTTCACCATTCGCAAGGGTGTGAAGTTTCATGAAGGCGGCGACCTGACACCCGAGGATGTGGTGTATTCCTTTAAAAGGGCCATGATCAGCGATCCTGCAGGTGGCCCCATGTGGATGATGCTGGAAGCCCTGACCGGTGACGATACCACCCGAAAAGACGACCAGGTAGTGCCCGGCATTTTCGAAAAAATCGACAAGGCCGTGGAAGCCAAGGGAGACAAGGTGATTCTTCACCTGCCCAAAGCGTACCCTCCCCTGCTGGGCATCCTCTGCTATTCCTCAGCCGCGGTAATTGACAAGGAATGGGCCATTGCCAATGGATGCTGGGACGGCAACATCGCCAACGCTGCCAAATACAACAAGCCGGCCGAAGGCAAAGAGCCCCTGCGAGCCATAGCGAACGGTACCGGACCTTACAAGCTGAGACTCTGGGAAACGTCCAAACAGTTTGTATTTGAAAGATTCGACGGATACTGGGGCCCCAAAGCGACCATCAAGACCGCCATCGTCAAATATGTCCCCGAGCACGCCACCCGTATGCTGATGCTCAAGGCCGGCGATGCCGACCGTATCCACGTGGGCAAAACCTTTCTGCATGAAGTCGAAGGCATGCAAGGGGTCAAGATTACAAAACTGCCCCAGCTGGCGGTTACCGGCGCGCTGTTTTGCCAGAAAATAGATCCCACGGGCAACCCCAGTATCGGAAGCGGAAAACTGGACGGCGAAGGCATTCCACCCGATTTCTTCAGTGACATCAACGTACGCAAGGCTTTCATGCACGCCTACGACGGGGATACCTTTCTCAAAGAAGTGCTCAATGGTCTGGGCTCACTCCCGGGAACACCCCTGATCAGCGGGCTGGCATATAAAAAAGATATGCCCATGTACGCATTCGATCTGAAAAAATCTGAAGAATACATGAAAAAAGCCTGGGGAGGCGCTGTCTGGGAAAAGGGTTTCAAGATGATCATCACCCACAATACCGGCCGGGAAGAACGGGAAGCCGCAGCCCTGATGTTGAAAGAAAATATCGAATCCTTGAATCCCAAATTCCAGATCGAGGTTCGTAATGTGGATTGGAAGGATTATATGCCGGCCATCCGTCAATTCCGTTATCCCATTTTCATCATCGGATGGGGCGCCGACTATCCAGACCCCCACAACTTCATGTATCCCTACATGAGCTCCAACGGGACATACGGCAAATACATGGGCTATAACAACCCGGACGTGGACAAACTCCTTAAAGCCGGAATCGAAAACGTCGAGCCGGACAAGCGTGCAGCAGCCTATGACAAACTGCAAAACATCTGGTACGAGGATGCCCTGGGCATCGCCCTGTTCCAACCCCTGGAGCTGTTTGTCTATCGTGACTATGTAAAAGGATACGACCGCAATCCCATGTTCTCGCAGACCGTTGAATTTTTCTGGAACATTACCAAATAAATTTGTTTCACAAATTTATACATCGCGACGGTATCGCTTCTTGGTGAAAAACTTTTAATCCAATTTGATTTCTGCCTGTCGCCTAGACGACAGGCAGAAATCAAACGTTCATATGACGGGACTTCCTTGACAACTTATATTATTCGAAGATTCCTGTTTCTGGCCTTTGTCCTTTTCGGCGTTTCGGTCCTGATTTTTTCTATTCTCATGACCTTCAGCCCGGAGCGCAGGGCTATGGCCTATGTCAAATCCCCCCAGCAGGTAAAGGACCTGCCCATCATCGTCAAGCAGCTGGGGCTTGACGATCCCTTTCACATTCAATATGTTCGATGGATACGGCAGGTTTCTTCGGGCAACTGGGGCTATTCCTTTGTGGCGGCCATGCCGGTCTGGGATGCGTTCTGGTATTACTTTCCCATCACCCTGGAACTCAACCTGTACACCATACCGATTATCATCATTTTCGGCATCTGGCTGGGAACGGTGTCCGGAATCCACCGGGATACCTGGGTAGACCATTCCACACGTATATTCGCCATTGTCGGCTGGTCTCTGCCTACCTTTTTATTCGCTTTGATTATCCTGATGTTTTTTTACGGGTATTTCAACATCTTCCCTCCGGGTATCATCGACGACGGGTTCAACGTCTGGATTCGTGAAAATCCAGATCAGTTCAAACGCTATACCTATCTATACACACTCGATGGTCTTTTGAACGGCAGACTGGATATTGCACGCGATGCAATTTCGCGGCTTGTGATGCCGGTCTTTACCCAGGTTGTGGTCATTGTGGCCATTTTGTTGCGGGTCATGCGTTCCAGCATGATTGAAGAAATCTCCAAGGACTATATCATCACCGCCCTGGCCAAAGGCGCGGACTACCATACCATTTATTTCAAACATGCACGTAAAAATGCATTGATTCCGGTGGTAACGGTTGCCGGCTGGCTGGCGGCATACTCCATGGAGGGCAGCATCGCCGTAGAGTACATCTTCAACCGCCAGGGTATCGGATGGTGGCTGGCAAACGCCGCCATCTCATTGGATCTCCCCGTATTAATGGGTATCTGCCTGTTTTTTGGATTGGTGTATGTGACCATTAATCTCGTTCTGGATATCCTCTACGCCTATATTGATCCCAGGATAAGACTCAACTGATGAGGATGGTATGAACAAAGAACAGCATCCCCGAATCAGAGAACTGAAATATACCCTGCACAGGATTTTTAAAAATCCGTCGGCTATCATCGGTTTCTCGCTGCTCTTCATTTTTGTGACGGTAGCAGTACTGGCACCCTATATCGCACCGCCAAAATACGCCTACAATCCCTACATGATGCCCCATAAAGGCTATTCCCAAACACCGAAACCGCCCAGTTCAATCAATATTTTCGGCACGACCTCCGGCCAATACGATATTTTTTACGGTGCGGTGTGGGGAACACGAACGGCATTCAAGATCGGCATGTTTGTGATCGGTTTTGCGTTGATCATCGGTGTTTCGCTGGGAATTATATCGGGATACTATGGCGGAATCATCGACGAAATCATCATGCGTGTGGTGGATATCATTTTCGCTGTGCCGCTGCTGGTGCTCACCATGGCCATCGTTGTTGCCTTCGGCCGGGGTCTGGACAAGGTCATGATTGCCCTGGCAATTGTAAAATGGAGAGATTATGTGCGCGTCATGCGATCCAGTATTTTGACATTGCGGGAACTGGATTATGTCCAGGCAGCCCGTGTCATGGGTGTCTCCAATTTTACCATCATGAGAAAACATATCCTGCCCAACGGGATATATCCCGTGCTGGTCATGGCCTCCATGGATATCGGGTCCATGGTGATTGTTGCTGCGTTCATGAGCTTCATAGGCCTGGGCGCTCCCAAAGGTTACGCTGATTGGGGCCAGATGGTCGCTTTGGCCCGTAATTATATCGTCGGGCCGGTAGATGATCCCCTTAAGTACTGGCATGCCATTGCCATACCCGGGGCGTGTATTGTGCTCTTTGTTCTGGCCTGGAACCTGATCGGCGACGCGCTGCGAGACGCGTTCGATCCCAAGCAGAGAAGACGATAGACAATTGGCTGTAAGCCGTAAGCAGCCGTGGAAAAGAAAATGATTTTTATCACGAAAACACGAAAAGGATCTTCAAAGCTTTCGTGTTTTCCAGATTTCGTGCTTTCGTGATTGATTTTGTTTTTTAATAGAACGCACAGAAGCAGCCATTAAGGTACTAAAGCCTGATGTCCAAACTCATCGAAACCATTGACCTGGTAACCAATTTTTATACCCATGAGGGTGTGGTAAAGGCCCTGGACAAAGTCAGTCTGTCTGTGGATCATGGTTGCACCTTTGGTCTGGTAGGTGAATCCGGCTGTGGAAAAAGTGTCACAGTTCGTTCCATTATGCGCATAATCCAGGAACCGGGAAAAATCGACGGTGGTCAGGTTCTGTTCTATCCGGAAAACAATGGAAGCCAGACGCCTATCGATCTGCTGCAACTGTCCGAAACCGCCATGAAGGGCTTACGGGGGGACACAATCTCCATGATTTTTCAGGAACCCAATGCGGCCTTGAACCCCATCATGAGTATCGGTGAACAGGTTGCAGAGAGTTTTCTTTTCCATCGCAGAGCAGAGATGTGCCAACAGATATTGATGGATATGGAGCATGGCATCCCAAAGACCAATCCATTCAGAATTCTTCTGATAGCGCTTTACCGGCTCGCTGCGATCCGCCCGGAAGCGCTGATACTGAGGCTCTTCAGCAAAACACCCCTGCTCAAGTTATGGGAAAACCGTTTAAAAAAAGAGGCCATGAGACGCGCTGTTGAAATGATTGCCAAGCTCAGTATTCCTCATGCCCAGGAAATCGCCCGACGCTACCCGCACAATCTTTCCGGTGGTATGAAGCAGCGTATCGTTATCGCCATAGCACTGGCCTGCAATCCCTTGTTGCTCATTGCCGATGAAGCCACTTCCAACCTGGATGTCACGATTCAGGCTCAGATTCTGGATCTTTTAAAAGATCTCAAACAGAAGGTCATCTCATCGGTGCTCCTGATCACGCATGATTTGGGGATTGTCGCTGAAACCTGTGACCGTGTTGGTGTAATGTATGCCGGCAACCTGTGTGAAGTGGCCGATGTAAAGGACTTGTTCAACAAACCCCGGCATCCTTATACACGCGCACTGCTCAATGCCGTTCCCCGATTTTCCCATGAAGGGCAACTTCAAAGCATCGAAGGAAATGTTCCGAATCTTGTCAATCCACCGTCCGGATGTCGGTTTCACCCGCGTTGCAGGGATGCCAAAGCGATTTGTAAAGAAGCATTTCCGGAATCCACAGAGGTCGGAAACAATCACCAGGTTGCCTGTTTTTTATATACAGAAAAACCCCGCAACAACTCTTGAGTGTTTTATTTTTTGAGAATATGAAAAAAATTATTGAACTGAAAAATCTGAAAAAACATTATCCTGTATTCGGTGGTGTATTTCGAAGACAGGTGGATGCCGTCAAAGCTCTGGACGGTGTTGACCTGGATATATACAGGGGTGAATGCCTGGGTCTTGTGGGTGAATCGGGTTGCGGCAAAACCACCACCGGCAAAGCCATTGTCCGGCTGCACAAACCCACGCACGGTAAAATCGTTTATTATCCGTCAGAGGAGGACACCACATCCGGGATCGACATTGCCAAGATTTCGTTAAAATCATTGAAGCAGCTGGGGATACGCAGCAAACTGCAAATGGTGTTTCAGGACCCCACCACGTCATTGAATCCCCGCATGCTGGTAAAAAACATTGTTGCCGAGCCATTGAAAGCACAGCACCTTTTCAGAGGTCGTGATCTGGAAAATCGCGTGATGGAACTCTTGAACCTGGTCGGTCTTACAAAAGATCATTACCTCCGTTACCCCCATGAATTCTCAGGAGGACAAAGACAGCGTATCGCCGTAGCACGTGCCATCGCCACAAATCCGGATTTTCTGGTTCTCGATGAGCCGACCTCCGCCCTGGACGTGTCGGTCCAGGCCCAGATACTCAACCTCCTGCATGGCTTGCAGCTGAAACTAAACTTAACCTATCTGTTTGTAACCCACCATCTTCTGGTGGTAAAATACATCAGCCATCGGCTGGCAGTCATGTACCTCGGGAAAATTGTGGAAATTGCTAAAACCGGTCACATTTTCAGTTATCCACGCCACCCTTACACCCATGCGCTGCTCTCGGGCATTCCCGTTCCCGATGTCGAACACAAGCAAGAACGAATTGTTCTATCCGGTGATGTGCCCAGCCCCTTGAATCCACCGGCAGGGTGCCGTTTTCACACCCGTTGCCCGTTTGTTATGGATCTGTGCCGAAACCAGGACCCGGCCCTGGAAGATATCGGAGATGATCATAAGGTAGCCTGCCATCGACAGGCCGACATTGAAACGCTGGTAAACAAACGCTTCGGGAAAAAGGTATCCACGGGGTACTGAAATCCGAACAAAACGATACCAACTGGTCAGGAATTGACATGATGATGAAGAAATCTACAGAAAATGAATGTGAGGACTTGGCAGTTACCATCCCCTGTGAACTTGTAGACCGGGTTCGTAAATATGGAGAGAAAACAGCCACCGACCTAAACACCATTATGATCGTAGCGCTGGATGCATTTTTAAGGAACTCGAAGCAGTAAACAACATCGCTGGCGGTCTATCTGGAAAAGATAATACTGACTGTCCCCCCTCCAAACGTGGTGCTGGTCATCAACGCATTGTCAATGATTTCAAGTTGACAAGGTCCCCATTCAATGGGCGTTTTCTCTGTCCTTTTCAACACTGAAACAGGAATCGCCGGCAAAAAAATCTGGTGATACAGGCTGAGCAGAACAGCAGCAGCACGCGTGGTTCCTGCAGCGCCGAAATCGCCTATCAGGTATTTCAAGGGCGATACCCACAAATCCCTGTCGGGAAATTTAAGACAGCTGACGATCTGCTCCAGCTCCAGGATGTCCAATTCTTTGGCGCAGTTAGCCGACACACTCACCTGTTGGATGTTGACCGGTTGAATGCCAGCTTTTTCCATGCAACGAACGATAGTCCTGGCTATGGGTTGCCCTTGTGTTGCATAGTGGCCCATGACGGCAACACCGCCTGCGATAGAATCCGTCCACATGGGAACTGCTGCCATAGGCGGTCCCCATGACCACGGCCACCCGCTCCCTGTTCATCCCCTCCAGGCAGAGTCCGCTGTCTTCGACAGCCTCGATGCTGGCAGCAACAGCCATTCTCGAAATACGGCTCATCCGACGGTAGGTCATGAGTGACATGAATTTGGCCGGCTTGAAATCACCGACACATGCCGCCACGTTGGCGCTATAGGGCTCTGTATCGAATGTGGTGATCGGCTTGACACCGGACCGGGCCGCCAGGCAGTGGCCTACCATGGATTTGGTGGAACTGACAGTTATGCGCGCCAGGTTTTTCTTTCCAAACAGCCGTTGGATGGCCTGTGCCTCCATGTGATCGTTGACCTTTGTTGCCGTGCCGTGGGCATTGATATAATCCACTTTTTCCGTTTCGATATTGACATGCGAAAGCGCGACTGAATACCCGCCTTTTCCAATGGGTTCAGGCGCTAGGAGCACCCGGTGTGATCGTCATTACCACCCTGCCTTTGAAAGGTTGCGGAATTCTCAGCGGTTTTATCCTGTCCAAACTCCTTCAGCTTCCAAAAACAAAGGTCTATCTGCTTCTGATTCTGGGAAGCATCATTGGATGCGGCATCCTTTTTGGGTTGAGGGAGATACTTCTGAAGAGCTGAAAAGTTTTGACCAACACATTTTAGAAGACCTATAAAAACCGGGGGAACAAGATAGATGGGGTTGAAGGTGTGGAGGGCAACCAAAGAAAAGGCTATTTTCAAATACAGTTTCGTGTATTACAGACTGCACATTCCTATAATACCATACGGTATCAGCTGTTTGCCCTTGGCTCTTCTCTGACAAAGAGCTAAAAGCTTAAGGGCTTCCCCTCCAACCCTTCAACCCTCAGACCCTTTCTTTTTACTTTCCCATAAATACAGTGTATAAATCAGATATCGTTCAAAAAGATGGATCATCGGGGTTCAGCAAACATGTCTCAATTCATCCACCGTTTTCATAAGGCCATCATCCTCCTGGCACTGGTTCTCACAGGGATATCGATCATGGCTGCCCTGCGGATCAAGTTGAACCTCAGTCTCTTTTCCCTGCTTCCATCAGGCCGTCCGGAAGTTCAGCGCTTTTTTGAGATCACCGAAGAGGTTGGATTTCAATCGCTTTTAATATCGGTCATTACGGTGGATGAAACACTGGATCTGTCTATTATCACCGAATTCCTGGGCACTCTGGCTGGACAATACGCCCAATTCCCCATGATTTCCAAGGTGGATTATCAACACGACCCTGAGCAGGTCCTGGGTTGGTTCGACACCCTTCTGGCCCATATTCCCCTGCTCCTGACAGCGGAAAACATGCAAACACTCACGGAAAACCTGACCAGCGAGAATATCGAGCAAAAAATTCGTGAAAACAGGCAGCTTCTCATGACGCCGCTGGGCCAGGCAGGCAAACGTATGATTGCCCTGGACCCCCTGGGTGTGGGAGACCTGCTTTTTTCAGCCCTTCAAATTCCTTTTCACCAGAAAGGCGGATTCGATGAAACCGGTCTGTACCGGACAAAAAACAAGCGCACCTATTTCATGTTTCTGACTCCCACAGAACCCCCACAGGACATCGCTTTCAGTAAGAAATTGATGCAGGAAGTCGCTGCCATGGAAAAACAGGTGTTGGCAGACGTTTCAAAACATCTCGAAATTTATCGGAAACAGCCATCCAGGTTCGACACACCGGCGGCTACCCCATTGCCGTCAAAGATGAAGCCATTACCCGTCTGGATATCAAGGTCACCCTGATCACCTCTTTTGTCTGTGTCATGCTCCTGTTTTTCATATCATTTCGAACCCCCGGTGTTCTTCTTCTGGTCAGTGTACCTCTGGTCATGAGTCTTTTTTGGACCATCGGGTTTGCCGGAATAGTGTTTCAGCATCTCAATATTCTGACCTGCCTGTTCGCCTGTGTCCTGATCGGGCTGGGCATCGATTTTGCTATCCATGTGGTCAATCGATTTTTCGATCCTGAGGTGGCAGATCTGGACGAACTGTCACGTCTGGAAGCCACATTTAAAGAGGCCGGAACGGGGATATTTATCGGCGGCCTCACCACTGCCATGGCTTTTTATGCGGTGGGTTTCTCTGATTTCAAAGGATTCAGGGAACTCGGCATTTTAACCGGAACGGGTATTCTGTTCTGTCTCCTGGCCATGCTGGTATTCCTGCCGGCCTGCCTCGTCTGGACTTCGTCCACCGGGCGGTTCCAAAAGAAGGCGACCCTGGCTGGTTTTTTTCTGACCCCTTTATTTACTTCCATAAAGCGCCATCCCGGACGAACACTGATACTGGCCACTCTCTGCACAGGTGGACTGTTGATCGCCGGTTTTCAGGTGCGCTTCGACGACAACCTGAAAAACTTCAGACCACGTGACAGCGGCGTTTTGCAGCTGCAGGACCAGGTCACCACCTGGCTCGGTGACTCCACCGGCACGGTTCTGTTGACGATCACCGGATCTTCCGAAGAAGACGTCATGGATCGCGAAGCATTCATGGTTCAGTCTCTGCAACCCATGCAAGAACAGGGATACATATCCAAGATCACTTCCACGAGCCGGTTTCTCTTGTCACCGGTCATGCAGAGACATAACATCGCCTGGATGCAGTCACATCCGGAAACCTTCGATCTGGATCGAATACGGCAAAATCTCGAGAGTTCTTTGAAAAAATACGGGTTTAGAACCAACGGTCTGTATGATCGCTATGTCGAACAGCTTGGGGCTGGTTTTTCCAACCAGACTGTGCTGCTCCCATCACATCTGCGCGCATCTGACCTGGGTTCGATTCTAAAGCGCCTTGCTTTCCAGAAAAACGATCAATTTACCGCCATCATCTACATCCATCCGAGGGTGGATCTCTGGTCCTATAAGGATACAATGCAGTTCAAAGATCGACTCATCCAGCACCTGTCGCAAGCAGGTGTGGACCCTGGCTCCTTTTATTTAACCGGGGCCAACATCCTCACGGGCGATCTTAAACGACTGATCCTTCAGAACCTCAAAACATCCCTGGGTCTGGCAAGCTTGTGCATCGTGGTTATCCTCTGGGTCTACTATCGCGACATTAGATATCTCTGTTTCTCGATGCTGCCGCTTTTTATCGGAATGTCCATGTTGATGGGATTCATGACCCTGTTTCGGGTGGACTTCAATTTCCTGAATATCATGGTACTACCGATGATTATCGGTATCGGTATCGATGATGGTGTCCATTTTACCAACACTTTCAAACATCCGGATTTCCACAGCCCGTTGAGGGGCTGGTATCAAACCGGCAGGGCGGTTGTGCTGACGTCCCTGACCACCATCGCCGGCTTTGGTTCCATCATCCTGTCCCATTATCCCGGGCTGAAAAGCATGGGAATTGTCGCGGTCATCGGTATTGCCGGCTGTCTGTTCGGCAGCATCATCTTCATGCCGGCCATCTTTGAAATACGCGACCGCCGCAGAAAAAAACATCAAAAGGAGGGTCGAAAATGATCAGGGTCCATATCAAGAGAAACGTGCCCGAAGAAAAAAAAGAAGCATTGCTGGTACTCATCAATCAGCTGCGAGCTATCACCATGGGCGTTCCGGGGTATATCACCGGGGAAACCCTGAAACGGGTTGACAAGCCCGAAGAAAGCCTGGTGGTCACCAAATGGCAATCACTCTATTACTGGAATGCCTGGCTGCAGGGTACTGAAAGGGCGAAAATTCAAAAACAGATCGATCAATTGCTGGAGCAGGAAACCCAGTACGAAATTTACGAGTTTGAATAAAATCGTTTCACGTTTTTATAGGACGCGACCGTGTCGCTCTTTGGGCCAAGACGTCTCATGCCATACCCCGGGAATGCGCGTGTCACAGAACTTGCAATGATTGCCAACCAGGTTATAGCTGGGAATGGTATATCCCTGTCGCTCGATCAGCAGTTTCTTACAGTTATGACAGTAGGTGTTGTTGCCTTCATGACCGGCGACGTTGCCGACATAGGCATAATGAATCCCCTGCTGCATGGCCAGCTCCCGATAGCGGGTCAAGGTGGACACCGGGGTCGGGGGCAGCCGGTCCAATTTGTAACTCGGAAAAAACCGCAGGAAATGCAGCGGATAATCAGGGCCGATATTTTCTAAAATCCATCCGCACATGGCTTTGACCATGTCCTCATCATCCGTATAACCGGGCACCACCAGATTGATCATTTCGAAATGAACACCCTGTTCGTGCAGGGTCTTAAACGTGTTCAACACGGGCTTCAAACGGCCACCGTTAAGTTTACGGTAAATTCCGTCATTGTAAGCCTTGATATTCAATGTGGCCGAATCCAGAACCTTGCAGAGCGCCAGAAGCGGCTCGGTGTTAATGTACGCATTGGACACCCACAGGTTATACAGGCCTGATTTTCTGGCCAGACGGGCAATATCGATCATGTATTCAAAAAAAGTGCTGGGCTCGGAGTACGTGTAGGCAATTGATCGGGCCTGGGCCTTCTTAGCGGCGTCAATGACATCAGCCGGAAAAAGGTCGTAGATAGGCGCTACTTCATGGGGCTTGGCTTGGGATATTTCCCAGTTCTGACAGTTCAGGCAGCGGAAATTGCAGCCGGTGGTGGCAAGAGAGAAAGCCCTTGTGTGCGGTTTGAAATGGTAGAGCGGTTTTTTTTCAATGGGGTCGGTGTTCACCGAACAGGGATTGCCATAGGCCAGGCTGTATAATCTGCCATCCAGGTTAACCCTGGAGCGGCAGATACTGCGATCCCCCGGTGCCAGGATGCAGCGGTTGGGGCAGATACCGCAGATCACTTTATCGTTTTTTAATTTTTTATATAGAAAGCCTTCATGAGACCATTTCCAGAGCTTTTCAGGCGCATCGCCTTTAAACACACTGCCGCGAATGTCGCCGTTGATATCGGCCGCACAGAAATCAGGTCCAAATGGACCAAAACATTGCAAAGCAATGGCCGTTGTGAAACAGGCTGCGCTGCCACAGATAAACTGACGTCTGGATAATTTGTTCATGGCGAATAAAGTGCTCCCCGGGAGTTTATCAACGGCTCCTGCTCGTGCCGATCACAATCAAGCTGATCGTTTTCAAGCCGATCAAAGCCCCCGCCGTCCAAAGAATCCCTGCATAGGGAATCAGAATGACACTGGTCAACAAGGTACCCCAGGCAGCCCCCATCAGATCCGCGGAAAAAGAGCGGGTGGCAGCCTTGTTGTCACTGCCCCCGAGATACAGTGCCACCGGAAATTGGAAACCACAGGCCAGCGATACCACAAAGCCGAAGGCCAGGTAAAAAACAAATGGAAGACGGTCTCCAATATTTGAAACGGCCAGAATAAACAGCGTCAGGGAAGCAATCAGGAACACGTCGGTCATAACCAGGATCGGCTTGCCCTGGTGGCACAACCGGTTACCGAGCCAGGCACCGGGTAACAGACCGGTTAAAAACAGCGTGACAATGATTCCGATTTGAAGATAAACATAGCCGAAATAAATTTGAAATGCAAAGATAACCAATACTTCACTGCCCATGGTCATGGCCCCGCTTGAAAACAGAACAAACTCCTCCCTGGTAACACGAAACAGGTATAGTGCAGAAAGAATAGCGATCACGACAAAAAACCCGGTCGGAGATGTTTGAAACTTTGCAAACCACTGGGAAAACATCAAACGCATCAAATAGGGTGAGGTATCAACATTGCGAGGTGTTGAAGGATCCAAAAGCGTGTTCAAGCGATGGATTCTCTCAGGTGACACATTGCCGTAAAAAAATCCGCTGAGATATGCGCTGGCGATTCCTTTTTGTTCCAGGGCAGTCGGGATATCTGTGTTCATTCTACCGTCACTGCACAGAAAGACTATCTTCCGGCCGGGTAGCAGCAACACATGCTTGAAATACGTTCTGGCGGTATTGTAAAGAGAGGATAATTTTTGACGCTGGGGCTCCGCAAGATAGGCGTCAAACCCCTGCATGGAAAAACTCAGCACACCGTTCTGTACAAGGTGTTTACTTGCCATTTTAAAAAACACATCCGTGTAAAAGCGATTGACTTGAAATGTGTCGGGTTCGGCCAGATTGACAATAATGGCATCGTAGTTTTTTTTGGATCGAGACAAATAAGCCCGGCCATCCTGATGAATAACATTTAAGCCCCTGATCCGCTTAATCATCCCATAGCGAAATTTCACTGCGGCAACATCGGGATCCATCTCCACGTAATCGACTGATTGCGTGGGATATTTTTCCAGCTCGCTCATAACACCCCCTTCGGCCGAAATCAGCAACACATGTTGAATGGCATCCAGCTGAGATAAAGGGTAGTGAATCGTTTCTTCCGCAGCGCTCAGGTTCTGATTGCTGAACATGGGCACACCGTTCTCAAACAAGGTGAATTGGTCCTGGTCCTGATGGACTGCAATTCGGCCGTATCGGGTTTCGCGATGGAAAACCAGCCGGCCTTCAGCGGGCGTCAGAGAAATGCTTTCAAGCCCGGTGCCGCCCCCCAGAAGCACGGCCACAAAGACGACAGCAGTTAAAACGCGGGGATTGTTTCTGCGGGAGGGAGCAAAAAGAAGATAGCTCGACACCAGCAAGGGCAGGTGCGCCAGAAACAGCGCCATCAGAGGGCTTACCAGAAAAACCAGGATAAAAGAGAATAAGACACCGCCACAGATATCTCCGATGTTGTCGGTAAGATAAATGCGGGCACCGGGATAGTCCGCCGTGTCAATACGCAGAACAAAAAGGCTGTACGGCAGCACAAGGCCCAATAGCAGACAGTATGGGGCAATGGTCAGGAGGCCGAACAGCCAGGTGGGATAGAATCCCACCGAACTTCCCTGGGTAAAGATGATGTCACGTAACAGGCGAATCGCCAGAATTTGCAGAAGGGCAAGGGCACTTAAAACCAGGCAAAGCCGGGCCAGAATGTCGGCCGTGGGTTTGTGCGCGTGTTTGACAATAACCCGGGCCATCCGGGTGCCGATGCCACCCAAAAGCAGCCAGTTGAAAAGAATCAGGGCGATCACGATTTCATTGCCCTGGAATTGCGTTAAAAATTCCCGAATGGTTAATAACTGGGTAACCACAGAGGAAACACCCGTGGCAATGACCACCCGAATTATGGCACGATCATCGGTTCTCTTCAAAATATTGAACCTGGTAAGTCAAAACTTGCAATTCTGAATTTTTCCAGGCCTGGGATGACAAGCCGGCCTTGATGCACAGATGGGCAAGAAATTCTTCAGGTCTGGGTAATTGTTCCCATACCTGGGGTAAAAAAGTGGCGCTGGCATGTCCTTTGCGAATGATGACCCCGTCAACATGGACACGAAGATTTTTGATCAGATCCTGCCAATCCCTGTACACAAGTGGCTGAGGCTCCGTCAATATACTGACTTCTATTTCTGTCCGTCCCAGTTCCTCTTTTGCCAGAGGAGCAAAGCGGGGATCATGAAAAGCCGCGTTGATTGCATTGCGCTGGACACCTTCTATAACGGTTTCCGTGGAGGTCAGGTTGCCGATACAGCCTCGCAATTGCCCCTTCATCTTGAGTGTGACAAACGTTCCGCGCTTTAATCCAAAGTAGTCATCTTTCAGGGCTAAAAACAGGTCTTCGGAAGCGGGCTCGGCGTCATCGAGTCCCAGTTTGTCCAGAATGGTTTTGCGGGCCAGTTTCACCAGAACCTGCCCCTGCGCTTCAGTGAATTGCATACCGGCATTCCCTTTGTTTTCCATGGATCGCTCTTCAAAAAAGGCCAGGGCGGCATATCCCACTACCCGTGATCGATCACCCGCCGTGTCGCCACTGTTGGCATAGTGGAGAAGCAGCGGCTGCCAGTCATTATGCCGGGCCATTTCCGTTAAAATTAAAAGCGGAACCTTTCCGCAGGCCCTGTTGTCCCTATTGATCAGCTTATCCGGCTTCAGGTTTATGATTTCGTCAATGGTTTCGCGGTCCCTGACAACCGCATCTGCATAGGGAAGAAAATGCGAAAGATCAGAACTGACCACCAGCAGGGTAGCGTTGTCAATAATCGATTCCAGGGCCCTTGATATTCGTGGCACGTCCGCCTGACCGATCATAACCGGTACCAGTTGAAACGTATCGAGGCTGCGTTGTAAAAAAGGCAGGATCACTTCCAGTGAATGTTCTTTGTCCTGGAATACCGGCCAGGACTGAAACAGCTCCGGCTGCAGACGCAATTTCGCGACATCTTCGTGAAGATCGATTTTTCCCAGGGGGGTTTCATAGGCAGTGACGTCGCAGACGGCTGCGCTTTTGAAGCCCACACGATGATCGGGGCCCAGCAGGATTACCTTGGAAAATTGACCGGCCGATAAAACCCGGGCTGCGTGAGCTGCGGTCCATCCCGAGTATATATAGCCGGCATGGGGCATAACAATCGCTCTAAGGCGTTTGTTTTTGGGAAGTTGAAGACTGGTTTTCCGTGCGTCTCTGATGAGTTGATCGATGTTCCGTCCCAGCTCGGAAGGATTATCTTCATAGAACTGCCCGGCCCAGACTGGTTTGCGGACGGTTTGCGCAAAAATAGTGTTACTAGGTAATAGGATGAGCAGAGCGAGAACCAAGGCAAGGCGTAATATCGGATTGGAGTTAGCCTTCATCGAGAGTCTCATGGCAGTAAATACCTTTTGCACGATTATAAAGTCAATTCCCATTATTATTTACCGAAAGTACCGGGATTTTCATTTCACGGAAAAGAGTTAAGAACGGACCCCATTTTTTCAAAGATGATTCCTATTGCTCAAGCGAATAGGGGTTTAGAAACTGCCGTCTCCAAAGAAGGTTCTTGTCCACTTCATTCAACTCAGCTTCTTCACAGACGGTTTCCCAATGCTTTTCGATAGTGGCAGTCAGGTTACCGAATGTTTCACGGGCTTCTTCCGCAGAAAGAAGGAAGTTGTGCGCGGTCTCAAGGCACGTTTTGAGTTGGCTCAGATTGTTGTCGCCAGATATGAGCATGGCTTGTGAGGCTTCATTGCCTGTGCGACCTTGCGGACAAATATCATAAGCAGGCGTCAGGGTAAGTGCTTTGCCGTCCCAAAACGCCGCATGGTTTCGCGCATGATCGTCGGTATTGCCGCACAGAATATTGAAGACGAGCCGAGAGAAAAACTCTTTCAGCGTATGCTTCGGATCGGTAAAACGGTGGCGGATAATTTCTGATAATTCTTCATAGCTGGCGTACCGTGCCATCATGTCATCTAACTGAAGCAGAGTTAGAGCAGAGACCATGGCTTTTCGTGCCCACTTTTCACCTTTTGGCACACGGTCAAAGCGCTCGATCAAGAGCACATCTTTGTTTGCCGCTTTAGCCAGCTTTACCGGCGCAACATTCAGCCCGGCCAATTTAGCTAACCGCATTGCGATGAATTCAGCTTTAACAACACTGTACAGATCTGTGTTGGATGAGAATTTGGCCACGTATTTTTTGTCTTGCTCTTGAATTAAGGCTTTAGGACGAGCACCGCCGATAGAACTGCCATGGAACAACGCCTGATCCAGTTCCGGCGTTAGGGCCACTCCTTTTTCAACCCGTTCTGCGGATTCAATCAATTCTTTAATATTGACGTTAGTAGCTGTACGCGGCACGTACTCTGTAGGGGAACGCTGAAAATCAAGCGCACCGATCCGGTCCGAGCCTGACTCCAGCAGGTAGGTCAGTTCATCCAGTTCGGCTGTATCTGTGCTTGAGCCCTTCAACCCCAACTTTTTGTTGATAATCACACGCCGGCCCCATGCATCGGGCGCGGCATCCCTGATACAGCCGGGCATAGCCAAGCCCTCGGGTAAGGGAAGCATCCCTGTCTTAAGCGGCAATTCGGGTTCGTAAATCGCAATCGCAGGTTTGCTATCACCAGTACGATTCAGGTAGCTTTTACCGTAGTTGAACAGAACATTGCCGTTATCAGCTTCAAGCCGTCCAGCCACGATAGGTTCGGTTTTGTCAGGCAGCCATATCCAGACAAAGGCTTCTTTCTCCGTTTTAGAAATCATCGCGCACCACTTTGGATTTATTTCGAACAGACTTTGGCAGGAGTGTCAGCTTTTCCTTGGTTTGCCGTATGTATTTCGTCAACGTACTTTCATCGGCATCAAACAGCTTGACGCCAACGATGGTTGCCACCTCGAACACGGCTCCGATTTCGCACTTAAGATTGCCTTTTTCGATGCGTTGCAGCAGTCCTCTGGAAATACCAGCGCGGTTGGACAATTCCTGAGTCGTTAGTTTGCGCTCATGTCGTGCTTCGCGGATCAACGAGCCGAGCAAGGCAGCCGCATCACGGTTATAGCGTGAGTAGGTGCGTATAATGGACCTTGGCATAGTTTTCCTTTTGGTTTGTATATAAGCCATAAATCGGGCTTATGATCTTTATGTGAACCAGAGATATTAAATATTTACCAGCTTGTCAAGAAGATTTTGGTCCGCACATAGACCTTTAAAGATGCTTATGGGCTATATGAGGATCATTTTTAGTGAATTTAAACTGGACAAAAAGTTAGTACACGTAATGACGTTTTTGGGCTACTAATCTGAAAATCGAAAGCTTTTTTTTGGCATAGTGCCGACTGTTGATGTGGCGTGTTAGGATTGTTGATCCGTGTAATTCCCTACCTCAGGAATAAAATAAATTGGAATCAGAGAAATAAGGGGAATGCAGACAATAATCAGGAGTACACTATGAATGGAAAAGATGTCACCCAACTTACCGACGATGGGGGAAAGAACCCCACCGATTCCAAAGGCCAGGCCCATCATCAGACTGGCGACCATGGAGCGGCCCCTGGGGGCGATTTTCTGGGCCATCACCACACCAAGGGGCAGTGACGCCATATTGAATCCGCCGGCCAATATCGTGGCCGGATAAATCCAGTTGCCGGGAACCAGCAAAAACAGGAGTAGAAAGGGCGTCATGAGACCGTGGGTAATCCACAACAGGCGTTTGTATCCCATACGGTCCGAAAGATGACCACAGAGGATGCCGGCCGCCGTCCCTGAAATGGTAAAGATGGAAAAGAGAATACCGGCGGAAACGATGCTATGTCCTTTCTGCACCCAGATCACCGGCATGAAGGTCATCAGGGACTGACCCACCACCGATCGCAAAACCATTGCAATCCAGATCAACAGGATCGGCTGCCAGACACTGCCCAGGGTCTGTCTGAGGGTCTCCAGAAAGCCATATTGGGCCATGTCGTTTCCCTGGGGTTTGGGAATGACCCGATAGAAATACATCCAGATTATAAGGCCCATGACCATGGTCGCCGGCATCGCGCCAAGACCGAACCGGGCCACGTACAACGTGATAAAGATGGGCCCCACCCCAAAAGCCAGGGTGCCGGCGGTGTTATAAATGGACATGGCCAGTCCGAGTTTTCCACCGGCATACACGGGCACCATACCCGTGACCGGCGGATGAAACAGGGAAGACCCTGTAGAGCCGATGACAATACACAAAAGCAAACTGTAAAAACCGGTTGTCATTCCCGTCAAAGGAATGAAAAGGATAGGCATGAGCAACCCGATCAAAAGAAAACTGCGCGAGGGATGGCGATCCGACCAATAGCCGGACATGGGCTGTACAATGAACATCAAGAAACGGGAAACCCCGGCCAGAAGACCCACCTGGGTCAGACTCAGCCCCATCCTGTCCATAAACACGGGAAACAGCGGGTTGATGAAAGAACTGTAGAAATCCCCACTGAAATGCACCAGACTGAGGGCGATGATAATTTTCCAATGGGTTCTTGATTTAGGATTTGCCATAGGGGCTTTTGGCACTTAGCCTGGCCATTGTCAATGTTAAAAGTGACCGGGTTTCTGCCAAAAATCCGATGGTTCATGTATTAAGATCACGTGTTGCCCTGGTCGATCATCGCATTTGCCACTTTCAAAAATCCCGCAATATTTGCCCCGGAGAAATAATTGCCTGGCTCGCCATACCTTTCAGCCGCCTGCAGGCAGTTCCGGTGGATGTCGGTCATCACTTGCCGCAATCTTTGATCGACTTCTTCCTCTGTCCACTTTATTTTGGTGCTGTTTTGCGCCATTTCAAATCCGGAACAGGAAACACCACCGGCATTGGATGCTTTTCCGGGAGAGTAGAGAATGTTGTTTTCAATTAAGAATGCGATAGCCTCCGGGGTCAATGGCATATTGGCGCACTCGGTAACGCACATGCACCCATTGCGGACAAGAGCCTTGGCATCCTGGACATCCATCTCATTTTCACAAGCAGCAGGAAAGGCGATATCGCAGTCGACATCCCAGGGGCGTTTGCCCGGGAAAAAATCAACCTTAAACTTATCGGAATAGTCCTGCACCCGGTCGCGGCCGCTGGAACGCATTGTCAACAGATAATCGATCTTTTCACCCTGGACACCATCTTTGTCATAGATAAACCCGTCCGGACCGGAAAGCGTGATGACCTTGGCTCCCAATCCCGTAATTTTTTTGACGACACCCCAGGCGACATTTCCAAATCCTGAGACTGCCACTCTTTTACCTTCCATGTTTTCTTTGCGCGTCTTCAGCATTTCTTCTGCAAAATATACGGCACCGTATCCTGTGGCTTCCGGTCGAATAACAGAACCACCCCAGTCGACGCCTTTTCCGGTCAACACGCCTTCAAATACATTTTTAATCCGTTTATAATGACCAAACAAGTATCCTATTTCCCGGGCCCCTACACCGATATCACCAGCAGGCACATCGGTATTGGGACCAATATGCTGGTACAGCCCAACCATAAAGCTCTGACAGAATTTTTCGATTTCAACATCGGTTTTACCACGGGGACTGAAATCGCTGCCGCCTTTCCCGCCACCCAGAGGCAAACCGGTCAGGGCATTTTTAAACACCTGCTCAAAACCGAGAAATTTCAATATGCTCAGTGTCACCGAAGCGTGAAAGCGCAAGCCGCCTTTGTAGGGTCCGAGTGCGCTGTTAAACCCTATCCGATACCCGGTGTTCACCTGAATGGTACCGGTATCATCTCGCCAAGGCACCCGGAAAATGACGATCCGCTCGGGTTCGACTATCCTTTCCAGGATACGCTCGTGCTGATAGAGGGGTTCCTGATCAAACACCAGACTCAAGGAAGAAAGAATCTCATCGACAGCCTGAATATACTCTCTTTCCCAAGGGTATTTTCTTTTTATCATTTGTGATATATTTTGTATGTAAGAGCTTGAATTTTCGCTGATTTTTATTGCGGTATTGTACATTGTCATATTCTCCTATTGTTTGTCTGCATCCAGAAGCTATCTCAAAAAAGTTTTTTTTAGATGGCTTCTAACAGTATTCTTCACAATGCCAAACGCCCCCCTCTATGATCGGGAACATACATGAAACTCGGTCGGCACAGCTGATACACAAGCCTGTCATCCTTCCTGAAATCAGCTCAGTACCGGGGTTGGAAGATGGGGTCGACCGTTCATGGGAATTAATCTTCTGGTTTACAACCGACTGCAGAAAAATTCCACTGTCAAAATCTTCACAAAACCAAATTGGTTTGCCCGTGTTTTGGCTGAGTTGGCAGTGACCACATTCAGATTCATAAATACAGGATTGACAAATCCTCGTAGGTTGAGATTGGGTTTGCATTTGTTTTCTCCTTTATTTTTAGGTTTGTTTTAAAAAAAATGCGTGATTGCTGCACGTTGATAGAGCAATCCGCATGCCAGAATTAAGAGAAGGTTGGAAAACGACGATACGTTAAGTACTAAAAAGAAATACCTTAAACTCCAATTATACTCTTTGTCAGAATAACGTTCCGAAACTGCTTCGGCAAATAACGTCAAACAACCGCTCGAACTTGCAAATAAGCGTTCGCAAGAAACACCAGTGCCAAAATATCAAGATGCGTTTATAGGCTTACCTGCCCTTGATTACTATAAATTCAATCCAGCCCTCTGGTCTTTCTAACGACCCCTAATTTGCTTCAGGCAGGCGACCGGCTGTTTGCCGTCACCCGCCGAAGCGTCAGCTAAAAGCCAAACGGAACATACGTATGATAACGGCAACGGCTATAGATATATTTTAGTAACGGAGGTGAAATGGAGCTGACACGCCGTTGGAAAGCGTCAATGAGGAAGGCAGAAAACCGGGGAAGAATACCCCGGTGGGATAAAATTACTCGATATTGCCTGACAGGTTCGTTTTCTGAATTTTTGCCCGCAGCGTTTTTCGGTCGATTCCCAGGATCTCGGCTGCCCGGGTTTTATTGTTTTTCACACTTTTAAGCACATTTAAAATATATTCCGCCTCAACTTCCATCAAGGTCCGGTTGAGACCCTTGCCTTTTTTGATGTTGAAGCGCATCTGTTCGGGCAAATCCACAACATCAATTACATCGGTCTCGGCCAGCACCACCAGTCGTTGAACCAGATTTTCAAGCTCCCGGACATTGCCCTGCCAGCGGTAATTTTTAAAAATCTGAAGAACCTTGTCAGAGAGACGGGGCGCCGGGCGATTCATATCTTTGGAAAGTTTTTCCATAAACAGCTGAACCAGTGGCAGAATGTCATCACCACGTTCGCAGAGAGGCGGTATTGAAATTTCAATAATGTTCAGTCGAAAATAAAGATCTTCCCGGAAGAGACCCTTTTGGACGAGATGGTTAAGATCCATATTGGTAGCCGCCAGGATTCGTGTGTCAACTTTTTGAACACGGCTGGACCCCACCATGAAAATTTCCTTGTTCTGAATAGCCCGCAGTAATTTCCCCTGCATATTCAGACTGGCATCCCCGATTTCATCTAGAAAAAGTGTCCCCCCGTCAGCAATCTGGAAAAAGCCGGCCCGGGAAGCTTGCGCACCGGTAAAGGCGCCTTTGACATGACCGAAGAGCTCACTTTCAAGGAGGGTATCCGGAATGGCTGTACAGTTGATGGTCACGAAAGGTCCGGAAACAGATTTACTGCTGTAATGGATAGCACGTGCCACCAATTCCTTCCCCGTACCACTTTCTCCGGTGATTAACACGTTAACCTTCGTTTGGCCGGCTTTTTCAATGAGCCGGTATACGTGCTGCATACCCGGGGAATTTCCAATAATGTGGTGACTGCCAAACATTGGTTTCGTTTCAATAGCACGACGGTTTGCCAGCTTTTCGAGCATCTTGGAAACAGCCGATAATAACTCTTCATCCGTAAAAGGTTTCACCAGATAATTTTCAGCACCATCTTTAACCGCTTCCACCGCGCCTTGAATGGACGGGTAGCCGGTGATGATCATTATTTCCGTTCCTTTTACATTCTCTTTCACATATTTAAGCAACTCCAAGCCGCTGATTTTAGGCATTTTTATGTCGGTGATGACCAGATCCACCACATTTTGCTCCAGGAAGGTAATCGCCGGTTCCACACCTGCTGCGGTGAAGACTTCATAGCCGCCCGCCTCGAGATTTCTTTGGACAACCTCCAAGGTGAACACTGAATCATCGACAACCAGAATCTTGGATCCGGCATGTTTCTCATTTTTATGCTTCATTTTTTTTCCCCTTGGTCAAACGCATCAGCGGAAATTTGATTCTGAAACTGGTACCTTGGTCGATGCGGCTCTGCACGTCAATACTGCCCTCATGAGACTTAACAATGCCGTGAACCACAGACAGCCCCAGACCGGTTCCCTGATTGATATCCTTGGTTGTAAAAAATGGCACAAATATTTGTTTTAACGTCTCTTGTGTCATACCGATACCGGAGTCCTTTACCAACAGGTAAACGTGGGTCTCATCAAACGAGGTCTCAATATTCAGACGACCCTCTTGGAGCATGGCCTGAAGCGCATTGACAACCAGGTTGGTAAATACCTGTTGCAGCTGGGAGAAATCGGCTTTGATGGCCGGCAAATCCCGGCAGAGTTTTTTTGTCACCGTTATTCCATTTTTAGCACATCGTGATTCAAACAGATACATACCGTCTTCAATCAGACGATTCAGGTTCACAAGGGTTTCCCGTGGCGGGGTCTGACGACTGAAAAACATCAGCTTTTTAATAATTTCCCTGGCATGCAATGCCGCCCTTACGATATTTTTAAGATCACCTGAAACTTGACCTGGAAGGCCTGTGATCTTTGACGATAGCTGGGCAAAACCAAGGATATTTCCAAGGGGCTCATTCAGCTCGTGAGCCACACCAGCAGTCAGCTGACCGATTTTTGCCAGTCGATCTGAATGCCGCAGCTGGTTTTCGATCTCTGCTTTATGATCGACTGATTCCTTTTTCTCGACGGCCAGTGCAAGATGGTGAGCGATGGTTCTTAGAAGAGCATGTTCTTCATCAAGAAAGGGATTCTTGCTCGCTGTGTGGTCATTTATGGGAGGTACACAACGCACCTCGATGTTTCCCCGGGGAATCTTCTGGATAACAAGGCTTTCGGTTAGAGCAGGACCATCTATTGCCGTTTCCCTACCACCATAGGAGTGCTGGTCCAGTCGGATAATTGCCGTAGTGATCGCCGGGTATTGAAATGCCGGAGGAATTATAGCGGCAATGGATTCCAGCATATGGGGGAGAGGTTGATTTTGTTCCACAATCTTTGTCATGCTATAGAGACAGGTAAGCTCTTTGTTTCTTTCGATCAGTTGATTTCTTTCATTCAAGAGCTGCTTTTCTTGTATGACGCGCTCCGATACATCCTGACCGACTGCCAGCAACCCGATGACATCTCCAGTGGATTCATCCTCAAGTCGCTTGTGGAGCCATTCGACAAAGAGCTCGCTGCCTGAACGGGTAATTATCCTGGTGACAATTTTTTCCGCCGACTTGCCTCCAAGAAGAAAGCGCCGAAAGTATCGTTTTGCAGCGTCCTTTTCCTTTTCCAGCAGGAGCAGATCAAACCAATTTTTATGGGTGAGCTCTGAATATGAATACCCGGTGGTTGAGACCAAAAAATCATTAAAACTGATGATCGTCCCATCTTGGTCAAGGATGAGAATAATCCCTTTGGTAAGCTGGATGACGGGTTGATATAGATCAGTGATGCTTTTTGACATCTTAGTGTTAACCATAAACATGATGTATGGAATATTTGTAAGATCGTCAAGATAAGAGTGTGGCTGAGTGGTATAGCCCGCCATCACACAGCCAATTTCTATTTAAACTGATTGAGATAAGCCCCATACCCCTCCCTTTCCATGTCAACCACGGAAATAAACCGAAGGGCAGCCGAATTAATGCAATAGCGCAGACCCGTCGGCTGGGGGCCATCGTCAAAAAGATGCCCCAGGTGCGAGTCCGCATGTTTGCTGCGCACCTCTGTTCTGACCATGAAAAAACTGCGGTCAACCTCCTCTACAATATTCTCCGCTGCCAGGGGCCGGACAAAACTGGGCCAGCCGGTTTTCGATTCGTATTTGTCCAGGGAACTGAAAAGAGGCTCGCCTGAAACGATGTCCACATAAATGCCCGCGTCATGATTATTCCAGTAGGTATTTTGAAAAGGGGGCTCGGTGCCGTTCTTACGCGTCACCCGATATTGCAGGGGTGTCAACCGGCGCTGAATCTCTTCTTCGTCGGGAATGGTATACACCACGGGCAGCATGGCCTCGGGTGTCATGCCTTTTGAATCCATTGAGCCCATGGAGGCGTTTTCCATGGTAGCGTCAAAATGAAAGCTTGCCTCCGTCCATGTTTCCTTTAAAAATGTATCCCTGCCGGATCCCGACCGATACCATTTATACCGCAGGGGGTTCTTTTTGTAATAATTCTGGTGGTAGTCTTCGGCTGTATAAAACGGACCCAAAGGCAGAATTTTCGTGACGATGGGTGCCGCGAACACACCGGTCTGCATGAGTTTTTGTTTTGAATTTTCCGCCAAACGCCGCTCTGTCTCGTCGGCATAAAAGATGGCGCTGACATACTGACTGCCACGGTCCACAAACTGTCCGCCGGCATCGGTGGGATTCACATGGGTCCAGAATACTTCCAGCAGCTTTGCATAGGTCACTCTCTGCGGATCATACAGCACCTTCACGGCTTCCACATGACGGGTACTTCCCGATGAGACCTGTTTGTAGGTTGGGTTTTCCATGCTTCCGCCCGTATATCCTGAGATTGCATCCATGACCCCTTCGATCTTTTCAAAATCGGATTCCGTGCACCAGAAACAACCCCCGGCAAATACTGCCGAATTCATGGAATCGGACGCACCCGTCATTTTTTTTTGCATGTCATTGTCCATGCTGATGATCGGAGTGGAAAAAGCAAATATGCTTACGGCGACAATCATTGCAAGGTGTAATGTTTTCATGATGTTTCCTCCTTCTTTTACATAAGCTGTGTCAGGCTATAGCTGATGTCAAGACCGCTCAAAATGTGAAACGATCAACCGGGGGGTTATAGCGCTCTGAAACTGCTCCGGCAAATAACGTCAAACAGCGGCTATATAACCTCAATCGAGCGATTGTCGAGGTTGCAGCAGCTACAAGGAAGATGCCGTTCCGCTATAGTGCACTATGCGGTATGGCATCTGACACCGTAGATGCGCTAAGATCGGCAATCGCTACTGAGATTTAAGGTAAGACAGCGTTGTAAAGGAAAGGTAACGGAAATGTAAAGATTTGGTAAATAAAATCGTTGAAACGATTTTATACTGCGGGACGCCCATCCTTTTGATGAGATTTGCGGGGCAGTTCGACGCAAATATAAAGGTGGTCTTCCTGGAGTTCGGCATCGACTGTGCCCTGGTGAGCTTCGATCAGTTCTTTGACAATGGCAAGCCCGATCCCGGCACCACCATGCTGTCGGGAGCGGGATTTTTCGCCGCGATAAAACCGCTCGAAAAGATACGGCAGGTCACTGGCGGTCAAACCTTCGGCAGGGTTTTGGTAACAGATCCGGATCGTCTCAGGACCGGGCTCGACGCGAACCATGACATTCCCCTCATGGGGTGTGTACCGGGCGACATTGTCAGCCAGGTTGCGAAAAACACGCACAAGACGGTTTCGGTCTGCCGACACCACCACAGGCTCGGAAGGCATGTCCATCTGGACATGAATACCTCTTTCATCGAATACGTGGTGGTATGCATGGCCTATATCACGGATCATCTCACCCACATCCACGTTTTCGAATCTCAAATTATCATGGGCGGCGTCTGCTTTGGCCAGCTGAAGAACATCTTCAACAAGCTGGACAATGCGCAATGTTTCATCCTGCAGCATGGAAAAGGTTTTGGAGGATGGTGGCAGAACCCCGTCGTTCAGCGCTTCCAGATAGCCCCGGATATTTGTAAGCGGCGTTCTCAGCTCATGGGCCACATCGATCATGAGGTTGCGCCGCAGGTTTTCAATCTTTTTCAGACTTTCTGACATGCGGTTGAAAGCCCGGGCCAGCTGGCCGACTTCATCCTCCGTGTCAGCGGGCACCCTGAGGGCAAAGTTGCCGGCGGCAATTTCCCGGGTAATCGCATTCATCTGGGTCAGGGGAGCCAGGACCCTGCGCATCATCAGATAACTCAAAATGACGGACAGGATCACCGCTGCCAGGGACGCCCACAAAAGGTATCGGTGAACAGCATCCACGAACATGGCATGGGCCGGCTTTGGAGAAATATTGTATTTCTCCATGAGCGTCACGAAATATCCGGCCGCCAGGGTGTCGATGGCCACCCAGACAAGAATCATGACAAAACCGATCACCACCAGATTGATGGCCAGAAGCTTGAGGATCAAATATCGCTTCACGTTGTCACGCGATCGGCAAATCGATAACCGACACCCCGAACGGTTAAGATGTATTGCGGATCCGGTGGGTTTGGTTCAATTTTCTGACGAAGTTTCCCAATGTGAACATCCACCACGCGATCGATAACCATAGCCTCGCCCATGGGATAGAGCCGGTCCAGGAGTTCATCGCGCGTGTAGATCCGGCCTGGAGAGGTCATGAGCGTCTCCAGCAGCCGGTATTCATGGGGGGTGAGATCCACGGACAGGCCCCTCACGCTGACCCGGCGTTTTTTCAAATCGAGCCGGAGGGTTGCATGAGACAAAAGGTGCGATTCCTCTTGAAGCGGGCGCTGGACCCGCCTCAGGACAGCCTTGACCCGCTCAACAAGCTCCCTGGGGCTGAACGGTTTGACAACGTAGTCGTCGGCGCCCAATGAAAGCCCGGACACCCGGTCGATTTCATCTCCCCGGGCGGTGAGCATGATAATGGGAACATCGGAAGTCTGGCGGATCCGCCGGCACACCTCCCAGCCATCCATTTCAGGCAGCATCAGGTCCAGGATAACGAGGTCCGGCCGTTCCTTGCCGGCCTTGTCCAGACCGGACATTCCATCGACTGCCCTGAGCGCGCGAAACCCTTCACGCTCGCAGTAAAGGGTTATCAATGCTGCGGTGTTGGCATCATCTTCAATGATCAAGATCGTGTTCTGCATCTTTAAACCCGATGGTTGTCTTGCTGACACCCGGCAGAAGAAGTCTCCCGGCGGAAAATGAATAGAAAGCCTCGGCAATTTTTCCGAAGATCACCGAGGACCAGCGATAAAATCGTTTCCCCGGTAGTGTGAATCCACCGATCATATTCCGAACGTCCGTAAAACCGGATACCTCCAAAAGCCGCTGCATGGCCCGGGGATTATAATCATACAGGTGAAAGGGTGTGTGATAGATATCGAACCTTTTTGCAAACGGCCCCAGAATTTTTATCACCGGTGTGGCGTGCGGCCATCGAAGCAAAACCATCCCACCCGGTTTGAGAATACGAAACACTTCCTTTAAAATCAACCCCGGATCATGAACGTGCTCGATGACATAAAACAAGGTGACCACATCAAAACATGCTTCTGGAAAGTCCATCTCTTCCAACCGCTTTGAATGGATGGAAAGACCCAGTGTTTCTCTGGCATATTGCCGTCCTGGCCCGGATACTTCGATACCTTCCACGGCCCACCCTCTCCGGGCCATTTTTTTTAAAAAAAAGCCGTGTCCGAAAAAATTGCCGCCAGGGGAATCCTTTCTCTCGGAAGAGCCACTTGATCAATCCAGAGAATCAGTGCTATAAGAAAATCATATAACGCTTTTAGGGAAGGTTACGAATGAAGCGGATCTGGCTGCGCTCAAACTTCTTCTGGAATCCATGCATAAACCACGTATGATGGTTTTAATCCGGGAAGTCGATGGTAAAACAGCTGAAAATGCAATTATTGCCTTCTTAAAAGACAAATCGTTCGATCTCGTGGATGCGGCCTATCATGTGTCTGGAAAAGTAGCCATGTCCATCGCGCCTGACAGCGAAGCGGCCATGTTGGCCGGTAGCCTCTAACCCAAACATTTTCTACGAAGTCCCTCCCTGCCTCCGGCATATCGTAGAAAATATTATTGCATGGAGAAACAATGACAGCAGACATCATCACCATCGAAGACCGCGACGACGACCTGCACACCATCCTGGAAAGAGTCATGCTCCTGGTTCCCGAAAAAGACAAACAAGACCGGAACCTTCAGCATATCATCGCCTTCCGTCTCAAACTGGACGGTGAACCGGAAACCAGGGCCTATCTTGTCAAGAAAATCGAAGAGACCATTCAGTGTAACTACACCGGCAGCCTCTACGAATTCCTCAAGGACGATATCCAGGAAAAAGAGTGCGTCTCAAAAAAAGAACATCCAGACCCTCCGGATGTTGCCTGATTTATTAATGCAATTCATTGACTAAATGTCCTTTACTTTTTTGTCGGCACGTGATCAATCAACAGCAGGAATCGCAATTCCGTATGTCTTATGAATACCATTTCAGAGCTCAGACAAAAGATCAGAGAACATGGGTTGAAACAAAACCCTGCGACCTAATGCGTTTAACTCAAAATCGGTTGGTAAAAAATGAAGGAGGAAAAAAATGAAAAACGTAAAGATGCTGCTGGCATTGCTCGGTGTTCTTTTATTGGTTTTGTCCGGCACACCTGCATCGGCAGAAGATCCGATCACCATCGGCTGTCCGCTTTCAACAGCGTTTCTCTACGGTTGGGATGCGGAAAGAGGCGTAAAACTGGCTGTTGAAGAAATCAATGCCAAGGGAGGGGTGAATGTCAACGGGAAGATGCGCCCTTTCCAGGTGGAGGTGATCGATACCCGGGATCTCGAACCCGGTGTTCCGGTGAGTGAAGCGCTTCTGGCGGTCGAAAAATTGATTCTGGACAAAAAAGCCGATTTTCTTATCGGCGGTCCGGTCAGATCCGAAGCGGCCCTGGCAGCCATGTCACTGTTGTCAAAATATAAAAAAGTATCCATTCTCACAACCGGTGCCCTGACGCCCAAATACCATGCCATGGTCGGTGAACAATATGACAAGTTCAAGTACTGTTTTCGAATTCATGGTGAAGCCGTGAACCTGGTGGGCGAAATCTTTGCTAATTTTGGCGAATTGAAAGAGAAATACGGCTTCAACAATCTCTTCATCATTGCCCAGGATGTCTCCCACGCCCGGGGTGCCGCCGAAATCATCAAAAGTATTGCCACCAAAAAGGGCTGGAATGTTACCGGTCTTGAAATCTATCCCACCGGCGCCACCGATTTTTCAATGGGTCTTTTGAAAGCCAAAAAGACGGACACGGAAATCATCAACATCTGGATGGATATGCCGGAAAGTGCCATTCTTCTGAAGCAATGGTATGAGATGAAGATTCCTGCGCTGCCTTTCGGATCCACCCTGGCGGCTGCCGAGCAGCCAGGTTTCTGGGAAGCCACCGACGGCAAAGGTGAATATACCCTGTGCAACGTCGTCAACGCAGGCAATGCACCTTCCAATGCCACACCGTGGACCATGAAATTCTATGATGCGTATACGGCAAGATGGGGTGTTGAACCCGAAGGTCTGGGTACTTCCAGCAGCTACATGGCCGTATATGTGTTAAAAGATGCTATCGAGCGGGCAGCTACCCTGGATTCCGATAAAGTGGTCGTTGAACTGGAAAAGACGGACGTCATGGGTGTTTATGGAAGGCTTCGATTTGACCCCAAAAATCATCAGGTCATTCCGTCAAACGACCCCAAGGAAGGTGCCGTGGGCAGCATCCTGCAGTGGCAGGCGGGCAAACGCGTGGTGGTATATCCAAAAAGTATCGCCATGGGCACCATTCAGCTTCCACCATGGATGGAAAAGTAAGCAGATCTATTCACGTATCATTTACGTGAAAGTCAACTGACGATTGGCAATCTTGTTATTGAACCGCAACAGCGAGCGTATTCCCCGTAGCTTGCTGCGGGGTTAGCGAGCGAATCTAAATTAGCCAGAATTCCGTAAGGTCGAAGATTCCCCGCTGCTTGCTGCGGGGAGCTTCAATCCTTGACCCCTGGAACCCTTTGTTACTTAATCGGATTTTAGCATGGAAATTCTCATATACGGAACCATCAACAGCGTTGCACTGGCCCTTTATGCACTGGGTTTTGCCCTGGTCTACGGTATCAGCCGTCTGCCGAATTTTGCCCACGGCGCCCTTTATGTCCTGAGCGGGTTCATTGTCTGGAGTGCCCTGAATACCCTTGGAATGAATTATCTTTTCAGCATCATATTCTCCCTGATCATAACGGGTATCATAGGGGCGCTGATCTACCAGTTTTTCCTGATCCGGGTGAGGGGTATGGAAATTTCTGAAATCATCGCCTCTTATGCCATCGCCCTGGCGATTCTGGAAGGCTTGAGATGGGGGGGGTTCAAGGGCATGACCTATACCTTGCCCGCATTTATCGAAGGAAGCATAAACATCGCCGGTGTCTCGGTGGATTATCAGCGCCTGCTGGTGGTGATCATCGGGGCCGCCCTGGTTGCAAGTTTGTGGCTCTTCACCCGTTATACCCGCATTGGTCTTGCCTTGAAAGGAATGGCCCAGGATGAACGGGCGGCACTCATGCTGGGAATCGACTCTGATCTGATGGCTGTGGTTGCCATGGGGATAGGCTCCATGCTGGCTGCCTTTGCCGCTATTCTGCTGCTGCCTCTAGGAAATATCGTGGTGGAGTCCGGCTACAATGTTCTGATTCTGGCCATCGCGGTTTGCATTGTCGGCGGTATCGGAAGCTGGATGGGTGCAGTACTGGCGGCTTTTCTGATCGGGTTCGCCCAAATTTTAACGGTGGTTTATCTAGGATCTCATTACCAGATGATGGTGGCGCTCCTGGCCATTATCCTGACATTGATCCTCAAGCCATCGGGTCTCTTCGGTCAGCAGAAAGAATTGGAGGAACGCGTGTGAAAGCAGGAACACAACAACGTCGCAGGGAAAGAATCGACAGGGGCATCAAGGTTCGCACCGAAGGACTGTATGCCTTGATGTCCTGGCGAGAAATGACGTATCTGATCGCACCCCGTTTTGTTCTGATTGCCGGGCTTCTGATCCTGCCCCAGGTAATGCCGGGCATGTACTGGCAACGGGTGATTTCCATTGTCTGTATCTATGCCCTGCTGGCCATAAGCTTCGATTTTCTGGCCCATTATGCCGGGCTGGTTTCTTTAGGCGGTGCTCTTTTTGTCGGAACCGGCGGATATCTGACAGCCCTTATGAACACCAGTCTGGGTATGAATCCCATTCTGGCCATTATCTGTGCCACCCTGCTGGGCGGTATGTTCTGCACCCTGCTGCTATTGCCTTGCCTGCCGTTACGGGGTGTCTATTTTGCCATCGTCACCCTGATGTACCCCCTGTTTTTGGCCCGCGTCATCGAAGCGCTGGACATTATAGGGGGAACAGACGGTATCATGGGCATCGACAGCTTCCCCAATGCATGGCTGGAACAATACTGGGTCATCATCGTGGTGCTCCTTTTTCTCTTCGCTGTCCGCCGACTCGTCAATATGGATATAGGACTCGTTTTACGGGCCGTCAAAGACAACGACCAGGCTGTGCGGGCCTCGGGCATCAACATCACCCATTACAAGGCCCTGGCGGTACTCATCGCATCTTCCATTGGATGTATGGCCGGTGCCTGTCTGGTCCACATTTACATGTGGGCAGGCATCTCGACCTTTGCGCTCGATTTCTCGGTACTTCCCATTGCGGCAACCGTCATCGGTGGCAGCGGCACGCTGGTGGGACCGGTGATCGGATGCCTCATCCTTGTACCGGTTTCCGAACTTCTTCGGGATTTCGGTACCCTCCGAATCGTTTTTTACTCCCTGATTCTGCTGGGTTTTATTGTTTTCCGAAGTGAAGGCCTCATGGCTTACGGTCAGCGGAAGTATCAGCAAATTGAAAGGTGGACCAAAATATGACCGGAAAAGCGATTCTTCAGGTAAAAGAAATAACCAAAACGTTCGGCGGTATCATCGCCCTCAACCGGGTCAGTTTTGATGTCAACAAAGGAGATATTCTGGGCATCATCGGGCCCAACGGATCCGGCAAGACAACCATCGTGAACTGTGTTACCGGGTTTATCAAGGTTTCCTCGGGTACCGTCCTGTTTAATGGCAAAAATATCACCGGCAAACCGCCCCATAAAATTGCCGATATCGGCGTCACCCGCACCTTCCAGATCATGCGCCCTTATTACAGTTTACCTGCTTATAAAAATCTGGTGATCCCGCTTTTCTCTCCGCGGGCGCGGCGGACAGGCGGCTGGCGAGGCGGCGGCAAACTTGGAGACCGAAACACCGTCAGTATCGACATCCTGGAAGAGATCGGTTTTGAGCGTGACTCCTACGTACCATACAAAATGACGTCCACCCTGCCTACCGGATATCTCAAGCGCCTGGAACTGGCGAGGTGTCTAGCGCTGAAACCTGAGATGATCATCTGTGACGAAGTCTTCTCGGGTCTGAGCATGAGCGAAATCGCCAGCATGGTACCATTGATCGAACGCCTTCAAATGGAAGGCATTACCCTGATTATGATCGAACACAGGCTGCGGGAGCTGTTTCAGGTAGCCAACCGGATCATGGTGCTCAACTTCGGTGAAAAACTGGTGGAAGGAACCGCTGAGGAAGTGATGGCCGATCCACGGGTCCGGGAAGCCTATTTTGGATCGGAAAAGGTCGAGGAGGTGATGAGCCATGCTTGAAGCGAGCGGACTGATGGTTTTTTACGAGAACATGCTGGCCTTGAACAATGTCAGTATCCGTTGTGAAAAAAACCAGATTGTCGGCGTATTCGGAGCCAACAGCGCCGGTAAATCGACCCTCATGTATACCCTTTCCGGCATCATGCTCGATATCCGCAAAAAAGAAGAAATGTCCGGTGGTGAACGTATCACCTTGACCGGAAGTATTCGTTATCAAAACCAGGAAGTGAGCGACATAAAACCCAGCCAGAGGGCAAGGATGGGTATCGTGTTGTGCCCGGAACGGCGGCGCATTTTTAAGGAAAGCACGGTTCTTGAAAATCTGAAAATCGGCGGGTACCTTGCCAGCCCTGCCCAGGCCAGAGAGACATTGGATTATGTTTTCACTGTTTTCCCGGCGCTGAAAAAACTGAAAAACAGGCTGGGTGGTTTTTTAAGCGGGGGCGAGCAGCAGATGCTGGCCATTGGCCGGGCCCTCATGGCCCAGCCGAAAATTTTGCTCCTGGACGAGCCCTTGCTGGGGCTCAGCCCCCTGATGCAAGCCATGCTCATGCGCACCACCAGGGAAATCCGGGATGAACGCCACATTTCCATCATCGTTACCGAACAATATGCACGTCCGGTTCTGCCCATCATTGACTATGCGTTTATTCTCGAAAACGGTTCCGCCGTTCTCGAGGGCAGTCGCGAAAAATTGATGGACAATCCGGATGTGCGCGCTGCTTATTTCGGTGTTTGATTCCCATCCTTTGTGAAGAATATTTTTTTTTCAGGAGTCTGATTGAATATGAGCACTACCGTTGATACACTGGAAAAAGAACTGACATTCACCCGCTTTGATCAGATGAGTGAAAAATACCCGGACCGAAGCGCCTTGATCTATCTGGGAGAACATTTCACCTATCGCCGTCTGAAAAATTTATCTGAGCGGTTTGCCGGCGGCTTGTCCGACATGGGTGTGCGTAAAGGTGACCGGGTGATGATCTATATCCCCAATTGCGCTCAATGGGTGGTCGCATTTTTGGGTATCCAGAAAATCGGTGCCGTTATCGTGCCGGTTGCGCCGATTTACACGTCTCATGAGATCATCTACATGATCAAGGATGCCGGCGTCGACTCGATCATCTGCACGGACACCAATTTCTGCTATGTTAAAGAAGCGCTGTCGCAAACCGATCTCAAACAGGTGGTTGTGACCAACATGGTGGATCTCCTGCCGGTCTGGAAGCGTTGTCTGGGTGTTTTATTCGACAAGATCCCCACCGGGAAAGTCGATCGGGACGATCGTGTGAAGAAATTTCGATCCCTGCTCAAGCATTCCCCCATTCAGAAGAACGCAGACATCGATCCTGTCAAGGATTTATCCTACATCCTCTATACCGGTGGTACCACCGGATTTCCCAAGGGTGTTCCCGGAACACACATCGGCATGACATCTTATGTGAACGACGTTACGGAAGATGTCGCCGGCGATCACCTCAAGGAGGGCGAGGACACCTATATCGCCATCAATCCGCTGTTTCATATCATGGCCCTGGGATTGTTCATGGCTGTCGGATTAAACAAGGGCAACACCGTCCTGTTGATGCCGATCCCTCAGGTGGATGCGATTCTGGAATCCATTCAGCGATACCGGGTTCGATGGATCCTCGGTGTGCCGGCCCTATACCGGATGATTCTGGAAAATGATCGCCTCGACCGATACGATTTAAGTTCCCTGACCTATTGCTATTGCGGTGGCGATGTCCTGCCGGAAGAGGTGAAGGACCGCTGGCGCAAACACTGCGGCATCCCTATTTATCAAGTCTACGGGTCCACCGAAGTCGGGCATGTGACTTACAGCCGTATCGGGGTCGAACCGAGCCCGAGGGCCATCGGGTTCCCGCTGAAAAGCAGGCAGTGCATGATCGTCGACCCTGAAACCCTGGAGCCGGTTTCCGGAAACCAGAGCGGAGAACTTCTGATCACCTCTCCCTATACTCTGAAGGAATACTACAACAAGCCCGAAGAAACGCGCAAAACCTATATCGAGATCCAGGGAAAGATATGGTGCCGTATGGGTGATTTTGTCAGTGCCCTTCCCACGGGTGAGCTGATATATATGGAACGATCGGCCGATATCATCAAACACAAAGCCTTCCGCGTTTCAGCTTCAGAAGTCGAAGCTGTGCTGCAGGACCATTCCACGGTTATCGGTGCCTGTGTCGTAGGTATTCCGGACCCCAAAGTGGGTGAAAGAATCAAGGCCATCGTCGTGCTCAAAGAAGATGCCAGGGGTGTGGGCGGCGCTGAATTGATCGCATGGTGCCGTGAACGCCTGGCTCCCTACAAAGTACCATCCTACGTTGAATTTAGAGATATGCTGCCCAAGTCAAAGGTGGGTAAGCTTCTTCGGCGGGAGGTCAGGGATGATGAGGTTCGGCGAATGTCAAAAGACAATAAAACATTTGGTTCCAAAGGAGCATGATATGGATCTTTTTAAAGCAATCAAAGACAGAAGAAGCTGCAGAAACTTTGTAAACGAACCCGTTGATAGCAAAACCATCGAAAAAGTGCTCGAGGCGGCTGCATGGGCGCCGTCGCCCCTGAACACCCAGCCATGGCAATTTATCATCATCACAAGCGATGACAAGAAAAATGAATTGTTTTCAGAAGCTGAAAGATGCCGGAGCTGGGCCATCGAAGAAAGCGGCTGGACGTGGCTGAACAAATATAAGGCCGACTTTCTAAAGGAGGCGCCGGTGATCATCGCTGTGATAGGAGACCCGCAAAAGACCGGTGTGGACATGTTTCAAAAAGAGGGCAGCGCCGGCTATCAGCTGGCCTGTGCGGCAGCTATTCAAAATATGCTCCTGGCCGCTCATGCATTGGGACTGGGGGGTCTTTGGTTCACCTTTTTCGACAAGCCTCAAATGAGAAAAATACTCGATATTTCCGAAAACAAAACCCCCATCTCTCTGGTATGCATCGGCAAACCCAAAAGCGCCATGGCGGCAGTTCCCAGAAAAGATGTGAAGGAGAAAACCAACTATATATGACACGCATGAAGAGGCACATAAAATGTCAGAACACATTTTAAATGGTAAACGGATACTGGCCGTCGACGATGAACCCGATGTTCTGGAAACACTGGCGGATCTTCTCGAGGACTATGAGGACCTTGTTTTCGACCGGGCAACAGATTATGAAGCCGGCTACCATCTACTCAGATCCTGGACGTATGATGCCGTGATTTTAGATATCATGGGTGTCCGCGGATTTGACCTTCTCAATGCATCGGTCCATCTGGGCTTTCCCACCGCCATGCTCACAGCCCACGCATTTTCCGTGCAAGACCTGAAGCGTTCAATTGAAATGGGCGCCCGGGCATATATTCCAAAAGAAAGAATGGTGGACATCGCCGATTTTCTGGAAGACCTCCTGACCATGGAGCACCGCTCAGGCCTGAAGCGCATGTTCCAACGCTTGGGGGGGGTCTTCAAAAAGAACTTCGGCTCGCGATGGATGGAGGACGAAAAAACTTTTTGGAACCGGGTAACTTCGGGCGACTACAAACCGGAACCGGTCATATTGAAAAAATAATTCTCAGGGCAAAAAGAGAATCTCGACTCCCGGAATGTTGCCTGATTTTCTGTCCCGGTGTCAGATCCCGTGTTAAGCATTTACTTGAGCCGGTACAGATCATTAAAATACTGCAGCACCAGTTCTTTGGCCATTTTACGGTCCGGCAAGGTGCCGATCATGGCATACAGGGCGGCCTGATCCGACAATGCGTCCGCATCCACCGGTGGAATGTTGGGAACAGCGGTTTTTAAATCAAAGAGAAATCGATCCGCTGTTTCGATGTGGACCGGGGAAATTGTCATGTGAAGGCTCGCTGGAAGGTGCTGGGTCTCGATGTGCCAGCCGCGGTCGTTCATTTGAGCACCAAGTTCAAAAATATTGATCTGATCGCTAGCGATGGCAAAGACCGTAGCCTCGGGATCACCGAGGATATGAAGTTCCGGTATGGCCTCAATGCCTGCCATAAGCCTGTTGGCTGCCTCCTTGGCTTGTTTGGCGAGCCGCACAAAACCCGACTCCCCCAGGTAATGAAAAACAGCCCAGGCAGCCGCAATAAGACCACCGCTTCGTCCCCCGCTCAGGGCCGGTGTGGCATACACGCCACCCGGCCAATCCGTGTATACAAAAAATTGATACTGGCGCAGGGACACGTCACGATACATGACGATGGAAATTCCCTTGGGGGTGTAGGCATACTTGTGGATGTCGGCGGACACCGAACTCACACCCGGGACATCGAAACCGTACACGGGTATCTCGTATCCTGCCTTCTTGACAAAAGGCAGGATCAAGCCGCCAAGACAGGCGTCCACATGCAGCCACAAATGATGTGCCTGAGCAAGTTTCCCCAGTTTGTCGATGGGATCCACGACACCATGGGGATACGTCACGGCAGTACCCCCAAGGATAATCGTATTGGCGGTAATCGCGCCCTCCATGGCCGCGACATCGGCGCGAAAGTCTGCACCAACCGGGACTGTCACTAGCTTGAGGCCCAGGTAATGGGCGGCCTTGTTCCAGGCAGGATGCGCCGTAACCGGGACAATCATTTCAGGTTTCTCGACCTCCGGTCGTGTTGCACGACCCCAATCCCGTGCCGCCTTCATGGCCATGAATATGCTTTCGGTCCCTCCGGTGGTTACGCTTCCCGCCACGGCGTCATCTCCCCCACTAAGCGAGATTACCATGGAAACGATCTCGTTTTCCATCTTCACAAGACTTGGGAAAGCCATGGGATTGAGACCATTGGCAATCGTAAACTCCGCCTGGGCGGCCTTCACCAGATCTTCTACATCCTGGCCCGCTTCATAAATCAGACCGAACATTTGCCCGTTATGCCAATCTGCATCCTGGGATTTCAAGGTGCTGAATTCTTCAAAGATGGCTTCCTTGGTCATACCTTTTAATGGTAGCGACTTCTGTCCCATGAGTCCTCCAAATAAATCCCGCGCTACAGAAGCACGGGATTTATAGCTGTAAGCAATTAGCTCTAAGCTGCTGATAGCTTAAAGTGACCTGATTATTAGGCGGTTCCTTGTCAAAATTTGGGCGCTCCCCAGTATTTGAGCATCCGGAGCGTGGCCAGACACAAGCACATAACTCCCAGAAAAATCAGCGATGTCCTGCCAACGCCCCAGTTCCACCATACAGGCCCGTTGACCAGCATGAGACATATGCCGATGGGAACGATGGAAAAAACATTCATTATGGCGATTTCAACGGCCACCGGTGTTTCAAATTCCGGATCGGCGATACGCAGCAGTAAAAGACCGCAAGAAACCGTTCCGGTTACGGCGCCATAAACGGCGGCGGTTCGTTCGAGATTATACGCCCATACCCTCCGGCCCAGGTATACCACCAGCAGCGTTGTCATTAAGCCATTAACAAGTCCGAGCACGCTGATGGGTAGAATATACCGCCAAACAACCGTGAGTTGTATGGCCGCCACCGTGGAGACAATCAGAAAATCAATTGCCCACCCTGTTACGCGACGCTGGATCCCGGGATCGATCAGATGCACCCAACCCCAGCTGGTCATAAGCCGGCGGATAAAAATGGCGATCACCAGTCCGATGATAAAGAAAAAACCCCATAATATCTTAGCGGCATCACCCGGTAGAAACATGCCGGCAGATGTAACAAGACCATAGGAAATGATATAGACCAGCCCAACCAGGGCAGCCTGGAAGGCAAGGGTGTCGATGTTTCCCGGGTGAAGCGTCAACGCACCGGCAGATTCTGAAGGTCCATCTTTGGGAAGAATACCGGTGAGCATCTCTTTGGTCAGAACTCGTGGGCCGGCTGCAGAAAACCCCTTTCGGATGCCCCAGTTGACAAGAGGAACCCCCACAAAAAATGAAAAAAAGAAACCCATGGCGGCAAATGTCAGACCGATGGTTGCCGCGTGAGCGAATCCGAAGCTTTCCCAGACTTTACCGACAGAGAGTGCCTGACCCGGACCTTCTTCAAAACCCAGTGGTACGAGAAAACCGAAGGTCGGAAATAGCTCATAACCCAGAAGTCCAAATACAATAACGAGCACCCCGCCCAAGGATGCCTGCAACCCGAAACAGGATCCCTGTATCAGGGCCATCCAGGCGGGACCCTTGACGTACTCCCTGTTTTGTGCCGGCTGGGGCGAGCCGGAGGTTCCAGCGGTCAGCCCCACGGAAATAAAGGAGATGTTAAAAAAATGATAGGCATAGGTTTCCAGGACACCCGGGTCGATTTGGACAACGCCGGTCTGGGTAAGAACCAGGCCCAGCATCCCGCCGGTTAAACAGCTGGGGAAAAGAAACCGCTGCAAAAAAGGTATCCTTGATCTCAACAGCACACCGGCCAGAAGCATAAATGACAGCCAACCAAAAACAATCATGCCATCGAACGAAAAAGAGCTCTGCATGGTTCTGTCGATCCTTTAATCTAGTCCAACAACTCCATCAACTTACCACAACACGGTGGAATGCGGTCGCCGGCTTTGAGATTAACGTACTTGTTGCATGTCTGGCAATAGCAGGTGACGTCTTTGTCCACATAGACCACTGGATATTCTTCTTCACCCTTTTCACCTTCAACTGCAAATTGAGCTGAGTTGTTTTTTGCAGGAACATACTCGCCTATCGGCACCAGTTTCTGGTTAAAACGAGCACAATCCACAAGCATACGCCAAAGTCCTTCCAACATGGTTTTCTCATAATCGGCTTCGGGCGTAAATGCCACAATGTTTTTGTTGAGTTCGATTCGCATTGATATTCCTCCTTAAGCATAGATTGAGATGGGGCATTGAAGAATCCCGTGGCCCCGACAAATCATGATGAATTGACGATTCCTCGCAGCATGCGAAGCACTGCTGCACGGCAGAACCTGCGGAGAATGCGCTCCCTTTTTCGGTTCACTTCGCCAGCGCAGTAGATATCGAACGCTGGATCTGCTTTTTCCAGTAACGCCGGTACACCCAGTTTTCCCTGTTCCGCACGCCGGCGGCCTTTACCCGCTTGATCCATTTCTCGGTGTTTATCCTGGCCTCCTCAAAGGCCGCCAGAGAGATGTCATACTGTTTTTCAGCGCCCTGGTTTGAGGCCCTCTCGAGAAACCGGTCTTCCAGGGCATCCCGTTCCTCGCGAAAAAGCGACACCCTGTATTCATAGTCTTCCAGCACTGCCCGGTGAAGGTCTTCATGAAACCACCACAGGCAACGGGGATCATAGGCATCACCGGGTTCAGGGCCTATATCCGGCAGAACTCGGTCGTTAAACCATACGGGTTTGAAGATGCCCGTGCAGGGGGCAGACGTCCCTGTGACCCAGTATGTCTGAAGCCCCGGCGTAAGATGAGCCATCAAAGACCCCGTGGACTGGGCCGAATCTCTGGTAAGGCTGTTGGCAGCATGCGCGCAGAGACGGTCCTGCAAAAAGTGTCCTCCCGGTCGATACATGGATGTGTCGTGATCCCGAAGAATCCCTATGGCGCCCCTCGGCACCAGGGTGCCCAAAGCCTGATTCAACAGATGGGACGATCTGCTTTTTCGCCTGCGGCTGGCTGAGAAGGTCGTATAAAGCCAGTCTGAATAGCAGCGTGCAAAATGAAAGGTCTCACCTCTTTTGAGCCAGCCCTGCTTTTTGGCAAGCGTTATGAGCTCCGGATGACTTTCTTCAAATGACTCGCCGAGGGTCAAACCGTTACTGATGCTGTAGGTTTTCTTTATCCTGGCTGCAGCCCACATGGGACCCGCTGTTTCCAGGATCCAGGCCCTATCGGGGTCTGCAATTATATAACTGTTATGATAGACCATTTTGCGGTTTCTATACCCACAGATACCACCCTGGCCGTGATCCGACAAGAGTTGAATCGCAACCTCCAGCGCCCTGTCCGCCGTTTCAGAGCGCTCCAGTGCCAGCCGCAGGATATCCATACCCGTGAGCTTCCCCTCGTGTTCCATGGGCATACGGGTAAAAACGGCCTCGTTTCCAATGACGACCCCTTTCTCGTTGGCCCCCATCTCGGCTCCCCACATCCAGAAGGGTCTCGAGATCAGGATGTCATAGGTCTCATCCACCTGAGGAATTTGGATATACGTGCATGTCACCCGGGAATCCGGAGGATGCGCGGAACCCGGATGGTATTCCAGCGCCTGGGCCTCATTGGGTTCCCGGTCGCTGTTCTTACCGAACAGAACAGACCCATCCGCGGTGCTGGACGGCATGGCTATAAAGGTGTCACACATATTTATTCCCCATATTTATAGCGCTTGTCATAATAATGTTCCGAAAATAGGATGGCGGCATAAGGGGTTGTAGCAGAAAAAAGGTCCTCAATCGGAACGTTTTTCTGACAACCCCTATAAAATTCAGTGCGGAATCCTTTCGTCCAAATATCGGCAGTCCTCTAACGCTTTATCTTCCCGGGCAAGATAAATTCATAACGCCGGCGCAATAGTCTGGTTGTCAGCCAGCAATCCATTCGCCGGAAAGCAAGAAACAGTGTCCAGATCCGTTTGTCCTCTATGTAGTATTTTTCTACTTCCAAAACCGTCAGGGGTGTCTCTCCGTCTGTAAGATGCCGGTTGAAAATGTCGATGGTTCCCTGAATCAGATCTTTCCGCTGTTCTTTGAACAGGTTGGCGGCAATATCGATAAAGACCTGCCTGGAATCGTAATAACGGTTCATCACGTCATCCAGGAACAGCCATCTCAGGATCCATCTCAAGAAAGAAGGGGCACTTTTCAAGAGCGGCTCGGGGTCCAGCTGTTCAATACCCTCTCTCCGGAGAAACGGTGTGCTGGTATCGATGTAGACCATCGTAAAAGCACCCTCCCCTTCCATACATACCCAGTTGGATATCTGACCGTCCAGAGCAAGCGCCACATCCGGAGCGGACAAGGCATTGTAGTGCCACACCTTTGATATTTCCAGCGCTACCTGTTCGATCAGCTGCATACAGCGATGATGATCGCCGGTTTGGATGAGCGCGTGCCCGAAACGGTCCGAAGGCAAGCGCTCCTGTGCGATGTACACCACCACAGGCCGCCGGGGAAGACTGACGATAACGGCATTGTGGTCCGGGAGGTTCAAACCGGCCGCTATCAAGCGCTGGCTATACTCCCTGTAGAGCAGGACGTAGTCTTCAGCCGACTGCCGATTCGAGAACAGCGGCATCCGTTTATAAGCGGTCCGATGGTCACCCTGGATCCTGAAGATGGTGGATATCTCACCATACCCCAGTATCGAGGCCGGAATCCTGGATTGTTCTATCTGCTGGGGATTCAAGCCCTTCTCGAAGCTGTATAAAAGGTCTGTGTCGATCTTCATTCTGTATTCTGCTTCGGATTAATTTCACCGCACAATTCCCGGGCGGCGGCGATAGACCTGTCCAACCGTTCCATGACCCAGGGGACCTGATCTTTTTCCATTATCAGGGGTGGCAGCATCTGGCAGACAGTGGTGTCGTTGTTGGCGTAAATCATCAGCAGACCGTTTTCATAGGCTGTTTTCGTCATCAGGGGGCCTGCGAGTTCATTCTCGAAAACCAGGCCCATCATCAGGCCGATCTGCCGGAAACCGACCAGGAAATCCGCGTATTTAGTCTGCAACACCTTGATGTGCATGGCAAAGACCCGGGCAAGATTGTTGACCCTGTCGAGAAATACCTGATCCGCAGAAACCTCGAGCACGCGTTTTGCGATACAACACCCCAGTTCAGCGCCACCGAATGTCGATATATGAATGAAAGGGTCTGCGTGAAACACCTGTTCGAGGGGTGTGCGCATCACCGTCGCCGCAATCGGGTACAAGCCCCCTGAAAGACCTTTGCCCAGAACAACCATGTCCGGGATCACACCGAAGTTCTCAAACCCCCATAACTTACCGGTACGTCCCAGTCCGGTCTGGATCTCATCCAGGATAAGCAGGCAGCCCTTTTTACTGCACAAGTCACGCACAGCCGGCAGATACTCCTGGGATGGAACGACAATGCCCAAGGTCGCGGGAATCGTTTCGAGAATGACGGCAGCCGCATCATCCATTGCGTTTTCAAGAGCCGAAAGGTCCCCGAAGGGAACCTGGACAAAACCTTCCGACGACACGCCAAAAGGTTCACTGTATTTTCTGTCCCCGGTTGCCACCGCAAGACCGGTATGCCCGTGGTACCCACCCCTGGCTGAGATGATTTTTTTTCGACCGGACCATGCCCGGGCGACCTTGATGGCCAGATCGACGGCCTCACCGCCCCCGACTCCGAAAACGGTGTAGTTCAAATCGCCGGGCATGGACGCTGATATCCGTTCTGCAAGCCCGGCCCGCACCCGGCTCATGAGATGGTGGTTGCCGATATCAAATGTAGCCAGGCTCTCGATGAGAAGTTTTATCAGCTCAGGGTTTCGATGGCCCAGGTTGAAAACACCCCCGTTGCAGTGCAGATTGAACAACTTCTTCTGTCCATCCATATCTGCCAGAAACGCCCCTTCCCGGTCACCCATAACCATATCCATACCCAGGTCGCTGAAAAACTTTGCTTTTCCCGAAGACACATGCTCACGGAAAAATTCAATAGCTTTTCTTTTTTCATCGAAAACAGCACGCTTCGTTTTTAGACGCATCAGGTCTCCAATTTAGGGGACGTTCTTTATTTATTTACTTACTCCCTGATACTGAAACCCTTACGACATCTGCCGTTGCTGCCAGTCCCGGTAATGTTTCACGGACGCATAGGTCCGGATAGCGCGCTCGGCCGAATCGAAAAAGGGGAGGCCCGACTCGCAGAATCGCTGAGCCAGATTTTTGTCAAAACCGGGTATTTTTACCAGTAGAAATGGTTTGCCCGATTCCTTTTGGGCCTGAATAAGCCCCGAGGTATAGGTTTCGTTTGTTTCAGGCGTCAGGCCTGCTCCGATGACCACCAGTGTATCTACACCCGGGTCCCGGGCAATTTCCCGGGCAGCATCAATATATATATCGATATCCAGTGAGGCCATGAGTCCCACATCCACCGGGTTTTTACAACTCGTGCCGGTTGGCGGAATCATCTTCTTCAGAGCTTTCTGAGTTTCAGGCAGCAATTCGGCCAGCTTGAGTCCTTCGTTACCACAGGCTTCGCAAGCAGACACGGCCAGCCCGCCCGGTCCGGAAAGAATGGCGAGCCGATCCCCGACCTGCGGGGGCAGGAGGGAGAATGTCATCAGGGCATCCAGATAAGTCTCGAACCCGGCAACCAACACCGCTCCCCCCTGCTGGATCACAGCCTGCCAGATTTGCCGTGATCCGGCCAAAGCGCCGGTATGAGACCTTGCCGCCCGGGAACCTTCCGGGGTCATGCCTACCTTCCACAGAATAACCGGCTTATTGAGGGAAGCGCTTTTGAGAGTACTCAAAAAGACCGGGCCATTGGGAATACCCTCTATATAGCCCCCGATGACGTGCGTCTCAGGATCAGCTGCGAAATAACCCAGAAAGTCCGTTACGGAGAGATCACACGCATTGCCGATACTCACCACCTTGCTGAAGTATACGCCCTTTTCCGATGCCATGCGTCCTAAGATGTTGGTCAGGGACCCGCTGTGGGATATCATCCCCACAGTTCCCGACCGCCTGGAAAGTTCCGGGAAAAAAGACAACCCGGACCTGGGCACGTAAAACCCCATACCATTCGGTCCAATGATCCGCATACCCCCTGAACGGGCGACCGCGACAATCTCCCTTTCCAGATCGATCCCCTCCTGAGTACCTGTTTCCCTGTATCCTGCAGTAAACAGGATGGCACCCTTGACACCCTTCTCTACACATTCCTTGATAACCGGCATTGTGTATTGACTCGGGACCAGCACAATCGCCAGGTCCACAGGTCCTGGAATGGCCGATACGCTGGGATAGGTTTTGAGACCGTCTATCTGGTCCACATTCGGATTCACCGGGTAGATGTCCCCGGCAAATTTCTGGTCCTGAAGCGCCAGAAGAAATAGCTTACCTGTTTTCAAACCCCTGGGCAGCCCCACAATGGCCACTGAACGGGGATGAAACAAGGTCTCTATCTGTTCAAATATCGGATTCATATCTTTGTATATTGTGTTTGGTGTTTGGTGTTCAGTGCGTGCTTATTGCTGTTCGCATTCTCATTTCCTGTCCATCCGTCCAGATCTGTACCGCACCATGAATGTCAGTTCGCAGGACCCCGGCCCCCATGGTTTCATATCGCTGCAACACAGCTCTATCAGGAAACTTAAAACGATTCTCCCAGCCACAGGATACCACCACAATCTCCGGATTCACCTGTTCGATCAAAAGGGGTGTACTCGAAGAACCGCTCCCGTGGTGGGGTGCTATCAGAACCGTACTCTTCAGATTATTTCCGGCTGCTGCAACCAGTTCTTTTTCGCCCATGGCCATGATATCACCCGGGAAAAGAAATGCATGCTGACCATGGGACACCTTGACCACCAGGGAGTTATTGTTTTTGTTGCGCCATTTCTCTTTAAAGACTTTTTCCAAAAAATCTTCAGCGGGATAGAGAATGTCTATCTTGGTACCCGCAACGGTCGTAGTAGGTTCCAACGCCCGGTACTCCGGTGTATCAATGTCATGTTTTTTCAGCGTTTCGACAAACAATTGATACCCCATGGTCGGGGAGGACTCATTGTTTGTGATGGCCTGCTTTACATTAAAATGCTCGACAATATATATCAAGCCATTTAAGTGATCACTGTTGGGATGTGACAAAATAACAGTATGGATGGTTTTGATCTTATTTCGCAGGAGGTATGGGGCGATGATACTTTTACCGGTGTCAAAAGCAGCATTGTCCGCAAAGCCGCCCCCATCGATCAGGAGGTTGCGACCTCCGGGCAACTCCAGCAACGCGGCACTTCCCTGGCCCACGTCAAATATCATGACGCGAAGATCTTTGTGCCAGAATCGCAGATGCATCCAGTAACCAACATCCAGTACCCATCCAAAAGCAGCCAAGAGAAGCAACCCATAGGCAAGGTTCTGTCCCAGGCCAACGGATTGATTGGACTGTTTTTCCTGACGCCTTGTGGAAAGCCAGATAAAGACACCCAGAAGCATCAGATAAAAAAGACTGATTTCAACCAGACTGGGTGTAATGGTTTCCAGGGCGGAGCCGGGAATTCCGGAAAAAAAATCGATGACCAGAAGTGCTTTTTCAAGAACCCAGTGGCTCAGTTGAAGGCATGCCGACGCGGCACCCATGCTGAACACCTGGATAAAAACAGCCAACAATCCCAGAGGCACGGCCAAAAACCCCACCAGCGGGATGGCGACCATATTCACGACAACGCCGATGAGTGAAACCTGGTTGAAATAGGCCATAGCCAGTGGTGCCGTACCCACGGTGGCAAAAAGAGTTACAGCCATGAAAGCAGCCCCTTTGGTGACCAGGGTGACCGCGATGCCTTTCGGTTTCTTCAGAACAGCTTGTATCAATGACATGCCCAACACGATAACGATCACGGCCGTGAAAGAGAGTTGAAACGATATGGAAAAAAGCGCAGGCGGATTGATGGCCAGGATCAGCATACCGGCAATACAAATGGTGTTGATCAGGTCCTGTTCCCTGTCAAAAAGAAGGGTCAATAGAAAAACACCTACCATGATAACCGCCCGCTGGGTCGAAGGTGACATTCCAGCCAGAAAACCATAGGCCAGTACCGGTACAAAGGTCAGGATGGCGGCGGTTCTTCTAGTCCAGCCTATCCATAAAACAGGTGAAATCCATGCTACAATCCAGCGAAAGACTGCAAACGTCACGGTGGCCACGATGCCGATGTGAAGTCCCGATATGGCAAGCAGATGTCCCACACCGGCGCGATTGAATTTTTCGCGTAAGGCACTATCAATCCCTTTACGGTCTCCGATCAATAGTGCCCTTGACACCGCCTTGACTTCCCGTGCGTTTCCCTTAGCCTCAGTCCCAAGGCCATCGATCATTTCAGAAATTCTGGACCGGCGTTCATCGAAAACAGCCATCCGGTTGGATGTCTCTGCCCCTGACCGGACAGATAGTTTTTCTGCAACAACGTAGCTGCGGACCCAGATATGCTGAAAAGCCATGTAACGCTCGTAATCAAAACTACCGGGGTTATTGAAATTCCGAATAGAGCGGATGCGCCCGAAAAAAGAGATGCTGTCTCCCTTTACCAGGGCAATGGGTCCATTGGATACCGTAACGCGCACACGTCCGCAGACTGGGACAGGCTTCCCGTTCCGGACGATGGCGCCTGCCTCCATAACGAACCGGGTTCTGTTAGGGTCAGAAACAGGTTCGTCCAGGACAATGCCGGTTATTTTACAGGTCTTTGAATCAACAAAATGCCGAATGTGATGCTCCGGGAAGCGCGGCGCAACCCAGGGTTGGATAGAAAGATAACCGATACTGCCAAATAAAAAAAGCGGTAGCAAACAAACCGACAATTTCCGTTTTAGGCCGATCACCAGGACCAGAACGACTGCCATCGCCAGCATGAAAATCCATTTATCATAACCTGGAAAGGCTTCACCCGCAAGGATTCCGAATATCATCGCAATCGTCAGCCAAATGATGGGGCGATAGATGGGCTGGAACATAGGGTTCAAGAGTCCGAGGAAACACAGATCGCGTTTAAGGTTTTAGGTGTTATGTTTTAGGTTCGGCTAAGAGCAACAATGAATGACGCCCGATAGGGTAAATGACCATTAATTACATCCGAAGGATAAATATCGTGCGAAACGCAAATGTCGCCCGCATGTCTAAACACGTACCCGTTTTATCGACGCTCCCAGACCGGTCAATTTCTGGTCGAGTGCTTCGTATCCCCGATCCAGATGATACACCCGATTGATCTCGGTGGTCCCTTTGGCCACGAGCCCGGCCAGAACCAGGGATGCACTGGCCCGGAGGTCCGATGCCATTACCGGTGCGCCGGAAAGGGCTGGCACCCCTTTAATCAGAGCGGTATTGCCGGAGATGGTAATGTCCGCCCCCATCCGTTTGAGTTCACTGACATGCATGAAACGATTTTCGAATATGGTTTCCGAAAGAATACTCAACCCCCCGGCCACAGACATCAGAACCATGAACTGGGCCTGCATGTCCGTAGGAAATCCCGGATACACCTGTGTTTTAAGATCGACACTCGTGATCTCTTCCGGTCCTGAAACCCGTATGATAGACCCATCAATATCGATAATAGCCCCGGCCAGTCTCAGCTTGTGGATGACTGCCTGGAGATGATCCGGCTCGCATCCTGATATGTTGACCACGCCACGGGTCAGTGCGGCAGCGGTCATCAGCGTACCCGCTTCGACCCGATCCGGTATAATCGATGTGGATACCGGGCTGAGAACAGGTACACCATGAATGGTCACCAGGGTGCTGCCGGCATTCCGGATATCGGCACCCATCTGGTTCAGAACGTCCGCCAAGGCGACCACCTCCGGCTCACAGGCCGCATTCCGCAGAGTGGTTTTACCTTCCGCCAGAGCAGCCGCCATCATCAGGTTTTCCGTACCGGTCACGGTGGGAATATCGAGATAGATATCACTGCCCACCAGGCGTGATGCAGACGCCTCCACGTATCCGTGCTTGAGGTCGATTTTGGCCCCCAGACTGGCCAATCCCTTCAAATGAAGGTTGATGGGTCGCGCACCAATGGCACAGCCGCCCGGCAGCGATACCCGCGCCTTTTTAAGCCTGGCCAGTAACGGTCCCAAAACCAGTATGGAAGCCCGCATTTTTCGAACCAGATCGTATGGTGCTTCATGACTGTTGAGGCCGCTCGAATTGATGCGAACAGAGCCGTTTTCAGCGGTTACCTGCGCACCAAGTGTAGACAACAACTTCTTGGTGCTCTCAATATCCATGAGTTTCGGAACATTGCTGAAAGTATTCCATCCATCCGTCAGGAGTGCAGACACCAGAATCGGCAATGCCGCATTTTTGGCACCACTGACCCTGACATCACCCGTTAGACGCTTGCCGCCTTTAACGATGATTTTATCCATTGATTATCCGTTCTCCAGGAGATTTTTTGCGGTTCAAAGTATAGATCTTACTATCGGATGGCTTCACTTTAACCATATACTGATCTGAGGGTCAAGCACGGGAAGAACAGGGCACAATGGGTTCGAGAAACCAAGACCTATTTTAGTTTTCGATCCATCTTTTATTATCACAAAGTTGGGTTGGATTGTTATCCATAGAAAATAAAAAAGCGCTTCTCTTTTCCCCAAAAAAAAGAAGCGCTTTATTTGTTTTTCAAATACATAGGATCAGTGATGGTCGCCGCCTGATCCTTTACAGGTGTCATACGCTGCTTTGATAATGCAGTAGGTCATCCCCATACCGATAATCGACAGTGCATACCAGAGACCACCGTGAAACACGATGTGGCTCATATCCCAAATCCATTCAAAACTGATAACCGGAAACATGATGCTTCTCCTTATAAAATCGTTTGACGATTTTATCAAACGCGACATTGTCGCTTTATAAAATATACAGCCCTATGAAACAAGCAAAGGGAGCGAGCAACCTAAGGCCGACAATTTCCGTCTGCCAATGAATTAGTTGACGTCTTTAGTGCCTGTTATGCCGGCGACAGCTCCCCTTCCGGAGCAGCCACCTCGCCATCTTCCTTTTCCGTTACTTCCGCTATTTCCACGGGTGGTGCCGGCTCCTCGATGGGGTTCAGTTCGGCCTCCTGGGGAAATATCGGCAGATACCGGTATGATATCAGGACCAGGATCACACCGTAGGCCACGGGCAGGATCGTGGTGGCAATTTCCTGCCAGCTCGGAAAATAGGTAGACCAGGCTTCAAATGTCATAACGGGGACCGCAAGCACCTGAAGGACCATCACCCACCGGTTCAAAAGAACCCCCAGAGAAGCCAGTATCACGGCGGTCCACAAAGTTGCCGGTGTTTTACGCCCCTTATCCGTAATGAGAATGAGGGCCGGGAGAACCCCGCACACACCGACTTCGAGAATCAGTATCCAGATGCCGTAAACCGAATCCGGGTTGTTGGTGTAGAAATCCATCAGAACATAGCCTTTGGACGGCGCCGTAACGGTCGCCCAGTACCAGGTATCGATGAGCTTGGCAATGACGTACGTGGCCAGCATCCATCCGGCAATCTTGGCCAGAAGCTCAATAACATTGTCCTTGACCAGCTTCTTGCCGGCAATCTTTTCGGTCAGTTTGGTTACCAGGATGGTAAAACAGGGGCCACAGGCTGCCGCTGACCAGGTGAAAAGAAAAAAGGTGTAGGGCCAGATAAAGATATGTTCACGATATCCAAAGGGCCGTCCAAACAGCACGCCCGCAACGCCTCCCAGAGATCCCTGATGAAAGAAAGATAAAAAAGCACCGGTCGCAGCAAAAACAACCATGATTTCGTGCATGTTGTGACTCAAATTATGAAAAAAGGGAACCCTGTCCACCTGCTTGTTTTCGAGAATCAATGGTAAATATTCAACACACAGTACGCCGAAATAACATGTCAGACAGAAGGCCACTTCCGTCAGCATGGAGTGAACATTGGCATGCCAGAAGATAAACCACCCGCGCAGGGGCTGGCCGATATCGATAGCAAGGATCAGCAATGCCGAACTGTAGCAGATAAATCCGATCAATACCGCATAGTTGATGATATATTTGAGCTCTTCCTTACCGAACACATATCGCATGAGACCGGTAAAAAAGGCACCGCCACCAAGGGCAATGACCCCAAGATCCGCCCATATCCACAACGCAAATCCATAGGCATTGTTCATGTTGGTCTGGTTCAATCCCTTGATCCAAACCAGCAGCATGGCAAATACGCCCCAAAGTAAAACCCCCCCCACTATGGCTATGGCCAAGCCAAACTGCCAGATGGGACATCGTTTAACGCCATCGGGTATTAATGCAGAATCCATAAGTCAAGTGCTCCTCAATAAAAATATTTGGCTCTTCTCCCAACGAGTTGTGAGAAAGGGTTCCAGGGGTCGAGGATTCAAGGCTCCAAGTGTTTGTTTTCCAGTCACTCGAATCCTGGACCCCTGGAATCCTCGAATCTTTTTTTAGATCAACTTATTTAGATGATCTAAAGATATATATTAGTGTCCGCCGGACATTTTTTCATTTTTGACATAGTTGTCCCCGGCTTTCCGAACCCACTCACGACTCGAAAGATAGTAGACCTTCGGGTTGGTACCCAGTCTTTCCAGAAGCCTGAAGGCCTTCGGGCTTTTAGGCTTTCCGCCATGCTGGTTATCCGGTTTTACAAGCTGGCTTACCGCATGGTCCGGGTTGTTCAAATCGCCAAAGGTAATGGCACCAGCCGGGCACGCCTGTGTGCAGGATGTTTTGTACTCGTCTTCCTCCAGTTCTGTACGGTCTTCATAGTGCGCCGTTTCCATGGCTCTCTGATATCTGTGAAAACAGAAACTGCATTTTTCTACGACACCCCGCATACGAACCGAAACGTCGGGGTTCAAGGTTTTTTCCATGCCAGCCGGCCAGACCGGGTCCCACCAGTTGAAAACACGCGCATGGTATGGGCAGGCAGCCATGCAATACCGGCATCCGAAACAGCGGGTATAGATTTGACTGACAATACCGGTGAGGTTGTCGTAGTCCGTGGCAGTGGCAGGACACACCGACACACAAGGCGAATGCCCCTGGTGACCTTCACAGTGCATGCAGGGTCTGGGAATATAGCAGATATCCGTATCCGGAAAGGCTTTTCCATTTGTCATCTTGAATACACGCATCCAGGCGACGCTGAGCAGTTTGTCCGTCTCGTCATCCCGGAAAGGGACATTGTTTTCAGCCATACATGCCACCATGCATGCGCCGCACCCGGTACATTTATCCAAATCGATAACCATGCCATACTTTTTGGCTTCATTGTGCATCTGTGCTTCTTTCATTCGTCCCTCATATAATCTGTTAGGCTTTTGTCAGCTTTGCCCGAATTCCCCAAGCGACATCCAAACCAGAAGCCTGATCCTCAACCGGACCCATGAGCTCTTTAATGTTGCTTCCTTTGCCTGCCGTAAACCGGTCTTTGGTATGATGGCCCAAGCCTTTGGGCATGGCCACAACACCGGGCATAATACCATGATAAAGGTGAATTTTTACCCTGGACTCACCTTTGGGTGTTTTTAGCTGGGCAACACTTCCTTCCGAAAGTCCCAGGGATCTGGCCGTTTCAGGATTCACTTCCACCAGGCCGAAATTGCCCTTTAAAACCGTATCCTCGACGGTTTTCATGACAAACGGCGGGTTGGTGACGGCATCGTTGGCCAGACGCATGCAGTCATATGGGATGAGTATCAGGGGATACGATGTCTCGTCACCTTCCGGGCTTAGACCGTTGTATCCAGGAGAAAGGTCCAGAGATGCATAACCGAATTCAAATTTTCCCGATTCCGTTGTAAATGCATCTTCCCAGGCTGCAGCCTGAAAGTCCTCATCCACCCAGAAACCCTCTTCATCGAGAGTTTCCCATTTCTCCCCCAGGGTTTCTTCGAGGCAGGCCTCATAGTTTTCCCACGGAAATGAATCCGCAATGCTGCCCCCCAGCTCTTGTGCTATCCGAATGATCACGTCCCCGACATGCATCGTGTCAAACAAGGGGTCGACAACAGGTCGAGCCAGGCCGATAAGCGGCCGTGACAGACCGGCCGTAACCGGAACATCTTCGTAACGCTCGAGAAAACAATGATTTGGTAATATGAGATCCGCATACATGGCAGTCTCGTCCATATAAGATGAAAAACTGACCACAAAGGGTATTTTTTCTATTTGTTCTTGAAAAGATCGGGCATTGGTCATGGTGTAATATGGATTTGCATTGGATATCAACAGCGCTTCCAGAGAGTAGGCGCTCTCGGCATCGGGCAGGCGATTCAGCAACGAGGATGCCAGAGGATATTTAGCGCTGCCGGCACCATCGATTCGTTGGGCTGCCAGGCCGTTTTCGGAGACATTGTCCATTGCTGCATCAGGCCAATCAATGTAATCCGGTTTCGGAACCGCCCACAGACCTCCGGGCTGATTGAGATTTCCCACCAAGGCATTCAAGGCATGTATGGCCATGGCCTCTTTCAAGGCAAACGGTTCATCGCCCTGACCCCTTCCGCAAAGTGCCAATGGACGGGCAGCCTCTGAAAACTGTATGGCCAGTTTTTGAATCACGGACACCGGAACACCGGTTATTGCACTGACTTTGTCCGGGGTGTAATCTTCCATGACAAGGGCTTTCCAACCGGAAAACCCGCCGGCATGCTGTTCGATAAAATTACTGTCGTAAAGGCCATCGCTGATCATGACATGCATGAGCCCCATGGCCAAGGCGGCTTCTGTTCCAGGCTTGATGGCGATCCATTGATCTGACTTGGCTGCCGTGTTGGACAGACGCGGTTCGATTTGAACGATCTCGATACCGTTCTCCTTCCATCCGCTGTTGGCTTTGAACATCCTCACCGGAGAGCCCCAGCCCTCGATAAGACCACTACCGAAACTTAAAATAAAATCTGCATTTTCAAGATCATACCCGAACACGGCATCGGACCCCTGCATGATTTTCATGGTAAGCTGGAGGGAGTCCTGCAGGGATGGAACCGTCATTGCGTTGGGTGACCCGTAGGCCGTCATCAGGCGTTTGAAAAGTTCGGATATGGTGCCGTATCGGTCCCCTGAAATACATCCGACCTTTTGTGGTTGGTCATTAGCCCTCAGATCGGATAGTTTGGCGACAATCTCGCCAATGGCATCATCCCACGAAATGGATTCCCAGTTACCACCGCCCCTGTTACCGACGCGTTTCATGGGCTTCGTCACACGAGTGGGGCTGTAGAGGAGCTGCAGCCCGGACAATCCCAGCACACACACACCGCCGTCATTGACAGGATGACCTGGCTGGCCTTCAATCTTGATTGTTCTGTCATCGACCATGCGAACGGTAATACCGCATCCGCCGGGACAGAGGGTGCATGCGGATGTTTCATAAAATGTTTCACCTTTTGCAACAACAGGCGTCCAAGGCCAATTCTGTGACCAGATGGAACTGTCGTCCGTCAGTTTCCAAGGCATGGGTGTCAACGCCGTTCCAGCGGCGCCGCCTACTACCAAGGACAAAAAACATCTTCTGTCAATTTTCATAAATTTTCCCCTAAAGTGAAAAAGGAATCTGTATCGCCATCAATTAATTATCCCTGCCCGCTCAAGATCGAATAGACCGCAGACTACTTGTGGCATACGAAACATCCGCCCTTTTTGGTCTGGACACTCCCCTGGCGGACGTTCTCTTTGACGTGGCACGCCGAGCAATCATCCATTTTCATCCGATCCCATGTGTTCTTTTTCAAACCGATCATGTTTTTACCCCAGATATCACGACTGTAGCCCGTGATACGGTTTTCTTCATACACTTTCATGTGATCGGAATCTCCAATATCCCCATGACATGTTTCACAGGCCATTTCCGCTTTAATGACATGGGCGGCATGTGGAAAATATACACAGGCGGGTTGTCTGGAATAGACCAGCCAGGGGATTTCGCGTTCCGGTGTCACGTATTCCTCGATGAACGTTTCTTCGGCCTCGCTTTCCCCCAGGGCCTCTTCATGGCACTCCATACAGCTTTCCAAGGTCGGAATCCCTGCAAAAGAACCGTCCTCACGAAAATAGTGACAGCTCTCACAGCCATCACTCACCTCTTCTTGATGGAGAACATGGTTGAATTCAACTGGCTGGTGTTTTTGGGAGTACAGCAGTTTTGGGAAGATGCCCCAACCGACAACGAGGCTGGCTGCAAAACCGATGATAAAAAATAAGATAACGGGTCCGGCGGGTCTTTGGGTCTCCTTGGCGTCGACCGCAGTGGTTTGATCCTCTTGTTTGCTCATGAAAACTCCGTTGAATCTGTGGTTAAACATCGAAGCAACGCTCTCGGGACAAACCTAAATTGAACCTTTGCAAAGTAAAACATTGAAGATTCCTCGCAGCAAGCTGCGAGGAATCTTCGACCGTAAGGAATTCTGTCTAATTTAGATTCGCTCGCTAGCCCCGCGGCAGAACCCACGGGAAATGCGCTCGCTGTTGCGGTTCAACCCAGGCAAAGAGATTTGAGCCCATGGGTTTTGAAAGGAATGGGAAAAACCAATGGGCCCAAATAACCTGCGATCTAGTACATAGTGTTCCTTTTTTTGTCAAGGGGAAATCAGTCCACAGCAGTGGGGAGTGCTATGATAAAAGCAGCGCTGTCATTGACCAGATATCGCTTTGAAAGACCTTCCAGTTCCTCCGATGTGATGGCGCCATAATCGGAGAGAATGGATCGGCTCCATTCGATTTTTTCGGGGTTTCGTTTGGATCCCACAAGAACCGTTTTCAGCCAGTAGCCGTTCCGCTGCCGCATATCCTTGATGCTGTTCAGGGTAGGCCCCAGACTCCGGGCAATCTCGTCCGGTGAAATGCCGCCCGAGGACAGGTCCCGGGCAATTTTTTGAATCTCATCCACAACCAGTTGCGCCCTGGCCGGAACAACTTCGACAACGGCATTGAAAACACCATACCCCTTATGGATGCGGCTGGCCATGTTGTATGCAAAAGGCGAATACGCTTCGCCTAGCTTTTCCCGGATTTGAACCCGCATCCTTTCCGAAAACACATCTGCCAGAACATTCAGTCGACGGGTCTTGCGAATATCCCATATGTCGTCGGTGGCATAGGAAACATACACCAGTCCATTGGGTATTTTGGTGTCAACAACCACACGCAGGTGCTCCCCAGAAGGGAAAACAGGTCCCGCGGTTCTTTCGTGGATCATATTTTCTGCCGGAGGCAGCATACCGAAATATTGTGAGGCCAGCTGGATAGCCGTGTCCACATCAAAATCACCCACAAGTGACAGTTCAAAATCAGAGCCGGACAGAGCCCTGCCGATCCAATCGCGCACATCATTTAGACCCAGTTTCTTGAACCCATCATGGGGGGGCAACCCAAAACGGCTGTCTCCACCGGCCAGAAATCTTTTTCCCTGAAGGCTTATAACACCGTCGAGGGTGTGTGAAATCGTTTCATATTGATTCTCGAACTGGTTCATCACCAGATCATAAGCCTCTTCCCGAAAACCGGGATCCTTGACGTGCGCATACAAAAGCTGGAACAACAGCGGCAGTTCTTCCGGGATGGATTCCCCATTCAGCATGAACATGGCCTCATCGATACCGAAAACAACCTGGCTCTGGGTTCCGGCCAGGGCGGCTTCAAGGGCTCTCCTGTCGAGAGAACCCAGTCCACTTTCATTCACCACTTCGATGGAAAGTTCGGCAAGACCGGCCAGCTCAGGAGGTTCGCTGAACCTCCCTTTCCCGAAAGACAATGCCGCCAGAATCTCATTGTCCTTGTAGTCTGTTTTCTTGAGGTTCAATCGAAATCCATTCTCATAGTCGATCTGGATGATATCAAGGTCGTCGTGTCTTGTTTTTTTGACAATACGGCCCCTTTCGACAGGTTCCGGCAGATAGGGGAAATGGATACCCTGTTTTCCCTTCGATGGCATGACGCTTTTCTGAATACTCTCCTGGTATGACTGCAGAATGGCTAAAGCCGGATCAATTCCCTCCCGGGAAAGATCCGCATTTCCAGTGACCTGTATCAATCGGTGATGCTGGGCCCAGGTTTCCTGAAAAGCACGGTTCACATCGTCGATTGTAAGCGATGTCACAAAGGGTACCATGAGGTCTTTTTCATACGTGGGTGAAAGTATGACACGATCTGAATTAAGCGCCCCTATCATATGACGGGCCAGTGACTGGCTGTCCCTTGTTCCTTTTTGGTTGTCTGCCTGTTCAAGATTGGAAATGACATCCTTCTTCACTCTTTCCAGTTCCGAGGCCGTAAAACCGTAAACAAGGGCTTGTCTTAACTGCTGCTCTAAGAATCCCAGGAGTGCCTTCCACTCTTGGGGCGCGCCATCGGCCGATATCATGGCGTAGGCTATCTGTTTTAAGAAAAGACCCGAACCGATCCCGGCCGCCGTGCCGGGCGTCTTGGGTGTTCCGATAAGCACATCGAGCCGATTCTGCACGATCTGGTCGGCAATACGTCTTTTGATACGCTCTTTGCGAAGTGCCAGCGTATCCGGTCTTAACGGTTCCTTGCTCAACACCTCAATGGTAACCGTTGTGTTGCCGGCTTCCCCTTCATGGTGATGAAACACCTGAACGCCTTTGTGCTGTACATCGCCAAATTCGACTTCCGGTAGTTCCGCCGTCCTGGGGGAAAAGGATGCGAAGTAGTCCGAAATCAGGGCTGCTGCCATGTCCATGTCAAAGGCACCCACAGCCACCAGCATCATTGTTTCCGGCCGATACCAGGTATCGTAGTACGCTTTTAGATCTGCCTGGCTTGCCTGCTGTAGAATCTCCTCTTTGCCGATGGGAAGCCGTCGGGTGATCCGGGCGTCGGGCAGTTCAAACATGAGCCCCGAAACAAATGTACGATATGAGGCCGAATCCCTCTGTCGTTTTTCAGCCAGGATGACTTTCCGTTCGCGTTCTATTTCCGATTCCAGAAGCAGCGCCCCTTTGGCATAATCCTGCATTACCAGAAGGCCTTGTTGAAAGCTTTCTTTATGACCATCCGGCAGGAAAATATCGTACACCGTTTCAAAAAAACCGGTGTGCGCGTTGGCATCCGGCCCGAATTGCATGCCGATGCTTTGAAAATATGTTACCAATTCACCCGGTTCGAAATGTTCCGAACCATTGAAAAGCATATGCTCCAGAAAGTGGGCCAGACCCTGTTGGCTATCTGTCTCGTTAACCGAACCGGCCTGAATATTCAGGTGCAGGCTCACCCGGTCCTTGGGATTCTGATTCTGCATCAGCACATACCGGAAACCATTGTCGAGCCGCCCGAAAACGATTGCAGGATCCAAGGGCAAATCACTTTTTTCATGTGGCCAGGCAGACTGTGATGCCGCCATGGCATCGTGACGGACTGCCATGAGGGTAACGGCGTCATGAGGGCAAAAAGGGCCAAAAAATCCGACCAGCAGAATAATGGAAAATATTATTTTCTTATGCATTCGACCATCCTGGCATCTGTGTTCCGTACCTAGTTCAAAAAAAAGCGGCGCAGCCGCGCACGATAACATCGCAAAGCGATTTTATTTTGACATTCGCGTAAGCTCTCGACTATAAACTGTCAGCCGTAAACGACAAGCAGTAAGCTGTAAGCATTAAGCCGTAAACCGAAAACAGCTTATCGCTTACAGCTTAAATCTTAAACCTTAAAACTAACATAATCCCTATGAGCCAAAAATCAATGATTGCCTATAAAGATGTCCTCAATCAGCCCCAGTACGAAGCTGTTTCATTTGATGACGGCCCCCTTCTCGTCATTGCCGGTGCCGGGAGCGGAAAAACCCGGACATTGACCTACCGGGTCGCCAGAATGGTGCAAGACGGCATCTCCCCCGCGTCCATTCTGCTGCTGACATTCACGCGCAGGGCTTCCCAGGAAATGCTGAAGCGGGCTTCCGACCTTCTGGACAACCGCTGCGAAGACGTATCAGGCGGGACGTTCCACTCGTTTGCCAATGCGGTTCTGCGTAGATATGCTTCCTGCATCGGCCTGGACAACGCCTTTACCATCATCGATCGCGTGGACATGGAAAATCTGATCAGCATCCTCAAAAAGGAATCGGGTGCCGGGCTAAAGGACCGCTCATTTCCAAAAAACCGGACCCTGGCCAGTATTTTCAGCGCGTCGGTAAACAAGGTTCTATCCGTGGACGATATCATCTATGAAGACCATCCTCACCTGAGTCAGCACATGGACACCATGGTAAATCTTCACAACGATTATCAGCAATACAAATCAGGTCACAGTCTCCTGGATTATGATGATCTTCTCGTTTTTCTGCACCGGCTCCTGAACGAAGATGCGGACATCCGGAATCGCCTGGCATCCACATATCAATACCTGATGGTAGACGAATACCAGGACACCAACCAGGTTCAAGCCGAAATTCTGTACCTGTTGACCCAGCAGCATCATAACATCATGGTCGTGGGTGATGATTCCCAGAGCATTTACGCTTTCAGAGGCGCCGCTGTAGAAAATATTCTTTCATTTCCAAATAGATACCCGGATACAACCATCATTCGTCTGGAGGAAAACTACAGAAGTGTCCAACCGGTATTAACCCTTACCAACACCATCATCGACAGGGCCTCCAACAAGTACACCAAAACGCTCTTTTCCACCATAGAAGGAGACGGCCCGCCGGTTCTGGTCCGGACCGGCAGTGAAAACAGCCAATCCAGATTTGTCATCGACAAAATAAAGGACCTGTCTCTGCAGGGTGTTCGATTGAATGAAATCGCTATCCTTTTCAGGGCCGGCTTTCACTCATTTGATCTTGAAATCGAACTGAGCAGGGAAGCCTTTCCATTCATCAAGGTGGGCGGTTTCAAATTTATGGATTCGGCCCATATCAAGGATGTCCTGGCCCATTTAAAGGTGGTGTACAATGCCGAGGACACCATCAGCTGGTACCGGAACCTCCTGCTTCTTGAAGGCGTCGGGCCCAAAGGCGCCAAAGATATTTTTAAGGCCGTCCATGAACAACAAAACGGCGTCAAGGGCCTTGAGACCGCAGCAACGAAGGACCGGATTTCAAAGCAGGTTGCAGCGCTCTCAAAACTCCTTACCGCAATGGATCCCGACCAGATGTCTGTATCCGCAATGGGAGAAGCTGTCTTATCCTACTATCTGCCGATCCTCAAAAAAAAATACGACGACCACCCCAAAAGGGCCAGAGATCTCGAGCAACTGCTGGCCATCATGGAACGCTATCAAAGCCTGGAATCGTTTCTGACAGATATGGCCATCGAACCGCCGACCACCGCCGTGGACGAAACCTTTTCCATGACAATCCCGGAAGATCAGCGCCTCACCCTGTCCACCATCCATTCGGCCAAAGGACTTGAATGGCATACGGTTTTTATCATCTGGGCCCTGGACGGCAGGTTTCCCTCCGCCCATGCCATCAACAAACCTGAAGAGCTGGAAGAAGAATTGAGATTGATGTACGTGGCGGCAACGCGGGCAAAAAAGAACCTGTTCATCACCTACCCGGGCCAGCTCTTTGACCGGATATCAGGTTCATTCCTGAATCGTCCGTCAAGATTTCTCGATCAAATTTCACTGGATGTTCTGGCGAGAGAGACAGTGTACTGATCGGAAGGTTCGAGAGTTCAAGGGGGATACAAGCGTTCGAGGGTGGCGGATGGCATTAACTTAAGGATTTTTTTAAACAAACTGCAGGATATCGAACAAGGAATATCGAATTTCGAAGTGTTTTCTTTGACTTCTGCGGTACGAAATTTATTGTTCAATATTCGTTATTTTCTTTTAATATGACAAAAGCGCTAAAGTTAACGACATTGGCTTACGATTTATGGCGAACAGACATGCCTCATTCTGAAAAATAAGTGGCTTCGTATACTTCTACCACCGTTTCCGGATCCCGCCAGCAGTCTCCGTGCAAACCGGCTTTTTCGCACAAATGCCTTAAAAAAAGTTCCGGATCGGGAAGCTGATCCCAGACCTGGGGCAAAAATGTGGATCGCCGCCATCCATTGGACAGGATTACCCCGTAAACACCGGATTTCAGTTGGCGCTTGAGATCTTCGGGATCTTTATAGGTCAGTTTTTGGGGAACCGTAAGGACACTGACTTCCAGATCGATGTCTGGAAGCTCTTCGACATCCAGGGACGAAAACCGCGGATCCTTGAAGGCGGCATTGATGGCATTCTCTTCCACACCTTTTAGCAGGGATTGCACCGGTTCGATGGTCCCGATACAGCCTCTCAAGGCACCTTTCTTGTGCAAGGTCACAAAACAGCCACCTTTTTTCAGAACCGCCGGCGAAACATCATCCGGCATGCATTCTTTTTGACCCACGTCCAGCGCCGCCTCGATGACGGATCTGGCCAGTCGCACCAGAAAGGCTTTATCTTTTTCGGTGAGAATTACCATCATTCAGATCGAAAAAAAGCGAACCACACGTAAACCGCAAATGCCAGCCAGGCAAAAATACAGATGAAGTAGCTGCCCCAGTTGACACTTCTGGTAGCCATACCATGCCTGTCGACCCTACCGACCCTTGCCTTACACGATGGGCATTTTAAGGCATCCAGGGGGATATAGGTAAAACACTCGGGGCATTTTTTGATGATATGTGATTGTTCTGCACTTATGTCGCGTTTTGATTTCGCCATATCGTCACCCATCCCTCAATCGCTACAAGCAGTAACCTGAAATCATTTTTCAACTGGCGCGGGTCTGAGCCGATCCAAACATTCCTTCCCGCTGTTTTTCGAAGCGACATTGCCCGGTTCGATAGAACCATTTAAGAACCTCGCAGCATGCGATGCACTGCCGCACGGCAGAACCTACGGAAAATGCACTCGCTGTTGCGGTTCAACGAATTTAGTTTCCAAACCCCTCTTGAACCGTAATTTCACTTTTTTTGCGCGTCTCTGACAACCACAAATTAAAGGCTTTGAATTCCTTTTGCCTGCTCAGAGTCTCCTGAAGCTGTTTCTTTTCTTTATCAAATTCTTGCAAATCTGGCAATCTTCGATCCTTGAGACGGATGACATAGAACCCTTTTTCCCCTTTTACAACATCTTCCGGAAGCGGTTGAGCCGATGAAAGCGTAAATGCCATCTGGGAAATCTCGTTTTCCCAACCGATATCTTTGATCTGGTCGTTGCGCTTGAAATACTCAGTGGACTTAAAGACAACGTCAGTTTCGGATCCGGCACTGTCAGTGGTTGTGCCGCTTTTCAACATCGTCAGAAATGCCCTTGCCTTTTCCCCGGCCATGGCAACCTGCTTTTCTTTCATCATGTCCCTGGCAACCGCATCCTTTACAGCCCCCAATTCTGGTATCTTCCCGGGGATAGATTCGATGACCTGAAGAATGTAAAAGCCATCTTCAAAATCCTGTATATCACTGATCTGATTCAAGGAAAGAGTAAAGGCTGCATCGGCGAATACCTTCGGATTCCTGACAGATTTTTCAGGTCCCGACATGGAAAAAAGCGCCGTGGTTTTGACCTCCAGGCCCATTTCTTTTCCGACCTCGGCAAGAAGATCCCCCTCCAGGGTCGTTTCGTAAAACGCTTCTGCCCTGTCATAGGCCAGGGTTTTTGTCTTGTCTTTGCTAAGAATGTCCCGAATGGTCTTTTCAGCATCTTCCAGAGACCGGGCCGACGCCTCATTAACCTTTTCCACTTTTATCAGGTGCCACCCGAATTGGGTTCGCACCGGTTCGCTCACCTCGCCCTGTTTCATGGAAAACGCCTTTTCTGCAAACGGGGCCACCATATCTTCTTTCTTGAATGCACCTAATTGACCACCATTTTCCTTGGATGGCCCTTCGGAATATTGTTTGGCCATGGATGCAAAATCTTCTCCTTTTCGAACCAGTTCGAGGACATCTTCGGCCTTGGCTTTCGTTGCATCAATGACTTCCTGGGGTGCTTCGGCATCCACTTTGAAGAGAATGTGTCTGGCTTCAACCGTTTTGGGTGTCGCGAATTGTTCTTGATTGTCAAGGTAATAGAATTCTATCTCTTCCGCGGAAATTTGAACCTCGGCCATGTAATCCTGCGGATCAAAATGAAGATACTGAACCTTGAGCAGGGGATCGGTCTTGTAGGTTTCTTTATGGTCGTTGAAATAGGTTTCCAAGCCTGCGTCTGTCAGTTCGATATCCTGATATGTCTCTGGATCGAAAAGCGCGTAATCGATGGACACGGTTACATTTTTCCAGTTATAATATTCTCGCACCTCGTTTTCAGATACCTGGAAATTGCTGAAAAGGTAGGTGCGCAGCTTTTCGATGAGCAGGCTTTCTTTTTGGGCCGCTTCAAAACCTTCGGGCGTCATCCGGTTGTAGTTCAAAACAGCTGTGTAGAGACGGTTGTCAAACACGCCATTGGTTTGAAATGAACTGATATTTTGGATAGCCCTGACAACTTCTTCATCCGTTACCCTGAAATTGAGTCTTGCCACTTCCTGCATCAGGAGTCGTTGCTGGATCAACTGATCCAGTGCCTGCTGGTCCAACTGAAGCATCTGCAACACCTCTTCATTCAGGTTGTTGCCAAATCTTTGCCGCATCTGTTCCAGCAGATTGTTGTATGTGGACCGGTATTCGTCAAGCGTGACGGCGTCACCATTGACGCTCGCAACAACAGTGGCTTTTCGGTCTCGAAAACTCCCAACCCCCCAGAAAACAAAAACAACCACAATAGCCCCGAGGATGATTTTTATCAACCAGCTCGTGGCGTAATCCCGCATTAATCTAAGCATTCTCGTTTACCTCTTTAAACAATTAGTGATGTCTGCTGCTGGTTTCGATCGATCTTGAAGCCCACCGTTTCAGCACAGTACGGACAGAAATACTCGTATTTGTCCCCTTCGGGGAGAACGATCAGAAGCCGCTTTCGAACCGGAACAGCCATTTTGCACCGAGCACAATAGAGCTCCGTTGCATCCAGATCCTCGAACATTTTGGGTTGGGACGACCGCGTGCCTCCACCGCCCCTGTACTTGCCGTAAATGTTTTGTCCCATCGGGCTCCCTATATAATTTGATACGATTGATACTTGAGCCGTTCAATTAACTGTCATAAAACCGCGACACGATTTCATAAATAACAGGCATAGAATCTGAAATGTACTAGTTTATTTTCTGATTTCCTATTTGTCAACTACATACCCCGAATAATTGATGCCATGTCCAAGCATTTATATTGAAAAGGTGGGTCCGCTCGCGCGGTTTTTATTGACACGCCCTTTTCTTTTTGTTAGGTGGCCATATGCAATTGGGGCTGTAGCTCAGCTGGGAGAGCGCATGACTGGCAGTCATGAGGTCAGGGGTTCGAGCCCCCTCAGCTCCACCAGGAACTCAATGGGATTGTCGCATCGACAATCCCTGTTTTCCGGCAGGTTCCTGCTGCAGGATACTCAATGGCCAATCGCTCAAAGCACCAGGAAGGTCATCTACGGTGCGCAGGCCTGCACCAAACACCTTTTCGGAACATTTCCCATATCCGTTCTTTTCGCAGTCTTCATGTATCACACAAAGGGGGATCCGCATGTCTCGTAGCCTGCAACTCAGCCTGAATCCTGCCCTTGTGCTGTCCCTCACCTGTTTGTTTCTTTTTGGCTGTTCAACCGTGGGCGTAAAGGTGCCCTTGATGCGACCGGCCGAAATCAACCTCAAAGGTAAAAATGAGCTGGTAGTGGGACAGATATCCGGACCAGCGGCCGATAAAATGAGTGCCTACGTCAAACAAAAGGCGGTGGACAGCGGTTACTTCAAGGTTATCGACCGCAAACACCTGAACAGGGTCATGTCCGAGCTCAAATTGTCCACATCCGATCTCGTCGATAACGACAGCAGAAAAAAACTGGGAAAGCTCATGACCGGGTCCGTCCTGATCATGGGCAACATACTTGATTACAACTACACGGAAAATCTGAGCAGGGAAATCCGTGAGTGTACCAAAACGGTCAAAAAGAAAGAATATAAATACAAATGTACCCAATACTACCGAAAAGGTATGGCTGTTGTGCGAGCATCTTTTGACATTGTCGACATCGAAACCGGCGAGACCCTCCGCTCCAAAGCCCTTGAAAGCAAACATGGCAAGGGAACCAGTGCCATGAATGAACAACCCGCAAGAATTGACAGCAATTTGCTGCTGGATATCTGTGTGAAGGAAGTGGCCACAGATCTCATACGGGCAATCGCTCCCTGGAAAGATGTTGTCACCGCCAATTTCAAGAAAGATGGAGACCTGCCCATGATGGAGACCGGGATCAGTTACGCTCAGGCAGGTCTTTGGAATGATGCCCTGTTGCAGTTCAAGTCGGCCGTTGAAATGGCAGACACCAACCCGGACATATCTCCCAAAGTGGCTGCACTGGCTTACTGGAACCTGGGACTGGCATACGAATACACCGCGCAATTCGAGGATGCCGAGATGTGCATCAAGAAAGCATTTGCCTTGTCATCCGATGCAGACTACCTGCAGGAGTTGAAGAATATTGAAAAGCTTAAATCAGAAAAGAAAAAACTCAGGGAACAGCTATAGGGCCCCTGAAATCAAAACATCCCGACATCTTAGGACCCTTTTTACCTTGATCGTGCTTGTCGCCGTTGGATGCGGCGGTCCAAAACAGCTCATTGTGAAGGAAGAATCGAGGAATTCCGGTCCACCGGCATGGATGTCCCAGGCGGTCACCCATCCCGAATACCTCTATTTTGTGGGTCTCACCGACCGCGCCAAATCCTTGAAAGAAGGCCGGGACCAGGCTCGGCAGGATGCAGCCAACCAGGCATCTTCCTATATCGGTATCCGGATCAGTACCGACACCTTTATCCAAGACAGCACCGCACAATCCAGCACATTTGTAAATGAGCAGACCCGATCATCCACCGACGCCAGTATCTCCTTCCTGGAGGTTACGGATGAATATTATGTCAAGACAAGCCGCACAGCAGGTAATTTTTATGAAGAAACATATGCCGTTTATGTGTTGTGCCGATTCCCCAAGGCCTCTGCCCGGAAAGAAAAGGAGCGCCAGACGGAAACTGCGCAAAGAGATGGCACCCTTGCGCTGGCACTGTACCAGAATGCGCTGGTACAACTCGACCGGAACCAGCCCATGGCGGCATTTGAAAATATCAGCCGGGCCCAAACCCTTCTATCCGGAATTTCCGACGATGTTGGGTTAAACCACCCAGACATCCAGGATACCCAGACCCTCTCGGCGGCAGTCAGCCTGAAGCGACAGGTTCTGGATAAACGATCACGAACGATCAATCTGAATGGCGATATCCCTTACGTAGCAGCCTTTAATGGCGCCTTTGCCAAAACCATATCAGGTCATGATTTCGAATTGAACCCAGCCATCGACGCAACCCGGTTCAGACTTACAGCAACGATCGTGCTGTATCAAGGAAAGAAAATCTGGGATCAATTTCAGTACATTGCCTCTTACACATACGGCATTGAAGATCTGTGGACTTCCAACACCATTACCGGCGGAGGCAATGATTCCAAGGCATTTGCAAGTTCGAAAGAGGTGGCAGCCCAAAACGCCGTGATCGAAGCCGCCATGGACATCGGCCTGGCAACAGGCAAACGTCTGGAAGCTTATCTATCCCAAAAAACTGAATAGGATAAATCAGAATCTCTTGTTCCCCTGCAATAACGGGGTACAAAGAAACGAATGAACATCGAACGCCCAGCATTACATATGATCTTTTTCATTCGATGTTCGATGTTACGTGTTCGATGTTGGACGTTCGTCTTTAAGATGGGGTTTCCCGGCGTAGTGCACCTCAATCCTGTTTTCATCCAAATCGATGGTTTTTTCAAGTTTGTGGATATGAAGATCGGTCTCCTGGGAGGTCATCACGGGAAAACCATAAAACCGATTCCGATATTTCAGTGATTTATTCCCGGCAATGCGGTCATTGACAAAATCCATGTGTCTGGCAAGCCGTCGGTCGTGATATTGATTGGCAAAGACGACAATATCGTGCGGCCATTTTCCAATAGCCGCTAACAGCGAGGCATCCATCTCGATACCGATGCTGCTGCGGCAGGCAGCGGCGGCCGCAGCCTGGGTGGTGCCGGTGCCTAAAAAAGGGTCCAGGATGACATCCTGTTGGATGGAATACATACAGATGAGCCGATAGGCCAGTTCAAAGGGAAAGGCCGCGCTTCTGGCGCGGGATTCCCCCTGTTTCAATGCCTGCCCCGCCCCTTTCAGGTCCATCCAGATATCCGAAAAGAACTGATTCCGTTCTTCCCAGAAAATGGCGCTCTCCCGACGACGCTCCTTTTCTTCGCTGGTATCGAAACATCTTTTCGAACCTTTGCGTATCACGAGGATGTATTCGTGCTCCAGTGTCACGTAGGCACCGGCCGGCAGCATTCCGGAGCCCATGAACTTGTTGGGGGCATTGCTCTGTTTGCGCCACAGGATATCCGGCAGCACCTGCAAACCCATGTTTGTCAGTCTTTGGAGAACACGGGCGTGATTGGGATAGAGACAGAAATCATGCCCCAGTTTGCGAGTGGCATCACCCATGTTGATGCAGGCAAATCCACTGGTTTTCAATACCCTGAAGACCTCGTCCCAGACCCTGTCCAGTTCCCGGTGCATCAATTCAAAGGCGGCCATTCCCTCTGAAGCGTCCAGGTGCCTGCGAATGGAGGAGTTCTGACGGCAGAAGAGATCGTCCCACATACGAATCATGGGATATGGAGGCGATGTCACCACCAGATCGACGGACTCGGAAGGGACGTCTGTCATATCACCGGCATCACCGACAATGGTGGTATGAATGGTTTTCACTTGGCAATTCCTGTCTGTATTTATAAGGTTCAGATATATTCACAATTGAAAGTTTCGTCAATCCTGAAGCCCATATAATATAGAAGCCATCTCAAAAATAGGATTTTGTTCCCCCGCAAAAAGAGCGGGATCTTCGTCAAATCAAGGCGATCTCAAGTTTCAGCCCGCAGGAATACTTTTGTATTTTGAGGAGTTGAAACGAGAGAGCAACACAGAGATTGGGACAAAAGACATTTTTGAGATAGGTTCTATTTGTAGACTTTTTTTTCCACCAACACGTCCTAACACATCAAAGGGCTTGTTCAGTCTCTCCTGGAATATAAATTTGATGCAAAAAGCAGAAATAGAAATCAGCTCGGTCTCACCGGAAACCCAACAGGAGATGACCTGGGTAAAAATGGCAAAAAAAGGCAGCAGGCAGGCTTTTGAACAGCTGGCAGGCCTGTATTACGGAGATATTTTTCGCATGATCTATTACCGAACCCAGCGTCGCATGGATGCCGAGGACCTGACCCAGGAAGTCTTTCTGAAAGCCTACAAAGGCTTGGGACGCTTGACAGACGAAGCTCACTTCAAAGGCTGGCTCTTTCGGATCGCTGTCAATCGTGTAAACGACTATCATCGACGAAAGAAGTTTTTGCACCTGTTCAAGAGTATGCCCAATGATGAGGCGGATGCCCATGTCGACACTCAGACGGCCACCGCATCAGACCCCCTCGACGTTTTGATCCGCAAACGATTTCTTCAGGAATCCGAAATGTTTCTTTCCAGACTCTCTAGAATGGAAAAGCAGGTTTTCATGCTGCGGTTCATGGATCAGCTGCAACTCAATGAAATTGCAAGGGCCTTGAATAAAGGTGAAAGCACCGTCAAGACACATCTGTATCGGGCTCTGTCCAAATTTAAAAAAGACCGGGCTTTTCAAGACTTTCTAAAAGGAGAATGAATTTGACCGCCACATCCAAAAAACATCTGGCAGAAGCGCAGATCCTGCGGGCCATTGTGGACCTCTCCGAGCTATCGCATGCTCAGCAAGCACATCTGGCATCCTGTGGTGCATGTATGGCTGAAAAAAGCCGCCTGGAAAAAATGCTTCTTCAGTTAGGAAATATGGCCAGGACATCAGCGCCCGCCGTGATGAGCCGCCCTGTTTTGCCGGACAGCCGACCGGGTTTACGGCCGGGATGGTTTCTGGGAGTCAGACCCCTGGTGCGGATAGCGGTTCCTGCGCTGCTGGTCCTGATCGTCGCCACGGCCGCCCTTGTTCTAAAACCTGATCAGGACAGGCATGTGACCCTTGTGCAGGAACAAATGATCGACCCCGAACAACTCCTGTCCGACATCGACAGGCTGATTGAAAACCCCTTACCACAAGAATTTCAAACCATGATCTCGATTGCCGAGATCGACCCTGATGAAGATTTTATGGAGTACATCGTACCGACAACTGAAAACGATCCCCTGTCCAACATAGCGGGGAAGAAAGGAGAAATTTTATGTTGAAGCACATTTCCGTGGTAATGACTGTCGTGCTGCTGGTCTTTACATCCTTGGCAGTGGCTGCCCAAGGGATGGCCGGAGGGCCCAAAAATCATGACAGAATACCCTTGGGAAAATGGTGGCAGAACCCTGCCGGTGTCAGAGATCTGAACCTCACCCAGGAAGAGATCGACACACTGGATACGGCGTTCAACACCCGGGCCCGAAAGTTCATGGAGTTGAAGCACGCCATCGAGCTGGAACAGTTTGAATTAAATAGCATAATGGAAGGCAGGACGCTGGACGAACCCGCTCTCATGGCCCAGTTCAACAAACTCGAATCAGTCAGAGCAGATCTTTCCCGGGAAAGGTTCCAGTATTATATCCAGATAAGAAAGGTACTGGGACCCGAGCGATTTCAGAAGATCAGGACCTATCGGCAATCCATGCAGCAGCAGCGAAAAGGCGCAATGAAACAGGGAAATTGAAGAAGCTCGCAGCATGCGAAGCACTGCCGCACGGCAGAACCTGCAGGAAATACGCTCGCTGTTACGGTTCCCAAAACCAATACATTCGTTATACGACGCTGCAAATCGCGACGTTGTCGCAGTAAAAAAGGTGGCAGAAACCTGCCACCTTTTTTACTGCTTTTATTCTCAATTGAATTACGATAATACATTATCATGGCTTTTAAACACTGGTGGCAACATCTTCCCGAAAATATATCCCCGGTTATTTTTGAAATCGGGCCCATATCATTGCGCTATTACGGTATGATGTATGTGGTGGCATTTACCATCGTCTATTTCATGGTCCGCTATCGTCTTCGCACAGAAGATCGTTTTCAGGTTTCCGGACAGCAGCTCAACGATCTCATGACCGCCATGATTGTCGGCCTGATTCTCGGTGCTCGGCTCGGGTACGTGCTGTTTTACAATCTGTCCTACTACCTGTCGCACCCACTTGAAATCCTGCTGCCTTTTGATTTTTCCAATGGAATCCGGTTCGTGGGCATCGCCGGCATGAGCTATCATGGCGGACTCATCGGTGTCATCCTGGCTACCACGTGGTACTGCAGAAAAGCCCGTTTGGGTTTCTGGGAGATCTCGGATCTTTTCATCCCCGTCATCCCTCTGGGCTATACCTTTGGACGACTGGGAAATTTCATCAACACCGAACTTTACGGTAGAACCACCCAAAGAGCCATCGGCATGTTTTTTCCCGGTGCTCCGGGTGTGGCCTTGCGTCATCCGACCCAGCTTTACGAGGCTTTTTTTGAAGGTGTCTTTCTCTTTATCTTCTTGTGGTCCATCAGGAAAATAAAATTGCCTGTGGGAGGCCTGTTTGCCATATATCTGGCCGGTTACGGTATTGTGCGGTTTTTCATCGAGTTTTTCCGCGAACCAGACGCACATATAGGTCTTGTCTTCCTGTCGCTTACCATGGGACAGTTACTTTGCGCTGCCATGATTTTTTGTGGTGCGCTGCTTTTTCTTTATCGGGCCAAGCATGCCTGATGCCAGTTCAAAATGCCAAAAATTCGCTTTGTCCATCCAGTCTATTTTCCAGGAAGGGCTGCATGTCAGCCAGAAAAGTCAGCACTTCATCCTTTCGACGTTTTTCATTTCCGACATCCATGAACTGGAAACTCTCCTGACCGATCCGTCTAATTGCGAATGCGATTCTCTCATCGAACTGATATATTTTCCGGACGAATCCATCCAGTTGAAACTGGAAGAGCGACTCGAATCGGAAGTCTTTCAGGAAAAGGACCAACAGACCATTCTGGAGCACTTATTGTCCTGCCGGGGAAAAACTCTTATTCGTTTCGAAGGTCTGCAATCTGTTCTGACCGTACAAACACTGGAAAGCGGTGCCCGGGCGTTTCTGGCGCGACTCAATATCACCAGACATCTGGATCCTGAGCTCATAAGGGTGATCGACCGTACCACCGGGAAAAAACAAGGCCGAAAATACAAGGTATGGCTTCGCAACATGGTTATGGATCTCCATGAGCGTGACATTTTATTTATAAAGGATCTCTTTCTGAAGATGGAACCCCGCAGCGGCAGATTCGACGAATATATCTTTTTTTTACTGCGATTCCTGGAAGAATCCCAAAAGGATGCCGATCTGTTTCACTCGCTCACACAGCACAAGCAAAGATGCCTGAGACACCTCCAGCAAAATGACCGCTTTGAGACCTATCGTCGCGAGCATACGATCGAAACGCTTATGGCACATGGCATCCGAATACCACACATGGACAAACAGGTCCTCCTTCTTCAGGTGGCCTTTGTGGATGATATCTGTCTTGCCTTATTCGGCAGGAGCATGTAAATAGATATCCGCCCCGAAAGGGCTGGATATGTATCATATGCGGCGAAGCCGCGTCAGATAAAATCGTGTAACGATTTTATTAGGAGAATTACGTATGAGCTTAAGACACCTTATTCTAATCATCTTGACGATAGTGCTCCCTTTTTCCGCCCTTTCGGAAGAGGCGGCACTACCCGCCATGTCCATTGACGAGATCCTGGAACGCGTGGAAAAAATCTATACAGCCTCCAATTTTTCAGCCGCCTTTATTCAGGCATCAACCATCAAAGCCATGGAAATAACAGATTCGGCCTCAGGAAAACTTTATGTCCAGTACCCCGGAAAGATGAGATGGGAATACATGAAGCCGGAATCACAACTCATCGTAACCGATGGCATTCAGCTGTGGATGTACCGACCCGAGGACAACCAGGTCATGCTGGGACAGGCATCCACTTTTTTCAGTGAGGGCAAGGGTGCGGGATTTCTTTCCGACATCCGTCTGCTCAGAAAGGATTTCGACATAACCCTGGAAGATATCCGGTTCGGCGATTATTACAACCTGAAACTGGTGCCTCTGGAAACAAACTGGGACATTGCCTATGTACACCTGCTGGTTTCCAGAACCACATTTCACATCGCTCAGGTTTTCACCTACAATGCCTATGAGGACGTCACCCGCATAGAGCTGGTGGACCCGCAGTTCAATGAATCGTTTGAGGACGCTTTCTTTACTTTTACGATACCCCAGGGTGTCGACATATTACGGTTGGATGATGCGCCCGAATAACCGTATTTCATAACGATACTACTTTCGTGATAGAAGATGTTTTTCCGGTTTATCCGGGTTGGGAGATTATAATGAAAGAAAAAATAAGAAAGCTACTGAAGCAGCGTAATGCCATCATGCTGGCACACAACTACCAGCCCCCTGAAATTCAGGACATCGCGGATCTTTGTGGAGATTCCCTTGAGTTGAGTATCCGTGCGGCCAGTACAGAGGCCGACGTGATCCTGTTCTGCGGTGTACACTTCATGGCGGAAACGGCTTCGATTTTGTCGCCTCACAAAACCGTTTTGCTGCCCCGTCATGATGCCGGGTGTCTTATGGCAGACATGATAACCGCCGAAGGCCTGACCGCCAAAATTGCGTCCTTGCCCCCCATGCCTGTGGTAACCTATGTAAATTCCACTGCAGATGTGAAGGCCTTGTCCACTATCTGCTGTACCTCTGCAAATGTCGTGGCCGTGGCCAACAGCCTGGACGCGAAAGAAATACTTATGACGCCCGACCGCAATCTGGCCATGTATGCGGCCTCACAGACTACCAAGAAGATTCATGTCTGGGAAGGTTACTGTCCTACCCATGAAATCCTGAAACCCAAAGACGTACAAATCGCCCGCGATGCGCACCCCCAAGCGGTATTCATGGCACACCCCGAGTGCCGACCGGAAATTCTTGAAATGGCCGATATTGTCACCTCCACATCAGGCATGATTCGTCATGCCAGTAAATCGGACGCCAAATCTTTTATAGTCGGTACCGAGACAGGGCTGCTTCATCCGCTTCGGAAAGCCAATCCAGACAAACAGTTTTTTCCGGCTTCGGAAAAAATGACCTGTAAAAACATGAAGAAAATTACCCTGCAGGACATCCTGAACAGTCTCGAAAAGATGGAAGGTGAAGTGAAAGTTCCCGAAGACGTTCGCGTACCCGCGCTTCGGGCGGTGGAAAGGATGATTGCGCTATCCCGGTAACATCGTTTACGGGATTGTAAAAGCCATAAGCTGCTTTCTGCTTAAAGCTTATGGCTTACAGCTTATTGCTCCAAGTTATACCAGCTCATCCGGTATATCCGCATTGGTATATACTTTCTGAACATCCTCACAATCGTCCAGCATGTCCATCAGCCGGATCATCTGATCAGCTTCTTTCCCCTGAAGACTGGTGGCTGTCTGGGGCAGCATGGTCACCTCGGCATCCAGATAGGGGATCTCTTTTTCATCGATGGCGGCCTTGACGGCTTCGAAGTCCTCGGGTGCCGTAATGATTTCAAAATTGCTGTCGTCCTCCCGGACATCTTCTGCACCGGCATCGAGAGCCGTCTCCATCAGAGATTCCTCATCAATGGCGGAGCGTTCCACAACGATATAGCCCTTTTTGTCGAACATCCAGGCAACACAGCCGTTTTCACCCAGATTTCCACCGCATTTAGCAAAAATGTGGCGGATATCCGCAACGGCCCTGTTTTTATTGTCGGTCAGAGATTCCAGAAAAACCGCCGCACCACCGGGACCATACCCTTCATAGGTGTTTTCTTCGTAGTCAACGCCTTCCAGTTCCCCTGTGCCTTTCTTAATTCCCCGCTCGATGTTGTCTTTGGGCATATTCTCAGCCTTAGCCGCCAATATGGCTGTTCTGAGTCTTGGGTTGGCATCCGGGTCTCCACTGCCGCCCATCCGGGCTGCAACAGTTATTTCCTTGATCAGCTTTGTGAATATCTTCCCACGCTTGGCATCTGCGGCCCCTTTTTTATGCTTTATGGAAGACCATTTGCTGTGTCCTGACATCATTACCTCCTAAAATATTTGTGTTTTGCATTTTGTGTTTTGTATTTTGTTGCTGTACAGAAGGGGCTAACGCCTCGCTGACGATAAAACAGTCCAACCGCTAAACACCAAATACCAAACACTAAACACAATTATGAACCAATCTTTCCCATGCCGATGATATATATTTCCTTGCTGGCCTTCCGGCTGCTCTGGGGTTTGAATATGTGCTGCCGATTAAAACACGCCTTGACCCTGTCTGAATACACCGTGAACAGCTCTCCCTGGAAAATCTTGCATATAAACACGCCATTCGGAACCAGAACCTTCTGGGAAAGCGTAAGCGCCGCCTCACAAAGATCAAAGGATCTGGCGGCGTCCACATCCTTGTTCCCGGTGGTGTTCGGCGCCATATCGCTGATGACGGCATGAAACCGTTGCCCCAGTTTCTCCATCAGCGCCTTTCCAGGGGTCAGCAAATCCCCTTTATAGACCGTTACATGCGCCGGCAGTTGAATCGAAACCGGTTTGAGATCGACACCGACAACCCGGCCGCCTTCACCGGTCAGCTCTGCCGCATAGGCCAGCCACGACCCCGGAGAACACCCTAGATCCAACACCCTGTCACCCTTGCGTATGAGACGGTATTTTTTCTGGATCTCCTGTAGTTTGTAAACGGACCTCGCCGGGTATTTTTCCTTTTGTGCCTTGCGGGAATAATGGTCCTGCCAGGTATTCCCTTTGGATGTTTTTCGTTTCATATAGTTACGGCATTGTTAAGTCAAGTATGAGGATATATTGGGATCAACTCTTTGGGAGATGATCCCAATACTTTAGGTCTGTTTTCGGCCCCTCTCCAAAATATCCGCCCTTCGCTGAGCAATTGTTTCCGCCTGGACAGTTTGGAAATGCTCGTAATTTGTTTTTCTTTCAAGCTCGAGGCCGTCGCCAAAGGTTAGATAATAACCGTCATCGATAAGCTTCTTATATTTCAGAATCATATCCTGTGGACACGATACAATATCCTCGGCAATGCCGCGGCAGGTAGGCAGCAAGTCCTCCGGTGATACCACACGATTAACGAGCCCCCATTCCAGGGCCCGCTGTGCATCAATAAAATTCCCGGTGAGAGAGATCTCTTTGGCGCGATATATTCCAAGCAGCCGTGACAATTTCTGACTTAGCTCCGACCCCGGAATAATACCGACCCTGGCATGAGTGTCCGCAAAACGCGCCCCTGTAGATGCGATGAGAATGTCACATCCCAGGGCCAGTTCAAAACCCCCCGTAATGGCCGGTCCGTTGATGGCACCGATCACCGGCTTCCCGAATTCCTTTAATGGTGTTGTCAGGTTTATCTTTGCTCTCCTTTTCTCGGATAGGTCGTCAATCATACCTTTTCCTTGGGCGAGCTCTTTCAAATCAAGCCCCGCACAGAAAGCCTTCCCGGCGCCGGTTAAAATGGCAACCCGTATTTGGGGGTCATTCTTCAGCTCGGAAAATGCATCTGAAATCGCATTCCGTAATTCGGTTGAAAGTGCATTCATAGACTCTGGTCGATTCAGCGTAATCAAAGCAATTCGATCTTCTTTTTCAATTTTTAATACAGGTGTCGGCATATATGATCATCTCCATAAATAATTTAGAACAACGCTTCCATGGCCTCCGCAATATTCTTAACACCGATCAGGTCGAGCCCTTTCACAATCGCCATGCGTTCCAGGTTGTTTCGGGGCACAAGGCAGCGAGTGAATCCCATCTTTTTCATTTCACCTGCCCGGGTCTCGATCTGACCCACCGCCCTTACTTCACCTGTCAGACCCACCTCGCCGACCACGGCCGTGCCACCCGTGACCGGCTGATCCAGAAAACTGGATGCAATGGCCGATACAATACCCAGATCCACCCCCGGCTCATCGATTCTGAGCCCCCCGGCGACGTTCATGAAAATATCATGACCCAGAAGATGCATGCCCAGCTTTTTCTCCATGACAGCCACTAGAAGCGCCACACGATTCTGATCCAGACCCAGTATCGTCCTGCGGGGGGTACCTAAATTGGTGCTGCTGGCAAGCGCCTGCAACTCCACAAGAATAGGGCGGGTCCCTTCCATGCTCGATGTTACAACCGATCCCGGAGATGATTCCGGTCGCTCGGACAGGAAAATGGCAGAGGGGTTGTCCACCTCGTTCAAGCCATTTTCCTTCATCTCGAAAACACCGATTTCGTTTGTCGATCCGAAGCGGTTCTTTACGGCCCGCAGAATCCGGAAAACATGATTCCTGTCACCCTCGAAGTAAAGCACCGTGTCTACCATGTGCTCCAGCAACCGTGGCCCGGCAATGGCGCCTTCCTTGGTCACGTGCCCCACCAGAAATGTCGGAATGCCTTTCTGCTTTGCCATGAGCATCAGCCGCATGGCAGACTCCCTGACCTGGCTCACACTCCCGGGTGCCGAGGTTAGGTCCGCGCTGTACATGGTCTGTATAGAGTCGATAACGATCACTCCCGGTCGGATTTTTTCGACAATCGCCAGGATAGCATCGATCTCGATTTCGGAAACAGCCAGGATATCGGCCGACAGGGTCGCAAGCCGCTTGCTTCGCAGACCGAGTTGCCGGACGGATTCTTCGCCGGATATATAGAGCACCTTCTGCCCATCCTGGGAAAGCCCATGAAGGGCCTGAAGCATCAAGGTCGACTTTCCGATACCGGGATCACCACCGATCAAAATCAGGGTCCCCGGTACCAGCCCACCCCCCAAAACGCGGTCCAGTTCTGCTATACCGGTCTGAATCCTGGTTTCATCCTGGCCGTCAATGTCGGACACGGCAATGACCTCCGCACTCGCGACCGAGCCCTTGCCGGCAAATCCGGGAGCGCGTTTGGATGTTTTTGTTTCCTCGACAAAGGTATGCCATTCCCCGCAATCCGGGCACTTCCCCATCCACTTAGGTGTTTCATACCCGCATGTCTGGCAGGCATATATCGTTTTAATATTCTTATTCACGCTATCCAATCTTTGTTAAATGTGCTATACGTTTCGCTGCTTTTCGCAGAATCGTTGAAATATAACACGATCTCAATAAATGATAAAGGTAGAGAAACGGAACCAAACCCATGAAATTAAATTTATCGCTCAGAATGTTGCTGTTATCCATCATCGTTCTTGCTGTTCCCGTTTTATGGCCTGGGGATGCAGCGGCGGACACACCTAACGGAATCTGGCAATTCAAGGCCCTGCAGGAAAAGTTAATCCAGGACGGCTTTCAACCAGATAACATCCTGAAATTTTATCAAAATCCCCGGGTATCGTTTGAAAGGCAGACTGTCTCTCTCTTTTTTGTGCACAGTGAGGGCAAGTTGAACTACGATCAGTTCACCAATGACTGGTCCATCGGTCAAGCAAGAAAATACATGCAGAAACACCGTGACCAACTGGAGAAAACAGAACAAGCCTACGGGGTGGACAAGCAGGTCATCACAGCTATTATTCTGGTTGAAACCGGGCTGGGTACCACCCTGGGCAATCGTTCCGTTTTGAATACCTTATCGTCTCTATCCGCTTTTGACGACCCTGTGGTTCGGGATGATTTTTGGAGAAATTTCAAACGTAAGGATGAGATCAGCAAAACAGATTTCCAGAAAAGGGCCATCCGCAAATCTGCTTGGGCCTATAAGGAATTGAAAGCTTTCCTGCAGTATACGCAGAATGAAAATTTCGATCCGGTGCTTATTCAAGGATCCTATGCCGGTGCCCTGGGTATCGCCCAGTTCATGCCCACCACCCTTCTGGCCTACGCACGCGACGGAAATCAGGACGGCGTTATCGATCTGTTCACCCACGCCGATGCCATGGCCAGTATCGCCAGCTTCCTGAAACGCTTTGGGTGGAAACCGGGAATCGATACGGAAAAAGCCAAAAGGATTATTCATCGCTACAATCACAGCGACTATTACGTAAATACCATACTAAAGATAGCAGATCTATTGTCCTAAGTTGAGCGATTCATGATACAAGAATTAAAAACAGTGGGTGTCGTAGTTCTTTTGACCGTACCCTTTTTCTTTCTGACAGTCTGGGCCATCGTCGACTGCCTTCAGAAAGATTTCGGCACCATCGGGAAAAAAGCCCTCTGGGGTTTGATCGCCGCGATCCCGTTTGTGGGCTCGCCCATATATTTCATCTTCGGATATAGAAAAGGCAGAAAGAAGAATCTTCAAAATCTTTTTTGAACCGCAACAGCGAGCGCTAACCCCGCAGGTTCTGCCGTTCGGCAGTGCTTCGCATGCTGCGAGGTTCTTCAAATAATAATTTGTTTGACAATTAATTAGAAATTCTAATATTAGATCAGTTTCAGTCAAGAAGCGACGAAACCGTACTTGATAAATTTTCAAAGAAAAATTATGGTCCCATCGTCTAGTGGTTAGGACGCCGGCCTCTCACGCCGGTAACCCGGGTTCGAATCCCGGTGGGATCACCATAACATTCAAGGGGTTAGCCAACACTGGCTGCCCCTTTTTTACTTTCTGAAGTGGCAGGGTGCATATGGGGTGTATTTGGGTGCATCGGGGAAAGATCATCCAGGGCGTCAACTTCAGCTTTCTTATCACCTGGCATCCAATGGTGATAAACGTCCAATGTCAACTTGACTGAATGGTGTCCAAGCTGATTTGACACATCGGCTATGTTGTCACCCTTATTGATCCTAAGGGTGGCATATGTATGCCTCAGATCGTGAATCCTTATCTTTCGGATTTCTGCCTTTTCAATCACCTTGAAATAAATCCGCTTTCTCCAATTGTTCAAATTAACCAATTCGCCGCTACTGTTCTTAAAGACATATTCAGGTTCAGGGTTGTCGGCCACAATCTTCAGCCTGAAGGTACCTTTTAAGCATTTCAGGGTTTCTGCCAGTTGTGGACTCATATCGACTTTTCGGTCTTTACCTGATTTCGGGTATGATATTTTTCCCCGTGCCAATCCCCTTTGAATATGAATATATCGTTCCTCAAAATTAATATCATCCCATTGTGTCGACAGGCGTTGAAAATGCCGGTCGTCAGCAAGGAAGTGGTCTTGAACATTTTGCACCGCAGCCAGGATAAAGAACAAACAACGGTGATTGATCTGCCTGAGCAACTGATGCTGATAAATGAACCTATTGCCGATTGTCATCGCTATGAGATGTTAATCGATCGGAGGCAGCATGCTGCGAAATAATATTTTGCAAACCATGGAAACGCTCAAGCTGAGAGGGATGCATGCTGTCTATGATGAGGTTCTCACCAGCGGACGAAAGCAGCGATCAACTCCCGAAAAGATCCTTCTTGAACTTCTGGAAGCTGAAGCTGCCGAGCGGCATTTGCGTAGCATCAGGTACCGCATGGGGCAGGCCCGCTTCCCGGCGATGAAGGCTCTTGACACCTTTAACTTCGAAGAAGCCGGAGTGGATGAACTGCAGATTAGATCCCTGTATCAAGGCGATTTTTTGGAAGGTCACTCCAATCTCATTTTGGTCGGAGGTACGGGTACAGGAAAAACTCATCTTGCCATTGCCATAACTGCCCAAACCATCAGAGACGGCTCACGTGCAAAGTTCTACAACTTGGTGGACCTGGCTAATGAACTGGAACAAGAAAAGCTGGCAGGTGATGGCGGCAAGTTGGCATCCCAACTCGTTCGGTTTGATCTGGTCGTGCTTGATGAACTGGGCTATCTGCCGTTCTCAAAAAATGGCAGCCAATTGTTGTTCCATCTGATCTCAAAACTCTACGAGCAGACATCTGTTATCGTTACCACCAACCTGGGGTTTGGGGAATGGCCGCAGGTCTTTGGTGACAAAAAGATGACCACGGCCATGTTGGACCGTCTTACGCACCATTGTGAAATCATTGAAACCGGAAATGAAAGCTGGAGGATGAAAGACAGAGTCTCTTAGCGGAGGGATCTGATGTTATTTACATTAACTTTTTATGTGCTGGGGTGGGTCAATTTTGCACGCCGGTAGTGGGTCATTTTTGGAAGCCGATTGACAACCAGGCATTTACCGTGGTTTTTGTAAAGAATGCGGTTCCAGCCTGTTCTGGGATCCGAGGGAAACCAGAGACAAAATATGGATTTCTGCTGGGACACTTAATCTGCCGACAGGGCTAAGAACAATGGGACACGTTTGGCTTTCGCAGGCTGGTGATTACTATGAAATTACAGATGATCTCCCAAAATACGAGGAGTCATCACGAGGAGCGTTTGGCAAATGGCGGGAGAAAGAAAACGGGTAACATCTTTTTGGTAAGAGGATGGGACTTTCTCCAACGATTCGGTAGATATCAAGTGCCTAAAAATTGCCGGTGTGCGAAAATAATCACAACCGACTGAATCTTGTATTCATAGTGGCTCACGTGGTACTGTGGGCATGACCAGATGGTATCGGCAATATTTGCATCAAACTTGATAACTGTACTTGTCTCCATCTATCGTTACTTGCCCAATATTTGGTTTTCAGAAGGTTTTTCAGAACACATCACAACCCATTCAAAGTACTTGAAAGACCCATTGTGGTTTTCATAGTTTATTGATATTGTGCGCTTTAATCTGAATCAGGCGAGAATTTGACCTAACCTTCTAACACACCGCACCACAATACACCCGGTTCAGTCTTTCGTTCACACGTTTCACAATAGCTTCAACCATACTTGAGTTAGGTGTAACCTAACAATAATGCAAGTATCTACAATTCATAATATTTGAAAAATATAGGTGTATTTCATGTCTGAAAAGCCAACCTACGCTGAATTAGAAAAGCGGATTCTTGAATTAGAGAAAATTGAATCGGAATGTAAGCGTACGGAAGAAGCATTGAGAGAAAACGTACACAAGTATCAATTGCTAGAAAGCAACGTAACCGATGTCATCTGGATATTAGGTATGGACCTCAAGTTTACCTATATTAGCCCATCGGTTAAGAAGCTGCAGGGATATAAACCTGAGGAGCTTATGCAAATTGATTTGGAACAAGCATTCACACCTAAGTCTTATCAAAAAGTGATACAAACCTTTTCAGAGGAGATTGGATGTGACGGCGATCCAGGGGTCTTGCCGGACCGGTCAATTGTTTTGGAACTGGATACAATACGCAAAGACGGCAGCGTCCTTCCAATTGAGGTTAAAGTTTCTTTTCTGCGAGATAAAGCCGGTTTGCCTACCGGTGTCATAGGCATCACCCGTGATGTCACCGAGCGCAAACAAGCAGAGGAAAAGATAAAAGCATATTCAGAAAATCTGGAATACATGGTAAAAGATCGAACCAAAGAATTAGAATCAAAGACAAATAAGCTTGAAGAGATAAATGTCGCCCTGAACGTCCTGTTAGAAAAAAGAGAAGAAGATAAAATACTCTTGCAAGAACAGGTACTGTCCAATGTAAAAAGATTGGCGCTCCCCTATGTCGAAAAATTAAAAAAAGGCAAACTCACCGAAACACAAATTGCCTTGCTTGATGTTATAGAATCAAGTCTGCACGAAATTGTTTCACCATTTTCCCTCCAACTGTCCTCTAATTCTTTCGGATTAACGCCTGCCGAAATAAAAGTGGCTTCTCTTATAAGACAGGGCAAGGGGACAAAAGAAATAGCAACGATCCGAAATCTTTCACATAAAACAGTAGCACGCCATAGGGAAAATATAAGAAATAAGCTCGGAATAAAAAATACAAAAGTCAATCTACAGTCCCACCTGACATCCCTCGCATAACACCCATATTGTATAGGTATTATATGGGTTATTAAGTAGTCTTGATTGTCTTGTCAATTTGAATTAGAAAATAATTACAGGGATGCGCTCTGGGTTTGCCCACCCAGCGGCACCTCCGGCCCTGTAAAAAGCCCCTGAGAAGATAATTCATTTGCCAGTGCTTTCTCCATCTTGGGGGCTTTTTCACATTGGCTTATTGACGCTTTACCTATAACCTCTTCAAAAAAGGTTTTACCATGCCCAACCAAGGATCGGATAAAACACTACTGTTCACCAAATGCGACAATCTAAATGCAGGTCAGTGTCTGTACAGTAAAAACCCGGAAATGATCCTGTCCCTGTTCAACGATCCATCAAACTTTGCATTAGACGACCAGAGGGCACAGGAATTGAATGACCGATGTTCCCAATGTGATTCGTACCAAATGAGTTGAGGGAAATCCAACTAATGCCTATGGCTATAACGGTCATTTTCAAGGTATCTCTAACGCACACCCAAACGTGTGTGAAAGTTTTCCATTGCGGAAAATATGGACAAAAACTGAAAACATATCGAACTGATAAAAATAGCATGATGTCTCCAACAATATTGTAGCTATCAGACCCCTAAAAATATTGCCGGTGTGCGAAAATAATCACAACAGACGGAATCTTGCATTGATAGGCCCTACCGTGATACCTTGGCGATGACCATATGGTATCGGTAATATTGCCTGATATTTCAAAATGTCAGGTGTTCTCCATGTATCAACGGTGCTAGTATGGCAGGATTTCCTGCAAAACACACCCTCTAAAACGTCTAAAATATTCATTTCTTGACACAACCAATTAAATCATATAGGTATTTAACATTATATCTAAATCACATCTAGTTTGAAGCTGAATCTTCGCAGCTGTAACTTGTCTGACCAGACTCTCAATCTGCCCACACAATTCACCATCAAATAAACCACAAAAACAAAATGATACTCTATGTGATAATAGGACATCTGAAGTTGCCAATATGAAGCCTCCAGAGGATTCGTGCATACTGTGGAGGCATTTATGTCATAATGATGGCAAGAGATAATCACATTCTTAACCGCATGTTGGCTAACGGTCTTACGCTTTTGGGAAAGGAGGCGCAACAATGTTTAAATCAAAATTAGTTATTCTCACAACTGTGGTTGTTTTTGTATTTGGGTTTATTGCACTTGACTTTGCAATAGCAGGAGAAAAACTTGAGATTAAGTCACATGGCGTGGGCTATACGACTAAAATGCATCAAATTGAAGTTGGAGATGCTGAAGGGCATATAATTATAATTTATGAACAACACTCAATCTTTGCTAATGAAATAAGCGGAGAAAAATTTGCCGATAGAAGTGTCGGTTTCATGAATGTGAACCCAAGCAAGCCTGAAGAAATGTATTTGACGGGTTATGGAGTACATACCGACAAAGATGGCGATAAATCAAACAGATCATTTAAAGGAAAACCGATTTCAAAGAGTCAATGGAAAGGTGTGTATACAGTGACAGGCGGTACCGGAAAATTTGAAGGAGCAACTGGAGGGGGAAATTGGACTAGTTACATGATAGCTCCACAACAAAGTTATGTTGAAGTGGAAGGTGAAATGGAAACGCCATAGAATTTTTATTCGGATTAAAAGTTAAGAAAGGGCAGGATGATATCAATATGCCCTAAATTGGAAACATTATTGGAAACCAACGTTTGAAAAGGAGGTAATAAAATATGATATTTATGGGGACCTATACAATGCCGATGGATAAAACCGAAGAGTGGAAAAAATGCATTTTAGATTTAGCAGCGAACCCACCCACGGCAGGCATAAAGAAGTGGCAGACATTTTCGTGTTCTTATGAATGTGGGTACAAGGGTTACAACCTAATATTTACAGAGAAGGGGAAAGAGGACGAAGCGCTATTGGAGATAGCGAAGACGATGTTTCCATTAACGCAAATAGAAGGAACATCGTGGAAACTTGAACCATTGATGACTGTTCCAGATTCCCTAAAGGTATTGGGGTGAAAACAATAAGTTGCCAGTTAGGGTTCACAGAAAAGGCAAGGTCATTCGGCCCTGCCTTTTTTTATTTTTGAATGGCAATACCACCAACTTATGCCCAGTTCGCAATGTTTACAGGTTTTTTAGCATATCACCACCGTAGCCATTTTTAGGCAACCTGCATTTTTATGTTATCATGAGGGAGAATCGTTTCGGCGATTTTCCCTTTTTTGCAAAATTGTAAGATAAATGATATCTGCAAGGGTAAGAATAGCCAAATGGAGAGTGGAATACAATGTTATCGCAGGTTTTTACGGGCCTGCTAAACTTGCACTTGTCTCCATGTATCTGTAATGCGGAGACTGTCAAAACTTGATCCACCTCACCAAACCATGTATGTACCTTGTATCCAATTCATACCTGATCTGAAACTGAGTATCATTATCAAAGCTGGTCTGATCCTCAACTTGTTCTTATCAGTTCCAAATATCGGTAGCTACAGGCCGTTCATAATTATCAGGAGGCTATAATGACGTTTCTATCTTCAATATTTCAAGCAAACTTTAGGAGAAATTTTACGGTATTTTACCTTTTATCATCAGCCCTGCCGCTTCTGATAATGGTTTTTGTCGTCTATCGATATGTGACACCAATGCTTGGCGAAACCCAACTGCATGCTCTTAATCCCGTCTTTACATATGGTGTGATAGCCATGCTTATACCCTCATTACTCAGTATCGCATTGGGGTATAACTGGATAGGATCAATCGAAAAACTATCAAAGGAGATTAGATCTAAATCAGCATGGGTAAAAGGAAAACAGCATCCTTTAAAAAAGGATCAGAACGAGTTGGCAGATATCCATGAAGTATTTAATGAAATCCATGGCGATCTTGAGGACAAGATGGGCAAGCTTGATGAAGTGACAAAGCAATTGCTTGAGTTAAACATCAAACTCGAAGCGATGGCAACGGTGGATTCGCTGACCTCTTTGTATAATAGACGCTATTTTGATTTGAAATTGATCGAAGAAGCAAGTAAAGCAGACAGGGAAAAACAAGAACTGTCTCTTATGATGATCGATTTTGACAACTTCAAACACTACAATGATTCGTATGGGCATCAAACAGGAGACATACTGCTAAAAGAAGTGTCTGCAATAATAAAAAACACCCTCCGCAGATCAGATATGGTTTTCCGATATGGTGGAGATGAATTTGCAGTTTTGGTTCCCGGATGTAATATTATTAAGGCAGAGGAAATAGCAAAAATATTTGTAACAAAGATTTCTGAAACTCAATTCACAAGTTCTGATGGACAATCTTTAGATGGAATTACAGTAAGCTGTGGTGTTGCTAATTATGGAGGCGATTTAAATGATTTTATGACAGCGGCTGATAAATGCCTCTTTGCTGCTAAGGAGGCTGGAAAAAATTGTGTTACTATAGCAAAGTGTCAAGCCACAGATAGTCAATGAATAAGTGCTCCAAAATAGTCAGGTCGTCCATCTCCTACGAAAATTTAGATATCAGGCCCTAAAAAATTACCGGTGTGCGAAAATAATCACAACCGACCGAATCTTGAATTAATAGTGGTTCTCATGGTACCGTGGGGATGACCGAATGGTATCGGTAATATTGCCGTTGAACTTGATAACTGGATTTGTCTCCATTAATCACAACTTTACGGACATCAATATTTATTAGCGTAATCAACGGTTTTGCCAGATATTCTCCAATCCCATATCTTGTGGTTGTGAAGTTTTCATGGTCTGAAAGTCACGGATCATGGTATCAATAATTTTATATGGCAGGTGGTTCCATCTATCTGTATTGTGACCCGAAGCTGATTAATTTTGAAAATAAAATCATGAAACAAACTAACATAATTGTTAAATTAAAGCTTATAAATAACAATATTGTAATATTATTATTCCAAGTAAAGTCTCCTGAAAAGCTTACCCCTCCGCCCTCACTTCAAAACTATTTCAAATAAATCAATGCGATAAAGCGATCGTTCGGTTTTGTGAAAAACATGGCACATGAATTGCTCATCTCCAGTTGAAATTTGCAACTATTCCAATTTAGTTTGAGGAGGTAGCGTTTGATGAAGATGAGAATGATATTCGGTACACTGGGGTTGTTTTTCTGCATGACTGTTTCAGCTCTGGCAGGAGAAGGCACGATCGATAGCGGCGACACAGCCTGGCTAATCGTTTCCACGGCGCTCGTCATGATGATGACACCGGCTGGGCTGGCATTGTTTTACGGTGGCATGTCTCGTTACAAGAATCTGTTGAACACGCTGGCAATGACGTTTGTATCCTACTGCCTGGCAAGTGTAATTTGGATGATGTGGGGTTACACCCTGGCTTTTGGAACTTCCAAAGCCGGCATGATCGGTGGCCTGAATCACTTTTTTCTATCGGGGATCGGCGTCAATTCCGTTTCGGGTACTATCCCGACGTTTGTTTTTGTGCTCTTTCAAATGACCTTCGCTGGTATCACAGTCGCCCTTGTACTGGGATCCATTGTCGATCGGATGAAGTTCAGCGCCTGGATTGTTTTTACTATCTTGTGGTTGACAGTTGTTTACTCTCCCATTGCCCATTGGGCCTGGGGAGGGGGGTGGATGGGCAGCATGGGAGCACTTGATTTTGCTGGGGGAACGGTCGTTCATATCAACGCGGGCATTGCTGGTCTCGTCCTGTCTTTGGTGGTAGGAAAACGAATTGGTTACGGTAAAGAAACCATGTTCCCTTCCAGCATCGTGCTTACGAGCCTGGGTGCGGCGCTCCTCTGGTTTGGTTGGTTCGGTTTCAATGCCGGTAGTGAGTTAGCCGCAGATGGTGTTGCCGGATCTGCATTTTTGGTTACCAACACATCAGCATCCATAGCGGCACTTTCATGGATGTTTACGGAATGGATCGTTAATCGAAAGCCGACTGTGCTGGGTATTGCATCCGGCGTCGTAGCAGGGCTGGTTGCCATTACGCCAGCGGCGGGCTTTGTCAATCTTCAGGCTTCATTGGTCATTGGATTGATAGCGGGCATACTTGGATTTTTCAGTGTGGCCGTTGTAAAAAGTAAAATCGGTTATGATGATTCGCTGGATGCATTTGGCATCCATGGTATTTGTGGTATCTGGGGAGCACTGGCCACTGGTATATTTGCCAATCCTGCTGTTACGGAAGGGGCCAAAGGACTTTTATATGGAAATGCGAAACAGCTCTGGATTCAGTTGATTTCTATTATTGGAACAGCGGCCTATTCCGCTGTCGGCACAATTGTTGTCATCGCCATTACACGTATCGTAACGGGTGGACTTCGCGTAGATAAAGATAGTGAAATTGGGGGGCTCGATCAGGCAATTCATGGTGAGAGAGGATTCGAGATGCCGATGTAAATACCCCGGAAACGATGACGATGGGAAGGTCATGCAAAAGTCTTTGAATGGAGATAAGCTCTTCACGGACATGTTGAACAGTGCCCGATTCTTAAAAGCCCATGAGTTGTGCAATGGCAAGCTGGGAGCAACAGGCTTTTGCTATGGTGGCGGTGTTGTCAATAATCTTGCAGTGAAAATGGGAAAAAACCTGAATGCCGGTGTTCCGTTTTATGGTCGCGCTCCGGCAACTGATGATGTTGCCAAAATTCAAGCACCGCTTATGATTCAGTATGCTGAGAATGACCCTCGCGTAAACGCTTCACGCGAGGAGTACCGAAAAGCTTTGGAAACGAACAGGAAAGCTTTTGTGGAATTTTCAAGATTACTGGCATAAGTCTTTAGTGCCAGGTGGTGCCAACTCATCAAGGCCGTTGGCAAGGTTTTTTCAAACTGTGATACCGGTTTGGTATCTGGAAATTCCTCATTTGCAAAGCTCAAGACTTCGGCTATTAGTGTGGAATCCCTCAAGCAACACCTTGATGTAAACCTACCAAAACTATTTTTGCAAATATCAAATGGTACATTTTCCCCATATAGACGCAGATTATTTTCAACAGATGACATAACAGGATTTATTCAGAACGGCTATAATTTTCCGGCATCGGCCCTCGATATGTTTTGTATCTCCAAGATAGTGTATTTCGAGGCCCCCTCGTGATGGAATTGGCAATTTTCCTTGGAAAAAATGAGTGATTTGGCAACATACCTTGGAAACGGATACTGAGTCCCTGTTTTATTTCTGAAAATAGCCGTTCCCCACACTATACCCCACAAGGACATCAATAATTGGGAAAATACCAGCTTGTCTCCAGTTGACCTTATCTGCGATATTTGGCATTCTAATTTCAGCCTACCCTGCTCGTTATCTTCACAAGGAGCACGCATGACACTGACAAAAGCTGAACGGAAAGGCAGGAACCCTGCCACCGGCGATGATATGATGCTGACTCCCAGGAAGGTTGTGACGTTTAAATGTTCTGGTAAGCTGAGGGAGAGGGTCAATGGATCATGACAGTATAAGAAAAAGGGATATCTTGAAAGTGGTTTCCGTCAGGTCTATAAGAGTAATCATTATGTTTGCCTTTCTATTGATTGCAAACTTACCCGCATCTGTGCCTGATATTCAAGCCGATCCCTTTCAAAAGGGAAGTCGCCGGGTGTCTATCGTAGTAGGTTCCGGACAGAATTTTTCTAACGACTATATAATTTTCGGACTTGGTGCAGGGTATTATGTGCTAAACGGTCTTGAACTCGGACTTGACGGTGAAGCTTGGCTGGGTGGTGACCCAGACATTTATAAACTAAGCCCTCAAGCAAAATATGTCCTGCCAACACAATCGAGATTACGACCATACGCTGGTGTATTCTACAACCATTTATTTATCGACCACTACGATGATTTAAATACCATTGGCGGTCGTGGGGGTGTTTACTTCATACAGGAAGAACGATGGTTCTTGGGGGTAGGTGTGGTTTACGAATCGTATTTGAACTGTGATGATACGATTTACAGCTCATGTGATGATATTTATCCGGAAATTACGTTCTCATTTTCATTCTAAACGCCTTCAAACCAAGATTTTGCGTCAAACTCAGGAAGGAACTTTGACGTGGTAGAATGGCTGTTCAGCAGGTTACTAGAAGCCATCTCAAAAAAAGGGTTTTGGCTCAAGTTCAAGACGGGCCCGAACTTCAACCCGCAGTCTGCTCTAAGCCGTTATGAAATGGAAAAAGGATCATTATAAATCGAAAGGATAGAAAGTATGTTTCGTAAAAATGATACAGGTGAATCACGACAACTATTGGAAGGCGTTGATTTAACGACTCTTGTTCACGGTGAAAAGACACTGATGGGTCAATTCAAAATAGCCAAAGGATCTATAATTCCTAATCACTCACACCCTCACGAACAGACTGGGTTTATGGTTTTCGGTAAATTACGTTTCATAGTGGACGGAGAGGTTACCGATGTCGAAACCGGGGACTGTTGGTGTCTGCATGGCAATATTGAGCATTCAGCAGAGGCACTGGAGGATTCGGTGATTATTGAGGTTTTCTCACCGGTGCGTGAAGATTACCTGCCATGAAATATTTGTATGGATGCTTTAAAAAAACGCTTCTTTGAAAGCATCGCCTGCAAGTGCAAGGGATTGAAGATGGCAGAGGTGTCAAAGAACTATCTGGAATGGTTGTCCGGCACCGACCTTGATGAGAATCTGGCTTACACTGTCCGGCATAACCTGAATCTTGATATGCATTAAAGACGTTGCAAAAAGGAGATATAATGATACGTCCTTTTTTATTCCGGTTATTTGTTTTTGTTGTAATGCTGTTTCTACCCACTACAGGTTTTTCTTCCGGAGCGGAAACACCCCAGAGGTTCTCATTTAAACTTCAACTGTCCCAGAAGAAATGCCAGATTGCCATATGGATAATGGATGAACACGGTGCCTTTGTAGAGACAGTCTATATCACACGTAAAATTGGAAAAAAGGGTCTTGGAAACCGAGGTGGTTCATTAGATGACAAAATGGGAGGTTCCAGATTAAGCACATTGCCTGTTTGGGCCCATAGCCGTGGTATTGACTATGGAAACGGTAATTTCTATCCTCCCAAGGATAAGCCCCTACCTGATACAATATCATCTGCAACACCTAAAGCGGGTGAATTTATCTGGAACTGGGAGTCAAAAGATGTACTGAAACATGGTAGGTATTTTTACTATGTAGAGGTCAATAAGAGTTTTGATGAAAACGAACATCACGATTATAGCTGGTATCGAGGGCAGCCGTCTGTTGTGTGGCAAGGCAGTATTTTGGTTGGTGATAAATCGGATGAAAGCGAAGCAAAATTAATTGGACACGGCCATGCCAGTGGTGAAAACGGTCAGATAGATCCAGAATTAGCAACCCTAACCACATCTTTAAAGCTCATCGAGAAAGTAACCGCAACCTATCAACCATAATATATACGATGCAACACTCTAACCGGCAGCATATCAAATGTCCATTCTGTGCGGCTGGGCATATCTTGCCGAAGGCCAATAGTACGGGTTGCCCCATCTTTGGTCTGGTGCAGAGTGAGGAATATGATAAAATGCGGGTATTTTGGTGTGGCGTTGTGCGGTGCAGTTCAATGCGTTGATGACCAATTATGAGGGATTTAGACAATGGGAAAATATGTTGGTTACGCGATATTGATATTGATAGTTCTATTCGCCGTTGAATATTTTGGAATAATCGATATCCCTTTCTTTGAAATTCCAGACTATTTTGGAGGTAAGGAAAGCATGATAAATAAAACGGAAGATGCCATGAATCAGTTGAAGTGATGGAAGAAGTTTTGTTCCCGGTTTAAATGGAATATAGTGCAATTGATAGATTGTAACCGTTTAATAAGAGGAGATTGTATTATGCAGATTCTCAGAACCCCTGACGACCGGTTCTCAAATCTTGTTGGATATCCATTTGAGCCAAATTACATTGAGGTATCAGATAGTGAAGACGGTGTATTGAGGATTCATTATATTGATGAAGGACCAAAAGCTGCTGAACCGGTGTTGATGATGCACGGTGAGCCAACTTGGTCTTATTTGTATCGGAAAATGATCCCGATAGTAACCAAAGCGGGTTTTCGGGTTATTGCACCTGATTTAGTCGGTTTTGGCAAATCAGATAAGCCATCCAAAAGATCTGATTACACATACGAACGTCATGTAAGCTGGATGCAAGAGTGGCGTGAAAAAGTCGGTATTAATAAGATTAACCTTGTTTGTCAGGATTGGGGAGGGCTGATCGGATTGCGATTGTTGGCGAATGCTCCTGACCGTTTTCAAAGTGCCATCATAGCCAATACAGGATTACCGACCGGTGATGATCCTATACCTGACGCATTTTTGAACTGGCGCAAGTTTTCATTAGAAATCGAGAATTTTGACGTTGGAAGCATAGTGGCTATGGGTTGCAAAAAAGGGGTGCCTGATGAAGTAGCTGCCGCCTACAACGCTCCCTTTCCTGATGATACTTTCAAAGAGGGGGCAAGGATTCTTCCATCTTTAGTTCCCATTACATCCAATGATCCAGCCTCTCCTGCAAATAGAAAGGCTTGGGATGTGCTGAAGGGTTTTAATCGGCCATTCCTGACAGCCTTCAGCGATGGGGATCCGATTACCGGTGGCGGGGAACGCAAATTTCAAAAATCAGTACTCGGTGCAAAAGGACAGACACATACAACGATCAAGGGTGGTGGCCATTTTCTTCAGGAAGATTGCGGGGAAGAATTTGCAGAACTGGTTGTCAAATTCTTAAAAAGATAAAATTGGGGGTCAAGCTGCCCTGACCTATACTTGAATTGACAAGACCGACATTCAAGCCAAGACATCACTTAATAGTATGTTATCAGATTTTCAGAAGCTCCTTTTACCGTTGAGGTGTAGGGGAGCTATCTTCAATTTTGAGGCCGAATCCCGTCCATCCAGGGTCATATTGGCAAGTACAGGAGAGATAACTGATCCCTGTGGATTATATAGCTTGTTGAGCATGTTGCCCATCGATGGTATAAAAAGATTTATTGTGGAGGCGAAGTTGATACGAATCAAATATGAATAATAGGGGGCCTCATGGAAAATGTGAAATGGGAAGTCAAAGACAACAAACTGATTATCGAAGTTGATTTATCATTAGAAAGCGGGCTCTCGAAATCCGGGAAAACGATAACCATCGCCAGTACAAAGGGCAACCAGAAGATCGAGGGGACCAATGCCGTTATTGGTTTAAACGTTTATAAATATCCAGAGAATTGACTGCCTATCTGGACATTGAAACCATTGGGATGGAACGGGATTATGGCGACATTACAACAATCGCTCTTTATGATGGAGCAAACATACAAACCTATGCCCATGGGCAGAACCTTAATGATTTCGTTGATGGCTTCTTTGCAGTCTTGCTGTGGAATGAATATCAAAAAACAGGAAAAGGACTCACATCTATGCGCTTGATTATCTCCTTGCTGATTATCATTACAATGACTGTACCGGTTGCAGCCGGAGACTTTCCAATTGAGGGCACGAAGGGCACCGAACTTACGGCCACGCGGGTCGCTACTTTCGATGAGCCCTGGGCCATGGCTTTCCTGCCCGATGGCACTCTTTTGGTGACCGAGAAGAAAGGGATGCTGTGGCATGTTCCCAAAGACGGATCGAAAGCAGAAGTGCTGGGCTTGTGGAAGGTCGCTTATGGCGGTCAAGGTGGCTTGGGTGATGTGGTGCTGCATCCTGATTTTGAACGCAATTCCTGGGTCTACTTGTCTTACGCCGAACGCGGGGAGGATAACGCCACATTCGGTGCGGTGGTGGTCCGTGCAAAACTCGATCTTAAAAACAGCCCGCTCAAGCTCGCGTCAGTGGAGAAACTGTGGGCTCAGAAGCCAAAAGTTACCGGAAAAGGACATTACAGCCATCGCATCGGGTTCGGCCCAGATGGTAAAATGTTTATCACCTCCGGAGACCGTCAGAAACTTACCCCGGCCCAAAATTTTGACGGCCATCTTGGCAAGGTGCTGCGCTTAAACGACGATGGAACAGTGCCCAATGACAATCCGTGGCAGAATCGTGGTGAGATTGCCAAGCAATTCTGGACCGTCGGTCACCGCAACATGCTGGGCATCGCTTTTGATGCCGACGGACGTTTGTGGGTCCATGAGATGGGTCCGCGCCACGGCGATGAGTTGAATCTGATCATTGCTGGAAAAAATTATGGCTGGCCGATCGTATCGAACGGCGACCACTACTCGGGTATGCCGATCCCCGATCATGACACCCGTCCTGAATTCGAAGCCCCTCGGACTTTTTGGGTGCCCTCCATTGCACCGTCCGGTCTTGTTATTTATGACGGTAACATGTTTGCCGATTGGAAAGGCAGTGCGATTATCGGTGGACTTGTATCAAGAGCCCTTATTCGTGTCGATTTGAAAGGAGACACTGCCGAAGAAGCCGAACGATTTAAATGGGGTGAGCGTATACGCGAGATCGAACAGGGGCCCGAAGGGGCTTTGTACGTGCTTGAAGACGGTTCCGGTGGTCGTTTGTTAAAGTTAACACCCCGCCGTTAGAAACCATTGCGTTGGGACGCTGCACGGCCATAGCATTAAATACTAGTTTCTGTATTGCTTAATCATACATTAACGGGAGAAATGAAGCATGTCCAAAAAAACCGGCAAGTTATCGAGGAGAGATTTTATCAAGACCGCCGGAGCCATCGGTTTAGGATCATCACTTTTACCCTTTAACGCTTTGGCACAGACATCTGGAAGCACAGCAGCAGTGAATTCCGAACCCATGCTCGTGCCCACACGGCCCTTTGGAAAAACCGGCGTCGAGGTATCGATTCTTTCCCTCGGTGGTGTATTGGGCATGTCAGACCAGCTCATGTTCAGTCAAGCGATTAAAATGGGTGTCACCTATTGGGACACGGCAGATTCATATGGTTGGGGGAAAAACGAAAAGGCCATCGGCAAATATTTTTCCAGGTTTCCAGACGACCGCCAAAAAGTGTTCCTTGTAACCAAAGCAGGCTCTTCAGATCCTGAAACATTGACGGACAAATTAAACGAATCCCTTCAAAGAATGCATACATCCTACATCGATTTGTATTTTATTCACCATGTGGGTAATGTTAAAGACCGGCTGACAGATGGCGTCAAGATCTGGGCTGAAAAGACCAAAGCCCAGGGAAAGATTCGTTTGTTTGGATTCAGCGCCCATACAAACATGGAAAACAACATGCTTGCCGCAGCTGAACTTGGATGGATCGATGGTATCATGGTGAGTTATAATTACAGGCTCATGGTAAAAAGCGAAATGAAAAGAGCGGTGGATGCCTGTGTCAAGGCCGGAATAGGATTGACTGCCATGAAAACTCAGGCCTCTTTCTCCGCAAATTTTTATTCATCCATAGGGTCTGAAACAGATGAAGCGCAGAAAATGACCGATAGGCTGTTGGAAAAAGGGTATACGGCCGAACAGGCCAAGCTCAGGGCTGTGTGGGAAAACCCGCATATTGCCAGCATCTGCTCGGCCATGCCGAACATGACAATCCTGCAGGCCAATGTGGCTGCGGCGTTGAATAAGAAAAATCTGTCCGCTGGTGACAAACAGCGTCTGGAAATTTATGCCCGGCGGACGGCTCCTGGTTACTGCGCCGGCTGTGCAGATATCTGTGAATCCTGCGTGGGTGCAGATGTCCCCATCAGCGATATCATGCGCAATCTCATGTACGAAAATGCCTATGGAAAGCCGGAGATGTCCGTTGGATACTTGAAAAAAATTGCGCCGGCCGTGGGCAGGCAGCTCCTTGTGACGGATTTTTCAAAGGCCGAGCGTCGATGCCCCCAGAACATGCCCATAACAAAACTCATGCGGAAAGCGTCAGAAAAATTCGCATAGCCCGGACATTGCACCTCATGATCACAAAGAGTGAACCAGCAGACCTTGGCAGTATCCCTTGTCGGAGCTTGATCATATCTGGCCTCGCAGTCATCCTGTTCGGTCTGCTGTTGGTCTTTGAAGCCGCTGTGGCGGGACAATCCGAAAAGCTGGCGCCTTCCATAGCCCATCTCCCTGGTCTCAACGTGTCTGGTGCTGCGGAGGTATTCAGCCCGGACACCCTCTGGGAAAAAATTAACGGACAGGCGGAATTTTATCTTTCAGCAGGCTTTGTCTCCCTCACCAGCCAGTTGTATGAAGCTATTGAACATGTCGATTCCATGATAGAGGTCAATATCTTTCACATGGGAAGCCTGTTGAATGCGTTTTCTGTTTTCAGCCTGCAACGACGTGACAATGCGCAAGTTATGGACGTGACCGCGTTTGCATATCAAACTGAAAACACCGTTTACCTGGTGCATGGTCCTTATTATGTGGAAATACTTTGGATCCAACCCCTGGACGGTGACATAACCCTTCTGAAATCCCTGGCTGAACAATTTGTCCGGGAGACACCCGTGAAAGAGCAAGAACTTCCTCAACTGGCACGCTTTCCATTGGAAAACCTCGTTAGGGGCAGCGCATCCATGATTTCCAGGGATGTCTTTGGTTTAAATTCCCTTGATAATGTCTTCACAGCCGAATACCAGGCCGGTGAAGACCGGGCAACGGCCTACTTTTCAATACGCAAAACAGATCAAGATGCCAGGGAGCTGGTGGATGATCTTCATACATACTTTAAGAACTACGGCGGCAGAGATGTGAAACCGGGAATCGCCCTCCTGGGTGCCCGAATGATAGAAATCATGGGAAGCTTTGATCTCATGTTTTCCGTGGGTCCATATTTCGCCGGTGTGCACGAAGCGTCTGGCCAGAAACTGGCCGAAAACATCGCCCAGGCGTTGGCCGCGTCATTGCAGTCGAAGTCGATAATGCCGTCAGGAAAATGAAAACCCGGATACAAAAGAACAGAATAGTCAAAATGCGAATTAAAGAGCTTTCATATATAAAACTTGCGCTACCTCCAGTTGCGTTGTAAAATTTATCTGGCTAAATAAGTTGTGATATCGAATAAATCTGAAGTTAGCAGAAACTGATATATGAGTTCTCTTTCTTTGAGCATTATAGCTGTCTGTTATTTATACATAATTTATAGTTGGAGGAATTAGACATGGATTATGAACGCTACTATTTAGATCTCCTGGATATGATGAATTCTTCATTCAAAAAGATCGCTTCAGGCAAATACGACAAAAAAGATGTCGAAAGGTTATTGGAGCTATCGAAGACCGGCAGATATCCGCATATTTTTTCAGAAATGGCCGAGTCATTCAGTATGATGATGATTAAAGTCGAAGCCAGGGATTTTCATCTAAAGCAACTCATCAGTGAATTAGAAGAGAAAAAGATAAAAATGTAACTTAATGTAAAAAGATGTATCCGTACCGCTGAGAAACCCATTTCTTGACTCCGCTATCCAAATAATGTATGCAACTTATAACGCATCTGAATCACACCTGATCTGATACTCATTTCCAAATCTATATTTGAGTTGGCCTATCCTCGGTCTGTTCTTACCTTTCAAAAACGTAAAATCTTGCATTAGCCCTTAATCTTATACAGTAGAATAGAAATTTCTGTGCTCTTTCATAAAAATGAGAAAGGAGGATCGCAAATGAAAAATGTCAATTTTATTGTACTGATCTTATCTGTTTTCTTTGTGAGTGGTTGTACAGAAAAGTTCATAGGTAGTGAGGATAAGGTATTTGCGGACCCTGCCACAGGACTAATCTGGCAGACAACAGATACTAAAAAGGACTGGGGATCCGCAATAGCCTACTGCGAAGAGTTAGATTATGCCAACCAGCAGGACTGGCATTTACCGAGTATCAGGGCACTAGAAACGATTGTAGTTATAACAAGTTCCGGGATGACGATTGACCTGGTTGTGTTTCCACTAACCAAGCCCTCACACTACTGGTCTGCAACTACATACGAGGGAAGGGATGGTGCTGCGTATGCTATTGATTTCAGCAATGGTATGTTAGTCAGCGACGAGAAGGCATTTGAACTTTATGTTCGGTGTGTTCGTCAAAGACAATAAATTGCTAATTTTAATGTGACGTGTGCATATGACAAACTCCCAACACGTTCAAACTTTATAAGGATTAAAAAAGTAGTGATATCGATGATATTTGAAATTGGTGTAAATTTGCAGCCTTCCAACAACGCTGAAAATATCGGCTATCTATTTAATAGAGGTGAAAAATATGGCGATTGGAGTTCTAATAAAACGTGTAACAAAGCCTGGTGTTGATGCAAAGGAGCTTATGCCTCTTATAATAGAGTTAAGGTCTCTCGCAGTCAGACAGCCGGGATACATTTCAGGCGAAACATTTTTTAACTTAGATCGCACTGAAGAATGCGTGGTTATTGGTAGATGGACATCTTTGGAGTATTGGCAGAAATTTCATAGGAACAAGCGTCGGATCGAACTGGTTAACAACATCGAAAAACAACTTGTAAGCAAGGCGGAATACAATTTTTATGATATAGGTCTCTGGTAGACTTCTAATAGAGAAGAATGTCTATAGGTTTCTCTGTCTTACGCCAAGATAAACTGTATCTTATTGGCAATTAGCCGCTGTGGTGCTATCGTGAGCTAATGAATGTTAATGTAAATAAAATAATATAGATCAAAGAATTCATAATAATGTCAATTCGGATTGTCGATATGAAAAAAATACGTTATGCTATCTTTCTACTGTTTACAATTCTAATAGTGTCCTGCGCCACAAGCCCTACCGGAAGACATCAGCTTATGATTGTCTCGGAAGACTCAGCCATTGCCGCTTCAAAGCAGGCGTATACAGAGATGCTCAAACCCTATGAAAAGCAGGGGAAAATTGACAACAATCCGGCATTGAGGGATCGTGTTTACCGGATTACTGGACGCCTAATCGCACAGGCAATTAAAATGCGGCCCGAAACCAAAGATTGGAGCTGGAGCATCAAAATTATTGATGACCCGGAAACGGTCAATGCATGGGCGATGGCAGGTGGCAAAATGGCCCTTTACACCGGTCTCGTGGAAAAACTCAAAGCAACAGATGATGAGCTAGCACAAGTTCTTGGTCATGAAATTGCCCATGCCTTGGCCAAGCATTCAGCTGAGAAAATGTCGGTGTACATGGCAAGTTCGATTGGGGTGGCTGCGGTTGCTGTCGCAGCCGACAATAAGGCCCTGGCGTTGACTGGAGCGGCTCTCGCTGCTGCCCTGGTGATCCAGAAACCTAACAGTCGTGCAGCAGAGTCCGAAGCGGACGAAATCGGGATTGAACTGGCCGCAAAGGCTGGTTATGACCCCCGGGCATCGATCGCCCTCTGGCAGAAGATGGCTAAAGTCGGTGGTAAGGGTCCTCCCCAATTTCTCAGTACCCATCCTTCTCCAGAAAACCGAGAAAAAAAGCTTGCGACTTTTGTGCCCAAAATGATGCCCTATTACGAGCAGAAAGGTGAACGCCCTTTCTACAGACTGTGAACAGTCAAAATGTTCAATTCCAGGTAAATTGAAACATAGGAACGGTGTTGGACAATACCCAACTCAAGCAAAAAAAGTAAACCATTTTTCCCATCTATCAAAATAAAACCCGAAATCCGTTTCCGGAAATCGGGTTTTCAGGTACAAATACATATATCAGCATACCGTTATCACTGAGCAGCTATTTGTTTACAGCATCCTTCAGGGCTTTTCCCGGCACGAACTTCGGAACCATTTTCTCTTCAATGTGCATGGTCTCTCCCGTTTGCGGATTTCTACCTTCCCTTGCACTTCTCTTGTTGACCTTAAACGTTCCAAATCCTACAAGCTGAACCGCTTCATTTTTCTCCAGTGCACCCACAATCTCTGACAAAACACAATCCACCGCAGCCTGGGCTTCCTTTTTTGAAGATACGACGTTAGCCACTGCATTGATCAATTCGCCTTTATTCATTTCTATTACCTCCAGTTTTATTTTTTCCCCAAAAATTAGGGGCCTTGTTTATACGTCTTAGCGAAAGACGGGTCAAGAACAAACCGTCTGCAGCTTATTTTGTTGTCGGATGGGGATTAAGTAATACAATAATACCCGTCCCCGCTATCTTTACAATTGGGCTTTTTATAGATATGGTCTATTTCTGTTTTATGAAGAATCAGGTACCCGTCAGGGTGAATTTTAATGTTGCGTGATAAAAGCAGGAGTCAGCTATATGCCATCTTTCACGATTGATCTGGAGAAATGCGACAAAGACGGAATTTGCATCAAAGCCTGTCCCACCGGCGTAATTCAGCTGGATGCATTGGGAAAACATCCCGTCCGGACATTGGATTATGAAGACCACTGTCTGAACTGCGGCCACTGTGTGGCGGTTTGCCCAACAGGGGCCTTTCAAATGGAACGGCTCGGCCCTGAAACCTGGCCACCCCTCAATAAGGATCTTGTTCTCACTGCAGAACAGGCTGAGCAGTTTATACGCTCTCGCCGATCCATCCGTAATTTCAGGCGCCGGCCGGTCGAACGCCATAAGCTGCAGAAACTGATTGAAATTGCCTGCTATGCACCTTCGGCAAAAAACAACCAGCCCTGGTATTGGACCGTGGTGGAAGACCCGGCCGATGTCAGGCGATACGCGGAAATGGTGGTTGACTGGATGCGCACGGTCATCGAGCAGTATCCGGAACAGGCCCAGCTCAGGGGTCTGCCCAGAGTCGTGAATGCCTGGGATGGCGGACAAGAACGAATCTGCCGGGGGGCACCGCACATGGTTGTGGTCCATGGCGACAAAACCTACGGGTTTGGCGCCGAGGATTCCGCCCTGGCGTTAAGTTACTTTGAACTGTTTGCCCCCACGATAGGTCTGGGATCCTGCTGGGGGGGCTATTTTTATTCGGCGGTCAATGCCTACCCGCCTCTTTTTAAGGCCCTGGAACTGCCGGCCCGGCACCGGGCCTTCGGGGCGGTGATGGTGGGATACCCCCAACTCAGATATCAGCGCTTGCCGTTGAGGAATTCCCCAAGGGTGAGCTGGCGATGATGCGAGTGTAAACCAGTACCCTTGTCTGCCGCCTACAGTCGTTGCCAAGCGTGTGGTTTCCCGTTTACCCACCCCCAATCGATGTTTCAGCTTTAACGACAACCGCCGTGATGTCGTCCTCTCTCTTTGCGCCCTGTTGAAACGCCTTGAGGCTGTCAAAAACAGCCTGGAGAATTTCCGGTGCGCTTTCGGCAGCATGCTCACGGATAACCCGATAGACGGGATCCTTGCCCATACGCACACCTTTCCGGTTCTGGGCCTCCCAGATGCCATCCGTTCCAAGCAGAATGATCTGGCCCCTGGACAGACCCTGCAGCTGAACCTCTTCATAACACGCGTCAGCCTGCACACCCAGCGCCATGCCGGCGCCCTCCAGTTCCTGAAATGAATCGGTTTCCGGTGTATATATGACAGCCGGATCGTGGCCCGCGCGCACCCATTCGAGCTGCCCCTTCAGGGTGTCTATCACCAGGAAGAACAAGGTCATAAAGTCTCCGGAGTACTCAACGTCTTTGGCGAGTTGAAAATTGACATCCGATATCATTTCCGCGAGCCCCCCCGGCAAGGATGTTCGTTGCCGCAAGGATGCCCGTACCGTTGCCATGAGCAGTGCCGACGATATACCGTGGCCGGACACATCGCCGATGGCAACACCTGTTTTTGGAGTTTCATTGCCGGCCATGGGAATGAAATCATAGTAATCACCACCGGTTTCATCACAGTAGACACTACGCCCGGCCATATCCAGCCCATTGGTCTTTACATTCTTTCTTGGAACAAGATTCTGCTGGATCTCCATGGCCAGGGACAGAGACTGTTGAATTCTGTCCCGCTCCAGCAACCCCTGGGTCATTTCATTGATGGTGTCACCGGTGTACCCGATTTCATCGTTGGATGTCACCTGAACCCGGCTGGAAAAATTTCCCTTTTTTATGTTGTGCAGCACCTGGATGATGTTCTTGAACGGTTTGGTCAGGTTGCTGCTCACCAGAAAGACAACCCAGATACCGACACAGACAAACATCAAAACTTCAAACTTGATAGCCTCTTCCAGTTGGTAGATATACGGATGAATACCTGTCCCGGGCGTGTATATTTTGGACACATCGCCATAGATCGCCATCAGCGGTACGATATTGATGGCCAGGAGCAGGGCCATCAAACGCGTCTTTATACGTATATGAAAGGTTTTGGCCGTGGCGGACAGACCGCCTTCCGGAAAAAAATATTTCACCACCCATCGCTGAAAAATGAATTCTAACACAAAAAAGGCGATGGTTACGGTGATGATCCCGGTAAAAATATTTTGAAAGAAGGCCTCCCAGACGGACTCCCGGTCGGCACCATTTAGCCAGAATACCCCTGAATAGACACACCCAGCGATTAGCCAGACAATGAAATTCAGCACAATCAAGAAAATCGGTTCGTTAAGAAGCCGCCGACGTACCAGAAGCGTGGACTCTTCCGAAACGGGTTCATTTCGATACTGCCTGTCCAAGTAGCGCCGGATGGGCTTTTCATAAGCCACGGCGATGGCAATAGGAACAATTAAGGACAGGGGCAGAAAAAATATATGGATACGATTGGCCAGCATCCGGACCTCAGGTGTAATCAGGTCACCCAAGCCCCTGAGAATGAAAACAATCACTATAATACCGAAGGCGTTTGAAATACAATTTGCAAAAAGCAAGGCATTCTTGAGTCTAAAAACGTTCAACTTCGTCATCGTGTCGCCCCCCTGTGCTGGAACCGCTTGTTGGAATACAGCTGTAAGCCTTAAGCTATTAGCCATAAGCCAGCTAAAGCATACCGCTTACAGCTTATTGCACCCATAAACAGTATGACAACTGACATCTGAGTACAAGGCCCATTTTTGAAGATTCTTGGCAGCAAGTCACCCGTTCGGCACACGGCGCTACGGTTCAACATATATATTGCAAATCTTCGATGAATGCCTATGTTGGAGGTTGTTTTTTTCTGCACCGGACAAAAGAACCTTAGCGCTACACCAGCGTAGCCATGATTAATGAGCAGACACATGAATGATACACAACCCCCTTCATCGCCATTTGCCTTGAACAATATCCGCATGTTCATTGCCTTCCGGGTCTTTTTCAACGCCCGGTTCTACTACCCGGTGTTCACGATTCTGTTTCTCGACTTTGGTCTCACCCTTTCCCAGTTTGCCATCCTGAATGCCGTCTGGGCCGGCGCCATCGTTTTGATGGAAGTTCCGTCCGGAGCCCTGGCGGACATCTGGGGGCGCCGCAACATGCTCATCTTTTCCAGTCTGCTGATGATTGTTGAGTTGCTGCTTCTTTGCATCGTCCCCCTGGGAAACCCGACCCTGTTGTTTGCCATCTTTCTGGTCAACCGTGTGCTGAGCGGTACCGCCGAAGCAGCCGCCAGCGGCGCTGACGAGGCCATTGCCTTCGATTCACTGAAGGAGGCCGGGCTGACGGGAGAATGGAGCAAGGTCCTGGCTACGCAAATGCGTATGCGCGCTATTGGACGCATTTTCGCCATGGCTGTGGGAGCGGCTGTCTATGATCCGGTGTTTATGCAGCGTCTGATGGGCTGGATCGGATGGCAGGTCTCCCTGACCCAGGATGTCACCCTCCGATTCCCCATATACCTGACCCTTATCATGGCCTTCTTGACCTTATATTCGACCCTATGCATGGCAGACCCACAATCGTCTCTATTGAGCGACGAATGCAGTGACCTGGAAACCTGCAGACTCACTGTCAGAGAAATTGTCTTGCAGACAGTGGGCGCCGGGAAATGGATACTGCAGACCCCCTTTGCCATGGTCATCATCGCCGCAGGGTTCCTTTTTGACAGCATCATCCGTATGGCAGGCACGCTCGCCAGCCAATATTACCGGCTGATCGAGATCCCCGAAGCCCTGTTCGGCATCATCGGTTCCGGCATGGCCCTGATAGGTATCATCATACCGCGCATAGCCATGAAAATGGTCGAGCAACACACGCCCCGGTTCAATCTGCTGGTGGTCAGCACCACCACCATTGTCGGTCTTTACGGCATGACTGTTTTCAAACCGCACTACGGGTTGATTCCAATCGTTATCCTCTACAGTGGCGGCTACATGATCGGATTCTTTGTAAGTCACTACCTGAATCACATTACGGAATCGCATCAGCGCGCCACGGTTTTAAGTTTCAAAGGACTTTTCATGAATCTCTTTTACGGTATGATCGGGTTACTCTACGCGTTCCTGATTACCATGCTGAGACCCGGTATTTCAGAAAAGTACCCCCATCTCGTACCCGAACTCCTGGAAAATCTGGTCTTTATGCAATCTTTTCAATGGTTCCCCTGGACATTTGTCATCGGATTGTCCATTTTTCTGGTCTTTGCCAAATACAAACTGGGATCTTCTAGCAAGGAAGGAGAAATTCGTTGATCGGCCCGGAAACATTGGCTATCACCTATGGTCTCAGCTCCGCCATCGCCTGGGGGGCCGGGGATTTCAGCGCCGGCTTTGCCTCGCGGAAAAGCGGTGTTGTCAGTGTGATTCTTTTTTCACAACTCATCGGTGCCACATTTCTCTTTCTGCTGGCAATGATTTTCTCCAGGTCATTCCCGCCACTGCGGGATATGGTCTTTGGAGGACTGGCTGGTATTTTTGGTGTATTGGGTCTCATGGCCCTCTACGAGGGTCTCTCCCGGGGCCGCATGGGTATCGTTGCACCCATGTCCGCCATCGTTACGGCCCTGATCCCCATCGGTTTTGCCTTTTTTCAGGAGGGCTTACCGAGGGTCCCACAGATCCTGGGACTGGGACTGGCGCTTTCTTCAGTCTGGCTGCTCTCTTTTTCAAAAGGCGTACAGAAAAAGCATCGTTTTACCGAGTTTACGCTACCTCTGCTGTCTGGAATCTGCTTTGGCCTTTTCTTTATTCTCATCGACGCGGCCAGTCACACATCCGTTCTCTGGCCCCTGGTGGGAACACGCTGCGTATCGCTCCTGATGATGTCAATTCTTTTCATGGCCAGTTCAAATGCGCGGGTCCCACAAAGAAGTCAACTCCCCTTTGTTTCGGCAGCAGGCATTTGCGATGTTCTGGGCAATATGTTCTTTGCCCTGGCAACCAGCATGGGCCGTCTTGATATATCCGCTATGCTCTCCTCCCTCTTTCCAGCGGCCACCGTCACGCTGGCCTGGCTTTTTCTCAAGGAAAAACTCAATCGCAATCAGTGGTGCGGCGTTGTGGTGGCGCTGGTGGCTCTCCTTTTGATTTCGGCCTGAAATCGTGGGACGTTTTTTTGAAGATTTTCTTGTGGACATTTCTATAGTAGTTTACATAAATACGTTCCGTTAGACATTCTTTGCCGAAGCAGTTTCGGAACGTTATTCACACCGAAGCCATAAGAGAGCTATTCAGACATGCGAATCAAAAATCAAATCAGGACCCAGGTTGTCGTACTGCTCGTCGTCAGTTGCACATTTCTCTGGGGCTGTTCTTTTCTGAACGATTATCAGGACAGCGGCGAACTGAATCTGGCCGGCCTGAATGCGCCCGTAAAGGTCTTGCGGGACGAAAAAGGCATGGCCTATATCTACGCCCAGAACAGAGATGACGCCATGATGGCCCACGGTTTTGTCACCGCCCAGGACCGGTTGTTCCAGATGGAGGTCACCCGGCGTTTTGCCCAGGGAAGGATCTGCGAACTCGCCGGGGAAAAAGCCCGGGCATTAGATATCCGCATGCGTACCCTTGGGTTTTTTCGACATGCAAAACAACAGGCCGCCATCCTGGCACCGGAACCCCGACGCCTGCTTCAGCGCTACGTCGACGGTGTCAACGCCTACATCGAAACCCGCCAGGACACCCACCACCTCGAGTTCAGCCTAGCCGGTATCGCGCCTACAAAATGGACCGTCCAGGATTCCCTGTCCCTGGCTTATCTCTTGAGCTGGAATTCCGCAGCCAATCTCAAGACGGAAATCATCGCCCAGATGCTGGTGGATGCCATGGGTCCTGAAAAAGCCACGAGCCTTTTCCCCCTCAATATCAACCCGGATGATCCGTCTGAAAATCTCCGGAACGAATATGCTCTGAATGTGCTGCAAAAGTCTCTCGGCCTGGCCTCGGATTCGCAGATAAAGCATTTTCTCTCCGACGGTCCCCTTAAAATCGGCAGCAACAACTGGGTAATCTCCTCCCGGTTTTCCTCAGGTGGTAAACCCATACTGGCCAACGACCCCCACCTGGATGCCCGGATTTTACCCGGCCCGTGGTACCCCTGTGCACTGATAACGCCTGATCTTCGTGTTGTGGGAACCGGCTTCCCGGGTTTAGGCGGCATGATCGTCTTTCGTAACACGCATGTCGCCGTGGGTGTTACCAATTCCTACGGCGATGCCCAGGATCTGTATGTGGAGACCGTGGACCCTCAAAACCCGGATCATTACCTGGAGGGACAGCTCTCGATTCCCTTCAGTGTTCTTGAAGAAAATCTCTCCATCAAGGATAAAAAGGCCCCCGACGGCATTCGTCAGGAAACCATTCAAATTCGCATGACCCACCGGGGACCGGTGGTGTCCGATATCTTTCCCAAGCTCAAGACCGACAAGATCCTTTCTCTTCGGTGGGCACCTTTCGAGACCATCCAACCAAATATCGGTCTGGCCAGCCTGTTGTATGCCCGGTCTGCTGACGAAATCCGCTCCTCCCTCAAAGATCTCAACATCGTCATGCTCAACTACGTTTTTGCAGACGTGGATGGCAACATCGGTTGGCAGACCTCCGGGAAACTGCCAATCCGGGAACAGAGAGACGGTACCCTTCCTTACGTGGTTTCAGGGAGCAGCGACAACTGGAAGGGATGGATCCCCTTCGAAGAGATGCCCCAGGCTGTCAACCCGGATAAGGGCTGGATTGGGACCTGCAATCATTACACCCCCCCGAGTGACTATCCTTATTACTATTCTTCTCACGCAGCGTCTTCCTTTCGATACCGGCGTCTGAAACAGCTTCTGGAACAGCCGGGTCCGAAAACGCCTGAAGATCACTGGCAATATCAGCGGGACACCCTGAATCTTATGGCACAGACCATCGCGCCCATCATGGCCCGCGCCCTGGAGGGCCACCAGGAAACCACCGAGATGGCCCGCATCCTTTCTGAATGGAATTTTCATGACGATGCCGACCAGGCCGGCCCGGCCATTTTCCAGTCCACCTACCGATTGTTTGCACTGATGACCCTTCAGGACGAACTGGGTGAGGACCTTAGCGGGGCGCTGCTGGACAACTGGTATTTCTGGCAGGAAAAACTGCTTGAAATGGTGCAAGAAAATGATTCCCCCTGGTTCGATGACATTTCCACGGAACACAAAAAAGAGTCCCGGGACGATCTTTTCCTGCGGGCAGGCCGTGAGGCCGCGCTCCAGCTAAAAGCTGACATGGGTGCCTCAACTGACAAGTGGGCCTGGGGAAAAATACACGCCATCGAACATGTCAGCCCCATCCGGCGGGAAGGCTTCGCCAAAGGATTGCTGGGGAGTGGCAGAATTCCGGTGAGCGGTTCTTCCGAGACGCTGTTGCGCAATTACTATGACTTCAACAAACCCTTCGATGTCACCGTCTCTGATTCCATGCGCATGGTCGCCGACCTGGGCGACCCGGACAAGGTCCTGGCGGTGCTGCCGGGGGGTGTGAGCGGACGCTTGTTTCATCCACACACCAAAGATCAGATCAAACCTTTTATCAGCGGTGAAAAAGTTTACTGGTGGTTCAGCGATCAAGCGATCCAGGCCCATGCCCGGACGACGCTATGGCTGAATCCATGACCCTGAGTTGAGCGTTTCTTCGGGGGAGGTTCATCATCACCAAAATCGCCGGCAGCAGGAAAAAATCCGCTGCCAGGGCGATCAAGATGGTGATCCCGGTAAAAAAGCCAAAGTTTACCAGGTGGTTCAGGGATGCGAACATGAGGATAAAAAACCCGGTGCAGAGAACCAGTGACGTTATCAAGAGCGCCCGTCCGGTCCCCAGCAGCGTTTCACGCACGGCTTCATACGGATTCGAGGTCCGCTCATAATATTTCTGGAAGTTGTAGATGAAGTGCACCGTGTCATCCACCACGATACCGATGGCGATGCTTCCGATCATCAGACTGTTGATGTCCAGGGGGATATTTAGCAGCCCCATAATTCCCATGGTCGTGAGAATCGGTAGAAAGTTTGGAATCATACTCACCAGACCGAGTTTCCATTTCCCGATCAGGACGATCATCAGAATGGTGATGGCGACGAAAGCCACAATATAACTTTTTGTCATGCTGTAAATGGCGGCGCTGATAGCTCTGGCCAAAAGGGCCATCAGACCCGTAGCATGAACCGAGGTGGAATCCTGGAATTGATCTGACAGCCGTTGCTGTATATTATCGATGAATTTCTTGCAGACTACGGCATCCACCCAGGGTGTTTTGATGGTGATCCGCGTCTGGCTGAACTGGTTGTCCACGATGCGTTCCAGGTCGTCCGACCCGCTGTTTTCAAACAGCAGAAATTCCTGTGCCACAACACTCCGGTCCTGTGGAACACGGTAATAGGACGGATTGTTCTCATTCAAGGCCTGATGGATTTCCTTCAAAATATCTGTGATGGAAAAGACCTTCCCCACCGCGATACCGTCCTGGTGGAACATTTCTGTCTGTCTGCCAAAGGCCTCGATCCGGTTTAAGATTTCAGGCTCATGCAACCCGTTTTCACGATGGGTGTCCATCACGATCTCCAGGGTAATACTGCCCTTCAGACGGGTGTCGATAAAACCGAGATCCTGTCTGTAAGGGGAGTCGACCGGAAAATACTCGACGATATTGTGAGAAAAATTGAGCAGAAATACCGCCGGAAAAAACACCATAAAGATTATACCGCCGGCCAGGATGATTCTTTTTCGGTGGGAAGTAGATATAACGGCAACCGCTTCGAGAAATCGGTCCATGGCCCCTTTGCGGACGGGCATATAACGTTTTGCCGTAATCCGCATCAAGGCCACCATCGGGGGTAGCAGAACGACCGTGAACAGCAGCGCCAGCACCACACCGGCTGCGGCAAAGATGCCAATTTCCGCGATGGCTCTCAAATCGGCAAAGAGAAAAGAGAGGACCCCGGCGGTGGTTGTCAGACTTGTCATGACGATGGGAATCCCCGAGTGTCCCAGGGCATGTGCAATAGCAGCTCTTTTGCTCTGTCCCCGATCAAGCTGCCGGTAGAAAATGGCCAGCACATGTACCGAATCGCAAACACCGACAGACAGAAGGAATGCCGGAATAACGGTGGTGGTAATCTTGATGGGAACCCCGGTAACAGACATGAGACCGATGGTGGAAAAAAGGGCTGAATTGATGATGATCATGGGCAGGACCACGCCCGAACTCCTTCGAAAAAGAACCCCCAGAAACAATGCCACAGACACCAGCGACAGCACAATACATCTACGGATATCACTCATGGTGGCACGGTTGAAGGCATCCACCACTACCGGACCGCCGGAGACCGTGATTGGAAAGTCGTCCCTGCTGTGACGCGTCACCACCTGGTTGATGGCCGTGACCACTTCTTTATTCTCTTTCTCCGAAAAATAGTGCGGTTTTTTTTCCGGCAGTGGCGTTTCAGGGAGTTGCTCATCAAACGCATCCAGCAAATCCTCCGCCCGGGAAGCATCTTCTGTCACCGCCGCTTCCGTCTCGACAATGATAGCGGTTATCTGGGCATCCTCGGATATGAGGTAATTGAGATAGAAAGGATTGGACATGACTTCTGTTCTCAATCGTGCCAGATTCACCGGAGTCTCGGGCAAGTCCTCCAGGAGATCCTTTACGATGAGACTATCCTTGTCGCCCCTGGTACTTCGGGCGTTGATGAGGCTGGTGACATCGCGGAGATAGGGAATCTCTTCTTCAAGGTCCTGGTGAAAGGATTGAAGTCTTGAGAAAAAAACACTGCTGAATATTTCCGGGGATTGAATGGCGATGACAACTAATTCCGCCCGTCCGAACTGGTCCCGGAAGCGGTTGTATTCCAAAAGACTGGGGTCTTCTTTCCTGAGAAGGGCCTCTGAAGAGGTATCGATGGAGATAGAGGGTATCTGAAACACAAAAAATCCCACCAGCAGACATGTGACCAGCAGTACCTTGATGGGGTTGTCATACAACCATGTGCCCAACCATTCGAACCGCTTTTCTATTGTATCTCTCAAGTTAGGCATTATGGATTCTTTGTCATGGCTTTCCGCTCTGCTGCGAGCTCCGCAAGCAGCTGCTGGATGGTCCAGTTCTCCGACACAGGTGTCAGCGTCGCCCACAAAGCATTCATCATACCAGCTTTCTTGCACACCGCCATGAGGTTGATGAGCTCATTTTGTGAAATTCCCGAAACAACGATCGCCCGGGGAAAACCCGATGTAACAGACGCACCGCTGTTGTCTGGAAGCTGCAAAAGTGCCGACAATACCATATCGCCCTTATCATCCGATACCCAGATCTTTGGGACTTCCCCTAACGCGACCATCTCAAGAACGGTTTCGAATTTGGGCTGGGCTGCAGATGAAAACCCGCACAGCAAAAATTTCCGGGGACCGTAGAGCAGTTTATCCGATGTCGTGACCTTTTCAAATACTGCATCGACCATCTGAAGACTCCTTGAACCGAAAAAGCGAGCGCATTCCCCGTAGGTTCTGCCGTTCGGCAGTGCTTCGCATGCTGCGGGGTTAGCGAGCGAATCTAGATTAGACAGAATTCCTTACGGTCGCTGCGAAGCACTGTCGCACGACAGAACATTCCTCGTAGCTTGCTGCGAGGTTCTTCAATCCTTATTTTTTTACAACAATCTGTCAAATACGCCAATAGTATGGTATGTCCCCAATAAAACATTGGCTGCCAATCAGCAACATAAATGCGCTATCTGGTATGGACAACCACCCTTTTTCACCGTAATGGAGAAAACACGATGACAGATCTGATACGAGAGGACAAACTTAAGAAGGCTACGGGTGTTATCTGCAAACAGGGCATGTTTCCTTTCCCTTTGAGTGAAACAGCCATTACCATCATCCGTCGCGTGGTGAAAGAAGAACAGGAACTCGATCTGATCTGCGCATTCAACGATGCCTCCTCACAAACCATGGAACAGCTCAAGCAGACCAGCGGCTTTTCCGAGGAGACCATCGAAAAACTCACCAGCAGTCTTGCTAAAGCGGGTTTGCTCTTCAACCAGCCCAGTTCGAAGGGCATGATGATTTATCGCCTGCTTCCGCTGGTGATGATCGGTCTTATGGAATACAAATTCATGACCCCGCTGACCGGCAGCGATGAGGAGCGGGAGTTGGCTGAACTGTTCGAAACCCTTCTGGCAGAGTTGAAAGACGAGATTCAGAATAATTACGATGCCCTCAAACCCCTGTTTGAAGTCGCGCCGGCCGTTGATCGCACCGTCCCCACAGGCCAGACCGACGACGGCAAAACAATTCAAAAGATAACGGTCGACCAAAGCGTTGACATGCCGGAAGACGTTGTCCTCCCCAGCCAGACAATCGAAGACATCATCAACAAGTTTGACGAAATTGCCGTAGGATATTGTTTCTGCAGGCAGCGGCGGAGTCTTCTGGGGGATGACTGCGCCACCAGCGCCCCCATGTTGAATTGCTTTACCTTCGGAAAATCCGCCCGGCACACGGTTGCCCAGGGGTTTGCCAAAAAGATTACCCGGGCCGAAGCCCTGCAGATCATGAAAGAGGCCGAAGAGGCCGGCCTTGTCCACAAGGCCTTTCACCCCGGAGCCAGGGAAACCAGCCCGGAGACGAGCATCTGTAACTGCTGCAAGGACTGTTGCGACACCTTCGGTCTCTGGCGCAACGGGACCCTGCCGTTGATCAACTCCACCTATCATCTTGCCATGATCGACCAAGACCACTGCACCGGCTGTGGCACCTGTGTTGACTGGTGCCCAACGGATGCGATTGTGCTGGATGATGACGGATTGGCAGAGCGGGATGAAAATGCCTGCATCGGGTGTGGTGTCTGCGCCAGATTCTGCCCGGATAACGCCATTTCACTCAAAGAAGGACACCGCAGGGTCTATGTACAGCCACCCAGGCTGCGGGAGAAAAGATGACACGCAGACATCACCCAGCACATGCCGTTTGATGAAATCGAATCCTACCTATTGTCTTGAAAGGGCAACTACCTCCATTCTGTCTTGTCCACTCGGATGTTGTGAAGTCACAACTATCCATAATATAACGGAAAACCAGTCATCATATCAAGTCGAAGGGCGTGAATGCCACTCGCGGAGTTAAAAAATAAGGTTTAAACGGCAGTCCGCCGCCGACGCCGCTCCCTGACTATGATTTCGAGCTCTTTGCCCATCTGACCGGCAATGGCCGTATTTTCCTCGGCCCGTCTGGCCAGGTACGGCAGCGTCGATGCCACCGGGCCATAGGGCAGGTACTTGGTCACATTGTATCCGGCATGGGCCAGGTTGTAGCTGATGTGATCGCTCATACCGTATAGCTGTGAAAAACAGATGTGTGGATGGTCATTGGGAATACCCTTCTCCGCCATCAAGCCCGCCAGCAGCTTGCAGCTGGCTTCATTGTGGGTTCCCACACATATCTCCACCGCATCCATATGGTCCATGAACAAACGCAATGTTTCGTCGAAAGCCCGGTCGGTTGCCGGCTTGTCCGGATGGATGGGTGATGGATACCCCAGGTGCCTGGCCCGATCTCTTTCCTGTTCCATATAGGCACCCCGAACGATTTTAACGCCCAGCAGAAAATCGTTGCGCCGGGCATTTTCAATCAATCGTTTAAAATAGCCGACCCGGTCTGTGCGGTACATCTGCAGGGTCGTGAAAACAACGGCCCTTTTCCGGTTGAAGGTCAGCATCATTTCTTCGGCCAGATCATCGATGACACCCTGGATCCAGCTCTCTTCCGCATCGATGAAAATGGGTGTGCCGCTTTTCCCGGCCTGTTCGCAGATGTCAGACAGGCGTTCCTTCAAGCGTTCCCAGGCCGGTTCATCCTCCCTTGACAAAACACCCCCGGCTGTCATCTTTTCAAGCAGGGATTCAGCGACAATACCGGTCATTTTCATACAGGCAAAGGGAATGTTCTTATCCGATTCCGCCTGTTGGATGGTCTGCAGGATCGCATTCTTTGTTTCTTCAAAACCGGCTTCGTCCTCTCCCCCTTCCACGGAATAGTCCAGAATGGCACCGATACCCGATTTGCCCAGTTGTTCCACCACGTTCTGATATTCCCGACGGGTTTCACCACCACAGAATTGCCTGAAAACAGTGGCCTTGATGAGCGGTTTGACGGGAAGTCCCATGACCAGGGACAGTTTGGCGGCTCTCGAAAGAAATTTTACCAGAAAGGGGTGTTTGGTCAGAAGAAAGATCAGGTACGACAGCAGCAGATCCCGGTCGGATTTATGTTTAAACGCAATGGACGTATCCTCAAAATGAATCGGAAACCGTGAATCTGGATTGCCGGTTGGTTTTGGCATGGTTCATTCCTTTTAAAAAAAAGCGATAGCGTCGCGTCATATAAAATCGTATCTACGATTTTATTGGGTGAAACAAAAAGGGCGGCACGGGGATGTCCAGGACCGAAGCCGTGGCCCGCAATAGTTCCGCTTCCGGAAGCGAGATTTTCTTGTCAAATAAAACACACCCGCAACAGGCATCGAAAATTACGCGTTTGATGCTCGGAGCAGCCAGTGCCAATCGATCGAGAGCAATATCGAGCTCGTTGAAAGATACGCTTTCCAGCAGGGATTCCTTGCCTGTGACACCCGCCGATCTCAGCTGTTCAAATCCTGACTTAAACGCTTTTCCAGCCATCTGAATATCCGTGTTTCCCGATTTTGCAAGCATGGACAGCAGGTTGACCATCTGTGGCAGCAGGGGGTCTATTTGTTTAACCATATCCTGCGTTCTGGAGTGAAAGCGACCCGTACCAAGCTGGTGTGTCACTATCTTCTGTAATACGAACTCGAACAGGGTCAGCTTGCCGTCCGCCTCTACCAGGGCCTGAACATAGCGTTTCATCCCTGCAAACTGTGCTGCCGACAGACACCTAAGAGTAGGGATGGCCAGTTCCAAAACAGGAAGATAAAAAACAGGTTTCAGGCTTCGTATCTCCTTTTCGAGCATCAACGTCTGGCGGACCACTTCAAGCGGTGCCATATTGCCCATCACCTTGAGTTGGTGCTCCCTTTCCTTTGGATCCCTGTCCAGCAAGAGGCCGCAGACAATTGCCGTGGCCCCCAGCGGATCATCCAGTTCATCCCGTATCTTTCCCGGAAGCGCGGCCAGAAGTCTGGAGCTGTAGTCTACGTGACGGGGTGTTATTTGGCCGATGTGTTGTCTGGCTTCGCCTGAATCGGCGGCCATCATGGAAACCGACGCATCGAATCGTTCTCCGGAAACCGCCCCGGGGACTGAACCGGATTCATTCACCTGGCTGGAATACCCGGGATCAAGCCTGCGGATCCTTTCATTCAAAGGAGGATGTGTTGCAAACAAGCTACGAATCGCCATGCAAAAAAACAAATGGCTGGCTTCATGTGCGTTGGGAGACGCAATCCTGGATCCGTTGGTGAACCCTTCGATAATTTTCAAGGCTCCGGCGATACCTCCTGGGTTTCGCGTAAACTGAACAGCAGATGCATCTGCAAGGAATTCTCTCTGGCGTGAGACCGCACTCTGGATAATCCGGCCAAAAAGCTGGCCGATATAGCCGATCACCATCAAGGCCAGGGCCAGCAGGATGGTCTGGCCACCCCCCTTTTTATTTCGCGTCCTTCCACTGCCCCGCAGGAGACCCCGCCCTATGATCGCGATCACCATGATGCCGTATAAGAACCCGATCAGGCGTATGTTCAAGCGCATGTCACCATTCAGGATATGGCTGAACTCATGGGCGATCACCCCCTGCAACTGCTCGCGGTTCAAGGTCGAAAGACAGCCGCGCGTGACGGCAATGGCGGCGTCCCCCGGGGTGTAGCCGGCCGCAAATGCATTGATGCCGGTCTCCTCCGCCATGAGATACACCTGGGGTACCGGCACACCGGAGGCAATGGCCATTTCCTCCACTACATTGAGCAGTCTTTTTTCGTCCTTGTCGGCGGACAAACGGGTTACCCGTCTTCCACCCAGGTGTTCCGCTACATAGCTGCCCCCTTTTTTCAACTGCAGCATCTTGAATAGACTTCCCAGGATAATCACGCCCAGGGTCACGACTGTCACCAGCAGGAACAACTGAAGGTCAAACCATTTGAATCCATTCATTGAAAGACTCAGCGTGTCCATGGATACATAGAAGGCCAGCTTCACAGCAAAAAAAACAGCCACGGCCACAAAGATGACTGCCAGAACAAACAGGAAGGTCAGGTATAGAGACTGCTTCCGTGATTGATTCTGTCGGGCAAAAAAATCCATCTTAGAAAGATACCTTGACCGGTTTTCGTTCTTCTGGAGATTCGGTTGATTCCAGAAGTTCGGCCGGATGAAAACCAAAGGATCCGGCGATGAGGTTGGCAGGAAATTTTTCACAACGCGTATTGAATTCGGTGACGGCATCGTTGAATGCCTGCCGGGAAAAAGCGACGCGGTTTTCCGTGGAGGTCAGTTCTTCCTGAAGCTGGATCATGTTCTCATTGGCCTTGAGATCCGGATAGTTCTCCGCCAGGGCAAAAAGACGCCCCAGGGTTCCAGTCAGCGATGCTTCCGCACCGGCAAGCGTTTTCATGGCGGTTGGATCACCCGGGTTTCCGGAGGCCTGCTGGTTGGCGTTCATGGCACGGTTGCGTGCCGTTATGACCGCCTCCAGGGTCTCCCGTTCATGTTTCATGTACCCCTTGGCTGTTTCTACCAGGTTGGGAATTAAATCGTAACGCCGTTTCAATTGAACATCGATCTGAGAATAGGCATTTTTGAACTGATTCCGTGCTGTAACCATTCCGTTGTAGATTCCTGCGCCGATGACTATCAGCAGCAGTATCATGCCGCCGATGACTATGAGTGCTATCATGTTTCTCTCCTGTGTGAACAGTTAATGATATGTTGTCGTTGTTTCATGTTTCGTTATGCGCGTCAGGACATGATAATTTGTCTTCAACCCTTCTAATCCTTCTCGGTCTGGCATTTTGTGAGAAATGTTTTGGCAATGTTGCTCGAATAGACCACGATCTGTTTCAGCAAGTCCATCAATTCCATATGGATTTCGTGGGTTTTGGCGGACGCCGCCTTTTTCTGGCGAATACGTTCGAGATGCCTGGCGCGGTACTGCTCTTCCAGATCCAGATACGTGCGTTCGCTGGACATGATCTCCCGGGCTGCATTGAGATCCATTTGCATAAATGACTCTTTGAGGAGTTCAATCCGCCGGCAGACTTTCTGGTGATATATCAGAATTTCCTCTTTTCCTTCTTCGGAAAAATCGATCATGAGATCTTTTTTCTTGGCGATCAGGGGCACCATATTGCGGTGAATGAGATCGGCCACACTCTCTATGTCACTTGCGATGGAAATCATGCCGAATGCTTCGTTGGCCTGTTCCGGGGCTACACCACGGGCCGTTATTTTGAAGAGATATTCCCGGATTTTTTCTTCGATGAAATCGATTTTTTCTTCCCGCATGTCGATTCCCTGGAGAAGCGTCAGGTCCGTCCGCCAGGCATCTTTTGTAGGAATTTCCCGCAGGAGAAAATCCTTTTCCTCCGGGTCTGATATTTCTTTTGCAATCAGCTTCTCATCCGACATGAAGGGAATGATAATGGAGGCCAGCATCCGCCAGACCAGCTTGGCCATCCTGGCAACCTCCGCCCGGGCCAGGTCCAGGGCCACGGCCGGGGTGGAGATGCTCTCCTCGTCCAGGTACTTGGTGGTCATAATGACATCTTTTGGCTTTTCTTCCATGGGAAGGATCTTTAAAATGAGATGCGAAAAGTGTTCGGTGAATGGCAGGAATATCAGGGCCAGAGCAACGTTGAAAATGGTGTGGGCATTGGCTATCTGGCGCGCTGTTCCGGAGTCGAACCTTTCAGCAAGCATGCGGATGAATTCCGCAAATCCCGGAATCCAGAAAACAAAAAGGAGCACACCTGCAATTTTAAAAAGGACATGCGCCAGGGCCACCCGCTTGGCTTCACGCGAAGTGCCGATGGAAGCCAGCCCTGCCGTGATACAGGTACCGATGTTGGCACCGAACACCAGCGGTATACCTGCTTCGAGGGTCAAAAGCCCCTGCTGAGCCAGAACAATAACGACACCGGTAGTAGCACTGCTGCTCTGGACCAGAGACGTAAACAGAGCCCCGATCAAAATTCCCAGCAAAGGATTCTCCATCTCCCTCATGGTGTCGATGAACACGTCATAGGTTCTCAGGGGTTGCATGGCGTCGCTCATGAGCTTCATGCCGAAAAAAAGAATGCCGAACCCCAGAATTACATCGCCGATGTTTTTGGTCATGTCCTTCTTCCCGAACATATGCAGCGAAAACCCGATGGCGACCATCAGCAGAGCATAGTCCGTCAGCTTGAAGGCGATCAGCTGCGCCGTGACGGTGGTCCCGATATCGGCCCCCAGGATGACCCCCATGGACTGCACAAATGTCATCAGACCCGCCTGGACAAAACTGACCAGCATCACCGTCGTGGCGCTGCTCGACTGGATAACCATCGTAACGAAGGCCCCTACAAACATCGCGATGACGCGGTTCCTGGTCAGTGCCGCAAGTATAGCGCGCATCTTGTTACCGGCGGTTCGTTTCAGACCGGTACTCATTTTTTCCATGCCGTAAAGGAACAACGCCAACCCGCCCAGCATACTGACACAGAGAAAAAACCATGAAATGGATTGCATTTCTGATTCCGCGGCGTAAAGAGAGGGTGTGTACGATAAAGCGATAGCCCCCGCTATCATCCAGGTGATATATCGCTTGAGACACTGAAATGGTAATTTCATTTAGCAACCTTTCAATAAATAATTTCGGCCAAGATCAAAGATCAAGGGTTCCAGATAGGTTGTGTAAGATACAATTCAGCGCACATTATCACGGGAAGTAGATTTCTGCAATTTTCTTATTTGAGGCTTAAGCTATAAGCTGTAAGCCTTGAGCCGCTAAATGCTTATTGCTTTTAGCTTAACTTTTGGTTTTCACCATCGATAGAGCGAAATGGGTGATCCAATGGCGATTTGCGCTGTTTGAGGCGTTTAGGGTTCCTTACGGCGAGTTCGCAAAGTGCCAGGGGATTATTCATTTCGTGTTCGCTGAACCCCGAAAGTTGAGTTGTCGCTTAAGGCTAAAAGTCCGCTTGATTTCACCCGACCCGCATGCCATAACCATGGCAATATAAAAAAGGGAAGTAAACCATGCCGACAAACTTCGACATCGAGATAGATCGCCGCCATACCGGTTCCGTCAAATGGGAATTTGTTCTAGATTCGGAAGACCCGTCCAAAAAGAAGAGAACCGATGCCTGTTTCGGCGAAAACCGGATTCTGCCCATGTGGGTGGCGGATATGGATTTTTCAAGTCCTGAACCGGTTGTCAAGGCCTTGCAGGAACGCGCCCGACACGGCATTTTCGGTTATACGCAACCCGACCAGGCCTATTTGGAAGCCGTGACCGGCTGGATGAAAAAGCGACATGGATGGCCGGTGGAAGAATCGTGGATCGTGACTACCCAGGGAGTGGTTCCGGCACTGCACCTGCTGGTGCGGGCCCTTACCCGACCTGGAGACAAGATTCTGATTCAGCAACCCGTCTACTATCCCTTTTTCAGCGCCATAGAAAATAATGGTTGTCAGATCGTATCCAACGCCCTTGTATTGACTGAGGGTCAATATCACATGGATTACGATGACCTGGAAAGCAAAGCAGCCGACCCGGATGTCAAGCTGGCCATTTTATGCAGTCCTCATAATCCTGTTGGCCGCGTCTGGACACGTGAAGAACTCCAGCGTTTTGGCCACATCTGTCAACGCAACCACGTGCAGGTCATTTCAGATGAGATTCACGGGGACCTGGTTTATCCAGGTGTGATGTTCTGCCCCTTTTCCATGGCAGACAGCGCCTTTCAAGAAAACAGTATCGTCTGCACCGCACCGAGTAAAACCTTCAACCTGGCAGGCCTTCAAACTTCCAACATCTTTATCCCGGACAGAAAAACCCGTCAACAATTCAAAGAAAGTCTTCTTGCCAACGGTTTGTTCGGAATCAATCCCTTCGGCGCAACAGCGTGCCGTGTCGCATATGAACAGGGAGAACCATGGCTTGAAGATCTTCTGCACTATCTCAATAAAAATCTGAATGAGCTGACGCGTCTTTTTAAGAGCGATCTCCCGGAAATCAAAGTCATTCAGCCCCAGGGGACGTATCTTGTCTGGTTCGACTGTCGCTCCCTCGGCCTGGACAAACATCAGTTTAGAAACCTCTTCCTGAACCAGGCTCGTGTCTTTCTGGATGAAGGAAGCCTGTTCGGACCCGAAGGAGATGGATTCCAGCGCATCAACATTGCCTGTCCGCGGACCCTTCTCATGGAGGCCCTTGGGCGCATCGTCGCTGCCATAAAAGGGGTTCCAAATAAAATCGGGTAATACCTTTTATCCAAGGCGATGTCGTCACCTGTTTTAGGTAACTGTTCTATTTCTTTCCAGCCTCTTGCAATCACAAGGAAACGTCTTACCTTCATATCCATTGAACCAGGTATTCAGCGTGACATCATACTATAGCATTAGCGGGCAACCATCGGTACCGCGCTGATGCTTTTTAATTTGTTTTTAGAACAGAAGACAAGGATACAAGAAATGCCGGTAATACCCCAACAAAACAACCAGTTGAGAAACATTGCCATAATTGCCCATGTCGATCATGGCAAAACAACGCTGGTAGACGCCATGTTTCGCCAGAGCGGCCTTTTCAGAGACAGCCAGGTTATGGACGACAGGCTCATGGATACCATGGACCTCGAGCGCGAACGCGGCATCACCATCGCAGCCAAAAACTGTTCGGTTGTGTGGAAGGGAGTGCGGATCAACATCATAGACACTCCCGGTCATGCCGATTTCGGCGGTGAAGTCGAACGTGCCCTTTCCATGGCAGACGGCGCCATTCTGCTGGTCGACGCATCCGAAGGGCCTTTGCCCCAGACCCGCTTTGTCCTTAAAAAGGCCCTGGCGGCAGGTCTCAAGATCGTGGTTGTCATCAACAAGATCGATCGTCAGGATGCCCGCGTCCATGCGGTTCTCGACGAAATCTATGATCTTCTCATCGATCTGGAGGCCACGGATGAACAGATCGACTTCCCCCTTGTCTATGCCATCGGTCGTGATGGTATCGCTATCAAAAAGCCGGATGAAGAGGGCCACAATCTGGACCTGTTGTTCGACACCATTATTCAGGAAATACCCGGCCCTTCTTACGATCCCGGAGCTCCGTTTCAACTGCGTGTCTCCGATCTCAGTTATTCCGATTACCTGGGGAGGCTCGCGGTGGGCAAAATATTCAACGGCAGCGCACGCGCACGCGACAGCCTGGTCTGTATCGGGGAAAATGGGAAGCAGATCCCCTTGAAAGTCTCCAAACTGCAGATCTATGAAGGCATGACCCTCACCGGTGTGGATGATGTCCAAGCCGGCGACATTGTGGTCATCGCCGGTATCGAAAATGTCAAGATCGGTGATACCATCTGCCACCACGAACACCCCAGAGCGCTCCCCAGGATCCGTGTCGACGAACCCACGGTTTCCATGAAATTTTCGGTCAACACGTCACCATTCGGTGGCCAGGAAGGCAAATATGTCCAGTCGAGCCGTCTGCGTGAACGACTGCTAAAGGAAACGCTCCAGAACGTCGCCGTGCAGCTGGCTGAGACCGATGAGCGTGACAGCTTTCTGATCAAGGGCAGAGGGGAATTTCAGCTGGCTATCTTGATTGAAACCATGCGACGCGAAGGCTTTGAGTTCTGCGTGGGACAGCCGGAGGTCATCTTCCGGCACGAGAAGGGAAAACGGCTGGAGCCCATTGAAAAGCTTTTCGTGGATTGTGAAGAGTCCTTCCTGGGCATCGTGGTGGAAAAACTCTCCCTCCGCAAAGGAAAAATGATCAACCTGGTCAACAACGGCAGCGGTCGGGTGCGCTTTGAATTTTCGGTCCCCGCCAGGGCCCTGATCGGCTACCGGGATGAGTTCCTCACCGACACCCGCGGCACCGGTATCCTGAATTCTATTTTTGACGGATACGGTGACTACAGAGGAGACTGTTCCAGCCGCTTCACCGGGTCCCTGGTTGCGGATCGAACCGGGACCGCGGTAGCCTATGCGCTGTTCAATCTCGAACCCCGGGGGCGGCTCTTCATTGAACCGGGGGACCGAACCTATGCGGGGATGATCATCGGTGAGCACAACCGGGGCCAGGACATCAATGTAAACCCCTGCAAGGAAAAAAAGCTCACCAACATGCGTGCCTCCGGCAAGGATGAAGCGGTTATCCTCTCACCCATCAAGCCGCTTACCCTCGAATTTGCCATCAGCTTTATTCGTGAAGATGAACAGTTAGAAGTAACCCCCCGCTCATTGCGTATGCGTAAAACCATTCTTTCCGCCTCAAAACGTCATACCGCAAACGCGGCCAAATACAAGTGAGTATGATCATGCACACAGACACCTCCATCATCACCATAGCAAAGGAACTTGGCATCACGAACCAATACGTAGGTGCCGTAGCTGCGCTGCTTGCGGATGGATCTACCATTCCATTTATCGCGCGCTATCGAAAAGAGGTTACCGGAAGCCTGGATGAGGTCGCCGTGACAACCATACGGGACAGACTAAACCAGTTGCGGGATCTAGGCGAAAGACAGGCTGCCATCCTGAAATCTCTTGAAAAACACGGGCACCTGACAGATGAGCTCCAACAAAAGGTCCTCGAGGCGCAGACCATGGTAGTGCTTGAAGATATATATCTGCCCTTTAAACCGAAACGGCGCACCAAAGCCGTCATAGCAAAAGAAAAAGGCCTCGAACCCCTGGCGCATTCGATCCTGGAACAGAAAAACATCGATCCATTTCAGGAAGCAGCCCTTTATATCGATCCTGAGAAAAAGGTTGACACGATAGAGGACGCCCTTGCCGGTGCCCGGGATATTATAGCCGAAGTCATCAATGAAAACGACGAAATCCGCTCCCGGCTGCGCAACCTGTTTCTTACCACGGCCAGGATAAAGAGTCGGGTGGTCATCGGCATGGAGGAAACCGGTACCAAGTTCCAGGATTATTTCGAATGGGAGGAACCGATTGCCAAAGTACCGTCTCACCGGATGCTGGCCATGCGGCGCGGAGAAAAGGAAAACGTGCTGATCCTGGACATTTCGCCTGTGGAAGAAGACGCCGTCGCCATGATCGACGCCTTGTTTGTAACGGGTGAGGGGCAAGATTCAGCCCAGGTGAAACTGGCTGTCATCGACGCTTACAAGCGGCTCCTGTCCAATTCCATGGAAACAGAAGCCCGTATGTATACCAAAACACGTGCCGACAACGAAGCCATAAAGGTTTTTGCAGAAAACCTGCGCCAGCTGCTTTTGTCGCCACCGCTGGGAGCAAAACGTGTAATGGGGATCGATCCGGGATTCAGAACAGGGTGCAAGGTTGCCTGCCTGGACCGCCAGGGAACACTTCTGCATCACGATACGATTTTTCCGCACATGTCCCAGAATAAAGCACGCGAAGATAGCACCAGATTACAAGCCCTGTGCAAACAGTTTAAAATCGAAGCCATTGCAGTGGGAAACGGCACCGCTGGCAGGGAAACCGAAGCTTTTGTCAAGACGGCTCTGTCATCGGAAATAACACAGGTACTCATGGTCAATGAAAGCGGTGCCTCGGTTTATTCTGCTTCGGAAGTGGCCCGTGAAGAATTTCCGGATCACGACCTGACCGTCCGTGGAGCGGTTTCCATCGGACGGCGCCTGATGGATCCCCTGGCCGAACTCGTGAAAATAGACCCCAAAGCCATCGGTGTGGGCCAGTACCAGCACGATGTGGACCAGACATCTCTCAAGCAGACCCTCGACGATGTCGTGATGAGCTGCGTCAACAGTGTCGGTGTCGACCTGAACAGGGCCAGTGCTCAGCTTTTGACCTATGTGTCGGGCTTAAATGCCGGCATCGCCAAAAACATGGTCCTCCATCGTGACACCCAGGGCCCCTTCCGGAACCGCAAACAACTCCTGAAAGTACCTCGACTGGGGCCCAAGGCCTTTGAGCAATCTGCAGGTTTTCTGCGCGTCATGGACGGCGAGAACCCCCTCGATGCCAGTGCAGTACATCCCGAAAGCTATGACATCGTGGATGCCATAGCCAGAGACCTGGGTCTGTCAGTAACCGACATGATGAAACAGCCTGATCTGCGGCGTCAGATCGATCTACCCCGCTATGTAACGACCACCATCGGCATCCCCACACTGAATGACATCCTGGATGAACTGGTCAAACCCGGTCGCGACCCAAGAAAAACATTCGAGGCTTTTTCATTTACCGACGGTATCGAAAAAATCGCCGATCTGCGTAAAGGCATGCAGCTTCCCGGTATCGTGACGAACATAACGGCCTTTGGCGCATTCATAGACATCGGAGTCCATCAGGACGGCCTCGTTCACATCAGCCAGATGGCGGATCGCTTCGTGAAAAACCCGGCCGATATCGTCAAGGTACAGCAAAAGGTCACCGTATCCGTACTCGACATCGATATGGATAGAAACCGTATCTCCCTTTCCATGAAAAAGGCCGTCGACCCCATGGAAAAAAGCACGCCAAAACCCGAAATTAAAAGAACGCGTCCAAACGGACCAAAACCGCAAAAAGCCCGCAAACCTGAAAAAAAACCATCCCCCCAGGGCTCTCTGGCAGAGGCGCTGTTAAAAAGCGGATTGAAATAGCCGCTCACCGCCATTTATAATTATACAAACCATTGGGGACGGGGATTCATATATTACTATCTCTGGAAAAACGAATGCCAAAAGATCAATACTTGTTAAGGACTTCTGACTGTGTCGGATTCGTCCGCTAACGCCGCGGCACTGTATGGGGTTAGCTTTCGCTGTTACGCTTCAGATCCTTATTTGATTTCTTAAAAAGCTGGGTCACTATCCATCCGGTAAACAATCCCAGCACAAATGTCACCATCAGGACAATGGCCCTGGACGCTTCGATTTTCCAGAAAAGAAAGCTGACCGTTACAACCTGTGCATTCTGAACAATGAACACGGCAAAAACGAACAGGACAGCAATTGCGATAACGAGTTTAGTATTCATTTAAAACTATCTCTCCTCTATTAAGAATAAAATCTGCTTGCCACTATAATCAATCTCAACTATCATAAACAATTAGCAAGGTCAAAATCTAACACACCGTTCATATAAAAGAACCCTGCAGCACGTATCCGGTGAGCTAGTCTCCTCACCAAAAATGAATGTGCCCGCTGTTGTGGTTCAATCTTCAAAGAGGACACATATTATGACCGGCGATAAAAATAGCTTGGCACTCGTTTTAAGTGGTGGTGGAGCGAGAGCCGCATATCAAGTCGGTTTTTTGAAATGTCTTGCCCAACATTTTCCTGATCTCCATCCCCCCATTATCACCGGTGTTTCCGCTGGAGCCATTAATGCTGCATTTCTGGCAAATCATGAAGGTACTTTCGCTGAAGCGGTGCGAGAACTGTCAGAGCTTTGGCTGAACCTGTCCGTAGATCGGATTTTTTGTGTGGACACCTGGGAACTTGTACGAAATGTTTTCAGATGGGGGTTCCGTCTTATTTCAGGAGGCATGACCAAAGAATCTTCCGCCATAAGTCTGTTGAATTCAAGACCACTTCGAGAGCTTCTGCAACAAGCGCTTTTACCTCAAGGGAATGTAATTGCCGGTATTGGTAAAAATTTGAATCAGGGCAAACTTAAAGCTGTTGCCATCACAGGTACCAACTATACTACCGGTCAGGCCGTGACATGGGTCATGGGTAAGGATATTCGTCTGTGGGAACGACCCTGGCGACGAAGTGAAGCTACTGACATTAGCATTGATCACATTATGTCATCAGCCTCTCTACCACTGCTTTTTCCAGCCGTACGCGTCGGGAACGAATGGTATGGTGACGGCGGTATACGACAATCGGCACCGCTCTCGCCGGCGATATATCTGGGCGCAACCCAAATCCTTGCCGTCTCGACGCATCATCGAAAATCAATAAAAGACGCAAAAAAACCTGTGTGCGCCGGATATCCACCACCCGCCCAAATAGCAGGCACATTAATGAATTCTATTTTCTTAGATGTGCTGGATCAAGATGTTCGAACACTCAGGCGTACCAATCAACTGCTCTTTCAGATCCCAAAAGAGCAACACCATGACAGGCGCGTGGTCCATCAATTTGTCATGCGACCATCAGAGGATCTGGGAAAATTAGCGGGTGAATTGGAACCACAACTGCCTTACATGTTTCGGCATCTTTTCCGGGGTCTCGGCACCCATGAAACATCGAGTCCAGATTGGTTGAGCATGGTCATGTTTGATCCGACCTATCTGGCCCGTCTGATTAAACTGGGTGAAAAGGATGCTAACAGACAGGCCAAAGAACTGATGGCATTTATTAATGCCGAGGATATCCCGGAAAAGAAATCAAATTGACCCCAAGCAGGAGGCCCCATGTTAAATTTCAATTTGTCAAAAAAGCAACTCGACATTCAACAGAAAGCACGTGAATTCGCGTTGAGAGAGATTCTACCCGTGGCATGGTATCACGATGAGAAAGATGAAATTCCCCTGTCTGTGCTAAGAAAGGCCCATGATGAAGGTCTGATGAACAACGACATACCCAAAAAATACGGGGGCAATGAATATGGAATCCTCGAAGGCGCTATCATGACCGAGGAGATTGCGGCTGCCTGCCCAGGTCTTGCCACCTCGCTTTTCGATAATTCACTGGGTGCGGAACCCCTTATTCTTTGTGCCAACGAAGCGCTGAAAAATAAATATCTTCCCAGACTTATAAAGGAGTTCAAACTGATCTGTTTTGCCACTTCGGAACCTGTCATGGGATCCGACGTTGCCGGTATGCGCTGTAAAGCTGAAAGAGAGGGGAATGACTACCTGTTGAACGGAACCAAATACTGGATTACCAACGGGGGGGTGGCCGATTATTTTTCCGTATTTGCCACCGAAGACCCGAAATCCGGTCATGAGGGCATCGGGGCCTTTCTGGTGGAAAAATCCTGGAAAGGCGTGTCCATTGGCAAGGCAATTCCCAAGCTTGGACAGCGTTGTTCAAATACCGCTGGTCTCAGGTTGAAAAATGTCAGGGTACCCAAAGAAAATGTTATGGCTCCGCCCGGAGAAGGCTTTAAACTCGCCATGAAAACCTTTTCCAGGACACGCCCGGTTGTGGGGGCTTTTGGTGTGGGAGGTGCTCGAAGCGCCATGGAGTTTGCCATCGATTACGCAAAAAAACGCACGGCGTTTGGGTCCAAGATCGGTGATTTTCAGGCCGTTCAGTTTAAAATTGCCGAGATGTACCAGAAAGTTGAAACAGCACGTTTGCTGGTTTGGAAGGCGGCCTGGGAAGCGGATCAGGGCCTGGACCCAACCATAAACGCCTCCATCGCCAAGTTCTTCGCGACCGAAACAGCCCTGGAAGTCGTCAACGAAGCATTGCAGATACTCGGTGGTTATGGTTATACGAAAATGTTTCCCCTGGAAAAACTCTTCCGGGACATCCGCCTGCTGAGAATATATGAAGGGACCAGCGAAATTCAGCGCATGATCGTTTCCGCTCATGCCATGTACGCCTATCAACCCATCATGCCCGCGCTGGAAGACCTGCCGGTATTCAGAGATAGAAATCCCCTGGAGCCGGGCAAAAAGGGCAGCGGAAAGCCCGCGTGGCGCTGCCGCATATGCGGCCACATCCACCATGGGAAAAAACCGCCCAAGGAATGTCCCTACTGCTTTTTCCCTGCAACCACATTCAAGAAAATGGACAGATGATCGGCCACACCGGGTTGCAATGTTCTGTGACCCTAAACACAGTTATGCAGATATTGCACCGGCCGGTCAAGATACAAGGGGCCGAGAGTCGCTGACAGCGGCAAGGGCTTGGTGGAATGCCACTCTGGCCCTTGAGAGTAATATATGAATACCCGTCCCTAATTGGTGGGAAGGTGGAGAAGGCTTTCCATTACAATAACGTCACCGATACATCCCTTTAAGGTTTTCCGGTACAACCGGCCAAAGCCCTCTTTCTCCCAAAACATGAGGGCAGGCATGTTGTTTTCCATGACAGCAACCCTGATGGCGCGACAATTCCATGACCTTGCCAGCGTACGGATCTGGTTCAGTGCTTCGCATCCAAAACCACGTCCTTGGAATTTCTCTGCGAAAAGTAAGCATCACGGCATCATTTCCCGCGTTCAAAACGCTCCACCAGGGCCTCCAGGTAGCGCGATTTCACCTGTTGGGTGGCCAGCACCCGGTCGACAGGCGGCAAACGAAGGATTGCGCCCAAAACAGCGGCCAAAGCACGGTGGTGCCAGAGAACCCGGTTATCGAAGATCAGATGTTGAAGCTTGCCCCGCTCCAGAGCCATCACCACAGCCCTATGGGTACCGTTCAACGGTGTAAGGATCCGCTGCCGCCGGGAAATCATGGAGATCGAATTACATCTCGTACAGGCTCTCACGCACACGCCGCAACCAAGACAGCGGTCTTCGTCGATTCTGGCGATCTTTTTCTTCGGTTTGTGCGGATGATTGGCAGATACCAGGGTCATGGCCTCCACCGGACAAAGAGCCACACATTTGCCACAGCCGTCACAGGTATTCTCTTGAACAACCGGCAAAAAATTGGTGGTATGAATAGGCTGCATGACAGCAAATCGACGCGCTGCGATCATGGCCTCGCAGCAGCAGCCACAGCAGTTGCATATAAAGTTGACACCCTGGCGTACATTTTCGCCAAACTGCACCAGATTGGATTCGTGAGCCTGGGCCAGCAGATCCAACCCTTCAGAAATATCCACCGCCCGTGCATGACCGTGCCGGGTCAGGGATTCGGCTGTCGTGTTGAAGGTCATACAGATGTTCATGGGTGCCTCACAGGCCCTCCCCTTGTGCATCATCTTGTGTCGGCAGTAACACATGCTGATACCCCTGTGGGAAGCGGTCTTTATCACGCTGCTGGCCCTTTCATAGTCGAGGACATGCAAGGCGTTCTCCGCCGACAGTACAGGTTCGTGCACAAAGGTTCTTCCCAGCTGCGTTTCTCCCCGGGTAAAAAGCTCCCTTACAAAATCCTCTTCGACATTGAGATACTCGAAAAAAAGCTCCCCCAGTAGTTTCTGATCGATGTCATCACGAATACGCATCATGGAGAACTCGAAAAAACCTGCCATGGGCGGCGGGAGGACGTAGTGCATTTCTCCCGCAACCTCAAAATCCACCAGCAGGGCTTTTTGTGCAAGGCCATCCAAAATTTTGCGTGACGCGCTGTTGGGCACTTGCCAGATGCGGGCAGCCCGGCGCACCGTAAAAGGTCTGATGGGAAGCAGAGAAACCCGTTCTGCGTCCTTTTCCTTGAACAACACCATCAAAATTTTTGTAAGGAGCTTGGAGGGAGGCGCACCCTGGGGAAAACGGTTCAGGCGCTCGGTCAAGCGCCGGTAGGCAGATTGTTCAACGGTATGGGCCATGCTTTCCCGCGTTATCTCTTGCCACCGATGGTTTTCTCATCCAATTTCAAGCAAGATTTAGCTGGTATGAATCCAACAGAGTACTTTACAATTATTACTTAAAGATTTTCATTATCAGACATTTCGAGAGGCGTACTGGTCAGCCCGGACGTTTCACAAAATGTCCGGACTGACCAGGTAACAAATATATGTAGAAATGTTTGCTGCCGTTATTTAATCCAGCGTGGTTTTTGAAATGTCGTGCCCGGATACGGTGTCAGGGGTGGATCGGTGAAAATCGGCTGCAGCTCACCGCCTTGCACCTGGTAGTGTACCACCGGTGCTCCTGCTTGGGCACGCAGGACATTATCTTTGTCCCAGGTGATCTGGCCTAACTCACCAACATAACCGTTTTGTTTGATATAAGCATTCACGGCTTTGAAATCATAGGCATCCCCCACCTTGGTCACCGCATTGGCCCATGCCTTCACAGCCGTGTAGGCAATCCAGGCACCGGCCGGGACCTGATGCTTGTTGATGCTGACGAACTTATCAACCCAGGCTTGTCCGGCTGCATTGGGCGCCTTGGGTCCGGGTAGCCCGCTGGGCATTTCGCCCACAATACCGTCGGCCTGCGTACCCAGGGTGTCCACCACTTCACGCGGTGTAACACCCCAGCCAAGACTGATAATGGCGTCGGAAGGGTTCTTCAGAAATTGTTGGATAAACGTGATATTTTCCTGACCACTGGGGATTTCAATATGGATGAGAGCCGGCTTGATCCTGCGAATCTGCGAAAGAATGACTCCCCACTCATTGGTGCCGTAAGGTACGGTCTCACGTTTGGCCACTTTCCAGCCGTTATCCTCAAAGCTTTTATTCAGCGTGTCACCTACTTCAAGACCCCATGAATCGTCGGTATTGATAATCACAACCTTTTTATTGGGGTATTTGTAAGGAAGCGCCATCAGGGCACGAAACATGCTTTTTGCCTGCTCGACACCCACATCGGTTGTCTGGTAGATATTATAATACTTCTCAGGATCTTCTCTGAAGATATCCACCGCCGCCTGGGAGCCGTCATCAGCAAAAAATGGAGCGTCATATTTTCCGTAAGCACGAACGTCTTGGCCCCAGCCGGCCCAACCGGCATGCACGGATGCCACATTCTTCTGGCCACAGAGATAATCTGCGGCCTGCATGACCACTTCGGGCTCAAACCCCTTGGAATCGAAACGGATGATTTCAAGTTGTTTACCCAGAAGGCCACCCGATTCATTAATCTCATCAATAGCCATGTTGATACCCTTGAAATAATCTGATCCTGAGCCGGCAGCCCAGCCGGTCATGGGAATCGGCACACCCACCGGAATGGTATCGGCCGCCATGACTGCGGGGGCGCAAAACAGACTCACCGCCATAACCAAGGTTAACAGACTGATTCTTTTCATACATTACCTCCCTTTTGTTGAAATTAAAGTTAGATCCAAATTATAGCGACAGCGTCGGGTTTCATAAAATTATCATACGATTCTATTTGCCGAACGCCTTAAAAAAAGGCCCATAACACCGTTTGGTAGGGCCAACACCAGAATGACCACCAAAGCACCCATGGCCACAGCCCGGTATGCGCCCAGAGGCGCCATGAGTTCGCTGCCTGCGACGACCAGGAATGCACCCAGGATAGCGCCGGGAAAATGTCCCAAGCCGCCCACCAGCATCATGACCATCAAGATGCTGAAAAGATCCAGATCCAGCATGCGAAAAGAAAGCACTCCGTAAAAATGACCGTAAAATGCTCCAATGATACCGGTTAAAAAAGAGGTCAGGGCAAAGACCATCAACTTATATTTAAATGCACTGACACCCAGGCTCATGGCAAAATCCTGAGAATCTTTAAGGGCCAGAAAGGCAACGCCCCAGTAAGATTTAATGGCAAACATAATAATCAGTGCGCAGACAAGGGATACCAGAAGCGTCAGGTAAAAAGTCGGGACAATATTGGCTGAACTGAACGTATAGCCGAATATACTGATGGGAGGGATGGTCAGAAGACCCACCGAGCCACCGGACCCCAGGGCAATGCCGATCTCACCCCTTAATGTGGGCTGCAAAGCCATGTGCACACCAAAGGTCACCAGGGCTACATAGGGCCCAGCCAGTTTCAGACAGGGCAACCCCACAAGAACGCCCACACCTGCTGTAAACAGACCGGCCATCAGAATGGACAATACCGGTGTCACATGATGGTCAATGGATAGAATACCGGAGCAATAGGCACCTATGACAAAAAAAGCCACCTGACCGAATGAGAAAATACCTGCAAACCCCATCATGACATCCCAGCAGGAGGCCACCACAGCCCAGATGAGGCACATGATCAAAATATTCATGATAAAGGGGATATCCCCTACAATAATAGGCAGGATAGCCATAATTCCATAGGAAACACCGATGATGATTGCCATATGTTTCATACGCATCGTTTAGTCGCCTTTTCCCATTAAACCTTGAGGCCTCAACGCCAGGGTCGCCAACAAAAGAATAAAAAGCGCAATAATGCCGTAGCTCATACCGAATATCCAACCCACAAAGGCTTCCAGCATGCCAATGATGAAAGCAGCATAAAGACCTCCGCGGATAGAACCCATTCCGCCGAATGCGGTTACTACCCAGGCCTTGATCATGATCGTGCCGCCTGAATTGGGATTGATGAACCACTTCTGACTCAATAGGATTCCGCCAAATCCCACCATGACGGTTGAAATGGCAAAGGTGGCAGCAAAAATACGCTCCTGTGGAATCCCCACGATTTTGGCCCCCATAGGGTTCTGGGCTACAGCTTGTACAGCCAAGCCGAGGCGGGTGTTGTTAAGCATCCACCCAAAAACCAGGATGCCGCCCAATGACATGAAGAAAATCAAAATGTCCTGGTGGGCAAACACCAGTTGGCCTACCTCTATCGTCCCTTCTAGGATGGGGGGCAACGATTTCATACGCACACCGAAGATCACCGAATATAGGCTGGTCAGAAAGAGCGCCAGACCCAGAGTCAGCATCATGACCTTGTTTTCCCAATCATCCCGCTTCCTCAAGGGTGCAATCATGAGTTTTTCAAGTCCGTATCCTACAACAAACATGAGCGGCATCACAATGAGCAGAACTGTCAGATATCCGCCGAATTGAAGACCGATGCCAAAGATCAATATCCACGCAAAATAGCCGCCCATATTGAAAAAATCTCCATAGGCGAAATTGAACGCCTTGGTCACACCATAGACCAAGGTCATGCCCACGGCCATCAGGGCGTATACGGAACCGGTGGACAAGCCGGCGATAATGACGTCCGTAATTTCATAAAACAATAAAATGGTGTCTTCGCTAAACATGCTTTGTCACCTTCTATGCCAAGCTTAGTCAGTTGCTACACAGATTATAAGTGTCAAACCACCACCCTCGTACCCTGGTACCGTCGACCCCCTTGTATGCCGGGAAGATAGGATGCTTAGAAGTTTGGATGCCACTGTCCGTTGTTAGCTGTTAGCCACCCTATAACCCTTGTATCACCCTCGGACCCTTGTACCCTATATTTTGATCAACGCATTAGAGATGATCAAAATTTGCTACATTCCTAAAAAAATTTCCTTTAAATCCTTATTCCCCATTGCTTCGTCCTTGCTCCCCTCAAAGGAAATCCGCCCTTCCTCCATGACATAAATTCTATCAGCCAGTTCAGTTATCTGAGGAATATTCTGTTCCACCAGAAGAACCGTCTTGCCTTGCTCGTTGATCCGCTTGATGGTGGAAAAAATTTCGTGACGCAAACTGGGCTGAAGTCCCAAGGAGGGCTCATCGATGCACAAAAAATCAGCGTTGGACATCAATCCCCGCGCCACTGCCAGCATGCGAGCTTCGCCGCCGCTCATGGTCGAAGCAGATTGCTTCTGACGTTCCACCAATCGCGGGAATAGATCGAATACCCGTTCCAGATTTTTCTTTTCCCGGGATCGGGCATTCTTGGAATAGGCACCCAGTTTGAGATTTTCCAAAACGGTCATATGGGGAAACAGCTCTCGATTTTCAGCGATATAGATCAGGCCCGTGTTGACGATCTTTTCGGTTGCCTGGCCCATGATGTCGTGCCCTTTGTAGATGACACGGCCGTTGGCCTTGTTCACCAGGCCGCAGATGGATTTCAAGAGGGTACTCTTGCCATGTCCATTGGGCCCCAAAATGACCACTACCTGACCCTGTTCGACCGCAATAGAGACATCTTTCAGAACATGCGACTGGCCATAATAGGCATTCAATTTTTTAACATTTAGCATATGAATCCCCTAGATAACACTCGATCACCCTTGGATTGTCGACTGCTTTTTGGGGTGTGTCGCAGCAGATCTCTGTCCCGGATTCGATGATCAGCAGTTTTTCGGTCAGTTCAGTCAAGACCTTCATAAAATGCTCTATAATAATGATCGTAACACCCAGTTCCTGGTTGATACGCTTGATCAGATCCATCAGGCTTCTTATTTCATTGGCATTGCATCCCCCCATGGGTTCGTCCAGCATGAGAATTCTGGGCTTCGTAGCCAGGGCGGCCCCGATCATCAGTTTCTTTTTGGAAAGGAGGTTTAAAAGACCGGTGTTTTGTAAACGCTCCTCTTCAAGTTCCACAAAACGAATCACCTCGTCTACATGGGCCGCATCGAGACCGCCGCGTGCACCGAAACGGCTGCCCACAGAAATGCTTTTCTGCACGGTCAGACTGGGAAAAACCTGCGGGATCTGGAACGTACGGGCAATACCGGCTTTGGCGATACGATAGGGCGGCAGGCCGGCTATGTTGCGGCCCATAAATTCGATGGTACCCTCATAAGGGTAAAAACCGGTAATGAGGTTGTAAACCGTTGATTTTCCAGCACCGTTGGGCCCGGCAATACCAAAGATCTGTCCTTCCTGAACTTCAAAGCTGAGGTCATTCACCGCCTTGAGTTCACCAAATTTTTTTGTCACATTGATCGCTTTGAGCATTCCATCATCCTAATTTGTAACAAACTCGATATATACGTCATATAACCGAAAAAACACAACCTGTTTTTGGGTTTCCCTCAGCGGACAATTACCTACAAAAAGGCATCTTGACGTGCCCGTACCCATGATAGATAGTCTATGTTTTTGGCAGCGCTAAGATGGCAATCCTCCAGTACGGGGCGTATCCCGGCCATGGTCCGATTGGCATTTTCAATATCCAGGTCACTGTTCGCCACACCCGAAAGGCCAAAATCCGGGGGCACCAGGGAAGTAATGACATTGGCACCGGCATTCAAACGCATCTTCAATCCCGCCAGACCATCCACATCCAGAGATGCCGGAATCAAGCGATCAGGAAAAGACAAGCGCAAGACGGCGATGACAAGACACTCACGCAGTGACGTTTCCCCAGCATGCGCTGCCATGGGTGTTCCGGGCTGTGGCACAAACTTCATGACCCGAACCTGATCCACATCAAGGGTGCGCATCACCTGGATGGAATGCGCGATGTCCGACGACGACTCACCCACACCGGCTAAAATCCCATCTTCAATCAGCAGTCCCAGTTTTTTGGCCACCCGCTTTTTCTCCAGACGCTCTTCAAAGCATTGCCCGATTCTTAAGGTTTTAAACAGTTCCGGATTATGGGTCTCCTGGTAGCAGGCGTACCAGGTGACACCGGCGGCAGCCAACATGGCCAGGGTTTCATCCGGAACAACACCAGGGGATACCATAACAGGCAACTCTGTCACGGCCTTGATGTCTTTGACCAGTTGAACCAGGGCATCCATGGCCCCGTTTTTAGAATCCTGAAACCGTGGATCCTCTCCCATGGTCAAATCCATGAGATTGACCCCTTCCCTGGACATGTACCTGGCAATTTCCAGAACATCCCGGACCTCTTTTCGATACCGCTGCGGCTGCTTGTTGGAGTGACGGAAATAGCAGAAGATGCAGTCGTTACGACAGAATGTGCTGGTATAGGCAAAGCCGTAGGTAAATATCTTACGGCCAAAATTTGTTTTACGAAGGTTCCGAGCGGCCTCAAACACCATCTCCAGGGTATCTTCATACTCCAGGCTCAATAAATGAACCGTATCGGCCGCACTCAATTTGCGGCCTAGTTGAACGTCGGACAACATGTTTTTGAGATGTAGGGTCGATAAAGTCATCAATCAATAGGTCTTTATATGGTGGTTTACCGGGTTCCCGGCTGTACATGAGCGCTCACTATTCGCATTCCAGAAACGGTATCCCTCTTTCATCCCACCCCCGAAGCTGGTAATAGTCTTTGAGCATGTAGTCAAGCTCGTCCTTGGTGAGTTGATTATCGGCCCCATGTAATTTCCGGAACAACCCTGCAGAAAGAGCGTCGTCTTCGGGCCGCATGCCCTCTCTGATGTTAAAGCGACGCACCAGCGTGGATATGCCGGCAGCCATCTGCTGAAGCCCGGGCTTGTCTACATCGATACCGGTGACCATGCGAACAACTTTCTCCAGCTGTTCCCACGCGTACATGTCCCGATAAAATCTGCAGAAGACCAGCGCATCAAACAGCGTCAGCCGATCTTCAAAGTCGACAAATACTTTGGCTTTACCCTGGATCTTTTCCGGTGCAATCATACCGGACAGTTCCGGTTTGTAAAAAGTGCTACGCAGGTGACAGGCGCCCCGGTCCGATGTGGCATAGGCCAGACCCATGCCTTTGAGAACACGGGGATCATAACCGGCCGGTTCCAACCCTTTGGAATGTACGGCAATCTCTTCAAGGTCCCACATTTTGGCGGCATGTCGAATACCGTCGGCCAGAATGTCGCCGACCCCTTGCCGGTAGGCAATTTTCTTTAACAGATCAGCAATGGCGTCCACATCGCCGTAATCGATGGCCGGGTCAATCCGGCCCCGTTTCCCGGCTTCCATGGCAAAGGCACAGAGATTGCCGGCGGTAATAGTGTCCATCCCCAGGCGGTCACAGATATCGTTGAGATAGATGATCTCCTCGATGCTGTCCACCATGCACAACCCGCCAAAGGCATAAATGGTTTCATACTCCGGTCCTTCTAGACGCAATCCGGAATGGCGTCCCTGCAGAACACGACTCATCCTGCCACAGGCCATGAAACATTTAAGACAAGCCCTGGGTTTGACCTCGCATTGATTGTGCAGGGCATCGGCGCTGATCTTCTCCCAGTGCTCGCACGTACCTGCAGACCAGTACCGGGTGGGAAATGCCTTGGCATTGTTGAGCAGCTTGACCATCATGGGGGTGCCCATGCTTTTATAGGCCTTGACCCCCGGACTCTCCTTGTTATCCATGGCAAGCTCACGGGAGAACACGCTCACCGCATCCGGATCCGCCAGAGGGCGCTGGCAATCTCCCTGAAACACAATCCCTTTAAGATGCTTGGCCCCCAATACCGTACCCACACCCGTACGGCCCGCCGAGCGCCAGTAATCGTTTTCAATCACCCCGAATTTGACCAGATTCTCCGAAGCCGGCCCGATCACCACCGCCCCGGGTTTCCCATAGGTCTCGTTGGTCAGCCGGAAGCGCTCCAGCAGGATGTCTTCGGTGTCATAGGTGTCTTTTCCCCAGATATCGCCGGCATCATGGAAGGTCACACCCTCCGGGTGAACAGACAACACGATCGGGGCCGCGCTTTTACCGGAAATGACGATGGCATCGTACCCGGCACTGTCCAGGGCTTCGGGTGCCTTGCCGCCTGAATAGGACTCCGAGTAAAGCATGGTCTGGGGTGACTTGGTGAAGACGCCATACCGGCAGCTTCCCCAGATACGACTCCCTGTTACAGGACCTGTGGCAAAAACAATGTGATTGTCCGGAGAAAGGGGATCAACACCCGGCGGGTTATACTTGTAGAGAAGGTAGGTACCCAATCCCTTGCCTCCCAGAAAAGTTTCATAAATGGATAATGGAATGCCGTTGTCCTCTATTTTAAAAGCTTTGTTGGTCAAATCCACCTTTAAAATGCGATTATATATACCCAGCATTGGTATTTTCCCCTACTTAAAGATTACGCACTGATCTTTTTGATACACGCTTCCATGATATCGAGACCTTTATTCAACTGTTCATCGGTAATGACAAAAGGAGCCAATACACGAATGATGTTTCCGTAACTACCGCAGACCAGTATGCTCAACCCGTTTTCAAAACAGGCCGCTGCCAGAGCTTTGGCCTCTTCTGCGGCAGGAGAACACTCTGGACCCTTTACCAGTTCTAATCCCAGCATGGCGCCCAAGCCCCGGATTTCGCCAATGATGTCGTACTGCTGCTGCCAGGTCTTAAAACGGGCCAACAGTTTTTCGCCCAAGGCCACCGATTTATCGAGCATTTTTTCTTCTTCGAACACGTCCAGCACGGCCAAGGCCGCTTCACAGGCCAGGGGGTTGGCACCATAGGTGCCGCCAAGCCCACCCGGGTGTATGGAATCCATGATCTCCTGGCGGCCCACAACCGCGCTCAAGGGCATGCCGGCTGCCAAGCTCTTGGCCACGGTAATCAGGTCCGGTTCTACGCCCCAGTGCTCGATGGCAAACATCTTGCCCGTACGGCCCATACCGGTCTGGATCTCGTCGCTGATGAACAGAATACCGTTTTTCCGGCAGATCTCCACCAGTTTCTGGAAATATCCGTCCGGGGGAGCGATGAACCCGCCTTCTCCCTGAACCGGTTCCGCCACCACCGCTGCGACCGCCTCGGGGTTGACGTGCTTGATAAAAAAATCCTCAAGCTTCTCCGGACCGACAACATCCCCGAAAGGCATGCGGTACACCTCCGGGGCAAAGGGACCAAAACCCAGTTTGTAGGGTTTGACCTTACTGGTCATGGTCATGGTCAGCAGTGTTCGGCCGTGGTAACCGTTTTCAAATACGATGATCGCCGGTCGTTTGGTATAGTAACGGGCGATCTTGACGGCATTCTCCACAGCCTCGGCCCCACTGTTGATAAAGAGGACCTTCTTTGCAAAGTCTCCCGGGGTAATTTCGCACAGCCTTTTGGCCAGGCGGACCGGGGATGCATACGGGGTCACCATGAAACAGGTATGGGTGAATTTTTCCGCCTGGGCCTTGATGGCCGCCACCACCTTGGGATGGCTGTGACCGATGTTCATCACGGCAATCCCGCCTGCAAAGTCGATATACTCCTTGCCTTCCACATCCTGGATCAAAGCCCCTCTGGCAGAGGCTATATAACAGCCCGTACCACTGGCGTATCCGTTGGAAATAACCTCACTGCGCATTGTCTGCAGTTCTTGATTGGTTGTGAGCTCCGTCATGTCTTCCCTCCATAATAGATAATTCCATGTTATCCGTGCCGATATCAATCCGCCGAGATATCAGAACTCGAAACGGTTTGCCCGGTACGCCTTTAGATAATTCATGCAATAATCATCCTGACCTGCCAGGGCAGTGGCAGCAATGATGTTGGCCATCATCTTTTTGTCCAATGGATTGATGATCGCGCCGTCAAGCCCTTTGGCAATGGCCATGCTCATAAAGGTCTGGTTTAAAAAAGACCGGTTCGGCAGACCAAAAGAGATGTTGGACAACCCGCAAACCGTGTGGATTCCCTTGAAAGTTTGCGTGAGTCTTTCAATGGTTTCCAGAAATTCAACCCCGAAGGTCTCGTTCGTGGCAACCGGTTGCACCAGGGGATCCACATAAATATTCTCGATGGAAACATTCTTTTGCAAAAGCCCGTTGACCAGCTTGTCGGCAATAGCCATGCGGTCATCGGCTGTCTCGGGCATGCCCTCGTCGCTCATGCAGAGCGCCACAACTTTCATGTCCGTGTTGGCTACAATGGGCAGCAGGCTGTTGTAACGCTCTTTTTCCAGGGAAATGGAGTTGATCATGGGTGTTCCCTTGTGTACCGAGAGGGCCGCTTCGATGGCCTTCGGATCGGGGCTGTCGATACAACAGGGTGCTTCGACGGCAGACTGGACGGTTTTCACCAGCCAGGTCAGATACTCGGGCTCCCGGCCCACAAAGACACCTGCGTTTACATCGATGTAGTGGGCACCCGCCTCGAATTCATCCTGGGCAACCTTTTTGATGGCATCACCATCCTGTGTTTCGATAGCCGTTGCAATGGCTTTGCGGCTGGCATTAATGAGTTCTCCAACAATAAGCATTAATTTTCTCCTTTTACAGCTGTTCTCGATTGAAAAAAATAATTGAAGAGCCGCGCAGACCCCCAAGCGGGCTCTCCATTTCGCCCCTAAAACAACGAGGAATTGTCGACCTTACACCTTAAGGTAGTATACGAATTAAAACCATAAAGATCAATCCGCTATTTCATTTGTCGTCATCGTCATGGGGATATTTCAGGCCGGGAGAGAAGTCTCTTCACTTGCCGCTTTTATCGAAAATTTTTCCAATGGCTGCCGGAGGCGTGGTCTTTCCCACGACACCCACCAGCACGATGATGGTCAGAATATAGGGCAGCATGGCCAGCAGGCTGGAAGGCACCGGGAACCCCCTGGCACCCAGATAGATCTCCACGCCTTTGGCAGCGCCAAAAAGCAGGCAGGCCAGCATGGCGCCCTGGGGTTTCCACTTGCCGAAAATCATGGCTGCCAGGGCGATAAAGCCGTGCCCGGATATCAAGGTATTGCTGAAACGGGAGACCACTGCAATACTCATGGCAGCCCCGCCCAGACCGGCCAAAAAACCGGAAACCATGACGGCGCCATAGCGGATACGGTAAACACTGATACCTAGCGTATCGGCTGCCTCGGGATGCTCCCCCACGGCCTGGACACGCATACCGATCTTGGTCTTGTAAAGCACAAACCAGACCACGGCTACGAGGATAAAAGCCAGGTAAACGGTGGCGAAGCGGTTGAACATGAGATCCATGAAGCCGGCGGATTTGAATAGTTTTCCCTCTCCAAACAAAAAGCTTAAAGGCAAAGGAATTTTTTCAGGTATCGTAAGAGTCTGGGTAGCCCCGTCAAAAAACAGGCGGCTCAGGAAAAGGGCAAAACCGGGCCCCAGAAAGTTGATGGCAATTCCGGAAACAATCTGCTCGGCAGCAAAGGAAACGCAGGCGATGGCATGGATCAAGCCCAGCAACGCTCCGCCCAGCCCGGCACAAACAAAACCCAGCCAGGGACTGTGGGAAAAATAAGCCACGGTGGCGCCCACAAAGGCACCGAAGAACATCATGCCTTCCAGACCGATGTTGACCACACCGCTGCGCTCGGTAATGACACCTCCCAGGGAGGTGAACATCAAGGGGGTCGAGTACATCAGCGTCGTCCCGATAATAAATCCCATGTCTTTTATGATTGCTTCCATCAGTTCTTCGCCCGTCTCTCTAAAATAGTCAGGATCAGCCGTATCAATTTCGGCATGGCCACAAATAGAATAATGGTTCCGATCATGATGTTGATCACCTCGGTGGGTGCCTGCATGACGTCCTGGATCTTTGACCCTCCGTACTTCAGGGCACCGAATAAAAGGCCTGCAAGAACACTGCCCGCCCCGGTGTTGTTGCCGATCAGCGAGACAGCGATGCCGTCGAACCCATAGCCCTCCATGGCAGCCAGTTTTGCGATGCGATGGCTGACCCCCAGCACCTGAAAGGCCCCCGCCGCTCCGGCGAGTGCGCCCGAGATCAGCATGGAGATCACCATGCTTTTCTTTACATTGATGCCCCCGGCTTCAGCCGCATGGGGATTGAAACCGACGGCCCGCAGTTCATAGCCCAGGGTGGTCTTGTTGAGTATGTACCACACCAGAACGGCCAGCAGGATGGCAAAGATGATACCCAGATTGATGGGGGTCTTGAGGATATCTCCCAGTACCCTATGGCTGCGCATAAACTCGAAACCGGCCTCTGAGAGCTTCCAGTCACTCAACAGATTGATCCTGGCGGTGGACTGAATGGCATAGGATTTACCGGTCCCCTGACTGCCGAAAGCTTGCAGGGTAATCACAAAATTGGAAAGGTAGAGGGCGATCCAGTTCAGCATGATGGTGGAGATCACCTCGTGAACCCCGAAACGGGCCTTGATGTAACCAGCCAGTCCGCCCCAGATTGCAGCCGCGATCATCGCCAGCCCCACAGCCACGGTCACATGCAGGACCAGGGGCAGCTTGAAAAAATAGCCTGCGGCGGCAGCCACAATGGCACCCACGATATATTGTCCCTCGGCACCGATATTGAACAGACCGGTACGCAGGGCAAAGGCCACGGACAACCCCGTAATGATCAAGGGTGTGGCGTAGATGATCACGTAGGACATGTATTTGGAGCGTGAAAAGATCCCCTTGAGGATAACCCAGTACGCTTCCAGAGGGTTGAAACCGGCCACCAGCAGAACGATGGCCCCCAACAGAAATCCCAGCAAGATCGAAATCAGGGTCAGTCCCAGGGAACCGTTCAAAAATCTGTTTCTTATAAGCCCCGCACTCAATTTCATGGGCTGCCCCCTGCCATCATGAGGCCTATTTCGTTCTCATCGACACCGATCGCATCGGCAATTCCCACAATTTTACCCTCGAAAATGACGGCAATGCGATCAGACACATTCATGATCTCGTCCAAATCGAAGGATATCAGCAGTACCGCCTTACCCCTGTCCCGCTGATTCACCAATGCCGTGTGGACATACTCGATGGCTCCCACGTCCAGACCCCGCGTGGGCTGGGAAGCAATCAGGACTTCGGGGTCGTTGCTCACCTCCCTTGCAATGATCACCTTTTGCTGGTTCCCTCCGGACAGGGATTTGGCCGCCAGATAAGGATTCGCGGGGCGGATATCATACGCCTCGGTGCAGTGATCGGCCCAGGCATATATTTTCTCATGGTTCAACATCCCGTGATTGGAAAAGGGGCTGTCGTGGTAAGTTTCCAGAATGAGATTTTCGGCCACATCGAACTCCATGACCAGGCCTCTTTTCTGCCGGTCTTCGTGGATGGTACGTATGTTACAGCGGTTGATCACTTCCTTGGGATTCGATCCGGTGATCTCCTTGCCATGCAGGGTGATGGTTCCCCCGGCAACCCTGCGCAGCCCGGTCAGCGCCTCCACAAGCTCGGATTGACCATTGCCGTCCACCCCGGCAATACCGAGAATTTCCCCTTTGTACAACGACAGACTGAGCCCGTTAACAGCCGCAATACCCCGGTTGTCCTTTACCACCAGATCCTGGATGGCAAGAATCTGCGCCCCTTTTTGCTGAACCTTTTTCTGCACCATAAAGGAAACTTCACGACCCACCATCATGGAGGCCAGCTCCTGTTCTGTGATCTTATCCACCTCAACGGTATCGACAAATTTACCTCGTCGGATAACGGTGCAATAGTCGGCCATCTGTTTGATCTCGTGGAGTTTATGGGTGATGATGATGATGGACTTGCCCTCTTGGGTGAGGTTGCGGATAATCGTCACCAGCTCCTGGATCTCCTGGGGGGTCAGAACGGCGGTGGGCTCGTCCAGAATCAGAATTTCAGCGCCCCTGTAGAGAGCCTTTAGAATCTCCACCCGTTGCTGGCTGCCGACGGAGATGTCTTGAATCCTGTCCCGGGGGTTGATGGCCAATCCGTAGCGTTCGGAAATCTCGGACACTTTTTTCTCGGCAGCGGCTATATCGAGAATCCCCATCATTTTGGTGGTTTCTCTCCCCAGAATGATGTTCTGGGTAACCGTAAAGGTATCCACCAGCATGAAGTGCTGATGAACCATGCCGATACCGTGCTGGATAGCCACATTGGGATCGCTGATTTCGACCTCTTGCCCCTTGATGCAAATCCTGCCCTGGGTAGGACGGTAGAGACCGTAAAGACAGTTCACCAGGGTCGTCTTGCCGGCTCCGTTTTCCCCCAAGAGCGAATGCACTTCGCCTTTGTGTACCGTTAAACTGATCCGGTCGTTGGCGACAAAATCACCAAATTTTTTTACTACATCGATCATCTCAACGACTTTTTGGGAAAAATCGATGGTCGTCACATGCATGTCTCCTTTGCGGGTTTTCGTTCCAGTACAAGGCGTTGACGCCGGCGGGGTCCGTTTGTGGGGATGATATTGGAAGCGTCACCGGCCCTGTTGTTCAAAAGGGCCGGCTTGCTCGTTTTCCATGATCTTTCTAAACCCTGCGCGCTTGGTCAGAGCCCATGCAAAGCACAACCGGGGAACGACATCAGACAAGTGGCCAAGGACGTTATCCAGTCGGGTTAGAACTTGAATGCATCGAATTCGGCCTTGGTGGAGGGTACCTTGAAATCTCCCTTTTTGATCCTGGCGACCAATTGATCCACCTCGGCCAGAATATTGGCCGGAACATGTTTTTTAGACGTCGGAGCGATGCCGACACCGTCGTTGGAAAGATTGTAAACCACGGTTTCGCCACCGTTCCATTGACCTTCTTTCAACTTGTGGCCCACATCGTATATGGCATTGTCCACCCGTTTCATGGCCGAGGTAAGCACATTGTCCGGTGCCAGAAAGTTTTGATCCTTGTCCACACCGATGGCCCATTTGCCCTTTTCCTTGGCCGCTTCGATGACGCCGTCACCGACACCGCCGGAGGCGTGGAAAACAATGTCGGCACCCTTTTGATACATATTGTTGGTAATGGCTTTGCCCTTGGCAGCATCGGTAAAAGATTCCGCGTACTGGGACAGGACTTCACACTTGGGATTGGCCATCCTGGCCCCGGCCATATAGCCATATTCGAATCTTTCGATGAGGGGAAACTTGATGCCACCCACAAAACCGATTTTGTTGGTTTTCGTCATTTTGCCGGCGATATAGCCCACCAGAAAGGAGGGTTGCTCTTCCTGGAATACCACACCGGACACATTTTTGGGGGTTTCAGGACCATAGGCAAAATCAATGATGGCATACTTCTGGTCTGGATTGATTTGTGCCGTGGTCTTGATGGCGTCGCCCATCAGAAAACCGATTCCCCAGATCAGATCGAACCCGGCATCGGTCAGGGTTTCCATATTAGGGGCATAATCCGCGTCCTGCTTGGATTCCTTGTATGCCACGTTGATACCGAAGTCTTTCTCCAATCGCTGGAGTCCCTCCCAGGCCGACTGGTTGAATGACTGATCGTTGACACCCCCCACATCGGTGACCATGGCGATTCTTAGTTTTGCACCCATTGCCGGGGTGCCGAAACAGATCAATAATGCGATCGCGACCAACATCAGGTGGATGAATCTGAATCTTTTCATAGGTCCTCCTCATTGTTCTGAATTATGAATAGAACGAAAAACATAGTCCGATAGATACCAGAAAGGATACGTCAGCAAAAAAGAAATGTCTTTGCAGCCTTTGCAGAGCGATATTAATTGCTCGGGAGGTTTATTGCAAGCATATTATCGTCCCTTGTACAGGCGTTTCATCGCTGCTTTTCAGGTGCGTTTTGAAGAATCGTCACACCGGAACTGGTGCCGATGCGGCTGGCACCGGCCCTAAGCATGGCTGCTGCGGTATCCCAGTCCCTGATACCGCCGCTGGCCTTGACCTGCATAGTGTCGCCAACGGTTTGCTTCATCAGCCTGACATCTGAAATGGTTGCACCCCCGCTAGAAAAACCGGTGCTGGTTTTGACAAAGTTCGCATTGGCCGACATGGCTATTTTACAGGCCAGCATTATCTCCTTTTCCGTCAACAGACAGGCTTCGATGATCACTTTGAGAATTATGTCGGGGCCGGTGACTTCACGCACCGCCTGAATATCTGCTTGTGCAGTTTTAAAATCCCCGGATCTGAGAGCGCCTATGTTCAAGACCATATCGAGTTCCACAGCCCCGTCCTCTATCGCTGTTTCCGCTTCGCATACCTTGGCCGTTGTGTGCATGGCCCCCAGGGGAAACCCAACGACAGAGCATACGTGAACACCGCTATCTTTCAGCATGTCGGAAACCCGTTTGACATGACACGAATTGACACACACGGCACCAAAGCCATGTGTCATGGCTTCTTCAGCGAGAATATCCAGCTCGGTTTGCAGTGCATCCGGTTTCAGTGCGGTATGATCGATTGCCTTTGCCATGGTTTCTAATGTGATGGTGGCATTTGCCAATTGGTCTTTCATGCTCATTCCTCCTCTTGGACAATATAATACTCGAGTTCGGCCTCTTGCATCCACGATCTGATCAGCATTTCCACAAGATCTTTCTGGCGGATACGTGTAGGTCTTTCCACCAGAACAATGCGCTCGATGGCATACTTGTCCTCAAGCGTCATCAGATTCAGCCGCAATAGTGTCGAATGGAGCGGTGATATGCTCGGGTTGTAGGCGACGGATTCCACATAGCGCCCGTTTACAATTTCCCCTTGCGAGGTCTTTAGCGCACAGCCGGCAAGGTTCCCGGTATATGGGGCATAGGATGCCACGGCAGCCGATAGTGCCGCCTGAATCAACGGATCGTCCGACGGGTGTACCAGCCCGAGATGTCGGATTGTTTCGGGGGCTGCCATAAAGCCCTGGCTGTTGCCCAGATCCGTTGGGGAAAAAGCTGTGGGAAGGATTTCCGATAACTGCTTTGCGTGATAGTCATTCCCTTGCCCAACAGGCTTCAGAACCATCAGATCGGTGCTGCCGCCAAGCTCCTGTAGGAACTGGCGACAATGTCCGCAGGGAAGCTCGGAGGTGGCAATGGCTTTGATACGACGCGCTCCGTGATGCCAGGCATTTACGACCACCGCTTGTTCTGCATGAATCGACATGTTCAGGGCCAGGTGCTCGAATTCCATATTGGCCCCCAGGTAGAGATGCTTTGGTCCATCAGCAGAATTTTCTTTTGCCAGTGCAACCGCACCCACATGAAAATTGGACACCGATGCCAGGGTAAAAACTTTTGCCAACGGCAGGAGACGCATCATCAACTCTTCCACGGACAGATCCAGCAGGTCCATGAGGGTGTTACACGCTTCTGGAGAAAGTTGGCCCCCCTGCTGTGGCAGGTATCGCAGAAGTGGCTGGACAGACTTCGGGAATGTGCTCAAGACCGATTCGAATCGATCTGTGCGGGTTGCCCTCATCAATTCACCTCTTTGACGGTATCGCCGGAAATCCTTGCCAGAACAAGCCTCGGCGGGATGATAGCTTCAGGACCGATGGTGTAGGCCCTAAACAACCGTTTAACGGCAGGATCGATTTTGGCAGCGTCTCCGTCCGAGTGAAGCCTTGCCAGGGGTTCACCTTTCTGGACGGAATCGCCGACTTTTTTGCACAAGACCACACCGATGGACAGGTCGATGGCGTCCTCCTTGGTCTGCCTGCCGGCGCCAAGTAGCTTAGCGGCCATCCCTATTTCAAGCGCGTCGATCCCCTGAATGACGCCCGTGCTATCCGATTCCAACGGGAGGATTGTTCTGGACCGGGGCAGCAGACCGGTGTTCTCGACCACCCCCGGGTCACCCCCCTGGGCTTCTATAAAGGCCTTTAATTTCCGGGCCCCTTTTTTATTGGCAAGTTGTGCTTTCAACATCGCTTTTGCTTCCGAATGGGATTGACCTATTCCGGACAGCATAAGCATTTCACTGCCCAATGTCAGCACCAGTTCCGTCAAGTCGGGCGGCCCCGATCCATTGAGCGTATCGATGGCTTCTTTGACTTCCAAGGCGTTTCCGACGGCATATCCCAACGGTTGCGCCATTCCTGTGATAAAAGCGGTGATCTTCTTGCCCAAACCTTCGCCGATACCGACCATGGTTTTTGCCAGCTTCACGGCGTCTGCATAAAGGGGTGTAAACGCTCCGGCACCCGTCTTGACGTCGAGAACGATACCGTCTGCACCGGCAGCCAGTTTCTTGCTCATGATCGAACTGGCTATCAGCGGAATGGCGTCCACGGTAGCCGTGACGTTTCTCAAGGCATAGATCCGCTTGTCCGCCGGCGCCAGTGTCTCGGTTTGGGCAATGATGCTCACATGGACCCGGTTGGTAATATCGATAAACTGATCCTGGGTAAAATCTGTCCGCATCCCGGGAATCGATTCGAGTTTGTCAACAGTACCACCCGTATGGCCCAGTTCCCTGCCGGACATTTTGGCCACAATACCGCCACAGGAAGCCACCAGAGGTGCCAGCACAAGGGTTGTCTTGTCCCCCACACCTCCCGTGGAATGCTTGTCGACTTTAAAGCCTTTGATGGGAGACAAATCCACAGACACTCCGGAGTCAACCATTTTCATGGTCAAGTCCCTGCATTCACGAGCGTTCATGCCCTTGAAATAGACCGACATCAAAAAGGCAGCCATCTGATAGTCCGGGATATGGCCGTTGGTATAGCCGTTGATCAGATATCCGATCTCCTCTGTCGATAGTGATCGGCCGTCCCGTTTCTTTTTAATGAGTTCGTAGGTGTTCATGATACTAATAACCTGTTGTTATCGCGCGATAAGGAGTTCTGTCGAATTTAGATTCGCTCGCTAATCCCGCAGCATGCGAAGCACTGCCGAACGGCAGAACCTACGGGGAATGCGCTCGCTTTTTCGGTTCAGGGCTTGAACGATTTCAGGTGCCCGTGGTTGCCGGGTCCAGGTTTTTAATGACCTGTTTAATAAATTTTTTAACGGTCCCTAAATGGCGTAGCGAGGTTTCAATGACCTCTTGATGCGATAGGGGTGTTTGGCTCAATCCAGCTGCCTGGTTCGTTATAAATGAAAACCCCAGCACCTTCATGCCCAATCGACACGCTTCAGTCGCCTCCGGAACGGTTGACATGCCCACCATGTCTGCGCCCATGATCCTCAGGGCCCTTATTTCTGCGGGTGTTTCATAGGACGGGCCTGATAGTGCAGCATAAACACCCGTCTTGAGTGTTACACCAACTTCCACGGCAGCACAAGCGGCCTTCTTTCTACATGTGGAATCGTATATTTCTTTGGAACGCTGCAATCCCAGGGACGATTTCAGAGGAATGTTCCACATTAGATCCATATGGTCGGTGATGACAATGATATCACCGGGCGAAAAATTATGATTGATACCGCCGGCGGCATTGGTCAAAATAACATACCTGACGCCGAAAGAGGCCATGACTTTTATCGGAAGCACAACGGTTTCCAGCGGGTGCCCTTCGTAACAATGGACCCTTCCGGAAAGGGCGAAAAGATGCCTGCCTGAAAGACAACCCACAACGACTTCACCCGCATGCCCCTTTACCGAAGATACGGGGAAATGGGGTATGTCTGTATACCGGATACGGGTGGGACGCTCCATTTCTTCCACAAGTCCGCCCAGCCCGCTGCCCATGACAATCCCGACTGCCGGAGCCACAGAAAGACGCTGTCTCAGAAAGCTAACCGCCTCCATAACCTGTTCATTCGCATACGATGTCATCTTTGAAACTCTTTCCGTTAAGGAGCTTGCCCGCTCCCAGAAGATCGGCGATGGTCTGGCCGCAATCGGCAAACGTATCCCGAATACCGAGGGCGACCCCCTGTTTGACTGCTTCACCGTATACCAGCAGGGGTACATACTCCCGGGTATGATCGGTATGATGCGTGTAAGTGGGGTCGCAGCCGTGGTCGGCGGTAATTATCAGAATATCCTTGCTCGACATGCTGTTGATGATTCGGGGCAGGTTTTCGTCAAACTGTTGGAGCGCCATGGCATAGCCCTCTGCGTCCCGTCTGTGTCCGTAGAGCATGTCGAAGTCCACCAAATTGGTGAAAATCAGTCCTTTGCCATCTCCATGGCGCTGCATGGCTTCGCAGGTCATCTCTAGGCCATGCAGGTTGTTATTGGTGTGGATCTCTTCCGTAAGTCCCCTGTGGCCGAAAATATCGCCGATTTTGCCGATGCCGACCGTCAGAAACCCCGCGCTGTGCAAGATATCCAGAAGCGTTTTTGCAGGGGGTTCAATGGAATAATCCTTTCGCTGGCTGTTTTTTCTTTCAAACTGTCCCGGTCTTCCCTTGAAAGGTCTTGCAATCACCCTTGCGACGGAATGCGGACCCTTCAAAATATTTCTGGCGATCCGGCAATAGCCATAGAGGGTTTCCGACGAGGTAATCGTCTCATGGGCAGCGATCTGGAATACGGAATCGGCCGATGTGTACACGATCGGGAAACCCGTATCAAGGTGGCGTTGCCCCAATTCTTCCAGGATCAATGTGCCGGATCTTGGATAATTTCCAAGGGTTTTTACCCCGATCTTTTCTTCGAAAGTGTGGATGACATCCAAGGGAAATCCATCCGGATAGGTCGGAAAGGCTTCTCTTGAAACCAGACCGGCAATCTCCCAGTGCCCGGAAGTGGTGTCCTTGTTGGACGATTGCTCCGCCATCTTGCCATAGGCGCCTGAAACAGTACCGGGACCGCAGCCGATGGAAACGATTTCTCCCAGACCCAGGGAACATAAATGGGGGATTTCCAGCCTGTTTTGATGCGCGTAGATGTGCGGCAACGTAGCAGCCCCCGCATCGCCGAATACGGCTGCATCGGGAAGTGAACCCACGCCAAGGCTGTCCAAAATAATAAGTATGATTCTGTTAATCATTTGCATGTAGTGTAATTTTAATCGACCATGTCGGTCAAGAGGATCCTCAATAAAAACGTTTCACGCTTTTATACCGCTTGTCATAATAATGTTCCGAAAATAGGATGGCGGCATAAGGGGTTGTAGCAGAAAAAAGGTCCTCAATCGGAACGTTTTTCTGACAACCCCTATATAAGACGCGACGTTGTCGCTCATAAAAAAGAATTGCAAATAAGAAAATTAGCTTGATATCCAACGGAAATACAATTTATATCACTATTATTACCCAAAAAGGAGGCGAACCTATGAAAAAAATTAAAAAACAACTTGGTGTACTTTTTGTCATTTTCGTTGCAGCCGGTATGCTCGCTATCGGAGGGCCACTTACAAACAACGGCTTCGCAGATAGTCATTACACAACAAAAGACCTGAACGAACAGCTCGTCATGGCGACGCTCTGGGTTCAGACCTCCGCTGAATTCAAGGCATTGTGTTATCAGGCATTTAACCTGGCCAAGATGAATCTTGATGCTTTTCTGGCTTCGTATTCCGGATCCAAAAAAATAGCTATCAGTGTTGACGTGGATGAAACCCTGATTGACAACTCGGCCTATGAGGCGTTTCTTATCGGGAATGACTTTGGTTATTCATCAAAAACCTGGGGCCCGTGGCAAGAAGCCGGCCAAGCCACGGCTTATCCCGGCGCCCATGATTTTTTAAATTACGCCAAATCAAAAGGCGTTGAAGTATTTTACATCACCAATATTAAAATGCAATATTACGAACATGCCAGCAAGAAACTCGATGCCCTTGGATACCCCTATATCGACAAGCAGCATCTTCTGTTCAGGACCGATACCAGCGACAAACAGCCCCGCAGGGATATGGTGGAAAAGGATTATGAGATTGCTCTTCTCATGGGTGACAACTTGAATGACTTCCTAAACGTTTTCAGCAAGAAACCGGTTGATGCCCGTTCTGCTGAGGTGGACAAGATCAAGGAAGCATGGGGCAAAAAGTTTATCCTGATTCCGAACCCCATGTATGGCGACTGGGAAGGTGCCGTTTACAATGGCAACTGGGGGGCGAGCCCGGCAGAGAAAGACAAGATGAGAAAAGACCATCTCCGGCGCTGGGATTATCAACCCTGATAAAATCGTAAAACTGTTTTATCGAATGCGACGATGTCGCTTTCTTTTGCAATCGGCATAGATACCTCCCTCAGTCAGGACCGTGGGAGGTATTTATTTACAAGAATACCAAGTTTCTTGCGTGTTTCTGCTGGAATGTCACGCACATCCGTCATGATGGCATTTTCCAGTGCCGTGGCACAAAGGCAGTCCCTCGTTTTCGGAATCTTCGGCACGATCTTTTGCAGTATCCTCTTGGCGTGGGAAATGTTTTTGTTCAGGTTCAGTAGCACTGTTTCCACCGTCACTCCGGACGCATCCGCATGCCAGCAGTCATAGTCGGTAACCAGCGCCAAGGCCGCATAACAGATTTCAGCCTCCCGTGACAGCTTTGCTTCCTGGAGGCTTGTCATACCGATGATGTCCATTCCCCACCGACGATACGTATTCGACTCCGCCCGGGTAGAAAAGGCCGGCCCCTCGATACATATGAGCGTCCCGCCGTTGTGCGTTTTGACACCTGTTTCAACGGCTGTCTCATAAAGCAATGTCGCAAGTTCAGGGCATATGGGTTGTGCAAAGGCAATATGGACGGCCAGTCCATCGCCAAAAAAGGTGCTCTTGCGATTCCTGGTGCGATCATAAAATTGGTCGGGGATAACCATGTCGAGGGGCTGAATATCTTCTTTCAGGCTGCCCACGGCTGTGACGGATATGATGTGTGAGACACCCAGTTGTTTAAATCCGTAAATGTTTGCCCTAAAATTGACCTCCGACGGCGTGTGCCGGTGACCCCGGCCGTGTCTGGGCAAAAAAGCGACCCGCACACCTTGAAGCGTGCCGATCACAAAGTCGTCCGACGGATGTCCGAAAGGTGTCGCAACCGACACCGTGGTGACGCTGGAAAGCGCGTCCATGTCATAAAGACCGCTGCCGCCGATAATACCGATTCGAATCTGCTCGTTCATGGGTATCCTTTTTTGTGCTTCTGAAGCACTCACCCCGGGAGGATAACTGTTGACATACCAAGGGCTTTGAATTTTAAATGTAAAGCATACAGCATGGAAAGCTGTCAAGGGAGCAAACAGTATCATGAACATCATTGATATGGCAACCTGGCCCAGAAAGAGCCAGTTTGATTTTTTTAAACAACTTCCGGCACCTCATTTCAGTATCACCGCAAGTGTGCATGTAGCGGCGCTGGTAAAGCAGAGAGAAAAAGAGGGCCTTTCCTTTTTCAATGCCTTTCTCTACTGTATCATGACTGCCGCCAATGCTGTCCCGGAACTACGGTTGCGATTCCGTAAAGATACCGTTGTCGAACACCATGTGGTCAACGCCTCCGTCACGGTGCCCCTCAACGATGACCGGTTCGCTTTTTGCGGTATCGAATATGTACCGGAGTGGAAGGCATTCAACGCAAGTTGTGTGGACGCCCTGGAAAAAGCCAAACAGCAGAATAGGCTGCAGGAACACATCGACACCTCAGATGAATGGATTTTTTTAAGCTGTCTGCCCTGGATGAATTTCACGGCCTTGACCAACCCTCATGGCGGACCGGATGACTGTATTCCAAGAATATCATGGGGAAAGCTGGATAGCCAGGGATCCAACAAGACCATACCGGTAAGCGTGCAGGTCCATCACGCACTGGTGGATGGAATTCATGTGGGAAGGTTTTATGAAGCCCTGGCCGAAAACATAGCGACCGGTTTTAGTGGTTGACAACAACAATAAATGACGCGCAAAGCGCTAATGTCGTCCGATAGGACAAATGACTACTAATGACCGCCGAAGGCTAATAAGGGTCTTAAAGGAGAATATATTGGCACTCACCGAAAATTCTGTTCAGACACGCCACTTTTTAAAAAGCTTGGGTTTTCCTGATCTTCAGATCCATCATGCCATCAATCACTTCGACTTTACCCAACCCGATCGCCGGACACTGATCATCGGTCCCATGGGATCCGGCAAGACCGAGTACTCTGCCCGGATATATCGCGACTCTCAAGTGGCGATGCAGAAATCCGCCCGGGTGAGAATGCTCACCACCAGCGGTCAGGTCGATCTGCGTAATGTCTTTTACGTGCGTTCAAAAATTGACGACAAACGCTTCGGGGACAGTCCCACCAAATCCATCGCCTACCGGGGGGGACATGTCGAACTGGGAAACAATATTGCCAGCATCTCGGATTCCTTTGGACTCGAAAAGGTATTTGAAAACAACCTGACCGTTGGGACATGGATCGTGGACGAGGTGGAGTTCTTTGACGAACGCATCGCCTATGTTATCGCCCGCCGGGCCAAACAGGATCTGCTAAATTTCATATTCCCCATGCTCATTCTCAACTTCCGCAAAGACATCTTCAACCGAACGGCAAGACTCATCATGGAGGAATCCACCGACGTGATCCCCCTCACCGCGTATTGCGAGCATCCGGACTGTATCACCGATTCCTATTATACCTACCGCTACTACGCGGTGGACGGTATTGAATGCCCGGCCCTCTATTTCGATCCTCTCATCATCGTGGGCGGTGATAAACACAGTGAAGATCCCAAAACACCCAACTATTCCACCCGTTGCGACCATCATCACTATCTACCCGGAAAAGAATATGCCTTTATGGTCTTGAAACCGCTCGGAGAAAAAGCCTACGGAGGAGATCTAAGTCCATTGAAAAATGAGCTCGATCTATTGAAAAACCATATCGAACACTCGGCGCTCTACAAGCATTTCATACAAAAGTATATCCAGGTCAAAAACCCGGAGCGAATCATGATGAATGCCCTGAAGGTGAGCTGTATTGCTGAAAAGGCGCTCATCTACCTCTTTTCGGAAGAGAACATCATCAGTGTCGATCAGATGAAGCACCTGGCACGGGAAATCGGTGCAGATGCCACCTATATGAATGAGCGTCTTGTGGAAAATCGCATGATGCAGATTGGCGATTTCAGCTAGTTGTCTTTTTCCCATCCACACCGACCGGTCTGGCAAAAAAAATAACCACCATGGCCACAAAGCTGGCATATGCAAAGAGATTAAAGGCCGTCTGGTAGCTTAGAACCGCGTCGAATATTACACCCGCAATCAGCGGGCCAAAAGCCGCACCTGGCATGGAAAACAATCCTATTGCGCCGGAAACCGTTGCAAAAGAAGGAATCCCGAAACACTCGCCGATGATCAAAGATTGCAGCATGATGATGGACCCCATGGTCAGCCCGAAGGCAAAGGTACACAGATAAAGCAGCGCAACATGAGTAAAATGGGCAAGCAATAGAACGGCCAGGCCCTGTATAAAAAAGCAGCCCATGGCCACATAACGCTTGTCGCAGCGATCCACAAACGTTCCCAGCATTAGACGGCCCGTAATACTGGCAGCAGCAGTTATGCTGACCGCCATGGCAGCTTTCTGTGGGCCCAGGTACTGACCGAGAAATGAAACCTGGTGAATCAAATAGGCAATCTGCCCTCCAAGAGCGAGCATGAAGGCAAGCGCGATGGACCAGAAGGCCATGGTTTTCATAGCCTGCCTACGGGTCCACACCTGCATCTGGTCGGCGGCAATCTTTACCCCGCCGCGCTGAATCGTACTGTAAGGAGCTACCCCGTCTGGGTACTGACCCATGTCTGACGGCTTTTGCTTTATGAAGAATAAAGCCACGGGAATAATGACCAGGCTGTAAATACACCCCAGTACAGGTAGGGCAATCTGCAACCCTTTATGAATGATAAGATAGCTGGCCAAAGGTACCAGAATGACGCCACCGACACTGAGACCGGTATTGGCAATACTCATGGCCAATCCACGTTTACGAATAAACCAGTTGGTGATCAGGGTGTTGACCGGTACGAGTGACGTAGCACAGAAACCGACCGACATCATCAGGTATGTGAAAAAAAGCTGAGGAACCGAGACAATCCAGTTCAGGGCCCACAGGCTTATTCCGAAAACGACCGACCCACAGACAAGGAACCATTTTGGACCGTAACGGTCCATCCAGCGTCCAATGATGAGACCGATTATACCGTTGGAAAAAAAGAAAAGGGTGATGGCCGAAGAAATAGTTCCCTTTGACCAGCCATGAATGCCCCGTAACGGGTCCAGGATGACGCCATGACCGTAGAATCCAATCCCCGAAGACACAAACAATACGATCGATCCGGCAACAACAATCCACCAGCCGTAAAAATCAGCCGGGGATCGCGATGTTAAGTAAACTGATCTGAGATTATGATTTTCTGGCATATTGCATCACAATATCTGGATATGGGGTCAGGCTAACTGTGTTTTCCGACGGACACTCTTTCGCCACAAGGGTTCACATTCTAAATCGATTTCCATCACTTATTCGATACACCTGTCAAACAATCGATCCAGGCCAAGGGGAACGATCCCGCCAGGCTCTTCGACTGCTACAATCTGGGTTTGGGGTTTGCGATCTCCCCCAATCGTCCAGTTTCCTTCGATGCCTCGAGGCTCATGACACTGTGGAAGGCACTATAAAAACAATCTACATCCAGAGTATTGGATTTAAGCAAAATGCCATCCATATTAAACATTATCAAATGCATGAACGCTCCTATGGAATGGATTTAGAGATGAATAGCCCCTTAGAAGGGTCGCTGATAACTCATGCCAGTAATCAAAGAATTTTCTTGATAGTAGACCCCACCATATATGGTATCAATGCTCATCTCCGTCATAGATCCACATGAACACTGTTTTTCCAGCTCGATCAAAACCTAAAGATTTGTAGAATCCAACAGCATCGACATCAGCGGTTAACATTTGCTGGTGAAATGACGCATATTTCTGTTGTAAAAGCTTCATCATGGTCCGTCCAATGCCTTTACCCTTATAGGTTGGATGCACAAGCATATGTGGGTAGTAGACAACCAAGCTGCCATCAGAAATTGCATTTCCAATCCCAACAAGCTTTCCTGAAATTCTGGCTGTAACCAATGCATCAGAATTATTTAGTGCCGATATTAATTTCTCAGGCTTTTCTGCTGATGACCAACCATTGGCTTTATAGAGCGCAATTACCTCGTCAGTTGCAATATCGTCTTCCAAACTTAGTTCTAATTCCATGTGTATCCGTATTTTCTATTTGTTTGTCTTTCCTGTAATTTTTTCCGCTTTCTCCATTGCGATTAAAACATTCCGATGAAAAAGATCGTAGGAAATGCCCGTGTTAAGGTGATCGAACATATCCTTATATCCATTTTCGGACAATTTTCTTAAATTCGGCAAGTAGAAAGAATCTCCCCATTCCACAATTTTCTCATGAAAATGATCGGTCATCTTTGTAAATAAGGGAGATTTAACGTGCTTTCCGTTCCAAGGGCAGGCATCCTGGCATATCTCACAATCACCCACTCTATTCTCCATTGCTGCTTGAGCTTCTTCGGACAGTCCATCAACCTGTAATTGATACGACATACACTTTTTGACATTCAAAACATAGGATTGATCGAGGGCCGCCATGGGACAGGCTGTTTGACATTTATCACAATTGCGACATCTGTCCGGCTCTTCAATGGCGTTATGATCTAAAGCGGCATCAGTTATAATTCCCCCAAGCGCTAAAAACGTCCCAAACTTCTTTGATATAAGCAGGGAATGCTTGCCTTGCCACCCTATGCCTGCTCGTATTGCCGCAAGTTTCAAAGGAATAATGGAACCGCCTTCCATTGAACCATCACAAACTATGGATTGATACCCTTTCGTCTTTAGGAAATCGGAAATTGGCTCAAGTGGTTTCACCACATCAAGAAAATACTCCGAAAGATACAACCTGCTTGTTCGGCCATACCAGGGGTTGTCCCATTCAGGCATCGTTATACCGCCAATATAGATGCCAGCTACTATTATTGATCTTGCACCTGGCAATGCCAGTTTCGGGTCTCGCCTTTGATGCTGTTTTAATAAATATTTCGAAAATTCAGATGCATTTGCGAATCCGATAGCGTCAATGCCTAATGATTCACCAAGACTCTTTATTTCTTCAGAAAGTGGCTGTTTTTGCATTCTTTAGCCTCTTAAACAGTCAAACAAAATTATGGATGCATAGAAAACATGACCAGTTTGGTGAAATACAGTATCATGGTTCGTGGCTACCACACCTAGAAATTATTCAATCCCTACATCTTGTGATCAGGGGAAACAATTTGAAAACTGTGATTGATGGAGATGTCAAGAGAGTTAGAAACGATGCCTGTGTTGTTGTAGCATCCCGTAAAATTTCTAATCAATATACACAGTCCCTTTTTTAAGACCCCTGCCATATTTGATCTGTGGATTCTCTTTCAATAATGGTCGATCAGCTTGTATCGGTATGCCTTCAATGTTTGGGTTACATTTGAGCATGTACTGGAAAGCATTGTAAACTGATTTTTTCTTCTCTTTTATACCATTGTGTAAAAACCCATCAAAAAGACACTTTACAAAGGGCCACTCATCGTGTTCCCGGCTTAATGTTTTTATGGTTTGATGAATAAGGTAGGTGCGCGCATCCCCTCTGCGGTTGCACCCCGCGGGATGTACAGGTAGTCACAGAACCAGCGGCTCAGGGAGATGTGCCACCGCCGCCAGAAATCGGTCAAGCTGACGGCACTATACGGGCAGGAATGCAAAAAGAAAGAAAACGCTCGAAGAGACCATTCGTGTTCCTTACTCACCTCCTGTGGGCGCCTGCGACAGTGGAGCCTGAACGGGTGCTTCGCTCTCCAGGCGGTCCACATTCTGGAATCCGCGGGGCAGCTTTTTTCCACGGCGGCCGCGCTCACCGATAAATTGTGTGAGGTTGCCGTAGGTCAGCTTAAAAAAACGCTTACCGGCAAAAATGGTCAGTGTGCTTTCTTGTGATACCAGGCATAAATGGACCATTAGTTCCGTGCGTTCCCTGGCCCGCTTGGATGGGATCTGGATGATTTTGTTGCCCTTCCCCTTGGCAATGGCCGGAAGCTTGTCCAGGGGAAAGACCAGCATGCGTCCCTCGTTGGTAACGGCTGCCAGCAGATGGTCCGAGATGTTTTCCATCAGGATCGGTGTCAGCGGCAGGGCCCCTTTGGGCAGCGAAAGAATGGCTTTTCCCTTGGTGTTGCGTGTCACCAGATCTTCAAAACGGGTGATGAACCCGTATCCGGCATCACTGGCCAGCAGCAGACCTTGATTGGCCGGTGCCATGATCACGGTGGTGAAGGTGGCGCCGGGCGGCAGGACAAAACGGCCGGTAAGGGGCTCGCCGTATCCCCGGGCCGACGGCAGCGTATGGGCCGACAGGCTGTACGACCGTCCGGTGGTGTCCAGAAAAACCACCGGTTGATTGCTTTTGCCTCGAGCGGCATCCAGATAATGGTCGCCAGGCCGATAGTTGGCTTCACTGGGATCGATCTCGTGGCCCTTGGCGGCGCGCACCCAGCCGTTTGCCGACAGGATTACGGTCACCGGTTCAACCGGTGCCAACTGCTCTTCGGAGATGGCCTGGGCTTCTTCGCGCTGAACGATTGCGGTGCGGCGGTCGTCGCCATAGGCCTTGGCATCTGCCCGAAGCTCTTTTTTTATCAGGGTTTTTAGTCGGGCGGGCGAACCCAGCGTTTTCTCCAGAGCCTGCCGCTCTTCGTCCAATTCCTGCTGCTCGGATCGGATTTTCATCTCCTCCAATTTTGCCAGGTGTCTAAGGCGTAACTGCAAAATTGCCTCGGCCTGGACATCGGAGAGGTTAAAGCGTTCCACGAGCACCGGTTTGGGTTTGTCCTCTGTTCGAATGATGCGGATAACCTCGTGGAGATTCAGATAGGCCACCAGCAGGCCGTCCAGAATATGGAGGCGATCCTTAACTTTTTTAAGTCTGTATTCCAACCGATTTTTGACTGTTATCGTTCTGAATGTGATCCACTCGGTGAGTATTTCAACCAGCCCTTTCACACAGGGCTTTCGATCCAGGCCGATGACGTTCAGGTTGACCCGAAAGGTTTTTTCAAGCTCCGTGGTGGCGAACAGGTGTGCCATCAGAGCATCCTTGTCAACCCGGTTGGAGCGTGGGACGATAACGAGACGGATGGGGTCTTCGTGGTCCGATTCATCCCGGAGGTCCGCCACCATGGGCAGTTTTTTCTTGTTCATCTGGGCGGCGATCTGTTCAAGCACCTTGGCCGGAGATACCTGATGAGGCAGGGCATTGATGACGATATCGCCGTTTTCCAGCTCAAAAGTGGCTCGCATGCGGAGTCCACCTTTGCCACTCCGATAGAGATCCAGAATTTCCGATTTCGGCGTGATGATCTCTGCGCCCGAAGGGTAATCCGGTCCCTGGATGTGGTTGCACAGCGCTTCAATGCCGGCCCCGGGTTCGTCGATTAGATGAATACAGGCGTCGACCACCTCATTGATGTTGTGAGGCGGAATATCCGTGGCCATGCCCACTGCAATGCCGGTGGTGCCGTTGAGCAGGATGTTGGGAAGCCGGGCCGGCAGCACCCTGGGTTCCTTGAGCGTGCCGTCAAAATTGGGTATCCACTCCACCGTTCCCAAGGCGGTTTCGGCGAGCAGCACCTCTGCATAGGCGGAGAGCCTCGCTTCGGTATAGCGCATGGCGGCAAAGGACTTGGGGTCGTCGGGGGCCCCCCAGTTTCCCTGGCCGTCGACCAGGGGGTAGCGGTAAGAGAAGGGCTGGGCCATGAGCACCATGGCCTCGTAGCAGGCCGTGTCCCCATGGGGGTGGAACTTACCGAGCACATCACCTATGGTGCGGGCCGACTTTTTGTGCTTGGAGGTCGCTTTGAGGCCCAGCTCGCTCATGGCGTAGACGATGCGCCGCTGGACCGGCTTGAGCCCGTCGCCGATGTGGGGAAGGGCGCGGTCCATGATAACGTACATGGCATAGTCGAGATAGGCCTGCTGGGAAAACTGCTGCAGGGGCATGCGTTCGGTTCCCTCTATTCGCAGGGGGGTTGATTTGGTCATATTTACTGTTCTTTCAGAATGTTGGGTTGTTTTATTGGTAGTTTCTCAAAAAGTCAGGATGATGGTCTGGATTCCCTCGAAGGCGGGAATCCAGTTGGCTCTTCCATAGTATCATCTCCCATCAGTTATTGAGAAGTTACGTTTTATTTGGCATTGGGACATTAAGGGCGTTAGGGTACGAGGAGGACATTGAATTGCTATTCATTTTCATTCCTCCCCAATTTCCTCAATCCACCTCTGCCTGATCACCACTATCCTCGATCCACTGGCGGCGGTCGGATGCCCGTTTTTTTGCCAGAAGCATGTCCAGCATGGAAAATGCCGCCTCGTCCTCCTCCACGGTCAGTTGAACCAGGCGGCGGGTGTCCGGGGCCATTGTGGTCTCCCGCAACTGCATCGGGTTCATTTCCCCCAGTCCCTTGAATCGCTGGACGTTGATTTTGCCCTTGGGGTTTTTGATCTCCATGCGACGGATGATGGCGCCCTTTTCCGCTTCATCCAGGGCGTAATGAACTGTTTTTGCCATATCGATTCGGTAGAGCGGGGGCATGGCCACAAATACATGGCCGGCTTTTACAAGCGGTGTGAAGTGCTGAAGAAAGAGCGCGCAGAGCAGGGTGGCGATGTGCAATCCGTCGGAATCCGCATCGGCGAGGATGCAGACCTTCCCGTAGCGAAGACTGTTTAGATGCTGCGACCCCGGGTCCACACCGATGGCCACGGCAATGTCGTGAACCTCTTTGGATCCCAATATCTGTGTCGAATCCACCTCCCAGGTGTTGAGGATTTTTCCCCGCAGCGGCATGACCGCCTGGATCTGGCGATCCCTGGCCTGCTTGGCCGATCCGCCGGCAGAGTCACCCTCCACGAGAAACAGCTCACTCTGCATCGGATCCTGGCTGACACAGTCGGCCAGTTTACCGGGCAGGGCAGGTCCTGCAGTGACTTTTTTTCGGATGATTTTTTTGCCGGCTCTGAGGCGGTTGCGGGCACTCTCGATGGCCATCTCCGCCAGGCGTTCACCGGTTTCGGTATGGTGGTTCAGCCACAGACTGAATGCATCCTTGACCACACCGTTGACAAAGGAGGCACACTGACGTGACCCCAGGCGCTCCTTAGTCTGGCCGGAGAACTGGGGATCGGTCATCTTGGCCGACAAAACATAGGAGCAGCGGTCCCAGATATCGTCCGGCGCCAGCTTGATGCCCCTGGGGATCAATTTGCGAAATTCGCAGAATTCACGAATGGCCGCCAACAGCCCGGATCGGAAACCATTGACATGGGTGCCGCCCTGGGGTGTGGGGATCAGGTTGACGTAGCTTTCGGTGATGGCTTCCCCGCCTTCGGGCTGCCAAACCACCGCCCATGAAACGGCTTCGCCGTCGCCGTCAAGCCGGCCCATAAAGGGCTCGTCAGGAATCAACTCACAGCCTTCAAGACCACCGGCAAGATACTCTTTCAACCCGTCTTCATAATACCAATGTGCTTTCTCGCCGGTATTTTCATCGGAAAAAGTGACAGTGAGGCCCGGACAAAGCACCGCTTTTGCCCGCAGTGTGTGTCGCAGTTTCCGTGCGGAGAAACGGACCGTATCGAAATAGTCAGGATTGGGCCAGAAGTGGATGAAGGTGCCGGTGTTGCGCTGGCCGACAGTGCCGGTGACCTCCAACTCCTGCTGTTTCCTCCCGTCGGCAAACCGGATAAAATGTTTTTTGCCGTCGCGCTTGATTTCCACTTCCAGGCGCGATGACAGGGCATTGACCACAGACACACCCACACCATGGAGACCGCCGGAAAACTGGTAGTCCTTGTTGGAAAATTTGGCACCGGCGTGCAGCTTGAGAAGGATCACCTCCACACCGGTGATGCCCTCTTCCGGGTGGATGTCCGTGGGCATACCGCGACCGTCGTCGGCCGCGCTCAAGGACCCGTCCGTATTCAGAATCACGTCAATGCGGGTGGCGTGGCCTGCGATGGCTTCGTCCACCCCGTTGTCGATCACCTCCTGGGCCAGGTGGTTGGGCCGCTGGGTGTCTGTGTACATGCCCGGCCGCCGCCTGACCGGGTCCAGGCCTTTGAGCACTTCCAGGGACGCGGCGTTGTAGTCTCGTTTATCGGTCCCGTTGTCGTTGAATAGTTGATCGGATTTGATTGGAATGCCTCCAGATAACGGTTCTTTTCGGTTGATCCCTTTATGATGGATATGGGTTAAAAAATCAATACTGTATATTGTGGTTGGTGATGGGTATTGAATTTTTTGTTTAGAGTGGTTTTGTGGATAAGGTGGCCCAATCGGGAAGTGATTTCTAAAGGGTTCAACCCCTCTATGAATTATTTTTTGGGGCTTATGCCGGCGAGGCCCACAAGACCGGCTCCCAACAGAAACATGGTGGCCGGTTCGGGATATGAGTGACCAGTTGCGCCAGCCAATCCAGAGCATCAAACGTTTTAGACCTATTTCCATCCTTCGGCGCATCGGTCACTTTGTCTTTGCCATCGTGTGAATCCTTGGGCACGACAGAGATCATGCGTTCTTGCGAAAAGGAATCACGAATAATGTAGCGTGCCAGATTTTCAAGCCCCGCTTCATTACGCGGCCAGATGGCCCCACCACAATACACCCTGAATCCACTGTGGCGCCAGTTCATCATGTTTTCGATGACAATGTCGGTAATTTTACCTTCTTTTTTGAGCATCTTGAACACTTTATAGCAATCCTATATATTTTGGTATTTAATACGGGGGCAATATGCGTGGCAAGAAATGAATACCACCAAAGTGTTGCTGGTTCCGAGCATCTTTACTTTTTGTTGTGCTGGGTCCGTTTAATGGGAAATATCTGGCTGCCTGGCAAAATCTTAAGTTGGGAATTTGAAATTGGTTACTTGATTTTTTAATGAAGATACATGCCCCTAAAAAAGGTAAAAACTGGGGACAAGGGATGATCCGCATAGTCGCAATTAAATCTATATTTTTCCTTACTTTCCTTGATATTTTGATTAACAAATGAATGCAGTACAAATGGGCCCTTTGCTCGCAGGACTGACTTCATCCTGCTTATGTCAACGATCTAATACCATGTCTAATTTGAGCTGTGTTACAAAAACTTCAATCGAGGTGGAACCTCGGAGGTGATGTAATCACCGATTTTTGGCAACAGCCAATTTTAGGATATTTGTTTTGTAATTATCACATAGCTGTTTTCAAATAGCAGGTGATTGTTACCATGAAGAAGCCACTGTATTAATGAATCATGTCATTGCCAATACTATGATGGTATCGGTAATAGAGGCTGGCTGGTAATGATTTGGACACATCCAAGGAATCTGTGCCCGATTAATTCCTGTGATTGCAAATTGTAAGTCAACTCATTTCCAAAAGTGCCCCTCCAGATGTTGTGGTCGGTTTTTTTTATCTGGGCGTTTTGTACATAACCGTAAGTATCGGTTTTTCAATTCGTGTGACTTGATATAGATAAGCAAAACTAAAATACAGTATTCGAAATATTTGATATCGGATGCCTTACTTTCACTATGATTAGAGTCCCGTTATCGTCTTTTACCAGTATTCTGCTGCCGATAACGAGGTTTCAAAGTTGCTCCGATACCAATCATCATGAAACTGTTATTATTAAGTCGGCCGTCTTTCGTTCAGATCTTAGTCCGATTGTCTGGTTTACTGCGTAAATATGCCTCCCGGAATCCGTTATCTTTTCTATAGGCCATCGGCCTGATCGTAATCATGCGATCAAGGGCGCTGATCGCATCGTCCCATATCCCTCCCATCCCCTAATTTGCAAAAATTTGAGTAATAAGGTATTGTAAAAAGTTATAGATCGACTCGCACGATTACCTGTCGCTTGATCCACGGGGGATCTTCTCAACTATTTCGAAGCTCATTGGCTGTTTCGTTACTCATATAATCAAATTCAAGGAGGATCACTTGATCGTTGTTATCGGTGAGATTCTCATCGACATTTTTCAGGATTACCAACGGATCGGCGGTGCGCCGTTCAATTTTGCATTTCACCTAAAAAAGCTGGGATTTCCGGTGCGGTTCTTCACCCGCGTGGGGAATGATCGGCACGGAAGACGCATTATTGACCTGCTGATAAAAAACGACTTTAACGAAGCCGATGTCCAGGTTGACTACCGACATCCCACGGGAACGGTCAAAGTGAATCTGGATGAGCAAGGCATTCCGCATTTTGATATATACAAGAATGTGGCCTACGACCACCTTGACCTCAACGATGCTGGCGTGTTGGATGCGGGTGGTGCAGAGATGATCTATTTCGGCACCCTGTTGCAGCGAACCGATCCCGGTTGCAGTCAGGTGCGTCGTTTTCTTTCCCGTAACACCAACAGCGCCATATGCTTTTGTGACATTAATATGCGGCCGCCCCACGTCAACATCAAGGCCGTGGCCGGATCACTTCATCACGCAGACCTGCTTAAAGTCAACGAAGCAGAACTTACAATTATTCAACACGCGTTTGATGGCCCGGCTGACAAAGGTGACGTCACGCCTTGGCTGATGGAAACGTTCAGGATCAGCGCCGTGGCGCTCACCCGAGGCAGCCGGGGCAGCACGTTTTACAACCGCGATGGCCAAATCAGCAGTCCTGCCGTTGCAGGACCACCTATTGTCGATACGGTCGGTGCCGGCGACGGATATGCCGCAATTTTGGCTGCTGGCCGCTTGCGAAAGCTTCCCTGGAAAGAGACCATCCGTCAGGCATCTCGTTTCGCTGCACGAATATGCGGTATTGCCGGTGCCGTGCCTGATAACGAAAATTTTTACGATGATTTTCAACTGCTGATGAGAGGAGATGCCAATGGTCGCTAAGTGGCCATATGTCCAGCTATTCAGTCTTCACGGACTGATTCGATCGAAAAACCAGGAGATGGGAAGAGATGCGGACACCGGAGGACAGGTCAAGTATGTCATGGAGCTAGGGACGAGCCTCAGTGCCCGGGAGGATATCGGTCGCGTGGATCTATTCACCCGCCTGATTGTCGACAAGCGCGTATCTTCAGATTACAGCGAACCCATCGAGGTGATCAACGACAAGTTTCGCATCGTCCGCATTCAATGCGGGGGACGCAAATATATGCGCAAAGAGCTGCTCTGGCCCCATCTCGAAGAGTATGTGGACAAGACGATCAAGTTCATCAAGCGCAACCATTCCATGCCGGACATTGTACACGGCCATTATCCCGATGCCGGTTATGTGGCCATGCAACTGGCCAAAATGTTCGGACTGCCTTTCGTATATACCGGCCACTCCCTCGGTCGTGCCAAAATGGCCAGACTCCTAGAACAGGGGATGAGCGAGGCGGAAATCATCAAGAAATTCAAAATCGACCATCGTATCGATGCTGAAGAGCAGATCATGGCCCGAGCGAACTTGGTGATTACCAGTACCCAGCATGAAATCGTGGAACAGTACGGCCTTTACCACAACAAAGATGTCCCTGAGTATCGAGTTGTCCCACCCGGCATCGACATCGACACGTTTTATCCGTTTTATCATGATATGCTCGACGATGCGGAACGGTCCGAAAATGCCCGATATGCCCAGGCCTCCATGCTCAAGGAATTAAACCGTTTTTTCATGAACCCGGAGAAACCGTTGATCTTGGCCCTGAGCCGCCCGGATAAGCGCAAAAATATTTCCGGGCTGGTGCGGGCCTATGGTGAAGATCCCGAATTGCAAAGTATGGCCAATCTGGCCGTTTTCGCCGGTTTACGCAAGGATATTGATGCCATGGCGGACAACGAGCGCGAAGTTCTGACAGAAATGCTCCTGGCCATGGACAAATACGACCTTTACGGCAAGATGGCCATTCCTAAAAAACACGATTTCGAATATGAAGTACCCGCCCTGTATCGGATTGCCGCTGAGCGAAGAGGGGTGTTCATTAACCCGGCCCTGACGGAGCCGTTTGGCCTGACCCTTCTGGAAGCGTCCGCCACCGGACTGCCCATCGTGGTCACCGATGACGGTGGCCCCAATGACATCATCCACAACTGCAAAAACGGTATCCTGGTGAATGTCGCCAGTATGAAGCAGATATCATCCGCACTACGTAAAATTATCGCCAATAAGGATTTGTGGGAACGCTATTCGAAAAACGGGATCATGAATGTGCGCAAGCACTACACCTGGCAAAGCCATACCCTTGAATATACCAGCGCTATCCGCAAGCTGACCGCCGCCAATCAACGCTCCAATCTCGCCACCGCCAAGTCGTCAAATTCCATCGGCCGGCAGCTGATAAATCTCAACCATTTCATGATCACCGATATCGATAATACGCTGATCGGCACCGACAACACGCAGCTTGAAAAGCTGGTGCAACTGCTGAATCAAAACCGGGCTCACATGGGATTCGGAGTGGCCACCGGAAGAACTGCCGATTCGGCCAGATCAATCCTGAAAAAACACCATATCCCCTACCCGGATGTAATCATTTGCTCGGTGGGCAGCGCCCTTTTTTATGGCAAGAGCAGCAAGCCCAGCCCGGAATGGGCCAGACACATTGCCAGCCGATGGAATCGGGATAAAATCGTTGAGCTGCTCAAAGATTTCGATTTTCTGGAATATCAGGAAGAGAAAACCCAGCGTCGTTTCAAGATCAGCTATTACATGGACCCGGCCAAAGACCGCCTGTCCACCATCCACGACCATCTGACGCTTAACCGGTGTCGATACAACCTGATCTACTCCCACGATCGCTACCTGGATATCCTACCTTACCGGGCGTCCAAGGGAAAAGCCATTCGCTACCTGAGCTACAAATGGGAAATTCCATTGAAAAATTTTCTGGTATGCGGGGATTCTGGAAACGATGAGGAGATGCTTCGCGGGGAACCCCGCGCCGTGGTAGTGGCCAACTACAGCCATGAACTGGCGGATTTAAAAGGTAGCCGAAATGTCTATTTCGCAGACAGCGAGTGCGCCGGTGGAATCATTGAAGGAATGCACCATTACCGCTTCATCGATGAGGCGCGTGGAGATTAAAGGATGACACTTAAAAACAAAGTGCAGCTGATTGTCTATCCGGACAGCCTGGGGGCCGACCTCGTCGAACTGCATTACGTGCTGCGCCGTTACCTCAGTCTGGCCGTCGGCGGCGTCCACCTGCTGCCGTTCTACCCCTCTTCCGCGGACCGCGGATTTGCCCCGTTGACCTATGATGAAGTGGACCCGGCATTCGGCACCTGGAGGGATATCGACCTGATCGGAAGGGAATTCGACCTGATCATCGATTTCATGGTAAACCATATTTCCAGACAATCCGTCTATTTTCAGGACTACTTCGAAAAGGGACCGGACTCCGAGTTTGCCGACATGTTCCTGAGCTTCAACAAACTCAGCCCGACTGGTGAAATCAGTGAAATGGAATTGGCCAAGGTATACACCCGTAAACCCCGGCCACCGTATACCATTATCCAGCGCGCCGATGGCTCCAAGGAGAAGGTCTGGTGCACGTTTGACTATGAACAGATCGATCTGGACTGGGATTCATCCAAAACCCACGAAGTGATGCGGCGCTACCTGATCCAGCTGTCGCGGACCCCGGCCAAAATGATCCGTATGGATGCCTTTGCCTATTCGACACTGAAAATCGGCACCAATTGTTTTTTTCTGGAGCCTGAAGTTTGGCAACTGCTGCAGTGGCTTCAGAATTATGTCTCACCCTTTGGGGTTGAAATTCTGCCAGAGGTTCACGAACACTACAGCTATCATCAGAAGATCTCAGCCAACGGATATTGGACGTATGATTTCTCGTTACCCATGCTGGTCTTGAACACTCTGTACCATCACACCAGCAGGGTGCTGAAACAATGGCTGACAATCTGCCCTCGCAAACAGATTACCACTCTGGACACCCATGACGGCATCGGTGTGGTGGATGTGAAAGACCTGATGACAGAGGAAGAAATCCAGCGGACTCTGGATGGCCTTGATGAAAAGGGCGCCAATCTCCGTAAGGTATTTTCCGGTCCTGAATACCAGAATCTGGACGTTTACCAAGTGAACTGCACCTATTATTCGGCGCTGGCGTGCAACAACGATTCCTATATCGCTGCACGGGCCATCCAGTTTTTCACGCCTGGTATTCCCCAAGTCTACTACGTGGGCTTGCTGGCCGGTGAAAACGACATTGAGCTGGTTCAACAGACCAAAAACGGTCGCGACATCAACCGCCACAACTATGCTCTGGACGAAATTGCTATCGAAATTCAAAAACCGGTGGTACGACGTTTACTAAAGCTAATGGAATTCAGAAATTCCTGTCGGGCTTTTGAGGGCCAGTTGACCATCGAAGATGCCCCCGACGACCATCTCAAACTGACCTGGGCCCATGGTGTCCAACGGGCCACCCTTCGGATCGATTTGGTGAGCTATGAAACCCGGATTGAGTATTTCGACGAAGACAAACAGGCAATTGTCGAATTAGTAGTCTGAGGACATTATGGCTGGCAGCGATAGTTGGTATTTCTGTGTGGAAGCAACCGATCCGACAGAGAGGCAACTTGAAGGTCAGTCCGGGGACTATGCCTTCACTTAATAATTCTGCATACCAATATTCGGATCGAGATCTAATTCGAAGAACTACTATATATTGTGGCCACGTGAAATCTTGGGTGGGTGATGATTACATTCCGGGCTATAAGTATATCTGATAAACCAGTCGCGTAATGATTTAATGGAGAATATTCACGGTTTCCTGAGCCTCTAAGAACTTGCGATACTCAGACATATACATAAATACCACAAAACTGACCTTCTATACAAACATCAACTTTCTTACCCAAAAGCAAAAAGGGCAAATCTCTTTGAGCCAGAATTGCCCTTAACATATCAAGTCATCTAAATGTAGTTTTTACCGCGAACTGAAGATTCTCTGAATTTTGCCAATTGATTGATATGACATGGACAGATATACTTTGTTACATAAGCTTTAATTAGGAGGGGTCGCCGAGAATGATGAAATCTTTCGTTTTTGGGTATGTCCAAACATTAAAGCTTTGAAATGATATTTACTATAGCAGCATAATTGGAAAAATCGCCAATATTAAACATGAAGCTTCCCCAGTTGAACTCACCTTGGTATTATATCTTTTTCCTGCCCTTTGAGCGCATCAGCACTGTAGCTCCAACCTTTGCATGAAAAAACATCAATAAGATTCAATTCAGTATTCTGTTAAGCATGAATCCTCAACGGTTCTTCAATATCAATACGTGCCTGTTCTAAGGATATTGCCGCAAAAAGTGATACCAGCCCGATTGACCTTTACGAAAGAGCCAAGATTATAGTCCAAAATGGAGAAGCTGTGTGGTGATGCTGATGATGGTTTGGGCAGATGAGACGCTCTGAAAAAACCTCGCCCAGGTGGTGCAGGCTAAGTGTTGAATCCCTCAAGCATCTTCCATCAAAACGAATCGCTAAACCTATGTCAAGATTCCAGCGGCTTTTACCAGTAACATCAATCCCATGCCAACCATCAGCATTCCGGATAGAATGTCAGATTGTCTTCGGTAGCGCCGAGCGATATGTGAAGCAGTTGTACCCACAAATGGTCTACGAAAATTTATGGATGAACGATGATTTATATAAGCTGCTTATGTGGCAATGGAAAAATCGGCATCCATCGAGCCCTTATGTTTTTTGCCACATGAACCCGAAAAGTAAATATTATGGTATGCGGTATGTTGAACGCAGAAAAACTCTAAAGACGCTGTGCCGAACCGCCGACGTTGAACCAATTGGATATCACGACATTAGACATACCGTTGCAAAATATTTAAATGACCTGCAAAAGATCCCCATTAAGAAAGTTCAACAGGTCTTGAGACATAGAAGACAAACTACAACTGAAATATATGTTGAAGGGAATTATACCAGTACGCAGGAAGTTCTGAAGCTATTAGAGGAGAGCAATCTTAAAAACTTTTTATAAATTTAACTCAGTTTTTCACTCAGTGGATAATAAAACAGGCACTCAGAATTATATCTAAGTGCCTGTTTTTATTATGGCGGGAGCGACGAGACTCGAACTCGCGACCTCCGGCGTGACAGGCCGGCGTTCTAACCAAACTGAACTACACCCCCGGAAAAACTTCGTTTTTACTTTTAGCTAATAGCAGTTAGCCTGTAGCTGCTACCGGCTACGAGCCACCAGCTACCTGTGAATGGCCAAAAGCCATTCTTGGTAGGCGGAACAGGGCTTGAACCTGTGACCCTCGGCTTGTAAGGCCGATGCTCTCCCAACTGAGCTACCCGCCCACAGTTTTTTACCCTGGTTAGCTCTTTAAAGAACCGTACTGCTACCAGCAAAAATAATAAAAGTCAAATAAAATCGTAACAGGGTTTTTAATAAAAACTGACAGTATCACTTAATATTTTAAACTATTGAACCTCTCGGTTCAAATCAAGGAGGCCCTCTCTTCAGGTGCCTGCGCTGACAGATCGAACATCATGTCGCTACGCTGAAAAGTGGTTTCCCCTTCCTTTAGAATCAACGCATGGGTCAAAACCTCATCCATGTGTTCCACGGGGACGATCTCGAGCTGTTTGGATATGGTCCTGGGGATATCCCTCAGATCCTTTTTATTCTCGATGGGAATCAGGATCTTCTTGATGCCCGCCCGGTGAGCCGCCAGTATCTTTTCTTTCAAGCCGCCGATAGCAAGTACGCGTCCGCGCAAGGTGATCTCGCCGGTCATGGCAAGATCCCTGTAAACCGGTCGTTTGGTCAGGGTCGACACGATGGCGGTACACATGGTAATACCAGCCGAGGGTCCGTCCTTGGGAATTGCACCTTCCGGAATATGGATATGGATATCGAAATTTTTATAGAATTCCTGGTCGATCATCAACTGTTTTGACCGTGAGCGGACATAGCTGATGGCCGCCTGGGCAGACTCCTTCATGACATCCCCAAGTTTGCCGGTAATGATCTGCTTACCTTTTCCCGGCATCATCAGCGTCTCCACTGCCAGCAGCTCGCCTCCGACCTGTGTCCACGCCAGGCCATTTACAAGACCGACCTGATCTTTTTCTTCTATCTGGCTGTGTTTGAAGGGAGGCGGTCCCAGCAGTTTCTGCACGGTCTTACCGGTAATCCGATAGGGCTTGTCTGTTTTCTTTTTGAGGATCTCCCGGGCAACCTTCCGGCAGATGGAGGCAATCTCACGCTCCAGATTACGAACACCGGCCTCACGTGTGTAGCGCTGTATGATCGTCGACAAAGCGTTTTTGGCAAACTGAACCTTCTTTCCTTCAAGACCGTTCATTTTTATCTGCTTCGTTACCAGAAAATCGTTGCCGATATGGTATTTTTCGTACTCTGTATAACCAGGCAGTCGAATTATCTCCATCCGATCCTGCAGGGGCAGAGGGATATCCGGCAGCGTGTTGGCCGTGGTGATAAAAAGAATATCCGTGAGATCATAATCGACATCCAGATAGTGATCATTGAAGCTGAAGTTCTGCTCCGGATCCAACACCTCCAGCAGGGCAGACGAGGGGTCCCCTCTAAAATCCATACTCATTTTATCGACTTCATCCAGGCAGAAAACCGGATTATTGGCACCAATTTTTTTGAGAGACTGGATAATTTTCCCCGGCATGGCTCCGATATAGGTCCGGCGATGTCCTCGAATCTCAGCTTCGTCACGGACCCCGCCCAGGGAAAGGCGCACAAATTTTCGACCGGTTGCCCTTGCAACCGATTTTGCCAGGGATGTCTTGCCGACACCCGGCGGACCCACAAAGCAAAGGATGGGCCCGCGGATCTTTTTCATCAGGCTTTGAACCGCCAGATATTCAAGAATGCGTTCTTTGGGTTTTCCCAGACCGTAATGATCCTCGTTGAGAATGACTTCCGCCCGATCAATATCGTTGTTTACCCTGCTCCGGCTAAACCATGGAAGGCTTATGAGCCAATCGATGTAGTTTCTAACCACCGTGGCCTCAGCCGACATGGGTGTCATCATCTTGAGTTTTCGAAATTCCTGCCAGACCTTGCCCGTGGCCTCCTTGGACATTCGTGTTCTCTTGATCCGCTTCTCAAGATCCTTCAACTCATTGCCGGGGTCCTCTTCCGCTCCCATCTCTTTTCGTATGGCACGCATCTGCTCGTTCAGATAATAGTTTTTCTGGGTCTTTTCCATCTGAGTCTTGACGCGGCCCTTGATACGCTGATCCATTCTTAAGACCTCTGTCTCCACTTTGGTCAGCGTCATCATGAGCGAAAGTCTTTCCACCAGGGACAGGGTATTCAATAACTTTTGCTTGTCTTCGATTTTAAAAGAAAAGTGGGCGGCGATCGTATCCGCCAGCTGTGACGGATCCGAGATGGCGGAAATGCTGCTTGTCAGTTCCTTTGAAATACTCTTGTTGTTCTTGGCATACTCTTCAAAATTTTCGAGTAGTGCTCTTTCCAGTGCCATGATTTCGGTGCTGGACTCAACTGGTTCTTTGAGTTCTTCGACCTCGACCTGGAAAAATTCTTCGTTCTTTATAAAACGCGTGATACGTGCCCGCTGTTTTCCCTCCACCAGAGCCTTGACCGTACCGTCAGGAAGCCGAAGCAGCTGCATGACATTGCCGATAACACCTATCTTACCGATATCTTTTTCGCTGGGGCTGTCGATACTTGCTTTTTTTTGGGTGGCAAGAAAGACCCGCTTGTCGCTGCCCATTGCCGTGGCAAGGGCGCTGACGGATTTTTCGCGACCCACAAACAGGGGGGCCACCATATAGGGAAAAATAACGATATCCCTCAGGGGCAGCAATGGAAGCAGATGCCCGTCTGAGACACTCTCTTCACTTTTAAAAATTTTGGGCATGTTAACCATGATTCTCTCTCTATGACTTAATTTAGGTCATACAATTGTTACACAATTTTATGACGTTAGGCCTGTTTTTTGGTCTGTTCGTACAGCAGAATGGGATCTTCATTGTTCAGAACGACATCTTCCCCGATCACACATTCTTTGACATTTTCGATGGAGGGCAGCGTATACATGATGTCAAGCATGCTGGATTCCATGATCGCCCGCAACCCTCTTGCACCCGATTTTCTCTTCAACGCTTCCGTTGCAACAGCAGAAAGCGCGCTGTCTGTAAACCTCAGGTTGACACCTTCTATCTCAAACATGTGCTGAAACTGTTTGACCAGTGCATTCTTTGGTTCCGTCAATATGCGAATCAGTGAGTCCTCGTTCAGTTCGTCCAACGTGGCAATCACCGGCAAGCGTCCCAGAAATTCGGGAATAAGACCGAATTTAATAAGATCTTCGGGCTGGACCATGCGCAGGATATCCCCGATCTTTTTATCTTCTTTTTTGACGATTTTAGCCCCAAAACCCAGAGACTTACTGCCCTGACGCCGTTGAACTATCTGCTCGAGTCCGGTGAACGTGCCACCGCAGATAAAAAGGATGTTCGAGGTATCTACCTTGACAAAATCCTGCTGGGGATGCTTCCGGCCACCTTTGGGTGGAACACTCGCAGTGGTTCCCTCGATAATCTTTAAAAGCGCCTGCTGAACACCTTCGCCTGAAACATCGCGCGTGATGGACGGATTGTCGGACTTGCTGGCAATCTTGTCGATCTCATCGATATAGACAATACCCCGTTTGGCCTTTTCCACGTCGTAATCAGCATTTTGAAGCAGGGACAGGATGATGTTTTCAACATCTTCGCCAACATATCCGGCCTCTGTCAGACTGGTGGCGTCTGCAATCGTGAACGGCACCTTTAAAAATCTTGCCAGTGTCTGTGCAAGCAAGGTTTTGCCGCATCCCGTGGGGCCGATGAGCAGGATATTGCTCTTGCTGATCTCAACATCACCATTACTCTGCGCCTCCAGGCGTTTGTAATGATTGTAAACAGCTACCGCAAGGACCTTTTTGGCTGAAGTCTGCTCGATAACATACTCATCCAACATGGCCTTTATCTCTTTCGGCACCAAGAGATTCTGCGCACCGCTGATATCTTTTTTCGTCTCCTCCTCGATAATCTCACTGCAGAGTTGGATACACTCATCACAGATATAGACAGCCGGGCCGGCTATCAGCTTGGTGACTTCTTTTTGATTCTTCCCGCAAAAAGAACAGAACAGGTTGTCGTTACCTTCTTCTTTGATTGCCATTATTTGGCCTCCACCTCTACAATTTTGTCGAGATCATCCCGGTTTCTGATCACGTGGTCGATGATGCCGTACGCCTTTGCTTCGGATCCGCTCATAAAATAATCCCGATCTGTATCCTTCTGAATCTGCTTCAAATTTTTCCCCGTGTGGTGCTTCAGGATGTCGTTGAGGGTCTCTTTCATGCGCAGGATCTCCTTGGCCTGAATTTCAATATCCGATGCCTGTCCTTGAAACCCTCCCATGGGCTGATGAATCATGATCCGCGAGTTGGGAAGTGAATAGCGTTTTCCCTTGGCACCAGCCGTGAGCAAAAGAGCACCCATGCTGGCGGCTTGCCCGATGCAGACCGTGGTAACATCAGGCTTGATATACTGCATGGTGTCATAGACAGCCAGACCAGACGTCACGATACCACCTGGTGAATTAATGTAGAAATTGATATCCTTGTCAGGATCTTCGGATTCCAGAAACAGAAATTGAGCAATCAAGAGGTTGGCCACCTCATCATTCATCCCCGTACCGAGAAACACGATCCTGTCTTTAAGCAGCCGGGAGTAAATATCATAAGCTCTCTCACCTCTGCTGCTTTGGTCGATAACCATTGGAATTACTGGCACAATATATCTCCTTAATCTTATGAAATGCGAGCCTGTCATTCCCTGACAGGTTCTTTGAATTGAAGAACCTCGCAACAGGCTGCAAATAATGTTCCGCCGTGAGGCAATGCTTTGCAGCGACCGTAAAGAAATCTGTCTGATTCAGATTCGCTCGCTAATCCCGCGGCAAGGCACGGGGAAGGCACTCGCTATTGCGGATCCGGATCTTTATCTGCGGTGGCCACAATTTTTTCGGGTTCCACTTCTTCGATGTCACCATTATTAATAATAAGCTTAATTGCCTTTTTTTCAAGCAAGGCATGCTTAAAAAAGTCCAGACGGTCTTTGTTCTGATCGTAGAAGCTCTTTATCTGATCCACAGGCTGGTTAAAGTTTTGGGCCATCTCTGTGTAGCCTGCCGCTAGTTCTTCATCACTTAGTTCAAGCTTTTCCTGCTCGATGACCTTTCCCAGTATAATCTGGCGACGTACCTGCTGTTCGGCAGTTTCTCGATATTGCTCCTGAAGCATCTCTCTGCTTAACCCCACGTCTTCCATTGAGCTGTTCTGATAGGCAAGTCTTCTTTCCGTATCGGCGACGATGTTTTCAAGCTCATACTCGATCATGGATTCAGGGAGCTCAAAATCGATTTTTTCGATAATATTCTTGAATATCTGCTCGTTGAGTTCCTGTTCGATGCGTTTTTCATACCCCTGGGTCAGGTTCTCTTTTATCACATTTTTCAAATTTTCTAAAGTTTCAAATTGACCCAGGCTTTTTGCGAAATCATCATCCAGTTCCGGCAAGACTTCCTTGCGGATCTCCTTCAGTGCCACATGAAACTGGATGGTGAGCTTTTTTAGCTTCTCATTGTGGTAATCTTCCGCAAACGTTACATCAAAGTCGACAGTATCACCGGCTTTTTTACCTATGAGACCATCATCGAATTCCTTTGCGATCTGAGCATCGCCGATTTTCAAGGTAAAGTTTTCTGTTTTGCTGGTCTCGTCATATGGCTTGCCATTTTTAAATCCCTCGTAATCGATGACCACAAAATCGTTTGCTTGAACCGGCCGATCCTCTTCGATCTTGACCTTCTTGGCCATATTTTTCTGCAGCATGCCAAGCTGGGTGTCCAGTTCTTCTTTTCCAACCTTGTAGTTGGTCCGCTTCAGCGCCAGACCCTTGATGTCAAGATCTTCCAACTCAGGCTTGACGTCCACGGTGGCATCGTACGCGTAAGAACTGGTGGCATCCAGTTCAGGAGGTTCTATTTTCGGGCTGCTGATTATTTTCAGATCCGTTTCCTTGAGCGCTTCCGTAAAAGAGGTCTGAATCAGCTTGGAAGAGACATCTGCTTGAACATCCTTTTTATAGAGCCTCTCCAGCACGGACCGAGGAGCCTTACCCTGACGGAATCCTTTGATCTTGGCATTCTTTTTTACGTCCCGATAGGCGCTGTCGAGCTCTGAAACAACTGTGTTCTGTGGAATTTCAATGTGTAACACCTTCTTGACACTGCTGATATCTTCTACGCTAACTTTCATGGTATTCCTTTCGCATAAATTTAGTCCTAAAAAAAATCTTCATCTTTTCCGTTTGGTCCACGTTGAGTCAGGCACTCAATATACTAAGTGCCTGACGGCAATAAATCGCCAGGCACTTAAAATTAATCGCTGGTTGGTGCGAGAGGGGAGACTTGAACTCCCACTCTGTCGCCAGAGCTGGATCCTAAGTCCAGTGCGTCTACCAATTCCGCCACTCTCGCATTCGTAAGGTGAAAACCTATCTAATTACCAATCATTTCCATCCATGTGGTGCATCTTGACATTCCCATCAAAAACAGCCAAAATAAAACCATTAGATGCTTTTATGACTCGTTATAGCATCGCTCCAAAAGCGCCACGCGCTACCCCGCGAGTGGAATATCCGCTTCAATAAGTAGTGGGAACCACTTACATTTGAAGCAGACACACATCCGGTCAAAATAATATCAAACCCTGTGAGTGTCAAGAAAAATTGGCGAAAATACCTGTTATGTCAGTATATTTCAAAAACATTGAACAATTGCACCCATCCCTGTCTCGGATCATTGCGTCGCTGTTTTTGGGTGTCCTGCTAAGCGTGACGCCTGTTCAAGCTGAAAAAGCATCCTCAGAGGGCCGCCATGCCGGCATCATTGTCCTGGACCCAGGCCATGGCGGGAACGACATGGGAGCCCGTGGCTATGAAAACATGACCGAAAAGCAGGTCACCATGGCATTGGCCGGTCTGATGACCGAACGCCTGAAAAAGACATATAAGGTGGTACTCACACGAAAAGATGATTACCAGATCGATCTGTTCGAAAGACCGGCCCTGGCCAATCATCTTAAGGCCGACCTTTTTGTCAGTCTGCATACCGGCGGTAGTCTTCGCAGCTTTCCAAGAGGAATGTCCCTTTTTTACTACAGCGGTCCCTCCGGCAAGGCTACGGCTTTCGATCCACGGGCTTCCATCCCAGTGGAACCGTCACGTACCATTAAACCCTGGGAACAGGACCGGCCTGAACTGGTAAAAAAAAGCCGATACCTCACCGAACTGATCCGAAAGCGCTTGACCCGGACAGACAAAAACCTCAAATTGACCACCAGCGGAGCACCGTTGATGGTGTTGTCCGGGGCCGATATGCCTGCTGTCCTGATCGAGATCGGTTACATCACCAACCCCCTGGATGCAAAGGCACTTGGCGCCGAAACGAGCCTGTCGACGATGGCCCACGCCATCTGCGACGCCATTGACGACTTTTTTTCAAACGAAGGCCGTTTATAGCCTTGCGTAGCAGGTAAAAGCGTGTTAATTAGCAAACCCTATTTTCGCCCAACCTACCAAATAGCGGTTTCGACAAATACGTCGGGGCGTGGCGCAGCCTGGCAGCGCGCCTGCTTTGGGAGCAGGAAGTCGTAGGTTCAAATCCTACCGCCCCGACCAGTCTTCGTTCGAAACGTAGTGAAGACCGAAGACTGCCACGGTGAAGCATTCATGCGAAGCCGGGCTAAATTATGACATACAACCAAATGTTTCGAACTTCGCCTTGGCTAAAAGCCTTAGATCACTCAAAACGTTTCAGCTCGATTACCCAGAAGCGAGTGCGATATTGTTATATCGAGGAACAGAGAAACTGATGGTTGATGGAATTCTTTGTTGTCCAGTTGATGATTTTCTTCTTCAACTTAAGCCGAACCATTGGCTAAATGGAGTCAACAATGTCAAAATCCGTACGTAAAAAGATAAAAAAAGGTATCCGTACTGGAAAGTTGCGCATCGCCGATCATTGGAATGCCATCAGCATCATCGCCAAATCTCAAGCCAACCCTCTGAAAGCTGTGGCCGAATTTGTGGAAAACAGCATTGACGCAGGCGCAAAACAGATCGTCATTGTAAGAGGGAAAAAAAAGGGTGAATTCTATATCAAGGTCAGTGACGATGGGGAGGGAATTCCAAGAAATGCACAAGGGCTTCCCGATTTCCGGCGTGTGGCAACCCATATTTGTGATTCTATCAAGAGACAGTTCAAGTCGGAAAGAGCGGCAGGAATTCAGGGAGAATTCGGCATAGGTCTTCTAAGTTTTTGGACGGTCGGCCAGAACCTAAGAATGACCAGTTGTGGTGCTGATGGAAAAACCTACGAAATGATGATGGCTAAAGACTCACCTAATTTTACCGTCACAAAAAAACGGGTATTGCTCCCCTCTAAGGGAACAGACCTGACGATCTATCCGCTACTTCCTGGATTGCGGTCTTTGACCGGTGAAAAGATTCAGCGGTATCTCGCATCCGAACTTCGTGATCGCATAAAATCAACTGAAGTGACGGTAAAGATTGTTGATCATACAGGTAGAAAGGAACTTATCGTTGTCCCACGTCAATTTAGCGGACGACTGCTCCATAATTTGAAGCCGGCCGAGACGGTGTACGGTGATATCTATCTGGAGCTTTACCTCAGCGATCCGGGCTCCTCAAACCGTATTGGGTTGTATCGTCGCGGTACGCGGGTACTACCGTCAATTACTGAACTCGAACACATTCAAAAAGAGCCTTGGACGGCTGGGTACCTGCAAGGCATTGTGGATGCGCCGTTTTTAAATCTCACTCCGGGGACACGTCAGGGAGTATTACGCGATGACCGTTTTGATGCTTTTTACCGTGCGATGGAATCCGTCGAAAGTCATCTGCAGCAGATTATCGAAGACCAGCGTAAAGCCGAAGAGGAGAGATCAAGTCGCCGAATTTTACGCAGGGTACAGCGTGCTCTCAAAGAAGCGTTTTTACGGTTGCCACAAGAGGAATACGACTGGTTTGACATTCATGCGGGAAAGCCTCAAAAAATGCCGGGAAATCTTTTTACCAGTGGGCCAATATCTGGAGACCCCCGAGAAGATAACAACCGTGGAAATAAAAATTCTGAAGATGTACTTGAACCGGGTGACAATGACAGCACCAAAAAACAATTTTTTGAATATGCCGGTCCTCTGTTCAGTACGCTGATTTCTCCAAAATCAAGTGTTGTTTCGGTTGACAATCGCAAAAAATATAGGGTCGTTTGCAGAGACCGGTCTCGAAGGATCGTTTTGGAAAATCTGAAATATCTATGGGAGGTAGTGGAAGGAGAAGGCCAACTTATTGAGAACAGCAATGAATCGGTCATCTTTGTTGCCCCCGCGGAACCCTGCCTGACCACGTTAAAAGTCACAGTTCATCAGTCTGATACCACGTGCACCGATGAAGCCCTGATAACCATCACCGATTCACTTTTGGACCAATCATCAAAATCCGGAAAGAAAAATAAAGGACTGCCAGGGTATACCTATCGTCGTGCAGCGGGTGAAATGTGGCGCTCACGATTCGATGTGGACAAAAACGTTATTATTGTAAATAACGGTCATAGGGACTTTGTCTATGCTGGAAAGCAGAAACGACGAAAGCTCCGTTATATTAGCAGCCTATTTTGCAAAGAGTTAGTTCGTCACAATTTTCCGGGAATGCAGGTGGATGAACTTCTTGAGCGGATGATCGAGCTAACCTTATATACGGAAGAGCATTTGAAATAAAAGATTCCTTGTTCTTATTGATATTATAGGCAATATTCCCCTAACATTTGCATATTATCTTTCCTACGGCCCTATCGATCCCCTAAAACAATTTTTAAGATATAATGCCACTATTGGCTGATCTTAGAAAAAATGCTAAAATCGCGGCAATAAAAATTGTATAATCGCGGTATTTAAAATATAAAAATAGCGATACAAATAATCATCATATCGCGGAGACAGAAAATTCCGAAATGATAGAACCTTACCCAAGATGGCAGAAGGCGGTCATTAAACAGCTGATGTTAGAAAGGCGCGGATTGCTATTAAACGGTCCAAGGCAATGTGAGGTAACATTTTCAAATGATACTATTGTTGTGCCGGCTCAATCTGAAAACTCATCCCAACAAAGGTCATAGCTTGTACTCCTACCACCACCTGGATTGGGACGAAGAATGCCCTTTTGAACAAGGTCTGCCAATTCTCTTTGAGCCGTTGCCCTGCTGACATGGGTCATGCCGGCATATTTTCGATTTGTCAGACCCCCCTCAAAACCGCCGGGGCCAGCATCGAGTAAGCGATTGATGACTTTGCTCTGACGTTCTTTTAGCTTGGTCTGCGCGTAATACCTCCAGAACCTGGCCTTTAACATCACATTGGACAGGCGTCTGTTTGAGCTTAGGATAGCTCTGGACATGCATTCCAGAAACCATTTCATCCAATCGGTTATATCCCCTTCTCCCTTGTTGGTACGGTCGAGAATCTTATAATAGTCCTCTCTTTCTGCCATGACCTGTGAAGAGAGGCTATAATATCGTGTCGACAGATTTTCATCCTGAGCCAGGGCCATCTCTGTCAACGCCCGGGCAACTCGTCCGTTACCATCCTCAAAAGGATGCACCGCCACAAACCACAGATGAGCCATGCCGGCCCGAAGGAGGCCGTCCATTTCTTTACGACTTTCCTCCCACCAGCAGAAAAAGCGGTTCATTTCGTTTGCTAAACGCTCTGCAGGTGGCGCTTCATAATGGGTTTGTTCCCGTCCAATAGGACCCGATACAACCTTCATCGGCCCATTGCGATCATCGCGCCAGGATGCAACTTTAATCTTATGCATTCCTGAATAACCAGTGGGAAATAGAGCTGCATGCCAACCGAACAGCCGTTCAGGAGTCAGCGTCTGTTTAAAGTCCTGCGTAGCATCCAGCAAAATTTGAACGACCCCGTCGGCCTGCTGATTTTTTATCGAGGCCATACCGGCTGTCGGCAAACCAAGACGTTGGGCCACTGAAGATCGAACGGCCTTGGGATCCAGGTGTTCGCCTTCAATTTCGGACGTTTTGAGGGCTTCTTCGATCAACACTTCGGCTCTGGCCTGCTGGCTGACATCGAACCCCAAATCCTTCATTTGAGTCAACAAAGAACCCTGCTGGAATCGACAAATACCTATTTGCTTGAGAAGGGCTGCATTGTCCCAACAAAATTCCGGCCATGACGGCTGCTGCCAAATGTATTGTATTGTTTGAGTCATTTCGCTCCTTTTATCAGCTCAGATTTTGAGTCGATAATAGACTATAATTGACTCATTGACAATAATTTTTTTAACAGAAAAAATTGAGGAAATAACGCTAAAAGGATTTATTTCAGATAGTTTTATGATGAATGCTATTTTCCATGCCATAATGCCGGTGGGCACCCAATAGGTACCCCTCTCTCCTTTTCGACAATTTTTCTCCTTCTCTAACCTACTGGAAATATTAAAAATGAATTTTTACTGTTTCGATAGAATTTATTGGCATAATAATATATTGGCCAGTATTTCAGATAGTTGCTATTTTGATGCCCAAGCGACCACCTGCCTCCGCAGCAGGCAGTCTTTCAGGCAATATTTAAATTAGAAATTCCTGCCATTAATGATTGGTTGGAAGGTCTGAACAAAGAGCTATGGCTGAAATTGTTATAAGCAATACGCCGACAAATATAGATGAGCCAAATCTAGAAGTGAAAATTTTCACTGCCTCCTTCAGAAATGGTGGTGACATGCTCATGACCGCACGTTCTGCATACATACGTGAGCGGCTGGGAGCCGCTTTGGTAAGCCGTAAAGGCGCCGCAAGCTGGATTTGGACATTTCGTAGGGATCAAATTCCGGAAAAGACCTCTCATTATCAAACCCCCTGCGAAAAAACCCACCATACCTCCCATCAATTCCTTGGTTGCAATGAGGCCATAAAGGGCTGCGAACGCCTGCAGCAGAAAACTTGCCACCAGATGCATGGCCATAATCATACCGGCAGAGTTGACATTGTGGACCATTTTCTCTCCTTTCCCTGCAATACTGTTCTCATGATTATTCCATTCTCCTTTTCATTTATTGTTATCGAACCGTTTGTCTGTTTTTTCACCGCACGCCAATCCTCTTCTGAAGTTCGGATGACATTTTTGTTAGTTTCCCAATGTTTTCTTGGGCATTATCGATGCCTTTCTGCTTAAGCTGAATTGCAATTTCCAGGGCTTCGACAATTTCGCTATGTGCTTTGGTAACTTTTTCAACTGCTATTGCCGGTTGATTGTAAACATCGCCAATATCGGTGGTATGCTGTTTAATCGTTGCGGCATTTGCGACAATTAAATTTCCTAAAAACTCCCGCGTCTTCTGGGTGGCATCTATGACTCTTTTTTGCCGGAAAAGAGCGGTTTGGATTGCGAGGCCGACTGCCACGAGATTGGTAGCAAGTGTTAGTGTTCGTTCCACAGCCTGGCCCAATCTTGAGTTGTTTTGTCGGGTCAAATCGATACTGACAAAAAATTGGAGAAAAATTTCCTCCATTGTGCGTAAGTCTTGAACCCTCATGGACACGTCATGCATGGCATTCTGCAGCCTGTTCCTTTTCATCGGATCTTGTGTGTGCTCGATAACATCCCTCAGTTGCTGTACAATACATTCACCAAGGTATGCATTTTTCTGTACAGGCGACTGTTTTTCTTCAATCTGTTCATAAAGCTTTCTCAATTCAAGATTATCCCTGGTAAGCATCAGCCGTCCTTCACGCAGCTTTTTTTCAATTATCCAAACCTGATTGGACACCGATTCATACCGGATTGCCATCTTTTTAAGCGCCTTTATACCGGGATCCAACACCTTGAAGAAAGGAAACTTGCTCAGCAATTTGGAAGCAAAATTATTTCTAATTAGCTCATGCGGATTTATCGCGTTGAGCGCCATACGTAATCCAATAAGCTCGTTTGAAAGTTTATCGGATGTTTTCCCCTGTGTAAGCATATCCCGAATACGCGTCCGTAAAAGATCCAAATCAGCCCCGGCAGTTCTCTGTGCTTTAAGACCAATACTAACAATTCTGTCGATCAGTTTAAGCTCGTGGCTGCCGCTCGCTTCTCGCAATTGCGCGACAAGCACTTTTGATTCATCTTCGAGTTCTTTCACCATGTCCTTGACAAATCTCTGGGATCCCGACTGAGGCTTTCCATCTGCATCATATAGATCATCAAAAGCCGGCAAAACAGAAAGTGAATCCAATGTTTTTCGGTTGTGTTGTTTTTTTGCAACCATGCTACTTGCCTCCTATTTATGATATTTTCTTATCGACAACTCCTTTTGGAACAATGCTGTTTTCTTACTTTTCTTAAAAATATTTACTGAATTCTTCGAGTACTCCAGCCAAATCCTTTTGGGTCGTTCCCTGGAATTCTGCACCTGTTGCCTCAGCCAGCATTCGGCCAACCTCCATGTCTGCATCTTCACCGATCCCGATGAAGAAGATCTGGACCGAGTGGTTGGTTTCCATGCTCAAAGTCGTACCGATAATTTTTTTCCTGTTAACGGGTCTTCCCTGTTCATCTATAGCTGTTTGATCCTCTTGAAAGCCTCTGAATTCCTGGATAGGGATCTCGCTATTAGACATCAGCTGTATGAGGTCGTGTAACGCAGTCGCACCTCGATTTGCCTGACCATCCGTCAGGACGACCACGGCACGAATGGCATTTTCATCTCCGGGCGCTCCATCTGTTATCTCGACCGCCGTTTTAATCGCGTCGTAGAGTGCCGTTCCGCCTTGCGCCTGCAACCCCTTTAAGGTATTTGCAATCGTGAAACGGTTCCTCTGAAGCTGACCTACTGGGATACGAGTGGTAACTTCCGAATCGAAGCAAATGAAACCTATTTGGTTATTCTTTGCCATGCTGTCCAGGGCCCGGATCATGCCATCTTTTGCTTGCGTAAGCTTATCTCCTTGCATGGAAGCAGATGTATCCATGGCGAATGTTACGATGGCAGGCCTTTTTACGTCTTCCCAGGCGTCATCAATCGCAGCTGCAACTTTAGGGTCAATCAGCGCAGGATTGAACTCAATGGTCGGTTGGGTCGGATCCAATCCATATTTTCCGCTAATGGTTCTCGAAAGGGGAAGATTCGTCGCTGGCCGAAAACCTGCCTTCATAAAGGCACGCTGCTGGTCATCTTCGCGGAGGAAGTCAACCCATTTATGTGCTGCTTCCCCGTGATCCTCAGTCACCCAGGATGCCTGAACGATACCGGCGCAATTGTTCCGCGCCATAGATCCCTCTTTCGGGTACATCATGACCATCGGCTGTTCGATGGGCGGAGCACTCACTTTTACGCCATTGATGAAGGCGCGTTCGGTCCCCTCATACAGGTGGATAAGGTTGTCCTCGGGCATGAGAAAGAAGTGGCCAAAACGAGGGCCCTGATGAATCTTTGTATTCAATACTGTCGTGCCGATCATATAGTGATCTACCAGTTTCTGGAATTGTTTGACGTAGTCAACCACCTTAGGATCTCTGACATCGGAAACGGTCAGTTGATCTGGAGCTTTTCCAGCGGCGATGGCGTACAGGGTAAACAAAACGCTGCGACCTGTGCTTGAAGTAATGGGATCGGTGTAGGCAACGAGCGGGCGTTGCCCCCATTCGGCCTTGGCACAGGGATAACCGGCCCAGCCGAGTGGATCGTTTCGCAGAGCTACGATATCAGCATAACCGATCTTTTTATCTGGCCATCCCAGGCATTCCGCCATTTCCTGATAAGTTACGATGCCAATAAATGCCCGCGCGATGCTTTTAGCGGTTTTGAGGTCTACGATGGTGCGGCCAGCCGCATGATTGACCGGCACAAGCCAGTGAGCTGCCGACGGTGTGACGATCGTTGGATTTGGACGGTTTCGGTCGACAGGCACGCCGCGAGTTACCCGAGAGAGCAGGTCTTCTGCCTGCTCCGATGAACCGTAGTAGATAACCTTGATCTCTATCCGTTTACCGGAACGTGTTCTGTGGACAGTTCGGTTGAACTCGGCAGCCATTTCCGGCAACAAACCGGTTCGCATCAGGTGACCGGTAGTCCAGTGAACAATAGTAAGGCGCTCCCCGCCAGGCCAGAGGAAACGAAATAGAATCCCTCCAATCGTCGCAAAAATAAGTACCAAAATGATCGCTCTGGTAAGTCGTTTCACGGTACACCTCCTTTCATGATTGATATATTCCCCTGTTTAAAGAATACGAGGCTCATGTCAGAGGCTAAGCCTCTTGAGCTCTTCCTGAATTTCCTGTGCCTGTTTGATAGTCAGCCGAAGCGTTTCGGTTACTTCATTTATGCTCGTATCCGAATTCTCTGTTTTAAGTGCGGTCAACTCGACACGGGTTTTATGTAGTGATGCTTCACAACTCGTGCATTGGTAAAGCAAGGTGTCATGTCGCAACACCTGCTGATTTATCATATCCAACCTTTCTTTATATGAGTCGGCCCTGGCCATTTTAATTCTAAGAAGTGCCGATTTAGCTTTATGCTGGCGCGATGACTTGATTTCGTTCTCAGTGGCTTTTAATTTCTTTTCAAGATTATCTATGTCAGGTTTATGTATAATTTTTGATAGCTCTAAGACGTCTGAGAGAACACTCAATCCTTGCAAGAATGTCTCTTCTACCAGGGCTGGAATATGAATGAGTGCCAGTGGATCGATTTCTTTCTTATATTCGACAACCTGGAGAATCTTTTGATATTCGTGAACCAAATCGGTCAATGCATTGAGGCCATCTGTTGTATTCGTATTTTTGAATCCGGTACGAACAGCCACGATCAAGTGCTTAATATCTGCATCATTTTTCTCTGTTTGAATCTGATCCTGGAGATAAGCAATTTCGCTAATTCTTTTTGCATATGCATCTTCATATTGAATGAAAGTAGAGCCAGAGGAAGGAGCCTGCAGCAACCACTGCTGAAGATAAAATGATTATGAGGATGTATCCAGCTCCGCCAATAATATCTTCTAACAACACCCAATAGATGATCCACAAAATGCAGAAAGCTGCGGGAAGAATCGTCATGGGATGTTGAAGCGCATCTAATCGCAGCTTCTTTCTGATGGCAGTTTCGTCTAATAAGCTGTTCATCTAAATTTTTCCTCGATCAACTGTGCCTTAATTTTTCAGAAAATTTGTCAGGATGAACTTTCAGGCAATGCGTTTCTTCAGGTATGGTTATCGAACCAGTTTCTTGTTTTTTCACTGCCGCCTTAAATATAAACGATAAGATGGGACTATTTCCTAATAGCGGCTATCTGAATTAAGGGGCCGGTAACAACGTGAATCTTGGGAACATAACGAGGGTCTTTGGCGGCATTTCTAATTTATTTTAATATTGACAATAGGTTACATCTTAACTACACAATAGACACTATCTGTACCTTAATGACTGTTGTTGCACGCATAAAGCATGATAAGGTAATAATTGTGTTGCTCCCCTAACATTGGAAATACACCTTCTTCTTATCCAGGCATTCCCGTTCAGCTGACATGTAGCAGCGCAAAAAGACCCAATACCAATAGTCTGAAAAGAACACGATTTATTTAAACAAGAAAATCCATGGGAAGGCATCAAAAAAACTCTTTCAAGTATTTTTTTATGAAAACTGATAAATTTTTTGAATCCGTTCGATAACATCAATATGTAGGATGAAAAGACACATGACCTCTTCACAAATCATTGATTTGGATGATTACTACGGACTGGCTGTCTATAAGGCCAAGAAATTATATAATAACTTTCCAGAAGCGGCCAGGAATAAAATCGATTTGAATGATCTTATTCAAGAAGGGTTTATCGGTTTGGTAAAAGCGGCTAACAAATATGATCCCAGAAGAGGTGTTTCCTTTTCTACCTTTTCCAGTCTCTACATTGATGGGGCTATTAAAGATTATCTACGAAAACAAGATCCCTTGACCCAAAAAAACAGGGCAGCTGTAAAAGCGTTAGATCAGGCTGAAAAATTGTTAATTCAATCTTTAAATAGGAAACCTTCGACTTTTGAATTGTCAGAGGCTTTGGATGTCTCGGAAAATGAATTGCGAAGACTGCAGGGACTTAAAAAAATTGGTTTTTCCCTCGAGGCAAAATATCCACCCGGCGAAAAGAGGCCATTGAATTTTACACAGGAGCTTCCCGCTTTTGAAAACCCTGACCCCCAAACGGAAATAGCAAAAAGGGAACTTTGGAAGGACGTGGATGAATGTTTAAAAAATGCCCTTAAGCATTATGAAAGAGCCGTTTTGTCATTAAGATCTTTAGGAGAGTTAACGCTTAAAAAGACAGCTCAGATTCTTACCATAGACATTAATAAGGTCCACAGACTCGAAATAAAAGCCAGGGGAAAGATGAAGTACTGCCTTGAAGGCAAAGGATGGTGTGTAACGGACATTATAGAAATTTTTTCAGATTAAACAGATTAAATGGTACATTGTAATTAAACTTGTAATGAAAGACACAAATATGAATAAACGAATTACCCTTAAAGAAGCTTTAGAAACATGGCAAGCCTATGGTTTGAATGGAGATGCAGGTAAACATATACCTTCTGCTGAGCTGTATGAGCTGCTGATCCAACCCCAGGGCATCGAATTGGAAGACTCGCACTTGAACCACCTGACAAGGTGTCCCGCATGTCTTCAGGAAATCAAAGATTTAATCGAGTGCCGGAAAGACGCCGAAGCCTGGGATTTTGCGCTGCCCAAGGCAGCTACCTCAGAAACAGAGTGGCCAAAGAAGTTTCGACTTGAGGGAGGTAAATATTCGGTTACGATAAGACGGAATATTCATGAAACAGATAAGGGTCTTGTGGTGTTAGAGGTGGGAAAAGGCTACCAAAAGACATTGGAAGGAAAGTCCGTCCAATTACTGGATGGGCAGGGCCTTATCTGTCTTGAAGGTATCATCTTCCATGGTAAAGCTTCTCAGGAGATAGAGAATCTGGATGCAGTTAACCTTAAATGTTTAACAGTCCGACCAGGCGACAGATAGAACCTATGGATATCTATGCACTCTTTGATGATGGGACGTCCAATCGGTTAGTTTACTCATTCTACGATTCCGATCCCGGGTGTCGCATTAAAATCGACTTCCCCGCCAGTCTATCAGATGCCCAAATTCGCAATTCTGCTGACGAGGGGATCCATTGTGCTTACCAGAGTCTCAGAAGATTGAACTATATTGGCGAAAGAGAGGACTATTATCTTCGGTGCCGGTTTGACGATACAGATGTAAACACAAAAGTTTTGGGGGCGAGTGCGGGTCTTGGTTTTTCTTTGAAATTCGCCCAGGAGATTTATCGAGCCAAAACGGGGCAATCCCTTACATGCTCGATTGCTGCAACCGGCACGATCGATGAAACAGGGTGTAAGGTCAGAAGGGTTAATGGCATCAACAAAAAGCTTGATGCCGCTATTGATTGCCTGCAACAGGGGGACAAATTTTTCTATCCGGCCGCGAATGAAGAAGAGATTGAACCGGATAAAAAGGCTCTCACCTTACAAAAAGGAATAGAGCTTATATCGGTTTTAACGGTGGATGAAGCAATAAACAAATTACTTCCTGTAAAAACTCCGGCGGCTCGAGGGGAAACACATTCAGCTTCAGAGAATGTCTCAGGAGATCAAAGAATACAATCTTCCGATAGACGAATAAAATTATTCTTTACCGCGATCGTTCTCCTCCTCCTGTCAACAGGTGTCTATTTTTTGCTGATAAAGCCATCTTTTGATAAGAAGCCCCCACCCAAGTGTGAAGCAGATGCGTTTCTTTACAAAGAACAATATCAAGCAGCGCAACAGGAGTATTTAACATACCTTGGCGATAAACAGCGCTTCGATGATATACCGCTTTTCGTGAAATCTATCAGCGGTGTTCGTGTTCCCATACATTTTGCCCGCCTCTATACCAAAAATCAGCCGGCACTTGCTACCATTGCGGAGGCTATTAGAAACGGAAAGACTTACCCCTATAATTCCAACAACAAAATTGTATTGATCGCCGGTGGACCGGGTACGGGGAAATCTACTTTTTTAAAATGGTTGGCATGTCCGGCAATCGATCCTGAGCGCCCTTCAAATAACAACAAATTAGCCATGCTTGATCTCGACAAATCCTTTCGGGCTCAAAATCGAAAAGATGATCCTGAATGCAGGCAGGAACCAACGCCTTCCCCGCATTCAACCATGGAGGATGATCTCATAATTAATAGTGTCGCTATCAGCTGCCTTCCAAGATTGGATTCAGATCTATTTGAAACCAAGCAAAGCGCTACCGAGACCCTCGGCCAATTATTAATAAGCTATGGTTTTTTTTACGACATCAAAGGAGAAAGAATAAAAATCAGTAGCAAGATGGATTTTACCGCTATCATTGTTGACTCCTTGGATGAAGTTGCACCTTCTTCTTCAAAAAAACTTCTTGAGTTGCTCAGCGCGTATAAAGAAGAAAACCCAAAAGTTGCAGTGATAGCTGCCGGGCGTGGAGAAGGGTTCAGAGGCTATGCGCAAACCAATATCGAAAGCTATGAATATCATCATTTGGAGCCGATTTATTTGAGTACGGATCGGCTCATTGAATGGCGAATTCATGAATGGTTGATGTATCATCTCCTAGAAAGTGAAGATTCAAAGGGTATACACAGATCAGAGATTACACAGGCAGACCTGACATCAGTTAAATTTGATGAAAAGGCCGATGAATTAAAAAATCGACTCTCTGAAGCCCTTAGTCAAGAGCCATGGCTGCGGAATTTCTTATTTTTACTCTCGCCTTCAAATAAACTTTTCTCAAATATTTACTATCATCCAGCAAAGAATATTCGCGAAACGTGGAGAAGTTCGATTCTTTCAAGAACCTGCAAGACCCACAATCGTCCTAAAAGCTTTTCAGATTCGCTCCGTTTAAATTTATATGAAAACGCTTTGCAGCAGGCCGCCCGTAAAGCAAAAGTCACTTTTGGGAATGTGCCCAGCGGAGCCTTTAGCCCCTCTCTATCAATTAAATTACCCTTTGTTATTTTAACCAATTTGAATGATGTGGGCATTGTGCCGAATGACGAAACCCAACCTTGCATTATGGTCAGTATGATAAGGGCTCTGGAGAGGTCGGGATTTGTCGACATATTTCTTGTTGATGGAGACCAACACCATGTCATGTTTTTCCCTCCTGTTGCCCAGGAAATCCTCGCAGAATTTTGACATTTTCCATTCTCTTTAAGCCATTTATTCCACTTTCATTTCTCATGAAATAAAACCGAAAAATAACCAATAGCTTTCGATACCTATTACTGAACTAAATTGTCAGGCGACATTTTCGGCAACCGTCAAAAATGAAAGGAGGAATCATGAGATACCTAACAATAATCGTTTGTATGCTTTTGGCGATAACGAATGTATTTGCTGATGAATGTCTTGTAAATCGGGCTGCATTCGACATCGGCTCCAGCACAACAAAAATGGTAGTGGCGAGAGTGGATACATGCCAACAACATGTGATACAAATTCTCGCGGAAGAAGAAATAGACGTCGCGTATAAAGAGGACCTTGGTATTTCGCAGGGCAAATTCAGTGAAGACATTCAAAGAAAAGGTCTAACGGCTCTCCAGCAATTTAAAAACATCGCTCAAAATTATAATACTGAACAATTCGTGGGGGTTGCAACCTCGGCCTTCCGCACATCGGACAATGGGAAAATGTTTACGGAAAGAATCGAGAAAGAACTTGGAATCCGTACACAGATCATATCTCAAAGAACCGAAGCCATTCTGGGGTTTCTGGCAGCATATCCGCAAACTGACTTGGAAAAAAAGGAATGTTTGGTCTGGGATATCGGTGGCGGCAGCATGCAGATGGTCATCGCCAAGGATAACAATTCATTCGATGTCTATGAAGGGGAATTGGCATCCATGAGCATGAAAAATACGATCATCACCGACATTCAAGGAAAATCGTCAAGGGATGTCAAATCTCCCAATCCCATGGGCAAAGCAGTAGCCACCAAAGCCGTAAATCTGGCACGAGATTATGCTGAAATTCATGTTCCGAATGTCATCAAAGCAAAGGCCGGAAATCTGAAGGTGCTGGGAATCGGTGGCGTTCATTACCACAGTGTCCGGAAACAGAGTGTCAAAGACGGGAAGACCTACACCATTTCTGATGTGGAAAGAACGTTGGCAGTCCGGCAAGCGCTATCGGAAGAAGAGATCGGCGGTGATTACGCTGCAACCGATGTATCCAATCTAACCTTGGTGTTAGGGTTCATGAAGGCGCTAAACATAAAAGAAATAAGAACTCTCAATGTAAATATGGCCCATGGGATTCTGATCTATCCTAAGTATTGGGAGCAGGTTTCTGATTAGAAAAGTTTATCGTATCGCAGAAAAATTTTATGAAATCACTTATACATCTGCCTTTGATTGTTTGTTTGCCATTTACATCTGTAATCTTTTGTGAGGAATAAATGCCGGACAAGCTGGGGATCGGAGAAAATTGAGAAGGCAGCAATTTCGAAACTCCATGAAGAAGTCTTCTGTCGATAAAGGCGCTGTGATTATTTGGTGGCCGTCGACCACAAACATCAGAATGCGTTGTTATAGATGTTTTCGCAGTCCTTGACTGTCAGATTCCGTGCGCAGCGGGAAAGCAGTCGTTGTTCGTTATGACCTTCTATCGCCCAACGGGCTACCTTACCCTTGTCAGTAATATCCAGGTCACTCAGGCAAACAGGCAGGCCCAATTCTACCATCCATTCACGCAGGGCATTGAGAAAAACCGCGACAATCTCCCGCTTGGACAATCCTTCCACCGGTTCACCGATGGCTTCGGCCAAATGAACGAAATGATCCAGCTTAGCCATTGAGATATAGTCGAAACAAGAAAGAATGATAGCGGTCAGACTGAGACCGTGCGGCGTATGAAGTTCCCCACCAATGGGATAGGCCAGTGCATGGACGAGACTGGTACCCGAATTGTTCAGAACCAGGCCGGACATCATGCTGCCCATGGACATCCAGTAACGGGCCTCCAGATTATCCCCATCGGCATAAACCGGACCCAAATTATTGTAGATAATCTTGACCGACTCCAGGGCCATGGCCCCGGTAAGTGGGTTTGCCAGTTTGGAAAGATATGATTCGGCCGCATGGATAAAGGCGTCAATACCGGCTGCGGCCGTCACAGATGGCGGACAACTTACTGTAAGCAGCGGGTCTACAATGGCCACATTCGGCAAAAGTGCATTTGAGGCAACTGCTTTTTTTACTTCGCTTTCCTTGTCCAGGAAAATGGCGTGTTTGGTTACTTCAGCACCGGTCCCAGAGGTGGTCGGGACCATTATCGTGGGCCGGCCGCGTTCGGGAACCTTGTCTTTACCAAAATAGTCTCGAACCTTTCCCAGATTGACGGCCAGGGCGGAACTCATCTTGGCAACATCTAAAACACTCCCGCCGCCAATCCCGACGATTACCTTGGCATCCTCGCTTAATATTTTTTTGGCAGTTTCCTCGGCAATGCTCGTGGCGGGTTCGGGTGTATCCCTTTCCACAATAGCAACGACGTATTCAATGGATACGGCCTTTAAGCTGGTAATGGCCCGATCGAGAGCGCCGTGTTTGGCGACGGACGGACCCGTTACTATCAGCACTTTCCCTGACCCCAGCTTCTTTGCTTCCTGTCCGAGAGTATCGATGGTATCCATCCCGAACTGGATAAGCGGAGTCGTGAATGGAAATACTTGATGCATGATTGTCTCCGATATGTGATTATAAATTAAACTCGCCATGGTCACCGACGACAGTGGTTGGACTAGCGGGCGAACCTGAATCAGTCAAGCTCCTTTTACCTTGCGATTGCTGCGAACCACTGCGGCATGATAAAGCATTTCTCGTAGCTTGTCTAATATCCCATATTGTAGGGATTGCATGGCTCTTCAATACGTTATAGGCAGTGCCGAAACCATTTTCGGCAGGAAACGTAGATGTTCGCCATATGGCTGAAATGTGCGGCTTGGAACAAATCGGCAATAGGAATTTAGCAGAATACAAGACATGGGCCCGGAACGGAAACTGAATATGCTGATATTCGTATTTCGCAAGCAATCAATTCCGTGGACGTCCAGGTTCGTAACCCGTTTTTCAACGATGCTCTTCTTTCAAGTTTGCGGCAATGGGTTCAAAATCATAGGACGGGTAAACTTCATACCGGAAAGCGCCCCATGCCTTTCCTTCCATAAATCTGTTCAGGTTGCGCAGCCCATCCGGCTTCAGCCGCAAGTTTATGATAAAACCATGGGACATGGCAACTACCCAGGAAACCAATTCCGAACCTTCGGGAGGGAAATCCCGGTAAAAACCCGTCTCGCGCAGGTGAGCCATTATTTGATCTAACGTTTTGGATTGATCGTGATGCAGAATAACTGTCACCATGAATTCTTGGTCTGTTGTCTCGGTTGTCATAGAAATTTCCTCCTTATTGCAAAAAAATTTACACGGCGTGTTCTTGCGCTAGTAATTCAGGCAGGTCCAGCCGTTTTGAAGCATTTCGGTGAGCGGCATACCCATGTAGATAACATTGATCCCCATGGCTTCCAGTTGCTCACTCTTTCCGAACATATCCGCACAGGCTTTGCAGGCTATCAGTTCCACACCTTCATTCTTCAAAAGCTCCATTTCCTCCTGCAATTCAGCATCCTCGCAGAGAAGTTTGGCCGAGGGGCCCCAAACCACCAGGAGCACGCGGGGCCACCAATCCCTGATACGGGTTTTTTGTGTACATGAAGACGTTGCTCAAGGCCACTTCACGGTCCGCCGAACTCCAAACCACCACCAGTTTCTTATCAGTATGCCCATCGGGCATAATCTACTTCCCTCAAAGAAGTTGTTATTTCAATTTGTGCGGCAGTAAACGCGCTTCCTTATTTTTGCTTTGCGATGCTCCTGGTTGATTTCGACATCACGCTGGACGACATTCAAAGGTTTCGTGACCCGTCTGTCTATAAAAACCTGGAGAAAGCTTTCTTTGCATTTCAAGGTAGTATACTAATTAATTTTCACCTGTCAATGGACCATTCTCTTATAACCAGTGCCGTCATACGTATAGCTTCAAACCCCATTAGGCTTTTAAAGACAGTTTATTAGCTGCTAATTCTGCTGACAGGCGATTTATTTTACTCACAGTGTTTTGATTAATCGTTGACCCATATCCGTGCTGTTTCTTTTTAATAAACGTTCATTTCAGACGGAATACACCACTATGAATTCTTTTAAACAGGGTGTTTATCGCGAAAGTTGTCGTGATTCAGACACCATGGAACGATTCCCGTGCCTCAGTTTAACGCGGTGCGTATTTCACAGAAATCTCTTGAAATTTTATTACAGCGAACATTTCTTATCAACATAGAATTATTATCTTGCTTAATGCGAAAGCTTTTGTTTAATATGATCATCAGACAGTCAGGAATTGGATATAGAAAGACCTATTACATTCACCACTTTTATCTGGAGGAACAAGATTATGAAGAACAAAATGTTGATCAGTATTATTCTCATTATCGCTATCGTTATAGCAGGTTCACTCTGGGATGCAGAGAAAATCCAGGCGGCGTCCCTAACAAAAATTACTGTTGCAGTGCCTCACCCTTCAGCTATCATTTGGATTCCGCTGCACGTTGCCATCGGTGAGGGCTATTTCAAAGATGAGGGCCTGGATGTCAACGTAGAGGCTGTGGACGGCTCGGGTCAGGTACTCCAGGTCATGTCGGCCAACAAAGCCCAGTTCGGCATTCCCGGTGCCGGCCCAACTTTGGGCGCACGTGCGCGTGGCGTGGATGCCGTTTTTATCTACAATCTGTATCCGAAATCCTTGTTCGGTCTCGTGGTTAGAGATGGGTCATCCTACACCGAGGCCAGTCAGCTGAAGGGCAAAGTAATCGGTGTAGGTACTGCAGACGGCAGCGAAGTGGCCTTTGTCCGTCCAATATTGAACGAGGCGGGTTTGACCGAAGGCAAGGACTATACATTTCTGCCCGTTGGCGACGGCGGCATGGCGGCAGCAGCCTTTGAACGAGACGATATCGAGGCATACGCATCATCCACGGTTGATTCCGCCATCATGACAGCCAAGGGACTGACGCTGCGCGAGATCACGCCTGAAAAGAATCTGGCCTATTTTGGCAACGGCTTCGTCGTGTTGGGCTCTTTCATGAAAGAAAACCCGAAGGTTGTTGAGGGGTTCGGACGTGCCCTGGTTCGCGCAGCCAGATTTTGCTCGGATCCGGCCAACCAGGCTAAAGTGCTCAAGGATGCTGCCGAGGGAAATCCTCAGGAGGCTGAGGATACTGCTATGGCCAAAGCCCTGTTAGCCCAGGTTGTCGAGCGTATAACACCTTTAGATCTGTCACCCGGCTGGGGGTACATGCCTCCTGAAGGCTGGGAACTCTGGCATGTGGGGCTTGTCGAATCGGGTGCGCTGAAGGCTCCTCTACCGGATCTGAAGGCTGCCTACACCAATGATTTTATAAAGAAATGGAATGCTAAATAATGACAGCTGTTGAATCGATGTCATCACCGGCCGGCCTTTCGGGCCGGCCGGTTTACGAATTGCGTGGGGTCGGCAAGACCTACGCCCGGCGCAAAGTACATGCACTCGACAATATTAACCTAAGCCTGGAAGAGGGGAGTTTTTCGGCCATTATCGGCCCGAGCGGCTGTGGAAAATCGACGCTGCTCAAGATCATGACCGGGCTGTTGTCACCTTCCGAAGGGAGCGTGATTCTTTCCGGCGAGCCGGTGGCGGGACCGCGGCGGGACATCGGTATGATGTTTCAGGAGGCAACTCTTTTCCCTTGGCGCAACACGATCGAAAATGTTGTCCTTCCCATCGAGATACGTGAAGGAAAGAGCGCGGCCCTGGCCAAGCATGGTATCGCCAAGACCTTGCTCGAACTGGTCGGACTGCAGGAGTTCGAAAAGGTTTTCCCCAGCGAACTGTCGGGAGGGATGGCCCAGCGTGCGGCCATCTGCCGGATGCTGATCACGGAACCTACCGTGCTGGTCCTGGATGAACCGTTCAGCGCCCTCGACGAGTTAACCCGGGATTTCATGAACATGGAGCTGCAGCGGATCTGTCTGGAGCGCAATGCCACGACATTCCTTGTCACTCATTCGATTCCCGAGGCCGTCATCCTTTCCGACGTGGTGTATGTCATGTCGCCAAGACCCGGGCGTATCAACAAGGCGATCCCCATCGATCTGCCCCGCCCCCGGACCCTGGAAATAATGACCGAACCGCGCTTCGGCGACGCTGTCAAAACGATTCGAGATTTACTAGACAAGGGAGCATTCTTATGATGGGTCCAAAGAAAACCGCTGAAATAACGGTTGTACCACAAACATTCGTGATCCAGCGCGAGGCTTGGATCGACCGGATTCCCCGCTCTGTGGCCATGGCGCTGCTGATGATAATTTTTCTGCTCTTGTGGCAGCTTGCCTATAAGTTGCGGCTCATCTCGCCCATTATTCTTTCCGCACCCATGGAGACGATCTACGATCTCTTCTTCGTTGGAAAAAATATACTAACCGGCGGGTATATGCTGGCCGCCCTGTGGATAACCACCCAGGAGGTGCTGGTCGGTTTTGCGATTGCCATCGGCATCGGATTCTTGCTGGGGCTGCTGGTCGGGGAAACGAAGTTCGGAGAACGGGCGGTGATGCCCTACCTGGTTGCCATCAATGCCATGCCCAAGGTGGCTTTTGCGCCCTTGTTCGTATCCTGGCTGGGTTTTGGCATTTCCTCGAAGGTGGCGCTTGCAGCCTTTATTGCCATCTTCCCGGTCATCGTGAGCACGGCAGCCGGGCTGCACTCCACAAGCGAGAGTCAGCGCATGCTTTTCCGCACCATGGGTGCTACCCGCTGGCAGACGCTTTACAAGCTGAAGCTGCCCCTGGGCATGCCGCACTTCTTTGCCGGTTTAAAGAATGCGGCGGTGCTCGTGGTCGTGGGGGCGGTGGTTGGGGAGTTCCTGGGCGGTGGCAAGGGCTTCGGAGAACTGATCCGTGTGGCCGCGTCTCAGCTCAATACACCACGTGTGTTTTCACTGATTATCTACCTGAGCTTTTTAGGATTGGCCACTTTTTGGGCCGTCATCTGGGCGCAAAAGAGACTGATCTTCTGGCACAAGGAAACTGTCGGTAACCAGGGTCTCGAGTAGCTGTGTGAAAAAAGAACGGGGTGTTGTTTCGTAATACCTTGTCAAACTGACCTTATAAATCAGGGGGTAGGTTTTGGATAACTACCCCCTGATTTTTTTTGTTGGCCAATTTAAAGGGCTATGGGGACAACACCCGGGTTTCTCCAGGGGCGTCACCGGGAAGAGCCGTGTTTGGTAACGGACCCTTCTTTTATAGCACAGGTTACGCAGAAACAACCGGATTGCTGAGGGTCTGCATGCCTTCAATCGCGACCTCAACCACATCCCCGGATTTGAGGAATACGGGCGGCTTGCGGACAAAACCGACGCCGCCGGGCGTGCCGGACAGAATAACGGATCCCGGCAGCAGCGTTGTGTCCATGGAGAGATATTCAATGATCTCCGCTACGCTAAAAATCATTTGTGACGTATTGGAGTCCTGCATGATTTCCCCGTTGAGAAGACACTGCAATTTGAGTGCTTGCGGGTCAGGAATTTCGTCGGGGGTTATCAATTCAGGCCCCAGGGGACAGAACGTATCGAAGCTCTTACCTCGGGCAACCTGACCGGCCCCGGCGATTTTTTGCCAATGCCTTGCAGAGATGTCATTGGTCGGCGCGTATCCCAATACATATTGGAGTGCCTCGGAGGCGGGCACATTCTTGGCGGCACGGCCGATCACCACGGCCAGTTCGGCCTCCCAGTCAACTTGGGGTACGTCTTCACAGCACTTCGGGATGACGATGGGATCTCCCGGGATGTGCCACCGATGCGGGATTTTTAAAAAAAAGGACCGGGTATTTCGGTTTTTCAAAACCGGCTTCGTCGGCATGTTGCTTGTAATTAAGGGCGATGCCGAAGATGGCAGCCGGTTCCAGCGGTGCCAGGATTTTTTTTACACTGACCCGGCGTCCGGTATCCGTGAACTCTCCCAATAATTTGCCCTCCAAAAGAATGGCGTTGCCATCGCTATAGGCGTGACCATAGCATTGGTGATCATGTTCATCTAAAAAACGTATAATTTTCATCAGATAACCCCTTCATTGTACCAGCCTTGTCTCGAATATTAGCTACAAAATCTACACCCATTGGGTATCTTGCTAGTACGTGACACACTTGCTGGAGGTGATATCTGATTCATATCTTTTCCAGCGTGTATCCATACTGCACTCACAACCAGGGATTCTATCAAAAAAAGACCGGGAAGTAAAATAAGTGATTCTATTTGTTTGACTACTCGATATTCCAGTGCAGAGTAATCCGGTACCGATTTAGAGTACGCAAGATATTGTATCGTTGGCGTTTTGTCAAGTATCGCGAATGTTAAAAGACCACCTCCGCAAAAACCTTGGGGGCTTTTTACCCTTCTGGTCTTGCACATTTGATCACCTTTTCTTGGCTTTGGAGGCTTGCACCATCTTCAAAAATTTTGTAAATATAAAGTCCCTAAAAATACACCGATGTCCGATTATAATCTCAACAGACCAAATCTTGCATCGATAGGCTTTCCCGTGTTATCTTGGTCTGGAAAACAATCTGGATTCTAATTGAGGATGGATGAAAAGCGGTGAGTTCCATCAAAATGAAAGGATATAATGGTGAACAAGATGAGTGAGAAACAGTCAGTAAATTTCCTGCGTGGCGTTCCTTCTGAAGAAGCATTATCACGCATTATTCCCATGGTGTCAGAGGGATACAAAGAAGTGATTAAGCGATACGGTACGGATGTGCTTCAATACGGCCATTTTACAGGCTTCAAAATTCTGCGGGATATCATCGGAAATCTGCATAATGTAAACGCGGAAAGAGTCATAGTCGGTAACGGTGGTTTAGAGGTAATATCATTATTTTTTAAATCTTTGCCCAGAGAAAGCAATATAATTGTTGAAGAGGCGTCTTACGATCGCGTACTGCTCGACGCCAAGAATTATGGCCATAAACTGATCGGTGTCGGATTGACGTCAGAGGGCATTGATTTGAGCCAATTAAAGGAGCTGTTGAAACAAGTAAGGGCTGAAGTGTTTTACGGGATACCTTTTCATCAGAATCCAACGGGAATAAATTACACAAAAGATAATCGCAAGGCTGTTGAATTACTATGCCGCGAAAATGATATTCTATGTGTATGGGATATTTGTTATCAAGAGCTTCGATATGATGGCAAAGTGAATGAGCCTGTAGAAATATCAGAATGGGGGCCGGTTATAGCAAGTTCATTTACAAAGACAATATCTCCTGGGTCAAAATGCGGGTATATAATTGTGCCAGATCATTATGTGAAACGCCTATCAGGAATTATCCTCAATACGCGCATAAACCCCAATCTGCCGACTCAGGCCTTTATAGCAGATTTCATCGAATCGGGACGGTATGATGACAACCTTAAATACTTGTGCAAACTCTATAAGCCAAGAATGAATGCACTGAACGGTGCCCTCAATACAATGTTTCCAGGAGTCCATCGAGAGGAGATTACTGGTGGCTTTTTCGTTTCTCTTAGCCTTGATAGTGTTTCAATTGATAATGAAGCAGCCTTTATTGAATCAGCTAAAAAAAAGGGTGTGGGTATAGCCGCTGCCTGGAATGCCATCGCTCCAAACTATGTGGAAGAAAAGCAAAAAAAAGGCCTGTTTTTCAGATTGACATTTCCATCGTTTCAACCCAATGAAATTGAATGGGGAATATCAAAGCTAAAAGAGACAAGTGAGCTGTTTAGTTGATGTAAAACCATTCGTTTTTAAGTTGGGCTTTTATGGGCACTGTTCCTCTTCTGTACCAATGGGCAAAATTGCCCAGAACCACCAATCGATAACGCCTCAGGCTGAACCGCAGCATCGGACACCAGCCATTGGCTTGCAGAGGATCTCGGTTCACCGGGGCTGTGAGGTTCTTCAACCCCGCCCCTTACGCTTTTATGTCCCGGATGATCTTGACAAATTCATCTTCACTGAGAACACGTTTCAGGTCGTGTGATTGTTGCTTTACCACCTTCAATACCGCCATGGCCTCATGCCGAGCAAGCTCGACACCCAGTTTTTTCGTCCACAGCTCGATATTGTCAATCCCGCTCTTTTTTCCCATCAGGATGTTGGGTGCGTCATGCCCCACAAAGTCGGGATGTACGGGAAACACGATGGTGGGGTCGAATTCAAAGACATTCTTGTACCAGCCGGTGACGATTCCGGATTCAATATTATAGGCGTTTTTACCGATAAAAGGCCGGTTGGGGGGCACCTGAAAACCGGACAATTCCTGAACCAGGGCCGCCAGTTCATTGAGTTTGCTGAAATCGATACCCACGTCGATGCCGTACATGGTCAGCAGCGCCAGGACGGTTTCTTCCATGGGTGTGTTGCCGGCCCGCTCCCCGATGCCGAGGACCGTGGTGTGAATGACCTCCGCTCCGGCAAGAACAGCGTTGATCGTATTGGCAACACCCATACCAAAATCAGGGTGAAAGTGAACTTCGATGGGTTTGGATATGCGTTCTTTTACTTTTTTTGCAAAATAGGTCGCCGCCTGGGGAGACAGTACACCAAAAGTGTCCACAAGGGTGAACGCATCCATATGGCCCTCAACCGCAACACGATCCACCAGGTCCAGCAGCCAGTCCATATCGGACCGCGTGGCATCGATGGTGAAAAATACAGTTTTGAGCCCCGCTCTTTTAGCGGCCGAGGTGGCTGTTATGGAAAGTTCGATGGCTTTTTCCAAGGGCCACCGATACCCCTTCTCGATGAGGTGTTTGCTCGAGGGAATTTCGATCACAATGCCATCCACCCCACAATCGGCGGCCAGTTCGACATCCGGCACCATACAACGGGCAAAGCAGAAAATTTCCGAACCCAGATTCCGTTTCACGATCTCTCTGAGCGCTGCTTCGTCATTGGGGGATACGGCCGGCATCCCGGCTTCAATCCGGTGGATACCTACCTCGGCCAGTTTTTCGGCAATGCGTATCTTGTCGTCTTTGGAAAAGATCACCCCGGCCTGCTGCTCTCCATCCCGCAAGGTAATATCATGCACTTTCACCTGGGGGGGCGGGGTAAAATCCTTGGTGACTTCTTCCAGGTAGTTCCAGTGGCTGACGTACCAGTTATCCGTTTTCCAGGGATGCGCCGAGTCGATTTCAGGACGATTTTTCATTTTTATTCCCTCCAATAAGTTTGGTTTGTATTTATTGATAAAACAGGATGTGATTCCAGGATAATAGAACCGAGATGATCGAATACCAATTCTTAATGCTGGCTATGATGTGAGCCCGAAAGGTGGGTCAATCAATTGACGCTTGCTGCCGACCCGGCAACCCAGGTTCGCTGTTTATTTCCACTTAACTCTATATGCGAACTTGTTCTTTGCTGTCAATAAATTTTATTTGAATGGATTTTTTATATTGTCAGCGGAATTTTACACTCAGGCAGCCCAGTCCATCAAGGAATAGCGGATACCGGTCTTGGCTATGGTCGGGAAAAACAAAATTGAAAAGATATTTTAGAATGATTAACAAAGAAAACTACCTCATATGAGCCTTGGCACAATCTAATGACTTGATTTCTCAAGGAGATCTATTCGCATTAAAGGTTCTGTAATAATGGATTAAATACATTGTGATAACAGATTCTTGGCATAATGCATAAAGTGATAAGTTCGCGGTAAGGATGATTCATCGTTGGCTTCTTATTGGAAGAGGCGATTCCAATGCCTTGGGATTTGCTCTTTTTGCATTTTTGTGAGAAATGGGATACCTCTATCAGCTATAAGACAGATTTCTAATGCATACATACTCGGAAAACGGAGTAATTTGAGCGAGATGATATCTGAAGAACCAATTGCTTTAAAGAGAGGTGGGCGGGTGATTCCAGGCAAATCCAAAGCACTTATAATTCTATCGTCGGTATCAATTATAATTGGAACAATTATAATTATTTCACCATCTACAATTCTTTCTTCCTCAGAAAGAACCGTGGCGGCGTTGGTGGTTATCGTTATAACCTTTTGGGTGACGGGCATTATTCCAGAGTATCTAACTGCCCTCCTGTTTTTTGTTGTAGCCATGCTGTTCTCGATAGCACCCGCAAAAATTGCATTTTCAGGATTTCATTCCCCCGCTTTTTGGCTTGTCTTTGCTGGACTGGTTATTGGTATTGGTATCAATGGAACAGGACTTGGAACACGGGTTGCCAGGAAGGTGGCTGTGCATCTTAATGGCAGTTACGTGAAGTTGATTGGTGGTCTAGTCTTTATCGGATTAGCATTTGCGTTCTTGATGCCCTCCGCGACGGGGCGTGTAGTCTTGTTAGTACCTATCGCCGTTTCAATATCACATCACTTTGGGTTTAAAAACGGCTCAAATGGATTTGTCGGTGTAATTTTAGCTATCGTTTTGGGTTCATTTATTCCGGCTTTTTCGATACTACCTGCCAATGTTCCAAATATGGTATTGGTTGGCATGGCAGAATCATTGTATCAGTACTCTCCTCTGTATGGTGAATATTTGCTTCTGCACTTTCCGATTCTCGGATTATTAAAGGCAATAATTATTACAGCATTAATATTATGGTTGTATCCTGATAAGCCGATCATGGATAAAAGTCGGTCCCTGGAATACTCAGATGTTATGTCTGAAAAGGAAACCGTATTGTCCGTTGTTTTAATAATACTTATCGTTTTATGGGCAACTGACTTTATTCACCATATTTCACCTGCATGGATTGCATTGGCCGGGGCGGTTTTTTTATTGCTTCCAAAGATAGAAATCGTCAGCAAACAACAATTTACTGAAAAAATCAATTATGGGACCTTATTTTTTATTGCTGGGATATTGGGTTTGGGCAGCATGATAAATTATTCTGGATTGGGAAGCATAGCAGCAACATACCTGATCTCATATTTACCATTAAATATAGATACGCCATTTACAAACTATCTATCTCTGAGTCTATCTTCAATGCTTACAGGCGTTATCACCACCTTGCCGGGCGTACCAGCCTTACTTACTCCACTATCAAATGAGTTATCTCAAACTTCAGGTTTTCCAGTAGAATCGGTTTTTATGACGCAAGTACTTGGGTTTTCAAACCCAATATTCCCTTACCAAGCCCCTCCAATACTCATTGGTATGCAGATATCACAGGTAAAATTAACAGAAGCATTAAAAGTGTGTTTCTATTTAGCCATAATTTCTACCCTGTTGTTGTTGCCACTAAATTATTTATGGTGGAACCTGTTGGGGTGGTTATAATATATAAAAACCACACTCCCAGAAAATCTAGCAATAGATACAATTTACCTCCAAATGACAACGACTCGATTCGATAGATGGCTGGTTTTGATTTTTTTTGCGCGCATAGCAATGTACGCGAACTTCATGGTATACGCTGCCTGTTTACCGATCCTTCTCAACGAATGGGATATGACGGCCACTCAGGCCGGTAGTATCTCATCAGCTTTCATGGTTGGATATGCCGCATCCCTGTTCGTGTTTGCGTGGCTCTCCGATCATTTTGGGGCGAAGCGATTATTTATTCTCTCTGCAGTTCTGAGCGCATTATCGGCTTTGGTGTTTGGCTTTTTTGCACATTCCTATCTCTCAGGTCTATTACTGTATGGTCTTGCGGCAACTACACAAGGCGGCCTATATACGCCAGCGATCATGCTGTTCTCGGATCGCTATGACTCCTCAAGACGTGGTACCGCGGTAGGGTATCTGATTGCGAGCACTTCCGTTGGATACGCGTTTTCACTGGCAGTGTCAGGGCTGTGCCTTACTTGGGGAGGATATCGCATTGCTTTCATTGTGACCGGATGTCTACCCGTAGTCGGGCTAATCCTGTTGTATTGCGCATTGAGAACAACCCCCAATAACATCCATCCACGTGACGAGCGCCTTCGCATAACCACAATTTTGCAGCGCAATCGTAATGCTGGCCTACTAATCGCTGGTTACTCTTTCCATTGCTGGGAATTGCTGGGCATGTGGTCGTGGACACCGGCTTTCTTTGCTGCAAGCATAGCCATTTCCGGAAATGGCTTCGGTGAAACAGCTCAGTTCGGTGCGTATCTTGTGGCTTCCATGCATCTCATTGGAGCACTGGCCTCGGTATCAATGGGTCGCTTGGCGGATAGGCGGGGCAGGCGAGTCGTTCTGATCCAGGTTGCGGCAATCGGTGCCTGTATCTCGCTGGTGATCGGTTGGTTAATCGCGTGGCCCATTGTGCTCTTGGTGCTTATTGGGTTTGTTTATTATTTTTTTGCAATTGGCGATTCCCCTGTACTGTCTGCCGCACTGACCGAGACTGTGGAACCGGGATACCTCGGATCCATCCTCGCCGCCCGGGCTCTACTTGGTTTTGGAGCTGGAGGTATTGCTCCAATCATGTTCGGTGCAATGCTTGATCTGACAAACCTAGCTGGCACCTCACCTGAAATCTGGAGTTGGGCATTCATGGTCCTTGGGATCGGTGGCTTAACTGCTACCTTATGTGCCATCTTTTACCGAGAACCCAGAAAGATTGTTGATTAATCAAAATAATGGCGCTTGTTCCTTATCATTGTAGAGCATACCCAAAAACAAAACAGCATGCTGAAGAAACAGGATGTCCAGGATTTGATTCCGAGTAGCGCACTGGTGGTTTGCATGAGTGGGGTGTTGGGTACTGGTGGTGGCTGATACAGAACCGAAGGCATGGATAGGATGGCGAGGTAGGGGGTGGTATGAAATGGGATACTGTTACTATTTTACTACTATGCACTTGGCATATGGCTGATGGATTTATAATCGAATTTATGGTAGGGCAGATATCAATAGGATTTCATGAGAGGAATAAACGTTAACGCATACTTTGGGGAGGTACTGGAAAGATGGAAAATCTGTTTGGCTTGGACAATAAAGTGGCCATTGTAACGGGCGGCAGCAAGGGCATCGGAAAGGCAATTGCTACTGGTTTGGCAAACGCCGGAGCGAATGTGGTTTTAATTGCCAGAAATCAGATTGATATCGATTGTGCTGTAAATGAAATTCGTGGAAAGTCAGAATCGGCAGTGAGTGGAATAAGGGCCGATATACTCGAGGAAGATCAAATTGCGGAAGGGATAAATCATATTTTCGAAGAATTCGGTCAAATAGATATCCTCGTGAATAACGCAGGCATCAACATACGCAAGTATCCAGAGGAATACACTCTGCATGAATGGGACCAAATGCTGGATATAAATTTGAGGGGGTCTTTTTTGTGTGCCAAGAGTGTCTATCCACATATGAAGAAAGCGGGCGGTGGCAAAATTATTAATATCGGATCCATGACTTCCATATTCGGTGGTGCAAAGCTGGCACCTTATGCTGCAAGCAAAGGGGGAATTGTTCAATTAACGAAAAGCCTTGCCGTTGCGTGGGGACCTGACAATATTCAGGTGAATGCCATACTTCCCGGTTGGATAAATACAGAACTTACTATTCAGGCCAAGGCAGATATGGAAGGTTTAGATGAACGTGTGATTGGACGAACACCCGTCGGTCGGTGGGGAGAGACCGAAGACCTTGCCGGCTTGGCCATTTTTTTATCGGGCATGGCATCGAATTTTGTAACCGGAACCACTATACCTGTCGATGGGGGTTTTTCGGTAATGATTTAAAAACGTTTGCCTACAGGAGGTGAAAAAAAGACATGGACACAAAAAAATCCCAGGAGCTGTTTGAAAAGTATAAAGGCATTGTCCCAGAAGGGGTTCACTCAAATTTTCGCCGACCGATTTATTTCGAAAAGGCCCAGGTAGCTCGACTGTAGGATGTGGAGAAAGCTGTTGCCTGGTCTTTAAAGCATGGCATAACCTCAAGTATGAAGACCGCGCTCAGCTTGGATGTTGCAAAAAAAATTCATGATTTGGTTCCTTCTGCAGAGCAGGTGCGCTTTGTTAACTCCGGCACTGAGGCGGTGATGAAGGCGCTGATGATAGCGCGTGCCTAGACGACGATTTAACATGGGCGAGAGACAGTGGCACAGCAGGTGATATACTTGGAACCTGGGATTGGGTTGATGAAGATGGGAATGTCTATGAACTTATAAATGGAACCATAAGCGGTGGAGCATATAATTTTTCTGGTTCATGGATTGAAGAAAATGATGACTATACTGTTAATATCAGCGGATCTTTCTCATTAACCTCCTTAAGCAGCCTAACTGGAAGCGACGAGGTCAATGGTACTAACAATGGAGGCAACTTTTGTAATTGGAACGAGACATTTATCGGAACAAGGCAATAAGACCAAAGCTGGTCTCCTGAGAATAGTTGTTCTCTGGACATGTGAGGGGTGGCGTAGAATTTGGTATGCAGAATACATAAGTCGGATGCCTCATAATTATCTGTGCTATACAGTTAGGATTTACTCGGACAGGGATTTCCAGAAAGGAAAACATGTTGCATGTACTCGGGGTGGACATCGGAACTACCGGACTGAAGATGGGCGTGTTTTACGACCGTGAAGGTGAACTCATTCTGCTGCGGTCATTCTCAGTTGAATATGAGATCAATGTTTACAACGGGGGTTTGTTCGGTGATATCGAACCGGATAAGTGGCAGCAGGCATTCACGGACGGATGTCGGTATCTTGGGCCTCATCTGGCCGATGTGGATGCAATCGCCCTGTCAGGCACCACCCCTGGTCTGACTGCCATGGATGCGGCGGGTGACGCACTTTGTTCCGCCATATTGATGCTTGATCAGCGCTCCCGAAAGCAGGCCCGGCGGATCATCGAAATCGTTGGATGGGATGTCCTGCTGGAAAAAACTGGCAACATTCCGGTAGCCGGCGGCTGCTCGCTGGCCGGAATCCTGTGGATTAAGGATAATATGCCTTCAGTGTTCGAAAAAGCGCGCATCTTCGGTCACTCCAACTCGTTTATGGCCCGATGGCTCACCGGCCATGCCGCTATGGATCCCTCATCGGCATCGTTGACCGGGCTTTACAACACAGCTGAGTACGAGTATTCGTGGAACACCGAAATTGCGGATACCTTTGGAATTGACGTATCCCGATTACCCGAGCTCATGCCAGCCCATAAAAGCCCTGGTCGGATGCTGCCATCGCTGGCCCGGTCTCTAGGGTTCAAAAAAGAGCCGGCAGTGGTGATCGGTGGCAACGACGCTGTTCTAGCGGCATATTCTATGGGCGTCGAAAACACCGGAGAAATCATCAACGTGAACGGCACCTGTGAAATCACCCTGGTTTGCCTGCCGGAATGCCTTGCGTCATCTAATTACAATATTCGTGCCCATGTCATTCCGGGCCGCTGGCTGACCCTGTATGTCATGAATGCCGGCGGTAAGGCCTTCGAATGGTTTAAGAACCTGTTTCTACCTGAAATGTCCGAAGCAGCATTCTACTCCGAATTCGTGCCCCAATCAATCGAGAAATGGATCGGGCGGAATAGCGGGGTTACCTACATTCCCTACCTGCTAGGGTCCCGTTATTCCCAGGAACCACTCACCGCCCAGTTTCAGGGACTGACAATTGAAACGACCCGAGAGGAACTCCTGGCAGCCATGGTCCGCGGGTTGTGTAGATACCAGCAGACCCACCTGAAAGAAATCGAAAAAAAAATCTTGCTTGAAAAGACAATTCACCTCACCGGCGGTGCGGTCAATAATGCTATTGTCAGGGCCAAGAGGAAATGGATGCACAGGTCCGACTACATTTTCACCGAACAATCCTCCATGAGCGGGGCCGCCATGCTCGGCCGTAAATACCTCGATTCTTAAAGCCGCCGCCGGATCGGCAGACACCATTCACCCCAAACAGTTTCCGCAGGTCAAGCAGAAATGCCATTTTGGGTAGCAGCTACCTGCTAAAGCAGAATACAGTCGATAATGTTCTAATGATAGTTTCAAAGTTGAAAGGTTTTGGATTTAGATTTTCGAATCAAGCCTTTGATTATCGCTTGGTACCGAATAGTTGAGATTTAATCAAACACGGCGAGCCATCCCGATTGAAGACTTTGTAACACAGTCTTTTGTGACACCCCGATATTCTACAAACCACATGACCTCAATATATTGGGGTTTCCCAATACGATAAAAAATGCCATTATTGGATATAATTAAGAGGATGTTCCTGCTGCTAAAGCCCTAAGCAGATGAAAGTGTTATATTCCAGCAAGCATATATATGAACGACGATCTATATGACGTCTTAAAGAGGCTTTGGGATAATCGAAAAAGCCAAACCTGGGTATTTTATAACCCCAAATATAAGACCCGATATCACAAACGACCCAAAATGATGCGGTCGATCTGCAAGAGGGCCTTTGCGCCGGAGTTGAAAACGATAAAAGAATTTGAGGGGCCTGTTTTCAACTTCCATTCGCTTCGTCATTTCATGGCGTCATACCTTGCCGATAAAGAAAAAGTATCTCTCAAAACCATATCGAAAACGTTAAGACACAAGAACCTTAAAACCACGGAAATATATCTACACTCCATCGATGGCCAGCAGAAGGAAGCATTGACGAAAATCGAGGGAAAGTTTGTTGCGGATCGTGTTGCAGTTCCGGACGAAAACCGCAACAAAAAACACAACAAGAACGACAAAGTGGCGCTGAAATAATTGGAAATATTACATAAAAAATGCGGGGTAGTTGCTTTGGGAGCAGGAAGTCGTACGTTCAAATCCTACCGCCCCGACCAATAACATCAATTAGTTGATGTTAAAAAGTGCCAATCCCTGGGCCAGAGGGTTCGGTGAGCGCTCGCGAGGGCATTAGGCGATGCGCACGCAGGAATGGTCGTTTTCAGCGGTTTTTAGGTCGGACCGACCCACCATCTCCCCTTCAACCATTGAAAATACCTATTTTTATTTCGCTAAGCTCTGTGCAAATGTGAAGGCTTTCTCCATGTCCGGCAAGTGGCTTTGTTCCGGCACCACTTGGATATATCGGACGATGCCCGCTTGATCCACAATAATGATCGACCTGGCTAAGAGTCTTACATCCTCTGCCAACAGACCGGTTGCAAGACCAAATTGCCCCTCCCTGTAGTCCGACAGATATCGAATATCAGTGAGTTTCGCTTCTTCCGAAAATCGACGGTGGGCAAAGGGCGTGTCTCGGCTTATAGTGATCCGCTCAACATTGGAAGATAGACGGTCTCCCTCTTCTCCCAGGTAGTGCGTCTGTTCTTCGCATACCTTGGTGTCGATTGACGGCACGATACTCAGTAGCAAGACTTTTCCTTTTTCCAGGGACAAATCTACTGGTTTCATGCTGCTGCTGTCCACCAGCTCGACAGAAGGAAGTGGATTTCCTAATTGAATAGCGTTGCCAAGCAAATTAGTTGGGTTCCCTTTGCGAGTCACGGACCCACCAGGTTCGGAAGATCCTGTATCCATCACAGGCGGTGGACCGGAAGTTGCACATCCAACCAACAGGAAAATACCCGCAACAATGAGTTTAAGAATATTTTTCACTTTATTCCCTCCAGTTATAATTGAATCGCGTCTCAGCGCTTAAGGCCCTGATAAGTTTCAACTTTTGGTTTCATTTTAAAGTCAATAATTATATCGATGGACATATATACCACACAGTAGTAATCATGCTTCCGGTTTATGTAAAGCAAACCAACTTGATTTTCAAAATATTGAAGAACCTCACAGCATGCCAAGCACTGCCGAACGGCAGAACCTACGGGGACTGCGCTCGCTGTTGCGGTTCAGGCTCTTTTAAGAAGAGAGCACGGTTTTCGGTTTTAAAGTTTTCTAACAGTTTTCAGGTCGGACCCCATCGGCCTGCTGATTTTTTGCCGAGACCATACCGGCGGTGTCGTCCGAAAGACTCGTTGAAGCAGGTCGTGATCAAGGAGCTTTTTTTAGCACCTTGATGATCTCTACGGGCGTTTCTGGAACATCTCGAAATCTTCCCTGAGTACCGGTTTGTACCGTGGAAATGGTGTCCACCACCTCCATGCCTTTGATGACCTTTCCAAAAACGGCATACCCCCAGCCGGCCGTTGTCTGGCTTTTGAAATTCAGAAAGGCATTGTCCACCGTGTTGATGAAGAATTGAGACGACGCGCTGTGCGGATCCTGCGTTCGCGCCATGGCAATGGAGCCACGATCATTTTTCAAACCATTGTACGCCTCGTTCTTTATGGGCGTCGAGGCCTGTTTTTTCTGCATGTCCCGCGAAAACCCTCCTCCCTGAAGCATAAAGCCTGGGATCACCCGATGAAAAACAGTACCATTGTAGTACCCCGCATCAACATAATCCAAAAAGTTTTTCACGGTCAGGGGCGCCTTGTCAGGGTAAAGCTCCAGAACGATCTCCCCTTTTGATGTTTCCATGACCACCTGGGGACTGGAAACCCCATTCTCCTGCCCCAGGCATGTCCCCGCCATCACCGCCAGTATCAAAACAGCCGACAGAATCTGTTTCATGATTTCTCTCCTTTCATCATAAAATCGGTCCCCGATTTTATCAAACGCGACGTTGTCGTTCTTTGATTAATTTTAATGACGACATTTGTGCCCTGAACCTTTTTTTGTGTCAATCGATTTCTTGACTTCCACCTGGTGAGTGGTCTAACTTATCCATATCATCGGCCGGCAAACATCCCTGCCGTAGCATAAAAAAACTTGGAGGAAGCCCTCATGAAACCCATTATCTGTGCGTTATGGATTTGCTTTCTGATTCCCTGTCTCTCACCTGCTGCGGAAGTGCCGATAAGTGAGGCGACCGGCGAGTGTATCGACTGCCACGCCACCTTCCAGCCCGGTATCGTGGCCGACTGGCAGAAAAGCCGGCACGCATCGATGACACCGGGCCAGGCCATGCAGGCAGACGCCCTGGCCCTCAAGGTTTCAAGCAAAGACGTGCCTGAAAATCTAAGAGGTACGGCCGTGGGCTGTGCCGAATGCCACATGCTGCGGCCCGCCGAGCATGCCGATACGTTTGAGCACAATGGATATGACATCCATATCGTCGTGAGCCCCAAAGATTGCAATACCTGTCATGCCGTGGAAGCAGAACAGTATTCCGGAAATCTCATGGCGCATGCCTACCAGAACCTGGCCGGTAATGCCCTTTACCAGAAGCTTCAGCGCAGCATCCTAGGAAAGACCTCCCGCAAGGGCGGCAGGTTACACGTTGAGCCTGAAAGCGACATGACAAAAGCCGAGAGCTGCTACTACTGTCACGGCACCGTTCTCGAGCTTACGGGTACGGAAACACGCGACACGGACGCCGCCGGTGAACTGGACTTTCCCATCATCAAGGGCTGGCCCAACCAGGGTGTGGGCCGCATCAACCTTGACGGTAGCCTGGGAGCCTGCACCCCGTGCCACACCCGCCACGCGTTTTCCATTGAGATGGCCAGAAAGCCCTATACCTGCAAGGAGTGCCATGTGGGACCGGACGTGCCGGTCTATAAGGTTTATTCCTCCAGCAAGCACGGCAATCTATTCGAAACCCATCAGGGCGAATGGAATTTCAAAGCGGTACCCTGGACCATCGGTAAAGATTTCACCGCCCCCACCTGTGCGGGCTGCCATATCAGCCTGCTGGTCAACACAGAAGGTGACGTCGTTTCCCAGCGTTCGCACCGCTTCAATGACCGGCTTCCCTGGCGTCTGTTCGGGCTCATCTACGCCCATCCTTATCCCCGGAATCCGGACACTTCCATCATCCGGAACGCGGCCGGACAGCCCTTGCCGACCGATATGAACGGCACTTCAGCCGAAAATTATCTTATTTCGGAAACAGAGCAAAAAGAGCGTACCGTACAGTTGAAACAGATCTGTCTTAACTGCCACGGGTCGAGTTGGGTCAATGGGTTCTGGCAACGCTTTGAAAACACGATTCAGGAAACCAATGCCACCACCCTCACCACAACCCACATTATGTCGGATATCTGGGCGGCCGGGCTGGCAAATGCGGAAAACCCTTTCGATGAATACCCGGAAAGGCTCTGGTGCGACCAATGGCTCTTTTACGCCAATACCGCCCGGTTTGCTTCAGCCATGGGGGGCGGTGGCGATTATGGTGTTTTTGCCGACGGACGCTATCAGATGACCCAACGATTATTCGAACTCGAGGATTGGTACAGGTCAGCGATAAGCCATAAGCCGTAAGCTGTAAGCGGCTTATGGCTTATCGCCGACAGCTCATAGCTGCATATCCACCATCACCTTCACGGCAAGACCTGTATCGATCCGTCTCTCATATACCTCGGGAAGTGCCTCCAGAGAAATCAGATCGCTAATCAGCGGGTTGCCATCGAGCTTGCCCTCAGCCATCCAGTTCAGGCATTGAATATTCTCTGCATGCGTATTCGAGTAGGAACCTGTGAGCCAGATTTCCTTGAAGTTCAAAGTGATGGGGGTAATCTGCGCTGTTGAATACATGACACTCACCACACAGACGGTACCGCCTCGGGCGGCAGAATCCATACAGGATTGAATCATAGAAGGAACACCCGAACACTCGAAAACGACATCACAGCCCCTGCCTTGCGTGCTCAAAAAAATCCTCTGGTTCAGATCCTGCGTCAGGGGATCGATCACGAAATCGGCACCAAAGGCCAGCCCAATCTCCCGCTTTTCGGCAACCGGCTCGGAAAGCAGGATCGGATAAAATTCAAGAATCTTCAAGAGTCTCACCAGCGCCAGACCGATGGGTCCGCCGCCGACAACGAGGGCTGAGCAAGTCTGTCTGTGGCTGCATGTAATGGCATGCAACGAGGCGGCATATGCCTCGGCCAGAGCTGCATTCTGTGAATCGACCCCTGCCGGTACCGGTATGAGCATTTCCGGATAGACCGCTATATACTCTGCAAAAGCACCCGGCAAATCGCCGATACCGATGGACCGACGCTTGATTTGGCAAAAATAGGGTTTGTCTGACCTGCACTCCGGGCAGTCACCGCAAGCTGTGGGGCGAACAATGACGCGCGTTCCCTCCGCCAGCCCCATTGAAAGCTTTCCCCTTTGGACAACGACGCCGCAGGTCTCATGCCCGAGAATCGTACCGTCAGATAGTCCACCGCTGGATATCATGGAATGATCCGATCCGCAAAACCCGGTATGGGATACCTTCACCAGTACCTGGTCCGAATCGATTTGGGGTATGGAAACCTCTTCGACAACGAGTCCTTTATCTACTCTATACACCGCTGCTTTCATCATGTAAAAATGTCCTTTGACTCAATCTCTGTTTTGAACTCGTGTTTTAACTCCTCAAAATACTACAATATTTCTGCGGATTAAAACTCAAGTCCGCCTTGACCTTGAGATAAAATCCTATTTTTGAGAAGTCTATCCTGGTTATGTGGAATAGAGATAGTCAAACACCCCCATCACCATCTCCGTTACCTGCAGGTTGCCTTCCCTTGTGCCTGCCAGACCATAGACAGCGGCGGTCTCGGCGGGTGTGCCCGCCTTTTCTCTGGCATACACCACACCCTCCTGCAGATCCTGAACCCATTTCCGGGCCACACCCGCAACGGATGTCTGGGGCATGGTGATGCAAAAATGCAGGGCCGGCGGCAGCTGCAGGCAATTGAACCGCCAGCCCCTGGTCTTCATGAAATCATTGACATGATACACATCCACAACGTCGGAACAAAAGCTGATAACAAAGGTGGGTTCACCGATAAGAATCAGTTCCGGTATGTTTTCGATACCGGTTTTCATTTCATCGGCCACGTCCATGATCGCCCTGGCCGCCTCGAGATACCCGCTTTCGCCCAGGTAAACCATGGAGGCCCACGTGGCGGCTGTCAGACCTCCGGAACGACTCCCCGCAGACGTGGGCGAGGCGTACAGGCCTCCGGGCCAGTCCGGAATATTGAAATACTGATACCGACGCAGCCCGTTACGGCGATAAAGGATAACAGACGTTCCCTTGAGAGCGAACCCGTACTTGTGAGTATCGGCAGACATGGAGGTGACGCCCGGCAGGCGAAAATCAAACAGCGGAACCGCATATCCCAGCCTCTCAATCCAGGGCAGTAAAAACCCACCCAGACAGCCGTCCACATGAAATCCGATATCGTGCTGCAGAGCAATTTCAGCCAGGTCCTCCAGGGGATCGATAAGGCCGTAGGGGTAATTCCCGGCGCTTCCGACAATGGCGGCCGTGTTCTCGTTGATCCTTTCCGCCACCATTCCTGGATCGACCCTGAAATCGGGTTCTGAAACAGGTACATGAACCATGCGGATTCCAAAATACTCCCCGGACTTATCAAATGCCGGATGGGCTGTATGCGGCATGATAATTTCCGGATTCCGGATGCCTTTTTCCGTTTTTGCCCAGTCTCTGTAAACCTTCATGGCCATCAGAATGCTTTCCGTTCCACCGGATGTGAGGGTTCCGCAAACCCTGTCTTGGGGGTTGAGTGCACTGACGGCATCGCCGTGCAGCATCTTTGCGGTCATAGAGATGATTTCACTCTCCATCTTGAACATGCTGGGGCACAGGTCGAACTGGATAGTGTTCATATGTGAAAACCGCGAAAAAACCTGGTTGAGAAAGGCAAGATGCTCTTCACCGGCATGGTAGAAGGTTCCTGAAACCCGGCCGTCCTGCCAGCGCTGATTTTCTTCCATTGCCATGGTTGAAAGCTCTTTCAGCAGATCCGCCTTGTCGCGTCCTTTTTCAGGTATCTGATCATGAACCCGAAAGCGTCCTGTGTATGGCTTGAAAGGATCCACCGGCTGAATTTCACTTGATTGGTCTGACATGTTGCCTCCTTATATGAGCAATAGCCATAAGCTGTAAGCAGCTTATGGCTTAATGCTTACAGCTCACAGTTCAATGCCCTGAAAAGAGTCTTGTTTCTCCTATAAAACGATCGATAGTTAGCAAACATCCGATCATAGATATGTTTGTTGGCAGCATCCGGCTCAAATACCTTTTTAATGCTTACACAATTCGCCATATCCTCCAGGGAGAAGTAACCCAGCGAATAAAATGCCAGCAGGGCAGTCCCCTTGACCGTGGTGGTAAGGGGGTCGGCGACCTGGTGAATCGGTATCCCCAGGACATCGGCGTGAATCTGTGCCCACAAATCTGAAAGGGCTCCGCCTCCTGAAAACCGGACATGGGTTATCTTCCGACCGATAAATTTTTCAGCCGGCCCCATGGTCCAACGGTTATTGTACGCCAGGGATTCCATAATGGCACGGGACATATGGCTTCGGTCTGTCTTGAGGGACATGTTGAGAAATCCGCCCCGTGCATGGGGGTTTTCTTCCGGCACCACGGAGCCGTTCAGCCATGGCAGAAAAATGAGCCCCTCGCTTCCGGCAGGTGACTGGGCTGCCATGTGATCGAAACGGTCAAAGACATCTGCGGGAACCTTAAGGCTGCCGAAGGCGTCTGCCGCATAAACCACATTTTTCAGGAAATACTCGACACATCTCCCACCGACTCCCTGTTCGCCCAGCAGGTAATATCGATCTTGAAAAAGACTTGGAAGAGATGTCATGGTATGGCTCACATCCGTTTTCTTGAAAGGGATATGGCAGGTCATATACATGGAAGTGCCGATATAAATGATGGTTTCAAAATCCGCCAGGGCACCTGACCCAATCAGAGAGGCATTGGAATCTCCGATACCGGCAACCACCGGAGTTGCAGGGGCCAATCCCAGTTCTTCTGCCACATCGGGTTTGAGTGATCCAACCACACCATCATTGGCAATGAGTTCGGGGAACTTGTCTTTTCCGACACCTGCAAGGGCAAGAAGTGTATCCTGGTATGCCTGCCCACCCCATCGACGATTGTCTACAATGGCAAAGGGCGCCATTGTTTTCTGGGTGGCCGTTATCTTTCCGGTCAGCCGGGAGGTCAGATAGTCCATGGGTTCCAGGAACTTAAAGGTCTTCTCATAGATGCCGGGTCGTTCGTTCTTGATAAACAAGACATGACCGAGAGAATCGATTCCCGAAAGCGTGGGAACCATCCCGGCCAACCTGACCCATTTGATCAGTTTTAAGAGACCATACCCTTTGATACTCGGAAACCCGCTCACTATTTTTCGATTGTAGGGTCCCCCCCGGGTATCGAGCCAATGAATCGCATTCATCAAGTGCTGTCCGTTCTCATCCACTGGTACAGCCAAAGACCACTGGGAATCACAGGCAATGGCGATGATATCCTCAGCCGGTACCTTGGCCGCCGTGAGAACCTTTTTGGACCCACTCAACGTTTTTTGCCACCATTCGTCCGGGTCCTGCTCTGCCCCGCCCCCCGGCAGCATCAGGGTAGCGATCTTCTCGTCCGCACTGGCAACCACATGGCCCGTGTCAGAGACGAGGGCTATTTTGTGTCCCCCGCTCCCCAGATCAATGGCCAGAACATACGTATGTCTGTCCTTATGCGTATTGTCATGGTGTGGTTCACGTGTCATGGCACCCCTCCCTGAAACTGTTGGGCAGGCGGCAAAAACCCGGATTTTTCTCTGAACTGTCCAAAGGCTTGTCCCAAAATCAGGCTTGCGTATTCTATAACACCGTTGTAGGATAATGTCATTAGAAGTCATCTCAAAAAAAGGGTTTGAGATAACTTCTATATATACGATGCCTGAGGAGGTAACATGTCAACACCCACAGCTCTCGAGATATTGAAAAGTGCTCTGCTATTGGAATTACGTGGAAAGTCGTTTTATGAAAAGGCCGCCGACAGCGCCAAGGATCAAGCTGTAAAGGAATTCTTTGTCAAATTGGCTGAGGACGAAATCAGTCATGTGCAGATATTATCAGAACAGTACAAGTCCTACAAAAAGGACGGTACGTTTGTTGAAATGGACCGGACCTCTTCAAACGAAAGCGTCGCCAACGCTGTATTGACCGATACGCTGAAACAGCGTATCGCGGGTGCCGGATTTGAATCGGCCGCCATTTCCGCTGCCATGGGCATGGAAGAGCGTGCCATCAAACTCTACTCGCAACGGGCGGAGGCCTCCACGGATCCCCAGGAGAAAGCACTCTATAAATGGCTTGCCGAATGGGAAACCCAACACCTTGAATTCCTGGCAGCCATTGACAAGGAAGTGACCGAGGCGCTTTGGAACGACAACAGCTTCTGGCCATTTTAGATCGAAAAGTTAATGGCGCGTTACAGAAGCCATCAACTTAGATATTGGGCCAAAAGACAGATAGAGATGGCTTCTTATAACGTTGCCAGGGCCTGCCTTAAATCCTCAATCAACGCCCCGGTGTCTTCGATCCCGACGGAAAGCCGGACAAGGCTCTCGATGACACCCGCCTTTTTTCTCTCCTCTGGATTTAGTGCCACATGGGTGTTCGTGACTGGTTGGTTTGCCAGACTGGTGACACCACCCAAACTGGTGGCCAGTTTAATCATCTGCAACTGATCCATAAATTGCTTGGTTTTGTCAAAATCTGCATCTAACTCGAAGCTGAGCATTCCCCCGAAACCCCGCATCTGCTTTCGGGCAATATCGTGGTCGGGATGAGATGGCAACCCCGGATAGTGTACCCGGCGGACCTTCTCCTCACTTTCCAGAAATTCGGCAACCCGCATGGCATTTTCATTGTGCTGGCGCACACGGAGTGTCAGCGTCCGAAGCCCCCTGGTGATTAAAAATGCCGTCATGGGGTCCATGACACCACCCAGTACCTTACGATAATCCCATATTTTTTCAAAACAGGGTTCATTGCAGCATGCAAAGCCGGCGGTGATATCATGATGGCCCCCCAGGTACTTGGTTGCGCTGTGAATGACGACATCGACATCCCAGTCAACCGGATGTTGATTAACAGGGGTTGCAAAGGTGGAATCCAGCAGGACGAGGGCCCCTTTGGCGTGTGCTGCCTCGGCCAATGATTTTACATCAATCACACGCAGCAGCGGGTTGGTGGGCGTTTCCAGATAGAGGATTGACAAACCCTGATCGATTTCTCTGAAAAGCCCCTCCAGATCCCAACAGTTGACAAAGACCGTTTGAACACCAAAACCCGGCAGCAGTCTGTTAAGCAAGTCAAAGGTCCCGCCGTAAGATTCCCGTATGGACACAATGCGGTCTCCCATGTTCACATGTGACATGATGGCCGTTGTGATGGCAGCCATACCGGAGCTGAAACCCAGGGCATGTTCATAGGTCTCGAGATCGGCCAGCATATCCTCGACCTGTCTTACGGAAGGATTGTCCCAACGGGAATAGATGTATCCACTTCGGTTCTGAACCACATCGATCATATCGTCTGATGTGTCAAAATAGTAGGTTGCAGTCTGATACACCGGCGGTACAACAGGTTTTCCTTTCATGTTTTTATCTCCCAAAATAAATTCGTTTCACGAATTTATTTGATGCGACTTCGTCGCTATTATGGCGAATGGCTTATCCGCCTGTTTGAAAATTGTGCTCATTCCGTTCGTGACATCACGTTTGTTTCAATATCATCTCACTGGCATCTTGACAATCAGATCTCTTTAACATTGTGCCGTTTTCATTTGTCCGGAATTGTGCTATGGGCAGACGATTATGCATGATCTGGATGTGCTGGTTATAGGACGAAACTGCATCGACTATATTGCGGTTGTCGACCGATTCCCCCAGGAAGATGAAAAAGTACACCTGAATGCCCGGCTCGTAGAAGGCGGCGGTCAGGGTGGAACCTCTGCCTGTTGCGTTTCGCGACTGGGTGGAACAACCGCCGTGGTCGGTAACATCGGAGATGACAAGGAAGGTGAATTCTGTCTTGGACGCTTGCGTGAATTCAACGTTGACACCCGTTATATCCAGGTGCTGAAAAATACCAAAACACCGGTGGCCTATCTTTTTGTCAACCGGTTCAATGGCAAACGCACCATTATTTACGAACCCAGCAGGTTACCGGATATCGAAATCTCGAAAGACCTGGATCACCTGTTGCAAAGCGCAAAAACCCTGTCCCTCGATCCACAAACAACGACACTCGGTAAAACACTCAAACAGCGCATCAGACCGGATGCCAAGCTCGTCTACGACTGTGAGCGCTGGAAAAATCGCATGGAAGAGATGATGGATGCAGCAGACTATTTCATACCGTCATCCGCCTTTTTCGATTCCAGCAAAGACAAATTCGAGCCGGGCCAACTGTTCGATAATATTTTCAAACTCAAAAAGATGGTCCAGGGACAGCTGATCGTGACCCACGGTGACGCAGGCGCCTACTACCCCCTAAAAGACCGACTGTACCATGTTCCCGCACCGGCCGTACCTGTGCTTGACACAACCGGAGCCGGAGACAATTTTCACGGCGCATTCGCCCTGGCCATCAGCCGGGGGTTTGATATCCACGAGGCTGTCCGGTTTTCGGTTGCCGTGGCATCCCTTTCCTGCCGGGCATATGGCGGCCGGGGCGCAGTGCCTGAACTTGAAGAAGCCCTTGCCATGTCCCAAAGACTGTCGTCCAAGGTCGTGACATAGACATCGCCCAGCGATGTTATTTCGGATCGAACTTGCGTATCCTCTTGAGAAGAGACTGACGAGAGACATTGGCTTGTCTGCCCATGTAGCGCAAGGCTATGTATTGTTGAGAAATCTCTTTAATCTGCTCTCTCAAATCACTGCGTTTCAAACCGGCCATACCGGCAAAGTCAAGCGGTCCCTGGTTCGGTTTCCTACGAATACCGACACCTTCCAGCTTGGTACAGAACAAATCATAGGCTTCTTTGACAGTGTCCTTATGCCTGGCCTTTTTAGCACCTTTAAATTGAATCCAGGCCATCACAGCCAAGACCGCCGGAAGCCCTCCCAGCCCAACCATCCAGATCCCCCCAGACCAGGTAAGATTAGAAATGGCCCCCGTCAGTAAACGCAGCTGTTCAAGACGGGAATACTCCATAAACCAGGCATTCCATCGCAGATTGACGGCATCCCACATATAGGCCATTTTTCTAAAATAAGCACGCATGCCACCAACTCCCGCCTGTACCAGAAATTCCGGCAGGTTTTCTGGCAGCAGGGATTCGGCCAGACCCAGAGACACCCTTTCCGGGGCGACAATCGCCGTCGGATCCACACGAACCCAGCCCTGGTTGTCCAAAAAAACCTCGACCCAGGCATGGGCATGGTATTGCTTGACGATCAGATAGTTCCCATAAGGATTGCGTTCACCCCCTAGGAATCCGATCACAATCCGTGCCGGGATACCCGCAGCACGCATTAAATAGGCAAAAGCCGATGCAAAATGTTCACAGTACCCGCTTTTTGAACCGAAAACGAAGTCATCCACAGGATTCTCACCCAGCAGAGGTGGCTCGAGTGTATAAGAAAATTCGTTCTGCCTGAAAAACTCAATAGCCTGTTTCATAACAGCTTCCGACGAACCCAGACGCGACATCCACGTCGCCGCCAGCAGCTTCGCCTCAGGATTTCCACTTTCTGGAAGTTGACGGGCAAGCTGTCCCCTGCCTGCCCATGACACGTATCCTGGCATCCGGGGACGACCGAACCTGGTATCGATGGGTTTTTCTCAGGGGCCAGCGTGCCATCAATGTAAAATCCTCCGTGAGACGGGTGAGAGGAGGTGCTGAAAGGGGCAGGTCCAAGGCAAAGAGGTGTTTTTTTCGGTGGGGTTCGATAATGACATCGTATTGGAATACGTTTTGTCCACGAATAGATCGTTGATATTGCTCAGGAACAGACCCCCGGGTCCAGGAATTCCCATCGAAGTGCCACAATACCAGTCCCCGCCAGTAAAGAGCTGACGCGTCTGGAAATTCCCCCTGGAACTGGACCCTGAACACGGTCCTGTCTTCCCGAACAAGTCTCGATATGGAACCTGGCTGCATCGACTCTGAAAATCCGGTCCGGCCTTGATAGCTTCCCGGAAGAGTAAAAAAGGTTCCCTCTGCTCTGGGAAACAGAACGAAGAACAGGATCATCAGGGGTATCGCCTGGAGCATGATGATGGCTGCCAACCCCAGATTATCTTTCAGCTGTCTTCCAGGAAGATTGAAGTGAATAAGACATGCTGTCGTTACAAGAACGGACACGAACATGTAGAGGGTTATAAAAAGATTTTCTATGATAAAAAGACTGCTGATGATAATGAAATAGGCCATGAACAGGGTCACGACGTTATCCCGATGGCTCTTTGCTTCCAGCGGTTTCAAGCCCGCCATAACGCTCAACAAGCCGATAAACATTTGGCCGCCCAGAGTCCGGGTGCCCCCTCCCAGAAAAATCAGCACCGCCATGAATCCAATACACGCCAGAATCAAACGGGCAGTTCGATTCGGCCATGGCCATCTCCTTTTGTGCGCCAGAATCGCGTAGCCCCAGAAGAACAGGCACCACCCTGTCACCCACACCGGCAGGTTCAAAAAAAGAGGACCGATGACAATACCCAGAACAGTTACAATCAATAGGGAGTGCTGTCTTTCCGTTTTCATCAGAATAAGGCCAGTGCGCGCAGACATGCGTGTTTGTGATGGGCGCCCTTGTCCGGGGCAATCAGGTGACCAGGAAGACGGATGCCGTATTTCAGTTTCATCCCGTGGGCCTTGAGCACCATTCCGCATAACATTGATAGTTTCTTCTCCACATGGGCCGGTTTGATTTTATCCCAACTGAAGCACAGACAAGGAGAGGTGCTGCCCATAAATTCCTTGACCATCAGGCCCTGGCCCTTTGAAAATGCCTTCCAGAAGATATGCTGGATAGCATCCCCATTTTGAAACGTTCGCAAGCCCTTGAAATCCTCGGCACTTTCCCGGGCGACACCCTCGGCGGAATGGGCCTGAAAAAGATCCTGCATGGATAGTTTTTGCATGGGGACCGGTTTGGGATATACCAGACAATCGCCATCAACTTGGCAGGTTGTGCGGAAAGCAAACAGCCCGAAAGGGTATTCAGAAACAATGGTCAATTCCCTCGGCGAAACGCGCCCTCTTTTCCTGGCCGGCAGGGCGACCGAAACCCGGGCACAAGAACCCTGTATCGTACCCACCATGACCTCTTGACTGTCATCCAGGCTGAAACGAAGAGCCATGCGCTGCTTTGGCAATAAACGCAATTTCAGTTCAAAGATGGCGTCTTGGGCCTCGAATACAGGCAGGGCCAGAATCTCTTTCACAGCTATCCCTCGAATGTTTCGATAGCTGTGAACGAGAGAGACCAGCAATATGCTTCCCAGCAGAAAGGTAAAAAGAAATCCAAGGTTGTTGTTATAATTGATGGACCCCATCAGCATGCCTAAAAGAGCAGCCACAAAGAGCCAGCCGTAGCGTGTGGGGAACCACCGGATCCGACCATTTTTATTGGGGCGGCTGAAATCACCTATTGTTTTGACTGTAGAATTGGTTGGCATTTCTAATAGAATAAAATCGTTCTTTCATATTTAAATTCAGCCTGCGCTGCAGCGCGGGATGAATTTAAATTAAGGTATGGGAACTTCTGCAAGGATGGTTGCCAGCCGTTGACGGGGTATCTCCTCGAGATTTTCTTTGGCCCGTAATCGATGCCCCACCACCCATGGCAAAATTTTTTGAACATCTTCAGGGAGAATGTAGTCGCGGCCACTGATGTACGACCAGGACCGAGCAGCCTGTGTAATCGCCATTCCGGCTCTGGGCGAAAGCCCAATGTGAAAATGGGTTGACGTCCGGGTAAACGCCAATATGTCCTGAACATAATTAAGTAGTGCATCGGAAATGTGTACACCACCGATTCGTTGCTGAATTTCCAGAACATCTTCTGACAGAATGCAGGCTGGCATGTTTGTCAGGCGATCCCTGACATTCTCGCTTCTGAGCAATTTTTTCTCGGCCGCTCTGTCCGGATATCCCAGATCGATACGCATCAGAAAACGATCCAGCTGGGATTCAGGCAGGGGAAACGTGCCATACTGTTCCAGAGGGTTCTGGGTGGCAATCACAAAAAATGGACTCCCGAGCCCACGCGTTTCCCCTTCGATGGTAACCTGCTGTTCCTCCATTGCCTCCAGTAGAGCGCTCTGGGTTTTCGGAGTGGCGCGGTTTATTTCATCCGCCAGAAGCACCTGCGTAAAAATAGGACCGGGATGAAAAAGAAACGCGCTCTGTTTTCGATCGAAGATAGAGGTTCCCAGGATATCGCCCGGCAACATGTCGCTCGTAAACTGGACCCGACGAAACTGGAGCCCAAGACATTTTGAAAGCGCTTTTGCCAGGGTTGTTTTCCCAATACCCGGAATGTCTTCTATCAGCAGATGACCCCTGGCAAAAAGGCATGTCAGCGCCAGGCGAATCTGATCCTCTTTACCGAGAACGATGGCGCTGATCTGCATCACGATATCCTGAAATGGGTCTCGCATGGTGTATCTGCCTCTGGAAATTTATTTTGAATATGATATACTTCCAACACAGAGATTGGGCCAAAAGACATTTTTTAAATATTTTTTAGGATACCATGCACATACAACGCTGTCAAAGACAGGAATTCTCCCATGAATAAAAAAATCTACCAACCAGGTGAAAGCTACGCATATCCTCTGATCCTCAAGAAACTGCTCAAGACCCCTCTCATCTATGCACCTGAAAAAGAGATCGTATACAGTGACGGAACACGCTATACCTACAAGGACCTGAACGATCGAATTCAATGTCTTGCCGGTGGTCTCCACGGACTGGGCGTTCAACACGGCGACGTGGTTGCCGTACTCGATTATGACAGCCCGCGGTACCTGGAGTGCTTCTTTGCCATTCCCATGATGGGCGCGGTTCTACAGACCGTAAACTGGCGGCTCTCCTCCGAACAGATCGTTTATACCATCAACCATGCCGAAGCCAAAACCATAATAACCCATGCCGATTTTCTGCCTGTCATCGAGACTGTTCGAGACCAGCTGGCGCATGTAAAAACCCTTGTCGTCATAAAAGAAGAGACTGCGTCTTTAAACACGGATCTTTTGATAGACGCCGACTACCAGGAAATGCTTGCTTCGGCTTCACCATCCTATGAATTTCCCGACCTGGACGAAAATACGAAAGCCACGACATTTTATACCACCGGTACCACAGGCGATCCCAAGGGTGTTTATTATTCGCATCGGCAACTGGTTCTTCACGCGCTGTCCGTCTGCATCATCTCCAGCGCCTACCACACCATTGCCCGCTTCCGTTCAAACGATGTTTACATGCCCCTGACACCCATGTTCCATGTCCATGCCTGGGGATTTCCCTTTGTGGCAACGCTGATGGGCGCCAAACAGGTCTATCCGGGTCCCTATGAACCGGGAAAATTACTCAGACTGATCGAAACTGAAAAGGTCACCTTTTCTCATTGCGTCCCCACGGTTCTGCAGATGATCATCACGAGCCCCATGGCAAAAAAGGTCGATCTGTCAAACTGGAAAGTGGTCATGGGAGGGTCGCAACTCCCCAAAGGTCTGGCCAGACAAGCCATGGAACTCGGTATCGAAATTCATGCCGGCTACGGGATGTCGGAGACCGGACCCGTCATGACCACGGCAACACCCAACGAATCCATGCTCAACTGGGAAGGTGACAGACACTTGAATATCATAACCAAAACCGGAAAGCCCCTGCCCCTGGCTGAAGTCGAGGTCGTGGATGCAGACGGCCGGAGACTCCCGCACGACGGTGTGACAACGGGTGAGGTGGTCATGCGGTCACCCTGGCTCACTCAGAGCTACTATAAGGCTCCGGACAAAACAAAAGAACTATGGCAAAAAGGCTGGCTCCATAGCGGCGATGTCGGGTATATGGATGAAAATGGATACCTTCAGATAACGGACAGGATAAAAGATGTCATCAAAAGCGGCGGAGAATGGGTCTCCTCCCTTGACCTGGAGAATATCATGAGTCAACACGAGGCCGTTCTGGAATCTGCAGCTATCGGCATCCCTGACAAAAAATGGGGTGAACGCCCCATGATGATCGTCACCCTGAAACCTGAATACAGGGGTAGAGTATCGGCGGGTGATTTCAAGACCTATATGCTGGAATTTGCAAAACAGGGTAAATTACCCAAATATGGCGTTCCAGATCGATACGAATTTGTCGAAAGCATCGCCAAAACCAGTGTGGGAAAATTGGACAAGAAAGTGCTTCGCAAGCAATTCAGCGGATAACATAGACTGTAGGCTTTCAGGCTGTTAGCAGCTAACAGCCTACAGCCTGATATTGCTTGTTTTATTTTTTCAATAAGCCAAGGCACTTGGCCTGTTCCCAGAGCTGTCTGGCCATACGGATCGTCGCGCTGTCCACCACGCTGCCACCCAAAGATACAGCACCACGCCCCGATTTTACAGCCGCATCGTATGCCTCGATAACCATCCGCGCACGTTCGATCTCTTCCGCAGACGGCGAGAATACCGCGTTGACAATTTCTATCTGGCCTGGATGAATCACCCATTTACCATCACACCCCAGAGCGTTTGCCATGGCAGCGGATCGACGTAACCCATCCAGATCTTTAAAATTGCCATAAGGCGCATCCATTACCTGCAAGGCATTGGCCTTGGCCGCCATAACGATCCGGCTCAATGGGTAGTGCCAGCGATGACCGGGATAAAGATCTGTCTCTGCTTCACCATGCCCTGAAACAGATACCAGTCTCGCGCCAATGGAAGCTGAATAGTCAGCAATCCCGAATACCAATGATATCAGGCGATTACTCGCCTTTGCTGTGCGAGATACATTTTCCAGACCGGCAGCACTTTCGATGGAGGCCTCGATCCCGACCCGGTTCAAGCGCTGTTTGTTCATCTCGATACCTTCGAGCAGCCGGTGCACAAAATGAATATCGCCCGGATGGTTCACCTTTGGAACAACCACAGCATCCAGCACCTGACCGGCGTTCTCCACGACATCAATGAGGTCCCTGTAAGCAAACGGGGTGTCAAGCGCATTGCAACGGACAGTTACGGTCTTATCCCGCCAATCCAAGGCAAGAAGGGATTGAATCACCTGAGCTCTGGCGGTCTTCTTTTGATCCACGGGCACACTGTCTTCAAGATCAAACATTACGATATCCACCGCACTGTCCCTGGCTTTTGAGTGCATTTTTTCCATATGGCCCGGCACAGACAGATTCGACCTTCTCGATTTCATAAGATATTCCCCTCCTGACACGTGTTGTCTACTTCCGGGTTAAACTGGAAAAGTCCATATCATCCAGACATGCCATTGCTGGATGATATCCCGTATCATTTTTTAAACGTAATATCAATTTTTCAGATCTATACTGTTTGTAAGGTTAATGATCTATGATTACTATAAAGCTGAACCCTGACCCTGAAAGCTCCGGATTGGGCGACCCGGCAATGCTGCTTACGGTCTCATGATGCTTGCGGTCGTATGAAAAATAGTGTATTGGTCTGCATAATGATATAATCAAACACGGATATGAATGAAATGATTGACCGGAAGGATGACCACGACGTTTTATTGCCTGCTGTTTTCTGACAACTCAAATCATTTTCTCTTGTCCCGACACAATATTTTTCTTGACATTTTTTAAATAAATTATCATATTATCTATTTTTCGAATTGATACAATTTACACGAGGCACAGGTAGTCAGGCCTCGTATAGGAGGCATCAAGCATGTACGCTGTCGTAACAACGGGCGGGAAGCAGTATAGAGTACAAAAAGGGGAAACACTGAAGATCGAAAAAATATCCGGGGACATTGGATCCCAGATCGATTTCGACCATATCCTGATGGTTTCCGATGGCGATCGTGTAGAAATCGGCCAGCCGCTGGTGGAAAATGCGGTCGTTCGCGGTCATATCGTGGAGCAGGGAAAACACAAGAAAATTCTGGTGTTCAAGTATAAGCGACGCAAACGTTATCGCAGAAAACAGGGACACCGCCAACAGTTTACGGCTGTCAAAATCGATGACATATCGGTCTAGTACCGGCCGAATGCTTTTGATATAGAACAGAAACAGCAGCTTTTGGGCTGTTGAAAAGGGAGCTTTAAAGATGGCACATAAAAAAGCGGGCGGAAGCTCAAAAAACGGTCGCGACAGTAATGGCCAGCGACGAGGGGTTAAGCGCTATGGCGGACAGATCGTCAGCGCAGGGAACATTCTCGTTCGCCAGCTGGGCACCAAAATACACCCAGGAGAAAATGTCGGTCTGGGTAAAGACTACACACTGTTCGCCAAAATTGACGGTATCGTTTCCTATGAACGATTGGGCCGATCACGAAAAAAAGTTAGCGTTTATGCCGTGTGAAATTCATCGATGAAGCCACGATAACCATACAGTCCGGAGACGGCGGCAGCGGATGCGTTAGTTTCAGGCGCGAAAAATTCATCCCCCGCGGAGGGCCCGACGGTGGAGATGGGGGTAAAGGCGGTGATGTCATCCTGCAATCATCGCATAGAAAGCGAACCCTTTACGATTTCCGATACAAACGTCACCTGAAAGCGAAAAATGGCGCCGGCGGTCAGGGAAAAAAGAAAGCCGGAAAAAAAGGGGACAATATTCTCATAGAGGTCCCCGCCGGAACCATCATCATCGACAGTGAAACAGGGGAAACCCTTAAGGATTTTATTGCCCCCGGCGAAACCTATGTTGCCGCAACCGGCGGACGAGGGGGACAGGGAAACCATCACTTTAAAACATCCACCCGTCGGACACCTCGTTTTGCTCAACCCGGCGAACCCGGGCAGACAATTCAATTAAAACTGGAACTCAAACTCATAGCCGATGTCGGTCTTATCGGTCTTCCCAATGCCGGCAAATCCACACTCATCAGCAAGATATCCGCCGCAAAACCAAAAATTGGCGCCTACCCATTTACAACCCTGGTACCAAGCCTCGGCGTGGTGTATACCGATTGGGGTGATCCATTTGTGGTGGCGGACATTCCCGGTCTCATAGAAGGGGCCCACGAAGGAGCCGGTCTGGGGACCCAATTTTTACGCCATATCGAACGAACACGAATACTGGTACACCTGATCGATGTGTCGACACTTGAGCCTGAAAATATCCTGTCATCCTACACCACGGTCAATCACGAACTCGAAAGGCACAACAGGGAACTATCCACCAGGAAACAATTGGTGGTCCTCAACAAAATGGACACGGATGGATCCGAAGAAAAAGCCAGGTCTTTCAAGGAAGCGATTGGGGACATCGATGTATTGTCAATATCCGCACTGGCGAGCACGAACATCGATAATTTGCTATCACGCATTCTGAACCTGCTGGAAAGGAGCTGACCCATGCGGATCGGGTTGTTTGGCGGAACATTTAACCCCATACACAATGGTCACCTTCGTGCTGCAAAGGAGGTGTGCGAAGGATTCGAGTTGGAAAAACTGTACTTCATACCCTCCGCGCTTCCGCCCCACAAAGATATCAAGGAGGTGGTCTCGGCTGCAGACCGCCTTGAAATGACACGGCTTGCCATAGCGGGTAACCCGGAATTCATTCTATCCGATGTGGAGTTGAAACGTCCCGGTTTTTCTTATACCATCGATACCGTCAAACATTTCAAAAAGAGCCTAAACACCAATGTGGATCTTTTTCTCGTTATGGGGGTCGATGCGTTTCTGGAAATTGATACCTGGAAATCATTTAAACAACTGTTCCGGATGCTTTCAATGATCATCCTGACGCGGCCACTTCCGGAGGACCGGTCACACAGCCTCGGATCTGATTACATGACCGCCTTTATTCAAAGAAATGTTTCAAGCGCTTACCAATTCTCGGCCAAGGATGGCTGTTATCGCAACGATGGACATCAGCCTGTGTATCTATTTAGCATCAGCATGCTGGATATTTCCGGCACATATATTCGCAAACGGGTTCTGCAGGGAAAATCGATCCGGTTTCTGGTACCCGAAAGCGTCGAAACATATATCCACGACCAAGGAGTCTATGCATGACAGACACCGATAACATGTCGTTGAATCCGGCAATCAAACCCTTTGTCAAAGCTGTGTTAAGCAGAAAAGCACACCAGGTCGTCATTTTGGATGTGCATAAATTGACGTCCGTTGCCGATGTCTTTATTATCTGTTCGGGAAGATCGAACCGCCAGGTGACCGCCATCGCCGACTTTGTTCAGCGGGATTTGAAAAAAAAGGGTAAAAAGCCCATAAATGTCGAAGGGAAAAAAGAGGGGCACTGGGTCTTAATGGATTACGGTGACGTCATTATCCATATCTTTTACGAGTCCTTACGAAACTTTTATGACCTGGAAGGCCTTTGGATCGATGCCAGACGACTCTCGACAGAGCAGTTACCGGAAACAGAAAATTGAACCGCGGCAACAAGCGCATTGCCCGTGGGTTCTGCCGTTCGGCGGTGCTTCGCATGCTGCGAAGTTCTTCAATCGTGTAACGATTTCATGAAAGGCAACAAGGTGAAACATCACAAGCGCTGCATGCTGATTATTCTGGATGGATGGGGTGTGCGCGAAGACAGACAGGGGAATGCCGTCGCACAAGCAAATATGCCCTTTTTGAACAAGATCCAGACGCAATACCCCTGTTCGCAACTGGTAACTTTTGGAAACGCCGTGGGGCTGCCCGACAAAATCATGGGAAATTCCGAAGTCGGTCATTTGAATATCGGTGCCGGCCGGGTCGTTCATCAGGATCTTCTGCGAATCGACAAGGCCATCGAAGACGGCAGCTTTTTTGAGAACAAGGCCATCGGCCAGCTGATGGAAAAGGTCAAGAAAAATCGTTCGAAACTTCATCTCATGGGGCTTGTTTCCGACGGGGGTGTCCACAGCCAATTGAGCCATCTTCTGGCTCTTCTGGACATGGCCGGACGCAGGCAAGTAAAACAGGTGGCCGTCCACGCCATCCTTGACGGAAGAGATACCCCGCCCACCAATGGTGTCAAATACCTTTCCACGCTACAGTCATATATCAACGCCTCCGGGGTCGGTGCCATCGCGTCCATCTGCGGACGGTTTTATGCCATGGACAGGGACAAGCGATGGGACCGCATTGAAAAGGCGTTCCGCCTATATACATTAGGGCAAGGCGTGCGGGAAATCGACCCCATCGTTGCCATAAACAAGGCCTACCAAAAAAATGAGACCGATGAGTTTGTCACTCCCATCGTGATGCTCAAAGAAGACGGTACGCCCCGTGGAACAATAGAAGATGGCGATGGTATCCTCTTTTTCAATTTTCGCGCAGATCGCGCCAGAGAAATCACCGGCGCCTTTACAAAGAAGGATTTCAATGAATTTGAGCGGAATCCCCGACCAGAGCTTTGCGGTTACACTTGCATGACCCGCTTTGACGAAGAATTTTCACTGCCCATTGCGTTTGAACCGGTTCATATGACAAACATCCTGGGTGAGATTATCAGCAAGAATGGTCTGCGACAGCTCAGAATTGCAGAAACAGAAAAATACGCCCACGTCACTTACTTTTTCAATGGTGGCCGGGAAGAGCCGTTTGAGGGGGAAGATCGCTGTCTCATACCCTCACCTCGAGATGTTTCGACCTATGATCAAAAGCCCGAAATGAGTGCTCTTGAAGTGACCCAGGAGGTCATGGATAGAATTGCCTCCGACGCCTATGATTTGATTGTACTCAACTTTGCCAATATGGACATGGTGGGTCACTCCGGCATCATGTCGGCCGCTGTAAAGGCTTGTGAAACAATAGATCTTTGTGTCCAAAAAATCATGTTTAAACTTCTTGAAAAACAATGGACGACCATTATTACGGCAGATCACGGAAATGCGGAGAAGATGACAGATGAAGAAGGCAACCCTTACACCGCTCACACGGTGGGCCGGGTGAGATGTGTTCTGATAGACGATGCACGCACTCGTATGGCGTTAAAGGATGGTGCCTTGTGTGACATCGCCCCCACCATCCTGGAAATCATGGAACTGGCTCAGCCGGTTGAAATGACGGGTACTTCTTTATTGATTGATGACTGATCAACGGATGCCAAACCCATGCACCCTTGGATTCTCGAACCCTTATTAGCCTTTTAGCAGTTTAGACTGTAGACTGTTAGGTGCCTTTCGCTGATAGCTATTAGCCACCCTCCAACCCTTGTATCCCCCTCGTACCCTGGTGCCTTTATTGCCCCGCCACTTCCTTCCCACAGTACTTACACACCTTCGCCCGCTTTTTGATGATTTCGGCACAGAAAGGACACTCCCGTGTGAAAAACCGCTCGTGGATCCGTTTCACCGATTCCGTTAATTGTTTTTCCAACAGATCATTGCCCACCTTCAGGTTCCGTAAAGGCTCAACGGCCTCCAGGTCTCCAATATCCCCTATCATTTCAGCTGCTTTCATCCGCACCCGCGCTGGTTCTGTGGGGTCCAGAAGTATGCGCAACACCGAAGGTGTATCTTTGTCCACATAACACTGTGCCAGGATTGAAAACCCTTTTTTGATAGCCTCTTTGAGCATTTCTTCCTGGAGCAATACCTGGTCGTCAATGATCTGCCCCGTGGCTCCCATGGGGCTGAAAACCGGCATGAACTCAAACTGCTCAGTCCCTGGATAGTTTATCTGCCGGTAGGATGCGTATTGATTGTAGTTCTCTTTCAGATTGTCCCAGCCCTGACAATAGATGGGACAGTCGTCATTGAAACAAATATATAGATACGGCGTCCCCCACCCGAGACCATCGCTGAAATTGATGGACGGCACCTCCCACAGATTCATGGTTTCGCCGCACTTGGGGCAGACCGGCTTGTCCTGGGCCATTATTTTTTCCAGCACCTGCTCTCTGGTTTCAATTTTCATCTTCATCTCCAAATAAAATCGTTACACGATTTTATCAAACGCGACCTTGTCGCTTTTTTTTGCAAACCGCCTTCCAGCTTCAGGGGAACGGATTGATCTGTTTCAGGATATACTCGTATCAAACCTTCATCGGGCTATAAACTCATGACAATGTAAGTGTCTTTGAAAGAATGTCAACTCAGACTGGGTGTCAAGAGATCTGGCATCATCGACCCCCAAAAATTCAGGGGAATATTTTGCCTGGATTGAGAATACCCCTGGGGTCAAACAGCGCCTTGACCTGTTTCATCCAATGGAGACTCTTCCCGTGCTCTGCTGCCATATAGCCCTTCTTGCCCATGCCTACACCATGCTCACCGGTTGCGGTGCCACCATAGGAAAGCGCTTTGAAAACCAATTCCCGGCTGATTTCTTCGATCAGTTTCCAATCTTCGGGATTATTTTTCCTGCCCGCCAGATTCAGATGCAGGTTTCCGTCGCCGGCATGACTGAAAGCGTACCCAGGAATACCCGCTCTTTCAGCAGCCAGGCTGGCACTGGTGATGATATCCGAATAGGCCGACATGGGAACCGCCACGTCGATGACCTGGGTACCGCAGTCCGGATGTGCCCTGATCACCATTTCTCCCAGTTCATGCCGGGCCTCGAAAAATCGGTTGCGTTCTTCTCTGCCCAAACCTCTCTGAAAACCAAGATGACCCGCCTCTTTGCAGATCTCTTCCACCAGGTCCAGAATCTCCACAAGATATGTCATGGATGGCCCGTGAAACTCGGTGAACAGTGTGGGGGTTTCCTCCAGTCCGAGATGTTTTTCCTGGTTGAAGAGCCTGATGCAGGCGGCATCCAGAAGCTCCAGCGATGCCGGGTCGAGCCCGGAGCGCACGATTTCCACCACCGCTTCACTGGCCGCCTGTATGGAGGGAAAGGTAACAATTGCGGCAGCGTATTCTTCCGGCAAACCAACCAGACGGAGGGTCGCCTGTACCACAAGACCAAGTGTCCCCTCGGAGCCCACGAACAGATGCAAAAAATCGTATCCCGATGAGGATTTTGCAGACCGTGAACCTGTCTCGATGATTTCACCGTTGGCCAATACAATGCTCAGTTTAAGGACATAATCCCTGGTTGAACCATAGTGAACCGTCCGCGTGCCACTGGCGTTGTTGGCGATCATACCGCCGATAGTGGCTCTGGCTCCGGGATCCGGCGGGAAAAAAAGCCCTGAATACCTTAGATGCTCATTCAGATCCTGATAGATAAGACCCGGCTCCACATCAACCTGAAAATCTTCAGTTTTTACGGCCAGAATCTTATTCATATGAGAAAAATCGAGTACAATGCCTTTCTGAGCCGGGATCGGGTTCCCCTCGAGGCTTGAACCGGACCCCCATCCAACGATCGGAATACGCTGGTTGTTGGCATATGTCACGACAGCTGCCACCTCCTCCTGACTCTCTGGCCAGATGACGACCTCAGGACGGACAGGGGCGTGCTGGGACTGATCTTTGGCATGCAGGTCCAGAACGGATGCGCCGGTGGAAATGCGGTCGGAGGAAACGATCAGGGAAAGATCCTCGATATGGGCGCGGGTGACGGGCGTAAAACTCATTCGACAAGTTCCTTTTGCTATTGGTAAAATAGGTCAATGACCATAGTTGCCCCGATCCAGATTCCTGTATTGCACCGCTTCGGCAATATGACGTTCCGACAGTTCCGGTGCGGTTTCAATATCTGCTATGGTTCGGGCAATTTTTAAAATCCGGTTATGGGCCCGGGCTGAAAGTCCGAGTTTGTCGACAGCCGTTTCAAGCAACTCATGGCTGGCCTCATCAATGCTGCAGTAGCGTTTGATCTGTCGGCTGTTCATCTGCGCATTGCAATGGATTCTCGTGCGGCTGAATCGCCGGGATTGAATCTGCCGGGCGGCGCTTACACGAGCCCTGATACGCGCTGAAGATTCTGATTTTCCAGTCCCTTTCAGGGCATTGTAAGGCACAGCCGGCACCTCAACATGAATATCGATCCTGTCCAGCAGAGGTCCTGAAATTTTTGAGCGGTATCGATGAATCTGGTATACTGTACAGCGGCATTCATGCTTTGGGTCTGAAAAATAGCCGCAGGGACAAGGGTTCATGGCAGCCACCAGCATGAAGCTGGATGGATAAGTGATGGTCGAAGCCGCACGAGAAATGGTAACCTTTAAATCCTCTAGAGGCTGCCTGAGTACTTCCAGAACATGTTTTTTATATTCAGACAGTTCATCCAGAAAAAGAACACCGTTATGCGCCAGGCTTACTTCGCCGGGTCTGGGGATGTGACCACCGCCTATCAGACCGGCATCCGAAATCGTGTGGTGAGGGGATCGAAAAGGTCTTTTGGTGATCAAAGCCTGGCCCGTTTCAAGCCCCCCAATGACGCTGAAAATCTTGGTTGTCTCGATGGCTTCCTCAAATGTCAAGGGCGGCAAAATCGTCGATAAACGTTTGGCTATCATGGTCTTCCCCGATCCAGGAGCACCGATCATGATGAGATTATGCCCGCCGGCCGCGGCGATTTCCATGGCTCTTTTCACATGTTCCTGCCCCATAACATCGGCAAAATCCTTGTCATAGCGGCTTTGGGTGCCAAATAATTCCTTCAGATTTGCCTTTACAGCCTCAATCCGCTCTATACCGCGCAGAAATCCCACCACCTGTGAAAGTGTTTTGGCCGGATATACTTCAATCCCATCGACGACCGAAGCTTCACGCCTGTTTTCGTAAGGAACAACAATCCCCCGGCATCCCGCCTTTTTAGCGGCAATTGCCATGGGAAGACCCCCATTCACCGGTTTGATACGCCCATCCAGGGAAAGCTCGCCCATGATGGCATAGTCACCGACACATTCCTGGGGAATCAGCTTTTCAGCGGCCAAAATCCCCAGAGCGATGGGCAAATCAAAACCGGTACCTTCTTTCTTGATGTTTGCAGGAGCTAAATTGACGGTAATTCTATCGTCAGGGAAGGTATAACCCGAGTTGCTGATAGCGGATTTGACGCGTTCTTTGCTTTCTTTTACCGCGGCTTCCGGCAATCCAACGGTGGTATAGGTCGGTAATCCTCTGGTAATGTCAACCTCGACTTCCACCAGATACGCATCAATTCCGATGACGGCACTACTTAAAACCTTGGCAAGCACCCGACCCCCTTCCGGACATCTGATCTTGATTCGCTAGGCCAACCGCAACAATCGCTCAACTGAGTGACATTGTATCTTATATGGGTTAACATATCAATAAAATCGTATGAACGATTTTATGAAATACCACGGCAGCGCTCCTTTGCGAAAAATTTATTTGTCCCTTGCCCGGTGGGTTGCGATTTCAAGTCCTGCAATATAACTATATGGAATTTCCGATTGAAGAACCTCGCGGCAAGCTAGGGGGTTAGCGAGCATTTTTTTTGGTTCGCTCTAACAAGTGGCGAAAAATCATAAAATAACTTGAAAATATAATATGTTGCTATATAATCTCATAAACGATCGTCACCCTGTTTGATACCATCTGTAAGAATATTTACAGACGTCAAAGAACAATACAAACATCGGTAACCTGATTCGGCATCGGCGTGTATTCCGGCCAAGATGTCACATTGACGAGGCATCCAGCACCTGTCAACCACTGCATGAAACTCGGCAGCATGAAATCACTCATTAAAAATAACGTGGGCATCCTGCTGTGTCTTTTTATCATGATTCAGCCGGTGATGGTGTACGCCCAGGATGCAGCACTGAAAAATATTATCGTCACGAACACCAGAGACGACCTGCTGATCTACCTGACAGTTGCAGGCGCCTTTCGCGAAAGCATGGAAGTCGCGATTTCAAGCGGTGCCCCCGCTACCTTCTCTATCTTTGTGAACCTCTATCAAACACGCACTTTCTGGTTTGATAAAAACATCTCCGAATTGAAAATCTTGCACACGATTAAATATGATAACCTGAAAACAGAATATAGTGTTGAACGTTCATGGGATGGCAGCCATCAAAGAGTGGTGAAATCGTTTGATGAAGCCAAGAAATTGATGTCCGAAATCGATAGTTTAAAGATTGTAGAACTCAATCGTCTTGAAAAAGGCAGCCAATATCAAGTTCGAACCAAAGCACAGTTGAGTAAACTGAGGCTTCCATTCCATCTGCACTATGTTCTTTTCTTTGTTTCGTTGTGGGACTTTGACACCGACTGGTACACCATCGACTTTATTTACTGACATCTCATTAGCACGCAAACACCACAGGAAAAACCGTGAGAATCATCAGCGGAGCCCTAAGAGGGAAAAAGCTCCACCCCTTTGAAGGCAAAGGCATTCGCCCCACCTCCGATCGAACAAGAGAGGCCATATTCAACATTCTGTCTCATCGCGTCTCAGGAGCAGTTGTTCTGGATCTGTTTGCCGGTAGCGGTGCGCTGGGTATAGAAGCGCTGAGCAGAGGTGCCGACAGGGCAACCTTTATCGACATGGCACCCGCTGCTGTTTCACTACTGGAAAAAAACCTGCGCTCGTGCTGTCTCCAAGAGCGTTCCCGGATTGTTTCATGGAATATCGAGCGAGATCTTAATTGTCTGCAGTCTCATGAACTCCAGTATACTCTTATCTTCCTGGACCCGCCCTATCACAGAGGCTTGTTTTTGCCGGCTATGACACATCTGAAAAAGAGCCGGGCCATGGCACCGGGCGCATGTCTTGTTCTGGAACATGGCGATGCCGACGAGCTTCCCTTGCCGATAGCCGATTTTGGACTCCTAGATCAGAGAAGGTATGGAAAAACCCTTGTCTCTTTTTTGGGTTATATGCTATAAATTTTTTTCGCGTGCCGGCGAGGGCAACGCATTGCTTAACAACTTGTTATTATGGCTATTTTTAATGGGAGCTGAAAACGAATGAGAAAAATCGCAATCTACCCGGGCTCTTTTGATCCAATTACCAACGGCCATCTCGATATCGTTGAAAGAGGGCTTTCCATCTTCGATAAAATCATCGTGGCTATTTTATTGAATCCATCAAAAACATCCTTTTTTTCCGTAGAAGAACGTATGGAAATGTTGCAGATCAGCATGAAAAAATTTGCCAACGTCGAATTCGATGTGTTCGATGGACTCCTAGTGGACTATGCTCATAAGCGAAAAGCCCACGCCATCTTGCGGGGCATGCGGGCTGTTTCCGATTTTGAATACGAGTTTCAGATGGCCTTGATGAACCGGCGGTTGAGACGCGATATTCAAACCGTATTCCTGATGACCGGTCTGCGCTGGATTTTCACGAGTTCGTCGATTATCAAGGAGGCCGCTCAGTTCGGCGGTGACATCAACGACATGGTTCCACCCATCGTCAACAAAAAACTGAAAATTAAATATGCTGAAAAAACTGCCTAAAGGAAATAATATGAAAATAGCCTTATCAAAAAATGCACGGGTGGTTTTGGAAAAGCGCTATCTCAAGAAGGACACTAGTGGTAAAGCCATTGAATCACCTGAAAACATGTTCCAACGGGTCGCCAGGAGTGTGGCGGAAGCAGACCGATTGTTTGATCCGGATGCTGATGTCCAAAATACGGAAATAAAATTTCAAAAATTGCTTGCGAACTTATGGTTTTTGCCCAATTCCCCCACCATGATGAACGCAGGCAGGCGCCTGGGACAGCTGGCAGCCTGTTTTGTACTTCCCATAGAAGACTCCATGGAATCTATTTTTGAAACCGTCAAACACACCGCCATGATTCATAAAAGTGGTGGTGGGACAGGCTTTTCGTTTTCGAAAATCAGACCTGCCAAGGATGTGGTTCTTTCAACGGCAGGTATTTCGAGTGGCCCGCTCTCTTTCATGACCGTATTCGATATCGCCACAGAAACCGTCAAACAGGGTGGTACGCGACGGGGTGCCAACATGGGCGTTCTACGCGTCGATCATCCAGATATTGAAGCCTTTATTGAAGCCAAGAATGACTTGACCCGCCTGAACAATTTCAATATATCGGTCGGCCTGACAAAACAATTCATGGACGCTTTGGAAACCAAGTCCGATTTCGACTTGATCAACCCACGTACCAACAAGACGGTCCAGCGTGTTTCCGCAAGCAAAATTTTCGATATGATCGTTCGTTCCGCCTGGAAAACCGGGGAACCGGGTATTATTTTTATCGATAAAATCAATGATCACAACCCGACAAAACATATAGGGGACATCGAGGCGACAAATCCCTGCGGTGAGCAGCCATTACTGCCATACGAATCCTGCACCCTGGGATCTATCAATCTTTCACGGATGGTGACAAAAAACAGCCTCAACATGAAGCGGCTGAAAAAAGCGGTCCATGATGCCGTACACTTTCTGGACAACGTCATCGAGATGAACAGGTATCCCCTGCCCCAAATCGAATCCATGAGCAAAGCCAACCGAAAAATCGGGCTGGGTGTCATGGGTTTTGCCGATTTATTATTAAAGCTGGGAATTCCCTATGACTCTGAAGAAGCTGTCGTACAAGGTGAATCCCTTATGGCATTTATCTCCCGGGAATCTAAAAATGCCTCTGCCTTGTTGGCTGAAAAGCGGGGAAATTTTAAAAACTATCCCGGCAGTATCTACGACACCGCCGACACACCCTATATGCGGAATGCCGCCACGACCACCATCGCACCCACCGGCACCATCAGCATCATTGCCGGTGTCTCGAGCGGCATAGAGCCGGTTTTTTCAATCATACAAACGCGCCGTGTTCTGGATGGCGAAACCCTGTATGATGTGCATCCGTTGTTTGTAAAGGTGGCCAAAGCCGAAAAGTTTTTCAACAAGAGCCTGATCGACACAATGGCCGCTTTAGGCAGCATGGCAGAAATCGACGAGGTCCCGAAACATATTAAAAAATTGTTTAAAACATCTCATGATATTTCACCGGAATGGCATGTCAGAATTCAGGCTGCTTTTCAGAAACACACGGACAACGCCGTTTCGAAAACGGTCAATCTTCCCACCCACGCAACCGAAAAAGACGTGCAAGAAATTTATCTTTCAGCATACAGACTCGGATGCAAAGGGGTCACCATCTATCGGGACGGCAGCCGGGACAAACAGGTTCTGACGATTGGGACCGGTTCGAAAGACACCAGGGAGAAACCCACTATCGCACCGCGGTCGAGACCCTTGCGAACGCACGGCATGACCGAGCGGATCCAGACCGGGTGCGGAAAACTCTATGTCACCATCAATTCAGATTCCAAAGGGATGTGTGAAGTATTTGCTCAGATGGGAAAAACCGGTGGATGTGCGTCATCTCAGATAGAGGCATCCGGTCGGCTTGCATCGCTGGCGCTGCGCTCCGGTGTAAACGTGGATGCCATCATTCGACAGCTCACCGGTATCCGCTGCCCGTCCCCGGCCTGGCAGAATGGCAAGATGGTTTTATCCTGCCCGGACGCCATGGCAAGGGTCTTGAAAAATTTGACCAACTCCGAAGTGACCGAAAGCTCCGTGCTCATGGGCGGATGCCCGGAGTGTGGCAGCGTGCTGTCGCACGAGGAAGGATGCCTGAACTGTCATGCGTGTGGTTTCTCCAAATGCAGTTAGGCCTTTCGCTACAAAAGCAAAGCAACAAAATGAAGTTGTAAATGTTTGCTCTTTTTCCAACTATCAAGGAAAAACGAATAACTATTTAAGCTAAGAAAATCTGATCAGAAAAAAACCTTGATCAGGAAGAAACTGGCAATGAGCAACACGGTAAAGACAATCACCAGGATATTAAAATATTTGTCAATAAATACCTGGATTCGGGGTCCGAATCCAAAGATAAGCCCTCCCACCAGAAAAAATCTTGCTGCTCGCGAAACAGCTGATGCAAACAGAAATATGAGGAAATTGATCTTGAATGCACCGGCCGATATGGTGAAGACCTTATAGGGAATCGGTGTGAATCCGGCAATCCCGACTGCCCAGGCATTATATTGATTGTAAAGAGACGCCATGGTGGCAACTTTTTCCGTGAGCCCATAAAAGGCGATGATCTTATGGCCCACCACGGCCATGAACTGCCAACCGATCAAATAGCCCACGATGCCACCCAGAACCGACCCGATTGAGCAGATCAGGGCAAACGTCAATGCTTTTCTCGGTTTACCCACCGCCAGAGCAATCAGAAGCACATCCGGAGGTATGGGGAAAAACGATGACTCACTGAAAGCAAGTATGAACAGAGCCCAGCTGCCATAAGGTGTATCCGCCCATTTCAGCACCCATTCGTAGAGTTTTTTAAGCATGCTGATCTATCCCGCTATACTTTCCATCCGTACTCGCCGACAAGTCTGACAAATCTGCATCCACCGAGGTTTGTCTGGTGCACACCCTTCTCGTCTTTGGTTATCTTGATTAACTCCTGTGATTGACGGTCTCCCACTGGAACGACCATCCGGCCCCCGAATGCAAGCTGCTCTATAAGTGTGCTCGGTACGTTTGGGGCCCCGGCTGTCACGATGATCGCATCAAAAGGACTTTCATCTTTCCACCCGGTTGTTCCATCGGAATATCGTGTGACAATATTATAGTAGTGCAATGAATCAAAAAGACGACGGGTGTTGATAAATAGTGAATGGAGTCTTTCGATGGTATAGACCCGAAACACAATTTCGGCTAAAACTGCCGCCTGATAGCCGGAACCGGTGCCAATTTCCAACACCCTGTCCTCGTGCGTCAGTTGAAGTGCCTGGGTCATTTCAGCTACCATAAAAGGTTGTGAGATGGTCTGCTGGGCTCCTATAGGCAACGGGAAATCACCATAGGCCTGGTCCATTAACGCTTCACTGACAAAGAGGTGCCTAGGGACTCTGGCCATGGCGAGCAGTACATTCGGATCGTGAATACCGCGTGCTTCAACCTGCTTGTCCACCATGTCCTGCCGTAAACGCTTATATTTTCTCGATTCATTTTTCATGGGCAGATTTCTATCAGAACAAAAATTTTCCGTCAATATGCCAGCCGCTGAATTGCCGGGTCCTGTCAATTTAACTTCGTTTTCCGAATGAACCGCAACAAAGGGCGCATTCCCCGTGGTCTTCAAAAAAACATTCCACATAGAAAAACCACTTGAATTTTATATAAAACTTGTCCACAATAACCCATCTCAACCATTGAATCGAGAGGATGTATGGATAGCACGAAACATATCGTTATGGCGATCTTTTTTTCCCTCGTCATTTTAGCCGTCGGCACCATCGGATACATGCTGATCGAAGGGTGGAGCGCTTTGGATGCTTTTTACATGACCGTTATTACCTATTCTACCGTTGGTTATGGGGAAGTTCACACCGTTAGTGAAGCCGGACGCTTGTACACTATTTTTTTAATCTTTCTGGGGGTTGGCTTTTTTATGTATGTGGCAGGTAGCGTCATACAGTTCATGGTTGAGGGAAATATTAGAGCCGTGCTGGGGAGGAGAAAATTGGATAGAAAAATCACTCATTTAAAAGACCACTACATTATATGCGGATACGGACGAATCGGCAGGGTTCTCTGTGAAACATTGAAAAGCTCCCCCATCGATCTGGTGGTAATAGAGAGCAACGAAAAACTTGTTCCCGAAATGAATACAGACCAGATACTCTATCTTTGCGGGGATGCGTCTGATGAGTCTCTGTTACTTCAAGCCGGTATCCAGCGTGCCAAGGGTCTGGTGGCCGCATTGGGCACGGATGCTGAAAACGTTTTCCTGGTATTGACAGCCAGACAGCTCGCCCCGAAGCTTTTGATTACCGCCCGGGCCTCCGATATGGATGTATCAAAAAAACTTCGTGCCGCCGGAGCCGACATCGTTGAATCCCCTTACGAAATGGGTGCCACACGAATGGCCCAGCGCATCACGCGCCCCACTGTTACGACATTTCTGGATCTTGCGTTCGGTTCTAAACGCACCGATATTCAAATGGAAGAAATACCCATCAATCCCTGCTCTTCCTTGCATGATGTCATGCTAAAGGACTCGGGAATACGCCAGAATTTCAACCTGATCATTATTGCCATCAAGAAACCGAATGGCAGTATGATCTTCAATCCTTCGTTTGAAGCCAGGATTTCATCCGGTGACACTGTCATTGCAGTGGGGGAAAGCGAAAATCTGCAGAATCTTGAAAAGGTACTGAATCCTTGTTAAACTGCAACAGTGAGCGCATTCTCCGTTGCTGTTAGGAGACTCCGGTTTTGCGGGCTATATTTTATAGATAACGCGATCTTCCGTGATGATGATATCCATGTATTTGTCATGTGATTCCATGGGAACCTGCTGGACAACCTGGCATTCCAGGGACAGGGCAACTTTTCGGGTCGTTATAGGCAATTTCCCGATGAGTCTGTCGTAATAGCCTTCGCCGGAACCGATCCTGCCCCCTTTTTCATCCAGTGCTACCCCAGGGATAATCGCGATGTCGATTCTCTCTAGGGGTATGATTTTACACCGTTCCGGGTCAGGCTCCATGATATTTCGCGGCCCAAGGATCATGTCTGTCTCAAACGCATCCACTTTGAAAGGTCGCATAGCGTGTTTTTCCGTATTAAATGCCGGCAGAGCAACGATTTTACGATAGTCAAAGCAACGCTGGATAATTCTTTTCGTATCAACCGCGAATTTTTGCGGCATGTAAAGCAGGGATATATTTGCCTCCATAAAATTTGCAAATCCAAAGAGTCGTTTTTCAATTCGAGACGTCTTTGCCGTCAATTCCTCCTCAGAAAGGGCCTGAATGGCCGCTACAACGCGATTGCGGATATCACTTTTTGATTCTTGGACTTCTTCCATGGTATTCTCCGGGAACCGAAATTAAAATTTGTACACAGTATTTATATGAGCAAAGTAATATAATAAATAATTGGAGAAAAGTCAACTTTCAATAATCATTGACTAAATTGGATGGGCATGTTAGACGGACGGGTAATTTGAAAGCCAAAAACAACCCAGAAAATATCTTTCTGATTCGTTTCAAATCACGATACCCATCAAGATAATAAAATCCGATATGGCTCAACACGACCCAAGATGAGATTGCTATGCTGGAAATTAAATTCATAAGAGATCACCTGGATGATATCCAGAAGATGTTGTCAAATCGTTGCAGTATGGCAGATCTATCACAATTCAGGGCAGCTGACGACAGAAGAAGGGAAATTCTTTTTGAAATTGAGGACTTAAGGCATCGGCGCAATGTTGTGTCAGACCAGATTGCCGAAATGAAAAAAACAGGCCAAAATGCAGATGCACTGGTAGCTGACATGAGGGATGTTGCAAAAAGAATAAAAGAGCTGGAAATACCTTTGTCAGAAAATGAGGAACAAATGCGGGAAATCTTGATGCAGATCCCCAACCTGCCGCATGTATCTGTACCCCTGGGAAACGACAGCTCCGATAACCCGATCATCAAGACGGTGGGCAAACCTCCGGATTTTCAATTCGAACCCAAACCCCACTGGACACTCGGTGAACAGCTGGGTATCCTCGACCTGGATCGGGCAACCAAGATAACCGGAACCCGTTTTCCCCTCTGCTATGGTGCCGGAGCAAGACTTGAAAGGGCACTGATCAATTTTATGCTCGACATCCATACCCATGAACACGGATACAAAGAAGTCCTGCCGCCTTTCATCGTCAACGCAACCAGTATGACCAATACCGGCCAGTTACCCAAATTCAAGGAAGACCTGTTTAAAATTGAAGGGTGGCCATTTTACCTTGTGCCCACCGCCGAAGTCCCGCTAACAAATATCCACCAAGGGGAAATCCTGGACGAATCGGCCCTGCCGATCCTGTACGCAGCGCATACACCCTGTTTCCGTTCAGAAGCAGGCTCCTATGGCAAAGACACACGAGGACTCATTCGTCAGCACCAGTTCAACAAAGTCGAGCTGGTCAAATTTACGGCGCCTGAAAATTCCTATACCGAGCTTGAAAGCCTGTTGCATGATGCAGAAAAAATCCTGCGTACCCTCGAGCTACCCTATCAAGTTATAACCCTCTGTACGGGTGATCTCGGTTTTTCATCTGCAAAAACATATGATATCGAAGTCTGGCTGCCCTCTCAGAATACATATCGGGAAATTTCATCCTGCAGCAATTTTGAAGACTTTCAGTCCAGACGGGCCAATATCCGTTTTCGCAGAAAAGGGAAAAAAGGTACCGAGCTGGTTCACACCCTCAATGGTTCGGGATTGGCCGTCGGTCGAACCGTCGCAGCCATCTTGGAAAACTGTCAGCAGGCCGATGGGACGATTCTCATTCCAAAAGCACTTCAACCGTATATGGGCAACCTGAAAATAATTGAACCATGATAATTAATGATTTCCCCAATGATATTCAACCGTTCCTGATCCCGAAATTGGCGGGAGACCTTCGATATCGATGTCTGGGATGCGGTAATGAACACCCGATCGAGAAACTGCTCTATACCTGTCCCCAATGCGGGCACGTTCTCCTTCTTTTTGACAAAGCCTTCGAACGATTGAAATCCATCCCCGGTAAGATGTGGCATAAAATCTTTGATTATCGTCGAATGCTGAATATCCCTGCACTGAAAGGCATCTACCGGTACCATGAATTTCTGGGATCTGCCATCCCCCTGGATTCCGTTGTCTATCTCGGTGAAGGGCATACCCCCCTGGTGGAAGCCAATTCTGCCTTATCACAAAAAGTGGGAATCAAGTTCTATTTCAAGAACGATGGACAAAACCCCAGTGCCTCTTTTAAAGACCGTGGCATGGCAAGCGCTTTGAGCTATATCCATTTCCTGGTTCAGCAGGGATTCGTTTCTGACGTGCTGGCTATTTGTGCATCAACCGGTGACACGTCCGCAGCTGCCGCACTTTATGCCGCATATCTCCAGCCACAGATTAAGTCGGCAGTTCTTTTACCGCACAAAAAAGTGACACCCCAGCAACTGTCGCAGCCGTTGGGTAGTGGTGCGACTGTTTTTGAAATCCCCGGTGTATTTGATGACTGCATGAAGGTGGTCGAGGCCTTGTCGGAACAATACCATGTGGCCCTGCTAAATTCAAAAAATGCCTGGAGGATCTTGGGCCAGGAATCGTATTCCTATGAAATTTCGCAGGAGTTTGATTATGATCTGCGAAAAAAAGTCATCGTGCTGCCCATAGGCAACGCAGGCAACATCACGGCTGTCTTAAGCGGGTTTATCAAATTTTACCAGACAGGTGTCATCACGGATCTCCCTAAAATTGTGGGGGTTCAGTCCGAGCACGCCAACCCTGTTTTCCGTTACTATCTGGAACCGGATGAACACAAACGTAACTTCAAACCCGTCCATGTCACCCCGAGCGTGGCCCAGGCGGCCATGATCGGCAATCCTGTCTCCATGCCGCGCGTGATCCATTTGGTGAATCGATACAATACGCTGAGCGGTCGACAAAACGTATTTTTTGTCGAAGTGGACGAACAGTCAATCATGGACTGGGAACTCCTGGCCAACAGAAATGGTCACATTGCCTGCACCCATGGCGGTGAATCCCTTGCCGGTCTTGTCAGGGCCATCAAAAAACAGTTCGTCAGCCCGGATGATGTGGCAATCGTCGACTCTACAGCCCATGCATTGAAATTCTCCGGTTTTCAGGAAATGTATTTTAACGACAGTTTTCCTGCAGAATTCGGGATAAAACCCGTCCCGGAGCTTGTCAATGCGCCGATTTACCTACACCCCCAGGACCTTAAGGATGTTCCGGGTCCGGGTCAGCCGTTGAGTCAAAAGGCGCTGAAACTCTATGTCAAACGTATCTCGGATGAAATTGCATCGCTACTATCACTCAGGAAAATCGATGAAACACCTTAAAGATTCTTTTTTAAAAAGTGTCGTCTCCTTTCTGGGTACCCTGTTGCTATGGCTGCTTTGCATCACCGTGACACCATCCAGTGGCGCCGTGTTGTACAAAAGTTATCTAATCAAGTACGATCGTGGCTGGGATATTCTTTGTGAGCCCTACGTGGTCCAGAATAACGACTGGGTTTATAAGATCTTTCGACAAAAAGGAGAACTTTCCGCCAAGGATTTTATTGAATTTGTCCATATTTTCAAACGACTCAACCCGCACATTCGTAATATCGACCGCATAAGACCCAATCAGAATATTATCATTCCTCTAAAAAAAATTGAGCCCGGCACTTTCCCAAATCAATCCTCGGGGGTGGTATCAATTCCGTTTGTCACCATATCCAAGTTGTCCGAGCTTCTCGGTTCCTATGCCAATCCCTATGAAGTCAAAAAAGGGAATACGATTTCAGAACTGATAGCAGACAGATTTGGAACCTATGGCACCAAGTCCTACCAAGAGGGGCTTCAACTATTCAAAACCATCAACCCTCAGGTGGACAATATCAACTTCATTTATATTGGTCAGGAAATAAAACTACCCGATGTCACCCTTCGAAATCAGGCCTGGTATCAGTCATTGTTTGACAAAGCCGGGCAGATTAAAGACGAGCTGATGGGAACATCCCTGAAAACCCCTGTCTTGAGGCCTGAGACCACAAGCAGTATAGAGAAAGCTACCGGTGATCCCATATCCGAAACCGCTGCGATACTGAACGGCAAACTGTTGAACAAGGGAACCTATTTTTTCCCGGCAAAAGGAAAAGAAGACTTTGCGTTGGACTTGTCCCGATTTCCGGTTATCGAACTGAAGGAGGGCTCGCGAATCGTTTTTGTAAACAAAACCGACGCCTCAACAGCCGATCTGAGCCTGCTTCGGTCCCTGTGGGAGGATGTCAATATCATCGAAATCGAAAAAGATACCCCCGTTGACACCATTTTAGCTGCTGTCTTTCAGGACACCACAAAAGAGATCACCCAGACCGATATATCCTTTTCAGATAATGGCATGCGTGTCGTGGTGACAGCCAAATGGATAAAACTCAGCCCGGCCGACGAAGATGGTATCACCCGCCATACCTGCATTTCATTGATAGAAAATACCGCTCAAAAAACCTCTGATGCCATGGTGCGGTACCTGGATCAGCATCATATCGTCATAAAAGATATCCTGGAAAGCGAGGTCGGGGTCCATGAACCTGAAACCAGTACCGCCTCATCGACGCCTTTTGTCCTGCCTGACGTGGTCACCCTGACGCCTATCCACCGGAAAACCTTTGTCAAAGAACTGATCGAAGCCCTGGGAAATCAATACTCCAAGGACATTACGATTACCTTTCCCTATGCCGGAACTCAGGTGCAGGCAGTTTCAAATCTGGTTTCCACAGACAGCGGCAATGAATTTTTAATAGATTTTGGTGATCTTTATGGCGATGCCATCGCAGAAATACAGAAAACAGGCCTCAAAGTCATTCAGATAAAGCAAGACGACAGTATCAACACGCTTATCACCCATATCCTCGATGCCATTGGCGATGCCTATCTCAGGGATCCCGTATTTTATGCCGCAAAAAGACCGGCTGATTTCAATACGAAAATTAGAATTAAGGGATTCCTGATTACAAAAACAAAGGGTTCAAGGGTTCTGATCTCTGCAATCCCTCTGCATAATCGTGTCTTGCAGTTTTTTAATGAAGATGATGTCAAGGTGGTTTTGGCCGGTTTGTTCGAGTAAAACGATCAAACAGCCCGGCATGTTCATAACCGAAATTCGCTGATAGCGTTGGGAGCTTATATGACACGAAAAACAAATCTACTATATGTGCTTGCAATTCCATGGCTGGTCACGATGATCGCCTGTGCCGGAGGGCTGGAACAACGCAAACAACAGGCCCGTACGACACGGGTTCTGGGAGAGGCCTACATGCAGCAGGGAAACTATACGGAATCGCTCAAAGAGCTTTTAAAGGCCGAAAAACTCTATTCCAACGATCATTTGCTGCACAACGACCTGGGTCTGGCTTACATGGCAAAGCAGCATTTCGACAAGGCTGAATTTCACTTCCAAAAGGCCATCCGTATCCGTCCCGAATACGCACCCGCAAAAAATAATCTGGGTACCGTATACATGGCAAAACAGGACTGGGATGCCGCCATTGAGCAATTCAAGACCGTCGCCGGTGATATGCTCTACGCCACGCCCCATTTTCCCCTAACGAATATGGGCATTGCCTACTTCAACAAGCAGGATTATACCAATGCGGAAAAATACTATCTGGAGGCACTCGATCTGGAGCCTAACTTTGTTCTAGCCCTCCGGGGTCTGGCTAGAACCTATGTCGCCACTAACAAAACCTACCAGGCGGCGGCGATACTTGAAAAAGCGGTCAAAAGCGCACCCCAGTCAGCAGAGCTTTACCTGGAGCTGGGTAACGCTCACCATATGTCAGGTAATACCCAGATGGCCTTGCTTGCCTACCAGAAGGTCTTATCCCTGTCACCCAACACACCCCTTGCAGAAACTGCGCAAATAGAGATTTTAAAAATAAAAAGCCGTCAATAAAAAAGCCCGCTCATCGCACCATTGCGATGGCGGGCTTTTTTCTGGGGAGGGGGCAGAAAGAACGCGCCGGCTAAAGTATCTGGCGCTGTTCCAGTTTTACAATCTTGGGTGTAATGAAAATCAGTAGCTCTGAACTCTCTTTTGAGTCGGATTCTGTTTTAAAAAACCAGCCCAGCACCGGAATTTTGGATAGCCAGGGAAACCCGCGGCTGGCATTGATTTTGCGGGTTTTCATGATACCGCCGATAACGATGGTGTCACCATCGTTTACCAGCAGTTCCGTCTCTGCTTCATTGGTCGACAGGGATGGCACGCCATTGGTGATGCTGTCGATGTCGTTTTTTGTTATGACGATTTCCATGGAAACACGATTGTCCGGGGTAACATGCGGTGTGACTTCCAGGAGCAGGTCGATGTCTTTAAACGAAACGGAAGAGCCGCCGGTATCGTCCCTTTCGAGATACGGATATTCAATACCCTGCTTTATTTTGGCTTTCTTGTTGTCCAGAGTCACGATCTTGGGTGATGAAATAATCTTGCCATCACCATTTGTTTCCAGCGCATTGAGACGCGCGTTCAAGACAACGGGCGTTCCCGTGAGTTTAGCGAAATTAAAACCGATGCTTGAGTTAGCGGCCGCCGCCGGAAAATTCATGGCCATATCGCCGGCCAGATTCCCATTGAGGAAATCATTGTTGGAAGGCCCGACGTTCAGATCCCAGTCAAAACCGAACTCGCTTGAAACGTCGGTATTCACTTCTGCAATACGTGCCTCGATGATAACCTGGGGAGTCACCTTGTCGATCCGATTGACGATTTCTTTTGCCTGCCAGACTTTATCAGCGGTATCGGTCAGGATAATCTGGTTGTTGCGGGTATCGACACTGACCGTCCCTCTCTCCGGTGTCAGAATATTTTTGATGTGGGGCAGGATCTCGGTTGTGGCATTGCTGTAATTGACGGCAATATACTCTGTGACCAACGGTTCCAGAGCCTTCTCCTGCTGCAAAACCTCCTGGGCAGCTGCAATTTTAGCGGCCTTGAGTTCTTCTTCGCTTTTAAGCGTGTTCAACGTTGCAATGCGAATTATAGTGTCCTCATGGACTTTTCCCAGCTGGTTCATCCGTAAAACCAGATCCAGGACCTGGTCCCAGGGAACCGGTTTGTCGAGGGTCAAAGTTACCTGGCCTGAAACATCTTTGTCGATGGCAAAATTTTTGCCGCTGATTTCTCTCAGGATGCGAAATACATTCTTGATATCTGTTTCAAAGAAGTCAAGAGCGATCTTTTCGCCGCTATATCTTCTTGGCATTTGAGAGGGCGCCATGGTCATGGAGGCATCGTTCGTTTCTACTGCAGCTTCAACCGGTTTCTCTCCGGTCGCCTGTGTCAGCCCTTGGACGTTGGCGTCCGTTGTTTCGGCCTGGCCCTGTATGGCCAACTCGGCCATAATCGTTTTCCATGGAGGCAGATCCGCTTCCGCCAGCGGTTTTGGCGGAATAGATGAGGCCTCAAAATGAACCATGATAAAATTTCCGTTCTGCTCCACAAAGAAGGGCACGGACTCACGCAGCTCAAAGGAAAAGAGCGTCTCCGTTTTCATTTCAAGTTTTTGAACCGGCAGAATTCGGTTGACTGCACTTTCAAACCGCGTGGTTACCAAGGGGTGTTTTCGGTAATCGGGAAGGTTGGTGTTGTTTAATTGCAGTTGAATCCATGTGTCGGTTTTTTTCTTGATACTGTAAGTTACAGGATGTGTCGTTCCAATAATAACCGTCGATTTTCCAGCCTCTTCACTGGCGAAATCGATTCTGTTGATCCAGGCCAACCCTGGCCCTGGGGATTCTTTCACCGTTGAAGAGCTTTCTGCCGCACTCGCCATGGCGTTCTGAGCGACATCGGTGGTCTCCTCGGTTGTGGTTTCGCTGGCAACAACGATGGCCGGCTGGCTAACTGCCGATACAGGTGACGTTGTCTTGGTACCTGTGCTCATTACGGTTTCACGTGTTTTTTCGCCGACAGCCGTATTGAACACGACACTCAGGCCGCTTTCTCCACGGATCACTTCATAAGGGGCATCCTGCTTGAGTCCGATCTCAATTCTGGCGGCCTGTCCCTCGCTCGAAATCGCCGATGCCGTTACAAAATTTACCACGTCACTATCGATGACGATATCTGTTACAGCACCGTCTATCACGGTTTCAGGAAAATAAAGCACAACACTCAGGGGAGATGGTTTTTTGACAGAGGTGTAGGTCAACAGTCGATCGCTGCCAACTTCTATTTTGAATTGATCGTTTTCCTGCACCGTAGAAATCGATTGGATTGCCTTGAGTTCAAGTGGCTTAACAACCTCCGGTGAAACCGACGGCTGTTTCGCTGAACAAGCCCCTAGTACCATCATCCATGCAATCAGAGCCAAGATGATTGCTGTTTGGGTAAACAAATTTTTCCTTGAGTCTGCCATGTTATTCTTCTCCGGGAGGTTTCGGAAGTTTGATTTCTTTTTCCTTTACTGTCATTTTGCCTTCGGAATTTTCTGTCATTTCCTCAACAACAACCTTATCTTTCAATATTTTTAAGACCTTGCCATCGTTTCTTCCGATATAAGTACCTTTCCTTATGATATAGCCCTTTCCAGTAGATTCTTCCACGAGTGCTTTGTTGCCACTTGGGGCTATGATAATCGCTTTCAGTTCCAGTTGATCGAGTTCGATTTTTTCCAGGGGGGTCTTGGTGCGCTTTTCAATAACCCCACCTTTTCTTGCCTCGACTAATTCCTTCTTTTCAACAACGACCGGCTCTTCTTTCACCAGGGGCACAAACGGGTCTATTCTGTCCTTGGAATCATATCCGAGCGCCAGGTCAGGAATCAGTGACTGGGTATCGAACTTTTCAGCCGCAGACTTGGTCATCGTTTTTGTCTCCACCGTACCCTCCTGGGATTCCGACAAAGCTTCTTTTATTTCAGGTGGTTGTGGCGTGACCTTCTGCATTTCGGTTGATATTTTCTGACTGACAACCGTTGATGTCTTTTCGACCTCACCGGCCTTATCCTGACACCCGGTGATCAGAACCAGAAGACCCAGCAAACAGATGGCAATACGTATGGAAAAGGTATGCTTAGACATAATGTTAGCTATCATTCCCTGCAATTATTTTTTCTTTTTCTTGCCCGATGGCTTCTTTTCGACAGGTTCAATGAACTTATATGTAACAGCCGTACAAGATGTCGAAAGTGTAAGCCCCTCCTTGTCCGGTAACAGTCTGACGGCGTCGATTGTTACAATTCTGGGTAAATTCGATATCTTGTCAAAAAACATCGCCACGTTATGATAACCTCCCGAAACATTGATTGCAATGGGTACTTCCGCATAGAACTCTTTTGCAATTTCCGGGTTGGGCTGAAACTTTGTGATATCAAGGCCTGCATCTCTGGCCGCCTGTGAGATGCCGTTCAGCAAGGTTGGGATTTCTTCTTTCTCCGGCAGTGCTTTCATGACGATATTGAACTGGGCTTCTGCAGCCTTCATTTTTGTGCGATAGTAATTGAGTTGTTTGGCAGTCTTTCTTGCCTTGTCAAGTTGTTCTGCAAGTTTCTTGTACTCTGTTTCCAGGGTGCCGATCTCCTTGTGTTTCGGCAGATAAGCAAAATATGCAAAGGCCCCCACAAGAAGAACAATGGCCGAAGCATAAATCAGTATACGCTGCAATTTGGTTCTGGCTTCTACCCATTCGATAGCAGGTGCAAATATTTGCATGGAAAGATTTGATTTTTTCATGATTTTTTCGTTTTTCCTGCGGTCTCTGGTTCTGTGGCCTTTTTCGGGGCAGCCTTGGTCAGTGTAACATTAAAACTTTTTAAGTTCAGATCCTTACCTTTGATTTGCTGTTGTTGAATCGACTTCAATGTAACATTGGTGTAAGGCCCGGTTCCGTTCCCTTCCAGATTTCTCATGAAATCGGCAATGGTCCTCTCATCCAGTGCAACCCCATGAATCGTAATGTTGCCCCCCTGAACATTTAAACTGGTGAACCACATGCGCTCTTTGACAATCAATTCGGTCATGGATTCCAAAAGATTCACCGCATCCTTACGACCACCTTCGAGCGTCTCTATCACTTTGATTTTTTGTTCTAAATTGCTGAGGGTCTTTTTGATCTGAGCAATCTCGGCATTGATTTTTTCATATTTAGCAATTTGAGTGACGGTATCCTGGTTGCGAGCCTTCAATTTAGTAATTTTGTTGCCCAGCCATATATTCCAGTAGACCACTGCAATAATAATGAGTGCAAAAGAAAGCAGAAAGAAGGATATCTGTCTCCTGACATTCTCCTTTTTACGGGCAGCCCTGAAAGGCAATAGGTTGATTCGTATCATTTGTCATCCACTCTTCTGATCGCAAGCCCCATACAAATAGCAGCCTGGGGAGCGATGCTTTCGATATAAGATGGATCAAAACGGCTTTCGTCGGCGACAATGTTTTCAAAAGGATTGATGGTCTGAACTTCTGCTGATGTTTCCACTGCCAACAACTGCCGGAATTCCTTGATACCGCCACCGCCACCGCTTAGTACGATCTTCTTGATCTGTTCGTCCGGATAGGTTGAATAGAAAAAATCGAGAGCACGGCGAATTTCTGTACACCAGTCCGTTACGACGGCAGATACGATATCGGCCAGGTCTTCATTGGAAAGCTTGTCGCTCTGATCACCAAATTTGAGTTTTTCTGCCTCCTCCATGGTCGAATCGGTGATAGAGGCAATTCTCTGATTGATCTGTCCGCACCCAAGAGAAACATCCCGCATGAATACGGAGGCGTCGTCTTTAAGAATGTTCAAAGATGTCTTGCTGGCGCCGATATCGATCAAAGCGATGTTTTCATCTTTTGAATCGTAGCTGACCTCAAATATATTTTGAAGAGCAAAGGCATCGATGTCGATAATGCAGGGATTCAAACCGGCCATCTGGGCGAGGTTTACATAATCGCTTACCATGTCTTTCTTGGCTGCAACCAACAACACGCTCATCTGATTGGGATTTTGCTCATTTTCACCCAGCATCTGAAAATCAAGATTCACATCGTTGATATCGAAAGGAATATACTGCTCTGCCTCGAATTGAATACTTTCCTGCAGCTGGTCTTCAGACATCGTCTGGACATTGATCTTCTTCACAATGACGGAATAGCCGCCAATGGATATGGCAACATTGTGCTCCCGGATGTGATGGGTCTGGAAGAGCTGCCGAATGGCGCCTGCAACGACATCGGGATTCTTTATGGAACCGTCTTCAATGAGACCCGATTCGATGTCGATCATTCCGAACTTTTCGAGGGTCCGGCCCTTTTTTGTTTCGATTATCTCGCATGCTTTGATGGTTCTAGATCCAATATCCAAACCAACGAGATGGTCTTTTCTTCTGAAAACCATAATAAGCTCTTAATCACCGAATATTTTATTTTTGTCAGAAAGCTTAAAGCCAAGCGCCAGCAGTATCTTTCGCTTGGTTTCCATCCGGCACGGCATGCCTTGCTCGATACGCGTAATCGTAATCGGGGAAACATTAGCCTCACGAGCAAGCTCAGATTTGCTCATTAAAAGCGATTCTCGGATTTTTTTCAATGAGTTTTTTGTCATAACTAGTATGCATTGGTTTGCTAAGTTTTGATATGAATGTCACCCCTTCAAGAACAAAAACCTGTCTATGTATTGAATTTGGTCTCTATAATTGCTTAGAAATTGAACAATGTCAAGTAAAATTATATATAAATTATATATAATTGTTACTCAATTGCCATATATTGTATCTTGTTAGACAAAATTACTATATATGGTGTTGCTTCAAAGCGACAATTTTATCCCGTTGCGTACAAATATGGCGGGAAACTTCTTTAGACGCCGCATGCTCTTGACTTTATTCGCTTCCTTCCCTATATGTTCTGATATTGAACCATCGGCCATGTGATCGACACATTTTATCGGACGGGTTAGAATGTTCACAACAGGTCTTTATGATAAAAATTCTCGAGCTCAGCGGTAGACCCTTCATTCTTTTAACAGAAGAATTCGGCAAAGTTTTACTCCTGTTTCTATCAACGGTTTCGTGGCTCTTCCGGCCACCTTTCCGATTTCACGTTATCTTCAAACAAATGGCATTTGTAGGGGTCGGTTCCTTGCCCGTGGTTCTGATAACCGGCGCTTTCACCGGAATGGTTCTCGCCATACAGACTTACTATGGCTTTAGAATGTTTGGGGGGGAAAGTCTTGTGGGCGCAACCGTGGCGTTGTCTATGACCAGAGAATTGGGCCCCGCAATCACCGCCTTGATGGTTACCGGACGGACGGGTTCTTCCATGGCCGCCGAAATCGGAACCATGCGTGTTACAGAACAGATCGACGCACTCTACACCATGTCTGTAAATCCGGTTCAATATCTCATCATGCCCCGTATCTTGGCCGGAATCGTCATGCTGCCCATATTGACGGTCACCTCGGACTTCATCGGTATCCTGGGTGGCTATTTTGTGGGTGTTCACCTGCTGAATATCAACTCCGGTATCTTTGTTGCCAGAATCATCGAATTCGTCACTATCCATGACATTTTCAACGGGTTGATAAAATCTGCTGTTTTTGGTTTGATCTTGACCTTGATCGGCTGTTACAAGGGCTTTAACACCACCGGCGGCGCTGCCGGCGTGGGGAGAGCGACCACCCAGGCCGTTGTCTACGCATCCGTGTCCATATTGATCAGCGATTACTTTCTGACCACGGTTATGTTTTGAAAATTACACTCGAAAATATTTCAAAATCCTTTGGTAAACAACAGGTTCTGGATGAACTCGATCTGACCATTGAATCAAAAAAAATTACCGTTATCATCGGTCAGAGCGGAGGAGGCAAGAGTGTCCTTTTGAAACATATTATCGGTCTCGTCAAACCGGATTCGGGTCGAATCCTTGTAGACGACATCGATATCTCCGGATTGAATGAGGCAGGGTTGAACGAAATGCGTAAAAATTTCGGTATGCTTTTTCAGGATGCGGCCCTCTTCGATTCCATGACCGTTGGCGAAAACGTGGCTTTCCCTCTCAATGAACATCGGCGACTTTCGAAAAAAGAAGTACAACGGCTTGTCACGGAAAAACTGCTGCAGGTTGGGCTAAAAGGTGTAACGGAAAAATTACCTTCGGAATTGTCCGGAGGAATGCGCAAGCGGGTCGGACTCGCCAGAGCCCTTGCTCTCGACCCCAAAATTATCCTATTCGACGAACCCACTACCGGTCTTGACCCCATCATGTGTGATGCCATCGATCAGCTCATCGTCGAGACCCAGCAAAATACTGGCGCAACCTGTGTGGTTATCAGCCATGACATCGAATCGACCTTTAAAATTGCCCACAGGGTCGCAATGTTGTATAATGGCAAGATCATTGCCTATGGATCTCCGGAAGATATAAGGTCCTCGAGCAATCCGGTACTAAGACAGTTTGTCGAATGTAAATTTATCCCTGACAGGGGTTAGGAAATCATGTCGAATTTCAGTGCTGAAGCAAAAGTGGGTCTTTTTGTCATCATCGGGCTTATCATTTTCGGCTATATGTCCATGAAGGTGGGAAACCTGACCTTTTCCACAAAAAAAGGGTATGATATCGAAGTGCTGTTCGATTCCGCCACCGGACTGGTCAAAGACGTCAGTGTCGAGATAGCCGGTGTTGAAGTCGGACAGGTCCAGACCATTGCCCTGCAAAATGGGAAAGCTCTGGTTGTGCTTAGGATGAACCCGGGCCTTATCATCCGTAAAGAGGACACTGCGATCATTCGAACCCGGGGAATCCTGGGGGATAAATACGTCGAGCTTATACCTGGTTCGGTTACGGCACCGCCTATCTCGCCGGGCGGACGCATTACCCGCACAGCTCCCATCACCGACATGGATGTGCTCATGAACACCCTGGGTGAGGTCGCTACAAACATCAACGACCTCACCCGTTCGCTCTCGAGGGTCCTCGGCACGGATTCCGGAGAAGCCACGCTTCGCGCGATTATTAACAATGTCCAAGAAGTGGTGACGGCATTGAACCAGACAGTCCAGAAAAACAGAGAGAATATTGATGTCATCGTTGACAACCTGATCACCTTTACCGGAACATTAAAAGAGATTGGCGAAGGTAATAAGGAGGATATCGGCAGCATCATCAGCAGCACCAGGAGCGTTATCGGAACCATGAAACCCCTGGTGGCAAACCTGACTGAAATTACAGATAAAATCAATCAAGGTCAAGGGAGTATCGGCAGACTTATCAATAATGATGAGACCGTAGAGAGCCTGAACCAGACCCTGGCGTCCCTCAAGGAAATTACCGATCGGATTAAAAACGGAGAAGGCACCCTGGGTCAGCTCATCACTAAAGAGGATTCAATTCAGAATCTCAACAAAACCCTGGCGTCTCTCAGCGATATCACAGCCACCATCAATCGGGGTGAAGGTACCATCGGAAGACTTGTCCGCGACGAAGAAACCGTGGAGACCCTTAATGAAACATTGACCCATCTGAACACGTACATGGAAAAGCAGGAAACCTTTCAAGCGTATCTGGACTACCGGGGCGAATACCTGACCAAGGAAGAAGCCCTGAAATCTTATTTGTCCCTACGAATCCAGCCCAAAGAAGATAAATATTACCTGTTTCAGATCGTGGACGATCCAACCGGAACCAAGACCACCACCGAAACCAAGAAAACCGTTGATGGAACAACCACCAAGAAGCATAAAGAAAAAACGGATTATGACTCATTGAAATTTTCAGCCCAGGTTGCCAAAAGGTATTATGACATCGGACTGAGGGGTGGGCTTTTCGAATCGACCGGCGGTATCGCTCTGGACTATTATCTGCTCGATGACCGCGTGGTTTTATCCCTCGAATCGTTTGATTTTGACCTGGAAGATAATCCGCATCTGAAGACACGGGTGGACTTTTTCCCCTTCTCACACCTCTATCTTACTGCAGGATTAGACGATTTTATCAGCGAGGACGACAATGAATCGTTCTTTTTCGGTGCGGGTCTGAATTTTTCGGATAATGATATCAAAACGATACTTTCCAGCGTGCCCCTGCCGTAATAAATTCGACTCAAGCTTTTTCACGGTAATCGCAGCAGGGATTTAATATTTCAAGACGAGCGTATGACAGCCAAACCACAAAACAAAACAAAATCCTTCAAACTCTACAAATACTTTTCCATTACCAGTTTTATCTTCATATTTATCGGCGCCATCGTGCTCTCCTACCTGAACACCCATTGGGCACGTAAATTGCAGCTAAAAAAGAATGATGAGTACGCGCAACTATTGGTGTCCAATCTGAATCACCAGATTTTCAGGCAGTTCATCATCCCCATGTCCCTGCGATACGGTAAAATTCAACTCAGGAATAAAAGCCAGTACGAACGCATGGACACCCTCATAAGGGGAACCCTTCACGGCTATAGCATCGAAATGGTCAACCTGTATGACCTGAACGACATCATTGCCTATAGTTTTGACCAGGAACTCATGGGGATCAAGGATATCGGCGGTCATTCCTATCAGACGGCTCTCATGGGTGTTTCGACATCGGAAATCGAACAGAACGGCGGCTTCTGGGAAATTACGCTTGGAATCCCAAAAACAATCAAGGTGACCACATTTGCCCCCCTTCGTGCGGAAAAATCCCTGGCCTCCATTACCGGGCCGATCATTGGTGTAATTGAAATTACACAGGATATCACCGATAGTTACCGGACCATTTTCAATTTCCAGATTCTGGTTGTCATCACCATCATGGCCGTCATGATCCTGCTTTTTCTGATTCTCCTCTTTGTTGTAAAAAGAGGAGAATCCATCATCGAGCAGCGGGCAAAAGAGCAGCTCAGGCTCAAAGAGCAACTCAACCGTGCCGAACATTTGTCCTCCATCGGCGAAATGGTTGCGAGCGTTTCACATGAAATACGTAACCCGCTGGGTATTATCAGAAGCTCGGCGGAACTCCTGAAAAAGAAAATGGCATCATACGATGCATCCAGCACGATTCCCGATATCATTATCGAGGAAGGTGGGCGCCTGAACAATATCATAACAGACTTTCTGAATTTTGCCCGGCCCCGGCAACCAGATTTCATCGTCTGCCGGATAGAAGCGGTTCTGGAAAAAAACCTCAAATTTATTGCAACCGAAGCCAAAAATAAGGGATATACATTCGATACACTGTATGCGCCTGATCTTCCCGAGATCATGGCCGATAAAGATATGCTCTACCAGGCTTTTTTGAACATATTGATAAATGCCATGCAGGCAATGCCGGATGGAGGCAACATCCAGATCAGCATCATTGCAGAGGCAGACCTGGTAAAAATTCAATTTCTTGATGAAGGGCGAGGCATCCCTGAAGAAATCAACGCAAAAATATGGGACCCGTTTTTTACCACCAAGGAAAAAGGCACCGGTCTTGGTCTGGGGATTGTTAAGAATATCATTGAGGCCCACAATGGTGTTGTTCATATAGAAAACCGTTCCGACAAGGGTGTCGCTGTAACAGTGGAACTGCCGGCAAGATAAGAATACCTAAGTTGAGCGTTTCAAATTAGGGGATAAATATATGGAAACGATACTCATCGTTGATGATGAAAAAAACTATCCGCCAATACTCAGTGCGGTTCTTGAAGAGGAAGGGTTTGAAACGCTGACGGCCTATAGCGGCGAAGAGGCGTTATCTGTCTTGAAAAATTCAGATGTTGACCTGGTACTAACCGATATGAAAATGCCGTCCATGGATGGTATCGAGCTCCTGGAACGGATCAAGGAAAAAGACCCGGGTATCCCGGTCATCATGATGACAGCACATGGAACGGTTGAAAAAGCTGTAGAAGCGATGCAAAAAGGTGCCTACAATTATATTTTGAAACCGTTTGATAACGAACGTCTGGTCATATATGTCAACAAAGCCATTCAGATGTATCGGGTCATTAAAGAAAACCGCCGTTTGCGTGAAACCGTCGAATCCCAGTACAGCTTTGGGAATATTATCGGTAAGAGCCCAAAAATGCAGAATATTTTTGACCTCATCAAAAAAATTGCCCCGGTCACTGCTTCTATCCTGATCGAAGGGGAAAGTGGCACTGGAAAAGACCTGGTTGCCAAGTCGATTCACTACAACAGCCCCCGCCACAATCATCCTTTTATAGCGGTCAACTGCTCGGCTCTTGCGGAGAGCCTTCTCGAAAGTGAGCTTTTCGGGCATGAAAAAGGTGCCTTCACCGGTGCTGTCGCAACAAAAAAGGGGCGCTTCGAGTTGGCCGAAGGCGGAACGCTCTTCCTAGACGAAATAGGTGAATTGTCGCCATCTCTTCAGGTAAAACTGCTGCGGGTTCTGCAGGACAAAATCTTTGAAAGAGTCGGGGGACTGCGACAAGTTGCAGTTAATTTCCGGTTGATTACGGCCACAAACAAGCGCTTGAGGGAAGAGGTTAAGAAAGGGCGCTTCAGAGAAGATCTCTTTTATCGATTGAATGTTGTATACATCGATCTACCCCCATTGCGCCAGCGCGTGGAAGACCTGAGACTCCTGGTGGACCATTTCATCGACAAGTATGCGGCCGAAAGAAGAATGGGTGTTCCTGTCAAGGGTATCGAAAGGGAAGTGGAACAGATTTTCTATCGGCATGACTGGCCCGGCAACATCAGAGAACTTGAAAATACAATTGAGCGCGCCATGGTTTTATGCCCGGATGACATTATCCGGGTTTCCGACTTACCCAGATATTTCAAAAGCGACCTCACAAGAGAGCTTCAGCTGGAGAACATTCCCATGGATGCAAGATTGTTCGAAACACTTGCAGATATTGAAAAGAAAATGCTTTTACGGGCATTGACAAGCTGCAACCATGTCCAATCCGAAGCCGCTCAACTGCTAGGTATCGGGAGAAGCGGATTCAACAAAAAACTGAAGAAGTATGGAATCGTCAGTGATTAATAGAAGCAGCATTGTTTCCAAATGGAAACGAGCGAGTTTCCATTTGGAAATAGACAGGGGTTATGGTGATAGACGACAATATATGATGGAGGAGACTGGCTCGATAATATATTGAAAATTAAGAGAAATAATTAATTGCGTCCTTTATGAAAAAAAACTTCATCTTGGCAGCAAAATTGCATTATCAAATTGGCAGTTTGCCAATAAATTTTTCATCTATTCTCCTCCTTAATGGCTAATCCGAATAAAAGGATTAGCCATTTCTATTTCATCCGGCGATCTTTTCCATGGCCAACTGATAGTAGATGGAATCCGTGTGTTCTGCCACCAGTCTTTCATAGGCCTGTTTGCTTTTAGCCGTATCTCCCAGTTCGTGATAGAGCCGGCCCATATTGAACAGCGCCACGTCCTTGGCAACCGGATCTTGTCCATCGGCAATTTTCTCAAACCAGGATATCGCCATACGGACATCCTTCTTTTTTTCATAACAATACCCAAGACCACTCCATAAAAAATTTTGATAGGTCGTATCGCCTTTAAAATAAGGCAACGCGGCTTGGTATAGTTGAATCGCCTTTTCTGCCTCACCCACATCATAGCTCATCCCGGCGAACACCACTGTCGCCAGCTTCCCCGCTTCTGTATTGTCATATTTATTGATGATATATTCAAAATCTTCCCTGGCACCTTCATAGGCGACAAGGGCATCCATGTCCGTTTTTTGGGCTTCATATTTGCCTACGGCCTGATCAAGCAACAAAAAAGCCTTGTTTTCAGCACTGCTTGAAAAAAACCGATACCCGGCAATGATCACCAAGAGGAGCAAAAAGGCGCCTGCGGCATATGCCAATTGCCTTGTATATTTCCTCCCCCATCCAATTACCCTGCCGGTAGTGGTGATAAATTCATCCGGCTCCTTGAGCAGCTGTTTTCGTGTAACCCGTTTCTGTTTTGCCATTAATCCTCCCATATCCTTTTTATGCGTGCCCAGCCCTCATCGGGAATGGTCGCACCGACAACCTGACACACCTCGCTGCCACAAGCGGAGGCAATTCTGCCACACGTTTCGACAGAATAACCCCGGGTGAGTCCAAATAAAAACCCGGACGCCCATAAATCACCTGCGCCGGTGGTATCGATGACAGGACCTTTTCCCAAGGGATCTATTTTTACGATTTCGCCATCCTGCGCGACATAGCTCCCACGCTCTCCGACTTTCAACACCGCTATCCTGGCTCTTTCAGAGAGAGCTTCAATCGCCTTTCGTTCATCAAAATGCCCAGTGAAAACAGCAGCCTCATCTTCATTGGCGATGAGAATGTCAACATACTCGGTAACAATTGTTTCCAATAGCATCTTAGACGATTCAACAACCGTATAGCTAGCCAGGTCCAGGGAAATCAGGGCGCCATCCTCTTTTGCCCGACTCAAAGCCTTCATAATCAAGTCATTGTTGAAGAGAAGGTATCCTTCAATATGAACCACTGCTGCATCCAGAAAACTACACCCGGCGATTTCGCCCGGTCTCAACTCAGACGCCGCGCCAAGATATGTAAACATGGAACGCTGTGCATCGGGTGTCACAATCGAAAAAACCCTCCCGGTGGACAATGCACTCGTCATCAGAAAAGGATCCACATGACTGTTTTGAAGCTCTTTGCTAAATAGATCTCCCAGGGTGTCTTGACCACATTTTCCTATGAAGCGGGCTTTACCGCCGAGTTTTCCCACACCGATGATGGTGTTGCACGCCGAACCACCTGGAACGACAACGGGCGTGCCCGGCACCATGGCAATCATCTTGTCGATAAAGTCTGTGTCAACATAGTTCATCCCGCCTTTCCCGAAACCTGTCTTCTCGACAAAGACATCGTCTGCATGGGAAAGGATATCCACAAGGGCGTTGCCGATACCGACAATGACATCCCTTGCTTTATTTAAACGTACAGGTGCCGGCATGGTGTTACCAGATCAGGGACTTGTGTATCCAGCCCCTGTCTCCGTCCGAATGTTTGATTTGAATCCAGTCTTTCTGCCGATCCATAATCAGGAATGGAATTCCTTTTTCCACCGTAAAAATAACATCGTGGTTCGTACCGGGTCCGGTTCGGACATTGCACGTGTCTTTGATAGTGATCACAGTGGGTTTTTTATCGGTCAGGGAAGTGTGTATCCAGCCCTCATCACCTTCAAAATCGCGAAAGTTGACCCACAAACCCGACTTTTTGATCACCACTATCGGATGGTAGTTTTCGACCTTCCAAAGGATTTCATAGCCGGTTCCAGGACCGGATCGAATATTGGCGATTTTTGATGACACCGAGAGTCGTTCCGCCATGGCAATACTGCTGGTCGACATAATTACCACAAAGGTCAACACTGAAACGAATTTCATGCCGCACCCGCTTCCGGGTCCAATGGCTGAACCATTATTTTTTCCGCCAGTCCGCGTCCTAGAACCAGCCGTTTATAGTCCAGAGCGATAACTAGCTGCCCCTGGTTCAGGTTTGAAATCACATCGATTCGGTCCCCCACCCGCAAGCCCATGCTCATCAGACGCATCTGGGATCTGGTGCCCCCTTTAAAACGCCTGACAATCAATACCTCACCCTGTTTTGCCGCCATCAACGGCATCAAAGACAATCGTCGCTTGAGACAATGCGTACAGATGCCGTAAATTTCCATTTTATGCTGCAGCATATGAAACCCATGCGTTGCCGCAACCTGCAATTGAAGATCTTCAAGCTGATTATTTTTAAACTCGATGATCTGGTTACACTTGGTGCAGATCATATGGTCATGATGCTGGCCGATATGCCGGTGCTCATATTGAATGACACCGTTATTAAACCGGTGCCGGTGAGCAAATCCATACCGGCACAAGAGATCCAGGGTATCCGAAATAAAGGCAGGTGTCAGGCTCAGGTTTTTATCTTTTATAATTTCGGACAGTTCAGCTTCTGAAAGGTGCTGTTCTGTCTGAAAAAAAGCTTCCAGAACCTTCATACGGTCTTCCAGGTAGTCGATACCTTCCTGCTCAAAGAGTTTCTTGAACTGTTCTTTTTCCTGAAGATGGATAGAATGCATTACATGACCTTGACGATGGAATTTGCGTGTAAGTATCAGCCGTTTGGACCTGGAATCGTGTAGGTCGTACATGACCCGCTGGAACAGTTTCGTGTCTGGCTCGCGGCACCCTGCTTGGTTCCGGATGCCGCGTTGATGGTATGATGGGTGCTGCTGATAACCCGCTCGACATCTTCAGCATTGCATTCCGGACAGACCATCTCAACTGACTCACGTTTATTCATGACAAGAATTTCGAAGAACGCTTCACACTTCAGGCATTTAAATTCGTATATTGGCATCGTAAACCCCATAACCTAAATGGATTCAAACTCTCATCTCTGAAAACCGACTACTGGAAATCTTCGCTGCCGGATAACATGCGTCGCCCGGCGGTCAGTCATCACAGGTATCACCATAGCACAAATAGTATTTTTAATACTATCGAACAAAGTTTGTCAAGGGATGAGTCAACTTAGCCCTAAGGTTGGGTTAGCTTACCGGGAGATATACCTCGAACAGGGCGCCGCCCTGGGTGGGATTTTCCTGCACAATTCTGCCTTGATGCTTTCGAACGATTTCATGGCTGAGATAGAGCCCCAGGCCAGTTCCCTGCCCCACCGGCTTGGTGGTAAAGAAAGGTTTGAAAATGTCTTTTTGAATGGAAGGATTGATACCGGGGCCATGATCCCGACAGGAAAAAACAATCTGATTCTTATCTGTTTGATGCCGTGTGGTCAACACGACACTGCCTTGCCGGCCCCGCATGGATTGGTAGGCATTCTGAATGATATTGATGGCAACCTGTCCTAAATGGGCAAAATTACCCTTAATGGAAGGAATAGGACATTGAAAATTTTTCTCGATTTGAATATGGCTTCGTCTGATCTGGCCATCCAAAACACGCAATGCGTCCTGGGCGACCTCGTTGACATCGACGAATTCGGAATAAGAATCGGTCTGGCGGGATAAACATAAAAGACTCGAGACGATTTCCTTTGCCCGGCCGAGCGCTTTCAGGCTGAAGGCGATATCCTTCCTGACGGTGTCCTTGTCAGGAATGTTGTAGACTTCAAAATCGGCCTGGGTCGATTGTATCAGGCTCATGGCCGCTGAAATGGGATTGTTGAGTTCATGGGCAACGCCAGCCACCAGCTGACCAATGGCAGCCAGACTTTCAGAGCGGATCAGAAGCTCCTGGGATTTTTTTACCTCTGACAGCGCATTTTCCAGCGCGATGGTTCTTTCATGAACCTTTGCCTCGAGATTTTTGTTCAACCTGTCCACATGCTTGTATGCCCGGGCGTTTTCAATGGCCAGGGAAGCCTGCATGGCCAGCATCATCACCAAACCGCTTTCTTCTCCACCAAAAAGATTTCTCGATTCTTTTTCACCCAGCACGATAAAGCCCATAAGGTGATCTTTGCTTTTCATGGGAAAAACAATTTCCGCCCATAACTTGTCCATATCATAGAGACATTGTCCATGATCCTGCTCGTTGGTCCTCTGCATCACCTGATTTCGGTTCACAGGTCCAACCTGATGCTTCAACACACTCATCAGAGAATCAGTGCTTGGCACATATGCCTGGGGAAATGTCTGACGAACAAGGCTTTTTGACGCAAACCGCCTGAAACCTTCCTGAGATATATCCTCCAGATAGATCGTGCAGTGACATACCTTGAGACTATCCATCAATGCCGCCAACAGAATCTGGACAATGGTACTCTCATCCAAAGCAGCGGACAACTTTGGGCTGACATGACGCATGGCATCTTTAAGCGCTGCCGTTTCCCGTTGAAAATAGGGCACGATAATCTTCTGTACCCGCGCCTGAAGCGGACCAAAAACAATTACCACCACCAGGAAAAAGATCACCTGGAAATAAAGCGTGTCCGCAAAAACATTTTTCTGAAATAATTGATTTGAAAAAGTTACCACCGTCGCATAGAGACAGGTCAGAAAAAGGGTCAGAATGGAATACAAGAGGCTTTTTTGAATGATGATACCCATATCCAGCAAATCGTATCTGAACAAACCTACAGCAAAAATGATCAAAGGAATAAAGCTGAAGGTACCCGGAGGATAGAAAGGATATCCCAGCAACGGCAGCACATTCAACCCATTCAGAAACCCCATGGCGCCAAACCCGGTCAGGATATACTTCAGCTTGTTCTTCTGAACACTGTTCTGCTCCCTGTGTATGGCCAGGCAGATGATTGCAAGGCTGTAAAGCGAAGCAACGGCCGCACCTACACCGATGACAGGGTATAGTTTGCCGCCACTTCCGAAATATCCGAATTCATATAGATTCATCTTTTCGATACACAGGGGGGTCAATGCAAACCACATGAGCACAAATGCCCCGGCATAGGTCGTATAGATCAACCACTTCCGACGATGGATATTCAGGTATGCATGAAAAAAATGAATATAGAGCGGGATGGCATATACAGCAAAGATATGATCGATACGGCTGGACCAAAGGGCAACCTCACGACTTTCAACGCTAAACAGAATCAGGATGTCAGCATGCAGAAAGACGCCGGTTACGCACAACAGAAAAAAAAGGGTGTTGACGTTGGTCATTTTCTTGCGAACCAGAACAACGATGGCCAGAAAGGCAAAACAGACAAGGGTCAACAGGGGGGGTATGCCGTAGAGGTTCATGACTTCACCTATAAAATCGTTTTGCAATTTCATCAAACACGACAGTGTCGATTTTGATGCTAAAAAAGATTATAAGTGAATTTAGGAAAGGGTCAATCCGGACAAACACCTGGTTTATTGCGGATAAAAATTAGGTGTTAGCAACCCCTGCCATCATCTCAGAAGCATGGGCCAGGGTTTTTGCGGTCACATTTTCACCAGCCATCATTCTAGCGATTTCATCGATGCGTTCATCATGGGTCAGTCTATGGATGGTGGTCGCCGTTCTTTGCCCCACGATCTGTTTGGCAATTTTGAACTGATGCGCACCAAATCGGGCGATTTGAGGCAGATGCGTGATACAGATCACCTGGTGAAACCGGGAGAGTTTGGCAAGTTTGTTACCCACCACTTCTGCGACAGTCCCGCCAATACCCGCATCCACCTCGTCAAAGATAATGGTTTCCACGGCATCGGTCTGGGCAAGAATTGCCTTTAAAGCCAATACGATCCTGGAAAGCTCGCCCCCGGACGCAATATCGGACATGGGTTTCAGGTCTTCTCCGACATTGGGTGCAATCAAAAATCGGGCTGTTTCAAAACCGGTTTCCGTCATGAGCCTGTCACCGCAAAGCAGGAATGGCTCGGCCTCCGGATTTGAAACGACAGGTACCAGGGCAACCTGAAAACGGGTCTGATTCATCTTCAAGGTGGCAAGCTCCGCCTCTGCGGCACGCGACAGCTGCTGGGCCGCCGCCCAGCGCTTTTTTGACAACTGCTCACAAAGAGCGCATGTTTGCGTCTGCAGAGATACAAGGGTCTTGTGACTGACCGATATTTTTTCGGAGAGGTTTTCAACCTCGGCCAAGGCCAGTTCTATGGCGGCCTTTTTTTCGATAATGTCCTCAAGGGTCTTGCCGTATTTGCGCTTCAGCTTGACGAGTAGGTCCATGCGCTCCTCAGCCGTTTCCAGACGGCCCTGGTCCACCTGAATCCGTCCCATATAGGCCCTGAGAGATGCCACCACGTCTTCGATCTTGTAGGCACTTTCCGATAACGCTTCGGATGGCGGTTCCAGGGCCGCATCGATCCGGGAGGCATGCGCCAACCGTTTTCCCACTTCCATGATGCGTTCCACCACCGCACCCGAAGCGCTGTAGAGTGAATCGATACTGCTGTGAATGACCTCCAGGAGCACCTCGGCATTTTTCAGCCGCGCTATCTCCTGCTCCAGTTCCACATCCTCGTCTGGGGTAATACGCGCCGTCTGGATCTCCTGCCACTGGAACCGCAACAATTCCAGTTGGTCTTGCTGCCGGTCCTTTGATTGAATCAGTTTGTGATACTCCTGGATAGATGGCAACAAACGGTTGAATGCTTCATGAACCTCGTTTCGGAGGGGCAGAAGCCCGCCAATCTGATCCAGTATCAGAAGCTGCTGATCTTCTTTGAGCAAACCCTGATGGGCATGCTGACCTGAAATACTAGCCATGTGCTGTGTCAAGGTCTTCAGCACCTGCATGGTCGAAAGACGGTCGTTGATATATACCCGATGACGGTCATTCCTGGAAACAATGCGCCGTATCAGCAAACCATCCGATACTGAAAACCCGTGGCCTTCCATGGACTGCGCCACAGGGCTTTCAGGATCCATCCGGAACAGCGCTTGGACTTCTGCGCTTTCGGCCCCGGTCCGGATCATTTTCTCGGATGCCCTGCTGCCCAGGAGGAGATTTACCGCATTGATAATGATGGATTTGCCGGCACCGGTCTCACCGCTCAGGATGGTCAGGCCGTCCTCAAAGGTGATGCGGATATCGTCGATGATGGCAAATTGGCGAATGGAGAGTTCTTGAAGCATGATAAAAAATTATGTCACGATATACTTTTTGTAAAGTATAAAATGAAAAGGGCATCCGCTGCACCCGAGGGTAACAGGATATCCCTTTTTATCCTGGATAACCGGTAATCTTGCGAATGCGTTCGTAAAGTGGCTTCAGATGCTTGTACATCTTTTTATAGACCTCGTGGTAGAGCTCATCGTACATCTGGTGTGTTTTCGGATCGGGCTCGAACACCTCCCCCACACGCGTCATGGCTTTGACGGCGGATACAAAGCTGTCATGAAACCCGAGGCCAACGGCCGCATCGATGGCGGCTCCAAGACCGGACGTTTCATAAACATGCGGTTTCCCTGTCGGCAGGCCAAAGACATCTGCTGTGAGCTGCAGAGCGTTGTGACTCTGGGAGCCACCCCCGGAGACACGCAGGCTGTTGACGGATGTGCGGCTGCGTTTCTCGATCCGTTCCTTGCCCTCCCGCATGGCATAGGCCAGGCCCTCGATAATGGCGCGATAGAGGTGGGCCCGGGTGTGAATATCTCCAAACCCGATAATAGCCCCCTTGGCTTCCGGTCCTGGAGATTTCAGCCCCGGTGTCCAGTAGGGTTGCAGAACCAGTCCCATGGAGCAGGGTGGAATATCCTCCAGCAGGTTCTCAAACAAGGTCTCCGGTGTCAGGCCCGTTTTCCTGGCTTCCCGTCGCTCGGGATGGCCGAATTCCTCCTTGAACCAGTTGACCATCCAATAGCCCCTGAAAACCTGGACTTCCACGGTGTGATACCCGGGAACGGCCGATGGATAAGCCGGCAATAGTGCTATGGGCTCAATATATTTTTTATGCGTGACGTTGATGGTTGCAGTGGTGCCATAGCTGAGACACCCCACGGAAGAATCGAGGCTTCCTGACCCGATAACCTCACAGGCTTTATCGGCGGCGGCGGCAATCAGGGGGAGATCCCCGGGAATTCCTGTTTCTAACGATGCTGCGCTGGTGATAGTGCCCAGCACCTGACCGGGTAGCACCAGATCCGGCAGCATTTCTCTTTTAATGGGAAGACACCGCCATTTCCAGTCCCAGGAAGACGCCCAGCGCATGTGCCGGTAATCGAAGGGAATATATCCGACCTGACACCCTATGGAATCAACGAACTTTCCGGTAAGTCTGTGGGTGAGAAATCCGGAAAGAAGCAGGTATTTGTGGGTGCTTCCCCAAAGGCCCGGTTGGTAGGCATGGATCCAGTTGGCTTCGGCCTCCGCCTGGAAATAGGCAATGGTCTCGTTAAGCCTGGCCAGCCTGAACAGGAGCCCCCAGGGGCCGCCCATGAACGGCAAGCCATGTGTCTTCCGCTGATCGAGCCACAAAATGGCCGGTCGCAGGGGTGTGCCCTTTTTGTCGACATTGATGACCGTGCCCCTCTGGGTGGTAAGTGCAACGCCTGCTATGCGTTCCCGGAACTGACCCTCCTGTTTCCAAAGGGCCTGGCACGCCTGACAGAGCGCATTCCAGAACACCTCGGGATCCTGCTCAGCCCAGCCGGGTTTTTTCGAAAAATAGGGCTCGAAACTCACCTGTTCTTTGGCCAGCAGGGTGCCTTCTCCATCGAAAACAATCGCTTTCAAACTCTGGGTGCCGTTGTCGATGGCCAGTATCAAGTCTTTTGCGGGCATACCTTAATTTTCCATACTATTCTGAATACTGTATAGATAGTGGAAACCTATCGTTGTTTTTCTGGACGCCCACCGCAGTTTATCCTGCACTTGATGAGGAGCAGGAGTGAGGGTTTAACGTTCAGACTGAAAAGATTAGAAGCCTGCATAAAATTTGGATTTTAGGCCGGTTTATAGTATTTGTGTCGAACCCTGGTAATATTCTCCACCTCTCCCATCACGATGAGCGTTTCGCCGGATGCCAGTATCCGTGTCGGGTCAGGATTAAACTCGATTTCCTTGTTTTTGTTTTTAATTCCCAGCACCAGAAGATCAAATTTCTCTTTTAACCCTGCAGCCATAATATTCTTTTCCAGCAACGGGGATTTCTCGGCAATGCTGATTTCATGAATCCGTAAATTTCCCCGGCTGCTGCGCAGCATGCTGTCCAGAAAATCGACGGCAGCAGGCCGGATCATCTCGGAAGCCATTCGCAGAGCCCCGATGTAATTGGGTGATACAATGCCGTTGGCGCCGGCCCGCCGCATCTTGGCTTCGAGTGCGGCATCGGTGGTTCGACTGATAATCCGGATTCTGCTGTTTAGCATCCGCGCACTCATGGTTGTGAACAGATTATCCTTGTCCGACGCCAGGCTGATGATAATGCCTTTGGCGTTTTCAATCCCGGCAGCTTTTAAATTCACGTCATCCGAGGCATCTCCCATCACATACAGCAGGTCTTCCCAGATAGCTTTACACCGCTCGATAATCTCTTCACTTTGTTCGATGAGAACCACGGGCTCCGCGTTGATAATCATTTCAGCCAACACCGGACGACCGGTTTGCCCGCCCCCGCAGACAATATAATGATCCTTTAGCTTCTGAATTTTTTTTTCCATTCTTTTTTTCCTCAATATTCCGGAAAGTTCACCTTCGATGATAATAGCAGTCAAGGTACTGATTCCGTACAAAATAATTCCCATTCCAAAGGTAATAAGGATCATGGTAAAAATCTCGGCTGAGAGATTTCCAGTGACTTCAATGACCTCACCATACCCCACTGTCGTCAGGGAAATGACCGTCATGTAAAGACAGGTCATAAAGCCGTATTGTGCCTTAAATATGAAGTAATACCCAAAACTCCCCGCCCAGATGACACAGAATATCGCAAAAATAATGTATATGAGACGCCGTTTTATTTCCATATGTTCTTGATACCTGAACGTTGCATGAATATTTCTAAGAGAATAGGATCAAGCTCTTTTTAACCTATAGGGATTTAAGACTCAAGCTGGAAATCCTAAGGATTTAGAATTCAACCTGGTGTACCATTTCCGTATCTTGAAGAATCTTGCTGACTTCTTTTTGAACAGTTTTATCCGTGATGGGTTCGACGCGGGAGATGGGTGCACCGTCATCATCTGTTTTGTATTTCAGATCATGAACAACGCCGGGTACCCTCGCAAAGCAGACACCACCCGTGCCGCAACAGGTGCTGTTCAGCACGGCACAGCCGATGTAATACAGGATGGTCTTTTCTTGAATCCGGAGGCTACTTTCTTTTAAAAAGGCATACGCCCCTCCTATGGCGGTAACCTCGCTGTTTAGCCGGAGGTGGGTGTGGTCTAACAGCAATCAACACCTCCACAGGAGGCTTTCGTTTTGCCTTTGATCCACGTTTGAACAATATATGCAGCACATCCAACCCCTGGATTGACAGTGATGGCATCCACCGGGCAATTGGTCGCACAGGCTCCGCATTCCATACACCCGTCTTTGTCCACAATCCCTGCTTTGTGAGCTCTTACTTCAAAGACACCGTGAGGGCAGACGAGTTCACAAGTTCCACAACCGGTGCAGGCCTCAGGATCGAGATTGAGGGTGCTCACATGAGAAAGGTATCTGAATTTTTCCATAAGCTCTCCTAAATAAACACCGAGCCAACCCAGCCCGCAATGGACAGAATTATCGCCAAGACCTGAAAGGGCATGGCTTTCCGCATCTCCTTTTCTACACCCGAAGGGGAGGTATAGGGTGTCGACCCGGTAAAATTCATGGCCAAATATGAACTGACAGCTCCGATCAAAAGAATCATGGCCGTTGCTTCCACAACGGTGATCGACTTTCCCAACACCAGTACCATACCGGCACCCGTTAATACCCCAATGATGACACCTTTGACTGCAAAGGCCCTGCCAGGTACCCAGGGCAGCAGCACCGGCACCGCCACGGCGCCCGAAAATACCCCGACAGCACATGCTGCGATCAGGACGAGTCCGCGGCTCCAGGCCGGACCGATGGAAAAAAGACCAGGACCAACACCTGAAAGGATAAAGCCCGCCAAAAAAATCCACAAAAGATATTTGCGCAGTAAGGTCAGCTCGACAGGCACGAGTATCAGTCGTTCCACAAATCCAAATGTCACCCGCCGCATGGCTTTATCGGCCTTCAAACCTGCCCTTAAAAAGGGCTTGATATCCTTTGTCCGAATCGGTCCCCAGGTCACCCTGAAACCGCAACCTTTGGTTACCAGTTTACCTGAAACACCCGTTGCCGATAATTGGGGTAAAATCAGTCTTCGGTGGCTAACGACTTCCTGCAGACGGGTCTGTTTGACCCTGTGAATCACTTCAGCGGTGGAAAATGTTTTTTTACCGGCCGCACACCAGACATTGATGCCCCTGGTATCCAATACCAGGACCCAGGCAGATTCTCCCTGAAGGTCCTGACGCAGCAGATCGAAGGTGAGCTTATAGTTTGCCGTTACCAGAACAGGTGACAGCGGCGTGACATCACCGATACTGTAAAGCCCGGGCGCCACCTTATACTGACCTCTGTTGATCCCCAGACGAACCATGATGTTCCCGAGAAGATCCCATCTCTCAGGGCTCGTTTTTATTCTTGGCACCGACCCCGTCGGGGTCTCCATGAATCCTTCAACGAAATCACATAGACGATAGCCCGGTTTTTCAAATCGACTGCTGGCAGGACCTGGTGGTGGGCCGCAGCAAGCCTCATCTGGCGGTCCTTCCCTGTAAATGGGTAGCATTTCTGTTAGCCCTTCATTAACACGGGGCGTTTTGGCGGGGTCACAGCACAGGTTGTCATTCTGATTTTCCGTTGGCATTATAAATCATTTACCTTGTATTTGAATAAATCCATCAGGGTCCGGTCCAGGCAGTAGCAGGTTCGGGGACCTTCTATTTCACCTTTTACCAGTCCGGATTCCTTCAAAATTTTCAGATGCTGGCTCACCGTTGACTGGGCCAGGGGCAAAAGGTTAACTATCTCGCCACAAATGCATGTATCAGCTTCCTTCAGATAATCAATGATTCGAACCCGGGCCGGATGGCCCAGGGCCTTGCATATTTTTGAAAATTGTTCTGCTTCCATCTCAGATTCGCTCACGAACCCCGCGGCAGGCAATGAGTTAGCGCCCGCTGTCGCAGTTCAAAAAAATTCTCGGGCTTTGGGATGCCGGTGCAGCCAAATCTTGGGAGTTACCAGTACCCATGATTAATCGTAAAACGACGATAAACGATTAAGGGAACACATGTCAAGTCTCAATAGAATTTTTTACACGGTTTTATTCCGCCTCGGGCTTTTCACCTGTCTCCTCGGCAAGACAGAGACCACAGCGATCATCGCTGCACATCTGGCAGGAGAAACAATTACTGCATGAATGCTTTTTCAGAGACAAGGCATTCTGTTTCGGTATATAGATCTTGCCGTTGATATCTGGAAGGGTAATGAAGGGCATCTGATATCCTCCTCACCGGGTTTGAACAGTACAACCCTATCCTAAGAACGATGTCGGTGAATGTCAAAACCGATCTTTATACAAATTTCCCCACTGTCGTTGCCAATCACTGCCGCACGGTGGAACATTTATCGGAACTTGCGGCGAGATTCTTGGATAAAGGGGTCTTGATAAACCAGGTCATTTATACTATGGTTTTCAGCATCGCGTCTGCACAGAACACTCTGTTTTTTTCAACGAATCTTGTGTTTTCTACCCTGCGAGGAACGTATGATCTGCCAGAACAGCTGGATACTTCAAATCGGATGCTGCATGTTCGTGTTTCTGCTTACATTTGGCTGTGCATCGACACAAACGTGTGACTCCAGGGAGGTTCCTGTCTGGTTAATCTCCACACCACATGATGATACCTATTTTTACGCTGTTGGTATTTCAGGACAAACCAGGAATGTCAATGACGCATGGATTCAGGCAGGAAACCGGGGACGGGCCGAACTCGGGCGTACCATCTTCTCGCATGTATCGAGCCAGGACATGATGATCAACACAACCCGGGGTCAGTATTCAAGCCAGCTTATCGATGTATTATCCGACACGGAACTCAACTACACGGAAATTATCGAACGCTGGTATGACCCGTGCGGAGATTATGGCCCGCCCCATTATTATTATGTCCTGGTAAGGATGGATAAAAAGACCGCGGCAGCTGTACTAAAAACGCTGAACTAACAACCTGATCCATGGAGACCCGGAGTATATAAAACCGTTGGAGGCAACTATGCGACAAATAAACTGTTTTTTTTTCACCCTGATATGTATGGGCATGACCCTGCTCCCGTTCCTATTCGCGGCGGAACTGCCGGCACAAGAAACATCAGGCATGGAAATCCAGTTGGAAGAGGCTGCTATTTGTCGAAATATCGTGAATAGAGTGCCGATTGGCAGGAGTTCTGTTTTCCCTGCAGGTATTGAACGACTCTACTGCTTTACAAAGGTTGTGGGCGCTAAAGCAGATACGGCAATCATTCATCACTGGTATTTGAACGGCAAGTTGAAATCCTCGGTGACACTCCCGGTCAACTCAGCATCGTGGCGTACCTGGAGTTCAAAACAAATCACCCCCAACGAACTCGGGGACTGGATGGTGGAAGTGCTGAGAGCGGATGGTCATGCCATGGAAAGCATCCTCTTTCTCGTGCAATGATCGAAGCTCTTAAATATGGCGGACTCTTTTTCCTGGCCTATCTGCTCGGTTCTATCCCATTTGGACTCGTTCTATCGATTCTTTTCTGCAATCAGGACATCCGTCACAAGGGAAGTGGGAATATCGGAGCAACCAATGTCCTGCGTATTGCCGGTGCCAGACTGGGCCTGCTGACACTTTTTCTGGATGTGTTCAAGGGCGCTCTACCAGTATTTATTGCCCTTCACCTGATGGAAAGCCCTGAAAATTCATGGAACCAGGTTTATATATCCCTGATTGCGATATCCGCATTTACAGGACATCTTTATCCCCTCTATCTTGGCTGGCAAGGTGGCGGAAAAGGCGTGGCCACGGCATGGGGGTGCTTTCTGATTGTATCTCCTTTTTCCGCCCTGGTCACACTGCTGGTCTTTGTCATGGCGGCCTGCATCTCAAACAAGGCTTCCATGGCATCCTTGTCGGGTGCTGCGGTTCTGCCAATTTCAATTTGGCACACAACCCATTCAGCGGTGTTTACCGTTTGCGCTTCCATGGTCACCATACTGATTATCTATCGACACAAGCAAAACATCGTACGACTGGTACATGGCGCCGAGCCCACCATCTGGAAGAATAAGCGATAAGCTGCTGATAGTCCATGGCTTATGGCTTTCAGTTAGGCCAGCATCGACCAGAAAAGAGCGATAATGCCTGCCAAAACAAAATGAGATTCAATCAAGAATTCCAGATGAACACCGGGCAGCATCAATTCTTTTTCATTGGCCAGAATAACGCATAACATCAGGACAGGGCAGATAGCCAGGCCAAAACCAAGATGGTTGAAGATTCCGGAAGCGCTCGCCAGAATGAGAATCGCCGCCAAAATCAGAAGCAGCAGCTTCAAAACCCGCAAGGTTCGTTTTTCGCCCATGAGGAGGGGCAGGGTTTCCTTGCCAGCAATTCTATCCCCCTGCATGTCCAGAACATCGAAAAACGCCGTTCTCACGAACACAAAAAGCGTTGCCCAGAAAAACGTCAGCAGGATGGATAGATCAAAACCGCCCCTCTTTTCAAATGATGGAAATATGGCGCTGACAATACCCCATGCCACCGCAATTAGAATGGTTTTCGATCCCGGAATTTCCCTTATCCGCTTGTATTTCAACTGCATAGGGAACCAAGGGGGTACCAGTTTCAAATTATAGGAAAAACCTAGAAGGCTCATGGCCAGAAGAATCAGAAATGGTATCCATCCCATACTGTAGGCTGTCAATAACCCGGCGCCACCGGCTGCCATGGCCAGAATCGACAGCAGCGAACGGTAACGGATGTAAAACTCAGACCGTTCCGGATCATTGAAGCGATCCGATTGTCTTCCCATCAGGTGGTTCAGGATGTGCATGGACTGAACATATAGTGCAGCAATGAGTATCTGCGGATAAAAGAATTCGATTCCCTGTAATCTTGCACAGGCAAAACAGAGAGACCCTGCTCCGACAGCAACCATAATATTGGTCAATATCAGGGATCGCTTGAGAAGATAGACCGATTTCTGCCAGGAAAATGTGCCCTTGACCGGCAGTGTTTCAAGTTTGCGGTAAACTCGTTTAATGATCCAGTTCGGCGTGCTGGCACCGGCAGTAATGCCGACACACGCGACCGAGGAAAGTGCCTCCAGATCAAGTTCGGATTCGGTTTCGATGTGGTATACCTGTTTTCCCGTCTGCCTGGCGATTTCGGACAATCGCTGTGTATTACCACTGTTGTGTCCACCGACAACAATAATTGCATCCACCAGGTCGGCAAGGCGCAGGACTTCCGCCTGCCGCCTTTCTGTCGAATCACAAATGGTATCAAAAACTTTATAGTGGGGATATCGCTCGGAGGCCCATGTCCTGACATCATCAAAAAGACGTACATTCTGGGTGGTCTGGGCCACAATGATGGCTTTTTCAAATTTGGGAAGTTCGTTCAAGGCCTGGAGATTGTCCGCTATATATCCCCGGTCTCCCGCATAGCCTAACAGCCCCACAACCTCCGGGTGATCCTTGTCCCCGATAATAATGGATGCGTAGCCTTTCTGGGCATGCTTTCGAATAATGGTTTGAACTTTGATGACCCGTGGACACGTGGCATCTATTACGTTGAAACCGGCAGACGCCAGCGATGACTTGATACCGGGCGGCACACCATGGGCTCTTATGAGAATGGATCCTGTTCCACTTTCCGGAACGGATTGTTCGGTCTTTATCCCCTTTTCTTCAAAAAGAGTGAGTACCTGTGGATTGTGAATCAGCGGACCGAAGGTTCGGACGGGGGCACCTTGCTGGTGGGCCGTATCGAGGACAATCTCCACAGCCCTGCGAACACCCATGCAAAATCCAGCAGTTTTGGCAATGATTACTTTCACGAAATTCGTTGAATGGTGTTGTTTTATCCTTGAAGATAGATCTTGTTGTCCACAAGCGACAGTGAATGGATCCGGGCCTTGATTATTTTCTGGTCCCCGAAAATGCTGACAAGCTTTATCCCATCACCTTCCGGTTCCACCGTATCCACGGCTTCCATGATCAACTTGGTTTCTTTGTCTTCGATAAGATAGACATTTGCTTCACACATGATAGAATTCCTTTTTCTAAGACGGTGGTATTTGTTTCTTATTCCTTGCCGGTTGTCAAATTCAACAGATCTTCCTCCAGCATGGTTTCGATCAGCTTGGGAAGTCGGTCGGGAGCGGCGCCAACCACAACCACATTCTCCTGGGATAGCGGTATCAAAATTTTTCTGGCCTTGCTCGAAGCGACTGCTTCGGCCATCCCAGGCGTCAATTCACCCAACATGGCATTGGCCATCACAATACTGATCGGTCCGATAATTATATCTGCATGGCGCGAGGTTCGAACAATGGCATTCTGACCGGAGGCTCCCCGATTCGCCCCTGCCTTCAACATATTGGCTGTGGCAATGGCATTGGTCCCAAGTGCAATTATCTCCATACGCTCCGCGTAGCTCTCCCTGAGTTTCTTGATGATGCTGCTGCCGATACCCCCGCCCTGCCCATCGATGACGACAATGGTCTTCATACTGTGACCTCTACTTCACCATAGATGGAACGAAATGGGTGATCCGATGGCGATTTGCGCTGTCTGAGCCAATTAGGGCTCCTTACATCAGCGCATGACAATGAAACTCCAATATGGAAACTCGTCATTTGACTGTTATGCCTATTTAACCTTTTGGCCAGCGCTGATGTTAGGAACCCTTGCGGCGAGTTCGCACAGCGCCAGCGGATTATTGAAGAACCTCGCAGCAAGCTACGAGGAATCTTCGACCGTAAGGAATTCTGTCTAATATAGACTCGCTCGCTAACCCCGCAGCAAGCTACGGGGAATGCGCTCGCTTTTTCGGTTCATTTCGTGTTCGCTGAATCCAGTTGAGTTATCGTTTATAGTTTAATCGTCTTGCTCTGATTTCGACGCCTTTTCTTCGGCAGCCGCCGACTGGGACCCTTCTTGCGTGTCGTCGGCACCCATCCTGTCTCAGGGGAATCTTCCAACCAACTGCTTTCATCACAATAAATCGCCTGGAACATTTTATCTTCAAATTCCCTGGATCCAATGCTTGCCGAACCCACAGACCTCACAAACAAAACGATATCTCTGTCGGAGCTGACAACCAGAGCCCTTTCCTTTTCCCTGGCGGCCATGCTTTTGATAACCGTGTCAGCCGTCTCACCATTGCGCGAAAATAGAATTTCGATTCCACGAAAACGCTGGCGCCGTGCGTCTTGAGAGATGGTGTTGGTTCCGTCAAAAACAATGGTGATGCGGTGACCTTTATTTTTTCGGTATTCCACCAGGATATCTTGAAGGGCTTCTCTTCCCTCCTGCATATCCCGCAGATCCAGAATACGCAACTGTTTTGACTGACGAATGACATTGTAGCCATCTACGATGATATGAAGTGACATGCCTGTGCAGATTAGTCCCTATCTGATTGAAGCGTACCCCGCAGAAAGCTAGGTGAACTGCGCCCATTATTGCCGGTTCAACAGATGCAACAACCTGTCAAGATCCTCGTTGCTGTAAAATTCTATTTCAACTTTTCCCTTTTGACCCCGTCGTCGAATCTGTACTTTGGTACCAAAGCTTCGGGAAAGTTCTTCGGAAATATTTGCAAAATAAATCTCGTCAGACCCCTCTTGGCGTTTTTTTCCAGGGCCGGTTTCTTTTTTGAGACGGTTGACAAGAGATTCTGTCTCCCGCACGGACAGACCTTTTGAGACCACCTCGCGCCATACAGCCGACTGTTGTGCTTTGTTGGGTATACCGAGCAATGCCCGTGCATGTCCCATGCTTAAAACGCCATCGATAATGCTCTCCTTAATCGACTCTGGCAATTGTCTCAATCGCAGGAAATTGGCCACCGCCGATCTGCTTTTCCCGACATGTATGGCCGCCTCCTCCTGGGTCAATTCGAACTCTGTGATCAGACGATGGTAGGCGTCGGCCTCTTCCATGGGGTTAAGATTTTCCCGTTGGATATTCTCCACAAGAGACATTTCAAGCACTTGTTTTTCAGTAAGATCTTTTATCACGCAGGGAACGTCTCTATATCCTGCCAGTTTTGCGGCCCGGAGCCGTCTTTCTCCGGCGACGAGTTCGTAGCCATCTTCGAGTTTCCGTATAAGCAGTGGCTGGATAATTCCCTGTTCTTTGATGGAAGCACTGAGTGCAGCCAGTTCTTGCTCATTAAACTTTTTTCTCGGTTGATATCGATTGGGACGAATGCGGCTGACCTGACAGTAAAAGTAATCCCTTTCCATATCACCTGCCGCACTGATATCCGGGATAAGCGCACCCAATCCTTTACCGAGAGCTAACTTTTTTCTCTTTTTTGGCTGTTCTTTAGGCATATTTCCTGTTCTTTAACAAAATTGTAGGAACAATTTTATTGATCGCGACGGTATCGCTCCTCAGTGTTAGATGTATTCGTTTGTTTCGTGACAGGCTGAATTTCCATAACTTCCTCGGCCAGTTGATAATAGCTTTTGGCTCCACTGGAGGTCCCATCGTAAAGAAGAATCGGTTTGCCAAAACTGGGGGCTTCACCGAGCCGTACATTTCTGGGTACAATCGTCTTGAACACTAGATGCTTGAAATATTTCTTGGCATTCTCTGCCACCTGATGGGACAAATTGGTCCTCTGGTCAAACATGGTCAGTAAGATACCTGCGATGTTCAGCCTAGGATTCAAACTGTGCTTAATGTGCTTGATGGTCTGCAGGAGCTGGCTCAATCCTTCCAGGGCATAAAACTCACATTGCAGAGGGATCAGCAACGCGTCCGCAGCTGCCATGGCGTTCACCGTCAACAGACTCAGGGAGGGTGGACAGTCAATGATGATGTAATCGAAACTGTCATCCAGCTGAGACAGCAACTTCTTCAAAGCCATTTCCCGCTCTTTTGCGTTCAGCATCTCGATATCAAATCCGATCAATTCGACACGAGAGGGGATTATTTTGAGCAGCGCTATTTCGCTGTCGATCACAATGCTGTTAGCTGGAGCCTGCCCGATCAGACCATGGTATAATGTTTGTTCCAGGCTGCTTTTATCGATACCCAGTCCGGTGGTGGCGTTTGCCTGGGGATCGCAGTCCACCAGGAGCGTCTTTTTCTTGGCCACAGCCAGCGATGCTGCCAAGTTAACAGCCGTGGTCGTCTTGCCAACCCCACCTTTCTGGTTTACAATGCATAAGGTTTGAGTCATGAGAGTGCGTCTACCACAAAAATACGACTTTGAAAAGAGAAGAGGCGTTTGAACCGAAAAAGCGAGCGCATTCCTCCTATGTTATGCCTTTCGGCAGTGCTTCGCATGCTGCGAGGTGCGAAAATCGTCCGGATAAAGTGAACGCTTGCTAGCTGTTTCAATATTTGATAGAATTTCACCTATGAAAAAAAGTTGCCAACTAATAACGGGATTGACCATGGTCCTCATTCTCGTTTCTCTGGCCGTGTCACCGGTGGTCTATTCAATTACCATACAGGAGGAAGAGGAACTCTCCGAAGAGTTTCTGCGTATTGTCAAAAAACAGTTAGAGCTCATTCAGGATCCCTATCTGGTCGGGTACGTTAACAAGATCGGTGGGATCCTCCTTTCAAACATTCCGCCCCAGCCATTTACATATCGTTTTTACATCGTAAAACAACATGTTTACAATGCCTTTGCAACTCCGGCAGGCCATATTTTTATCAACAGCGGCCTCCTGGAAGGGCTTGAGAGCGAAGAGGAACTCGCAGGAATCCTGGCCCATGAAATCGCCCATGTGGTCAGCCGGCACATCTCCCAGAATGTAGACCGCTCTCCCAAAATCAATCTGGCAACACTGGCGGGTGTCGCTGCGGGAATACTTCTCGGTGGTAGCGGTTCTCCCGATATTGGAAACGCTGTTATCGTCGGATCCATGGCAGCCGGGCAGTCAGCCTCCCTCGCCTACAGCCGTGAAAATGAAGTGCAGGCGGATCAACTGGCCTTTGATTATCTCGACCGCGCCGGTTATGGTAGTATGGGTCTCCTTACGTCGCTGCAAAAGATGCGCAGTAAACAGTGGTTTGGCACAGATCAGATTCCATCGTATCTCATGACCCACCCGGCCTCTGAAGAACGTATGGGATATATCGACAGCCATATAGAAGGTACCAAGCTAACGGAGACAAAAAAAAGACCTGTCGATAAAGATACATTTCGTTTTGTACAGGCAACACTGTCAGGCAAATACGGTAATGGGGAAACCGCACTGGCAGCGTTTGATTCTCAGTTGAAAACCCAACCCGGGGATACCATCGCACTCTATGGCAGGGGATTGGCATTGGCAAAGATCGGTGATTATCCAAATGCCGTCGTTTATTTGAAGAAAGCGTTGGAAAAAGACGCCTTCAATCCGGTCATGCTGAAGGAACTGGGACGCATCTATTTTTTAGAAGGTCAATACCCGAAAGCGCTTCAGACACTTGAAGGATCGGTGGGGCTGGCACCCGAAGACAGCGAAAGCCTTTTCTACCTTTCCCGAACCCGCATGGAACTCGGCAGTCTGGACAAGGCTGCCGAAGGTTTCAACACAATTCTGAAAAAAAATACCACCGAAACAGAGGCATACCTTTTCCTTGGCAACATATACGGTATGCAGGGGAATATGGGGCAAGCCCATTATAATCTCGGTAAATACTACCAGTTGAAAGGGTCCTGGAAGACGGCAATCATCCATCTGGAAAAAGCGCAGCCCCTCATTACCGATCCGAAACAAAAAGAAGAGATCGAAACCATGCTCAAACAAAGCAAAAAAACAGCCCAGCGTGAATCATTGGAAAAAGAAAGGTAATGGATATGCGGATAAAAACGGCCTGGATCTGATGGAGCCCGGACTATTGCCTGGATTCACTACGATCAAAATGAGAAAACAGCATGGAAAAGGTTCCCCTGCCCTGCGTAGCAGATCTTAATGATGTCGAATAGCCGAACATCTGGGCCAGTGGAACAACGGCTCTAATCACCTGGAAACCAGTTTTGGAAGCAATCGATTCGATCTTTCCCCCGCGCGCGTTCAAATCACCAATGACATCCCCCATAAAAGCTTCCGGAACAAACAGTTCCACCCCCATGATCGGATCGAGAAGAAATGAGCCACCATCGGACAGCGCCGATTTACAGGCCATGGATGCGCTCACCCTGAATGCCAGCTCCGATCCAACAGACTCTTTAAATGAACCGCCGATGAGAATCACTTGTGCGTCGACAACAGGATAGCCCATGAGGACACCGCTTTCCAGAGACTCCATGACGCCTGCCTCAATGGCCGGGATGAAGATGTCCGGAATTTCCTCATTCCGGAGTTTGGCTACAAAACTGTTTCCGGTCCCGCGGGGCAGGGGGTTGATCTTCAGCTTGACCTCACCGAAGTGTCTCTGCCCTGCTACTTCCTTGTCAAAAACAGCCAGACCTTCTGCTGTTTTTTCGATGGTTTCCCTGTAGACAACCTGGGGTTTTCCGACATTCACGCTGGTTTTGAATTCCCGCAGCATCCGGCTGACAATGACTTCCAGGTGCAGCTCACCCATGCCCGATAGAATTGTCTGACCGGTATCCTGATCCTCTTTGACATTTAGGGTTGGATCCTCTGCGATGAATTTTTTTAGGACCTCATCCAGCTTTTCCTGATCCGCATGGGTCTTGGGCTCCACCGCCACCGAAATAACCGGCTCATAAAACTCGATATTCTCCAGAAGAACAGGATTTTCCTTCGTACAAAGGGTTTCCCCCGTTGAAGAATCTTTCAAACCGACGACACCAACGATGCTGCCGGCTCCGGCACTATCGATCCGCTCCCGCTTATTGGCATGCATCCGCAGAATCCTGCTCAGCTTTTCAGTTATCTTTCGGCTGGGGTTGTAGACTTCCCCCCCGGCAGTTAACTTTCCACTGTAGATCCGGACAAACGAAAGCTTACGACCCTCCATCATGGAAACTTTGAAGATGATTGCCGCCAGTGGCCTGGAGTCCAGGGCAAGACATTCCCTGTACTCACCGGTTTCCGGATCCGTACCCTTCATGGGTGGAATGTCCGCCGGGCTGGGCAGGAAATCGACGATCGCATCAATAAGCGGCTGAATGCCTTTGTTCTTGAGCGCCGCACCGCATAATACCGGCACAATCTTCAAATCGATTGTCGCACTTCGAATGGCACCCTTTAACATGGATTCATCGATGACCTCTTCTGAAAGATAGGCCTCCATGATATCATCGTCGACTTCCGCGAGTGTCTCCATCATCTTTTCGCGATGTTTTTGGGCGGCTTCCATCCACTCGGAGGAAATGGGTTCAGAAATGAAAGCCTCTCCCAGGGTTTCGTCATCCCACACGATCTGTTCCATCCGGATCAGGTCGATGACACCTCTGAACCTGTCTTCACTACCCATGGGAATCTGTAAAATCAGTGGGTTTGCCCGGAGTCTTTCTCTCATCATCCCAATGGTACCAAAGTAATCGGCGCCGATCCTGTCGAGCTTATTGACAAAGGCTATCTTGGGAACGAAATACTTGTCCGCCTGGCGCCATACAGTTTCGGATTGTGGCTCGACGCCACCCACGGCACAGAAGACACCCACCGCACCGTCCAGCACCCGCAAGGAACGTTCAACTTCAATGGTGAAATCGACATGCCCGGGCGTGTCGATGATACCGATCTCAAAACCTTTCCACTGGCAGGTTGTCACGGCTGAGGTAATAGTAATGCCTCTTTCCTGCTCGTCAGGCATCCAGTCCATGGTGGCTTCACCATCGTGAACCTCACCCATTTTATGCGAGCTGCCGGTGTAGTACAAAACCCTTTCGGTGACCGTAGTCTTGCCGGCATCGATATGGGCAACAATACCAATATTTCGTATCTTGTCTATTTTGTTTATTTTCTTCATCTTACAAACAGCATGTTGGCTCGAAAGGGAAAGCGTAGATCCACATGTCCTGCGAGTGTTGCCGCCTCTTTTCCTTCCACCAGTATTTTTACGGTTTCAATTTCCGGAACATTTAATATCAACGAATTCACTAGGGAATAGATTGTCATCAGTTCTGATTTGGCACCCCCTGAATGGCCCTCCTGAATCTCACGGGACAGGTCCACATAAGCGGTACGGTTCTCCAGAATGTAGAATCCTCTCAGGAGCGTCCCCTCTGGAATCGTTCGTTCCAGGGTCTGCTTGGGTCCTTCCAGCAAGGCAGTCACAATCTGAAAGCCCAATGCTTCAGGGCGGTCCCGGGCTGAAAGAGCTCTTTCCTCTGAAATCAAGAAAGCATTCTCACTGTCTGAAAAATAGAGATGCGCAGTGATTCTGTCCGGCGATTTTTCAAAAGGCATCTGATTTTCATGTGCTACATTTTTTTGGCCGGCGGAATCCTCACAGCCTGTCCACAAGAACAGGCACAGGATACTGAACAAGCAGATTCTTGCAGGACGAATCTTATTGTTGGCTTTTAACGCCATTTCACCCATCCAAGGTTTCTCTATCAAAGATCTGGATTTTTATGTCAATCTGATGCCGATGTCAATAGAAAGGCGGCTTTATTACTTTGTTGAAAGCGACAATATGTCGAACAAAGTGAGTTTTTTATTGAAAGTTCTGTAAAGACGTATTATAGCAGACAAGATTTTTCCGGAAGCTCAAGGGGGATATGGATGCATAAATGTTATCTGTTGGTAATAGGCGTTGCAATACTTGCGATATTCAGTTTCGGTCTGGTCATTGCCGGGGAGTCCGAGGAAAACATGTGTATTCCCATGGGCGACATTGTCATCGCGCCACCCGATGAGATTGTGTCGAAGAGGACTGCTGTCACGTTTCCCCATGCAACCCATTTCAGCTACACCTGTAATACGTGCCATCACACATGGGAAAGACAAGCACCCGTACTTTCCTGCAGGACCGCAGGCTGCCATGATGTCACTGCGATCCCCAAAAAAGCAGAGGGAAGCAACTCCGATCCAGAGCTATCCGTCCGATATTACAAGACCGCCTATCACAGCGCCTGTATCGGGTGCCATAAAACAATCAAACAACAGAACAAAGCGATTGAAAATTCATACCGTTCTGCCAAGGCATCGATCCAGAGCAGCGGTCCCACAGGCTGTACCGAATGCCACCCAAAAGAATGACCGCTTAACATCGCCGCTGTTTTGACAAACACACAAAAAAAACCGGCCCGCCTTCATCAGGCCGGCCGGTTTTTTGTTCTCTTTGTTTATCTCAGGCAAACATAACTGCTGTTAAATTTAAAGGGGGCTACCCTTTAAGCGGAAAATTGGGCTGAATGGTATTGTAATACGACATTTCCGATACCGAAGCCCATGTGCCCACAGTCTTTTGGAATTTCTTAAAAGATTCGTTCACCTTCGTGGCCGCCGGTGTCTTGGCGGCTTCCTCTTCACGAACCTCTTCCGCCAATTTTTTTAGAGACGCCATCACGTTGTCCGGGAACTGGACCATCTGAACTTTTTTCTCGTTTATCAGTGTCTGCAGCGCGGCGCCGTTCAGAGCATCGAACTGGGCCAGGACCCAGTGCTCATTTTCCATACACACGGAATCCACGATGTGCTGAAGGTCCTTGGGTAGCGATTCATAAGCTTTTTTGTTGAAAAAATATTCCAGATAGGTTCCGGGCTCATGCCAGCCGGGATAATAGTAGTATTTGGCGGCCTGCCAGAATCCCATGCGAAGGTCATGCAGCGGCCCAACCCACTCCGTGGCGTCGATGACGCCGCGTTCCAGGGAGGTAAATATCTCACCACCGGGCAGCAACACCACCGTGCCGCCGGCTTTGGCGACCACCTTCCCACCCAGACCAGGTATTCTCATCTTGAGGCCCTTGTAGTCGTCGATGGTATTGATTTTTTTGTTAAACCAGCCGCCCATCTGAACACCGGTGGACCCGCCCGGTCTGGGAATCAGGTTATAGGGTGCGTAAACTTCTTCCCACAGTTTGAGTCCGTCACCCCCGTGGAACCAGGCCGACATACCCTGGGCATTCATACCAAAAGGCACCGCTGCAAACCACTGGGTTGCCGGTTCCTTGCCGGCCCAGTAATAAGACGCACCACTACCCACTTCGACCGTTCCGTCGGATACCGCCTGAAAACTTTCCAATGGCGGAACCAGTTCACCACCAGCAAAGACCTGAATCTGGAGTCTGCCGTCAGACACCTCTGCAATTCTCTTGGCCAGGCGCTCACAGCCTTCCTGGAGAACAGGCAGCTTGGGAGGCCATGTCGTAACCATTTTCCATCGGTAGGTCTTCTGTGCCAACACCGCAGGTGCATTCACTGTTGTCGCTGCAATGGCAGCAGCACCTACTCCAGCTTTCTTTAGAAATTCTCGCCTTTTCATCAACAGCCTCCTTGTCTTTATGGTTAAACCAGCTCTCATATGATTATTCCAGTTCTCCCGATAAGAGAACTGCATCAGCCAAACCTAAAAGAACAGCTTTCAGAGAGAGATCAATTGCTTCGACGATAATACAATGTGTTACGTCATGCAACAAAAATCCGGCCTTGCATCAAGGGCCGTAGACAACCTTGGGCAACCAGGTGGCGAGTTTTGGGAAAAGCACCACAATCGCCAGCCCGATTATCTGAACAAGGACAAACGGTATGATACCCCGGTAAATGTGACCGGTCTTAATTTCCGGCGGGGTGACCGCCTTCAAATAGAACAGCGAAAAACCGAAGGGTGGTGTTAAAAACGAGGTCTGCAGGTTCACTGCCAGCAGGATACAAAACCAGATCGGATCATAGCCGAACTCAATCATGATGGGTGCCAGCACCGGCACATGAATAAAGGTTATTTCTATAAAATCGAGAAAAAAACCGATGAAAAAAATCAATGCCATCACGATGGCCAGAACCGCCCCTCTACTGTATGTATGGGCTATACCGCCCAGGAAATCCCTGACGATCTGATCGCCCCCAAGACCGCGAAAGACCAGTCCAAAAGCGGCGGCACCACAGAGAATGATGAATACCATGCAGGTGAGTTTGGTGGTGGCCTGCATGACTTCCCTGAGTATTTCAATGGAAAATTTTTTGTTCAGTACCGTCAGAAGGGTGGACCCCACCGCACCGACAGCAGCGGCTTCGGTTGGCGAGGCAATACCCGCAAAAATGGATCCCAAGACCGCCACAATGAGAAACATGGGCGGAATCAAGGCCTTACCCACTCTCACAGCCAGCTGCCTGGGTGAAATTTGGGCCAGTTCTTGCTTGGAAATGGCAGGCGCGATACCCGGACGAAAAAAAGCGGCAATCAGGATATAAGCGGCGAACAGCCCCACCAACAGCATTCCCGGAAGCACGGCCCCCATAAACAGATCGCCCACGGAAACCCCGACGATGTCCCCGATGAGAACCAGCACGATACTGGGGGGAATTATCTGGCCCAGTGTTCCCGAGGCGGCCACCGTCCCTGTGGCCAGCTCTTTCTGATACCCCCTTTTGAGCATGGTCGGTACGGCCAGCAAGCCCATGGTCACCACCGTGGCGCCCACAATTCCGGTGGATGCCCCTAAAAGGGCACCCACAACCACGACCGAAATGGCCAGCCCCCCTCTGATCCTGCCGAAAAGAAGCCCCATGGTGTCCAGCAGTTCTTCGGCCAGTCCGGAGCGCTCCAGCATGACCCCCATAAAAACGAAAAGCGGTACCGCCGCCAGGGTCACGTTTTGCATGCGCCCCCAGATACGTAAAGGCAGCAGATTGAAAAAATCCCAACCAAAACCGATCATGCCAAAGGTCAGCGCCGTACCCAGCAGGGTGAAGGTCACCGGGAATCCAGCCAACAGCAGGATCGTCAGTGCCAGAAACATCCAGGCTGCCAGATACTCCATCAGTCGTTGACCTCCTCTGGTTTTTCGAATCCCAGCAACTGCAGCAAACTATGGATCCCCAGCGAAAGACCCTGCAGCAAAAGCAGAAAAAATCCTGTTGAAATGCATCCCTTGAGGATGAATCTGAAGGGAATTCCCCCGGGATCCGGCGACCCCTCCAACATTGAAAAGGAATTGTAAGCAAATTTGAAAGAGGTTGAAATAACCATCAGACAACCGGGTATGAGAAACACAATGACGCCGAGCAGGTTCAGCCAGGCCTTACCCTTGTATCCCAGGCGCTGGTAGATGATGTCCACCCGAACGTGGCCATCGTGCAGGAGTGTGTAGCCCGCACCTATTAGAAAAATGAAGGCAAAGAGGTGCCACTCCATTTCCTGGGTAAAAACATAGCTGGTGTTGAGAAGATAGCGCATGACCACATCGACAAAGACTGTCAGGACAAGACCCAGAGTGACCCAGGAAACACCCCGGCCGATCCACTCATTGAGGGTATCGATGCCTCTGGCGATATTTGACAGAAAGTTCACAATAGCAACAAGCCTGATTTATGGTTCTACAAACGATAAGGTAAAGCGTTGTGCAGCACTATAGGGCAATAGATATTTTTGAGTCAAGCATAAACAAATATAGGACTTCCATTATGTTTTCAGGCCCCGACAAAACAAATCGAAAGCAACCGCAAGTGTCGACCTCAAGTAATCCTTGTCCTTGTTGATGACATTTTTACTGGCTTCCCACAAAATCACGCCTGAAAACAGGGACCAGAAAATATCGGCAAGCGCGGTTGGATGGCGATCGATAAAGACACCCTGCTCGATGCCCTCTTTAAAGATACCGGCAATGTGGCCCAGCGCCTTTTTGGACAACATCTTGATCTCCGCCAACAGTTCCGGTGAAAGGTTTTTCAGCGTTTCGCTGGATTGAAGATGGAACATGTTGATAATAACCATCGGATCGAACTCGTAGACTTCGTACATAGCCTCGATGAGTCGGTCCAGCTTTTCAGACGGGCCCTCGCCATGCTCCTTAATCACCTGCGAAACACGAATACTCAGAAATTGCAGAATCCTCAAGGAAAGAGAGGCATAAAGCTCTTCCTTGTTTTTGAAATACAGATAAAGCGTCCCAGGACTCAGCTCGGATTCCTTGGCAATGTCTTCCATGGTTGTCCTGCTCAAGCCCTTTTTTGAGAATATACGCTTTGCAGCAACAATGATCTGCTGGCGTCTTCTTTCTTTTTCTCTTTCTTTTCTCTCCTGTATACCCATATCTTGAAATCGACCCCTCACACACATTAAAAGTTCTAACGGATAAAATGTCTCTCACATCCGTAAAATGCCGCGCATTTTACGGGAAGCCGCCTCCGGCGGCGCTAGTTCATTTCTTCGAAGAGACTGCTCTTGCCTCCCTTCTCCTTAAATGTTTTCACTTTATCCCGCATCTCATCCATGAGATCTTCCATGTCTTCCATAGACATTTTCATTCCTTCTTCGATCATGACATTGAATTCGGCATAAATCATTTCAATATCATCCAGTTGGCTCAAAATGTATTCACGTCCTTTGAAGCGTTTTGAAATTTCCGGGTGCTTTGCAAGATCACCGTAGCGAGAAAAAAGTCCAAAATAACACTCCATTCTTCGCCCATAATAGGCGATCTTCTGGTTCAATTCCTTCTGTTCATCGTTGATTTTCTCAATCTCAGTCAAATAAGATTCATATGCCGCCGTATCCCCGTTTTCTTTTGATTCGGCAGCTTTTTGCTTAAGCTGTTCCTTGGTGGCCGTCAAATCTGATGCGCGGTCCACAAGTGTCTTCAAGTGAGCCCGTCTCTTGTAAATTTCATCATGCACGTAACCGCCGTACTTCTCACCATCTCCCAAAAGATTTTCCCTCGATCTCGCCTGGTCCTGATCCCAGTCCGGCTGGAAATCGGGCTCGATTCGAATCTCTTTTTGTTCGAAAGAAACCTGCGTGCCCTGATTGGAGGCGAGGGTTTCCCGGACCACCTCGTTGTCCACCTCGACCTCGCCTGAATTTACCCGTACCAACATGGTGCCGTCTTCATAGGATGCTGTTTCGAAATCCGTCCCCCTGACACCACAGACGGCTGTGGGTGTCTGCACTTCAAACACTTTTTTGCGCAGCGCTTCCTTGCTGATTTTATTCCACAATTTACCGAAGAAAAGCAGTACCGAATGTTTCTTTTCCAGGGGTGATATCATGGTGTTCAAAACAATCTTGCTGTTGGCTTGAACACGTATGATACTTTCATCAACCAGAATGATGAGACCTTCGCTTTCATCCCCCGTGGTGATGATATCTCCAAAAAAAACGTCGGTATCAGGTTGGGCAGCCATCCGGGTTGTCTGTTTGGCCCGTTGAATCTCCATCAGGCCTGTCACCTCTTTGACCTGGCCCAGCGCAGTAGCCTCTGCCATAACCAGGGGAGCCGGATGAAGAATTAACAACCCGATCAGTATACAAAAAAGATACGCGTTTTTGTTCATTCGCAGGACTCCTGTTTGGCTACGCGGGACAGTCCCTTTGCCTTAACCGATAAAAACCGAGATCCTGTCATTTCTGGCATTGGCCTGCTGAATTTTAACCCGCACCAGGTCTTCGGGTTTCAACTCAATACCACTGGATAACGGCAGATCGCACTCCAGCATAAAATCTTTGAGAAGGATGGAATACGCATTTCGCTTTTTGCCGATAACGATCGCCTCCGTCCTTTCGCCGATCAACTTCTCGAGATGTTTGAGAAGCCAGTACCGGTTGCGGTTGTACTGAATCCGAGAAACAACGCTCATGGTCACGCCAAGCGTCTGGATCAAATGATTTATTTCCTCTTTTGTGTACGGTTTGTCAAGTCCCAGAACAGCGCGTATCTGTCGTTGCGTCACCAGATCGAAATATTTCCTGATGGGCGACGTTGCAGTCACATAAGCCTCCAGGCCCAGCCCTGAATGATGATCTGCTTCATGGCCCAAGGAAAATCGATTGAGCAGTTTTCGCTGGGCCCAGTTTTGATACAGTGTGCCCTCATTGTTTTTAAAGAGACGGCCCCGGGGTTCTGGTTGCGATCTGAAAATTGCCGGCATCTGGTGATCGGACAAAAACCTTGCCATAAGCCAGTTGGCCATTATCATCAATTCCGCCACCAGCATTCTGCCGGGGCTTTCCCGGTTGATTCTGCTGACGGCGGGTTCCCCGTCCTGGTTAATCCATATATTGATTTCAGGAAGGGTGATTTGGAGCGCTCCCTGTGTCAGGCGTTTTTGCCTGAACTTTTTTGCGATATCATAAAGCATCCGGATCTCTTCGTCTTCCCCGGTGACCGTATTGACATCATAATAGGAAAGCTGCCGCTGTACCGTAATCAGACTCGGCACCACCTCAACATCCACAATATTACCTAAACTGCCGATCTGTACAAAGGTGCTGATGGCCGGTCTAAGCTCACCTGCCCTAAGACTACAGAGACCTTCGGCAAGACCGGGTGGGATCATGGGTATTTTTCTATCCGGCGTATAAATGGAGCTAGCCCTATTGACAGCTTCCCGGTCAACCGGGCTGTCTTTTTTTATAAAATGCCCCACATCGGAAATATGGATACCCAGTCGATAATGGTCATTCGATTTCTCGATGCTCAGGGCATCATCATAATCCAGGGTTGCCTGCCCGTCTATGGTTATCAAGGGAAGCTCTGTTAAATTGACGCGTTTGGTCCCGTAGGTAATTTCGGCATTTGAGTAATAAGCCTCTTTGACCAGCCTCTCGGCGCTTGCTTTGACATCGTCAGGAAACTCAGGGGATATATCAAACCGGATGAGGTCCAGATTTTCGTCCTTGTCCCATACGCCGAGGTGGACCAAAACCTGAAGAAGCCTGCTGTCTTCCATGCCGATGCCTGCTTCCCTGAGAATCCTTTTGCCCAGGGAGTAGTGTCGACTTTCTTTTTGATTCAGGTAGGCCGACTTCAGAATCTCTATAATATCCTTTTGTTCTTCTTCCAAAAGATCTAATGGGGAAAGCGTCTCACTTTGGATGAGATGTTTTATCCAGCGGCTACCATCGGTAACAATCCGCTCTATACGTGCAGTTTCTTTCTCCCGGTTGTCCCGTTGGATGACTTCCTCCTCGGAATGGGGAAAAAATCGTCTGCCATTAAATTTAAAATAAAGTCGGTTTTTAAAAAAAGCCCTGACCACCGCAGATTCATGATCTGCGGAAGGGTTTTCGGGAAAACAGAACTCGGTCATGGTTTCAAGGTCAATCCATTCCTGTTCAGAGTTCAAGACTTCCCATAATTCTTTGACGTCCACATGATCGATCAATGATTTTCGCCTGCTGGAGACCTCTCTGAGCGTAGCCACTAATTTCTCCCTGCTCAGGGAAAGATCCAGATGACGGTTGCAGCGATGCGATAAGCGATCGGCCGAAAGCCTGACTTCACAATTGGCTTCGGTCAAAAGACGCAATCTAAGTTTTTTTATCTCTAAAATGACCGCGCACTTTATTTTTTGACGGTCAATAAATTCTACAATATTTCCTAATTCCATAAGAAAGCAGCTTAACAAGCAACCACATGAAAGTCAATCTTCTCAAGCGCTTGATCGCTTGTATTGTCCTGCCAAAAACAAGTGTGATTGCACCTTTTTAAAGAATCATGTAATAAAAAGCGATGACCCGTAGCGGGTCATCGCTTTTTATTACTTTTTTAAGTTCGGAAATACTGCTCATGACACCAGTACAATTGATAAAACCCTATTTTGTCGAAAACCGAAAACTTATTTTAATCGGTTTTTTAAGCTTGATTCTGGTGGATCTGTTACAACTCTTTGTGCCTCGAATCATCAAGGGAGTCGTAGATGACCTGACGGTTTTCCAAATCGATGTAAAAGGTCTGGTGGTTTATGCCGCCTATATCGGTGGCATCGGTATCGCCATCGGCATTTTTCGCTACCTGTGGCGACGCTGCCTCCTGGGGACATCCCAGCGCATCGAGGAAGGTCTCCGCAACCAATTGTTTACCCACATAGAAACCCTCTCGGCCACCTATTTTGATAAAACCCAGACCGGTGATCTCATGGCACGAGCAACCAATGACATCCAGCAGGTACGCATGGCAACCGGGATGGGCATGGTCGCGCTCAACGATGCCATTGTCCTGGGTGCTGCCGCCATCGGCTTTATGGCCTATATTAATGTCTTCCTGACGATTTTCGTCCTGATACCGATGCCTTTCATCGTCTTGGGAACCCGATTTTTCGGCAAACAGATGCACCGGCGATACCAGGACGTCCAGGGATCTTTCGCAGACCTGACCGAAGGTGTTCGCGAGCGATTGGCCGGCATCCGAATTGTCAAGGCGTACGGCACAGAAACGACGGAGCAGCAGCAGATCGAGCAGTTGTCTGAAACGTATATTCAACAAAACTTAAAGCTCGTGGCCATTACCGGATCTTTTTTTCCCCTGATGCTTCTTTTTTCGAATACAAGCCTGGCCATCGTGTTATATCTGGGGGGTAGACAAACCATTCTGCAGGAAATCACAGCCGGTGATTTTGTCGCATTTATCAGCTATTTAGGTCTTCTGACATGGCCCATGATGGCCATGGGATGGGTAACCAACCTCATCCAGCGCGGACGGGCTTCACTAGACCGGATCCATACTGTGTTGCAGACACAACCGGATATCACTGATACGGAAAATGCCGTCCCTGTTCAAAATTCCACCGGGCAGCTTCAGTTCCATCAGGTGGGCTTGTCTTTTAATAAAGCCGAACCACCTGTTCTCTCCGATATCCAGATTGATCTCGATCCAGGAACAACACTGGGTATCATCGGACCACCAGGCAGCGGCAAGACATCCCTGTTGAATCTGATTCTGCGTATTTACGATACAAGCGCCGGCCACATTCTCATGGACAGGATGGATATACGCTCCATCCGCCTTTCCGATCTGAGATCCCAGATCGCTTATGTGCCGCAAGAACCCTTCATGTTCGCCGGCACCATTCTAGAAAATCTCACCCTGGGGGACAGGACGCACTCCCGAGACGAAGTCCAGCGTGCGGCTGAACTGGCCTCTATTTACACGACCATCCAGGCGTTGCCCCTCGGTTTTGAGACTGTTGTGGGTGAAAGGGGCATTATCCTCTCCGGTGGACAGAAGCAGCGCATCGCACTGGCACGGGCGCTACTGTGCCAGCGGCCCTTTTTACTTCTAGACGACCCCATCAGCCAGGTCGACACCGATACCGGATCCAGAATCATCGACACCATCCGGTCTCTGGCCGGTCAAAAAACGATTCTGATCGTCTCTCATCGCATTTCGGCCCTGGGGTTTGCAGACAGGATAATGTCTTTGAGCAAGGGTCGAATCCTCGAATATGGCACCCATGAAGAACTGATGGCCAACGACAAGTACTATGCCCGCACGTTTCGGCTGCAGGAGATCCATTATGCGACATGACATGGGTTTCTTTGAAGAAAAGAAGCTGGGGAAGTCATATGACACACGACTTCTCAAACGGCTTTTCCCCTTTTTGAAACCATACCACTTGATGATCCTGGTATCTATTTTTCTGGTCATGCTGATCACGCTCCTCGATCTGGCGATTCCCTATGTCACTAAGATCGCTATTGATCAATACATCGTCCCCAAAGTTGATTCCGGGGTCCTTAAACCAGACCGACCGGATGCGGCTCAAGCGCCATCCCGCTATCTAAAAGTAGCACCAGGAAACCCAGGTGTCCAAATTATCATGGACAGACATCCCGAACTATTTGAAAAAGACGACCGCTTTATCGTCATTTCATACCAGCATCTATCCAGTCTCGAACCTGAGGATATCGCTGTTTTGAGAAAAGATGATCTGGCCGGTGTAGGCCGAATTGCCGGTATTTTCCTGCTGATTATCATCCTCAGTTTTGTTCTCAATTTCCTGCAGAAAATCATCATGGAATACACCGGTTTCAGGATGATGAATGACCTCAGGCTGAATCTTTTCGACCACATCCAGCACCTGTCCATGTCTTTTTTTACCCAGAATCCGGTGGGTCGCCTGGTGACCCGGATTACCAATGACATCCAGAATATGCATGAACTATTTACCTCGGTAATATCGCTGGTTTTTAAAGATCTGTTCCTGCTGGTGGGTATTGCCGCCGTCCTGCTCATCATGAACTGGAAACTGGCTCTGGTATCTTTTCTGGTACTGCCCCTGGTGGGCTATTCAAGCCTCGCGTTTTCCGGCCGCATCCGGGAGGCCTTCAGGGCCTTGAGAATAAAGGTCGCTGAAATCAATACCACGTTTTCAGAGATGATTGATGGCATCAGCGTGATCCAGTCCTTTGGCAAAGAGCATGTGGCAGCCGATAATTTTTCGCGACTGAATCATGAAAATTATCTGGCCGGCATGCGCCAAATAAATGTCCTGGCCGTATTTATGCCGCTTATAGAAGTGTTCGGGATCGTCACTGTTTCTGTTATCATTTTTTATGGCGGTAAAAATGTGCTGGAAGGGGAAATTAGCCTCGGTGTTCTGGTCGCATTTATTTCTTACATGCGCATGTTTTTCAGACCTATTCGGGATCTGGCTGAGAAATACAACATTCTCCAGAATGCCCTGGCGTCGGCTGAGCGAATTTTTTTGATTCTCGATACAAGCAATCCCATTGACGGGATTGAAAACAAATCGGACAACATGCTGCCATCCACTGACCTGAATCTTGCAGAGAAGATACATACCCTTACACTGGATAAGGTATCATTTTCCTATATGCCGTCGGAACCGGTTTTAAAAAATATTTCTTTAAACCTCCAGGCAGGTGAAACCACGGCAATCATAGGTGCCACAGGTTCCGGTAAAACATCCCTTGCCAACCTCATCATGAAGTTTTACGATCCCGTCACCGGTAATATTCTTTTAAACGGACAGAATATCAAAAGGATTCCTGCCTCACGATACCGATCTAAAATTGCACTGGTTACCCAGGATCCTTTTTTGTTCACCGACACCATTCGTGCCAATATCTGGCGGGACCGACAGGATGTTTCAGAAAAAGAGATCACCCGTGTCCTGACAGCGGCGAACTGCCGGGAATTGATTGCGAAACAACCCATGGGTATCGAGACCGTTTTAACCAGGGGGGGCGGTTCTTTGTCGAGTGGCGAACGACAACTGCTCTCGATCGCCCGGGCATTTGCGCGGAGTCCGGAATTGATTATCCTGGACGAGGCCACATCCTATATCGACTCACTGACCGAAGATGTCATTCAGGATGCTCTTTCCAAACTGATGGCGGGAAGAACCGGTTTGGTGATCGCCCACAGACTTTCCACGGTAAGACATGCCCATAAAATCGTGGTCATCGATAAAGGCGTTATACTGGAAATGGGAAACCATGACACCCTCATGGAAAAACAAGGTTCATATTTCCGAATGAATCATCTACAGCATTGTTTAGGAGAGACGTGCTAACCCGATGCCCGCCACCCCTATTTTCCCGGCGCTGAAATCACAGTTATTGCTTGCCAAAACCATCTTCCCATGATAGCCAATAGGCCAGTCAATTCTGATCGGCTTTCAATTCTCGATGATACCCAGCCAGGGTTATACGATTTGGTCGAGAAAACCACGGCACCTAGGGAATAAACTTCTTTTTTTTGTGGATCCCTTGAAACTCATTTATGTAAAGGAGGTTGAACCAATGGCATACAACGCAGTAAAAATGGCTGACTGGCAGATTTCGGAAGAGGCAGAAAAAAACATGCCTTCACCAGACGAATGGCGTGACAAATTAGGCCTTGAGCCCGAAGAAATTCTTCCCATGGGTCGGCTGGCAAAACTCGATTTTCTGAAAATCATCGACCGTCTGCAAAACAAACCTGATGGAAAGTACATCGAAGTAACGGCCATCACACCTACCCCGCTGGGCGAAGGCAAGAGTACCACGTCCTGTGGTCTCATGGAAGGTCTTGGTAAGCGCGGAAAGAACGTAGGCGGAGCGCTCAGGCAGCCCTCGGGTGGCCCGACCATGAACGTGAAAGGCACCGCCGCGGGCGGCGGCAATTCGCTGCTGATACCCATGACGGAGTTTTCCCTGGGTCTGACCGGTGATATCAACGACATCATGAACGCCCACAACCTGGCCATGGTTGCCATGACATCGCGTATGCAGCACGAACGCAACTACAACGACGAGCAACTAAAGCGTCTGACCGGCATGCCGCGCTTGGACATCGATCCCACCCGCGTGGAAATGGGCTGGATCATCGACTTTTGTGCCCAATCGCTACGCAACATTATAATCGGTATCGGCGGGCGTTTCGACGGTTTCACCATGCAATCCAAATTCGGGATCGCCGTGGGATCCGAATGTATGGCCATCCTGTCGGTTATCCGTGATCTGGCCGATCTGAAAGAGCGACTGAACAACATAACGTTGGCCTTCGACAAGAGCGGCAAGCCCGTGACCACCGGCGACCTCGAAGTCGGCAACGCCATGACCGCTTTTATGCGCAACACCATCAACCCCACCATGATGTGTACCGCCGAATACAACCCCTGTATGGTACATGCGGGACCGTTTGCCAACATCGCCGTCGGCCAGTCCTCCATTATTGCCGACCGGGTTGGGTTGAAACTGTTCGACTATCATGTCACCGAATCGGGCTTTGGTGCCGATATCGGCTTCGAAAAATTCTGGAACGTCAAATCCCGCTTCAGCGGATTGAAACCCAATGTATCGGTTCTGACCACCACCATCCGCGCGCTGAAGAGCCACGGCGGTGGGCCCAAAGTGACGCCGGGTATTGCCATGCCGCCTGAGTACACCCAAGAGAATGTCGGCATGGTTGAAAAAGGCTGCGTAAACATGGTGCATCACATCAACACCATCCGCAAGGCCGGCATCAATCCGGTGGTCTGTATCAACCGCTTCTACACAGACACGGATGAGGAATGTAAAGTGGTCCGCAAGGCGGCCGAAGCGGCCGGTGCCCGCTGTGCTGAATCCAAACACTGGGAACTGGGCGGTGATGGTGCCCTGGAATTTGCCGATGCCGTCGTCGAGGCTTGTGAAGAAGAAAATGATTTCAAATTCCTCTATCCCCTGGAAATGAAACTGCGTGACCGCGTCGACATTATCGCCAAGGAAGTTTACGGTGCCGATGGTGCGACCTGGACAGCGGAAGCGGAAGCCAAGGCAAAAATGCTCGAGAACGATCCCAAATACGCCGACTTTGCCACCATGATGGTCAAAACCCATCTCAGCCTGAGCGCCGATCCGACCCTCAAGGGTGCGCCCAAAGGCTGGTCTCTGCCCGTGCGTGACGTGCTGATCTACTCCGGAGCAAAGTTCCTCTGCCCCTGCGCCGGCACCATCAGCCTGATGCCTGGAACCGGTTCGAACCCCGCCTACAGGCGTGTGGATGTGGATGTTAACACCGGAAAGGTTAGCGGACTGTTTTAATCCTCTAACCATATTGTGACAACCCCTAGGGTCCGGGAATCTTTTCCGGACCCTATTTTTCTTTCTAACTTTGATTGCGCCCGCCAACCCCCGTGGCAACCCACGGGAATGGGGCTCGCTTTCGCGGTTCAACTTTTTGCTGTGGCCAACATTATGCGTGTTCTACTCATCAATCCTTATTACCCCATTTCGGAAACACCATCGCCTCCTTTGGGACTTGCATTTCTGGCGGCTGTGCTTGAAACCGCCGGGATTGACGTCCAGATTCTTGACCTGGTGGTTTACCCCTACACAAAAGAACACCTTGCCAAGATCCTTAAAACATTCGACCCACACTTCGTAGGGGCAACTGCCGTGACCATGAATTTCAATCATGCCGCCAGCGTCATCAGAGATGTCAAGGCCCTTGCACCCGAGATTCTGACAGTGATGGGTGGACCACATGTCACGTTCTGTGCCCGTGAAACCCTGGAAACCTGCCCGGAAATCGATTTCATCGTCCTCGGAGAAGGAGAAGAAACAATCGTCGAACTGGTCAGGGCTTACCAAAACGGCAGCCCGTGGGACACCATCAAAGGACTGGCGTACCAAGAGCAGGGCCGACCGGTCCTGACCGAGCCAAAGGAGCCCATCCAGGATATCGACAGCCTCCCTGAACCGGCCAGACACCTGATCCCGCTGGGTAGATATCTGGCGCTGGGTCTGCCCATAAGCATGACAACCAGCAGGGGATGCCCTTTTAAATGTATTTTCTGCGTGGGCAGAAAAATGGTCGGTGCCAGGGTCCGATACAGAAATCCCCAAAAAATCGTGGATGAACTGGCATATCTGAGTACCCTTGGTTTTCACCAGATCAATATCGCTGACGATCTCTTTACGGCATCCAAAAAGCACTGTCTGGCAGTCTGTGATGAAATTATCCGGCGACAGCTCAAAATTCAATGGACCTCATTTGCCCGGGTCGACACTGTTTCGCGTCCGGCTCTGGAACGAATGAAGCAGGCCGGGTGTTCGGCCGTAAGTTTCGGTGTCGAGTCAGGAAGTCCCGAAATCCTTACGACCATCAAAAAAGGAATCACCCTGGATCAGGTTGTCCATGCCGTAACCATGTGCAACGACATAGGTGTCACCCCCCAGGCGTCGTTCATTCTTGGTCTTCCGGGCGAAACATTGCAGACACTACAGCAAACGGTTGCTTTTGCCGGCCATCTCAAAAGCATGGGCGTCCTGCACGGATACCACCTTCTGGCACCCTTCCCGGGTACAGACGTCAGGGAAAACAGCCAGGATTACGACATCCAGATCATGAGTGACGACTGGAATGATTACCATGCCAATCAGGCCATCGTCAGGACGTCGGCCGTTGATCAGCGGACACTTGACGGCATTGTCAAAGACTGGCAGAATAATTTCGATGCCTGGCTTGATGACATTAAACAGCGCCGTGACAGCGGTGAAACCACCGAGGAAGAAGCATGGCCTCTTACCAATCTGGAGCATATCGTCCTGATTTACGACTTGATGATGAAACAGGTACTTGAAACAATCGGGTGGATCCCCTGCAACACATCCGCTCCCTCGGATAAAAGCGACCTGGGGCACCTGGCCGATCTCGTGGACGGAACCATCCCGCACACACCTGAACAGATCCGTAAGACACTCCAATTTGCCAACGAAAGAGGATATTTGACCAAGGACCAAAAGGGTGAAGACTGCCGCTGGAAGTGGATAGACTACCTATGAAAATTCTCGTTTTTCAACAAAACCAAAAAGGGGAAAGCAAGATTGCCGGTATTCGAAAATATGGTGGCAATCGATTCAGTTTGGAAGTTGTCTCCGTTGATAATGAGCTCCCGCCGGTCATCGACGACGCCAGACAATTCCTGCCGCAAAAAATTGAAGCGGACCTGGTACTGGATTTTCTGCAGCACCCTGACCTGTCTTATGATCTGGCTCAACTCTGTTCTGAAATGGAAATCCCCCTGGTGGCTTCCGGAAAGAAGCATCACCCTGTCCATGTTATCACCCCGCCCACCTGATGCGGCCTTGCCCGGCAGGACTGCCTGGGAACATATGGAAACCAATTCGGTGCGCCAGAACTGGATGTGGAAATTTCAGAGGACAAAATTCAAAGGGTTTCCGTCAGAAGAGGGGCACCCTGCGGCGCCACCTGGGAAGCGGCGTCTAAAATTATCGGACTCCATGTAACGGAGGCACCCACACGCTTCGGGTTGGAGGTTCAGTTTTTCTGCAGCGCAGACCCAGCCAACTGGGACCCGATTTACGGGAAAAGTCCGGTTCATTTTGCCGGCCATATCCACGATGCCGCCTTAAAAAAAGCCATCGATAAAAAGCGGACCCAATGAAAACTTCTCTAAGAAAAAAGATTGCCCAAAAGTTGCCTCTATTGGGAACGATGCTGACCTTGCCGTCGCCTGAAATCGCCGAAATCCTTTGCACCGCCGGATTTGACTGGCTCTTTATCGACCTGGAACACGGCGCCATGAGCATCAGAGATGCCCAGACCATCCTTCAGGCGGCCAGCCCGCAGGTTGCATGCGTCATTCGCGTGCCTTTAAATGACGAAACCTGGATAAAAAAATGCCTCGATATCGGCGCATCCGGCATCATTGTGCCCCAGATCCAGTCTGCAGAAGAGGCAGCCCAGGCGGTTCGGTGGTGCAAGTATCCTCCTGAGGGTTCCCGCAGTGTCGGAATCGCCAGGGCACAAGGGTATGGGGCACATTTTAAAGAGTATGTTGATACTGCAAACACAGATACAACCGTCATCCTACAGATTGAACATATAGATGCCATCCATAATATCAAGTCCATCGTCACCATACCCGGTATTGACTGCCTGTTCATCGGACCTTACGATCTTTCTGCCAGCATGGGCAAAATAGGTCAGGTGAACGATCCCGAAGTTAGAGATGCCATAAAAAAGGTAAAGAAGTGTGCGGACGCAGCCCATATTCCGACAGGCATTTTCGGGACAAGCCCTGAGGCGGTCAGGCCATATATTGACGACGGTTTCAGCTTGATTGCCATCAACACTGACACCATGATCCTTGGAGATGCCGCCAAAGAAATTATTGACGCATCAAACAGATAGATCTTGCAGTGCTTCTGCATGCTTTTTCAGCAAACCTCGCAACTGATCGTAGGTCAAGCCCAGTTTTTCGGCCGCTTTCTTCTGATTGTATTTGGAAGTCTCCAGGGATGTCTTCAACAGTTGAATTTCAAGACGTTTCACAGCTTCTTTCAAGGGCAGTGCTGTCAAGCCGGGTTCTTGCACTTCAGTAAACGGCCTTTTTTTCTCCAGGGGTGCCGCATCCATGGGCATTTTATAGGGCGAATTGAAGGGATTGAAGTCGATCTCCGTGATACGTGACAAATCGCTTCTGTAAACCGCCCGCTCCACAACATTTTTCAATTCGCGCACATTACCCGGCCAGGCATATTTTTCAATCATGGTGGTTGCCTGCCTGCTAAAAACAGGGGTCTCCTCACGCCCGAGTTCGAAAGCCATTCTACGGGCAAAATGGTCCGCCAGCAGCAAAACATCTCCCAGCCGCTCTCTCAAGGGCGGCAAAAACAGGACCTCAAAAGAAAGACGATCCAGGAGATCCCTTTTGAACAGGTCTCTGGCTGTCAGGTCCAACAAATCTGCGTTGGTGGCCCCCACCAGTCGTACGTCCACCTCAACCGGTAATGATCCGCCCACCCTTTCGAAGGAACCATATTCCACGATGCGCAAAATCTTTTCCTGAACTTCCAATGGGATATTGCCGATTTCATCCAGGAAAAGGGTGCCGCTTTCGGCGGCCTCGAACCGGCCTTTGCGTGACTGTAAAGCACCGGTAAAAGCTCCTTTTTCATGGCCGAACAACTCCGTTTCGATCAAAGTGGGGCTCAATGCAGCACAATTGAGCGCCACCAGCGGTTCCTGCCAGCGAGGTGACAGGTAATGCAGTCGCATGGCTGCAAGTTCTTTGCCGGTTCCCCTTTCACCCATAAGAAGCACCGGACGATTGACGGTGGCCACTTTTGAAAGCGATTCCTGGAACATCAGAAATGCTTCGGATTGCCCGATAGCCTCGACGCCCGGCGTCGGTGTTACAAATTTCGATGAAGAACGACCCATGATTATATTTACCTTTAAATAGTTATTTATGCCATTTAATGGCGATATTTACCATATTGGCTTGATCCTGTCAATTTAATATTTTCCTTATTTATCATATAGTTGAGTTTTAAATGCGTCTTGGCACATCTTATGCTAATAGAGAAGACAGCGGAAAGAATCCAACCATTGCTGCGGGTGGTATCCAGTCAGTCGTCTTCATACCACCACAGCTTATAGCCAACGACATTTATCAAAACGGAGGTTGCACCATGGGTATATTTACAAGATTTCGAGATATTGTCAGTTCCAATATCAACGCCATGTTGGACAGGGCCGAAGACCCCGAAAAACTGATCAAACTTATGATACGGGAGATGGAAGACACTCTGATCGAATTGAAAGCCTCCTGTGCAGGCGTCATTGCCGGTCGAAAAAAAAATCAGCGCCGGTTGGATAATCTTGTGTCACGCCAGGAACAGTGGCAGGCACGGGCGAGCCTGGCGGTCAGCAGAGGTCGGGATGACCTGGCGCGCGAAGCACTCAATGAAAAACGCCGTTTTACGGATATGGTGTCGTCATTGAAACAGGACCTGATGGAACACGATGACATGGTCCGTAAATATCAGGAGGATATTACCCTGCTGGAGGACAAACTACACACAGCCAGAGAGAAACAGGGATTGCTCATTCAGCGCCATGTTCATGCCAGAAAAAAACGGCGTGCCCAGGAAGAAATCCGGCGGGTGGATAATTTTGAAACCATCGCCAGATTCGATCAACTTGAAAACCGGATTGACCGGATGGAAGCAGAGGCGGACCTGGTGAACTTCGGGAAAAAGCCCCCCGTTGAAGAAGAGTTTGACAATTTAGTCCTCGATGATGATATAGAAAAGGAACTTGCAGCGCTGAAATCCTCGCGCAAAAACCCGGGGACAAATCCCGACCCGTCCTGACAGAACGTTACAACAGGGATACTGGGAATCCTCCCCTTACGGGTAAATCGCACAATCCTATGCAAACAGGCCAAATCGCCTGATATTGGAGCACCCCACATATGAATGCAATCATCATCGTAAGCATTGTTTTCAGCAGCATTATTATCATCCTGGGCATGATAACAGGCACTATTCTGATGACCATCAAAATGAGACATGGCGGTGTGTCACGAAAAAGCCGTCAACATTATCAAGAAGAAACCCGGATGATACAGGAAATCTATCACGGTTTGACGCAGATGGAAAAGCGTGTGGAAAGCCTGGAAACCATTCTGATGGAAAGCCAGGGAAAGGAAACATCTTCATGAACAGATTCAGACACCCACATGGTCGTGGTCTTTACCGATCCCGAAATGGAATTATTCTCGGCGTATGCCAGGGCCTGGCGAACTTTTTCGATTTAAAAGCCTTCTGGATACGGGTCATTGTTCTGGTATTTTTTTTCGCCAGCGGTGTATGGCCGATACTGGCGCTCTATTTTGTTGCATCTCTATTGATGAAACCGGAGCCTGTCAGACCGATTGAGTCAGAAGGGGAGCAGGAATTTTACGACAGCTATACAAGCTCCAGGCCCAGAGCGGCCAGCCGGCTGAAACGCCGCTTTCACAACCTGGATCACCGTATCCAGCGCATGGAAGACATGGTAACCGCTCGTGAGTTTGAATGGGACCGAAAATTTAACAGGTAACTCTTGTTTCTTTCCAGCCCCTGGAAAGTGTTCGGTTGAACCGCATGCAAACACAACAAACATTAGGTGAAATTTTAGGTCGCATCGATGGCCGCGGTTACAAAGCCTACAAGGAAATCGAGGGTGCATACCAATTCCCCGGCTTTAGGCTGATCATCGATCATGTGCAGGGCGACCCATTTGCCACCCCATCCAGAATTCGGGTCCGGGTCGACAGAAAAATGTCCGGTTTATCCCCGGCACTTTCGGCAAGCAAGAGCCGAAAGGTGGCCCTGTGCGACTATCTGACCCGTATCTTTTACAAGAACTGCCTTAAATATTCCCAGGGAAATCGCGGCACCGGCAAGAGTGGTCTGATCGTCGTGGACCGACCGGGTCAGGAGATAATCGAAACCACCGCCATGGTGCTTAGAGATCAATGGGTTGAGGCACGCTTTTTCATGGGTCTGCCGGCGCAAGGCCGGCGAATTTCAGGCAAAGCTGCGGCAGTCATGTTTTTGAAAGAACTGCCTGCGATTGTACAGAGATCCCTTTTTTTTAATGGCCTGAATCCCACCGAGCTTAAAACGCATATCCATATGGCAGAGGATGCAGATGCATTGAGAAAGGGACTCGATGACCTGGGTCTATTGGGTTTTGTGGCCAACGGCGCCCTGCTTCCACGCGCCAGCGGTATCGACCCAGCCCCTTTGGCGGAAGAGCTGGCCGTTCGATTTCAATCACCCGGCACCCTGCAGAAAGACATCATGCTTCCAAACAGGGGTTGTATCACGGGAATGGGTATACCCAAAGGAGTGACCCTGATCGTGGGCGGCGGGTATCACGGAAAATCGACCCTGCTAAATGCTCTGGAACTGGGAATGTACAATCATCTCCCCAAAGACGGCCGGGAACTGGTGATAACGGTTCCCAATGCCGTTAAAATCCGGGCATCCGACGGTCGCAATGTGGCCCAGACGGATATATCGCCCTTTATCGACACCCTGCCCTTTAAAAAAGACACCACTTCCTTTTCAACGAAGAACGCCAGTGGCAGCACCTCCCAGGCAGCCAACATCTCCGAGGCCCTGGAAATCGGCGCCCGGGTTCTTTTTTTGGATGAAGACACCTCGGCCACCAATTTCATGATCCGTGATCATCGCATGCAGCGACTGGTTGCTAAGGACAAGGAACCCATCACGCCTTTCATCGATAAAGTCCGGCAGCTGTATGATGAAAAAGGTGTTTCCACGGTGCTGGTGATGGGCGGCTCAGGTGATTATTTTTCCGTGGCCCATCAGGTGCTTCAAATGACGACTTACGTCCCCGAGGATGTCACCCGAAAGGCGCATCACATTGCAGCAACACATGCAAGCGGGCGCAGAACGGAAGGGGGGCATACATTCGGAGAACTCAAAGAACGCATGCCCATCCCGGAAAGTTTCAATCCCTATCAGGCAAAACATCGCTTAAAGATCTCAGTCCCTAAATCAAATGAAATTCTGTTCGGAAAAACCCTTATCGACTTAGGAGATGTGGAACAGATCGCTCACATGTCCCAGACACGAGGCATCGCTCACGCCCTGCACTATGCCATCCGATACATGGACGGAAAACGAACCTTGAAGGAAGTCGTGGAACGGGTGACAGCCGATATAGACGAAAAGAGCCTCGATATCCTCACCCCTTATGTGACCGGGGATATCGCCCATTTCAGATCTTTCGAACTGGCCGCCGCAATGAATCGCATGCGAACGTTGAAAGTTGTTCAAAAAAATGGCTGACTGGTGCTGAGTTGAGTAATCGGTAACGCAGAGCTAAACGGACTGCGTGGCTGTTTGCGCGGCTCCGCATGAGCGCCTGCTTAGGCCTCGCTGCACTTTAGCATAGCTGATTTATGGTCCGAAGACGAACGCGCGGCATGATAGCGAAAACCTAGAGCAAGGCAAGGTAGACAGAGCCAGAAACCTTGTCTCTGCTACTTATGAATTCGGGAATTTTGACTTTGGAGGACGACTGCGAGGCCCAACTCCGCGGAGACCGCAAGAGCCAGGGCAAGGAACCCCGCCACCGACGAACGACCAGGGAAACATATTTCAGGGAAACGCCGCAGGATGTACCCCGCGGCTAGAAAGATCACAGTTGCCATGATTGGCATCTCCGCGAGTTCTGCCCAGCGCTCTCCCATGTATGGAACGAGGATTGGCACTCTGAACACACCCAGTACGAAGCCAGTACCGAGCACAATTGCGAAGTACACGAGCCCAGCGCAAATGGTTTTTTGCAAGGGTACCCAGAAGCCTGCGTATTCGACATCTGATTCGTTCATAAAAACTCCCATTGAAAACCTAACAAGTGAGTAGCGGAAATTAATTCCGGGCTATTGGTGTTATCGAGAAAAAAGTCTCGATAACACCGCTCTTAAGGAAGAATTTCATAATTGTATGGACGTTTCCAAGTCTGTCTTCAGTCATCGCTGTCTACTGTACAGTTCTTCTGTTTCCCGCTTGCATCACAGAAAAGGAATTATTAAACGTTGGGGTTCCCTTGTCCATCCAAGGTCCATATCTCGCGCCCGGTCTTGAGGATCTTCTTGTGGATCTTTACATCATCACCGCCCTCGGCTTCGGCGATTGAGAGGAGTTCAGTGACGTCCTCGGGGCTTCCGTCACAAAACCCAATGGGACGAGGATTATTGGGCTGATTGAGTTGAACCTTGAGCTCGCCGCGGTCCCAGCGTGTCTGCGTAGAATTGTTGTATGGATGAATCATATGGTTGATGTACCTTTTAATTACTAGATGGACAAGTCCAATGAATTGCATGCATAGACTGGGCGGTTGCCGTTATCGTGTGCCTTGTTCGAGGTTGTCTTTCAGCTTGTGCAGAAAAGTCCTCTGCGATTTTTACGTTTCTCCATTGGTTTTAAACCTGGTGGGATAGATCTTTTCAATATATTGCTTGACCATCCGGCGCGCGGAAAAACCGGCTGCCACGCTTTTAATGGTTGCCTTCATCAGCCGGACCCACTCGAGGGGCACGCCGTTTTCCGACATCTTGTAATAAAGGGGAATGATCTGATCTTCCAGAAGCCGGTAAATCTTTTCGGCATCGCTGCCATCCGGATTCTCAGAATTTGCATCATGGTCAACAGCCCAGCCATTATTCCCATTAAACCCTTCTCCCCACCAGCCGTCCAGCACGCTTAAATGGGGTACACCGTTTAGAGCAGCCTTCATACCGCTGGTTCCGCAGGCCTCGAAAGGCGGCAGCGGATTGTTGAGCCATATATCCACCCCGTGCACCAGGTACTGGGCCAATTGTTCGCCATAATCCTCCACAAAGGCAATTCGGCCCCCAAGCTGCGGATCACGAGCCAGGTTGATCAGGTTCTGAAGTAGCCGTTTGCCGGGGTCATCGGCAGGATGGGCTTTTCCGGCAAAGATGATCTGGATCGGACGCCAGCGGTCCTTGAAGTGTTTCTTGAGACGCTCCAGGTCCTGGAAGATCAACAAGGCTCTTTTGTAGGTGGCAAACCGGCGGGCAAAGCCGAGCGTAAGAACCGAGGGATCCAGAAAAGCGCCCCCGGTAAGCATGATGGAGGCGCTGGCATCCCCATTGGCCCAGCGTTGGCGTGTGCGCTCCCTGATGGCATCGATCAGTTTTACTTTGAGCCAGTGGTGCGTTTGCCACAACTCGGTATCAGGAATGTCGTCGAGAAGCTGCCAGATAGCCGGATCGTCATGCTTATCCAGCCATTCGGCCCCCAGGTACTTGTCCAGAAGAAGCTTTATTTTCGGTTCGATCCAGGTGGGCACGTGGATGCCGTTGGTGACGTAATCGATGGGGACCTGATCTTCCAGCAGGTCGGGCCAGAGGCTTTGCCACATCTTCCGGGAGACTTGGGCGTGCCGTTTGCTCACAGCGTTGCGAAAGCCGGATAACCTCAGTGCGAAAGCGGTCATGTTGAATCCTTCCCCCGGTTTTTCCGGATGGATGCCTAATTGGAAAAATGCGTCGCGATCAAGACCCAGGTCAGGCAAGTATGAATGAAAATACTTTTCCATCAACTGAAAGGGAAAAACATCGTGACCTGCGGGAACGGGGGTGTGTGTCGTGAAGATCGTAGTGTTGATATTTTTTTCGCAGGCCGCCGCAAAATCTTTGCCCGTTGATACCGTTGCCCGGATACGTTCCAACAGGGCGAAGGCCGCATGGCCCTCGTTCAAGTGTAAGAGGTAATGATCTATCCCTAGCGCCTTGAGCATCTCGGCACCACCAAGCCCTAAAACGATTTCCTGGCGTAGGCGCTGCTCTATATCGCCGATGTAGAGCCGGGCGCTGATGCCTCTGTTCCAGGGATCGTTGATTTCGACATCCGTATCCATCAGATAGAGGATTACCCGCCCCACGGCGACCTTCCACACCGCGGTATAAATGGGGGGATCGGTTAGCGGCACCTTAACGACGAGTTGCCGTCCATCTTTACCCATCACCTTGGAAATCGGGGCGGCCTCGCGGTTGATGGACTCGACGAGATTTTCCTGCCAGCCGTCATCCCGGATCTGTTGCCGGAAATAGCCTTCCGGATACATAAACCCCACCGCCACCAGCGGGAAGCAAAGGTCGCTGCATTCCTTTATATAGTCTCCCGCCAAAAAGCCCAATCCACCGGCATAAAAGGGCAAGGAGCGATGGAGACCGTATTCGGCGGAAAAGTAGGCCACGGCATACTTGTGATCCCAGGAAACGGGTCCCAGCAGGCGGCATTCTTTTTGTTGCAGGTAGCTACTGAACACATCCAGCACGGCATCGTATTGACGCAGATAGTCGATATCAGCGGCTGCCTTCTCCAGAATTTCGGGGGGTAACTCCCTCAGCATCTTGTCGGGGTTGTGACCGCTTTCCTTCCAACCCTGCCGGTCGAGTGTCTTGAAGAGCATTCGTGCTCCTGGATTCCAGCTCCACCAAAGGTTTTCCGCCAACTCCTCCAGACCCGCGAGGCGTTCCGGTAAATGGGGAAACAAAATGATATCATCCATTTTTACCTCCTATCGTTTCCGGGCCCATCGCGCACCGGTCATCAGGTGTTCCCAGGGAAAACCCTCTGATGGCGTCGACCACCGGCTTTAACATATCGAAAGGGGCCTGATCTTTAGCCGGACCGCCAAGGTAATAGACCCACCCGTTTGATTTGGCTGCCATCCGTTCGATACCGTTTCTGCCGAGTTCGTCCCAATCGAACGCGACAATGAAGTGCTCGATATCAAGGCTCATAAGAATGGTCGTCGCCTCGGGGGTGACATAGGAGCCCAATGTCGAAACCACGATCGGTTTGTCCTGGTCTGGAGTATCCGTCTAAGCGCTTCCACAATGCGCTTTCCGGCATTGTTATCGATCAATAAAAGAGAGTTTGAGGAAATTAAATCTAGTAGGAACGCCGGTAAGCTGGAGCAAACTCAGCACGTTCCTACTGAGTATTTTATTTGACAGAAATTACCCTCGGTTTTGCTTCAGGCGCCTTGAGCAGCGTCAAGGATAGAACCCCGTCTCTGAGAACAGCCTTGATATTACTGGTATCTACCGCATTGGAGACGGTAAAACTTCGTGCATAATTGCCTATGTTGTATTCAGCATATACGGGATTGAGTTTTTCATAGGGTGCATATCCTTCCCTAACCTAATAATATCGGTCTTTCGTAAAGCTGGTGATACGTCTGACTAAAACCCAAATGTAAACCGCGAACTACCTCTGTGAACAATGCGTCCGAAATCCCGGATCCAGTGGTATTCTTCTTCTGTCAATGGACCTTTTTCCCGAAGATTACTTATATTTTCCTGGAGTTGATTACGGTTTTTAGGACCTGTGAGCACGATATCGACATGGGGGTTGGAAAGGCAGAAACGATAACAGTCAGATGCCGTCATGACAGGGCCGCTCCATTCTTTTGGACGCTTAAGCAGACCGCGCCATCGTGTGGCCGTATAGGCAACAATCGTTGGTTTACGTTTGGCCAGGTAGGGAAAAATATCCTGTTCGGCACCTGTATGCGCCGCATTATAACGGACCATCAGCATGTCCAAGGGAGACTCCTGGGCAAGCTTTCCAGCCCTTTTCCGGTCGTGAATGCTCACCCCGATAGCCCGAATCTTGCCTGATTCCCGAAGGGAGAGTAACGCTTCAATCGTGGATGGCGTCCAGGCGCTGGTACGACCCAGCCAGAAAAGCTGAAAGATATCGAGATAGTCCGTGCCGAGCTTCTTGAGCAATCGTTCGCAAGCACGCCTGACACCTCCTCCAAAATATCCGGTGGTCGGCCCACAAGCCAGAATGAGGGATTCCCGATCACGCTTTAACGCTGATTTGAGAGACGGGGTTACTTGTCGTGCCTTGGGGGTCCAAAAAACATAGTTTACACCCTGCTCCAGGGCCCATTCCAAATCGACCCCCTCGACACCATAGTTGGTAGCCAGGCCAAGCCGAAACACCCTGGGTCCGAGGGTAGGAATTTCCCGATATAAAAAATCTTCGTACATGGTCACACCTTTTGCCAGGGAAAATTACTTTTGCCGCATTTTGTTGATCGATTCCCAGACCGCTTTAACCTGTTTCCTGGTGTCTTCCAATGTCCCTTCGTTGTCGATCACAAAATCAGCATAACTCGCTTTTTCATCGATGGGGAGCTGGGATTTCATGATGTTTTCAGCAGCCGCCAGGGTTATTCCATCACGCGCGGCGAGTCTTTTGGCCTGGGTTTGGGGCTTTACATGTACCACCAGCAGTTTGTCAAATAGGAATTGCAGATTCAGCTCGATGAGCAGCGGTACCGACACCTGGATTGTTGCATCGGGCTGTTTTTTGGTAATCGCGTCGATTTCCTTAAAAAATTCATCATAAATATACGGGTGGGTAAAGCTTTCCAGTTTTTTTCGTTTCTCAATATCGTTGAACACGACCTCGGATAGTTTTTTTCGATCCAGTTCGCCGCTTTCCTGAAGGACCTGTTTCCCAAAATAGTCCACGATATCCCTATAGCCCTGGGTTCCGGGTTCCACCACCTGTCGTGCCAGGAGATCGAAATCGATGAGCGGCGCACCCATTTCCGACAGCAGGTCGGAAACGGATGACTTGCCGCTGGCAATACCACCCGTAACCCCCAGTAGCATATGCTTGCCGTCGCCTTTCAGTTTTTCCGAGATTTCTTTTAATCCTGCATAACTGGCCGGAAACATTGGGCCCACATCCCCCTCGGCACCGGCAAAGCTGATGGGATAGCGGACACCCCTGCGATAAAGGGTCTCCAGACCCGTCAGTGCCTTGGTCATCATGGCCGTTGGAATGGCCATCACCAGATCCTCATCCTGAGCATGGCCATACCGGCGCTCTCCATAACAGGGTATCGTCAGAGAAGGCTTGTTCGATGCGTAGCAACGGGCAATGGCGTCCGAACAGGAAGACTCTCCAACGCAGAAGAATTGCATGACCTCGTAATCTTCGAACTGCAGAGCATTGATCAACAGAATCATCTGGGCGGGGTTGGCATAAAGGAGAACGATGTCCGGTTCAAAGGGGTTGTAGACCAGGGGCGCCATGGCAACGGCTTGGTATTTTCCCATGGGAAGCCTTGGTATGGATGCCTCATATTTTTGACCGTCCTTTTTGGTCTTTACCCACACAATACTTCTGAAAGTGCCGTCTTTGCAGATCTCGGGGATGTCACAGAGCCCCAGAATGGAAGGGCACGCATCAAACAAAAAGTCGTCCAGATCGGCCCCTACGGTCCAGTCGAAATTTCTGACCAGTGTGATCAATTGGCAGAGGGTTGATTTGTGCTGGGTTCGGCGAAGAAAGGGAATCTGCTTCAGTTCTTCTTTATTGGCTAGCATCTTGAAAGCCACTGGAAAGGATTTCAACCGTAGCAACTGCTCCATTCTTCGGACCACTTTTTTCCAGTCTGTTTTACCTGTCATTTGAACCCTCTTTCCTTTCGAAATGCACAAGGTTCATATTGGCCGCTTTTCAATGCCTGGACGAGTTCTTTTTCGTCTTCTATGGGATGTTCAAAACGGGTCGCATACTTCCCCACACCAGAGATCTCGTGCGCATCGCTGCCGCCGGTGACCGGAAGACCCAGCCCTGCTGCAACCTTTTCAGCAAAGCGATTCTCCTCTCCGGTCACTTTCCCGTTCAGAACCTCCAGCGCATGCACCTGTGTATATGCGGAGCGTTGCATGGCCTTTTCAACCGTTAACCCGATCTGACTGGCGTTGAATACCAAAAAGCCCCTGAAGGGGTGGGCCGCTATCAGGAAACCACCAACCTCCGCCACCATTTTATTGAGATCGCTGAGCTTGATGATCCCTTCCACAGGGGTATGCATGCCAAAAACGAGCATATCCCCCTGATCGGTGGTGATTTCATTCCCCCCAAAAACATGGAAAGCATGTTTTTGATTGAGCTCTTCGATCGCTTTCGGATCCCAAACATGGTTATGATCGGTCAGGCATATGGCATGCAGTTGAATCCGTTTGGCTTCCTGAATCAGATCGTCTACGCTGACGGAACTGCACTGGGAAGCAGGAAAGGAATGGGCATGCAGATCGATGACAAACCCACCCGCCCGGTTCTGCTGGCGATTTTCCACGTCCTTGGGCAAGGGTTTGATCTCATGGTTTTTTTTGGTTACCAGTGGTGTGGGTTGCTTTTTAGCTGCCCCGGTTTGAACACCGCTGACATAAGCTTCGAAAGTGAGTTCCGGCTGTTCAGAACTGGCTGCCTTCCACTTGATGACTTGAACCGCCTCTTGTGTCGCCGTGCAGCACTCCAGCAGCAGGTTGGCAAAATGGGGACATGCTGTTCGACTGACAATCTTGTTGATCTGCTGGGGGAGATCTTTGCTGTCAATTTTGAAACCTTTGGCTTCCTGTAAAAACGGTATGGCCCGCGAACACTCGGGTGTCTCTTCCCGATTCCATTTTCCATCAATGAAATGGATCGTTAAATCGTCCATTCGGACCATCATCTCGATTTCAAGTCCAAAAATATGATCCTCCAGCAAACCGTGTATCCGCAGTTCATCCGGATTTTCTTGAAAAATGCTGACCAGTTTATTTCTCTGAAACTTGAGCATGCTCTTGTCCTGACCTATTTGAAAAACACAAAAAGTTTCATCGTCGTTTTCGTGGTTTCGTACTTTCGTGATTTCGTGATAAAATTCTTTTTTTCCGGTTTCTCCGGGTTGGGTCTCCATCACTGCCGGGTTCTTTGCATCTGAAATTGATTCCAAGATCAGATTTCAAGACCCTCCACCAAGGGACTCGGAGGCGCAAATGCCGCACAGCGATCGTACAGCCGAATATTTTCCTTTACCATTTTTTGGAAAAACTCGGTCGACAGCGCTTTTTCCCTGGGAGCCTTGGCCAGGGTATCTTTCGTAAAAGCCAGAATGACGCCATGACAAGCCTCTTCAATCAGGAGTGGTAGCTCCTGACATGTGGTGACCTCGCCGGTGAGACCCCGGATAATTTTTTTCATACCTGCCCCGATACGCACACCCTTGATTTTCTCAAAAGCCGCTGCGGCATGGATACAGTCGTTCTGGCCTGAACGGATGAATTCTCCCTCGGCATGTAGAATCTTCAAATCGGGGAATCGTATATGGATCCGCACGAATGCTTCGGTGAGAGTGTCTTGCAGGGTACAGGTGGAAACCAGAGTTTCATCATCGATCTGCTCAACACTTGTGGATCGGTTGCGTGAGTAGCACAGAAGGGTGGTCATAAAGAAAATCCTCGCCCATGGTGATCATGCGTGATCGGAAACACATCGGTTATACTAGAAGCTATCTCAAAAAAGTTTTTTAGCCCAATTTCTGTGTTGGTCCCTTGCTTCAACTCCTCGGAATACTTGAGTATGCACCCCAAGGGCATTTCCTGCGGGCACCTGCGGGTTGAAGTTCGGGCCCGCCTTGAACTTGACGAAGATCCCGCTCTTTTTGCGGGAGCCAAAACCCTTTTTTTGAGATGGCTTCTATACACATTATGAATTTATGCTCATACTAGTCTGTTTGACGTGATTTATCAATTATTAATATAACCGTCGCCATACGTATGTTCCGTTTGGTTTTTTACCCACGCTTCGGGGGATAACGGCGGTTGTTTGCCGTTATTTGCCGAAGTCGTTACGGAACAGTATTCTGACAAACCCTAAAAAACAGTTTATCGATAGCGTCTATCCCTGGGGAAGCCTCGCCTTGGAGCTCCATCCTTCGGGAAACATCTGGTCGGGGGTTTCACCGATTTTTTCTTTGAGTTTTTTTAATCCCGGTCTTGAAAATTCCATATGGCCTTCTTTCAAGGTTCGGCCGTTAATGGCTGCTTCCGAACGCAACCGGTGCCCCACCGTCCGCTCGAGTTGTCTGCCCAGCCACAGTATCCGATCCACATCGTAGCCATGTTCGATACCCATTTCATCCACCTGAACCAGCATGTCTTCCAGGCAGGTGAGTCCGACATATCTAGGGTCTTTGTAATAATACTCTCCGGTTCCCGGTACCGGGCAGTCATCCAGAAAATTGGCAGGTTGGCCACCGAGTCCGCCCAGGGTTCCTTCAAAGTGTGTAATACCTGCATGCAGCGCAGCCAACACAGACGCTGAGGCAACCCGTTTGGTCTCATGAAAATGGGCAATGTGCAGGTCTGTGTTCGGTATTTCATCCAGTATCATTGAAAAATACCGGTAGACCTCCGGTGCGGAGGCACTTCCGTCATGATCGGCATGTTCGATGTCGGATGCACCGATTTCCAGCCAGCGCTTGGTAAATTCGACGGCATCTTTCATGTCCGTGGCCCCGGCAATGGGGCTGCCCCAGATAGTACTGACCGTGCCGCACATTTTGATACCGGCATCCGTGCATTTCTTGATACAGCGCTCGGCTTCGGCCCAGTAGACCGGCAAGGTCGTTCCCGAGTTGGCAAAATGATGTTCTTCCTCTGTCGATACCATCATGAGTATGCGGTCCGGGCCGACACCTTTCTTTTTCAGTTCGATGGCACGATCGACACCTGTCTCACGGATCGTAACAGCGGTAATACAGATGTCATCATAGTTGATACCTTTCCCGTTGCAGCGCTTCTTGAAGCGATCACTCCTGAGGTGCGCCAGGAGATCTTCGGCATCGCTGAACTGGGGCATCAGATAGGCATTTCCCAGATTGGTAACCTCGATGTTGCGGCACCCTGCAAAAATCAGTTCCTCGGCATAAAATATCTTGGCCCGGGTGGAAATGAATTTTTCCAGATGTTGAAACCCGTCTCGAACGGTGATGTCGCCAATGGTGACTTTTCTGGGCATCCGTGGAAATATTTTCCAGTAATCGTATTCCGTCATTTTTTTTTACTCCTTTCTTGTTTCAGGTAAAATGAATATTTTTTATATCACGAAAACACGAAATGTCGAAAACACGAAAAAATGATTGCTTAATTTTTCAAGATCAAATCCTTTGCTTGGGATGAAACTAAAATATTAATAGCCTGCAAATTAAATATAAGGTAACGCTCCGAATATATATTTCTTTTCGAGCTTTCCAAGTTTCGTGTTTTCGTGATTCAAATTGTGCCGTTAAGCGTTCATTATTATTAGTCTTATTTACCTTTGTAAACCGGCTTACGCTTCTCGCGAAAGGCAGCGAGGCCTTCCAGCCTGTCTTCCGTAGGGATGGTGATCCAGTATGCATTCGATTCAATGGCCAGACCGGTGTGTAGATCCGTTTCCAGACCGCAGTTGATGGCATATTTGGCCTGCTCGATGGCAATGGGGCCGGCTTCGCATATGGTCTCTGCCATAGCGATGGCCTCTCCCAGCAACGCTTCCGGCTTACAGGTTCGATTGACAAGCCCGATTTGCCTGGCCTCTGCTGCATCGATACGCAGACCCATGAAAATGAGTTCTTTGGCCTTTCCCTTTCCCACCAGTCTTGGGAGTCTCTGTGTCCCGCCGGCACCGGGTATAATGGCCAGCCGGGTTTCTGTGAGCCCCATGGTTGCGCTGGAAGAGGCGATACGAATATCGCATGCAAGGGCCAGTTCGGTGCCACCCCCCAGGGCAACGCCATTAACGGCCGCGATGACAGGCTTGTTCAACTCCTCTATGGCGGTAAACAGATTCCGGATGGTGGTAATAAATTCTTTTACCTGAATCGGCGTCAACGTCACCCGTTCTTTTAAATCCGCCCCTGCGCAAAAGGCTTTTTCTCCTGCACCGGAAATAATAACCACCCGTATGTCGGTATTGAAACGTACAGCCTCGATCTGCGCTTTCAACGCATGCAGCATCTTGAAATTGAGCGAATTCATAATCTCCGGTCGATTCAATGTGAGGATCAATATGCCGTCTTTTTCCTCCGTCAACAATACGTCATTTTCCATGGTCACTCCTATTTTTTAGCGTGATAGGCTATAGACTATTCGGCTGTAGGCTGTTTACCGCTAATAGTCTACAGCCTAAAAACCTACCGTCTAAACTAACATCCGATATACCGGGAGATAACAATCCGTTGTACTTCCGAAGTCCCTTCTCCGATCTCCAGGAGTTTCTGATCCCGATAAAATCTTTCCACGTCATACTCCTTCATCAGCCCATACCCACCGTGAATCTGGACCGCATGATCAGCCACCCTTCCCATAACCTCCGAACAGTATAGCTTGGCCATGGCGGCTTCCTTTTCAAACGGCCTTTTGCGGTCCCTCAGCCAGCAGGCTTTGTACAAAAGATTTCTGGCACACTCTATCTCCATGGCACAGTCTGCCAGCTTGAAAGCAATGGCCTGGAATTTTGAGATGGGCTGGCCGAACTGCCGGCGCTCCTTGGCATACTTCAAACCAGCCTCATAGGCGCCCTGGGCGCCGCCAAGCCCCATGGCAGCGATGGAAAGCCGCCCGCCATCAAGGGTTTGCAGCATCTGGTGAAAACCGTCCCCCTTGTTTCCCAGGATGTTCTCCCTGGGTATTCGAACGTTATCAAAATAGAGTTCTGCTGTACTGGAAGCCCGCCACATCAGCTTCCTGTGCATGGGGACCGCTTTGAACCCAGGCGTCCCATGTTCCACTAAAAAACAGGTATACTCCGGTTTCCCATTAGGTCTCGTACCTGTTATGGCCTGAACTGTTACGCCCATGGAAAGATCGCAGGCCGCATTGGTAATAAAAATTTTCGAGCCGTTTAAAACCCATTCATTGCCTTCGAACACAGCAGTGGTCTTACTCCCCCCTGCATCGGAACCTGCGGTTGGCTCAGTAAGTCCGAATCCCCACAAACCCTCTCCGGAACAGAGTCGAGGCAGATATCGTTTCTTTTGTTCATCATTACCAAAATAGTAAAGAGGACCGATACCCAGTGAGTTGCCGGCTGCAATGGTGGCTGCCTGGGATCCGTCGACTCTGGCGATCTCCTCGACGGCAATGATGTAGGAAAGATAATCCAAGCCCTGCCCCCCATATGCCTCGGGAACAATCATACCGAAAAGACCGATTTCTCCCATTTTCCGTGTTATCGTGGATGAAAATTCTTCATTTTCATCCAGTTCGGCAGCAATCGGTGCAATTTCTTTCCTGGCAAACTTGCGGACTTCCTTTCGAATCATTTCTTGTTCGATGCTTAAGTCAAAATCCACCCGGTCCTCCTTTGTCAACAAATTTAGATGATCAATACTGAACGAGCGCTCGGTCGGATTACCCTATTATTATTTGGGCTGTTTTGTCAACAGCTTTATATGGAATCCAAACCCGTTGTCCGGCCCATGCACATCCGGGCACAAGGTCTTTATCTAACTGAAATTTTTAATATTTAAAAAACAAATATCCCTGCGCCAGAAGACGTCGCCCGGCACAGATATCTAAAGACTTGACAATAAAAAACAGGCCGTGATAGTGTTTGTTGACCGAGCGCTCGCTCAACAACCCAAAAACGGATGGCATCCAGGACAATTCCTATGAACCAACATTTAATCCGGACGCGGGATGTTCCAACCCAAATCAAAAACCCTGACCTGGTTGAACGACGGCGACGGCAAATTGTAGACGCGGCAGCCACCTTGTTCATCGCCCAGGGTTTTCATAAAACGACCACTAGACAGATCGCCAGGGCCGCTGGTTTTTCTATCGGATCGCTCTATGAGTACGTAACGTCCAAAGAAGATGTCTTGTATCTGGTCTGCGAGTCCATTCACGCCGAAGTGGAAAAAGGTGTGGCAAACGCCATGAAGCGCACCACCGGTGGCAAGGAAGTGCTGGCTGAAGTTATTCGTGAATTTTTTCTGGTATGTCACAGAATGAGTGATCTAATCCTTTTGATTTATCAGGAAACCCGGTCTCTGCCAACAGTCTGGCGAAAACGGGTCCTGGAAAACGAGCTTCGCATCACCGGAATTCTCGTACGCGTTCTGGCAGAGCTGGTGGACTCAGGAGAATTATCGGGTCTCGATGAAAAGACCATCGAAATCATGGCCCATAATATCTCGGTCCTGGGACACATGTGGACTTTCCGGAGGTGGTTTTTGTCGAGCCATTACAGTATTGACGGATATATTGACATTCAAACCAGATTTATTATCAAGGCCATGTCGTCGCAGACAATCCTGGAAAAACACACTTTGTCGTCTGGATGATCGCTTGGTCAGATCCATATTTTGACCTTAGGCCCAGGTGTTAGACCTGTGGGATCGTGAAACTGCCAATAATATATGGAATGGGAGGGAGAATGAACGAAACCGCTGTATATCAACCCAAGCACCCCATCAGAATCGTCACGGCCACTGCGCTCTTTGACGGCCATGATGCCTCCATCAATATCATGCGCCGAATACTTCAGGGAACCGGTGTGGAAGTCATTCACCTGGCACATAATCGATCTGTTGAAGAAATTGTAAAAGCGGCCATAGAGGAAGACGTCCAGGGAATTGCGGTGTCCAGCTACCAGGGTGGTCATGTGGAGTTTTTTAAATTTATGCTGGACCTCTTACGACAGAACGACGCTTCCCACGTCAAAGTTTTTGGCGGGGGAGGGGGTGTTATTGTACCGGATGAAATCAGAGAACTCGAAGCCTATGGCGTCTCAAAGATTTATACGCCTGAAGATGGCGCTCGCATGGGACTACAGGGCATTATCAACCATATGGTCGAGATGCTTGATTTTTCAACACTTCATGGGGCCGAGCTCGACATTACCCGGCTTTCTCCTGAAAACAGCTCCCTGGTCGCCAAAATGATTACCGCAATGGAACAGGCCGGCACCGTTGCTGACGACGACATGGCCCGTTTGCAATCGGCATTGCTGGAAAAATCAGCCCAGCACCCCATACCTGTCATCGGTATCACCGGAACAGGCGGAGCAGGGAAGTCCTCCCTGACAGACGAAATCATCTTGCGGTTTCTCCTGGACATGAAAAACATCAGAATTGCAGTCATCAGCAGCGATCCTTCAAGACGAAAAACAGGGGGCGCCCTTCTGGGAGATCGAATTCGTATGAATTCAATCAACAGCCCCAGAATTTATATGCGCTCCCTGGCAACCCGTCAGTCCCTAACAGAAATCCCGGAAGCGCTGACCAATGTAATCCATGTCGTCAAGGCCGCAGGCTTTGATCTGATCCTGGCGGAAACAGCGGGCATCGGCCAGGGGGATTCGAGCATCGTGGATCTGACGAACATTTCCATGTATGTTATGACCAGCGAATTTGGTGCCGCATCCCAACTTGAAAAAATCGACATGCTCGATTTTGCGGACCTGGTGGTGGTCAACAAGTTCGAGAAAAGAGGTGGTGAAGATGCTGTCAGAGATGTCCGCAAGCAGGTCCAGCGAAACCGGAATATGTGGGAATCGTCACCGGAGGAAATGCCTGTATTTGGCACCATAGCCTCGAAGTTCAACGACGACGGCGTCACAGCCCTATATCATGCCATTATCGATGCTATCCAGGAAAAGACGGGAGTCTCACTTAAAACAGGCAGCGTGCCCCCACCCGGCAAAACATCGACATCGAAAACCATTATCATACCACCGGAGAGAACACGCTACCTTTCAGATATTGCCGCTTGCATCAGCCAGTATCACAAAGAGACCAACGCCCAGTCGGAACTGCTCCGTGACGAATGGCACCTGGAAGAAGCAGAAAAGTATTTTTTAGACACAGACAAATCAGGTGATGACCTTCTGACGAAATTGAAAGCCAAGGTTCAGGAAATCACGACCCGCATCAACAAAGAAACCCGTGCATTGACCCGCGAATGGGAAGAAGTCAAATCCGTATACAGCCAGGACGAACTTCTTTATAACGTACGGGGCCGGGAAATAAGAGTACCTCTCTTCATGGAATCGCTTTCCCACCAGAAAATTCCCAAAATTTCGCTTCCGGACATCACCGATCCCGGAGAAGCCTATCGCTGGATGCGGGGAGAAAATGTATCAGGGCGTTTTCCCTTTACAGCAGGCGTATTCCCGTTAAAGCGGGTTGATGAAGATCCCACCAGGATGTTTGCCGGTGAAGGAGATCCCTACCGCACCAACAACCGCTTCAAACTTCTTTCTGAAAACTACGAAGCCAAGCGACTGTCGACAGCCTTTGACTCCGTGACCCTGTACGGGTATGACCCGGACCGACGGCCTGATATCTACGGCAAGGTGGGTACCTCCGGTGTCAGTATCTGTTCCCTGGACGATGTCAAAACCCTCTATCACGGATTTGAACTCTGTGCACCGAACACCTCCGTCTCCATGACCATCAATGGACCTGCGCCGATTATGCTGGCGATGTTTTTAAATACGGCTATCGATCAACAGATAGACAGGCATCGCAAGGAAACCGGCCAGGAACCCACACCCGAATCCTACCAGGAAATTAAGGCCGAGGTTCTTTCGAATGTCCGGGGAACTGTTCAGGCGGATATTCTAAAAGAGGATCAGGGGCAAAACACCTGTATTTTTTCGATTGAATTTGCATTGAAGATGATGGGAGATATCCAGGCCTATTTCATCGATCATCATGTTCGCAACTTTTATTCGGTGTCGATCTCAGGCTATCATATAGCGGAAGCAGGCGCCAACCCCATCACGCAGCTCGCTCTTACTCTGGCAAACGGTTTTACCTACATCGAATACTATCTTTCACGGGGGATGCCCATTGATGCCTTTGCCCCCAATCTATCCTTTTTCTTTTCAAATGGAATGGATCCTGAGTATACGGTCATCGGGAGGGTCGCCAGAAGAATATGGGCCATCGCCATGCGATATCTCTATGGGGGATCAACACGATCACAAAAGCTGAAATACCACATCCAAACATCCGGCAGGTCACTCCACAGCCAGGATATCCAGTTCAATGACATCCGAACGACCCTGCAGGCACTGTGTGCTGTCTACGACAACTGCAACAGCCTTCACACAAACGCTTTTGACGAGGCCATTACGACCCCCAGCCACGAATCCGTCCGGCGGGCACTTGCAATTCAGCTCATTATCAATCGCGAGTGGGGACTGGCCAAAAATGAAAACATGATTCAGGGGAGTTATATCGTAGACGATCTGACCCGGCTTGTGGAAGAGGCTGTCCTGGCGGAATTTGAAAGAATCAGTGAGCGCGGCGGGGTTCTGGGCGCCATGGAAACGGGTTACCAGCGCAGCAGGATCCAGGAGGAGTCCCTCTACTACGAAGGCTTGAAACATTCAGGGGCTCTGCCCATTATCGGTGTCAACACCTTTCGAGATTCTGATCACGTGTTTGACGAATTGAACGAAAGTGTTGAACTGTCGAGAGCCTCCGTAGAGGAAAAAGAGTCGCAGTTGAAGCGCCTTGCGGATTTCAAAAAGCGCAACGAGAAAACAGCCCCGGAAGCGTTGCAAAAACTTCAGAAGGTTGTCCTGGCGGGCGACAATATTTTTGAAGAGCTCATGAACACGGTCAGGGTATGCAGCCTGGGTCAGATTACCCAGGCGCTTTATGATGTGGGCGGCCAGTATCGGCGCAACATGTAATATTTCCGTTTCAGAAATGGCTATTTCCCCGATGAGCGGCGTTCTCCGCGCGGTTTTTTCTTCGACGTACTCATGTACGACTCAGGAAAAAACCACCTGTGCGGCCTTGCTCATCGAGAAACTTTCTCATTTCTGAAACGGAAATATATTACATATTAAGTTCTCAATGGTCTTGTGATGGTGGATTGAGAAAAACAGCCAAGGTATCTGCTTCAATAACAGAATGCATCCGATACAAAAAAGCAAAACACGACATACGAAACACCAAACACAAAATACTAAATACAAATACAAATACCAGTCAAAGAGGTCCTCTATGAAAGAAGCAGTCATCGTCAGTGCAGTAAGAACACCCCTGGGAAGTTTTAATGGTTCTTTGGCCGGCATCGGTGCCACCGATTTAGGCGCCATTGTCATCGATGCGGCCATTCAGAGAGCTGGAATCGAAAAAAGCGTTGTAAACGAAGTCATCATGGGGCAGGTGCTGCCCTGCGGATACGGACAGAATCCTGCCAAGCAGGCTGCCGTCAAGGCCGGAATGCCATGGGAAGCAGAATGCATCACCATCAACAAGGTCTGCGGATCTGCATTGAAGTCGGTCATGCTCGCCGCCCAGGCAATACAGGTCGGTGATGCCGATGTGGTCGTCGCCGGTGGCATGGAAAACATGAGTATGGCCCCTTACTACCTTGAAAAGGCACGATTTGGCTATCGCATGGGCCCGGGCCAGCTGCAGGATCATATGATCCAGGATGGACTGTGGGACAGGGTAAATGATTTTCACATGGGCATATCGAATGAACTCTGCTCCCAGAAATATGGTGTCAGCAGGGAAGATCAGGATCGCTATGCCGCCGAGTCATACCGCCGATCCTGTGCCTCCATAAAAAGTGACCGGTTCAAGGATGAAATCGTTCCGGTTGAAATACCCCAACGCAAGGGCAAGGCGACTCTTTTCAGTGTAGATGAATGTGCAAGGGAGACCGACTATGAAGCCTTGTCCAAGATGAAACCCGCCTTCAAGAAAGATGGTGTCGGAACCGCTGGCAATGCATCGATCATCAGCGACGGTGCCGCCGCAGTGGTGGTCATGTCAAGAGACAAGGCCGAGGCTTTCGGATGTCATACAATGGCGTCAATCGGCGCACAAGCGTCCTATGGTATCGACATGCAGTATGTCCTGGTGGCACCCATATGGGCAATTCCGAAATGCCTCGCCAAAGAGGGGATCTCCAAGGGCGCCGTCGATCTCTATGAAATCAATGAAGCTTTCAGCGGATCGACCGTCGCGGTACTTCGCGAACTGGGACTGGATCCTGAAAAAACAAATGTCAATGGCGGGAGCACCTCCCTGGGACACCCCATAGGTGCAAGCGGCTGTCGGGTGCTGGTGACACTTTTGCACGAAATGATCCGCGAAGACAAAAAAACAGGCCTCGCCAGTCTATGTCTTGGTGGCGGGGAGGCTGTGGCAATGATCGTAAAACGATAGAATTGGTTTCAAAGCCTCCCCTCGATCTCAATTTCTGCGTTGAGACAAGGCGTTCAATCCTCAACATACCCAATGTATGCCTGCGGGTGAACCCCTCGCCTCGCCTTGACCTTGAAACCGATTGAAGACTTTGAAACCAATTCGGTTGTAATCGATTTCATTGAAATGTCTTTCGCGGAAAACTCAATAAATCGATTTATAAGCACTGCTGTTAATTCTAAACGTCATCATACAGATTGGGAAAGGAGAGGAAGAAATGGAGATAAATACTTTGGGTGTCATCGGTGCAGGTCAGATGGGAAACGGTATTGCACAGGTGGCGGCAATGAGTGGAATGAATGTGATCATGAACGACATTTCTGCAGAATTTGTCCAAAAAGGATTGGCTGCCATCACCAAGATCCTGGCACGAAGCGTCGGCAAAGGTAAATTGACAGAAACCGAGAAAGAATCGATCCTGGGCAGAATTTCAGCCAGCACAGACCTGAAAGACATGGCTGTCGCTGACTTTGTGGTGGAGGCTGCCACCGAAAATGAAACCCTGAAATTCAAGATATTCAAAGATCTGGATAATATCTGCCCACCTGCGGCCATTCTCTCCACCAATACGTCTTCTATTCCCATCGGCCGGATCGCTTCACAAACCCAAAGACCGGACAAGATCATCGGAATGCACTTCATGAATCCCGTACCGGTGATGAGACTGGTAGAAATTATCCGGGGTCTTGCTACTTCTGACGAAACATTCAAGACAACCTGGGACTTGTCGCTTAAATTCGGAAAAACCCCTGCCGAGGCCAATGATTTCCCGGGTTTTATCGCCAACAGAATCTTACTGCCCATGATCAATGAAGCCGTGTATTGCCTCTATCATGGTGTCGGCAAAAAAGAAGACATCGATACGGTCATGAAACTCGGCATGAATCATCCCATGGGTCCCCTGGAGCTGGCAGACCTTATCGGCCTCGATACATGCCTGGCCATAATGGAAACGCTTTACAATGGGTTTAACGACTCCAAATACCGTCCCTGCCCGTTGCTGCGGAAGTACGTGGAAGCAGGATGGCTGGGCAGAAAGACCGGACGCGGATTTTACACCTACAATTAAAACCCATGAGGAGAGGGAGGAGATGGCATGCCAAAAAAAATGAAAGACGCGTCTGTATCTCTTGGCCAGAAAATAAAGAAGGCCAGGACATCCAACAAAATCACCTTTGACCTGTTGGCCAATGAGACCGGTTTCACCATCGATTATCTAAAGAACATCGAGAAAGGCAAAACAACGCCACCCGTTGGAACGCTTCTCCAGATTGCCAGGGCACTCAAGATCGATTCCGGAGCATTGTTGAAAGAAGATGAATCCAAGATGAAGCGCCGGATCAAGGCCTATACCAAACGAACCGACCATTATGCCTATACCACACTGACACCCGGGGCCGAAAACAAACATTTGAAAGCGTTTATGGTAACCATCGATCCACTGGCCGATCATCAGGGCGTTGGTTATCATCACGAGGGCGAAGAGTTCACCTATGTTCTGTCCGGCCAAATAGAAATTATCGTGGGAGACCATGTCAACAAATTGAAAGCAGGCGATTCTTTACACTTCAACTCGGGAATACAGCACAACCTGAAAAACACCGGGAAAGATGAAGCAAAACTCCTGGTAGTTGTGTATGGGCCGTAATGGCAGGGTCTGAGGGTGATACAAGGGTTGGAGGGTAGCTGACAGCTTAAAGCAGATAGCGGCATTCCAGCTTCCCAGGATACAAGAGGCCTGGATTCGAGGGTATAGGTTATTAGCTGTGAGTGAGAAAGTGTTTTCAGCTTGTGGCTATTTGTACGTTTCATGACAATACACAATTCCCCACACAACAAGCACTTGAATCCTTGATCCCTTGGATCCACGGACCCTCTTTTCTAATGTATGGAAGTAGAACCGAACATATCGGCATGTTAGGCCACCAATTTTCTCGAACAAAGTAAGGAGAAGATATGACCTTCAAATTGAACGATGAACAACGTATGATTCAATCCATGGTGAGGGAATTTTCGAGAAAAGTCGTCGCTGCAACGGCCATGGAACGTGACCGGACAAAGGAATTTCCCACCGAAAATCTTGAAAAAATGGGAGAACTCGGCCTCCTGGGAATGATGGTGCCCCTTGAGTATGATGGCTCCCAGGCAGACACCGTCAGCTATGTTCTGGCCCTTTCAGAAATTGCCTACTCCTGTGCATCCACCGCTGTGGTCATGTCTGTTCACAATTCCATTGTCTGTGAGAGCATTCTACGCCATGGTAGCGAAGAACAAAAACAAACCTATCTGAAACCCCTTGCCAGGGGGGATTATATCGGTGCCTTTGCCTTGACGGAACCCCACGCCGGCTCAGACCCCGTCAGCCAGTCGACCCTGGCGGAACGGGATGGAAACGACTACATCCTCAATGGCACCAAGCGCTTCATCACGAGCGGTAAAAATGCAGGTCTTGTTATTGTCACTGCAAAAACCGACCCCTCCCAGAAGCATCAAGGTATCAGCGCCTTTTTGGTCAAAAAAGACACCCCGGGGTTTATTGTCGGGCGGCTTGAAGACAAGATGGGCTTGTGTGCATCTGATACGGCAGACTTGATATTTGAAAATTGTCGGGTGCCCGCTTCGGACATGCTTGGAAATGAGGGCGACGGGTTCAAGATCGCCATGCGGGCTCTCGACGGTGGCCGTATAGGGATATCGGCCCAATCGGTAGGTGTCGCCCAGGCAGCCTTCGATGCGGCCGTAAAACATGCCAAAGACAGAGAACAGTTTGGCCGGAAAATTTCAAAGTTCCAGGGCCTGCGTTGGATGATTGCAGACATGGCAACCAACATAGAGGCCGCCCGACAATTCATGTTTTCAGCTGCCGCCATGAAAGACCGGGGTGAAAATTACACGGTGCAAGCATCCATGGCCAAGCTGTTTGCCAGTGAAATGGTGAACCGGGTAACGGCAAAAGCACTCCAGATGCATGGAGGGTACGGGTTTGTCAAGGATTACCCGGTGGAACGGTTTTACCGGGACGCCCGGGTCTTTACCATCTATGAAGGGACATCTGAAATTCAACGCGTGGTGATTTCCAATCATATCCTGAAAGACAAGCGTCGACCATAGTAAAAAAAAGGGTTCGAGGGTCCGAGGGGGATACAGGGGTTCGAGGGTAGCTAAAAGCTATCAGCGGACAGCAGCATTCCAGCTTCCAAGCATCCTGGCGTCCCAGCATAAAAGGGATTTGAGGGTTTGGCTTCCATTTCCGTTGACGATGTCTAAAGCATTAGCACCACCCACAGTAGAAACCCTCTCAAAAATAGGATTTTGGTTCAAAATCAAGGCGGACGAGTGTTTTAACCCGCAGGAATACTATTGTATTTTGAGGAGTTGAAACGCGAGTCCAACGCAGATATTGGGCCAAAAGACATTTTTGAGAGGGTTTCTAGTTTTCGCGCGGGCGTAGATAGGCATGAAAATGATGTTCGACTCTTTTAAATCCCCAGACAATCAAAAAGGTGAGACAAAGATAAAAAAGACCTGCCGTGATGAAAGATTCAAATGGCACAAAGTTTCTTGAATTAACAATTTTGGCGGCTCCAAACAAATCCACGATGGTAATGACGCCCGCCAATGCACTGCCGTGCAGCATAAAAATGACCTCATTGCCATACGCCGGCAACGCCCGTCTGAAAGTGCTCGGAAGGATAATTCGCCGGTAGACCATCGCCACGGACATGCCGGAGGCTTTTGCGGCCTCTATTTCACCAAAAGGGGTCTGCTCGATGGTGCCCCTTAAAATTTCGCCGGTGTAACCGGCAGTATTGAGGGCAAATGCGATCAGTGCACATGCATATGCTTCTTTGAAAATAGTCCATAAAAAACTCTCATGAACGAGTTCAAACTGCCCCATGCCATGGTAGATCATATACATTTGCACCAGCAACGGAGTGCCCCGAAAAAAATAGATATAGGCCTTGGGTAGAAAACGGATCCATTTCTTTTTGGCCGTTGCAAGAAGGGCAATGGGTATGGCCAGGAAAAGCCCGATGCCCAGAGAAGAAGCGACCAGGACAATCGTCGTCCAGAGGCCTTTGAAATAGAGTGGCAAGTTGTCTATGATAACCTGTATGTCCATTGGGTTCCTAACCCACCTTTTCTCTTGTAGTGTTTGGTCGACCTCTCTGGATCATTCTCTTCGCACCCCCACGCTGTAACGCTTGTTCAGCCTGCGTAGTCCGATGTCGGAAATGCCCGTGATAATAAGAAATAAAAACGCCACCACACAGTAAAAAGTAAACGGTTTACGGGTAGACCCCCCGGCATTGCCGGCGTTGTATACCATGTCCTGTAAACCAATAACGGATATGAGTGCCGTCGTCTTTGTCAAAACCAACCAGTTGTTGCCAAAACTGGGTAGTGCATGCCGGACCATGGCCGGCAGCGTTATACGGACAAACACCTTCACCGGATTCATACCGAACGCGTACCCGGCCTCTATTTCACCGTGGGAAACCGCCAAGATACCACCGCGGAAAGACTCTGTCATGTAGGCGCCAAAAATAAAGCCGATGGTGAGAACCCCGGCCATAAAAGGGCTGACATCGATATATTCCCAGCCCATTTTCTCTCCGATATTGTTTACCAGAATCTGACCACCGAAAAAGAGAATGGTCATTAGAACCAGATCAGGAATACCGCGAATGATTGTCGTGTATATGCCTGCAAGCCCTGCGGCTATTCTGGATTTGGATAGCTTGGCAACAGCACCCAGCATCCCCAGAAATACCGATATAAATAGCGAAAGCAGGGCGACTTCCACGGTAAGCAGCATGCCTTTCAAAATAAGTGGTAAATAGGCGATGACATCCGACATAATTTCTTTCCTACTTCAAGGTCCCCGTAAGGAACTGGCGAAAACGAACAGACCTGGGATTGTCAAACACGCTGTCTGGGGAACCGTCCTCCACCACCAGCCCCTCGTCTAAAAATATCACCCGGCTGGACACGTCGCGTGCAAAACCCATTTCATGTGTGACAACCAGCATGGTGCGGCCTTCCTCTGCCAGGCTTCGCATAACCTTGAGCACTTCTCCCACCAGTTCCGGATCCAGCGCTGACGTAGGTTCATCAAAAAGCAGCATTTCCGGTTCCATGGCCAATGCTCTTGCAATGGCTGTACGCTGCATCTGGCCCCCGGAAAGATGCGCCGGGTAGTAGTTCCTGTGTTCGTACATCCCAACACGGTTTAAAAGACGTGCCGCCCTTTCTACAGCTTCCTGCTTGGGCAGCTTCAACACATGCATTGGCGCCTCGATTACATTTTGCATCACCGTCATGTGAGCCCACAGATTGAACTGTTGAAAAACCATTGCCAGTTTCGAGCGAATACGCTCCACCTGTTTTCGATCAACCGGTCTTCTCTCGCCTGAGCTCAAATCACTCATTTTAATCAGTTCACCATGAACGTAAACCTTTCCAGACGTCGGTGTCTCCAGCAGATTGATACATCGCAGAAGGGTACTCTTTCCGGAGCCGCTGCTTCCCAATATCGAGATGACATCCTGTTCGTTTGCTTCGAAAGATATTCCCTTCAAGACGGCTATCTGTCCAAAATTTTTGTGCAGGTTTTCGACTTTCAGGGCTTCTACGAGCGCTGTCATTGGCTGATTTTCCTTATTGTATTTTGAACCGAAAAAGCGAGCGTATTCTCCGTAGCTTGCTGCGAGGTTCTTCAAGCAATCAATGTGATCTATCTACTCATTATGCGAGAAAAGACCGTTAGTCAACCGGCTTGAACCGAAAAAGCGAGCGCATCCCCCGTAGGCTCTGCCGTCTGGCAGTGCTTCGCATGCTGCGGGATCCTTCAATAACTGAACCGATCCTGTCGCCTCTTACACCGTGACCTGGTAGACCGGAAATCGTTGACACAACAAAGTTATTTCCTTTTTTACCGCAAGAATCACGTGGGGCTGGGTAGCATGTGTCATCACTCTGTGGATAAGATCTGCAACGATGCCGGCCTCCACCTTTCCCATTCCCCGGGCAACCATGGCAGCTGTACCCATGCGGATACCACTTATCGCACCCGGCTTCTGCTCATCCCCTGGCAGGATATTTCTGTTGAGTATTATATTTGATCTTTCCAGTGCTTTCTCCACCAGGCCGGCATCAAGCCCCCTTGATGCGACATCGATGATAACCTGATGGGTATCGGTTCCATTGGATAAAACACGGTACCCTTTCTTGATGAATCGTCTAGACAGGTCCTGGGCGGTATCGATGGTTTTTTTTTGGAGGGCCACAAAGGGTTTTCCCTGGGCGATCTTCAAAATAACCGCTTTGGCTGCAATACTGTTGACGGCGCTGGTCCCCTGACAACCGGGGAATACGGATTTGTCGATCTGTTTCGCAAACTTCTTCCTACACAGAATGATGCCACCTCTTCCGCCCATCATTGTTTTATAACATGTCAAGGTAACAAAATCCGCAACAGGAACAGGGCTTGGAATTACCCCGGCAGCCACCAGGCCTCCAATATGAGCCATATCGACCATAAAATATGCCTGGATCGATGCCGCTACCGCAGCTATTTTTTCATAATCTATCAAGCGCGGATATGAACTGGCACCCGCGACAATCATTTTGGGTTTAAAGGTTTTAGCCAGAGACCTTAATGCTTTATAATCGATCAATCCCGATTTTCGATCCACACCATAGTGTTGAATCTCAAAGCACTTTCCGGCAATTGAAACAGGATGACCATGCGAAAGATGACCTCCGTGTGAAAGCGCCATGGACAGAATTTTGTCTCCGATATTAAGAACTGAAAAATATACCCCGAGATTGGCAGATGTTCCGCTATGGGGTTGCACGTTGGCATGCTCGGCCTTGAAAAGTGTTTTTGCCCTGGAAATCGCCAGACGCTCTACGGCATCTGCATTGATACAACCAGCATGGTATCGCCGGCCTGGATACCCTTCGATGGTTTTGGTATTGAATATGGATCCGAGGGCTTCCATGATGGCCGGGGGAGCGTGATTCTCAGCCGCAATGAGATCGAGTGTTTCTTCCAAACGTCGCGCTTCCTTGTGAACCAAGGTGGCGATTTTCGGGTCTTCGTGCTGTAAAACAGACATGAATGGCCTCAAAGAGAATTAGAACCGCAACAGCGAACGCTAACCCCGTGGGTTCTGCCTGGCGCAGAAGATTCCTCGTGGTTTGAGCCCGACTAGGAGGAATCTTTTACTTCTTGAATTTTTTTGAAACGCTCAGTTTAGTTTTTAAGCGGGAGTGGAAGGAGCACCGGCAGGGTCCTGTTCGACCACATAGGTCTGGACCAGATTGAATAGTTCATTGACGCCGAATGGTTTTGCTAAAAATGCATCAGCTCCCTTTTCCCTCGCCTTTGATTCATTTCCCGGCGAATCTGAGAAAAGCACAACGACGGTTCCTGGATTGGCTTCTTTTATCTTGGACACCAGTGCAAGGCCGTCAATTTCCTGCAGGTTGACATCCGCAATGACCATATCGGGAAAGCCATTTTCCTCAAAATAAACCCAGGCATCAAACCCGTTGTCGAAGGTCAGAACCTCTCTGTTGACACTGTACATTAACGTACTGACAACAAAGTCTCTGACGATGACATCTTCATCGATAACGGCTATTTTCACGTTTGCTATAATGGTAGCCTCACGCAACTTTTAGAAACTGCATATCACTGATGGTTTTACTGAAAGTGATGGTCTCACAAATCGTATTCAGATTTTTCTCGAGGGCCTCCTGTTTATGCTCTTCTAGAGAATGCCCTTTGGCAAAAGCCTCAGCCATGACCGCCAGCAATTTAACCCTCTGATAGAAAACCGGCTCGAATTTCAATCCGTTATGAGACGCATCATCCCATCCAAAAAATGCGATATCCTCTGCCAATCCCACAGCGTCGACTTTTACAAACTCAGCATTTTCCAGGATACTACGTTCACGATAATTGCCCAGGGGATATTTGTTCAAATATGACTTGGTCATGATGATAAGAAGCTGAAGCCTTGAGATAAAAATATCATCCAGTTCCATTTCTCTCATATTTTCTGGTTTTGATCCCAGTCTGAGCATTTCAAACACCTCCCCTGTCGGTAGCAAGGTTTCTTTTTCAACGTTCTATTGAAGAACCCCGCAGAATGCGAACCACTGCCGGACGGCAGAACCTACGGGGAATGCGCTCGCGGTTGCGGTTCAAACGGGGTCTATCCCTTTTCCCCGTAGGGTTTCCCACATTCTTTACATCGACCATCCGGACCGACCACACCGATGCAGCTTTCATCGACACACAATGTTCGGCTCTCCCAATCCGTATCAAATTCGACTTCAACCGGATCCGCATCCTCGAGATCGCTTTCATCGAGAACGTCTGTCTCCACTATATCGGCTGAATCGGCTGTTCCATGTTCATAGCCTTCATACGTCTTGCCGCATTCCTTGCAGCGGCCATCCGGGCCGATCACACCGATACAACTCTCATCCAAACACAACGTTCGGTTCTCCCAGTCAATATCTGCCTGGGTTACATTTTTACTATGCATAACAATGTCTTCTTATACGAATGGATTTAATGACTCATTGGCGCATGCTCTTTTTGCGCGTTGATGCTCTCTATCAATGATTCAATGATGGCTTCCTGCACCTGGCTTGTGGTCTTAAACCTGACACCGATGCCATCCGGGGCTGCACGAACAACAGTAGCCGGTATCTTGAACGCACTCCCTTCCTTGGAAAGCGACATGGATAGAACGATCTCCTCCCCAACGGAAAAAGATTCTCGGGACTTGATGAAAACACCACTCGTGCTGATATCTTCAATATAGTCTTTAAAAATCCTTTCCGAATCGGTGTAATCAACACGGACAAAACAGTCTACGCGGACATGCCTCCGCTCACTTTCACCAACACCTTTGTCGGATATCTCTTTTTCCAGCTGTCCCAGAAACGATTTTAAACGGCCTGTGGGTATTTTATAAATCAGTTCAACAAGGCGACCAATGGTACGATACCGTTCCAATTCTTCTTCTGAATTCATCATCTGAAATCCCCTTAAAGAATAGAATCGTGAGGCGTTGAAACAAGAGCCCAATACAGTGTACCCAGTCAAAACCATTGCTGCGGCATGAGACTGGAATAAAAATATGATTAATATTTTATATATCTTAATTTATTGTACCCAGGAGGTCAATAGGAGAAATACCATCAGAAGTATTGATAATTTGCCTTAGAAAATGTATCTGAATATCCAGCCAGAGCATACTGTTTCCGGTCACAGAATCGCTACACGATCTCATGAAACAGGTCGTTGTCGCCCTGAAGACCGGTAAAATCAGAAGTCATCTCAAAAAATGGGTTTTGGTTCCCCGCAAAAAGAGCGGGATCTTCGTCAAGTTCAAGACGGGCCCGAACGTCAACCCGCAGGCATACTGTAGCGTTCCGAGGAGTTGAAGCAAGGGACCAACACAGAAATTGGGCCAAAAAACTTTTTTGAGATGGCTTCTACTAACAAGAGGTTTAAACAAACAACATGACCCGCTTAAAGCAACCTGTAACGATCACTCGCTTGACATACGCCTGCTTGAGCGGCCTGTTGCTGACGGCATCTTTTCCCGTTCTCGGAAACAGCTCCGTGGCCTGGTTCGCCCTGGTTCCTTTATTGGCTGCATTGAGAAACCTGTCTGCCTTGCATGGCTTTGGACTTGGCCTTCTAACCGGAGTTGTTCACTATCTGACCCTTTTGTACTGGTTCGTGCCCTTCCTGAACACCTATGGCCCGTTCCCGATAGCCATCAGCACAGGCATCCTCTTGCTTTTGTCATTATATTTGGCAATCTATATCGGACTATTCTCAATGGCTCTCACATGCATTGGCATGTCTATGACCGCGCTGTTTTTTTCAGTACCGACGCTATGGGTTTCTCTTGAATTTATGCGGTCTTTCCTTTTCAGTGGATTCCCCTGGGAACTCCTTGGCCACACGCAATATAACGCGTTGCACATCATACAGATTTCAGATATGGTAGGTGTTTACGGGATATCCTTTCTGATATCGCTGTCAAATGGCTTGCTGTTCCTCCTGTATCAATATGCTACCAGGCAGGATTGGCAGGGGCAAAAAATAGGCTTCAGACAATTGTTCACCTGTGCCGTCATTGTGGGTGTCACAATTGGGGCTGTCTGGTACTATGGTGCATGGCGAATTTCCACCATGGAAGACAGGATATCACGGGCACCACATAAAAGAATCACAATTGTTCAGGGAAATATAGATCAGACAAAGAAATGGGACCCGGCATATCAGATATCGACCATAGAGAAGTATCTGCAACTGTCGAAAACAGAGCCGAATAATCGTCCGGACCTCATTGTCTGGCCGGAAACGGCCATGCCGTTCTATTTTGTCAACCACATACCCCTGACAAAAATAGTTATCCAGGGGATTCAATCCGGCGCAACAGATACCCTGCTTGGAAGTCCGGCCTATAAACGGAAAGCGGAACAGATTCAATACTACAACCGTGCCTTTCTGGTCCGCTTCGATGGGGTCATTACCGACAGTTACGACAAAGCGCACCTGGTTCCTTTTGGCGAATATGTTCCTTTGAAGCCATGGCTTCCCTTTCTGGGGAAAATGGTCGAACATGTGGGGGATTTTTCCACCGGACCTGTCGGCGACACACTCGACTGGGGAAAACATAAGATAGGGGCACTGATTTGTTACGAACTCATCTTTCCGTATCTGTCGCGAGCCGCCGTACAAAACGGAGCCGAGCTGCTCATCAACATTACAAATGATGCCTGGTATGGCACCACAAGTGCCCCCTATCAACATTTTTCCATGGCGGTTTTCAGGACCGTTGAAACACGAAGGGCGCTTGTAAGATCCGCCAACACCGGTATCAGCGGCTTTATCGATCCGATTGGGAGAATCGTTTCAGAGACAGCTCTTTTTGAAGATGCTAGTATAGGAGAAGACATTCCCTTAATGAGCGGGCAGACCCACTATGTCCGTTTTGGAGACATGTTCGCTGTTTCTTGTATTCTCGTCGCGATTGTTATCATGCTGCGGGCAAAACAAACCAGATCAAATCGATCACAAAAAGTTTAGGAGGAAACAATTATGTCACTCGAATTAAAACAGGCCATTGAAGATCTGGAACTGCAGCTGGAAAACCTGAAAGACTATCTTTGACATAGAAGGAAAAGAAAAACGTCTCAAAGAAATCGAAACCACCATGGCTGGCAATGGGTTTTGGGACAATCACGACAGCACGACCTCAATATTGAAAGAACGCACGTCCCTTACAGAACAAATTAAGATCTACACCAACCTGAAATCAGATCTGGAAGAGTGTGATATCCTGATAGACCTCGCCGTGGAAGAATCTGATGAAAAAACCGTCAACGAGGTAACCCGGTCCATCGCCGATATCCAGGCCCGGGCCAGGGCCCTTTCGCTAAAACTTATGTTGGATGGGGAGGACGATGAAAAGAACGCCATTGTTTCCATCAATGCGGGTGCCGGCGGTACCGAAGCACAGGACTGGGCTGAAATGCTCTTCAGAATGTACACACGCTGGGTCGAAAGAAAAGGCTATAAACTCGATGTGATCGATTACCAGCCCGGCGATGAAGCCGGAATCAAAGGCGTCACTTTTACGGCTACGGGAGAATATGCCTTTGGTTACATGCGTTCAGAAAGTGGCGTGCATCGACTGGTCCGTATTTCGCCTTTTAACGCCAGCGGCAAACGTCATACATCCTTTGCTTCCGTCTTTGTCTACCCTGAACTTGACAGCAACATCTCCATAGACATCGAAGACAAAGAGCTGAGGATCGACGTTTACCGTGCAAGTGGCGCCGGGGGGCAGCACGTCAATAAAACCAGCAGCGCCGTCCGTATCACCCACCTGCCCACAGGAATTGTCGTCCAGTGCCAGCAAGAAAAATCGCAGCACCGCAACAGGGAAATGGCCATGAAGGTATTGATGTCACGCCTTTATCAGGCTGAGAAGCAGAAGCAGGAAGAAAAAAAGCAGAAACTTCACCAGAATAAAGATGACATTGCATGGGGCAACCAGATTCGGTCTTATGTGCTGCATCCATACCAGATGGTCAAGGATCATCGGGTGAATCTCGACATCGGAAATATCAACGCCGTCCTGGATGGTGACATCGACCCCTTCATCGAAAAGGTCCTGCTATCGCGCAAAAAAATAGACCCTATCGTTGCATAAACAACAGGGCAAAACATAGATAATTATTTGTTATTATATGCAATATAGTAGCGATAGCGCCATTGTCTGGATATTCCCCCAGGTGTATGCTATCTTTTTTACGATACAAATTAAGAGGTCAGGTTGCCTGGAAACCTGACCTCTTAATTTGTTTTTGTAACCTTTTTATCGTTGAAACGTTATTGGATTCAAGGTGAAGGTCTTCAATCAATTTTATATCGAACACAAGAACAGCTTGTTCGCGTATCTCATGCGCATGACCGGTGACTACTATCTGGCATCGGACATACAACAGGAGAGTTTCACACGTCTTTTGGACCGCTATGGATCAAGTGTCTGGTGCAAAGCCCTGCTTTTCAAGATTGCCAGAAATGCACTAATTGATGAAAAGCGTAAATGTCGCGACGGAAAACGGCAGACCTTAACAGAAGACCATGGTGCTCAAGATCACGAACATGATTTAATGGTCAGAGAAACCTACCGTGAGGTGTTGAAAGCCCTGCAGGGCCTTGAACCCATGGAGCAGGATATTCTAAATTTGAAAATCAGCAGCAATTTAACCTACCGGGATATTGCCGGAATCGTTGGAATCAGTGAAGCGAATGTCAAAATTAAAATTCATCGAGCCCGGATTAAGCTAAAATCAATCCTGAAGAACGAGGTATAAAATGGACCATTTAAACAGTCTGTTCATCGATGACGAAATGACCATAGAGGATAAAATTTCTTTTGTCCGTCATCTTAAAAACGATCCCTCGACAGCGGATGACGCACTCCTATTATTGAAACAGGAAATGCTCATTCGAGGAGAAGTCGTCAGACAAATTCCGGACAGCACCTTTGCAAGCATAACGGCATGGGAAAAGATACGGGCTTTTGTGGTACAACCTAAACGTCTTATACCGGCATCCCTGGCTGCAGTTGTCGCTGTTTTGATTCTTATGCTGTGGTCTCCTCCAATCAACCTTCAGCCAAATCGATTTGTCATTTATCGACCGGATGTTACCCGTGCAGAAATTACCGGCAGTTTTACAGACTGGCAAAGGGTTCCCATGCAAGCTGTGGGGAACAGCGGATACTGGGAAATCGTACTGGCGCTGCCGGAAGGTGAGCACCGATTCAGCTATGTATTGAACGGGCGGGAAAGTTTTCCCGACCCTACCATATTGACCAGGGAACAGGATGACTTCGGCGGTCAAAATTCGGTCCTCTTGGTTGGAAACGCGGTATGAAAAGACTGGTCCTCTCCATGCTCCTCACCTTATGGGCTCTTGGGGGCTGCGCCATGCCTTATCAAAAAGTCAAAGGCAATCAGGTTTATCTATGCCTGAAAGATACCACCAGCCAGACGGCGTTCTTCGCGAGTTCCCTGGACGGATTTCAGCGTCACTCGTTAACCCGGCATTCCAAAAACGCCTGGTGCATACCCCTTCCTGCCGACCAGGAATTCACGTATTTTTTTATCACCGACGATCAGCCGATTATACCGGATTGCCCATATAGAGAGAAAGATGATTTTGGATTTGAAAACTGCATTTTTATACCGGACCTGTAACCTTTTGCCGTCCCATCCGTTATGAAGGCATAAACCACAACACCAACGGAGGCAAAAAATGAAAAAGACACTATTGATACTGATGGCACTGATGTTTTGGGTATGTCCTGCCTGGGCGGATGAAATAGACGATGCCCTGCCGAAAAACACCAGCCTTCAGATAAGAAACAACACCCGCCAGATGGTTCAGGCCGGCATCTCCCAAGACGATGCAACCCAGCTGACCCGGGCCATGCTGCAGCATCGCTTCCAGGAAAGACACATCATCCAGGCCCAGAACACGCTCATGGAAACAATGCAGTCGGGTCTTCCAGTGGAGCCGGTCATGGACAAGGCTTTCGAGGGAATGGCCAAAAACCAACCAGATGAACGCATTGTCCAGGCCATGAAAATGACCCAGTCGCGTTATGCCTATGCATATCGGAAAGCACGTGAATTAACAACGGATGAAGAAACGCAAAACAGTCTCGAACTGTCTATTGCCCAGGGCATGGGAGCCGGCCTCCAGGACAAAGACATGCAACCTGTCATGGCACAATTACAGACCCGCACCCGCCAGATGTCACAAAACAGTGCCGATGAACTTTGTCTACAGACGTTTTTGACCGCAAGAGTCATGGCCCGCCTGGGTGTCGATCCGAACAATGTCTCCCATGTGGTTTCTCAGGCACTTCAAAACCAATTTACCGCCCGGGAAATGCAGCAGTTAGGGTCAAATTTCACCAGCCAGTCCCAACAACAGACATCTCCAAATCAACTGGCAAATCGGTTCGCGCATAAAATAAGCCAGGGGGAAAGCCCGGGAGATTCAGGCTCTTGGAATGAAGGCAACGGCAACAACGGTGAGGGCAATGCCGGTCAATCAGGCGCTGATCAAGGCGGTGGCAGCGGAAATGCTGGCAGTGGTTCTGGAAACGCAACCGGCGACCCGGGTGGTTCGCAAAGCGGATCAGACACCGGTAACGGCGGTGCTGGCGGTATGGGAGATTCCAAGGGCGGCGGTTCCGGTGGTGCTGCAGGAGGCAATGGCAAAAAATAACACCGCCGGCTGACGAAATCGATTGATCCAATCCAAAGGCAGGTCCCATGCAGGGTCTGCCTTTTTTTATCCGGACCGGAAGGGAAGTTCAGGCTGCCAATAGCGTTTAAACGCCTGGCAGGTCTTACGCCACTGACACTTGTGACAGACGGCAATATGCTTTTTGGGGTTCCCCTTATAACGGGTACACACGATGTAAGGGTCTGTGTGGTGTAGTTTTTCAGATTGTAAACGATTCATATCAGATTCCGGATCCAATAGGCCCTGTCATGACGTTTTTGTTGACCTGGGTTCGATCAATCACCACCAGCAGATGCCCTGCTTCGATTTCAATCTCAGCTTTTTCATCCTTAAAAATATTGCTGATACCCCGGGTGGTCCCCAAAGAAAGTGTTTCGTTATCAAGGGAGAATTCAAACCCGCGGAGCCTGATGCCTGTCACAGGCCCGGCCAGTGGAAGAATTGATACGGTATGACCGGGTTTTTCTACCAGGTCGATTTTCTGATGGCCGTGAAGGCATAGAAATTCATATTGGCTTTCCAGAATTCTCACATGCACACAGCGCAAAAATGGCGCCAGCAGAAGAAGAACATTTGAAAATGTCATATCCCAACGTGCCCCCAGTGCCCCCAGAATCACGATGTCACCGGCATTTCGATCGATCGCCGTCTGGAGTGCCAGGTGCAGATCTGTTTCATCCTTCCTGGCAGGAAACCGCTGAATCTCGATTTCCCCACGACCATGGGTCGGTATGTCGGATGGATCGATGGAATCCATATCACCCACAATAATATGCGGCATCACATTCCATTGCCGACAATGGTTGAAACCGCCATCCGCAGCGATAACCAGGTCCTGCTCCAGGGACAGTTCAAAGCCCAGTGGCCATTGGTTCATGATACCGTTTGCAAAAATCACAGCTCTCACGGTGTTTGCCCTTCCCTGATCAGAATGATTTCTTCAACATCGATCCACAATGCAATTTCATCACCAATACCCGGAGGTGGTTCCGTGTTCGGCAGGTCGAACGTCAACGTCGTTTCTTCGTCAACCACCATCTTGACACGATACAGCTGGCCTGAGAAAATCCGCTGTTGAACCGTGCCGACGATTTTGTGATACCGGGGCAATTCCGGCCCGCCCACATGCTGTCTGCCAATTTCGGGCCGGATCACCACCGTAACCCTTTCATGGGCTTTAAGATCATCATCGGAAATATCCAGTTTTCCGATAACGGTGTCAACACCGCCACCAGGCAGGGCAACGCCTGAAAACAGGTTTTGAAATCCCAGGAAACGGGCCACAAACGGATGTCTCGGTTTCATGTATAAGTCCTGGGGGGAATCCACCTGTACGAGCCGACCCTGCTCCATAACCCCCACAACATCTCCCATGGTCAAGGCTTCTGCCTGATCATGTGTAACAAAAATGGCTGTAACGTCAAGTTTCTTTAGAATCGAACGGATTTCCTGTAACAGATGTTCACGGAGCGAACGGTCCAAGGCACCCAAGGGTTCGTCCAGCATCAGCAGTTTTGGCCCGGGAGCCAGACTACGGGCCAGTGCCACACGCTGCTGTTCGCCACCCGAAAGATCCCCCACATCCCGCTGAGCCATATTGGAAAGACCCACCAGCAACAGCATTTCTTCCGTCCTTTCCAGGATCTGTGCCGGGCGCTGCCGCAACATGCGCAGACCGTAAGCGACATTTTCGAAAACGGATTTATGGGGGAATAGAGCAAGATCCTGAAACATCATGCCAAATTTCCGCTTATGGGGAGGTGTACCGGTTATGTCCCGGGATTCCAGCACAACCGTGCCGGAATCGGGTTTTTCCAGCCCTGCCACAAGCCGCAGCAAGGTGGTTTTTCCACAACCGGAAGGACCCAGGAGGCACAAAATCTGTCCGCGCTTCAATGCCAGGCAAACATTGGTCATTGCAAACGAACCATACGATCTGCTCAGGTTTAGCAGTTCCAGCTGTACCATTTTAGCCCCCCTCCGGGCGCGGTCTAATACTTTCAAGAAACAGGAAAGCCACGGCGGTGGTGATCATCAGCAGACAACTCATGGCCATGGCCTGGCCATAGTTCAACGATCCGGGATGACTCAAATACCGGAAAATAGCCAATGGCAGGGTGGGTGTCTGGGGGCGCACGACAAATACTGTGGCACCAAATTCACCCATACTGATGGCAAAAGCAAAAACAGCTCCCACCAGGAGGGCTCGCCTCAGAATCGGCCAGTCAATGCTAGCCCAGACCCGAAGCGGGGAAGCACCCAAAAGGGCTGCGGCATCCCTCAAGTTCTGGGGAATGCTCCGCCAGGCCGGAAGAAGGCTCCGAATCACAAAAGGAAATGCCACCATGGCATGGGCAATGGCAGGCAGCAATATGGATGTTCGTAGGTTTAAGGGTGGCTCGTCCAGGGCGATAACAAAACCAAAACCGAGGGTAATGGCAGATGTCGACAAGGGCAGCATAAATAGCGGATCGAATACCAGCGCCCATTTTCTTTTGGAACCCACCAGAAACGCCGCCGAAAACCAACCCAGTATCAGTGCAATAAGTGTGGCGCCAAGGGCATATCCCAGAGAGTTGGCAATGGCCGCTATCGGCGCGACATACAATATGGAGTCTGTTTTGTTTTCCAGCAGGCTGGCATAGTAGACAAGGCTCGGACCCTCTTCAGTGAGTACCGATTTGACAAGCAGCGCCATTAGAGGCGCGCCCAGCAGCACAGCCATCCCAAAAAGATTGGCCACCACAAAGAAACGTTCTTTGGGTGTCTGTATCTTTTGGTTGAGGCTTTGGGAGCCCGGCAGGGTCAGGGAAACAGCCACCTTCCGTTCGAGCCGGGTATATACGGCTATCATACCAAAAGTAAATGCTATTTGAATCAATGCCAGTGCCGATGCCATGGGTAGATTGAAAAGATGAAGCGCCTGGCGGTATATCTCCACCTCAACCGTCGCAAAACGGGGTCCCCCCAGAATCAGAACGACACCGAAACTGGTAAAGCAGAAGACAAACACCAGCAGAGACGCCGCCAGAATAGCCGGTTTGAGTAGCGGCAGGATAATGGTAAAAAAAACCTTTGTGTCGGAAGCACCGAGCATTCGCGCTGATTCCGTAAGATTTTTTGGCAACCGAGACCAGAACCCGCCCACAATCCGCAAAATCACGGTGTAGTTATAAAAAACATGCGCCAACAGAAAAAACCAGACGGTCTGATCCATATGGAGTACAGGGGTTTCCAGATGGAAAAGACGCATGAGGATCATGTTGACCAGTCCCCTGGGTCCCAGCAGCGCATGGAAAGCAGCAGCAGTGACAACCGTCGGAAGTACAAAGGGAATGGTTGTCAGATTTTGAAGCAGGGTTTTTCCTTTAAAATCGTAACGTGCAAAGACATAGGCCCCCGGCAGGGCAACGATGACCGTCAAAAGGGTCGATATGGACGCCTGCCAGATGGTAAACCAGAGAACACCGGCATAATAGCTGGTGCTGACAAGTTTGTACAGCCTGGTGGCATCGAATGCCCCCTCGGGCATAAAGCTCAAGAAAAAAATGCTGGCGAGGGGATAAAAATAAAAAACACCCAGAAAAAGAAGTGGCGGCAACAACAGCCATGTCTGGAAACGGGATTTCATCTCAAAACCACATCTGTCCAGGCCTCGATCCATTTTTCCCGGCCATTCTCGATTGTTTCAGGCAAGAGCGTGATAGGATACTCGGCCTTTTGGGCATATTTGAGAAATACATCCGGGAGGGGTGTTTCCGGATTTGCGGGAAAAACCCACATATGCAGGGGAATGTCCTTTTGAAATTCAGGACTCAACATGAAATCGATCAATTTCTGGGCCAGCTCTTTCTTGGCCGTATTTTTTAAAATTCCGACAAATTCAATCTGCCGAAAGGCGGACCCGGCACCCAAAACACCCGCCGTGGGTGTATCGGCCAGTTTGCTTTCACTGTAATAGACTTCGGCTGCAGGGCTGCTGGCATAACTGACCACGATGGGCCGTGTGCCTCCTTTGGCACGCACAAACTTCCCATAGTAGGCCTCTGACCACCCTGCCGTGACATAAACATCATTGGCACGCAATTTCTTCCAGAAACCCATGTAGCCCGACGCACCATATTTCCCCACGGTGGTGATTAAAAAGGCCAGCCCCGGTGATGAGGTGGCAGGATTCTGAACAACAGACAACCCTTTATAGGCCGGCAAAATCAAATCGTCCAACCCGCTTGGCGGTGCCAGTCGTTTTCTTGCGAACCATGACTTGTCATAATTCAGACAGACATCCCCGTAATCCACAGGAAGCAGTCTGTTGGATGGGTCCAGTTTCAGCGAATACGGGATATCCCTGAGAAATGGGGATTCGTAGGGTTCAAAAATATCCGAGGATAAGGCACGACTCATAAAGGTGTTGTCTACACCGTAAAACACGTCCGCCAGGGGATTTTTTCTCGAGAGTATGGCCTGATTCAGAGCCGCACCGGCATCCCCGCTTTTGATAATTTTGATTTCAGCACCATACTTTTTTTCAAAATCGTCAAGAAGCGCCTGGCTGACCGCAAAACTGTCATGGGTCATCAATGTTACGAAGGGTGTTTTCTCCTTTGCATCCGCGACACCCGCGGACAAAAGAAGCAGTATGCATACCATCAGGGTCCTGGAATTCCACATGTTTACCTCCCGCCGGGGTTTTTACGCCGTCAGGAACCCGATTGGAAAAATAGGGAAGGAATAAAAAACGCCCTCAGCAGAGGGCGTTGTGTGCATGGCCTTAATTCCTCCACCGGCATTATCCGGATCAGGTTCAACGGTCGGATCCATTTATCTTCCAGGATCCCTCTCAGCCCGATTTCTCGAGCTCCCGACTAGCCTTCTTTAATAACGTATTATGTTTTTATTAAACGTCTTTCAATTTTACCTGTCAAGCCTTTTTCCTCAAATAGGGTTACCAGCCCCAGGTGAGATAATCATGAATAGAATTGGCTGCGGCCCTGCCGGCACCCATGGCCAGGATAACGGTAGCCGAACCCGTCACGATATCGCCGCCGGCCCAGACTCCTTTTTTGCTGGTCTTGCCGGTGGTTTCATCCGCCACGATGTATCCCCACTGGTTGAGTTTCAGTCCTTCTGTGGAACGGGTCAACAACGGGTTGGCGTTGGCACCCACGGCAATGATGACCAGGTCGCATTCCATTTCAAACTCCGAACCTTCTATGGGAATCGGCCGGCGCCGGCCCGATGCGTCGGGTTCACCGAGTTCCATTTTCAATCCTTCCATACCCACGACACGCCCTTTTTCGTTACCCATAAAACGGGTTGGCGCTGTGAGAAAATGAAATTCGACCCCCTCTTGTTCCGCATGGTGAACCTCCGCCGTCCTGGCCGGAACTTCCTCGCGCGAACGCCTGTAGACAATGAGCGATCTTTCCGCACCCAGCCTCAATGCTGTACGGGCCGAGTCCATGGCAACATTTCCGGCACCCAGGGTAACAACCGTTTTCCCCTGGATAACCGGTGTATCATATTTAGGGAAAAGGTAGGCCTTCATGAGGTTGGAGCGGGTCAGGTATTCATTGGCCGAGAAGATGCCAATCAGGTTCTCGCCCGGTACATTTAAGAATCTGGGCAATCCTGCCCCGACTCCCAGAAAGACAGCATCATAACCCTGTTCAAACAATTCTTCCACGGTTACAGATCTTCCCACGACCGCATTGCAATCCAATTTGGCCCCGAGTTCCTCGAGTCCCGCCACTTCTGAGAAAACGATTTCCTTGGGCAACCTGAACTCCGGGATACCGTAAACCAGAACGCCACCAGGCTTGTGAAATGCCTCAAAAATCGTGACATCATGGCCTTTGAGAATCAAATCACCAGCCACCGTCAAACCGGATGGGCCGGATCCCACCACAGCAACCTTTTTGCCTGTAGGCGCAGCCTTTAATGGCAGTTCTGCTTTTTTATGTTTTCGTTCATAATCAGCCACGAACCGCTCCAGGTTCCCAATGGCCACGGGCTCACCCTTTTTCCCCACAATGCATTTTCCTTCACACTGTATTTCCTGGGGGCATACCCGCCCGCAAACCGCGGGGAGCGCGTTCTTTTCCCAGATCTTTTTGATGGCACCCGTGAAATCCCCTTCCTTGACCAAGCTTATAAACCCGGGAATATCGACTTCCACCGGGCAACCATCTACACAGGCCGGCTTCTTGCATTGCAGACACCGGGACGCTTCTAAAATGGCCACGTCAGGGTCCTGACCCAGGGGTACTTCCTCGAAATTTCTGGCCCTGATGGCCGGTTCCTGTTCGGGCATCGGTTGCCTGGGTACTTTTTCTTTTTTAACCGCTTTTTCTTCCGTCACTCCCATAATCTCCCCCGTCCTAAAAAACCAATCAAATTTAAATCTGCAAAAGCTTAACAGCGCACCATCAAACGCATTCCCCGTGGCCGGCCGCGCTGTTCTTCACTGTTCACGGGCATCAGGTTCCTCTCACCGTACAATAGTGCTCATGGCTCTTTTTCTCGTCTTCGTTGTAAGCCTGCAGACGAAGCATCAGCTCGTCGAAGTTGACTTCATGGCCATCGAATTCAGGCCCGTCCACGCAGGCGAAACGCGTCTTGCCACCAACGGTTACACGGCAGCCACCACACATGCCCGTCCCGTCAATCATGATCGGATTCAGACTGACCATAGTCTTGACATTGTAAGCTTTGGTGATGTTGGAGGTGGCTTTCATCATGGGCACCGGACCGATGGCTACCACAAGCTTGACATCCCCTTCATCCAGAATCTCTTTCATGACCTCGGTCACGAATCCGTGGTGCCCATATGAGCCATCATCCGTGCAAACACGCAGGTCATGTGATGCCGATTTCATCTGCGCTTCCATAATCAGCAGATCTTTGGTCCTGGCCCCGATGATACAGGTCACCTGGTTGCCGATCTCCTTGAGCGCTCTAGTAATTGGATGCAGAACGGCAACACCTGTTCCCCCTCCGACGCAGATGACCTTGCCCAGTTTTTCGAGATGGGTCGCTTTACCCAGGGGCCCGATGACATCTTGATACCCATCACCGACCTTTAGATCCCTGAAAAGAGCCGTGGATTTTCCCACCACCATATAGATAACGGTAATCGTGCCTGCTTCAGGGTCGGCTTCCGCCATGGTGAGCGGTATGCGTTCACCGGTTTCATTGGCTTTCAGAATAACGAATTGGCCGGGCTTGGCCTTTTTGGCAATGGCGGGTGCTTCTATTTCATTGAGTATGACCGTACCTTCGGCCATCTCCTCTCGTTTGACAATTTTAAACATAGTAACCTCCAGGATTATTTCCTAATAATGCAAGTTTATTACGACCTTTAAGCTAATCATATACTCATAACGAAAGCAACCGATAAAATCGGTTCAACATTTTATGATTGGCGCTATAAAAGTGCCTGAAGTATTTATTGCTTGATCGCAGGCGCTGTTTTCAATATTAACAACAAGTATCGAAAAACGATTCTATGATCGGAACCAGCGCATGAAACTTTTTGACAGCCATTGCCATCTGGACGACCGCTCCTATCAAGGCGACCTGGAAGCCGTGATACAGCGCGCAAAACAGAACGGCATCGAAAAAATGATGACCGTGGGTGTTGACCTGAAAACCTCTGTCCGTGCCATTGAAATCGCCGAAAAATTCGATGGTGTATATGCATCCGTCGGTGTTCACCCGCATCGGGCGTCATCCTGTTCAGACCGGGTCATGAAAAGGCTGGCAGACCTGGCAGGAAATCCCAGGGCCTGTGCCTGGGGGGAAACCGGTCTCGATTTCAACCGCATGTATTCCCCCAAAGAAGATCAGGAGAAGTGGTTTGTTCGACAAATTCAGGCAGCAGATGAAGAACGGCTGCCCCTCATCCTGCATGAACGGGACAGCCATGGACGACTACTGGAAATACTGAAGAAACATCCCAATGAGAATCGCCGCGGCGTGGTTCACTGCTTCAGCGGCAACCGCTCCGAACTGGGTGACTATCTCGACCTGGGGTATTACATCGGCATCACCGGTATTCTGACCCTCCAAAAACGGGGAATTGACTTGCGAAATCTGGTGGGATATGTCCCTTTGGAAAGACTGCTTATCGAAACCGATGCGCCGTATCTGACACCGGCTCCTCAGAAAAACCAATCCCGCAGAAACGAACCTGCTTTTGTTAAATCCGTACTGCTCAAACTGGCCGAAATCCGTGATATGGATCCTGAGAATCTGGCCGATGTAACATGCAACAATGCCCGGCGCCTTTTTGGCGTCACAAACGCATTGCTGCGTTAGCATATCTAATTAACGACGTGATGACACTTCAAAGGTTATTTCTCCTCTTCCTCTATCTATAGGGTCTCTTCTGATTCCTCTATGAAAACCCCAATCTGAAAAGAATGGCATTTCACAACTGAAGGAGTCTTCTGCCGCAGGGAGCGCTTGTCCTGTATAGATTTGGTCACGTTGTCAGTTCTTCTGGATCGTTGACGTATCCAATCATAAAGTCCAAACCGGGAGAGATTCTCCAGATTTGCTGTAATCTTTATCGGCACCGGTCTCAGTAACAGAGTGTTCGTGGTAGCCGGTGGTGATAACATACATCGGAAACAGTTATTTTCGTGCGCGAAAAGGCACGATGTTCTCCATCTATCTGCACTTGTGGAGATGGCAAAACTTGACCCACTCAATAAAATAATCTATCTATCCATCAGCGCACTTAAATCACATCTGACCTGAATGCGATTCTCACCATAGTTACCTGTGCTGATCTAATATCTGCCTTGTCCTTAACCTTTTTTATTTCCATTCCCAATACATAATATTCATTTATCTTTATTGAAACACGTTTCCTGTTTTAACTTGATAAGATATCCAGATTCGTATAATTGATTATTAGGTGAATGATCTGCTACGTAGCACGTCGCTGATGAGGGAAATTTGACCAAATCTGATTATCCAGGGGAAACCATTGGTTCTGACGTAGACCGGGCTCGAATGGTCGTCCGCATAGCCGAAGCGGCCAAAGCTCATACCATCATCTGTGTAACCGAACGTGGAGCTTTTGCGCAACAACTTCTGGGCTCCCCAGGTCAATGCCGTATCATTGCAGCCACAGCGACCCCCGAGACATACGATGTCCTAACAAAAGCCGGTCTGTTGACACTACGTCTGCCACTTCACGCGATCGATAAACACAGACAGATCCGCCATGTCCTCTCTGTAGCGCTCAAATCGAACAGCGTTTCGGCCGGGGAACTTGTCGTCTGTGCAGTGGGCCAAGACGTCTACCCCGGTGAGGCAAGCTTGGTTGTTGTAACCGAGGTGGAACCGGACCTCGAAGAACTGGTCATTACTGATCTCGTGAAGCTCACGGATGGAATTCGGCCCAAGGCCCTCGACTACGCTGTCGCCATTGCCTGCAAGGTTGGCCGTGCGGCCAGACGTGGGAAGCGGATCGGCGCCATGTTTATGCTTGGCGATTCCCTGAAGGTGCTTGAAGGCTCCAATCAACTCATCCCCAATCCATTCAAGGGACACGACAAGGCCAACCGGACAATCATGAATCCGGACATACAAGACGCTATAGTCGAGCTATCCAAGCTCGATGGTGCCTTCGTCGTCCGCGGCGATGGCTTCATTCAAACAGCTGGGGTGTTCCTGGCAGCCTTCAAGGTGGACGTGGAGTTGCCCGTCGGTTTGGGAGCTCGACATGTCGCGGCCGCTGCTGTCACAGCCCGCACCGCTGCTACAGGTGTCGTCGTCTCAGCTACTGACGGCAACGTGCGAGTGTTTTCTGGCGGTCGGATGGTGCTGAGAATGGATCCTGACATAGAGCATGGTCCGATTCACATAGGCGGGTGAAGCCGCGCGTACAAAGAATCAGTTATCAATGCCATGTAAACCAACACTTGCACCTCACATCGCTGACAGCTGGTACCTTTCCTATAGGTAGATGTTGTGGAGGCGAGCGAGCCCGTAGGGTGTAGCTCGCGGAGTCTCCACAACTCTATCGATAGGGGTTTTCAAGCCTCCAACTCATCAACGGTTTAGGCGAACCTGTGATACCATCATTGAGCAGGCAGCGAACCCTATTTTAGGAAAGCTGCAATTTTATGTTATCACCCGTTCTGCAATTGATCCGAAATTCAAAAGACTCCCAGGATAAAATTTCAATATAAGCCTTCAATTTTTATCATTACCGAAAAGCGGTGATTACATCAATCCCGACAGCACCCCTTAGGTGTTGATTGTGTAACAAAAGGCTGGATCGTTATTGACACCAGACAGTTGACATAACGCCATAAATCTTCGGTCTAATAAATCAATTGGTTAGCATTGATTTTATACTGGGCGGGTGAGGCCAGTTTATCAAATTCGATGGCCATTGAAAAAATAATTGGCCTGCATTCGCACAAGAATAATTTAGGAAAAAGCATATAAATTTATTTGGACATCAGGTGGGTAACGGCCTTTTCCAGACCGTCAATGGACAGCTCGTACATGGGGAAGATGTTATTGATGGCCAGAATGGTCTGGGTATAGCTCCACATTTTTTGAGGTATGGGGTTCAACCAGACACAATGCGAAAAGGTGTCCGCCAGAAACTGCAGGCAGTCAACACTCCGTTTTCCGCTTCGCTCCTCCAGGTGGATGGAACCATCCGCAGCCATGAGCTCATAGGGCGCCATGCTGGCATCGCCCACGATGATGATGCGTGTTTCCGGATCGAAGCGAATACAATTCTCTATTCTAAAAGGTTTTTTATAGCGGGGCGCATCTTCCCACAAGGTGCTGTAAATGGTGTTATGGAAAAAATAGGTTTTCAGGTCCTTGAACTGCGCCCGCGTGTAATCAAAGAGCGTCTGAACCACCGTCACGTATGGATCCATGGACCAGCCACCGTTGTCGATGGCAAGAATCACCTTCAACCTGTCTCTCAAGTCCCGGTCAAATACGATATCGATTTCACCGGCATTCTTCATGGTCTGGTAGATGGTCTCTTCGATGTTGACCTGGTCCTTGGGTCCCACCGGTACCAGGTTGCGCAACCTTTTCAGGGCCTCACCCATCATGGCCTGGGTCAGAGGGCCACTGAGAGAGTAATCCTTATACCGCCTGTCCATGGCCACTTTGACGGCCGACCTGTTTCGTGACACCCCGCCCACCCGCATGCCCCCCGGATGAAAACCGGAGTGACCCACGGGGGATGTGCCCCCGGTTCCAATCCACTTGCTGCCCCCGTGATGTTCCTCGGTCTGTTCTTTGAGACGCTCCTTGAAGTATTCGATCAGTTCTTCGGGTGAGAGATTTTTGAGCTCTTTTTCATCGATACCAAGTGCGTCGGCAATCTCCTTGGGATTCTGAAGCCAGGACTCCAGCAACGCCCTGGCCATCTCGTCCAACTCGAAGCCTTCATAGTCCGGCATTTCTGCCCCTTTGAAGTGGTGGGCAAATACCTGGTCGAACAGATCGAAGTAGCGCTCGCTCTTGACCAGGATCGTGCGGGCGGACGTATAAAATTCATCGAGCGACCGGACAAGCCCCCTGTTCAAGGCCTTGTGGAGTGTCAAAAAGGCCGTCGGGCTTACCGGAATACCGGTTTCCTTGAGTTTGTAGAAAAAATCGATAAACATAAAATCGCTCCACGATTTTATAAGAAGTTGTCTGAAAAAATAAGATTTTGGTTCACGCTCAAGGCGGACAAACGTTTCAATCCGCAGGAATACTAAAGTATTTTAAGGGGTTGAAACGCGAAGCCAACACAGAGATTGGGCCAAAAGACATTTTTTGAGATGACTTCTAAAATAAACGTCTGCGCTCCGTCTGCTGCACCGCCCTGCTGTAGTCCTGGCTTTTTTTGAACAGCACACCCAGAAACGGCACCTCACCCTTGGAAAGATTTTTCGGTTTGAAGTCCGGATCCGAATCCAGGGCCCGGATCCAGTTGATCAATTCCCGGGTGGCTGGACGTTTTTCCACGGCATCCAACTCCCGCAGCCGGTAAAAAGTATCGATGGCGGTATCGGTCAGGTCGGAACCCAGCGTCGGAAAATGAACATTGATGATCCTGCGCATCATCTTTGGGTCCGGAAATGCAATGTGATGAAAATTGCATCTTCCCAAAAATGGGTCTGACAGGTCTTTCTTGGCATTGGAAGTAATGATGATCACCGGTCGATGTTTGGTTTTTATAACCTTGTCGATCTCGATGATATCAAATTCCATCTGATCCAGGACATCGAGCATGTCATCCTGAAAATCAGTGTCTGCCTTGTCGATTTCGTCGATGAGTAACACGGTCCGGACATCCGATGTAAAGGCCTGGCCGATCTTGCCCATTTTGATATAGTCCTCGATGTTACTGACATCCCTTGCAGAGTCACTGAATCGACTGTCATTGAGCCGTGTAAGTGTATCGTACTGATAGAGGGCTTCCACAAGTTTCATGCTCGATTTCACATTCAGAACGATCAGCGGCATGTGCAGACTCTCCGCAATAGCGTATGCCAGCATGGTCTTCCCGGTACCGGGCTCGCCTTTTAACAACAGCGGCATTTCCAGTGCCATGGAAACATTCACGATACTCGCCAGTTCCTCGTCCAATACGTACTGTGTCGCCCCACTAAATTTCTTGTCTTTTTCCGTGTCAAGCATAACGCTCCTCTCTTCTCATAGTATCCGAAACGCCCTTGGTCATCCTTAAAAGCACTTCATAGTAGAAGTCGAAACAAAGCGCAACAGGCAACTTGAAACCGATACTCAGCATCCTTTTTCCATGTGTTCCAACAGGGCGGCAAACGTCTTCCATACAACGTTTTCGTCCCGAAAGAGCTCCCGCTAAAGGATTGACACTCCCAGGTCCCGATGTTATGATAATTTTAAATTTTAGGTGATGCATGATAAGGGGGTTGCCATGGCAGACGTCATTGCCATTGACAAAAAAAGAAAAATAAAAGACAAAGAGCGCTCCGACCTGATTCGAATGCACAAAATCATGGCGGTCAGGAAGGTCTTTCACTGTACACATTGCGCTTCCAAGTGTGAAAAATGCGGTTCACAACTGGGTGTCGACCCGCTTAACGGGCAGACAACACAACAGAACAGAAAGATCCCATATAATTTCTGTGAAAGCTGTTCCGAAGAGTACATAGACTACATAGCGCGATTGCAGGGTAAGGGCAATCCAGCGTATTACTGGCACAACGACGCCTGGCTTGACATCTGGCAAAAATGGATCCATTATCAACACGCAATCGATACCTACTTAAAATCAAAAGAATTTACTCGGCTTTTGCAGGAATTGAAGCAGGGCGGGTCGATTTAACGTAACAGGAGGCGTAAATGTTTGGAATAGGAATGCCGGAACTCATCATCATACTCGTTATTATTCTGATCATCTTTGGGGCCGGAAAACTGCCTGAAATCGGCGGTGGAATGGGGAAAGCCATTCGAAATTTCAGAAACGCGACCTCCAAAACCGACAAAGAAGAGAATGATAAAATCGAGGAAAATAAAGAATCCTGATTGAATCACCCTGTACCGCCACTGACAACGAAACCATTCGGATCTTTCATCCCTGCAATCGCCGGTGACAAACAGGTGGACGATAGATGCATGACGTCGCCTCGTATCTTGCCTGCCCTTTCATTCCACGAAACCGATGCCAAAACTCTATGTAAAAGAATATACCAAATCATTGTCAGGAAAACATGTCTTCATTGCCTGCAGGGAAGGTATATTAAGAGACCATTTCTCCGATATCATTGCGGATATAAAATTCCTGACGCGCCAAGGTGTTGTTACGACCCTGTTCCACAATATTTCGAATCGATTCTCCAATCAGAAACACTTTCGCGAAATTGCCAGTCGACTGCCTGAAACACGCGTGGTCAAAGTGCTTCCCGAAGTCAATTTTTATAATCATGTTCTTGAATACCGGGGCCCTGTCTTCAAAATCATATTTCTGGAAAGAAAATATCTTGTTGACCAGAAGGGCCTGAAAATAAATGCCATCACAACCCAAAGAGTCCGGCAGTCCATTGACAGATATGGCGACCTTATCGGAAATGTCAATTTTAAATCCATTCTGGAAATGATCTGTCAGAAAATTGATCATGGAAACATCGACCGGGTGCATATTCTTCCGGCCGGTCGGTATACCATCAAACACGAGCTTTTTTCCATCGAAGGGTCCGGCACCCTGATAGCGAATAACTATGAAGAATCGTTGGAAAAGATATCCGGTAAGTACGAAGCTCAAATTGTAGCCGGTATCCTCAGTATGTACAAGCGCGAACAGTTTCTCAAGCCACGCAACCTGCAGTATATTCTTAACCGGGCCTCCCGTTTTTATGTGTCGAAAATCGACGGTATTATCGTAGGCTGTGTAGAACAACTCGATATCGACGCTGAAACGGTTGAACTCGGGGCTCTTGCCATATCTGCCAGATTCCGAAATCAGCGCGTGGGCAATTTTACCATCAATGCCTTCGTAGACCGGATGACCCGAAAAGGTTATCGACGGTTTATCTCTTTCACAAATAATCCTCTACTCCAGAAGCTCTATCGCGGTCTCGGCTTTGAAAGGCGAAAAACAACCCTGTACCAGACCCGTCAGGAACAATCTCCCGGGGTAGCAATGTTCATCAAGGAAATATAGAGAAAGGAACCCATCGTGTTTACATCCATACAGGAAACAGAAAGCCGGTTAAAAGATGCAGCCTATATCTGTTCCAGCGAAATTGCGACGGTCGTCTTTCTGTCGGCGGCTACAAACAAACCGATCCTCGTTGAAGGACCTGCCGGTGTCGGAAAGACCGAACTGGCCAAAGCCGTCTCCAGGTGCCTCGGGCGGGATATCATACGGCTGCAGTGTTACGAAGGTCTGGATGAGGCCAAGGCACTTTATGAATGGGAATATGCCAAGCAGTTACTTTATACACAAATGATGAAAGAAAAAATCAACCTGGTTATCGATGGCGCGGCATCCCTGACGGAAGCGGCAGATAGAATCGCAGCCCAGGAAGATGCCTTCTTTTCAGAAAGATTTATTCAGCCACGCCCGTTGATGAAAGCCATTTCTTCAGAAAAACCCGTGGTACTCCTGGTGGACGAGGTGGACAAATCCGACCCTGAATTCGAGGCCTTTCTGCTGGAGATTCTGAGCGATTTTCAGATCTCCATTCCTGAGATCGGCACACGCAAGGCAGCACATATCCCGTTTGTCATCTTAACATCCAACAACTACAGGGATATGAGCGATGCCCTCAAGAGACGATGCCTTCATCTGTACATCGATTATCCGGGCAAGGATCTCGAAACCAGGATCGTACGTCTGAAAATCCCGGCTATCCAGCAGAAACTGTGCGACCAGCTGGTGGAATCGATCCAGACCATCAGGACCATGGATCTGAAAAAAAAGCCCGCTATTTCCGAAACCCTCGACTGGGCCAACGCGCTCATGGCGCTTCAGGTGGAAGACCTGTCCAGGGATGTGATTCTGAACACCTTGAATGTGATCGTCAAACATCGCTCGGATGCCGATATGGTTAAAGAGCATCTCTTGCGGACTGTTCGAAAAATTTGATCAGCTCTCTTGGAGATGATCCATATGCAAAACCTTATCCTAAAGTTTATTGCTACCGCAAGGGCAGCGGGTCTGCGAATATCAACATCCGAAACACTCGACTGCCTCAATCAGCTTCAGCATATCGATCCACTAGAGGAATCCCAGTTTTCACGGACCCTGCGGGCCAATTTTGCCAAGAGCCACCGGGATCAGCATCTTTTCAACCACCTCTACGACCTCTTCTTCCATGAGTTGCGGGATGGTGAGAATCTCAGCGGCTCCGAAAAGATTTCCCATATTAAAAAAGAGATCCGGAAACAACTTGAGATCCATCTCAAGAATGACGATACCATGATGTCCATCATCGACTTTTTAGATGGCGACCTCGTAAGTTATCTTGAACGATTGCGGCAACTCGAATCGGAAGGCACCGGCGCCATCAGGGGAGTGGGGACCGGATTTGGGGGCATGGTCAGACGTCTCGATATCATGCTCTCCATCAACCGGGCAAGCGCGTCCGTCTCTCAGTTTCTAGCTAAAAACCGCACCAGAATCCATTGGGAAACCCGCCAGGACATCGAGACGCATTATCAACAGCGACTGAACAGCGCCCTTCGTCTTTTGACCGCCAGCCCTAACGCGGTCAAGAGACGACCCAGAATACGGAAGTCCTATGACCGGCACCTGGGGAAACTCGGAGAAACCGCCTTCACATCATTGACCAGAAAAGAAATAGAAGAAATGCGGGATGCCATAAGGGCTCTGGTACGCAAGCTGAAAGACACCATTACGCTCCGATATGCCACCCACGCAAGAGGTGTTCTGGATGTAAAAAAAACCCTCAGAAAGGCAGCCCAGTACCAGGGGCTGCCCCTGGAGATCGTCTACCGCAAAAAACCGCCCCGGCGCGGCAAAATAGTGGTCCTTTGTGATGTATCAGGTTCGGTCTGGTCGTCGGCAAAATTCATGCTCAATATGCTCTATTCACTTCAGGAATGTTTTACCAAGGTGCGCTCTTTTGTTTTTGTCTCCGGGCTTGACGAGGTCAGTCATTTTTTTGAAGACCACGATGTGGAACAGGCCATTGACCGGGTCATGAGCGACGCAGACATTGCCTATGACATCTCCACCGATTACGGTCAGACATTTCGGGAATTCAAGGCCGACTACATGGATATCCTGAACAAAAAGACAACCCTCATAATCATCGGCGACGGCCGATCCAACTACACCAATCCCGAAGCAGGCATCCTCGACGAGATGCGGGAAAAATGCCGGCGCGTGCTCTGGCTCAATCCCGAAACAGAGGTGTTCTGGTACTCAGGTGACAGTGAGATGAAGACCTACCAGGAGATCTGCCATGAGGTCAGGCCCTGCGGAAATCTGAATCAACTTATAGAATTTATTAGAGAATTAATTCTTTAATCCGCGCTGAGCGGTTTTTCCTGAAGAGATGTGCCGACAGTTCAGGGATAAATGCGTCTTTTCCGGCTTACACCGCCTGGCGTATCAAGCGTTCCAGCATCTCTCTGTGAAGGATTAGCCAGTGCATCAAACCGATATTGTGGTGGATGAACCCATAATACGCGTCATCATCCGCTTCGGTCGTGTTAAAAAAATCAACCAGGTCCCAATTGAGCACATAAAGGTTGGCAATGGCCAACATGGGAATCAGAGCGTTCTGTTCCTGCTCCGTCAAGTTCTCGATACGATCCGACTGATGGCAGCTGTCATTGTAGGTGCTCAGGAAAAGAGAAAATTTATCAGGTCGCAGGCCTGTGGTATGGTCATCCCAGATACTGGTGAAATAAACCAGACCCAGGGCAAGATCAAACAATCGGAAATCGATTTTTGACCAGTCAAAGTCGAAAATGCCGACACCTGTTTCATCCCGATATTTCAGATTTCCGGGGTGATAATCACCATGAATCGGCAATTCCATCATTCCCTGAAACCCGGCATCAAATGTTAGCGCATCATCCAGGGCGTTACAGATTGCCGTATAATTATCCCTGAACAACCGGTCACACCGACGATCAACAGTCCGTTCCAGAAATGTGCTAAAGGTGTTCTTGAATGTGGAAATAAAGTCCATGATCCGGGGTTGGGCACGATCGACACCGGGTGGTTTTTTGAACCCATGGGAGCAGTGATGAAGACGGGCAAGAATTCCAGCCGCACTGATGAATTCATTGTCCGTCAGATCCGTGTCGGTCCAGGAATACTTGTCTTCTCCTTCAAGGAACTCAAACACCGCCCAAAGCGCTTGACTCCCCGGATGATCTTCCGGTGAAGGGGTGACCACCAGCGTTTCACCGTTTTTACACGGTATAACAGCCGCTGCAAGGCTAAACCCATTTGTTCTCAAATGATTCACCAGAGCGTGTTCAAACCGGATTTCCTTTTCAACTGCGTTGGGGTTATACAGCCGCAGAAAATACCGTTGGACACGCTTGTTGTCCGACATCCATACGGCATAACTTTTATTGCAATAGCCACCTAAAATGGCCTTGGTGCGTGTAAGTTTCCCAAGGGCGTAAATATCTTCCATCAACATGCGAATGGTTTCCGCCGCTCCCCCGGTTTTCAGTTCTGAATGAGATTCCATTTTTTTAAACTCCAGAGCTGTCCGTGACGTCTAATGCCACACTATCCATGCACAAAAAAAATGCGCGCTCCCCCCCCCCCGTAGGTTTTGCCGTTCGGCAGTGCTTCGCATGCTGTGAGGCTCTTCAATCCCGTGTGTTGATAGGGTCACTTTTTCAGGATTTCTTTTAAAAATTGTCCTGTGTAGCTTTTCTTTACCGTAGAAACTTTTTCAGGAGTGCCCTGGGCGACGATGGTCCCGCCTTCATGCCCCCCATCCGGTCCAAGATCGATAATCCAGTCACAGGTCTTGATGACATCCAGGTTGTGTTCGATAATCACAATGGTATTGCCGGCATCCCGAAGGCGCTGCAATACGGATAGCAGCATCTTGATGTCATGAAAGTGGAGTCCCGTGGTGGGTTCATCGAGAATGTAAAGGGTTTGGCCGGTGGCCCGTTTTGCAAGTTCTCTGGCCAGTTTGATCCGCTGGGCTTCACCCCCCGAAAGGGTTGTGGCGGGTTGACCAAGTTTGATATAGGACAGCCCTACGTCCATCAGTGTGTCGAGAATCGATTTGATTTTTGGGTGGTTGCCGAACAGATCCCGGGCCTGATGAACCGAAAGATTCAGAATGTCTGAAATGGAATGGCCCTTGTATTTGATTTCCAGGGTGGATGTGTTAAATCTTTTTCCCTTGCAGTTCTCACAGGGCACGTACACATCCGCCAGAAAATGCATCTCCACCTTGATATGACCATCTCCCTGACATGTCTCGCACCTGCCCCCTTTCACATTGAAGGAAAAGCGCCCTTTTGGGTAGCCGCGCAATTTCGACTCCGGCAGAAGAGCATAAAAATCCCGTATATGATCAAACACCTTTGTGTAGGTAGCCGGATTGCTCCGTGGGGTTCTACCGATGGCCTTCTGATCGATGTTGATCACCTTGTTGAGGTGTGGCAAGCCCTGGATGCTGCCATGTTTGCCCACCCCCAGGGGAGCATCGTGAAGCTTACGCGCCAGGGCCGGATAGAGGATCTGATTGACCAGCGTTGATTTACCCGCACCGGACACACCCGTGACTGCCACGAGCAAACCAAGGGGTATGCGCACATGCATGTTTTTGAGATTGTTTTCCGAGGCTTTTCGGATCGTCACCCATTTATTGCCGGTATTCCTTACGGATTTTCTGATTTCCGGTATCTCAATTCTTTCCTTGCCGGCAAGATATTTACCCGTAATGGATTTGGGGTTTTTCATCACCCGGACCGGGGTTCCCTGTGCCACGATTTCACCACCAAGATGCCCGGCGCCGGGCCCGAAATCCACCAGCCAGTCTGCCGATTCTATGGTTTCCTTGTCATGTTCCACCACAATCAGGGTGTTACCGATATCCCGTAGATGACCCAGTGTGTTGAGCAGTTTGATATTATCTTTCTGGTGAAGACCGATGGAGGGTTCATCCAGAATATACAGAACACCTGTGAGCTCAGAACCTATCTGGGATGCCAGGCGAATGCGCTGTGATTCTCCTCCGGACAATGTCGGGCCCTTGCGGTTCAGAGACAGATACCCCAGACCGACATTTATCAGGAAGCCCAAACGACTGCCAATCTCCTTCAACAGCTCATCGGCAATCATCTTACGGTTCCCTGACAGTGAAAGGACATCCAGAAAACGGGCAGCCTCCTGGATCGTCATCTCCGTGATATCGATAATAGAGCGCCCGTTGACTTTCACGCTCAAGACTTCCGGCTTGAGACGCCTTCCCTTGCAGGTGGGACAGTCCTTGGAAGACATGAACCGGGCATACCACTTTTTCATGCTTTCAGAGTGGGTCTGCTTATATCGCCGCATGAGACTGTTGAGGAGTCCTTCATGGGTGGTGGTGAATTCCCCCTGAATTTTTTCGGAATGCCAGTTGACCACCATCTCCATTCCATTGGAGCCCTTCAATATCAGCTCCTTGTGTTCTTTGGGCAACCGGGTCCAGGGAACATCCAGATCGAGGCCCCATTGGGAGGCCATGGCCTTGAGTCGCATGAATCCCCAGGATCCATTTTCCGTCTCTGGTTTGGAAAAATAGTTCTGCCAGGGAATGACCGCGCCTTCCCGGATGGTTTTGGTCTTGTCGGGAACGATTTTTTCGACATCCATGGAGAGCATGGATCCGATGCCATTGCAGTCCGGGCACATCCCCATGGGCGAGTTAAAGGAAAACAGAGGTGGGTCCAGTTCAGGGTAGGCGATGCCGCAACAGGACCTGGCTTCACTCATGCGTATATCTTCTTTTCCCATCACGCGCAGAATGATCCTGCCCTGACCGAGCTTGAGGGCTGTCTCCACCGAGTCGGTCAACCGTTTGCGAAAAGAACTGCCCGCCTTGACCACCAGCCGGTCCACCACCACCTCGATGGTGTGTTTCTTGTGCCTGGCAAGGCTCTGCACCACCTGAATGTCACTTACAATCCCATCCACACGCACCCTTGCAAACCCGTCTCCTTCTATCTTTCTTAACAGCTCCCGGTATTCACCCTTTCTGTTTTCAATAACAGGAGCCATGATGAGAATCCTGGTGCCTTCCGGTAGGTTTAAAGCCTGGGAGACCATGCTCTCGGCATCTCCCCTTCCAACACGCCGGCCGCATTTATAGCAATACTGCTCCCCAACCCTCGCAAACAGGACGCGCAAATAATCATAGATTTCTGTGATCGTACCCACCGTCGATCTTGGATTTTTACTGACGGATTTCTGTTCAATGGCAATGGTGGGGGAAAGCCCCCTGATGGTATCGTACCTGGGTTTTTCCATCTGGCCGATAAATTGGCGGGCATAGGCGGACAGGGATTCGACATACCGTCGTTGCCCTTCTGCAAAAATGGTGTCCAGGGCCAGGCTCGATTTTCCTGACCCCGACACCCCCGTAAACACGATCAGCTTTTTCTTGGGCAGAGAGATATGGAGGTCCTTGAGATTATGTTCTCTAGCACCCTTGACAATGATGGCATCCAGCTCTTGCGCGCTTTTGGTTTTACGAGTGGACGTTGTTTTATTGGCTGTCATCGGTTTTTTCATGAACAATCGCTTACCTCATCTGTGCTTTGGCTCATTACATAAGCCTGCAAGAGATCGACTTATGACGACGTCTATAGTACGCGGAGTATTGAGTATGGTCAGCCTGTCAGGGTCGGTTCAGGCTCGATCTAATTTCTTGCAGTGTTTCCTGGAAGACACCGGACAGGGGACCGCCCATGCTTACGGCTTTTTCAGCGGCGGTCAGCGCCGCCTTCTTTTTTCCCTGTTCAAATAACACCTGGGCAAGATTGTTGAATGCGGCACCCTCTGTGGGGAATTGAAGCGTTGCCTCAGAAAATGATTGTTCCGCGGACGGCAGGTCTCCCATGGCATAGTAGCTGTTTCCGATACCCATACGGGCATTAAGATTGCTGGACCATTTTTTCAAGGCCGTACGATATCCCTTAATAGCTTCCGGCCATCTTCTCGCTTTTTCGAGACCCAATACCGCTTCCGTGTAGCCTGTTTCACTGGCAGTGGCAGGTAACCGGTCCGGTGGGAGGGTTAATAAGCCCCAGTAGCTGCTCCGGGACCAGGTGTTGTCGAAAACGCGCAGGCTTATTTCTTTGCTGTTCGTTTCACCGGAATGCAAGGTAACCACACCTGAATCAGCATCATACCCGATCACCACGGCATAGTGCCAAACAGGAACCCATGACAGCCCCAGGTTCTGAAGAACGATTACCGGGTAGCCGGCGGCTACCTCTGTGAGAAGTTCCTCCGGGCTTGAAATCACATAGGCCACCCTTCCATGGCGCCGGGCAGCGCCGATCATGGCCGGCTGCAGACTTCCTTTCAGAGAGGGCGTGTACACCGACCCGGCAAGCTGTTCCGGATCTGTGGAAACACCGCTCCAGACAAGTGTCATGGCCAGAGACGCCGGGCCGCACTGATATTCTGTCTGGGGGAAAAAGGGAACCGAAGAGATCCGATGCCGCTCAGGTATGCCATTGAATGGTAAAGACCATTGCCGTGGCAGGGTGCCTGCGCAACCCCAAATAGCAGTTGCCAAAATCAGGCACACAAAAAACCCTGTGCCTGATACCGGCATAGTACTAGAAGCTATCTCAAAAAAGTTTTTTGGCCCAATTTCTGTGTTGGTCCCTTGCTTCAACTCCTCAGAATACTTCAGTATGCTTGCGGGTTGAAGTTCGGACCCGCCTTGAACTTGACCCAAAACCCTTTTTTTGAGATGGCTTCTAATTTTTGACTGTCTTTTTGACAAAGGGAAATATATCTGTGTATCCGAGAATGTCCGTTACCAGCAGCACCAGAAAAACCAGTACCGCAAGACCCACAAGATAAGCGATGAGACCACCCGCGGGCAGTTGTTCCATGGTCTCTGCGAACTGGATGGCTTCCTGGTCCGTCAGGGTACTGACCCTTGCCTGTGCTTCAATGGGGTCGATACCGCGGGCGATGAGTGCGCCCTGAATATCTTCACGTGCCAGCACACTTGAAATATATGCCCGTGCTTCCACCGCCTTCTGAGATCCCATCAGGTCTTCCGTACCAATCAAGGCTGCCAGGGCGGACTGATACGGCAGCGACAACATCAGCATCAATATCACCAGGAAAACACTGACAGATCTCAACCTTTTTCGAATACGTTTCATGTTCGGTCTCCGTTTTAAAAGGTTCAATGGTTTTAAGTATGCCCAGTGGTAAGAAATTCTTTCTAATTCATGTTTGTTCACTGTTACGGTTCAGGCTCAAAATGGAATATCGTCATCCTGGGAACCCGAAAATTCCGGTCCGGGAGGTATCTCGTTCTTACCGAACCCGGATCCTCCTGAAGTGTCACCCATATCCCTGGAACCGAGCATCTGCATCTGTGAAGCGACAATTTCAGTGGTATAACGCTTGTTGCCGTCTTTATCCTGCCAATCGCGGGTCTGAAGGCGCCCTTCAATATACACCTGTCTTCCCTTGGAAAGATATTCACCGCATATTTCTCCGAGCCGGCGAAAGGCCACAATTCGGTGCCACTCCGTGCGTTCTTGCTTTTCGCCTGTTTTCTTGTCTTTCCACTCCTCGGATGTCGCGATACTGAAATTTGCGATGGCGGTCCCATCGGGTGTATAACGAACCTCCGGGTCCCGTCCCAGTCGACCGATAAGCAATACCTTGTTAACACCTGCCATTTGATACCTCCCCTTGATGAAAAACTTCAATCGTTAACGCCAGCACCTTCTTTATAATTGCCAAACAATAATACGAGTGTCAAATTTAATTATATGGCTGTACAATCAAAATGAAACCTTATCTTTTAAATCAAAATAAATCAAACCCAAGAAGAATACTTTTCAATAAATGTAATGGTGGTGACATCCTTATGATTGGAGGAGGGATGGGCAGAGTCGAACCCATGGTGGAGGTTATTAATTTAGAAGAGGTGATTTTTCTTCAACAGGAAAATTAGATCTTGACCAAGCATCCCATCCACCCTTCAAGACGTAAACCCGGTTAAATCCTTTTGAGATAAGCTTTCGTGCCAAACTGACACTCGTTTGCTCTTGGGATCATGCTCAGTATAAGATCAGTACACTGTCCTTGGAATATTCGTTGGCCCAGGATTCAAAACTTATCGGGGCTCTCCTGACGGCGCCTTTAATTTTAAAGTCACTGGAAGTCCAGTCTTTACTGCCACGAACATCAAGTACAACTATCTCGGGGTTGTCCAATACACGCTGGAGCTGGTTTACGGACATCATAGAAAGTTCGGCAGCGGTTACAGTCAGAGACAATGATACGACGAAAGCAAAGATCAGTGATGCGAGAATCGCTTGTGTTTTAAAATATGAGCTTCGCATTATCTATATCTCCTTCAGCATTGTCATCAGACGATCTTTTGAAATATATCCTGGAACCGATCCAAGATTTTCGCCACTCGAGGAAAAAAAATATGTGGTGGGCAAACCAAACACATTGTACATGTCAGCGATATTCTGTTCTTTATCCACATCTACTCTTATCGAAACAAAATTGTCATTCAGGTATTCGGCGATAGAATCATCTTGAAACGATTCTTTTTCCATTTTTGTACAATAACTGCACCATGTTGCATAAAAATGAAGAAAGACCGACTTGCTATTTTTTTTAGCCAAGTCCATTCCGGTGGTGTATGATTGCCATTCAATCGCATTCGGTGCGGAAATAGACACAATAGGAACGGTATTCAAAATAAAAACAACAAGCAAAAATATTGTGACTCCCTTTAACTTTGACATATCATTCCTCACCCTTAACAATTGAATCGCAACAGCGCTCGCTAACTTTGCAGATCACTGGGAAATTTTCCAAACATACCACATTGTGTCATGCCAACACTAAGCTAGCGATGATAGTGACTTTTGTCAACATGAAACAGATTGACTGATCATGATGAAATTAGAAGCCTGACTGTCGAGACGAATAAAAGTTCAGATGAAGCGTGTATTTATCCAGATAGCTTCTAATTAATGTGTATCGTGCTTCCGAAAGAGTCTTCCCAGCAGCGGTTTCTTGCTGGTGATGGCGCCATAAGGGCATATTTCCAGACAGCAATAACAGCGGATACAGGTATTGTACGTGAATCGGACACCCTTGACACGACGATTGATGGCATTGACCGGGCAACAACGCCAGCACTCACCGCACAGTTTGCATTTCTGATTGTCTGACACCGGCTTCTGAAGGACATATTTGCGCATAAATCCTTGCAGAATATCAGGTCCGATAGCCATGGAATCTATTTCCGGAAATTTGAAGTCACTCAGGATATTGTATTCACCATGTACATGGATATCTTCCGGCACCAGCTGCAACTGACCGGCCGCCCGGTTAGTCAACAGCTTCTGGGGTTCCAGGCCCAGAACACTGCAGATGGCCATGTCCGCCGCAATGGCGTCTTGACTTCCTGCAAGCAGGTTCAGCTCCCTGGGCGTGCCGCTTCTTCCCGGTCCCTGCCCCTCGAGGGCCAGGACACCATCGATGATTGTCATGGCCGGACTGACAGCCTTGTATATCTGCACCAGCAATCGTGCAAACACTTCCCTGTCCGTACCCGCCCGAAAATGCCATTCAGGTTTCTTGAGACCGATCACGCAGCCAAACATGTTCTTCACACCGAGGGTCAGCAGCATCTTCGCATGGGTTTTGAGCTTTGCCAGATTGATTACCACGTCAGCTTCAAGCGCGTCTCTGGCAATCTCGACAACGCCAAAGGGCTCTCCGATATCAATTTTAGCGGGTTCCCTGAAAGGCCGAAACACCACATCCAGGCCTGAAAGTGCCTCGACATAGCCCCCTTTTGACAGAATCTTTTCGAATGAACCAATGGGCGGGCTGTCTGAAATGATGGGGCTGCATCCTTTATCAAGGATGAATTCAGCCACATATCGTACGATCCTGGGGTGGGTGGTAACTCCCTTTTCCGGGTCTGCCGCCAGCAGAAAGTTCGGTTTGATGATGACCTTTGTTCCGGCGGAAACTGCGTCGCCTCCCATGGCCCGCATCATGTCGAAAACAACCTGCTTCAGACCGGAATCATCATATTGGGTATGTCTGAAATATACGTCGACCATTGATTCCTGAAATTGATTTACAAAGTTTGAGTTAGCTTCTAATATTATGCATACGATTCAATATCAAGCGCAATAATGATAAGGACAAAGTTGAACAATTGTCGCGGTTGCCGCAGCTACAAGGAAGATGCTGTTCCGCTATAGTGAACTATGCGGCATGGCATCTGACGCCGTAGATGCAGTAAGATCGGCAATCGCTCATCTTAGAAAGGACCAGGATGCCCCTGAACACCCCCATCCACAAGCGGATCAAGCGACATGTCGTCGCCAAGGAACACACTTTTTTTGCCACAACCCCACCGGGTCTTGAACCCATCTGCGCCCAGGAAATCGCTGCCCTGCCCACCGATATATATGACGTCGTAATCGTTCCGGGCGGCGTTGAATTCAGGTGCCGGCTTGCCGGTTGCTATGCTGCCAACCTCCACCTCAGGATCCCGAACAGGATCCTTATGCGTCTGACCGATTTCAAGGCCACCAACTTCCGGCAACTCGAAAAAAATGTGCTGCAATTCCCCTGGGAGCTCTATCTTTCCCCGTCATCAGAGCTTTGTTTCAGTGTAACAGCCAGACACTCCAGGCTTTTTCATACAAGTGCCATTACAAAACGCATAGAAACCTGCATCCGCCAACGAATACCCCGGATGCCTTTCGGAAAACCAGGTCTTCCGGAAATAAAAGACAGTCAGCACCTGTATGTCAGGGCCATGGATGATCAGCTCTTGCTTTCCCTGGACAGCAGCGGTGATCTACTTTTTAAAAGAGGATTAAAACACGACGTTGGAAAAGCACCCATTCGGGAAACCCTTGCAGCGGCCATATTGAAACTGAGCGGCTATGATGGTTCACAAGCCCTGCTCGACCCCATGTGCGGTTCCGGAACCTTTTCTCTGGAAGCGGCAATGCTGGCCAGGAACATCCCGCCCGGCTTTTACCGGGATTTTGCATTCATGCAATGGCCGGCCTTTCGTGAACCCCAGTGGCACCATCTCAAACGGAAAGCAGCTGATGATATCAGGCGTACAAAGATACCCTTGATTTTTGCTTCAGACAAGGATTTGAAACGAATCACGGAGCTTAAAAAAATTTCCGTCACATTTGAATTGCTGGATGTGGTCCAGGTGGCTACCCATGATTTTTTCCATCTCACACCTCAGGACATGACCGAAACACCCGGCATACTGGTTCTCAACCCCCCGTTTGGTGTTCGTCTGAATACGAATGAAAAGCCGAAAACTTTTTATCATGACATCCTAAACAAACTCGAAAAAGACTTCCGGCACTGGCAAGTCGCAATCCTTGTCAAGGACCGGGCCATCGCAAAGCGGTTTCCGAAAAGGTTCAAGCGGTACCCGATTTTTCACGGGGGGATTGACTTAGTGCTCTTAATCGGCATATTTTAATAAAATCGTACAACGATTTTATTGTACTTTGACTGCCCCGTCAACAAAGTCCCTGAGGACCTGAAATCTCATGAGCACACTGCATAAAATCATCCAATTCGTCACAACCGACATCTGGCATATTGAGTCCAAAAACACCTCCTGGAGTAAATCGTTTTTTCTCAGGCAGCTTCGGGTCATCATCCTTGCTTTCCGCGGTTTCAAAGAGGATAAACTTCAACTGAGGGCCTCCGCGCTGACGCTTTATTCCATGCTGGCCATCGTCCCTGTGCTGGCCATGGTATTTGCCGTTGCAAAGGGCTTTGGTTTTGACGCGCTCCTGCAGGATCAACTGCTCGAACGCTTTCCAGGGCAGCAGGAGATCCTGGTCAAAGCACTCGCGTTTGCCAGGACACTGCTGGCAAAAACAAGGGGGGGACTGATCGCGGGGATCGGCATCATCGTTCTCTATTGGGCCGTCATCAAGGTTTTGGGCCATATCGAACAATCGTTCAACGACATTTGGAATGTCTCCAGGGCCCGGTCCTTATGGCGAAAATTCAGTGATTACCTGACCATCATGCTCATCTGCCCGGTGCTGGTCATCCTTTCCAGTAGCGCAACGGTTTTCATCAAGACCCAGATCACCCTGATCGTGGACAGAATCGCCCTGCTGGGCTTTTTTAGCCCGCTGATCTATATTTCATTTAAATTGATCCCTTATGTGTTGATCTGGGCGCTCTTTACCTTCACTTACCTGATGATGCCCAACACAAAAGTCAGAATCAGCTCTGGCCTGGTAGCCGGTATTGTGGCCGGGACCATCTATCAGGTACTTCAGATGGTTTACATCAACTTTCAGTTTCTGCTCTCGAAATACAATGCCATTTACGGAAGTTTTGCTGCCCTGCCTCTTTTTCTCATCTGGCTGCAGACCAGCTGGTTGATTGTCCTGTTCGGTGCCGAGATCGCATTTGCCCATCAGAATAACGAAACCTTTGAGTTCGAACAGGTATCCCATAATATCAGCTTCTCTTTAAGAAAACGACTGGCGCTCCAGATTGCACATCTCCTGGTGACAAATTTTGCCAAGGCTGAAAAACCCGCTACCGCTCACCAGATATCAGCTGCAATCGAAATCCCCTTACGCCTGGTTCAAAGGACTCTCCTTGACCTGGTAGCCTCGAAAATTGTTTCTGAAATGGATTCTGACACCGGTGAGGAGTCCGTGTTTCAGCCGGCTCTCGATATCAGTCTCATTACCATCGGCTATGTAACAAATGCGCTGGAACGTATCGGGACCGACCAATTGCCGATTCCTCAAACCCGTGAATCAAGCGTCCTTAGCCAAGCCATGAAAAATTTTCAGGCAACCATCGAAGCCCATCCTGACAATCAAATTCTGAAAGACATCTAAAGGAACCGGCGGCATGAAAGTTGTCAAAATAGCACATAAACCTTTTCATCTGTATCGGTTTCCAAGAAAACCGATCGGGATGGATTTTCCGCCCATGATTTTTCTATAATGTATCGAAAAATCATTTGTTGGGCGTTACGCTCCAGTTGATTTTTTGGGATTATTTTCCCAAAAAATTGATCTTGCCAAGAAAAATAAATGCACATCAAAAAACTGCCTTCTTTTTGACAAAGCCAATTTGATCTGATAGGTATAATTCATATTTCCAGTCCACGGCTCCAAAACAAATGCTTAATATATTTAAATGGCTATGGTACCAATAAACGGATTGATACCGACCAAGCCTGACCAACACACAACAAGGTGCTGTTTTCAAGACCCACGCACCGCTATCTAGAGGGAGGTAGATAAAAATGAAACATAAACCAATGGTTCAACTACTTTCGCTGTGTTTAATTTTATTTTTTACAATTGCAGCCGTTCCCGGATCCGCCATAAGCAAAACACTGGTCTTTGGACGCGGCGGGGACAGCGTCGGTCTGGACCCGGCCTATGAAACAGATGGCAATTCTTTTATGGTCTGTGACAACATCTTCGAAGCATTGGTGGCTTATGCCGATGAGAGCACGGCTCTGGAGCCCGGTCTGGCCAAGTCATGGGATATCTCATCCGATGGCAAGACGTATACCTTTCATCTGCAGAAAGATGTTAAATTTCATGACGGTACGCCCTTTAATGCCAATGCGGTGGTCTTTTCCATCGGCCGGATGATGAAAGAGCGTAACGTAAAATTCTTTGGCAAGGGCTTGGACATCCCCGCCCAGGAACGCCCACCTGAATACTGGGTATCCATGGAGATGGACGACACCATCGGCAGTATCGAAGCCGTGGATGATTACACCGTGGTTTTTAAACTGAAACGCGTGGAAGCTCCTTTTCTGGCAAACATGGGTATGGATTTTGCCGATATCATCAGCCCCAGCGCCTTTTTGAAAAATCCCAAGGAATTTTTACGTAACCCCGTGGGAACAGGCCCGTTCAAATTTGCCCAGTGGATCAAAGACGACCGTATCGTTCTAGAAAAAAACAAGGATTACTGGGACAAATCCGGCGGCCCATATCTCGACAAACTGGTATTCCGATCCATTCCTGAAAACTCTGTCCGCTTTCTGGAACTGAAAACCGGAAACATCCATATCTGCCAGTTCCCCAATCCGGCCGATATCGATATGGCGAGCAAGGACCCCAATCTGATTCTTCCGACCCAGTCGGGCATGAATGTCGGGTATCTTTCCTTCAACCACACCAAGGAACCCTGGAAGAGCAACGTCAATCTGCGCAAGGCCATTGCCCACGGTATCGATCGCCAAGCCATTGTGGACAATATTTATCAGGGCATGGGGCAGGTTGCCAAGAATCCCATTCCCCCGACCATGTGGGGTTACAATACGTCGGTTCCGGGCTATGCCTATGATGTTGACCTGGCAAAAGAGTACTTAGCAAAAGCCGGTTTTCCCGAAGGCGAGGGACTGGGAGAAATTACCCTGTGGTCCATGCCGGTACCCCGGCCCTACAACCCCGAAGGCCAGAAGATCGGTGTCGCCATGGCAGCCGACCTGAAAAAACTGGGCATCACCGCCAGAATCGTCAGCTATGACTGGGGAACCTATCTCAAAAGGCAACGAGAGCAGCCGGATGATATGGATCTGTTCCAGCTGGGATGGACCGGCGACAATGGTGATCCGGACAACTTCCTGGCCGTACTGTTTGACGGCCTGGCCTCATCCGCCATCAGAACCCAGTGGCATAACGAGACCTATCACGACCTGATGCTGAAGGGCAAACAAACGGTTGATCAGGCCATGCGCATCAAAATCTATCAAGACGCGCTGCAGCTGATGTTCGATGAATGCCCGGTCATTCCCGTGGCACACTCCACCGTTATCTGGCCGGCTCAGAAAAGTGTTCAGAACTTCAAGCTGCATCCCACAGGATCCGTACGGATGAAAAACGTCAGTTTGAAATAGACGATACCAAGCCATAAGCTGTAAGCGATAAGCTGCTTACGGCTTATGGCTTACAGCTTACCCCTTACAGCTTATAGCTATATGCTTTCTTACGCCATCAGACGCATCCTGATTTTGATACCCACCCTGCTAGGGGTGTCTATCATTGTCTTTCTCATGCTTCACCTGACACCGGGCGATCCAGCCGAACTGCTGCTGGGAGAACGGGCCACAGACGAAGCACTGTACCAGATCCGTGAGCATCTGGGGTTGAATGAGCCGTTATATATCCAGTACGGCATGTTTCTGAAACGATTGATGAAAGGTGATCTGGGTGAAACCATCTGGACCCGTCAAAAGGTCTGGATCGAAGTCAAGCAGCGCTTTCCGGCAACCATGGAACTGGCTGTGACCGCTCTTTTTATCGCCTGTCTGTTCGGTGTAACCCTGGGCATCATTTCCGCCACAAAGCAGTATTCAATTTTCGACTACGTCAGTATGCTGGGAGCCCTTACAGGGGTCAGTATGCCCATTTTCTGGCTTGGTCTTGTTTTTATGCTCATTTTTTCCGTCAACCTGGGATGGCTCCCCTTATCCGCCCGTCTGAGTATCGATGTCGACCTCCAGGTTATCACGAACATCTATACCCTGGATGCCTTGCTGACCCGCAACTGGGTGGCCTTTAGAGACGCCGTGTGGCACCTCATCATGCCGGCGGTAACCCTGAGCACCATTCCCATGGCGATCATCGCCAGAATGACACGCTCGGCCATGCTGGAAGTGTTGCGTCAGGACTATATCAAAACCGCCAAAGCAAAAGGGCTTTCACAGTTCAAGGTAATCTATAAGCATGGTCTTCGAAATGCCTTGATCCCGGTGGTGACAACCATCGGTCTGCAGTTCGGCGTCACCCTTGGAGGTGCCATACTGACCGAGTCCATTTTTGCCTGGCCGGGTGTCGGAAAATGGATGTACGATGCGGTCATGCAACGCGATTATATGGTCATTCAAGGAGGTACTCTCTTTATTGCAGCCCTTTTCATATTGATCAATCTGTGTGTGGATATTCTCTATGCCATCATTAACCCGAGGATAAGTGTCCAGTAATACAATGTCTGACAACCCGAAACGAAAAAATCCGCAGGATCGACACCCATTTCTCGACCAGTTATCCCAGCTCTGGCGGAACAAGACCGCTGTGGCCGGCATGATACTCGTCTCCTTTTTTTTTATAACAGCCACTTTTGCTCCCCTGCTGAGCCCCCATGATCCGAACGAAACATCCCTGTATGATCAACTAAAACCACCCATGTGGCACGACAAGGGAACCACAAAAAATATTCTGGGAACCGACGATCTGGGCCGGGACATCCTCTCCAGATTAATTTACGGTGCGCGGGTATCCCTGATGGTTTCCATGGTCAGTGTCGGTCTGGCCTTTGTGCTGGGGACGTTTTTCGGATCCGTGGCAGGCTACTACAAAGGAAAACTGGACAGCCTCATCATGCGCGTCATGGATATTATCCTGGCATTCCCGTATCTGCTTCTGGCCATCGTCGTGGTCGCCTATCTAGGTCCCAGTCTCAAAAATGCCATGATGGCCATCGGTATCACCTATGTTCCCCGTTTTGCACGTATTGTCCGGGGAAGTGTCCTGGAAGAGTGTGGGAAAGATTATGTGACCGCAGCCCGTTCCATCGGCGCCAGGGATCTTCGTATTATTTTCCTGGCAATATTACCGAACTGCCTGGGTCCCCTCATCGTCCAGACAACCCTGTCCTTTGCATCGGCGATTCTTGATGCCGCCGCTTTGAGTTTTCTAGGGCTCGGTGCACAACCGCCCACACCTGAATGGGGCGCCATGATCGCGCGAAGCCGTTCCCTGATTCTCAGGGCTTCCTGGGTAATGACTTTCCCGGGTATCGCCATTTTATTTGCCGTTCTTGGATTCAACCTTTTTGGCGACGGTCTCAGGGATGCACTTGACCCTCGCTTGAGAGACTAAATCGAATGCCGGATACTGCACTATTAGACATCGTTAATTTACAAACCCATTTTTTTGTGCGCGGCCAGGTGGCAAAAGCTGTCGACGATGTCAGTCTGACCATCGAATCGGGACAGACCTTGGGTCTTGTGGGAGAATCCGGTTGCGGTAAAAGCGTCACCGCCCATTCCATCATTCAACTGATTCCAGATCCCCCCGGCAAAATCGTGGGTGGTCAAATCATTTTCAATGGCAATAATCTGCTCGCCTATTCTGAAAAACAGATGCGAAAAATCAGGGGCAATCAGATTTCCATGATTTTTCAAGAACCCATGACATCCCTCAACCCGGTTTTCTCCGTAGGGGATCAGGTGGGAGAGGTAATTCGATTGCACAAAAAGCTATCGGCAAAAGAAACCCGCTCACGGGTAGTCGAAATGTTTCAGCGGGTCGGCATCCCGGCTGCGGATCGACGTTTGGATGAATACCCTCACCAGATGAGTGGTGGCATGCGGCAACGGGTCATGATTGCCATGGCGCTGGCCTGTAACCCTAAAATGATGATCGCAGATGAACCGACGACAGCGCTGGATGTAACTATTCAGGCTCAGATTCTCGATCTCATGAACAAACTGAAAGAGGACACAGGGGCATCCATTCTCTTTATCACCCATGACCTGGGGGTCATTGCCGAAATGGCACAACACGTAGCCGTCATGTATGCCGGGCGCATCGTGGAGTATGCCAGTGCCAAAACCCTTTTCTTGACCCCAAAACACCCGTATACCATCGGCCTCATGGAATCGATTCCCGTTCTGGGAAAAAAGATAAAATCAAAACGACTTTCCACTATTGCAGGTGTGGTTCCGTCTCTTTTTGACCTGCCGGAGGGCTGCCTCTTCAGTGACCGCTGCCCGGATGTGTTTTCCGACTGTCGCAAAATATCCCCCCGGCAATATGCTGTGGGGGAAAATCATGCGGTGAGGTGCCTGAAATATGCATGATACCGCTTCCGGAATAAAACCGCTTTTGAGAGCCGAAGGGCTGGTAAAACATTATCCGATTCTTGGCGGCGTGTTCTTAAAAGAGATTGCCTCCGTCAAAGCGGTCGATGGTGTGGATATCTCCATCAACAAAGGGGAAACCCTGGGTCTCGTAGGTGAATCCGGGTGCGGAAAATCGACCCTGGGTCGCGCCATTGTGCGACTGGAAGAACCCACGGCCGGCGCTGTTTATTTCAACGAGGAAAACATTCTCGAATACAGCCCTGCACAAGTCCGCAGCCTGCGAAGAGAAATGCAGATCGTCTTTCAGGACCCTTTCTCTTCATTGAACCCGAGGAAAACAGTCGCCCATATCATCGGAGAACCCCTGCTGGTTCATGGCGTCGGAGACCGCAGAGAAAGAGATGCCAGGGTTTTGGAACTTCTGGAAGTCGTGGGGCTGAAACGGGAACACATGCGACGCTATCCGCACCAGTTTTCAGGTGGGCAACGTCAGCGAATCGGTGTTGCGCGGGCGCTGGCTCTCAACCCCCAGCTTATCATCTGTGATGAAGCCGTATCAGCGCTGGACGTTTCGATCCAGGCACAGGTCATCAATCTTTTTCAAGATCTGCAGGAGGAGTTCAACTTGACCTACCTGTTCATCTCCCACGACCTGAGTGTTGTAGAACACATCAGCGACCGGGTGGCCGTCATGTACCTGGGTAAACTCGTGGAGCTCGCCGACAGTGAAAAACTCTATCGGCGCCCCCTGCACCCCTATACCCAGGCCTTGTTATCCGCATCTCCCACCCCGGACCCCACCATAAAACAAAAACGGATCATTCTGAAGGGAGATGTCCCCAGCCCCATCGACCCGCCAAAAGGGTGCCGGTTTCACACGCGCTGCCTCTATGTAAAAGATGTCTGTCGTACCCAGGAGCCCCCTTTTAAAGAAATAGAACAGGGCCATAGGGTATCCTGTTTCTTCGCTGGAACTGTTGGCTAATATCGTCGCGCAGTTGAAATTTAGATAGTATCGATGCAATTGATACGATTTCGGGTGTTATTTTATACCGTAAAGGGTCGGAAGCAACCAGGAAAGCGTAACCCACATTATCAGGACCAGCGGTACCCCAACTCGAAGAAAATCATTGAAGGTGTAGTTCCCAGCGTTCATGACGAGGAGATTGGTTTTGTAGGCCATGGGGGTGGCATAGCTCATATTGGCTCCGAAGAGCACGGCCAGGACAAACGGTTCGGCCGGCTGTCCCATCTGGGCGGCAATTGAAACGGCGATGGGGGTGCCGATGACCGCTGCTGCGTTGTTGGAAACGATGTTGGTGAGGATGCCCATCAGAAGCATCAGCCCGCTGATCACTAGGACCGGCGAAGTGCCCCCTGCCAGAGCAACAAAAAGTTGTGCAAGGTAATCAGCACCGCCGGTCTTGAGCATTGCAACCCCGATGGCGAGACTTGCGGTCACGATAAGGATAACCTGCGCATTCAGTGCGCTGGTGGCATCACGCCATCCCAGGCATCCCGTGAAAATCATCAACAGCGCCCCGAGCGATGCGCTGATGGCGATGGGCAGAAACCCTACGGCGGCCGAAACAATGATACCCAGCATAATGAGCAGGGCCAACGGTGCCTTACGGGCAAAAGGCAGATCCGCCGTGGCATCCAGCACGAGAAAATCCTTTTCTTTTTTGAGACCGGCGATCTGTTCTCGGGGTCCCTGAACCAGGAGGATATCCCCGGCTTTCAGACGAATATCCCCGATTTCGTCGTATAACTTTTCCGGGTGAATGCCGGCCCTGTGTATGGCCAGGGTAATCATCCCGTACCGGTCCGCGAATCGGGTTCCGCTGAGAGTTCTTCCCGCAAGACGGGAGCCTTCTATGAGGACGACCTCCGCGATCTGCTGATCTTCATCCTTTAACGGGTGCTCATCGTCAACAGGTGCGACCATGGCGTCATCTGCATAGAGCGTTCCCTCCAGTATCTTTTCAAACTCCTTCAAGCGATCGGGCGTGTCACGGATAATCAGATGGTCGCCGGCTTTCAGCACCAGAGTTGGAAAGGGTATCATGAAATTGTCAAGCCCACGCTCCACGCTTGTGACTTTCATGGCCCCATCTACTTTTTTTCTGGCTTGGGCCAGCGTCTTTCCTTCAATCGGGCTTCCTTCAGGAATGGCAAGATGGGCAGAGAAAACCCTGGGAGATGTGTCTGCCATGGTTGGTTCACGCTCCGGTATGATCCGAGGCGCCACGAGCCAGAGATAAGCGATACCGATGCTTCCGGCAATGGCTGCCGGCACCAGGAAATCGAACATATCCATCCGTTTCAAGCCCATCTCTGCTGCCACGGAGACCACCAGCAGATTTGTGGAGGTTCCGATGGTGGTGCACGTGCCCCCCAGCAGGGTGGCGAATCCCATGGGCATCAACACGGAAGAGGCCTTCATACCCGTGCGCAGGGAAACGTTGATCAAAATAGGGAGAAACAATACGACAACGGGAACATTGTTTATAAACGCACTGATAAGGGCTCCAACAATAAGAGTCAGCAGCAGGGAGATGCTCGGGCTCACCTTCCAGAACCGCGTCAGCACCCTTCCCACGGGTTCCAGCGCCCCCGTGCGGACGATACCCTGCCCGGCGATCATCAGAGCGCAGACGGCAACCAGCGCCTCGTGTCCGAAACCCCGGAAAAAGTCCACGGCGTGTAAAACGCCTCCGTTCGCCTGGAACGGAAAGACTTCGAACCCAACGGCCAGACCGATGAGCACCAGGAAACTGGAGGATTCTAGGGGTATCTTTTCACGGGTAAACAGGACCAGTGCAACAATGGTAAGGATCAGCACGGCCATGGCATGGGTATTGGGTGGTGGGGGAAAATTCATTGGCGTTATATCTATACGTTATTCCTTAACTTTTATTTTAGAAGTCATGTCGAAAATTTAAGAAACACTGCAGTTCAACAAACGTTGTCTGACGACTTCAAATACATCACCAAACCGTAAAACGCCTGTAACCTTCGCGTCCTTATTGTTCACGATAAGTGGCTGATGGATGCCCAGAACATATAAATGCAATGCGTTATCAATGGTGGCTGTTTCTTCGATATATTCCATCTTTTCCGGCGTATGCATTACATCGGAAACCGTTAAGCGGCTCCCTCGCTCGCAAATGGTTTGCGTGGGTTCAATCCATAAATTAAAATCTTTGGCGGCTTTCATGACAAAATCGGCAGTCAGTACGCCCTGTTCCTGTTGCTGTTCAACCTTTGAATAATTAGGCTCCAGGGCCCAAAAAACATCGATCATGGTAACTTTGCCTACAAAAACACCGTTTGCATCAACCACGATTGCGTCTCTATGGGCATGTTCGTTCTCTGACTTCCGGGCCTGTTCCAAAGACTGTAAAACCTCAACCAGGGTATTTTCTTTTTTAACTGTCACGTAGTTCAAGATCGGAATCATTATCTCTTTCACTTGAGTTTTATTCATGTCGGCTCCTTACTAAAAAAAGATTCGGGTGAGGGAGTATAAACCTACGTTATGAATTGATTTTACATAGCACAATCGAATGAAAAGGGCAAAGCTTCTGAAATGGCATCAACCCGGGGATATCCGAAGTCACAATCACGGAAAACGTTTTCACTTTTATGAATTCTGAAATAGCCCACCAGAAGATGAAAATATTATCCTGATCCAAAAACTGTGATATGAGAGGCAGTTTGGAAATATAATTTTGATAGATGCTACTTGCCGGCGTATAGTATCTTAATTAACCATAAATAGGGACGGTCAGGATTTGGTCAGGGAATGAATCCCTTCAAGATACATTTTCAGGCTGTTTTGGGTATCCTGATCGGTCATCATTTGGGGGAGTTTTTGCATGGCCAGGTCAATGGACTGATCAACTATTTCAGCTTGCAGCTTCTTTCGTGCAGATGTTATTTCATGCTCTATTTTCTGTTTGGCACTTTCCAATAACAGATGACTCTCTTTTTTGGCGTCATCGATGATTTTCTGCTTTTTCAGCTTTCCCTGGGAAATGACTCTGTCCCGAATCTGGTGCAGTTGTTGGCGGCCTTCTTCTCGTTCCCTTTGCAGTTCATCGATACGTATCCTGATGGCCTCTTTTTCCGCTTCGACACTTTTGATGTTTTCTTCGATCTGCCTGGATTTCCCGTTTAAAAAGGTTACCAACGGTTTGCGGGCATACCTGAAAAAGAGCACGATCAGTATCCCAAAGTTGAGCCAGCGCATCACACTGTCATAAGTCGGGCGCCAGTTAACCGCCGCTTCCGCACCCAGGGCCTCTGTGGTTGTCACCACCATAACCATAAAAAACATCCACCAGGCAATGCTTTTCCAGTTTTTAAAAACCATTGGTGTCATGGTGACACCTTCCTACCCAGGATCTTTTCCATGACGGAAACCGAAAGGATCTCAGCCTCTTTTTGTACGGATGTCATGGCCTCGGCAAGAAGGCGCTCAATTTCAGCCTGTGTTTGCTTTTTCACGACAGCAATTTCTTTCCTTGCCACGCCAATGATGTCGTGGGCTTCATGCTGCCCAAGGCCTTCCATCTCGGCCACGATCTGGAGGGCCGCCTGCCGTATCTCTTTTTCCTCCTGGTTTGATTCATCCACGATCTCCTCGAGTTCCTTCTTCGAATCGAGAATGTCCTCCCGGACCATTTGAATATGGTTATCCCTTTCCGCCATGGTTGCCCGTAGCGGCCGAATCATGATCCGGTTGATAATGAAAAGAAAGATTAAAAAAGAGATCAACTGGATCACCAGGGTCTCGTTGATGCTGATGAGCGCTATGTTACTTATAATCTGCATAGGTGGACTACACCACAAACAACAGCAGCAACGCTATGACCAGGGAATAGATACCGGTGGACTCAGATACGGCCTGTCCCACCAGCATGGTCCGGGTCAGCAGTCCTGCCTCGCGCGGATTCTTGCCGATGGCTTCACATGCCTTGGCAGCCACCATTCCCTCACCCACGCCCGGGCCGATGGCACCGAGACCCATGGAGATACCTGCGCCTAAAAAAGCCGCGGCTTTTACAATATCAACACCTTCAATAGCCATTTGTCGTTCCTCCTTAATAAAATCGTTACACGATTTTATGTGTCGCGGCTGCGCCGCTAATTAAACTTCATCTATTATTCTATAAATAAAACTACACGACAAATATCAACACCAGCGACACTACCATGGCATAGATAGCTGTCGACTGTGAGACCGCCTGTCCCACCAGCATGATCCGCATGAGTTCACCGGCATTCTCCACATTACGGGCGACCCACCGTACCGCTCCTTCAGCAGCCATACCGTTGCCGATACCCGGTCCGATACCACCGAATCCCATACAGACACCTGCAGATAACAGAGCCATGGATGCCTGCAACGTGTATGATTCAGGAAACGATTTGAAGATAAGAATAAAACTGACCAGCAATCCGAAAATGGATGGTGTTTGCGCGACGGCTTGTCCCACCAGCATTACGGTGGTTACATTGCCCACCGATTCAGGTTGTCTGGAAATTCCTTCACAGCTGGCACCGGCCGCCAGTCCACCGCCATAACCGGAACCAATCGCTGCAAGACCGGTACTCAGTCCCGCACCTAAAATAGCTGCCCACGTCGGGGCAAGCGGCAGGTGGCTGAAATCCATAAAGATCAGCATCAATGCGATAACCATGGAAAAAATGGCGGGTGTCTGGCATACTGCGGAGCCGATCAACATACCGGTGGTCAAACGGGATGCAGCGGCCGGTTGACGCGAAATACCCAGACACGCCTGTCCGCCTGGAAATCCAGAACCCACACCCGAACCCACCGCACCAAACCCCATACAAAGTCCTGCGCCAAAAAGGGCCGCTCCCTTCAGCAGGTTGTCCGTCGGAACATCCAGAAAAAGCATCAGCACCGCAATTACCAGAGCAAAAATAGATGCAGATTCTGCAACCGCCTGTCCCACCAGCATATTTTTGAAAATGTCACCGGAGATCTCCGGGTTCCTGGAAATGGCGGTATTCGCTACACCGGCGGTATAGCCCTCTCCGATGGCGGCACCGATGGCACCCAGCCCCATGGCGACACCGGCACCGGTGAATGCGGAAAGGGTTACAACTGTATGGACATCCATAATCATGTTCTACTTTACCTGGACCGAAATATAAACAACCGTCAGCATGGTAAAAACAAAGGCCTGTATCGTCCCCACAAAAAGACCGAAAAATGCGTTGAGCAGAGGCGGCAGGAGTACGCTGTATGTGAGGTAAGAGACCACCAGGATAATGATCGATCCTCCCATGATGTTTCCAAAAAGCCTAAAGGATATGGAAACTATTTTGGCCAACTCGCCAATGACATTCAGCGGCATCATAAAAAACATCGGTTCAAAATATTCCCTGGCATATGCTTTAAAACCCTTCGATTTAATACCGGCCACATGGGCAATCACAAACCCCATGAGACCCAGGCTGAGGGGTGTGTTCAGATCCTTTGTGGGTTCCTCCAGATAGGGAATAATACCGAGCCAGTTTGCCAGCACAAGAAACATGAAAAGCGCACAAATCATAGGACCATATGTTTTTGCCATCTTCTTGTCCAGCGCATCCTCGGTGATCTGATAAAATTGGGTGATAAAAATTTCTCCAAAGACCTGCATGGCCTTGGGGTAGACGGCTCTCTTGCGTGAGGACAAAAAGCCCACAAGGATCAACAGAAAGAAAACAATCCACGTCATGAGGATGACTTCCAGATTCAACGTGATGTCATGTCCGTAAAACGGAATGATCAGCTGATGTATTCTACCCAGTTCTCCCATAACAGTCCTATGTTACGTCCCTTGCATCCCTTCGGGGTAAATTAACCTTAGAAGATGGCTTCCCATGATCACGATCTGCACCATAAAGATTCCGACGGTGGCAGCAGCAAAATTCAGGCTTTCCATTTTCAGCGACAAAAGAAGGGGCGCCGATAACAACAGAAATCGAAACAGCATCGAAGCAAAGGAGAACAGAACAGATCTCTTACGGGATGCCGTGATGATCATCGGCATAATTTCACCGATCAGAACAAAATTGATGACACTGAAAACAGAACCGAGCACCAAGCCTTTGGCAATCGACTTTTGACCCACCAGGATAAAAATCATACCGGCGATAACAGCCATGACCATGGCCCTGGATCCAAATTTTTTCTGTGTATGGTGAATAGCTTCCATTCTTCCCTAACATGACACTTTACTTTTTTGGCTCGATGATCTCCATAACCTGACGATAGACGACATTGGCCCCGCCTGCAATCCCCAAAAGAATAAAAATCACCGTAAAAAGTCCTCGAATGCCGAGCCACCGGTCAAGAGTGAGACCGATAAAAAAACAAAAACCAACACATCCTGCCATGGTCAGTCCTATCTGCATGACAATGGAAAGATTTTCCGCCCATGCACGATGCTTTTTGTAATCGAGGTTCACGCAACCCCCCAGCATGTAAGGAAACAGATGCTTCGGGATTGGAAACGCAGGTTTTCTTCGATAGCATACCCATCTGAAAATGCAATAATTATTTTTTTTGGTTTATGGATCATGCGTTGAATTATATTGAAACTTGGTATAGGATGTGCTTTCACTATCTTACCTCCGCCACGATAGAATGATGATGGCGCTGTTGCACAGCCGGTATGCCTTAGAATCGAAACTCTATGCATCTATATGACGACGATGAAAATGATAACGATGAAAAGATACTATAAGGAAAGGTGCTTGTAAATGCGTTTTCCAAAAACAATGGCTGTCCTTTTATTCCTGCTGTGTTTCTTGTTCTGGCCGGTACCGATGATTGCCGAAACCCACGCATCCGATACCCCAAGTACCGGGCATGCTCCGGAAAACACGGATGATCCTGCAGCACATGGTTCCACCCAGGCATCGGCACATGGGAGCGGGCATGTCAACCTTGGAGAAATTCTGCCCCTGTGGAGCTGTATCCCTTTTGCATGCATGCTGCTCTCCATCGCCCTGCTGCCCCTACTCCTGCCAAATTTCTGGCATCATCATTTCGGCAAAATTTCCGCTTTTTGGGCGGCCGTTCTGGGCATTCCCTTTTTATGGGTTTTCAGGGGCGGGGCCGTTTATGAAATCCTGCATATCATCCTGGTTGATTATGTGCCATTTATCATCCTTCTCTGGTCGCTTTATACGGTTTCGGGTGGTATCTTATTACGGGGTTCCCTGAGGGGGACACCGGTCGTCAATACCATCATACTGATTCTCGGTACCCTCCTGGCGTCCTGGATGGGAACCACAGGGGCCGCCATGCTCTTGATACGTCCGTTCCTGAGAGCCAACAACTATCGCAAAAACAGAACCTTCATGGTGGTTTTTTTCATCTTCCTGGTCGCCAATGTGGGCGGGTCGCTCACACCCCTGGGGGACCCACCCTTGTTTCTGGGCTACCTCCATGGTGTCACTTTTTTCTGGACATTTAAAATCATGCCCCACATGCTGATGGTGTCTGGTATGCTTCTGATCATATATTTCTTTTTGGACACCTACCATTACCGCAAAGAATCTGCATCCGTTCCCAAGGAAGAAGCAAAAGAAGCCCTTAAAATCGAAGGAACCTACAACTTCCTGTTTCTTGGCGGTGTGGTGGGTTCCGTTTTGATGAGCGGCATGGTCGATCTGGGGGAAATCAACATCCTGGGAATTCACAGGGCAATTCAGGACTGGCTCCGAGACGGCCTTCTGGTTCTGCTGGGTGTCGCCTCCCTGGTTACGACACCCATTAAACTCAGGGAGGACAATGAGTTTACCTGGTTTCCCATTATTGAAGTGGCCTATCTCTTTATCGGCATATTTATTACCATGATACCATGTCTGCTGATACTGAAGGCTGGCACCCATGGTGATCTGGCTTTCCTGATCAGCATCGTGGAAAAACCCTATCATTACTTCTGGGTTACCGGCGCGCTGTCCGCCTTTCTGGACAACGCTCCCACCTATCTTACCTTTTTCAACACGGCGCTGGGAAGTTTTTATTCCGGCCTCACCGAAGCTCAGGCCGTGCCCCTGTTGATGACCGAAAATGCAATTTATTTAAAAGCCATCTCAACAGGGGCAGTCTTCTTCGGCGCATGCAGTTATATCGGCAATGCGCCCAACTTCATGGTCCGCTCGATTGCCGAAGAAACTGGAACACCCATGCCGAGCTTCTTTGGCTACATATTTAAATATTCCATGATTTTTCTCATTCCCACATTTGCCATTGTCTCCCTCATTTTCTTTTGAAAAGGAGTTGATTCATGATTTTTAGAAAGGTTTTATTTCATACACATTTCAGAGAACTGGCACTCAATTCCCTAAAGACCATTCTGGAATTGAAAAAAGCAGGACTGGAATCGATTTTCCTGACCCATATCATTCCACGGGACGAGGTCTCCTTTGTTCCATATGGGGGCTATCTCAAGGAAACAGAAGCCCAGTTGAAAGCGGAAGCACGCATGCGGTTCGAGGACTGGCAGGAAACAATCGCCCAACATGGCATTGAGAGCCATATCAGGATCGAAGTCGGTGCCCCGAATGCGGAAATTCTGACCATTGCCGAAAAAGAGGATGTTGACTTGATTGTCATCGGCAGGAAAAAAAGAACCCTGATGGAAAGGGTATACGTGGGTTCACACATCATGGATATCCTGCGGCGTAGTAAGGTGCCGGTACTCATGAGCAAATATATGGTTCAGTTTGAATGGGAAAACGAGCAGCTAACACGAACCAACGAACATATTTTTGAACGACCGATGCTCGCCACGGACTGGTCGCAGCCATCAGATAATGCAAGGCAAGGCATGTCAGCATTAAAGGGACTTGCAAAAACCATTCTCGTGGTGCATGTCATTGATGCCAAACTCACCAAAGGAATGAATCACGACAGACTCAACCAGATTGAAAAGGAAAGTAAATCACGGCTCCAAAACTACTGTCGGAAGATCGCACAATCCGGTATGCAGGCTGAGTATCACCTGTCAGCCGGAAAAACCGTTCCGGAGCTTGTAAGGCTTTCAAGAGACCATAAAGCCTCCATGATTGTGATGGGAAGAACAGGAAAAGACTGGTTCCAGGAATACTGGCTGGGAGGCGTTTCTCATCAAATAGCAGAACTGTCTGAACTCCCGGTTCTACTGATTCCATAATAAGGCTGGATAGCATTTTATGATAGAACGATTAGAAAAAGCGAATATTGTCATCGTCGGAGGCGGCCGATTCTGCCTGGCACTTCTCAAATCCATTTTCAGCGAGGCTTTCGATGCCGGAAAGCCCAATGTCCTCGGGGTGGCCGATCTGAACCTGGAAGCTGCCGGTCTGGTCTATGCTCGAGAAATGGGAATTTTTACCACCACAGATTATAAAGAGCTTTTCACTCTTGAAAACCTGGATCTAATTATCGAACTGACCAAGGACATCAACCTGGGGGAAGATATCCTATTAAACAAACCTCCCGGGGTTGCGTTTGTCGATTTTTTCGAGGCACGTTTTATTCTGCAGCAATTGTCAATAAAGACAAAAAAAACTGAGCTGTTGAAAAGACTCCGCGAAACTCGAAACGATGGTGCGAAGATTGAGGCTCTCTTTGAGGAGTTTTATCAATCCATCATACACCTGACCACAGAACAGGACGTCTACGCACAGACAAACCGAAAAGAGATGGTGACCGGTGAAAAAGCCTTATTTCAAGCTATTCAGGGCAGCACCATCGCCACATTCCTTATCAATAAAAATCATGTCGTTACCCACTGGAACAGGGCCTGTGAGAAACTGACAGGTTATTCCGCCAAACAGATCGTTGGTACCCGCAACCACTGGAAACCTTTCAGATCAAAAGAACGGCCCATCATGGCCGATCTGATCTTGGACGGTGTAAAGGAGGAAGAGGTCTGGCGCTACTATGGGACAAAGTGGAAGAAATCGGATCTCATCAATGGGGCGTATGAAGCCGAAGAGTATTTCGACCATCTCGGCGACAACGGCAAGTGGCTTTTTTTTACGGCTGCACCCATAAAAAACGCCCAAGGCATCACCATCGGCGCCATCGAGACACTCCAGGACAAAACAGAAGAAAAATTGTCCCATGAAGAGCGGAAGCAGCACAATATCGCCCTGACAGAAAAAACCCGGGCCATAACCGCAAGCCAGCAGATCATGTCCCAAATCATCCAGGGCAGCACCATCCCCACGTTTGTCATCGACATCAATCATGTTATCACGCACTGGAACAGGGCTCTGGAAAATCTCACAGGACTGCCCTCCCGGGAAATGGTGGGCACCAAGGATCAATGGAAATCCTTTTACGATCAAAAGCGCCCGTCCATGGCTGACGTCATATTAGATCAGACCAGTGAACTGGAAATCAAACGCCTTTATGGGACAAAATGGCACAAATCCGCCCTTCTGAATGAGGCTTATGAGGCTGAAGTCTTTTTTCCCAATTTGGGAACTGGGGGCAAATGGTGCTTTTTCACGGCTGCTCCCATCCGATCGCCGGAAGGCAAAATTATCGGCGCCATCGAAACCATCTGGGACAAAACCGCAGAGAAAAAGGCTCAGACAGAACGTGAAAAGCAGAACGTTGAACTGGCCCAAAAGGCAAAAGCACTCAAAGCCAGCGAAAAAACCATGACTCAGATCATCCAGGGGAGCACCATACCCACCTTTGTGATAGACAAAAATCATATCGTGACACACTGGAATAAAGCCTGTGAAAAACTGACTGGCTATGCCGCGGATCAAATCATCGGCACAGACCAGCACTGGAAACCTTCATGGGATGAAAAAAGACCTACCATGGCTGATCTTATTTTAGACAAGGCCGGTGAAGAAGAATTCTGGCGCTATTATGGCACACAGTGGAAAAAATCGGAGTTGATAGACGGCGCATATGAAGCTGAAGAATATTTTGGCCGTTCGGAAGAAGAGAAAAAATGGATTCTTTTCACCGCTGCCCCCATAACAGATCCGGATGGTACCGTGATCGGTGCCATCGAAACCATCTGGGATCGAACCGATGAAAAACGGGCCGAGGAAGAACGGGAAAGACGCAACAGAGAACTGGCAACGCTCTGCGCCATCTATTCAACACTAAGTGCACCTCTGGATTTGGATGGAAGGATCAACAACGCATTACAGAAAGTTATCGATATATTTTTGTTTGATGTCATTTGCGTTTTTATCCTTGGAGAGGATGGCAGATTCTGTCTCAAATACAGCCATGGCCAGTATCGCGACCTTTGTAAAAAATATGGTCTTCCTGACAACAAGAGCATGGTGTTCGAGGTAGCCCAAACCAATCAAGCCAAACTTTTCGAAGACATCAAAAGCAGCGAAAACAGCGAAATCGTCGTACTAAAAAAAGTCGGCTTTCAATCCCTGGCCTATATCCCGCTTGTGGATAAGGGAAAAAAGACATTTGGTGTTATCCGGGCAAGTAGCAGACAGCTCAAACAGTTCACCACTGAAGACCGCCAAGTACTGGAGCTTATCGGCAACCGGATGGGTGTTGCCATTGAAAATTCCATACTACAGGAGGAAATCCGCCGAAAAGCCCATTTTCAGTCCAAGCTCATCAGTTGCTCTAACAATGCCATTGTGGCAACCGACGCAGACTGGAATATCGTTCTTTTCAATCCCGAAGCGGAACGGCTTTTCGGACACACCCGGCCCAAGCTCCCCAAAGACCTTAACGCAAAAGACATCCTCCCTGGTGAGGTCATTCAGTCCATCGAAGAAAAAATAAACATCCCCGAGCTGCGTCCCCTCACATTGTGGAAAGAAGCGACGATCCAATCCAAAAATGGCCGGCAGATACCCGTCAACTATTCTGGAATGCCGCTGTTTGAAAAAAATCAGATGATGGGCGGTGTGGCGTTTTTTCAGGACCTGACAGAGATCAAAAAACTCGAGCGTGAGCTGATCAACTCCGAGCGCCTTGGCGCAATAGGCCAGACCGTAGCAGGCATGGCCCATGGCATAAAAAATATCCTTGCCGGTTTTAAAGGTGGCCGCTATCTGGTAGATCTCGGCATTGACAAAAACAACACCGACAAGCTAATTAATGGCTGGCAGATGATCAAGCGCAACATCGATCAAACATCCGATCTTGTCATGGATCTTCTGTCCTATTCAAAAGAAAGAGAGCCCGAATACCAGAATTGCTTCCCTAACGATATTGCCGATGACGTCTGTGAGCTCGTAACGGAAATGGCAAGCACCCATGGTGTTCACATCGTCAAAGATTTCTCGACCGCCATCGGCGAAGTCAGGATGGATCCGAACACGGTCCACCAGTGCTTGCTAAATCTGGTGTCCAACGCCATTGATGCGTGTACCTTCGACGACAATGTCGATAAAAAACATGAAGTCCGCGTCCTGACCGCTCTCGAAAGGGAAACAATTATCCGCTTTGAAGTCTCGGACAACGGTTCCGGAATGTCCGACAGTGTCAAGACAAAACTTTTTTCTTCTTTTTTCAGCACAAAAGGCGCCAAGGGTACCGGACTGGGGTTGCTCGTAACCCGCAAGCTGATTGAAGAGCACCATGGAAGTATCGACGTTATTTCCAATTTAAACCAGGGTACGACGTTTATCATGAAGTTGGCCTTTAAACCGAAAGAAGATTAAGCATAATGAAAAATACACTCTAAAATAGATTCTTCAATCCTCTTCTCCAGCCAAAGTGGAGAAGAATCAATAAAATTTGGCAACTCGATAATTGTATCACCGATCGGTGATACAGACTGTCGTGACAGACTATTTATTCAGGCACTGGGAGGCCTTACCATGAGCAAAAAAGTACTTGTCGTAGATGACGACCCTGATGTGAGATTGTTCAATGTTACCGTGGTGGAGGAAAATGGTTTTACACCCATTGAAGCAAGCAATGGCGAAGAAGGACTCAAATTGCTGAAAGAAGAGAAACCGGACCTTGTCATTCTGGATGTGCTCATGCCGAGACAGAGCGGTATCAGGCTATTCAGAGATTTGAAAACCGACAAGTCCCTGAAACATATTCCCGTTATTCTTCTTTCCGGTATTGCAAAAAAAACATTCCTGCGTTCACAAAAAGCCTTGACCGAGTTTGGCGGTGAGAGTGTGCCGGAACCCGAAATCTACCTTGAAAAACCGGTTGAACCCGAGGAACTTTCAGCAGCGATCAACAAGTTTATCGGATAAAGCGATCTGCCAAAACACTTTGTTTCGCCAAGTTGCAAAAGCACCTTTTTGACTGAACCTCGCTACGCACGGGGGTAAAGAAGGAACCATCATTATGGATATCCGGAAAATTTTATTTGTTACCAAATTTGAAGAGCTTTGGTTTGATGCAGTTGAATCTCTGATGGATTTAAGAAAAATCTCTTTCGATCATGTCGTTTTTCTCAATGTCATTGAACGGGAAAAAGTCGCCCTGAGAAGAGGAAAAGGGTACCAGAAAGTCGAAGAAGTCCGCCTGAAAGAAATGGCCAATATCCGCTTTATCAACTGGGCCGAAACCCTGTTTGAAAGAGGACTCGAGGTCGGGGCATATATTGTTGTAGGGAGCCTGGTAAAACAGGTTATCACCGCCGCTGAGAAAGAAGATATCGATCTCATCGTCGTCGGTTATAAGAAAAAAGGTCGTATCGAACAGCTCTATTCCTCTTCGGATATTCTGGGAATCATCCGTCGATCTCAAACACCGGTGCTGGTTTACAAGTACAAACCCGACAATACCCTGTCCGTAGAAAAGCCATTTGAACGACCCCTCCTTGCCACCTGTTTCTCCAAAACAAACCAAAAAGTAATCGATTATTTGAAACCCTTGGCCCCGGTCATTAAAAAAGCAACCATTGTCCACGTGGGGGATCCAAAAAGCTTGAAAGAGCCATCGGCCATGGGAGTCCAGAAAACCAGAAAAAAAATTCGCAGGAAACTCGATAAACTATGCGATCTGCTTATCGCAGAAGGGATAGACGCATCGCCTGCCGTGTATGTTGGAAATCCGGCTAAGGAAATTGTTATGGCGGCCAAAGAGTTCAATGCCACCATGGTCATTGCCGGCACGTCCTCAAACCCGTCTTTAAAAGAAAAACTGGTCGGGAGCACCCCCCGGTACCTGGCGGAAAAAACGGACATACCCACACTACTGATACCACCCGTAACATAATCAGCCTTTGGAGGTAATATAGATGGCGGTTCTCACCATATCGAGACAATTCGGTGCCGGGGGTATAACCCTCGGAAAAATGATTGCAGACAAACTCGGATATACGTTTGCGGATACAGAAATCATCCAGGAAATTGCCAGAGAAGCGAATGTTTCCCCCCAATGGGTCGAAGCGTTTGAAAAGGAAGCCGGTACCAAGTTGTCGCGCGTCATCTCTTCCATGGTTTCCCAGAAATGGATCGATCGTGTCCTTAAAGATGAACGAGGCTATCTGGACGAACAGATATATCTCGACTACCTTGTCCTGATTATCGCCAAGATGGCCGATGAAAACAATGTGGTCATTATCGGCCGCGGCAGTCAGTATATCTTGAACGACCATCCAGATGCCTTCCACATTCTCCTGGTGGATGAATTTGAAAATCGCGTGCAATTTCTGGTCGACCGCTACCAATTTTCACCAAAAAAGGCGAACCAGGTCGTTACCAATGAGGATAAACGCCGCTTGAGTTTATATCGGAAATTACACAAAAAAGATTATGACAACCCAGGTCTCTATCATTTGGTTCTCAACATGAATCGAATAGATTTAAACATGGCGGAAAAACTAGTTTGCCAAATGATCGGCGTCTGAACAGCAGAGATAACTTCCCCATATGAATAGACGTATGTCATATCTCGCTTCGATATTTTCATCGATGTAACAACACCACCTGCAGATATTGACATTTCTAACCCATAGGCATATTATTTGTGGTTTGGGCTTGAATGTTGCTGTCGGGCCTGCCAAACAAATGGCGATTCCAATTCAGAGGAGACGATCCATGCAAAAAGAAAAATTCTATTTTACATCCGAGTCGGTAACGGAAGGACACCCGGACAAGGTGGCCGACGCGATTTCTGACGCGATTTTGGATGCAATTATCGCGGAAGACAAAAACTGCCGAGTTGCATGTGAAACACTCGTAACCACCGGTCTTGCCTTTATTGCCGGCGAAATCACCACCCAATGTTATGTGGATATGCCCCAAATTGTCCGTGATACCATCCGTGACATCGGTTACAGCTCTTCCATGATGGGGTTTGATTATCAGACCTGTTCCGTCATTACCAGTATTGGCAGGCAGTCCCCTGATATCGCCCAGGGTATCAACATCGGTGAGGGGCTTTACAAGGAACAGGGAGCCGGCGACCAGGGTCTGATGTTCGGTTTTGCCACCGATGAAACACCTGAACTCATGCCTATGCCGATCATATTCGCACATAACCTGTGCAAACGTCTTGCCCGGATCCGCAAGAGCGGCGCCCTCGATTTTCTGAGACCGGACGGCAAGTCCCAGGTCACCATCGAATATGACAACGGAGTGCCCCGGCGAGTGGATACCGTGGTGGTGTCTACCCAGCATAAACCGGATGTGTCCTATGAAGACCTCAGGGAAGCCGTTATCGAAGAGGTCATCAAAAAGACCATACCAGCAGACTTGCGGGATGGCGATACCCGTTATTTTATCAACCCGACAGGCAAATTTGTGGTGGGCGGCCCCATGGGTGACTGCGGTGTCACCGGAAGAAAAATTATCGTCGACACCTATGGCGGCCAGGGGAGTCATGGGGGCGGATGCTTTTCCGGCAAGGACCCCTCTAAAGTAGACCGGAGCGCTTCCTACATGGGCCGGCATATTGCCAAAAATATCGTTGCTGCCGGACTGTCTAAAAAATGTGAAATTCAAATCGCCTATGCCATCGGTGTTGCCGAGCCGGTCTCCATCATGGTTGATCTCATGGGAACCGGCGTGATTCCAAAGCAACAGGTGGAAGATATCGTAAATGATGTCTTTGATCTGCGCCCTGCCGCTATTATCGAATACCTCGATCTGTTGCGGCCCATCTATCGTAAAACAGCCGCATATGGTCACTTTGGTCGATCCGAACCCGAATTTTCATGGGAGAAGACCAATAAAGTAGAAGAGATAAGAAAAAAAGCTGGCTTATAACCTGAGATACTTCCACCGCATTCTTTTTCTGCGGATCCCTATAAAAAAGTATGAAAGCAATCAACAGGAGAAAAATGAATATGAATCATGATGTAAAGGACCTGAAACTCGCCCAGGGAGGCCAGTTGCGCATCGAGTGGGCCAATCAAAACATGCCGGTGCTGAATCGTATCAAAGCACGATTTGAAAAAGAAAAACCATTGAAGGGAAAACGTATCGGCGCCTGTCTTCACGTAACAACGGAAACAGCCTCTTTGATGCAGACCCTCAAAGCCGGCGGCGCACAGGTTTCCCTCTGCGCTTCCAACCCTCTGAGCACCCAGGATGACGTGGCCGCCTCCCTGGTAAAAACCGACAAAATTGCCGTTTTTGCCATCAAAGGTGAAAACAACAAGACCTATTACAGTCACATCAACGCCGTTATAGACACAAAGCCTCAGTATACTATGGATGATGGTGCCGATCTGGTCTCCATCCTGCACTCAGAACGATCCGAACTCATCGACCTGGTTCAGGGAGGCACGGAAGAGACCACAACCGGTGTCATCCGGCTCAAGAGCATGGCGGCGGACCACGTGTTGAAGTACCCCATCATTGCCGTCAACGACGCCAAGACAAAGCACTTCTTTGACAACCGCTACGGCACCGGCCAGAGTACCATAGATGGAATTATTCGCGCCACGAACCGCTTGATAGCTGGATCGATATTTGTTGTCTGCGGGTATGGCTGGTGTGGTCGCGGTCTAGCCATGAGGGCCAGAGGAATGGGTGGAAACGTCATCGTTACAGAGGTCGATGCCTTGACAGCACTGGAAGCGGTCATGGACGGTTTCTCCGTCATGCCTATGAATAAAGCCGCCAGGGTAGGGGACTTTTTCTGTACCGTAACCGGTAACATCAATGTTATCCGTAAAGAACATTTCTCCCTCATGAAAGATGGTGCCATGGTGGCCAATTCCGGTCACTTCAACGTCGAACTGGACCTCGCGTCTCTGGCCGAACTGGCCAAAAGCAGAAGGATGATCCGGCCGTTTGTGGAAGAGTACGTGATGGCGGACGGGAAACGCATCAATGTGTTGGGGGACGGCAGACTCATCAACCTGGCTGCCGCAGAAGGTCATCCGTCAAGTGTTATGGATATGAGTTTCGCAAATCAGGCCCTCTGTATCGAACATATGGTCAAGCTGGCAGATTCGCTGGCCTTGGATGTGCACCCGGTTCCGGAAAAAATAGACGCCGCCATAGCAAAAGAAAAACTGGTTTCCATGGGCATCAAGATTGACCGGCTCACTCGTGAACAGAAACAATACCTTTCTTCATGGAATATCGGGACATAGGAAAAAAAAGGATTCAGGGGTTGGAGGGTGATACAAGGGTTCGAGGGTAAGCTATTCGCCCTCAGCTATAAGTTGATTGTTGCTCATAGCTGAGGGCTTTTTTTATAACGCTCGATAACTTTTTTAGGGTTTGGGCAGTAGCCTGGCAGATACTTTTTTCTGATCGCTTTCAGCCACCCTCGGACCCTCAGTTCCCCTTCTCCATATAATCCAGTCGCTCGAACCCCATCTCAACTTCCTTTTTCTGTTCGTCATTTCTTGCCAAGGTTTTTGCTTTCTCCATCAGGGCTCTTCCCTGACCCAGATCCCCCTTCATTCCATATACGATTCCAAGCCCTACATAGGCGGGGGCATACCCGGCGTCGAGCTCCATCGCTCGATTAAATTCTCTGATGGCAGCGTCGGTTTTGTCATATGTCATCAATTTATATCCATTATCAACATGTTGAAACGGCGTATCCAAGCCGGGTCTCAGCATAATGGTTTCCGGTCCGCATGACACCAGGAACAACAGGCAGACAACGGGCAGGACAGGCAGCAGGCTTCTGACCCGGACAGAAAACAAAAGATCTTTTATCACGAAAATACGAAAACACGAAAACACGAAATTGACAATTGAGTTACTAGAAAGCATGTCCCCTCCGGTTCAGTCAAGTACAATGACAGCACGATATATCTGTTCGTCTACGATCAGCGGCACCCACCGCTGGAAGCGCCCGGGTTGCCACAGCCATCCGCCACCACACCCTGTATATCTCTCCGCTGCCGTTACGGGAGGGGAAACAGAATCGCTTCCAGATAAGATCTCCTCCCCGCTGGATTCTGTTTTGATGGATTCAATCCGCTTGATCTCTTCGGGAAGAATCAATTGGGCAATCCCACAGAACATATTCACTTAATTTTGTTGACCTTTTTAGACTATATAGTGTAAGATTTTTTGTGTCAACAATAAGACCGGCCCCGATTGAAGAGCCCCGCAGCATGCGAAGCACCGCCGAACGGCAGAACCTACGGGGAATGCGCTCGCTGTTTCGGTTCAACCTGTCTGGCGGATAAACGCTTCGCGGAAAGTGCTGACGGCTGAACCTTCACGCAGTCATAGATCAAGATCTGTAAACCTGAAGGCATGTATGCAAACCATCATCGGTGCAATAGGCAGGCGAACGATCCATTTGTCCAACCGTTTTTCCACACTCCTTACCTTTGCTTATCACATTCTCCGCACCATGGTCTTTCCGCCAAAAAAGGGAATGTTCCTGGTCCGCCGCATTACATTGGAGCAGGTCTATTTCACCGCCGTTCAGACACTACCGGTTATCCTTCTCTTTGCGATACTGATCGGCAGTATGATTATCCTTCAGTTTTCCAAAGTTTCAGGGCAGTCAACGCTTGGGAATATTATCGCCCTGATTCTCATCCGAGATTTAGGGCCGACCCTGACGGCCCTCCTGATCATTCTCCGATCGGCAACAGCGGTTACAGTAGAAATCAGCTACATGAATGTCTTTAATGAAATGGACGCCCTGGAAATGTCGGGACTCGACCCACTCTGGGTCATATGCGTCCCAAGACTGGTGGGCATCACATCAGCTATTCTCTCTCTTTTTATCGTATTCGACATTACCGCCATCGTGGGTGGTTATGGCGTCGTCTGGCTCGTCACCTATACCAGTCTTGGGGATAATTTTTTTCAGATCGCCAATAACATATCCGCCGCTGATATTGTCGTCGGAATTATAAAGGCCATATTGTTCGGCATTGCCATTACCGTCATTTGTCTTTATCATGGATTCAAGACAAAACAGCATATTACCCAGATTCCCGTAGCCGCTTCCAAAGCATCCGTGCAGTGCCTTGGAGCCTGTCTGATCGTCAGTGCAACCATATCCGCATTATTCTATCTTTAAAAATGAAACTCGTCGAACTTACTGAATATTCTTTTGATTCCAAGAAAACAGGCCGCCCCTTCCAGCCCTTTTATTTTTCCATGACCCCGGGTGATGTGGTTTCGATTTCGACGGATTCCGCCGATGACGCTCTCAACTTTTTAATGTCATTGGCTACGCTGATTCGTCCTTTGCACGGTGACTATCGATACAAAGGAAACATGTTGGATTTTTCGAATTACAGAAACCTCCTTGATACAAAAAAGAATATCGGATTCATCACGTCCCACTCTGCTCTGATAAGCAATCTAACCGTGCGGGAAAATTTGCTCCTCATGGATGCTTACTTCACGAATTCTTTTTCCAGGCAACTGGATCTGCGTACACAGGAGCTCTGCAGACTGTTTTCGCTCCAGGACAAACTCGACTTAAGACCGGAAGCCCTTACAGGTCTTGATTACCGTTTTGCCGTTACGGTCAGAGAATTCGCCAAAACACCAGAGATGTTGCTCATGGAATATCCCGAAAAATATATAGGGATAGCCAATCTTGAGACATTGAACACAATATTGTTCGACATGCTGGGTGAAAACGTTTGTTTTGCGTTTCTATCCGAGTATCGACATTTTATTGAAACTTTCTCCAAGAGAAAACTTGTGATATCAAAAGGAACACTCCAGGAAGTGACTGAAGGTTCAAGGGGCCGAGGATAGCTATTAACCCGGCAACTAAATAGCCAAACACCGTCATGCCGGATCCCCGATCAGGTCGGGGACAAGCTTGATAAGCCTGCCCCAGCAATTAGTTAGCGGGCGCATCCAGTGCCTTTCTGGATTCCCGCTTTCGCGGGAATGACATCCGTAGGGTGTTTAACTGCCGAGGCAATAACAGCCTTCAGTCTAAACCCTAAAAAGGCTAAGACATGGAAATCACATATAACAGAAAAGAAAAAATTGTCGGTATATTTGTTATCTCCATCGCTTTACTGTTGTTGTCAGCCATTATTGTCATAGGGCGCGGTAAAAACTGGTTTGAGAAGTACAATACATATTATACGACCTTCAATGAAAGCTACAACCTGAAGGTCGGTGCCGATGTGAAACTGTTCAAAACCAACATCGGCACGGTCAAGGCCATTACCGTCGAAAACAAGGTCAAGGTCAAACTCGTCATTTTAGAAAAATATGAATCAAGAATCCGTACAGATACCCTGGCCACCGTCGAGAGTCCCACTTTAATCGGGTCCGAGTACATATCCATCATTCCGGGTTCCGCCGATGCCCCGTTGCTACCCCAGGGAGGTGACATTTCATCAAAAGCTAAAAAATCGATTGCCGATGTCATGGCCGAGTTTGAGGTGGAAGAAACCGTCAGGAAGCTTGTCCAGGCCATTCAGGATATCGCAGAATTCACTCAGACGCTCAACGATCCCAATGGGCCGCTTTTATCTGCGTTTGAAAACATCAACAAGACAACCCAACATGTCGAAGCCATAACGAGGGGAATCGAGGACGGCGACGGCACCCTGGGAAACCTGTTAACGTCGACCCAGCTGCTGGACGTCATTTTAATGCGGCTCAAAAGCGTTGGTGAAATACTGGCATCTCTTTCGGAAGCCAGCTCAAAAACACCCGGCACGGTGGATCAGGCACAAACCAGTCTGGCCGGTGTTGAAGATGTTACAAGGGGGGTTACAGAAAGTGTGGCGATTTTGAAAGACATCCTGGTTCAGATTGAAACCAATATGCCCACCATTAAAGCAATCCTGGAAAATGTTGAAAAAGGGAGTCAGGATGTTCCGGAAATTACGACATCCACCATACGTGGTATTCAAGAAATAAGGGATGGCGTTGAAAATGTAGATAAGGTCTTCCAGTCCCTACAGAAAAATTTCCTCATAAAATCGAATCTACCCCCAGAAGCGGTGGGTGAAAACACCGATGCTGGATTGCGGAGGTAATATAGGGTTGGAGGAGTGGAGGACTGAAGGGTCGAAGGGTGGCTGACAGCGACCCTCAAACCCTCGTGTTTTAAACCCGCGAACCGCTCCACCTGAGCTTGGTCTTCAAGAGGTCAAAATAATCGTCATGGTCCAGTAGTGTAATCACATAAATGGGATGATCACCTTTCTGGATGGTGATCATATCCCCTGAATCGATTTCGCACGCGGCCTGGCCGTCAAAGGTCACGATGGCATCTGAAGATCTCTCAGCCAGCTGAATTTTGATCCGTACAGAGTCGGGAACGAGCAAAGGCCGATTTGTCAATGTAAATGGGCAGATGGGCGACAACAGTATGCTGTTGACTCCTGGATGGACAATCGGGCCGCCGGCGGCCAGTGAATATGCGGTGGATCCTGTGGGTGTTGAAACGATAAGTCCATCCGCCCGGTACTCCGTTAAAAAATGCTCGTCGATATAGGTTTGAATATGTGCCAGGTGCGTCGATGCACCTCGATTGATCACCACGTCATTGAGCACGGTTGCTTTTGAAATTTGCTTACCATGACGGTCAATCTTGACCTGAAGCCGCATCCTCGGCCGGGTTTTAAAGGCCCCTTTCAAAACAGCTTCCCCCACACGCAAAAGGCTGTTTTCATCTGTCTCCGCAAGAAAGCCCAACTCACCGAATTTCACCCCCAGAATGGGAATTTTCTGATCACCGATCCAGCGGACCGCACTCAGAAAGGTTCCATCGCCACCCAGGGCAAAGACACAATACAGATCCGGTGAAGCACAGGAAGGGCCGCGTTCGAGGTTGGCGCCATCCGTCCACTCGATATTCCTGCGGATGACGGAAACCCCATTGGCAACCAGCCAGGACTCAAATTTATCGGCCTGGTTCATGGCCTCTGTATCTTCTTTGACGACGACTCCTATTTTTTTCAAGGCGTTAAAGACTCCAGACAGGCATTTATGCTCTTGTTTGCCTTCATAACGACAGTGACCCGGGAGATGTTCCACAATGCTGCTTTCTTACCGGGAAGCACATCAAACAGCAATATTTTTTATCATATTCTTGAAATTTACCCGGAAACATGATTGAGTGATACTGGTTCTGCCTCTTTTAGCTTGACTCAACTCCTACTTGGGTTTATAAATTCTAACCTTGTTAGGATATTCTATTTATTAACATATAAGGAGGAAATGCAATGATGAAAAACCATGTCCGGAAAATACTCGCGATCGCATTTACGACCACGTTTCTCTGCTTGACCCTGTCAGGCTTGTCACTTGCGGCAGACACAATCAAACTGGGTGTTGCAGGGCCACACAGTGGCGATCTAGCCTCTTACGGTATCCCGACGGTCAAAGCCGCAGAGCTTGTTGTCAAAGAGATCAATGCCAAGGGCGGCGTTATGGGAAAACCGGTTGAACTCGTGGTCGAAGATGACGTCTGTAAACCTGAAGTTGCTACAAACACTGCCACCAAGCTGGTCGGGGAAGGCGTAAACGTGGTCTTGGGTCATATCTGCAGTGGTGCCACCAAGGCAGCCCTCGGTATATATATGGGCTCAAAAGTCGTTGTCATGTCTCCATCGGCAACCAATCCTGGATTAACACAAAGTGGAGACTACCCGAACTTCTACCGAACCATCGCATCAGACGATGCTCAGGCACGGCTGGAGGTTGACTTTGCTCTGGATATTCTAAGGGTGAAAAAAATCGCCGTTCTGCATGACAAGGGTGACTACGGTAAAGGATTGGCAGAATTTGCCAAAAGTTTCCTGGAAGCTGAGCCCGAAGCAGAGGTGGTGCTATATGAAGGTGTCACACCTGGCGCTGTCAGCTACGCCGCTGTGGTTCAAAAGATTAAGCGGTCCGGTGCGGAAGCCGTAATTTTTGGCGGCTATCACCCGGAAGCATCCAAAATTGTCATGGAAATGCGCAAGAAAAAAATGAAAACCATTTTCATCTCCGATGATGGCGTTAAGGACGATACCTTCATCAAGGTAGCCGGTGTTTATGCTGAAGGCGTTTATGCTACCGGTCCCAAGGACGTATCCTCGAACCCCATGGCAGTAGCAGCCAATGAGGCCCACAAAGCAGCTTATGGTGAGGATCCGGGTGCATTTTTTCTGAATGCCTATTCTGCAGCCCTGGCACTTTTGAATGCCATTGAAAAAGCAGGTGCCGAGGGTATCAACAAAGGCGAAATGGATTACAATGCCATCACCACTGCATTGAAAACAGAGTATGTCGACACACCCCTGGGAAAGATCCGCTTTGACAAAAATGGCGATGCCACCGGCGTCGGTTTTTCCATGTATCGGGTTAAAAACGGCGCTTATTATGAAGTCAAATAACCCATCATGACACCAAACACTTCGGGGGCCAGGCCATGAGGGCCTGACCCCTGTCTTTTTTAATTAAGAATTTACCGATGGACTATTTTATAGAACTTTTTCTGGGAGGCCTCACACGGGGAAGTATTTACGCCCTGATTGCCCTCGGGTACACCATGGTGTACGGTATCATCCAGCTCATCAATTTTGCCCATGGTGAGATTTACATGCTGGGTGCCTTTACCGCCCTTATCGTGGCCGGCATTCTATCTATGCTGGGCTGGAACCAGATTGCCATTCTCGTTATCGCTTCTATTGTAGCGGTTGTTTACTCCGCCGCTTACGGGTTCACCATCGAAAAAATAGCCTATAAACCGCTGCGCCAGGCACCCAGGCTCTCGGCGCTCATCAGCGCCATCGGTATGTCCATGTTTCTGCAATACTACGTGCTGCTGGCCCAGACTTCCAATTATATGCCGTTCCCCAACCTGATTCCGGATTTTAAATTCCTGGAACCCGTTGAACATATTGTCCGCTCCTCCGAAATCGTAATCTATGTCACCACCACCATCGTCATGGTTCTCCTGACCGTTCTCATCAAGTTCACCAAAATCGGAAAAGCCATGCGGGCCACCGCCCAGGACCGCAACATGGCCATGCTGGTGGGGGTCGATGTCAACAAAGTCATTTCGATGACATTTATTGTCGGTTCCGCCACCGCCGCATTGGGAGGTGTCCTGATCGCGTCCCACACGGGACAGATCAATTACTACATAGGATTTATCGCCGGCATCAAGGCCTTCGTGGCCGCTGTGCTGGGCGGCATCGGCAGCATGCCGGGGGCTGTGCTGGGAAGCCTGGTGCTGGGCATGTCGGAAAGCTTTTTCACAGGCTATATCTCCAGTGATTATGAGGATGTCTTCGCTTTCCTCTTTCTGGTGTTTACCCTGATATTCAGGCCTTCGGGTATTTTGGGCAGATCAGATACAGATAAAGTATGATGAATTCAAACGGATGAATTCATCATGTTTTAGGTGTTAGGTTTTAAGTGTTAAGTATGAAGACCCGCTATTTATACTCACTGAAAACCAATCCTAAAACTTAAAACCTAAAACTTAAAACCATTAAAAAAATTATGTTTCGTTTCAATGAAATAAGAAAATCGTTTCTGGTGGCGTTGTGGCTGATGTTCCTGACCTTTCCCATCATGGTAATTCGTGTGAACACGATCGACGATATCATTGAATGGCGCTGGAAAAGAATGTTCATGGTGGGGATCGGTGCGTTTTTTCTGTCATTCCTCTGGCGATACCTCCACAAAAGAAAAGAAGCCGGTGAAAAAAAAGCCGAGGAGGCCGGAACCCTGCCCCTTGTACAGAGACTCATCAAGAACAGGCAATTCAGTGTTCCCGCTGCCATCGCGCTTGGTATTTTCATCATTGCCTTTCCTTTTGTCTTTTCCATGTATCAAACCAACATCATGACCACAGCACTTATTTATGTGGTCGTCGGGCTGGGTCTGAACATTGTTGTCGGTCTCGCCGGACTGCTCGATCTGGGATATGTCGCGTTTTACGCCGTGGGTGCCTACAGTTACGCCCTGCTCAATCATCATTTCGGGCTGGGGTTCTGGGCGGCTCTGCCCATCGGGGCCACATTCGCCTTTCTTTTCGGTGTCATGCTGGGTTTCCCGGTCCTCCGTCTTCGGGGAGATTACCTGGCCATCGTCACTCTGGGATTTGGTGAGATCATCCGCCTGATTCTGGAAAACTGGAATGCCTTTTCTTTTGGACCCAGCGGCATTGCCAATATCCCCAGACCCGGTTTTTTCGGTATGGAGTTCTCCCTGTCTCAATCCATCACCTATGTTTATTTCCTGATGATCGGTATGGCCATTTTTACCATCTTTGTGGTCAAACGTCTGCAGGACTCTCGGCTGGGAAGGGCCTGGATTGCCCTCAGGGAGGACGAGGTGGCGTGTCAGGCCATGGGTATTGACAAGACCCGGACCAAGCTGAGCGCCTTTGCCCTAGGTGCTACCTGGGCCGGCATCGGCGGCGTGGTCTTTGCAGCAAAAACCACGTTCATCAATCCTGCCAGTTTTACCATCTGGGAATCCATCATTATTTTATGTATCGTGGTCCTGGGTGGCATGGGGTCTGTATTGGGTGTTATTTTCGGCGCCCTGGTTCTGATTCTTCTGCCGGAATATCTGCGGGCATTTTCCGAGTACCGCATGCTAATTTTTGGAGCCACGCTGGTCATCATGATGGTCTTCCGACCCGGGGGAATTATTACGGATGTTCGAAAAACATACAAGTTCAAAGGATTAAAGAGCAAGCAACCGACTGTTTAAGTATATGAAACCGATTCTCGAAGTAACAAATCTGACCAAAGATTTCGGCGGGCTAAGAGCCCTGGACGACATCAGTCTGACTGTCGGGCAAGGTGAAATCGTTGCACTGATTGGCCCCAATGGTGCGGGAAAGACCACCTTTTTTAACTGCATCACCGGTATATATCCACCCACAAAAGGGGATGTTGCCATCACCCCGCCCGGGGGAGAAAGAACACTTATCAAGGGTCTGAAACCCAACCATGTTACTGAAAACGGTATGGCCCGTACGTTTCAGAATATTCGTCTGTTCCAAAACATGACGGTTCTGGAAAACGTCATGATCGGCCGTCATTGTCGCATGTCTGCCGGCATACCCGGCGCCATTTTCAGAAATCCTGCCACGGTCAGAGAAGAACAAAAAGTTGTCGAGGACAGCTACAGGGTGCTTGAAAAAATAGGTTTGGAACAATTTGTCAACGAATACGCAAAAAACCTTCCCTACGGTGCACAGCGACGCCTGGAAATCGCCCGCGCCATGGCAACGGACCCATCGATTCTGCTTCTGGATGAACCCGCCGCAGGAATGAATGCCAGGGAAACCAAAGAGCTCGACGATCTGATTGTCCGCATACGCGACCAGGAAAATATTTCCATCCTGCTTATCGAGCACGACATGAAACTGGTGATGAGCCTGTCCGATCGTATTTATGTGGTGGACTACGGCAAAAAAATTGCCGAAGGAACACCCCGGGAAATCAAGGCCAATCCAGCTGTTATAAAAGCGTATCTGGGAGAAGAATTGGATGCTTGAGGTTAAGAACATTCAGACCTACTATGGTAATATTCAGGCCATAAAGGGAATTAGTCTAGAAATCTCAGAAGGTGAGATCATTACCCTGATCGGTGCAAATGGTGCCGGAAAAACCACGACCCTCATGTCCATATCCGGCATCGTGCCCCCGAGATCCGGTGAGATCCTCTTTTTGGGAAAACCACTCCAGAAACTTTCTCCCAACCAGATCGTGGCCCTTGGCATCAGTCAGGTACCTGAAGGGCGCCGGATTTTCCCCTATCTTACCGTAATGGAAAATCTTGATATGGGCGCCTTTTTACGAAACGATACCAGTGAGATTCACAAAGACGTGGAATATATCTTTGATCTTTTTCCTATCCTGGCTGAGCGGCGTCACCAGTCAGGGGGCACCCTCAGCGGTGGTGAGCAACAGATGCTGGCGGTCGCAAGGGCCCTTATGGCAAGACCCAGGCTCCTTCTCCTGGATGAACCTTCCCTGGGCCTAGCCCCATTGATCGTAAAACAGATTTTCAGAATTATTCGCAAAATCAATCAGGAAAACAAAACCACGATCTTTCTTGTGGAGCAGAATGCCAACCTTGCCCTGCAGGTTGCCCACAGGGGATATGTCATGGAAAACGGACGCATCACCCTGTCCGACAGCAGCCAGAACCTGCTTGCCGATGAAAATGTCAAGAAGGCCTACCTGGGCATATAACCAGAAGTGGTTTCAATTACTCCCCTCGCGTCCAATGTCTGCGTTGGACCGGTATGTTTAATCCTCAAAATACCCTGGGTATTCTTCCGGTTAAACATTCCAATCCGCCTTGACCTTGAACCCAATTGAAGTAATTGAAACCACTTCGGATTAGCCTGTTAGAGGAAATTGGGACATGCTTTGCTGAAGCCGATTTGAGCCATTGCGACAAATCCCAAACGGTTTCCGTTCTGATCGGTTCTGCCGCAAGGCATTTCAACTTGAAGCCGTAGTATACTACTGCGAAGGTTGAATAACACCACGGCGGGATCGATCAGGACGGGAAGCCAGGCCAGTTTACCAAAGGATCTGTGGACGTTACAATATGCATCCCCGCTTTTTCGAATCGCTCAAATGCTTTATTGGCCGGCTCGGTATAATCGATGACGCCCGGTATTACCACCGGGGAGGTACAATCTTCCAGCAGATATACTTTGGATGCCAGGGTCGGGTCCTTGTTTTCGATTTCAGATAACAGATCCGCTACGGTCCAGGCCACACAATGGCTTTTTGCCTGCCCGGCAATAATGAGGGCGTCAAATGTCAGAAGCGTGTCCATAAGTTGCTGATTTATCCCCCCAAGCTCACTGTTGTCCAAGCCTTCGATGATTTCAGGACGCAGTACAGAATAGTTTTCGGTAAAGGGATGAACCCCTTTAAGCTGAAAATCAGGTTGACTGGACCGGCACATGGCATGAAAAAAGATCGCTTCCTCCACGGTTGACACCAGTGCGTGCCCGATACCTCCAAGCATGGCATGATAGGGCCAGATGGTAAGGTCGTATTTCCCCCCCGCCTTCAGCTGGCGTGCATAGTGCACCAGATGGGCCTGCCCGTATCGTTCGTCGATCTTAAGGCTTTCAATAAGTTCTCTATTAAAACGCCAGACACCTTTCTCGATATCTTCCAGCGATATGGGCGTGTAGGGGTCCGGGTGATCTCCGGTATCGCTGACAAGAAAAATACTGTGAAAAATCTGCATTACCTGATGGGTATCCATGCTGGGGCAAATTTGCGTGATCGCTGGTATGTTGCGGTAGATAAAGGCTCCCAATCGCCGGTTGTCATCCACGGCACCGTTTCCGGTCGCCCCGCCCACATAGAGTTCAAAACCCGGGACACAGAATGTGTTTTGAACATCGATGAGCATCAGACATACTCTGAATACATCCTGGGCACTTGTTCTGATGCCATACCGGGCTCGCCATTTTTGCGCATCACCGGCTCTTTCCTGATAAGGGACCCTCCAAACCTTCCCAACACGGGCGGCATTAAAAAAAGATGGGATGGGCAATTCATTTGCCGTCATGTCGCCTCCTTGTAATCTCTTAGAGATGCACGATAAAAGATTCCCCGCCAATCTTCATCTTTGAGCTGATGGTCATGAAATGCTGCTCTGTGCCAGAACAAGCTGCCCGCTGAGGTGCACAGGATAGCGATGTCTTTTATGGATCGATTTGTAATGGTCCGGCAATGCGCTGAAATTCGATTTGAAAAAAACCTGAATATCCTTAAGGGTCGAATGCATGTCAACTCGTTTTCCCTGCTGCATCACAGCTGACAGCAGCGGTGTCGCACCGTCAATGGTTTCGTTTTTCAAACCAATGATATCTTCAACAAACTTTCCTTGGGCATCATATTTTCGAAATACCTGCTTTTCACCGGCCAGTGTTTGCTTTCCCGAACTCAATTTCCTCACAAGCCTGTCATTTATTTTGACCAGCTTGTAAACGATATCCAAATAAGGCGCATCTGCGGAAACGCCGACCTTTGTTCCAACCCCGAAGGCATCGATGCAGGCACCTTTTGCCAGCAGTTCGTGAATTTTAAACTCGTCAAACCCGCTGCTGGCATAGATTTTAACATCGGAAAGCCCGGCGTTGTCGAGAAGTTCCCGTACCCTGCAACTCAGGTCGATCATGTCGCCACTATCGAGACGAACCCCTTTGAGTGAGTGGCCCTGTTTTCTCATTTCCAGGCCCACACGCACCGCCTGTCTGGCTCCCTCGATGGTATCGTATGTGTCGATGAGGAATACAGAATGTTCCGGGAAAATGGCTGCATAGGTGCGAAAGGCATCGATCTCGTGTTCAAATGCTGAAATATACGAATGCGCCATGGTACCGGAAACAGGGATGCCGTAGCGTTGTCCGGCCAATAGATTGCTTGTTCCGGAAAACCCCGAAATATAAGTGCTTCTGGCAACATTCAGTCCGGCGTCCTGGCCCTGTGTCCTTCTCAAAGAGAAATCAACCAGAGGCCGCCCATCAGCCGCATGAATGCACCGCGCACCCTTGGAGGCAAACAGGGTCTGGGAGCCAATGGTATTCAGCAAAAAGGTTTCAATAATCTGGGCCTCGACGATATGGGCTGTTACCTCGAGTAGAGGTTCGTCCGGGAAGAAAATCGACCCCTCCGGCATGGCGAAAATATTTCCCTTGAAACGAACTTTTTTCAGAAAAGAGAGAAACGAATCCGAGAAAAGACCTGTCTCCTTTAAATAATCTATCTCTCCTTCAGAAAACCTGAAAAATGCCAGTTCATTCAGAACCGCATCAAGCCCTGCCGCCACAAAAAAATTCCGGACTTCAGACTCCCGCACAAAAAGGGAAAAGGTCGCATTCCCTTGCATGCCTTTTTGAAAATAGGCAGCCGCCATGGTCAGTTGGTATAAATCCGCAAAAAGCGGGCCGATTCGAGGTTTCATGGTTTTCGCTTTCAGTTCTGCAGTCATGGTTTTTCTCATTTTGAGATACCATTGCAGCATAGTAGTTCAATAGCTTCATTTCAAGTAAGGAATTGCAATTTACTCATGGAATGGATAAGGGAAAGAACTGATTTATATTTAACATATGGGACGCTGCAGCCCACTTGATACCAGACGCATTAAAAGGCCGTGTAAGGCATATGACAAAAAAGAAAAACAATCCATTGGACAGAATCTTTGCCCCCAGGGGAATTGCGGTTTTTGGCGGAATCAGCAGGCCCGGTGCCTTTGGCAACCTCATCGCCTTAAGCCTGATCCGATATGGCTATCCGGGAAAGCTATACCCCATCTCATCCAAGGGCGGAGAACTGAACGGGCACAAAATTTATAAATGCATCGAGGAGGTGGAAGGTCCTGTTGATCTGGCGTCCATATCGGTTCCGGCCAAATTTGTACCCGATATTTTAAGATCCTGTCTGCGATATGGTGTTACAGGTGCTCAAATTCATTCATCCGGCTTTGCCGAGATCGGTTCAGCTGAAAGTATCGCCCTGCAGAGAGAAGTGGCGCTTATCGCACGTGAGGGAATCCGGGTAGTCGGTCCCAATTGCTTTGGTATTCATTCACCCCGTGGCGGCGTCACTCTGTTACCGGGAGCTGATTTCTCCAAAAAGCCCGGCTCGATTGCCATGCTCTCGCAGAGTGGCGGTGTTGCGACTGATTTCGGGTATGAAGCCCGTCTGGCAGGTATCCATCTCAGCAAAATGGTATCATTCGGCAATGGATGTGACCTGGACGCCATCGCGATTCTCGACTACTTATCTACCGATTCTGAAACAGACGTAATAGCCGCCTATCTGGAAGGAGTCAGGGATGGGCAAGAATTCTTGGAAACACTCCGCCGGGTAACACGGCAAAAACCGGTCGTGATCTGGAAGGCCGGCCTGACACCCCCGGGAAATCGAGCGACCCAAAGTCATACAGCTTCTCTGGCAGGTGATGCCGACATATGGAAGGGTGTTCTCAGACAGGGTCATGCCATCCCTGTTCAGGGCCTGGACGAACTCATGGATGCCCTCGTGGCGCTGAAATACCTCAAAAAACCGGGACCTCGAATAGCCCTGGTAGGGGGGGGCGGTGCCATCGGCGTATTCAGCTGTGATGTGTCCCATAGATCAGGCCTGACCCTGGATCACTTTAGTGCTGCAACACAAAAGCGGCTTCGTCAATTTTATCCCACACCCGGCAACAGCATGCAAAACCCACTGGATACGGGATCACCTGTTGTTCCCGCAGATGTTATCGAAAAATCTCTGGAAATTATCCTTGACTCGGAACCCATTGATATCCTGATCATGGTATTCCTGTTAAGACCCCTTGAGGTGGAAGTGCGCTCTTTTATGGAAATGGCTGGTGTGCCGGCAGGACCGCCCGGGGCGTATCTGGAAGAAATGCTGCCGGTGCTCGAACGGCTGAAAAATAAATCTGGCAGGGAAATTATTGCTGTTTTCGAAAACCACGCCGTGACCGTTGCGGATGTGGATGTGGAAAAAACATCCCGCATCCTGCGCAAGGCATATCAGTCCCACGGCATTCCGGTGTTTGCCAACGTAGAAAGGGCCTTGCGGGGTATCCGCCATGCAGTGACACACGCAACAACACGCTCTAAATTAGTCAATATAGTCAAGGACGTCCCCTAACTTGCCTTATATTTTATCTTTACCGGTGTGCTAAAGGGCGCCGGCGACACCCGCTTTATCATGTGGAGTATCGGAATTGTCACCCTTGTGATCATGATCTTGCCCATCACCATAGGCGTCAGATTCCTGGGATGGGGCATCTACACTTGCTGGATCATCCTGACCTTGTACGTGATCTCCCTGTGCTCTGCTTCCTTCCTTCGCTATTACCAGGGCAAGTGGAAAACCATGCGTGTCATTGAGACGCTTCCCGCCAAAATGGCCAGGGACAAGTGTACGAGCGTGTGTTAAGATAAATCAACCGCCACTGTAGCGTTGGACCAATGCATTGTTATGATTTTACTCCATTGCTTTTTTCATTTTCTTGACCCCATTATCGACAATATCGGCGGTATCTTTCGCCTTTTGGATGGTTTCCATTTTGTCTACACCATCGACAGTGTCTGTTTTTAAGTTCCTGACAACCAGAAATACGGCGAATAGCATTGCGATAAGGGTAACGATGATGAAAACACCACGCATAACGTATTTCCTCCTCTCTCCCGAAACTTTTAGAGATTTTAGGGACGTCCTTTACTAATTGGACTTAATAAAAAGTCAGCTCTGACCTTGATGCCTGAGGATTCATTTACTCGATGATCTGTTTTTCAATTATTGATGACCCTCGCTGCGGCCAACCACGCGCTTAGTGTAAGCTGATGCCGTTCAAGGCAGTCGCGATAATTTTGGCTGTTTTGACGGCGTTTGCATCTGTATCGCGAAACCCTTTCTCTCCTATTTCAAGATGCATCGATTCGACCCTGTCGAACCCGTGACCCTGTTGGTTGAACCGCAACAGTGAGCGCGTTACCCGTAACTTGCTGCGAGGACTCTTCAACTGTCCACATCGAGTTCTTTTTCAGTCTCGCGGATGATTTCATCGATTTCTTTTTGCGCCTTTTCGCTGATAGGCTGAGGCTGATGATTCGCCACCAGTTCCCTGGCTCTTTCCAATGCCCTTTCGTGCACGTCGGTTCGACCTTTGGCCGACCAGTTTTCATAGTTTTCCCGGTTCATAAGTTTGGGTTGTACCAACTCGGAAAAGTGCTCCAAGGTGCTCGGATGCGTCAAATAATTCCCGGTGTGCCCTACCTCCTTGATAAGGTCCGCCGAAAGCGATGTTTCCGTAACCTGCACCCCTTTAACGATGCGCTTGATAGTATGATTGATCTCATCATCAAGAATCATTTTGCCGTAATCCAGAACCATTCCGCTGTCCAGCATGCCTGCTCCATAAACCAGATTGGCACCTGCCAATGAGGGAAGAAGCGCTGTAAGCAAGGACTCGTAACCGGTTTGGGCGTCACATAGTTTACTGTCCACCTACCCGCCCGATACCCTTACGGGTATGTGGTAATAGCGACCCATGCGGGCCAGGGTCGCGTTCAGGATAGCGCCTTCCACGGACCCGACGGCAGCGGTGCCAAAAAGCATATCCATCGATGTGGTGGAGCTGCTGTATATCATGGGCGCACCGGGCTTCAGAAGTTGTCCCAAAATCAGCCCGCTTAGCACTTCGGCATTGTGCTGGACCACTGTTCCTGCAAGATGGATGGGCGATGTCCCTCCGGCCAGGCACATGGAGAGGACACTGGTGACAAAATTATGTTCCACAGATGCCAGCAGCACTTCACTGCACTCGTCCACCAGTTGTAAAGGGCTCACAACGCAAACCCCGGTAAAGAAGAACGGATTTTTGCAAAAGACATCTCTGCCGACAGCCGCCTCTCCCATCAGGGCCATTTTGGGAATTAAATTGGCCGTGGGGGGTACCGCTTCCACCGGTTTGGTCGTGTTTGCGAGCATGGCTGCCGTGGCGTGCATGGTTTCGGTCATAGAAGATTTTTCTGTACAGCTCAATACGGTGATCAATATATCAATGCTGTTTAACGCGTCCAAAACGCGGGTCGCCTGGGCCACATCTTCCTTGGTCGATTTACGTCGTTCACCCGTGGCTAAATCGTTTATAAACACCGTGGTCCCGAAATTGATAAAGCCCAGGGACTCTCCCCCCATGATGTAGTCCCGTGATCGCTCCCGTCCGGGGATTCGAATTTGATCGGGAATGGTGGACAGTGCTTTTTCGACGATGTGCGCCGATAAAAACACCCGCCGATCGTGTTTGTTCACCCTGGCGCCATGATCTGCAAAAATTTCCGTTGCCCTGTTGCTGGGAACAAAAATGCCGGTTTGATCCAGGACTTCCAATGTGGCATTATGGATTCTCCGGCAGTCCTCATCGCTCAGGCACTGCAGTCGAAAAGACACGGCCGGCTCGATGGCAACACCGCATTTTTTTACTGCCTGGGCTATTGTTTCGATTGGCATATTATTCTCCTTTTTTGGACATCTTTAGTAATCCTGTCTACAGCAGTGTAAACTTGAAACACTCGAATCCAAATCCGAACCGCAACAGCGAGCGCTAACCCCGTAGGTTCTGCCGTAAGGCGGAACATTCCTCGTAGCCTGCTGCGAGGTTCTTCAACCTCAACGGCTTTCAATACCACAAATGATACTATGGGGCAGGGGTTTGACCAGGGGGAACCGCTATTACATCCCCCTGGCCGGTTGCGCTCGCCTGTTGCTGGAAATTATAGCGTTTCATTCTCCATGAAGTCAATTTTTTCCTAAGGTTTATTCTTAGCCTGGAGAATTTGGGGCCGCTGTTGACAAAAAGCACAAAGCAGAGCCTTGCAGACACGACAAGCCACAGGAGTGCAGTCTCTGTTGTGATTCAGACTGATCTTTGCCGGCTCATCCGATACGGACTTTTGAAGAACGTAAGGAATTCAATTCAATTCCGAGTACTCTGGCAATATTGTACTTGGCTTCAATGCCTTTTGGGTGACCAGGCAACGATTGCAGTACACCGATACGGAGGTCTTCCCGTGTCTCTCGCATAGCCACTGCATCGTGTATATCCTGGATGGATACACCCAATTTTTCTGCTACATATTGTTTGGCCTTACCAATTTTCATGCCCCGCGAAATTTGCATCCGAGCCACAAGATCTCCTGTGGTCCGTATTCCACCCATTCCCGAGGTCATGGCATGTGTAATGGCCACACCGGCAGGATCACCGGTGCCAACCTACAAGCCATCAAGACGGGCAATTTCGACCATTGCCTTGGAGGCCATGGATACCGTTTCAGCCGGTTGCATCTCGCAAACGGGCAGTGAACCGACGCCCATCCCCATATTACCGTGTACTGGGATATTGGCTGCCGCTGTGCATGCTTTACTAAAGGTCACTGATCTGGCCAGATTCCAGGGAAAGGACTGGCGTGTCTGTGTGTTTACCACGGCCCCAAATATGTGGGCACCGGCCTCCTCCACCAGCTTAACCTGTTCATGGGGATACATGCCGGCCAATCGTCTCCCGTTGTGTGTCATCTCTCCATGCATACCCAGAACAAATTCACCTGCCATTCCAATTTCAATATTGATATCGGGATATTTATTCCTGAGCGCTTCTGTCGCTAACAGAGCCGCTTTAAAATCAGGGTCGCCAGAGGCCCCTACGGTGTCGATATTGATACCGTCACAACCAGCCTCATAAAACTTTGAAGCGACAAAAACCATGTCGTTCACAGACATTTCAACGGCCTCTTCATAAGCCTCCTGGGCATCCTTTATTTTTCCCTGGGGCATCAACTCACTCGGGTTGGCAACCGGGCCGTCTGGTTTTGTGTACAGCCCTAAATTGGGCATGGCGCCATAGAGCATGGGCGCTACGGTCAAGGATTGAAGCTGTTCAAAGAGGGGCAGCTCCTCATGCACAATGGGTTTCACCTGTTTATAGCTGTAATCAATATGGGAAAATTCTAGGGTGTCGGCACCAAAACATCTTTCATATATTTGCAATGCCGTCTGACGGTTCGCCAGGATCCCCAGTCGTCTAATTTCAAACGTCGGACCATCGTAGGAGAGGACAACCTCTCGGCCGGCTTCAACCCCTGTCATTTTGTTGCCCGACCGACAAATTTCAAAGAGATATTCCAATTCATCTTCGAGCAGCGGGTCAATATCACCCTGAGCGGCGGCATCCTGCGTGCCTTCCTCCAACTCCCGTTTCAATTCCTGCTCACTGAACGCCACCAACCAACCATCACCCATCCGGGATATAATTTTATTCATATGTCTCTCCTTATTTGGGAAATAAAGAATCCTGCGGTCCAGACAAGCCGGAAATTCCGCCACGTACCAACACGTCGCTGGGGTGCCTCTCTTTTTCGGTTCAACATTTGAAAGAATGAATACCTTTATACACCAGCATGGTCAATGGAATTCAGCCCCTGTAAACACCTAGAAGTTCAGCTATAGCGTTTTAAAACGCATGCAACCATTTGAGCCGATGTGAAGTTAGTCGGGGCGAACTTGTGATTGCGATGGACCCATTTTTCAGCTATCCTTTTCCCAACCGATTATCAAGGAGGCTTAAAATGGATCAAGACATCATGAAAATTGACATGCATCAGACCTTCAAGGATTGCCCCGTCTGCAGCTACGGGGACGGATTCCATTCCATGTTTCAAAAATCGGGTGACAAGACAGAGTGGCTATTCATATGCCCGGCCTGCCATCGCATCTTCGACCTGGGATTTTCGGTCCCTCAAAAGGAGGCATAAAGATGGTTCAGCCCATCTATCTGGACTACAACGGTACCACACCCCATGACCCGGAGGTGATTGCGGCCATGCGGCCGTTCCTGGAAACCGAATTCGGTAATCCGTCCAGTTCTCATTGGTACGGTATCCGCCCCAAGAGAGCCGTGGAAAAAGCCCGGCAGCAGGTGGCAGATATGCTCAATTGCCAGGCAGAGGAAGTCCTTTTTACCTCCGGTGGCACCGAATCCAACAACCACGCCATCAAGGGAATGGCCAGGGTCCTGAAGAACAAAGGCCGCCATATCATCACCAGCACCGTGGAGCACCCGGCAGTTTTGGAAGTCTGCGAATATCTTAAGAACGAGGGTTTCGATACCACCCGCGTGGATGTGGATGATACCGGTATGGTCAGCCTGGAAAATATTGCGGCCGCCATTCGATCGGACACGATATTGATTACCATTATGCATGCCAACAACGAGGTGGGAACCCTTCAGCCCATACGGGATATTGCCCTGCTGGCCAGACAGAAAGGCATCTGTATCCACACCGATGCGGCCCAAAGCGCAGGAAAAATTGCAACAGATGTTCAGGAAATGAACATAGACCTGCTCTCCATCGCCGGACACAAAATATACGCCCCCAAGGGGATCGGTGCCTTATACATCAAAAAGGGATTGTTACCGGAAAAATTCTGCCATGGGGCAGGCCAGGAGATGGGGTGGCGCGCAGGCACCGAAAATGTACTGGAGATCGTGGGTCTGGGCAAAGCCTGCGAGATGGCCGATGCCAGCCTCGACTACACCGGAAGCTATTTAACGGCCATGCGCGACAGGCTGCACAACGGCCTGTCGGCACAGTTGGATAACATGCGCCTCAATGGCCATCCTGATTTACGCCTGCCCAACACCCTGAGCCTCTCTTTCAAGGGTCTTGAGGCCAACCGCATATTGGAGGAGATCGGCCTGGAAGTGGCGGCCTCCGCTGGCGCCGCCTGTCATTCAGGCACGGTGACGCTATCCCATGTTCTGGAGGCCATGCAGATTCCCCTGGAATGGGCCAAAGGGACGCTACGCTTTTCCACCGGCCGCATGACGACACCGGAACAGATCGAAACGGCCATCGATGTCGTAACATGCGCTATCAAACGTTTGAGAGCCTGAAGAAATAAAAATCTCTTCACCATGGGCATATTGACAAACAGGACGTTTCGCCAATGAAAGCGCCTCACGGGTTTGAAGGCTCCGCTTCTATCTTCACTTCATCAACCTGCTCGGGTTTCAGATAGCGTTTTGCATACTCGAGATGGACCCCCGAAGTTAAAAATAGGTCAAAGAGCTCTGCATCGATATGCTCGTCTTTTTTCATAAAATGCATTATCTTGATTGCTTGGGAAAGTGTTTTACCCTTTTTATATGGTCGGTCTGAAGCGGTCAGAGCTTCAAAAATATCGGCAATGACCATGATACGTGCAGGTATCGAAAGATCCTCCTTGTGAAGCCGTCGCGGATATCCTGTGCCGATCATGGTTTCATGGTGGGTACCGGCATACTCCGGTATCTGTTCCATATTTTCAGGATAGGGCAGTCGCTCTAACATTTTGATGCTCATGATGACATGTTCGTTGATCTTGAAACGCTCTTCAGGCGTGAGGGTCCCTTTTTCAATACAGAGGTTATAGATTTCACCATGGTTATATAGGAATTCAGGAACTTCCAGCTTGAAGCCCTGTTTGCGGTAGGCTTCCCCGTCAAAGTTGGGTCGTTTAACAAGGTGCTCGGGCTTGTCGCTCATAAGTTGCTCGACAGCCGGAACTGGAATCACTTCAATTCCCTCATACTGCAGCATGTCAGCGTCTGAAAGGCCGAGTCGATCATCAAAGTGGCGTATCCAGGTTCGGCCTGCAATACTTTTGATACGTTCCTGTTTCTCCTGACTCATAAACTCTCCGCCGATATTGCACTCGGCAATAAAAGCAAAATCATCCACAAGGGCCTGCTGCGTTTCTTGTTTCCAGGTGCTGATCTGTATTTCATCTTCACCCTGAAGACGCCGCTCATATGCCTCTATCTCGATATCGCGCCAGATCACTTCAAAACGGGTCCGGATTCCATGAATCCGGTTGTGGATGGTTTCGAGTTTGGTTGCCTTGTCGACGACGTACTCGGGCGTCGTCACTTTACCGCAGTCATGCAGCCAGGCGCCGGTCTCAAACTCTCTCCAGGCCTCATCATTGTCAAAACGGAAAGCCTTAAAAGGGCCGTCATTTACAGCATGGGCGGCTTTCGCCAGCAGCATAGCGACTTCCGGGACCCGTTGACAGTGCCCACCTGTATAAGGTGACTTGGCATCGATGGCATCAGCGATAAGCTTGATAAAGGAATCCATCAGTTCCGCTTGCGCCTTTTGGTAGGCCTGGATGCTCTTGGTCATGGAAACCAGCGAAGCGGAAAGATCAATCAGTTCTGAGATACGGGTCTTGATCGGTGTAACTTCATCAAAATGGCGTGCTTTGATTTTATCATTTTGGAACATGAGCTCCTTGATTGGTCTGACGATACGCGAGGTTGTATAGAAGATCAGTGGCATTGCCAAAAACAGGAATATGGCGGCAATGACCAAGGAATAAACAATTTTTTCGTGGTAAGGCTTGAGCATGACATCCGCATCGATGCTGATGCCAAGGTGGGTATCGGTACTTATTTCAGTCGAAAGGGTCGTGACCATGGCAAACAGATCCTCACCATGCTCTTTATAGCGAAGGAGATGGTCTGTTTGACCTTTTTCAAGGGCCTGGACAAGAAAGGCATCGCTCTTTTCATCTGGCGCCCGGAGGTCAGATGACGCGATAATACTGCCATCCCTGCCGAACATCACGACCTCACTGCTTGGACCAAATTTCTGTTCATATAAAAGATCGTTAAGCCTTTTAAGGGTAAGGTCAATGGCCAGAACAGATTGGGAACCATTGATCACTTTGGCAAAAGTAATCCCTTTTTGTTGGAGGTGAGAAAATAAATAGGGATCCGTCCGCACCACGTTGTCACTTTGATACGCCTGCTGGAACCATGGCCGTTCATTGGCCCGATATTCAGAAGACTCTGAACGGGTTGAAATCAGCTGCAATGCGCTGTTCAGAAAATCAAATTGTAGCACTCTGCCCTGGGGGGAATCAAATATTTTGATGATCGTCCAGCGCGTTTCCGAAGGTGCCTTGAAATGGGTATGCAGCACAGCGGCACTTTCCATATTGACCACTTCAAAAAAGTCGCCATTAGGATGCCCGATATACATAGCATAGATATGGGTGGCGCGTTGCATGTTGACGGTAAAGCGCTTAATGGTATCGCTATGACGCGGGTCCGTGGGCGGGAGCGTCAGCTCTGGATAGAATTCCGTGAGGTAGAGCATGTTTTTTGCCAGGGCATCACGGGCTTGAATATGCTGGGTCACCTGCCGGGCTGTTTGAACAAAACTTTTATGCGTTGCCGACATGGCCAACTGCTGGCTGAAAAAGTACTGCATTCCCAGCAGTGAAACAGCGATCAAAACGATAACAAGTATAAAATTGGTGAGAATATTGATTCGAATCGAAACAGGGCGGAACATCGCTATCCCCTTATATTGGAAGGAATGGATTGAAGAACCGCGCAGCATGCGAAGCAGCGACCGTAAGGAATTCTATCTGATTTTGATTTGCAGGCTATTGCGGTTCATCAGGATGCATTACTATCGTGTGAATAAGCCATGGCCGGTATAATGTCAAAGCTTTCGGTTGCGGGTGTTTTCCAGTACATTTCCAGGGTTGCCGTTCCTTTTCTCTGAAAGTACCGCACCAGGATGCTATAGTGACCCGGTTGCTTGATCTCGATCTCTGCCTTCGATGTAAAACGCGCTGAATGTTGGTCCGGATCGTTGAGGATCATTTTGTTGTCCAGAAATACCCGAATGCCGTCGTTGCTGTTGGCTTTGATCAGGTATATCCCGGGTTCCTTAAAATTCAGATAGCCCTGCATCTGCACACAAACCCCCTGCCTTTCTCCGCTGCCGAACACTTCACCATTCCCGAATTGATGGGCGATTATGGGGATCGGTTCGCCAGACACACCATTTTTTGCCGTCCATTGATCATTTGACATTTCATCGATATGCCTGATTTTTTTATAGAAATAGACAACCGAAAGACCAGGGGCTGTTTGGTGTTCCCCCACAGTCAAAAAGAACGGCCGGGGCCAGGATACCGGCTCCGTGACATTGGAATCTCCATCTCTTCCAATATTTTGCACCCCGACGCACCCGGTCAGCGCGATGATCATCCAGATTAATATCAGTGAGATGGTATATCTTGACATCGGATACCTCATGCTTTTAACCTCCTTTATCTGTTCTTTGTTCAATGACAGGTTTGCGTATATGCTCTGATATAAAAAATTAGGGAAGATATAGGGGGGTGCTCTTAAAAAGATACAATTCCCGGTTTGATGATGGAATATGCGAACGAATGGTAAAGGGTACCATTTTGATAGGCAAACGATGATCAGACCCAGTAACGAAAAAAAGATTCTCGGACACTTAGATGAATATGCAACACATCATTAAACGTGGATGTCGCATATCAATTCTGGTCGCTGGGGGAACCCGGATCGCTCCGATCCCCCACGACCTGAAATTCGAGTGTCTGATTTAGGGATCCGCTATCAAAAATGTTATGGCCTTCCTGAAAACCAGCCTTTCTCAGGAGCGCCTCCCTGCTTGATTTGAGAACCGAATAGTCTTTCATTTCCTCATGCACCGTTCTGACTTTTGGGAATATATCAACCCACTGCGGATTGACTGAATTCCTATAATGCAAAAATCGTGCAAGATCAACATATAGTATGTTGTCTGCAAAATATTAGAAAATATAGGATATCTTGTACCCAAAGGTCTGGAATTTGCACTCCAATTACGCAACTGTTGTGTACTGAATGTAATATTCCATATCAAACCTCGAGCAAGGAATCTTCACTCCCGAAATCGTTGCTGACGTAGCCATCGGCATCCCCGTCGTTCTCCCATCGATGGGTGCCAAGGTAATACTTAAACCGATACAAGCTGTTTGCAGGCAATGTGATCGTAACCGAAAAACTGCCATCTTTAAGAAGCTTCATGACGGTTTTTTTTCTATCCCAAGCATTAAAATCCCCGCACAACATTACCTTCTTGGCATCGACATCCGGTGGCACCTTAAATGTCACTCTGCAAAATTGGCCTGTTTTTGTGTAATTCTTCTTAAGCATGACGCCTCCTTATAAAATAGTGAGTTTATAGAATGCATCGGTATGCTTACCCAAGTTGAACGTTGCACTTCTTGGGATCGCTCAATTCAGGCATTACAGGTACAGGGTTAAATTCCAATCCAACGGGAAATCAAGGCCGTTGATGCAACCGCCCTCTATTTTCGCCACAACTCTGTTTACCCTCCTGCAATCATTGGTATCAAGTATATTTCAGCGTTATCCGGAATAATATAGGTATCAAAACTGGGTCGAGACACATAGCGGTCATTAACCCTTATCACGGCATATTGATGGGCATCAGGGATTTCCTGCAAAAAATTCGATACGGTCATGCCTTTTTTCCAGAGCATCTGCTTGCCATCCAGTGAAATCAAGTGGTTACTCCGTTTTTCTCTAGGATCTCCAGCACAGCGGGGAAATCGATACCCAGGCGCTTGACGGTTTTTACCGTCGGTATGCCGTTCTGGGTCCATCCTCTTCTCTCATATACCGCATCTTTTAATTGTTCATATTGCTCTTCCCGCAGTTTGCGCAGAACAGCCACCTTTTCTGCTGTAGACTTGCCCTGGATATCGACGCCATGCCTCTCTTTCAGCTGGCCGTCGTAGCGTTCCTGACGGGATTCATATTCCTCTTCCGTCACCGGGCCCACTGCACGATAGGGCAGGATGTCCTGGGCCCTTGTCCCAAACCCCATTTTCAGGTTGAAGATCCGCTGGAAATTGTATACCGCCTCGCTGATGGTGATGAGATCCTCCGGAACGACTTTACGTCCTGTTACCGCACCAAAATATTGGGCGTACCATGTCATATGCTTGATCACCTTGGCGGGTTCCTCGGTGTCCTTGTTGTCTTCCGGGACAATATCGTTCCAGGGAAGCTTGCACAGACCACAGAGCCCGAACCATGTGCGAAACATGGGGAACCAGTGCAAGGCTTCTGCTTTCTGTTCGAATGTTGGCATATAGTTGTGCACCATGTCCAGAAAGATCAGCCATGCTTCATCGTGCTGCGGTCCTTTGAGAGCCATGCCATATCCACCCTGCTGGGCCAGGGATTCCTTGGTCATGTACTCAGAAAATTCGAGCCCCTTGGACTCCATACCGATATCCTGCAGGGTTTGCGCATCCGCACCAAATTCCGAGGCAAATTGCTTTTTCATCCGCCGGACACCCTGGCCGAGAACCGTTCCAAACCCCTCTCCTCTGGCCATTTGATGAACCAGTTCCAGGGCTGCATCCCGATTGCCGAAATGAAGATCCAGCCCGCCTGTATGGCTTTTGTCGATGAGACCCATTTCAAAGCATTCCATGGCAAATGCCATGGTAGTCCCCACAGAGATGGTATCGAGACCGTAGGCATCACAGTAAAAATTGATTTCGATAATAGTATAGGGATCAAAGATGCCCAGATTGGACCCGCACCCGGCAATGGTTTCATATTCGGGCCCGTCCACAAAAACCTTGCTGCCCTTGTAGGGGCCTGTCAGCGGCACAAAATCCTTTACACCATGAGAGCATGCCACGGTACAGCCCATCCAGCATCCGTCAAATCCTGGATCAAAGAGATCTTTATAAACCTCCTTTCCAATCAATCCGGCCATCTTATGCTGCCCGAATTTAAAATTATGCGTCGGCAGCAGATCAAAATCGTTCATAATAGGAACCAGATGGGTCGTACCGATCTTTGCCATCTCATTCTGTTTCGGGTCCAGTTCCACGATCTCTCTGGAGTAGCTTTTGGCAACAGTTTTCATTGTTTCCAAATCGGCCGGGTTGTTGGCATCCATGGAAACGGTGTCCCAACGGACAACAACCGCCTTGACGCCTTTATGGGCAAACACCGTGCCCAGTCCGCCACGACCGGCCTGTTTATATCTAGCCCGTTTCCGTTTCGGGTCGTACCAGGTGACGTTCAGGCAGCCCATCAAGGTATGTTTCGCACCCGGTCCTGTGGATACGACGGAAATTCCTCTTGGTTTTTCATTTCCAAAATGCCGGGTCAATACAGACGAGGTTTCATAGGCATCTTCAGGCAGGCCCTGTGCCTCGAAAATGGTCACGGTCTCGCTGATACCGTCAATGTATATAACCACTTCCCGGGAAGATTGGCCTTGTATCTCCAGGGCATCAAATCCTGAAAATTTAAGATAGGGGCCAAAATACCCGCCCACGTTGGAATCGACAACCGACCCTGTCAGCGGCGACAAGGACGTCACAATACTCTTCCCTGATCCTGGATAGGACGGTGTCCCGCCCATGGGACCCGAGGCTATACAGATGGTGTTCTCCGGATCTGTCCATTGGGTGGTTCCGGTTACAGCATGCCACAGCAGCCATAAATCAAAACCTTTGCCACCGACAAAAATCCGTTTCATTTCGTCGGAAACCGGTTTAATGGATATTTCAGGATCTGAAATATCCACACAAAGAGTTTGGTTTGCATAGCCCTTTTCGATATCCGGCCGTTGATAGGTCAGTGATGTGATGTCTTTCAAATTAAACGCTTTCATATGTTCCTTCCCTCAGGTGTCTGTGTTCTCCAGGTGCAAGCTTCTCTTAATGCCGGACACGGTATCCAATGTCAAGCTCAGCAATGCAGGAATCAGAAAAATGGTGAAAATCGTGGAAACCAGGATACCGCCAATGACAACGCTGCCGAGCCCACGATAAAATTCGGAACCGGCCCCGGGTGAAAGCACCAGGGGGGTCATGGCGCATACCGTGGTGATGCTGCTCATATAGATGGGTCGTATTCGTGACCGGACCGACTCGGCGATGGCCTCGCGGGATGTCATGGCGGCATCGCGCATATTGTTGAGTGTCTGATGAACGATAAGAATGGCATTGTTCACCACGATGCCCACCAGAATGACGAAACCGAGCATGGTAATAATGTCCAGGGGCTGGTAAACAAGAAACCGGTTGAGCAGAAAAAGACCGACAAAGCCACCGGCCGCAGCCAGGGGCACGCTGAACATGATGATGAAGGGATACAGAAAATTTTCAAACAGAGCTGACATGAGCAGATAGCTGATAACCATCGCCAGCAGGAAATTCCACATGAGCGCGTCCCGGGTTCGTGTCAGGTCGTCCGCGGTGCCTGCCATGTCGATACGATAGCTAGTACCCAGAACACCACTGCCAGTCAGAGGCTCGATAACCTTTTCGGCGATGAGCTGTGTTGCCGTTTCAAGAGCGATCTCAAAGGGTGGGATAATCTGTATGGTGATGGCCCGTTCCGCACGGATATGGTTGATCTGGCTGGGTCCCTCGGTCAAGCTTATGTCTGCCACCGATGCCAGGGTCACCGTTTCTCCGGATTGGGCAATTATCGGCAGACCTGCTAAATCCTGAATGGTCGATATCCTGTTTTCTTCCGTCTTGACCATGAGGTCAATCTCTTCCCCCAGAAAACGGTATCCGCTGGCACGAGCACCGTCCACCAGAACATCGACCGTTGTACCAAGATCGGCCGTGGTCAATCCCAGGCGGGTCAGCCGGTCCCGGTCGGGAACAATCTGCATTTCCGGGCTCCCCAGGTCGAGGCTCGGGATGGGTCGAATCTGGGCTCCGGGAAGGACCTGCATGGCCCCGCCAAAGACCTGCCGCCCCAGATTGATCAACTGAACCAGATCAGGGCCTGTTATCTCGACCTCGATGGATCGACCCTTACCGATGCCCCGTGCGAAAAGGCCCGGCTGCTGAACCACGGCGATCATGCCGGGTATTTTTCTGAGGGCACCATAAATATAAGGGAGCAGTTCGGCTGTCCGTTCTTGAATCTTGGACATCATCCCCATAAAGGCCTGTTGTCCGAACGCCACAAAGAAGAAGCTCTCCAGCGGAGGAAGATTTAAATCTGACGCCATTTTACTTTCACCTTCATGATCGATCAAGGGCAGAATGTCTTTTTCCACCTCTATGGCGATACGCTTCATTTCATCCTGGTTATAACCGGGTGGAGGGATGAGAATACCGAACAGCATTTCACGGTTCCCCTGGGGAAGATACTCTGTTTTGGGTATCAGCCCTAAGGCAAAACTGAATGACAATGTGGTTAAAACAAGCACCATCACAATCCTGGCCGTCACATAACCGCACATCCAGTAGATAAAACGGGTGATCATATTGACGAACCCGCCGGCTATTCCGATGACGGAAAACCGGCCTCTCTTTTTCGGAGATGTTGTATCGACCCGGCCGAGAATCTTGGCCGATAGCGTCGGAATACCCGTTATGGAAACGATCAGACTCAACAAAACCGCACTGCTGATGGCAATGGCAATGTCCCGGAATAGCTGGCCCGCTTCTTCCTGTACAAACACGATGGGCAGAAACACCGCCACGGTGGTCAGCGTACTTGCCAGGACAGCACCCCAGACTTCTACGGTGCCGTCATAGGCAGCCGTCGCACGCGATTTGCCCATCTCACGATGCCGAAAAATGTTCTCGAACACCACAATGGAGTTGTCCACCACCATGCCGATGGCAAAACTGAGACCCGCCAGACTGACCACATTGATATTGCGTCCCAGCAAGGTCATGATCAGAAAAGTCGCGATCACGCTGATGGGGATCGCCAGGGAAACGATAAAGGTGCTGGCAAGACTCCTTAAGAATAGAATCAGCACCACGATCGCCAGGATCCCTCCAAGAAAGATGTTCTGCCGCACAAGATCGATGGCGCTGTAAATATAGCCGGTTTCATCGTAGACTTGACGGATCGCCAGCTTTCTGTCCTTGAGAACCGAGTCGTTGAGGTCCTTTAAAACCTCTTTCAGGCGGCTCATGATAACCAGCACATTGGAGCCCGGTTCACGGATGACATTCATGACGATGGTGGGTGAGCCTTCGTGTCGGACCACCACGTCCAGTTTTTCATACCCAATCTGGACACGCGAGACATCTCCCACCTTTACAGGGATATTGTTCACCCGTTTGACGATGACATTTTCAACGTCGGTGACATCCCTGAACTCACCCACCGTTCGGGTGACATACTTTCGTTTGCCTTCATCGAAACTGCCGGCACTCACGTTTCTGTTCTCAACGGCCAGTGCTCTTAAAAGTTCGGGTATGGTGATTTTGCGGGCGGCCATCGCTTCCGTGTCGATGATGACCGTAAGCTCCCTTTCCTGACCCCCATAGACATTCACCGAAGCGACGTTGTCGATTCTTTCCAGAAAGGGTTTGACATTATCATTGATAAAGTCGAACTCCTGATTCAAAATACCCTGGTATCCGTCTAAAGCCTTCACCACCATCCAGGCAATGGCCTGCTCTTGCCGCCCACCGGATTTTATCAGGGGTTTGTCGGCGTCGGTTGGATATTTTTTTACCTGGTCCAGTTTCTTGGACACCCGCAACAGCGCGTCATCCGGATCCGTACCGATTTCGAACATCAGGTTGATGTACGCATAGCTGTCCCGGCTTTCGCTTTCCATGCTGTCCAGTCCCTCGAGGTTTTTCAACTCCTCCTCCTGGACATCGATAATCTCCCGTTCCACCTCCTGAGGGCTGGCTCCATCCCATCGCGTCTCCACGGACACTTCAGGTAGATCCACATTGGGCGTCAACTGGATCGGAATTCTGTAAAGAGAAATAAAACCGAACAGAACCAGCAGAATAGCACCCACAATAACGGTCACCGGTCTTTTGATCGCAGTATCGACGAGTTTCATCAGTCAACAACCTGTATGGCCTGACCTGGCCTCAAGCGCTCGTTACCCCGGATAACCACCTGAATGCCCGGTTCCAGAGCTCCCTCGATGGCGGCATCATTGTCATAGTAGCCCTCGATCTTGACAGGAACAGGAACTGCCTTGCCATTTTCGACGGTATAGACCAGCCGCGTGTCTCCGGAAGTTACAACGGCATCTTTGGGCAGCAACTTGACCGTTCGCTTCTCCCCTACATTGAATGTAACCGTTGCGGCCATGCCGCTCTTGATCCTGTAATCTTTATTTGGCAGTTCGATGTGTACAGGGAATGTTCTGGCGCTTGGATCCCCCTTGGGTAAAATTGCGGAAACGCTTGCGAACAGGGGTAATGTACCCAGGCTGCCAATGGCCGCACGGACGTTGCTGCTGGATTTGATCCCCACGGCATATCTTTCAGGCACATCCACCATGATGAGAATACGGTTCATGTCCACCAGCGTAACAACCGGACCGCCCGCAGCCACCCATTCCCCTACCTGGGTATGCTCTGATGCGACAAAACCTGCAAAAGGCGCCTTAATATCCTTTCTATAAATTTCGTATTCCAGTTGCTCGATATCGGCCGCATTTTTTAAAAGTTCATTTTCAAGAGCACTATGATTGTAGAAAGCTTCGTCATATTGTCTTTCCGCCACGCTGTTGGTACTCTTGAGGTTGCTGATGCGCTGCAACTCCTTTTCAGCGAGAATACGTCTTGCTTGAATACCAGACCGGGCAGCCATGGCGCCCTTCAATCGCAGTCGCGCACCAGTAGACCCCAGAACCGCCAGCGGAGTTCCCCTGGTGATAAAATCCCCGGCCTTGACGTAAAAAATCTCCACCAGACCCGACACCTCGGATGCAACGACGCTCTCCCGGATGGGCTTTGTCGTGCCAATCAGAGAAATCTGGTCACTGACGGTTTTTTTTACGACTGGCGCTGTCTTGACCGGGATGGCCGGGGGTGTTTTTTTCTGTTCCTGGGCAAATGAATAGGAAGTGAAATTTGCTCCTGCTAGTAATACCAGGCATAAACATATCCGTATGCGGATAAAAAATCGAAAAAACACATGCATTGTTTCGCTCTCCCATCTGAAGACGATGATATGGAATTGATAGCAGATTATAATTATACCATCAAGATGATTCCCCGTATGCGGATCACACCTGGGGCTTTCTGCTCATTAAAAGAAAAACACTCACGACAAGGTATTTTGACAAATGCTATAACCTCTCGATAGTATTTCAGTTTCATAGATGACCGCATGTTTTAAAGCGGCAAAGCCGCGTCAAATAACATCGCCCAGCGATGCCATTATGGCCTTGTAATGCGGTAGGGATGTGGATCGATATGGGGCGAGGCTCCTGCCAGGATCTCAGCCACGAGTTTTCCCGTTCCCGGCGCCGCACTCAGGCCGATCATGTTATGCCCGGCTGCAATCATGACATTTTTCAACCGGGGCGAACGATCGATGAAAGGCAACCCGTCCATGGTCATGGGCCGGAAACCACACCATTGCTCTTTTTTGCTGTTGAATTGCCATTGCTCGGAGTAGCCCTCGAAACCGCTTTTCAACGCCCGCAGTCGCCGTTGGTTCAGCTGGGTATCATAACCCGAGAATTCCATGGTTCCTCCCAGCCGGCACGCATCGGGCCAGGGTGTCGATACCATGCGCTGTTCTTCAAAAAAGCATGGGATCCCGGGAAATCTCTCTGGCCGATCCATGGTCATAGAATACCCTTTTCCCGCTTGAATCGGGAGGTTGCACCCCAGCACGTTCTCAAAAAAAGGCGCCCAGGCCCCTGTGGCCAGCACAAATGCATCGGCTGCAAGTTCCCCATCCTTTGTCACAATGGAAACAGCGCGACCTTGTTCCTGCCGAAAGGTTTGAACTGGACAATTCTCTAAAATCCGTGCACCACGGTCTAGAAGAATGCGGCGCAACTCAGACATGAGCCGTTCGGGTCGGAGAAGGGCGGTCTGCCGGTAGAGCCAGCCGCCGCTGACGCCCTCATCCAGGGCCGGCATAAAGCCACGGATGGTATTCCTGTCCAGGGCCTGGGCCTGTATTCCGAACCCTCTTAAAAAAGTATCGGTTCTGCGATAATCGTTCCAGCCCCTGGCAGATCTATAAATGTGAAGGGAACCGCCCACATCCCAGTCGCAGGCCACATTTTCTGCCTCCATAAACACCGGATACAGCTCGAAACTGCTCTTCAGCAATGCATGACGGCCTCTCGCAGATCTCAACACCGCTTTTGGATGTGCATGACGAGCAAACTGGCAAAACCATTTAATCAGATTAGCGTCCAATCGCGGCTTGATATACAGCGGCGAATCTTCAGACAGCATCCACGTGAGCGCCTTGACAAGGGTGCCCAGGGAGTTGAGGGGCAGAATGTGATTGGGGACGATCAGGCCGCAGTTGCCGCTGGAAGCTCCCTGGCCGAAGCGGTCTTTGTCGACGATGGTAACCGACCACCCGTTCTCCAGCAGGTAATACGCCGCAAACCCGCCTATGACACCACCACCGATGATGATGACGTGCTTGGATGTTTCCATTTGCTATACCAACCCCATCTCCGTTAAGGGTTTGTTTTCAAGAATGCGCTGGGGAGAAAATATGGACAGGTCCAAAACAGGCTCTTTTCCCAAAATAACTTCTGACAGATAGCGCCCCACCGCCGGGGCCTGCTGCAGACCGTGGCCCGAAAACCCATTGGCCAAAAACAGACCCGCAATTTCAGGCCATTCCCCGAGAATGGCATTGCTGTCCAGCCGGTTGACCGCATAGAGACCAGCCCATCCCCGGATGAGTTTCAGGGTATCGAAAGCGGGCACATACTCGGCAAGCTCGGGCCACAATACATCATAAAACCGTTTTTCGTCCCAGGAAAATTCAAAGCCGACCGGATCCTCATCCATGGATTTTCCCAACAGAATGTGGCCCCCTGTTTCCGTTCTAAAATAAAGACCCGATGGAAGAACCGTCAAGGGCAGGGGCCGTTCAGGCTTCACCGTCGTATCCAGTACAAACACCTGGCGCTTGACCGGATCGATGGGCAGGTCGACATTGGCTGTACGGGCGACCTGCGCTGCCCATGCGCCGGCACAGTTGACAACGACACCGGCCCCAAGGGCGTTGCCGGATGCCAGGTGTACGCCATCCACCTGCTTGTTCATAAGGTTTATTTTTACAACCGCGTCTTCTATATAGCGTGCCCCCATGGCAATGGCTTTTGCCTTGTATCCCATGAGAGTGGCATAGGCATCGAAATAACCATCCCGGGGGCCAAAAGACCCGCCGACATATTCTTTCATATTGTACAAGGGGTACTGTGCCGCGATCTCCTCTGGACTCTGCCACAGGATGTCACAGCCCAGTCCCTTTTGCAGTTGAATCGCTGCTTTTGCAGATTCGAGTCCCTGCGCGTCCACCACAAACAGGTTCCCTTCCCGCTTGAATCCAATGCGTGGGTGTCTGTCTCCCACCCCCATATCCTCCTCGAACCGTTCCAGTATCTCAAAAGCATATTGGGATATCCGGATATTCTGTTTCAGGCTGAACTGAATCCGGGCATTGGACATGGATAAGGTGGTGGATGCACGCGTGTATGAGGGATCCTTTTCGATCACTACTATCTTCAGGCCGTTGTCCGCCTGCAGCAGTGAATAGGCAGTGGCGCTCCCCATGATCCCGCCACCGATGATGATGATATCTATCTTTTCCGTCATACGTGTTACCGTCCTTTCTTACATTGGTATCATAAGTCTAACCAAGTCCCGATCCCTTTTTCCCTGGCTTTTTGAAAAACCAAGGGAGCCACGGCCATATCGTCGATGGCAAGACCAAGGTTTGCGGTCATGGTTTTCTCCTTACGTGTCTCGCGCCCGGGTTTTTCGCCCGTCACCAGTTCTCCCAGGTCGGCATGAATGGGTGGGATCTCCTGAAAATACCCCAGTGTTTTGTAATGCAGCATCTGAGGCGTATCATCCGTGCAGAATTTGCCTGCTTCCTTCATGGCATGGGCATGCCAGTAAGAATCAAAATCCACCAGTGAAGCAAAGGCCCCTTCCGACATCCATCCTGGCTGGATGGTGGCATGGGGTTTTTTCAGAATCGGACCGGCCGTCACGATGATGTCACTGCCTGTCACCGCGGCTTGAGGCGTCTCAACAATTTCCACATGAACATCAAAACGGGCTTGAATCTCTTTTGCATAGGCCTGAGCTGCCCCCTTATGGGCATCAAAGGCTTTCACGCTTTGAAGGGGAAACAGCACCTTCAATGCTTCGAAATTGGTCCTGCCCTGGACCCCGCATCCAAGCACGCCGACAGTTGATGAATCGGGCCGTGCCAGGTAACGGGCTGACAAGGCTGTTGCGGCGCCGGTTCTCATCCCGGTGAGCCAGACACAATCCATGACGGATATTGGCAGACCTGTTTCTGCATCATTTAGAATGAGCAGCCCGTTGATATAGGGAACGCCTTGTTTGAGGTTGTCCGGAAATCCGCTGACCCACTTGATGCCGGCAGCCTTCATTGCCGGTATATAGGCCGGCATGGCATGAATAAAGTTGTCACCGCCGCCCGGATGAATCCCTGGTTTTGGCGGCATTTCCGTTTGATGGTTTCCTTTTTCCTGAAAAGCGATTTCCAGCAGATCAATAATTTCCGCCATGGTAACACCGGCGGAAGCCACCTCCTGCTGGGAAAGATAGAGCAGACGGTTCGAAGACATAAGACCTCCTTAAAACAAGAAAATTGATAATCACAAACGATGTTTCTAATGGAGGCCGTGTGAAAATGCAAATGGTTTCCGGGCAACAATTCCAATGCACAAATTTTCCTGTGGGTAAGACTTGAAATATCATGCTTAAGAACATATAAGCATCAAACGAATTATGGTAAAATACGCACAAAGGAAAAATTCATGGAAGCTTTTTTTAAATTTCTGGAAGAAAACCTGATTGCATACACCCGCCACGACCATCCAGCGGTTTATACGGTGGAAGAAGCCGACCGGCTCGTACCGGAGCTGTCAGCAGCCAAAACAAAAAACCTGTTCCTGAGAGACGACAAAGGCAAGCGCCATTTCTTGGTTGTCGTACCTGGTCACAAACAGGTGAATTTGAAAACGTTGAAAGATCGGATGGGGATCAAACGAATCAGTTTCGGGTCATCTGAGCGCTTGAAAAAACACCTGGGCATAGAGCCGGGAGCGGTTTCCATACTGGCGCTCTACAATGACAAGGTCCATGCTGTGGAACTCTTCGTGGACCAGGCGCTGTGGGCGTCGGAATCCTTTCAATGTCACCCCCTGGTGAACACCGCCACCCTGGAGATCTCCCGGGAAAACCTTGTCCGTTTCCTGGAAAGCACAGGCCATGAAATACAGCTTGTCGATGTTCCAGAGCAATAAGCATTATGCGGCTCACAGCTTAAATGCTCACCAGGCTATCCGTTGACGATACACTTGATCTCCACGCACCCCCCCTTGGGCAGGGCACTAACTTCCACCACGGCCCGGGCCGGTTTGTGGCCGGCAAAAAACGCTTCGTAGATGCCGTTGAATTCCAGAAAATTTCCCATGTCGGTCAAGAACACATCCACAGCCACCACCTGGTTCAGACTGCACCCGGCTGCCTCCACGATCTGCTTCAGGTTCTCCAGGGCCTGCTGTGCCTGACCGGCCACATTCTCGCTCACCAGCTCTCCAGTATCCGGGTCCATTCCCAGCTGTCCACTCACAAAATGCCACGCTCCGGCACTGATGCCCTGGGAATAGGGGCCAATGGCCGCCGGTGCCTGCTTGGTCTCGATGGATTTAATTGCCATGGGTGAAATCTCCTTTCAAAATAGACATACGCGATGCTTTCTTCATATCGCAGAACTGCGCCGGGGCTATTTCTTCATTTCCCTCAGGCGTTTTTCGACAAAGGCTTTTTCATTTCCGGCGAGGGTGCAGGTAAGGAGGTGGCTGGCTTCGAGTTCCAATATTTCTTCGAAACTGGCGCTCATGCCCTGATCGATGGCAATTCGGGACAATCTTAAAGCCATTGGGGAACGCTGGGCAATTATTTGTGCCATCGCCATGGTTTCATCCATCAAATCACCATCGGGAACCACTTTATTGGCCAGTCCGATTTTACATGCTTCGTTGGCGCCGATGAATTCGCCCGTAAAAATTAATTCTTTGGCTTTTCCAAGACCCACTAGATGGGTCAGCAGTTTTGTGCCCGCATTTGTTACGGTCAATCCAACACCGGTCTCGGGAAACCCGAAAACGGCTGATTCAGCAGCGATACGGATATCGCAACTCATGGCGATTTCGCAGCCGCCGCCGACAGCATATCCCTTGACGGCGGCAATCAGGGGCTTGTCCAGCTTTAAGGTATAGCGCTGTACATCCTGAAGCCGATCCGCCTCATCCATCCAGGTTTCGGCGCTTTTTCCTTCGGCGGTCTCTTTCAGGTCTTCTCCGGAGCAGAAACTCTTGCCGGATCCGGTAAGAATGATGACCGCAGCCTCTTTGTCGCGCCGGGCCGTATCGAGTGTCTGCATGAACGTTTTTAAAAGTTCACCGGTCAGTGCGTTAAGGCGGTGGGGGCGATTCAGGGTAATGATACCGACATTCCCTTCACGGCGATATAAAACGGTTGATGCTTCCACTGTTTTTATCCTTATTACAATGCATATGTCGTGATTACCGCGCTATTCACCCAGGTAGGCTTTTTTGACCTGTTCGCTCTCCAGAAGCACCGAAGACTTGTCTGTCAGCACAATCTTGCCTGTTTCCATTACATAGCCTGTATCGGAAATTCCCAGAGCCATGTTGGCGTTCTGCTCCACAAGAAAGATAGTCGTGCCGCTGTCTCGGTTGATCTGCTGTATGGTTTCAAAAATAACTTCCACCAGCTTGGGAGCCAGGCCCAAAGAGGGCTCGTCCAGCAAGAGTAACGTCGGTCTCTGCATCAGGGCCCGGGCGATGGCGAGCATCTGCTGTTCTCCGCCACTCAACGTGCCGCCCAACTGCTCGGTACGCTCTTTTAAGCGCGGGAAGAGCGTAACAACCCAGTCCATATCTTTGGCAATTTCATTTTTGTCCTTGCGCAGATAGGCGCCCATTTCCAGGTTTTCGCGAACGGACATATTGGGAAAAATCTGCCGGCCTTCCGGGCTTTGGGCCACGCCCAGAGCGGCAACCTCTTCAGGTTGAAGCTTATGAATTTCTCGGGCTTTGTAGAATATTTTCCCTTTTGCGGCCCGTTGGATGCCGAAGATGGTCATGAGTGTGGTGGATTTTCCTGCGCCATTGGCGCCGATCAGGCAAGCGATCTTTCCTTTGGGAATGGCTATCGACACACCCTTCAGGGCGTGAATATTTCCATAGTAAGTGTGCACATCCTTGAGTTGAAGAATTGGTTGCTCATTGGCCATATTAGGATTCCTCGTGTTGGTGCTGTTCGGCTGCGTGCAGTTCGCGTTTACGTCGGCTTGCCGGTATCAACCCCTCCGGTCTCAGGACCATCATGGCCGCCATGGCGGCACCGAAAGCCAGCATGCGATAATTTTGAAGATCCCGGAATATTTCAGGCACAGCGGACAAGATGACCGCAGCCACAATAACCCCGGGCGTACTTCCGACACCGCCTAGAACAACGATGCATAAAACAATGCACGATTCCATGAAAATAAAGAAGTTCGGATTTGTATAGCTCAACTTGGCGGCAAAAAAGCCCCCGACAACCGCCGCAAAAGAGGCACCCAGGGCATAGGCCAGCAGTTTCAACCACATGGTCGGTACACCCGACAGTTCGGCGGCGACCTCGTCTTCACGTATGGCCACCCAGGCCCGTCCGATTCTGGACCTGTCCAAGCGCCGTACGCCGACAACCGTCAGTATTGCAATGATCAGGGCCAGAAAGTAAAGTGATTCAAGGGATTTCAAATGAAAGGTAACCCAGGTCAAGCCACCGTCGGTAATGGACGGATATATGAGCGCCGGTTTGGCCTGGCCATAGAGGCCATTGGGCCCGGCGGTCAAGTTGTCCCAGTTGTTGAGCATCAGACGGATTATTTCACCAAACCCCATGGTCACGATAGCCAGATAATCACCGCGCATTTTAAGTGTGGGATAACCGATGATGCATCCGGCAATACAGCCAAAACCGATGCCCATGGGTATACAGAACCAAAAAGGGATGCCATAATTCAGATTAAGCAGTGAATAGGTATATGCGCCAACGGCGTAAAAAGCGATGTAGCCAAGATCGAGCAGCCCGGCAAGCCCCACGACGATATTGAGACCCAATCCCAAAACAATATATATCAGGCAGGTAATACCGACATCCACCAGATACCGGTTGGCCACCATGGGGTAGATCACGGCAAAGGCCAGAAGGGCTGTGATGTAATAGTTGACCGGTACGGCGGTCAGTTTGTTTCTGATCCGCTTGCGAACGGGTGCCAGGCTGTCGGAAAGATTCACATAACCGCCGCTGCGCCGAATTCCTTTTGTAATCAAACCCAAAGCCAGCACACCCACAAACAACCCCCAAACGGTAAAGGCCCGCGAGGCATCGAATGTTGTGGTGGCAAACCCGACTAAGGGTAGAATAAGGATACCGAGAAACAGGGAGTATACAAAAAATTTCTTTAAATCCGATTGTACCATATCACACCTTTTCTTCGCTCGCGCTCTGTCCTAAAAGACCGCTCGGTTTCAGGTATAACACCAGAATCATAACCACGAAGGTGGTTACATCTTTCCATTCACTGGGTAGAAATGCCGACCATGCGACTTCGACGAAACCAATGATCATACCGCCAAGCATGGCGCCAGGTATGGAACCGATACCGCCCAGAATGGCCGCCGCAAACGCTTTGATCATATAGATGAAACCCATGTCAAAACGCACCGAACCATAATACAAACCAACCATTATTCCGGCGGCGGCACCCAAGGCCGGGCCGATCATAAAGGTGACGCGAATGGTTTTATCGACGTTGATACCGAGCATCCTGGCCATGGGTTTGTTTTGCGCAGTGGCACGCATGGCCTTGCCAAGCTTGGTGGAGGTGACAAAAATCCACAAACCATACATGAGGGCAAAGGCCAAGATGATGATGAAGACCTGCCCATAGGAAATTTTTGCACCCAGGATATTAAACCCTTCCCAGCCAAGCACAGCCGGAAAACCCCGGTCGGAAACACCCTGGCTCAGCATCATGCCGTTGGACAGAAAGATGGACATCCCCAGGGCGCTCAGGATGGCAGCCAGGCGTGATGCGTTCCGCAGGGGTTTATAGGCTACCTGCTCGATGGAAACCCCAAGAACGGCAACATAGGCCATGCCGAGGCCGAAAACCAAAACCATGGATAAGATAAAATGACTGTCGACAAAACCAAATTTTTGAAGACCCGCCAGCACAATTAAACCGGCAAAGGACCCTGCGGTAAACATTTCGCCATGAGCGAAATTGATCAACTGAATAATTCCGTATACCATGGTATAGCCGAGGGCGATCAGGGAAAATATGCTGCCCAGAAAAATGGCATTGATCAATTGCTGAATAAGAAAAGACGTTGTATCCATATGGAAAGCTTCCTTTGACTGAGCAAAAAGACGACTTACTTCATATTGGAGGGCAGATCGTTGTTAACGATCGGGGGCAAAAACCCCCGATCGTTTGTGGTAATTTAGTACATTTTGTCCGTAAGTGGATTGTAATAAGGCACGAAAGCGCCATCTTTGACGATCCACACGGCGTGGGCCAGGGCACGGTCGCCTTTTTCGTTAAACTCGATTTCTCCAGTGGCTCCCAACGATTTTGTTGCCCGGATGGTTTCGGCAAGCTTGTCTACGCCACCCTTTTTGATGCCGTTCAACACCAGCATGGTAGCGTCGTAAGCAAAAAAGGAGAACGAACCGATTTCATTTTCACCGACACCCCAGTCACTGGAGTAGGCTTTTACGAAGTCTGTTCGAACCGGGTTGTCTTCAACCGGAGCTGCAAAGGTCAGGTAGATACCCTCGGTGGCCGCTCCACCCACCTCGATGAATTTAGGCTGATAACAGGCATCTTCGGTGACCAGCGTAGAGGTGATTTCGAGCTGTTTGACCTGACGTGCCATCAAGGAGCCTTCGGGCTGATAAATAGCCATGTAGATGACATCAGGATTCAGCCGTTTCAGAGACGTCAATATTGCGGTGAAGTCTTTGTCGCCGGGGGTGATGTGCTCGTGGGCGATAAATTCAAGTTTTCCGGTTTCCTGGGCGAATTTTTTAATATTATCGACGAGGCCGACGGTGTAGGTCTGACGATCGTCAATCAGGGCAACGGTTTTGGCTTTCAAAGAGTTTTCCATAAACTTTACCGCAGACCATCCCTGAACATCGTCTCTGGGCGGCAGGCGGAAGAAATTTTTGAATCCCCGTTCCGTTATTTGTTCATTGGTGGACGCCGGTGTGAGCATGACGATGCCCGCTTCTTCGACCGGAATCGAACTCGGCAGGGTTGCAGAAGAGCAGTAGCAGCCGATGATGGCGGATACCTCACTATGAATAAGTTTATTGGCGGCCATGGTGGCCTTGCCACCGTCACAGGCACTGTCTTCGGCCAGAATTTCGATTTTGTCATAACCGGGCAGCCCACCACCGGCCTCAAACGCTTTCACGGCGGTTTTCACACCCTGGAGGATGTAGGTTCCATCCTGGGCATAAGGACCTGTCAGGGGGCTCATGGTTCCTATTTTCAGCGTTTTAGCGGTTGCTATGCCACTGAAACTTGCGATCAATGCGATGCACAATACAACAATACCAAGTTTTTTCATCTTAACTCCTTCTTGTTTTGGGTTTGTCTGACATTCCCGACTTGTTATGAATTAAAAGTTGGGAAACAATTCTAATTGCATCAAAGATACAAAAAGCTCCGGTTATTTTTTCCCACCCGATCCCAGGTAGGCTTCGATGACCGTTTCGTTGTTCTGGATCTCCTTTGGGGTTCCTTCGGCAATCTTCTGTCCATAATCGAGAACGGTGATCATGTCAGAGATTCCCATCACCAGTCGCATGTCGTGCTCCACCAGAAATATGTCCAACCCGGTATCCCGGATTTTGAGGATAAGATCCATCAATTCGGCGGTCTCTTTAGGGTTCATGCCGGCAGCCGGCTCGTCGAGCAGAAGGGTTCCTGGTTCAGTCGCCATGGCCCTGGCGATTTCGAGACGGCGCTGATTGCCGTAGGCAAGGCTGGAGGCATAGTCGTTCCGGTATTTCTCGAGTCCAAGAAATTCGAGCACCGCCATGGCTTTTTCTGCGATTTCTTTTTCTTCCCGTACCAGAAAAGGGGTGTTCAACAGCGCGCGTATGGCACCGCTTTTGGTACGGCAGTGCAAGCCCACCTGTACATTTTCCAGAACCGTCATGGAATTAAAGAGGCGGATGTTCTGAAATGTCCTGGCGATGCCACGGGAAACGACCTTGTTGCTGTGCAGACCATTGAGTGTTTCACCATTGTAAGTAATGGTTCCTTCGGTTGGTTTGTACACACCGGTGATCAGGTTAAACACCGTTGTCTTTCCAGCACCGTTGGGGCCGATCAAGCTCAATATTTTCCCACTGGGTACCTCGAGATCCAAGTTGTCGACAGCCAGCAGCCCGCCAAATTTCATGGTGACCTTTTTCAATAGCAATTCTGCCATACAAACAACTCCGGTTTTTAGGGTTTTAGTAAATGGTGCACTCCAAAAGCACCGCTGCGACTTTTCCGGTGCAATATAAAAAATTATGGGACATCAATGAGATGCGAAACTGAGAAGCGGTTCATGGTTGAATGCTGGTAGGCAGGACGAAACATTTTGTAATCTATCTCCGGCATCGCTTGATATGCCGCACAAAAACCTGTTGTTAGTTTCGATCAAATCCTACTCACAGAAATCGTGTCCTCAAACATCTGATGCCGGGCTACCTGTTGCGCCAAGCAATAAATTAACATGATTTAAGTATAGAATCCTGTTCATTTAGTCAATGAAAATCTAATACCGGCGCAGAACACGCACAGCCTTTCCCATCTCTGTTCGCTGGATGGATTGAGGTGGAACCAGGTTAACCTTGGCTGTAAAATTCAGCACTGCTTTGACTTTTCCCTCGAGTTTCCGGGCAATCGCATCCTTCTGATCCGGATTGATGCCGGCACCATACTCGACGGTAATGTTGAGGCCTGTATATGGCGAGGGGTGGTCCAGAACGATTTGAAATTCTCCATTCAAATCCGGGACCATCTCTTCGATCACCTGTGAAATACCGTTGGGAAAGACATTGACTCCTTTTACATTCAGCATATCGTCCGATCTTCCCACGACCCTGAATCGAAAACCGGTCCTGCCGCAGCGGCATGGGCCGGTGCCCAATATTTCCAAAATGTCTGAGGTCCGATATCGAATAAGTGGCTGGGCCTCTTTTTCAAGGTGGGTCAATACCAGTTCGCCCTTTACCCCGTCTTGGATGGGAATCTCTTTCCCCGTGGCCGGATCGATCAACTGGGCCAGCAAGGCTCCCTGGGCCAGAAAATGCAGTTGATAATTCTCACTGCAGACAGATGCAAAGTTACACAGAACATCGGATACGCCATAATTGGCATTTTGTGGCTGCATTCCCCATGTATCCGCAATACGGTTGCGATAGGACGGGTTTTCAAGACCTGACTCCCCCCCAAACAGTCCCAGTCTAAGACCCAGCTCCTTTGGCTCGATGCCCAGTTCGTCACGCACGACATCCTCCAGGTAAGCCGGATAGGAAGGGGTGGATGAGATGACACTGATGCCGGCATCCCGAATTACACGGACCAGTTGGCGTGAGTTGCCCACCCCGAAGGGAAATACCGTGGCGCCCGTCAGTTCCAGATTTGAATGATCCGTATAACCACCCATCCACAGACAGTAGTTCAAGCAGTGGACTACCCGGTGGTGCGGTCGCAACCCTGCCGCCCAGAATGCTCTTGCCCCGCAGTCGTTGGTGGTTTCGAGATCCTTGTGGGTGAGGGCGGTGTATATGAATTGTCCGGTAGCGCCGGAGGTCCGGTGAACACGGTTAACCTGTTCTGAGGTCGCTGCTAAAAAATCGCCATAGGGGGGCTTGCGTACCTGGGATTCACGCAGGTCTGTTTTTGTCGTAAAGGGGAGTTTGGCAAGATCTTCAACACGGGTGATATCTTTTACAGCCAAACCCGCCTGACGATATTTCTCCTGGTACATGGTGCTGTTGGCAAAGACATACTGAATCTGATCCATCAGCTTTTGCTGTTCGAGCTTCTCCTGGTCGGACGCAGAAATCGTCTCCATTTCCGGGTTCCACATGGCTCGCTCCATAACTCCTCCAATTTTCACCATAACTTCTATTTAAAGTTTGCTGCACAAATAGAACACGACCGGAATCGTGAAAATACTCAATAAAGTGGACAACAGGACCATTGCACCGGCAAAACGGGTATCCACCCCATAGCGAAGCGGCAGAACAACCGAAAAAACCGCCGATGGCAGGGTGGAGGCCGAAACCACAACGATTCTGGCCGAACCGGTAATGCCGAATATGTTCACCGCCAGCATGCCGGCGATAAAACCCAAACCAAAACGCATCAACAGCCCCGATACCAGGTGGGGATCCGCACGCGGACGACGCTTTCTCAATGAACACCCCAGGGCAAAAGTCGCCAACGCCGGAGCTCCGGCACCACTGTACTTACATGCATCCAGCAGGGGTTGTGGTATTTCAATGTTTGCATAGCGACACCAGAAACCCAAAATGATGGACCACAGCAGGGGTGTTTTAAACATCTCCACAAGACCCGACAATGTGAATCCCCCTGCCACCAGGAAGATACCGAGTGTAAAAATGAAAAACGTCTGGATCTGATCATAAATGACGATCTGGTTCACTGCCCCGGCACCACCCCACAACTCCATCAAAGGAATTCCGAGAAAGCCGGAGTTCATAAAAATAATCGGTGGCAGAAAGGCACGTTTATCGAGGTTGAAAACACGACAGTAAACCAGCGACGCAATCAACAGAAACAAGAGCACAAAACCCACTGCCCCGCCTATTTTCATGGTATCATCGAGTTTGATGGTGGATGTATAAAGGGAGTAGAAGACAAGCATGGGCATAAAAAAATCGGTAACAGCCCTTACGAGGGTATCTTCCGACAGGGAGAACAACCACGAACAGATATAACCACCCAGGGCGAGTACAATCAACGGCAGCAGGATTAGGTAAGGATCGGTGTTCATCGTAAGCCTTTCAATGAAGAAGTACTACGAAATCAAATTCGCTACCCCTAACACACGTTGAACCAGGATGCAAATATTGCGATGCTCTTTTTTGGGTGTCCACAAGTATGCCTCCGGCGGATTTCCCATGACATGAACCGCCGCCACAACAGGTTTGGGTTATTGCGGCAACCGGGTTCATTTCTTATTGACAAGTTTAAAGGTTGGGGGCAGGCTAACCGCTCAGAATCAATTTATTATAATAGAGAAGTCATCGTCTGTCAGGTCTTATCTCAATATTTCAAAGAAAATAAATGGAGAAAATGATGCCCGACGAAAAGAATGTTACCCTTAACACAAATCAACTGGCCATGGTGTTGGATAAAATCCCTGCCGGGATAACCGTAATAGACAATGAGGGTCGTATTCTTTACTATAATGAATATTGCGCTAAATTTGTTGACAGAAAACCGGAATATGTCGGCAAAAACATAGCATTCTGCCATAAAAAACCAGAGAGTATCGAGAAAATAAAGAGAATCTTATCCGATCTGAATGCGGGTAAAAGAAAGGAGTTTTATTACGAGGCCCAAAGAGGCGAGAACAAACTGGGTGTAACCGTTACGCCTTTTGATATGGATGGCAAACAGATCGGATTCATTCAGTGCTTTTCAATTATACATTAACAGAAAAATGATTTTATGCATCGACACAACTATCCCCCTGCGTATCAATCCTGGATGACCCTGTGCTTGGGGATCGCTTTCTATTTTTCGGGTTTTTTCCATAGAATGGTCACGGCCGTTATGGCCGACCAGCTTATGGCGGATTTTAATATAGGAGCGGCGTCCCTGGGTAACTTTTCCTCTTTTTATTACTACAGCTACGTGGCGGTTCAAATCCCCACAGGAATTCTTGCCGATTACTGGGGACCCCGGAAATTGCTCACGGCAGGCGCTCTCTTATCCAGTGTTGGGGCTTTTATATTTGCCTCTGCATCCTCGATTCACACGGCCAATGTGGGCAGACTTGTTATTGGGGCCTCCATGGGGGTCGCCTGGGTTTCCATCTTAAAATTATCGACCCGGTGGTTTAAGCCAAACCAATTTGCACTTGTGACCGGCTTGGCACTAGGCCTGGGTATCTTGGGCGCTTTATCTGCCGGCGTTCCCCTGAAACTCTTAATGAACCTGTTCGGGTGGCGTTCGGTCATTTTTGGTGCCGGTATCATAACGCTTGTCATCTGCCTGGCTATCTGGATTTTCGTGCGGGACGACCCTGTTCAGAAGGGATATGACAGCTATGCCACAGACCTTGCACCATCTATTCATAGACCCCAAGCGTCTATTCTAAGAGATCTGTCAGATATATTTCGATATAAAAACACATGGATTCTCACCATCGTGCCAGCCAGCTTGATCGGCCCCGCTTTGGCATTCGCTGGTTTGTGGGGAGTACCCTACCTCACGACGCATTATGACTTGAGCCCGGTAAAAAGCGCTACCCTGATATCCGCACTTTTAATCGCCTGTGCGCTTGGCGCACCGATTCTGGGCGCTCTATCTGAAAAAACAGGACGCAGAAAACCCATCTATTTTTATGCTCTCTGTCTTTCCTTGATTGGCTGGATACCCATCCTTTTCCTGCAGGACATACCTTTGTGGCTTCTTGTTGTATTATTCAGCATGGTGGGGTTTGCCACAGGCGCCATTGTTGTCGGTATGGCGTTTGTAAAGGAATCCGTGCCCTTGGCTTTGGTGGGAACCGTTTCAGGCATCAGCAATATGGGTATGGAAATGGGGCCCATGGTTTTGCAGCCAGCCATAGGCCTGGTCCTCGATCTCAAATGGGGTGGATTATTGGAAAATGGCATCCGCATCTATGATCTCAATGCATATCACCTGGCCTTTGGTGTCATCATTGGCCTATCTATTCTCGGAACAGTTCTTATTACCTTTGCCAAGGAGACATTTTGCCGGCAATTGCATGAATGAAACAAAGGAGAACACATATGCTTGATTTTTCAAATGGTGCTGCCTATGTCGATGAAGAATTTGTGCCCATTGCAGAGGCGAAAATATCGATCCTTGACTGGGGTTTCCTCCATTCGGATGCAACTTACGATGTCGTACATGTATGGAAGGGAAGGTTTTTCCGACTCGATGATCACATGGATCGCTTCTTTTCGGGAATTGACAAACTGCATATGTCTATTCCTCACAACCGTGACGATTTGCGCTCCATTCTGATTGAGTGCGTAAAAGCGAGTGGGCTGCGCAATGCCTATGTCGAAATGATCTGTACACGAGGGATACCAAGGTCAGGATCCCGCGATCCACGGGAGTGTACAAATCGGTTTTTTGCCTTTGCAATTCCGTTCGTATGGATCGCAAATCCAGAGAAACAGAAAGAAGGATTGCACCTGAGCATCAGCCGCTTGCAGCGAATAGCTCCTGAATCGGTTGACCCTACCGTGAAGAACTATCACTGGCTCGACATGGTTATGAGCCTCTTCGAAGCCTATGATCGAGGCGCCGAAACTGCCGTTGTCGTTGATGCACAAGGAAACCTTGTGGAGGGTCCCGGCTTTAATATATTCGCTGTAAAAAGCAACACGATCACGACCCCGGCGCATGGCATACTTGAAGGCATCACACGCAAAACTGTGATTGAGCTTGCAACCGGGTATGGCTACGAGGTCATGCAGCACCATCTTTCTGCTGACCAGACCCGTATGGCCGATGAACTGTTTGTCACCAGTACCGCTGGAGGTGTAATACCGATTACGAAAATCGACGGGCACAAGCTCGGCCCTGGAACACCCGGCCCGGTTACAATAAAATTGCAGGAAGGATATTGGAAGGCACACGATGACCCACGTTACACGTTTAAAATCGAATATGATGAAAATACGACGAGCAACACAATCTGATCTTCAGGACATTGCAGCTATTAATGTCGAGAGTTGGAAAGACGTTTACTCGGATGTCCTGCCTGCAGAATTCATGACCGGGCAAATCGACCAGGAGATATCACGGCATTGGAGCGACATCGAAATACAAGAGCAAGACATTGTCTTGGTTGCGGAGGAAGATTTGCTGGTCGGGTTTGCGGCGGTTTGGTGTAGACCAATTCCATTCATAGACAATTTGCATGTGAAACCCTCTCACAGGTCTAAAAAAATTGGTTCCGCCTTAATGAAGGCGGTCGCGAAAGAACTCATCAAAAGAGAGCACAAAACTGCTTATCTCTGGGTATTTGAAAGCAATGAAAAAGCCATACGGTTTTACGAGAAACTGGGAGGCACACAGAAAGAACAAGCGATGAAAGATATCTTCGGATATGAGGTGCCGAGTCGGAAAATCGAATGGAATGACCTCGCCAGAATATGCGAGAACCAATAATCGAATTTTTATAAATGGCCAGAATCACGGATCGGTCGCATCCCGGTCCTGAAATACCGGAAACACATTGATGTCAAAACGAAATGCTATTCTTCTCATGGTCCTGGTCACGTTGCTATGGAGCACCAATGGACTGTTGATCAAACTCGTTTCATGGTCACCCATGTCAATTTCCGGGTTGCGCAGCCTTTTTGCTGCCGCAGTATTGCTGCCTTTCCTGGGAAAGCCACGTCAATTGGTATCATTCGACACCCTGATAGGCGCTTTTGGGTTTGCAGGGGCACTGATCACCTTTGTCATCGCCACCAAGCTGACAACAGCAGCCAATGCAATCTTTCTGCAACTGACAGCCCCCGTATATGTAGCCCTGCTGTCCGGATGGATTCTCGGAGAACACGTCAGAACCCTGGACTGGGTCATCACCGGCGTTATTCTTTCTGGAATGCTGCTCTTTTTTGGCGACACCCTCACCGTTGACGGTTTCTGGGGAAATATATGCGCCATTGTCAGCGCCATATGCTGGGCTGTTTTTGTTCTTTTTTCGCGCAGGCAGAAAGATGACTCACCGCTCAAGATTCCAATTCTGGGCCATGTCATCTGCACGCTTTTGGGCCTGCCCTTTATCATCGCTTCCGGGCCACCGGAATCGGGATGGTTCTGGATCATACCGATGGGGACTATCGGGGCTGGTCTGTCCTTTGTTCTATACACGATTGTTATCAAGCGCCTGAAAGCCATCGAGGTCATCATCACCCAGACCATCGAACCTGTTTTTAATCCAATCTGGGTGTTTTTGGCGGTTGGAGAAACCCCGGGACCCTTGGCACTGCTGGGAGGGATGGTTGTCCTTTCGTCGGTTACCCTGCATGCTGTCCTGCGACAGAAAACAGATTAGCGGTGACCCTAAATTCACATCAAGTTTAGCAAACAGAAGTAAAATTGAAGAACCTCGCAGCAAGTCACGGGGTTAGCGCTCGTTGTTGCGGTTCAATCAGGCTCCTCAAAATCACATCAACAGCTTCTACGTAATTTTATACCGCATTAACAGGGCATTTTACCAGGATTGATTTTAGATAGTCCTTTGGCATCATACACCCTATAGAAGCATAAAACGATTTTACTAAAAATAAAACCGTATCGCCTTTAGGGTGAGACACTCAATGAAGTGTTGAGGAGGGCTGTCATGAACAATAAATCCATTGTTTTTCCGATTATCATCTTCATGTTGTTTTCTATCATTTCATCCATAACCTACGCGAATGAACCGACCGTGTTTGGACCAAAGGATTTGGAGGTAGGTAGTTTTCACTTACATCTCTCCCGGTATTCGTTTTCAATCCAAACGCCAGGCGATGGCGTTTTAACCATTACAAAAAATACACCTGGTCAGGTAATCAGCGCTGGTTTTCTATTTCTTAATGGCACCTTCATTCCCCTGATTCAGTTCTTTTCTGGAAATGAAATTGATTTGTCCAGAGAAATTACCTTAAATGCTTCTAATCACTTAACCGCATTTCTTGGGGGTACCCCCGGAGCCTCAATTAATGTCAAGATTGAAAATGCAGACGGTCCGATTCCACCACCTGTGATTGATTTTACCATATATCCCGATTCAATTCTTCAGGGAGAATCGTCTGTACTTGCATGGGAAACAACGAATGCGGATACCGTCGAAATAGACCAAGGTGTCGGAATGGTGGTCGATAGTGGCTCGATGACGGTTTCACCCACCGAAACGACCACCTATACTCTTACCGCCACAGGCCCCGGCGGGATTGTTTCTGAACAAAAAGCCATTACAGTGGTTATAACACCCCTGGTCGGCCTGGTGGTATCCGATACTGAATTGGACTATGGTGATTCTACAACCCTGAGTTGGTCCGCAGACGGATATGATACTGTCTTCATTAAAGACGGTGCAGTTGTAAGTGAAGAATTGCCCAGCGGAAGCCGTGTTGTCACACCGGCATACACCACCACTTATTCTCTGTCGGCAACAAATGCTGATGGGTCGCTCTTTCTTACGACAGTCGTCAAAGTACGTGGGCATCTCCCCGAACCCCAACCCGAGGGTTCATTCGGAAAACAGTATGAGGACCTTATCCCGGAAGATGCCAGCTTGCCATCGTATAGTGTAGAAAGAATGATCGTTCTAACCGGGATTGTAACCGACATTGCCGGTACCCCCTTAGCAGGCGTAACAACGAAGATTCTCGATCATCCCGAGTATGGCACGGCTGCAACAGATCAATCCGGGCGTTTTTCCATTCCTGCCGAAGGCGGAGATACACTGACAATTGTCTATCAAAAAGAGGACTATCTTTCGAGTCAAAGAAAGGTGCGTACAGGTCATAACGATATTGTTGTTAGTGAAACCATTGCACTGATCGAACCTGACCCGGCTTCTACAACGTTTACGTTTGATGATAACCCGTCCACGGTCATTACGCATAAAAGCACCCAGGTGACCGATGCTTTTGGAAGCAGATCCTGCTCTACGGTATTCACAGGCAGCAACAAAGCCTATGAAGTTGACCCGAATGGAAATATATTAGGAGAACTTACCACCATCACTACGCGCTCCACCGAGTATACCACGCCTGAATCAATGCCTGCAGAACTGCCGCCTAACTCCGCCTATACATATTGTGTAGAACTTTCCGTGGATGGTGTGAAAAACGTGAGTTTTTCAGATCCCATTATTATTTGGGTGGATAACTTCTTAGGATTTGATGTCGGCGAGGTTATTCCGGCTGGGTTTTATAACAGGGCTCGGGGCTTATGGGAACCATCAGATAATGGGGTTGTTGTCAGGCTCCTGGATACCAATGCAGATACCATTGTAGATGCTTTGGATGCGGATGGTGATGATCAGCCGGATGATCTCAATGACAATGGGTCATTCATAGATGAGGTCACAGGGCTTGAGGATTCGCATCAATATATACCGGAAACAACGTATTGGCGTGTAGAAACAACACATTTTACACCTGGCGATTGGAACCTTCCATCCGGAACGCCCCCAACGGCAATAGGACCGAATTCAACTTTCGGTCCGGAATCCGATCAGAATCCGGCCGGTAATGAAAATTGCTATGGTAACTATACGGCTTCCCTCGTAGATGAGCGCGGGCGTATTGTCCACGAGGACATACCCATCCCTGGAACAGATATTACCCTGCATTACACCAGCAACAGGGCTGAAGGCTATAACACCATAATTACGGTTCCTGCAAGCGGTGAAACGGTCCCGGATAGCCTGAAAAGAATCGAAGTCGCTGTTAACATCGCCGGTACGGTTCAGAAACAGGAACTGCCGCCGGATCCTGATCAAGTAGCGGAGTTCTTTTGGGATGGTTTGGACTATCTGGGAAGGCTCCTTCAAACACCAATTCCAGCACATGTGACTGTTGGGTTTGTCTATGACTCAATATACTATGCTGCGGGTGATTTTGACCAGGCATTCAGCCAGCCAGGGGTCGAAACCACAGAAATCCCCGCTCGCCAGGAAATTATATTAACCAAAAACAACAGCCTCATGATTCACCCGTCCCGAAGTAAGGGCACAAAAGATTTCGCCGAGGGATGGACCATTTCAAATCACCATCATATGAATTCGCAGGATCTTTCCACGTTACATAAAGGAGATGGTACGACAGTGTCCAGCAATGTTCGTATGATTGAAAGATTTGCCGGCACCGGTAACCTTTATCCATTAGGCTTTCCAAATAAGGTGGCGGTGGACACTGAAGGGAATGTTTATGTAGCACTAGATTTCTACGGTGTGATTTATAAAATAGATACAAACGGTATCCTCAATAACCTTACTGGACTGTATCAGGGATGGGGTTTTAGCGGTGATGGAGGTCCGGCAGTCGAAGCAAGAATTGAAGGCTGTGGGGGAATTGCGGTCGATAGTAACGGGAATATCTATTTTTCAGATATTGGGAATTCCTGTATTCGAAAAATCGATGCCAATGGTATCATCAATACCATTGCAGGTATACCCGGGTCATCCGGCTACGGTGGCGATAACGGACCGGCAACACAGGCACGGCTTTATTCCCCAAAAGGCGTAGCTGTTGATGATGTCGGGAACCTTTACATTGCAGATAGCTACAATAATTGTGTCCGAAAAATCGATACAAATGGTATTATTACAACAATTGTCGGTGGCAATGGAGCAGGTCATAGCGGTGACGGTGGAATGGCCGTCAATGCACAGATTTACCAGCCTGAAGGTGTTGCCGTTGATCAAGCCGGCAATATATACATTACCGATGTCAGTGCATATGGACCCCATGTTATCAGGCGAATTGACACTGGCGGCATTATCACCACCTTTGCCGGAACAAGCAGTCGGGGATTCAGTGGTGACGGTGGTCCGGCTGTCGAAGCTCAGCTTTTTTATCCCCGAGATGTAGCTGTGGACAATGTGGGAAATATATATATAGCAGATGATAGCAATTCACGTATCCGGATGGTCAATACCAGTGGAATCATCACGACCATTGCCGGTTCAGGGGTATATGCTTATGATGTGAAAACGGGCCCTGCAACCCTGGCTAAATTCAGACATCCACTGGGTATCGCGGTCGACGATGATGGAAATATTTTCATTGCCGACAATACCAGTCATCTGGTTAAAAAAGTCTCCTTTCCTTCTTCATTCACAGATACAATTATGGCCGGTGAAAATGTTTTTTCTGAAGAAAACCTTCTGGGCCATGTCATCTCAGCGTCAGGTTTGCACACAAAGACCTTTGACTTGCATACAGGCATTTCTCACCGTTCTTTTGAATATGATGAAAGCAGCCTTCTGATTGCCATGGTTGACCGGTTTGGCAATGAAATATCTATTTCAAGAGACGAAAATGGTGTTCCCACATCCATTACTTCTCAGGATGGCCTTACAACAATCTTAAGCATAGACGAAAACAATCACCTGAATCGAATCACCTATACGGACGGAACCAATTATGATTTTGAATACGACCTTGAAGGGTTGATGACAAATAAATTCGAGCCCGAGGGAAACCGGTTTGAGCATCAGTTCGACATAAACGGGCGACTCATCCTGGTAACCGACGAAGAAGAGGGTGCCTGGACTTACAGCAAGGATCGAGACGCCAACGGCGACAGTCTTGTCCAGGTCACCTCTGCTGAAGGCAATAACACATCATATCGAGATGTTATTGAATCAACCGGTGCTTTTACGTCCACCATTACCGGGCCTTCCGGCGAGGAAACCGTGTACAGTCGTTCGGACGACGGCCTGCGTGTGGCCAAATCGCTGTCATGTGGCATGGCACTTTCTTTCCAGAATGATATCGATCCCGATTACCGGTATACGTTCGTCAAGAAAACAACAGAGACAACCCCATCCGGCCTGGAAAGAACCATTGCCAGAGATAAAATATATGTGCCGGATTATAGCACCGGGGGTGTTGATTCAATTTCAGAGATGATCACTATAAACGGAAAAACAACGATCGTCGAAGACAGTTTGGAATCTCAAAAAACAGTTACATCCCCGGAAGGAAGAACAACCACGATGCTTTATAACCCTGATACGTTGCAGACAGACAGCATATCAATCCCCGGTCTCTACGAAATAACGTATGGCTATGATGACAGGGGACGGATGATCTCAACCATGACAGGAATCAGGGAAGCCACTTATGGTTATTCTGCTGAGGGCTTTCTTGAATCGATTACAGATGCGGAAAACCATACCACAGTCTATGCTTACGATGAAATCGGGCGTGTCATGCGTATCGACAGGCCGGACAGTTCATCGGTCTGGTTTTCATACGACAGCAACGGCAATATGACAGTGCTTACAAATCCAAACACCATAGAGCATGGATTCGGATACAACAAAGTCAATCTGAATAACACTTACCAGACACCCATAAGCGGCAGCTACAGCTTCGAATTTGACAGAGACAGACAGTTGACCCAAATCAATTTTCCTTCAGGAAACCAGATTATCAATATCTATGATAAAACCAGACTCATGCAGGTTCAAGCGCCCGAAGGAAATATCAATTACACCTATCTTTGCGGAGACAAGCTGGAATCCATGACCAGTGGAACCGACAGCATCAGCTTTGAATATGACGGCAGGCTCTTAACATCGGAAATCTTGAGCGGCACGCTGAACCAGGCCCTTGTTTACACCTATAACGATGATTTCAATCTAAAAGCCTTTACCTATGCCGGAGAAACAACAGGCTACTCATATGACAAGGATGGATTAATGACGGGCTCTGGAATTTTTAGCATCACCCGGAATATCGACAACGGGCTGCCTGAATCGGTGATTAGCGCCTCTCTGAATCTCAATCGAACTTTCAATGGATATGGTGAAATCGAGGCAGAAAGCTCAATGATTAATATGCTGGACCTCGGTTCATGGAACCTCACCCGAGACAATAACGGCAGGATCACCCAAAAGACCGAAACGATTGCCGGTGTGTCATCTGATTTTGTTTATACCTATGATGCCATGGGAAGGCTTCAGATCGTAACCAGAGACGGTACACCGGTGGAAGAATATCAGTATAATTCCAATGGCACCCGAACCTATGAGATGAACAGCTTGAGGGATATCCCCGGTAGAAGCTTTGCCTATTCAGATGAAGACCACCTCCTGACTGTCGGTACTGTTTCCTATGAATACGACCTGGATGGCTTTTTAACCAGTAAAACCGCCGGTGCAAATGTAACTCAATATGATTATTCCGCTCATGGTGAGCTTTTGAGCGTAATACTGCCTGACAACAGGCAGATCGAATACATCTATGACCCCTCAGGCAAACGAATTGCCAAAAAGATCAATGGCGCTATTACTGAGAAATACCTCTGGCTGGGCATGACAAGACTGTTGGCAATATATGATGGCAGTGATAATCTTCTCATGCGGTTTGAGTATGCCGATGGAAGAATGCCCTTGGCAATGAGACAGGGTGATATGACCTACTACCTGTCATATGATCCTATTGGCTCCTTGAGGCTGGTTGCAGATGAAGCAGGAAACGTGATAAAGAAAATAACGTATGACACTTTCGGCAATGTCATTCTCGATACCAATCCGCTCTTTGACGTCCCCTTTGGGTTTGGCGGCAGTATTTACGACAAAGACACCGTCTTGTCCGATTCGGTTACCGGGATTACGACCCCGATATCGGAAGATGGACAGCCAAGGATCCTATTTTATTTGAAGGTGGCGATATAGATCTTTATGGGTATGTACAAAATAATCCGGCTAATTTTATTGATCCATATGGGTTAGAGATGTCTGACATCCTTCCTGGAGTTGGGAAGGCATTTGTAATGGGGACAAAAGGGGGCGCTCATGCGATCAGTGAGGCTGGAAAGTTTATTGGAAACAATATGAAGCCTTCAGAAAAAACATTAAATGTTACAATAGATAGTGCAACTGTCTTTGGTACTGCATCTGGTCTTTCTGGAAACATTCCAGCTACTGCAACATTTACGTTCATTGGTGTTTTTGCAAGGGCGTTAAAAAGTTCTCTTTACAGTGATACACCTTGTAATGACGCTATATCACAAGGAGTTCAATCCGCTGTTCAAGCACATCCTGCTATTGATCCTATCGTCGATAAAATCATTGAAGAGTCCATAAATTTATATATTGAAACAAACAATCTCCCAAAAATGTAACATTTCACAAAAGGAAATTCTTATGAATAACTTTTTAACTATTATAGCTTTAATAGTAATGTTAGCCTCTGGTTATTGGATGAGCTCTGATAATTTTATTTCAGTTGGCAGTGTTATTATCAGCCCCAACTGGGGTTCTATCGGATTAGCATTGGGAGCATGTCTAATGATTTTATCAATTAAAAGGAAAAAGAATTCCCGTTTTGACTAAAGAAACAGAAAGTTATTGTTAAACTATTTGTATTAATTACTACAACCTATCTCAAAAAAATCTAGACATAAGGAACTGAATATGTAATAGAATTAGGATGGAACTCACAATCGAACAATGGAACCGGATAGAGCCAGTGATTTCATCCTTAACACCAATAAAAGACCCGAGAGGCCGCCGGCCAAGGGATCCACGGGAAGTATTGAATGGAATAATGTGGATTCTTCGAACCGGAGCACCTTGGAAAGATCTGCCCCCACGGTATCCGCCATACCAGACATGCCATAGGCGGTTCCAGCAATGGGTGCGACAGGGAATTTTCCAACGGATTGTCCAAGAGCTGGCAGAAGACCTATATGAACGCGGTAAAATTGACATTCGTGAGGCGTTCATAGACGGCAGCTTCGCGCCGGCAAAAAAAGGGGTCTTGCTGTCGGCAAGACGAAACGCGGCAAAGGCACCAAGATCATGGCCATCGCAGACGCTTCTGGTCTTCCTATCGCCGCTCACGTTGAAAGCGCTTCGCCCCATGAGGTGAAATTGGTTGAAGCCACTATTGACAGTGGTTTTACCAAATATGCCCCTGATAAAATAATTGGGGATAAGGCCTACGATAGCGACAAACTTGATCAGCAGCTTAGCGAGGAACGTGGCATTGAAATGATCTCGCCACATCGCAAAGGAAGGAAGAAACCGCGCACCCAAGATGGCCGTAAACTTAGACGCTATACTCGTCGCTGGAAAGTCGAACGGCTTTTTGCCTGGCTCCAAAACTTCAGGCGTCTTGTTGTTCGATACGAATACCATGTAGAGAATTTCCTTGGTATGCTTCAACTTGGTTGTGCTTTAATACTGTTTCGTTTTTTTTGAGATGGGTTGTAGACTTTTCCCTGATTGAAGCAGGCCGCCATCTCGAGTATGCTCCCTAAAAATTGCAATTTTTTTGTCCCCATCGTCCAGGATGAAATTGCCAGAAGGACCCAGAAACGTCTTGAAAAAATAGGGGACGTCCTTGACTAAATTGACTAATTAGGCATATTACAGACTCTATACCATGTCACCACTTGAATATTGATCAAAGATAACTTTTCGGACAGATAGAAATTAGTCAATTTAGTCAAGGACGTCCCCTAAGATATGTTCAAATGGGAGACTTATACAAATGAATTCTGGCATCAACACAATCGTAGAGAAAATCCTCCAGGGGGGGAATACCGTAATTTTCACCGGTGCCGGCATCTCTACGGAAAGCGGGATTCCCGACTACCGCAGCCAGGGGGGTATCTGGGACAAGTTCAAGCCGGTCTATTTCGACGAATTCATGTCCCGGGAAGATGCCCGTGTGGAATACTGGCAGCGCTGGCAGGAGCTCTATCAGGGATTACGACAGGCAACACCCAACAAGGGCCATCAGGCCATCGCCGAACTGTATCATATGGGGCTGGTACAAGCCGTTGTCACTCAGAACATCGATGGTCTTCACCAGGCATCGGGGATACCGGAATCCGCCGTCATCGAACTGCATGGCAACACACTGCGGATCCGCTGCATGTCCTGCCGTAAGGTTTCCGCCGTCCAGGAAGTGCAAAAGCGGCTTTCCAGCGGCGAGCTTGCGCCGGTCTGCGACTGCGGGGGCTTTTTAAAGCCAGACACGATTTCCTTTGGCCAGTCCATGCCCATGGACAAGGTCAATCAGGCCATCACCCTGTCTCAAAACAGTGATCTCTTTATCGTGGTGGGGTCCACGTTGCTGGTGCAGCCGGCTGCCCACATGCCCATCTATGCCAAACAGAACAATGCCGTCCTGGCCATTATCAATCTGTCCGAAACACCTTGTGACGACATGTGTGATGTCCTCATCACGGAAAAGGCAGGGATTATCCTGGATAAGATCTTGGAAATGGTCAAACTGAAAGCATAGGAACGATTTTACCAGACACGACGTTATCGCTCAGGCAAAGAAAGGATTACAAGCTGTTGCAGTCAATTTTCGGGCTAAAGTACCTTGTAATGCACACAAACCACATTTTCGTCGAGTTTCTCCACGGATAACAGACTGAGATTCAACAAGATCTCTTCTGAAAAAACGGCAAGACCCGTACCGAATATTTTCGGGCAATAGGTCAGAATCATTGCATCGACAAGACCCTCCCGTGCAAACAGATAATTGATCTGGGCACCACCGATCAATATCGCATGCTCAAAACCTTCCGATGTCAGATCCTCCAGGATTTGAACTGGTTTCTGATTCGTGAAAACCAGGTTGTCCTGGTTTGAACATCTATCGGTCTTGCGGGTCAAAACGATATTTTTACGACCGGGCAATGGCCGTCCGATGGTGTCGTAGGTTGCCGATCCCATGATGACCACGCCGGCCTTCAATGTAATTTGCTTAAAGCGTTTCTTGTCTTCTTTTCCGGACCAGTCTGGAAAATGCGCGGCATCTTTTCCAATCTTGCCATCCGCCGTCAATGCCATCAGAAGTGTTACTTTCATTTCACAAACACCCCTTAATGTGAAAACTGATTCCTGTGACAGTCAAGTGCTGCAGAGGCACATTTTCTTAAATTCGCCATCGTCTGAAGCAGTTGTCCAAGGTCTGGTTACTCACGTTTAGTGAGAATGACGATCTCCTGTATCAGGATTTCTCTTTCGGTAATACCGAAGATCTCATCGCCCCTGTCCAGAATAACATCTGTCTGAATGCCCATCTTGTATAGATGACCCTTGGCTGTCAATACATTTATTACCCACACAACCTGTCCGTGGAAGACAATCTCTCTACCCACGTTGACACGGATGGCGACATGTGTCTCGGGAGAAACCGAACTGGCAGAATGAAGCCTGACCCCCTCGACCGACAGTTCCATAACAGACACCGGCAACGAACCGTCAAACATTTCCAGCTGTGCCTGGGTGTATACCCGGTGTCTCGGAAATTTTCTTTTTTCTTCGATTTCTCTGTTCATGAAAACATGGAATCCTTTATTGATAAATATACCGCTAATAAGGTAATAGACACTTTACGGTTGCATTTAACGTAAAGGTAACTAGAATAGCAGCATGGTTTCCCATCGTCAAAGGTGGCGGCCATCGTGCGGTCAACGAGTAAACGACCACCCGTAAAACGGGCGGCTTTCATTTTTCCGAAAAGAGGAAAATGATTGGGAGACGGCACGTCTCCGAACATTTCGGTTCGGAACCGCGTGCTTAGCACGCGGTTTGTAGAACAATCGATTGCCCGGCACAGAATTATTATTAACAGCAATTGCCGGTTTTTTCAACTCACTATCTGTGGCATCGACTCCATAGTGAAAAAAGACAACCGCTCTGGATATTGGGTTGGCGACAATTGAAAAAAACCGGCAAATCCATTGATAGAAGGTTGACACAATGCACTATGAAGGAATGATTATCCGTCCCCCCAGTGAAGCCAACAGCATTTTGCTGCAGGTAACCGTGGGGTGTTCACACAACAAATGTACTTTTTGCGGAACATATGCCGGGGAAAGGTTCAAGATCAAGTCTGACGAGATTGTCGATCAGGACATTCAATTTGCAAAAGAATATTGCCGTCGGCAACGACGTGTTTTTCTGTGCGACGGTGATGCGCTCATTCTCCCACAGAAGCGCCTGGTGAACATTCTGAAAAAAATCGAGACAAACCTTCCCTGGGTCACCCGGGTCGGTGTCTATGCCAACACCAAAAGTATTCAGATGAAAACGTCCGAGGAGTTGGCAGAGCTTCACCAACATGGATTAGGCATTGCCTACATGGGCCTGGAAACAGGGGATGACGTTACCCTGAAAGCTGTCCGAAAGGGGGCGACGGCCGAAAAAATGATTGCCATGGGCAAAAAGATCCGCAAAGCGGGTATCAAGCTGTCCATAACCGTTCTGCTTGGCCTGGCGGGCAGGCAACGATCCATGATGCATGCGCAGGAAACAGGAAATGTCCTATCAGCCATCGACCCGGAATACGTGGGTGCCCTCAGCTTGATGCTCATACCGGGAACGCCGCTCAGCAACGATCACGAGAAGGGAATTTTTCCTTTGCTGGAACCGGACGAAATGCTCAGGGAATTGCGACAGATGATTGCCCACACGCATCTCTCCAAGGGTCTGTTTCATGCGAACCATGCTTCCAATTATCTTCCCATCAAGGCGCGGATGCCAAAGGATAAGGAACGAACCCTCCAGCAGATCGACCAGGCCCTCTCCGGGAAAATCGCCCTCAAACCGGAGTGGATGAGGGCCTTGTGATTAACAGCGGTAAGCCGTAAGCAATAAACCATTAGCCGCAGTAAGCTTACGGCTTATCGCTTACAGCTAACTGCTAAGAATTCATTACATTGTCAGGGCAGATTGGCGCTCGTTTGGTTCAGAATCCCTGACGTTGACAAAAAAAGGTAGCATAAACCATGGATTTTCAAATTTTCTTAACCACATTCGGTATGGTTTTCCTGGCCGAGTTGGGTGACAAAACCCAACTGGCTACATTTTGTCTGGCGGCCGACTGCGATCCAAAAGTATCCGTCTTTGCCGGCGCAGCCCTGGCGCTGGTACTGAGTACACTCATCGCGGTTGTTTTAGGCTCAACATTGAGCCGTTTCGTTCCGGAAAGTTATATCAAGATCGGCGCCGGTATCTTCTTTGTTGTCGCAGGTGTTTGGATGCTGGTTGGAGCGGGCCGCTCCCTGATGTCATAAATGGCGGCAAAGACGCTTTAAATAAATTTTCGGAGAAAATTTATTAATGAAAGAATTTTTTAAGGTAACCGATCTTGAAACAGTTCTTGGATGGACATCTCTTTTTCAACCCGTAGAAAAAGAACCTATCCCTCTGACCAGTGCTCTTGGCCGAATTCTGGGAACGGACATCCAATCGGATATCAACCTGCCGGATTTTCCCCGGGCGATCATGGATGGATATGCCGTGAGAGCCGCATCGACCTTTGGAGCATCTGAAGGAAACCCTGCATATTTGAACGTCGTAGGCACCATTGCCATGGGTGAAGACCCGACGCTCTCTATCAAGCCGGGCGAAACCGCCAAAATATCTACCGGGGGAATGCTACCCGGGGGTGCCGACAGCGTTGTCATGATTGAGCACACAGATGTTATCGATGATACCACCATCGAGGTGTATCGCAGTGTGGCACCGGGACAACATATGATTCAAGTCGGCGAAGATATCCGGGTCAGTGAAACCATTCTGTTCCAAGGACAGCAGTTGCGGCCGCAGGAAATAGGCATTCTTGCAGCCCTTGGGATCGAAACAGTTTCCGTGTATCAGCAGCCGGTCATCAGCATTATTTCCACGGGTGACGAAATTCTTCCCATCAGCGAAACACCTACCCTCGGCAAAATTCGAGACATCAATTCTTTTACCCTTTCCGGTCAGGTAACACAGGCCGGCGGCCTGCCTGCTCGAATGGGTATCGTAAAGGATGATTTCGGCGCCCTTCGAGACATGTGTCAGACCGCCATTCAACGGTCGGACATGGTCTTTATTTCCGGGGGAAGTTCAGTGGGAATGCGCGATTTCACCATAGAGGTACTTAGGGCCATACCGGATGCAGAAATTCTCGCGCATGGAATTTCAATCAGCCCCGGGAAACCAACCATCCTTGCAAAAGTCGGCAATACGCTTTTCTGGGGACTACCGGGTCATGTGACATCGGCCATGGTCGTTTTTCATGTGGTGGTCCGCCCGTTTCTGGAACATATCGGCGGTAAAAACCCGGCCCACGGAAATACACGGTCATGCTACGCGCGATTGAATAGAAATCTGTCATCAAAGCAGGGTCGCGTCGATTACATCCGCGTAAAACTGCATCACAAAGATGGCACCCTGTCGGCCGAACCGGTCCTGGGCAAGTCAGGGCTGATTCACACCATGACAAAAGCGGATGGGCTTGTCAGGATCGATAAAAACACGGAAGGCCTGGACAAGGGAAGCATCGTCGAGGTGGCTCTTCTGATATAATCAATCTGGTGAAGAAATGAACAAAAAACGAAATGTCTATCTCAAGATGAAAACACTGGCTGAAGCCAGGGATATCATCCTGAATGAATTCAATACAACCGGTCAATGGGCAATGGAAACAATCGCCGTAACGGAAGCCGTGGGCAGGGTTCTGGCGGAGCCTGTCCATGCCCGTTTGTCAGCACCCCATTTTCATGCGGCCGCAATGGATGGCATCGCAGTTAAAGCATCCGATACATTCGGTTCCAGCGAGGCACAGCCAAAGCAGCTTGCCATCGGCAAGGATGCTTACTGGGTCAACACCGGTCATGTTCTTCCGGCCAATACCGATGCCGTCATTATGGTTGAGCATATCAATGTAATCGACGAGCTTGCCCTCGAGATCGATTCACCGGCCTTTCCCTGGCAGCACATTCGAAAAATCGGCGAAGACATCGTTGCCACGGAGTTGTTATTTCCCCAAAACCACCTCATCACACCCTACTGTCTCGGGGCCCTGCTGTCTGGTGGCGTCTTTTCGGTGACGGTCAAAAAAAAGCCGAAAATTTTGATCATCCCCACCGGTTCAGAGCTGGTTGACTGGCAGCAGATGAAAGATAAAGCACTCCAACCCGGCCAGGTTCTGGATACCAACTCTTATGTCCTTGGCGGTCTTGCAACAGAATCCGGAGCCACTGTCGTCCGCCATGAGCCTTTGATGGATGATCTGGCAACCCTCACTGAGAAGGTTCGCCTGGCCGCCCATTCTGATGCCGATATCATTCTTACTGTCGGTGGATCCTCTGCCGGTTCCGAAGATTATTCAAAAGATGTTATTGAGACCTTGGGCAAGATCCTGGTCCATGGGGTAACGATTATGCCCGGCAAACCAATTATCGTCGGAAATATCAACCACAAGCCGATTTTTGGTATTCCCGGTTACCCTGTTTCCGCGATTATTGCTTTTGAACAGTTTGTTCAGCCATTGATCGATCAGTTTCTGGGACAACCCGGGAAAGTACGACAGACCGTATCCGTGGAACCCACCCGAAAGATTGCTTCTAAACTCGGTCTTGAAGAATTTATCCGGGTAAAGCTCGGTCTTGTGGGCGATCGCATCGTGGCCACACCCTTGCCGAGAGGGGCCGGATGCATCACCAGTATTACAGAAGCCGATGGCATCATCCGCGTTCCCAGCCACGTGGAGGGCATCAAGGACAACGACGATGTTTCAGCAGAGCTTCTGCGGCCCATCAGCGCGATTCAAAACACCCTGGTTGCGGTGGGCAGTCATGACAACACGCTCGATATTCTGGCAGACCAGCTCAAAGCCGAAAAATCAAATCTCACCCTCTCATCCAGCCATGTCGGCAGCATGGGAGGTTTAATGGCCGTCAAGAAGGGTGTGTGCCATATGGCCGGCTGTCACCTTCTGGATATTGAAGACGGTTCCTATAATGTCCGATACTTGAAAAAATATCTGCCGGATATCGATGTCAGGCTGGTCAATCTGGTTTTCCGAGACCAGGGATTTATCGTTCCCAAAGGAAATCCCAAACATATCAGAGGGATCGAAGATATCTGCCGGAAAGACATCCGGTTTATCAATCGGCAGAGTGGCTCCGGAACCCGTATCCTTCTGGATTATCGTCTGGAACAATCCGGAATAGACGCTGGTATGATCAATGGCTACGAGATAGAAGAGTTTACCCACATGTCGGTGGCGGTGGCTGTTCTCAGCGGCACGGTGGATGTGGGGCTCGGAATTTATGCTGCAGCAAAAGCTCTTGATCTCGATTTTATTCCCCTGGTCACCGAACAATACGACCTGGTGATACCCCAGATTTACATTGACATGAAGCAGATGCAAATCCTATTGGATATTATCAATTCTGGTGTGTTCAAGAAGCGCGTGGAGGCCCTTGGGGGTTACAGCACAAAAAAAACCGGGACCATTCTTCTTTGAACCGAAACAGCGGGCGCATTCCCCGTAGGTTCTGCCTTGCGGCAGTGGTTCGCATGCTGCGGGGTCAGTGAGCGAATCTGAATCAGACAGAATTCCTTACGGTCGAAGATGAAAAACATGGCGCAAAAACCTTATTATGAACTGATTGATCACACTGCAGATTTTGGTCTTCATGTGTTTGGAAACAATGCAAAAGACCTCTTCCAGAATGCGGCCCTGGCCCTGATGGATCAGCTTGTAGAAACGGCGGACCTTCTCGCCCGAGAAGAAAGAAGGATACTCATAGAAGGAAAAGACTGGCCGGACCTCATGGTCAACTGGCTTAGAGAAATACTGTACCTGTGGACTGGAGAAGAAAGCTTCGTCCAATCGATTCAAATCAAATCAATAACGGAAACGAGCCTGACAGCGCATTTGTGGGTGGATCTGTTTTCCTCTGAGCGGCACAAGTTAATATCAGAGATCAAGGCGGTAACATATCATCAGATCAAGGTCTATGAAACAGGCAACAGATGGGAAACCAAGGTCATTTTTGATACTTGAATATAATCAAATTAGGAGAAAGGAGGAAAATGAAACGTATTCTGAGACGTAACGCAATCCTTTGGTTGACCACCATTGTTTTATTTAGCCCTTTTGCATGCCATGCGGCAGAAATAAATGCCGGTGATTGGATGCTCAATATCGGTGGTGCCCTGAGAATAAGCTATAATCAGGAAGACTGCGATGCTGACTGTCAGGATATCTGGCGCACAACAGATACCAATACGACCGCCTATGAAGATTCCGATAAATACCTGACAGGCGATATCTCACATATTTCTATCAGCGGTGCCCGCCAGATGGGAAGCGGCATGAGTGCGGTTTTCAAGACAGAATGGCGGATCGATACGCCTGAAGGCGATGATGATACAATCCTCAGCAGTTACGATCAATACCTCGGCATAAACAGCAACTGGGGTCTATTCAGAGGCGGCACCATGGAAACACCCTACATGCAGACCGGCAATACGCTGGATCCTTTTTCCAGCGACGCTCTCTCGAGTCGCTTTTTTGTGGACATTCAGTCCGCGCTGCACCACAACACAGGCAAAGGACGTGGGCGCGCTACCAATACCCTTCGCTACGACTCGCCTATATCTAAATCTGGTGTGACAAGTCAATTGTTTACCACAATCGACAACAGCGAGAATACGGACCCTGGTTTCGGCGGTGGGATTATCTACACGTCACAGAGCGTATCCCTATTCATGCAGTATTATGACAACGGCCAATCCGGGGATGACGAAGCCGTCAAATTCGGTGGGAAACTCGGATCAGATACCTTCTCGCTTTTTGGCCAGTATGAGTACGACAAGGGATTGATCTCCCTGGCTGAGGGTATCTCTTCGCTCAGTACCGATGATGTAAGCACAGCCGATGACGACAACACCTTCAAAAAAAACAAGACAACCGGAGCAGATGTGTGGTTTCTGGGCACATCCTACAAAATCGGAAAGGTCACGTTATTATATGAATACGGCCGGCGAAAAGATTCCGACAAGGGCAGGGAGAGCAAAGATGGCCACACCGGCTGGGTCCTTGGTATGAGCTTGCACTTCGACAAAAACGTCTATTGCTATCTGGGATATCTTGAAAAAGATTTTAACGACCCCGACAAAAGCAAGGATACACGCTATACCATTGGTGCTACACTGAAGTTTTAACGGGAGCGGAGCTCTTCCAGGGCTTCGGCGGCGGCCTCTTTGACGTCTTTGGTATATTTTCCGGTCGAAATTTTCCCGAGAAAGTCAAAACTCCTGAAATCACCTGTAATGCCTATAATGTAGAGAATATCTCCTTTCACGGCATCACTCTGTTCTTCAAACCTTTGCACCAGGGGTGCTGCCATCTGAACAGCCAGGGAAATACGACTTTCGGCAATCTCTTCGGCCGCGGCCATTGCGCCCAGACGTATCGAAAAGACTTCATGGGTCAACAGATCGATAAATGCTGGGAATATGCATCCCTTCTTCAGCATCATTTCGGACAGTCCATAGGCATTGCCGTCAGATATCATGGCTGCGAGTGTCTCCGCACTCAGTTGTGTCGGATCGCGGCGCTGAATGGTATTGAGAACCTCCTTGAGGTCCACCGTACCGGTCCAGCGGAATTGGTCGTCCAGAATCAATGTTGGAACCGATCGGATGTGATCAATATCCACCATTTCAGGAAAGAGAACGCCATCGATAACAGCAAGCCGGATGCCTGTATTCTGCAAGGCCAGGGGCAGCAACTTCCGCACCACAGAAGGACAGAATGTACACATGCTCGACACATACAACTTCAGCCTGGCCGGCAGCTGGCGCTCCTGGACCGGTCCGGTCCGCGGGTTTTCCCCTTTTTGTTCAGAAATGTCAGCAAGCATGTCGAGAAACGGCAACAATTCAGTCCCGTGGGGGACGGCATGATATACAATGGATGAGGCGATATGCAGTCCGGGTAGCGCCTCCGTTTCGTCGTTCTTTTCAAAAACCATCCGTATCTTGGGTGCATTTTCGACCAGCTCCCTGCCGAAGGCCTTAAGAACCTGACTGCGTGCATCACGACTCGTCGTCAGTCGGATATCGATGGTTCGCATCAGTTTGTCGTTCAACGCGGCGATCTTTTCTATTTCTTCCGCTAGCACGGTCTTTCCTTTTATTTTTTGAATAGGATCCCATGATCCAGAGAATTAAGCTTGAGGATCCTGGTTTCTTACGCTAAAACATTATAAAATCCATTTTATACATACGCAAACTAATTTATCATGGACCTGAAAACTTGTATTTGCGATTTTATCAAACTCGACAGGGTCGTTTTTATGAATAGCTTTATTTGACTTCAACACGATGATGGGAAAAATGGAATTAAGAGAAATTACTCCATACAAATGGGAGCTTCCGAAAACCGGAAAAATGCGTGTTCCTGGAATCATCTATGCCGAACGCGACATGCTCCAAGGCAAGGAGCACAATGAACCTTTGAAGCAAGTCGCCAATGTCGCCACGCTGCCCGGGATCGTAAAAGGCTCCCTGGTCATGCCAGATATGCATTGGGGGTATGGGTTTCCCATCGGTGGCGTGGCCGCTTTCGACTGGGATACGGGCGTGATATCTCCCGGCGGTGTTGGTTACGACATCAACTGTGGTGTTCGCCTGGTGACCACGGCACTGGAAGAAACTGATGTCCGGCCCCGGCTTGAAACTCTTGTAACAGAGCTATACCGGCAGATACCCTCGGGGCTGGGTTCCACCGGGCCGGTCAGGCTTTCGGTAAAGGAAGAAAAACAGGTTCTCAGTGAGGGCAGCCAATGGGCTGTTCGCCGGGGATTTGGAGAAAACAGAGATCTTGCGCACACTGAAGATGCCGGTTGTATGACAAACGCGGATCCGGATATCATCAGTCCTCGGGCATTGGAAAGAGGAAGAAAGCAGCTCGGCACCCTCGGATCCGGCAACCATTTTTTGGAAGTCGGTCTTGTGGACAAGGTGTTCGATGCAGAAGTTGCACAAGTCTTTGGGCTCTTTGAGGGCCAGGTGACGTTGATGCTTCACTCCGGTTCCAGAGGTTTCGGCTATCAGGTTTGCGACGATTACATAAAGCAGATGAACCAGCATGTAAATCGACTCGGAATAGACCTACCAGACAGGCAGCTGGCCTGTGCCATGATTCAATCAGAGCAGGGGCAGCGATATTTTAATGCCATGGCCTGTGCAGCCAACTATGCCTGGGCCAATCGCCAGATATTGATGCATCTCTGCCGGGAAGTGTTCCAACATGCCCTGGGCATCGGTCCGAAAGACCTCGACATGAATCTGGTCTATGATGTCAGTCACAACATCGCCAAAAAAGAAACCCATATGGTGGAAGGAGAAAAAAGGATTCTTTGCGTGCATCGAAAGGGGGCCACACGAGCTTTCCCACCGAATCACGAAGCGCTTTGCAACACCCATCTTTCCACGGGCCAGCCCATCCTGGTGCCTGGTGACATGGGCACGGCATCCTATGTTCTGGTTGGTACGGAAACAGCTATGGCGGAAACTTTTGGCTCCACCTGTCATGGCGCAGGAAGGGTATTGAGCAGAACCGCCGCCAAAAGGCTGAGCAAGGGGAGATCGATCCAGCGGGAATTGGCGGACAAGGGCATCATGGTTCGGTGGACCGGACGGTCGACCCTGGCCGAAGAGATGCCGGATGCCTACAAGGATATATCAAAAGTCGTAGGGGTCGTTCACAGTGCCGGTATCTCCAGGAAGGTAGCCAGGCTTAAACCCATGGCGGTAGTAAAAGGCTAAAAGTGGTTTCAAAATCTCCTCTCGAGCCCAATTTCTGTGTTAAGGCGAATCGTTTAATCCTCAAAATACTAAGTGTATTCTTGCGGTTAAACAATTCGCCTCGCCTTGATCTTGGACCCGATTGAAGGTTTTGAAACCACTTTTATTGAACAATTTTGGTTAACGGATACAAAAACCCTTTGAGGCGATGAATGCTTTCATATGCGGCCGGACAATCTTACTCATGAACCCGGCCATCTGCTGGCTCCAGGTCTCATCTTTTAAGTTGCTGTCCCGTGACATGTAATACGCCCGGGTCGTTTCATCATAGGCTTCCAGGACAGCCTCACCTCCATCCGCCTGGTATGTTTCCTTCTTAAAAATCCCCTCAAGCGGCAAGCGCGGTTTTACCGGCGGCAGATCATCCGGGTATCCCAGACACATCCCGAAAACTGGATAGGCGTGTTCAGGTATATCCAGCATGTCGCAGATCTTCTTGGGGTTGTTGCGAATGGCCCCGATAAAAAGGCCTCCCAAACCCATGGACTCTGCTGCCAGCAGGGTGTTTTGACCGATCAGGGCTGTGTCAACCGTCGCGACGATAAACTGCTCCATGTATCCGTCGGCCATTTCCTTTCCATGTTTCCGGCAGGCTGCTTCCAGACGGTTTAAATCTGCAAGAAAAACAAGAAATACCGGCGCATCAATTATCCACTGCTGGGATCCGCTAAGTTTTGCAATAGCCTGTCTGTTCTGTTTATCATCGACACGAATAATCGTGTAGGCCTGGACAAAATTGGAAGTAGCTGCGCATTGCGCCGAGCTCAGGATGGTTTCAAGCATCTCATCGGAAATTGCCTTGTCCTTAAATTTTCGGACAGACCGATGTGATCGCATGGTCTCAATGGTCGTATTCACCATATTCTCCTAAATAGCTATGCAAACTTCGACATTCTTAAAATTTGAAACGCTCACTTTAGGTAGAACCACGCAGTTGCAAGCGCCAGAACAATCCGGTAATATCCAAAAATTTCGAGACCATATTTATTCAAATAGTGGATCATCCATTTTACGGACAAAACCGCCGCCACAAAAGCGAACACCAGTCCCAGAAACATGGAATGGATATCGAGAACCGCCAGCATGTCACGGCCGTGTTTGAGAACATCATAAGCCGTAGCGGCAGTTAAGGTGACGGCACCCAGCAGAAAGCTGAATTCCACCGTTGCCTTCATGGATAGACCCAGAAACAGGCCACCCAGAATGGTTGCCAGACTACGGCTAACGCCGGGCCACATGGCCAGGCACTGGACAAGGCCGATAAAAATGGCCATCTTCGGATTCATGTCCTCGATCTCTTTTCCCTGATGAAGGTCTCTGTGTCGGTTTTTGAAATGAAACGAGATGAACAGAATGGCCACGCCACCGACAAACCAGGCCACAATAACAGGATAGGTGCCAAAAAGGAACTTCTTGATAGAGCTTTCCAGGAGCAGTCCGATGCCCACCGCCGGCAACAGCGCCAGGATCAGATGGGTCAGCAATCGTCTGCCTTCGTTATCCCCCTGAAACAGTCCTTTCAAAATTTTCTTGAATCGGTGAGCGCATACAGCAAGAATAGCCAGGATTGCGCCGAACTGGATGCATACGAGATAGGCATTGATGGCATCCGTTTCCGTCGTCTGCTGCACGATATCGGATCCTGTGGTATTCATACCGAGAAGATCCTTGGTTATCAGCAGATGACCCGTGGAACTGATTGGCAGATATTCGGTCAATCCTTCCACGACACCAAGAATGACAGCCTGGGTGGTGGTCAGTTGTTTTGGCTCGTCCGCTGGAACCGCTGCAAACACAGGGAAAACCAGCCCAAAGAAGACACCCCCAAGAACCAACATGAAAAGGCATGAATATTTTCGATCTACTTTCATGGGCAAAGCAGCGTGTAAAATTATATTGAGGTTAAAGAGGGATGAGTATAAAAGCCAGGCCGTTGCCTGTCAAGCCGATAGACACCAGGATATCCGAAAGTCTCATTTTATAAATCCGGCAACGATTTTATTTGGCGATTGACAGGTGTAAGCGCTTTTCGATACCATGTTGTCCAGGAAACGAAAATTCAAATGATTCGAACAATTTTGAAAGGAAAACAATATGTTAAATCCTAATATGTTCAGAGAATACGACATCAGGGGTATTGCCGGCAAAGATATGGATACATCGGATGTCGTGCTCATCGGCAAAGGCATCGGCACGTATCTTGGACGGCAGGGCAATACCGACATCACGGTAGGACGGGACTGCCGGGTAACATCGGATCAATATTCTGAGAAACTGATCCAGGGACTGCTGAGCACCGGATGCCATGTAGTAGACATCGGTGTCTGCTCGACACCCGTGGGCTATTTTTCCATCCGCCATTTAGATAAACAGGGCAACGTCATGGTAACTGCCAGTCATAATCCTCCTGAATACAACGGGTTCAAAATTTGTAGCGGTGTCGACTCGGTGTTTGGTGACCAGATACAAGAAATTCTTAAGATCATCCAGGAGGAGGATTTTGAAACCGGCACCGGTATTGTCGGAACCTTTGACATCCTGACACCCTACAAAGACTATCTGCTGAACAATATCACCCTGACCCGTTCTCTCAGGGTAGGGGTCGATGCAGGCAATGGCACTGCAGGCATCACGGCCGTCCCGATTTTAAAAACCCTGGGTTGTGAGGTACACGATCTGTATTGTGACCCCGACGGATCTTTTCCCAACCACGAGGCAGATCCCACGGTGCTCAAAAACATGCAGGAACTCATCGCCCTGGTCAAAGAAAAAAAGCTGGATATCGGTTTTGGTTATGATGGTGACGGAGATCGGATCGGTGTCGTGGATGCCGATGGAAATCTTATCTATGGGGATAAGTTGATGATTATTTTTTCCCGGGAAATTTTGTCCCGCAAACCTGGCGCCACGTTCATTTCCGAGGTCAAATGCTCCAAGACACTGTATGACGATATCGAAAAAAACGGCGGCAGGGCCATCATGTGGAAAACAGGCCACTCCCTGATCAAGCAGAAAATGAAAATGGAAAAAGCAGAACTGGCCGGGGAGATGAGCGGACACATCTTTTTTAGCGACCGGTATTTCGGTTTTGACGATGCGGTCTATGCTTCCTGCCGGCTCCTTGAAATCCTGGCCGACACCGGCAAAAAGATCTCCGATCTGCTGGCCGATGTCCCGAAAACTGTTTCCACACCTGAAATCCGTGTCGAATGTCCCGATCATATCAAGTTTGCGGTGGTGGACAAGGTAACCGCCTATTTCAAAGAACGCCACGATGTCATCGACATTGACGGTGTGCGTGTTTTGTTTCCAGATGGTTGGGGGCTCGTCCGAGCCTCCAACACACAACCCGCCCTGGTCCTGCGCTTCGAGGCCATGACGGAAAACAGGCTTCAGGAAATTCGGGAACTTGTGGAAACCGTCCTGAGGGATATCCAGAAACAAATTCAATGACATCCAGTATCGACAAAAAAATATTCGGCACCCTTTTTTTTTCCATTTTTGTCACCGTCACGGGTGTCGGCATCGTTGTACCGCTGTTGCCGGTTTATGCCCATGACCTTGGCGCCAGCGGGATGGCCATCGGATTCATTTTCGGGTCCTTTGCCATGTCACGAACCTTCTTCCTGCCTTATTTTGGACGACTTTCTGACAGAAAAGGTCGTAAACGTCTCATCGTCACCGGTCTGTTCTCCTATGCCTGCCTTTCTCTGGCGTTCATGCTGGCCCAAAATGTCACTTCCCTTGTACTCATACGTTTTTTTCAGGGAATTGCCTCTTCCATGATGATGCCTGCCATACAGGCCTATGTTGGAGATATCACGCCCCAGGGACGGGAGGGGTTTACCATGGGGTTCTTCAATATGTCCATTTTCTTCGGGTTGAGCCTTGGCCCCGTTCTCGGTGGGGGCATTAAAGATTACTGGGGCCTCGATGCCTCGTTCTTGAGTATGGGAATTCTATCCCTGGTGGGTTTTTTCTTGAGCCTCTCCTTTTTACCGCCCAGTCATGAGGAGAAAATCATGCAGAAACGCCGCACGCCCCTGCCATGGAAAGTGCTGCTGCAGGACCGGGAAATCATCGGGCTTTTCTGTTTCCGATTGAATTACACCGCCTGCATCGGTATCATCTGGGGGTTTTTGCCGGTGTTTGCAGACACCCGCTTTGCTCTTTCGAGTTCAAACATCGGCTTTCTGGTCATGCTGGGCGTCTTCATCAGCGGCATCATCCACCTGCCCATGGGCTATGTGGCCGACCACATCAGCCGTCGAATGATGATTGTTTTCGGCGGTCTGCTGGTGGCCGTCGGGATGATATATTTTGCTTGTTCCAGTTCCCTGACCGATCTGGTTGTCGCAAGTATATTCTTCGGTCTCGGCGGAGGTGTCTCCATGCCGGCCCACATGGCCATTGCGGTTTTCAAGGGTAATCAATCCGACGCCATGGGATCTCTCATGGGGCTGATGACCATGGCCCACAGCCTGGGAATGTTGATTGGCTCTTCCTTTGCCGGACTGATAATGGACATGACCGACTTGCGGGACGCGTTTTCCCTTGGGGCAGTTATCAGCTTGGCCGGGGTTCTGACTTTCTTTACCCTCACCAGGCCCGGAAAGCGGCGCAGAACACAGGAAAATATCATATGAAATATTCGGGTTAACTGACTTCAGGTGTAAATGCCACCACTGCCTCGATTTCTGACGTATCCGCAAAGAGCATGATCAACCGGTCCATGCCGAGTGCATTTCCGGCAGCATCCGGCATGTCGTCCAGGGCCTGCAAAAAGGTCTCCGATAGAGGATATGAGGTCTTGCCTGATGCCCGGCGATGGGTCATTTCTGTTTCGAATCGTCTTCGCTGCTCGTCCGGGTCTGTCAGTTCGGAAAAGGCATTGCAGATTTCGATACCCGCGATATATAGCTCAAAACGTTCCGCCACGCTTTTGTTCCCCGGTTTCAACCGGGCAAGTGAGCCCAGCTCCGCAGGATAATCATACAAAAAAACCGGTTTTACCCACCCCAGGTTAGGAGCGATGTCACAACCGACGATCTCATCAAAATGCCCGTTCCGGATGGCGGTATCCAGGGATTCCGACGAAAACTTCTCAAAGGCTTGATCCACAGTCATCCGGGCCCAGGGTTTTGTAAGATCAATCCACCGCCCTTGATAGTGAATTCCCTTTCCATGATCAATGGATTGCGCCACAGTGGTGATGAGGTCTTCGCATTGCTGCATCATGTCCAGGTAATCGTGTCCCGTAGTATACCACTCCAGCATTGTCATCTCGGGCAGGTGCAGCCGCCCCCGTTCATCTTTTCGGTAACATTTGCAGATCTGAAAAATCCGTTCAAAGCCGGCGGCCAGAAGACGTTTCATGCACAGCTCAGGCGATGTTTGCAAAAACCAGGACCCGCTTGGCTGGGCCTCGATGTTGGCTTCAGGCGCCGGAGCCGGTATCCGGTTTGGCGTTTCAACCTCAAGATAGCCTTTTAACCTAAAGTAGCGCCGCACGGCCGTCATGATGGCAGCCCGGAGCTCAAGGTTCTTTTTTTTATTAGATAAATGAAAGTGTGGCACAGTGACATGTTCTTTCATTTGAAGAACCCCTCAAGTCGGATGAATTAATGCGAAATTAACCTGCCGACATAATTAGCGGAACTTAAAAATCTTGTCAACAAAACGGGTGTTTCTGCGATAACCGGCCACAGAAAATATTCCTGTTGACTAAAAAAAGCAATCATCATAACTATAATAGTTTATGCTAATTGTAACGACTTGTGAGTGAACAGAATGATTCAATTAATCAGAGGTTTCAAGGACATCCTTCCCGGTGAGGTCGAAACCTGGCAGCAGATCGAGAAGGTTGCCCGGTTGCTGTTCGAGGATTTCGGATTCAGGGAAATCCGCACACCCATCATGGAACGCACGGAACTTTTTGCACGCAGTATCGGGGAAGACACGGATATCGTGGAAAAAGAAATGTACACCTTTTCCGATCGAAAAGGAGACCTTGTCACCCTGCGTCCTGAAGCCACCGCAGCGATCTGCCGGTCGTATATACAGCACAAGATGTTTGCCGATGACCCTGTCAAGAAATTTTACACCATCGGTCCCATGTTTCGAAGGGAACGGCCTCAAAAGGGTCGCTACCGGCAGTTTTATCAGATAAATGTGGAAATTTTCGGTGTTTCATCGGCGCTTGCGGATGCAGAGCTGATTTTTCTTCTAAAAACTTTATGTGAAAGGCTGGCGGTAAAGGACGTGGAGGCGCGCATAAACTCGCTGGGTTGCCCGCAGTGCCGCCCCGGCTTCAAAGTCCGGCTTCAGGAACATATCGCATCTGTATCCGAGAGGCTTTGCGCTGACTGCACACGCCGTAAAGACCGCAACCCCTTGCGCGTGCTGGATTGTAAGGTTCCCACTTGTCGGGAAGCCATGACGGACGCCCCTTCCATACTGGCATGTCTCTGCGATGTATGCGATCGTGAATTCGCGCTGTTGCAATCGGCACTGGATCGGCTGAAGGTACCTTTTGTGCTGGACAAACGCCTGGTCCGGGGGCTCGACTATTACACCCGCGCGACGTTTGAAATCCAGACCCGCTCCCTGGGTGCCCAGAGCGCAGTGGCCGGCGGTGGCAGATACGATGCCCTTGTCCAGATGTTGGGTGGCCCGGACATCCCGGCTACAGGATTTGCCATTGGATTCGACCGGCTGGCCGAGATCGTAGAGGTCAGCGGGGCTGATCTCATGCGAAAACCGGATCTTTATATTGCCGCCATGGGAGAAAAGAGTCAGACCCTGGCATTTGGCTGGGTCTGTGAATTGAGCGCCAAAGGTTTCTATACTGAGATGGACTTTCAGGACAGGAGTCTAAAAAGTCAGATGAAGCGCGCAGGCAGACTCGGCGCCCCGTATGTATTGATGCTGGGAGACAATGAACTTGAAAACGGGTTTGCCCTTCTCCGAAACATGTCCACCAAGGACCAAGAGGACGTCCCCCTGAATCGGCTGGTGGAAAGCATTTCAAAACGAATACAATCGTGAAACGATCTAAATAAAGGAGTTTGAGAATTGCCCGACAATCTTGAATCAATGAGAAGAACCCATAGCTGTTGTGCTTTGGGGAAAACCGATATGGGAACCGAAGTCATCCTGATGGGCTGGGTACAGCGCCGCAGGGATCATGGTGGCGTCATTTTTGTGGATCTGCGGGACAGGGAAGGTATTACCCAGGTGGTGTTCAATCCCGAAGTCGACAAAGCAGTTCATTCAAAGGCACATGTCATCAGAAGTGAATTCGTCATCGCGGTAAGGGGAACCGTCGAAAGCCGCCCGGAGGGGATGATCAACCCGAATCTAGCCACCGGCGCTATCGAAGTTCTGGTAACCGAGCTTAGAATTTTAAATGCGGCTGTAACACCACCATTTTTAATCGAAGATACCGTGGATGTCTCCGAAAGCCTGCGCCTCACCTACCGTCATCTTGATTTGAGGCGGCCGCAACTGCAGCAGAATATCATCCTGAGGCATCGGGCTGCATCGTCCGTCAGAACCTTTTTGAATACCCATGGCTTTATCGACATCGAGACGCCATGCCTGACCCGCAGCACGCCCGAAGGCGCCCGGGACTACCTGGTGCCCAGCAGGGTAAATCCAGGTCAGTTTTATGCATTGCCCCAGTCACCGCAGTTATTCAAGCAACTGCTCATGATCTCCGGGTTTGATCGATATTACCAGATTGTTCGCTGTTTCCGGGATGAAGACTTAAGGGCCGACCGGCAGCCTGAGTTTACCCAGATCGATATCGAAATGTCCTTTGTTGGAGAAGAAGATATCATGGCCCTGAGCGAAGGCATGATCCAGGCACTGTATAAGGATGTGCTGGACATCACCCTGGACGCACCTTTCAACAGGCTGACCTATGACGAAGCGGTCGGGCGCTACGGCCTTGACAAGCCAGACACCCGCTTCGGTCTGGAACTGGTGGACCTTTCAGATATCGTCGAGAATTCAGGCTTCAAGGTCTTCTCATCCGTCGTGAAAAACGGCGGCCTGGTCAAGGCGTTGAATGCCAAGGGCTGCCTCGATTTTTCGCGTAAGGAAATCGATGACCTGACAGATCTGGTATCCATCTACAAGGCCAAGGGTCTGGCCTGGATAAAGGTTCGGGAAAACGAATGGCAATCACCCATCACCAAATTTTTCAGCGAAGAAGAAAAAGCAACCATGAAAGAGCGTATCGGCATGGAAACAGGCGACCTGGTTTTCTTTGTAGCGGATCAGCCAAAGATTACCAACGAAGCATTGGGTCACCTTCGGAACCATCTGGGAAAACGATTGAATCTCATCGAGGACAATACACATAATTTTGTGTGGGTAACACAGTTTCCCCTGATGGAATACGACGATACCGAAAAACGATACCAGGCCCTGCACCACCCCTTCACCGCGCCCTTTGAAGTGGATTATGACAAGCTCGAAACAGACCCCCTCAATGTCCGCTCCCGGGCCTACGACCTGGTACTGAACGGGTTCGAAATCGGCGGTGGCAGTATCCGTATCCACCAGAAAGAAATCCAGGAACAGGTCTTCAATGCCCTGGGCCTGACACCAGAAACCTACCAAGAAAAATTCGGGTTCCTGATTTCAGCCCTGGAATCCGGTGCTCCGCCGCATGGCGGCATCGCCTTCGGGTTTGACCGCCTGGTCATGCTCATGTGCGGCCAGCCCTCCATAAGGGACATTATCGCTTTTCCCAAAACCCAGCGCGCAGCATGTCTCCTTACCGGCGCGCCTTCTAATGCCGGCAAAAAACAACTGGATGAGCTCTATCTGAAGGTCAAGCCGATCATCAAATAAATTCGTAACACGGATTATAAAACAAGACGTTGTCGCTTCTATAATGAATATTTTCGCCACCATCATCCCTGTTTTTGCCATTATCCTGCTGGGGTGGATATCCAGAAAAAAGGGATTTATTCACACAGACTTCATCGGGCCGGCCAATTCGCTTGTTTTCTATCTGGCCTTACCAGCCATGATATTCAGCGCCATATCCAGGGCGACCCTGACGGCGCACTTCAATATAGGCATCCTGGTCATTACCATTGCAACTGCCATGCTCGGTTTCATTCTGGCCTGGATTTTAGGAAAACTCCACCGGCTGAAACAGGGCCAACTGGGGTCCTATATCCAGTCTTCATTTCACGGCAACCTTGGCTACATAGGTCTTGCCGTAGCGTTCTACTACCTGGGGGAAGACGGATTGGTCAAAGCCAGCATCCTGACCGGATTCTTGATGATCGTGCAAAATCTATTATCGGTCCTGTCCCTGACCGTCAACGCCTATCAGCCGGATTCGGCCGGGCATGCTCGAACCATCTTCAGAAACATCGCCGGGAATCCGGTCATTTTATCGGCAATGGCCGGTATTGTCTGCTCGTTTTTCAATATTTCCATTCCGCTGATCGCTCAGCAAAGCCTCGATATCCTGAGTGGCCTGGCACTGCCCATGGCCCTGCTCATCATTGGGGCGTCTATCTCTTTTCAGGAAATCCGTCATAAAATGAAATGGGTTCTTTCATCAAGCACCATCAAGCTGTTCCTCATGCCGGGTTTGGGCTATGTCGTCTTTCGTGCCATGGGCTTTCCTCCCGGGGAGTACCTCCCGGGACTCATCCTGCTGGCATCCCCCACAGCGACCATCTCCTATGTCATGGCAAAAGAAATGAAAGGTGACCCGGATTTTGCTGTGATAGCCATCTCCATGAGCACACTGCTGTCGTCGCTGGCCTATACCTTCTGGCTGAATGTTGCGGGGTAAAATTAAATAAAAAAGCTCTGTCTAAATTTCAAAGACAGAGCTTGAGTTTTGGCTCCCTGGGTAGGACTTGAACCTACAACCTAGTGGTTAACAGCCACCCGCTCTGCCGATTGAGCTACCAGGGATTGTCTGAACACAGCAAATGAAGCTGTTTTATCTATTCCGTAGCCGGAAAATTGTCAAGAAAAAAAACAGATCGGATCAACATTCGACAGTGAACGGACGTGGTGCTTCCATACGAATTTCCTGCGGATGCGCCGGGCAAACGCTTGGAGACAAACCTGCATTTGTGATATAGGATAGGTTCCCAAAAACGAGAAGGAGAAACACATGACTGAAAAAGGTTTTCAAGATTACTACCCCGATGATTTTGCCATCTGCTACGGCTGTGGAAGACTGAATGAACATGGTCATCAACTCAAGAGTTTCTGGGATGGCGACGAGACCGTCTGCCGGTTTCAGCCGGAACCTTTTCACACCGGCGCCCAGAATTTCGTGTATGGCGGTCTGGTGGCTTCCCTCATCGACTGTCATGCCGCCGGAACGGCTTCAGCGGCAAAGCACAGAAACGATGGTAAGACGCTCGGCACCGAGCCGCTTTCCCGTTTCGTAACCGCATCCCTGCACGTGGATTATCTCGCTCCCGTACCCATCAAGCAGGAAATTCTCATGCGCGGCAAAATTGATGAGATCAAAGGCAGGAAAGTCGTGGTTTCCATTGACCTGTACTCCGGTGACACCCTTTGCGCCAGGGGAAAGGTTGTGGCCGTACAAATCCCGGATGATTATCTGGCCAAGTACAATTAAAGCAAGTCGCTACCGGGATAAATGCTTGACATAAAATCTTTAATTTTCTAAATATATACACTTATTGTTTGGCATTCTGCCTTACACCGCATAACGTTATGCCTTTCTGGCGGTTATGCATGGATCTCATTTAGTCCATACCCGCTTTTAATACATCTGAATAGAATTAATTAGATAGCAATTACGCTGATAACAACAATTTAGTTACATACTGGGGGACTTAACAAGTCTTGCCAACGCATCTAATATATTGATTTTAATCCTTATTATATTGCTGCAGGCGAAATGTCTATACCGGCTGCAGGGATCTTTCTTACCAATCCGATAAATTGAAGAGGAGGAAATCATCATGAAGACAAAAAAAGTGCACCCTGGTGTTGAACAAATGAAAAAAGCTCTAGCTGACGGCAAGTGCTCACGACGCGAATTTCTACGCACGGTCACGTTGCTGGGTGTTTCGGCAACGGCAGCCTACAGTATGGCAGGGTTACCGGGTTTTGTTTCATCTGCCATAGCCGCCACACAGAAAAAAGGCGGCGTATTAAAATATGGCATGCAGGTGCAAGAAATGGCCGACCCCGCAACGTATTCATGGACCCAGAAATCCATCGTTTCTCGCCATATCACCGAGTACCTGGTAGAGACCGGTCCGGATAATATCACCCGACCATCTCTGGCAACCAGCTGGGAGGCATCCGATGATCTGAAAACCTGGACCTTCCATCTGCGCAAAGGGGTCAAATGGTCCAACGGCGATGATTTCAATGCAGACGATGTGGTGTTTAATTTTACCCGCTGGCTCGATCCAAAAACCGGGTCATCCAATCTGGGTCTGTTCGATGCCATGCTCGAGGAGACCGGTGAGAAAGATGCCAAAGGCAACATGATCAAACGCATGTCTAAAACTGCGGTGCAGAAAGTGGATGGGCATACGGTTCAACTCAATCTGAACTCGCCGGTGTTGTCGATTCCTGAAAATCTTTACAATTATCCGACTGGCATCGTTCACAGAAATTTTGAAAAAGAAGGCGGGGATCTATCCAAAAATCCCGTGGGAACCGGTCCATATACCCTCACCGAGTTCAGGGTTGGTGAACTGGCTGTCCTTAAAAAACGTAAAGAACCCTGGTGGGGCGGTGAGGTCTTTCTGGATGAGATTCGCATTATTGATCTGGGGGAAGATGCCGGTGCTTATCTGGCCGCTATCGCTTCAAAGCAGGTGGATGTCATCTACAATCTTGACCTGACGACCCTGGAGGCGGCCAAGAATATTCCGGGAATCAAGGTTGTCGACATACCATCGACCCAGACCGGTGTTATTCGCATGAAAGTTACCGAGAAGCCGTTTACCGATATCCGCGTACGCAAAGCCGTGCAGAAAACCTGCGATGCCCAGCGACAGCTCGATATCGCTCACCAGGGTTTAGGGATCGTTGCGGAACACCATCATGTGGCCACTATCCACCCTGAATATTTTGCCCTGCCGCCGATCAAGCAGGACATTGCAGGGGCAAAAAAACTGCTGGCCGAGGCCGGATACCCCAATGGCATTGAATTGACCTGCAATGTGGGGAATACGGACGGCGTTTGGGAGCAGGACTCCGTTGCCGTGCTCAAAGAAGATGCCGCCAAAGCCGGGATCAATATCAAAATGAATGTGATGCCCATGGCATCATATTGGGATGTCTGGACCAAGGCGCCCTTGAGCCTGACCTCCTGGACCCACCGGCCCCTGGCCGTCATGGTACTGGGTCTGGCCTACCGCACCGGTGTACCCTGGAATGAGTCCAGTTATGCCAACCCTGCGTTTGATGCGGCCTTGACCGAGGCAGAATCAACACTGAATATTGAACAACGCCGGGCCAAAATGGAGAAGGTTGAGAAAATTCTACAGGATGACGCCGTTCTAATCCAGCCCTTCTTCCGTTCCGTATTCACTGCGGTCCGTGACAGTGTCGTGGGCTTTGAAATGCATCCAACCCGATACTACCGCTTCCACAAGGTCTCTCTGACCTAGTAAAATAGCGTGCATTCCGGGGCGGGGAGCGCTGCGACGTTCCCCGCCCTGGAATCTCCCCCAAAACCTATCATTATATCAGGAGGCACCCATATGGTCACCTTGGTGGTAAAGCGTTTCGGATTCATGATTTTTACCATGCTTGTCGTATCGCTGATTCTTTTTATGTTGCTGGAAACAGAGCTTACGGGTGATCCGGCAGCCCGGGTGCTGGGCCAATTTTCAAACGAAGAACAGCGGGAGATGTGGCGGGAACAACACGGGTATAATCAACCCGTGATATTACGTTATGTGAAGTGGCTGGGCAATTTTGCGACCGGAAACCTTGGGGAATCCATCCGATTTAAAAGCCCTGTCGCTGATGTGATGTTACCCCGGCTATGGAATACTGCCATATTGGGGTTTTGGACGTTTGCGATTATGATCCCCTTATCATTGATATTAGGCGTCCTGTCGGGCATGAAGGAAGGCTCTAAGCTCGATAGAGCTATCTCGGTGTTCGGCATTTTGACAACGTCTGTGCCGGAATTTGCCAGCGCGGTAATTTTCTCCGCCCTTTTTGTCTTCGGTCTGAAATGGTTGCCGGGCACCAGCAGCATGTCGGGCGGGTTCGAGTTCAAACAGTTGGTTATGCCTGCCATGGTTCTGATCGTCTATGATTTTGGCTATGTCGCCCGTATGACCCGGGCATCCATGGCCGAAGTAATGACCTCTCAGTATATACGGACGGCCGTACTGAAAGGTCTGCCCTACAAATCGGTGATTATAAAACATGCATTACGCAACGCACTCATCGCACCCTTCACAGTTATCATGCTGCAGATCAACTGGCTGTTGTCAGGGGTCATTGTGGTTGAGTTTTTCTTTGCTTACAAGGGCTTTGGTGCGCTGATCCTGGAAGCTTCTCTTAACAACGATATCGCCCTTCTGGAAGCGTGCGCCATGGTGGCCGTTTGTGTTGCAGTTACGACGCAAACCCTCGCCGATATTGGCTACACGTTTCTCAATCCCCGTATCCGTTTCAGCTAAGGAGGCTTTATACTCATGACGACATCTATAACAGAAATGCCCACGGCTGGATATGGCGCGGCTTTGTGGCGTGGTCTGAAATCTTTTGCTCTGTTGCGGGAGAGTTGGGTCGGTATGTTGGGGGCCTTCCTTGTTTTATTCTGGGTGCTGGTTGCCATCTTGGCACCGTTGATTGCACCGTTTGACCCCAACTCGTCCATCCAACCGTTTGCCAAACCGGGTATGGAGGCGGTCAAGGTCGGCGGCACATTCTGGCTCGGCACCGATCATATCGGGCGGGATATCCTGTCCCGTATTATTTGGGGCTCGCGTACGGTGCTGATTTATGCACCCCTCGCAACAATTTGCGCTTACACCTTGGGTATTTTCATGGGGCTTGCGGCCGGATATCGCGGCGGCTGGACGGATGATATCCTGTCTCGCATAGCAGACATAATTCTCTCTTTTCCGGTATTGGTGCTGTATATTATCATCATCGCCACCATCGGCGCATCCGGATTTAACATCATTATTGCCATCACTTTTGCATCCTCACCGGGGATCATGCGTATCGTGCGTGGATTGGTGCTGGATCTTCGCAATCGTGACTATGTTGCGGCGGCCCAGACTAGGGGTGAATCAGACTGGCGCGTAATGCTGGTTGAAATCTTACCCAATGCACGTGGCCCACTTATTGTCGATGCCTGCCTACGCCTGGGTTATGTCATTATCACCATCGGTGTACTTGGTTTTCTGGGCCTGGGTCTACCGCCACCGGATCCTGATTGGGGTGGCATGGTAAACGAAACCCGGCAAATGGCCATGGCTTTTCCGCACATGACGCTCTTTCCCTGCATCGCGATATCTTCGTTGATCCTGGGGTTTAACCTACTGGCAGACGGTCTACGTGAAATCTCATTGCGTGATTAGGAGGGAAGCAACATATGAACGACGATCAAGCACCGGTGCTGGTCTGCAAGGATCTCTGCATCTCTTACTATACCCGGGCAGGAGAGATTCCTGCGGTGGTGGATTTTTCGTTGACGGTAAAGCCCGGTGAAACGATCGGTATTGTCGGCGAATCGGGCTGCGGAAAATCTACCGTTGCCATGGCGATCATGCAACACATGGGCGCCAACGGCGGTATCAAGAGCGGCAGTATCACCTTCAAAGGCCGTGATTTGACCCAACTGTCGGAGCATGAGCTACGCCATATTCGAGGATCGGAGATCGCAATGATTTACCAGGAGCCTTTTGCCTCTTTGAATCCAAGCCTCAAAATAAGCACCCAGCTTATAGAGGTGCCGCTTGCGCATGAGAGCATTTCCAAAGAAGAAGCGCGACAGAGGGCTGTGCAGATGCTCGGGGATGTCAAGCTGCCTGATCCTGAACGGCTGATGGACTCATATCCGCATCAGCTATCTGGTGGGCAGCAACAAAGGGTGGTTATCGCCATGGGGCTTTTGTCAAATCCATCTCTGTTACTGCTGGATGAGCCCACGACCGCCCTGGATGTTACGGTTGAAGCCGGCATCGTCAAACTGGTGGCTGAAATCAGCAAGAAATATGGCACTTCCCAGATCTATATCTCCCATAATCTGGGACTGATTCTGGAAACATGTGACCGGGTATTCGTGATGTATTCCGGTGAAGTTGTAGAAGAAGGAACGATTAACTCGCTGTTTACCTGGCCAAAGCACCCTTACACCCACGGCCTATTTGCCTGTATTCCGTTGCCGACGGCTGACAAGAACGCTGCCCCGCTAAAACCGATCCGGGGTCAACTCCCGTTACCATTCGATCGACCCCAGGGCTGTTATTACCACCCGCGCTGTGATCATTTCAAACCCGGACTGTGTGACGTTGAGCATTTCAAAATGGAACATGTTGAAGATAGTGCGGCCGACCATCGCGTACGCTGTTTACGCTATAAGGAAATCGATCATCGCCTTGCGGCGCCGGTTGATGAAGTCAAAGAGGCACTTAAACTCGGTAAACGGGTTCTCAATGTAGACGGCATGAAAAAGTACTATGAGATTCGTGACAGCTCGCTGCGGGCTTTAATTAGCGGGAAACGAACGCGTTATGTAAAAGCCAATGAAGCGTTGAACTTTACTGCCAGAGAGGGTGAAACGGTAGCGATTGTTGGTGAATCCGGTTGTGGTAAATCAACCTTTGCCAAGGTGCTGATGGGATTGGAGACAAGTACCGAGGGCGAGGTGCGCCACAAAGGCAAGGACATTTCCGACATCGCCGTTCGAGATCGCAGCGCCAAACAGATCAGCTCACTTCAGATGGTATTTCAAAATCCGTTTGACACCCTGAACCCAAGCCACAGTATCGGTGGTCAGATCTCACGGGTAATCAAGAAGTTTGGTGTGGAATCTGACAAGAAAAAAATATTCGATCGCGTTATGAAGCTGCTGGACACGGTCAAACTTCCAAGGGATTTCTACTTTAGAAAACCCAGACAACTTTCAGGGGGGCAAAAACAGCGTATCGGTATTGCCCGGGCCTTTGCAGGTAACCCGAGCATGGTCATTGCAGATGAACCGGTCTCCGCACTGGACGTTTCAGTGGCAGCAGCTGTAACAGAACTGCTCATGGATATCCAGCGCAAACATAAAACAACATTGCTATTCATCAGTCACGATCTAAGTGTTGTTCGTTACATATCGGATCGCATTGTGGTCATGTATCTCGGACATATCTTTGAAAGAGGGACAACGGAGGAGATCTTCGCACCACCCTATCACCCATACACAGAAGCGCTATTATCAGCAGTACCCATCGCTGATCCAGAAGTAACCAAGCGTGAAATTGTGCTGGAAGGCGACCTGCCCAGCGCCATGAATCCGCCCAAAGGCTGCCCATTTTGTACCCGCTGCCACCGGCGAATTGGTGATGTTTGCGATAATGAGCTCCCACCGGAGCAAACAGTGGCAGACCGTCATGTCATCAAATGTCATATCTCCATGGAAGAGTTGAAAAAGGTGGCGCCTGTAATCCATGTACCGGATGAAGCGGAACGTCTCCACATACGGCAGTTAGGTGCCGATTGATCGCAACTGTGGGTAATCCTGAATTTTAAACCGGCCGGCTATGGCGTCAGAAGTGATTTCTGGACCAGGTCACCTCCCCGCCAGAGATAGAGGGCAAGCAACGATACGCTTCTGTTCTCATGTCATGCGACTCCCAGGAGGCATGACATATGGGCAGCCCAGGAGATCGATAGATCCAATCTTGATCACCCCGCTGCCAGAGGGATCTTCCTGTTATAGGAAAGAACGGGAAGACTGTTCGGCGCGAAAGAACCTGTCACACACGTTGTGGAAGACCAGTTAGCCAGAAATGGTTTCAAATGAACGTTGTTGAGACCTTCTAAAAAATGGCGTATCGCTGTGACAAGTACAATGAGGTTGTTTTCGATATTCATTTGACAGCAAGAACCGGGCAGTGTGCTTTCAGGATGACATATTGAGCGGTGGACCCAAAAACTATTTTTCCCACTTTTGATTTTTTTTTAACACCGATAATAATTTCATCAATACCATTTTCTTTGGCAAATCGGACCAGATCTTCTCCGGGAGAATTGTAGCTGACAGATGTGCGGGTTTCACAGACAATCCCATCTGCTTTGAAAGGTTTTTTAAGATTTTCCAGCTTGCTTTCAGCTCTATCGATCTGCTCTCTTTTCAAGGTAGGACTTTGTTCCAAGGAGGTTATGATATGGACATCTGCTTTAAATGCGAGTCCATGTTTAAGAGCCCACTTTATTACATTTTCATTTGCCTTCGAGTCGTTATAACCCACAAGTATCTTCATTATGTTCTCCTTTCTTGAAAAGTTTGGAGGTGAATAACTATTGAATATCGAAAAACCAATGTCAATACGAAGGTGCTATAACGTCTGATGGATAGTATTTCCGTTGTACGATATGAGAAAGATTAATATTTATACGCGATGCGAATGGCGCATGGATCCTTGAGGAGGCATTATGATACAGACAGGCTTAGTTGAAAAAAAATCGCTTTCGTTCCAGGTACTTACCAACGACCAGGTGGAGGAAATCAAACGTGCCAGCTATGATGTCATGGCCAAGGTAGGATTCAAGGTACTTCACAAAGGCGCCAGAAAAATGCTCAAACAGGTCGGCTGTATTGTCAAAGACGACCATGTGAAGATCCCTGAGCATGTGGTGAATGCATGTCTGGAGACTACTCCCAAGGGATACACGATCTACAGCCGCGATGGCCGACCGGCCCTGCAGGTGGAGGGACGCAAAAGCTATTATGGCACGTCCACCGCCAGCCCCAATACCATGGATGCGCTTACAGGTGACATTCATCCAACGCTGGTTACCGATATCGCCAATGGGGCCAAAGTCGCTGATGCCTTGGAACACATCGACTGGGTTATGCCCATGGGTTCGGTTCAGGATGTTCCACCTACCGTTGCAGACCTGTATGAATTTGAAGCCGTTGTAACAAATACCACCAAGCCCATTGTCTTTATCGGCTACACGCCTAAAGGCGTGGAACTGGTGTATGAAATGGCGGCGGAAGTTGCCGGGGGACTGGAAAATCTCCAGGATCGCCCTTTTCTCATTTTCTATCCCGAACCCATATCTCCCCTGGTCCATCCCGCAGATGTCGTCGACAGGATTTTCGCATGTGCCGACCTGAATCTGCCTCAAATGCAGGGCCCATCGATCCAATTCGGGGCGACAGCCCCGGTGACCCTTGCTGGTGGACTTGTCCAGGGAACGGCGGAAGCCCTCATGTGCGTTGTGCTGGCCCAACTCAGGAATCCAGGATGTCCTTGCAGTATGGGATGTAATTTCGGTGCATTAGACATGTCCTCCGGACTTCTGTCCCTGGCATGCCCTGAAATGAGTCTGGCCCTGGCGGCTCAGGCCGAAGTGGCATTGTCTTTTGGCTTGCCCACATGGGGCTTAGCTGGGTCAACAGGTGCGAAAGTACTGGATGCACAAGCCGGTGCCGAGTCGGCCTTTTCGATTCTGGCCCAAGGTCTTGGCGGTCTCAACCTGATCCATGACGTGGGCTATATGGACAACGGTATGATTTGCTCGACGGCTCAACTGGTTTTGGGCAATGAAAATATCGGCATGACCAAACGCTTCATCCGTGGCATTACGGTCAATCAGGAAACACTAGCTCGTAAAGTGATTGAAAACGTGGGGCCCGGCGGGCATTTCTTACAGGAAACCCATACCCTTGAACATTTTAAGGATGAACTCTGGGTGCCGGGTTTGATGACACGAGAGCCCCGCGAGACATGGCACCAGGCAGGCTCCAAAGATCTGGCTGCCGTGATCCAGGAAAAACTGCAAGAGATTCTCGAGACTCATGAGTCACCAGCCCTCGCTGATAAAACCTTGTCGGCGATCCGCAAAATCAGAGAAAATGGTGAGAAATTGATGGAGGCAAACTGATTAGACCGAACGTCTTTCGGCAAATGTCCTCAAATACTCGTCTTAGCCCGGAATATTTCATGAAATGTTCGGGTTAGCTTTTAAGGAAGGTCTCCTGGAGTTGGGTAATGGTTTCTTCTTCGGGACCGCGTTCTACCTCTTCTCCGATATCCGCGGCGACATCCCTTAGCTCCGGGAAATAGGCCTTTTTCTCACCAGCAGCTTCTAATATCTTGTGCCACCGGGCAAATGCATCCACATGGTTAAGGGTGTGATCTGCATATTTGGCACCCCCTTTCTGTGCTATTTCCCGAATTCCCGATACCGCATCAGGATCTTCCGGCAGGTGAAGTGGCACCACAAAATCATGTCGGGTCCTGAGCCATTGTAACCTGGCGGTTCTTTCGCGCTTACAATCCTCCACAAATTTTTCTAGACTGAAATAGTTCAAGTTCCCCATGGCGCCCATAGCATGGCGCAGGATATGCACGCCATATAATCTCAGTGTATTTCGAGAACGTTCCGACTCCTCGACCGCCGCCGGTATATCGTTGACGATGCTGGTACTGCCGCCCGATTGAGCCGATGGAAAGCCCGTCACCCACAGATTGAGACGCGCCATGGCAGAATTGATAATCGGCTGCCCCGGATCGCTGTAATCAAGATCGCCGCCAACACCCAGAACATCGGGAATACCCCCATGAACACACCCGATGCCGGGATGGATGGTCTGGGCCAGCATCATCATAAACAACACCTGGGCGTGTATCTGGGTCAGCAGAGCCTCCGGGCTTGCAGGCCCCGAAGCCCCGGCTATGGTGAGATCCAGAAGCAGCAGGTTGTTGCCGGCCCTGGCACTTCTTATAAACGGATCCACCATGTTGGGCATGAAGGTCATGGATGTCAACAGGCTGGTACCATCCATCCAATCCTCTCTGTTCTGAAAATAGGCTGTCTCGGCGTCCGACATATTTCGAGTGTAGGTCATCTTGAGATCTGGAAAATGTTTCTCCATCATCATGGAGCTCTCAAAAACGGAAATCGATTTATCCGTTGCCACGGGGATACTGAAAATGCCCAGTGAGTCGGCATATTGAGCGGCATTTCTGACAATTTCTTCGAATTCCCCACGATTAGCAGGAGCAAGATCGTCTCTTCCAGGGCGGAGTAGAAATGGTGGCGTAGCGCCGGTGCCGAAAGCGTTTTCACCGGGATCTTCCGGCATGTCCCTGGGCACTGCATCCAGACAGGCTTCCAGATAATCTGTCTTTATGGGAATGAACAACGCCTGTTCACTATTCGTATCAATAGCATCGGCGGAAAGGAGAAGCTCCATCAAGACAGGACTGGCCGATATATCCATGCCGATTTCGGTCAGTATTCTCTTGGCGTTGGCATGTATCCGCTGATATATCCCCTTCTCCTTGGAGAGGGTCTCCATATCCTGGATTCGCTCCCTGGCGATATCTGCCTCAGGACTGTTTGGGTGCAGCACCACGACTTGTTGATAGTAATCCTTCGCTTTCTGAAAATTATATTCTTTTTCCGAGAAAACTGCATTATCAAACAGCTTGATGAGTTTCTTATTCCGCTTCCTCATCGGCGAACCTTTCCACGGGTTAAAAAATGTTTCACGATTTTATCAAAAGCCCACTTCGGGTTGGTGCTTTATAGAAAATGTTCATACTTTCATACGCTTATTTTCAGGGTCGTACAATGGCATGGTCATAACCTCAGCCGGCAGTTTTTTTCCCAGAACCTCAACCGCCAAACGGGTTCCAGGGATTGCAAATTCGGGCGGTATGTATCCTAGGGCCATGCTTTGCTCCACGCGATGACCATACCCACCCGATGATGTCATGCCGATAATCTCATCACCGCTAAAAATGGGATTGTAGCCCCATGGATCAGCATCTTCCGCCGCAACTGTCATACATACCAACTGACGGGGGATTCCGGCAGTTTTTTGTTTTTCCAGGCCACGCTTTCCAATGAAATCCTTATCCCATTTGACGGTCCAGGCCACGGGTGTCTCAAGGGGTGTATGGTGAACATTCATTTCACTCTTCCAGGCCAGATAGCCTTTCTCCAATCTCATGGACTCCATGGCATACATACCAAACATCCGCAGGTCAAAAGTATCTCCCGCACCGGTCAGGGCCAAATATACCGAAATCTGCTGTTCGATGGGATGAAATATTTCATAACCCAACTCTCCCACATAGGTCATGCGATTGATCCGGCATTTGACCCGGCCCACATAAATTTCCCGGCTGGTTCCAAAGGGAAACACCTCATCGGACAGGTCACCGTAACAAACAGCCTGTAACAGGTCACGGCTTTTGGGTCCCGTAACGACCAGACATCCCTGTTGATAGGTCATATCGGTCATTTCCACCAAACCATCCTCCGGCAGATTCTGCATCAGCCAGTGCTGGTCGTGGCGCTTCCCGACACTGGCGGTCACACAGAAATATTCCTCATCCCTAATTTTGGTAATGGTCATATCGGATTTGAAATTCCCGTTGTGATCCAGCATGGGGCTCAAAGCGATCTGTCCCTCTTTCGAAGGAACCTTCTGGCAGGTCATACTGTTCAACCATTTTTCCGCGCCGGGGCCGCTGATTCTCGTCTTTGCAAAACGGGTCAGATCAAGCAAACCCACATGATTCATCACATGCCGACACTCTTCTGCCACATAGGGAAAAGTATTGTTGCGGCTCCAGCCGGGGGTTTCCCGCTTGTCCGCCGCTGTTTGAGTAAAATAGTTGGGGCATTCCCATCCGTAATAATCTCCAAAAACAGCACCCGCCTGCTTCTGGTATTCATAGATGGGGCTGGTCCTGTTGGGACGGGCAGCGTCCCGCCAATCATTGGGACAGATAATGGCGTAAAGCCTTGGATAGGTGTCTTCGATCTTTTCATGGTTGTAGGCCCAGTTGACAGAGGCACCGTAACGTCGGCTGTCTACCGGCCACAGGTCGATTTCTGGTTCGCCTTCCATGATCCAGCCTGCCAGGTAGTGGCCGATACCCCCTGCCTGGGTAATACCGAAGCTGTAGCCGCAGGCGTGATAGAAATTTTTTAGTGGATAAGCCGGTCCCACCAGCGGATCTCCATTCGGAGTGTAGGTAATGGGTCCGTCGGTGACATGTTTGAAACCGGTTTCGCCCATGATGGGAAAACGATAGATGCCGTTTTCGATAAAGTCTGCGATGTGATCGATGTCCGGTTGCAACTCGTTCTGTGCATAATCCCAGGGTACGCCTTCAGGATGCCACTGTTTAACCTTGCTTTCGTACAGACCCAGGATCAGGCTGTCCATTTCCTGACGTATGTATATGGAGCGGTCGGGATCACGCACCAGAGGTAGATAACTGTCTCGCTCTTCCACGGCATTAATTGTTTCAAATAGAATGTGGGTATGTTCACCCGCGATAGAGGGAATCTCCAGACCTACCATTTTAGCAACCTGCGGTGCCCAGAGGCCTGCAGCGTTGACCACAACCTCACAGGTGATGTCACCCTTGTCGGTGTGCACCCGCCATTCGCCGGAAGGGGTCTGCTCGATGTCGGTCACACGGGTGTGAGTATTAATCTCCGCACCAAATTTTTTAGCTCCCATACTCATGGCCATGGTGATGCCATTGGGATCGACATCGCCGTCATCAGGCCAGTAAAGACCTCCGATAAAACCATCCGCGTTGAGCAGTGGATGCATCTTCGCCATGTCTTCCGGAGTCACCCAGTTCACATCCAATCCCAAACAGCGGTTCATGCTGTAAATGTACCCAAGCTCTTCCATTCGACCCGGATTGTCAGCCGTCCTTATGGATCCGGTGGTGTGCCAGCCCACAGACTGCCCCGTTTCCTTTTCCAGTTGCTGGTACAATTCGATGCTTTTCATATTAACCTGGGTGCAATAATAATTCCCATGAAAAAAAGAGCAGTTCCCAGCAGCCATCCAGGTGGACCCTGAAGTCAGTTCGTGTTTTTCAACCAGGACCACATCCTGCCAACCATATCTTGCCAGGTGATAAGCCACGCTTACACCAATGGCACCACCGCCGATGACAACGACTCTAGCATGTTTTTTCATGATAACTCCTTCCATTGCTACCTGTTGAGGATATCTATTGGTCAAAATCTTCCATACGCAGATTAAACAGAATATCATTCTCCAGATAAACCTGTTCCAGCTTTTCCTGATGTAAACTAAAACGGTTGTCCTGGCGACTGGCCAGTTCCAGCACTAGATAGTTTGCTATACAGGTAATTGTGCTTGGATTGCCGATCAGGGGAATCGATTTTGATGGGGCAACCAAAGATGTGTGCGCAAATTGAATCAGGGGACAAAGGGTGCTGTCTGCGATAACCAGAAGTCGATGCCCCAGGCGCCGTGCCACTTTACCCAGTTTGATCAATTCATTGGGATACCGTGATGTAGCGATCATCACGATCAGGCTGTCGGCAGGGGCATTGGTAAGCCAGTCGATGGCTGTGCTGTCGCTGCCATTCAAAATATGCACCCCCTTGCGCACCTTGGTCAGAGACCAGCCCAAGTAATAGGCAAAGGTATAGGAAAGACGGGATCCGACAACATAAACCCAGGGACTTTCCGAAATGGCTTCCAGGAAGATCTGCATGGTATTCATGTCGATGGCTTCGTAGAACTGCTTTAAATTGCTCATCTCATCAAACACGACCCGGTGAAATCGGTCGGCTCCCGGTTCTTTCATACCCGGGAGATCGACCCGATCCTGCAGGGTCAACCCGGTGTCGACGAAATCCCGCAAGGCTTGGAGAAATTCCCCATAGGCGCCATATCCCAGCTGACTGACAAATCTGACCACCGTCGCTTCACTGACATCACAGGTTTCGGCTAGTTCCCTCGTGGTCATGAACACCGCTTTGCGCGGATACTGTATGATATATTTTCCGAGAATTCGCCCCTTGGGTGTCAAGGAGGCCAGATTCATCATAATTTGCTTAATAACTGGGTGCGACTGATTTTCTTTCATAAATTATTTCCCAGGCACATAAATGAAACATTTCTTTCATTTGCATTAAAGCCCATAACCATAAAGATATAATAGAAAATAACCATAACCAACAAAAGATGTCAATTGATTTTGAAATAATCAAAGACATACTTTCTTTTTTGCTTGACATGTTTTCTTACATTGGCATAGTGCTATAGGGCTTGTCATAACTAGGTTCCGAATGCGTTTCACGACGCCAGGGGTTTCACTTTTCGGAGTAAACCGAACGTTATTTGACAAATGATATTATGACCCTTTTAGGAAGCACCGTAACTACCCATCGCAATATGACGTGACACCAAAAAGGAGCACCGATAATGTTTTCTAAACATAAACCCCTGTGGGGAAAACAGCCCAAACTGAAATCCAGTTACGAAGCGGTGATCATAGGGGGTGGGCTTCATGGTCTTGCCACAGCCTACTATCTGGCCAGGGATTATGGTCTCACCGATGTGGCCATTATTGAAAAAAGATACATTGGGTTTGGCGGGGCCGGGAGAAACACCGCCATCGTGCGTGCTAACCAGCGGACACAGTATAATGTCCCCCTCTACAAAGAGGCACTCGACCTCTGGCCGGTACTTACGAAAGAGCTCGATTTCAATTTAATGTTCAACAATTGCGGGAACCTGAATCTGATGCACAGTGAAGCCGCCATGAAGGCCGCCCGCATGACCATCGCAACGGCGCAGTTCCACGGTGTAGAGAGTCACCTCATCGATGCCAAACAGGCCAAAGAGATGGTACCGGCACTGAACATTTCAGAAGATATTACCTTTCCCATACAAGGCGCCATGTATCATCCCCCCGGAGGTATTGTTCGCCATGACGCGGTTGTGTGGGGTCTGGCCAAGGGCTGTGCAAAAAATGGGGTTCACATCCACCAGCGGACAGAGGCCTCAGCCATTCACACGCAGGGAGGTAAAGTCACCGGTGTCACCACCAGCCGCGGTCACATTAATACCCCCAGGGTGCTGGTATCCGCCGGTGGTTACAGCGCAGGCGTCATCAACCAGATGCTGGGTATCAGACTTCCCATCAGTGTATTGACCATCCAGGCCATGGTCACCCAACCGCTGAAACCACTGCTCAACCACGTGGTTTCTTCCGGTGCCTATCACTGCTATGCCAACCAGACACTTAAAGGTGAAATTGCCACCGGTGCTCACATGGATCCATGGCCCAATTACACAACCCAAAACACAGCACACTACATCAAGCATCAGGCTGAAGCCCTGTCGGACTGGCTGCCCTGCCTGCGGGGCGTCAGGTTCATGCGGATCTGGGGTGGTCTGGCCGACATGACCCCGGACATGGCACCAATTCTGGATGGCAATGATCCCATCGAGGGTTTTTACATGGACTGTGGCTGGGGGTATTTTGGATTTAAATCCTGTTCCGCCGCCGGAAAATACATGGCCCAGTACCTGGCGACGGAGAACTGCCCCGATATGCTTAAACCGTTTAACCTGCGACGTTATGAAAAACACCAGCTCATGGGTGAAACAGCGGCGCTGGTGAGTTATACGCCTGACAATTAGCCGCAATATAACAGGAGGAAAACAATGGCACTGACTCTCACCTGTCCCATCTGCGGGAAACGCAATGGGTATGAATTTCGCTATGGTGGAGAAGATAAAGGACCCCGACCAGATGAAGACGGCCTGACACCTGCTGAATGGTGCGATTATGTCCACATGAACACCTGTATAGCAGGTGTTCAGAAAGAGTGGTGGTTTCACCGGGATGGATGCGGATCATGGTTCAGCACCTTTCGTAACACCATCAGCAACCTTGAAGTAAGCGCACCGGAGGATAGCAAATGAACAGGCTTCATGAATTGCCAACGCTGCGGATCGATACCGGTGAAACACGTTCTCTGGCCTATCGGGGAAAATCATATCAGGGATTTTCCGGAGATACGGTTGCAACTGCTCTTTATTCCAATGGTATCCGGATTTTTTCGCGCAGCCTGAAATATCATCGCCCCAGGGGGTTGTACAGCCTTGACGGTGAATCCAGCAACACCTGTATGGAAGTGGATGGCGTGCCCAATGTGAGAACTGAAAACACACTGCTTAAAGACGGAATGGTGGTCAAGGCCCAGAACGTCAAGGGCTCGGCGGAATTTGACTTGATGGCATTTACCGATAAATTAGACTGGATGATGCCGGCTGGTTTCTATTACAAGACCATGCACAAGCCGGCAGCGATCTGGCCCGTTGCCATGAAAGCTATCCGTAAAGCCGCAGGCGTGGGAACCATCTCCGCCAATTACGAGGTAAAAGGCCGCTATGATGAAATCTTCCTGACAGCCGATGTGTGTGTTATCGGCGGTGGTGCTGCCGGTATGATGGCAGCCCTGACTGCTGCGGAAGCGGGCGTTCGGGTTGTTCTATTGGAATCGCGACCATACCTGGGCGGAAGCTGGGATTACCGGACGGCCGCGTACAATGAAAGCACACCGCTTTTCACCCGGTCCAGAGAATTGGCGAAACAGGTGGAAAATGCTCCCAATCTCCGGGTGTTTAAACATACCTCCATGGTGGGCGCTTACAACAACAATCTAATCACGGCCTTTCAGGTGGGCAAGCGTGACGATGCCTTTACGGAGCGCTATATCGAAATCCGTTCCAAAAGCGTGGTGGTCGCCACCGGTTGTATCGAGCGACCCCTGGTTTTTGAGAACAACGAAAGACCCGGCGTCATGCAGGTGGCCTGCGCCCATCGCCTGGCTCGAAGCTATGGTCTTCTGCCCGGTAAAGAAGCTGTTTTCAGCGTAGGTCATGACCTGGGGCTCGAGGCTGCACTTGATTTGTTTGACCTGGGTCTTAAGATCCAAACCGTGGCCGATATCCGCGAGGATGGCCATGACGACAGCCTGCTTGAGGCACTCGCTCAAAGAAAGGTGCCGGTACTCAAGGGCTGGGTTGCCGCCAAAACTTATGGCTGCAAAAAGGTAACCAAGGTGACCCTGAGCACGCTGGACGGAACCATCAGGCGTCAAATCCCCTGCGACCTGCTGGTAGCGTCAGCCGGGCACACACCTGTGAATGGTCCCTTGATTCTGGCTCAGGCCAAAATGACCTATGACAACCACACCGGATATTTCCTGCCCCAGAAACTACCTGAAAAGATGTTTTCAGCAGGCCGAATGACCGGATGCAATCATCCGCTATCTATTGAGGCTTCAGGCCGATTGGCCGCTAAAAAGGCATTAGCCGTCATAGGCCTGGCCGATGATGATACAGTCTCCAGCGCTCAAAAGGCAGCAGATCTACTGCCCGGAGCAGACCGGGGCTGCAAACTGGTCACAGCCCCGGTAAAAGGACGGAAAAGTTTTATCTGCTTTGACGAGGACACCACCATCAAAAATATCAAGCAGGCCATCGATATGGGCTTTGATGTCCCAGAGCTGATCAAGCGATTTACCTCGGCAGGCACCGGACCGGGTCAGGGGGGCATTCCGGGTCATAATCTGCCACTCTATGTGTCTAAATACACGGCCGCTGTTTCCAAGCCTATGCCCACAACCGTGCGGCCACCGCTGGTGCCCACGCTTCTGGCAACCTATGCAGGTGCCCACCATCATATGTTCAAACGAACTCCTTTACATGTGTCCCAGAAAAAAGAGGGCGGTATCTTCCGCAACATTGGTGTTTGGCAGAGAGCTCGGTACTTTTCCCAGGATTTCGAATGCAAGAATGAAATTCTCAATGTACGCAATAACGTGGGCATGCTGGACAGTTCTACCCTGGGAAAATTTCGAATTTTCGGTCCGGATGCACTCAAGGCCCTTCAACGTCTTTATGTGTCTGACATGAGCCGCATCAAAACAGGCCGTATCAAATATTCCGCCATGTGCAATGATGACGGCTGTGTTATCGATGACGGAATCGTGATTAAACGGGGTGATAATGACTACTACATCACGACATCCAGCGGACGGGCCGGTAATACCGTGGAGTGGTTCCGATTTCACACGCGCTACGATGGGTGGAAATACCACATGGTCAACCTCACCGATGCCATGGGTGTGATCAACGTTTCCGGACCCAATGCCCGCAAGGTTTTAACAAAAATAGTGGATGCCGACATATCCAACAAAGCCTTCCCTTATGCCGGATACTGTGAGTTCACTATTAAAAACACGATTCCGGTACGCGCCATGCGTCTGGGTTTTGTGGGCGAATTATCATATGAACTTCATGTGCCCGCCTCTTACATGCAATCTGTCTGGGACATGCTGATGGCCGCTGGCGCTGAATTTAATATCCAGAATTTTGGCCTGGAAGCCCAGAATGTGCTGCGTATGGAAAAAGGCCACATTATTCTCGGGCAGGAGTCAGAGCAACGGACCAACCTCCTGGACCTGGGCCTGGGATTCCTCTGGGATCGAAAAAAAGCAGATGCCAAAACTGTCGGCTCTGTGGCCCTCCGTCAGGCCGAAAACGACCCCGGCCGGTTCAAATTGGTGGGCATACGTATGGAAGACGATACCCGGGCACCCCGGGACGGGGCCTTGATCGTAGACACCCGCGTTCGCGGATACGTGGCTACGGCCCGAAAAAGCTTTACCACCGGAGAAGCCGTGGGCATGGCCCTGGTGGAATCCCAACTCAGCAAACCGGGCTCACGACTGCAAATTTATGAAGATGAATGCAACGAAAAACGGTTGAACGCCAGGGTGGTTCCCATGCCCTTTTATGACCCTGAAGGCGAACGCATGAAAATGTGAGGAAAGAGAAATGACAGGTATACAAAGATATTCACCGGTGACGTTTGAATCCAGCGTAAAAAATTCTGAAATCCGTGACAACTGGGAGGTTGTTTTGGCCTACCATGAGGAAGGCCCCGGCCCCTGGTTGGTGGACCTGAGTCACAAAACACGCTGGGACCTGCAGGACAGTCAGATCGATGATCTCTCACCCAGCGGGATCACCGTGCCGGCTGACCCGGGAACATGCGCTTTTAATAAAGATATCCTGGTCAATCGTATGAATGGAACCCAGGCTGCCATCTGGCATCTGGGGAAACGGGAAATGATATTACCGGACTTCAAAGGCTGCACGGATGTCACCGAAGCAACGGTCTTTCTGGCCCTTTTTGGCCCGGATACATTCCATGTAGCTGAAAAATTGACGGCGCTTGACTTAACCGATCCCGCCAGAACCGCTCCATTTCTGCTGCAGGGTCCTTTGTGCCATGTCCCGTGCCAAATCGTAATTCTGGAGAAAAATGAAGATATGTCCGGCGGGTTTCTGCTGACCTGTAGCCGTGGATATGCTGACAGCATGACCCATGCCGTACTCGATTCCGGCCAAGAGTTTGGCCTTTGCCCGGCCGGTGAAAAACGGTTTGCCAACTGGGTTCAGGCGGTTCAAGACCAGACAATGTAATTGATAAATAATGCCTTTGCATAAACTTTCTTTTATGTTTATTCTCTTTTAATATCATATAGAATCAATCTGCACAGGAGGAGATCATGAACAAAAATTTTGACGCCATTATCATCGGAGTCGGAGTCATCGGGGCTCCCATCGCATACGAACTGACAAAAAAGGGATATAAAACCCTGAGTGTTGACAAGCTGCCTGATGCTGGTGAGGGTTCGACAGCTGGGTCCTGCGCTATCGTAAGAGCCCATTACTCTACCGAAGATGGTGTTGCTTTTGCCTATGAAGGCTTCAAATACTGGCTGGACTGGCAAAATTATCTGGATCATGTGGAGGATGAAAAAGGCTTAGCCAGGTACATGAACACCGGATCCATTCTTCTTAAGTCCCAGGGTCATAAATGGCAGGAAGTCAAAAAACATTATGACGCTGTAGGTGTAAAATACGAGGAATGGGACAACCAAAAGATTCTTGAACACGTCCCCGTACTGGACCTGCACGAGTTCTGGCCGGTGCGACGACCCGAAGATCCCACCTTCTTTGACGAACCCGAAAAAGAACTCGAAGGGGGGCTTTTCTGCCCGGAAGGCGGTTATGTAAATGATCCCGCCCTTTCAGCTCACAATATCATGCGTGCCGCCGAGGCCAAAGGCGCCGAATTCCTTTTCAATGCCGAAGTTACTGCGATCCGAAGTGCCCATGGAAAAGTTCAGGGTATCACCCTGGCAGACGGGACCCTGATCGATGCTCCTGTTGTTGTCAATTGTGCCGGACCTCATTCATACAAAATCAATCAGATGGCCGAGGGTGTCTGGGAAGGCTGCAACATCAAAACCAAGGCCCTGCGCCACGAAGTCATGTACTGCCCATCACCTGAGGACTATGATTATATCAATACCGGTTATCACCAGAGTGATGGTGATATTGGTTGTTACATTCGTCCGGAAACCGGCAACATGTTCCTCATCGGCTCCGAAGACCCGGACTGCGATCCCCAGGAATGGGTTGACCCGGACGAATTCTATGCTGGAAAAGGAGGCCATGGCCGCAACAACCAGCTCAGCGAGGAACAGTGGAAAGCCCAGTGCTATCGTCTGGGCCGCCGCATCCCCACCCTGCAGGTACCCAACCAGCCCAAAGGGGTTGTGGATCTCTACGATTGCTCCGATGACTGGATTCCGGTTTACGACAAATCCGATCTGGGCGGTTTTTATATGGCCATCGGCACCAGCGGTAACCAGTACAAGAATGCCCCCGTGGTGGGTGCCATGATGGCAGAACTCATCGATGCCTGTGAAAAAGGCCTGGATCACGATAAAGAGCCGTTTCAATTCACCATGAAATACACCGGTCGCAAAATGGATGTCGGTTTTTACTCGCGCAAACGAGAAATCAATTACAATTCCAGTTTCTCCGTCAACGGTTAGATTGATGAAGATTTACGTCTGCGTCAAGCACGTCCCCGATTCAGCCGCCACCATCACTGTCAAGGGAGAAACCGGGATCGAAGAAGGAATCACCTTTCTCATGAATCCCTATGACGAACATGCAGTGACCGAAGCGCGTCGGTTGAGTGAGCACTTTCCCGGGTCGGAGGTGATCGCCGTCTGCTTTTCCAAACCCGAGGCCGAAGGCACCCTGAGATCGGCCCTGGCCATGGGAGCCGACCGCGGCATCCTGATAACCGCCGAAAATGACCATGACCCCATCATGACCGCCAGAATCTTGAAGACGGCTATCGCCCGGGACGGTCAACCCGATCTCATCCTCACGGGGAAAGAATCCATCGACAGGGAGGGCATGCAGACCATGTTTCGACTGGCACATCTCTTTGACATGCCGGCAGCAACCAATGTCGTTAAGATCGAAACTGCAGAGAATGCTGCCCTGGCAACCTGTGAAAAAGAGGCCGGCGTCCGTGAGATACTGAAACTGGAAATGCCTTGCGTTCTGGCCGCCGGCAAGGGCCTCAATACCCCCAGGTACCCGACCTTTCCAGATATTGTCACATCGCGCAAAAAAGAAATCAAAACCATCGATTTCAAAACACTCGGCATTCCGGAACCGGCCGGCCGCGTAGAGCTGGTGCGCCTTACACCGGCACAGGAGAAACGAAAGCCCAAAGAGATAACCGGCACAACCACATCCATTGCAGAACAGCTCGTCACCATTCTTAAGGAGGAGGCCCGGGTGATATAAGGAAGGGAGCGAGAGTTCAAGTGACACTGATCACGGAGGTCGGTGGGTGTTCGTTTTAAAACAGGGCAAAAGATAAAAAAAGTATGAAAAAAATCGGTCTACTCATCGAGCTAAAAGAGGGAGCCCTAAAACCGGCAAATCTGGGAATGATTACTGCCGCCGTAAAGGAAGGGCACGAGATTTTCGCTGTCCTGATGGAAGCAGTGACATCAGACATTCAGCAACAACTGGCCCGGTATGGGGTCGATCATATCGTGAACGTTGTGATGAATCGACCCGACTGGAACCCCGCGCGCTGGGCTCAGGCCGTTGTCACGGTTCTTGAGACCCTGGACATCCATATACTCATGGGAATAACCTCTGCCCAGGGAAAAGATCTCCTGCCGCGAATTGCCGCTATCCTCGATGCGCCCCTGGTGATGGACTGCGTTCATGTGGATATCGACCGCCAGGTGGCAAAAACATCCCAGTATTCGGGCAAAACCATGGCCACCTTTCACCTGACCGGGGAACGGATCCTATATGGCATGCGACCCAATGCCATTGCCGCCGTTGTTCACCCGACAACACCTCACATCACGCAACAGGTCATAGATATCCCGGAAGAGATAAAATTGCGTGTTCTGGAAGTGATTCCGGGAAAACCGGGGGCTCAGAATCTGTCGGAAGCGCATGTAATCGTTTCCGGTGGGCGCGGTATGATAAATGGGGAAAATTTCAATTTTCTCTTTGAGTGTGCCGAGTCTATCGAAGACGCCGCAGTGGGTGCTTCTCGGGTTGCAGTGGACGAGGGTTGGGTACCCTATGCCATGCAGGTGGGCCAGACTGGTACCAAGGTCAACCCCAAGGTTTATATCGCCTGTGGTATTTCCGGCTCTATCCAGCATCTGGCCGGCATGAAAACAGCCGGCTTGATCATCGCCATCAATACCGATGCAAAAGCCGCCATCCTGGCCCACAGCGACTATTATGTCATTGGCGATCTGTTTACCATTCTCCCGGCCTTGACCCGGAAGCTCAATGAGCCATAAGCTTGCAGCTTATCGATTCATCATTTTCCGTCATGATAGAAGACCTTCATCCACAAACAATCTGAGTGCCTGCCGTTCCCTTGACCCCCGTGACAATCGCATCAAGACAGGTGATAACGACACGCTTGCCACCTTGTTCCAAAAATTGAACAGCCGCCGCCACCTTGGGTTCCATGGACCCCTTGCCGGTATGGTCATGGTTTAAAAACGCTCTGGCCTCTTTTACTGAAAGACGTTGTATCAGCTTTTCCTTATCCGTACCAAAGTCAGCCAAAACACCATCCACATCCGTGGCGATCACCAGCAGTTCAGCGCCGACTTCCATGGCCAGAAGAGAACTGGCAAGGTCCTTGTCGATAACAGCATCTACACCATTGAAAGCCCGTCCGTTTCGAACCACGGGAATGCCGCCGCCGCCACAGCAGATAACAAGGAACCCGGCATTTATTAATCGCTTGATTTCTCTTTTTTCAATGATGGTTACGGGATTGGGCGATGCCACAACACGTCGAAATCCCTTGGGTGTCTGGGTGGTGGGATATGGCAGTTTTTCGGCTTCGGCCGCTGTAAAGCATGGTCCGATAGGTTTTGTGGGATGGACAAATGCAGGGTCTTTTCTGTCCACAACCACGTAGGTGATCAACGAAACAAGGGGGTGAAAATCCGCACCCTGTTCCATGAGCGCTTCGTCCAGAACCGATTCGATCATATACCCGATCTGTCCCTGGGTCTGGGCCACAAGTATTTCCAGGGGCAGTTTAGGCACTGCAAAACAGGATTCCTGCTGCAGCATCAGATTCCCTACCTGTGGACCGTTGCCATGGGTGATGATGATGTTATATTCATGGACAAGTCCTGCAATCTGGCCAATGGGAATTCTGAGATTCTCGAATTGTTCTGAAATCGTCCCCTGCTGCCCTTTCCGGATCAGCGCATTTCCCCCCAGGGCAATCACCAAAGTAGGTTTTACTGGAGCAATGCTGTCATGATTCATCATGCCCCTCCTATCTCATCAATAAAAAGAAATATTTTCCGATAGACCGCCCGCCAAAGCATGGGCGGTTTGGGGACAGTGTTTTAACAATTGAGCATTTCTATGACAAGTTCACCCAGGGTGGGTACGCTGTTGTCCCGGTAGTTATAGCGGACCCGGAGGATCGGTTTCTTGATTTTCACCAGTCGTGTCAGATCTATGGGCGTGGCCGAAACAACCATATCACACGCACATGCATCAATGGTCGCCTCCAGGTCTTTCACCTGTTGGTCGCCATATCCCATGGCCGGAAGCACCTTACCGATTTCCGGATAGGTCTGGAAGGTTTGCCTGAGAGATCCCACCAGGTACGGCCGTGGATCCACCATCTCTGCCGCCCCGTAACGCTGCGCTGCAATGACACCGGCACCGAATGTCATATTCCCATGCGTAAGGGTCGGTCCATCCTCAATGACCAGAACACGTTTGCCCAGCATGCTTTCTCCGTTATCAGCGCTTACTTCTGAATCGGCTAAAACAATTCGGGCATTGGGGTTGTGCCGTGCGATAGTCTTCTTCAGCGTTTCCACATCCTTAGGATCGGCACTGTCCACCTTGTTGATGACAGCGATATCGGCCAGCAGCATGTTTGCTTCGCCGGGATGGAACGTTGTTTCATGACCAACACGGTGCGGGTCGAAAACCACCACATGCACATCCGGTTTGTAAAACGGTGTATCATTGTTACCGCCGTCCCAAACGATAATGTCCGCTTCCTGTTCGGCCAGACGGAGTATTTTCTCGTAGTCCACGCCTGCATATATGATGGCCCCCATATCAACCACCGGTTCATATTCTTCGCGTTCTTCAATGGTGCAGGCATGTTTCGCAAAATCTTCATAGGTGGCAAAGCGCTGAACAATCTGCTTGGTCAAATCCCCGTAAGGCATGGGATGACGAACGGAAACGACTTTCTCCCCCGCGTCTTTGAGAACCTGTACGATTTGTCTGCTGGTCTGGGATTTCCCGCAGCCGGTCCGTATGGCACAAACCGAAACAACCTTTTTCGTGGAGGGGATCATGGTATAGGATGCGCCGATGATGATAAAATCTGCCCCGGCGGCGATGGCCTGAGAAGCTTTGTGCATCACCTCCGTGTGGGGGACATCACTGTATGAAAAGGCTACCAGGTCGATCTTGTCCTCTTTGATCATTTCCATCAATCGCTCATCACTTCTTATGGGAATCCCATGGGGATACATGGACCCGGCAAGCTGGGAAGGGTACTGGCGCCCATCGATGTCAGGAATCTGCGTGGCGGTAAAACAGATGACATTGTACCTCGGATTATCTCTGAAATAGACGTTAAAATTATGAAAATCCCGACCGGCAGCGCCCATGATAATAACATTTTCCACCATTTCTGTTTCCTCCATAAAATCGTTGGACCGATTTTATAATCCGCGACGGTGTCGCTTGTTCGTTGACGGTTTATGCAGTGACAACGTTGGCAATTATATCCAAAGCCCATTCAACCTCCGATTGGGTGATAATCAGTGGCGGCGCAAAACGGATCGTGTCTTGATGGGTCTCTTTGCAGAGCAATCCTTTTTCTTTGAGCTTTAAACAGTATTGACGAGCGCCACCGGCTTTGGGGTAAAACTCCACGGCGAGCATCAGGCCTTTCCCCCGAATATCTTTAATCAGGGGATTGGCGATCTGTTTTAATCCGTTTAAAAAGACAGCACCCATTTTTTCTGCATTTTCGATCATACCCTCGTCAATTAGCACCTTCAGGGCTGTTCGCGCCACAGCACATGCCAGGGGGTTGCCACCAAATGTCGAGCCGTGCTCACCGGGTTGCAGGACATTCATGACCTCTGAATTCGACAGGACAGCCGATACCGGATAAAAACCGCCTGACAACGCTTTGCCGATGAGGGTCAGGTCCGCTTCAATTCCTTCGTGTTCTTCGGCTAGAAGCTTACCCGTACGACCCAATCCTGTCTGAATCTCATCCAGAATAAGCATGACGTTCTCCTGGGTACATATCTTCCTGATTTTTTTGAGATACCCCTCAGGGGGAATAATGACACCAGCCTCCCCCTGAATCGGTTCCACAAGAAACGCCACGGTTTTTGGTGTAATGGCTGCCTCAAGTGCAGCAGCATCACCATAGGGGATTACCTTGAAGCCCGGTGTAAAAGGGCCGAATCCTTTGCGTGCATGTGGGTCTGTGCTGAAACTGACGATGGATATGGTTCTGCCATGAAAATTGTTTTCACACACAACGATCTCGGCCTCGTTTTCCGGAACACCCTTGACCGTATACCCCCATTTGCGTACTGTTTTAATGGCGGTTTCGACGGCCTCAGCCCCGCTGTTCATGGGCAGGGCTTTGTGAGAGCGGGTCAGTTCACACAACTCTTTATAAAAGGGACCGAGTTGATCGTTGCGAAAGGCCCTTGATGTCAAGGTCAGTTTCTGTGCCTGATCCATGAGTGTCTGCAAAATTTTCTTGTGGCAGTGACCTTGATTTACCGCGGAATAGGCAGACAGGCAATCCATATAGCGGTTTCCATCCGCATCCCAAACCCAGACACCTTCTCCTCTGCTGAGAACGACATCCAGGGGCTTGTAGTTGTGCGCACCATATTGCTCTTCCAGTGCAATGTATTTTAAAGACATCTCCGCCTCCCTTTCAGAATTTTATAAACCATCTTGCACCCCTTTAAATATGCTTTATTTGTAGTATGATTATATAATTATATTTTTGATGTCAAGTCTTTTTCCTTTACGCCACAGGGTTGTTTTGTCAATTAATTAACTGATATAATTATTTTATTAGGTGTTGACCCGCGATGACTGTGCCCTGTCGGGGTTGAGTTGACGTCCGACATGACTTAAGATATAATCATTCAATGATTATATAATTATGGAGTGACAACATGCATGCCAACACCTACCACCGCAAACTTTATCAATATATTGTCGATGAAATCGGCCAGCGGATTATCAGGGGAAAGTATCGTATACAAGAAGTGCTGCCCACCGAAGATCAGCTGAGCGGGGAATTGCACGTAAGCCGCGGTGTTCTGCGCGAAGCCATCAAAGTATTGACGCAGAAAGGACTGATCCAAACCCGTCCCCGGGTGGGCACCCAGGTGCTGCCGCGTGAAAACTGGAATCTGTTTGATCCGGATGTCCTGGTCTGGCGACTGCAGATCGAAGACAAGACCACGTTTTTAAAAGATGTCACCGAGGTGCGCCGAATGATCGAGTCCGAGGCCGCCCGCCAGGCTGCCCGCAGGGCCACGCGTTCTGAAGTGGCGGACATCAGGGGCACCCTGTCGCAAATGCAGACCATATTAAGTGACGGAAATCGATATGTGTATGATGACTACCTGTCCCTGGATATCCTCTTTCATTCAAAAATTCTCAGGGCAAGTCACAATGATCTTTTATCCCAAATAGGCAGTACGGTCCGAAATGCGGTGCACAAAGCCAGAGAAAGCGACACGGCGGATATCGGCGTTCAGAAAGAGTCCCTGCCGTTTCATGTCGCCATCGTGAATGGTATTGATCAAAAAGACCCCGAGGCCGCCTACAAAGCATCTCAGGAGATGTTCGACAATGTATGGCATCACCTTATCCAAAAGTAAAATTGTTGTACGATTTTATTGGAGAGTTTGCTGTCTGGAGGACGCATGAACCGATTGGAAACGCTTAAAAAAAGACTTCGAGAATTGGATGAAGAAATCACCGAAACAAAAAAACGACTACCGGCTCACTCCGTGAAACCACCGGTAATGATGGATCTTTTGACACTCGAGGATGCGTATGACGCCCTTCTGATACAGATCGAGAAACTGAAACAAACAGAATAAAACAGAAGCCCCTCCGTCAACAGAAGCCGATTTCCTTCTCCCGACGGTTACTTTTTATTTGCTCCCGGCAAAACACCTTTTATAGAACATTTTTATGAAACCGATCCATACAGGCCTGAATCTGAACGACCTGGTCCTTGGAGACGGATCTTGCCTGATGCGTATCCATGATTTTTTTCAACACTTCCCGGGCCCGTAACAGAAGATCTTTCCTGCCGGATAGATCCCACTGATCATGCCCCATGCGGTTCATGAGCTGGGGTCGCCATTGGGTGCTGCGCAAATGGGTCAAGGTGTGTGGGTGGGACAAAAACTCGCCCCGGCGGGCGCCTTCCTCGATAACCTGTACAGCCAGAGTCTCCTCGTTTACGGGTATTCCCTGTTGCATCCTGCGAATCTGATCGATTACCTCGTCCATGATGACCACCATTTCGAGAGACCCGGTCAGCCCAAAATCGAGATACCCCACATCATGGTTCAGGTTCGATCCTGCAACAAGTGATAGATAAGACATCAAGCCGGCCTCGAAGGTTGCCTGGCCATCCGGTATCTGCGCATCACTGGTTCCGGCATAGCCCCAGTTCGGCAAGTTGAGATGGTGACTCATTTCAACCGTTGCCAGGTAGGCCATCAGGTATTCCGGTGCATTGTAGGAACACTGGCTCGTGCTCATGTCCAGCACGGCGGTGCCGATACCCATCAGGAACGGTGCGCCTTCGGTGATCAACTGGTGTATGACAAGCCCGAATAGACATTCCGCCAACCCCTGGACAACATGGCCGGCAATGGTCATGGGCGCCGTCGATCCGGCAATGGGAGCGGGTGAGTAGATGACCGGCATGCCTTTTTCCGCACAGAAAATAAGTTTGTCAATACTCGCATAGGGATGCTTGAGGGGACTGATGGGTTCTGCATACTGGATGGTGTAGGGTTTCTGACGGCAATCCGCCTCGCTGCCCCGCAATATTTTGCTGATTTCCCACATGGCGGACAGATCGCCTCGGTCCTTGGCTGTATTCACGATGGGCTTGACGGAATTTAACGCCATGCATTGAAAGCTCTCCAGATAGGCTGCGTCGGGGTGCAGTTCCTGGGGATGTGCAAAAGACATGATAAAATCGATATTCGGCAGGGCATCACACACCCGTGCCGCACGCTCAATGTCGGGCAGACCGGTCAAATGACGTTCCCCTTTATCCGCGTCGTAAGCGTACATCAGGTCGGAGCCGGTACCGAAATAGGCCCTTCGCCCGCCCAGATCCATTACGTGTTCCCCCTCGCGGTTGTAGACGGGGATATTCTCCGGTGCGGAAGCAATGGCTTTTAGCACCTGTTTTCGGGGTATCTTGACGGTTTGCTTGCCTGTCACAACACTGCCGGCCCTTTCCATGAGAGCAAGAGCCTCGTCATGGAACAACTGCATACCCACACCTTCCAATACCTGTAAGGCAGCATTGAAAATTTTCTCTTTATCTTCCAGAGACAACACTCTTAATTCGGGTTTGAATCCATTTCCCATATCGGTCATTTACCTGTGCCTTTCAGTAAGTCTGGGTCCGGGTTTCCATTTTTATCCCAGCCCATGGCCGTGTAATAATCACCTATCATTTCGTCGAGTGTCTCCTGGTTCAGATTAGAACCGGGTTGATCCATAAACATGGACGGCAGGGTATCCCCGGCCATACCGGGCGCCTGTCTCAGGTTGAATCCCCTTTCCAGACTTGCGATACGATCTCCAACTGCAAAGAGTTCGTCGGCTGTAACGGGAAGATTCAACAGGGAACTGGCAAGGGTCGCTTCACTTTTTAGGTCGAAGGTCCCGATCATACTTAGGGCCGGCACCTTGCATATCCCCAGGGAATCAAGAACGATATTCACCAGAACGGCCCGGCGAATCAGCTTTCCCTTACCGCGGGTGGCCTGCATGTCAACGGCTTCCGGACTACCGAAATGTCTGGTGGCCTGCTCCTTGGACCAGCGGTATTCAAGGGAGGCATACACATTGTTATAATCACCACCACGACTGGAAACAGCGTATCCCAGGGCCGTACCCATGATACTTCCCGGGTGATATGCAGACAGCTCCAGCCCCTTGACATGGGCGGCGTATTGATCAGCACCTTTACCGATAACCCTGGCGGCCTGTCTGACGCCTTTCGAGAGAAGCGCGCCAAAACCTTCTGCAAACGCCATTTGGGTTATGAGGGTTTCCATCACATGGGCATTGCCCCAGGTCAGGTCCAGACCATGGGTGTCTTTCCGGGTCAAAATACCGCGACCATAGAGATCCATGGCAAACGCCATGGTGGCGGCGGCTGACGTGGAATCGATGCCGAATTTTGAACAAAGATTGTCGAGATAAACGATGGCCTCAAGATCATTCAGACCACATTTGGCACCGATATTCAGCATGGGTTCGAACTCTGGCCGGGTTGCTGTTTTCTCAGGTTTTTTTTTCCGGTCAAAGCTGAGAATCGCTTTGCACTGAACCGGACAATTGTAGCACCCGCTGGATTTGAGTTTGAATACGTCCAGATGTTTTCCATCGATGCTGTCCACCTGAGAAAAGCGATTTTCCCGATAGTTACGTGCGGGCATGATACCCATGTCGTCGGCCCATTTCACATATCCGGCGCCACCATATTGCGCAAAGGTTTTAAAGTCTGGAGAGGCTTTGATCTTTTTGGCATATAGCTTGACAGCCTCCCTGGCCAGGGATGTTTTTACCGGGAACTTCCTTTTACCCCCTTTTGCCAATACAATGGCCTTGAGGTTTTTTGACCCCATGACAGCACCCATACCGGTCCTTCCGGCTGCGTGATCCCTGCCGGATATGATACAGGCGAACCTGGCCAAGTTTTCCCCTGCAGGACCAATGACCAGGCAGGTCAGGTGACGGTTTCCCAGGACATCCTTGATTCTTTCCTGAGTCTCAAAGGTATCAAGACCTTTTAAAAAGCGGGCATCGCGGATTTCTGCACGAGCATCTTCAATATACAGGTATACAAGATTGTCTGATCGGCCTCGGACAATGATGCTTTGCAGGCCGCAGGACCGCAGCCATGCGCCGGCCTGGCCTCCGATGTTCGAACTCCCCAAAAGACCGGTCAGGGGTGAGACGGCATTGATATGCAGACGTGAAGATGCCGGGGCGGCGGTCCCGGTGAGAAGACCACAACTGAAGAGCAAACAGTTGTCTTTTCCAAGAGGATCGATCTCCTCTGAAAAACGGTCATACAGATAGGCCACGTTGAACCCTCTTCCGCCGATGGAAGTTTTTAATGTCAGGTCCTGAAGAGGTGAAAAAAAATGTCGCTTTTCTGTCAGGTCGACATTCAGTATCTTGCCGTAGATGCCCATAATGAAATTCTCTCACTACCCATGTGTATAATTGATCAAAGGATGAGCAGTAAACTGTTTGACATGGGTAGCCATTCCAAATATTCTCTTTTTTGCGATATGCTCCAATCATGGATTCCGAATAAATACCTAACGTATTTGATCATAGCCTATTCGGATAAAAATAAAAACACCCGAACTGCAACAGTGAGCGCTATCACCGAAACTTGTCGAAAATTCCGGTTTGTCGAGGCCGCGAGATTCTTCAATTAAAAAAGAGGTGCTAATGAAAAAAATCCTGAAAGTAATGATATTATTTTTTGCCGTTGCTATCGGCATAGGCATTTATTTTCTAAATTCAGCCCTAATCGTCGGTTCTGGATATTCATCCAAATATCTCTGCTCTCAGGTTTTTCTGGCAGACAGGAATCCTGATCTGGTCTTTAAGAATGACGTACTCCCGACACATCCACTTTTCAGATTCATCACAAACACTGTGGACAGAGACAATAAAACAGTGACGGCTACCGCTTTCGGGTTTTTAAGCAAAGCCACAGCCGTTTATCGCGACGGCTGTGGGTGCACCTTGACAGTCGACTCATCGCGCGATGACCTGTTGGAACAGAGCAAGGGACTAAAACTGGAGCTGCAGAAAGTGTCCGACGAAAACTGGCCTCAGGGTGAAACCATTGACTATGGCAGCATCCCTAAAAATGTCGATCAGGACAAGCTGATGGCGGTAATCGAAGAAGCATTTCAGGAACCAGGAGCAGACACGATGCGAAACACGCAAGCGATTGTCGTCGTTTACCGGGACAGGGTCATTGCCGAAAAATATGAAACGCAGTTTTCCCTACAAACACCCATGCTGGGATGGTCCATGACAAAAAGCATAACCAATGCACTGATAGGCATACTGGTAGGGAAAGGCAAACTCGACATCATGCAGCCGGCGCCTGTTGATGCCTGGCAGACACCTGGTGATGAAAGAGGGGCCATAACCCTCGATCAAATGCTTCGCATGTCCAGTGGACTCGAATTCGAGGAGGTCTATGCACCCTTCAAAGATGCCACCCAGATGCTTTACAAATCAAAAAGCATGGCCGACTTTGCCGCGGCAAAACCCCTGAGGGCAAAACCGGATCAAGAATGGTATTATTCCAGTGGAACAACCAACATTTTAGCCAGGATCGTTCGTGATACAGTTGGTGGCTCTCTGCCCGCTGTCATTAGTTTTGCACAAAGAGAACTGTTTGATCGCATCAACATGTACTCAGCCATCATCGAAGCAGATGCATCCGGTTCGTTTGTGGGCTCCAGTTATATGTTTGCCACGGCCAGAGATTGGGCCAGGTTCGGCGTTTTTATAAAGAACGACGGAGTCTGGAACGGTGTGCGTATCCTGCCGGAAGGCTGGGTGAATTATTCCCTGACACCGACGCCCCAGGCACCCAAAGGGAAGTATGGTGCACAATTCTGGCTAAATGCCGGGCGAGAAGACCAGTCGGAAGACACATTGTATCCATCGCTTCCAAAAGACATGGCCTATCTGGGTGGCTTCAATTTCCAGATCGTTGCGATCATACCGTCACGTGATATCGTCATCGTGAGGCTGGGTGTCACCCACGATGATTCCTGGAGCCACGAAGCCTTTATTGGAAATGTTTTAGCCTGCATCAAGGAATAACCGTCAACAGATCAAATAAAGCCGGTCCCTACGCCAGAAGCGTACAAATGGCTGCATCTTTGTCACATAAAAAGTCTTTATATTAAGGAATGTTACAGTATGCCAAAATTTAAAATACATCCAATCGTAATGGGCACAAAAATTTTCGACAAAACCATGATGACCTACCAGCATGGCTACGGTGAAACCTATACCATCCCCATCTATTGCTGGTATATCGAAGGAGGAGAAAAAAAAATACTCGTCGACACCGGTGAGATGAGCCCGATCCAGTCAAAAGAAAGGGAGACCGCCATCAATGGCAGGATATACAGTTTCGAGGAGGGGCTTGCCCGATGGGGGCTCACACCAGAAGTCATCGATATTGTAATCCATACCCACCTGCACAATGATCATTGTGAAAATGACTACAAGTGCAGCAATGCCGAAATTTTTGTTCACGAAAAAGAACTGGAAAGTATTCACAATCCGCACCCCCTGGATTACCGCTACCTGGAAGATTATATTGAAGACGTTGAAGATAACGGCCAGGTCAGATCCCTTTCCCGGGATACGGAAATCGTTCCCGGGATAAGCGTTATGCACACCCCCGTCCACACGAAAGGCGGCATGACGGTGTTCATTGACACGAAAAAGGGAAGCGCCGCCATCACCGGCTTTTGTGTTATCGATGAGAATTTCAACCCCCCAAGAGAAATCCGCGCCATGGAGATGGATGTCATACCTCCTGGAACCCATGTGAACACCTATGAAGCCTATGACATCATGACAACGGTCAAGAAAATGGCAGACGTGTTAATCCCGCTTCACGAGCCAAAATTCGCGAGTATGGAGACAATACCATCATAAACGATATCTAAATTGAGTGTTTAGGTGAAAAAAAGGAGTCGTCATGAAAGCCGTCAGGTTGGTGGAAATTGGAAAACCACTACAGGAACAGGAAGTCCCCATTCCAGCTGTGGTAGAACACGATGTCCTAGTTCGCGTGATGGCAGCCGGTATCTGCCACTCGGACGTGCACTACCGGGCAGGCAAGTCTCCGGTGGGTATTTTGCCCCAGACCTTGGGACATGAAGTTGCCGGCCTCATTGAAAAGGTTGGCACCAGCGTATCGAATGACCGCGTCGGGGAAAGGGTCAGCCTTCATTATCTGCTGACCTGCGGCGACTGTGATTACTGTAGACAAGGCCGGGAACAGTTCTGTGTGACAGGCACGATGATCGGAAAACATCGGGATGGAGGATATGCAGAGTACATTGCGGTTCCGGCACGGAATGCCGTTCCCCTCCCGGATGCAGTTTCCTTTGAACAGGGTGCGGTTCTCATGTGTTCGACATCCACCTCCTTTCATGCGCTGCGCAAGGCCCGATTGAGTGCCGGCGAAACCGTTGCCGTTTTCGGTGCCGGAGGTCTGGGTATGTCCGCCATTCAACTGGCCTACGCCATGGGCGCCTCGGCTGTTTTTGCCATCGATATCAGTCCGCAAAAATTAGCAACGGCTGAGACATATGGTGCCCTCCCGGTGGATGCTTCGGCATGCGACCCGGTTGAAACACTTCATCAAAAAACCCGGGGAAAGGGTGTTGATGTTTCTCTGGAGGTTATCGGATTGCCGGAAACCATGCAGCAGGCGGTTCGTTGTCTGGGTGTATTCGGGCGGGCCGCCCTGGCAGGCATCGCTGAATCCCCGTTCGAGGTTGATTCCTACCGGGAATTGCTGGGTAAGGAGGTTGAAATTATCGGCTGTTCAGATCACCTTCTAGAGGAATTGCCGATTCTTCTGGAGTTTTTGCGCCAGGGCAGAATTGATCTTTCTCATGTCATCACAGATTCCGTATCCCTGGATGCCGACGCTATCAACAAGGTCCTCGAAGAGCTCGAACAATTCAAAGGTCAAGTGCGAACGGTTATCAAACCGAACCGATAGTGTTGCATCCCTGAAATTAATTAGAAAGAATCATCATCGTACAGTTCTCTAAAAACCGGGACAAGGACGGATTTCCTGTTTGCTCATTAGAAAATTTTTTACCTGAAAAATGGGGACCTCTCTTCGATGAAAGATACCTGCCGCCAAGGCTGATTCGACATCTGTCTCCTCGAACACTTCCTGGAAGTGCTCAACACATCCGGCACCACTCGAGGCAATCACCGGAATGCTTACAGCCTGCTTGACCGCATTGATCAACTCGATATCAAAACCAATGTTGGTACCATCCCTGTCGATGCAGTTAAGCAATATTTCACCGGCTCCCAGAACTTCACACACCCTGGCAAGCGTGATGGCATCCAGATCCCGGCCTTCTCTTCCACCTTGGACGGTACATTGAAACCAGCACAAGGTCTCACCGTCCGGACCGGGTATTCGGGTTTCGATAACAGGGTGGTTCACGGCATCGGAGGTGTGAACGTATACACGCCTGGGGTCAATGGAAATGACTACCGCCTGGTTGCCATATATCTTTGAAATCTGCTCTATGGAGCTTTTGTCAGTCTTTACGCCTGTTTTCAGATAGGTCTCGGCGATATACACGGCATCGCTTCCAATGGAGATCTTGTCGGCACCTGACCTGAAATATTCTTCGGCTACCGCCAGTGCGGAATACTGCCGGCCGTCTTTATCTGTATAATCCCGAATGCCGCCGCCGATGGTCAGCGGCACAAACACCGTCTTGGAAGTCTGCTTCAAGACCTCCAGCATGGGCATATCTTCGAGAGGAAAAGCCCGAAATCCCGTAATGTTCAAAAACGTGATTTCATCGGCGCATTCATCGTAATATCGTTGGGCAAGTTCTACTGGTTTGCCAAGATTTCTGACCGCCCCTTCTTCCCGTACATCGTACTGATCCCCTTTGGTTACCACGAGATCACCCTGATCATTGGATCGAACGTCCAGGCAGGCAATAATCCGTCTGGCAAGCTTTGTTTTCACAGGCCGAATCGCGGGTGATGTCGCTTGGCTGTCTTTTTGAATGAAATTTTTCAGGAGTGTAAGCCCCGCAGAACCGCTCTTTTCAGGATGGAATTGTGTGGCCAGAATATTGCCCTTCTGGATACCGCTGACAAATTCTATGCCATAGTCCGTGGTTGTCATGACAACCGATGCATCAGTGGGGTCGACATAGTAGGAATGAACAAAATAGAACTTTTCATCACCTTTTAACCCGTCAAACAGGATGGACGATTGTTCCACCTTGATACCGTTCCATCCGATGTGAGGGACTGATTGCTTCACACGAAATCGGCGGGCACACCCTTTGAAAATACCGAGCCCCTTGAGACCGGGGGCTTCTTCGCTCTCTTCAAACAAGGCATGCAGGCCCAGGCAGATACCCAAAAACGGTCGATTGTTTTGCAGGTAAATTTTCAAGGGATCCATATACTGTTTTTTGTTCAATATATGGATCATGTTTCCAAAATTGCCCACACCGGGGAAAACGAGTTTTTCAGCGGATAGAATATCCTGGCTCTTTTTTACAACCCGGACGGTCTCGCCCAGCTTTTCGATGGCGTTGATAACGCTTCGGACATTACCTGCGCCATAATCGAGGAGAGTAATCATTGTTTAATTAAAGAGAATGATCAGGCAATAAGTGCTTTGGCGTTTTCAGATGCGGACGCAGCGTTTGCACCATAGGCATCCGCGCCGATTTTTTCGATAAAATCCTGGGTTACAGGTGCACCACCCGCCATGATTTTTACCTGGTCGCGAATACCGGCTTCCTTGAGCGCCGTGATGGTTTCCGCCATCTTGGGCATGGTGGTCGTCAAAAGTGCTGACATGCCGAGGATATTGGGTTTGTGTTCTTTGACGGCATCGACAAATCCCTGAGGCTTGATATTGACACCCAGATCGATGACCTTGAAGCCTGCCCCCTGGAGCATCATCGCCACCAGATTTTTTCCAATATCATGCAAGTCTCCTTCTACTGTTCCGATAACAACGGTACCTGCCCCGGCTGCATCGGCATCCGACAGAAGGGGCTTGAGAATATCCATGGCGGCATGCATGGTTCTGGCGCAGAGCAGCACTTCCGGAATAAACATATCCCCAGCCTTGAAACGTTTACCCACAACTTCCATACCTGCCAACAATCCTTTGTCGAGCACTTCCTTTGGATTAGCCCCCTTGTCCAAGGCTTCCTGGGTCAGCTTCTTGACCTCCACTACATTTCCTGTAATCAACTCCTGGGCCATTTTTTCATACAGATCGTTCATGTTTAGATATCTCCTATTCGGGTTTGTGGGACCTCTCGCATTTATCAGAATCCTCTATAAAATAGCTGTTCCTAAAATTCAATCACTAAACCAGTTTAAAATCACTTTTCCTGATTGGCCGGAGCGCATTGCCTGAAAGGCGGCTTCGTACTCGCTGAAATCATATCGATGGGTGATGATCGGCTGAATATCCAAACCCGATTGAATCATGACGGTCATCTTATACCAGGTTTCATACATTTCCCGACCATAGATACCCTGGATGGTCAAACCATTGAAAATGACAAAATCCCAATTAATGGTCGTTTCCGGCGAAAGTATTCCCAGAAGTGCAATTTTGGCGCCGTGACACATGTTGGAAAGCATATTTTGAAGCGCTTCAGGGTTGCCGGACATTTCCATGCCCACATCAAACCCTTCCTTCATACCCAGAGCCGCCTGGGCATCTTCAATTTTTTCTTTACGTACATCCAGGGTCATGGTGGCTCCCATGGATTTTGCCAGCCCAAGACGATAGGTATTTACATCGGTGACAACCACGTGCCTTGCTCCTGCGTGCCTGGCGATGGCCGCGGCCATGCATCCAATGGGACCTGCGCCGGTGATAAGAACATCCTCTCCCAGCAAATCAAAACTGAGGGCGGTATGGGTCGCATTTCCCAGAGGGTCAAAACATGCCAGAATATCCATGGGGATCTTTGGGTCACAGTACCAGACATTGGTAACCGGAATACTCAGGTATTCAGCAAAGGCACCCGGTCGATTGACACCCACACCGCTGGTTTTCATACACAGATGTCTCCTGCCGGCCAGGCAGTTGCGACATTTTCCACAAACCAGGTGTCCTTCACCCGACACGATATCACCTGGTTTGAAATCGTGAACATTTTGACCGGTGTCCACCACCTTACCAACAAATTCATGACCAAAATGCATGGGGATGGGAATTGTTTTCCTGGCCCAGGCATTCCAGTTATAGATATGGACATCCGTGCCACAGATGGCGGTTTTATGAACCCGGATCAACACATCGTTGATACCGACATCCGGTTCGGCCACATCTGAGAGCCAAACACCCGGTTCCGGCTTTGCCTTTACAAGCGCTTTCATATTATCCTCCGGTGAGGAAAAAAGAATTGATTCCCGGGCTTAAAAAACCCGGTTTTGCACGATAGTATAACCTCGCGATTTATGTGATGTAACGTTTCCGCGTCTATGATGAAATGACACCCAGATCACGGCCCACTTTTGCAAAAGCTGCGATAGCCTTGTCCAGATGGTGTCTCTCGTGAGCGGCAGACATCTGTGTCCGAATGCGGGCCCTGCCTTTGGGGACAACCGGATAGCTGAAACTGGTAACGTAGATGCCTTCTTTTAGCATTCGATCGGCCATTTCCGATGCGAGCTTGGCATCACCAAGCATGATTGGAATGATGGGATGCTCTCCCGGTACCAGGTTAAAACCCAGGTCTTCCATTTCTGTTCTGAAGTACTGATTGTTTTTTATCAGTTTGACACGAAGCTCATCGCTCTCGTCTAACAAGTCCAGCACTTTTAGAGACGCTGCGGCAATCATGGGTGCCAGGGTGTTGGAAAACAGGTAAGGCCGAGATCGCTGACGCAGCCAGGCAACCAGTTCTTTACTCCCGCTGGTATACCCCCCGGACGCCCCCCCCAGGGCCTTTCCCAATGTGCCGGTCAGGATGTCGATCCGGTCTTCAACACCGCAAAACTCCGGTGTGCCGCGGCCATTTTTACCCATAAAACCCACCGCATGAGAATCGTCCACCATGACCAGGGCGCCATATTGGTCGGCAAGATCACAAATAACTTTTAAATTGGCGATGATACCGTCCATGGAAAAGACACCATCGGTGGCAATCAGTTTGAAGCGGGCACCTGCGTTATCTGCTTCCCGAAGTTTTGCTTCAAGATCATCCATATCATTGTTCTTATATCGGAAACGCATGGCTTTACATAACCGAACACCATCGATGATGGATGCATGATTCAATTCATCTGAAATAACAGCATCTTCCAGGCCAAGAATGGTTTCAAACAAACCTCCATTGGCATCAAAACAGGAAGAGTACAGAATGGTGTCCCCTGTGCCCAGAAATCGACTCAAGCGCGCTTCCAGGTCTTTATGAAGTATCTGCGTGCCACAGATAAACCGCACAGAAGCCATGCCAAACCCGTATCGCCCTGCACCGTCCTGTGCCGCCTTGATCAACTCCGGATGATTGGCGAGGCCAAGATAGTTGTTGGCACAGAAGTTGATACAGTTTTTATCATCTTGAATGGTAATTTCCACTGCCTGGGGAGTGGTAATCTCGTGTTCTGTCTTGTAAAGACCGCTTTCCTTCAAGGCAGTTGTTTCATTTTCAAGATATCTTAAAAAGTTCTCTTTGTGAGGCGCTCCGAAATCCATCATTTTACTCCTTTTGAAAAGGTCGCTCTCCTGCCAGTTTTCGGCCAAAAGGATTCTTGGGGCTTTTATAACTGTTGTTTGAGGTTATTTGCCGACGCAGTTTCGGAACGTCATTCTGGCAAACGGTATAGCGTGACATTTTCTCTTCGTATCGCCGCGACTCCCTGTATTGCTCAAGCATGTTTATAGTGGACGATTCAAACATGTCCGTAATAATCGCGGTGGACGCTGATGCCGTAGGCAAAATCGAGAAGTGTTCCCCAACTGAACAAAGGAATGTTGATCTCACGCTGAAGTGCTCTGGCAAAGGGGGGAAATCCTGTACATTCAAGTACCATGGCACTCATTTTCGGATGTTTACGATAGAAGTCGACACCTGCAGCAACAAAATCGAATTCTGCTTTTTCATAATTGGCACCCGGCGGGTCCGTCCGTTTTGACTGGCTCCACAGGTGCTCGAATTCAGGACAGTGATATTCATCCTCAGCACCGGCGATCACATAGTTGCTGCCGATCTCGACATCAACTGCGGCGAGATGTGCATCCGTAAGATACATTTTTTCGGCCACCAGGATACCAACGAGCTTATCTGGGCCCACGAGTTGCTGTGCCCATGGGACCTGTAAGAGACTGGACATGAAAACCGGGACATTCACGTGTTTGGCTATTTCCTTCTGAAAAAGAGCAAAATAACCGCACTCTGCGACAATGGCCCGACAGCCCATTCTCTCCAGTTTTTTAGCGGCCTCCTGAATCGGCTCCAGGCAGGGTGTCTTATCTTCCACCACCACCAGCGCTTTGATATCTACCTCTTCAGCAATCTCGAATTGAATGGGAAATGGGTAGGCGCTGGCATTTCTAACGTCACCGGGAAACCCGGGATACACATCGTCCAGAATAATGATGCCCAGTCCCATGCCATAGCACCGGTGCTCCTTGCGTGCCCTGATGTTTCTGATGCCCATATCACGAGATGAAAACATAGCCTTCTCCTTCTTACCCTGTGTTTTCAAAAAGAAAAATACCTTCTCTTTGTTCAGCCGCCTGGATTATCCCCGATATACGATCGAGGACGTCACTAGACAGTTGAATTGAAGGAGGCTGGGATAGAATGTCAGCAAGTTTCTCTTGTACCCGCTCCAGCATGGTTTTGGCACCGCTTTCCTGCCAGGTTGCCCATGCATTTCGATCCATCAGGTCGGATGTATAAATTTCCTCCCGGCATCGCCTGGCCGTTTGCGGGGTTGCAATAAAACTGCCTTTGGTCCCTACCTCATCGATGAGATCAAGCATCAAGGTTTCCTCGCTAACCTCTATACCCCTGGTAATCCGTTTTGCCTGGGAAATGATCTCATCGGTCATCACCAGCATTTCAAGTGAACCAATATCGGCACAGTCGAGAAAGCCAACATCATGTACCATATTGGCTTTGCTCATCTGCGACAGTACCACTTGAAAAGTGCTTTCGATGGCAGCCTGAAGATCCATTACCTTGGATTCTGATGCGCCGGCAGTCCCCATAAAGGGAATATTTAGAAATTGCGTGATCTCTGAAAGCGCTGCAGAGTACAGACTCATTTCGGGTCCGCCATAGGCCATCCGTGCGGTACGAAGATCCATGGGTGCTGGAACTGCGCCCAGGCAAACGGGCGCCCCCGGTTTCTTCAGTTGAAATATGGCCATGCCGCTGAGCATGCTGGCAAGGTTGGAAACCAGGAGACCGGCGCCAGTTACCGGCGCAGTTAACCCCGCCACTCCGCCACCGATATATATGATCGGAATATTCCTCTCCAGGGCCCACAGACAGTTGCTCAGATCCTCATCCATATGCGCCAGAGGTGCCTGCCAGGTAGAAAAGAAGCCGAAATTGGGTCGCAGCTGAAAAGCCTCTTCGCTTCCTGAAACGGCGGAAGCAATTTTATAAATGTCCTCGAGATGGTCTTTCTTGAAAGCCCAGCCAAGAATCGGCTTGCCTGTGTGGGTGATCATTTGGGCAAACTCGTGGACAGAGGCCAAAGTGGATGTGACATTGTCTATCAGTCCAAGGGACATTACATAATCTATATTTTCCAATGCACCACAAACCAGAGCAGTAAGGGCCGGGTCGCTTTTTTGGGTCTTGTGTTTTTTTCCGGTTTCTGGATCCATGAAATAGGTACAGGTCGGCCCTGTTCCATATCTGACCTGACCTGATTCAATCAACATATCCCATTTTTGATTTTGACCATAGATCGTAAACGTTTTAGGCACATCGTTCAGAATGGTTTCAATAACATGAGAGGGGATACGAACGCGATGATCATCGATGTCCGCACCGGCATCGTATAGAAGCTCTCTTGCTTCCTGGTTGTGAACCTCAACACCTGTTCGCTGCAGACAGCTCAATGTTGCCCGATAGATATTGCGAAGTTGATCATCCGATAAAACTCGAAGGTGGGGAAAATGAATAGCCGTATCGAACGAGTCCATGATAGTATTTCCTTTTTATGGAAACCCATATCTGTTTTCTTATGAAACGTTCAAAAACACACGGTTTTCAGTGAGCATTGGTCAATTCTGAGATAATGGAACAATGTCGCAAATGCTGCTTCATATACATTTAATTCAAAGAAAGCAATCCAAACCTGACACAGTCGATAACATATTTACAGGAGACCACTGAACATTATCCATCAGCTGTAGCTTTGTGGCTTGAAGAAATGATCATGAAAAGACCTGTCTATGGGGTGGTTGTGATAAGTTGACACGGATAATAAAAGAGGCTCTTCTCCCAATTAGCTGGGAGAAAGGGTTCATGCTCAACCTCCGAAGCTAGCGGCTTAATCCGTTAACAGTTATTACCGGATAAGGTGCATTTAAAATGATATACTGCGCAGTGGATCCGAACAGAAGTTTTCCGACTTTTGATCTTTTGGATATCCCGATAAAGATGAATTCATAGTCTTTGCCCTCGGAAAACGTAACCAGTTGTTCTCCGGGTGAATAGATATCCACGAGCAGGTGGGCACGGTATGGGATATCGCTATTGGTGAATTGTTCCTTAATCTGGATCTGGAAGGCATCCTCCATTCCTCTTACCTCAGATATCGCCAGCGGTTCTTCTCTTTTAAAGGAGGAGACGACATCTACGGCAACCTGCCACGCCTTGGCATATTTCTGGGCAAGCTTTAAGGTTTCCTTGGAAACATCGGTATCTTCGTAACACACCATCAGGTTGCCGCGATTTTCTCTGCTTTTGAAAAATTTCATCTGTTATTATCCGGTGTTGGGTTTCTTCAGCATGTGCATTCGGTCAGTCATGGGCTGACAGATCAAGCGGTCAGACTTATCGTAGTTTAATGCCTTGATAATACTAAATAAAAAACTCAAAGTCAACCACAGAAATCATATGCTGCACCAAATGAACTCAATGGGCAGCACAACGCGCTCCTTCCAGCCTGAAACATGGGCATTGGTGCCGCCTGAGCTGTTTTGAATTATATTCTTGACAAGGTGCTTATTAACGAATATTAGTTTCCGAAAATAGAGGATTTAAGAATGTTAGACGAAATAAGTTTAAAAATACTGAAGATATTACAAACAAAGGCCAGAATTCCGAACGTAGAAGTTGCAAGACAGGTCGATATGGCACCGTCTGCAGTATTGGAACGAATCCGTAAGCTTGAACAAAAAGGGTTTATCGATGGGTATGAAGTCCGCCTGAACCCTGAAAAATTCAAACGAAATCTGGTTGCGTTTATTACCGTCGTCACAAGTTCCCGCGAGAGTGTGGCCCTGACAGGCAAGCGGCTCACAGCGATTCCTGAAATTCAGGAGGTTCACCATATTACGGGGGAAGACGGTTTTTTAGTGAAGGTCCGTGTTTCCGATGTCGCGGAACTGGGCAAACTTATCCAGGATAAAATTCTCAGGATAGCAGATGTAAAAAAGACCCATACCGCCATTGTCATGTCTACCTTCAAAGAAACAGCACGAATTCCGATAGACACCCATGATATCGCCTAAGCTGATTTTTCCCCGCACAACTCAGACGGACAGGGTCATTGGATTCAGCAAGGCAGCATTATTACCACACTGCGCAGAAAACTAAAGTTAAACTCATATAAACGAGAGGTGGCATATGATCCGAATCAACGAAAACTACCAAAAACTGCAATCATCTTACTTATTTGCCGAAATAGCCAGGCGGGTAAATCAGCACCAAGCGGAAAACCCGACCAAAGAAATTATCAAACTGGGAATCGGCGATGTGACCCGGGCATTGCCAAAAGCCTGTATTCAGGCCCTTCACCTGGCTGTCGATGAAATGGCACACGACCATACATTTCGAGGATATGGTCCTGAACAGGGGTATCCGTTCTTACGGGAAATCATTGCCAAAGAGGACTTTCAGAAATATGGTGCCGATATCCAGGCCAACGAAATCTTTATCAGTGACGGTGCCAAATGTGACACCGGTAACATTCAAGAAATTTTCTCCCAAAATATCACGGTGGCGATCCCGGATCCCGTATATCCCGTTTATGTAGACACCAATGTTATGGCGGGCCGTACCGGGCCTTATCATGAAGGCAGGTATGAAGGCATCACCTATCTGGAATGTCGTCAGGAAAACGGGTTTGTGCCCCGGCTGCCGTCAACATCAGTGGACTTGATATACCTATGTTACCCAAACAACCCAACGGGTGCCGTGATTACCAAAGAGCAATTACGTGAATGGGTCGCGTATGCAAGAGACCATCGTGCTTTGATATTATACGATGCCGCTTATGAGGCGTTTATCCGGGACGACACCCTCCCCAGATCGATATTTGAAATCGAAGGTGCCCGGCAAGTTGCCATTGAGTTCAGGAGCTTTTCTAAAACAGCTGGATTTACCGGTACCCGTTGCGCTTATACCGTGGTGCCCAAAGACTGCACCGCCTATACCGAGAGCGGTGAATCCTGTTCGCTGAACGATCTGTGGAATCGCAGGCACACAACAAAGTTCAACAGTGTCTCGTATCCGGTCCAAAAAGCTGCCGAGGCTGTCTACAGTCCTGAAGGAAGGCAACAAACCCGTATATTGATTGATTATTACCTGCAGAACGCTGCACTGATATTAAAAGAAATAACAAAAATGGGGTTTATCTGTATCGGAGGTGTCAATTCTCCTTATATCTGGGTCGACTGTCAGCGAAAATCATGGGAATTCTTTGATCTGCTTCTGGATAAAGCCGGTGTCGTCTGCACCCCTGGAGCAGGTTTTGGGCTGTGTGGTGAGGGCTTTGTCAGAATCAGTGCCTTTAACAATTATGAAAATGTGGCCATTGCCATGGATCGCATTAAATCAGCCCTGTTTTAGCCACACCCATGTATATCAGAATGCAGTTCGGGCGGGGTCGAAACGCCCAGACGCTATCCTGGAAATTTGTGAGAGAGGAGAGATACAACCATGCCCATGTCGGCATCATTCAAAAACCGGCTTTTCCCCTTGCTGAAAGATATTGTAAACCACTTTGGCACCCCCTTCCACCTGTATGACGCAAAGGGCATCCAGGAAACAGGCACAGACCTGATAGCTGCATTTTCGGAAATTGATCTATTCCGGGAATATTATGCTGTAAAGGCGCTACCCAACCCGCGCATACTCAGGATATTAAAAGATCTTGGGTTCGGTTTCGACTGCAGTTCCGTTCCTGAACTGTTGCTTAGCCGCAAGATCGGGTCGCGTGGGGAAGATATCATGTTTACATCCAACAACACCAGTACCACAGAGTTTGAAAAGGCGGCATCCGGTGGTGGATGCATCTTGAATCTCGACGATATTTCTCTGGTCTCCAAGGTACCACAGATGCCGGAGCGGATCAGTTTCCGATACAATCCCGGAGCAAAAAGAACCGGGAACAACATCATCGGTGATCCACTCGAGTCCAAATATGGGGTCAGTTCCACCCAGTTATGCCAGGCATATCAGATGGCCATTCAAAGGGGCGCTAAAAAACTGGGAATTCATACCATGCTGGCATCCAACGAATTGAACCATGACTACATGATCCATACGGTTCAGATGCTGTTGGAAACCGTGGAAACACTGTCAGGCGCTCTTGGCCAACGATTTGAATTTGTCAACATGGGGGGCGGCCTCGGAATACCCTATCACCCGTCGGAAACGCCTTTGAATCTGAAAGAGATGGCCGCAGCTATTACAACGCTTTTTATTTCGTTCAAAGACAGAAACGGATATGTTCCCAGACTCTATATGGAAAGCGGTCGCTACATTACCGGACCTCACGGTGTGCTGGTGACAAGTGCCATAAACCGAAAGGATATTTATCGCACCTATATCGGTGTGGACGCTTCCATGTCATCCCTCATGCGTCCTGCCATATACGGCGCCTATCACCACATCGATATTCTCGGAAAACGTGCAACTGAAAACGATAAAAAGGTCGATGTGGTGGGGTCCCTTTGTGAAAACAACGACAAGTTCGCCATTCAGCGACGTCTTCCGGATATCGATGCAGGAGATATTCTTTGTATACACGATACCGGGGCACATGGCTACTCCATGGGATTCAACTACAACGGACGGTTGCGACCAAAAGAGCTCCTGCTTTGCGCAGACGGAACCGTCGCGTTGATTCGAAGGGAAGAACATGTCGAAGATTATTTTGCCACTTTGAACTTTGAGCCTGACACGATGAGGCCTGCAAAGCATACTAGCAGGGCCGCCTAGCCCGCCCAGATAATTTCTATTTGACATCATCGGCGATGATTCAATAAACTCCTTTGCGATGCTATTTGAGGCAACATTGCCGCTTACCGGCAAAATGCATCCATTTCTCTCCGATAGCAGCCTGGTATACTTGTGCTGTTACGTATGGATCTATCTGCCATTACAGACCCGGACAGAATCAAGGTCTTTCTTAAAAAATGTATTGTATCAAAACAAACACATTAAGATTGGAACTGGAAGTTGTGCCGGTTAAAACACTGTTGCAACATGAACGGATCCTTCCGCAAAAAGCCGTTAAGCTTACCTATGAGTTTAAGAACCTCGCACATCTTCAAAACCCGATCATTGTCGATGAAAATCATGTGGTCCTGGATGGAAACCACCGGACCTATGTTTTCAATGCCTTGAACTTAAGATATATTCCTGTTTGTAAAATAGACTACCTGAATGACAACACAAAATTGCGACGCTGGTTCAGGCTGCTCGGGCACATTTCAAATTTCGATATCATTAGAAATACCTTTGAATCATTAGGATGCCGTCTCCATCCAGTTCCAAACAAATCATCACTGATGGAGGCCCTGGAGGCCAACACGGATGCGTGCGGCATTCAACGGACAGATGACTGCATTTTTATAGAATTCCCGAAGTGCTTATCGCGGGATGCGGTGGCGACATTCGATCTGCTGCATCAAATTCAGCAACAATTGATATCCATGCAGATATCCCTGGACTATATTCCTTGCACTGCGGTTCACACAGAACAGTTTTGCCAGAAATTGAATGCCAACCAAGCCGTCGTTTGGACACCTATACTGACCAAAAAAATCGTCATCGCCTCCGCAAAGAAAAGAAAAATATTTGCACCCAAAACAACCCGTCACGTAATTCCTGCCAGACCTCTTAATGTCAATTTCCCAGGGTATTGGCTTAATGAGAACATTTCTCTGAAAGAAATCAACCAACGATTCGAAAGGTTCTTGCAGGCAAAACAGATGCGGCGGTTCGGACCTGGTCAGATTATCGATGGCCGCTACTATGAAGAAGAGCTGTTCGTTTTTTTCAGCTCAAAACAAAAGGGTTCTCAATGAAAACAAAACAAAAACTGATCAGCGTATCTGCCGTTGGACCCTATACGCCCGGCTTGTTTGCGTTAATTACGAATACCATATTCGAAATGGACGGCAACATCGTAGATGTTGAAGAGAATTGCAGACGAGGTCTGTTTTCTATTTTTCTTGTGATTGATTTCTCGTCATCAAAACACACCATAGCGCATATCATTTCAAGGTTGAAAGCGATCCAGGAAAAGACCGGTATCAAAATCATTCTCGACCGCTATGATGACAAGACATCCTTTTTGCCATCCCAACACGAAAGCCATCTTGTAACCATCATCGGTGTTGATCAACCGGGTATTATCGCCAAGGTATCGAGCCTGTTTCACAGCTATCGAATTGCCATTGAAAAGTGCCGAATGATCGCCCGGGGTGCTTTCTTTTCCATGGAGGTGATCATCGATACCAGCACAATGAATGACACCCCTGAAATGTCCCATGATGCCTGCATCAAGAAGATGAAATCCGACCTGAAAAAACTATGTACTGAAATAGATCAGAGTGTGGTAATTCAAAGTGGAAATATTTATCAAAGAAGTAAGAAACTGGTCGTATTTGATGTTGAATCCAGTCTGGTACAACGGGTTTCCCTCAAAAAATTTATTAAGACAATCAATGGAAGAATGCGACCGGAAACCGATGTTTCCAGGCCGGGAGAGATAATTGCCGGCCAGATGGAAGCGCTGGTTTACAATGCCAAAAGACTGAAAGGATTATCTGCCGATGATCTTAAAAAATATGTTGATATCCTTCAGTTGAATCCTGGAACTTTTGAACTTATCAAGATATTGAAATCCATGGGCTTTAAAATCGCCCTGTTGTCATCCGGATTCAACTTTTTCATAAAAAGAATCTTTGAGACCGCCGGCGTGGATTATGCTTTTTCAAATACCCTTGAGATAGACGAAAACGGCGTATTCACTGGAAACCTGGAGCAGCCCATTATTACCAACGACACCAAGGAAGAATTGCTCGAGTTTATTATGCAGAATGAAAACATCCGCAGGGAACAGGTCATTGCGGTGGGAGATGGCTCTAAATCATCCCATTTCATTGAGAATGTTGGCCTTTCTATTGCGTTGAAACCTGAAAATCCGAGTATCATGACCGATGGCGTGCTCAGCAATGACCAGCTTCTAAATGTGCTCTACTGCCTGGGAATACCCAAGGAAGAACTGAATAAGTATCTTTCTGAATGATTTGATCTGTTGACATGGAGGTGTCGAATGCGCGAGGAAATCGTTTCCCTACAACACATTCAATCAAACGAAAAAGAATTTCTTGTCAACCTTGTGGCTCTGTGTCCGGATGGCGTTATTGCCATCAATCGTTCCGGATTGATCACCATTTTCAACCGGGCCGCGGAAGTTTTGACCGGTCACAGTGCCGGGAAAACCATCGGCAAAAAAAACATCATTGAGATTTATCCTTCTTCAGAGATTGCCAGAGAAATAAAAAGGCATCTCTATTCCGACATGTACGGAGACAAAGGATATCTAGAAGGCTATGGCATTGAGATTAAAACACAGGCCGGAAAGAAAGTTCCCATACGTCTTTCCGCTGCCTTAATCTACAATAACAATGAAGAAATCGGCAGCGTGGGCTTTTTTCATGACTTGAGCCCCCAAAAAGAGGTTGAAAAAAAGCTGCGTCAACTCTCCATAACCGATGGGTTAACCCGTCTTTACAATCAACGCTATTTTTATTCTACCCTTTCAAAAGAAATAGGACGTTCCATGAGGTACAAGCGCCCATTGAGCCTCATTTGTTTTGACCTGGATCATTTCAAGGACTGTAACGACCAGTTGGGACACCTGGAAGGAGATAACATTCTACGAATCGTTGGAAAACTGCTTTTGGATATTGTCCGAAAATCTGATACGGCATATCGATATGGCGGCGACGAGTTTTTCGTTCTTCTGCCTGAAGCTTCATTACAGAATGCAAAACAAACCGGTGAAAAAATCAGGACAAGTCTCAATGCACATTGGCCATATGATATCACCTATAAAGACATGGATCTTAGGCCGGTAACACTCAGTGCCGGTGTGGCCCAGCTGGAAGAGAATGAAACCACCGAATCCTTTATTAAACGGGCCGATGTGGCCATGTATGAGGCCAAACGCCAGGGAGGTGATCGAGTGATAGCCCTCCGCCACATGGAACCCTGATATTACAACATAGCGTCAAGACAACGAGTGCAGTCCCCGTGGCTTGTCGTTGGGTCCTTCAGTTTCATATTGCACCAAAAGAAATAAATCGGGTATGAGTAAAAACAATTGTCCAACCAAGGGATGACCCACTTTAGCAAAGGAGCTACTTTATGGATTTTCGATTGACACCCGCCGAAGAGGCCTTCAGACAGGAATTCCGGGAGTGGCTAAATCAGACCCTGCCGGGTGGCTGGGATCCGTTTAATCAACCGACCTTCAAGGAGCCCGAAAAGATCCGAGACGCCTACAGGGATTTTCAAAAAAAGCTGTCCGAGGCAGGTTATGCCGGTATGCATTACGACAAAGCTTATGGCGGACAGGGTAGATCGCTCATGGAGGGGGTGATTGTCTCCCAGGAGATGGGCCGAAGGTGTATCTCCCTGGTCATGCCCGGCGTCATCACGCATGGCATGGCACTTCCTCTCATCTATTTCTGTGGAACAGAGAATCAGAAGAAAAAATTTATCCCAAAGATTCTCGACGGCTCTCATCTTTGGTGCCAGGGTTTCAGTGAGCCGGACGCTGGTTCCGATGTAGCCAATGTTTCAACCATGGCTGTACGGGATGGGAACGATTATATTGTAAACGGCCAGAAAGTCTGGACCAGCATGGCACACTTTGCAGACTACTGCCTTCTGGTAGTCCGCACGGATCCGGAGTCCCGAAAGCACAAAGGACTCAGCTATCTGTTGGTAGACATGTCCCTGCCAGGTATCGATCCCAGGCCCATGACACAGATAACCGGGGAAGCGGAATTTAACGAAGTCTTTTTTGACAATGTCCGGGTGCCTGTAAGCAGTCTCATCGGTGAAGAGGGGCAGGGGTGGAAAATGGCCATCACCACACTGATGTTCGAGCGTGCCATGGGTGATGTCGTTATCAGCGCCGCCTATGAAACAAATGTTGAAAAACTGATTCGCATGGCCGCAACCACCAAGAATTCGGGAAAGCCCGTTATTGAAGACCCCGTGTACCGGCAACAGATCGCCCAGTCTTACATAGAAATTATGGCCCTGAAATATCATGGCTTGCGAAATTTCAGCAGTCACATCAAAACAGGAATCCCGGGGCCGGAGGGCTCCATCGGTAAGCTTTTATGGAGCGAGCCGAATCAACGCATCACCGAGGCTGCCATGGACATGCAGGGCCCGGCCGGGCAGGTAACCGGCGGCCCTTGGTCAGTTCAAAACGGCAGCTGGCAGTATGCGTTTTTAAGGTCAAAAGGAAATACCATCGAAGCCGGGACATCGGAAATTCAGCGCAACATTATTGGCGAGCGTGTATTGGGACTACCTAAAGATGCTTCTCGAGACAAAAGCACTTCCTGATTTAGTTCGACGAGGCATTTGATTGATAGAACCCAAAAGATAGAATACATCAAAGGAGTTAGGTTACCATGGATATCACCCTCAGCAAAACACAGCAGAATATCGCACAGGAAGCGCGGCGGTTTTTAAAAAAAGAGTGTCCACCGGAATATGTCCAGGAGATGCTTAAAGATGAACGGGGGATAACCGACGACCTCTGGCAGAAAATGGCTGAAATGGATTGGATGGCCATGCGGGTCCCGGAAACCTACGGGGGTATGGGAATGGAGCAGATCGATATGAGCCTGCTGCTGGAAGAGATGGGTCGGGCCGTGGTTCCCGGGCCATTTTTCTCAACAGTCATCCTGGCCGGCGAGACGATCATGGCCGCTGGGACAGACGGCCAGAAAAAACAATACCTGCGCGCCATTGCCGACGGTAAAAACCTGGCAACCCTGGCTCTTCATGAACCCGACGGGGGCTCCGACCCCGGTTATATTCACATGTCCGGCATCAAGAGCGGGGATGACTATATTCTCGACGGCACCAAACTGTATGTACCCGATGCTCACCTGGCCGATTTTATCGTGATGCCTGTCCGTACCGGTACAACCGGCAAACCAGCGGACAGCATCTCTCTTTTTATCTTGAGCGCCAAGGAGAAAGGCATCACCATATCGCCCTTGCCAACCATGGACGGGACACGAAAACTGAGCGCGGTAATATGTAAAGGCGTACGGCTGAACCAGGAATCGATACTCGGCAAACTGAACAAGGGCTGGCAACCGCTGCTTCAGGCCCTTCAGCGGGCACAGGTGGGGTTGTGCGCCGAAGCTGTCGGCGGTGCCCAGAAAGCCATGGAACTCGCTTCCGACTACGCCAAGGTGCGGGTTCAGTATGATCAGCCCATTGGATCGTTCCAGGCGGTCAAGCACATGTGCGCCCAGATGTTTACGGAGACTGAAAGTTCCCGAAGCATGTTGTATTGGGCCTCCTGGGCTCAGGATTATGGCACCGAAAAGGAAGCCGCCATCGCAGCGTCTTCGTCAAAATCCTACTGTGCTGATGCTTTTACCAAGGTTGCCGCCAGGGGTATTCAAGTGCTGGGAGGCACTGGTTTTACCATGGAGAACGAGATGCACCTGTATCTCAAAAGGGCAAAGGCCAATCAGGCAGCGCTCGGAACATCCGTTTACCATCGGGAAAAGGTCATGCAATTGCTGGCATCTGTTACAAACAAAAAGAATCAAAGCGGTCTAAACCGACCAGGCGAGGTAAAATGAACGTCAAGCACCTGACCATCGAGAAAGATCGTCATGTGGCAACCGTCATCTTCAATCGCCCGGATTCGCTGAATGCATTGAATGTTCAACTCATGCATGAAATTATAGCGACTGCAGAGGATTTCCGGGAAGACGTCGAGACCCGTGTGGTCATCTTTACCGGCGCTGGAAGATGCTTCTCTGCAGGTCTGGACCTTACCGACATCGAATATATCCAACGCTTTCAAGAAGATTCCATGTTGATGAAGTCGCGATTTTTAAAGCTTGGGCCCCGTATGATCAAGGCCATATACAATATGGATCAGATAACCATTGCCGCTGTCAATGGTGCCGCTACCGGCGGGGGGGCGTGTATTGCCGCAGCCTGCGACTTTCGCGTGGGTGCTGAAGACTGCCTTGTTGGATATCCTGAAGTCGGACTGGGTATGAACCTGAGTTGGGTGGCCCTGCCCATGTGCGTCAACCTGATCGGTCCTTCAAAAGCCAAGCAGATGGTTATCTTGGCAAAAAAAGAAAATGCCGCCACACTCTTAAACTGGGGCTTCCTGGATGAGGTAGTGACCGCAGAAGATCTTCTTGTAAGCGCCAGGAAGATGGCCGAAACATATGCTTCAAAACCGCCCATAGCTGCTCAGATGGTAAAACGGAGTGTCAACGCCATTGTTTCGGCACTGGATCAGGCCATTATGCACATGGATGCGGATCAGTTTTTACTCTCATCAAAAACCGAAGACTTCACGGAAGGTATCACGGCATTTCTTGAAAAACGCGACCCCCGGTTTAAAGGGAATTGACCCCGGTATAGCGGGCCCATTCCCCGCAGATTGATGCCCGCCGGCAATCAACGCCGGAAAGAATCAGGGATCCTGGCCGTGGGGTACCTACAATCTGTTTCAGCAATCGTTATCAAGGTGAATGATTATGTTCGAATATTTTTCTGGCTTGCATCCTGTTTATCAGGCGCTTATCGCAACTCTTTTTACCTGGTTTATGACCGCAGCGGGTGCTGGTTTGGTCTTTTTCTTTAAAACCATCAAACGGAATGCGTTAGACGCAATGCTTGGCTTTGCCGCAGGTGTAATGATTGCGGCCTCATATTGGTCCCTGCTTGCCCCGGCCATTGAAATGGCTGAAGAATCAAGTTTGCCTTCCTGGGTTCCAGCAACATCTGGTTTTCTGGCGGGTGGTGCATTCCTTTGGATTATAGACAAACTATTACCCCACCTGCACCCTGGCTTTCCAAAGGAGGAGGCAGAAGGAATCAGCACCAGTTGGCGCAGAAGTGTTTTGCTGGTGTTGGCCATTACCATTCATAATATACCGGAAGGGTTAGCCGTCGGTGTCGCTTTTGGGGCATTGGCAGCGGACCTACCCTCCGCTTCGCTCGGCGGTGCCATTGCATTAGCAGTTGGAATTGGAATTCAGAATTTCCCCGAAGGTACTGCTGTTTCAGTACCACTTCGCAGAGAAGGCTTTTCAAGATTAAAAAGTTTTTGGTACGGTCAGCTGTCCGGCCTCGTAGAACCTATAGCCGGCGTCTTTGGCGCAGTTGCGGTTATCTTTATGAAACCCATTTTACCCTATGCGCTTTCGTTTGCCGCCGGAGCAATGATTTATGTTGTTGTAGAAGAATTAATCCCGGAATCTCAGCTTGAAAAACACACGGATGTGGCAACCATTGGGGCAATGATGGGGTTTGCCGTGATGATGACGCTCGACGTTGCCCTGGGGTAGAAAAACCGAATCCGAACAGTTTAGCCCGGAAATTTCACAAACCTGATCGGTTCTGGCACAGGCAGAACCTACGCGGTCAGTGCTCGCTGTTACGGTTCAAGTTTGTGATATTTCCGGACTAAAGTACCTCGTTTTCCGTCCGTGCAATAATTTCTTCCTGATGAAATTCATCCAGATCAACAAAATAGTCGCTGTAGCCGGCGACTCGCACCAGTAGATCTCTGTAGTCCTCCGGTGCTGCCTGGGCTTTTTTAAGGGTTTCCGTTCCAACAATATTGAACTGGATATGGTGCCCCTTGAGCTTGAAATATGTACGAATAAGGTGCCAGAGTTTGACAATATCTTCATCTTTTTCCAGCGCGCTGGGTAAAAACCGCTGGTTCAGAAGAGTTCCTCCGGATTTGATCTGATCCATTTTGGAAAGTGATTTAATAACCGCAGTGGGCCCATGGCGGTCTGCGCCGTGGGACGGTGACGTGCCGTCGGAAATGGGTTTTTCAGCAAATCTGCCATTGGGTGTAGCGCCGAGCATCTTGCCAAAGTAGATATGGCACGTGGTGGAAAGCATGTTCAGATGATATGAACTTCCCTTGGTGTTGGGTTTCCCGTCAATGGCGTTGAAAAGAGACTCGTATACCCGCTGCATGATGGTATCTGCGCGGTCATCATCGTTGCCGAAAAAAGGTGTTTTGTTCACCAGGCGCAGCCTGAGCGCTTCCTGATCCCTGAAATTGAGCTTCAGTGCATCGAGCAATGCATCCAGGGTAAGTGTTTTCTCTTCAAAAACGTGCTTTTTGATTGCCGAAAGGCTGTCCGTAACAGTGCCGATACCACAGCACTGGATATAATTGGTGTTGTACCGGGGTCCGCCGTTGTAATAATCTTTTCCATTTTTAATGCAGTCCCTGATGACCACCGACAAGAACGGGGCCGGGGCATTTACTGCAAACATGCGTTCGATGTAGTTGTTGACCCGGATTTTCAGGTCCACAATGTAACAAAGCTGACGCTCAAAAGCTTCATACAGGTCATCGAACGTCTCAAACGTGACCGGGTCACCGGTCTCTACACCGACGGACTTCCCCGTAAGCGGATCCACGCCATTGTGCAAGGCCAGTTCAAGGAGCTTCGGAATATTCAGATAACCGGTCAAGATATAGGCTTCTTTTCCAAACGCACCGGTTTCGATACATCCACTACACCCGCCCTCCCTGGCATCCTCGATACTTTTGCCGACTCTCATCTGCTCCATCACCACCGCATCGGCATTAAAAACCGATGGGTATCCAAAACCCTTGCGGATAACTCGACCGGTTTTCTGGAGAAACCGATCCGGTGTTTTTTCACTGATCTGCACATTGCTCTGGGGCTGAAGTAAATGAAGCTCTTCGATCACTTCCAGTATAATGTATGAGACCTCGTTGACGCCATCACTGCCGTCTCGCAGGAGACCGCCCAGATTGATGTTGGTAAAATCGTTATAGGTACCACTCTCTTTGGCGGTAACACCTACTTTGGGAGGAGCGGGATGGTTGTTGATCTTGATCCAGAGACAACTGAGAAGTTCCTTTGCCGTATCGCGATCCAATGTTTTTTTGTCCAGTCCCCTCAGATAAAAAGGATACAGGTGCTGGTCGAGGTGACCCGGGCTCATGGCATCCCAACCATTCAACTCGGTTATCGTACCCAGGTGAACAAACCAGTACATCTGGATCGCCTCCCAGAAATCTTGCGGCGCATGTGCAGGTACCCGCCTGCAAACCCTGGCAATCTGCTGCAGCTCTGCTTTTCTCTTAGGATCCGCTTCGGAGACCGCCATGGTATCTGCCAGGGATGCATGTCTTTCAGCAAAAACAATGGCGGCATCACAGGAAATATCCATGGCTTTCAATTCTTCGGCCTTTTCGGTGGCCTCCGGATCGTTGAGATAGTCGAGTTCGACAAGTGTCTGGTGGATATCTTTCTTAAAATCGAGCATTCCCTTTTCGTATATGATGCCATCGAGGCTTGTATGGCCCGGGGCACGTTGTTCCATGAATTCGGTAAAGAGACCCGATCGATACGCGTCTTGCCATTCTTTTGGTACCTGGTTGAAGACGCGATCACGCATACTCTTTCCGCGCCAGTAGGGAATGACCTCCCGTTCATATATAAGAATGTCGTTTTCTGATATGGAAAAGCGCGTCATTTTCCGTTCATTCAAGGTCATGAGGTCTTCCGCCGTGTGGCAGGTCAGCTCCGGAAAGGTGGAGACGGCTTTGGGGAAAGGACCACGCTCGCCCACGATGAGTTCGCCTTCTCCGATATACACTGTTTTCTTTTCGCATAGGTGTTTAAAGACCAAAGCCCGCATGACCGGTATGGAATACATACCAAGGTTTTGCTTATAAAAAGCCGTTTCCAGCAATGCCCGTTCAATGGAGATACAGGGTTCAGCACGAAAACTCTCTTCACGAAGTTTTTCAATGCGCTCATTCATTGTTCCTGTCAGCCTCCTATGCCGACCTTCAAGCCAAAGCTTTCCAGTCGCTTTTTTACCCGGGTAAGATCGCCCGGTGTGGGTAGTGGAATATCTTTTACAGTGTATACCGTATCGAGGTGAACATACTTTTTCTCCTGATATCTATGATAGGGCAAGATATGTACTATTTTGATTTCTGGCAAGCTACGGAGAAACATACCCAAGAGGTCGATACTTTCATCGTTGTCATTGACACCCGGTATTAAGGGAAAGCGGATCGTGACCTGGACACCCGAACGTGCCAGATAGTTGAGATTCGCCAGAATCAACGAATTTGAAACACCCGTGTAATGCCTGTGTTTCTCTGGGTCAATAAATTTCAGATCATAAAGGAACAGGTCGGTTTCTCCGGCAATTTGCTTGATAATTTCTAACTCGGCATATCCAGAGGTGTCCACCGCACGATGAATTCCCTCCCGGCCGCACAGTTTTAAACAATCAAAAAGAAAATCCGGTTGCATCAGTGGCTCGCCACCGGAAAAAGTCACTCCGCCGCCGGACTGGTTGTAAAAAGGTGAATCTCTTTTGACGATCTCAACGATCTCCTCAGATGAAACTGTTTTTCCAACCAACTCCCTGGCTTCCGCGGGACAGACCGCGGCACAAGTGCCCTCTGATTTACACAAAACGCTGTCTGTGATGACACCTTCGGGTGTAAGGGACAAAGCATTTTCCGGACAGGCAAGCAGGCATTCACCACAGCCAATACATCTCTTTTGCCGATAAAAGATCTGCGGGTTCGTCTCAACGCCTTCAGGGTTGTGGCACCACTGACAACAGAGGGGACACCCTTTTAAAAATACAGTCGTGCGGATACCGGGACCGTCATGAAGTGCATACTGCTTGACATCGAATATAGTGCCGGGATACACGGGTTTGATTCCTCCTACTTTAGGGTGACTATATTGAAATGAATACCATCCGACAACAGATAATCATACTCCTGAAGAAAAACGAACAGGGGATCAGAGAGCTTTCACAGCTTGTCGGCCAAAAGGAAGCGGAGATTAGAGGCCATCTTCCGCACATTAAACGATCGATGGAGGCCCAGAAAAGAACCTTTAAAATGACCCCTGCAAAATGTTTGAAGTGCGGATATGAGTTCAAAAGCCGTCGGCGGCTTTCAGCCCCCGGCAGATGCCCTCTCTGCAAGGACTCACATATCCAAGATCCCTATTATCGAATTCTGTAAAAAAAAGGCTCACCTTTTTGGGATGAGCCTTTATGACAGTTAAATTACGGTACCGCTAAACAGCTACTTCCTCTTTGACTCCCACGGATATTTTATACAATACCGTTAAAACCAGGGCACCAAAACCATATATGCCCAATGATATTACAAGTTCCGGAATGGTTGGCGCATATTCATTAACCTGGTGCAGGGGGTTGGGCACAAAACCACCGGAGATCATACCCAGGCCTTTGTCGATATAGGTCCCCACAAAAACCGTAATACAGGCTACTGCCAGTACGCCCTCATGCTTGCGTGTGATGGGATTTACCAAAAGAATAATGGCAATAACCATCAAGCCATAAGAAGTCCACATCCATGGCACCAGTGAACTTTTGCCCTGTAAACCCACGAACAGATATTTGATGTGGTCCATATGTTCGGGGATATTGCTGTAAAAAGCCGTAAACACTTCACATAAAAAGAAAAATACATTGATACAGATGGCATAGGCCACGATCTTGGCCAGGGATTGGATTTGCTCTCTGCCCGGGTCAAAATTGGTGACTCGCCGTATGATCAGACTCAAAAGAATCAGCAGGGAAGGACCCGCCGCAAAGGCCGATGACAAAAAGCGGGGCGCCATAATGGCCGTCATCCAAAACCCTCTTCCGGGAAGTCCCGCGTAGAGGAAGGCCGTTACGGTATGAATGCTGATCGCCCAGGGAATCGACAGATAAATAAGCGGTGTTACCCAGGCTTGATAATGAGCTCCGTTTCTCTCCGCTTCCAGGACGTTCCAGCCGATAATTAGATTCAAAAACAGATATCCCTGCAAAACAACGATATCCCAGAAAAGGACAGAGTTGGGGGACGGATATAACAGGGTATTAAACACCCGCATGGGTTGCCCCAGATCGACCACGACAAAGGTGATGCACATGATAATGGCCGCAATCGCCAGGAATTCGCCCAGGATGGTGATTTTTCCAAAGGCTTTGTAATCATGCAGGTAGTAAGGCAGCACAACCATGACGCCACCGGCGGCAACACCCACGAGAAACGTAAGATTGGCGATGTAAAATCCCCAGGAAACATCCCGGCTCAGACCGGTTATGGCCAGGCCAAATGACAGCTGCTTCAAGTACACGAGAAAGCCGATGCCGATAACGACCAGCAATAATGTTATCCATCCGTAATATTTCTTGCTTCCTTTTATTGCTAATTCAAGCATAGTCACCTCATACGATATAGTAAATAGAGGGCTCTGTTCCGAGGCCCTGTTTGCGGCGAATGGTATAGTTGGTTCTCAATAGCTCCCTGATTTCGGACTCCGGATCGGCAAGATCGCCAAAGACCATGACGCCTTCGGATACTTCGACACAGGCCGGCTCCTTTCCAACAGCCAGCCGTTCAGCACAGAAATTACATTTTTCAACCACACCCTTCATACGGGTTGGAAAGGCTTTGTTGGTCTCCTCGATAAATGGTCGTGGATCCCTGAAGTTGAAGCTCCGTGATCCATATGGACAGGCTGCCATGCAAAACCGGCATCCGATACACCTGTGAAAGTCCATCAACACAATTCCGTCGGATTCCCTTTTAAATGTTGCCTTGGTTGGGCAAACCCGGCAGCAGGGCGGATTTTCGCAGTGATTGCAGAGAACCAGAAACGGGGTATGCTCGGTCTTTTCATCCTGATAACGCTGGCCCAGACCTGGAAAGGCATTGTGAAAATGCGTTTCCCATATCCATTTAACTTCATGATTTTCGTTTTCTATGGCTGGGACATTGTGCGTTTTGTGACAGGCTTCGATGATGGGCTCAAGGTCTTCTACAGACTCGATTTTTCTGGTGTCTATCACCATTCCCCACTGTTTCGCAATCAGCGCATCGTCACCCTTTTTTAGACCGATTTTTGGGTCTTGCTTTTGCTCCGCGGCAAATGCATCCAATACAGGTTTAGCAGTTAAGCCCACCGCCGAAATACCGGCCAGCATTAGAAAGCGTCTTCTGCTGTCTTCCATTATTCTGTCTCCTTCGGGTTGTCGATATGGCAATCCCAGCAGTATGGTCTTACCGACGCATAATTGTGACATCTGTCACAAAAATCGGCTTTATTCGAATGACAATCCAGGCATGTGTTGGAAAGACTCATGTTAAATTCTTGTCCGCTCGTATTGACGAAAGTTCTCTGGGCATTTCTCACAACCGAATGCCGCCATACATCCAACAGCTGCATGTGCTCTGCTTTCATAAAATCCGTCGGCATGACGCACTTCCCCGCATTGGCTGCTTTGGCATGTTCGGTAAGCGCCAGTTCGGGTGCAGGTGCAGCCTTGCCCATGTTGAACCAGAACGGAAAAGCGATCAAAGCAATAAAAATGACAACACCCGCTATGATCAATTTCTTATCATTCATCTGCAGCCTCCATTCCCGGCAGCGGTTCGCCGCGCAGATCTGTCTGTCTCTCATTTTCACCTGGTAGCAGCAGGGCGTTCCCCACCATTTCGTGTACGCCGTAAACCTCCACCCCCGGAACCCAGTAGGACATGAGGTCCGGCAAGGCGGCGCGGTCTATTGCACAGATCGTTGCCAGTGTGTTGACACCTTTGTTCTCATGAACAAATTTCACTGCATTGGCCCTGGGAAGCCCTCCTGCCATCCTTAACTCCATATCTTCGCCGGCATTGAGACCTGAGCCGCTTCCACAGCAGAATGTCTGCTCTCGAATAGTGTTTTCCGGCATTTCATAAAAATGATTGCAGACATTTTTGATGACATATCTTGGTTCTTCCAGCAACCCCATGCCCCTTGAGGGGTTACAGGAATCGTGAAATGTCACTTTAAGGTTGTCGTTCCGTGATATATCAAGATCCAGTTTGCCATGCTTGAGCAGGTCCGCCGTAAACTCCGTAATATGAACCATTTTTGTCGATTTGGCATTTTCGAATTTGGTTCCTGTGATGGGTGACACCGGTTCTTCCAGAAAATCGGCAGGGCCGTTCATCGTATCCATGTACTGGTTGATAACCCGCCACATATGACCGCACTCCCCGCCCAGAATCCATTTGACACCCAGCCGTTTGGCTTCGGCATACATCTTCGAATTCAAGCGCTTCATCATTTCATGCGAGGTAAAGAAGCCGAAATTGCCCCCCTCGGAAGCATAGGTGCTCCAGGTTACATCAAACCCATATTTTTCCTTTAGAAAATGAAAAAGCATCATATACCCCATGCAGGTGTACGTGCCGGGATCTGCAAACACATCTCCTGACGGGGTAATAAAAAGGATGTCCGCTCCAACTTTGTTGAACTGGGGCTCTACGCGTACGCCTGTAATTTCTTCAATATCATCTTGAAAAAAGTCAAGCATATCTTTAAACGCATGCGGCTGAATTCCCAGGTGATTGCCGGTCCGGTAGCAGTTGGCAACCGGGGTTGCGATCCAGTCGATATTCAATCCCAGCAGGTTTAGTAGCTCACGTCCCATAATGGTGATTTCGGCAGTATCGATTCCATACGGGCAGAACACGGAACATCTGCGACACTCGGAACACTGAAACAGATAACTCCACCACTCTTTGAGAACCTCAATGGTCATGGGTCGGGCGCCCCCGAGCCGGCCAAGTATTTTACCCGCTGTTGTAAAATCATTCCTATAGACCGATCTTAACAGCTCAGCCCGCAAGACAGGCATGTTTTTCGGATCCCCTGTCCCGATAAAATAGTGACACTTGTCCGCACAGGCGCCACACCTGACACAGATATCCATAAAAACCTTGAAGGAGCGAAATTTTTCGAGACGCTCCCTGAATCCTTCATGGATGATCTGCTGCCAATTCTCCGGTAACTGCCAATCCTCGTCGAAGCAACTCCAGGTACGCGGATTGGGCAACCCGACGTATTCAAGGCTTTTTGGGTTTCCCGCATAACAGGCAATGCCCTTTGTAATTTCGGCGGGCGTATCCATCCAGTCTGTTTTGGGCGGATGGTTGTCTGTTTTGTATAGTTCTTCGGGTTTCTGAAGATCTGCCATATGTTACTCCTTTTCCTCTGATTCATCGGGAGGTGTTTCAACTGGCTGTTTCACTACCGGCAAACCAGCTTCTACCATTTTCTCTCTGAATTCATCTTCGTACTCTTCATATGTGTGAACATGTACCGGGTAATTCCAGGGGTTGACATGCCGGGTGGCACGTGTGTCTGCGGGCAGGTTTCGGGTGGGGCTCAAAAAGACGCCGCCGATATGCATGAGCTTGCTGAAAGGAAAATACATCAAAAGAATGCTGACAAAAAATAGATGAACATAAAAGATGGAAGACACACCTTCGGGGATTGTAGGGTGAAAGGTAACCAGCCCCATGGTAAGCTCTTTGGCTGCGACAACATCGATTTTGGTCACATAGCGCATCATTATCCCTGTAAACGCGATGCCGAAGAGAAGAAACAGAGGAAAAAAATCGGCAGCCAGGGAAATGTAACGAACACTGGGTATGAATACCCTTCTGAGGAGCAGGTATGTAACGGCTGCCAATAAAACGATTCCTGACAGGTATACACCCGGCAGTCCAAATTGAGCCACGTCATAAAGTATTTCCAAACGGAAAAAAGCATCCACGTTTTCAAGAGCCTTAACCAGCATTGGAACAGGGTCGACAAAAAAACGTAAATGTCTGAGCAAGACGGTTAAAAAAGCCCAGTGAAAGGCCAGGGCACCCACCCATAAAAATATTTCAAGATTGTAGACAATCTTGGGTCCTGATTTCAACTTTAGACGGGTATTTCGGAAGAGCGAACGGAAAAACACGACTTCCAAAAGCATCCTGACGACCACCGCACGTTTGGAAAAAGGATTGTCGATCCGGTTCGGTTTGATCCATGGCAACGACTTCTGTTGGCCGCATGTTGTGGGAATACAGAACGGCACAGGAGAGCGGGTCCAATACATCATGCGGTTAATAAATCCTGCAATGAAAACAATTAAGGCCAGATAAGGAATGATGATACCGAATAGAACCCTGAATCCTGATGCAGCCTCGACCAGAAAATAGGAAATCAAAGACAGTACAATAACCGATAGCAGGGAATACATGTACTTAGTATTCATTTAACATTACCTCGCTGATAGATATTAAACAAATTTGAGATCCGGTTCATCTGCCGCAATCTCTTTAATTAGCCCGGCCCGTGCGAACGCCGTATAGATTTTACTCCTCTCTGTATTGGTCTTGAGGTCGTAAATCTTCTCTCTGCATCGAACGAAAACGTCGAACCCGATCAACGCCAGTGTGTCAATTCTGGTGTCGACCAATTCCAGCTCCTCAGGATGTATCTTTTTTAATTCTTTTTTCAATTCATTGCGAATAATTGTTTTTAGGGCAAAAAGGAATCCGACAGCCTGGGATGGCGAAAATTTTTGTACCGCCCGAATTTTAATAATCGGTTCCAGCGTGACAGCAACGTTATCGGCATCAACATTTTCCAGGAGGGTTTCAAACAGTGTCTCAAGAATACTGTGTGTGGTTCCACCGACAGGATTTAAAAAATTGTCTTTTTGACTTTTAAAGAACAGCGCCGCATCAGGTGCATAGGTATCAATCACAAATTCAAACCATTTTTTTACAATGGAAGACTTCTTATTTTTCAGTAACTCCCTTAACCTCATACCGATGCAGTTTCCCTGGTTGTTTTGGCTGAAAAGCATATCCCACAAGACGTATATCCAAAAAATGTGCTATAGTCAACTTGCCATATCCTGTCAAGCATAAACGACCTCGAACAGGGGGTTGTTTCCCATAATTGCTCGGCATTTTCCATCTTTGAGCTGCCTCGAGTTCTTCTAAAAGCTATATTTGAATTCAAGAAACAAACGGTCGTTGTCCCCTATACTGCCAAAACCGGTGGTGGTTCCAGATTGATAGGCAATCAGCCCTCCTTTGACAAGAAGGTTATCAGAAATATCATAGTCCAGTTCATAGCGCTGAAGCGACCCCTTTTTAAAGTCGGATCCAAATGCCGACGCCAATATTGTCAGGGTGAGCGTTTTGTTGAGCCAGGTTTTTGTCAGCCTAACCACTGATTGTGTTGAAGTCTTTTCCAGGTTGTCCGGTTCGTTTTTCAATATGTCTTTATAATCATGAATATATCGCTGAACCACCTCGATGCCCAGGGTCGCCTCACTAAATCCGGAGAATTCGATGCCTGCTCCGACATCTGTCCTGGAAAAGGTTTCATCATCCGTATTAAAATATTGCAAACCGGAAATATGAGCGGCTTCGGCCGATAGAAGCCAGTTTCCATACGCAATGTCAAAGGCTGCTCCATATAGCTTTAAACGCGCATGGGCTAATTCCACTTGGAAAAAACCCGGAAGTTTCTCCAGATGGGATGCATCGCTGTATACATCCGCCCAGTAAAAAGCAACATCCCAGCCACTGAATACACTACTGGCCGAAAGAGCATATTCCATGTTCTCAAATCCGCTTTCAGGCTTTTCTTCATGCGCCGGAGGAAGATCGGCGGGATAAAAATCACTGCCGTACTCGGGATTTTTATTGAAGCGTATTTCAGGTATCGCGATGCCGGTAAGGCTCCAGTTGAAGATATAGGCGCTGATTTTCAACATATTGACAGGAAGACGGAGATCTTCGATATCGGTGGCACCAATTTCCCTGAGGTTCAAAGGATTCAGGACATCCGTCACCCGAATATTGTCCAGTTTCCCCCATACGACAATCTGCCGCCCGACTTTTACATCCAGATACTTCAGAAGGCTGCCCTGGACATACGTTTCCAGGAGCTCAGTTTCGCTGATATAGTTATCCTGAACTTCATCGGTATACGAATCCCTGCCGTTTATGTCATAGGCGGCATCATAGAAGGCACTGCCGCTGATTCTGGCCGACCAGTTCTTTCCCAGCTTTGTGTCGACCTCAAGCATCAACTCCGAACGAAGGCTTGAAAGGCCTCTCCAGTCTGTCTCATCTTCGACGGGCTCGTCATGTTCGTAGTTATAGGTCGACCTCACACTGGTATGCCCGTTGAAACTCACAGCGAACACTCCTTCTTGATGGTCGTTCCGGGTTGGTGATTCTCCGGCATCAATCTCCCGGGGACTATCTTCGGCCGGCTGATCTTCAAACCCTTCTAATATGCCATCAAACACTTCTTCAGGCTTATTGACAGGTTCGTCCTCAAACCCCTCGATCACACGATCCAGATCCTCATCTCCTGTTTCGGCAAACACCGGAAAGACTGATTGCGCAAAGATCAAGCAGAGTGATGAGAAAAAGATGATCGACAATACTTTGACTGTTTTCATCCTTTAAAGACCTTTTTCAAGTCGTCGAATTGTAAACAGTTCCTCCTCTAAGTTTTGGTTGAATTGGATGTTTTTCCATCTTAATTCTGTTCTGTGAACGACCGATTTGCCCTTTTTCTTGAAAACATGCATTTCAGTACCAATCCAGATGCCATCGATCTGTTCCAGACTCTTAACGTCCACATATTTTAAATATCCACCATCGTCGACCCAGTGAATCGCCCGAATAACATAAAAATTGTCCTGGCGTATAAAAAGAAGTGATTTGGAATAACCCGTTTCCTTAACCACTTTTTTTGTTCGGGGAATAGATTCAATGAGCCAGGCAGGATGACCATTGACATCCAGTTCATCTTTCATTGTAAAATTATAATCCTCGAGATTCCTTGACGTCATGTCGGAATAGTTTAAATCCGAACCCATGAAAGATCCGCTCTTATCGCTCGATGCTATTCGCTTTGTTTTTTTCAGAGCGGGCAGGTAAAGCCACTGTTCATCATCTCTTTCGGGGTCATCATAATCATAGGTCAAAAATCCGGTGTGTTTGACATCCGCGGGCGAACTAAAAAACATCAGCCGAAAAGTGTCTTCATTCATATCTTTGCTGAAGGTTCTGATCACACGGAAGCGCTCCTTCCCTCCTTTATCTATCAAGACCATCTCCATGTCCGCTGTCTGATTGTCTCCATCCTCCCGCGCATCTACTTTTTCCATTATCTCACGTGCTTTAGGGTCATCAGCATGGGCAGTCGTCAATGTGTTTGGAAAAAAGATCATTGAAGCGGCAAGAATCAGAACCATGAAAAAATGTGAAAGCATACACATGACGACCTCCTGTTTATTCAGCGTTATGTTCGCGCCGGCAAAATGAATCCCCAAAATTATCCAGCTGTCTGGTATTCACCTGATGATGTCTAACTTTTAGAAGTGTTCAAGCTTTTTAGAAAAATACCGATGAATTCCGCGGATTCAATCAAATGGGCCAAGCGATAAACAGCTATCTTTTCTTGTATAATCTCTTTATCCGTGTTAAATATCCCCGATCGTGGGACTTGAAAAATCATTCAATCTATTTGATGAAACATAATAGCCGCAGCCTTCCGGCTGCGTCAACAGAATGCTTGATGTCTTTTAACTAGTGAGGTTGCAACAAGTATGAGCTATCAACTGATAAAATCGGGTGATGTCGCCTGCCCGGTCAGGATTCCTGAAAACGGCCTCAATAAAAAGCCAGAACATACAACGCCCCAAAAGATAAGCAGACAACAACTCGTCAATAAACTGAATTTCATCAACTTTCAAGATGAAACTATCCTGATAAATTTCAGACATAAAAAATTCGGACATGTCTTTGCATGCCCGGCAAAACCCCAACCCAGCATGGGAGAAGACCTGCTCTGCACGTGGATGGATACATCAAAACTAAAGACCCGGCTCAGGACATATGAATTTGAAAGCATCCTGTTGAAAGATAGGCGCTGGGATTTGGAACTGCGCCTGGAGCTGGTAGACCTTAACGAGGAGTTCATCCATTTTCGAATCCCCGAGATATATTCTCAAATGATATCGAAGAAAAGTCTGCGCGTGTCCTGCCATGGCATCAGAGCACAAATGTTTCAAAACAGCGTTATCTTTGACGGTACACTCATCGATTTTTGTGCAACCGAATTCAGTGTCAAAACCAGACTGGAGCCTCCCCAGACATCACAATGGCTCAACCCGAATGTCACCGTCAATATTCTCCTGACCAGTGAAGAAGAAACCCTCTATTCTGGTGAATGTAAAATTATTAAGGAGACATCGAACGGAAGCACCATCGATTTTCTGCTTGAACCCACAAGTCATAATGTAAAGCGCTTTAAGAAAAAAAGGTTCCGAAGCTCCCGCGAAGATATCACCCCAGCCCCTACCATCCGTTTCACACACCCATTAACCGGCAAAGTGCATGACTTTAAAGTCGTTGATCTTTCAGGCTCGGGTTTTTCTGTCGAAGAAACCGAAAACACGAGCGTTCTCCTGCCGGGCATAATTCTCCCTGATGTTGAAATGCTCATTGCCAACAGCTTCAAGATACATTTCAAAGCCCAGGTGGTTTACCGAAAAAAGCTTGAATCATCAGACTCGGGAGACATGTCAAAATGTGGGATTGTAATAATTGATATCACATTAAATTACCATGAAACTATTATAGGATTGCTTCACCAGAAAAGTGATAAAAACTCATTTATCAGCAATGAAATAGAAATCGACAAACTTTGGGACTTTTTTTTCGAATCTGGTTTTCTTTACCCAAAAAAATTTGGACATATCCATCAAAATAAATCAGACATTTTAAAGACCTACAAGATTCTATACACTCAACGCCCTGATATAGCACGACATTTTATTTATAAAACACAAGACCTCATACAGGCCCATATGTCTTCAATCAGGTTTTATGAAAATTCATGGCTCATCCATCATCACGCCGCTAGACGCTCATCATTTAAGACTGGTGGTTTATCTGTGCTCAATCAGATAGGACTTTTTTTCAATAATTCTCATAGGTTACATTCTGCAAAAATGGATTTTCTTTTTTGCTATTTTCGAGATACAAATAAATTTCCAAACCGTGTGTTTGGCGGGGCATATAGAAATATAAATAATCCAAAAGCGTGCTCTCTTGATCCTTTTGCTTATTTTTACTTATCTGATGAATATAAAAAAAATAACGTTATTCCTTGGGATTGGGAGCTATCTGATAGTATTAAAGAGGATTTAGAGGAACTTAATATCTACTATAATTATAAATCAGATGGCCTGATGCTAAAAGCGCTCGATCTTTCACCTATTACATTTATGATGAATGAACTTTCTGATGAATATAAAAAAATAGGCTTGAAAAGAGAGCGATTTCTTTTTTCACTAAAAAATAACGGTATGTTAAAAGCCATTTTTATTGTCAATCTATCAGATAAAGGTTTAAATCTATCAGACCTGACAAATAATATTACAGCATATGTAGTTGATCCTGATAATCTGCCATCTGATATAATACATTCAATTATTAGGATAATTTCTGAAAAATTTAAAATGGAGAACGCTCCAGTAATGGTATACCCAGTTGAATACATGGAAAAAGAGCAGATTCCATTTGAAAGAATTTACAATCTATGGGTTTTGAACATGAACAATACTGACAATTATTTTAAATATCTCAATAGACTATTAAAATTTATTCAACATTAAATAATGTTCAAATAATAATGGCTAAAAATAAAACCAAAACTGATGTTCCTCTTTATAATAGTAGAATTATTGACAATTATATTAAGTTAATAAAAAAAAACTATCCATCAGTAAATATAGCACAATTGTTAAATGCAGCAAACATGACCCCTTATCAAGTTGCGGATGAAGGTCATTGGTTCACCCAACAACAGATAAATCTTTTTCATGAAAAGCTTTCCCAAGTAACGAATAATGAAAATATTGCCAGAGAAGCTGGAAGATTTACTGCGTCACCTGAGTCGCTTGGTACTATCCAAAAATATGTTCTCGGAATGATTAGCCATTCAAAAGCCTACGAGTTTGCAGGTAAAGCCGCAGAAAAATTCACAAAATCAACCACCTATGAATCAAAAAAGATAGCCTATAATAAAGTTGAAATCTGTGTTACCCCTCTGGAGGGTGTTCAGGAAAACCCCTTCCAGTGTGAAAATCGAAAAGGCCTTTTTGAAGCAATAACAATGATTTTCACAAAAAAGCTCCCCGACATCGACCATCCTGAATGCGTGTTTCGAGGGGGGGCCACCTGTAGATATGTGGTCACCTGGGAAAAATCATTCTCGGATATCTGGAAAAGACTTCGAAATTATGCCCTTTTATTCTTCGCTATCATTGTAGCAGTGTCTATATTCATCGATCCCATTTTTACACTTTCTGCAATATTACCTATCTCCGTTTTTCTTGTCTTCTTGCTTACATCCATAAGTGACCGAACTGAAAAACTTGAAATGTTGAAAAGCCTCAATCATTTGAGAGATCTCAGCGATCAGATGATTGAAAACATTGAAATAAATTATAACAATGCCTTGATGACAAACGAAATTGGGCTTGCCATCAGCAAGTACACCAGAAAAGAAGATATCCTGACCAATATTATTAGAATATCAGAAAACCGTTTGGATTATGACAGGGGAATTATTCTCCTGGCAAGTGCTGACAAAACCAGGTTACAATTCAAGGCTGGGTTCGGTTATTCCCCTGAGCAGTATAAAATAATAAAAAATGCTGCCTTTCATCTAAACAACCCTGAGTCAAAGGGTGTTTTTGTTGTATCGTTTCATGAAAAAAAGCCTTTTTTAGTAAATGATATTGATGAAATCGAGGAAACCCTCTCTCCTCGCAGCCTGTCGTTTGCAAAGTTACTGGGATCCAAATCTTTTGTTTGCTGTCCGATCATCTGTGACAATGAATCTCTGGGCGTTCTGGCCGTTGATAACTTGACGTCTAAAAGACCCTTGATTCAAAGTGATATCAGCCTGATTATCGGTGTTGCATCGATTCTGGGTATCTGCATCCGTAATGCAGAACTCCTTGAAGCAAAAGAACGTCAGTTCAGATCAATACTGGCGACGCTAGCGGCCAGTATCGATGCACGCGACCCCCTGACTGCAGGACATTCTGAAAGGGTCACCGAATTTTCACTCGGCATCTGCGATGAGCTGAACCTCGATAAAGACTATCGAGAGATGATTCAGGTAGCAGCACTGCTCCACGATTATGGAAAGATCGGCGTTCCTGACTCGTTGCTGAAAAAGCCCCGAAAGTTAACACCAGAAGAATTTGAGGTGATAAAAACCCACTCAGAAAAAACCAGGAGTATACTGGAACGGGTTCATTTTGAAGGAATATTCAGCCAGGTACCGGACATTGCAGGATCACATCACGAAAAAATAGACGGTAGCGGGTATCCCAATGGGCTGAGAGGAGACAAGATCCCATTAGGGGCAAAAATTATCGCTGTTGCAGATTTTTTTGAAGCGATCACGGCCAAAAGACATTATCGAAATCCCATGCCCATAGAAAAAGCCACAAGGTTACTCCAGGAAGAAAGCGGCCTGCATTTTGAGGAAGAAATTGTTGATGCATTCTTCAGATATTTTAATGGACCGGCAAACAAGTCAAAAGAGCCCCCTCTTGCCCCATCGCTACAACAAAAAACTTCTGCTTAGATGATATCTTTCGGATACTTATCATAATAATGGGCGTTTTGCCAACTGAGTTTGAGCGCCTGATTAAACTTGTATATGGCATAGACCCTTTTCAGGCGACGCAGACTGATGAGCGCCCTCAGCAACCGAATCGGATAGGCTGGAAAAGAGTACAGCTTGGTTTTGATATAGTTGTCTGCAGTGTATATTGTTTCCAGGTCGATCTCTTTAGGCTTGTATACCACGTAGGAAAACCTGTATTTATCCCAATCCTGGGGAAACTCTTTATAAATCAGCCCATCACAGGTGGTGATTTCCTTCATCAAATCGGTTCCGGGCAACGGTGTAAGAATGCTTATCTGAAACATGTCTATCCTGGAATGAACCAGGTAATCAGCCAGCTCCCTATAGTATTCTTTTGTTTCAAACTCGTTCCCGATGATGAAGGCACCGAACACCCCGATACCATATTTATGAAACGTATCCACCACGCGCCTGTAGTTTTCCACACCGGTTTTGACATTGATACCCTTTTTCATTTCTTTTAGTGATGTCAAACTGATCGCTTCGAAACCGATAAAAACAAACATGCATCCCGCTCTGGCCGCAAGTTCGACAATTTCTTCGTCATCTGCGGCATTGATGGATGTCTGCATCCACCATTTTTTTTGCAGGTTTTGATCTATCATGCCTTGAAACAATTTTTTAGCTCGCCGGACGCTCTCCGGGCTATAACCAATGAGGTTATCATCTACAAAGGCGATATGACGCTTTTCAATACTGCTGAGTTCTTTCAGAACATCTTCAGCCTTGCGACAACGATAAGTTTTGCCAAGATATCTTGACACAGAACAAAAATGGCAATTGAAAGGACAGCCCCGTGAGGTTTGAACCGATTGCCACATATAGCCAGGATTGAGCAGATCTCTTCGGGGAACAATATCATAGTTTTCCAGATCGACTCTCGGCCCAATGTATTTTTTAGCAAGCTTATTCTCTTCAAAGTCTTTCAGGACATCCTTCCAGATGTCCTCCACCTCTCCGACGATAACCGCATCTGCAAACATCATCACTTCATCGGGAAGCATGGAGGCGTGGATGCCGCCCATGATCACTTTTGTTCCGCAGTCCCGATACATTCCGGCGATTTCATATGCCCTGTTGACGTTACTGGTAAAGGCCGTTATGGCCACCAGGTCAGCCTCTTCAAATTCGAATGGCTGGAAGTTTTCATCCGCTATTTTAACATCCCAGTTGCCAGGAGTAACCGCAGCAACATACGCTAGCCCCAGGGGCGAAAAGGTTGAAAACCTGCTCATTAGATAGCCACTTTTCCGGCCAACCGGGTTGATCAATAAAAGTTTTTTCATATCAATAAGGTTTCTTGCCTCTGCACAGGATAATCGGTGTGTAGGTAAATCTTCTTGGATGTGAAAAAATTCTTTTAAACTCTTCAAAGAACTCTTCATAGCCGCCTTCATAATCGTCGAATGGATAGCCTGACAGTTTTCCACCCACTTCAACTTTTTTGGTCCAGTTAAACGCGTCCACTTCGTTCAACTCTCCAAAAATCAAATGATGCGCCTCTATGGTCATATCGATATTTTCATATTCCATGTCGTAAAGATATGAATAGAGCTTACGGCCGGCATATGGATCAAAATCCGCTTTTCTTTCCAGTGTCCGCTTGATTCCCTGTATGGCGGATTCAAGTCTTTTTGGCAGGCCGAAATGGGTCAGACAGTTATAATCGAGGTCGATAAGACACAATATTCCCCCCGGTTTAAGAATTTTGCTGATATTTTGAACAATCTCATATGCTGAAGATCCATAGTATTCCATAACAAATCGAACCCAGACAAAGTCAAATTTTCCCAGGTGGCTTAACTCGGAGCGAATATCTGCCAGTACAAAATCAATTTTCTCTGCGGAATAATGCTTTTTTGCAAATTCAATTCGCTGGTTGGCGTTATCAATGCCGACGGTTTCACCCTTTGCCCCGGATATTTTACTGAGACATAAAGTTGTCTTTCCAGATCCACAGCCCAGGTCGGCCACACGCATACCCGGCTGAAGGCCTGCCCACCGGGCATGCCTGTCTACTACCGTCGGATCCGTCTTTAGGTCAAGACGCTTGGCTTCTTCTTCGCTCTCCATAAAATAATCATCAGTGCTCATTCAACGTCCCTTCTGTTAACCCGATCGAGTAAATTAAATCCATAAAGCGAATTATAGTATGTTGCACGTGATGTCAATATGCCATCCACTCACTGCCGGGGAATAAACCTGGTTACGATTTGTCTCCGTATAAATTGGAAACCTCACTTTATTTAACTGATATATGTTCATTAGAAACAGGCCTCAACTGGCAACGCATTTGTACCAGGTCGAGGTTCTTTTGATCCAATCAGCATCATTGGCTTTGCGGAGTTTCTAATGTGAATAAATAAACCATAATGAAACCGTAGTGTCAGCCTTGTGTCTTCGTAGTTTCATTTACGTGGTCTTCGCCGACAATTTGTTGTTCACCTGGCTGACCGATCATATTTATGTCGCGCTCACGGGCTTCACTTATGTATCGACCTTAAAATACGGTTTCACTTCGCCTCTAACGGCACCAGGTTAAAGCCAAGATACTTGGCTCTTGATTTTAGCGCTTTTATTCGTTTTTCTTTGCTCTTTGACATAAGATACGCTTCGCCAAGATCGACAAACGATTTTCCATATTTAATGATATGATAAACTGCTTTGGTGATTCGATGGGCTATGGCGACAATGGCTCTTTTGGCCCCCCGCCTGGATTTAAGACGATGATACTTGTCTTTATAGTAGGAGCCTTCCCTCGGCACATTCTTCGACATGTCCAATTGTTATTTCAATATCCGTATCGATTAGCTTATTCATTAGATTGCGTCCGGTATTGCCAAACAAGTTGGATACGACGGAGCTTATCTTGATATTGGCAGTTTCGAACAATTTGTGCACTCGTCTTTTGTAGTCGGCTAACGTCTTTATATAAGATTTACGAAGTGTTACCAGTTCTCTTAGTTGCCGAATGTGCTTTTCAGGGATAAAACTTGCTTTCAAAACGCCGATACGTAGAAGACTTGCCAGCCACATGCTGTCTGAAATATCTGTTTTTCTTCCAGGCACATTTTTTACATGCCTGGCATTGACCAAAATGATCTGAAGCGTATCTTCAAGTACGTTATGCACAGGCCTCCAGTAGACACTGGTGCTTTCCATAGCGACGATAGTGCAACCATGATTTGAGTTTAAAAAGATCATCGGTGAAGGTTGAAAATTCTTGAATTACAAAGGTCTCTTCACCACCAGACTCTGTAATGATGATGCAGGCTGAAACCATGTCCTTGTGGACATCTAACCCGCAACAAATAGGGTGTACAACGGAAATAATTTTGCTGCTGTTTTTCTGTGTCATAGCTATCCTCCTTCATTTGATAAATTTTCATGCTCCATTTTTTAGAGGATAGCTATGGCATTTCAATATAAATTTATGTTTCATGCTTCGTTGTGCGCGTTTGGGCATGAAAATTTATGACAATCGTTACAAATCCAGGCTGTTGATATTTTCACTGTTGGTCTGTGCCAAATAAATAAGCCGCTCATAGCGGCTTATTTATTCGGACTTCTATGGCATTTCCATCTGGAAACGCTTTTTATTTCTCTTTTCGAACAGGCACCTGTCTATTTAAAATGAAGACTATGTGCCGTACTTGAAAGAAAGTGTGACTCTTGCTCGAAAAGCAACAACTTTGGAGTTTTCAACTTTCATGTCGAGCTTGGTGACCTCCGCCACCCTGAGTTCCCGGAGGCTTTTGGCCGCTGTTTCAACTGCATTTTTCGCAGCTTCTTCCCATGATACTTCGCTGGTGCCCACAAGTTCTATAACTTTGTATACACTGTCCGGCATATCTTCCTCCTTTTGTTTTAGAGTTAACAGGTACTTTAAGGGAGAAGCCTCCCATTATCCACGATACAGATACAAATTATGAAACGGCTTGTACTTGAACACTCATAAGAACCAGAAAACCGGCACAATCTTCGCTATCAAATGTCGGGTAAATAGATGAGGTGGTAAAACCAGCTTGAGAGGAGGATGCGTAACAATTTAATATCTTTTAATGTGTTTATGAGTGTTTTCTTACACGCATTATGATTAATCAATACAATAAAACTTTACTTCAAGTCAATAGGGAATGGTGATCAGATATAGCCCACCGTATCGATCTCGATGCGAAGACCAAAGGGTAGTTTTTTTACTTCAACGCATGTTCTGGCTGGCATCGGGTCATTAAAATATTTTCTGTACACATCATTGAAGCGAGCATAATCCCGGATATCTGTTAGATAAACACCAACTTGCAGAATTTTATCGAGTGAAGACCCGGCTGATTCCATGATGATCCGAATATTCTCCAAGGCCAGTTTTGCTTCATGTTCAATGGTACCGGATGTCAATTGGTTGGTTGAAGGGTCCACCGCACCCTGTCCAGAGAGGTATATCATGTCCTTATAGATTATCGCTTGTGAATACGGTCCCCCCAGTTCTGCCGCCTTGTCCGTGTGAAATGACAGTTTCTCGACCATACATACCCCCCGATAAAATCTTAGGAACGATTTTATAATACGCGACAGCGTCGCTCTTTGATAAACGATTTGCCAGCCGTTTACTCGTTTGTCCGCCTGTTGTGTGGCGGCCGGAAAGATCAATCTTCTTCAGACAAGCCCGTTATTCGATAAAAGGGTTTCCAATATGCTTTTTGTATCCATTTATTTGCGGAAATCATGGCCAGACTGCTTGTGTGAACCAGCGCATAAAGCGTTGGAACCACCACAAGTGTCAACACGGTGGAAAGGGCCAGACCAAAGATAACTGCACTCGCCATGGAACTCCACCATTGTGTCGATGCACTGATCCACGAGATTTTCATGTCATGAAAATTATACGCCACACCCGTAACCATCGGCAAAAGACCGAGGATCGTGGTTATTGCAGTCAACAATACGGGTCTTAGTCGTGTACATCCGGCGGCAATAACTGCCTCCTTAAAGGGCATCCCCCTTTTATTCAGCCGATTGGTATAATCGATCAGCACGATGGCATTGTTGACAACGACGCCCGCCAGTGAAATGACACCGACACCTGTCATGATGATGCCGAAGGGATACTCCATCACTGCAAGCCCCAAGAAAACACCCCCTAGAGAGAGAATGACCGATGTCAGGATAATCAATGGCTGGGCAATAGAGTTAAACTGGGTGACCAGAATGAGCATGATGAGAAAAAGAGCCGCGGCAAAGGCTTTTGTCAAGAAAGCTTCCGCCTGTTCCTGTTCTTCCTGCTCTCCGGTAAATCGTATCTTATACCCAGGCGGCAGACTGATGTTGGACATGATTTTTTCCGCCTGTGCCCTCACCACCGGACTTGGAATATGTTTTTCGTCAACATTGGCCTTTACCGTGACGACCCGTTCATGATTTACGCGGTTGATCTGCCCCAGGCCCCCGGTCACTTCAAAACTTGCAATCGTGCTCAACGGAATGAGCCCATTGTTGGTAGGAATAAGTAGTTCACGAAGAATATCCGTCGACCTTCTGCCTTTTTCTGAGAGTTGAACTGTAATATCGAAATCCTCATCTCCCTCACGATAGGTCGATACTTTGGTTCCATTGAATGCGACTTTCAGAACAAACCCGATGACCTCGGTAGACAAACCCATCAAAGACGCTTTCTGGCGGTCAACCCTGACACTCACGGTTGGTGCTCCGGAAACAAAATCATCCTGAATATCCTGCACAAAAGGTATTTTTCCCAAGACCTTAGTGACCTCCTGGGATATACGACCGAGAACGGCGAAGTTATCTCCAGCAATTTCAATATTGATGGGCGCCCCTGTGGGCGGGCCTTCCTCTTGGACAGAGATGGTTATTTGGGCCCCCGGAATATCTTTGATCCGTTTTCTGATCTCTTCGACCGTCGTAAAGGAGGACTCCGGACGCTCTTCCAGGTCATGAAACTGGATACCAATATGGTTGGGTGATGTGCTTTCGAACATGGAACTCCCACCGATAACCGCGACCGTTCGGGAATAAATGTCCTTCACGTTTATCAGGTCTGTTAAACCAGTGTATTGTCTACCACCTCGAAGTGTATGATTTTTTTTGTCGGTATCAGCATAATAACACTCGGCAGGATCTACCTGAGCCGTGACGATCGACCGTTCTGCGCTGTTACAGATGGCAGCTTCGACCTGCCTGGAAATACGATCGGAAAAATCAATGTCGGCACCTTCTGAGACATCCAAATTAATGTATATGCTGTTCGGCTCAATATTTGGAAAAAACTCGATGGATTTTTCCAGACCGACTCGATACGTCCAGATCAGAGCCATGGCCACAACGGCAAGGAAGGCCAGAAAGAGAACGGCCAGTCGATGGTTGAGAGCGCCTTCTAAAAGCCTGCGATACCCTTTGAGGAGAGGGCCCCGGATCGTAATCGGCGCCTCTCCGGCCTTTTCGATATCTTCCGCCGTAGCCCTTTTCCTTTCAAATGGGTGACCAAAGGGCAACTTCAGAAAGATGGCTGCAAGCGCAGGGTTAATGACCATGGCAACAAAAAGAGAGGACGTTAGCGTAATAATGACCGTCATGGGCAGGTAGGACATAAACTCCCCCATGATACCCGGCCAGAAAATCAGTGGGAAAAAGGCAGCCAGGGTTGTCAGTGTAGACGCTATGACAGGTTGTGCCACCTCGCTTGTTGCTTTCATGGCGGCCTGTATTCTCGGTACCCCCTGCTCCATAAACCGGAAAATATTTTCGACAATCACAATGGCGTTGTCCACCAGCATTCCCAGCGCCAAGGTCAGGGAAAATAGAACAACCATGTTCAATGTGATACCAAGGGCACTCAACACCACAAAGGAGATAAACATTGAAAAGGGAATCGCCATGCTTACCAGAACCGCATTTCGGGCCCCCAGAAAAAAAAACAACACGAAAATGACAAGAATCAGACCTGTAATGATATTGTTCTCCAGATCGGACACCATGATACGGATGTCTTTGGCCTGGTCCATGAGCTTGGTAATTTCCGTTCCGGTGGGCCAGGTGCGTCTTTTCTCATCTACAATGACCGACAGCTTGTCTGTAATATCAAGTATGTTCTCACCGGCACGTTTCTTGATTTGTATATTGACTGCCTCCTGCCCATTCAATCTTGAACGGCCCTCTTCATCCTTGAATCCGTCCACCACACGGGCCACATCTCTCAGATAGACCGGCTGGCCATCGTGTATACCCACGATCAGGCCATAAATCTCTTCCGGTGTACTGAATTCTCCCGGAACTCTCAGCTGGAAACGGCCATCTCCCATTCTGATCGCACCACCGGATACATTCTGGTTTTCCTGTGCGATAACATCCTGAAGCATCAAAATAGACAGACCGAAGTAAGCAAGTTTGTCCGGATAGGGTTCGACCCGTATTTCCCTTTCCAAACCACCTGTAACATCTACCTCAAGCACACCCGGTATGGACTCGAACTCCTCTTCAAGATCTTCGGCAATCTCTTTCAGGCGCTCGAGACCGCATTCTCCTGACAAGGAAAAAATAACGATTGGAAGTTCGGATATATTGATTTCCATAACCTCCGGGTCGTCTTCCAGATCCTGAGGCAAATCGGCTTTGGCCTGGTCCACTTTGTCCTTTGTCTTAGGTAAAACATCATCGATATCCGTCCCAGCAACAAATTCAATCACAATAGAGCTCTTGCCCTCTGTGCTGGAGGATTCGATTTTTTTCACCCCCTCGAGACCCTTGAGTTTTTTTTCGATGGGTATGGTTATGGCGCTCTCAATATCCTCCGGTGCAACACCGGCATAATTTGTCATGATAAACACGAAAGGGATTGTGATGTCCGGCGCCGACTCTCTTGGCATGGAAAAATAAGACAGCGGACCAAAAACCAAAATCATGAGTGCCAGCACGATCACACTGGTTCTTTTTTTAACAGCCAGATCGGAAACAATCATAAAGCCAAAATCTCCCGCACATCCGAAACATTCTTTATGACTTCTATTGGCTGACCATCATTTAAAAGCCGATGCCCCACAACAACAACCTTGTCGTTTGCAGAGATCCCGGAAGTGATATGAACCTGCCAGTCCACCAACTGTCCCATGACAACCGGTGTTTTTTGGGCTGAACCGTCATTTTCTATATATACAAACCGTTCATCACCCTGAGTGATAACCGTGTAAAGCGGTATTACGATCGCTTTTTCATGCACAGCTCTGATAAGCTCAACACTAGCAAACATGCCCGGTAGAATATGACCATCCGGATTTGGGATTTTCAGTTCAAGCTCGAACAGACGTGCCAGATTCCTGGGTTGCCTGGACAGGAATATCTTCTTGCCTGTTATGCGTCTCTTTTTGAGTGCATCGATGACCACCGTCGCTTCGTTCAGGTCTAAAAAAGAGGCGACATCACTTTCGGGAATTCCCACGGTAACCTTTACATCCGATACACGAAGTATTTGCGCCACAGGATCTCCCACGCTAAGAAAGCTACCCTGCTTGGCGATGATCTCATTGATCTGCCCCTCCATGGGCGCCTGAATACGGGTTCTGTTCAAGGCCAGTTCAGCTTCATCCCGTTGGGCAGATACATCATTGAGTCGGGCTTCGATTTCATCGAGCCTGCTTGCAGCTGTAATCTTCTTTTTATCCAGAGAATAAATTCGGTCGTATTCCAACTTGGCTAACCGATGGTTCGCTTCAATGCGGGTAAGCCGGGATCTGTAATCACGATCATCCAGCTGCGCAATCAACTGTCCTTGCTTGACATTTGCCCCTTCTTTGGTCAAAATTTTAACAACCTGTCCAGAAACCTCTGTTTTTACCCAAAGATCTTCTGCAGGTTCAATATATCCCGGAAGTTTAATCTTATCTTCCAGGCGTCTGGGCATCACAGTCAGCGTAATTACCCTGACAGACGGAATATCCTTTATGATGGCTTCCTGTTTGATTTTTTCCAGTCTCGATCGCTCCGTCTTGATATCCTGATAGAGGCTGAAAATGAAGACGATGACACACAGAACAATAGCCCAGGGAAACAAGCCCCAAAGTCGTCTGAGAACTTTTGATTTTCCGGTTGTTTGATTCATATTATCCGTCTTTGACTATGTTTTATATAAAATTAAAAGTCCTCTCAAAAAAATTGAGATGGCTTCTATACTATTGGAACACACATCCCTGACAAAGTGGTGTACCAATAAAAAGGCACCAGTCATTTCAAATAGCAATTTTTTAACAATTGATAAAGTGAATTCGCTTGCATGAATTCGTATCTAAAAGTATATGTTAAGTTTTTATATAATAATATTTTCAATATTAGACGCGGTGGATTTCAATCTCAGATAGCTTTTGACACCGGGAACACAAAACCGTTTAGAATAACCACCTTCAGCTCTTTGGACTCAAATGAATTTAAATGCATACAAAAAACAGATAGAACCGGTCGTTGATGTTGAAGCGATTACAACATTAATTGCCAATACGCAGCGAGAAAATGGAGAAATCCCATGGAACCCTGGCGCCAAAACAGATCCATGGGACCACGTTGAGGCGGCAATTGGGCTTTCCATTGGAGGACGCTTCAAGGAAGCGAGAAAGGCTTATCGATGGTTGGCAGACAGGCAACTCAAAGATGGCAGCTGGTTCTCGTCCTATATCAACAGCATTCCTGAAGATAAAACCAGAGAAAGCAACATGTCCTCCTACTTGGCAGTCGGCCTGTTTCATTACTATCTCATGACGGGTGACACGGCATTTCTGAAAACCATGTGGCAACCCCTGTGTGGCGGCATCGCGTTTGCACTCAGTCTCCAAACACCTAACGGTGAAATTTACTGGGCCATCAGTCCCGAAGAAAAAGTCGATAAAATGGCCCTTCTCACAGGTGCCAGTTCAATTTTTATGAGTCTTAAATGTGCGCTGTATATTGCCAAAATACTGGGCCGTTCCAAACCGGATTGGCAATCAGCGTTGCTCAAACTAGGCAACGCCATCAGGAACAAGAGCCATTTGTTCAATATAACCAAATCCCGATTTTCCATGGACTGGTTCTATCCTATACTTTCAGGCTGCCTCACCGGCAACAAGGCACAAAAACGAATTGACGCCTGTTGGAAAAAATTTATCATCAGGGGCCAGGGTGTACGGTGTGTGTCCGACGAGCCCTGGGTGACAATTGCCGAAACCTCCGAGTTGTCACTGGCATTGACCGCCATGGGAAATGTCGATCTTTCACGAATTGTGTTCAATTGGATTTGCGACAGAAAATTCGACGATGGTTCCTATTGGTGCGGTTTTACCTACCCTGATATCATTACCTGGCCTGAGGATAAAATCACCTGGAGCAATGCCGTTGTGCTTATGGCTGCGGATGCAATATACCAGATGACACCGGCCTGCCATCTGTTCAATCATCATTTCTGGAACACGCTTCCATTTATTCAGCTATCCGCGTGAGGATGGCTGAATAAAAATCAATCAAGATGGATCGTTACGAAAAATTTGGTCACCTATTACCAGCAGGATAAAACTACTTGAGAAAAGACCACAGACCTTATTTTGTAAAAAAACTCCACACCCGGATTCAGGCTCTATATGTAAAGCACTTCATCGAGCCGCAATTATCCTCTCTGGGAACGGATTTTACATTTATGAAGCCCTGGTATATCAAGATCTTCGGCACACCCATTCATATTGGGAAATGCGCCACCCTGATAGCCTCTTCCGACAACAAAATCCGGCTTTCCGTATGGTCGAATAACGCCGAAAAGGGGTCCATTCATATTGGAAACTATTGCATGATCTGCCCCGGGGTCCGTATCGGCTCTGCCGAGCGCATCAATATCGGCGACAATTGTATGATTGCAAGCAATTCCTATATTGCCGATTCAGACTGGCATGACATCTATAACCGGATTGCCATGGGGAAAACAGCCCCTGTTGACATTGAGGACAATGTTTGGGTGGGAGAAGGCGCCATTATCTGCAAGGGGGTCTCTATCGGTGAAAACAGTATCATCGGTGCCGGATCCGTGGTGGTAAGCGACATTCCACCAGGTTGCATTTCGGCGGGCAATCCCGCCAGAATCGTCAAGCGTCTCGATCCTAATATAAAAATGATTACAAGAGCCCATTTTTTTAAAAACCCGCAGAAACTGCTTCAAGATTTTGATGGCTTTGATCGCGATCTTCTTGGAAAAAACAGCCTGCTTAACTGGATGCGCCACCTGCTCTTTCCAGATAAAAAGACTTAACTCGAATATTTGGAATATACTGCAAATATCAGTCCCCCAACCATTGAGAGCAAGCCACTGACGAAAAACATGGTCACTGCGCCGGTGTACTCATATAAAAAGCCACTGACAAAAAATCCGGCCATTAGTCCCAATCCATACGTCGTCGCATTATTCACCGCCTGGCCAAATGTCTTTGCGCCATCGGGTGATAGCGAATCCATATATAGGATGCTTGCCATATGGAACAACCCATATGTCACACAATGGGTAATCTGCAACAATAAAATCCAATAAGGGGACATGGCAACGCCTGACAAGAACCACCGAATCGTTGCCACCACATAGGAAAGAATCAGAACATTTTCGTAGGACAGCCTGCTGAAAACCCACCGTGAACGGACCATGACGACTATCTCGGCAATGGATGCCAACGCCCAGGCCAGCCCTATAAACGCATTGTCGTAGCCCAGATTTTCAAGATGTATCGAAAAGAATCCATAGTAGGTGCCATGGCTCATCAACATCAGAAAGGCACACAATAAAAAGACAACCACCCGTTTTCGAAAAAAAACACCGGCGTTTAAACGGAAATTGTCTGTCCTGACCCTGCGGACATACGGGATTTGCAGGGATAAACCCGCCTGGAGAATGGATCCAATAAAAACAGCCATCAGAATTATTCGGATTGAAAACGCATCAATGAGATAGCCCATGAACAGGACCATGGCTATAAAAGCAATAGACCCCCAGGCTCTGATGATACCATAACTGCTTTTTTCCCTGCCCAGAACCTCAATGGTCATCGCCTCCAGAAATGATATGATCGGCGCATTAAAAACTGAGTAAATACTAGTTATTATCAATATTGTTAGAAAACTATCGTGGAAAAAATAGAGCGCCCAGACAAGGGTACCCGCACAACTGCAGCCCACAAAAATGGATTTTCTAATTTGATACTTATCTGCAATACCACTCCACAAAATCGCAAAGATTATTAATAGAATAGACCGCATAGAAGAAAGCGCGCCGATTTGAATACCGCTAAATCCAAGATGATGGCAATACAAGTTGAAATAGGGCAGGGTTACGCCCAAAACAACAAAGTAGATAAAATACTGTAAAGAAATGACTCCCCTGCGAGAATACTTTTGGTAATCAGCCATCACACAATTATAGGTAGCTTCCTCACAAAGCGCAAATTCTATCTTTACTTTACAAAAATCCGGGTTACTGTTAACTATATGTGCAAGAAACCAAATCTGAGCGGTTTGAGTTCCGGGAGTGTTCAATTCCCAAACATTTTATAGAAATCGCTCATCTTAGGGGAAAGTCTCCTTGCAAACGGTAAACAGGAGTCGGATATGGGCTATATAAAAATACGCTTTTGTAATGATGTTGATCAGCTTCATTCAAAAATCGAGAGGTCTATCGAAGATGTTTTTCGCTCAATGAGCCCTAGGTTTTCCCTTACCGAACGCACCTGGCATCCTCAGATCGATATCTATGAAACCGAAGAAGAGATTATTGTTCGGGCTGAAGTTGCGGGCGTTGATATAGAAAACCTGGCCGTAGAGGTCAGCCACCGGGCCATAAAGCTTACAGGAAAACGCTCAGAGCTCCCACGTATTGACCATGCCACTTACCGTCTGGCAGAAATTCAGTATGGAAATTTTGAAAGAGTGCTGTATCTCCCGGTACCCATCGATACTGAAATCGTATCAACCTCTTATACCAATGGTTTTCTGGAAATTCGACTGGTCAAACTCGACATTGATAAAGCTTATAAAATTCCAATTTCTGATAGAAGTTAATCTTTTGGGATAATGGTACTTTAATGCAACAGGGTTTCCGCTGGAGGGTTAATAATGACTGATCAAAAACCAAGCTTTGACGTCGATCTTAAAAAGCTCCCTGAGAATTTACCGATTCTGCCGCTATTTGATACCGTTCTTTTCCCAAAAATGGTCCTGCCCCTGGTAGTCATGCAAAAAGAATCGGTTCAACTAATCGATGAAGCCATGTCAAGCAATCGCATAATCGGCCTTTTGGTATCAAAAACCCCTCCCGGGGAAGGAAACTCCTCTACAGAAGACCTATATCGTATCGGCACCAGTGCCCTCATTCTCAAAATGGCAAAAACAGAAGAGAATAAATCTCAGATTCTCGTGCAGGGACTTGGCCGGTTTAAGATAGACACTTATCTGGAAAGCAAGCCCTATTTGATGGGAAAGGTAGAGCATCTCCTGGAAAAAGAATCCAGCGATACGCAGACCGAAGCATTGATGACCAATATCATCCATCTATTTGCCAAGGTAGTCGAACTCTCACCGGTTCTTCCTCAGGAAATCAGTTCCATGGCAAAATCGATTCAGGAACCGGGCATTTTATCCAACATGGTCGTCTCCAGTATCAATGCCTCTGTCGAAGAAAAACAGACAGTTCTTGAAATCGACAATGTCAAAAAGCGCTTAAAAGAAGTTACCAGGCTGATCAACCACCAGTTGGAAATTCTTGAGCTTGGGAATAAAATACAGTCCCAGGTTAAGGGCGATATGGATAAAAGCCAAAGGCAGTATTATCTGCGGCAGCAGCTAAAAGCCATTAGAGAAGAATTGGGTGAACAAGATGATTCAAAGGTTGAAGTTGAAGAATATCAGTCTAAAATAGTGGAAAAAGGTCTTCCCGAGGAAGCAAAAAAAGAGGCCGAGCGAGAACTCAATCGATTGTCCAGGATGCACCCGTCATCTGCTGAGTACACGGTGGCCTCCACCTATCTCGACTGGATGACGTCCCTGCCATGGCAAGAGAGTACCAAAGATACTCTGGATATAAAAGCAGCTCGCAAAATCCTTGATGAAGATCATTTTGGATTGGAAAAAGCCAAAAACCGTATCATCGAATATCTGGCCGTCCGTAAGCTAAAACCTGACTCCAAAGGTCCCATACTTTGTTTTTCCGGCCCACCAGGAACCGGAAAAACGTCTTTAGGCAGCTCTATTGCCAGGGCCCTTGGCCGCAAGTTTATCCGTCTTTCTTTGGGTGGCGTTCGGGATGAAGCGGAGATCCGTGGGCACCGACGAACCTATGTCGGCGCCCTGCCAGGCCGAATCATTCAAGGTATCCGAAGAGCAGGCTCGAACAATCCCGTTTTTATGCTGGATGAAATTGACAAAGTCGGCAGTGATTTTCGCGGCGACCCTTCATCGGCATTGCTGGAAGTGCTCGATCCGGAACAAAATTTTTCCTTTTCAGATCATTATCTTGATGTTCCTTTTGACCTTTCCGGCGTTATGTTCATCACGACAGCCAACATCCTCGACACTATCCCACCGGCGCTACGGGATAGAATCGAGGTCCTGCAGCTTCTTGGATACACCCTGGATGAAAAAATCAAGATTGCGAACAGATACCTTATTCCCCGGCAGCGCAAAGAGCATGGTCTAAAATCAGACCAGATCTCCTTTACCAAGGGCGCTGTAAAACAGATCATAACCGGATATACGCGAGAGGCCGGGCTGAGAAATCTCGAGCGGGAAATCGCCACCATCTGCCGAGGCGTGGCCAGCAAAATCGCAGAGGGAGAAGATCGGCCCCCTGCTTCAATTAAAGTCGTCAACATCTCAAAATATCTCGGTCCTATCCGATTTTCTTCGGAGGTAAAATCGAGGATATCGACACCAGGAATCGCCATGGGCCTTGCGTGGACACCCTTCGGTGGTGAGATCCTTTTTATTGAAGCCACCGCCATGAAAGGTCAAAAAGGACTTACACTGACTGGTCAACTCGGTGATGTCATGAAGGAATCAGCTACAACGGCCCTGAGCTTTATCCGCTCAAATGCCAAAGCCCTGGGAATAGAGGAAGACTTTTTTGAAAAGAGTGACATTCACATTCATGTTCCCGCGGGAGCCATACCAAAGGACGGCCCTTCCGCCGGTGTAACCATGCTCACTGCCCTGACATCATTGCTGACAAATAAAGTCATACATAGAAATCTTGCCATGACGGGTGAAATTACCCTGCGGGGACAGGTGCTGCCAGTCGGTGGCATCAAGGAAAAGGTCCTGGCCGCACATAGATCCGGAATAAAAACGCTGATCATGCCGCTTTCAAATGAAAAGGATCTTGTAGATATTCCCAAAAAAGTTCAGAAGGAAATCCGTTTTCATTTTGTAGATAAAATGAAGGATGTATTAACGCTGGCCATGGAATAATCACCCATGTCGAAAATAAAACACTTCTTTCCTTTAAAAATAACCAGCCGTTTCTTCTGGATAGGATGCCTGGCTGTTGCAATCGTGACCGGGTGTAGTACGGCACCAACGGCTCCTACCCAAATCCCTGGGAAACCAAAACCGTATAGAGTTGCCGGCAAGTGGTATCAGCCTGTATCACATGCCAGAGGATTTCAGCAACAAGGTATCGCATCCTGGTATGGCAAAGAATTTCATGGCAAAAAGACATCCAACGGTGAGATCTACGATATGTACGCCATGACAGCAGCACACAAGACACTGCCCCTTGGAACCCATGTACATGTCAGAAATCTCGATAACGGTGCCGAGATCACGGTGAGAATCAATGACAGGGGGCCTTTTGTACAAGGACGAATTATCGATCTTTCTTATACAGCAGCACAAAAACTTGATATCGCAACATCGGGTACGGCACCTGTTGCCATCATTGCATTGGAACAGAACAATCGTCAAACACCCAGGAGTAAAGAAAAATCCGAACCCGTGGACTACTACAAAGGAAATTTTACATTTCAAATCGGTGCGTTCAGTGACAAACAAAACGCCCTTCGATTGAAAGAAACTTTGGATCAAACCTACAAGAACGCCCATGTCTCCGAATATGATAATGGACTGGCAATGCTTTACCGGGTTCGTGTGGGCAAGGCGTCTTCTTTAGAGCAAGCCGTTGAATTTGAAAAAGCCCTTATCCAGCGCGGTTTCAAGGATGTCTTTATTGTTGCAGAATAGGTGAAACAAAAAAGCGGTCTTTATCGACAGAGACGGGGTCCTCAGGAATCTTCTGACTCTGGATCTGCCGGCATGGTAACCGGTATTTTGAAAAATTGAATGCCTTCCTTGGATAATATTTTTTCTTCTTCCCTTGTGCTGACGCCTCTGATATTTCGAGACTCGGTTACACCATAATGCATTTTCAGCGCTTCTTTGGCAAACTCACAACCCACATTGTCAAAATTCTTGTTTACATACTCGCTGATGTCATTACTCATTTTCTCTAAATCGATCTGCTGATCCATCTGGCCCGTCACCGATTGAGAGCCTTTGATGGCAAAGGTGGAAGGACGCTTAGAAATAGCGGTACTGTTGCATGACGGGCACGTAATAAGCCCCCTTTTTTTTTGCGCGTCATAGGCCTGGCCATCTTCAAACCAACCTTCAAAGATATGCCCTTTTTCACATTGCAGATCAAATACTATCATGAATGAAGAATTCCCCTTTACAATACGGTATTGCCCGGTACGGTTCCTATCAAATACTTGAAATTATCATATGTATTGACGTATGAAAAGAATTTATTGACAGATTCGATTGTTCAACACAAAATACCTTTGCCATAAACATAATGTCAAAATAAGACTTTACAAGCTGGCGACATAAATCCTGATCTATAGTGTTGCCACTCACTTTGGAGGCAAATTTTCATGAAACAATCACTATGTCGTTTATTAATCCAGGGAATCGCCATTTTTTTTCTTGCAACCATGGCCCATGCCGAAACACGGTATGTAACGGACAAAATGCATATCACCTTTCGATCAGGGCCTGGAAACGATCGAAAAATTATATCTCTCCTGAACAGCGGCCAGCAGGTGACGTTCCTTCAGCCTGAGGGAGAGTGGGCTAAAATAAGCCTTCCAAGCGGTAAAGAAGGATGGGTTCTCCAACAATACCTTTCAGAGGAAGTTCCCTGTCGGACAAGAATCAAAGACGTCAGTCAATCCTTTGAAACATTGAAAACAGAACTGGCGACTGTTCAAAAGACCAACCAGCAACTACAAGCTGACAAGACGAAACTTGAAAGGGGCCTTAAAGAAACAGAACAACTACTGACAAAAACAGAACAGTCTTATGAAAAGTTGAAAAAGGATGCTGCGGGTTTTCTGGAACTCAAAAGTGAACATGATAAGACCGTTGAACGTCTTTCAACACAGACGCAGAAGGCCGATGAACTTGACAAGGAATTAAACGACACCCTGAAAAAGAAATATATCCGATGGTTCCTGGGCGGCTCTGGGGTACTCTTGTTGGGTTTCGTCTTGGGCTTCAGTTCCAAAAAACAAAAGCGCCATTCATCCCTGTTGTAACAGGTGCTTGACAAACCATAGAAAAACGAGATGCTGAATGAAATATTCCTATGATTTTCTGGTCATCGGCAGTGGTATCGCAGGCCTGACCTTTGCTCTAAAAGTCGCCAAATTCGGTTCCGTCGCTGTCGTTACGAAAGAAAAGGTAACGGACAGCAACACCAGCCTTGCCCAGGGAGGTATTGCTTCTGTTTTTGATGAACTTGATTCCTTTGACCTTCACATCAAGGACACCCTTGCCTCAGGTGATGGATTGTGTAACCCGAATGTTGTCGAAACCGTTGTCAAGAGTGGTCCGGAGCGCATCAAGGAACTTATTCAACTCGGTGTCAAGTTCAATATCAGAAAAAATTCAGACCCCCATGAGGCCTCAGACCAGCTCGATTTAGGACGTGAAGGGGGCCATTCTCAGAACAGAATCGTCCATGCCCAGGATATGACGGGCCAAGAAATCGAGCGCGTGCTTGTCTCACATCTGCAGCATCATGAAAGCATAGCGTTATTTGAAAGTCACATCGCCATCGATCTCATCACCCTCTCCACCAGCATGAAAAGAGGTCTCATTACGACCACCCACGAAGATTGCTGCTGCGGCGCCTATGTTCTCGATAAAACAACAGGTCGTGTACTCTCGTTCAGTGCGAACATCACCCTGATCGCCACGGGCGGTGCCGGAAAAGTGTATCTTTACACCAGCAACCCAGATGTGGCGACCGGAGACGGCATCGCCATGGCATATCGTGCGGGTGCTACGCTGGCTAACTTGGAATTTGTCCAGTTTCATCCAACCTGTCTTTACCACCCGGATGCGAAAAATTTTCTCATCTCTGAGGCTGTTCGGGGAGAGGGAGGGCTTCTGATTGACTCGCGGGGGAATCCTTTCATGAAAAACTACGATCCACAAAAAGATCTTGCATGTAGAGATGTGGTAGCCCGCGCCATCGATACAGAACTGAAAAAAAGTGGCGATGATTCCGTATTTTTGGATATTTCCCACAAAAATTCTGAAGCTGTTAGAAACCGCTTCCCCAATATCTACCAGAAATGTTTACGTTTCGGGTATGACATGACAAAAGAACCCATTCCGGTGGTTCCTGCAGAGCACTACATGTGTGGCGGAATTGCTACCGATCTTTTTGCCAGAACCGATATTCAAAATCTTTACGCCATCGGAGAAGCCGCCTGCACCGGACTTCATGGCGCAAACAGGCTTGCCAGTAATTCATTGATCGAGGCGGTTGTCTATGCCAATAATGCATCGACCCAAGCCATTAAAAACCTCAAGAAAGGCAAATTCAAGCCGCTACCGGAGATACCTGACTGGGACGACACAGGAACAACCGACAGCGACGAGGTCATCATGGTCTCTCACAACTGGGACGAAATTAGGCGACTCATGTGGAATTATGTCGGTATCGTCCGCTCTAACAAGCGCCTTGCCAGAGCAAAGCGGCGAATCGATATCATTCAAAACGAGATTCAGGAATACTACTGGAATTTCAAGATTGAATCCGGTCTGGTCGAACTCAGGAACATCGCAACCGTCGCAGAAATGATTATCAAATGCGCCTCTTACCGAAAAGAAAGCCGCGGCCTTCACTACAATATTGAATACCCCAAAAGAAACGACGCCAGGTGGCAAAAGGATACACGCTTCCGTAGATCTTTTGTCGGCTGAAGCAAGATTTCCCGCAAACCTTTATCTTGATGCCGGTTCCATGATTTTTGTTCATCAAATCCCTCCCGTTGTAACCATCATGCATTGACAAGACGCCATGCTGCATTATTTTTATGACCAATTGGTTCGGTTCTATTCCATTCATCAAACAGGTTATTCATGCAGAACAAGAGAGATTACTACGAAATTTTAGGCGTCGACCGAAACACTTCAGAATCGGAAATCAAGACAGCTTATCGAAAGCAGGCCATAAAATTCCACCCGGATAAAAATCCGGGCAATAAAGATGCCGAAGAAAGCTTCAAGGACGCCGCAGAGGCATATGCGGTCCTCAGGGACAGCCAAAAACGAAAAATCTATGATCAGTACGGTCATCAGGGTTTGGAGGGATCTGGATTTTCGGGTTTTGGCGGATTCGAAGATATTTTTTCGAGCTTTGGTGATATTTTTGAGGATTTTTTCGGATTCGGCTCAGGCCGGAGTTCCGGGCGCGGCAGATTCCGGAGAGGGTCAGACCTCCGCTATGACCTCGGTCTTTCTTTTATGGATGCAGCATTCGGCACTGAAACGACCGTCGACGTAGAAAAACTGGAAACCTGTTCGGTCTGTGAAGGAAGTGCCAGTGAACCAGGCACTTATCCGGAAACATGCAGCCAGTGCAACGGATTGGGTCAGGTTTCCAGCAGTCAAGGTTTTTTCACCGTCAGAACCACCTGTTCACAATGTGGCGGGAGCGGGCAGACCATCTCGTCTCCGTGCAAAAACTGCAGGGGGTCCGGTCATCTGAAAACCAAGAAAACCGTTTCGGTAAAAATCCCAGGAGGTGTCGATACTGGCAGCAGGCTTCGCTTAAATGGTGAAGGTGAAGCAGGAAGCATCGGGGGCCCTCCAGGTGATCTCTACATTTTTATCCATGTCGAGCCCCACGATTTCTTTGCCAGAAACAATTCAGATCTAATATGTGAAATTCCCATTTCCTTCGTCCAGGCCGCATTGGGGGATAAAATAGAGGTACCGACACTGGTCGGCAAAAAAACCTTAAAAATACCAAAAGGGACACAACCGGGCGATGTTTTTCGCTTTTCAGGAGAAGGTATCGCTTCCCTGAGAAACGGTCGGCGTGGTGATCAAATCATTCAGGTATCCATCAAAACCCCCACCAATCTGAATAAAAAGCAGGAAAAGCTCCTGAAAGAATTTGCAAACCTGGACGCCAACAAAATCTCCAATAAAATAAAAAACCTGTTCAAAGGAGAGCCGGAAAGCGCAATCCATTAGAAAACCATTGGTGATACCATGTATGAATTAAAAGTTGTTAACCACTTTGCTGCGGCCCATCAATTGGCCATGGTAGCAAAAAAATGCGAAAATCTACACGGACACAATTGGAAGATTGAAGTCTTTATTGCAGGTGAAAAACTGAATGATGCCGGCGTAGTGATTGATTTTGGTGAGATCAAAAAACACCTTGCAGATATCGTTAAGACCCTGGACCACACCTTTCTTAACGATTTAGAGTGCTTTCAAAATAAAAACTCTTCCTCAGAAAATATTGCCAGATATATCGCCGAGTCGATGCAGGAAAAAATCTCTGATCCGGAAATTCGTGTTTCACGTGTCCGTACCTGGGAATCCGATGACGCCTGCGCCACATATATTCCCTGATAGGCTATTTTTTTAAGCGTGCTATTTTTGCCGTTGTTTCCAGCGCTGGATCAAATCATCGCGTAAAATGACTGAAGATACATCCGGCACGTGCTTGCGTATATTCTCGATACCGCCTTCCTGCCTGTCCACCAGAATAACCGCTTTGATGACATCCAGTCCTTCCGATCTAGCCCGCTCAATCGCTTTTATGGTCGAACCGCCTGTCGTCGCAACGTCATCGATAATAACAACCCGGTCGCCTGGACTCATATCACCTTCAATCCACTGGATAACACCATGATCTTTCTGGTTTTTTCGAATGGAAAAAGCTTTCACGGGTCGGCCTTTAAGCTCGGAAGTATAGGCGGCAGCCACCGCTATCGGGTCAGCGCCAAAAGTTAACCCGCCGATTCCCTTCACCTCAAGATCCTTGATTGTCTGAAACATCAGATGCCCCACAAGAAACAAGCCACGGGGATCAAGTGTCACGGGTCTACAGTTGATATAATACCGGCTCATCTGGCCGGAAACCAGTTTAAAAACAGGCTGATCATGATACTTGAAGGATTTTGTACACAGAAGGTCAATGAGTTCCTTTTTCATCTTTGGGTTCTCCTTAACTGTTTTCGTATTGAACCGCAAAAGCGAGTGCTAACCCCGTAGGTTCTTCAAAAACCGGGCGATTCCATACCACGTCCCTTTCAAGAAACAGTTGATTTAATGTCATCTTTCGGGTAAAAAAAAACCTCCACCAAAACGGAAGAAGCGATTCAATGGGTTTCAGTGGAGGTCCTGAGAAAGGAAAACTGGTGACAGCACTCCTTCACCTCGGGAATGCTTTAGCAATTATTTGAGATCGGGTCAAATCAAAATCATACCACTGAGAATCAGGATAACTTAATGGATTCAGCAAAATATTGCCACAAAGCCTGCTTGTATTGTCTTTTGGTCATATTCCTATGGTTTCAAGGTCAAAGTACCTTAAGGGCAGAAGAAGCTAAATCAGCCCAGCTGTCCCTGCAGCAGGTCGTCCAAATTGCCCTGGAGGCAAATCTCGATATCAAGACCTCGATCAAGGAGACCGAAGCTGCAGAATATGCGAAAGAAAAGAGCCGAACAAATTTTTATCCGCTTCTCAACACAAAATACCAGTACAAGCGAAACGAAAAGGAAATCAGGAGCCCTTTTGTGGGTATCACTACCCCTGAAGAAAGGTACACACTGGTCGCTTCCATTACCCAGCCGTTGTTCAGTGGTTTTTCCATTGCCAATCAGTACAAAATGGCGGAGCTGAATCTTGACCTGACAAAGGCAAATAAAAATCGGGTCAGGCAGGATGTGGCAATAGAGGCAACCAAAGCATATTTTGAGATCCTAAAAGCCGAAAAACTCCTGGACATTTCAAAAGAAACGGTCAGGCAGGTCAGCGTTCAGACGGAGGTGGTCAACAATTTCTACCAGGTTGGCATGTCTCCTCTAAATGACCTGTTGGAATCTCAGGTTCTGCTGGCAGGTGCTAAGCAGCAGGTGGTCATTACAGAAAGCAATCTGGACATCGCCAGATCCTATATGAACGTCCTGCTACGACGCCCCCTTCACCAGCCCATTGAAGTGGTCGATATGCTTGACTACAAACCCTTTGAATTTGATCTTGATTTCTGCATCAGGACCGCGTTGGAAAATCGGGTCGAACTCAAGATGGCTGATATTGAAATTGAACTGGCAGACAAAGATATCCTGATAGCAAAAGGCGCCTATTACCCGACACTTAACCTGCAGGGCAATTACTACAGATATGGAACGGAATGGGATGTCAGTGGTGGTGATGGCATTGGAGATGAGGACACGTGGGATATCAGCGCTGTTGCATCATGGGATTTCTGGGACTGGGGAAAAAGATCCTATAACACCAGGGAGAAAAAGAGCCGTCGCTCCCAGACAATATTGAACCGTTCAAAAATAGAAGACGGCATCCAGCTCAGTGTTACACAGGCTTATCTGCAGATGCAGACATCAGAGAAAAATATCACCACCATTGAGACCGCCATTGAACAGGCCAAAGAGAATGCCCGGATCAACGAAGAGCGTTACCAAGAGCAGGTTGCGACATCCACCGATGTCCTTACAGCACAAACGCTCCTTTTCAGAACCATGAACAACTATTACCGTGCATTATATGATTTTCAAATTGCCAAAGCCTCTTTACATCGAGAGATGGGTCAGGAATTCTTTGAATGAAAACCGCGGATACTGCACTGATTAGAATCTTCAATGTCAGCAAGAGCTATGGTTCAAAACCCGCGCTGAATCATATTACACTGGATATATTTAAGAACGAGTTTGTTTTTTTTACCGGTCCCAGCGGCGCTGGAAAATCCACCTTGCTAAAACTCCTTTACCTTGGGGAAAGTACAACAGAAGGCCAGTTGCTGATCGATGGCATGAATCTGGCCAGAATATCAAAGAACCGTGCGCATCTCTTGAGAAGAAAACTGGGTATTATTTTCCAGGATTACAAACTGATTCCAGGAAAAACGGTGTTTCAAAATGTTGCTCTCGTACTTGAATCAAGAGGCCTGAATCAACGCTTCATACAGAAAAAGGTTCATAGCGTTTTAAGAACCGTTGGCATGGAAGACCGGTTGCAAGCCTTTCCTCTGGGCTTATCGGGCGGTGAGCAACAGAAAGTGGCGGTTGCCAGGGCGGTTGTCGGTGAACCCAAAATAATCCTGGCCGATGAACCAACAGGAAGCCTCGACTCAGATGCAGCCGAAACTATTTTTGAACTCCTTACAACATTTCATAAACGGGGAACAACAGTCCTCTTTGCGACACATGATACGACGTTGATTCATAATACCAAACATCGCGTCATCTATCTGAAACAAGGACGTCTCCAGACCTAAGCTGTCTTTTTTCTGAGCGAGAAAATATGATTACGCTTTTTTTCAGAAAAGCCTTTCAAGATATCTTGAGCAACCGCTTTCTAAATTCTGTAACCATTGTGACCATTGGCCTTTCGATATTGATTGTCAGCTCTTTTGCTCTTTTTTTTATCAATGCCAATGCATTATTGGACTCCTGGAGAAAAGGAATCCGCGTCCTTGTATACCTTTCACCGCAAGCAACAGAATCCAACCGACTGGATCTGCGCTATCAGATTCAACAAATGGAAAACGTGCAGGAAACCCACTTCATTTCCAAAGAGACCGCCCTCAAACACCTGAAAGACCAGATGAAGAACCATTCTTCCCTGCTTGAGAACCTCAAGGAAAACCCATTGCCGGATGCTTTTGAGGTCCGTATCATCGATGCCTCGCGTGATTTGAGCAAAGTGGCGGTACTTGCCGAAAAAATTAAATCTCTTCCCCAGGTTGAAGAAGTAGAGTATGGGCAACACTGGATTGCAAAATTTTCCCAGATCATCAATATATTCAAGTTCATCGGATATGCCATGGGAGGCCTTTTTCTAATCGCAACACTGTTCATCATCGCCAACACGATCCGACTCGTTCTTTACTCCAGAAAAGAAGAAATTGAAATCATGCGTCTGGTGGGCTCCAATGATCGCTTCATCAAGGCACCTTTTTATATCGAAGGACTTATTCTCAGCGCCCTTGGTGGCATTGTCGGACTGACGGCCCTGTTTGCCGCGTATCAGTTTGTGTCGTCAAACTTTACCTCCAGCTTGTCTCTGGGATTGTTTGAAATCAAGTTTCTCTCCATAGGGCAATTTTTTCTTTTTGTCGGCGGCAGCATGCTGGTGGGATTACTCGGTTGTTACCTGTCTCTTAAACAGTTTCTAAAAAACTAATGTCTTCTTTGTCCATATCCGTATTGCAAGCCTGGTGTTTTATTTTGCGCCCAACAAGAAAGGTCCCGGTATTTTCCTTTCTCGTGATGGCTTGGTTGCTTTCCAATCCTCTTTTGGTGCATCCCGAAGAGATCGAGGCCCATAAAAAAGAAATCGTATCGATTACAGAAAAAGAAACCAAGATCATTGAGGAGCTGGAAAACCTGAACTTTGACCTAAATGATGCCAGACAGACGATATTTCTTATACAAAAAGATATCAATAAGATAGATCAGCTGATTAATGAAAACACGGACAGGTCCAGGGCGTTTGAAAAAAAGATACTGCAAAATGAAAAATATGCCTCCCAGCGCATCGTTGCCCTTTACAAACTAAATCAGATCGGAAAATTCAACCTGCTGGCTTCTACGGACTCTCTTTACGATTTTTTTCATCGGAAAATCGCATTGGAAAAGATTCTCCATCAGGATGAAATGTTTCTTGAAGTCCTACAGGAAAGCCAGAACGAGCTGTCTTTGGTTCGCCAGGATCTGGATATACAAAAAAAGCAGAAAATGACTCTCGAACAACAATTGAACGTTCAAATCCAGGAACTGACGCAGAAACGGCAAAAAAGAGCTCAGCTGTTGAAGAATATTCGCAGCAAAAAAACACTGACGCTGGCAGCGATCGAATCTTTGAAGCAATCAGCAGAAGCCCTGAATACAACCTTCAGCGACTTTAAAAAGGAAAACCCTGGAAAACGCCCCTATGCTGATTCATCACCGACTGTCTTTACGGACTTAAAAGGGTTGCTAATCATGCCGGTAAACGGTAAGATAGTTGAATTCTTCGGACCCTACACAAACACCGAGTTCAACCTCGTTAACTTCAGAAGCGGTATCAATATCCGCGCTGAAAGAGGGGAGCCCATACTCGCCGTATACAAGGGTAAAACGCTATATGCCAACTGGTTCAAAGGTTACGGCAATATGATAATCATTGATCATGGCGACCACTATTACACCCTTTATGCGCATGCTGAAGAACTTTTTAAAAAAAAAGGGGATCTCGTTGAGGCGGGGGAGGTTATCGCCACTGTTGGCGATACCGGTTCCATGGCAACACCCGGTCTTCATTTTGAAGTCCGCTATCATGGTAAACCTATCGATCCGACCCCTTGGATCAACAAGGGATAAAAGGAGCTGTAATGACAGGTGACCGATATAGCCGCACAAAATTGTGGCTCGTTCTTGTCGTAACCATTGTTTTCTCGACCGCGGGGGCCGGGTTCTACCATAAACTTTCCGCAGATAGCGACGAAACATACAAGGGCTTAAAGGTATTTTCAGACGTTATTGAAATTATACAAAAAAACTACGTTGACCCTGTAGAGCCAAAGGACCTCATAGAAAAAGCGATTCAGGGAATGGTCAGTAGTCTAGACCCGCATTCCGCCTTACTTCCACCGGAGGCTTATGAAGAATTACGGATCGATACCGAGGGTAGATTTACAGGGATCGGTATCCATGTCACCATGCGGGATGGTTTTGTCACGGTCGTTTCGCCGATTGAAGGAACCCCGGCATACGGAGCCGGCATCAAGGCAATGGATAAAATCTTGAAAGTCGACGGCGTTGCGACCACGGATTTGCGAGACGCGGTCAATCGCATGAGGGGACCCAAGGGCACCACCGTCATAATAACGATCGTCAGGGAGACGGCAAAAGAACCGCTTGAATTTACATTGATCCGGGATGTTATTCCCATCGAGAGCGTCAAAGCCGTCAATTTAGAACCTGGCTACGGATACGTTCGGATCACCAATTTCAGAGAACAGACCACCGATGATGTAGCAACGGCACTGCAAGATCTCGAAAGCAGCGCCGGGCCATTAAAAGGACTCGTGCTCGACTTAAGAGATAATCCGGGCGGCATACTCTCCCAGGCCATCTCCGTGTCAGATCTTTTTATCGAAGAAGGTATTATCCTAACGATCAAAGGCCGACTCGATAAACACAACAATGTTTATAATGCACATCCCAGCGACACCCCGATAAGCTACCCCATCATCATCCTTATCAACGGTGGCAGTGCCAGCGCCTCAGAAATCGTCGCCGGCGCATTAAAAGACCATAAACGAGCGCTGCTGCTGGGAACCCAGACTTTTGGCAAGGGCTCCGTCCAAACGGTTGAATCGCTGAGAGACGGTTATGGCATCAAATTTACCATCGCACGGTATTATACTCCCAGTGGTAAGTCGATTCAGGCCACCGGTATCGTGCCTGATATCATTGTGCATAAAATGAGTATCGATAATGGCGATGTCCCCAACCCCTTGGATGGGTTGCTGAAAGAAAAGGATCTTAGAAATCATTTAGATGCCAAGCCCTTGAAAGACACAAAAAAGCAGATTGACGAACCAGAGAAAGATTTGACGAAACCGAATGCGATACTGCTGGAAAACATTCAGAATGACAACCAAGTAATGCGCGCATTGGAGCTCCTGATCAGCTATGACATTTTCAAAGATTTAACCAATGCCAAGTAAGCGACGCAAAAAAAGAACCGTCGCAAGAAAAGCTAAAACCGCCAAAAAGAAAAATCAGCTTCGACAGTTTATTAAGATTCCGCTGGGTCTGGCCGTGTTACTCGTTCTTATCGTCCTAGCTGGCACCCTGACACAGCACCTTCTCTCAAAGAGACGCCCCGTCACGATGATTGAAGGCAGTTTTGAAAAAGGGCGGCACCACACACCTGACCTTCAATTTGAGATATATCCTGAAAAGGATATCCCTCTGCCAAAAGAAAAAAAGCCGGCTAAAACAGCACCGCTGGAAAAGACACCACGAATCGCCATCATTATAGATGATATCGGTTATGATCGTGCCGTCGTAAAAAAATTTCTCAGTTTAAATCTTCCCATTACACTCTCGATGCTCCCAAAGAGTCCCTTTACAAAAAGCATTCTTGGCGAGGCCCGAAAGAACCATGTCGAAATCATGCTTCACCAGCCCATGGAGCCCTTTGAATATCCACGAATCAACCCGGGCCCGGGCACGCTGCTGACAAGCATGACACCGGACGAACTGGTTCAACAGCTCATTCAGAACCTCGAGGACATGCCTTTTGTGTCAGGCGTCAACAACCACATGGGCTCAAAAATGACAGCCAGCTCCTCTCAAATGCGCCAGGTTTTCTCAGTACTGAAACAGCGTAACCTTTATTTCATTGACAGCCGGACAACAGAAAAAACGATCTGTCGTCCTTCGGCGGATCTCTTACAGCTACCCTTTGGAGAACGAGATGTTTTTATTGATCATTTTCAAGACAAAGACTTCATCAAGAAACAGCTTTATGAGCTTGTTCGTATAGCAACCGCACACGGCGAGGCCATCGGAATTGCACACCCCTATACAAAAACCTATCAGGTGCTAAAGACCGCACTGCCTGATCTGAAACAAAAGGTCCGGTTTGTGCCGGTTTCGGAAGTGGTCCACATTTCCGGATGAATATATAGAAGCTATATTAAAAATGTCTTTTGGCCCAAATCCTGCGTTGGGTCCTCGTTTAAAGTCCTCAACAACATACTTGAAACTGCAATCCTCGGATAACGCCCCAAATGGGCGTATCAGGCCGCTGAGGAATCCGGGTTGGTGCAGGCAATCGCTACCCAGCTGTCCTCATGCCGCTCTTCTATAATTTTCAGACCCTGTTGCTGCATCTTTTTCAAAACATCTCCACAACGATCCTTATAAATACCCGAACAGATCAAGACACTCTTTGGCAGCATTTGCCGGCGAATCGTTTCAAGAAGGTTTAAAATCGCTTCCGATAAAATGTTGGCCACGATAAGGTCAAATCGACCATCAATACCATCTGCTAGGTTTCCGGCCTTTAATTCAAAACATGATGGGCTTATATGGTTCAATTGAAGATTCTTTTCCGCTATTCCCAGGGAAATCTCATCATTATCAATACCGACAAGTCTGCCTGCACCCAGCTTGGCAGCTGCAACCATTAATATTCCCGATCCTGTTCCAACATCCAAGAAAGCAGCTCCTGTCGAGAGATATCTTTCTATGAGCGCGATGCATAATGATGTTGTCGGGTGTGTCCCGGTACCAAATGCCATGCCGGGATCGATTTCCAGCACAATTTCATCGGATTCAGCCTTGTACTCTCGCCAGGTCGGTTTAACCGCTATCCTGGGAGTAATGCGCTGGGGCCAAAAAAATGCCTTCCAGGATTCAGCCCAATCTTCTTCATCTATCTGTCGGTATTCTTTGCGACTGCGAATCCCGAAGGTATGTTCCAAAGACCGAATCTTTTGCTCCAGCTCATTTAGCTTTTGGATCGATTGTGGCGTATCCGGAAAAAACCCGATAACAGCGTGTTGCAAGGACCCCCTGCAAGCAGCCTCACCCCACCCTTCTTCCGGTTCGAGATCCTGGCCCTCGATCTCGACACCTTTCAAGCCAAGACCGTAGAACACATCTGCAATCAAATCCGTCGCGAGCTGCGTATTCTCATGGCCAAAAATAATTTTTGCCGCTATCCATTTCATGACATTGTTTTATGGTCTATCGTTTTGATAAAGCCCCATTCTTCCTTGGGCGGATTAAAGTATCCAAAAGACAGGTCGGGAAATGCCTTTTGGATACGCTTGAGCAAGTACGAAACACCTAGCGCGTCTCCACATGACGCAGCACGGTGCATGGTCTCATAATAACGAAGAGGATCAAAATTCAGGTTTCTCCACTGAATCCGATGAATCGGATGGCTCTTTAGAAATGAAAACAGGTTTTCAATCTCTTCCGGTGTGTCGGTTAGACCGGGCATGTTCAGATAATTGATCGAAACATAGAGACCTCTCTCCAAAGAAAGCCCAATACTGTTCATGACATCGGAAAAATCATAACCCCTTGGTCGAAAGTAGGCATGATACCACTTTTCTCTGAAACTGTTGATGCTGATTCGAACACTGTCGATGCCGGCCGAAATTAAGCGTTCGAGTTCTTTGGTGAGACTGCCGTTGGTATTCACATGGATCGTACCCTGATCTGTTTTGGAACGTATCAGATGGACGGCCGGTTCTATGACATGGGTCGCCAGCAAGGGATCCCCTTCACAACCCTGACCAAAGCTGACGATGCCTTTGGCAACATTTTCTATATGGGTCAGGGCGACCGCTGCAATTTCCTCCGGTCGCGGTGTAAACGATATCCTTTCCTGACTGCAGGGTATCTCCTCATCTTTTTGAAGAGACAAACACCCCAGACAGCTGGCATTGCAAGCCCCTGCTGTTGGCAAGGGCGCCTCGTATCGGCTCAGGAAAAAATTTTTCCCTGCAGGACATCCATAGACCAGTGCACACGTTTCAAGATGCTCTCTCAACCGGTTGCCGGGTAGTTTTTTGCGCATGCCTTCCACGCCCGCAAGAACATCACCTTTCTTCATCAGCCGGAGGTCTTGCCGTCTTTCCTCGTCGACACATATAACGGCGGATCGGAACATGTCCTGGTGCCAGCCCACCGCTCCATATGAAAAGAGCGGCAGAGATTTGACGTGTTTGGTGGCCTGATAGCCACTGGCATGTGTGACAATATATCCGGGAGAGTTAAATGCCGCCACAGGATATATCCTCTCTGAGGGAAGATAGGGGTTGTGTGTCATCACTTCAAACTGTCTGCTCTGCACATGATACAGCATCGGCGTCCGCTCGGGCAAGAGCATCAGCTCGCTGCCGAAAGGTATCGGCATCGTTTCATCCACCACTAAGGGTTTCAAGGCCGTCCCTGACATACCCACCGCGGCATATCCATCCAGTTCAAAGATCTCCCCAGCAGGATTGGCCACAACAGCTGTCAACCATTTTTGGTTCGTTGCGGAACAGGCAGCGTTTTTCATTTTCAAAAATTAAAGTCCCTATCTCTAAAGCTGTTTTTAACCATGGTATATGTGTTTGAGGAGATGCCCCAGTTCTGGAAAAATTAAGGCCTTGCAGGCAAGCTTGCAGGCCCTGAGGCTGCCGGGCATGCAAAAAACTGCCGTCCTGCCGACAATCCCAGCAGTAGCACGGGACATAATGGCAGCGGAATCAATTTTTTCTAAACTTAATTGTGCAAATACAGGTCCAAAGGCCGTAAGTTCTTTTTGAAACAAGGGCGATACAGCTTCAATGGTCACATCTTTACTGCTGATGCCTGTACCCCCCGTTAACAAGATCGCCTGGGCACCCGCCAGCTTGATAGCCTCAGACAAAGCTGCTGCAATGTGTCTTTTGTCATCCGGGACAACCCTGTGCAAAACGACGGTATGCCCTTCCTTTTCAGACCTTTTCTTCATCCATAAACCACTGTCATCTTCGGCGATCGTTCGTGTACTTGACACCGATATGATGGCTATCTTAAGTACTTTCAATGTGTCTTTTTTATGTTCTTTTGTCCCCATCCTCTCTCCTTTGTGGTGTCGCCTGTGATCGGTAGTACTCAATCCCAAGATCTGGTGTTCTCACAATATAGACCACCTCTTCTTCAATTGACAAATAAAAACGTAGCATTGATTGTCGACTCGCACGGAACACCTCGGAAAACAATAAAATTCTGGCCTTGATTTTAAACCGGTTGTCTTTTAATGTGGATGCTTGGTCGGGTTGATAATTTTTTACCTGAAACCTAAATATAAACAAGCCACTTAGGTGAAAGCGGCATCACGCTGATTCAGCGTATTGTTTGGCATAAAATCACTGAATTTTTTCCGATGACACAGCAAATGTGCACTGGTATCATATTGGCGGGAGGCGAAAGCAAAAGGCTGAACAGTGTCGAAAAATCGAACCTCCTCGTGGGAGACAAACGTATCATCGAGCAGATGATGACCGTTTATGAAAAGCTCTTTAGTGAAATCATCCTGGTCTCCAATCATCCCACAGCATATCTTGAATGGGACGCCATCGTCGCTAAGGATATCTATACCAAAAGAAGTTCCTTGACCGGGATTCACTCTGGTTTGTTTTATACAAACACCGAGCATGCATTCATAGCGGCGTGCGATACCCCTTTCCTGAAAGTGGCGTTGGTAAAAACCATTATACAGCATATCGATTCCAGTGCTGACGTGGTTATTCCGAGAACACGTGTTGGGATTGAACCTTTGTGTGCTGTTTATTCCCGGCGGTGTCTTCAAACTGTCCAGGCTGCCCTGGAGCAGGATAGTCTCAAAATACGGAATCTTTTCAGCAAACTAAAGGTAAAAGAAGTCCCGGAAACTGTATTACGAAAAATGGATTCCGATCTTGTCTCGTTTTTTAACATCAACACACCAGAAGATCTGGAACAAGCAAACAGGATGATCAAAGAAAATGGGAATCAAACAGCTATTTCATAAAATAAAGCGTCATCCGGAGTATGCAAAGGCCGGTATGATTCTATGTCACAACGGAATTGTCCGGAGCACCTCACGTGATGGCAAGACGGTCACGGGGTTAACGATACATGTGGATCACACCCGGCTGCGCAGTATCATTCAAGAACGCAAACAGGATCCCGGTATCATTGATATTCTCGTGGAAATAAAGGAAGACCAGATACTGTCTGTGGGGGATGATGTCATGTATCTGGTGGTCGCGGGCGACATACGGGAAAATGTGATCCACACCCTGAAGGACACCTTGGATGCCATTAAATCGACAGCAACCCAAAAAACAGAATTTTTTAAAAACACATGAAGCATCCTTCTACAATCAGTTTACGCTACAAGATAAGGATATAAAATGGCAGATTTTTCACATATCGACGCCAAGGGCCGGGTCAGAATGGTGGATGTTACCGAAAAAAAACCGTCGCTTCGCAAAGCTCTGGCTCAGGCTGTTGTCCACATGCAACCGGACACCTTCGATCGCATCCTCACTCAGAATGTCCAAAAGGGAAACGTGCTTGAAACAGCCAGAATTGCCGGTATTATGGCAGCCAAAAAAACGTCGTCCCTTATACCCATGTGTCATCCTCTCAACATCACTCATGCGCAAATCGATTTTTTCCCGGACAAACAGCGACACGAGATTCGCATAGAGGCCCTGATGCGAATCGTCGACCAAACAGGTATCGAGATGGAAGCACTCACGGCAGTCTGTATTGCAGCCCTGACGATCTACGATATGTGTAAGTCTTTTGATAAAGATATTTATATTTCAAGTGTTTGTCTCTTAAAAAAATCCGGCGGAAAGAGCGGTGATTTTGTTCGTCGGACAGCCCTTGACCTGGACAAATGATGTCTATGAATCTGTCGGTACTTGAAACCTCACTCATCTTGACCGCAGCTACCCTCATGGGGCTTCTGCTTGGATGGCTTTTGGCAAAATACCGATTGACACCTTCGCTTGTGAAAAGCAAAGCCGAAGCCGAGACCCACATGGAAACACTCCATAATAAAAAGGAAGAAATCGAGGATTTCAAGACCCGGTCGGCGGACTTTCAAGTAGAGATAAAATCCCTAACAAGTCAGTTGCTCCAAGTTTCACAAGAACGGTCCGCCGCGTCAAGCAAGCTGGAGCACATGGCGGCACTTCAAAACACCCTCAAAACACGCGAGCAGGAGCTAGTGGATCTTCGGGCAACGATTTCCGAATCAAGGGAACAGATAGCAACCCTGAAAACCACCATAGACAAAGAAAAGACTTCTTTCGACGAAAAAGTGTCATTGCTGCAGGAACTCCGAACCAGCTTGACAGAAACATACAAAGCCCTTTCTGCAGGTGCCCTCAGGGAAAACAATCAGATTTTCATTGATCTTGCCAAATCCACATTTTCAAAATATATCGACTCCGCTAAGACAGACTTTGAAACACGCGGAAAGGCTGTTAAAGAAAGTATTCTGCCTCTCCACGAAGCCCTCAACCGTTATGATGAGCACATTCAGGCTATGGAACGGTCCAGGGAAAAGGCTTACGGGGGCCTGTCTGCCCAGGTTCAGTCGCTGATTCAGACCCAGGATATCTTGCAAAAAGAAACCGGGAAACTGGTCAATGCCCTGCGGGTGCCGCATATTCGTGGACGATGGGGTGAGATTACCTTACGACGTGTTGCGGAACTCAGCGGCATGCAAAACCATTGTGATTTTTTCGAACAGGCCTCCACGCGTTCCGAAGAGGGTCTTTTGAGACCTGACATGGTGATTCAGCTCCCGGGTCAACGACAGATCATCATCGATGCCAAGGTGCCTCTTGTCGCCTATATAGATGCCCTCGAGGCTGATTCAGAAGAGGAAAGAGAAGAGCGTCTCACAACTCACGCCAGGCACATTAAAACACATATCAACCAGTTATCCCAAAAAGCCTACTGGACACAATTCAAGCCCACGCCGGAATTCGTTGTCTTGTTTATTCCGGGCGAAAATTTCTTCTCTGCCGCATTGTCAAAGAATCCACAACTGATTGAACTGGGGGTCCAAAAAAACGTGATTCTAGCCACCCCAACAACACTGATTTCTCTCCTAAAAACAGTTGCCTTTGGATGGCAGCAGGAAAAATTGACCGAAAATGCCCGAAAAATCAGTGAATTAGGCGCAGAGCTGTTTGAGCGTCTTTCAACCATGGGGCAACACATCAACAATCTTGGCAGGGATATCGAACGCTCCACCCACACATACAACAAGGTTGTCGGATCTCTGGAACGCAGGGTTCTCAGCTCTGCCCGAAAGTTTAAGGATCTGGGTATTACCCAAAAAGATCAAAACAAAACATTGACCGTGACACATATTGACTCAACCATACGAACACTTAGAATGGACGATTCCTGATGCACACTTCTGTCTCAAAAACGAGCCTGCCCTGGTTGCTCGGTCTAATTTTCATTCTTTTTTCATTTTCGGGATGCGGCTTCTTTCTGAAGGCACCGGATATTACTTCAAAAACATCCCTGAAAAAGTTAAAGATTACCCAGTACCCCGAGTTTTCCGACGATCACGCCTACAAAGACCTGGGTGCCAGTATCGAGCAAAGCCTGGCCTATTTACGAAGGGTCCCGGCAGACCGTGAATTTTCCTTTGGAAAAGATCTCTTCACTGCAGCGCATCTCATTGCTTCTCATGAACTGTTTTTAAATTTTATAGATAAGAATCCTTCCCGGGAAGAACTCAAGCGGTTTATTTCCTCAAACTATATGGTATATCAATCTGTTGGGAGCAATCGTAAAAGAGAAGTTCTTTTTACCGGATATTACGAACCAACGATCCTGGGAAGTCTCGTACCAACCGAAACCTATCGGTTCCCAGTATATGCCACCCCCTCAGACTTGATCGCCATCGATCTGTCTCTTTTCTCGGAACGCTTTTCCGGTGAAAAAATTGTGGGAAGGTATACCGGTAATACCATCGTTCCCTACTATGAACGAAAGCAGATCAGTGAGCCGGAGACATTATCAGAGACCAGCGAACCCCTCGCCTGGCTAAAAGACCCTGTCGATTTGTTTTTTCTTCAAATTCAAGGATCCGGCCGGGTCCTGCTGCCGGATGGTGACCAAATAAATCTTCACTACCACACCACCAACGGGCATCCGTATCGCAGCATCGGAAAACTGCTCATCGACGAAGAGAAAATAGCCAGAGAAGAGATGTCCATGCAGAAAATCCGCTCCTATTTACAAGCAAACCCGGATGAAATGGATTGGATTTTAAACCATAATCCAAGTTACGTGTTTTTCAAGTTGGAAAAAGAAGGACCTATCGGATACCTGCAGGTACCGTTGACCGCCGAAAGATCTCTTGCCCTGGACCGTCGCATCTTTCCGCCCGCTGCCCTTGTTTATATCGAAACATCCAGGCCGGTTGTAGATTCGGAAGGACAAATCAATACATGGGACACGTTTAAAGGGTTTGTCCTCAATCAGGACACCGGTGGAGCTATCCGGGGACCGGGTCGTGCCGATCTCTTTTGGGGAAATAGTCCTTATGCAGAGCTCGCAGCAGGTTACATGCAGCATACCGGCGTCTTTTATTTTCTTGTCCTTAAGTTGGATGACGCATAATGGTTGACACATCGGCTGTTTATAATATATCTCAGAGCAGTTCGCCCGAAATGAAACACCTTGCTTATCAAAAACCTGATTAAAAAATTCCTGTAGCCATAAAATGGATGACAGGCCACATGTATTAAATATTTTCGGGCAGTTAGGAGATCATATGTTTGGTATTGGTATGCCGGAAATGCTGTTGATTCTGGCAATCGCTCTCATTGTTATCGGCCCAAAAAAACTTCCCGATCTTGCCAAATCCCTTGGCCGGGCCATGGGTGAGTTTAAGAAGGCCACCAGTGAAATCAAGCAGTCCATCAGTGCGGATGTCGACTTTAAAGAAGTCAAGGAATCCTTCACGGATATCCAGAAAGATATAAAAGAAACGGTTACTTTCGACAATATCGAAGAATACCAGCCAGACACCAGCAAGGCGGTAGACAGTGCAACCAGCATATCCCCTGAATATCAGAACAGCCAGAAGACAGACACCGATGAAGCACTCGGGGACCTGAAGCAGGCATTTGATGGCATGAACCACAAAGATGCCGATCCTTCCGCCAACACCATCGCAGAAACCGATAAATCTGGAATCAGTCCTGACGCGAAGAAAGAGGAACCCAACCGCGATGAAAGAGGATGACAAACGCCCTTTTGCCTCCCACCTTGAAGAACTGAGAAACCGCCTTATCAAATCTTTTATCGCCGTAGGGGTCGGTTTTGTCTTGTCTTATGCTTTCAAGGAAAAACTGTTCCAGATACTGACAGCACCCTTGATTTCGGTGATGAAAACCGGTGAAACACTCATTTATACCAACCTTCCAGAAGCTTTTTTTACCTTTCTGAAAACCGCGTTCCTGTCCGGGATATTATTGGCCTCTCCCATTATCATTTATCAATTCTGGATGTTCACCGCGCCGGGATTATATCAGCAGGAAAAACGCCTGCTGCTTCCGGTTGTTTTTTTATCCTCGCTTTTCTTTATCGGGGGCGCCCTGTTCGGTTATTTTATTGTTTTTCCCTGGGGATTTAAATTTTTTCTTGGATTTGCCTCTGAAACCATCAGACCGCTGCCGTCCATGAAGGAATATCTCAGTTTCTCATCCAAGCTGCTCCTGGCATTTGGTCTGGTGTTTGAATTACCTATCATCATTACGTTTCTAGCGAGACTTGGGGTTGTTTCAGTTGAATTTTTAAAGAAAAACAGAAAGTATGCATTGCTCCTTTTTTTTACCGGCGCCGCTATATTAACCCCGCCCGATGTTGTGACACAGATCATGATGGCGTTGCCCTTGATGGTCCTCTATGAGATCAGTATCATTGGTGCACGGATTTTTGGTAAGAAAAAGGTCTTAACGGAAGAAGCGTCTTTGTAGGACACCTCTGACGCTTTACCGTTGACAGCTTTATGGATAATTGATAATTAGCTCCTCAATGCAGATACAGGTAAACAAAACAAATTTCATGTTACAATCAAAGGAGGCATTGGGAAGCGATGAATAAAAAGGGCTTTTTAATAATCACCACCATTGGTTTTATCGTGCTGTTCGCATCTGTGGCGTTGTACGCCGGTAGTGACGTGTCCACTGTCATTAATATGCAGGCCGATTACGAACACACTAAGGAAATTGTTGTGTTTACACACCAAAAACATGTCGAAGCCTACAAAAGCGGTTGTGGCGACTGCCACCATGATGAAAACAACAAGCCATTAAGCAACCTGAAAGCAGGGGATTCTGTACAAAAATGTATTGAATGCCACAGCAAACCAGGTGAAGTGCCCAAAGACGAAAAAGATAAATGGAAAAAAGAGAAGATAAAGAAGGCGGAAAAAGACAAGCTGGCGCGTCAGTGGCATGCAGAAGCCCTTCACGACAATTGCCAGGGCTGCCATAAAGACTACAACAAAAAGAATAAAACCAAAGCTGCACCTACAACCTGCGTCAAATGCCATCCTAAAAAAGAAGGATAATCGAATCCTCAAATATAGAAAGGCGTGCGTTGTAAGAACGCACGCCTTTTTTAACTTCCTTTGTTAAGCACGATTGCCGCCCAGCCACGTTCTTCGCCCACCCATTCCCGGCTCAATCCAAGCCCATGGATCTGTTTGGTAAATGAATCAAGTTCTTCAGTTTTGATTCCGGATAGAAGTATTTTACCGCCTGGTATGGTTCTGTCTTTCATTTGTGGAAGAAGGGACTTCAGGGTGGGTGACCGAAGATTGGCCAGTATGAGGTTAAAGACTTCTTGGAAGGATTCAAGAGGTTCCGACGATATCGTGATTCGTCCTGACAACCCGTTGTTTACGGCATTGCTACGGGCTTCCGATATTGCGCAGGCGTCGATATCAACAGCGACACCTGATGCGACACCCATCTTCAGGGCGGTTATGATGAGAACACCTGAACCGGTCCCGATATCGAGGGCCCTTGTTTTCTCCCCACGCCATAAACCCGCATAATTTTGTTGAAGATATTCCAGTCCCTTGAGGCATAACCGGGTGGTAGGGTGCTGGCCTGAACCAAAAGAAATGCCGTGGCAAAGACTTACAACAATATCCCCGGCGCCCGCTTCAAACGTGCAATTCCATGGTTTTAAAACAATCTTCCCGGTTATTCGGATTGGTTTGTGAAGCGACGTTTCAATAAAGGTATGTCCGAAATCGGAAACATACATGAGCTCTTGCTGGTCCACAAGCTCCTTAATCGCCGATCGAACCCGTCTGCGGTCAATTTGAAAATACCGGGACAAGCGTCTTTCAATGTCCAGTTGCGTCAGACGCGTCTCTGCCTCGTGTATGGCATTTCGTACAAGCTGTCGAACCTCCTGTATAGAAAAAGGTTTCTTTGGGAGGCTACTGCCTGGCTTTTCGATAAGAAACCGCATTTTTCACCACGCTTCCGGCCCACAAGGGTGTTCCCAGGGAATGGATGTGGGTGTAGGTGGCCAAAACCTTTTTCCGGCAGATGCCGTCCCTGCCGTTAATCAATCCTGTCCCCCGTTGAACTCGAAACACCAGAAGATCCATGGAGCCCCTGTATTCGATAGCCTTTGAATAATGGAACTCATGCCCCTTGATTTCGGTCCCCACCTCAAAATAGGGGTTTTCATGATCAATCGAGACAATGGTATATCCGTGCCCTTGTGGTCGTTTATGCAGATCAAACACCAGGGGAAAAAACCCTGCCATGGCATACGCATCATCCCCTAGTATAAGACGTTCCCCAAGGTACATCAGTCCCCCGCACTCGGCATATATGGGAAGATCTTTTTCAGCCAGATCCCGTATTTGATTTCGGTAGGTACTATTGTCTGCCAGTTTTTTTGCATGTGTTTCCGGGAACCCGCCACCGATGTACAATGCATCGATAGGCGGCATGGCGGCTTCCGTCAAAGGGCTTGTAAAAACGAGTTTTGCACCGGCGGCCTCCAGGGCTTCCAAGTTTTCAGGATAGTAGAACTGAAAGGATGCATCCCGGATGATACCGATTCTCGGGGCATCGCCGACCACAACATATTTTTCAACACAGGCATCCGACGGCGGTTCAGCCGATGAAAATTCACGTGCTGTGGTTCTCATCCCTTGCTTGCCTTGGGTCGGCTGTTCTTTGGATACCGCTCCCTTGCCCGACTGTGCGATATTCAGGATACTATCCAGGTCCAGGTGTTGAGAAATAATCGCTGCAATTGTATCTACGGACTTCTTAGCCCAGGTGTGTTCAGGTGTCGGCACGAGACCCATATGCCTCTCCGGGAACGGTTGGTCCCTTAGTTTGGGTACCGCCCCCAGCACCGGAATCTGGCAGTAATGTTCGATACAGGATCTCAGGTTGTTCTCGTGACGCTTGCCAGCCACACGGTTCAGAATGACGCCCTTTATCTTTACACCTGGATCAAACCGCTGGCATCCTAAAACCACGGCCGCCATGGTTCGAGTGGCTTTGGTACCATCGATACAGAGAATTACCGGAAGATCCAGGAGCTTGGCCAATTCGGCCGTACTGGTATTGCCCTCCCGGTCGATGCTGTCGTATAGACCGCGATTACCTTCGATAACGGCCAGGTCCGATATCTGGGTATAGCAGGCAAAGGAGTTAAGGATGGTTTCTTTTGGGATGAGGAAGGTGTCCAGATTGTAACACTGCTGGCCTGCCGCCAGGGCAAGCCAGCCCGCGTCAATATAATCTGGTCCTTTTTTGAATGGGGCGATTGCTTTGCCAGCCTGCGTCAGGGCGGCAATAATACCCACAGAAAAAATGGTTTTCCCAGACCCGCCCCGTAGGGCTGATATGATGATTCCAGGAAAATCCATTTTTTTTAGATGTGTCTGATTATGTTCCAAAAACCTACATAACAAGAAAACAGAATACAAACGGCTTACGATTAGTCCTCGTGTTCCGCCCCAGACTGTTTTCCTGTTCCCGGCAGACCATACATAGATGTGCTGCCACTGGACCAATATTCAAGTACGCCTTCTGTTACCATCTGGTTGACATACTTTTTAGCTGCTCTTGGTTTTTCACCAATAAGTTTTGCCAGGTCGTTGAAATAAAACTTGGATTTCATTTTTTGTTTCTTTTTGAGCCCCTCTACAACCAGCTCTTTTGCCTCTTCGTAATCCATTGCTTTACCCCTTTTATAAGGTTGGCCGGGAGGCCCTTTGCAGGGCCCCCCTCCCATTGTTGTTACACGATTAAAACTTGAACTGTGACGTCTGGCGCCACGTATAATAGGCCGGATCACGGAAATCATCAATGAGATGATGGGTAAATGGAAGTTCGCATTTGTCGAAGAAGCGCTCCCAACCGATCCGTTCTGCCCATTCACCCAGACGTTCATACTTATTGGCGCCTGCAGAATAAGCTTCCACAATCTTTTTGATGGTAGCGGTTGTGGATGGCCAACGGGGTGCTTCATTGGGGAGAAACGCCACAACGACCTTTGAAAACTTAGGAGCAGTTATTCGGTTGGAGACCTTTCCACCCGCCATGATGACGATACCATCACCTTCCGTATCTGCCAGCGGCATGGAGGGACACATGGTGTAGCAGTTGCCACAGAACATACAGCGCTCGTTCTTTACAGCAACACTATTTAGTGTCTTACCGTTTACCTCAACCTTGGCCGGCTTGATGGCTGCGGTGGGGCAGGCTGCGATGGCCAGGGGAATTTCGCACATCTTGTCCAGGTATTCGTGGTCCAGCATGGGCGGTTTTCTATGATATCCGAGAATAGCGATATCCGAGCAGTGAACCGCGCCGCACATGTTCAGACAGCAAGCCAGAGAAACACGTAACTGAGCCGGCAGCTTGTGATCTTTGAAATCATCAAAGAGCACATCCATGGTGGCCTTGACCGGGCCGGATGCATCGGTTGCCGGTGTGTGGCAGTGAACCCATCCCTGGGTGTGAACGATATTGGTCACACCGGCGCCCGTGCCGCCCACAGGAAACTTGAAGCTGCCGCCGTCAAACTTCCGGCTTTCAAGGTCCTGAATCAGTGGTTCGACTTTGTCCTTGCTGTCCACCATGAACTCAATATTGTTACGGGTGGTGAATCTGAGGTGTCCATCACAGTGTTTTTCTGCAATCTCACAGATTTCACGAATATGTGTGGTACTCATGAGTCGAGCGCCACCACATCGAACCGTGAAAACCTCATCACCGGTTTCAGAGACATGCACCAGCACGCCGGGTTTCAAAATTTCATGATATAGCCATTTACCCTTGTTCTTGGCGATGACCGGAGGGTAAAATAGATCATACTTTTTCGGACCGATGTCGGAAATTCTGTTTTCCATCGGTTTGTCCGTATTGTATCCTGAAGAAACAAATGCCATGGTAATTTCCCCCTATCTCAGATGATGTTTTCTGAATTCATTGACGTCACGATCCCATCCGCCGTCGACCTCTTCCTCATTCCAGAAGATGTATGGATTAGATCTCGGTTCCTGCACATGTTGTGGAACAGGATCGATCCCGGTAGCAGCTAAAAGCTTCTGGAAGCCTTGTCGTTTCATCAATTCACCGAGACGTTCACGGTTCTTGCCTTCTTCCATCCAGTAATCCCAGATAGCTTCGATGACCTCTTTGATTTCATCATAGGGTTCTTCAACCTTGACGAATGGAACCAGAAGAGATCCCATCTGGGCGCCATCCAGGATGGGCGCCTTAGCACCTACCAACATGGAAAGCCCCCTGTCGTCACCAATCCTCAAGGCTCTGGGCATCACGTTGATACAGTGCATACAGCGGGTACATTCCTTGGTATCGATCTTAAGCGTTTTGCCCTCCATCCACATGCAGTTGGTGGGGCAAAGGTTGATGACCTCTTTGTCGATATCAAATGCACCCCAGTCTCGACCGGAGTGGGCGTTGCCGTTGGGGGGAATCTCACCGCCGATGTAAGCCTGTACGGCTTTTTGATCAATCTTGATATCGTCCCTCCAGGTGCCGATAAAGGAGATGTCGGATCGGGCAATGGATGCCACGCAGCAGTTGGGACAGCCGTCGAACTTAAATTTGAATTTATAGGGAAATGCTGGCCGGTGCAGCTCGTCCTGATATTCCTGGGTCAGATCGTAGCAGATCGCCTGGGTGTCATAACAGGCATACTCGCATCGGGCCGCGCCGATACAATCGGACGGAGTTCGCAGGTTGGATCCGGAGCCTCCCAGGTCCTGTCCCAGATTATGACTCAGCTCCCAAAAGATTTCTTCTATCTGGGGCGTGGTGGTTCCCAGAAAAATGATATCACCGGTGGAGCCGTGCATGTTGGTGATGCCGCTGCCTCTAAAATCCCACAGGTCACAAAGTTTTCTGAGATACTCAGCCGTGTAGAATTTACCACCCGGCTGATTCACGCGCATGGTATGAAAATGGGCCACTCCTGGAAACATTTGAGGCTGGTCACAGTAGCGACCGATAACACCACCACCGTAACCAAACACACCCACGATTCCACCATGTTTCCAGTGGCAGCGGCCATGGCTGTAGGAAAGTTCCAGTACGCCGAGTAAATCCTCAACGACATCCTGATTGATCTGGTATTCTATGTTATTTTCATTCTTTGCCCTTGCTGCGGCTTCCTGTTTCAAGTCGGACACAAAACTTGGCCACGGCCCGGACTCTAACTGGTCCAACAAAGGGGTTTTATGCTTTGCCATCTTTTTACCTCCATTCTGGTTAATAATTACCTCACCTTATACCAATATACCCCTATAACGTTTTTCCGTCACCTCCTCTCAACTGGCATTTTAGAATATCCGCTAAATATCTATACTTTCTGATCATTTACAATCAAAGAGCAGATATAAAATTAATAAGCCACCTTGTCAATAAAAATCCCTGTGTTCCAGGCGATAACGAAAGGCAGGTGTAAGAGAGAACAGGAATATTATTGCATAATGTGGTCGCGGGCCATTGGAACTCCTCATGTTGTGTTTTTGGGGTGCCCGATCACATTAAAGTCTTTATCTGGCCAAGTTCTGACAGAACAGTCTCAACATGACTATCGATGTTTTGCTTTATTACAGTCAAGTCCGGGCTTTTCGGATCAATTTTATCCACGATGCCCATAAAAATTTCCCGAATATCCGTCTCCGGTATACGCAAAAGAAAGGTCTTGAATACATCAATCAATTCAGCGGGTATGACCGTGTTTTCAGCCTGTGATGAAAGTCCTTTGAAAAAACCACTGGTTATGGCCTTAACGACATCCGCCTCAATCCATACCATGTCCCCAATACCGTCCATGCGGTCGATACGTAGAAGAAGGGTTAGATTCAAATAGAAGATCAACAGGGTGTTGAGTATTGTCTCCATTTCAATGGACTCCCCGGACAAGTTAAAAAGTGGCTCATACGCCCTTACGGTAATAAGCTTGACTCTGGGGATGTCTTGTCGCAGGCAAACAACAAAGTCACCGGCAGCATGGTGCCAGCGGCTAATTCGCTCAAATGTTCCAATATCGTAATAAGCCGTCAAAATCATGGCGGTCTGCTCAAAAACATGTTGGGCCTGGAGCCGGGTTAAAAACAGATTTTCATTGTTTGGGTCCCACACCCGGATGTTTGTTTCGCCTGGACCGGTTTTATCTGACACATGAAACTCGTGAAAATCCTCAAACCACTCACCCACAAATACCAGCACATGCCGCTGCCTGTCGATCTGGATCCTGTCACATCCAAAAACCCTGGGCACCCATGCAGGGGAAATTTGCTCGGCAAGCTGCTCTAATAGACGATATTCATTTCTGATAAGGTCTTTTCCGGCTCTCGATACAGCGACATTGGCCACCAGTGCGATTTGGCAATCTGGCAGAAACAGGATGATTCTAGCCGGGTGGTAAAATAAGCCATGTTTTTCGAGGTGTATGTGGATACGGGATATTTCATGTGGATTTATGACCCGATTTTCAGAACGAAAGAAATATTTAATTATAAAATCAGATAGATGGCTATCAACAAATAGAGAGAGGGCTTCAAAGAACTCTCCATAAGTGAGGTTTTTGTGGGCAGGGGCTGCTTCAGAATGTGTTTGCTGGTGGCGGCTCAGCGGTAGAGCTGTAGTCCAAAGGAGGCGGTTGTCAGAAACCGGCTCTGGATCATCAGACAAAAAATAAAAATATCGCTGTTCGGGCATCTTGATTGCCGCCCTAACGCCGGCCAGGGAACGATACAAGGTTAACGGTGCGTGCTTAACTCCTCCAGGATCTGTGGTGCAACTTCATACCCCAGCTCAACAGCTTTGTCTGCATTTTCGATGGCGTGCTTAAATTCACCTTTTTCCATATAGGCGATAGCCAGGTTGTTATAAGCCACCGGGAAATTAGGTTCCATTTTGATGATCTTGAGATTGGTTTCGATACTTTTCTCGACATTTCCCTGGGCAAGATAGGCATTGGCCAGGGTGGCGTAGGCCTGGAGGAATTTGACGTTCCATCGAACCGCTTTTTCAAGGGCTGGAATCGCTTCGTCAATATTGCCGAGCTGCATCTGTACAAACCCGATATTCCCCCATCCCTCTGCAAAGCCAGCCCTGGCTTGAACAGACCGTTTGTTATAGTCGAGACATCCTTCCAAATCTCCCTGCTGTAGGCGAATACCCCCGAGCTGAACATAGGCTTCGGCCAAGTTCGGGCTGCAGCTGATAGCCTCGTGCAGCTCTTTTTCTGCTTCTTCATACTTTTTTTGTCCGAGATACCCTACTGCAAGATTGTAATGAGAATTGCCGCAATCGGGATTGGAAGCAATGGCGGCTTTCTGCATACTAATGTATTCATCTGCATTTTTGATATTTGTCATGTTTTTTCCTTTGCATAATTGTCAAATCTTATTTACCCGATAAAATAACGCACCTTGCCCTGTTTGGCAACTCGCTTTTTTCTTGACATTTTTGTTCGCTTTATTCATAAGAAACACTCTTGACTGATTTCCTTCAGTCTCGGCAAACCGGGAGAAATAGTCTTGATTCATCGGAGTTTATATTGGGTTTCTGTTCAGAAGGGCTTGCTGCACACTGACAATAGAAACCCTTCCATTAAGCAGACAAACCTGCATCCCGGGTCTAATCTCGTTCAGGACATATTTCTATTCTTCAAACAGTCCTAAAGCTCATATCAATCAAAACACGTTTCAGTTTGCGGCAAGACGGCATGTCTTCGCAGATAAAAAACGGTGGCTTTAAGGAGGCATCATGAAATCAGGATGTTATACAGCAATCGTAACGCCTTTTACACCAACGGCCGAGGCGGTCGATTATCAGGCCCTGGATCAGCTCGTAACGTTCCAGATGGAAAATGGCATCAGCGGCATTCTAGCCGCTGGTACCACCGGGGAAAGCCCCACCCTGACATGGGAAGAGCACAATAAGGTAACAGAAATCATTGCCCGCCAAACAGATGGCCGATGTGCCTGTATCGCAGGAACCGGAAGCAACAATACCAAGGAATCCATCGCTGCAACGCAACATGCTGTCGATGCCGGCGCCGATGCAGTGCTTCTGGTGGACCCGTATTACAATGGGCCCAGTTCCCTGGAAATACGAAAAGAATACATAGCGCCCATCGCTGAAAAATTCCCCCAAGTGACCATCATTCCCTATATCATCCCCGGCAGAACCGGTGCCCAGCTCTTTCCGGAAGACCTGGGTTTGCTTTTCAACGACTATCCAAATGTCAATACCGTGAAAGAAGCTACGGCCAATCTCGACAATATGAAACGCACACGGGAATGCTGCGGAGCGGAATACACGATCTTATCCGGTGATGATGGCATGACGTTTCAAATGATGACAGACCCACGCATCAAGGCTGCGGGCGTCATCTCCGTCATAACGAATCTCGCACCACGTGCCATTGCCGAGATGGTTCGCCATCTCAATACCGGCAACGATGCTGAGGCCTTAAAGCTGAAGAAGGCGCTTGACCCGCTATTTGGGCTGGTGACCGTTATCACTGAAGAAAAAACACCCTATGGTAATGTTACCTGCAGGGCCAGAAACCCCCTTGGGATAAAAACACTCATGGCTGTTTTGGGGATGCCGGTGGGTGGCTGCCGACGGCCGTTGGGAAAAATGTCCCTGAACGGTATCCAGAAAGTCCTCGCGGTAGCCAACGCGGTTCAACAGAAAAACCCGGAAATATTACAACCCCTGGCTGATTTTTTCAGTATTGATATCGACGAGCGTCTAAGCAACCCCCAATCTCTTGAGGGCTTATATTACACGACCGAATAAAACACAGTCTTGTGGCTCCGGGATGAAATACAAAAACCCCTTCTTTCAATATAAGCAAGAAGGGGTTTTTTGATTGCTTTTAGCTCTTTTTGCTTTTAACCACCGCCGCTTGATCCTCCGGTGATGTCTGCTTGAAAAGAATCTCTTTTAACCACTCAATACCGTAGTTGAGAAGAGCCACATCGTCTTGCTTGATTTTCTGCAGCGTTTTTTCGTCCACATCGAAACGTTCCAGAAAGGAGCTCTCAAATACAAACTGCCTGAATTTATCGATATTATAGCTGATCATAAAGAACATTTTTTTTGCCTGGTCGGTCAGCTTGATATTGGGGGGAAAGGATCGTTTTCTAACCACCAGATCTGTCCAGTTTTTATTGATTTCATCATGAATATCGACGCCCTGGTCCTGGCGCCATTCCTTGACCGACCAGGTCCTATCTTCTTCAAACCCCAGGCAGTGCGGCTCGTTGACAAAAAAATAAAACCCTTCATCGTCCGCGCCTTCCTTGTGGCTAAGTGAAGCAACCCCCAGAGGATAATAACGGCATGTGGTGGGCCGGTCTTGATAGACAATGCACCCGTCCTCTCTTACAAAAGGACAGGCGTCCCCCTGGTCTTCCATGAGTTTCAGGGTGACCACCGGCAGGTCTGTTTTCTCCAGTAGGTGCAGGTCCGTGTAAACGGCCAAAAACTCTTCGGAGGACAGGTTCAATCTTTTTTTAAGCCGCAGAATATCATAGGGTGTCAGGGTAATTTTGATTTCTCTGCAGCATTTGGTAAAACATGTCACATCTTTGTGGCACTTGAATTTAAACCGGCTGTCTTGACCTAGTTGAACCGGATCAATACTGGCCATTCCTTCTTTTTCGTTCATTCTGATTCCTTTCGAGCAGTGTTTGTCGTATTCACGTTCTTCTAAACAAGTCTGTGCTGGTTGTCAATTGAAGAATTCCCTGCCGCAAGCTGCAGGGAATCTCCCAAGTCCTTGCCTTATACCCTGCTTTTATGAGATAATGACTTGTCGACATTGCCAAACAGCATTGCGGGAGCATCAAGAATGCAGATCGTGAAAACCCAGGTCCTCATTGTTGGAGGTGGCATCACCGGTGCCGGTATCGCCCGAGACCTTGCGCTTCGGGGGGTAAACTGTGTCATCGTAGAAAAACACGACATCAACGCCGGTGCTTCCGGGGCCAACCATGGCCTTCTTCACAGTGGTGCAAGATACGTATCCAGCGATGCGCACTCGGCTGAAGAATGCCGGGATGAGGGGCGCATCTTAAAAAAAATGGCGCCCGATTGCATCGAAGATACCGGCGGGCTCTTTGTTGCCGTGGCGGGTGATGACGAAACATATATTTCCGAGTTTCCCCGGTTATGCGCCAAAAGCCGGATCCCGGTAAAAGAGCTCGACATCAAGGAAGCCCGTGAGATGGAGCCGGCACTTTCCAGCAAGACCATCGCGGCCTTCCAGGTTCAAGACGCCTCCATCGGCCCCTTCAAGCTCTCCATGGAAAATATCCACCAGGCCAGAACCCTCGGATGTGATCTCCTACGTCACTCCCAGGTGGTGGGTTTTCAAATTACAAAGAAACAAATTACGGCAACAAAACTGATAAACCTCCTGACCCATGAGCACTTCATGGTCGAGGCAGATCAGGTTGTAAACGCCAGTGGTGCCTGGGCCAAGGAAATCGCTGCCCTTGCAGGATGCCAAATCGATCTGCTGTATTCAAAGGGAAGTCTCCTGGTTACCCATAATCGCTTAACCGAACGTGTCATCAACCGCCTGCGCCCATCTTCCAATGCCGACATCCTGGTGCCCGGCGGAACTGTTTCCATTCTGGGCACAACCTCCATCCGGATTGAAAACCTGGATACTATTTTCCCGACGGTGAAGGAAATTGATGCCATCGTAGGTGAGGGCTCCGCCATGATTCCGGAGCTGGAGATGACGCGCTATATCCGCGCCTATGCCGGTGTCCGCCCACTTGTTGGCACATCTGCGGAAGAGGGGGGCCGACGTATCAGCCGCAGTTTCACCCTGATAGATCACGAAGTGGACGGGCTGAAAAACTTTGCCACCATCACGGGTGGTAAATTGACCACCTATCGTCTTATGGCGGAAAAAACCGCGGACCTTGTCTGTACAAAACTCGGTGTCGCCAGGCCCTGTGTGACACGAACAGAGCCTCTCCCTGCCGTACCCGCAACCAGCTGGACCAAGCCGGGCATTGCACCAAAGCTGTGGATAAAACACAATGACCCTCAAGATCTTTTGCTGTGTGAGTGCGAAATGGTTCCCAAAAGCGTGGTCAACAGCCTGGCACAATCCATCCATGAACAAAACGGGAAACCCGACCTGGTCGCCCTGGGTTTACGCAGCCGGATAGGCAAGGGTACCTGCCAGGGCACCTTTTGCGCCCAGAGAATCGCAGCGTATCTTTACGACATTGAAGAGATGACCGGCAGGGATGGTTTGGAGAACATCCGTGCTTTTGTTTCTGAAAGATGGCGGGGGGAAAGACCGCTTCTCTGGGACACCTCTCTTATTCAGGCCGAACTCAAGGAAGCCCTGTACTGCGGGCTATTTGGTGTGGAACTCAATGATGGATACTTTTGACATGGACTGCGACCTGGTGATTATCGGTGCCGGTATGGCAGGTATGGCGGCGTCTCTTTTTGCGGGCAGCAGAGGTATCGATACGGTACAGGTGGGTGTCGCCAGTGAAATCATCTTTGCCAGCGGCTTACTGGACCTTATGGGTGTCCACCCGGTGAAGCATAGAACCAGAAGGAAAGATCCCTGGGAGGGCATTGAAGACCTGTGTCGGGATATCCCGGATCATCCCTATGCCAGGATTCCTCCGTCAATCATTCAAGATGCCTTTGAAGAATTGATCGCGTTCCTAAATGCATCCGGGCTGGTTTATGTCCGGCATGACAGACAAAATGCGCTTGTTTTGACACCTGTCGGCACCGTCAAACCCTCTTATTTCATTCCCAAAACCATGTGGAACGGCGTTAAGGCACTCGAAACAAAAGAGCCCTGTCTCATTGTCGATATTGAAGGTCTCAAGGGGTTCAGTGCCCGTCAAATCGTCGCATCGTTTACATCGCTCTGGCCCGGTCTGGATCATGTGACCATTTCCTTTCCCGGCTCGGCAAGCCAGGGCGAAGTGTATCTTGAGCCCCTGGCCAGGTCGCTGGTAATTCCCCAGACCCGCAAAGCCCTTGCAGATGAACTTCGACCGCATTTAAAGAAGGCCCGCTTCCTGGGATTGCCTGCTGTTTTTGGTATACAGGATTCCCACAAGATCCTGACAGACATTGAAAAACAGGTGGGTGTTCCCATGTTCGAGATCCCCACCATGCCCCCATCCATACCCGGACTCCGCATCAAGGAGATTTTTGAATCGAACCTCCCGGCCAAGGGTGTTCGGCGGTTTTTTCAGAAACGTGTCATGGGTGTCCAGGTGCATGGAAAGGAGTTTGTCGTACAAATTGGGGATACCTCGCCGGAAATTCTCATCAAAACCAGGGGAATCGTGCTGGCCAGCGGCCGTTTTCTGGGAAAGGGGCTATCTGCAGACCGCAGGCAAATCCGCGAGTCCATTTTTGACCTGCCGGTACATCAGCCTTACAAAAGGAATGAATGGCATTGTTATGAATTCCTGGACCCTGCCGGTCATCCCGTCAATCGAGCCGGTATTGTAACCGATGACCGGTTTCGGCCCCTGGACCGCTCGGGGAAACCCGCCCACGAAAACCTGTTCGCCGCCGGCTCGATCCTGGCCCATCAGGACTGGATGCGTCAGAAGTGCGGATCCGGTCTGGCCATTGCAACAGCCTACGCAGCGGTTAACGCCTTTCTCGATTACAACGCATCCTAACTCGAAAAGTTGCGTAACCCTGAAGAGTGAAACGATTGTTTCATCCCCACACATGTGGGAAACATACCAACAAAAGAACGGCAAAATCGCTTTTTAGACTTTAAGGTTCTTTTTTGCTGAAATAGAGATTGGCAACCGCAGCCGTGGAAGTTCCGACGATCAGGAGAAACGAGATGGCATTGATTACCGGCGTGCTGCCGTCTCTTACCTGAAGATAGAGGTTGATGGGCAGGGTGGCGTCCGAACCCACCAGGAAGAGGGTGGTGTTGAAGTTTTCGAAGGACATGAGAAAGGCCACGGCACCAGCACCGATGATGGCGGGACGCAAAAACTTCAGCGTGATATGCCAGATTACTTCGAAGCGGTTGGCCCCCAGATTCATGGCCGCTTCCTCCAGGGTACGATCAAATTTTTTCAAGCGGGCGGACACCACCAGGGTCACCAGGGTGGCAATGAATGAAAACTGACCCAGAACCACCAGCCAGAAACCCGGCCGGAACAGACCCACATCCAGTGCCCAGTGATCCTCAAAAAACATTCCCAGGGTATTGCTGAACAGCAGGAGCGATATGCCCAGAATGACCCCAGGTATGACCAGGGGGGAAAGCATCAGGAAGTACAGTCCTTGTTTGAAGCGAAAATCTTCCTGTTCAAACAGAAAAGCCGCACAGGTGCCAACGCTCACCGATAAAATCGTCACGAAAAAAGCGGTCTTGGCACTGACCCACATACTGTAAAGGTTGATTGCATCGTGGAAAATACCCACCCGTTCGGTGAGATTGCCGGTAAACCACTCGATGGTAAAACCCTTCCAGGGCAAAGAGGGGAACTGTGAGTCGTTGAATGCCAGGATGCATGTCACCAGCAAAGGTGCAAACAGAAAAACAAAGTATAAAAAGATATACAGTTTGAATCCGAGAAGGTAGGATCGGGTATTGGGCAGCGAGCGAATCATTTCACCACCTTGCTCAGCTTCTGTTTGGTCAGTTTCAAACCGGTCCAGATCACCAGGGAAGAAAGCACCAACAGCAGAAACCCAAATGCGGATCCCTGGTTCCAGTTAAAACTGGCAATGAACTGATTGTATATCTGCTCTGTGAACCACAGGGAGTTCTTGCCCCCCATCAGGTTGGGCGTCAGATAATTGCCCAGGGTCAGCATAAACACGACAATGGCTCCGGAAACGATGCCCGGCATGGAATGGGGAATGATGATTTTTACCAGAATCGTCCACATGTTGGCCCCGAGATCGTAGGCTGCCTCGATAAGACTGTCGTCCAGACTGTCGAGCACCGAAATAATCGGAATCACCATGAAAAGCATGCAGGTGTAAACCAGTCCCATCACCATGGTTACATCGTTATACAGCATCTCGATGGGTTGTTTCAGCAGACCGGTTTTCAACAGGAAGTGGTTGATGACGCCGCTTTCTCTCAGAAGAATCATCCACCCATACACCCGCACCAGTTCACTGACCCAGAAGGGAAGCAGCAGGAGCATGGTCAAAAAGCCTTTGTAGCGGTAGTCCACCACCTTGGTGATAAAAAATGCCACGGGCAGCGCCACAATGATCGTCAACAGGGTAACCAGGATGGAATAGGCTGCCGTGCGAGTAAAGGTCAGCCAGTAAACCGGTTCTTGAAAAAAAGCGAGATAATTGGAGATACTCCAGGTGGGATTTCCAAATTTATCTTCGATCCGGAATGACATGATCAAGAGATCAATCTGTGGCAGAACAATGAGCAGAAACAGCCAGAGCAGTACCGGCGAAATAAAGATAACCAATCCCCATCGAATGCTCTTTTTCATAAATCTGTAATCCGGCCAGTTTAATGTTCTGTCTTTGACAGTTTGCAAATTTATAACTCAGCGCTATTAACCTACGACGGAAATAGCGGCAAAGCCGCGCCAGATAAAATCGTCCAAGCGATTTTATTTTTGGAAACAGATACCGGAATTAAGATCCCAGCCGACTTCGATCCTGTCGGCAACCCGGATGTGATCGTACTGCCGGTTCTGGGGCAGGGCGATAAGTATTTCCCGGCTCGATTGCAGTGGATTCACCAGCAGGCGGCTGTTGGCCCCATCGAAAAGAATGGCCTTGACCACCACCTCAAACCGGTTGAGCGTGGATAAACTCGGGTCCGGCTGGATTAACATGGCTTCCGGCCGCAGAAACAAATCGATCTGCGTTCCCTGCAATATCGTATGTTTTGGTCTTACGCGAAATTTCTGTCCCTCATCGGTCTCTATATACACCAGATCATCATCAGCCTTGACAACCCGACCGGACCAGGCGTTGTTTTCACCGACAAATCTGGCAACAAACGGTGTTTTGGGGTTATTGTACAGGTTCTGAGGAGTGTCGATCTGTTCGAATCGACCTGCATTCATCACGGCAACGTGATCGGACATCACCAATGCTTCGGATTGATCGTGGGTGATATAAACAAATGTGGTGCCGACCTGGGACTGAAGCTTTTTCAGCTCCACCTTCATCTGGTCTCTTAACTTGAGGTCCAGCGCCCCTAAAGGTTCGTCCAGCAACAGCACCGTCGGGTCCATCACCAGGCTCCGCGCGATGGCGACACGCTGCTGCTGGCCGCCTGACAGTTGATCGATCTTCTTCTCACCAAATCCCGGCAAGCCAACCCTTTCCAGTATGGCTTCAACTTTGGTGGCGATCTCGGCCCGGCTCTCCTTTCTGCGCTGCAGCCCAAAGGCAATGTTTTGGGAAACATTCATCATGGGAAATAGCGCCAGGTGCTGAAATATCAGGTTGACCGGTCGCTTGTTGGGTGGTGTGTCGAGGACACTTTTGCCCCTGATAACAATATCCCCCCGGTTCGGTTCCGTAAAACCGGCAATCATCCGCAGCAGGGTGGTTTTCCCACACCCGGACGGCCCCAGAATCGAAAAAAAATTACCCTGCGGCACGTCGAAGGAGACATCGTCTACCGCTGTAAATTCTTGAAACGTTTTTATAATATTTTTAACGGCCAGATCGATTTGCATTGTTCTTAGTAATACCACCCCCCTGAAAGAGACTGAAGCCCGATGGGCGGTCAGCTTCAATTTTACCCCATCGCATCTTCATCCCCGCTATCGTATAGCATGGCGAGGATGAAGAGCGACCTTTCATGATTGACGCAAAGGACCGCAAGTGCCTTCTCTCTTTTACTGAGACGCTTTAACCTTGTCTAAAATTTTTCCCTCGATGGATTCAATATTGGCCGGTACCGGAGGATACCATTTGATATTGTTGATATCCTTTATGGGAAAAGTGCGTTCAAAATTGCCCCGAACAGACGTCTCCAAAAGTGAGATTGCTCCCGCAGAGGCCGTTCCATATTTTTCCATGTTGGTAAAAGCAGCCGCGTTTTCTGCTTTCAGCATGAAGTTAATCCATTTATAAGCACCTTCCACGTTTTTGGCTTTTGCCGGCAGAGCAAAAGTATCAATCCAACCCAAAGCACCGCTTCGCGGCGCTACAAAATCGATATTCGGGTTTTCTTCATGCAACTTCCATCCAGCACCGTCCCAGGCCATTGCAACGTAGACCTCATTGGACCGCATCGCTTGTAGCAGCGCATCCCCATTTGTCCAGTAGTTCTGTACAAAGCCCTTGCCGTCCATCATGGCCTGACCCACTTTGTCCATCAGCATTTGATAAGCTTCTTCGTTACTGTATTTGGCAAACGGATTTTCACCCATTGCAAATGCCAGTGCTATCAGCGTCGGGCGTTTGAGACGGTAGCTGACACGTCCATTATAAAACGCATTGAGTAAATCTGAATAGTCGCCTGCATTGGGTGCAAATTTCTTGTTGACCACCAGACCGGATGTTCCCCAGCAAAACGGTACCGCATGCGGTTTTCCATTTACTTGGGTATTCTTCTTAACGGCTTCCAGCATGGATGGAATAATCTGGTCTGTTTCAATTTTGGCCAGATCGATGGGCTGGTAAATGTTATATTTCTCTTGAACAGAAGAAATACGGTCCTGGCTCGGTTGGGCCAGGTCGAACCCTGCACCACGTGTTGCCCGCAGTTTTGCAATCATTTCTTCATTGTTCGTATAGGTAACCTTGACCGTGATGCCGGTCTCGCTTTCAAATTTATCTACAAGATTCTGTGGTGCATAGCCTTTCCACGTCAAGAGCTCCAGTGTTTCGGCCGAAGCGGTTCCAATTGTCCCGAAAACGAACACCAAACCAAAAATTAATAACAATGCTTTTCTTTTCATAGCTATTCTCCTTATTTTAAACGTAGGTTATAAGGTGCATTTTTGTTTTCAATGCCACCATTGACGGTTCATACTAAGACTTGATGCGAATTATGATGGTTTCCGGTATGCGAGATTGAGAGCGAGCCCTCGACAGGCCCTGTGAATACACTTTAATTAATCAGGCTTTTATTGCAATGTCAAATTTTATCTCTTTGCAAAGTACCCCTCCATGAAAAAGCAATCATCTGTTTTGATAACACATTATGGCCATCACGGGGTCATCCACAAAAATACCATCGACACCCATTTTTAAAGCGTGGAAAATTTTTTTTTCGGAATCAACATTATAGGGAAAAACAAATAATCGCCTGCATCGAACCCTGTCGACAGTTTCGGTATCCAGGGTGTCCATATTCGGATGAATGGACACAGCACCCAGGTCTTTAGCCAGCGCCAGGGCACCTTCTCCGATGGCTTCCTCCAGCAGCAGCGCAATCTCAGGATGGTGCTGCGCACCAGCCACAGCCTTTAAAATTTCAGGATCGAAGCTCGATATCAATATGCGTTGATGCACGTCTCTGGTTTCTACGGCCGCAAGGGTTTTTTCAACAATCAACTCGACATACGATCGAGATCCGGTGGCGCTTGGTTTGATCTCGACATTGATCATTGCCTTGTCCACCAAAGAATCCAGCACTTCATCTAATGTTGGAATTTTTTCGCCGGAAAATTTCTTGTGAAACCACCCACCGGCATCGAGCTTTCGCAGTTGCGGCAAGGTATGGCTATCCACCGCACCGGCTCCGTTGGTGGTTCTGTCCAGGGTGTCATCATGAATGACAACAACTTCCGCATCCCGGGACAAGGTGACGTCCAGTTCGATCATTCCGACCCCGGCAACAACGGCTGCTTCGAAGGACACCAAGGTGTTTTCAGGATATTGGGCCGGAAATCCCCGATGCCCGATTATCAAAGGCCTGTTGAAAAGGAAGGGTTCTTCTTTCATCAATTTGTTCCCATCTGTATGTTCGAATCTCGTTTTCTATCTACTTCATTACGCTAGGGCACCTTGTAAAGTCAAAAAAAGATTGACCAACATGCCATCTATGGCCGAATATGACACCATGAAACCTTTCAAAGAATTCCCATCACGGTCAAAGTCAAAAATTCAGTTTGTTCTAACGGATATTGATGACACCTTAACGGTTCATGGACGCCTGCCTTCAGTTGTTTTTTCGGCCATGGAAAAACTGCAGCAAAACAACATCCACGTAATCCCTATTACCGGCCGACCGGCCGGTTGGTGTGATCACATCGCCCGGATGTGGCCTGTGGCGGGTCTGGTGGGGGAAAACGGTGCATTCTATTTTCGCTACGACATTGAACAAAAGAAAATGATCCGACGCTATTACAGGTCGGAAGAGGCACGAAGGAAGGACCGGATAGCGCTGGACACCGTAAAACAGGAAATCCTAAAAAAGGTTCCCGGTGCCCGTGTCTCTGCTGACCAGGCCTACCGGGAAGCGGACCTGGCCATCGATTTCTGTGAAGATGTTCCGCCCTTGTCAACGGAAGCCATCGATAAGATTGTTCCTATTTTCAAACAGGCCGGCGCTCAAGCCAAGGAAAGTTCCATCCATGTTAACGGTTGGTTTGGTAATGTATGACAAGCTGACCATGAGCCAACTCCTTTTTGATGAGGTGTTTAACCTGTCTTTGAATCAACTCAAAGATCAGGTTCTCTATATCGGAGACTCACCCAATGACTGCCCCATGTTCGGATTTTTTCCCCACTCTGTTGGTGTGGCCAACATCCTTGACTTCAAGGGGCGTCTGGAGGTAGAGCCTGCGTGGGTTACGACAAAACCCGGCGGATACGGGTTTGCCGAAATGACCGACATCCTGGTTTAAGACCGGCCTCATTATGAGTTCTGGAAATTGAGCTACAACACCAACCGCTCAGATCATCTGCGACAATTCTTTCTGATTATTCAAAACAAGAGCTTACATTTTTTGCGGATTTAAAAACAGGTAGAGCTCCTGCCCTTCTTCCAGTGGTAAATAATGCGATATCTGCACCCGCACCTTTATGGTGTTCACGCTGATAAAAAGGTACAGAAAGTTACCCAGATAGGCCTTGTTGGCGATGGTACCCTTGAACAGGTTCTGTCTGTCTTGGGGTGGTTCAATAAATACTTCCACATCCTCAGGTCGTATGGATGCATACGCTTTTTTTCCGGGCGTTATTTCCGATACATCCGACATCATACACAGCAGGTTATCACTGAAATCAGTGCGAACGCTGGCTTGCTCCTTGTCCGGAAATACCTGTACGACCTCTCCGGAGATAAAGTTCATGGTGCCGATGAAATCGGCTACAAATCGATTGGCGGGCCGTTCGTATATCTCCTGGGCCGAACCGATCTGGACAACATTTCCGGCATGCATGACAGCAATTCGATCCGAAATTACCATGGCTTCCGCTTGGTCGTGGGTGACATAAACCGATGTGATGCCCATGCGTCTTACCAGACTTTTAATTTCAAATCTCAGCTCCTCCCGGAGTTTGGCATCCAGGTTGCTCAAGGGCTCGTCCAGCAGCAAGACTTTGGGGTTTCGGACAAGTGCTCGCGCCAGCGCTACCCTTTGCTGCTGTCCCCCGCTCAGCTGTGACGGGTATCTATCTTCCAGGCCGCCCAGACCCACCAGCTCCAATACGTCCCGTGTTTTTTCCCGAATCTCGCTTTTGGATTTTTTCTGAAGTTTCAAGCCATAGGCGACGTTGTTGAAAACCTTCATGTGCGGCCATACAGCATAGTTTTGGAATACCATGCCGATGCCTCTCCTTGACGGCTGAACAAATCCTTCCGACAGCATGGGTTTGCCATCGATGACGATATCCCCTTCCTCCGGCTTTTCCAATCCGGCGATGCATCGTAGCGTGGTGGTTTTTCCACATCCGCTGGGCCCGAGAAGCGTCAGCATTTCTCCCTTTTCCACGCCGAGCTGTATACGGTTCACCGCTACAGTGTTTTTGAAACGCTTAAACAAGTTCTGGATTTGTATATAGGCCATGAAATCTATCTCCTTCAGGGTTCGCCCAAACCCATTCGTTGCGAAACGCGCTACTTTTCAGCGGCACCCCAGGCAGCTTTCAGGACACCCCCGCTGATTTTTGAAATGATCAGCAGGAGGATAAAGGTGATCACAATCATCAGAAACGCCATGGCCGCAGCAATTCCAAACTCCATGCCGCGATGCCAGTTCAAGTATATACCGATGGGCAAGGTCTCCCATCCCCCCCGATACAGGAATATCGCTGTCGATATCTCCTGGAAAGCCATGATGAAAAACATCACCACCCCCACAAGCACCCCTTTGAGCAACAAGGGCAGTGATATGCTGAAAAAGGTTCTGATTTTACCGGCACCGGACACTTCGGAAGCTTCTTCAAGGGATGGGTCCAGTTGCAGATAGGAGGAGTGTGCCATCCGTAAAAAATAAGGTAGACGCCTGGCAAACAAGGCCAGGGGCATGATGATCCAATGAGTGGCTATGGGAATCGTCTGCCAAAAGGCCAGCAGATAACTTACACCGATCGCAATACCCGGAAAAGCCAGCATCAGGGTAATCACAAAATCGAGCGCATCTTTGCCCGGAACACGGGTGCGTACAATGATGTAGGCTGCCGGAAGCCCGAAGACGATCCCGAAAATCAAGGCAATCCCGCTGAAGAGAAATGAGTTTTTAATCAAGTCCGGACTTTGCAGCAGAATTACCCTGAAATTCTCGAGGGTCCAATAGCTTGGAAACGCTTCAAACACCCATCGCCTGGAAAAAGCCGCCAATCCGAGCACGATGGGGATCAACAAGACCAGCGCCGCCACCAGAATCATATACACATAGGCGCTGGTTTTCATCAAAACGCCCGGTTCGATTACCCGTCCCTCAGAGGTTGTCCCCTTGGAGAGCCCGGTATATTTGCGCTTTTCAACCCACCACCTTGCAATCAGAAAAAGAGAGATACAAAAGATGGAAGAGACAACCACCGCCACAATTCCCATATGCTTGCGGTGTACATCGGTAAAGTGATAGGCGATGTTGATATAGGAAACCGAAGGTAAAAAATCCACCTGTCCCAAAATCAAGGGTGTCAGCCAGTCCGTAAACGGCCACAAGAACACGAGCACCGCACCGGCCAGATAGCTGGGAGTACAAAGCGGCAAAGAGATGGTGAAAAACCTGCGAAATCCCCCTGCGCCCTCGACCTCGGCGGCTTCTTCAAACGAAGGGTCAATGTTGGTGAACCCAGCCGATAGACCCAGAACCATAAACGGCAGCATGTGCAGGGCCTGGATAAAAACCAGGCCATGAATTCCATAGATGAAATTGATGGGCTGCTCTATCAGCCCCATGTCCATCAGGAGCAGGTTAAGCGTGCCATACTTGCCGAAAAAAATGATAAAGGCAAAAACACCGGCAAATGCCGGCAACACAATCGGCAACAGAATCAGGGCTGTAAAAATCGTCTTTCCCCAGTGCCGGTACCGCGCCAGAATATATGCCAGGGGTACCCCGAAAACGGTAGTGGTCACCAGCAACAAGGTGCTCAGGAACAAGGTGTTGCCAAAGGTTTTTAAATAATAGGCGTCCTGGAAAAATTCCAGGTAGTTGCCGAGGCCCCAGACAGCCGATCCGGATATTTTAAAACTTTCCTTCACCAGAATCGACAAGGGGAAAATCACCAGAAAGGCAACCACCAGCCACAGGAATACCGCCAAATAGGTGTCGCCTCGCCTCATATCATATCCTTATCCGTTATACAGAAACCGTGTGGGCACGCTCCCACCTGCCCACACGGTTCTATCGGGAAAAATTCCCTGGCCAAAGGAAACGTTAGGGAGAGACCAGCAGCGCGCGTGCTTTTGATGCCGCCAATCGCGCGGCCGCATAATTGCCTTCATATTCAAAAAGCGCTCTGGCTTCTTTTATTTTTGCTTCCGCCTTGGCCACATCCATTTTCGCTGCCTTGGCGGCGTCCACTTCTCCTTCGACCTCTTCAATCAGGAAGAGGCTGCTTTTCAGCTCACCCCACTTGCGGTAAATTTCATACTCATATTTCTTGTTGACCTCATCCCATCTCGAGGCTGCAAGATCCAGGTCGTATTCAATGAACCCGACTTTAAGATCCCAGAAAGAATCGACTCCCAGGGCCTTCTTGGCGTGTGAGGCCATTTCGACACCCTCTTTTTCCCACTCGGAGAACTTGATGTCCGTTCTGGCTGCAAAATACCGGCCCTCCAAAACGTATTTTTGTCCTTCCATACTGAACAGCCAGTCCAGAAAAATCTTTGCCGTGGCTTCATTGGGCGCACCTTTCAACAGCGCCACCGCTTCCGGAACCAGGATGGTTTTTTCCGGCAGCAGATCCCGGACTGGATAGCCGTCCTTGCGGGCGGCCATGGCGTTCATTTGCGGCTGCGCAATCCCGATGGGAATCTCGCCGCGACCCACCAATTGGGTTGTATCGGTGCTGCCGGTGGAAAAGCGTGCCAATTGAGCAGCCAACAGCCTCAGATATTTCCAGGCTTCCTTTTCTCCAAAGCCCTGGATGAGAATTTCTATCGCCTCATGCATGGTACCGGAAGCATAAGGCAAGGTGTGCACGATGTTCCCTCTGTAAATGGGATCGAGTAAATCGTTCCATGTTTTCGGAGGCGGCAGTCTCAGTTTACTCAGAACCTTTTCATTGTACAGATTGGTGACGATCCAGGGTGCGAAACAGGTCCAATAGTAATCTGCATCCTTGACCTTCATCCCGCCCCACTCGGCAGGTACCATGTCCCAGTCCTTGGGCTTGTAGGGGACGATGAGTCCCTCTTTCTTTGCAAGTTCATGTGCCGGCGCGCCGGCGCCCAGGAAAATATCGGCATCCGGTTTGCCTCCCCACAGTCTGACTTTGTCAAGACAGACCGGCCATCCTCCCGGATTTACAAATGTGATGTCCACGTCCTTGTTATAGGTTTTTTTATAATAATCCTTAAAACCCCTGGTCAGGCTTTCGGCCAGCTCTGTGTAAACAGGACCGACCCATCCAACCTTGTCCGCCGCCAGTGCTTCCGGCAAGAACATTGCCAAAAGCAAAAGTACCATGGACAGAGCAACGAAAAATTTTTTTGCAGAATTTCTCTTCCTCATGATGAACCTCCTTTTCTTTTTGTTGGGCATAGTTCAGAAACGGGAACCAAGTCGAGAGCTAGCGCTGAGAAATTGTTCGGAACCTTGAAGCAATCAGGATCATTCGCCAATTCCCCTTGACGGTTTTTAACAATTGTCGTGCAGAATAACTGAAACCACAGAAGTTTTTAAAGTTTGGGATCTAATTGATTATCATCTACTATATCTTGGGACAATTTTTTGTCAAATTAAAAAACAGGTCCGTGTTTTGTGGGCCTTACTCTGCGGACACCAAAACAGCATGTTGTGATTTTGTACTTTCAAAATCTCTTTTCATACCGATTGTCGGATGATAACAGGCCTGCGCTGTTAAGATTGAGAATAGACAATCCGCTTGATTTAAAGCAAATATGTGTTATGTGAATAGCAGAGAAGCTACTTTACAATCAAGAAGGAGGATATAATGCAACCAACCATCACCCGGGCGGAAACGCTGAAGCCCAAACCGGATCAGACCAAGCTCGGCTTCGGCACCATATTCACCGACCATATGTTCAATATGGATTACAGTATTGAGAAAGGGTGGCACAGCCCTAGAATCGAGCCCTACGGTCCCATATCCATGGACCCTTCGACCATGGTGCTACACTACGGTCAGGCGGTGTTTGAAGGGATGAAGGCTTACCGGACCGGCTCGGGTGGGATTCAGCTTTTCAGACCCCTGGACAATTTCAACCGCCTGAACCGCTCTTCCAGGATGCTCTGTATTCCCGATCATGACGAGGCAGCAGCGCTGGATGCTCTCAAGCAATTGTTGGTTCTTGAAAAAGACTGGGTACCGAGTCAGCCCGGCACAAGTCTTTATATCCGACCCACGATTGTATCCACAGACCCCTTCCTGGGAGTACGCGCTTCCTTTACCTACCGTTTTTTTATCATTTTGTCACCGGTAGGTGCCTATTATCCAGAAGGATTCAACCCGGTAAAAATCCTGGTTTCCAAGGATCATGTTCGGGCCGTTCGGGGTGGCGTTGGTGAAGCCAAGACACCTGGTAATTATGCGGCCAGTCTGCTGGCCGGAAACAAAGCCCACGACGAGGGCTACACCCAGGTTCTCTGGCTGGACGGAGTGGATCGGAAATATATCGAGGAAGTCGGATCCATGAACATTTTCTTCGTTATCGATAATGAAATCATCACGCCCATGCTCAGCGGGAGCATTCTGCCCGGCATAACCCGCAATTCCGTCATCATGTTGGCTGAGCACTGGGGAATGAAGGTTTCGGAAAGAAAAATCAGCATCGATGAAGTCATGGCTGCCCAGAATTCGGGCAAATTGACGGAAATCTTCGGTTCCGGAACGGCGGCGGTTGTTTCTCCCGTAGGCGAGCTCAAGTACGGAAATCACATCATCTCCATCGGTGACGGCGGCGTTGGGCCCGTGGCGAAGCGCCTTTTTGACGCCATTCAGGATATACAGTACGGCAAGACCGAAGATATCATGGGGTGGATCGAACCGGTTTGCTGAAAAATCACGGCCTTGTTTTATATGACGACTCCTCTGGATGCTTTTATATCGAAAATGGAAAAGGAAGACCTGCCTCCGCTGGTTATTGAAACCTTTTCTCATTATTACCGGCAGCTTGTCTCAGGAGAGGCCGGACTTTTGTCAGATGCCGACATTCAACCCCTCTCTCCTGAAGACCTTGCCGACACCAACGACCTAAGGGCTTATTCAGACGCCGGCCGGAATGTCATGAAAAAGACGGTGGCCATCGTTCTAAACGGCGGCCTCGGCACCAGTATGGGGCTTACCAAGGCAAAATCCCTTATTTCTGTCAAAGGGGGAAAAACCTTCCTCGAAATCAAACTGAAACAGGCCGAACATTGCGGTGCGCAACTGGCCTTCATGAACAGTTACAATACCCATCAGGACACAGTCTCGTCGGCCGCGGCGCTTAGTCCTCTTTTTAAGCCTCTATATTTTATCCAAAACAAATTCCCGAAAGTGCTTGCATCTAATCTGAAGCCGGTTCAGTGGCCGGACAACCCCGAGTTGGAATGGAACCCTCCTGGTCATGGTGATATTTATCTGGCTCTTTATTCATCCGGTCTACTAAAAAAATTATTGGACAGTGGTATCGAATATGCTTTTATAGCCAACTCAGATAATCTGGGTGCAACACTGGATGAAGCGCTTTTGGGTTTTTTTTCGATTCATGGCCATTCATTTATGATGGAGGTGGCAGAAAGAACCCCTGCCGACTTAAAAGGTGGGCACCTTGCCAGGTTTAAAAACGGTCCGCTGGTCCTGCGGGAAATTGCCCAGTGTCCAAAAACCGAAATTGCTGCGTTTCAGGATATCCAGCGGTACCGGTATTTCAACACAAATAATCTTTGGGTCAACCTCAAATATCTGCAGGCCTTTTTCGACACAAACAAGCATCTATACCTCCCTATAATCGTCAACCCCAAAACCGTGAACCCCAGACAGACAGACAGCCCTAAAGTCTTTCAGATAGAAACCGCCATGGGTGCCGCCATTTCCCTGTTTCAAGGATCCACAGCTGTCCGTGTTTCGGAAAACCGGTTCTTGCCGGTAAAAAAATGTCAGGACCTGCTTGCAATACGTTCGGATTGTTATCTGCTGACCAAAGACTATTGCCTCATGATAAACCCGAAAAGAAAAATACCCCCCCCCCCAAAGATTACCCTGGATCCTGCATATTTCGCTCATATCGATAGTTTTAACCTTCGACTGCAATGGCCCCCCAGCCTTGTTGACTGTATCTCGCTGAATATTGAAGGGAATGTTTTTTTTGAGCAAGATGTCACCATCACAGGCCAGGTAACGATTACAAACCCAGGGAAATCGCCTGTCATCATACCATCGGGAAGCAGGATCCATCAGAATCTGGTCGTCTAAGGAGCAGCATGGTTGTGTTCTTTAAAGATCGTTCCTTCGATTTTATTGGACAATCCTTTTTAAAACATTTATAGTTCAGTTTCTACTTGAGCCATTATCAACACACCTAAAATGGTTGCGGATTGTTCATTTCGCGTTCGTTGAATCCAGATGGGTATGGTATTCATTCTCATGCTGTACGCGAGCATCACCTCTGATAGTTTTTCTCTTCACCTTGTTTGGCCACAATATCCAAAAGGAGAGGCCTATCATGAAAATCAATTTCAATAACATTCTATGTGCCACAGACCTGTCTGACCTTTCCACCATTGCCATATCCTCCGGCGTTGCTTTGGCAAAAGAGTTCAATGCCAAGCTCTATGTCTGCCATATTGTGGATTTAAGCACCACGGCAGCCTATGGAGATATTATTTTTGCTCCCCTGGAGCTTCAAAACAAAACCATCGGATATACCCATGAACAGCTTAAGCGGATGATGCAGAATCAAACCATTGATTGGGAACCACTGGTTACCGCAGGGCATCCCCCGGATGAAATATCGAAATTTGTGGCCATGCATCAGATAGACCTGGTTGTTTCGGCAACCCACGGTCGCAGTGGGCTTAAGCGTGTTTTTCTGGGATCGGTCACTGAACGGTTGATGAGAATTCTGCCCTGTCCGTTGCTTATCGTCAGAAGCCACGAAGATATTGACGCTTTTTTGGGTGGGTTTTCACTGGGTTTTAAGAAAATACTCGTGGGATGTGATTTTTCAACTTTTTCCGAACTTGCTTTTCAATATGGTTTAAGCCTTGCTCAGGATTTCGAGTCAGAACTGCATCTGGTCCATGTGATAGAAACGCCAAGTTACAAGGGCATACTGAAATCGGGTGCGGCCCCTGGCGGTTCATCCGAAAAGACATTGTATCACCAGTTGAGTGAAAAGCTCTCCAAAATGATTCCTGAGGAATCCGTTCTCTGGTGTCGTCCAAAAACGAGCCTTCTGGCGGGCAGGCCCTACGAAGAACTTATCAAATACTCCCTGTTAAATTCAATCGATCTCATCATTCTCGGCATCCGTGGGCGCAACCTCATCGAGGTACTTATGACCGGCTCGACCACCGACCGGGTTTCCCGCCAGGGCCCCTGCCCGGTTCTGTCGGTTTGTCCGATACCCGCATAACATCTCCTTCGGTTCGACTGTACATGTGACAGGGGAGGGTATTTTTTTCTCATTGAAGAACTTCGTAGCTTGATGCGGGGAATGCGCTTGCTGTTGCGGTTCATCCGCTTTGGTTATTATCAGCTGTTTTTGTATAGATAAAAATACTTCATAACTTTTTTGACATAATCTTCCGTCTCCTGGATGGGCGGAATCTTCCTGTGTTTATCCACGATGGTCGGGCCGGCATTGTAGGCAGCCAAGGCCAGGGGCAGTTTCCCTTCAAACCGTTCTATAAGATTTTTGAAATAGCGCACACCCCCCAGAATGTTGTCCCTTGGATCATACGGGTCCTGAATATTGAATGCCTGCAGGTTCTGGGGCATAATCTGCATCAAACCAAGGGCTCCCTTTTTGGAAACAGCCCGTGAATCAAAATCAGACTCCACTTTTATGATCGCCTTTATGAGTGAAAACGACAGACCAAACCTGTTGGAGGCTTCCTGAATGATTCCATCATATTTTTTTGTTGTCTCCGCTGGTTTTGGTCGTTCCTTGATATACAGCGTGTATTGAGACGATGTCGGTGCATTGGTGAAATGCAGCACCCCTTGGCTGTCGATAAACATGTAGATATCCGCCGAAACAATCGGCACTGTTACGAAAAGAAACAGAACGGCAAAAAATATACCCATTTTTCTGATTAGAATCGCAAGACTCATACGTGTCCGCTCATTTTTTCTTTTTCCCGGGATGTAAACAATTGAATCGTCCCGAACGCGCCGTCATATCCTGGAACGATCTGGACTTCTTTTTTACGCATCCGTCTGATCGCCTCGCCCAATAAAGGCACTTCCCCATGCGTCAGCAATTCTATCGGAAGTTCATGCAGTATTTTTAATTCAGATCCTTTTTGCATTAACAATGCATGATATACCTTATTGACCTTTTTGGTATTGGGTCCGACACTCAGTAGTTCCGACAGAATTTCATTGAGCGGAATGAGGTGATAAAAAGGATGATGCCTCTCAGGATGCGCCCCAGGGGGACGATCTGCCAGTTGTTCCACCCGATATGAAACACCAAGTGTCATGGCCTTTCCGCACACGGGACAAATTCTTTTTTTCTGAATCGTTTCTGCCGGCCATGAACGATGCTCACACTTCCGATGACCATCGATATGATATTTGCCCTCTTCAGGAAAAAATTCAAATGTTCCATAAAACAATTTTGGATCACCCGTCTTGATTGCATGCCTGATATGGTAATAACTCAAATCGGTATTGAATATATTGGCTTCACGCCCTAACTTCATTGGAGAATGTGCATCTGAATTGGATATAAGGGTTAATCCATCCAAATTTTTAACGCGCCAGTTCATTTCGGGATCCGAAGACAATCCGGTTTCCACCGCAAAAATATAGGGTGTCAGATCCTCAAAACAGTCCTGAATCGAATCAAATCCTGATTTCGATCCCAGCATGGAAAACCAGGGTGTCCATATATGAGCCGGCACCAGGAAACCGTCCGGCGACATTTCCAGGGATATTTCCAGAAGATCTCTGGCGTCCAAACCCAGTATCGGTCTGCCATCTGATTTGATGTTCCCAATCTTATCAAGCACCTTATTAAATTTTTCAACAGATTCAATATCCGGAAAAAATACAAGATTATGATTTTTCCGTGTTTTTTCACGTTTTTTATAAATATTGCTTATTTCTGAAACCAGGACAAATCGAACGGGACCCCGACAGCTTTCAGGTATGTGATCCCTGCAGGCCCGGGTGATGTCTTTTTTGAGTTTGAACAACCCCGCTTCGGCCGGAACTAATTTTTCTTTTATTTCCCTAAACCAGGCAGGATGGGTGACATCGCCGGTGCCCAGTACTGTAATTCCTTTTAATTGACCGGCTATATAGAGGTTTTCCAGATCAAGATTTTTAGCAGTGGCTCTGGAGTATTTTGAATGCACATGAAGGTCGGCAATATATTTCATCTTGTTTTGTTTGGCTCTTCCAGCTATATGTATATAATTAAAACATACTTATACACAATATCTTGTATTTTGTATTGATAAAATGTTCATAATTTTCTATTTATAAACAACGGGATTGTCATAGATGAAAATGGCCCGTTTTTGAACAGTTTTTCACCACCTTATTGTAAAAGAAAAGATTATATTATATTAATAAAATCAATTTATTGTTAACTTGTTGTCATTATGAACAGCCCTTATTAATACTTCTTTATTTATAAGGTAGGAAATACATATGAAGATTACAATCAAAAAAGGGGATATTCTGGCAGTTCTTTCTAAAATTCAAGGATTGACCAGTCGAAAGAGCAATCTTGCCATAACCGAAAATGTCATGCTGACCACGACCGGTAATGGTATCACACTCATGGCAACGGATCTTGAAACCGGTATAGAGGGTACCTATCCTGCAGTTGTTGAAAAGGAAGGCAGTCTCGCCATCAGTGCCAGGAAATTTTATGAAATCGTCAGAGAATTTCCAAAAGAGGATATAGAAATCAATGAGGTGGAGAATAAATGGATTGAAATCGGCAGTCCAGATATTCAGTATCATATTGTGGGGATGGATTCCGATGAATTTCCGGAAAATCCCAATGTGGATGAAATTGAACTTTTTGAAATGGAATCCTCTTTTTTAAAAAAAATGATTGAAAAAAGTGCCATGATCAGCGGTGCAACAGACGATAAACGCGCCCACATCACAGGCACGCTTTTCGAGCGTATTGAAACGGAGGATGATATTTGCGTCAGAATGGTATCAACCGATGGGAGTCGACTTTCAAAAGCGGATTATCATCTTAAGAAAGACGCGAACGTTCCGATGTTTGATAAAATAATCATTCCCAAAAAAGGATTGATGGAGGTTGCAAAATTTTTGTCTTCAGAAGGAATCGTTCACGTCGGAATAAAGAAGACGTACTTTATTGCCAAAAAAGAGACCGAAACGGTTATTATCCGGCTTTTGGAAGGAGAGTTTCCAGAATATGACGATATTATTAAAAAAGAAAATAGGTTTGATATTATTGTCAATCGGGCTCAGTTTACAATGATGTTGAAAAGGATGTCTATTTTATCCTCGGAAAACTATAAAGGAGCGGTTTTTGATTTTGGAAAAGACAGCATTACCGTAAGTGCGACAAATCCTGAAATTGGTGAATCAAAAGAAGATATGGCGATTGATTTCGGTCGGGATCCCATAAAGGTCGCTTTCAACCCGAAATATTTTATTGAAATATTAAATGCCATTGAAACCGAAAATGTATTGATCAATATGGTAAGTGAGGAAAAACCCTGCGTCATTGAAGGGGAAAACGACAAAACATATTTAGGCGTAATTATGCCGATGAGAATTTAATGGAATCAAAATACGACGAAACGAGCATTAATGTACTGGAAGGACTGCAGCCTGTAAGATTGAGACCTTCCATGTACATCGGAAACGTGGATGTTGCCGGGCTGCATCACCTGGTATATGAAGTGGTGGATAACAGCATTGACGAGGCAATGGCCGGATACTGTGAGAACATCACGGTAACCATTCATTCCGACAACAGCGTGAGTGTGGAAGACGACGGCAGGGGAATACCGGTTGGAATTCATAAAACGGAAAAAATTCCAGCCGTGGAGGTGGTGTTAACAAAACTGCACGCCGGGGGTAAATTCGACAACGATTCCTACAAGGTTTCCGGTGGTCTTCATGGCGTAGGGGTATCGGTTGTAAACGCGTTGTCAGTGATCCTGGAGGTGGAAGTATATAGGGACCAAAAGGTATATTATCAGATATATGAGAGAGGCAACAAGACGAGTGAATTAACGGTGGTCGGAAAAACAAATAAAAGGGGCACCAAGATACACTTTTCACCGGATCCTGAGATATTTAATCTTGTTGAATTCAGTTATGATATTTTAGTCCGCCGGATTCGGGAACTGGCTTTCTTGAACAAGGGTATCAAAATTATTCTTCAGGACGAGAGATCTGATAAAAAAGATGAATTTATGTACAGGGGTGGTATTGTTTCGTTTGTGGAATATATCAATAAACGGCACGCGGTCATTCACAAGCCCATTTTTATTGAAGGCGATAAAGCCGATATTCAGATAGAAGTCGCCATACAATACAATGACACATTCAAAGAAAAAATATTTTCTTTTGCTAACAATATCAATACAATAGAAGGCGGATTTCATTTAATTGGCTTCAAAGCCGGATTGACCCGCACCCTTAATCAGTATCTGTCGAATGGCAACCTGCCCAAGAATCTCATTTCAAAAATAAGTGGGGATGATGTGCGAGAGGGTATTACGGCCATTATCAGTGTTCGCATACGCAATCCGCAATTCGAAGGGCAAACAAAGACCAAACTGGGTAACAGCGAGGTCAAGGGTCTTGTGGAGTCTCTGGTCAATGAGAAACTGAGTATATTTCTCGAGGAAAACCCTACCATCGCTAAAAAGATTATTGCCAAGGCGGTCGATGCCGCAAGAGCCAGAGATGCTGCTAAACGGGCCAGGGATCTTGCCAGGAACAAGGGTTCGCTAATAGACTCGACCTTGCCGGGGAAATTGGCGGAATGTCAGGTGTCGGATCCGGCTCTGCGGGAAATTTTTCTGGTGGAGGGTGATTCAGCCGGAGGTTCGGCCAAACAGGGAAGGGACCGAAAATTTCAAGCGATATTGCCTCTTAAAGGTAAAATTCTGAATGTCGAAAAAGCGCGGTTTGATAAGATTCTTCGCAGCGAAGAAATAAAAAATATTATAACGGTTCTGGGTACAGGGGTCGGCAGGGAAGAATATGATATCGAAAAGCTCCGGTACCACAAAATTATCATCATGACCGATGCCGATGTGGATGGCTCTCATATAAGGACACTGCTCCTGACCTTTTTTTACCGACAATTTCCGGAAGTCATAGAGAATGGATATTTGTATATTGCCCAGCCCCCTCTTTTGAAAGTGGGAAAAGGCAAAAATGAAATGTATTTAAAGGACGAACTGGATTTCAATGAGTTTATCCTGAAACGTACCTGTGAAAGAAAAATCGTAACGTTTGGCAATAAAGCGGAAGAGCTTTCCAATCATCGGTTGATGATCTTTCTGAGTAATCTATCGGAATATTTCAATATCCTTTCCAATATTGAGAAAAGAGGGTATTTTCAGGATCTAACCGAGGCTGTTATCCGGCAAAGCATCATCAATAAAAAATTTTTTCGAGACGAAGATCAGATGCTGGCCTTAAAAGAAGCGCTCGCCCGACAACAATATCAAACAACCGAACTTAAATGGAAGAGTGAGAGTGATTTCTATGAGATGACAGTCATTCCCCTCCCCGAACTCAAAAGTGAGCTTTTGAGCAAAAACCCATTTATCACGGATGTTGGCCCCATCAGAATAAGCAAGAGTCTTGTCCATGCCGCAGAGTTCCAAAAAGCCAGAATTCTGGGAAAGAAAATATTTAAATTTGATATGCCGCCGTTCGTGGTATCTTCGACGGAAAAGGAAGAAGACGGCCATGTGTTCGAAAACAAGAGAGCACTTTTCGTTCATCTCGTGGAGGAGGGGAAAAAGGGTCTCAGTATTCAACGTTATAAAGGTTTGGGTGAAATGAACCCGGAGCAGCTATGGCAGACGACCATGAATCCGGAGAAACGTACACTGCTTCAGGTAAGAATTGAAGATGCCGTGGATACGGATGAAATCTTCACCATTTTGATGGGCGACGAAGTTGAACCCAGAAGGGAATTTATACAGAACAATGCGCTGTCGGTCGGTACCCTGGATATTTAAACCCTCCGCTGCTGATCTTAACGCATCTATCGCTCAGGGATCATCTAACAGCCTTAGTGTCTTACCTTTATTTGGTACATAGGTCCGTTAATTTATAAGTCCGAAAGACAATGAAATAAAAATAACCTCGTCTCTGCGAGGTTATTTTTTTATTTGAAGAAACGAACTTCTTGTCATTCCCGCACCCACTGAATCGTTGAGAATTATCTTAGCGCTTTTTAGTTTTTCGAGATTCCGATTAATGGGGAAATCGTTGATACTGTCCGGCAAAAGTGCTCCCCGATTCAAATCATAGGGCAGTCGCTGCATACACACCACCGAACAATTGCCACGCATCTGTATATTGGTGATCATTTTATTGGAGACGTATTCGATGACATCTTTTTTTAAATCGGGCTGACCATGATCCAATACTTTTTCAAGGGTCAATGGTATCATGGCAAAATTTGCCTGGTGTTCTATCAACAAATCGAGATCAGCCATGCTAAGGTGATTGTGCTGCAACAGGTCGATTAAATGGCTTCCGGCCCCCCGGGTGGCATATAGAAAAACGCCCTTTCCATTCATTTCGCCAAACACATCATTTTCGGTTGGAAGCGCCTGAATATAATCTCCAAAACATCCATGCGTCCGTGTCCTTGTATCCACAATACCTGAAAGGGGTCTTTCGAAGACAAAACCGTTTCCACGATGAATCGCGATCTCTGCAGTCATATCTTCAGCAAGAGAAACAGTTACGACCGACGTGTGCTTGCCTGATTGAATGTAGGCACTGGCGATATTTTCTACCAGTTGTGTGTTTTTTGAAAGCGACATAATATCAAATGCGAAAGAATCTACGTGACGGTTGTAGAATGTCAGGGAACGTTTAAAATCCTTGAAGAGCCCGGTTTTTACTTTTTCCGGAAACATCCGAACGACAAGTTCGTGCTGTACCCTTGCGGCAGTGGCCGGCACTCTGTATTGAAGTTTGCCGAGTTGGTTATCGATGATAATACCATCGATTTTTTTATTCCCGTTCAATTTAAGGATAGCTTCCGCAAGATCAGAGATAAAATCAGAAGAGAGAGAACTGCGCGTTTTCTCGGTAACAATCTTTCTTTTCGGAGGCCTACGGGTAGCCGTTGTTACAAGCGCCGTTGCCAGTGCATCGTCGCCGAAAATGATGTTGGAAGTATCAAGCGGCATAAAAGCTTTGGCACGATGGATATTTTCCGCGCCGATTACGATGGAGATATCGTCTTCTTTCAGCTGACCTGCCAAAGAGAGCATGAAGATCAATTCGACGCCAACGTTGTAACCTGGGCACCCGGCATAAAGATCAAAGGGAATTGCATTCGGGCAATGTGCCTTTATGATTTCAAAAGAGTGTCGGATCAATGGGCCTTTTTCGTATTTATCCTCTCCGACATTGGTAGCACCGATAATCATTTTGATACGACCCGGATCTATATCCGATGTTTCCAACAGGTTTTGAAGAGCAATGACCCCGATCCTGGCATCGTCCGGTGCCACCATGCGGGTTCTGATACCGATGCGTTCTTCAATGGATGTCATGTTTACGGGGATGTCGCCCTTGAAAAACATACCCTTGTTTTCGTAAATTGAATTGTCGGTAAGGGTACCGCCGTTCCAGGCACCATACGCTTTTATTTCGAGAATAGAGTCTTGTCTCACGATATCTCCGATTAAGATTAAAGAGTATGTTTATAACTCAACTTTCGGATTTCATCATAGATAGAGCGAAATGGGTGATCCAATGTCGATTTGCGTTGTCGAACCCTTGCAGTGGGTTCGCAAAGCGCCAGGGATTGTTTATTTCGTGTTCGATGAACACAGAAAGATTGATGTACAAGATAAGCACTATATGCTCAAGATAGCCAGAATATTTTCTGTTTTCAATAGCTATGGATGAATGTTTTTCCTTGATTCAAAACGAGACAAATGGGAAGAATACGTATGATCGCTGGCCACAGAGGTGTGGCAGGTGTTTGTAAAAGTATTGTAAATTAAAACTGGATAGTGAGGAATTAGATGAAGATTCATATGATTAAGGCCAGAGATCTTCCGGATCTCTGGTTTCAGGCGGTTCACGATATTCTGGACAATGGACAGCGATTCAACATTGACAGGGGGTCCTATGCCGGGCAAACACGCCTGGAATACGATTATTTCTGCGGCCATATTCTGCACCCCGACACCGAGCCGTTGTTGCCGGATATTCCAGCCTCTTGTGGTATTCCAAATCCGGTGGAGGAAGCATATATTTATGGGGGCGAGGGATACCAGCGCTCCTATATCGAATATCTTATGACGGGCCATAAAGAACCAGGCGAGTCCTATACGTATGGCGAACGGCTGACACAGGCACCGATTACCCGTAACAAACTGACCTGGTGGCAGAACGACAATACGGAAATCATCGATAAAAGGGAGATCGACGGTAAAATTGTCTTTGAGAAAGAAGGCATGATTTACCTGAATCAGATTGAGTGGGTGATCGATACCTATAAAAAATTTGGGTACCGAAACAACCAGATGGTGCTTCAGGTGGCACATCCATCGGACATCACCCTCCTGGACCCTCCCTGTCTTCGCTCCATCGACACACGTATTCAGGATGATCGGCTCAATTTTATGGTCTATTTCCGGTCCTGGGATTTGTGGGGGGGCTTGCCTGCCAACCTGGCAGGCATCCAGAACCTGAAGAGCTATATGGCTGCTGAAATCGGTGTCGAAGATGGCGAGATGATCGTTGAAAGCAAGGGCCTCCATCTGTACGGCTATGCCGAGGATCTGGCCAAACTGCGCTGTTTGCGCGAATAAATCCGTGTAGCGAATTTATGAAACGCGCTTTCGCCGCTCTGAATCTTTGAGACGGCAGAGAGCGTATCAGCTTCACCAATTCTACAACGACATGATGGAATTGTTCTAACGTCTTTATTTTAGAAGGTATTTATAGAATGAGTGATAAAAGATGGAGTGGTCGTGCATTTACCTCATTATGTTCGCTGGTGAGTTTTGTATTATTATGTTTTTCGGGAATCCTTTTATATATTCAGCCCCATGGCAGGGTGGCTTACTGGATAAAGTGGCAGTTTTGGGGCCTAGAAAAAGATCAATGGGGAACAATACATATTTTTTCAGGTCTTCTGCTTCTGATTGCCGGTGGGTTCCATCTCTATTACAACTGGAAACCCTTGATTAAATATTTGAGCGGCAAGATCGAGAGTACTCTGCGATATAGACGTGAACTGGTGCTCAGCTCGCTGATATTTCTCTGGATTGTCGTCAGTGGTATCTGGTCCTTGCCACCGCTTGTCTATGTGAGTGACTTGGGAGAGGCCATCAAAAGCTCCTGGGTCACCGCTCCTGAACTGGAGCCACCTTTCGGTCATGCGGAGATGGTCAGCCTTCAAACCTTTTGTAAGAAGCAGAGTATCCCTCTGGACCAGGCGATGATGGAACTCAGGGCGGCAGGTTTTACGGTGGGCAGTCCCAAGAACACCCTGGCAGAGATTGCCGACAGTAAGCGTAGTTCGGGAATGGGCGTCTATGAAGTCATAAAAAAACTGGAGACCAAACCCGTGGCGATGACATCCGGCGCCGTTTGGACAGCTGAGAAAATAGAGGAAACATTTTCCGGTACGGGTCTGGGCAATAAAACCATCGGCCAGATAATCAAAGAAATGCAGCTTGAACCCGATAGGGTCTACCAGAGCTTAAAAGGTGCCGGAATGGAGGCCAAGGAGGGTGACAAGATAAAAAATCTGGCGAATGCGCACAACACAACACCGATTAAAATATTGACCGTTATTTTAGTTCAATCGAATTGATTGGCTTCTAATCTTCTAAACTGAAAACCCCGCAGCATGCCGAAGCACTGCCGAACGGCAGAACCTACGAGGAATTTGCTTGCTTTTTCGGTTCACGCCAGCGAATTTAGAACTCGATGTTGTTGGGTGTCCTGGGAAAGGGTATCACATCCCGGATATTGGTAATACCGGTCAACAGCATCAGCAACCGCTCAAATCCCAGGCCAAAACCGCTGTGTGGCACACTGCCATACCTTCGAGAGTCGAGATACCACCAGTAGGCGTCTCTGGGAAGACCGGCCGCGGCTATTCGTTTTTCTAGGACCTCGTAGCGCTCCTCCCTCTGGGAACCACCGATGATTTCTCCGATCTGGGGCACCAGAACATCCATGGCGGCAACGGTTTTATCGTCATCGTTCAGACGCATGTAAAAGGCTTTTATCTCCTTGGGATAGTCGTAGACGATGACGGGTTTTTTAAAGTGCTTTTCGGTAAGATATCGCTCATGTTCAGACTGCAGGTCCCTGCCAGTGTCAATCTCGAACTCAAAGCTAGCCGTGGACTTCTTTAGGATGTCCACGGCCTCAGAATAAGGAAGTCGGACAAAATCAGACTCAACAATCGATGCCAGGGTTGCCATAAGGTTTTTGTCGACATATTTTGCAAACAAGGCGATATCATCCTGACAGGCGTCCATGATATAGGCGGTTAAAAACTGGATCATTTCTTCTCCGAGATCCATGTTGCCCTGCAGGTCGCAAAACGCCATTTCCGGTTCAACCATCCAGAATTCCGCCACATGCCTTCGCGTATTGGAATTTTCAGCCCTGAAAGTGGGCCCGAAAGTGTAGACATCCCCCAGAGAAAGTGCAAACATTTCCACCGCCAACTGTCCTGAAACGGTCAGGTTGGCTTCTTTTCCGAAAAAATCACGGGAATAATCAGGGGTACCGTCCTTGAGGGGGAGGTTGCTTAAATCAAGAGACGTTACCCGGAAAAGCTCTCCCGCACCTTCACAGTCCGATCCCGTTAGTATGGGTGTATGGATGTATCGAAATTCGCGTTCTTTAAAAAAAAGATGAATCGCGTAAGCCAGCTCGGAGCGAATACGAAAGGCCGCACCATACTTGTTGGTCCTGGGCCGCAGGTGGGCGATGGTTCTCAGATATTCATCGGTATGGCGTTTTTTTTGAAGCGGGTATTCTTCGGGTGCCAGGCTGACAATCTCCACCGTCGTGGCCGTAAGCTCCCACGACTGTCCCTTTCCTTTGGAGGGTATCAGGTTTCCATGAATTGCAACTGCCGAGCCCGTGGTGAGCTGCTTTGTCTCTCCGTAGTTTGGCAGGGTATTGTCGACAATGACTTGAAGGTTGTTCAGGCAGGACCCATCATTTATTTCCAGAAAGGAAAACGTTTTTGTATCCCGCTTGGTTCGAACCCACCCTTTTATCAGTACATTTTCTAGCCTGTTTCCGGATTTAAGCAATTGGTTGATTTTAATTCGCGGCATATGTTTTCTTCCTCATGGTTTTACGGTGATATAATATCCCTGTTCCCCCCGCTGTACAAGAATCACGAGGTTGTTTTTCTGGCGGCTCTTGATTATCGCTTTTTTAAAGTCGTCCACATAGGAAATGACCTGATCATCTATCTGCCGAATTACATCGCCAACATCAACGCCGATACCGGCAAGATATGATCGGGCAGCAATTTTGGAAATAACGACGCCCTCTTTGGCCGAAATTTGATATTTTCGGCGATTCGTTGGTGACAACGCTTCGATCGAGACACCTAATAGTTTGTCGGCCAGTTCAAGTGCGCGCTCTTCCGGAAAGACAGATGTTGTCAATAAACATGTCTTCTGCTTAGCATTCTGAAATATTTTAATTTTGATCCTGGAACCCACCGAGAAGCTTTTCAGGGCTTGCTGATAGTCATAAACCGAACGAATCGGAATGTTTTCAAGGGCAAGAATGATGTCACCCTTGAAGATACCGGCAGCGGTGGCGGGACTGTCGGGCTCGACCTCCTTGACAATGACGCCCTTGTCTGCGGGGATTTTCAAATAGCGTGCAAGTTCCTGGTCGAGATCCTGCAGGAATAGCCCAGTCCAGGAATGTACCACTTCGCCATATTGAATCAAGTCCGCGACGATACGCTTGGCCTTGTTGATGGGGGTGGCAAATCCGATACCCTGTGCCTTGGCATAGATGGCGGTGTTGATGCCAATTAAATCACCATGGATGTTCAGCAAAGGGCCCCCGCTGTTGCCGGGATTGATGGACGCATCGGTCTGGATGAAATTATGGTACACCGTATCATCGGTTCGAATGCTGCGGTTCAGCGCGCTGATGACACCGGTGGTTACCGTATGTGAAAAACCGAAAGGATTACCGATGGCAATGACGGTTTCGCCGATCATGAGATCGTCGGAATTCCCCATTTCTATGGCCGGCAGATCTTCCTGGTTTCCGATTTTCAGTACAGCCAGGTCCGAATCCGGGTCCACACCCACGATTTGTGCCTGAAACTCCCGTTCATCCTTGAGAGCGACCGAGATTGATTCCGACTGGGTGACGACATGCGCATTGGTAAGAATGAACCCTCTTTTACCGTCGATGATGACACCGGAACCGAGGCTGGTTCGTTTCTGACGATGCTCCAAGCCCGGATCAAAAAAATCTTTGAAGAACGAATCGAAAAAAGGGTCCATTCCAAATCCGGAAAAGGGATTACGCCGTGTCTGAACCTGGTATTCTGAGCTGATGTTGACCACTGCCGGGCCTACTTTTTGAATGGTACTCACGACGGCGTTTCTGCGGTCCAGTTCATGGCTGTTGCCGGCAACCGGGAACCAGAGAAGAAACAGGAACGTACATAGAAACCGATTGAAGTATAAGGATATTTTTTGCATAATTGTTATTCGTGATTAAAATGTACTGAAGATAATCATCCCTGAACCGTACAACCCGTCACCGTTTCCATTTAGCACAGATGACTCTGTTCGGGAAAGCGTTACAACCATTGGAATATAACATAAGAACGATTCCAGTCACCGACAAGCAAAGAGCGAAGAGCCTGGCAGGAAGCTGAATGGAATCTTCGACCGTTAAAAGACATATCATGCCCCAAAAAACCATTCAAGACCTCTTGCCCCTGGTGGATAAACCGAGTCGATACCTGGGAACGGAAGTCAACACCAGTAGAAAAGACTTATCAAAGGTCCAACTGAAAATAGCATTGGCCTTTCCGGATCTATATGAAATCGGCACCTCTCACTTTGGCATGCAGATTTTATATCACATTTTGAACCAACGCCGGAATATTGCCGCTGAAAGGGTTTTTTCACCAGCGGAGGACATGGAATCGTTGATGCGGTTATCCCGTGTACCCCTGGCAAGCATGGAATCGCAATATCCCTTGAAAAAATTTGATATCGTTGGGTTCAGCCTGTTGTATGAGCTTAATTATACCAACATGTTAACGATTCTGGACCTTGCAGGTATTCCATTTTATGCATCCCAAAGAGCCGATACGGATCCAGTGGTCATTGCAGGGGGACCCTGCGCCAGCAACCCTGAACCCGTGGCAGAGTTTTTTGATGCCATCGTGATCGGAGACGGAGAGAATGTCATCCTCGAAATGGCTGACATTCGAATACAGATGGATCGTGACGGCAGGGTGGACAAGAAGGCTCTTTTGGAAAAATGGTCACAGTTGGAGGGTGTTTATGTACCGTCTCTGTTCCAGGTAAGGTACAATGAAAAAGGGCAACAGATTACACACTCCCTGAAAGAAAACGGTCCGGGGGACCCTGGGCGCATCAAGCGGGCCGTTGTGGGCGATCTAGATCAGGCATTGTTCCCGGACAAACCGGTGGTTCCCTATGGTAAGCCGGTTCATGATCGCTTACGCCTGGAGGTTTCAAGAGGGTGTACCAGGGGTTGCCGGTTTTGCCAGGCCGGCATGATCTACCGACCGGTCAGGGAGCGCTCAGTGGATACCGTCATGAACCTTACAGAGCGGTGTCTTCAGAATACCGGCCATGAAGACGTGTCCCTGCTTTCTCTGAGTAGCGGCGATTATACGGGTATTTCTCCCCTGATAACCACACTGATGCACAGATATTCTTCCCAACATATCTCTGTTTCACTCCCTTCCTTCCGGGCCGGAACGCTGGGACCGGAGCTCATGCAGGCGATACAAAAGGTTCGAAAAACGGGCTTTACCATAGCACCGGAAGCAGGCAGTCAGCGCTTACGTGATGTCATTAACAAAAATATCACCACAGATGAAATTATCGCAACCGTTCAGGATGCTTTCTCGGCCGGCTGGCGTGTAATCAAGCTTTATTTCATGATCGGACTTCCAACAGAAACTCAGACAGATCTCCAGGGCATCGTGGATCTGGTGAAAATACTGAGGAAGACGAAGGGCCCCAATGGCCAGTTTGGCAAGCTGAATGTAAGTGTCGCAACCTTTATTCCAAAACCGCACACGCCTTTTCAGTGGGTAACCCAGCTGCCCCTAGAAGAAGCCAGAACACGTATTGAATGGCTGCGCTCAAAACTGCGACTTCCAGGCGTGACGTTTAAATGGCAGGATCCAGAGGTCAGTTTTCTGGAAGGACTATGGGCAAGAGGAGACCGGCGTCTATCTCGTCTTTTGGTGAAGGCTTATGAAAAGGGTTGCCGGTTTGATGGATGGAGCGACCGGTTCAGTTTTTCCGTATGGCAGGCATCTATTGCGGAATCGCAATTGGATATCGATTTTTATACGCGGCGGCAAAAGGATCTCAAGGAGCCCCTTCCCTGGGATCATATCGATGTCCGTGTTGAAAAAGTGTTTTTAATCAATGAATGGAAGAACGCCCTGAAAGGTGCCAAGACAGAAGACTGTCGCTGGCATTCCTGTCAGCAATGCGGCACCTGTGATTTTGAAAACATCTTACCGCACCTTTTGGACGACGCTGCTGAAGCCGGTCCCCTCTGGAAAGAGAAAACGGATGCTGTACTGCAAACGTCTTTTAGAAAGCTGAAGTTGTTTTATTCAAAAAGAGGTGACGCCCGATTCTTCGGACACCTGGAGTTAGCCAAAATCATCAATCGGGCGTTTAGAAGGGCAGGTATAGACTTGGCCTATTCTAAAGGCTTTCACCCAATGCCCAGGATCTCTTTTGACGATCCATTACCCATGGGCATGCAGGGCATGCATGAGTTTTTCTTTGTTTCTGTGCAGAACAATATGGTTTGTGATGAGCTGGTTCGAAGAACAAACCAGGAGCTTCCCGAGGGACTTTTCATCAACGGCTGCGAAGAGGCAGGCTCCAAGCAACCCCAGGGGCCCCCTGTGGATCATTATACAGTTACGCTCAAAGAGAGCGTGTTTGATAGGCAGCGGCTTGACTGGTTTGCTGAAAGCAAGCGGATCGAATATACATTCACAAATAAAAAAGGTGTTCTTGGTACCATTGATCTCAAAACGGAAATTTTAAGTATTGATTTAGTCGAGCCGAACAGCATACAGTTAACAATCCAAAATAAGGGCGGAAAACGGATCCGGCCGGCAGTCGTGTTAGAGCAGATTTTCGCATTGCCAACGGAAGATATCCGAAAAGCATTGATAGTCAAAGGGGGTATTCATGTATAAACAGATCGTCATCAATGTGGCTGAACACGAGACACGCGTGGCGCTACTGGAAGATGGAACGATCGCAGAGCTTTTTATCGAGAGAAACGACGGCTCGGATATTGCTGGAAATATATACAAAGGCAGGGTGCAGCGAGTACTTCCAGGAATGCAGGCAGCTTTTGTGGACATCGGTCTGGACCAGGCGGCCTTTATATATGTGGATGATGTTTTAGGGGACAACCTCAAGGAAACAGAGCGCCTTTTCGAATCGATAGACGACGAAGATGAAATGCCGCCACTTGAAAGCGCTGGTCCCCAAGGAGCATTTGTTCCAAAATCAACCTATATCGAGGAGTTGATTTCGGAAGGGCAGGAACTTCTGGTTCAGGTGGTCAAATCGCCCATGGGAACAAAAGGCGCCCGGATTTCTTCCTATATCTCACTCCCCGGTCGTTTTCTGGTCCTGATGCCGACCTCCAACCATATCGGTATTTCCCGGCGAATAGAGGAGAACATCGAAAGAGACCGGCTCAAGGAAATGGTAAGTGCCTCGAGACTTGAAAGTCTTGGCTACATTGTGAGAACGGCTGCCGAGGGGATTCAGCAGGAAAAACTATCCTATGAAATGGGTTTTCTTAGAAATATATGGGCGGGCATCAAGAAGAAATACGAAACAGCATCTTGTCCGAGCATGATTCATCAGGAATTGTCGGTAAGTCTTCGTGCTGTCAGGGACCTTCTTATCCAGGATGCGGAGAGGCTTGTTATCGACTCACGGGAAGGGCACGAATCAATTCTTTCTTTCCTGGACACGTTAATGCCGAGTCTAAAAGAGTCGGTGGAATGTTATGATGGAATGGAGTCGATTTTTGAAGCCTATAACCTGGAAGGTGACATTTCCCGGGCACTCAAACGAAAAGTCTGGTTAAAATCAGGTGGATATATCGTCATCGAGCAAACAGAAGCGCTGGTAGCAATCGATGTGAACACCGGTCGGTACGTGGGCAAATACAATCTGGAAGAGACGATTACAAAGACCAATCTGGAGGCGGTCAAAGAAATCGCCTATCAGATTCGTCTAAGAGATATCGGGGGCATCATTATCATCGATTTTATCGACATGGAAAAGACGTCCAACCAGGAGAAAGTGTTCAATGCTCTGACAGAGGCACTAAAAAAAGATCGTAGCAAGACCCATGTGCTCCCGATGTCTGAAATGGGGCTTATCCAGATGACACGTAAACGTGTTCGAAAGCCTCTGACCAGATTGCTTTGTGAACCCTGCAGCTATTGTGATGGAGAAGGATATATTGTTTCCAGAAAAACAATCAGCTATAATATCTATCGGGCTGTCCTTAAAGAGGCCGGAAACATGATAGGAAACCGGTTTACGGTACGGGTGAATCCGGAAATTGCTGAGTTGCTTTACGGCGAAGAAAGTACGCTGATCAGCTCCCTTGAAAAAAAAATCGGCAAACGTGTCGCTATTTACCCAAACCCAAAGTTTCACATGGAAGAATTTGATATCCTGGAGAGCATGGGGGCTTGAAAGAGCTTACGATGTCATGTTTTTATATTTACGGTTTAAGAATAAAAGCGTTGTTGACAAATAATAAATTATATGATTTTTTCCATTGTTTAAACATGTTGGAAACTAAATACGTATCAAAGAGGTAATAAAAAATGAAACGAACATACCAGCCAAGCAAGATTAAACGTGCCCGGACGCATGGTTTTTTGCATCGAATGTCCACAAAGGCGGGCAGAAGAATTGTCAACAGGAGACGGCAAAAAGGTAGAAAGCGTTTGGCCGCTTAGGCGCCATCCAGTTTGCATACCAATGGCTTTGCCAAAAAAGATTAGTCACCAGGATTAAAACGTTTGTTTGGCGGAATAAGAGCACCGATTGGTTACGGAAATTTTCTGTTGAGCGGCAACTCATATACCAAAGCAGATAGGCTGCGAAAGCGAAGCGAATTTGTTCATGTCTTTCAACAGGGTAGAAAAGTATACAACAGACACTTTACTGCCTTTTATTGCCCCGGTCAAAATAGCGCATCGCGTATTGGTATCACCGTAACAAAGCGGGTCGGGAAAGCAGTCACACGGAACAGGATTAAAAGAATCGTTCGCGAACACTTCCGGTTAACCCGGAAATGCACTCAACCGTATCTTGATATCAATGTCATCGCGAAAAAAGAAGCTGTGGATTTAACATCTGAGGAAATGTTTGATTCCTTAAATGGTTTGTTTGAGAAAATCAAGAGGGCTTGTTGTCATTAAGTATCTATTTCTCATCCTTATAAAAGCATACCAATACACGATTTCTCCGATGTTGGGTCCAGCTTGCCGATTTTCTCCCAGTTGTTCCAGATATTCCTATGAGGCGATCGTGCGATATGGAACAGTAAAAGGCCTGTTCCTTTCAATCAAGCGGGTATTGAAGTGTCATCCATGGCATGCGGGAGGAATTGATCCGGTACCCTGATGGGTTCCCGCGCATGATGGCTATCCGCGCCCTATTCGCCGCTTTCCACACGCTTTATTCCCCAGAGTATCTGTTCGAAAAACTTCAAGCGGTGTCACTTTACGTTGTAGGCAGAAAACCGACCAGTAGGAGAAGATTATGGAGCAAGCTCGTGTGTTGATTGCAATTGTGCTGTCCTTTCTTGTGTTTTTCTTGTGGAATTTCTTTTTTGTCGAGAAAAAGACGCCTGAAACGCCGACAGCAGAAACTGCAATCCAGAAAAACGATCAAGAAACGTTGGCCCAGCCGGAAACACCAGCCAACAACTCTGTGAAAGAAAAACCTCTCGAACCCTATGTCGCCGAGATATCCGCGGGTTCACAAAAGACACTTCCCCGGACGATTACGGTCGAGTCGCCCTTGTATTCGGTTGCCATTAACGAGCAGGGTGCCATATTTCAGAGTTATGTATTGAAAGAATACAAGGAAAGCATTGACCCGGATTCCGCCTATAAAGAGCTGATTGATCCGACGACCCGTCATGACATGCTGGCGCTGTCACTGGCCGGAAATAGCATTCCAGGCCTGGAAGAGGCTGTTTTTACCGCGCAGGAAGCACCTGACAGACTCAGTGTGGTGGATAAGGAAAGGGAACTTGTTTTCAGCTGGCGTTCTGATGACGGGGTTCTAGTTGAAAAGCGATACAGGTTTACACCGAAAAGTTATCTTATACATCTGGCCATCGATATTAAGAATGGATCCGAACGGCCGATTGTCGATAAGCTAGCTCTGGGCATCAAAAATGATCCAGGGTCTGAAAAGGATGGATATTCCTTTGAAGGCCCCTGCGCCCTGATTGATGGTAAGCTCGAACAAATCAAGCCAAAGAAGATCGAAGACAAAAGCGAATATGATGGTAATATCAAATGGTTAGCTATTGTTGACAGGTATTTTATGAAGAGTCTGATTCCTTTGGATGAGACCAGAGGCATTATGAAACTCTCCCTGGACAGTGATGGGATTTTGGGTAACGGTTTCATTGGACCAGAGAACACGATCCAACCCGGCACCCAGAAGCGTTTTGACTACGAAATTTTTTTCGGCCCGAAAAGCATGCAGGTCCTCAAGGACGTCGGCCACGATCTCAACAAGGCCATCCATTTTGGCATGTTTGACATCATCGCCAAACCTCTTCTCTGGTTTATGAATTTTATCTACAGCAGGGTTCCCAACTACGGCATTGCCATTATTGTACTGACCATATTGACCAAGCTCCTGCTCTGGCCCCTTGGATCAAAGAGCTATAAGTCAATGACCGAAATGAAGCGTCTGCAACCGCTGATGGCAGAGATAAGAGAGAAGTATAAAGATGACAAAAAAATGATGAACCAGGAAATCATGTCATTGTACCGAACGTACAAGATCAACCCCATGGGCGGCTGTCTTCCAATGATTCTCCAAATACCTGTTTTTTTTGCCCTATATCGAATGCTATATCAGGCTATCGAGCTGCGTCACGCGCCATTCTTTTTGTGGATAAACGATCTGTCCGCCCCGGATCGCCTGTTTCATTTTTCCTTTTCGATACCATTTATGCAACCTCCCTACGGTATACCCGTGTTGACAGTCATTATGGGTGCGACGATGCTTCTACAGCAGAAAATGTCCCCGCCACCCGGGGACCCGACCCAGGCAAAAATGATGATGCTCATGCCGATCGTTTTTACGGTAATCTTTATCAATTTTTCTTCAGGTCTCGTGCTCTACTGGTTGATTAACAATATCCTGTCGATTGCACAGCAGACGTACATTCAGAAAAAATATGCATAAAAGTGAGGAAGACCATGTCGCCTGTCTTAGAATTTGAAAGTAAAAGCGTGGAAGAAGCTGTTCAAAAAGCAAGCCAGGAGCTGAACATTCCGCCCAGCAAACTTGCGCATGATATCATATCTTACGGGTCAACCGGCATTTTTGGACTGGTGGGCTCTAAAAAAGCGAAAATCCGAGTGACGGTACCGGAGGATGCTGTGGCAGAAAAAGCCGACACGACCACAGGAGAGACAAAGAATAACTACCAAGAGATCATATCGATTGTGGACGAAGCCTTTGGAAAAACATCACCAGCCGAGGTTTCCGAAGAAAACATTGATCTTGGCAAACAAGCGCTGCAGAAAATTGTCGACGCCATCAGTATCGATGCGGTCGTTTCCGTGACGCATAACGACGGTAAGCTCGTCTACGAGGTTTCCGGAGGGAAGACTGCCGTTCTTATCGGAAAAAGAGGTCAGACCTTGGAAGCGATGCAGTACCTCGTTGAAAAAATTATAAATAAAAAGAACGAACAGCGTATTCGGGTTGAAGTGGATATCGAAGGGTATCTGCAGGCACAGCGAGAACGGCTCGTAAAACTGGCTTTACGTTTGTGTGAAAAAGTCAAAAAGACCGGAAAACCCGTGACAGCCGGTCAGTTCAATGCCCATGACCGCAGAATTATCCACATCGCCCTGAAAGAGGACCGGGAAGTGCGCACCCACAGTGTTGGCGAAGGATATTATCGTAAGCTAAAAATTTATCCAAAAAGAAAGCGAAAAAAGAACCCATCATAGACGACGTAGAGCATTCATGAAAAGCACCACAATAGCCGCCATCTCAACACCTTTCGGAAGCGGTGGTATCGGCATTATTCGGCTGTCCGGGAAAAGATCCGTCCCTATTCTAATGTCTCTGTTCCAGAGAACGCATAAACATGATGTAAACGGTTTAACCCTGCAAAACGAGTCAATTGAATCTCACCGGGTTTACCATGGGAAGATACGTGACCCCGACACCCGGGAAGATATCGATGAAGTCCTGGTTGTCTGCATGCTGGCGCCAAGATCATATACCCGAGAAGATGTCGTCGAAATCCACTCCCACTCAGGCCCCGTCGTAATGGGAAAAATCTATGAAATGGTTTTATGTGCCGGTGCCACAATAGCCGCGCCAGGTGAATTTACCAAGCGTGCTTTTCTAAACGGCAGGATTGATCTGACCCAGGCCGAGGCTGTTGTGGACATCATTAACGCAAGAACAGGCACGGCACTGAAGATCGCCAATCAGCAGCTGGCTGGAGGATTGACCGATAAGATTGTCAGTATCAGGGCGACGCTGCTTGAAATACGTGCTTTACTCGAAGTAGCTATCGACTTTTCTGAAGACACACAGGCGGAAATTCAAAGCGAAACCATGGCGGGACAAATAGAACGCGAGGTTCTACCAAAAATAGAAGGACTGATTCATGACTATGAGCAGAAACACTTTTACAGGGACGGGGTCAAAATGGCGGTTATCGGACGCCCGAATGTTGGAAAATCTAGCTTGCTGAACAGTCTGATACAAAGAGACAGGGCCATCGTAACCGCTGTGCCCGGGACTACACGGGATGTCATAGAAGAAATTCTGCATATCAAGGGGCTTCCTGTCGTCATCATGGATACGGCCGGGCTTCACGACGCCACCGGTGAGGTGGAGAAAATTGGCATAAAGAAGACGCGCCAGTCCATCAAAGATGCCGACATTATTCTTTTTATGGTAGATCACAGTGAGCCGAGGCACCCCGATGATGTTGCTATATTTCGTGAAATAGCAGACAGGAGACTACTGGTCGTCAAGAATAAAATGGATTTGCCTTGCGCTGGCAATGGTTCTGGTCTGCTTGAGCCTTGGCAGACGCTTTCTTGCGTTGAAATATCCGCCCTTAAAGGAACACATATCGAAGAACTCAAACAGATGATCTGGAAAATGATCGTTGATGACACGGGTATCAGCAGGGAAGTGGGCATCGTCCCCAATCTGCGTCATAAAAGAGAGCTTGAACAATGTTTGGTTTCCTGTAAACGGGCTAGGCGCGGCCTGACAAACTCCCTGCCGGCTGAAATGATAGCCACAGATATCATTTCAGCCATTGACGGACTGGACCGCCTTCTGGGAGAGCGTTGCGCACCGGATATTCTCGATCAGGTTTTCAGCCGCTTTTGTATCGGAAAATAATGTTTCACGTGAAACAATTTCTGTGTGGTAAACAATGTTTCACGTGGAACAGAAAACAAGGAGTCTTTAATGAATTTGGAACCATTTTTTAAAAAATATGAGGCATTGTTGAAGTCGGCAGACGACATCTTCGGCAAAGTGAAAGAGGACTACCCAGAAGAGGTCAAGTGTAAGCAGGGCTGTGCTGATTGCTGCTATGCGCTCTTCGATCTGACCCTGATTGAAGCGCTCTATATCAAGCACCACTTTGATAACTGCTTTAAAGGACTGAAACGAGAAAAACGTCTTGAGTTTGCCAATAAAATAGACCGGGAGATATATAGGCTGAAACGAAAAGCCTATAAAGACCTGGAGGCGGGCAAAAAAGAAGAGGATATTTTCCGGGAAATTGCCGAAAAGAAAGTACAGTGCCCCCTCTTGAATGACCAGAACACCTGCGCTCTTTATGAATTCAGGCCGATCACCTGCCGGCTGTACGGCATACCGACCGCTATCGCCGGAGAGGGCCACACCTGTGGCCTTTCGGGTTTTTTGAAAGGATTGCCATATCCAACCGTTAAGCTCGACGTCATACAGAAAAAACTTTTTGAGCTTTCTGCTGAATTGGTTGAAGCGATCCAGTCCCACCATTCCAGAATGGGTGAAATGCTGGTGCCGTTATCCATGGCCCTCCTGACTGAATATGACGATGTCTATCTAGGTGTCAAGGGGGCTGAAGATGATCAAGTGGACACAAAAACCAAAGAAAAATGATGATACACCTGTTGTAAAAGGATCGTAGGACTGAAGCCACGCGCCTGTTTTTTTTGTCATCCATTCGTAAGGGCGGAGGTGTGGCCAGAGGGGATTCACATGAATATTTCATCTGATCAAAAGACAGAGAGGAAAAAGGCAATTTTTGACGCCATGTCAGCCCGCAGACAGCGGCATATTCTGAAAAAAGGGTACGACAAGTGGGAACCGTTTCAAGACCCTAAAGACCCTATCGATATCCGAAAGGATAAAAGTAAGCGCACAGCACAGATACTGGTCAGGGAATTTCTGCAAGAGAAGAAGACCCACAGCTCTTCATACGGAAGGGGGGTCCTGGAGATCAGCATCGGCATCGTCAATGATGATGACCGATTTCTGGGAATGTATGAGTTTTCCTGCTGGTATCGGGATCTCCTGATGCGTGAAGGATACGACCCCTGAGATGACCGTTTCTATTCTTACTTGAAACCCGTTGGGACTGCCGATCTTGCCGCATCTGCGGCGTCAGGTGCCATATCGCATAGCTGACTGTAGCGGAACAGTCTCTTGCTTGTAGCTACGCCAACCTCGACAATCGTACTTCTTGGGGAAGGATAAAGTCGTTACGCGGTTTTACTGAGAGTAATACGTTTTGACAAAAGAACGTATGGCGCGGGCTGTTTCGGCTGGTTTTTCCATGGGCACGAAGTGGCTGGTGTTTTTGAAACACTGTATGTGGGCATGGGGGACCTTTGACCGAAAGCGTTTAGCGGCACTTTCCAGGAAGGTGTCCGAGTTCTCTCCGTAAAGAACAAGCGTGGGCTGTTCAAGGGCGGGAATATGCCGCCAGAGATCATGGGGATACACTGAAAAACACCGGGCTTCCCATGCGGGTTTACAGGAGAGATGTATCCGACCATCATCCCCAATTCTGGTTCCGTCTTCGATATATGCTTCCAGAAACCCCTTTTTCCATGTCTTGAACATACTTTTTGACTGGTAGGTATCGAAAATGGTCTTTCTGTCAGGCCAGACGTCATTTCTTTTGGCAGCCCTGGCAGCGATGGGGATATATCTGTTTAGTCCGGTTTGTTTGGCCAGGTAGACCAGCCACATGACCCAAAAAGGAAGAATTGTCGGGTCGATAAGAACGAGGGCACGGATGAGATCCGGTCGCCGCAAGGCCAGGAGCATGCTGACAACCGCACCTCTTGAGTGGCCTATGGCGATAATCGGTTCCTGGAGTGAGGATAAAAATATATCCAGATCATCGATAAATGTTTCCCAGCTATGAAGTTTGCGGGCGTCTGCGGGGGCTGTCGTTTTGCCGTGTCCCCGATCATCCATACCGATGACACGCAGATAGGGGGTCATTCGACATGCAAGGGGGGTATAGCTGTGGGCGCATAATCCCGTGGCATGTGAGAAATGGACCAGGGGACCGTTTCCGCCCCAGTCAATGTAATGAAAGGAACCGGTTTTTCCATTAAAGGTTTGAGCGCTCTTCATTTTTGATAATCCACTGCCGGATTTGGGGAACCACCCTGTCGTCCCATTCATTTGTGACCCGCATTCTAATAAACCGCTCAAAAAGGGTGTCGATAAACTGTAGGATAGTTTCGAGCAAATAAATCTTTTCCAGCAGTGCTCCTTCGACATCATCCAACGACTCTATGGGACCGGTAGAGGACATTCTCATCCCGGAAACAGAAAGGCTTTCGCCTTTGAGATTGAAATCCCATGTCATCCCAGTCGATTTTGCTTCGAGGGAAAGTTCGGTAACGAGGGAGCCCTGTCGCAGGGGCAAGATACCGGCATCGAAATTGGCGTAATCCCCCTTGATGGTAACCTTTTCAGCGTGATTTTCCCGGGGGTTTTCAAGAACAATACGTTTTCCAAGGGCCAGAACGATGGCGGTCGGTTCGGTTTGCCCCAAGCGGTGCCCATCGGTTTCGACAAGATACCAGAGCCATGTCAGGAATTCATGGCCGAGAAATTTATAACGATTATAGGCAGTTGCAATGTCAAGCATCGGTTTACCTCAGGATTTTTGTTGGTGATAGGGTGGTCAGCAGGTCGAGGTCAAAACCGGACAATCCAGGGGCCGATTCTGAAAATGTAAAGGGAAAAATGCGGGTCAGAACCAGGCCAAAAGAGGTTTTAAAAAGTGTTTCAAGTTCTTCGTTTGGTCCTTTGAGATGGGTAAAAAACCAGACGAGAGATGCTTCATAATTCCACAGCACAGTGTAAATGTTAGGTGTTGCAGGAATGCGGAGACCTAAAAGACTGATCACGTTTTCCTTGATCATTTTTTTTTCATTCCTGGATAGAAACTCCCGGCTGGTGGCCTGGCACTTTTTGGCAATTTCGATGGCCATATACTTTTGAACCAATTTTGATGGGATGGTCTTTTTGTCGATTCTCAATGCAAAAACGAAATAATTCCCGTAAACAAACGAAGAGCCTTCAAAGCTGGGGGTAAACGGCTCCTGGAAGGACGTCCAGCCTGCCGAGTCGGCGGATTCAATGTCGTCAATATCGGGTAGCATATGATTTTTTAATCCGACAAAAACCGAGTCGGTTATGGGGTCATCTAACTTGCCCTTGACCCGGTAGCGGTTAATGGAAACGGCGCTGGAAAGTAGGCTCATAAAAAACGTGCTCCTTATCGTAGACCCGCAATGAACGTCTGAAACGCGGGTAGCGTAGTTATGGGGCTTTGGAAGCCTGCAGCAAAAGCAGACATTTAATAGCAGTTATTTCAATGCGTTAGGCACAATTCAGCCCGCTGCTGTTTGGATCGTCTGGGAAAAAAGGATACAAGCTAATACATGACTGGACGCGCAGAAACACTATCCTGCAGAACCCCGGGGCCAGTGTCATTCCTATTAAGGTATCCGGCAGGTCAATCTTCACTCCAGAAGAGATGCAGGCATGCTGTCATCAATGAATGGAAAATTAAACCCGCTTGATGTTATGGCTCATGCTAAAAGCCCATCCCCACCACATATTCCCGGTATGAGGTCGGTTTTTCCTGGTAGATGTCCAGCATGGCCTCCAGATTTTTCCGTTCCATGTTTTCTTTCCATGAATGCCAGCTGTCAAGGGTCTGCCAGGTACTGATAACCATCATGTTTCCAGGATCATCAGGGGCCGTCATGGTCAAACCGGAAATATATCCCGTCTGATCCATAGCGAGGGAGCGTAATTTGTTGAGAAGGGAAAGAATCTCTTTTTCGTTACCCAATGTAAACTGTCTTTCGATCAAGATTTTGGCGAGCATGGGAACCTCCTTATGCTAAAAAACTCCACAAGATACCAGCACAGATCGCCGATCCAATAACACCCGACGAATTTGCGGCCATGGCATGCATGAGCAGATAATTGCTGGGATCTTCTTTCTGACCCACCAGATGGACTTCTCTGGCAGAACCTGGTACCGCGGATACGCCGGCTGCCCCGAGAAGGGGGTTAATCTTCGATTTCGTGAACAGATTCATCAGCTTTGCAAAAAGTACTCCCGAGGCTGTTGCAATACTGAAAGCCACGGCACCGAGAACGAAAATGCCGACTGATTTTGGAGTTAGAAAAACATCTCCCTGGGTGCTGGCACCGACGGTAAGACCCAGAAAGATGGTGGCGGTATCGATAATTGAAGAAGCGGCTGTCTTGGCCAGGCGGTCGACCACACCGGACACTTTCATAATGTTGCCAAAGAAGAAGGTTCCCAATAGCGGAATCGATGCCGGTGCCAGAAAGCAGCACAGGATGACACCGATAACCGGAAAAAGGAGCAGTTCTTTGCGTGAGACGGTTCTTTCGATGTCCGGCATTTTTATGAGGCGCTCTTTCCTGGTTGTCAGAAGGCGCATGATGGGCGGCTGTATGATGGGAATCAGGGCCATATAGGAATAGGCGGCGATGGCAACAGGTCCAATCAGATGGGGCGCCAGCTTGGCGGTTAAAAAGATGGACGTTGGTCCATCGGCACCACCGATAATAGCGATGGAGGCGGCCTCCTTGGGTAGAAATCCGAATGCAAGGGCACTTAGTAATGTGAAATATATGCCCATTTGGGCTGCCGCACCCAACATCATGAGCTTTGGACGTACCAGCAGCGATGAGAAATCGGTCATGGCACCCAGCCCTAAAAAGACAATAGACGGATACAGTCCAGTCGTGACACCGAAATAGAGGTAGTGAAGGACACTGTTCGGCTCGTAGATGCCCAGCCCGAAACCTTTGAAGAAGGGGATGTTTCCGACGATAACACCAAAACCGATGGGCAGTAGCAGTAACGGTTCATATTTCTTGCCGATGGCCAGATAAACAAATGTGCAGCCGATCACGAGCATGATCAGGTTCCGATAGTCTGCCAGATAATAGCCGGTGTTGGTTAGAAATTGGATAAATAAATCCATGCAATTAACCTTTTAGGTCGTACTATTGAAGTTTCCAGGAGAAAAGACCTTCCCCGGCCGGAATCAAAAAACCTTGTTCTCTTAATGAACGAATGGTCAGGTGCGGGTGTGGGTCGTCATGGTGAATGAAGATCTGAAAAAGTGCTGCCAGATCGAAGGTATCGCCGGCTTTCTGTGTCAATGGCTTGAAACGATTCATTGTTTCGCTCAGATCCGAAAGGGGCGTCATCACCGCTTTGGTTTCCGAAACAGCTGTTTGGCTCCGGGCTGATTTTTTTTTTGCCTTGCGGTTATTTCGATTGTCGACGATATCGATGATCCGATGAAGCTGGGATATAATAAATGACAGAATGGTGAGGCCTATCATGACGATGACGGCGCCTGTAATGGCCATGGCCCAACCGTTGTAGGCCTTAATTGCTTCGAGTCCGTACACGTTTTGTACCTCCATGTCTATACAGATGATCGTGTAAGCTTAGGAAAGCTCTATACCGCAATCTTTTTCTATGTCAACAACAAAGCAAGAAAAGGTATGTTTTGGATCCATCAAGTGGTTGACTTCGGTGAGGAGACTATCGTATGAATGCTCTTTAATATTTTCGGTTTTATGCGCTAAGCTGCAAAGCTGATGTTTGCGCCATTTTTTAAAATGACAGGTCCGAAAAGATAAAAATCCATCCAAATTAAACCAAAAGGAGCAGAAAATGAAACGTTTTTATCACTTGTTAGTTGTCTGTCTTTGTATGCTGCTAGCTACTGGAATTGCGGCTGCAGACGACAAAAAACTCAAGGCAGGATTCGTCTATGTGGGCCCGGTGGGTGACTATGGTTGGTCGCATGCCCATGATGTTGGTCGAAAGTTTGCCGAGGAAAAACTGCCCTGGCTTGAAACTGTTTTTATCGAATCGGTGGCTGAGGCCGATTCAGCCAGAATAGTCGATCGGTTTATCCAGGAAGAGAAATGCGATGTTGTTTTCACGACGTCCTTCGGCTACATGGACGACACGATTAAAGCCGGCAAGAAATACCCCAACAAACACTTCATGCATTGTTCCGGTTTTAAGCAGACCGAGAACGTCGGCACCTATTTTGGCGATCTTTATCAGATGTATTACCTGAATGGTCTCATGGCGGGAGCCATGACAAAGAGCAATAAAATCGGGTATGTTGCCGCATTTCCAATTCCTGAACTGATTCGACATATCGACGCATTTGCCCTGGGTATAAAAGAGACCAACCCAGCCGCAAAGGTTCATGTCAAGTGGATCTATGCCTGGTATGGCCCGGACAAGGCCAAAGAGGCTGCGGAATCCCTTATTGCCGAGGGCTGTGATACGCTCGCTTTTACGGAAGACACCCCGGCCGTGATTGAAGTCGGTCAGGAACACAGCGAAAAGGGAAAACAGATTTACACTTACAGCCATTACAGCCCCATGCAGGCCTACGGGGTTGATTCGGTTGTTTCCGGTCAACTGGCAGACTGGGGGGTCATGTATGTTAAAATTCTTCAGGATCTCTATGACGGAACCTGGACCAATAAGGATTACTGGTGGTTGGCCAAAGAGAAAGCCGTATTGCTGGGTGGTGACTTTGATGGCATCGTCAACAAGAAGTTCGAGGGTGACCTGAAATCCATCATGCTCGACAGCAAGGATTTTGGAAAAATATCCGCCTATGACCTGGTGGTAAAACGATATGACCAGATGATGCAGGGCCCGGATGTCTTCGATCCATATGATGGCCCTGTTTATGACAACACCGGCAATCTCCAGATTAAAGCGGGTACGCGGGCATCCAAAGAGGATTTGCTCAGTATCATGTATTTCGTGGATAATGTCGCGGGAAGTATTCCCAAATAAGGACCCTTTCAAAAATATATGGGGGTTGACCTTGGGCAGCCCCCATTTTCTTTTTGTGGAATACGAATGAAGAAAATTGAACAGCTGGAAATGGTCGACATTTCAAAAGCATTCAACGGCATTCCGGCCAATGACCGGATATGTCTATCAATACAATCCGGGGAGATCTTGGGCTTGCTGGGCGAAAACGGTGCCGGTAAAACCACGCTGATGAATATCCTTTACGGATTGTATCAGCCGGATTCAGGTGAGATTCGGATAAATGGAACAGCCGTTAAAATTCGGTCACCGCTGGAATCGATTCAGTTGGGCATCGGCATGGTCCACCAGCATTTCATGCTGATCCAGAACCATACCGCCGGCGAAAACATTGCCCTGGGATACAAACAGACCCCTTTCTTTTTTCCTCAGAAAAAAATCAACGACAGTATTGTTCAGTTTTCAAAAAAATTTAATTTAATAATCGATCCGCAGAAAAAAGTCTGGCAGCTTTCAGCGGGTGAACAGCAACGGATAGAAATCATCAAGGCCCTCTTCAACGGTGCGGGCCTTCTTATCCTGGATGAACCGACCTCGGTGTTGACACCTCAGGAAATCAAAGATCTGTTCGTTATTCTTCAAAAGATGAAGACCGAGGGCCACCTGATTATCTTGATCAGCCATAAACTGGGCGAAATCATGGAACTTTGTGACCGGGTAACTGTTCTGAGCAAGGGCAAGGTTACCGGACATGCGGAAACCAAAGCGGTCGATATAAAAGCACTGGCCCGGATGATGATCGGCCGGGATGTTGTTTTTGACATTGAAAAAGACGAGATGCCCAGAAGCACAGAGGTTCTGAAGGTCAAGCACCTCTGTGTTACGGGTGACAAAGGGCTTCCTGCGGTAAATGATGTCACCTTCAATATCTATCAAAATGAAATTTTTGGCATTGCAGGTGTTTCCGGTAACGGCCAGCGGGAACTCGTGGAAGCCATCACCGGTCTCAGAAAAAGCGATAGCGGATCCGTGCACATCCATGATCGGGATATCACCAATGTGTCTCCCCGGGTCGCCTATGACAGCGGCATCTCCCATGTGCCGGAAGAGCGCATCAAATTCGGGATTGCACCAGGGTTGTATCTGTATGAAAATGCGATTCTCAAACAGCACCATCTTGATAAATACGCCAACAATAAATTTTTGACCTATAAAAAAATCAAAGAGCACACCCGTAACCTCATCAAGACATTTCAGGTGATGGCACCCTCTATTCAGGTTCAGACAAAAAATCTTTCCGGCGGCAACATTCAAAAATTGATTCTGGGTCGTGAAATCAACGCAGCCCCTCCGCTGCTGGTGGCATCTCATCCGACATACGGACTGGATGTCGGGGCAACGGAATATCTTCGCAAATTGCTATTGAAACGCCGCAAAGAGGGTGGTGCCGTATTGCTGGTTTCTGAAGACCTGGAGGAAATTTTTGAACTTTGTGACCGGATTGCCGTAATTTTTCAGGGTGAATTCATGGGGATTCTGGATGCCCGCGATTCACGTCTGGCGGATATTGGTATGATGATGACAGGATCTACACGCGTTGAGTCGAATTTCAAAAACAAGACCTTATAGAGGCCTGCAAAGCGGTTTATGATGTTGAGGATCAACGTAACCGACAGAATTAAGATCACACCCAAAATATCGGCACTGACCCTGCTGATATCATTGGGAGCAGGCCTGCTGTCCATCGGGCTTATCTTCCTGCTTTCCGGTGTGAATCCCTTGTTTGCTTTTTACAAAATTTTTTCCGGCTCGTTTGGCAGTTTTTACGGGATCAAGGAGACCATTACAAAAGCCATTCCCCTGATTCTCATTGGCGGTGGTCTGGCCATGGCTTTCAGGGCAAAATTCTGGAATATCGGAGCAGAAAGTCAGCTCCTTATGGGAGCGATTTTTGGTACCTGGGTGGGGCTCACCTGGGCCCAGCACCTACCGTCCGTTGTCATTGTGCCCCTGATGTTCCTGGCCGGTTTTACAGGGGGAGCACTGTGGGGCGTGATACCGGCTATTTTGAAGATTAAGTACGCCATCAACGAAGTAATCTCAACGTTGATGATGAATTACATTTGCGCAGAGTTCTTGATCTTTCTGATCGTGGGCCCATGGAAAGGCAAGACAAAATTCGGTTTTCCCTACACGGACGATCTGCCGGCCGCGGCAACGCTGGGTCTGCTGCCCGGGTCCAGAATTCACTATGTTACCCTGTTTCTGGCCATTCTTTCGGTTATCTTGCTGGCCGTGGTTCTCTACAAGACACGTTTTGGGTATGAAGTCAGGGTTATCGGAGAAAACCCTGATGCCGGAAAGTACGCCGGTATCGATTTTTTTAAAACAACACTGATCATCATGGCTGTCAGTGGCGGCGTGGCCGGGCTAGCCGGTGTTGGGGAGGTCGCGGGTATTCACCACTATTTGAGTTATCCCGCCAGCATATCTTCGGGCTACGGGTATACGGCCATAATCGTGGCCTGGTTAGCCAAATTGAACCCGCTTTATGTCATTGTTTCGGGTATCTTTTTTGCCGGCATCCTGGTGGGGGGAGACGCCATTCAAATTTCCCTAGGTCTTCCGGCGGCAACCGTGGAAGTCTTTAACGGAACGCTGCTTGTGTTTCTGATCATGGGAGAGTTCTTTCTCAAAAACAAGGTGAGACTCGTCTGGTCCAACTCGAAAATTTCATGATATAGGGTATGATTTATGGAAGACATCATCATTTCTGTTGCCCAGCGTACATTGGTCGCCGGTACCCCCTTGCTCTTGGGAACCATCGGAGAGATCCTCTGTGAAAGGTCCGGAATTCTGAATCTGGGCGTAGAGGGTGTTATGTCCATCGGGGCGGTAACGGCCTTCATTGTCACGTTTTATACCAACAGCCCCTGGCTCGGGCTTTATGCCGCCGTGTTGGCCGGCATGCTGATTTCACTGGTTCACGCCTTTGCATCCATAACCCTGCAGTCGAATCAGGTGGTGTCCGGTCTGGCATTGACCATGCTGGGGCTTGGCATTTCCGGGTTGGCGGGCAAACCCTATGTGGGCAAACCGCTTGTGGTCAAAATGCAGACGTTTCCCATACCGGTTCTGTCCGATATTCCCTTTGTGGGTCCCATTTTCTTTAGCCAAAGCCCCTTTTTTTATATGGCGATCCTTCTGGCCGTTGCGGCGTGGTTTACCCTGGAACATACGCGGATCGGCATCAAGATTCGATCCACCGGGGAAAACCCGAAGGCCACCGAGGCCCAGGGAATTCATGTCTCCTGGATACGGTATGCCTGTGTTCTGGCAGGGGGAGCCTTTTCGGGCATGGCCGGAGCCCATCTGTCTGTGTCCTACAGCAAGTCATGGATTGAAGGCATGACAGCCGGCAGGGGTTGGATCGTCATCGCTCTGACCATTTTTGCGCTCTGGAATCCCACACGGGCCATCATCGGTGCCTTTCTGTTCGGCGGAATATTCGTGCTTCAGTATCTGTTGCAGCCCTTGGGTGTTTCGCCCAATTTTCTGGCCATGCTGCCCTATCTGACGACATTGGCGGTGCTGCTGATCATTGGTCTGGGGGATCGGCGAAAACTGAATGCGCCTGCCATGCTGGGTGAGCCCTATAAGCGCGGGGAACGGTAATTTACGCCGCGTAACCAGTCTGCCTAATTAAAATCCGTAGTTAAACCGCAGTTATTCGGCATTGAATTCCTATCGTAATCTGACAATCTTGTGATCAGTCTTTTTATCTGCACATTTCAGATTTGCGTGCAGTCATGATCGGGTTAGGAGCCGACCACATGATTGATCATTATATTACCCCCGAATTGTTGTTTGCACGTTGTGAAAACTGGAACACTATGGTCTGCCCGTATCAGACGAACGCTATTATGGGTCTGAGTATTATAAACCAGGATCATCTTTTTCTGTTGTCTGATGAGACCGTACTACAACTCAAAAAGATGTGTAGGCGATGTCCGATCTTTAAGAAGAAATGATGCCGATAACCACATGTTTTAAAGCGGCAACGACGGGTCTGATAACAGCACGCAGCGATGTTATTTAGTGATTGTTCTTTCCAAGATATTTGGGTATGTCACAGTGTTTGATGCGAGGTGCATCAATGACATTTGACTGAAAGGAACGATTCCCATGTTCGGGACCATTGTCAACACCGTAGCAATCATCGCAGGAAGCCTCATCGGGCTTCTTTTCAAGGGCAGTATTCCGGAAAAATACAGCCAGACCATTATGCACGGCATCGGTCTTGCCGTGATTCTGATCGGCCTGAAAACAGCCCTCAAAACCGATGATATTTTACTCATTATCATCAGCCTGGCCATCGGCAGTGCTATCGGCGAATTGCTGCGCATCGAAGACCGGCTAGAACGATTGGGAAAATGGTTGGGGCGCCTGGTGTCAGGAGACAAAGAGGGCATCGCCAATGGGTTTGTGACGGCAAGCCTGATTTATTGTGTGGGAGCCATGGCCATTGTGGGTTCCCTGGAGAGCGGGCTGTCCGGCAACCACCAGACCTTGTTTGCCAAATCCCTCCTGGATGGCATTGGCTCGATCCTGTTTGCTTCCACCCTCGGTTTGGGGGTGATTTTTTCCGCCGTGTCGGTTTTTGTCTACCAGGGAACCATCACACTGGCGGCATCCGTTTTGAAACAGTTTCTGATTCCAGGTGTCGTAGTACAGATGTCAGCAGTCGGGGGCTTGCTGATTCTGGCCATTGGAATCAACCTCCTGGAGATAAAAAAACTCAAGATTGGCAATATGCTTCCAGCCATTTTTATTCCACTCGTCTATCAGATATTCAAACAGTTGGTGATCTGATTTATTTTTCCCCATACAGGGCGAGTTTTCTTCGCAGGGTATTCAGACCGATCCCCAGGATCCTGGCCGTCTGGGATTTGTTTTTCCCCAGTTGCCGGTAAGCATGAAGAATATGGATTTTTTCCACCACGCCCAGGGATGTGAGGGGCGCTGCGCCTGGCGCCAGCGCCGTGGTCTTGAGCTGTTTTCGACGGCGGATGGATTCCGGGAGAAATCGGGGCGAGATGGGTTTTCCCTGGGCAAGATTAGCAGCCGACTGTACAAGGGCTTTGAGTTCCCGCACATTGCCGGGAAAGTCATAATTTACAAGAATATCAATAGCCTCAGGTGTAATACTGTTTCCCTTGTCGAGGTCGTAATGGGTCGAAAGAAATGTCCGTATCAGCAGCGGAATATCCTTTTTGCGTTCCCGCAGGGGAGGTAGATGCAACCATCCACCTCGGATACGGTAAAAAAGGTCTTTCCGAAATTGTCGTTGCTTCATGCGATTTTCCAGGTTGGTGTTGGTAGCGGCAACAAAACGGACATCCGCGTGTTTGTCGGCGCTGGTTCCCAGCTTGAGATACCTGCCGTCCTGCATAAACCGAAGAAGCTTTCCCTGAACCTCTAGGGGAAGAAGCCCAATTTCATCCATAAAAAGGGTCCCCTTGTGGGTGTATTCCAGATATCCGGCCCGGTCTTTTTCTGCTCCTGTATAGGCGCCTCTTGTGTGTCCAAAAAACTCGGCATCGAACAGATTTCCGTTGAGAGAGGCCATGTTGATAGCTGTAAATGGGTGGGTTCTTCTGGGGCTGGCCTGGTGAATGGCTCGTGCAAGCAACTCTTTTCCCGTGCCGCTTTCACCGGTGATGAGCACAGGAACATCGCTAACGGCATGTAGCTCGGCCTCCTTGAGAACCCGCATCATGCGTTTTGAGACGGTATTGATTTCTTTGAAGGCCTCTTTGTCCTTGAGACGGGGTACGGCCTGCTGCTTTCCGATATCTCGGAGATCCAGCAACAGTTTGTGCTCCAGAGCGCGGTGAATGGACAAGGCCAGATCTTCCTTTGATACCGGTTTGATCAGGTAATCATAAGCGCCTTTTTGCAGGCATGTCACAGCTGTTCTGGCTTCGTCCACCGCCGTGATGATAATGACCTCGGTGACAGGGCTTATTTTTTTTATGATATCCAGAAGTTCCAGCCCGGTCATGTCGGGCATGGTCATGTCCAGCAGTGCCAGGTCAATATGTTTACCGGTTTCTATGAGGGATGCCGCCTTGAATGGATTTTCATTGAGATGTACATGCCTGAAATGGAGATCTTTAAGGCGACGTTTCATGATTTCAAGAAAATCACGGTCATCATCCACCACAAGAATATGTGGCTCCATACCTTTCCTCCTATCTGGGAAACAGTTGAAACGATGTTGAAATACCTGTGCGGCCGACAAGGGGTCACTGCCCTGCCACTTTGGCGTATGCCAATATGGCACATACCATCCAATCTCTCAACAATACAACAGAAATATGAAGCTATGTTCCAAAATGGCACAGCCGTCCTATCCACGAGACCTGATACTTGTGTGCACTTTCGATCGTAAAAGAAGATAGTTGTTTGATAGTATAGGTTCTTTTAGCCTTCCGCAATTAACAGGGGCTTTGGCACAGTCATTGCTATGCAGTCTGTTAACACATCTGAACCGCAACAGCGAGCGAATCTGAAATAGACCGATACCTTACGACCCAAGATTTCTCTCGCATGGCCCACGTCCCGATGTTGAAGGGAACCGCGGGTTTTATAGCACCGGACGCCGGCTTTATTCGGAGGTAACCCATGAGTCTAAAACAGAAATTAGAAGCAGGGAAATTTGCCGTTCTTGTAGAAATGGAACCCCCCAAAGGGGTGAATGTTTCCGCAATGGTTGCAAATGCGCAGAGAGTTAAAGGAATCGTCGATGCATTCGTTGTACCGGAGATGCGTAACGCTGTGATGCGGATGAGTTCCCTGGGATGCGGTATGATCCTCCAGTCTAAGGGCATGGATGTGGTCATGCAGGTCAATTGCAGGGATCGCAACCGTCTCGCCATCCAGGCGGATCTTCTGGCGGCCAATGGTTGCGGTATTCGAAATGTAATGGTTGTCCGGGGAGAAGATCCAAGTTTCGGCGATCACCACCAGGCCAGAGCGGTGCATGATATTGACTTACCGGAGCTGTTGAAAGCCATTAGGGGGCTTCAGAATGGAAGAGACATGGCCGGTATCGAGCTCAATGGTGCGCCCACCTTTCTGGTGGGATCAACCGTCGATGCCGGAGCAAGAGACAAGTCACCGGAACTGATACGGGAAGAGATGGATCAGAAAAAAGAAGCCGGCGCGGCGTTTTTCATAACCCCGCCCTTGTTTGACCTGTCCACCATCGAACCGTTTCTCAAGCGTGTGGACCGCACAGAAACCAAAATAATCCCGACGGTTCTGCTGCTCAAATCCCTTGGAATGGCACGCTATATATCCCGCAATGTAAACAGCACATTCATTCCCGATTCGTTGATCCAGCGTCTCCAAAAGGCACCAGACAAGGTCGCTGAGTGTATTAAAATTGCTTCAGAAATGGTTGAAACACTAAAAAAGGAAGGCTTTTGCGGTGTGCAGCTTTCCACAATCGGGTGGGAAGATAAGCTCCCGGCGATACTGAAAAGGGTTTAAGGAATCAAAAATGACGAAACAATCAGGTGATCACAAAAAGGATTTGGTCGGTTCGGTCATGGTGGTCGGTGGTGGCATCGCAGGTATGCAATCGGCCCTGGATCTAGCCAATTCAGGCTATTATGTGTACATGGTTGAATCATCCTCCGCGATCGGTGGAATGATGTCACAGCTGGACAAGACATTTCCAACCAATGACTGTGCCATGTGAATTATCTCACCCAAACTGGTCGAGGTCGGCCGGCATCTCAACATCGAACTTCTAACCAATACCGAACTCATGTCTCTCACAGGAGAACCGGGTAATTTAACTGCCGGGATCCGTCAGGCGCCACGGTATATCGACATCGCCAAATGCACAAGTTGTGGTGAATGCACAAAGGTCTGCCCGGTATCCCTGCCCGACGACTACAATGAACGTCTTTCAGACAAAAGAGCGGCCTTCAAGCAGTATCCCCAGGCGATTCCAGGCGCTTTTGCCATCGAAAAAAGAGGTACGGCGCCCTGCAAGGTCTCCTGTCCGGCACATGTAAGCGTCCAGGGATTCATTGCCCTTATTCAGTCTGGGAAATATTTGGAAGCACTGAAACTGTTCAAACAGGACCATCCCTTCCCAGGGGTCTGCGGCCGGGTGTGCCATCATCCCTGTGAAGGCGCCTGTACCAGAAACCAAGTGGACAAAACCTTGTCCATCCAGTATCTGCATCGTTTTCTGGCGGATAGGGATCTTGAAGCAAAAGCCCCCTTTGTACCGGAACAGAAAGCAAAACGACCTGAAAAGATAGCAATTATCGGGGCAGGGCCGGCAGGCTTGACCTGCGCGTATTTCCTGGCCATAGAAGGCTACCAGGTCACGGTCTTTGAGAAACTGCCGGTGCTGGGCGGTATGCTGACCGTCGGCATTCCATCCTACCGTCTGCCACGAGATATCATCGAAAGTGAAATTCAAATAATCAAGGATCTTGGGGTTCAATTCAAAACGGGTGTCGAGCTCGGAAAAGACATCACCATCGACCAATTGCGCAAGGACGGATTCAAGGCCTTTTTTCTTGGCATCGGGTCTCATGAATGCAAAGTCCTGGGTGTTGAAGGAGAAGAGCAGGAGGGTGTTTATCCAGGCGTTGATTTTCTGCGTGAGGTCAATCTTGGAAACAGGGTTCAGCTGGGAGACCGGGTAGCCGTGATCGGCGGCGGAAATGTGGCTATGGACTCGGTTCGCACGGCCCTGAGGACCGGTTCTTCCAAACCGTTTGTCATTTATCGGCGGAGCTTCGAGGAGATGCCCGCCAATGATGTAGAGATCGAAGAATGCCGGGAAGAGGGTATTGACATCATGACCCTCACCAGTCCGGTGCGTATTATCGGTGAAAACGGGAAGGTCGTAGCGCTGGAATGTATTAAAATGGAACTGGGTAAACCCGATGCCAGCGGCCGTCGCCGACCTGTACCCATTGAAGGATCCGAATTTACCATCGAAGTTGATACAGTGATTCCGGCCATTGGCCAGGAAAGTGACTGGGCCTGTCTGACGGATGAATGTGCCTGCACCTTGAGCGATTGGGGAACCATCAATGTGGATCCCGTAACGCTGCAGTCGAATGATCCGGATATCTTTTCAGGCGGGGATGCCGTCACGGGGCCGGCAACGGTTGTGGAAGCCGTGGCTGCGGGAAAAGAGGCTGCCATATCCATCGATCGATTTGTTTGCGGGACAGACCTTTCAGCCGGTAGGGAAAAGGCATGGGTTCCGATTGACGAGGTGCCCCTGGAGGGTGTAGCTGAACTGCCCAAAGAAGAGATGCCCTGCATGTCGCCGGATCAAAGAGTCTCCAATTTCAACGAGGTTCAACTCGGTTTCGATGAAGCCATATCGCAAAGAGAATCCAATCGCTGTCTTTCCTGCGGGATTTGTTCAGAATGCTACCAGTGCGTAGAAGCATGTCTGGCCGGTGCCGTGGAACATGACCAGGCTGTCGTGGAAAAGGAGATCCAGGTGGGTTCCGTGGTCCTCAGCCCGGGAAGCCGCCCGTACGACCCCACTGTTCTTGAAAAGCATTACCACTATGGAACGAATCCCAATGTCATGACCAGCCTGGAATTCGAACGGATGCTGAGCGCCTCCGGTCCGACCATGGGGCACCTGATCAGGCCTTCGGATGAAACAGAGCCGAAGCGTATTGCCTGGCTTCAGTGTATCGGCTCCAGGGACAACAACCAGTGCGGTAATGGATATTGTTCTTCTGTTTGCTGTATGTATGCCATCAAGGACGCCATGGTGGCCAAGGAGCATGCCCAGGGCAACTTGGACTGCACCATTTTCAACATGGATATCCGGACGTTCGGGAAGGATTTTGAAAAATATTATCTTCGAGCCAAGGACCAGGAGGGCGTGAATTTTGTCAAGGCCCGGGTGCATACCATCGATGAGGTTGGAGAAGCGAAAGATCTTCGTATCCGCTATGCAGACGAGGCCGGCGAAATGCAGGAAGAATTCTTCGACATGGTGGTACTTTCTGTCGGTCTTCAGGTGTCGGAGCAGACCATTGATCTGGCCCGGCGCTTGGATGTGGAGATGGATCACAATCATTTTGCCGTGACCCATCCGTTTTCACCGGTGGAGACATCGCGTCCCGGTGTCTATGTCTGCGGTGCCTTTCAGGAGGCAAAAGACATTCCCAGCTCCGTCACGGAGGCCTCGGCCGCTGCCTGTGCGGCGGGTGCAAGCCTTGCAGCGGTTCGAAACACCTTGACCCGCTCGGTCGATCTGCCGGAAGAAATCGATGTGAGTGACGCAGAACCCCGGATTGGCGTATTCGTCTGCAACTGCGGGATCAATATCTCCGGTGTCGTGGATGTGGCTGCCGTGGAAGCCTATGCAAAAACATTGCCGTATGTCACATATGTTGGGCAGAATCTCTTTACCTGTTCCCAGGATTCTCAGGGCCAGATGAAGGAAATCATCAAGGAGCAGAACCTCAACCGTATCGTCGTGGCCGCCTGCACGCCCAAAACACATGAAGCGATCTTTATGGATACGATGAGGGAATGCGGACTGAACAAATATCTTTTCGAAATGGCGAATATTCGTAACCAGGGATCATGGGTACACGCCAAACAAGCCGAGGAAGCCACCGAAAAGTCAAAGGATCTGGTACGCATGGCCGTGGCCAGGGTAGCAACCCTCCATCCACTCCAGGAAAAAACCATCCCGGTCATTCAAAAAGCCATGGTGGTGGGTGGCGGCATTGCCGGGATGAATGCCGCCCTGGGACTTGCAGACCAGGGATACGAGGTGTTTCTGGTGGAGAAAGAGAATCGTCTGGGGGGTATGGCCAACCAGCTGAAGGCCACCATTGAAGGCGCCGAAATTCAGCCTTATCTGACGCGGCTTTCGGACCGTGTGATGACCCATGAAAGAATCCAGGTGCTGACTCAGTCCCTGATTGTGGGGTTTTCCGGTTTCAAGGGCAATTTCACCACGGAAGTTCTGGTTGGACCGGGTATGTACGAACGAAAAATCGAGCATGGCGTTGTAATACTGGCTACCGGCGCAAAGGAATATCAGCCCAAAGAGTATCTGTACGGAGAAGACGACCGGGTCATGACCCAGGTGGAATTCGCCCAGCACCTGGATGATGTGCCGTCGGGTTCTTTGGAGCAGGTGGTCATGATTCAGTGCGTTGGATCCCGAAATGACGAGAACCCCAACTGTTCGCGTATCTGCTGCCAGAACGCCATCAAGAATGCATTGCATATCCGCAAAGATCATCCGGATGCCAGCATTTATGTCCTATACCGGGATATTCGGACCTATGGACTCCTGGAAGAGTACTATACAGAGGCCAGAAAACAGGGCATTCTGTTTTTCCGCTATACACCGGAGAACCCGCCTCAGGTGGCATCATCGCAAGATGGCGTGCAGGTGACATTTTTTGATCATGTCTTGAATCGACCGTTGATGGTAACGGCGGACAAGTTGGTCCTGAGCGCAGGCATGGTTGCCGAAGACACGTCTGAGCTCGCTTCCATCGTCAAGCTTGCCAGAACACCGGAAGGTTTTTTCATGGAAGCGCATGTCAAGCTGAGACCGGTGGATATGGCCACGGAAGGCATTTTTGTCTGCGGTACGGCCCACAGCCCCAAATTAATATCTGAAACCATTTCCCAGGCCAGTGCCGCCGCCTCCCGGGCTATTACATTTCTTGCCCAGCCGGAGCTGACATTGTCAGCCATTACGGCCTGGGTAGACGCTGATCAATGTGCTTCATGTCTCGTATGCGTTCGTTCGTGCCCCTATGGGGTCCCGAAAATCAACCAGGAAGGGGTGAGTGAAATAGACATCGCCATGTGCCAGGGGTGCGGGGTATGCGCATCGGAATGCCCGGCCAAGGCCATAGAATTGAATTGGTATCAAGATGATCAACTGATCTGCAAGATAGAAGCTTTGCTGGAGGGGGTCTTATGAGTCAATTGTTTGAACCGATCATTATCGCATTTTGCTGTAACTTCTGAGGATACACAGCCGCGGACCTGGCAGGTTCCATGCGACTGACATACCCCACGAATATCAAAATCATTCGTGTACCCTGCACCGGCAAGGTCGATATCTTGCATATTTTAAAAGCCTTTGAAAAGGGGGCCGACGGAGTCTATGCCGTGGGTTGCATGGAAGGCGACTGCCATTACACCAGTGGGAATTTCAGGGCACGAAAACGGATCGAGCAGGCCAAGAAGATACTCGACACCGTGGGTGTGGGCAGCCAGCGTGTGGAGATGTTCAACATGGCGTCGAGCGAAGGCCCCCTGTTCGCAGAGGTGGCGGTCAAAATGGTGGAACGGATTAAGGAACTCGGACCGAATCCGATCAAGTTGCAGAAAAAAAAAGCAGCGTGAGCTCATATAACCGATCTGTTTATGGAAAGTAAAAGGATGAAATTATGATTGTCGCCGACAAAAAACCGATTGAAGAGATTATTGAGGACATCAAGGACCATAATAAAATCCTGGTGCTGGGATGCAATGAGTGCGTAACGGTCTGTGAAGCTGGAGGAAAAAAGGAAGTAGGCATTCTGGCCTCGGCCCTGCGCATGTATTTTCTGAACCAGGGCAAGGAAATGAAGATCGATGAAAACACCCTTGAGCGTCAGTGTGATCACGAATATCTCGAAGAGATCCGCAATGTCGTTGATCAGTACGATGCCATCGTGTCGATTGCCTGTGGTGTGGGTGTCCAGTTTGCCGCCGAAAAATACCATTCAACACCCATTTATCCTGGGGTGGACACCTGTTTTATGGGCGTGACCGAAGAGCGAGGCCACTGGGCCGAGCGATGCCAGGGCTGCGGTCAGTGCATTCTATCCCGAACAGGCGGTATCTGTCCGGTTTCCCGATGTGCAAAACGCGTCATGAATGGACCCTGCGGCGGTTCCAGCAAGGGAATGTGTGAAATAAACAAGGAACTGGTATGTGCCTGGCAACTGATTGTCGAGCGTCTCAAGGCTCTGGACAGATTCGAAGAATATGAAGATCTGAGTCCGATCAAAGACTGGTCCACCGACCGGGCAGGTGGACCCAGAAAAGTCGTGAGGGAGGATGTGCAACCATGAAAACGAAGACACCGAGTCGCTTGGAAAAAATTCTCTCCGCCGGACATCTGGCCGTAACCTCAGAGTGTGGTCCGCCACGCGGCAGTGATCCGGATACCATTATCAAGAAAGCCGAGCTGATCAAGGATCATGTGGATGCTATCAACATCACGGACAACCAGACGTCGGTAACCCGCATGTGCAGCCTGGCCGCCTGTATCCGTCTCAAGCTCATGGGGCTGGAGCCGGTGCTGCAAATGGTGACACGTGACCGAAATCGTATCGCTCTTCAGAGCGATATTCTGGGTGCCGCATCCTTTGATATTGCCAACATATTGTGTCTCTCAGGTGACCATCAGAGTTTTGGAGACTGTGCACAAGGGCAGAATGTTCACGATCTGGATTCCATGCAGCTGGTCCAGACCGTTCGCCACATGCGAGACGAAGGAAAATTTCTGGGGGGTGATGATATCAAGCGGCCGCCCCAAATGTTCGTGGGCGCCGCTGCAAATCCCTTTGCAGATCCCTTTGAAATTCGTGTTCCGAGACTTGCCAAGAAGATCAAGGCTGGCGCAGAATTTATTCAGACACAGTGCATCTACAATCTGGATAAGTTTGAAGAGTGGATGAAGCTGGCTAGAGATCGCGGCCTGCACGAACAGGTCTATATTCTGGCGGGCATGACACCCATGAAATCTGCGGGAATGGCCAAATACATGAAAAACCGTGTTCCGGGAATGGATGTCCCCGATGAACTGGTCAAGCGCCTGTCAGATACGCCTAAGGAAAAACAGGCCGAAGAAGGTATCAAAATCTGCATCGAGGATATTCAACGCCTGAAAGAGGTGGAGGGTGTCAGCGGATTTCACGTCATGGCCATCGAATGGGAGGAAAAGGTTCCCGAGATCGTAGAAAAGACAGGTCTGTACCCACGACCCCAGATTTAGGAATAAGCCTGTTGTTGATCATCTTGAAAAGTTGATCTCAGTCAAAGGTTCGAGGGTCATCAGTGCGGTGTTTAACGTTATAAAGAGGAGGTTTTCCATGACAGATAAAAAAAGAATACTGGTGGTAGACGATGAGCCTGACTTCTGCTCCATTGTTCAGGGGCAGCTTGAAAAGGAAGGATTCGAAGTTGAACTGGCCTACAATGGTGTGGAGGGCATGGAAAAGGTTCAAGCCAATCCCCCGGATGCTATTGTGCTCGATGTTATGATGCCGGAAAAAGATGGTTACGAGATGTGCAAGGAACTCAAGGCAGACAGCAATCTCTGCGATATTCCGGTGCTGTTGCTGACTGCCGTGGCATCCCATGTGACCTCTACCCGCTATTCCCATGCCGACGGCATGAGTACGGAAGCAGATGATTATATCGCCAAACCAGCCTCTGCGGAAGCGATTTCCCAAAGTATCAGGCAGATGCTCAACATGTAAACAGGGCAAGACCGATCTGATTCGATGAAGCATACGGTTTATTTCTGATGTCCGAAACTGTGAGGAGTCAAGCATGTCAATGCCGGTTCTGGAGTTAAAAAAAAGCAAGAGCATCTTCAAAGACGAGGTTATGAAAATTCTGCCCGAGGGCGGAAACCTGAATCTCTGCCTGACCTGCGGTCTTTGTTCCTCCGGGTGTCCTGCCACTGGACTGGAAGGGATGGACCCGAGAAAATTTTTGAGAATGGCGTCACTCGGGCTCGATGAGGAGGTCCTGAGTTCCAAGTGGGCCTGGATGTGCACCATGTGCCAGCGGTGTATTTACGCCTGCCCCATGAAAATCGATATTCCAGGTCTTGTTTTCAATGTAAGAAACCGATGGCCCAAGGACGATCTGCCGAAAGGCATTCATGGATCGTGTGAAATGTCTTTTAAGAACGAGACCTGCAGTGCCATGGGGGCAACCGAAGAGGATTTTATCTTCGTGGTGGAAGATGTGCTGGAAGAATATCAGGAAGCCCAACCGGAATTCAAAGAGATGCAGGCCTCGATCAATAGGGCCGGGGCTGAATTTTTCCTGAACCAGAACTCCCGGGAGCCCGTGACGGAACCGGATGAGATGGTGCCACTATGGAAAATTCTCCATACGGTGGGTGCGGACTGGACCTATGGTTCAAAAGGGTGGGCAGCGGAGAATTACTGTCTGTTTCTGGCCGATAACGAGAAGTGGGAAAAAAATGTTCGAACAAAAGCCAAGGCCGTGGAGGATTTGGGGTGTAAGGTCTGGCTCAATACGGAGTGAGGGCATGAATTTTTTTCGGTCCGGGTCGGACTGAACAAGTTCAACATCGAACATACGTTTGAAGTCAAATCAATCATCGAATACTACGCGCAGTGGATGCGTGAAGGAAAGTTGAAGGTCAACTCGGATTGGAACAAGGAACTGGGCGTCAAATTCACGGTCCAGGATCCCTGCCAGCTGGTGAGAAAGTCACTTGGGGATCCCATAGCGGAAGACCTCCGTTTTATTGTCAAGTCTATTGTAGGGGAAGAGAATTTCATCGATATGACACCTAACCGCTCCAACAATTTTTGTTGTGGCGGCGGCGGCGGTTTTCTTCAATCCGGGCTACCGGAAGAGCGGCGGTATTATGGCCGTAGAAAATTTGAACAGATAGCGGAAACCAAGGCAACCTACTGTATCACACCATGTCACAACTGCCATTCTCAAATTCATGACCTGAAAGAGCATTACAAGGGGGACTACCACACCTTACATCTCTGGACCATCATGTGTCTGGCCATGGGCATTCTGGGAGAAAACGAGCGTACTTATCTGGGTCCGGATCTGGTGGATGTGAATCCGTACCCAAACCCTGAAACTTCATGAAATTTATGGATTTTTCATGTGTGTATTGATAAAACCGGGCTCAAAAAATTATGCAAGTCTATTGCATCATCTCTGACGAACGGGCATATCGAGCAAAATCCACAGCGATATTTTCAATGGTATTCAAGCGGATGGGTATCAAAGGCATCTATGTGCCGTTCAAGGTTGCACCAGAGCATCTGGGTCAGGCCCTTCAGAGTCTTCGCATCCTGAACATGGCCGGTGCGAACATTACCATACCCTACAAGGAAGCGGTCATTCCCTATCTGGATATCCTGTCCGAGGGTGCCAATATCATTGGGGCCGTCAACACCATCGTTCTCATTGAAGGCAAGCTCAAGGGATACAACACCAATGCCATCGGATTTATGGACGCCTTGTCCTATGCCGGTTTTGACGTCGAAGACAAGTCGGCCATGGTTTTCGGTACCGGGGGAGCAGCCCGGGCGGTTGTTTTTATCCTGAACTGGCTGCGCACAAAAACTATTTTTGTAGCGGGGCGCGACGATGAGAAATTGCAGCAGATGGTGAAACGCTTCGGGGGAGAAGCAAGAACACTCTCTTCCCTGGAGGGACAGAGAATACCGGTTGATATCATCATCAACGCCACATCTGTTTCGAGCATGGATGAATCTTCTGAAATGGCAGCCTTGGTGGCCTCTTTGGAGTTACCAGCCTGTGAAATGATGATGGACCTCAATTACGACCGACCGAAAAACTTCTGGAAGAAGGCTGCCGAGGACAAAGGGATTCGATTTCTGGATGGTCTAATGCCGCTTGCCTATCAGGCTCGCAGAACCTTTGCCCTATGGACCGGCCTACAGGTACCACCGCAAGAGTTTATTTCGGCTATTGAAGGGGATTAAAAAGGGGTGGAGGTTTGGAGGGTTCAAGGGGCAAGCTCCTTCGCTCTTTGTTCTCAGTTGTTGGCCGGTTTAACGAGAACAGCCGAGAGCCTGCAGCAGAGCCGATGAACAAGACGATTTTACTATAAGTTGTTCCAAAAATAGGAATTTGAAATTTTTAGCTCAGGTGTTCAAGGCTACCGGAAGTAGCACCGTGAATGCCGACCCCTTGCCAAACTCACTTTCTACCTCGACAAACCCGCCAAGTGCCTGGACCAGTTCTTTCACGATGGGGAGCCCCAGACCGGTTCCCGTGATATAGCGTGTCTGATTGTTTTTGACGCGATAAAACCGCTCAAAGATCTGGCCCAGATGCTTGTCTTCTATCCCAAACCCATTGTCGATGACATTCACCTTGATATTGATGCCGGCCACCTCGGCCGTAACGCGGATATGGCCGTTTTCGGGTGTATAGTTGATGGCATTCGCAATGAGATTGCCAAAGACGCTTTCCAGGGCTATCGGGTCTGCCTGCATTTCCGGGAGGTGATCGCCCATGATTTCCAGGCTCAATGTCTGCTTCTTGGCAATGGCCTTGTCCTTGAGGAAATCGATGATGTTTTTCAATAAGACGTCGACCTGGACCGGTACGGGTTCTTTGCAGATAACGCCCTCTTCGATTCTGGAGAGGTCAAGCAGGTCGCCTATCAGGGAAATGAGGCTGTGGGTCTTTTCCTTGGCTCGGCCGAGGATTTTCTGGTCGGTTTCAGGTGCGATGTCCATCATGTCGCCCAGAACAACGGCAAGCTGTTCGTGAATGGTGGAGAGGGGAGACCGCAGTTCATGGGACACCTTGGCAACGAATTCAGATTTCAGCAGATCAATCATTTTCAGTGCGGTAATGTCCACCACCGTTACCACAGCACCCAGGCATTCCTTTTTCTGTCCTAATACCGGACGCCCCTTGGCCATGAAATACTGTTCTTTGGAAAAAGAGAACTCATATTCCGGAATGTCTTCAAAGTCGATATGCCTGCCTTTGGAAATTTCCATGACAAGCTTGCACAAGCCATCATCGGGAAGGTATCTTTCGATGCTTTCACCCAGGGGATAATCCGCATCGAACCCCAGGAGTTGCTTGAAGGCTGGGTTCATTAAAACGACCCGTCCCAGAGTATTGGTTACCAGGACGCCGTTGGGGAGTGACTCGAGGATCGTGCGGATACGGCTTTTTTCAGTTCCCAAGTCCAGCAGGGTTCGCTGGCGCTCCCGGGTCAGCTTTTCCGCTTCCATTTCAAGACGGATTTTTTCCGCTGCCCGGTTGACAATGAGTCGGAGTTGATCTGGTTCAAAGGGCTTGGGGATAAAATCATAAGCACCCTGTTTCATTGCCTGGATAGCAGTCTCCACCGTGGCATAGCCGGTGATGACGATGACGATGATGGCGGGGTCGATTTTTTTGAGCCGCTCCAGGACTTCCATACCGTCCATGCCCGGCATTTTGAGATCCAGCAGAACGATTGTGGGTTTTATCTTTGGAAAGACATCCAGGGCCTCTTGTCCATTGGCGGCCTTGGACACCTTGAAACCCATACGGATGAGGATTCGTTCCGAGCCTTCTCGAATATCCTGTTCGTCATCCACGATGAGAACCTGCAATGCTTCAGCGCTGTCATTCACGCTCGTCTCCTTTCTGATCTTTAGAAGCAGATGGCAACTCGATAATAAACGAGGCGCCCTTTTCCCGGTTGTTTCTGGCGGACATCCTACCTCCGTGGCTTTCGGCGATATTGTATGCCAGGCTGAGCCCTAAGCCGGTTCCTTTGCCTTCATCCTTGGTAGTAAAAAAAGGTTCAAAGATATGTGGCAGGGCTTCCTCGGGTATCCCCGGACCCGTGTCGGAAATTTCGATGCAGACACGAGCCTGTTTTTCCAGATGATAGGTTTTAAGGTGAAGCGCACCATTGCCATCCATGGCTTGGGCTGCATTGAGAATGATGTTCATCATCAGATGATACAGCTGCTGTGCATCGGATACAACGAGGGGAAGATCCGGCTGAAAATCTTTCTTGATATCAATATTTTGAAAAAGAGTTTGATTTTCAAGAAGAAACAGTGTTCGATTCAGTGCTTCGTTGATGTTGTTGGGTTGCATCAGATGCCGTGTCTGGCGGGTGAACTCGAGCAGTTCCTTGACCGTGTTCTGGCATCTCTCGGCATCTCTTAAAATGCGGTGCAAATCTTCTTGAGCACCTTTTTCAAGGGTGTATTCTTCCAGCATCAGCTTGGCAAAAAGGGTAATACCCCCCAGGGGATTATTGATCTGATGGGCAACACCTGCCGCCAGTTTTCCCAGGGAAGACATTTTTTCGGCTTGTAATAGTTGCACCTGCGTGTCGTCTAATTCTTTCTGGATCCGGATCCGGTCCCTGAGATCATGAAAAAATCCAATGGTAGCAACTTCCTTGCCTTCTTCATAAATGACAGATGCGTAAAGGCTGATAGGTATCTCTGTTCCTGATTTGGAAAGAGCATTGGTATGATAGGTTTTTAGACGCCCTTTACCTCCATAGGTATCGCTTCGCAACAGTTTCATCACTTGACGTGCACCGTCTCCCGGGTAGATGTCGCGTACATTGATACTGTTTCTGGCTTCTTTCTTGCTGTATCCGAAGAGTTCCTCGGCGGATGCGTTGAACAGAAAAATATTCCCCTTCATGTCGGCTGCGATCACACAATCGACGGCACTCAGAAGGAGGTTTTCCAATAGCGCGTTGGTGCGGTGCAGCTCTTCTTCCAACAGCCCTATGCTGGGGATCTGAAAGTCCATACTGACATAGGCCTCCACGGTATTGCCGTCCATGATGGGATAGGCGTAAAAACAGGGTAAACTGCCTTCGAGAATGAAGCTGTCAGGCTTGGGACACAGGGACGGCGAGAGGCTTTCTTTGGTTGCTTTGACAGCGCAGTTCTCGCAAGGTGACGGGCGATCATAAAAAAGTTCGTGACAGGTGTTTCCATTATCTTTGGACTCGGATAGCTTGTCGAGGGGGACATTTGAGGCCAGGATTTTAAAGTCAGATGTGACGACAAGGATTTTTCTCTGGAATGCATCGATGGCTTTTAAAAGGTACTCGATTTCTTTTTCAGTACGCATCGTATCTCCTGACCATACATTTAGAAGAACTTGAAGATTCCTCCCACAAGTTGCGAGGAATCTTCTGCCGTGCGGCGGTGCTTAAAAGCGACCGAAAGGAATTATGTCTGATTCAGATTCGTTCGTCAAAACCGCAACCCCGATAAAGCGGATTTTCTGATAAGCCACGGGCTTATTCAACAACAGTTCACAGACTGGCACGCTGTGGGTACCGGGCGAAAGGAGAATTCAGAGATAACGCAAGTACTACAACGAGACACAACCATAAGAACATGAAGTTATTTCGGGAAATTAACCTATTCTTTTATGGAGAGGATGTCAATCTTTTTAATTTGGATCGCAGCAGATGACGTAAGATCATATCGTCTGACGGGAGAGGTAGGCTTCCCACTCCAATGGCAGAAGCTGCTTTTTTTGCGTGTTACATTCCTTGCAGCAGGGAACGACATTGCCCTTGGTGGTTTTTCCACCCCGGGCAAGGGGTACGATGTGATCCATGGTGAGCTCTTTGGGCAGGATCGAGCGACCGCAGTAATGACAGATACCTTTGTCGCACTTTCGTTTCCACCACTGGGAGCTTCGCATCTCGCGCGCCTTGTGACGTTCCCGCTTGATGTCGTTTTCAGAAAGATTATAAGCGTATGGGTCCATTTTATATCTGTTTGAGCCAGTTGTCGATTTCGTCATGCAGGATTTGATAGTATTTTTCAGAGCCACCGAGCCCTTTGCGGCCGAAGAAATAATTGATTTCAAGAAAGAGCGGTTTTATTACACCGGCTTCGAGGTCCGTTTCTGAAAACAGAAAATCGAACCCAGCCAGGTTGGTCTTTGTTTGATTACAAAACGTTCGAGTTGCAGCTACTGCAGCTTCCTGCAAGGCTGGATCTGATTCAGCGTCTATTTTAGCACCTTTTGTCAGGTTCGTGTAGAAACCATCGTCATCTTCATGGACCCGCCAGTAGGAAATATAGGATTGATGGATTACAACCACGCGTAGCGAACGCCCTTTGGATGGTATGAGCTCCTGGAGCAGAAAGCCGTACTGACCCGTTTTTCCATATAAAATAGCATTTTTCAGTGTTTTTTCAACGGCCTCCCGAGATTTTAGGCAAAAAACGGTTTCACCTTCGCCGCCCCAGTTGAACTTGAAAACAAATGGCAGTTCAAAGGGAGGATTGTTCAACACGGCTTGATATTCTGCCTCGGTCAAAGCGCCTTTGTCATAAATCACGGTATGCGGATGGGGGGCCTTCATTTCATGAAACAGTTTGGCCTGGCCGATTTTTTCCGGATATGCAAAGCGTGCATCATAGTCTGGGAACACATACGCGCAGTTGTTTTTTGCCATGCGATACAGCGATTCCCGACAGCCCTGGGGCAGAATCACGGCCTTTGCCTGAAGGAGTGCCGCCCGTTCAGACCTGCCGGGATCACGCCCGGCACACAGCAGATTTAGGTCTGCTGTATATAAAGGGTGAAAAGAGAGTATCATTGTCGCTTATGAAGATTGTTCATATTATCGGATCCTTTTGTTGACAGGACACAAAATCTGGTTTTTAAGCAATATAAGTTAATCGTGAAATGCACAACTCAAAATTCTGAGGGCCTGCAACCCGAAGGATGTATTTAAATATCAAAAAAGGAGGCGGAAAGATGAAAGTTGTTATCACCAAGAATTGCATGGGAGACAGAAACTGTAATGAACTTTGCCCGGAGGTTTTTGAGTACGACGAAGATCAGCTGATGTCCATCGTTAAATTCGATGAAATTCCCGAACATCTGCAAGCAGTTGTTCGACAGGCTGCTGCCGAGTGCGGGGCCGAGGCGATTGAAATTATCGAGTAACAGCCATTAATATATGCATTGAACATTTCCAATAGCGAAACCCTCAGGGTGAGGTTGAGGGTGCGATCGCTATTTAAGAGGAGGCGGTGTGGGGAAATTCAAGGAAAGCCAAACAGCCAAAAACCTGCTGACGTCCTTTGCTTTCGAATCCCAGGCAACCACGCGGTATCAATTTTTTGCGAACAAGGCCCAAAAAGACGAATTTGCCCAGATCGCTGCAATATTTGAAGAAACCGCTGATCAGGAGCGGGAACACGCCTTGCGATTTTTCAAGTTTTTCAATGGCGGCGAACTCGAAATTACGGCAACGTTTCTTACCGGTGTCATCAAAACGACCCACGAGAACCTGATAGCGTCTGCAGAGCTTGAAAACAATGTGCATACAACGCTATATCCAGGGTTTGCCGCCATAGCGCGGGAGGAAAACTACCTGCGGGCGGCAGACACCTGGGATGCTATTATCGTTGCCGAAGTACAGCATGAGAAAACCTTCCTGGCCCTGGCCCGGAACATGCAATCCGGTAAAATTTTCAAGCGAGAAAAACAGATGCGTTGGCGCTGCAGAAACTGTGGGTATATTCATGAAGGGACCCAACCTCCGGGGAAATGTCCTGCCTGTGTAAGACCGACCGGTCATTTCGAGTTGTTTTGCGAAAGCTGGTAACAGGAACACCCCTGGTCGACATGAATGAAATCGCCCGACATATCAGGGAAGCAGGACCGCATGAAGCTTCCAATCTGGCCGGCCTCATCCGGGTCGCCTACCGGGATGTGGCTGAACGGTTTAATCTCACAGATCAAAACTGCCCCAAGCATCCGTCCAACTGCAGCATAAACTGGGTGAAGAAGGATATGAACCGTGGGGTAAGTTACTATTGCCTTGAGCTTGATGAGAAGACCATCGGGTGCACAGCCTTTGAAAAAGCCAAGCCTGAAGAGGGCTATCTTGAGCGCCTGGCGGTGTTGCCTCAATATCGAAATAATGGTTTTGGCAAAGAACTCATACGCCATGTATTTGACGTGGCAAGAGCTGCGGGGGTTCATAGAATCGGTATCGGCATCATTTCCGAACAGATTGAATTGAAGAAGTGGTACGAGAAGATGGGATTTGTGGAGCAAGAAGTCAAAACATTTTCACACTTACCTTTCAAGGTTTCTTTACTGGCCTATACCCTTTAGACGTTTGAAATTGGCCGCCCATGCAAAACTTCACGGATGGGGAACGTGCAGAACTGGGCATTACAGACGGTTTGTTGCGTTTGTCTGTGGGGATAGAAGATGCCGATGATATTATGGCTGATCTTGAACAGGCAATGAAATGATGGATAACTATCCATTTGAAATTCTACCATATAACAACGTGAAACACCGCGAACAGGTTGTCACACTCTGGAGAGATATTTTTGGTTACGAAGCGGCTCGCAACGACCCAGGTTTTGTCATCGACAAAAAAATTGCCATGCTCGATGGTTTGTTTTTTGTGGCCGTCCACCCAGAGGGAATCGTGGGAACGGTGATGGCGGGCTACGATGGGCACAGGGGCTGGATTTATGCTATGGCGGTTCATCCCGGGCATCGAAAAAAGGGCATAGCGTCATTACTGCTATCCCATGCGGAGAGACGTCTGGCTTCCCTGGGGTGTGTTAAAATCAACCTCCAGATATTGAGAGGAAATGAAGATGTTCAGCGGTTTTATCGGTTCAATGGGTATGCGCTGGAAGATCGAATCAGCATGGGAAAGCAGATAGATGAAAACTTGCTTGATATTGATTGACATTCAGAATGATTATTTTCCGGATGGTCGCATGGCGCTTGTCGGCATGGAAACGGCTGCCGCAAATGCAAAGATGCTGTTGCAAAAATATAGAAGCACGGGTTCCCGAATCATTCACGTGCGGCATGTTTCCATGGGTCCGAAGGCGACATTTTTCCTGCCGGAAACCCGCGGTGCCGAAACCCATAACCTGTTGGCCGCTCAAGAAGGTGAAACGGTTGTAACAAAAAACTACCCAAACAGCTTTCGTGATACCATTCTCCTGGAAATTCTGAAAAAAGAGAACATCACCGGTCTGCTTTTTTGTGGTGCTATGAGCCACATGTGTATTGACGCCACCGTTCGGGCCGGGTTTGATCTGGGGTTTGATTGTGAGGTCGCCGAAGACGCCTGTGCCACCCGTGATTTGTATTTCAACGATACAACCATCCCAGCCTCAGCAGTGCATGCGTCCTTTATGGCCGCACTGTCCGGCACCTATGCAGCGGTTCTCTCGACAGAGCAGATATTGCAGAAAATGATTTAGAAGGATGAAAGAAAAAATAAAGCTTAAAATTGGTCCTGCGGATCCGAGGACGCCTTCCATTCAAGAGATGATTTTAAAATTGGATGATTACCAGGCATCCCTCTATCCACCGGAAAGCAACCACCTTGAACCGTTGGAAAAACTCGTTTCTCCTGACTACTATTTTATTGCCGCATGCAACGACCAGGAATTACTGGGAATTGCCTCATTCAGACGCATGCCCGGGAAGTATGTGGAGATAAAACGACTGTATGTGCCCCACCAAAACCGGGGAATGGGCCTGGCAATAAAGCTGATGAATGCCCTGGAAAAGAAAGCGGTTCAAGAGGGTTATCCAGAGGCCTGCCTCGAAACAGGTATCCATCAAAGCGAAGCCTTGGGGCTCTATCAAAAGCTTGGATATGAAAAAACAGGACCCTTTGGTTCGTATCAAAAAGATCCCTTGTCTGTTTTTATGCGAAAAAAACTGCTGTAATGGTTAGTAGATTCTTAAAACCCCAAGGGATTAGATCCCGTGGGATAGGCAACCGTGAAGTCGAGAAAAATTTCGCGTGTTTCCCCCGGTGACAGCTGGAGCACCCACAAGTGGACGCCTTCCTTGTCTTGATAGTTGCTTTCTGTCGGCACCGGGGTGAGTTGGATGTCTTTAACCTCGATCTTGTCTGTTTTTGAAACAGGCACCCTGTCAACTATTTTTAACGTAACCGGTCGGTCTTTGATATTCTCGGCAGTTATTTTATACGAAAACGACCGGACCACCGTATCCCTCTGAATGGTACCAAAATAGGTTTCTTTGATCTTGTCTTTCAATTTTTTGCGATGAACTTTTACGTCACGGTCGGCGCCGAGATTCAGGGAAAAGGGTTCGGCTGGCTTTTTTTCGGACAAAGAGGTATTTCCGATATAGCGACCGCCAAAATAGACATTCAACTTGCCTGCCAACAACTCCTTGTCCGCCTTGGTTTCTGCAACAAGAAAGGTAAGATTAGTTTTCCCGGGAACGCTGTAGTGAAAGGTGTCGGCGGACAATTTTTTTGTCAACAATGGTAAAATCGAGTATTGATCTCTGGAATCGATGTCCACGGGAAAGGGCATCTTGTATTCAAAGGAGAGGGGCAGCTCTTTTGCCGAAGCAGACATATATTCAGCGGGAACACTTGCACCCAATTGAATTTCTTCATCGTGTTCCATGGTATCAGAGACTTCTGCCAGGGACTTGGCCTGGGACCGCATGAGAAGTGCAGGGGCGGGTCTTGGCAGATCTAGTCTCCAGGGAGATATATCGGGAAATCGGACCCCTTTTACCGGAATGACATTGGACACAGAAAGGGCTATCTTCTTCCAGTCTTCCCCTGATTTCTGGGAAATATGAGCAAACATGGTCAAATCCAATACCGATAGATCCATGGGCACGGAAATTTTGTACAAAGGCTGCCAAAGGGCGCTACTCACCAGATATTGAACACTCAGCAGAACGGTTTCCTCCTGGGTGGCATTGAAAAGGATTTCTATGGCCTGTTTGGAGGCTCGGCTGCTACCGCCTACGGCGGCGAGCTCTTTTTGGGCTTTATCAATTTCCCTGTCCATGTCTTCCAGGGCAATATCGAGGGTCTGGCTTTCCGCATGGATCTCTGTGGATGTGGAACCGATAAAGGACAATGTTTCCTGGATGTCTTCCATCTTGGGATAACGGGTTTGAACATCCTTGGGGAGTTGTGTTTTTGAAAAATCAATCAGACCATCCAGGAAAGACGCCTTTTTACCGAGAACCGTCTTTTTGTCGGACAAACTCTTTCGGGATTGTTTCAGTTTTCTGAGTTTTTCCGAAAGGGTATTGACCTGATCTTGAGGGAAGTCAGCCAGGGGGATCTGCTTGATCTGGACACTGACCATCTCTCCATTCCCAAAAACCTGGGCGGACACGGAATCCTTGTCCACGTTGAATGCAGTGGTTTCAACAAGCAGTTCATTCATGCCTGGCGTTAAATGGGCCTGCCCTTCTCTGACAACCATGGCCTGGTTGGAAAAAAGAGTGACTTCCGAAATTTGGGACGATACGAACTCAGAAGCATGACCCAGGGTCGACAAGATGAAAAAAACGATTAGGATGTACGGGCTGGCTTTTTTCATGAGGCCTCCAAAATCGGTATCCAAGGGTTGCGGTTTTTGTTCTGGATGGTGACATGGAACACGTCCATACATATAATATTTTACGTAAAGTAACAACCGCAGAACCCAAACAGACAGTGCCTGTATAACAATTGAAGGAGGTGTCGATTTTGCCATGTCATTGCCGCCCAAGTAACCGGTTCGCCTGAAACGGCAATGTCGTGTTCGATAATATATTCACACGAATTTTATTCGTGTAAATATATTATTTGCCCTTGAATACGGGCTTCCTCTTTTCGATGGCTGCGGTGACGGCTTCGATACCATCGTCGCAGATGAGCATGGCGGCATTTTTCTGGGCCACATACTTGAGTCCTGCCACGGTGCCGTGATCGCTGGTAAAGCGTAGAACATCCTTGACACCCTGGACAGCCAGGGGCGAGTTGTCCGCAATTTCCTGGGCAATTTCCTGGGCTTTTTGAAACAAGGATGCCTTGTCTTCACATAGGTGGGTGATAAATCCAATCCGAAGGGCGCTCTCGCCGGTAAAATCTCTTCCGGTAAGACAAAGCTCCCTTGCCCAGGGTTCACCCACAATACGGTGCAGCCGCTGGGTGGTGCCAAGGTCTGCAACAAAGGCCAGTCTGGTTTCACGAACAGAGAAGATCGCGTCTTTGGAGGCCAAGCGTATATCGCAGGCACAGGCGATGTCAACGCCTCCCCCGATACAGTGGCTGTGGGATGCCAGGATCACCGGTTTATTGCACAGCTCAATAATATTGGTGCTGGTCTGCCCATGGAGAATGGTTCTACGCAGGCGTTCCCTGTAATCGGCTGATTTCTTTTCGATCAGGCCTGCCAGAGCGGTCAGTTCCAGACCGGCGCAGAAGCTTTTCCCTTCTCCGTTGATAACGATGACCCGGGTGTTATCATCCTGATCCAGTTGCTGAAAGGTGGCGACCAGTTGTTCAAGCATCTCAAAATTCAAAGCGTTTCGTTTTTCAGGCCTGTTCAGCGTTACCCAGGCAACGTGTCCCTTCATTTCAAGTTTTACAAAGCTGTCCTCATTCATCTCAACCTCCGTATTGGCGTAACTGTGATTCAATAAACTAAGTTGAGCCATTTTATTATTAGAACCGACATGAAAAAACAAGCCTAATGAAGCACACGTGTTCATGGAAAATCCGTTGTTTACGAACCCGGAAATTTCACAAACCTGAAATATTCGGACTAAAATCAATTCAACGGAATTATTTTGACAATGATGGTTGGATTTTTTAGCATCGAGCCATATGAAAATGAAATCCCCCAGCTTAAAAGAAGAACAGACAGGACAGGCCGATACTGTCATGGACGATGAACTGGACATGGCCAGGGTGATTGCCGTGGACCGGGAGCATTACGTGGTTGCCAATGAAAACCAGGAAACAACGGCTGAAATTACAGGCAAACTCATGTTCAGTGCGGAAAGCCCTCTGGACTATCCAGCAGTGGGTGATTGGGTACGGGTTCAAATGGTGGACCAGGGGTCCCGGGCCATAATTCATGCTATCTGCCGGCGAAAAACCGTATTAAAGCGCAAGACCGCCGGCAGAAAAATATCCCATCAACTCATTGCCGCCAACATTGACACGGCTTTTATTGTCCAGTCCCTGGATGCCGACTATAATCTGAGACGACTGGAGCGGTACATGGTCATGGTCTACGATGGTGGTATTCAGCCGGTGGCGCTGCTGAGCAAAGGCGATCTGCTTGAAACCCACGCCATTGAAATGCGCTTGAATGAAATCGCTGCCATCTTTCCAGAGCTGCGGGTTATCGCCTTCAGCAATAAAACCGGAGAAGGGCTGGACAGCATATGGGCACTGCTGACACCCGGAAACACCTATTGCCTGCTGGGCTCATCGGGGGTTGGAAAGACAACGCTGCTAAACAGCCTGCTAAAAGACAGTGTGTTTGAGACCCAAACGGTAAGGGAAAAAGACGGCAAGGGTCGGCACACCACCACACGCCGGCAGCTCATACGTCTGAAAAATGACGCCATGATCGTTGATACGCCCGGCATGCGGGAGCTTGGAAGTCTTGCCGTGGACAGCGGGTTAAAGAGCGCATTTCATGAGATTGAAGACTTGGCTTCCGGTTGCCGTTTCCATGATTGTTCACATACAAAAGAAAAAGGGTGTGCGGTCCTTTCAGCCCTGGAATCAGGTATTATATTAGAAGAGCGCTATCAAAACTATTTGAAAATGAACAAAGAATCGATTTTTCATGAAATGTCCTACCAGGAAAAAAAGAAAAAGGACAAACAGTTCGGAAAGATGGTTAAATCGGTGATGAAATCCAAGAAAAACAAATGGTAACAACCAAAGGAGAAGCAGATGAAATGGATGGCGGGTTTCATTCTGGCCCTCATGGTTCCGGCCATGCCGACATATGCCGGCAAGGCAGATATCGGCATGGTGCAGGTGTCCATATCCGGTGAGAGAACCTATCGTTTTGATGTCACCGTTCTGCACGACGATACAGGCTGGAATCATTATGCAGACCAGTGGGAGATCGTTGCACCAAAGATGAACAAGGAGGTCCGTGATGCCTGAAAATAGACGCATTGCAAGGCTTATAAAGAGTCAGCCCACCTTAGAAGGTGCTGGTGTCCACCTTAAGAGGGTCTTCGGGTTTGGCAATACAGAACTGTTCGATCCGTTCCTGCTGTTGGATGACTTTCGCTCGGATAATCCTGCGCATTATCTGAAAGGGTTTCCCTGGCATCCACACCGGGGTATCGAGACCATTACCTATATGATCGATGGCCAGGTAGAACACGGCGACAGTTTGGGCAACTCAGGCATCATTTTTTCCGGTGATGTCCAGTGGATGACCGCCGGCAGCGGTATTGTCCATCAGGAAATGCCCAGGGGGGACAAAAACGGTCGCATGGGTGGTTTTCAGCTCTGGGCAAACCTGCCGGCAAGCGATAAAATGACCCAGCCGCGTTACCGGGATATTACGCGGGAACAAATTCCCCAGGTGGTGCTGGACAACGGTACCACGATCCGCATCCTCTGCGGTAAGGCATATGGAAAGCAGGGCCCGGTTGAAGACATTTTTATTGATCCATCTTATTTGGATGTACAAGTGCCTGCGGGGCAGGTGTTTGTGCACCCGACCCAACCAGGGCATACCGTGTTTGCATACATCATCGACGGTCAGGGTTTTTTCGGCCCGGATGCCATGAAATCAGCTGCACAGGAGGATGCTGACACGGCTGACATGCTATCCCATGAAACCCTCGTACTTTTTGCGGACGGCGAGCAGGTGGCGGTTTCCACCAGGCAGGATGCGCTTAGATTTTTATTGATTTCCGGCATGCCCATCAGAGAACCTGTTGCCTGGCAAGGTCCCATTGTCATGAACACCCAGGAAGAACTACGGATCGCATTTGAAGAATATGAGGCAGGTACCTTTCTTAAATAAATTTGGATCATCTCTCAAAGAGTTGATCCAAATTAAGGATTGAACCCTTTCTCACAACTTATTGGAAGAAGATCCGTTTTTTTTAACTTTGGACCATAATCGATTGGCGTTATAAGGGGAAATGATGAATGCAATGGATTTTGAAAACATAAGCTCGGAAACATTCAGACAATACCAGAAGGACCATGGGGAGCAGGACTATATTCTGGTCGATGTCCGTCAACCGGATGAGTATATCCAGGGGCATATTCCCGGATCAAAGTTGATGCCCCTCGACGATCTGGAATCCCATCTTTCGGAACTGCCTGAGGACAAGGATCTCTTTTTTTACTGCCGCAGCGGTGCCCGATCCCAGGCGGCGGCCATTATTTCCCTGGACAGCGGAATTGCGCTCCAGAAGGTACACAATCTGATTGGCGGAATGATGGACTGGGATGGTCTGTCTCTGGCAGCTCTTCCCCGGATGGCTGTATTTAAGGCGGATGCTTCCATGCCGGATCTCATGCTGACAGCCATGGGTCTGGAAAAGGCTGCTCTACGATTCTATGAATCTGTTTTTGACAGCCATGCCCAAGCATCCTATGCACCTATTCTCGAGACCCTTTCCCGGGCCGAGGAGGCACACGCCAGGACTATTTATACCTACTGGCAGCGGACGCGGAAAAACCCACTGCCGTTCAAAGAGCTCTTTGCAAGCCTGGACGGGGAAATCCTTGAAGGGGGTGAAAAACTGATGGAGGCCATCCAACGTGTGGCATCTTTAGCGGGCAAGGGTTGTACGGCCCTGATGGAATTTGCGCTCAATATTGAAATCCAGGCCTATGATCTCTACAGAAACATGGCCAACGTGTTGACGGATGCAACAGCACAGGACATCTTTTTTTCAATTTCTCAAATGGAAAAAAAGCATATGGAGTTGCTGGCAAAGGTTTTCAAGGAATGTGCCAATTAATAGAAGTGACAAGAACCAGTGATATTAAAACCGTACGGGAACTGTTTGATGAATATGCGCTTTCCATCGGCATCGATCTGACATTTCAGAACTTTGAACAGGAGTTGATGCATCTCTCAGACATCTACATGCCACCGGAGGGGGCTTTGCTTCTGGCCATACAGGGTGACGTACCAGCGGGGTGTGTGGGTTTGCGTAAAATTGACAGCCGACGCAGTGAAATGAAACGATTGTATGTTCGGCCGCAATTCAGGGGCAAGGGTATCGGCAAGGCACTCTGCCGGAGAATCATCTTAAAAGGGAGGCAGCTCGGTTACAGGGAAATGCTCCTGGACACCCTCTCGACGATGGTGAATGCGCAAGCGCTCTACCGATCACACGGCTTTAGAGAAACAGTGCCGTATTACCACAACCCTCTACCCGAGGCACAATACATGCTGTTGACACTGGACGAATTTTAAAATGAATAATGCACGCCAACTGGATCTGCCGTTTCCTGCCGTGGGAGACAAGGAGGGTGACATCGTACCATCGGGCCTGCCCGGTATTGTGGATACCCATGTTCATGTTTTTCCGGAGCCGGTTTTCAAGGCCCTGTGGGAATGGTTTGAGAAAAATGCATGGCCCATCCGCTACAAGGGTACCACACCCGAGCTTCTTGAATATCTCTTGAAACGTGGGGTTGACCATATTGTCGCCCTCCAGTATGCTCACAAGCCTGGCATTGCACGGGATCTCAATCTGTATATGCTGGGTCTGTGCCGGAAATTTTCCGGGCGCATCACCGGCATGGCCACAGTTTTCCCTGGTGAGACGGATGCCGCAATCATCCTGGAAGAGGCGTTTGATGCCGGGTTGAGAGGCGTCAAACTGCATGCCCATGTTCAGTGCTTTGACATGAACAGTCCCGACATGGACCCTATCTATGATGTTTGTTCACGAAGAGGGAAACCACTGGTCATGCATGTGGGAAGAGAACCCAAGAGCGAATCGTACATGTGTGATCCCTATGCGCTCTGCCGGGCAGACAAACTGGAACAGGTGCTGAAAAGCTATCCTGCTCTCAAGATCTGTGTACCGCATCTGGGAATGGACGAATATACGGCATATCAGCGCATGACGGAGACATTTGACAATCTCTGGCTCGACACATCCGTGGCTTGCGCTGATTTTCTACCCACGGAACAGGTCATCCGGCTTGCTGATATGCGGATGGATCGTATCATGTATGGATCGGACTACCCTAATATCCCATATGCCTGGGACAGGGAAATCAAGCAAATCCAGAAAGCCGGTCTTTCAGAAGCCTCCATGTTAAAAATATTCAGGGAAAACGCCTTGCAGTTTTTTAATATCACAGCCGCTCAGGGATCACCCATCAGTCTTTGAACCTTAATAGAAAAGAGAATTAGTTGACCCTCTCCATACGCAAAGCTTCTGAATGCCAAGGAGAAACGATGAAAGAGACATTAACGCCCGGAATTCATCATGAGTTCAAATACCTGGTTCCCGAGTCCAAAATCGTTCCGGCGCTATACCCGGAAGCAGCGGAACTTCAGGTTATGCCCAAAGTTCTGGCCACCGGTTTTCTGGTGGGTCTTATGGAATGGACCTGCATTCAGGCCATCAACCCGTATATTGACTGGCCAAAAGAACAGACTGTGGGAACCGATATCAAGATCAATCATACGGCCGCGACACCCCCCGGCCTTGAGGTGACGGTGTTTGTGAAACTTGTGGAAGTGGACAGGCGGCGGTTGGTTTTCGACGTTTCTGCATCAGATGGGATTGACCTTATCAGCAAAGGGATGCACGAACGTTTTATTGTTGACGCGGCAACATTTGAGAAAAAGATCAATGAGAAAGCATTACAAAAGGTGCCATCATGACATTGAAGAAACTCTATTTCAAAGGGAGCGGCGGCAATCAATTGTCGGCGCTTTTGGATCTGCCTGCCGACGGTCGCCCCGAAGCATTCGCATTGTTTGCCCATTGCTTTACCTGCACCAAGAATCTCAAATCCATCAATCATATCAGTCGGGCCTTAACCCGTGAACGGGTTGCAGTTTTACGGTTTGACTTTACGGGTCTGGGAGAAAGTGAGGGCGATTTTGCAGACACCAATTTTTCGACCAACATTGCAGACCTGGTGGCGGCGGCAGACTTTCTTGAAAGCGAGTACGAAGCGCCCAAAATTCTCATTGGTCACTCCCTGGGTGGGGCGGCGGTACTGCAGGCAGCCGGGCAAATACGATCCAGTAAAGCGGTTGCCGTCATCGGTGCGCCGGCAGATCCTGCACATGTCATGCGTCACTTCAAAGAGCACCAGGAGACCATCGCATTGGACGGTGAGGCGGAAATTGCCATAGAGGGCAGACCTTTCAGGATAAAGAAGCAATTCCTGGATGATCTGGGAGCGGTTCAGATGGAAAAGGCGGTTCGAAACCTGAAAAAAGCCCTTCTTATTTTCCACTCACCTGTGGACAAGACTGTCGGTATCGACAATGCTGCCAAGATCTTCCAGTATGCGCGTCATCCCAAAAGTTTTATTTCCCTGGATCAGGCAGATCACCTGCTCATGAATGCGGAAGATGCCAGGTATGTGGGTGCCATGATTGCTTCATGGGTACGGAAATACCTCACCATTGAACGAACGGAGCCCGCTGAAGACGGTAAAGAGAAAAACCGTATTGTCGCACGTATCGGTGATACTGGATTTCGAACGGAAATCATGGCCAATGGACTTTCTTTGATTGCAGATGAGCCGGTTTCCGTTGGTGGGACGAACATGGGACCGACACCTTATGATTATCTCGTGGCCGGGCTGGGGGCCTGTACAGCCATGACCCTGCGCATGTATGCGGACCGCAAGCAATGGCCCCTGGAAGAGGTGGTGGTTTCCTTGTCTCATAAGAAGATTCACGCCAGGGACTGCAAAACATGTGAAACAGACCAGGCCATGGTGGACTGGATCGAAAGAGACGTGGAGCTGATGGGGTCCCTGGATGCATCCCAGTCACAACGATTGATGGAAATTGCTGACAGGTGCCCGGTTCACCGAACCTTGGAATCCAAGGTTAAAATACAGACAACCCTGAAACCCATCTGAGAGGTATCAATTTGTAAATGATGGACGAACAACAAAGGAGATAAATCAGAATGAAGCGCAAAGCATGTGAGGTGACTGACCCTGAGAGTATAGAAAAAATTCTTTTAAAATCCACCATCGGTCGTCTGGCAACCACTGATATAAATGGCTACCCTTATATTACGCCGGTAAATTTTGTGTCCTATAAGGGAAATATCTATTTTCATTGTGCATTGACCGGTGAAAAACTGGATAATATTGCGCGTAATGCCAAGGTCGGTTTTCAGGTCGATATACCCTTGGCGTATCTGGATTCACAGTTTTCCGATGATGGCTCGCCCTGCAAACTTCACCAGTTTTACCAGTGTGTCATCATGCGCGGAACGGCACGGGTGGTGGATGAAGCACAACTTAAAACCAATGCCTTGAACGCCCTGGTGGAAAAGCACGAAGCAGGCAGGTCTCTCAAAAAAGTTCATCAAGAAATGGCGGATTATAAAACCTGCGCGGTCGTCGAGATCCGTCCAGAAAGGACATCTGCCAAAAGTGAGCTGGCACAGGGGAAACCGGAAAACGTAAGGGCGGAACTTGCAGCCTATTTCAAACAGCGGAACTGGCCAAAAGATCTGGAAACCATCAAAGAAATGGGCATGGATCCCGACCATAAATAGAAGCCATGCGGTTATGGACCATACATCCCAGATACCTGGGCAGCAAAGGGCTTGTGGCGTGAGGGCCTTTTGGCCCAGGCGGTGCTGGGTGGTAACACCGTGGGATACAGGCATCACCCTCAATTGAAACGTTTTCAACGCCAGTCATCGCCGCGTATCTGATTAAACGCTTTTGTGATGTCGGGATGCCGGAGCCGCATCCTATTTTTCATATTGTCAAAGGGAGTGTTCGCAACTGGGAGAGGGTCAAACCATGAAAGAATGTAGAGATTGCAAGCATCAGGTGAGCGAGCAGGCGTATATGTGTCCCAACTGTGGTGCCTTGCATCCGGCAAAGCCGAAGTGGGATGGGTGGGGGTATGAATACAAATCAAAAGCCAATTTTCTGGGTCTGCCCCTGGTGCATATATCCTTTAAGTACCGCATGAACCGGATGCCGGTGGTTGCAACGGGTGTCATTTCCATTGGCCAGTTCGGGGCCGGGATTATCAACATATCTCAATTCGGTGTCGGTGTGATCAGTATCAGTCAGTTTACCATTGCAGGGTACGCCATTGCCCAGTTTGCCATTGCATATTCCTGTATCGCCCAGATCGCTTTGTATGTTGACCAGGGGTATGGTCAGGTGGTGCGTAAGCTGTCATCGGTTTTGGGTGGGTTCTAATCCGGAAAGAAATATCCAGTGGAACAAAAACATCGTACTCTATTGATAATAGACGGTATTATTAACCTGGTACTGGGTATTCTGCTCCTGTTGGTTCCTTTCGGCATGGCATCTTTTCTGGGGGTGCCGGAACCGGTTTCCTTTTTATACCCGTGCGTTCTCGGGGCGGTTCTGTTCGGCATAGGTATTGCCCTGCTCCTGGAGGAGTGGGGTGGTTCTAAAGGTGTTCGCGGGCTGGGTATGGGCGGGGCGATTGTCATTAATTTCTGTGGGGCGGGGACGCTATTGGGATGGTTGTTGATGTCATCCCCTGATCTGCCCATGCGTGGCCAGATACTCTTGTGGTGCATTGCCGTGGTGGTATTGCTGGTGGGTGTGGTGGAGTTGTTCAGCAAATTTTGGCGAGAATAAAGGGGATTAACTGCATGAAAAAAGCTAATAATAATGAGTGGTTGAACGGCTGGATGCAATCACAGGGTGTTCCGCTCTGGGGGGCTGCAGATATTTGCAAGCTGTGCGTTCGCATGGGGAAAAATCGCGAACCCTATCCAGGTGCCATCTCATGGACCCTCCCCATGTCCCCCGAGATCATGGCCGGTATTAAAAACGGGCCGACCCGGGCATATGCCGATGCCTATTCCCAAACCAATGTACGCATTACTGAGATAGCACAGCACCTTTCAAAGGCCATTGCTAAAAAAGGGTTTCGCGCTTATCCCCTGGCAGCATCAGACCGGACGGACAAGAAAAAGATCAGAGGCGAGTTTCCTCACAAAACAGCGGCCACGCTTTCCGGGCTGGGGTGGGTCGGCCGTCATTGCCAGCTGGTTACCCGACCCTTCGGGCCCTGGATCCGCCTGGGAACGGTCTTTACAGACATGCCCATGGTCTATGGAACACCTTTCAACCGTGGATATTGCGGCACCTGTCGCGATTGTGTGGAAGCATGCCCTGCCGGCGCTTTGTCCGGGAAAGACTGGAAACCCGGTATTGAAAGAAAGGAAATACTGGATGCGGAAACCTGTGACCGATGGAAAAAAGAGCATTACCTTCAGTTCCACAAGGGTCATAACTGCGGGATATGTTCGTCGGTTTGCCCTTATGGGTTAAAGCACCTTTCATGACGGACAGATCCTCTGTTATCGGTGAAAACGATTTATGATATGTCAGTTTATAGAAATATGGAATTGTCTTTGTCTCTGAATTTCATGCGTAATATCGTTGAGACAACAACGAGAGCGGAACGTTTATAATCCTAAATAGGTTTTGCGAAGGATTTCATCTTTAAGCAGTTCCTTTCCTGATCCTTCGGCAATTATTTTACCTGAGGAAAGTACGTAATTGCGGTCGGCCATCTCAAACACGGCCTTAACTTCCTGCTCCACTAGCAAAACGGTAATACCCATTTTTTTGATATCACCGATTTTTGTAAACACTTCATGCTTCATGATGGGAGCCAGGCCCGTAGAGGGTTCATCGATACACAACAGTTTTGGGTTGGACATGAGAGCCCGGCCGATGGCCAGCATTTGCTGTTCACCGCCGGACAGGGTTCCGGATATTTGTCCGGAGCGCTCTCTCAATCGCGGGAACAGTTGATAGACGTTTTGCAGATTTTGCATCTGCTGCTTTTTATCCCTGATGAGATAGGCCCCGGCATGGAGATTTTCCAGAACGGTCATTTCCCGGAAAGGTCTCCTCCGTTCCGGGCAGTGTATCAGACCACGACGGGTAATTTCATGGGCGGGTACCCGTTCCAGGTGTTCATTGTCAAAGATAACGGTACCTTCAAGTGTGATATCTCCCTCTGAGGTACCCCTGTGGATCCCTTTCTCCCAGATCACCAGACCCGTAATGGCGCGTAGTAAGGTTGATTTTCCGGCGCCGTTGGGCCCCACGAGACTGACCAGTTCACCTTTGTTGACATGCAGGCTAATGTCATTGATGATCATGGCCTTGTCGTAACAGACTGTCAGATTAGATACGTTCAACAACACGCTTAGATGCCTCCTTCTCCGAGGTAACACTCGACGACGTCCTTGTTGGCACAGACAACTTCGGGCACACCATCTGCTACCATGGTACCAAAATTGAGGACAATGACCCGATCAACTATTTTCATGAGCTGCTGCAGTTTGTGTTCGATGATAATCATAGCAGGACCTTCACTGTGCAGACGACCGAAGCGTCCCCCCTTGTGCAAGCGGTGTATGGATTTGGCCATCAGGTCGGTTTCTGCCGGGCTCAAGCCACCGAAGGGTTCATCCAGCAGCAGCAGCTCTGGCTCGGTGGCGATGGCCCGGGCGACCTCCAGCCGTTTGAGATCTCCCTGGGAAAGAGTGGAAGCCTTTTCCAGAGCCATATCCGATATGCCTGAAAATTCGAGTGCATCCAAAGCCTTGGCTTCGATGCGCTTGACCCATTCCCCTCGCTTCATAGCGCGGGGTGACAAGCAGGAAACCATGACATTGGCGATGATCGGCAGTCTTCGGAAGGGCCGCATGTTCTGAAAGGTGCCGGCAACTCCCATGTTGACAATGTCCCAGGTTTTCATGCGGGTGATAGATTTCCCCTTGAAAACGATGGTGCCGGTGTCTGGTTTCAGAAAACCCGTAATCAGTCTCAACAGCGTGGTTTTTCCGGCTCCGTTGGGCCCGATGAGACCGATGATTTCATCCCGTTTCATGGTGAAGGTAACGTCACTGACCGCTTTTAATCCACCGAAGCTTTTGGTGATTCCGCTGACTTCCAGAAAACCTGTGCCCATATCAGCTTTCCTCCGCTTCTTCTCTCAATTCTCGCCGTGAGACTTTGCCGACATCGGTTTTGGGGAGTTCACCCCTGAATTCGACAATGCCGGGCACCTTATAGTGGGCCATGTTATCCCTGCAGAACTGGATAATTTCGCTCTCGGAAATCTTGCCCCGGGCCTCACTCTGCAAGACGACATAAGCCTTGATGGTATTTCCCACCTTGGGATCGGGGACCCCGACGACACCAGCGGCTTTTACCTGCGGATGGTTGTACAATACTTCTTCCACATGGCGGGCAAAGACCGAAAATCCCTTGTGTTTGATCAGGTCACGTTTGCGGTCGAAAAAATAAAAATAGCCATCTTCGTCCATACGTACAAGGTCTCCCGTTCTCAGCCACTGTTTGCCGTCGATTTCCACAAAGTCTTCCTGCATGCTTTCCGGGCGCTGCCAATATCCCTGCATGATGTTGGGGCCGTTCAGGATGAGTTCGCCTTCCTCACCGACAGGTTTGAATTCCGTGCCGTCCACATCGATGATGGCGGCATTCATGTTCGGAATGGGCACACCGAATGACCCCGGTTTGGGACGGTCGGGGGGCGTCGTATGGCTGACTGCCGTGGTTTCGGTCATGCCGTAACCTTCCAGTATCTGGGTACCGGTACGACGTTCCCAGCCCTGTATGGTGGATTCGTGCAGGGTATCTGCGCCACAGACGATGGCTTTCATACGTTTCCAATTGACCCGGTCGGTTTTTTCATGCTCTTTCAGATACTCGTACAGCGTGGGCACGCCGTAAAAAGCGGATGCCCGGTAGCGTTCAATGGCTTCGAGGATTTCGTCCAGATCGGGTGTGGTGAACAGAACGATGGTGTGCCCCTGGGTCAAGCTGCCGAGCATGAGCAGGACCTGCCCGTAGATGTGGAAAAACGGCAGGAAGGCGATCACGGTTTCATTGCCTTCTTCCATGAAGGGCCAAAAGGCAATGACCTGCTTCTGGAGCGAAACCAGGTTGTGGTGCGTCAACATGGCCGCCTTGGGAAGACCGGTGGTCCCGCCGGTGTAGGGCAGTGCGGCCAGATCTTTTTTAGGGTTCATCTGCACGTCCGGTGGATTGGGCGGATATTTTTTCAAAAGAGCCTTGAATGTGTGCAAGCCCGCCTGTCTGATCTTATCTGCGCTGGGGACACTCCGGTCCTGATACGCTTTGCTCAGGGCCGCCTTGCCGAACAGCTTTTTCATTTTGGGAAGATAATCGCCGATGTTCGACAGAATGACATTGTTCAGCGTTACCCCTGTACGCTCTATGTTTTCATAAAGCATGTCCTCGCAGATGACCGTTTTCGCCTGGCTGTCCGTCAACTGGTGTCTAACCTCTTGGCTGGTGTAGACCGGACTGATAGGGGTGATTTTTGCACCGGCCTTCAGGGCGCCGAAATAGGCGATTACATACTGGGGACAATTCAACAGATAGAGAGACACCGTGTCACCCTTTTGAACACCGAGATCCGCCAGGGCAGCGGCGAAGCGGTTGGCGGATTCCTTCAGTTCCCTGTATGATATTTTATTCCCGTAAAAAATCAGCGCGGTTTTTTTGCCGTACTTATCAGCAATGTCGTCAAATAGCGCATGCACCGTCGTATCAGGCGCCTCGACCGTGTGGGGCACACCTTCGGGGTAGTACTTCAACCACGGCTTGCTCATATAGACGTCTTTGGGATCCATATGTCTGTTTTCTCCTTCTGAAGTTCTTTATAAGAGACAGAGCCCATTACGGGGCGGTCACCAAACCACCTCAATTCGTGGTAATCGATGCGAATTCAGTGCATCTGTGCATCACACACCCGGCAGGCTTTTCGCGATGCTACATTGCGAACTTTGCATCTTGGGCACTCGTTTTCTATTTTATCCCGCAGCCAGGGCAGCATCCCCTGGGGCATGAACAGCAGGATCAGCAGAATAACAAAGGCAAACAAAAGCATGCGATATTCCGGCCAAAAACGGAAAAACTCCAGCAATGGGAATAGAATGAATACGGCACCCACCGGCCCCCAGATGGTCACCACCCCGCCGAATACCGACCAGATAACGACCTGAAAAGACATGCCGATCTCGAGGGTGGATGGCCCGGCAATACGCATGAAGTGTGCGTAAAGTCCACCGGCAACCCCTGCAAAGAAACCGGCAAGGCAGAAAGCCAGTAACTTATAGCGTGTCGTGTTGATCCCGGAGGCCCTGACGGCAACTTCATCTTCCCGAATGGCGTGGAAAATAATTCCGGTGTTGGAGTCCGTGATTTTCCACATGGCAAACACCAGAACCAGCATGATGGGTACGATGATGTAATAATTGGCTACCCGGGAGCGAGCCAGCCGCTTTAATCCGGAGATACCCAACTCGCCGCCGGTGAGATCCGGAAAAGCGAACACGAGCCCCATCAGGATAATGGGGAACGCCAGGGTGGTGAGGGCCAGGTAGGTTCCGCGCAACCGCAGGCAGGGTATACCGATAATAAGACCTGCCAGAACGGCGGCTATCGCACCCAAAGGGATGCTGGCAATGGGTGGTAACCCGAGTTTATGGTTGAGCATGGCGGCGCCGTAAGCACCGACACCGAAAAACAGTGCGTGCCCGAAATTCATCTGTCCCGTGAATCCGGACAGCAGGTCCCAGCTTCCGGCGAAAATCGCAAAAATACTGGTCAGAATGATGATCCGCAAGAGATAAAGATCGCTGGTGATGAGCGGCAGGATCAGCAGAAGCACAACGAACAGGGCCACGATGATCCGGCTGGGCAGTATGAACACTTCATTTTTGATGAAATTAAAAAGCTTGCCGATGTAATAGCGTATCAGATCCATGCTTATCTCTCTTCCTCGAAAGCGACGCCGAAAAGACCTTCCGGTCTGACCAGCAGCACCAGAATCATGATGGAAAGCGCAACCGACCCTTTTAAAAAAGCACCCATAGGGATTAAAAATACCACCAGGGCTTCCGCAAAACCCAGAATATACGCCGCAATGAAACTGCCTTTGATGCTTCCCAATCCTCCCAGTACCACCACGGCCATCATCATGATCAGCGGGTGCATCCACATATAGGGATCCACGATGGTCAGGGGGGCGATAACAGCACCGGTCAAGGCGGCCAAAGCAATGGAAATGCCCACGGTGATCAGGGCTACCCGGCTTTCGTTCATACCCATGAGGTTGGCCACCTCACGGTCCTGGGCGGTGGCCCGGATGGCCACACCCAGCCGCGTGTTCATCAGGAGAAATCTCAACCCACTCAGCACCATCATCACGGTCACAAATGTTATCAGGTGCTGATAGAACACCTTCACTCCGAATATCATGAAGTAACCGGCCACGATAGGCGCCACGCTGAGATAGTCGCCGGTGAAGATGATCATCATGGCTTCCTGCAGGGCAATGGCAAGGGCGATCGTCCCGATTAGAACGGCGGCTTCGTGTTCGCGAATGGGGTCGATAAAGATCTTGTAAACGATCAAACCGAAAATAGGTACCAGCACAATACCGGCAGCCATACCGACGAGAACGTGCAGCCCCAGCTTATGGGAAGCAAAATAGATGCAGTAGGCGGCCACCATGTAAAATGCGGTGTGGGCGATATTGACAATACGGGCCACACCGAAAATCAGGGAGAACCCGATGGCCAACAGAGCATAGGTGCTGCCATTGATTATGCTGGTGATAAAAATATCCAGAATCATAGAACCTCACAATTCGGAAATCAAAATAAGAGAATTCAGAATAAGGAATTCTGTCTGATTTAGATTCGCTCGCTAACCCCGAAGCAAGCGTCAGGGTTAGCGAGCGCTATTTCGGTTAAAAAACCGGGTTTCTTTCCGGTGTGTTTACTTTTTGTAGGCTTCGATGATCCAGGGTGCGATCTTATAGGGCTGAATACCTTTGTAGGTGATTTCTGGCGCGCCTTCGGCAGCCACCCACTTGTTGGGCCAGACACCGATCTGCTTGCCGTCTACCCACTGAACCCCCAGACTGGTCAGGTAGCCGGGTCCCCAGCGTAGATCGTGCAGGTGACGGCCTTCCTCATCCTTAAGATAGGCCACTTTTCCGGTAGGCACCAGGATCTCTTGATTTTCCATGAAGGCCACCAGCTTGTCCGTATCCAGCGAACCGACCTTCTCGATGGCCGGCACGATACTAGATATAATGGCATCATAGGTGGCTGCCGTGTAAGTCGGTGGCTCATTGAATTTTTTCGTGTAGGCGTCCATGAACGGTTTGGTGAGTTCGTTGTATTCGACCCCCGGGCAATAGGTGTTGAGGGTCATTACGTAGTTGCCCTGTCCCTGGGTGGCATCCCAGAAACCCTCTTTCTGGGCTTCCACGTTGATGCCCACCTGGGCTGCCGGGATTTTCAGCTCGCCGGCCTGACGGGCAAAAGGGATGCCCACCGAGGACGAAAAGGTCGTGAATATCATGTGCGCACCCGATCTCTGAATGGCGGAGAGCTCGGCGGTCACATCCGTTGCCACGGGCGACGGCCGCCAGACACCCACGACCTCCATACCCATTTTGGGGATAAATCCTTCGGCAGCTTCGATCATGGGGTCTACCCACATGGCCTTTTCAGCGGCAATGGCCACCTTAATTTTTTCGAGACCCAGGGACTTTTTCAGGATTGCACCGACGGTTGCCATTTGAATAAAGCAGGTCTTGACCAGGAATTTGGAGTTGAATGGTGTACCGCGGAAGAAGTATTTGTAGGTGTCGTAGTCCTTGGCCACGCGTTCGCAGAGTTCCGGATGTGCCGCCCCGCAGCCGATGAAAATGGTCTTGTAGTCCATGGCGATATCCTGCATGGCCAGAACAGCCTCGCTGCGGAAACCGCCCACGATGAAGTCCACCTTTTCACGCGTTACCAAAAGTTCCATGGCGTTGGTGGCGTCTGTCACGTTCAGAAACTCATTTGAATCGGCCTTGACCAGCTCAATCTTCATCATCTTGCCATCCACGTTGACACCGCCCTTGGCATTGATTTCTTCGGCAGCCATGGTGGCACCGTTCCAGTGGCCCTTGCCCTGGACAAATTGCATCGGGCCGATGACGCCGATCTTGATGGTTTTGGCACCCCAGGCCGGACATGTCAGCAAGACCACGGCAACGCAGACCATTACCAAAATTGTGATGGGTTTGTTTGGTTTCATGTTCCCTCCTTTCCTGCTCTTGATATTGTTTCCCGACAGCAATCGACCGATAAAAACCACTCACCTAATTATATGATGCCTTCATCAGATGTTTGGTGGGGCGTCACATCGAATGGCTGACCGGGATCGTATATATTTGGGTCAAAAGGCGGTTATTCCGCCAATTCTTTTATCAAGATCGGCATTTGGCTTAGATCAAGTAACGTTTCAGCCAGCAAGCTCGAATAAAACCGGTTTGGTACCGGTCAGTCCGTTAAGGGAAAAACTCACAATAAAGTCGGTTAGGTCTGATATAGAAACGCCCTTCTTCGGGTGGTACCAAAGACGGCTTCTTGTAATCATAGAGGCGATCATGAACCCGGCCAGTTTTTTATTGACTTCCGGAAACAAATCGAGATCAATGCCCCTTTGTATGATGTTGCGGATGATCTGGTCATACCGGTCACGCATGGCAACGATCGTTTGACGTCTTTGACGGGGTAGTTGATCCAGCCCCACGTCAAACAGTAATTTTGCCGATCGCCTGTAGCTTAAGGTAACCCTTAAATGGCTTTCGATGACGGTTCGTAGTTGAGCGATGGGGTTTGTCTGTTCGTCTTTTTCCAGATGAATGATAGGCGTAATGATCTGCTGCATTTCTTCTAGAAGAACTTCATACAGGATGTCTTCTTTTTGTGAAAAAAAGTTGTAAATGTTGGCAGGCTTACATCCATAGGCATGGGCGATGTCCCGCATGCTGGTGGCATTATATCCTTTCTCCCAGAAAAGTTTTCTTGCCAAATTCAACATTTTTTGTTTGGTGTTTTTTTCAGCCATTTTGACCTGTATAAATGAAGGCTGTCAATATTGCTATAAACGGTAATTTCGGTGGGGATAATAAGTTTGAAAGCGTTGCGGTACGCGAGCTATCGACGCCACAGCTAAAGGCACCAAGATTAATGAACGACCATTAACATTTGACGTGCTTGTCGTCAATATAAAAATAATTAGAAGGAAAATTTCCTGAGTTCGCGTTTCAGAAGTTTTCCCTTGATAGTGACAGCGTGGCGATTGGTTTTTATGCCAAAGCAAAGATTGTCTGAAAAGGGGTATGGGTTTATTCTTGAAAAAAACCGTCAGATTCAATACATTTATCTGAAAATTAAAGAGACGGGAAAAGAAAATATGCATATCAAGATATTTACAACCGGCGGGACCATTGACAAAGTCTATTTTGATGAAATGAGCGCGTATCAGGTGGGCCCGCCGAATATATCCTCGGTTTTTGAGGAGTTGAAGCTGGCCTTCACCTACACGATTGAATCTTTAATGAAAAAAGACAGTCTGGAGATCACGGAGGAGGACCGCACAATCATTTACAGGGCCGTTGACCGGGATCCGTCCGAAAGGATCCTAATTACCCATGGTACGGACACCATGGTGAAAACCGCCAAAAAACTGGCCGACATTCAGGGAAAATCAATCGTATTGACGGGTGCACTCAAACCGGCGCTTTTCAAAACAACCGATGCGGTCTTTAACATCGGTTGTGCCGTTATCGCAGCACAGACGCTGCCGCCCGGTGTTTACATTGTCATGAATGGGTGTGTCTTTACCCATGACCAGGTCAGAAAAAACAGACAACAAGGTATGTTCGAGACATTGCCATCGTTAGACAAATGAAAAATAGACCGACAAAGCAGCCGCGGGTAGCTATGACATTTCAGCCATTGACCAAACAAAATTGGAACGATTTTGAAACACTATGGAAAAAGAGACTATCGAAAAAACAGCCGAACGAAGCGTGTCATTATTTGTATCGGGGTATTATTGTGCCGAAAGTGTTCTATTGGCCATTGCGGAAGAGTACGGGATACAATCCAAACTCATACCAAAAATAGCCACCGGCTTTTGCAGCGGCACCTCGAGGATGTGTGGGCAATGTGGTGCTGTCAATGGAGCGATTTTGAGCATTAACCTGTTGACGGGCAGAAATGACGCCAACAGCTCCGTGGAGGAAAACTATGCTCTTGTGAGGAAGTTTTTCAGCCTTTTCGAAGAAAAATTCGGGTCCACAAACTGCAGGGAGCTGATTGGCTGCGACCTGGGTACGGAAGCGGGGCAGTCCTATTTTAAGACCCATGGCCTGAAAAAGGACTGTTTCAACTACACAAAGGAAGCCACACGAATGGTGCTATTGCTGTTGACCCGCAGCAGGGAACGGTAACCCCATGGGTTTTGCCTGTGGCAGAACATTCGTGGTGGCTTGCCGCGAGGTTCTTCAATACTTTAGAATAGTCCACACCACCCACTGATATGTGACAGGAAAAATCATGAGCAAATACTGGAGCCAAATTATCCGAGAGTTGAAGCCCTATGTTCCGGGCGAACAACCCAAAGATGACCTTTTCATTAAACTGAATACCAATGAAAACCCCTACCCCCCTTCGCCCAAAGTCATCGACGCTATTGTGAAGGAAACCAATGCCGCTTTACGGCGGTATCCGGATCCAAATTGTGAGGCGTTGAAGCAAGCCATTGCGGATTATTATTCGGTGAATAAGGAGAATGTTTTTGCGGGTAACGGTTCGGACGAAGTCCTGGCCCTTTCCTTTATCAGTTTTTTCAAGCAGCTGCAGCCCATTCTTTTTCCGGATATTTCCTACAGCTTCTATGAGGTATACTGCAGTATCTTTGAAATTGAGAATGTCCGGGTTCCCCTGACGGCAGATATGGACATTTCCCTGGCGGACTACGCACAACCCAATGGCGGAATTATTTTTCCGAATCCCAACGCGCCCACGGGAAAACTGCTTTCATTGGATCAAATCGAAAATCTGTTGGCGCTCAATGACAAAAGCGTCGTTATTGTCGATGAGGCCTATATCGATTTTGGCGGGGAATCCGCCATTCAGTTGCTCGGAGAGTATGAAAACCTATTGGTGGCCCAGACTTTTTCAAAATCGAGATCGCTGGCTGGTTTGCGCGTCGGCGCAGCCCTGGGATCTGAAAAACTCATCGAAGGACTTGAACGGGCCAAGAACTCTTTCAATTCTTACCCCTTGGACAGACTGGCCATTACCGGCGCCGTAGAGGCCATCAGGGACGAAGCTTACTTTCGAGCGACCTGTAAAAAGGTGATAAAAACGAGGGAGCGTACGGTTGCGGCGCTGTCTAAAATGGGATTTTCGATTGTTCCCTCCATGGCGAATTTTATTTTCGTCAAACCCAGCGGGATACAGGCCAGGGAACTTTATACCCGGCTCAAAGATGAAAATATTTTGGTTCGATATTTTGATAAACCACGCATCGATGAGTACCTGCGGGTCACCATCGGTACCGATGCAGATATGCAGACCTTTATCGAAAAGATCAGCAAAATAGTTGCTTGAAGGATGTTTCAGAATGGATATCTGGATTGTATCATTTGTACTTGTTGGTGCCCTGGTACTGTTTGTCACCGAGAAGATACCGGTGGCACTGACGGCCATCGGTATCATGGTCTCTCTTGTGGTTAGCCGTGTTCTGGAACCCCGGGAGGCTGTGGCCGGGCTGGCACACCCGGCGGTGGTGACCGTGGGCGCCATGTTCTTGATCAGCAAAGGGCTGGTACGGACCGGCTCGGTAGAATACATCGGCAGACGCATAGCCCGACTTGCCAGAGGGAACCTCACTTTGGCAATGCTCTCGATCTTGTCAGTAGTGGCGGTGTCATCTGCTTTTATCAACAACACACCCGTGGTCGTCCTCTTTATCCCCGTTGTGATGACAATCTGCTGTGAATTCAATCTAAGCCCTGCAAAATTTCTTATCCCTGTCTCCTATGCATCTATACTGGCTGGAACCTGTACCTTGATCGGCACTTCCACCAATATTATCGTGAGTGATTTAAGTGCGCAATATGGATTGGGACCCCTGTCATTTTTTGAGTTGTCGATCGTAGGTGTTCCGATTGCCGTCATCGGCATCCTTTTTTTGCTTGTTGCCTCACCGAAGCTTATGCCCTCACTGGCAAACCCCGTTTGCCAGATCCGGGACAGCGAAAATCGACAGTACCTGGCGGAATTGGAAATTCCCCGGGGCAGTGGTCTCATCGGCAAGAACCCTGCATCGATGTTCAACGAAAAATTTCCGGCGGTTACCGTTTTGGAACTGATACGATATTCGCATATCTTTCATCCTGACAGGGATGTTGTCTCGGTGGCGGCCGACGACATGCTGTTGGTAAAAGGGTCGGTAAACGACCTCGTCGCTATTCTCGATCAGGAAGCGGTGGCATTGCCCTCCTCAGAAAAAGGACTTTCGTTCGGAGTGGCCAAGAATGAATCCCTCGTGGTCGAACTTATCATTACACCTCAATCCGCCCTGTTGGGACAGCGGTTAATTGAAACGCGCTTGATGAAAGACCCTGATATTCATGTGATTGCCATCAAGCGAAGCAATCTTCATTTTACCGAAAAACAGGTTCGTGATGTGAAACTCAAGAACGGTGACATGATTCTCATCTGGTGCTACGGCGACAAATTGACAGGCATGCGGGCCGAAACAGATTATCTTATCATCGAAGATGTTTACGAAGAAATCGTCCATAAGCGTAAAACCTGGATTGCCATGAGTGTGTTCGTTGCAATGGTGGCATCGGCTGCCTTTGGATTGGCCGACATCATGGTTTGTGCGCTGGCAGCCGCCTTTCTGATGGTTTTCACCGGCTGTCTTCAGATGCGAGACGCCTATCGGGCCCTCCAGGGGGACATTCTTCTTCTCATAGCAGGAACCATCGCCCTTGGAGCGGCCATGGAGCAGACAGGAACCAGCCAGATTTACGCAAAGACATTCCTGTCATTCTTTTCTGGTCTGTCGCCGGGCTTTGTGCTGGGCGGCATGATTCTTCTGACGAGTATCGGAACGCAACTGTTGAGCAACAATGCGACTGCGGTGCTCATGGTTCCCATTGCTGTATCGACCGCCGTGGGTCTCGGCGTGGATCCGAGACCGTTTGTGATTGGCATCTGTTTTGGTGCGAGTGCCTGTTTTGCCTCTCCCATCGGTTACCAGACAAATTTACTGGTTTACACTCCCGGCGGGTACAAATTCAGCGATTACTTGACGATGGGCGTCCCCCTGAATCTGTTGGTGGTAATTTCGGCAACTGTTTTAATACCCATGGTTTGGCCGTTTTAATGCCTGTTTCGTATAACCTTTTTATGGAGAGACACAGACGATCTAAATGGTAGAGACGACGTTCAAACATTTTTTGGATAGCACCTATCCACCCCAGAACCATATGCTTAGGGATCTCTGTATAGAAGTGGTAACAAGCACAATGGATGGTGCCATCATCCGGGCACCGGTGGTTCCCGAGGTCTGTTCGGAAAAGGGTGTTTTCTATGTGGGCTTGCTGGCGGCACTGGTGGATGTACTGGGGGGTGTCGTTGCTATTCCCGCCGTCTCGCCGGACTGGATTTCAACATCGAACCTGTCAATCCATACCACCCGCCAGGTGCTGTCCGGACCGGTATCAGCTGAGGGTCACGTTCTGCGTGCCGGACGCACTTCCGTTGTTATCGGTGTTGACATCCAGGCAGAAGAAACGGGTGCCCCCCAAAAGAAGACCCCGGCGGGTTATGCCATGATAACTTATTCCCGGTTGCCGGGAAACAAAACAAACTTGCGGATGAAGACCACGGACAATCCCCGTGAAGCCGTTCGATTTTCACTGAAGGGAACGGGTCTGGACAAGCCTTTTATCCAAAAAGCCGGTATTCGAATTCTCGATCGCGCAGCAGGGAAGCTTGTTCTGAAAATGAATGATTATGTCCGCAACAGCCTCGGCTCCCTCCAGGGTGGTATGACGGCTTTTCTGGCAGACCTGGCAGGAATAGCTGCCGCCCGGGAAGCCACAGGAAAGCCTGGACAGACGCAGGATCTGGTCATTCACTACATGTCACCGGGAATAACGGGTCCCTTTCTAACCACAGCAGAGGTGCTACGTATGGATCATCATTCTGTCTTGACACGCGTTCGTGTGGTTGATCAGGGAAACAATCATGGCCTCATGGCGGTTGTCCTGAATAGCGTTCTGCTGTCAGATTCGACGAAAGCGGCCGTATCGATTTGAACCGGGTTCGGCGGGCAATTCCTGTCTGTTCATCAGCAGGTCTTTACCATTGCCGTACTAGAAGGCCAGACCCGGGATGGTGTCAGACGAGCTTGCTTCTCTGGAGGACGTTTGTTTTATACATTTGTTGGTATTTCAAGACGTTCTTTATGAAGGTCCTGGTTTGAAGAAATGGAGGGATGCCATTGTAATGCCTGACATGGCGACTGCCGGCATTGTAGGCAGCCAGGGCCAGCCTGGTATCTCCCCCGAAGCGGTTGAGCAGTTTCTTGAGATAGCGTACCCCCCCCATGATGTTATCTTCGGGATCGAATATGTCCTGGACGCCAAGCGACTTGGCGGTGCGGGGCATCAATTGCATCAAACCGCCGGCCCCTTTTTTTGAGACAGCACGGTGGTTATAGCGTGATTCGGCCATGATGACGGCTTTGACGAGTGCCGGATCGATTTTGTGTCGTGCTGCAGTTGTTTCGATGATAGTGTTATAAAGCAGATGGGGGGCACTCAGATAAACGGACACCCTACTGCCTATCTGAGAGAGGCTTTTGTTATGGCCCACAGGATAGGCGATCTTTGAAGGTACCGGCAGCGATGCCGTTGGTATCGATTTGTCCACGAGCATCAGAATGGCGCTTTGCTGACTGCTGATAGCTTTCGGAATGGAAAGAATGCTGAAAGCAAATAATATGGTCAGTATGGTTTTTAGGGTATTCATATGCTACACGCAAGTGTGATCAAATAGTATAAGGTTTTTTGTTGTTGACCATCTCTATACAACATCAGCAACTTTGATGCCAGAAACGGGAATTTAGTTTTTCATAATGATATTAATTCGATGCATCGTATGTCATCTGGCTTGCTATGTAAAGAACTACCATTCGGTTGTGTAAATTGTTGCCACATTGAACTGCTTTTTCATAATGCTATATCCTGTAAAGAGGTAATCCGCAATAGGGAGGTGTCAAATATTTTAATCGAGCAACGGTTTGTTTGACAACCCCATACTATCCTGCCGATAGGGGTTGTTCGTCAATGTATGACCGCAGCCGAAGCAGCGCAAGAAAAGGAGAAATAGATGAATTATCAGAATCTTACGGTTACCATCGGGGATGATTTTGTCGGTGTGATCACTCTCAACCGGCCTGAGCACCTGAATACGTTTAACTCGCCCATGGCACTGGAACTGGACCAGGCTTTCCATGATCTGGACAAGGAACGTACCGTAAGGGTCATTATTCTGAAGGGCGCGGGTAAAGCTTTCTGTGCCGGAATCGATGTCAGTGAATTTTTCGAAAAAAATACCATGGAATACCGATCCTGGGTGGAACGTATGGAGAATCCTTTGATAACCATCAGCCGTATCAGCAAACCGGTCATCGCCCAGGTTCAGGGTGTGGCGGCAGCCAATGGCGCCGGTCTTGTGGCAGCTTCCGACCTGGCTGTTATGGCGGAAAACGCCCGCCTGGGATTGACGGCTATCAATGTCGGGCTGAACTGCGTGGGACCGGTGGTGCCTGTCTCACGGTCTGTTGGCCGAAAGAGGGCCCTGGAGCTCCTGCTTTTCGGAGAGTTGATCAAAGCCGATAGGGCCATGGCCATGGGGCTTGTTAACCGAATTGTCCCCAAAGAGGATCTTGAGACCGAGACGCGGGCCTGGGCAAAAATTTTAGCAAAGAAAAGCCCCATTGCCGTACAGATCGCTAAAAAAGCATTCTATTCTGCTGCCGATCTTGATTATTATAAATCCTTCGAATACATGAACGAGGCATTTGCAAGACTTTGCAGCACTGACGATGCCAAGGAAGGTATCAGTTCGTTTTTGGAAAAACGAATTGCCCAGTGGAAAGAACGCTGATTGAATCTGCCAAGCCATAAGAAATTTTTTGGCCTTTCATCTTTTGAAATGCTGGCCATGTTTCGACGGGGTCTTTTTTATGCCTATCTCTCCATTTATCTGCGGCATTATCTCGGTCTGAGCGTAACAGAGACGACTCTCTTCGCGACCTTGCCCATGATCGTGAATATAGTGTGCCAGACTTTTATCTGGGGACGCATTTCCGACCGATTTCAACTGCGACGGACACTAATTGTTATCGGTGAAATATTGGCAGGTATCGGTACCCTTCTGGTGTGGTATGTGCACCGAAAATTTGCCCACCCTGCAGCGGCGGGGTATGCTATCGTTGTGGGTCTGTCCGTGGTCGAAATTTTCTGGTCCATGTCAAACATTGCCTGGAGTGCCCTGATTTCAGATATCTACACCGATAAGGACAGGAGCCGTATGCTGGGGAGGCTCACCAGCATGGGCGGGCTGGGCAGAATGGCGGGAGTCTGGGTGGGCGGCCTGCTGTATGATGGCATGGGAATTCATTTCGAAGGCTGGGGTTTCCATGAGGGGAGCTTGTTTTTTGTGGCTTCGGCCGCCATGTGGATATCGACCCTCCCGTTGTTTCTGCTGCCGGAAGGCGGTACAAAACCGCCCGGAAAAAAAGAAGATGTGCTTCCTATTGCCGGGGCCAATACCGCCACGACGCTCTTTTTTACCTTGTTTCTGGTGGGCATGGTTTTTATCAACTTTGGTCGCAATTCCGTGGCCATTATCCTGGCCCAATACCTGACGTTGCCGACGGGTATCGACGTGGGCAGCCGCGAACTGGGATATATTTTCAACACCCAGTCTGCCGCCATGATCCTTCTGGGATGGACAACCGGATGGATGAGCCGCAGGATAGGCGATGATGTGTCACTGATGGCCAGCACCGCCGTCGGTATTGTTGCGCTGCTGGTGCTCGCAAAAACGACCTGGCTGCCACTGATTTATTTTTGTAGCTTTTTGAGAGGGTTTGCCGATGTGATCATCATGGCAACATCATACACCATGGCATCTGTCCTGATTCCGCCGGAAAAACGGGGTCGGTTGTTCGCCCTGTTCAATGCCACATTCTTTTTGAGCTGGGGGCTGGCAGGTACTTTTATTGCCGGGCCAATCGTGGACCAGATGATTCAGAAAAATTATGCAGAAACAACGGCCTATCAGATCTCGTTTGTAGTGGCGGCCGGCATCACCTTCATGGGACTCATCATCCAGGGCATCCTTAAAGGGATGCGATCCTCCCGTGGCCAGTCATTCTGACAAGCACATAGAATGAAAACTCGAAGAGCGAGACAGGAGGGTGAAACTTGCAACGTTTCATGAAATATTCGGATTAGTAGCCGAAGCGACGTAGAGCCTTGGTATCCCGGGTCCAGTTTTTTTGAACCCGCACAAACAGCTTTAAAAAAACTTTGCTTGCCAGCATCAGTTCGATTTCCTTGCGGGCTGCCTCTCCGATCTGTTTGAGTTTAGAGCCTTTTTTACCTATGATAACGCCTTTTTGGGAATCCCGTTCAACATGGATGGTTGCCTCGATAGAAGTCAAGCGGCCGTTTTTTTCTTCTTTGAAGGCATCGATTGTAACGGCAACGGCATAGGGGAGTTCCTGTCCAGTCATTCGAAAGGCCTTTTCCCGAATCATTTCAGCGGCCAGGAAGCGCACCGGCATGTCGGTCATCAACGATTCAGGAAATAGTGGCGGGCCCGGAGGCAGCAATGTGGCCATGGCAGAAAACAGGGCATCCACCTGATCTTCTGTTTTGGCTGAAATGGGGATGATTGCCTGGAAGGGATAGGCCTTATGCCAGCTATCGATTTGTCCTAAAAGCACGGGTTTTTTAACCAGATCTGTTTTGTTGATGGCTAGCACCACTGGATTTGCCTGATTTTTAAGGGCCTGAAGCAGAAGGCCTTCTGACGTGGGATCGGGTCTGGATGCGTCCACGAGCATGAGAATCAGGTCGGAGTCCCCGAGGGTTGCCAGGGCCACCTCCACAATCCTCAGATTGAGAGGGCTTTTTGACTGGTGAACACCCGGTGTGTCCAGAAAGATATACTGGGCAGAGGGTTTATTGGCGATACCTAGGATGCGATTTCGGGTTGTCTGGGGCTTTTTTGAAGTGATGGACAGTTTTTGCCCCAGCATTTTGTTGAGCAGGGTTGACTTGCCGACATTGGGTGCACCGATAATGGCGACAAAACCAGACTTGAAATCAATTGGTTCCATTTTGGTCATGATCCTGTTTCTCCACCTATCAGATGGTGCTCAATGGCATGCCAGACCTCTAGGATGCCCGATCGGTTCTTGGCAGAAAAGAGGATAAGTTGATCAGGACCCATGCCAAGCAGTTTCGCAATAGAAAACCGCTGTTTCATCTGGCGGGTTTTGGAAAGTTTGTCCGCCTTGGTGAGGACGGGAATGCAGGGCAGGCGTTGCTGGGAGAGCCAGTCAAGGAAGTTGAGCTCATATTCTTTCGGTAACCGCCTGATATCCATGATTAAAACCACACTTGTCAATGGTTTCCTTTCGGAAAGGTAGGTCTCGATCATGGGACCCCAGGTGCGTTTGACGGCGGTGGGAACCTTGGCATAGCCATACCCAGGCAAGTCTACCAGGGAAATCGCCTGATTCACCAGGAAAAAATTGATCAGCTGCGTACGGCCGGGTGTTTTGCTGGTCTTGACCAGACTTTTTCGGTTGACCAGTACGTTCAACAGGGATGATTTGCCGACATTCGAGCGTCCGGCAAAGGCCACTTCCGGAAAAGAGGGCTCCGGGTACTGAGATGGTTTGACAGCACTGGTAACGAATTGAGCGGATTTAATCAACATAGTGTTTAGACGACCTTGTTCAAGGGGTATTCAATGATGCCTTCGGCCCCTGCTTTCAGGAGTACCGGAATCAAATCTCTCACCACGCTGATATCGACGACCGTTTCCAAGGAAAACCAGCTTGTCTCGTACAACGGTGCAATGGTTGGTGCATTCAGGCTTGGCAGCAGTGCAATAATCTTCTTCAGGTGATCTTCGGAAACATTCATTTTCAGACCCACCAGCTTTTCACCACGCAGAGCGCCTTTCAGCAGCAGCGCGATCTGCTCGATTATTTTTCTTTTGGATTTATCTTTCCAGATTTCCCGGTTGGCGATCAGCTGGGTATTGGTCTGCATCAGCTCATGAATGATTCTTAAGCCGTGGGCTTTGATGGTGCTGCCTGTCTCTGTGACCTCGACAACGGCATCTGCCAGACCGGATACGACCTTTGCCTCGGTTGCGCCCCAGGAAAATTCTACTGTTACATCGATTCCCTTTTCGGCGAAATAGCGTTGGGTGAAGCCTGTCAACTCAGTGGCTATTTTTTTGCCGTTCAAATCCTCAAGGGAACGAATACCCGAGTCAAACGGGACGGCCAGCACCCATCTTGCTGGACGGGAACTGACTTTTGAATAGACGAGATCGGTGACGACATGTACATCGGAAGTGTTTTCAGCGATCCAGTCTTTACCGGTGAGACCTGCTTCAAGGGTTCCGTTTTCAACGTAACGCGACATTTCCTGTGCCCGGCAGATGGCACATTCAATTCTGTCGTCATCAATTTCGGGAAAATAGCTTCTGCCGTTCACATTGATGGTCCATCCCGATCGCTTGAACAATGCAATGGTTGAATTCTGAAGGCTCCCTTTGGGGATACCGAGTTTCAGTGGTGACATCATAACTTGTAGACCTCCTTCGGGTCGAATACGGGTTCGCCGACAATCTGGATGGTTTCGCCTTCGACCCGTTTGAAAAAACAGCTCTTATGGCCGGTATGGCAGGCCGCCCCTCCTGCCTGTTTCACTTTCAGGAGGACCGCATCGTTATCACAGTCAATGTAGATTTCTTTTACATGCTGAACATTTCCGGAGGTCAGACCCTTGACCCAGAGCTCCTGTCGACTGCGACTCCAGAAAGTGGCTTTGCGTGTCGCTTGTGTCGCTTCCCAGGCCTCTGGGTTCATATAAGCCATCATGAGGACATCTCCTGTATCAGCATCCTGGACGATGGCAGGTATCAGACCACCGGTTTTCTGAAAATCGAGTTTGTTCATTTTTTCCTGCTTTGGTATTGTTGTCTTTCGCCGGGAGCAGACCATTGTCTATCTGCAAGCGATTGCAGATCATCTCTATAGGGAATCGGCCTAACGATAAGTCATCTCAAAAATGTCTTTTAGCCCAAATTCTGTGTTGTACTTTCGTTTCAAGTTCTCAAAATACTGCAGTATTCACCCCAGGGGCACATCCTGCGGGCGCCTGAAGGTTGAAACTCGGTACCGCCTTGACTTTGACGAAGATCCCGCTCTTTTTGCGGGGAACAAAAATCCTATTTTTGAGATTGCTTCTAAAGGCATGCTGCTTGAACCTGAACAGCGAGCGCATTCCCCATGGGTTCTGCCTGCGGCAGTGCTTCGCACGCCGCGGGGTTAGCGAGCGAAGCTGACTTAGATGGAATTCCTTTCGCATGCTGCGAGGTTCTTCAATAACGGCACCGAAAAATAAAGTCAAATTGTTTTTTATGTTGTCTAATGGGAGTACCTATTGTAAATACTATGTTTTTATTAAATGCTATTTGAACAGGAGCAAGATGACGACGGACACAGAACAGTTATCACCAGCCAAGAATCACCATCCCCAAAAAAAGAGATCGTTTATTTCAAGGCTTTTTCGGTGGACCCTGGTGGTCCTGGTCGGGTGCATGGTTGCTGTGGTCATTGCTGCAGGCGGTCTTTACCTGTATCTGAGCAAAGATCTGCCCAAAATCACCTCTTTGTCAGCATACCGCCCACCGACGATCACAGAAGTTTTTTCAGACGACGATCGTAAGATAGGTGAATTTTATACCGAAAGAAGAATCGTTATCCCCTTGTCTGAAATACCTCAGACCTTGAAGAATGCCTTTATTGCCGCTGAAGATGCCAGATTTTTTAAACACAAGGGGATTGACTTCGTCAGTATCATGCGGGCATTTTTTAAAAATCTTGAGGCGGGAACCATCGTGCAGGGGGGAAGCACCATTACGCAGCAGGTCACCAAATCATTTTTTCTTACACCCGAAAGAAGCTATAAGCGAAAAATCAAGGAAGCGATCCTTGCCTATCGTATCGACAAAGCGTTTTCTAAAGCAGATATTCTGTACCTTTATTTAAACCAGATTTACCTGGGACACGGTGCCTATGGCGTTCAAGCTGCAGCAGAAAATTATTTTGGAAAATCCGCCAAGGAGTTAAACCTGGCAGAATGTGCCATCTTGGCCGGCTTACCCCAGGCCCCGAGTCGGTATTCACCTTTCTGGCATCCGGAACGGGCCAAGCAACGACAAATATATGTTTTAAATCGGATGGTTGACGAGGAGTTTGTCTCAAGTGTCCAGGCAACGGAAGCCATCAACATCGAACTGGATATCAAACCCCGACGGAACTGGTATATCGAGAAAGTTCCGGAATACACCGAACATGTTCGGCGGTACATTGAAGCGCAGTATGGCGCGGATGCCTTGTTGAATCAGGGCTTGAAAGTCTATACAGCGGTCAATATCGAAATGCAGAAAAAAGCCCGTACCGAGATTGAAATTGGACTTCGTGACCTGGATCGCCGACGGGGCTATCGCGGGCCCATCAAACGGATTCCCCCGGAAGAATTCGAAGCCTTTTCCATTGCGATTGAAGAAAAACTGGCAGAAACGCCCCTGGCACAGGGGATGCTCACTGAAGGTGTTGTCATCAAGGTCGACAACGACCAGGGCAAGACTTGGGTGCGGATGGGAAAAGAGCAGGGCATTATTCAGCTGGAAGACATTCGCTGGGCACGCAAACCAGATTCTGACATTGCCTATTTCCGCGTGAAGGTCAGGAAACCTAGCGAGGTTTTTCGTGTGGGAGATGTCATTTCGGTAAGCCCCGGAGAGCTGGACACCGAAACCGGCATCTGGCACCTTTTTCTGGAGCAGACACCCGATGCACAGGCAGGCTTGCTGTGCATTGAAGCTGAAACGGGCCATGTCAAGGTCATGGTGGGCGGCAGGGATTTTCTGGAGAGTCAGTTCAACCGGGCGGTACAGTCCCGAAGGCAACCCGGGTCTGCCTTTAAGCCCGTTATATATGCGGCAGCCCTGGACAAGGGTTATACGCCGGCTTCTGTCATCATCGATTCGCCCATTGTGTTTCAGAACGATGAAATGGATTTCAAGTGGAAACCGAGAAATTATGGCCAGAAATTTTATGGCCCCACGCTTTTACGTGAGGCGCTGGAAGAATCCAGAAACGTAATCACCATTAAAATATTACAGGATATCGGCGTGTCCTATTGTATCTCCTATGCCAGGAGACTCGGCATCACTTCAGATTTAAACAACGATCTTTCCATCGCCCTGGGGTCGTCCGGTGTTTCGCTGCTGGAGATGGTGAATGCGTATTCTGTATTTGCCAACCAGGGATATCTGGTTCAACCGGTATTCATTCAAAAAATTGTCGACCGTGATGGCAATATTCTCGAAGAGGCCAGCACCGTAAGAGAAAAAGTCTTGGAGAAAAATACCGCCTACTTGATAACCAATCTCCTGGAAGGGGCTATCCAAAACGGGACCGGAAGGCGGGTCAAGGCGTTGAAGCGACCGGTGGCAGGCAAGACAGGTACGTCGAACAACCTTTATGATGCCTGGTTTGTGGGGTATTCACCGCGCTATATCACCGGGGTCTGGGTCGGATTTGACGAAGAGAAATCACTGGGAGAAGGTGAGCAAGGCGCCCGTACCGCCAGTCCTATCTGGCTCGGTTTCATGCAGGAGATTCTGAAAGATCAGCCTATAAAGGTTTTTCAAGTGCCGGAAGGTGTTGTCTTTGCCAAGATCGATGCAGAGACCGGGCTGCTGCCGATCCCGGAATCGAAAAAGACCATATTCGAGTGTTTCAAAGAAGGCACGGTGCCCACGGAATATACCCGCAAGCCAGATACGGTTACCGAAGCAGAAGACTTTTTCAAGCTGGACATGTAACCGCCAAAACCAACCATCACATACAGTTAAATCGTGAGATCGCAGAAAATTACAACATCAGCATCAAAACAGTCGACACCTATCGACCGCGGCTATTGAAAAAGCTGAAGCTCAGAAACAATGCTGAATTATCCCGATTTGCCATTCAAAACAGGTTGGTAGAAGCATGAGCCATCTGTTTGTAAGAAAAATCCCGACAAAAAGATCAGAAATTGTCTAATTGACGGTTTCATGGCAGCCCTGTATGACGTTACCTGGAAGGTCAGAGGCCAACGCTGTTGTCGCCGGAAAAATAATTATTTCGGGAATGGGCCGAATCATTGGTTCTCCTTGACAATCCAGGTTATCGGATTTAAAATCAGACGTACGCGAAATTTGAAGTAGACTAAAAAAGAATGACTCGTCGTACTCGTTCCCCATGGAGCGTCTCATGGCTGGCTGTTTTTTTATTCCGGTACACACTCGATCCATCTCACTCGCGTATTTTCACAAACCCAAGCGGATAAACGATCGTTAAACAATCTATCAAACCAAAGAAAGGAAAAATTCACATGAAGAAATTTCTATCGATCTCAATTTTGACTCTGGCGGCTTTCGCCCTGATGCTTACCCCGTTGATGGCACAGCAACATAGCATTAAAATCGGCGGCGGTCCCACGGGTGGGACCTTCAACACGTTTGCAAACGGCATGGCGATATATCTTCCCAAAGCAAACCCGGATATTCAGGCAAGCGCCGTGGGCTCTGGTGGCTCCGTGGAAAATGTCAAGCGTGTACACAACGGCGAATCGGATTTAGGACTGTGTTATGCCGTGGACAGCGCCCTGGGATACAAAGGGCTGCTGCCTCAGGATGCCAACAAGTATAACAAACTGCGATCCATAGGGTACCTGTATGGTGCACCGGCCCAGCTCGTCGTACGGGCGGACAGTGAATTCAAAAGCGCCTACGACCTGAAGGGCAAGCGCGTTGCAGTGGGAAATGCCGGATCGGGTGCAGCGGCCAGCGCGGAAAGATTTTTCCGGCACATCGGGGTCTGGGACAATTTCAAGCCGACCTTTATGGGCTACTCGGCCGCCGCCAGTGCTTTCAAAGACGGCAAAATCGATGCCTTCTGGGTTCTGGTGGGCTATCCAAACAGCTCGGTCATTGAGGCCAGCGTGCAGGTGAAGATCCGGCTAGTCGATGTGGGTGTGGACGCTGAAAAGAGCGGTTTCTATGACGCTTTCGCCTATTCGCCCGCGGTGATACCCGCTGGAACATACGGAAAGGACATGCCGGAAACAAAAAGCTTTAAGGATTCCTGTATATTGAGCACGAACGCAGACCTGCCGGAAGATCTGATCTATGCTATCACGAAGTCCATTTGGTCCAAGGAAGGTTTGGAGACCTTGCTCATGGCCCATAAGGCGGCAAAAGAGACGACCATGGAAAACGGGTTTGATGGTGCCTCCGTTCAGCTGCACCCGGGAGCTGCCAAGTTCTGGGCCGAACAGGGCAAATCAATTCCGGACAAGCTCAAACCGTAGTACAAGTTATAAATCGTTTTGTTTGGGAATTGGAGAAGGACGTCAGGTCCTTCTCCAATGAGTTTCAATGCCGCAGAAACCGACACTACACGGCGTCTATTTTCATAAGACAAGAGGAAACGGCCATGACAGAACATGATATGCCGGCTGGTGCCGACAAGGAAAAGCTGGAAGAAATCATTAAGAAAGATGAACGTGCCGGTCGAAACCTTGAAGGATCCTGGCACTATCTCACATCGGCCATGTGCATCTTCATGGTCTTGTTCTATCTGTATTGTGCCGCGGTTCCCGTAGACACCCAGTATTTTTTGGGCGTATATGTGCTGCTCACATATGTCTTGGTGTTTCTGCTCTATCCCATGCTGCCTTCTTCCCCGCATAACCGCCCATCTTTACCCGATATCGTCATAGCGTTGGTGGCTGTTTTCGTGGTGGGCTACTACATCATGGAGTATGAGGCCATCAACTACCGCATGGGTTCCGAAACCCGTATGGATACCTTTGTCAGCACCATCGGCATTCTTGTTTCACTGGAGGTGGCGCGGCGGGTGCTGGGATGGTCCATGACCCTTGTGGGAGTGGTATTTCTATTATATGCCTTTTGGGGTAATCTGCTCCACCATGTGCCGATTCTCAAGGCCTTTGCGCACTCAGGCTTTGCCCTCGACCGCTCCTTGAACCACATCTATTTCAAGCAGGAGGGGGTCTTCGGCATCATGGCCACTGTACTGGTGACCTATGTCATCTTGTTCATCTTTTTCGGGTCGTTTCTCAGGGCCTCGGGGGCCAGCCGTTTTTTTATCGACCTGCCCATGGCCTTGGCCGGCAGGTCGGTTGGAGGGCCTGCCAAGGTCGCCGTCATCGCTTCGGGTTTTTTCGGCTCGGTTTCTGGCTCGGCCATCGCCAACACGGTTTCCACCGGCGCCTTCACCATTCCCATGATGAAAAAAGCCGGATTCAGGCCCCATGTCGCCGGGGCTATCGAACCGTCCGCTTCCATCGGTGGTATGTTCATGCCCCCCATCATGGGCGCCGGCGGTTTTTTAATGGCGGAAATGACCGAGATTCCGTATGTCAAGATTATGCTTCTGGCCATTTTCCCGGCCGTGATCTACTTTTTATCCGTTTTCGTAATGATTCATTTCGAGGCCAAGCGCTACGGTCTTGTGGGCATAAGGGAGGACGACGCACCGACGGCTTGGGATATCCTGAAACAACAATGGTTTATGTCCTTGCCGCTGGTGATCATCGTGGTCATGATGCTGCTCGGCTTTTCACCCGGATATGCGGCCTTCTGGGCCATCATTTCGTGTGTCGGCATCAGCTGGATGACAGCGGACAAGCGCATGGGTCTGAAAGAGATCTTGAATGCCATGAACGAGGGGGCGCGTCAGACCATCATTATTGGCGCCACCGTAGGTGTGATCGGCATCATCGTCGGAACCATCCAGCTGACGGGTATCGGGCTGAAATTTTCCCAGATCATCATCGAGCTGTCTTTCGGCTCTCTGCCTTTGGCGATTCTACTCGTCGGTCTTGCGAGCCTGGTTCTGGGCATGGGCGTTCCGGTCACCGCCGCCTATCTCATCACCGCGGTGCTAGCCGTGGGAGCGGTGTCCAACATGATATCCCTTACCACATTCGGTGTATCGTTCCAGGAGCTGCAACTGCCCCTCGGGAGCCTTCTGGCCGACGATCCCAAGCGTCTGGAACTCATGGGGAAGGTCGGCTGGGCACTTCTGGCATCCCACATGATCGTATACTGGTTCAGCCAGGATTCGAACATCACACCGCCTGTTTGCGTTGCGGCCTATGCCGGTGCAGCCATTGCCGGCTCCGACCCCTGGAAGACCGGATGGACTGCCTTTAAATTTGCCAAAATGCTGTATCTTGGACCCTTTCTCTTTGCTTTTTCACCGGGCTTTCTGATGGGGGGGCCGGAGCACTTCATCCCCTGGTTTCAGGTGGTGTCTACCTGGGTTACCATTGTGCTGGGAACCATCGCCTTTGGCAGTCTCACCATGGGATATTTTCTTTGCCCGACAAACCTGCCTGAGTGGATTGTCTCGGCCGTAGCCACACTGCTACTGTTTTTTCCGCGCATCGTTTTATGGGTTACCGGTCTGGATGTGCCGATATTTCTCGTCGATATATCAGGGGTTGGTTTGTGGGTGATCGTCTATTTCATGCAGAAAATACGGATTCGAAAAAATCCCGATTTGACCCTGCCGATTGATGAGCGGCGCAGGAGAAAGAAAGCACCAGCGGCCGTTGCGCACTAAGCCATGGGCGCGTTATCGATAACAACAGGTCACATCGGAGGGTGTTATGGAGCCAATAAAAGTTAGTATTAATACTATCCTATATACGACCGATCTTTCTGAAAACGCACGCTATGCCTTTGCTTATGCCGTCAGTCTGGCGAATTCGTACAAGGCCAAGTTGATTCTACTGCATGTTCTGTCGGAAGTACCAGATATCATAAATAAAAACATCATCAGTGGATACATCGGTGAAGCCCAATGGGAATCAATCAAAGAAAATAATTTGCAGGAAGCCAAGGACGCCCTTATCGGCAAGCGCCGGGATCATGCCCTGATCAGTGAAATTTTGGGTGAATTCAGCGCCAAGGCCAAAGCGGATTTAGGTGAGCATGCCATTCCGTCTGATGAAGTTATCGTCAAACGAGGAAACCCTGTGGAGGTCATTCTCGAGACGGCGAATGAAAACCATTGCGACCTGATTGTCATGGGAACCCATGGCCGTGGAACCCTCACGGACGCCATGATGGGTAGCACAGCCAGGCGGGTGGTGCGACGATCAAAGAAACCTGTGCTGGTGGTCCGGCTCCCCGAAGACGTGTAGGGTTTTTGGACCAGTTCTGTGCCATTTGGCAATATCGATAGCGGCCGCCATTTAAATCCGACGTGGGAAAATCGAAATCCTAAACACACCCAATGACCAAAACAAAGCATATCATCTTCGAGAGCATAGGCCCGGTTTGGATCATTTGAGCAGTTGATTTTCGGATTTCATTCTCGAGGCACTCAATTATTTTTCTCCTACCTCAACACGGAGTGTTTCTTCGGAAATAGAGGCATCCGGTACCAATTCAATTGAATCTATTTGAAAAATTGTCTTCAAGCGTTTGATGTTGGTGTTTTTAAAACCTCTCATTTTCGGGAGGCTGTTTGGATGAACAAAAAACGATGTCTTGTGTATGCGTGTCGTTTCCAGAGCGAGTTCTGCGGCCGCCTTGTCGAAAAAAATTTCTGCGTGGACCATGTGGCCAAAAGCAGGATGATAGGGACCGGCAACAACGGTTCCTTCTAAATCGAGGCTTTCTGACGCCTGGAGACCCATTCGAATAACCGGTATCTGTTTTTCCCGAAAGAAACCATAGAGCGTTTTTGCCTGGCTGACGGCCGCATCCAGGGCAAGGGGTGCATAGGATCCGTTTTGATACCATGTTTCCAGGCGGCTGTTTTTCAATACAATTGTCGGGTAGATACGCACAAAGTCCGGTAAAAGATCGGCGATCTCATGGGCGGTTGACACGGCGGAGGATTCATCCTGACCTGGTAAACCGATCATTATCTGGAGGCCGACGTCATAGCCGCGTTCTTTTAAAAGAGGCACGGCCAGACGGGTGTCAAGGGCGGTATGCCCGCGAAGGGAACGTTGCAGCACCGTGTCATCCATGGATTGGACGCCCAGTTCAATGGTTCTGACTGGAAACGCCTGGATCAGGTCAAGCATGGCTGGGGTGATGGTATCCGGGCGGGTTGAAAAGCGGATGCTCGTTGCCTGCCCCCGGGAAACAAATCGGTTGGCAAGGCTCAGAAATCTGAGGATCCCTTCTTCTCCGAGCCCCAGAAAGGTGCCGCCGTAAAACGATATCTGAGCTGCCCCATGGTAGGGTTGATGATACGTTAAAAAACGGGTGATCTGCACCTCGACCTCTTTTACTGAAGGCATATCTTCAGGACGGTCCGCAATGTGTGTCTGGTTGCAGAATGCACACTGCTGAGGGCACCCGGCATGGGGAATGAAAACAGGGACGATGAAAGGGCGGGAGCCCTTTTTTTTGTTTGGATAATTGGAAGGGGGGGCGGTTGTCATGTTGGTCACGCAACAAAACCAAGTTGTCGTTGATTTAACGGTGTCACCCTATTGGGTTATGGACAATGGAAACGTCCGTCAGGACTTCAAGGCATTCAGGGCTTTTCGCGCAGCATCCTGCTCGGCGGCTTTCTTGCTTTTTCCCTCTCCAACCGCTTGAAGACTGCATACGTCGGCCTGCACACTGAAGGTTTTGTCATGGTCGGGTCCCTTTTCTTCGATTATCCGGTATTCCGGTGCTGGTTTGCCCTGGCACTGAACCTCTTCCTGAAGTGCGCTTTTATAGTCCAGAAATGGTACCCCTTTCCCGACGGCATCGAAAAGATCTGAAAAGAGCTGTTCGATCATGGCATAGGCGGTATCATACCCACCATCCAGGTAGATGGCGGCAATAATTGCTTCCATGGTATCGGCAAGAATCGAACATTTTTGATGTCCGCCGGTGAGATATTCACCCTTACCAAAGAGAATGTGGCTGCCAATGCTCAAAGAGTGGGCCAAAGACGCCAGTTGGGTTTCATTGACCATATTCGAGCGGATTCTGGTCAGATCTCCTTCTTTCAGGTCCGGATGACGCTCCATTAAAATATGCCCAACAGCGAGATTCAACACTGCGTCTCCAAGAAATTCGAATCGTTCATTGTCGCGCATATCTGGATTTGCCTGCTCATTCACAAAGGAGCTGTGGCGGACAGCTTCGGACACGATCCGTCGGTTCTGAAATACGTATCCGAGTCTCTTTTCCAGCGTTGAGAGATTGTCCGGTGCATGGGCGCATAGCCGCAAGCTTTCAAATAAACCATAAGGCACATGCAGACCGTCATATCCAGAACCCATTTTCAACTCCGGCTTCAAGTCACCATGAAAATCAGTACCGCCGGTTAAAAGCAGGTCATGTGATGAGGCTATTCGGAGCAGTTGTTGGATCTGCTGATCCGAGTGTTCCGGATAGTAGACTTCGACACCTTTCAATCCCCTTTTTTTTAGAGCGACAATCAAGGTCTCCAGATCACTTTCCTGGTCGATATTCAGCAGCCCGGGGTGGGCCAGAACGGGAACACCACCGGCACCGGATATGACTTGGATAGCTTTTCGGCAAGTGAGCCGTTGTTTGTCCACATAGGCAGGTTTCCCCTGGCCGAGAAATTCATCGAAGGCCTCATCGATGGAATGGACAATATTTTTTTCCAACAGGGCCGTGGCAATGTGGGGTCTACCGATTTCACCGGAGACAACCCCTTTTCGGATATCTTCCATGGTTATCATGATACCCATACTGTTCAGACGCTGGATGATTTTCTGGTTTCGCTGCCGGCGAATTTGCTGAAGTTCGTCGAGTGTCTGGTTCAGCACAGGATCGTCCATACGCATAAAATATCCCAGAATGTGATAACTGCTGACAGAGTCGAATGGTGTGATGGGTCCTGCACTGATTTCGACACCGGTTACCAATTCAATGGTTGCGGGTATGGTGAGACCAAGCGCTTCTTTTGCTCCGGCAAGCGTGTCATGATCTGTGATGGCAATGGCACCCAATCCGAGTTCGTGTGCCAGTGAAATAATTTCTGAGGGTGTCAAGGTGCCGTCTGAGGCGGTGGAGTGAATATGCAGATCGATGCTGATGTTTTCTTTATAATCCAAGGGCCTTTTCGAATGCTTCCTCTTTTGTTTTACAATCGATACACTGGGTCGTTACCATTCTGGCTTTCAAACGCTGGATCGAGATGTCCTCACCACAGGATTCGCAGATGCCAAAGGTGCCGTTTTCTATACGTGTGAGCGCTTTTTTGATTTTATCGATGAGTTTGCTTTCTCGATCACGAATTCTAAGCATGAAATTCCGGTCGGATTCGAGGGCCGCACGATCGGTTGGATCCGGGAAATTCTCTTTGGGTGCGGTCATGCCGGAAACGGTATCATCCGCCTGATTGAGAAGGGACTCTAATTTTTGCGTCAGTTGTTCATTAAAAAATTCAGTGTCTTTCTTTTTCATAATAGCACCTCAAAATCATGGAGCAATATCTACTAAAAAAGCTTGCATAGCACAAAAATAAAATGCTGTAAAGCCCTAATGTTGAAACAGCTGGACAATATGCATGTGACGGGTCTTCATTTGCACTTTTGGACGATAATTAGGTGTTGTCAGTACCGGCCGGATAACGTATATAGAAAAAGATCATTGCACGATTTTTTCGGACTCGACTGAAATGGAGGAGATGGATATGGACATGGCGGAAGACAATTATAGTACGCAATACAAATCCATTACCGTCAGAACCATCGATGGTTCGACATTTAATGGAAAAGTGAACATTTCACCGGATCAGAGAGTTTCAGACATTTTTACGAAAGGCGAACGGTCTTTTATTGTCATGGTAGATGTCTCCTCTATCGATACGTCGGGGAAGACACGTTTTATCAATAAAAATCATATCGTTTGGGTAGAACCGGACGATTTTTAGAGAACCGCTGCAAAGAACATTTCAAGTGTTTTCATGTTGCTAACAGTGAAAATCTGATACCGGTATCCTGCCGGTATTGTTTTTTTCAAAAGTCCGGAAAGAACGTTTCCTGGACCCACCTCCACAAATATTTCTATTTCTTGGTCCATCAGTCTGCACATGATGTCGTACCATTTAACAGGGTGACACAGCTGTCTCACCATCAGCGATCGAGTTTCATGGGGATCTTTCGTACTCTCGGCCGTCACATTGTGCAGCACAGGCATCTGGGGCGTGCTGAACGGGATGCTCTCTAAAAAATCCTTGAAATCGTTTTCTGCATCTTGAATCAAGGCGCTGTGCCATGCACCACTCACTTTTAAGGGAATCGAACGGGCGTTTTGGGCGACAGCCAGGGTGGCTGCCTTCAGGACAGCCGCCGGTTCCCCGGTAATCACGATCTGTTCCTTGGTATTGTGATTTGCAACGGATACGATACCGTCTGACCCGGCCTTGGTGACGATATCCTCTACCGCTTCAATGGGAAGCCCGATAATCGCAGACATGGCGCCTTTCTGCCGTGCGGCTTCGCGGTGCATCAACTCGCCTCTTTTCATGACAGCCCGGATGGTGTTTTCCTTTGAAATAACGGCGGCGGCACATAAGGCGCTGTACTCACCCAGACTGTGGCCTGCCGTGACATCGGCCCTGATGCCCTCCTTTTGAATTACCGCCAGGGTGGACAGATTGATCGCGGTCAACGCCGGTTGAAGGTTCACGGTGGCGGTCAAATCCTCCATGGGGCCCTTGAAACAAAGTTTTGACAAATTGATTTTAACCAGCTCTTCTGCCATGTCGAAAACTTCCCGAACAATATCAGATGCCTGATAAAACTCGAGGCCCATACCAATGCGTTGGGAGCCTTGACCGGGAAATAAAAACGCTATTTTTTTCATGTGAAGTCTCCTGGTTAGTCCTTTAACTGTAAAATTTGTGTGTTTTGTGGCAAGAAAAATAAAAGCAATCACGAAAACACGAAATCTGAAAACCACGAAAAGTTTCATGGTCGTTTTCGTGGTGTCGTACTTTCGTGTTTTCGTGATAAAATATCTTTTTCTTTTCCGGTTTGTCTGGGTTGGGCAAGGGGCATTTATATTTTTTTTAACCAACAATTCAAAATAGTTAATCGTCCAGGTTGAAAAGCCTGCGCAGCAAATCCAGATAGACAGGCTTGTTGATGTGGTGTCCCTCCGTCTTCAAGAGACGGGTGGGATCATGCATAATCTTATTGACCATCGTTCCTGCCATTTTCTGCAGGGCTTCCTGATCTGCTACCGGAGCCTGTTTGAGATCCGGAATCGTTCTGTGAAGCTCATTTTCGATAATTTTGCGTAATTTGTTTCTGAGATCGACAATGGTTGGAACGACATTCAGGTTGTCGTACCAGTCTCGAAAACGGATAACCGCCTCGTCCACGATTCTTTCCCCTTTCAAGGCCTCTTTTTTGCGATCTTCGAGATTTTCTTTGATAATGTTCTGGAGATCATCGACATCATAGACATATGCATTGTCCAATCGGTTGATTTCCGGGTCAATGTCCCGCGGAACGGCGATGTCGATAAAGAACAAAGGCCTGTTTCGTCGGACACGCATGGCGGTTTTTACCTGGTCGCGTTGGATAACCAGTTCGGATGATCCGGTTGAACTGATAATGATATCGACCTGTTCAAGGCACCGAGGTATTTCTTCCATTCGGACTGCCTGCCCCTTGTATCTTTCCGCCAGTGAAACACCCCGTTCAAATGTCCGGTTGGCAACATAAAGATTCCCGACTTTTTGTCGGATCAGATGTTCCACCGCGAGTTCAGCCATTTCTCCGGCACCGATCATCAACACCTTCTTTTTTAGCAGGGAGTCAAAGATTTTCTTGCTCAGCTCAATCGCGGCATAGCTGATGGATACCGCCCGGTCACCGATGCCTGTTTCGGTGCGTACTTTTTTTGCCACAAAAAAAGCGCGATGCAGCAATCGATTCAGAATCAGTGCGGAGGCTTTGCGCTGGGTGGCGGTTTGATAGGCCGATTTGATCTGTCCCAGAATTTGAGGCTCTCCAACTATCATGGAGTCCAGACTGGACGCGACACGAAATACATGCCTGACGGCATCATCGTTTTCCCAATAATAGAGAAAATTCTCGAAACGTTCCAAAGGAATCTGATGCATGGAGGCGATGAATTTCTTGGTTATATCGACGGCAGCAGGGATGTCCCCGGTAACCAGAAGAATTTCAACACGGTTGCAGGTCGAATAGACCAGCACTTCATCAATGGCGGATTCCTGTTTCAACTGGTCCAAGGCAACGAAGGTATCCTCGGGTGTAAACGCGATGCACTCCCTGAGTTCAACCGGTGCTGTGGTGTGATTCAGCCCTATTAATACAATATCTGTCATGTCTTACATTAAACCGTTAGCCGTTGCGCGGCCTACCAGCGGGTGAATTCACCGTGGTGTCCCTTCAGAAAAAAATTAACCCCAAAAAAAGTGAACATGAGCACTGCAAAGCCGATGATTGCCATGATGGCCGACTTTCTACCGCGCCAGCCCAGACTGAGGCGGCCGTGCATCAAGGCAGCATACAACAGCCAGGCGATCCCGGACCAGATTTCTTTGGGATCCCCGCTCCAGAAATGTCCCCAGGCCGTCTTTGCATAGGCAAAACCGGTGATGAGACCCATGGTCAGCAGGGTAAATCCGACCACTATGCAGGCATATCCGGTGGTATCGATAAATTCGAGCGAAGGCAGACGCCGATAAAAAAAACCTTGTGTTTTGGTCTTGATGGCTTGCTCTTGAACCAGGTAAAAAATTCCGACACCAAACGCCAGGGCAAAGGCGGCATCACCTATAAAAACTGTAATAATATGAAAATATAGCCAGATACTGTTGAAAACAACCGGTGCTTCCATCACGGTGGTTGTCAGTTGTGTACTGATGCCCATGACCACTGCAGCCAGGGGGGATGCAAATGCACCCAATATCTTGAGGTGATAGCGAGTTTGAACAACGATATAGAGGGCGGCTATGGCCCAGGCAACCATGGAGAGAGTATCCCGCAGGTTGTGTACCGGAAGATGGCCGGCCCGGAGAGTACCATAAGCAATGACGCCCGTATGCAGCAAGCATCCGGCAATAAGGAGGTAAAAACCGCTCCGGTACCAGAAGGCGCCCTGGCGTATAAGATATACAACATATCCGATGGCACTCAGGATATAGATAAAGGCAACCATGTGGCTCAGTGGGTTCATTTGGCACCCTTTGTTGCGTTATGTCTGAAATCGGGTTTCAATAATTCGTCAACAGTATAACCGGGACCCAGCACGTCGAGCAGCAGACGATCGATGTCTTCCATGTTGCGATTTTCGATCCACAAAACAATGTCACTGTGAATGATTTTTTGAAAAAGGGGTTTGTGTTGCTCCGGTGCATGTTTTTCCAGGAGAAGACGTCCTCGAATGGCGCCCATTAAATCCAAGAAGATTGCATATGCTTCACCGAATTGTTTTTCAAGATCTTTACGCAGTTTTTTTGCAAAAGCCGGACTTTTTCCCGAGGTAGAGATCGCCATGACCAGGTCACCTTGCTGAACGATGGCCGGGAGGATAAAATTACAGGCCGCAGGTCTGTCGGCTATGTTACATAACAGCTTATGTTTTTCTGCATCCATGCTGAGCTGTTGATTCAGTTTCTCATCATTGGTAGCACCAATGACGAGAAACTTGCTGTCCAGATCGGAAGACCTGTAAGCACGCAAAACAAGGGTAATACGTTGATTTCCGGATAGCTGTTTCAGCCTTTCGGTGGCATCGATGCTCACGACCGTGACCGAGGCACCGCATTCGAGGAGCGTCTCGACCTTTCGAGTGCCCACATCGCCGCCACCGACCACCAGACAGTTACGTCCTTTTATGTCCAGAAAAATGGGATAATATTTCAAATCTCTATCTTCAATAAATCTTCCGCAATCACAAGAGGCCCCTGGTATGTCTTACGGCACTGGGACGCTATATCGAACCGGTCGCATTCCGGGTACAAATGCGTCAGTACCAGTTTTTTTACATTGGCACGTGTTGCCATGTCACCGGCCAGGGAGGGTGTCAGGTGCCCCGGGACTTTCAAGGTATCCGGCATTGCCGATTCGCAGATGAGAAGATCGGCCCCTGTGGCAAGAGAAACCAGGTTTTCAGTGGTGTCGGTATCTCCTGAATAGACAATTGATTTGCCGTTGGAATCGGTGATGCGGTATCCAAGACTTTCTGCCTGGTGATTCATGGGCATTGTTTCCACCGCAAAAGAGGAAAAATGTCGGCTGTCCGGCCCGTTGCTGTCGAGTTCGAGAAAGCGCAGCATGACGTTGGGCAGTTCCAGCCAGTCCCCGTACACGGCTTTCAGTTTATTGATAAAATTGAGAAATCCGTCGCCCCCAGCGATGGTCAGCAATGTGTTCCGTCTGCTGCCGTCCGGATATTTGGTGGCAAAGATCAAGGGCACCAGTTCGCCTGTGTGATCCGGGTGAAAATGGCTGTAAAAAATAAAATCGATATCAAATATTTCGATGCCGGCGCTTAAAAGGCGATGCATGGTGCCCGGCCCGGAATCAAAAAGAAGTTTGGTTTCACCGAGTTCCATGAGAACGGCACATGAACTGCGCTTCAGTGACGGCACACATGTGCCGGAACCGATTATGGTTACAGATGCCGGTTTCATTTCTTTGTGTCGGAAGGGGTTGTCTTGTTGGTTTTGAGCTGGCTCATGATCCAGCGAACGACCTTGCTGTCATCTTTATGATCGATGAGGGGTCTCAGTCGGGAGAGGTCGATTTCAGCCCGTGCCATGGCTTTGCGCCCACCGGCAGATCCGAATTCAGCGAATCCCTGTTCTGCAATTTTCCCGGCATTCTTACGTATACCATCGCTTCTGAATATGATAACCAGTTTTTTCTGGTGATATCCGGCCACGATACTCCATTTGATGGAGCTGATTCTTAAAAAGAAATCCGCAATGAGAACAGAGATATCGGGATTGGGCACCGGTCCCAGGAAAGCAAAGACCTTTCCTTTGTGGACACGCCTGTTATCAAGCGCCTTTTTGAAAAATTTCAAATAATCCAGTTTGATTTCGGATTGTTCGATTTTCCTGACCAGGTGCTTATTGGCATTGCGGAACAGGTATTGAAAGGATCGTACGTCTTCAACCAGTGTGTGCTGTTCAAAATTATCAGTATCGTTTTTAATACCCAGCAGCAAGGCCGTGGCGAGTTTGGTGGCGGGTTTGATTCCTGCAGCTCTTAAATATTCCGTCATGATACTGGCCGTGGCGCCATATTTAGGTCGAATATCCTGAAAAGCGGTTTTGCTACCCATATCGGGATGGTGGTCGATGATCAGATCGATGGTGAATTTTTCATACAATACATTGTGGGATGGCTGCGAATCCACCATGACAATCCGATTAAAGCGTTTTTCATCCAGATTCTTGATATAGGTGAGATTGACACCCAGAAGCTCCACCATGGCGCAGTTATCCGGTCGATCGATGATATTTATATTGGAAATGGTGATGTTGTTCACTTTTCGCCACAAAAGACGCTTGACGGCCATGGCGCTTCCAATGGCATCCGGGTCCGCATTGATCAGGACGAGCACCCGGTCATCGGAGGTGAATTGCTTGTAGAACTGGTCGACCTTATCTTTTGTTGTTAAAAGCATATATGTTTTGACCGTATTGCAATGATTATATTTTTTGATGTCCTGCAACCGTATGATGAGTCGCTGAATATATCAATAATAAAATCGGGGAACGATTTTATTATCATTGCTATAGATATGTTCCAGTTCACAGCCTATGCTGAAGAGATGAATTGTTAAAGGGCTTGAAACACCAGGCTGTCACCGGCAACATCCACGCTGATCCTCGCACCGGGCAAGATTTCTCCCTTTAAAAGTTTCATGGACAATGGATTCTCGATATGCTTTTGGATTACGCGTTTCAGGGGTCTGGCGCCGTAGATTGGATCGTATCCTTTCTCAGCCAGAAACGTTATCGCCTGGTCCCCAAGTACCAGTTCAATATTTTGTTCTGCAAGACGGGTTTCAAGGCGTCCCATCTGAATTCCTACGATTTTTGTGAGCTGCTCAGCGGTCAGGTTGTGAAATATGATGGTTTCATCGATGCGGTTCAAAAACTCCGGTTTGAAACTTGCCCGTAAGGCAGCGGTGACACGCTCCTCCATTTCTGTCCGGTTTTCCTGTGCCAGTTCCTGAATGTGCTGGCTGCCCACATTTGATGTCATGATAATGAGGGTGTTCTTGAAGTCCACGGTCCTGCCGTGTCCATCGGTCATCCTGCCGTCATCCAGTATCTGGAGCAGTACATTGAAAACTTCCGGGTGGGCCTTTTCGATTTCATCGAACAGGATCACAGAATAGGGTTTTCTACGGACGGCTTCCGTCAGGAACCCGCCCTCGTCATACCCCACATATCCCGGGGGAGCGCCGATCAACCTCGACACGGCATGTTTTTCCATGTACTCGGACATGTCGATACGTACCATGGCCTGCTCACTGTCAAAGATAAACTCAGCCAATGCCTTGGCCAGTTCGGTTTTTCCAACACCGGTGGGGCCCATGAATATGAAGGAGCCTATGGGTCGATTGGGGTCCTGCAGCCCTGAGCGCGCGCGCCGGACGGCATTGGAAACAGCGGAAATGGCCTCGGCTTGACCGATAACACGACCTGAGAGTCTTTCTTCCATCTGAACCAGTTTTTCCCGTTCACCTTCGAGCATCCTGTTGACGGGAATACCGGTCCAGCGCGAGATAACCTCTGCAATGTCATCGTCCTCGACTTCCTCCTTGAGCATCTTTTTGTTTTCCTGAAGCCCGGAGAGCGCTTGCCTGGCCTTTTCCAGTTGGCTCTCCAGTTCGGCGGACAGGCCATAGCGTATTTCCGCAACCTTGGCCAGATCGCCCTGTCTTTCGAATTTCTGGGCTTCAATGCCGAGCTGTTCCTGTTTTTCCTTTATTTCCCGGATGGTTTGAATCGCGTCCTTTTCGTTTTGCCAGTGGGCCTTCATTTGGAGAAGGTCTTCATTAAAACCGCTCAAGTCTGCATCCAACCTGGATAATCGTTCCTTGGAGGCTTTGTCGACTTCTTTTTTCAAGGCAACCTTTTCGATTTCCAGCTGGGTCATTTTGCGCTGGATCTCATCGATCTCCGCCGGCATGCTGTCAATTTCGATTCTCAGTTTGGAGGCGCATTCATCGATGAGATCGATGGCTTTGTCGGGCAGAAAGCGGTCGGTGATATAGCGGTTGGAAAGGGTTGCCGCCGCAACAATGGCGGAATCTTTTATCCGGACGCCATGGTGGACTTCATATTTTTCTTTTAATCCCCGGAGGATAGAAATGGTATCTTCCACAGAAGGTTCTCTTACCATGACCGGCTGAAAACGTCTTTCAAGAGCCGCGTCCTTTTCAATATATTTCCGATATTCGTTCAAGGTCGTGGCACCTACACAGCGCAGAGTGCCGCGCGCAAGGGCCGGTTTGAGCATGTTCGACGCATCCATGGCACCTTCACTGGCCCCGGCGCCCACCAGGGTGTGCAGCTCATCGATGAAGAGAATTACATCCCCTTCCGCTTTTTCAACCTCTTTCAAGACTGCCTTGAGTCGATCCTCGAATTCTCCACGATACTTGGCACCTGCAATCAGGGCACCCATGTCCAGGGAGACAAGCCGCCGGTTTTTTAGGGTTTCTGAAACATCGCCTTCAACAATTCTCTGGGCCAGTCCTTCGACGATGGCGGTTTTACCGACACCAGGCTCACCGATGAGGACAGGATTGTTTTTTGTTCGTCGTGACAGGACTTGAACGATACGTCGTATTTCATCATCCCTGCCGATAACCGGGTCGAGCTTACCCAGGCGGGCGATGCTGGTAAGGTCCCTGCTGAACTTATCGAGGGCCTGATATTTTTCTTCTGGATTGGGATCTGTAATCCGCTGGGTGCCCCGGATATCCATGAGCACTTTCAAGACGGCTTCACGCGAAACACCTTTTTTACGCAATGTTTTCGAAGCGGTGGATTCTTTTTCGTCGAGAATGGCCAGAAAAATGTGTTCGATGCTGACATAGGCGTCCTTCATTTTGTCAGCCTCTGTAAATGCAGTGTCCAGCACATGCCGGGTGGCCGCTGAAAAGTAGACATCTCCGGCACCTGAGACCTTGGGCAGACGGTCTATTGCCTGCTCGATATCAGGTAGAATTGTTGCAGGGGAGACGCCCAGTTTCAGAAGAATACTGGTTGCGATGCCCTCTGATGTCTTTAGCATGATGGCCAAAAGATGCTCCGGATCGATCTGCTGATTGCCGTGCCGGCCGGCCAGAGCCTGGGCTTGCTGAATCAGTTCCTGCGCTTTTATGGTGAGCTTATCTAACCGCATATGTTCCTCCACAGTTTAATGGGTACCGGGTCTTAAAAAATTAGCTATTCAAAAAGTCCGGTAAGTAGTCTCAAACAGGATTTGCCAGGGCTTGTTGAGAAGCGGTAAAAATCAATTAACTATTTGATATAATATGTATAAGATCTCAAATTCACAGGAATAATATAAGCACGTGCCATTTTATGTCAAACAGCTCCTGACCTGCCTCCAAAAATTCATCAAATATATCGAATTAAAAGGGTACGGAGAAACAGGTCAGCAGTCTTGCTGGTAGGCCCAAAAAGAGCGCAGGGTTTCATACAATACGATGCCGACGGCCGAAGAGAGGTTCAGGGAACGGATGTGGCCTGTGATGGGAATATGATAGACAGCGTTGGAATAGGTGTGGAGAATGGACCGGGGAAGTCCTTTGGTTTCAGAGCCGAACACGAGAAACATTCTTTTCATCACCGGCATGGACCAGAAGGGTATTGCACCGCTTTTGCTGAAAAGGAATATTTCATTTGTTTCAGGGGCCATGGTATTAATAAAGGTCTGGAAATCAGGCCAGATTTTCAGATCGACATGTTGCCAGTAATCCAGACCGGCCCGTTTGACCCATCGACTATCCAAGGAAAAGCCAAGGGGTTTGATGAGATGCAGCATCGTTCCGGTACCGAGACAGGTTCGGCCGATGTTGCCGGTATTCCAGTGGATGTCGGGTGAGACCAGCACCACGTGACGCCGGCAGTCAAAAGGCGGATCGAGAGGCGTGTTTTGCGGGGTTGGGAAAACTGTCTTTATCAATGAGCCGGTTCTCCTCAGAAGGGGCAGAATTTTAAAATCACTCTCCCGGCTTGCGTCCCACTTTTGTGAAACTGGGCCGGGATGACGTATTGTTACCCCGCCGCACAGGCGAGAATCCAGGGTTGTCAATTGGGACGTGCCTGCGCGATGGTGACGAATGTTATTACAACGAAGTATCAGGACCCAACATTAAAACGCACTCGGTTTACAAACCACCTCCCGGACGCGCATTTCAAAAAGATGCGACTGATTGGCCGGTTTCAAGATAAGTGCAGCATCCGCGCCTTTTCCGGTGCCGCCGATGGAGACGATGTCTTTTCCGGAAAGGGCACCCCCATCGGTGGCCATGATGGCAACCTCCACCGCCACTTTGATTCCCTGGCCGAACAATCGAAGGGTGTCTGCGATAATTAGAACCGGGTAAGCACCGGAATATTTATTGAAAAGAGAACGCTCCACCCCTGAGAGCGCATGGGTGGCAGATATCACGGTGGCACCGCTTTTCTCCAGATCCATGCGAACCGATGCCGGCATGACAGATTTAAAAGGTTCTTTAAATCCGTTGTGGTAGGTGACCACCACCACTTTGAAGCCTTTAAATACATCAAGCACCTTGTGAGCCGTGTACCCTTTTGAAGAGGCCACCACCACCTCATCGATGCCCAGGGTCTTGGCCCGGGCATAAGCCAGTTCGATGGTTTTGTCTGTGTTGTCGCGTCCAGGTTTTTCGAAGTACATGTCGCCTCCTTTCGTATCGTTTATGAACCGCAATTTGCTTCAAACAAACAGATTTTCCCAGAGCATTTCCCAGTGAAATGCATGTTGCACTTGTCGATCTCGGGGTCAAATCTGCTGTCAATTTCAAGAGCTTCCAACCAGCATTTGATTCTGAACAGGACACCGCACTCATATGTGTCAATGGCGCCCAGTCTTTTAATGCCTTCATAGGCAAAGCATTTTCCCTGACGAAATGTCCAGGTCATTCTGTTTTGTTCAGGAAAACTGAATGAAACATTCATAAAATCAGGGACCATCAATTTGGAAGCTTGCGTGAAAAACAACTTGAATTCGTCGAAATTTTCAATATTTTTTTCAATTTCCAGAATATGCATGATACGTTTTATTTCGATTGAAGCCAATGATTGAATAGCGGATTTGTTGATTTTATTGGTTGCCGTAATGCCAAATTCCTGCAAGCAATGAAAAAACCACATGCCGTCATGTGTCATCCAGCACTTACCCAGGAGGTCAATGATTTCTTTTTGAGAGATATGTTGAACTGACCGCACGACGGGTGTCTCCTTATTCTGTTTAACTGATTGTTTTCATGGCTTCTCTTTCACCCAGGCCTGCAGCATGGCTTGTACCGAACGGTTCATTTCATGAGCAAAATCTGCGTCGAATTTCCGTTGATACATCATCTGTCCAACATTCCGGGCACCTTTTATCTCTTCACGGGTGCCAAACATCTGGGTCTGGCGTTTGCAAACCATTTCGTTAAAGGCCTCTTTTTCAAATCGTCTGTAGTGGTTCTCAAAGATGATGTATTTTTTATCAAATCGTTGGGTCAATGCCCTATCCCTTTGCTGCCGGGTGGGGTATCCGAAACAGACCATGGTTATGGGAAACACATACTCTGGCAGTTCAAATAGCGTCTTGTGCGTTTCGTAGTTTTCCATGATATCGCCAATGTAGCAGGAACCGATTCCCAATGATTCCGCAGCGATGACAGCTGTTTGTGCAGCAATGAGGGCATCGCAGCAGGCCAGAAAAAGATCCCCCTCTTTTGGTTTTCGCATGGCAGTTCCCTTTTGCTCGCAAAGTTGTTGCACGCCTGACAGGAGGAAATAATCAAACCAGCGCTGGTAGTCCGCCAGGAAAAGCAAAACAAATGGGGCTTTGGCGATAAACGGCTGATTGTCACAGGTTTTTACCAATTGGTCTTTTATGTCCTGATCCGTAACCTCTATAATGGAGTAGAGCATCATATTTCCTGCCGTGGGGGCCCGCAGCGTCGCGGCAAAAATCGCATCCTTGACCTTCTTGTTGATTTCTTTTTGCTTGTATGCACGAACTGATTTACGGGCTGATAGCAGTTCTATTGTATGATTCATAAAAATTTCCGTTTTGCTTGCCGTTCTGATAAATTAAGGAAAAAGCCTTCCAGAAACGGATGATGCTCATTTTAGATATCAAGCTCTGGTTCATTCTTCAAGACGTGACGTCATTTCAGGTGCATAAATCATCCGAGCTGGAGAATCATGCACAGGTCAATCATCCCGTGCCCACAAGGACAAGTCCCGTAAACATGATAATAACGCCCACGAATTTTGGCCGGTGGCCAGATTCTTTCAGGAGCAGAACACCCATCAGGACCCCCATGGGGATACTGATCTGGCGGAAGGCCACGACATAACTGACATTCTGAACGAATCCCATACTGATCAGTACCAGTGTATACGTCAGATAAATAGCCAGTCCCATTACCGTGCCGTAACCGAAATGTTTATAGATTTGCGAGGGAAAAAGGGTTCGCTGGCGTTTGTGACAGAAAAAAATGAACCCCAGCCACATCAATGTTGTCAGAGCTTCAAAAAAGGCATACACGGCCGTTATCTGCCAGACAGCCAGCGAAGCCGGTGGTGTTTGTCTGAGAAGCCGAAGCGCTTCGTCGTCGAAAAGAGAATATCCGGTGGTTGCAAATGCAGCCGCCAGGGCTAACAGACAGGAAAGATTGAGATAGTTTTCCAAACGAAAATCATTAAATCTTCGCATGGGAAGAAAAAAGCCGCCCCCCACCACCAGGGCGATGCCGGCAATGCATTGCAGACTTACCTGATCGCCCCTGCCGATAAGCAAGCTGACCACCGTTACGACAATTACCGGCGAAGACCGGGCAATGGGATAGGCGATGGACATGTCTCCGCTGCGATAGGCCCCGGCAAGAGAGATGTAGTATATGGCCTGGCAGAAACCGGCCCCGATCACAAAGACCCAGGACTTTGTCGAAAATGAGCCGATCACCTCAGGGTATAACACGGGAAATGGTGCCAGGCAGAGTACGCCCACAACGTTGGCAACAAGAAATGCCGATATTTCCGGAGCGTTTCGTTTGCCGATGAAATTCCATCCGGCGTGAAGAAAAGCGGATATCAGAAGGAGAATGATGGCGGTAATCGTCATTTTAAAATGGTTATCATTGTGTCGGCATCTATGTTGCCGCCGCTTAAGATGACCCCCACCCGGCCGTTTGGTATCACAGACAGACTCAGCAGGGCTGCCAGCCCGAGGGCGCCTGATGGTTCAACTACCAGTTTCATTCGGTAAAACAAAAATTTAACCGCATCGACAATAGCTTTTTCTGAAACTGTTTTCATATCGTCCACATACTCAAGCACCAGCGGGAAAGTAAGTTTTCCCAATGAAGGGGTACGGGTTCCGTCAGCAATGGTGGGGGGGTTGTTAACCCGGTGAAGTTTTTTTGTGTGAAAAGATTTGGTGGCGTCGTCTGCAAGTTCCGGTTCGATGCCCATGACGCTGCAGTCCGGTGACATGCCTTTGGCGGCAATAGCGGAACCGCTCAACAATCCGCCGCCGCCACATGGGACCAGCAGCATGTCGAGAGGACCGACCTCTTCAAACAGTTCCAAAGCGGCAGTCCCCTGACCGGCGATGACCTGCGTGTGGTCATACGGAGGGATCATGGTAAATCCGTTTTGTTCTTCTAGCTCTTTGGCAAGATCCTCTCGGGATTCTTTTTCAGGATCGTATATCACGATGGTTGCACCGTAATCTTTTGTAGCGGCCCGCTTGGTTGCAGGTGCGTTGTCCGGCATGACGATGGTTGTTTGGATATTCATCATTTGACCCACCAACGCGACCGCCTGGGCGTGATTTCCTGAAGAATAGGTAAGGACACCGCGTGCTTTTTCCGCTTCGGAAAGCTGGCTGATACTGTTGAATGCGCCGCGAAATTTGAATGCACCGATCCGCTGAAAATTCTCGCATTTGAAAAACACCTCTGCCTTGACCAACCGGTTTAGCGTCCGGGACGTCATGACGGGTGTTACATGGGCATAGCCTTTCAATCTTTTTTTTGCTGCCTGAACCTGTTTGAGCATATCTTTTCCTTTTCAGTACATCTCATATTTGACCAGTCTTCCGTCAAGCCCGCCGGCCTTGATCGGCTGTTTCCAGGATGCTTTCAACCCGATTTTTTTGATATATTTCCGATCTCCGAAAAAGACAAAAGCGGTGGAGCCCTTGCATTTCTGTTTCAGAAAATCGCCGAAATTTTTGTAAAACAGGTCAAGGTTCCGGTCTCCACCCATCCGGATGCCGTAGGGTGGATTGGCTACAATGACGTGCTCTTTAAAGGCCGGCAGTTTTTGGAAGTCTAGCCGTTCAATGGTCACCCTGTTCCCGAAATGGAGGCCCATCAGGTTTGTCCGTGCGGCTCTGACAGCGTCCAGGGACACATCACTGCCTGCAAGCAGTTTTTTGGGTAGTTCCCGGATCTGTTCGTCGGCCTCCTTTTTAACCTGATTCCAGACGGACCCATCAAAGTCGGGCAGGGATTCAAAACCGAAGTGCTGTCTGAAAATACCTGCGGGGATGTGGCAATATTGCATGAGCGCTTCACACAGAAGCGTTCCCGAGCCACACAAGGGATCGTAGAGAGGAGCAGAACCGCTCCATTTGCTGAATCGGATAATCGCAGCCGCAAGGGTTTCCTGCATGGGTGCCGAAACAACCTCTTCCCGGTATCCTCGCCGGTGAAGTGCGCCGCCTGACGTGTCCAGACTTATGACGGCCCTATCTTTCCTGATATGAAGGTTCAGCAAGACGTCTGGATTTCTTACCGACACATCCGGACGCTGACCTGTTTTTTCTTTAAAATAATCGGCTATGGCATCTTTCAGGCGTAGGGCAGCGAATTTTGAATGTGAAATTTCACTGTCCGAAACAGACCCCGATATGGCAAAGGTATTGCCTTGCGAAAAAAAATCTTCCCACGCGATCTGTTTGGCCTTCTGATACAGCATGTCCGTATCAGGACAGTCATAGGTTATCAACGGCGCGAGGCAGCGTGAAAGAAGCCTGGTAAGATAATTGATTCGATACAGGGTGGATTTCTTGGCCTTGAAATGAATGCCACTATAGTCCGGCCGGACATCTTCTGCGCCGAGATCAGCCAGTTCCTCTACGCCGGCTTCTTTCAAGCCGTCGGCTACCTGGGCAAAATATTGGTTGTCCTTCTGATACTGATATGTCACGGCTTGATGCCTTTTCTTACAGGGTTTGCAACCCTATCCGCTGGTATCCTGTTTCATTAGGTTCAGTTCAATCCGAGCTGGAGAGAGCAAGTGAAAGAATGCTTGATCATTTGAACCTGTTTGCAGTAGTAATGTTGTTCTTGGGATAATATTAGTGCAAGAGTTTTGGTGTAAAATCAACTGAATTGTGGGAAAAGCCTTTCCTGCATGGGCATAAACTCGATGCATCACCAAAGGAAAAGCGTAGCTGTTATGGAGACGGAGTATAAAAGCAGAACCCAGAAAAAAAAAGAAGATCAAGCCCTGCAGCGCTTGGGGGAACAGCTGGTATCCTTGAATCCCGGCCAGCTTGAGATGGTGGATCTACCGGATGAACTTATAGAGGCTATCGAATTTGCACGTACAATAAAGAGCCATGGTGCCCGACGCAGGCAGATCAGGCATATCGGTGCCCTCATGCGGCAAATCGACCCGCAACCCATCGAAGCAGCTCTAGGTCGCATCCGGTCGGGAAGCTTATAAATTAATGAGCGTCCCCCCTTTTCCCATACAGCAAGCAAAAGAGTTGTTAATAGGTTAGTCATTTATTCGGCAGATAAACTTCTTCATTGCTTGAAACACCACGGCATCCTGTTCCTTATGTGGATTATGCCCGCAATTTGAAAGCATCAATACCTCTGCCCCGGCGCCGGAAAGACGGGCGATCGATTCTACTTGAGCGGGAGTACCATATTCGTCATTTTCCCCCTGAATAACGAGCATTGGAACCTTGATTCCGGGCACATACTCCTCCAGATTCCAATGTCTGAAATCGGGATGAAGCCACGCACCGTTCCACCCCCAAAAAGCACAGTCGACATTGTTACCATGGTATTTCTTGAGTTTTCGACGAAGGTCTCCCTTGTTGAACAGCTCACCGGTTTTGCGAATGGCGTCTACTGTTTTCTTCTCGCAAAACACATGTGTGGATTCAGTGATTAAACCAAGTATGGGTATCGTTGCCATGCTCCCTGCATAAATGATAGCGATTGATCCACCATCTGAATGCCCGACCAGAATGCATTTTCGAATACCTGCCGATTTTAATAATTCGGGAAGAACTTTCTGCCCTTCGTCATGCATAAAATGAATTGACCGGGGCAGGGCACAGGGATCGGAACGACCGTAGCCTGTTCTGCTATACACCAAAGCACTGCATCCCGTAGCGCCAGCCAGCCGCTCCGGAAAATCACGCCACATGGAAACACAACCCAGTCCTTCATGCAAGAAGACGAGGGTCGTCGCTTCATCCGGGGAAGGGCCGTGCCAGACGGCTTCATGCCGTTTTCCGTCAACTATAAGATACTCATTTTTACTTTTCATCGAGTTGATATAAGGATTGTTTTTGATTAAATATTCTTTAAATACTGTTGGTTAGCCTGGCCCGGCCCCGTAGACCGGTAGAATAACTATCTTGTGGAAATGGTATTGTATTGTAATAGAGAACCGATAATTTGGACGTTTGTTAAATACTGGTTGACGTGTCAAGTTTCAAGGACTTATTAAGAATATTTCCTTTTAACTATTATATGTTTTTGACAGATCCCGTGGTCAGAATCCTATTTATGACAACTTGTAAAAAATTTAATAATATTAAGGAGTTGAAATGGATACACCCAAAAAGAAAGGGGGTCTGGTTCAGATGGACGCGGCCCTTGCAGGACCGCTGTTCATGCTGTCGGCTGCGCTTTTGTTCACCCTGCTCAATCTGATCGTCAAGACCCTGAATCCGGTGTTCACCGTCTGGCACATCGGGTTTTTCCGTTTTTTCGGGGGCCTGGTCATGATTATCCTTATTTTCGGTCGTCACCACAACCCCTTTCTTGGGAACAATACACGACTATTGATTATCCGGGGGTGCGTGGGTTCCGTGGCTTTCATCTCCCTTATCACCGCTCTCAAACTGCTACCATTGTCCACGGCGCTGGTTATTTTTTACTCGTTTCCGGCGTTTTCAGCGATTTTTTCCTACCGGATCTATGGTGAAAAAATCGGTAAGCTTGAGATCGCCTGTATTGTCCTGGTGCTTGTGGGCGTGGGCGCGCTGTTCGATTTCAGACTTGGCGGAACTTTTTTTGGGCAGGCCATGGCCTTGTTTGGTGCGGTGTTCGCAGGTCTCACCGTAACACTGATCCGCAGCCTGCGGGAAAAAAACGGACCGGTCATCATCTACCTCTACTTCTGCACCATGGGCACCCTGGTCACCGCGCCCAAATTCATCATGACGCCGATGCTGCCCGGCACTCCGTTGGAGTGGGTCATGGTTCTGGGTATCATCTTTACATCCCTGACGGCCCAGCTCCTCATGAACCAGGGCTTTTTCTACTGCAAAGGGTGGGAGGGCGGCGTGTTCATGTCCAGCGAGGTCATCTTTACCGGTATCGTGGGCATTGTCTTCCTTGGGGATCCCGTAACGCTGAGGTTCTGGGTCGGCGGTCTTTTGATCTTTGGCAGCGTGGTGGCGTTGAACCGACTCAAGGCTTAACCAACATCCCTTGACGCTCTTAAGCGTATTACAAGATCCAATTTCAATTCTTCTCATCAGGCCCAAAGCAACACGGCAATACCGGGAAGCGTCTGTTTATGATTGACAGCTAAAACTCGAAAGGTTAAAATAAACACTTTATCTTTGTATGAGTCATGATCGGAAGGGTGTCTACCAAATTCGGCCTGACCAGGCGCCTGGACGATACAAAGTTTGAACATGGAGGAAGCCTGTCTTCTGGTCATGGCCGCCAAATTTTTTCTGCTGCTGGTGCAGCCCATCGACAAAACCGCGATGATGCCGGTTTTGAGGATCCTGTTTTTCGCCACCGAATGTACAAGTATTGAACATAAGGGACCAAGAAGAGGAAATTTATGATGCAATGTCTGATGGGTGATTTTAAGATCAGCGACAAGATGATGCGCTTCAGCGTCTTTGTTCCACGATTGTATAACCTGTGCAGATCATATGGTTTTGAAAAAGGCAGGATCATGCCTTCCCGCGCCTTCTGTTCTGATGAAAATCAGGGCTTCCCCATCATTCTGATTACCAAACATTTCGGTGCGTTTCCCTTCAATCACGGCATGGTGGGCGGGATAGTGGCAACCGACCGTCACGGGCAGTCATTTTTGCTGGAACAGGAAGAGCTTCTAGCGGCGCTCCGTTCACAGAGCACAGACAACCCGGACAAGATTGAAATGTCAAGGACCATTCATGTTATGGAGGACACACCGGCAGTTAAAATCGAAATCGAATGTTGAACTGCAACAGCGAGTGCTGACCCCGTGACTCGCTGCGGGGTTCTTCAGGTGCTCATGTTAGGTTCAGGTAATAGGTAATATCCATACTTCCCTGGAGGAGAAATGAAACAATTTCGTGTGAAGGACGTGATGGTTCCGATTTCAGAATATGCAACCGTAACCGTTGGATCGACACTGTCCGAGGCCGTGGTTGCATTGGAAAAAGCCCAGGAGGAATATTGCCACACCCAATATTCCCACCGTGCCGTGCTGGTTCTGGACAACAACAAACAGGTGGTCGGGAAACTAAGCCAGTTGGATTTCATGAGATCCCTTGAACCGAAGGATGAAAAAACTGAAAGGATAAAGAATATCAGAAAATTCGGCTTTAGTTCAAAGTCCATTGCACTACGCCAGGAACAGTACCGCCAGACAATCCCTCCAAACAAGGACATCTATGCAACAGCGGCCAAGCTCAAGGTCGAAGAATTTATGCAAACCCCTTCCGAGGGTGAGTACATCAATGAAGAAACCTCCCTCGAGACTGCTGTTCACCAGCTGATTACGGGATACCATCTGTCATTGCTGGTGACGAAAGAAAAGAAAATTGTGGGTGTACTGAGAATGTCGGATGTGTTTGCTGCAACCTTCCATGTCATGAAAGAAGTCGAAGCAACCGAATAGATAAGGATATGCCATGAAAGAACTCGAAAAACTTTTGGACAGGATTATCCAGCGCGTCAACATCAATTTGCGGGAGCTTGAATATGATGTCAATCCGTTGGTACGGAATCTTATCCCGCCGAACCAGATGACGAAGTTTTATGCATTTTACGGTATTACGCCCCACCACCCCCTGAATTTTGAGTTCAGGCACTCCAATTTGTCCGGCAGTTACTTTCTGGGAAAATGCAGCGTGACCAATTCCCTCCTTTATAAGAGTGATGTCCGGGGGGACGAACTCAAACAGAAAGCGGATCTGTTCCAATACCAGGAATTTGAAATTCCGGTGGCTGAGGATGAAGAGATCGAGATAAATGACAGCTTTCTGATCAAGACCTTGGTTCACAATTTTTCCCACGATCCGGAAACACTGGAGAAGTTTTTTATCAGGGATACCATCTCCACCCACTATGCCAATATTCACGGCTCTCCCTCGGATGGATGTTTTCTGGGACCCTTTTCAACCGTTGATCTCACCACCATACAGGACTGTCTCATCGGAACATTTTCATACATTCAAGCCGGGGAAGTGAGCCACCTGAACATAGAACCCGGGACGGTGTGGGTACGCAACCCTGAAAAGTTCAACTTCCTGTACCAGTTCCCTCTCCAACGCCTGAACAATTACATCTATTTTTCTGCCGGCAGTTCTCCCCAGGGTGTCTTTATCGATTTTGTGGAAGATCGCAAAGAAGCTTTTCAGCGGGTTTTTAACGTGGTCAATCTGGAACCTTCCGTGTCTGTTCCCCGTAGCGCATCGCTTGACCGCTTTGCCGTAATCAAACCCAAAACGCATATCAGTGAAAATGTACTGGTCTCACAGCGGGCCTTTCTCCAGAATGCCTGGCTCGGCAAAGGCGCCAACGCCCAGGAGCATAGCTATATCATCAACTCACGCCTGGAGGGGAATGACATTACCGCCCATGGCGCCAAGATTATCGAAGCGGCTCTGGGAAAGGATGTTTTTGTTGGATTTAACTGCTTTCTGCGGGGGCGACCGGAGTCACGACTGACCATCGGCCAGGAGAGCATCGTCATGCCCCATACGATCATCGATATCCGCAAGCCGCTGAAGATTCCAGCCGGTCATTTGGTCTGGGGACTGGTGACGGATGAAAAGGACCTGGAGCGCAACAGCATGCCCCTGAAGGCCTTCTCAAAAATAGATAGCCGCTTTTCAAAGGGGGAGATGATTTTTGAAGGCAGCGGTGCCGAATTCGTTACGGCCTTCAAGGAGCGAATTCAGCATATCCTGGAAGCCAACGGTGCTTTTTTTAATGGCCACTCCAACAAGGGCCATGCCCAGAGAAATCAAAACATTTCCTTTAACACGATCCAGCCTTATCCAAGGGGAGAAAAGGAAGGGCTGTATCCGACCATCATCATCCGCCCGTAAAATTATTTGAAAAATGTCAGCAGGGCGTGCAGATTGGTCAGCGGGTGGGGCGGGCATCCCGGGATATAAAGATCCACCGGCAGGAGGCTGTCCAGCCCTTCGGTGATTTCGGGGCTGCCCCTGAAAGGTCCGCCGGTCAGGGTACAACTGCCCACGGCGATGACGACCTTGGGGTCGGCTACGGCTTCGTAGGTTTGAAACAGAGCCGTTTTCATGTTGCGGGAGACAGGACCGGTCACGACGATGCCGTCTGCATGGCGGGGGGAGGCCACGAAGTTGATCCCAAAGCGGGCCAGGTCGAAAAAGGGTGTCGCCAGAACATTGAGATCCGCTTCGCAGGCGTTGCAGCCGGCTGCTGATACCTGGCGCAGCTGCAGGGATCGGCCGAAAAGCTTTTTGAAATGCTGCCGGGCATGTGCGGCCAATTCGGGAAGAGATCCGTCCGTTAACAGGTGTTCTTTCTCGGACACGGAGATCTCGAAGTCCTGGCTAAAGGCGACGAATTTTCCTTTGGAAACGCGTTCACAGGTTCCACAGAATACACAGCGTCCCATGTCGATCAATTTATGTTGTGTGTCGATGGCATCCTGAGGGCAGGCCGCTGCACAGGTTTTGACCAGGTCATCCCGGGCGTCTTTATTGATCAGTGGGCGCCCGCGGTAGCGCTTCCACAGTTCGATTTTTTCCTGCGGATATTTTGTGGTTCTGTAACCCTGTTCGAATCTGTTTTTAAGCGTGTTAAGCATATTGATTTCCCTATAGATCAAACCCACAATACGATAAATTGTAACTTTTGTTGTTGAGCGGAAAATCTGAAATTTCCGTATCCCGCAGAGACATGGAGAGGCCGTTCCAGTTGTGAAACGAGGGGTCCTTGATCTTGTAGCGTCTGATTTTGCCTGTCGTGTCTGTTAAAACACAATGGGAAACTTCACCCCGCCAGGCCTCGTTCAGGGTTACGACAAAGGAATCGGGTGCCAGAGACAGATTCCCCGGCTTCGTGCAATTCGTTTCCACCGGGTCGTTCAGCAGAGACAGGATAAGATCGATGGACTGCAGGGTCTCGTCCGCTCTGATTTTCGCCCGGGCAAAAACATCACCGCTGTGTTCGGCATTTTCCGGAATATCGAGTTCGGAATAATGTTCGCTGGGAAAACAGCGCCTGACATCGTAAGGAATGCCACAAGCCCGGCCGGCAGGCCCTACCAAACCCAGGTTTTCCGCATCCGATTGGCTGACCGTGCCACAATCTTCAAAACGTGAACGCACGCTGGATGTCGAAAAGAGCAGATCGATCACGTGCTTGACCTGCGGTTTGATTTCAATGATGCGCTCGGTCAAAATGCTCCGGATTTCGTCATCCATGGTGAAAAGCACGCCACCCGGGCGGATAAATCCTTTGCTGAACCGATTGCCGCAAAGCAGTAGTGACATATTCAAAAAATCGCCACGCATACGGCCGCAGTAGTTCATGGGCGGCAAAAAAGCAACGTCCCCGCTCAATGCACCCAGATCGCCGATATGATTCTGAATACGTTCAAGTTCCAAGGCGATGGTGCGGATGATATGCGCCCCGCTATCTGGTTTGACTGCGGAAAAGGCCTCCACGGCCTGGGCCATACAGAGGCAGTGGCCCACCGTTGTGTCACCGGCGATGCTTTCGGTCAGCAGGGGTAAGCGTTTGGCTTCTACCTGTGGAATAAGCGTTTCAATACCCCGGTGCTGATACCCCAGCTGGATCTCCAGGTTCAGCACCCGTTCACCGATACAGTTGAATCGAAAATGCCCCGGCTCGATCACCCCGGCGTGTACGGGACCGACTGCCACTTCATGAATCTCCTGACCTTCCACACGGTAGTAGGCATAATTTCCGGGAATATCATCGGCGTAATTATTATCGAAGACGTCGGTCCTGTTCATATAATTGGGATGATAACGAACCATTTTCAACCAGGGATGACCCTCGGGCCGGATACCGAACTGCTCGGCGATCTCCCGTTCAAACATGTGGAAGGGCTCGCACTGGCTGCTCATGGCGGAATAGGTGTCGGGTGCATCGCAGCCGGCCACAAGCAGTGAATCCTTGCGCAGTATCGCCATCAGTCTGACGGTGTCGCCTTGAAGGTAGGCAAAATAGTGAACGACCTTCCCTCCTTTATTTACAATATCCAGGGCTTCCTGGCGAAAGGTGTCAAACGCAAGGTGAGGGATCCGTTCTGTGGGGAGGGCGACACCATTTGAAATCTCCAAAAAGGTCGTGTTCATTAAAAACCTCCACTGACGGAAGTTACCGCATTCATTATTGTCTGGTACAGGGAGTCCGGGATCCAGAAACACAAGACCAGAGAGGTTAATAGCAGCACATACTGGGGCCAGACCAGATTGCCCTTTTCCACCAAACCGATCGTGGCTTCTGAGGTGTTGAAAGAAATTTTCATAACCTGGTTGGCAAAACCGGCAAAGATGGCACACAGACTGACCACCAGAACGGTGACGCCTATATAGTGACCCGCCTTAAAGGCTCCCAGGATGACGAACAGCTCGCCGATAAAAAGCCCGAAGGGGGGTAAGCCCGCGATTGCCGCAAATCCACCGAAAAAAGCGATAAAGGTCCGTGGCATCCGGTTAACCAGGTCGCCGGTCTTGTCAATCCGTCGGCTGCCATAGCCCAGCAGAATATTTCCGGAAGTCAGAAACAGCGAAGATTTGATCAGACTGTGGTGGATCAGGCAGAGCATGGCACCATAGGCACCCAGTCCGCCAACACCGGTTCCAAAGGCAATGATTCCCATATTTTCGATACTCGAATATGCCAGCAGACGTTTGTATTCTGTCTGTTTGAGAATAAAGGTGCCTGCCGCCAGAATCGAAATCAGACCGAACCCCATAAGGATAGGACCGGAAAAATTGCCCAGGCCGGCTGCCAGCATGATCTTATTGGTTTTGAAGATTCCGAGATATGCGCAGTTGAGCAGTACACCGGACAAAAGCGCCGATGCCGGGCTGGGCGCTTCGCTGTGGGCATCGGGCAGCCAGGTGTGCATGGGCGCCAGGCCCATCTTCGTGCCGTATCCTACCAGAATAAAAGCGAAACCTGCCTTCAACCACATGGGATCAAGACGGGTTGCAACAGCCGTAAGCGCAGAAAAGGAGACCGGTGCATCGACCTTGCCAACATCCATTGAAATGGTGATCAGAACCGAGCCCAAGAGCGCCATGGCAATGCCCACAGAACAGATCAGAACATACTTCCAGGTAGCTTCTAGAGAGACGGAAGTGCGGTGGGTGTAGATCAGCGGTGCACTGGCAAGGGTCGTCGCTTCAATGGCGATCCACATGACCATGATATGATCGGAAAGGGTCACCATGGTCATGGTGGACAGGAACAACAGCATGGAACCGGTAAATATATTCTCGGACTTGATGTCGGATACCTTGAGATAGCCAATGGTGTAAATGGATATCAGAAAAAACAGCAGTGATATCACCAGCAAAGAGAGCATTCCTTCCGGGGCGATGGCAAAATAGGATTTGAACAGTGGTTCGGGCTGCCGTATCCAAAGCAGGACGGAGAGCAACAGATGAAGTGCTCCGGTAAAGACCAGCAATGAGCGTCCCAGAGTGCGGGGCATGAAAAAGGCAATCACGCCGGTTACAAACGGGGCTAGAAAAACGATTTCAACCATGAATCAAACACCTATTCCTTTAATGTTCTGAGCAAGGCGGTATCCACATCATCAAATGTCTGTTTGATATTCTGAAGGATAACGGCCATGATCATGACACCGGCCAGTACGTCCAGTAGAATTCCGAATTCCACGATGTGAAGGGCGCGCACCGAAAAGGTCGTTCCCACCAGGTAAATGCCGTTTTCCATCATGATATAGCCCAGCACCATGGCGATGGCATTCCGCCGCGCCATCAGCAGAAACATACCTGCCACCAGAAGGGCGATGGCGGTGGGTAGCAGCAGCACGCTGGCACTGATGGACGGGGCATTGAATCTGTGGCTGACAACCATGGCCGCCACGATCAGTCCCAGGCCTGCCAGAACTGAGGCGTGATAGCCGACGATGGGTTCCACTTCTCTGCGAATGGCAACTTTTTTAATGGCAAAATATATGCAAAAAGGAATGACGATGCCACGAATGGTCAAGGTGACAAGCGTAAACAGAACGCCGCCGGTGGTCATGTCGTGCCCGATTATCAGCGGGACGATTGATACGACGATTCCCTGAAATGCCAGAACCTTGATAAGCCCCGGCAGACGGCTGGAACCAAACGAAAACAGGACCGAAAGCAGGACAAGGGACAATGTCATGTCGACCGGGATGCTCATTTTAAAAACTCCAGTGTAATAACGGTTGCAAAAAAGGCCAGGGCAAAAGAGGTCAGGAGGAACTTGGGAACCCTGTCCATCCGGTAACGGGCCATGACCGATTCCATGACACCCACAGCCATATACACAACCAGCAGGGAAGCTGTGAACAGACAGAGGTTCAGTGCCAGAAAGCCGGATTCAATGGGTATAATCAGCCTGGCGACAATGGATGCGTAGAAAAAGAGCTTGCAGAAGGATCCCAGCTCGATAAATCCAAAGTCGGGTCCACTGTGATCCAGCACCATCACTTCATGAATCATGGTCAATTCCAGATGAGTGGCTGGATCATCCACCGGCACGCGTGAGTTTTCCGCCAGCAGAATAACGAAAAAGGCAATTACCACAAACAACATGGGCGACCCGGCCACCTGCCACAATCCAAAAGGCTGGTTACCTGTAAAGTAGGCTGCCAGACGTAATTCGCCGGTCAAAATATAGAACAGAATCAGTATCATGAACAACGTAGCTTCGCAGATAATCGGGAAATAAGCTTCCCGGGCGGCTCCCATCCCTTCGAATGGCGAGGCCGTGTCCATGGCAGCTGCAATGGTGAAAAAACGGCCCAGGCCCAGCAGGTACAAAATGAAAAGAAGATCACCCTGGAACGAAAAGACCGGTGGGTGGCCAGCAAAAGGAAGAAACAACAGGACTGTGACAGCAGCTCCCAGCGAAACCATGGGTCCCAGTTTGAAGATGAAGGTTGTGCTGGTGCTGTAAACCGAACCTTTTTTGAATAATTTGGCAAGGGTGTAGTAATTGATCAGCAGGGGAGGACCCTTTTTCCCGCCGAAAAAAGCCTTCACCTTCAGAATAACCGCTGAAAAGAACGGTGCCAGAAGTATGGCCAGAACCCAGAATAGAATGGATTTAATCATAACAATCATCTCATTTAAACGAAAAATAAAAGCACGACAATGGCCAGTAATATGTAACCGATATACAAATGGATGTCTCCATGCTGCATCCAGCGCAATCTGTCGAAGAGCCACAGAACCGGGTCGACGACCACACGCGCCATGTGACGTTCGGCTATGTCATCCACATGGCTGCGGTAATGGGTTTTTTGGGGAAATCGGCCCTGAATAGCGGGATGATCTTCTTGCAGAGGGGCGACCGGCTTGAAAAATGCCAGAATCGAAGCTGCGTAGGACGTACCGGTATACTGCATCTTGGTGGTTGGTTGTGTAAAACCGCATCCCCAGGTTCCTGCGCTTCCAATGGTTTTAGTGCGGTAGAAAACCAGGCGCAGGGCGATAAGCGCCAGCAGAATGACAAAGAAAATGGTGGCGGCCAGGGTGATATTTCCCGTCATCTGCATAAACGGTTCCATGGGAATGCGACCATACCCCAGCCCGGAGACTGGAACAGCCTTTACCGCCAGGGCAATAAACATCTGAGGAAATACCCCGATGATGACACAGCTGGCGGCTAAAATCAGCATGGGTGCCAGCATAGCCGGTCCTTTTTCATCCACTGCCATGGCACACGAACTCCTGGGTTCTCCCTGGAAAACCACTCCCACGACCTTGGTGAAGCAGGCCAGGGCCAAGCCACCGATAATGGCCAGGCTGATAATGGCCATGATGCACAGCACAAAGGCTGTCTTGTCCAGGGCCACGCCTCTAAATCCACCTAAATAAATAAAAAATTCGCTTACAAATCCGTTAAACGGCGGAAGACCGGAAATAGCCAGAGAGCCCACCAGGAATGTGAGACCGGTAATTTTCATCTTTTTGAGCAACCCGCCCAGCATATCGATGGTGCGCGTACCTGTTTTCTGGATTACCACGCCGGCGCCCATGAACAGCAATGATTTGAAAATCGCGTGATTCAACACATGCAGCAGGCCTCCGGAAAACCCCAGGACGGCCATGATCGGGTTGCCGGAGGATACACCCAGCATGCCGATCCCGATCCCGATCAGGATAATTCCTATATTTTCAACACTATGGTAGGCCAATAGTCGTTTGATATCATGCTGGCCGAGGGCATAGACAACACCCAGGACACCGGAAATCATTCCCGCAACCAGTACGATTTCACCAAATAACGGCGTATGAAGGCCCAGAGAGGTATACAGGCGTACAATGCCGTAAATACCTGTCTTTATCATCACGCCGGACATTACGGCGGAGATGTGGCTCGGGGCGGCCGGGTGGGCATGGGGTAACCAGACATGAAACGGAAACACACCGGCCTTTGATCCGAATCCGACAAAAGAGAGTATCAGCACCAGAAATTTTGCCGAATCAGGGATGGAACCTCCGGAAGAGAACAAAAAGCTGCCACTGTGCCCATACAGAATACCGAAAGCCGCCAGGATGAACATGGCCCCCACATGGGAAAAGACAAAATATAGATATCCGGCTTTACGGTTTTCGGCAGACTCGTGGTCATATATCACCAGAAAAAATGATGACAGGGACATGATTTCCCAGGAAAGCATAAAGGTGATCATATTGGCAGCGGTCACCACCAGCGCCATGGAAACGATCAACAGGGAGAAGAACAGATAGCCGGATGCCGCGCGGAGGGCCTTTTCGGGTTTGTTGAGGTAGTGAAAGCTGTAAATTACGGCAAGCAGAGAAACGGCATAAATTGCGACCAGAAAAAAGGCCGACAGTGCATCGATATGAAAAGAAAGGGAGAATAGTTTCAGGTATTCAAAAGACACGCCATAAAGCCCTGGATTCAGCAGTTTGACCAGGGCATCGAACAATCCAATGACGCATCCGATACTGATGGTCAAGACAGCAACGGTCTTCATCAAAATAAATTTTCGCCAAATAAAAAGGGTGGCAAGACCGCCACCGCAGATTAGCACGATCGACAGAAAAAAGCTGTTCATAAAGCTTCCTTTGTAATCGGATTTTAATAGATTTTGTCAGAAAACATGAAATCGACCAAATGTCAATCAACATTTCAGATGAACAGGTGTGTTATACATTCAATGGTTTTAGGACGTTGCCAGAAAAATACCGATATCGACAAAAACAAAACCGCTTGTTCGATTGACGGCTTTAATCCTATCCGGCCATAACCGCCACCACGGCCTGGCCAAGTTCGCGGGTACCGGCATTGCCACCCATGTCAGGCGTCAGGTTCTTGGGATCACGCAATACGGTTTCAATTGCTATAATCAACGTATCGTGCAGCATGGGATATCCCAGGTGCTGCATCATCATGGCGCCGGCCCAGATGGTTCCAATGGGATTGGCAATTCCCCGGCCGGCAATATCAGGAGCGGAGCCATGCACGGGTTCGAACATGGATGGAAACGTTTTTTCGGGGTTGATGTTTGCTGACGGGGCAATGGCGATGGTGCCGGTACAGGCGGGGCCTAAATCGGAAAGAATGTCCCCAAACAGATTGGAACCCACCACGACATCGAAATGTTCGGGCATGCGCACAAAATTTGCCGTTAAGATATCAATGTGGTATTTATCGACCGTGACATCTGGATGGGTTCTGGAGATCTCTTCGACGCGGCTGTCCCAGTAGGGCATGGTGTGGAAGATACCATTTGATTTGGTTGCTGATGTCAAATGTCGGGCCGGTCGGCTTTGGGCAAGCTCGAATGCGAATTTGATGATACGGTCGGTGCCTCGACGGGTAAACAGGCTCAATTGGGATACGACCTCGTGATCTGTCCCTTCATACTGAATACCCCCCACCGTGGAATATTCGCCTTCTACATTCTCTCGTACCACATAGAAATCTATATCACCCGGCTTTTTACCGACCAGTGGGCAAGGTACGCCATCGAACAACCTGACCGGGCGTAGATTGACATACTGGTCAAAGGCCCTTCTGATGGGGAGCAGCAGCCCCCACAGCGAGATGTGATCGGGTACGCCGGGAAAACCAACGGCACCCAGGTAGATGGCATCGAAATGCTTGAGCTGTTGGATACCGTCTTCGGGCATCATGCGTCCAGTTTTATGATAGGTCTCACAGGACCAGTCAAATTCAGTCCACTCAAAATGGACATCATGCTTGTTTCCGGCTGCTTCCAGGGCACGGATACCCTCAGGGATGACTTCCTTCCCGATTCCATCTCCTGGAATAACCGCAATTTTTAATGAATCCATGTTTGATCCGCCAAATTTGTCAATACGAGACTGAAGAACAATATGGTTTAATTGTTATTTCAGGCAGCTTGCGTGATACTGCCCCTTATTTGCCACAGCACTTTTTATGCTTTTTCCCGCTTCCGCATGGGCAGGTTACATTGCGTCCTATTTTCTTTTCGGCAATTCTTGTTTTTTGTGGATTCAATAATATTTCCAGGTCGTTGGTATCCTCAGGTTTCTCCGGATCTAACTCAATTGTATATTTCCAATTGTTTTCTTCAAATACAGATTCTAATTCCTTAGCTCTCTTTTTTGTTTGTACGCGTACAGTAGCCGGATTTTTTTCAGTCCCAAATTTTGCTGTCTTTTTACCATCAAAAATATTTTTCATGCTTTAACCTCATTTGATTTTTATGTGGAGTTTTTCATCTTTAAATTCTACGATATCACCTGAAAATATCTTTTTTCGTTTTCTGGTTTCAACCACACCATTTACCGCAACCTGGCCTTGGGAGATTACATGTTTTGCTTCTCCGCCGCTACTGACCATATTCTCGAATTTCAAAATTTTATAGAGTTCGATGGGCTCTTGTGTTATTTCGACTGCTCTCATTTTACAATCAACTCCCAATTTAAATGAAAGGGTTCAAGGAGTCCAGGATTCAAGTGTTTGTTTTCCAGGGATTTGATCAACGTTTTCAGCATTCTCTCAATATCCCCTATCTCCCCTTTTAATTTCCCAAATAATTTTTAGGCATGTCACTCGAATCCTGGACCCCGAGAATCCTTGAATCCTTCTTTTAGATCAACTCTTTTGAAGATGATCCATATATATAGACATTTCCCCTGGTATTAAAGAGAAATAATCTGATCCGTCACTTCGGTAAATGCAACATCGTGACTGATCAGGAAAAGCTGGTCGTACCAATGCTCTGTCACTTCTTCACGTCCCACATCAATGGCACGGAAGGCATTGGCCAGATTGGCTCGGCGGGCGGCATCGAGGTTTGATGTGGGTTCATCAAAAAATGCCACTCTCGCACCGATGGTCTGCAGCAAGGCCAGGCGCAGGGCGACCACAGCACTCATGGTCTGCCCGCCGGACAACTGGTCATCGGTTCGCTCCCTTAATTCGCCATTCTGCATGTCCCTCAGAACGATCTGGTATTTATCGCCCCAGTGAAGCTCTTCATCGGCTTCGGCGATATTGCGATAAATGATATCGGCCCGTAAACTTATTTCTTCCCGAAAACGTTCTGAGAGCTGCGCTGAAACATTGTTGAAGATATTGTTTCGTAAGAATTTGACCAGCGCTTCTTTGTCTTCAAAACTTCTCTTTTGGGCCAGGCGCGTCTTGATCTCTTCTTTAATCTGTTTCATTTTTTTGATCTCTTCTTCGAGGCGCTTTCTATCCTTATCGAGAGCATTCATTTTCTGCGTTATTGTGGCAAGTTCTGCAAGCAGTTGCTCTTTTATCAGGCGAACCTCTGCGTGGTGTCTTGAATCATATTCTTTTTCCAACGTACCAAGCGCTTGTTGCTTAGCAGCAAGGAACTGTATTCGTTCATCAAATAGCTTCAACATCTTTTCCAGGGATTTGCGTCGATTGTTCAGATCCTTGGCATCTTTTTGATTGGCAAGGAAAGCATCCCGGGCAAGCTGGTGCTCCGTCCGCAATTTTTCGATCCTTGCTATTTCCGTATCCAGCTTATGGTACGTCTTCAGGTCTTTCTTCCGGGCTAAGGCCTTTTTTTCAGCTGCCTCCTGTTGCTTTTGAGTCTTCTGAAGCGCTTGCTTGCGGGTATCGTTGTCCTTTCGCTTCCTGGATAGGACGATGAGTTGTTTTTCAATCTCCTGTGTTCTGACCTTAATCGAATCTAATTCATGCTGGGCTTTATCAGCCGCTGTGATCTCCCGGCTAAGACCACGCAAACGGTTGTCCAGATCAAGGCTTTCTTTGTCCAGATCGTCAACCTTGGAACTGAAAACATCGCGTGGGGCTTTAGCGGCAATGTTCTGGCACGCTTCCTTGAAAAAGGGGCAGTTGCCTTGGGCAAGTTTTTCTTTCCCTTCCAGCAGACCTGCCCGTCTTCCTTCGAGAAGACCCTTGGCGGAGAGGAGGTTTTCTTCATCCTTTCTTAACTCCGGTAGCCGGGCCGCTGTTTTGGTAATGCTGTCATCCGCTGTCAGTGTTTTCTGATCACCTTTAAGCTGACGTTCTTCTTCTGCAAGTTGTTTTTCGGTTTTCCCGACTTCACGGATTTCGTGTTGTAATGCCTGGGAGAGTCGGGCACTTTCTTTGTCCAGCGCATTGATATCCTTTTCGATCTTTCTTCTCTGCATTTCCTGATTCCGTAAGGACTTAAGATCAGCTTCAGCCGCATCAAAGGCTTCCTTGCCTGCCCGACTCTTTTCAAGGATTTCAAGGGCCGCCTCGGCCTCTTTAACCCGTTTTTTCTGGTCGGCAATTTTCCCTTCGCCATCACGGATACGATTATCAAGCACCTGGATATCGGACTTGACGGTATTTGTCGTTTTTTCCTGTCCATCGAGTTTGGTAAGCTGTTTTTCTGTATCCGTTAAGGTCTTTTTCCTTTTTGATAAAACCTTCTGCTGGGCACCGGCGCTTTTGACCAAAGCGGACAGTTCTTTTTTTCGTTGGGGCAGGGGGGTTACCTGTTCCTGTTTGCCTTCTATCTCCACGTTCATTATTTCAATCTTGTTCTTGATGGACGCCTGCAGGGAGCTGGTACCTTTGAACGTTTTACGCCAGGCATCGATGCCAAGAATCTCATCAAAGGCAACCTGGCGTTTGGTGGGCTGCTTGAGTACAAAAGGACCCAGAAATTCATTCTGAAAGGGACCGATCACGAGTTTATATTGATCAGCCAGGGATCGGCCGCTATCGAGTTTGAGCAGTTCCTTGATCCGGGCTTCCGTTTCCGGGGCTCCGGCATGGTCCTCAACTTCAAACGCTCCGCTGATCTCCCGGGCCAACAGCCATTTGGATCCGGCGCCAACACTGCGGGAAACCCGATATGTTTCACTCTCATCCGTTGCAAAGGTCACGGCAATTTCGCCCTTTTTGGCACCGATGGTAATGAAACGCTCGATGTTGCCCACAAAGTCACGGGCATCAACGCCAAACAAAGCGTAACCAATGGCCTCAAAGATTGTGCTTTTACCGACCCCGTTGTCACCGGAAAGCACATTGATCCCGTTGACAAAATGCAATTCTTTTTCGCGGTGGGATTTTATGTTTTTCAAAGAGATAGAAATAATCTGCATGGATTAATCCTTATCCGGGAGAAGCCCAAGCAGTTCGTCATCTTCGACATCACCCTTCAAGACCAAATCTCGGATCGATAGTGACAGGCGCGTCAAGGCTTCTTCACGACCGCTGTATTGGCTGTGTGTGCCGATCAATTCATGCAGCACATCGTTTTCAATTTCGGCCAGGGACTTTTTGACGACTTCCTCTCCACCCGTCCGGGCAACCAGCGAAAGGTGGTTTTTTATTTCTACATGTAATGGAGAAGCAATATCCTCAAGGGCCAGTCTCAGCCGTTCACGTCCTAACTCGAAGGGATGAAAACCGATCCGCCCGGTCAATTTCAGTTCCAGCAATGGCGAACGTTCATCGGTCTGTAGTGACAGCTTTTTCTTGACCTGCTCTCGATATCGGGCAAGGGCTCTATCTGCATCATCAGCACCGTCCAGATTGATTATCTCGACCAGCATGGGACGCGGATTGGTCCGTCTGAATTCCGGGATAAAATTGCCATCTTCGAAGGTGACAAAATAGTATCCCTTGTCATATTTTTCTTCACCGAAGTTGACCCTTTCCGGTGCCCCGGGGTTGTAGGCATAAGGCTTTCCGTCCGGGGTTTCGATCACATAGGGTTTGTGTCCGTGTCCGAGGGCGACATAACTGAATTTATCGGCCAGGGGATGAGCCTCTTCAATTTTCATGTTGCCAATTTCAACTGGTGAATACTTCCAGATGCCCACATGAAAAAGCAGCAGGTTGTTATCGGTGTTGACCGCATTACAGATGCGTTCGACATGGCTGCCGGCCTGGGTGCCGATATAACCAAGGCCATAAATACTCAAGCCGTCGATCTCAACATGTCCACCCATACCGGTCTCTTCATCAAAAGGGTCGAATTGATAGCCGCCATCTTTGGTGCGCGCCGGACGCAGCAAACGGATATAACCCATTTCGGAAAGGGCTTCCATCCAGGAGATGTTGTTGCGTCTGTGAATCCAGTCGTGATTGCCTTCGATGGCAATACAGGGAATACGTGATATTTTAAGTGGTTGCAGGGTTTCAATGGTTTTGGCAAAGGTCCTGGGCAGGATTTGTCCGGTGTGGAACAAGTCTCCGCAGATGAGAACGAAATCAACTTTTTCAAGCACAGCATTTTTTACAATATCCGACAGGCATCGAAAAAAATCTTGGTAACGCTTCGCTTCCCCGGGAGAGTTGCGGTAGGTTTTTCCCAAGTGAATGTCTGCTGTATGGATGAAACGACGTTGCATGATGTTCCTTTATAAAGGGCGGATCTTGACATCCTTCAGATATGGGTTCTGAAAGTCGGATACTTCCCCTATCTTGGTTTTTCCATCGGACACAAAGCGGGCCGACAGCGGCTTTTCATACTTGGCAGAGAGTTTTTGGAGGAGACACAATATCTGCAGGATTCTCTCTGGATTCTCATCGATACCAACCGGATAGGTGTCTACCCCGAGTCCGGAATGCAGGGCGAGGAAGACATTCCTTTCGATTGAAAATCGACCTGCTTCGTATTCCTCCGCCAGTTCGAAATCCTCAAGACACGGCAACATCAACCCGCAGAGACCCACGGGTTTTGGGTTACGTGTGGACAGGAACGTTGTGATCTTGATGAAAAAATCCGTTGTTACCGCCTTTGAAAAATCGCCAAAGATCTTTTTCACGAAATGGACCAGGCTGCTCTCGCCCCTGAACAGCGGCGCGATGGATGCGTCGATACCCAGGAAGCGTTCGTTACCATCCAGAATCTCACAGATCTCAAACCAGACGGTTTCCATGGCAGACAACCATGCTGTCAAATCCAGACATCCTTCAGAAAGATCGGTGGGTTGTAAGCCTAGAGCAAAACCTGAATGTTCGAAAGTCGCCGAGGGAAAAAACGGACTGGAAGACCGATTATGAAATGTGTATGTGAAATTAAATGTCTTGGCCGGCACCTCCATAATAATCCGCAGCAGTACGTCAACATGTTTGGCTGAAACGCCATCTGTAAGATCAAGATTGAGAGATACATTTCCTGCTTGAAGAAAATCTGTGAGCTGTTCCGTCAAAGACTCAAAGTTCAAGGTGCCGATGCTGAGATACAGTGAGTCTTTATTTTCCCACTGGCGCAGCGCATCGATGCGTGTATTGTTGAAGCAAACGCGTTTTGTCTGAACCAGGTAACCTTTCTCGCTGAGTTTTCCTTCGATCTCATTGAGCCGGTCAGATATGCCAGCGATTGATGGACGCTCACTAAACCAGCAAAGACTTCTTATGATCTTCTTCATTTGATCTCAATTTCATTCATTTATCTTCTTTTCGAGCTATTCGGCGCGCAGCGCTTCCACCGGATCGAGCCCGGCGGCGTGACGCGCGGGGAGCACACCGGACATGAGCCCGACGAAGGCGGAAAGGGCCAGGGCCAACAGCACATAGATCAGGGGGGTATGCGTCGGAAGTGCCGGTACGAGTTTTCCCAGCAGCCAGGCGCTGCCGGAACCCAACACCAGGCCGGCAAGACCACCGATACTCGACAGCACAATGGCTTCCGCAATGAAAATGCTCATGATCTGCCGTCGCCCGGCGCCCAGGGCTCTGAGAAGGCCGATCTCTGCCGTGCGTTCCCGAACCGCAATGATCATAATGGTCAGAATGCCAACACTCCCGACAAGCAGTGAAATTCCGCCCAGCGCCCCCACTGCGATGGTGAGAACATTGAGCACTGAGCCAAGAACCTCCAGCATCTGGGTCTGGGTGATTACCGTAAAATCTTCTGACCCATGCCTGGCTGTCAGCAATTCCCTGGCACGCCGCGCTACCTCATCCCCATCGCTTCCGGCGGCATACAGGAGATCGATTTCCATCAGGCTCTCCCGGTCGAATATGGCCATGGCCCGTCCCACCGGGATGTAAACGGCATCATCCAGATCAAAACCGAGCATTTGACCTTTCGATGCCATGACACCGATTACCCGGTAGCGCTCACCACCGATGCGGATGCGCCTTCCCAAAGGATTTTCAGTTCCGAAAAGCTCGTCCTTGACCTTGCTGCCCAGAACAGCAAAACCCCGCGCCGTGCGAGGGTCGTCCTCGGGCAGGAACCGACCCTGGGCCACGGTTAACTGCCAGACTGCCGGTGCAGAAGAGCCGACACCGAACAGATAGGTTCGACGAGTCCGGCTCCCGTGTTCGATCGCCGCATTTCCCTGTACAACGGGCACGGTGGCAGTTACACGCGACAACCTGGCGAGTGCCAGTGAATCGGTCAAACTCAGGGGCCTGACATTACTGATAACCGCTCCCGACATACCCATGGTGGATGTCTTGCCGGGTGTGATGCCGATCAGGTTCGTGCCGAACTGAGTGAACTCGGCCAGCACGAAACGGTGAACCCCTTCCCCAAGGGATGTCAGAAGCACCACGGCAGCAATTCCCACGGCGATGCCCAGCGCTGTCAGAAAACTTCTCATGCGCTGGCTTCGGATGCTTTGCAGAGAAAGTATCAGGATATCACGAAAAAACATATTAAAAGTTCTTCTCAATCCAAATTTTTCATAAAATTTTCAAATCAGCGCCTGGACAGCGCCGCAACCGGATCCATGCGGGCTGCTTTTCGGGCCGGAATAACGCCGAAAATCAAACCGCTGGCAAGGGCCACACCGACGGCAGCCGCCGGAGACCAGGGCGGCACCGTGATTGGAAAGGCAGGAAACAGCCGCTGCATGAGGATGCAGCCGCCGGCGGACAGTGCCAGGCCCAGGACCGCCCCCACCAGGGAAAGGAAGGCCGACTCGGTTAAAAAAAGACCTAAGATCTGACGCCCGGGTGCGCCAAGGGCTTTTAACAGTCCGATCTCTGATGTACGCTGGGAGATGGCAACCAGCATCACATTCATGATCAGGATTCCTGCCACGACCAGACTGATGGCAGCGATGCCGCCAACAGCCAGGGTCAGGGTGATAAAAATACGATCGAATGTTGCCAGCAGGGCATCCTGGGTGATGATGGTCACATCGTCTTCACCATCATGTCGGTCACGAATAATTTCAAGCATCGTTGTCTTGGCGCGCGCGACGGCATCCCTGCTTCTGGCCTGAACCAGAATACGAAAAAGAGATGCCCGGTTGAAGAGCGCCGCCGCCGATGCAACGTTGATCACCACCACGTCACTCATGTCAAGTCCCAGAGACTGCCCTTTCTTTGCCAGCACGCCAACAACGCGAAACCGCCGATCACCGATACGGACAAAACGGCCCAAAGCTGAAGCATTGCCGAACAATTCCGCTTTGATTTTTTGTCCCAGCGTACAAACGGCCTCCGCGCGCGTGACGTCTCCTTCGGAAAGAAACCGGCCCTGGGCCATGGAAAGATCCCGAATCCCGAACAGTTCAGACGTGGAGCCTAGAATCGTTACTTCCCTTTCACGGCCGGCATAGGCTACGGGTGCCGAACCTACCATGATGGGCGCCACCCGGTGAACGGCACTGCTTCGTTTCAACGCCATGGCATCTTCCACGGTCAGATCGCGCGGTGTCGCCCCCATCATGGGTGGCGGGCCTCCGGTGGTCTCGTTGCGTCCCGGAAGAACGATCAATATGTGGGTCCCCAGAGATGTGAACTGCCCGGCCACATACTGCCGGGCGCCTTCACCCAACGCCGTCAGCACAACAACGGAGCAGACACCCATGGCCATGGCAAGCAGCATCAGACCGGTCCGCAGCGGATAACCGGACAGGGCCCGGATGGAGAATCGGACAAGATCGCGAATATTCACTCTTTTTCTCCGCTGTCTGAGACTATCCGGCCGTCCACCATTTGTATCCGCCGCCGGGTACGTTCGCCGAGTTCCGGGTCGTGGGTGACCAGGACCACCGTCATCCCCTCACCATTGAGGGTTTCAATGGTCTGTATGACATCACTTCCGGATGCTCTGTCAAGGTTGCCGGTGGGTTCGTCCGCCAGAATGACAGCCGGATTCATAATGGTCGCCCTGGCTATGGCCGTTCGCTGTCGCTGGCCGCCTGAGAGCTGTTCCGGGCGGTGCTTGGCCCGGTCCGACAGCCCCACCCGCGCCATGATTTCCTTGACGCGTTGTTTACGCTTTCCAGGATCTTCACCGGCCAGTATCAACGGGAGCTCCACATTTTCTGCAGCAGTCAACCTTGGGATAAGGTGAAAAAATTGAAAGACAAATCCGATCTTATGCCGCCGGACCTGGGCCTGCTGCCGGTCATCCAGTCGGGTGGTATCGGTGTCCTCAAATCGATAGATGCCTGCGCTGGGTCGATCCAGAAGACCCAAAATGTTCAGCAGGGTCGATTTCCCCGATCCGGACGGACCCATAATGGAAATATATTCTCCCTTTGTTATGGAAAGGTTGATACGGCTCAGGGCCTGAACCGATTCATCTCCCACCCGAAAGCTTCGCCCTATGCTTTCCATGTGGATCGTTATCACAGGGATTCCTCTAAACGAACGGCAGGTGCACCGTCCTTGAGACCGGGTTTGTCCACGTTGACCACGATCAGTTCCTGGGGCGAAAGCCCCTGCAGAACTTCTGTCCAATCCCAGTTCGATATGCCCATACGAATTTCTTTTTCCACAATCTTTTTTTCAGCCGGTAAAAACACAAACACCCGCCGGTTATTCATGACCGCTTCGGTGGGAACACGAATCACATCCTTTCGCACTTCAAGAATCACTTCGATGTCGGCGCTGTATCCTGCCAGCAGATTTTCGATATCAGAGGGGTTGTCGAAGGAAATTTCCACGTCCACGGTGCGGGCCTGTTTCTCGACATCGAGCACGTAATCGGCGATTCTGCGCACCCGACCGTCAAACTGCCGTGTTCCGAAAGCATCCATGGTAATGCGGGCGGGCATTTGGGCCCGTATAACGGCAGCATCCACTTCATCGATGGGAGATATCACATAAAAACAATTACTGCCGATAATGTCAACTACAGGGGGTGTTGCAACACCCAGGGGGGATGGGGTGACGTACTCGAACAGTTCCCCGTTTATTTCGGCGACGGTCCCGTTGAATGGAGCCGTCAGGCGGGTACGTTCCAGGTTGGCCTTGGCGAAGGAAAGCCGGGCCATGCGGACACTTACCTCGACGTCGGCGCCTGCGCACTCTTCTTTCAAGGCCTTGGCTTCGGCTTCCGCGGTGTCTGTTCGTTCCTGTGTTCCAACCATCATGCGGTTCAATTCGGACAGTCTGTCGGCACTTTGACGGGCAATGTCCGCCCGCGTACAGACGGATCTGACACGATGCCGGGCGGCGTCAATTTCCTGTTTCGCCAAAGCCACCTGGGCCAGCAGGTCCTTGTTCCAAATCTCCAGAAGCAATTGTCCTTTCTGAACCGCGTCTCCCTTGTTTATGGGTAATATGGCAATTTGACCCCCGATGCTCGGCGAAAGCTTGGCCCGGCGGCAGGCCTTGACGGTTCCTGCCCGCGTATTGGCCACCGTTCGTTCCACCGTACCGATGGTAACGGGTTTTACGGCTACTTCCAAGGGTTTGGTTCGTGTGTAGTGCCTAATGCCCAAGGCAATAAGAGCAATGATAAGCAGCAGCAGGCTGTATTTAACAATTCGTTTTCCCATAAACCTCCCGATATTTTAAGATGGACGATTTCATTTCTCAAGTGTCGGGTAATCGGTATAGCCCTTGGGTCCCGGAGTGTAGAAAGTCGCCATATCCGGTTCGTTCAGGGCCGCACCGGATTTCCAGCGAACCACCAGGTCGGGGTTGGCCAGGAAAGGACGCCCCACGGCGATGAGATCGCATCTGCCCGCGGTCAGATCGTTCTCAGAACGTTCAGCATCATAACCGCCGCTGAGAATCAGGGTCCCCTTGAATAGCTTGCGAAAGGCCGACTTCATGGTATCGGGTACCGGAGGCGCCCCCATGGCAGCGTGATCTACGAGATGAATATAGGCCAGTTTGCGGGCATTTAGCTGTTGTGCCAGATAGGTGTAATCCGCCGCCATCGCATCGTACAACGGCATGTCGTTGAATACACCAAATGGCGAAAGCCGGATGCCTACCTTGTCTTTTCCGACGGCACCAATTACCGCATCGACCGCTTCCAGTACAAAACGCGCGCGGTTTTCGATGGCACCGCCATAGCGATCCATGCGCTGATTCGTGTTGGGGCGGATGAACTGTTCGAGCAGATAGCCATTCGCGGCGTGCAGCTCGATGCCGTCAAAACCCGCTGTCATGGCATTTTTTGCAGCCTGAACAAACTCCGCCAGGGTGGACTTGATGTCTATTTCGGTCATCGCCTGCGGCACGGGATGTGGTTTCATGCCTTCGGCATCCGTGTACATCTCCCCCGCAGCAGCCACCGCCGAAGGCGCCAGCATGCGTGCGCCTGCAGGCAGATTCAGTGGATGGGCAATTCGTCCGCAGTGCATGAGCTGGATGACTATTTTCGCGCCCTTGGCATGCACTGCAGCGGTAATGGGTTCCCATCCTTTGATCTGGGCCGGGGAGAAGATGCCCGGTATACGCGGATAACCCAAGCCATTGGGTGATGGCGACGTGCCCTCGGTAACAATGAGTCCCGCCGTGGCACGCTGTGCGTAGTATTCCGACATGAGTGCGTTGGGGATATTTTCGGTAGCGCGGTTTCGCGTCATGGGCGCCATGACCAGGTGATTCTGTAATGATATAAGATCGAGAACGGCTTTCGAGTGAAGAATTGACATGGTATAGTCCTCCTTAACCGGTGTTGTTTACAGTGCGCTATTGAGATAGACCGCCATTGTAGTGCCCCATAAAACAAATGTACAATGGTATGCCCATCACACTCGATGGGGGTCGCTGCGAGGTTCTTCAATCGTCGGTGTCGGAAATATGTTCCGTAAGGAGTCATTTCAAATAGTTCCTGAGTTGAGAGGATATTTCTCTCTCCCATAGCCCGTCTATTCGTTTCCGGTGCTCACATCGGTTTGGCACGTTTGTATTGATCCGGCCATTCCAGATCCACACCCAGTGCGGCACCAGCGATCATCGGCCAATAGGGCGAGCGTAAAAATTCCCGTCCCAGCAGAACGGCATCGGCCTGTTCGGTTACCAGAACCTGTTCGGCCTGGGCCGGTGCTGTAATCAAACCTACGGCTCCGGTTGCAAGGTCGACAGCTTTGCGGACAGCAGCTGAAAACACGGCTTGAAAACCAGAACCTGCCGGGATACGTGCATCGGGGACGGTTCCACCGCTGGAACAGTCGATAAAGTCTACACCCAGATCTTTGAGCCGTCTTGATAAATCGATGGACTGGGAAAGGTCCCAGCCGTTTTCGACCCAGTCAGTACAGGAAATCCGTACAAACAGGGGCAGGTTTTCGGGCCAAACGTTCCGAACAGCCGCTGCTATCCTGAGGGGAAAAGACAGTCTGTTTTCAAGCGTTCCGCCCCACAGATCATTTCGCCGATTCGATATCGGCGACAAAAATTGATGTATCAGATACCCATGGGCCATGTGAAGTTCCAGAACTTTAAAACCGGCCGAAAGACTTCTTTGGGCAGCCGTTGTAAACTCGGCGACGACACGATCCATATCCGCTTCGGTCATTTCCCTCGGCACGGGATGTGTTTTATCGAAGGCAACAGGGCTGGGAGCGATCGGTTGCCATCCGCCGTTTCCTTCCGTCAACGGAAGCCCTCCTTGCCACGGCAGGTCTGTGGAAGCCTTTCGTCCGGCATGTCCGATTTGGATTCCCGGAATCGCTCCCTGGGTTTCGATAAAGGCGGCAATCGGTGTGAACGCCTCCGTGTGCTTATCTGACCAGATACCGCAATCTCCAGGTGAAATCCGCCCCTCCGGGGAGACAGCTGTCGCCTCGGCGAACACTAAACCGGCACCACCCACGGCACGGGTGCCCAAATGCACCAGGTGCCAGGTGTTCGGCAGTCCATTTTCAGAGGAGTACTGACACATGGGTGAGACGAATATACGGTTCTTGAAAACAATGTCTTTGATTTTTAAAGGTGAAAACAGCTTCGCCATCGCTAAACCTCCTATCCAATAGTTGTCTTTATAGTTATCACATGTCCGGGCCAAAGAGCAAACCCATGGGATTGAAGCAAAAATTCCGAAATACTCTGTAGCTTGCTGCAGGGGTAAAAATTATATTTTTTTGTTTTGGAGCGAAAATGTCGCGTTCGATAAAACGTCCTATAATTTTATTATACTATCTATCAATTTGTTGCGTTCGGCAAGCCGTGCTTAAAAAATAGGTTGTGGAAAGCGTAGAAAAATGGCATCCGGACTGTGGGATGATCAGAAAACGAAATTTGAAGCACGCGATTCTGGAGGAGTGAAACGTGATAATCGATTTCCATACGCACTTGTTTCCCAAAAGCATGCGGCAAAACCGCGAAAAATATTTTATGGGCGAACCCGCCTTCAAGATGCTCTATGCATGGGAAAAAGCCAAACTTATCGGCGGCCGTGACATGCTCCGGGTGATGGATGAAGAACAGGTAGATGTGTCCGTAGCATTCGGATTTCCTTGGAAAAATAAGGAATATTCGACGATGCACAATGATTATATCATGGAGGTGGTGGCAAAATATCCGGACCGGATCAAAGGATTCTGCTGCCTGGATACCTGCAGTGAAAGCGCCGCTTCAGAAGTTACGCGGTGCATTGCCGGCGGTCTGTCCGGGGTAGGGGAACTGGCTTTTTACGAAACCGGCATTGTCTGTGAGGCACGGGACAGCCTGGCACCCATCATGGCGATCTGCAAGGAAAAAGATCTACCGGTATTGATTCACACCAACGAACCTGTGGGGCACATGTACCCTGGAAAATCAGAGAACACTCTGGCCCAGATATACGATATTGTCACACGATTTCAGGGCAATAAGATCGTTCTGGCCCATTGGGGCGGGGGGATCTTTTTCTATGGGCTTTTGAAAAAAGAGGTCAGGGAAGCCTTGAGGAATGTCTGGCTGGACACGGCAGCATCCCCGTTTTTATACCATCCTGCCATTTACCGGCACGCCATCGACATTGTCGGTGTGGAAAAAATCCTCTTTGGAACGGATTTCCCCTTGATCAGACCTTCACGGTATTTCAAGGAGTTCGAGGCCGCAGGATTGACACAGGAGGAAATGAACGCGGTTTGTGGGGAGAATGCCCAAAAGCTGATCAGCTTCTGAGCGGATCTACAGAGTATCTTTCCAATTCCACCACTTTAAACGCTCCCGGTCATGCACGGTATTGTCGGCAAAGTAGACGGCACACCGGAACACGTACAACACACATCGATCGATGTGCATACCGCGGAGCGCACCTAGCTGTTCATACATCTGTTCTGGATCAGCATCCCGCAGTTGAGAAACCCGCAGATACCCGAGGTCCATCAATGCTTGGGCAAGTTTTGGGCCGACCCCGGGAATACTATGAAGGTCTTCTGATGTGTTTGTGGCTTTCAAAGCAGCTCCTTTAAGGCGTTTAAAAGTGGATCAACCCGCTCCCGGTGTTCCGGGGGTATCATCAGCACCGGCATAGGGCTGTTGGGGATCAATCCCTCCGCGGCAATGTCCGTCTTAGCCGATTGATATGCCTTAATATTTTTTTCGTCATCAAGGAACAGCAGCACATCGATCAGGTTGCCGGACATTCCGTCTTGATCCAGATGTTCGATGAATTGATTGAACAGATTCGCTACGGTGAGGGTAAATGTGTCCATGTCGGCATACCCGGTTTCAGCGCAGATGGTTTTGGATACCATGCACCGGCAGCCAAAGGGTCGTATCGGATAGATGGGGCATTCATTTTGTGACAAAAGCGGACAGGATCCCCATGCGGGATCGATGATTTCTTCTGGAATTTCCTGACCGGTCATGCAGAGACGAGCCATCTGGTTGGTGGTGATTTGCGGTGTAAAGCGTCTTTGATCGACAGCATCATAAATATGCTGGACAAGAGTTGCTTTTATCCTTGCACCCAGAAGGGATATAATTTTATATCCTTCCAACGTGGTCAAGGTCATGTTGCAGGTGCAGCAGGTGGCACATTGTCTCTTGCAGGCGAGGGCTTCTGTGTCGGTAAACGCGTCAAACAGGCTGTAGAGCTGGTCGAGCAGCGCTAATTTTGATATAATGTCCATATGAAACGTATCATATACCAAAGGAGGTTTGCATGTCGAGTGATGTTTATTTTATCAATTTACGGGCAACCTGGAAGGACAATTTATTCCAAAAGCTTGGTAAGCTTTTGGAGGCTGCGGGTCTGTCCGGTGTGGTGAGTAAACGCGATCTGGTGGCCTTGAAGCTCCATTTTGGTGAGAAAGGCAACACGGCTTTTATCCGGCCTATTTTTATTCGTGAAATTGTCCAGAAGATCAAAGAGGTAGGCGGAAGACCCTTTGTTACAGATGCCAATACCCTCTACAAGGGTTCACGGGGAGACGCTGTCAACCACACCATCACCGCCATCCAGAATGGATTCTCATATGTGGTGGTGGACGCACCGATTATCATCGCCGATGGCTTGATGGGGCGCAGCCAGACCGAAGTTTTCATCAACCAGAAACATGTGGAAACAGCCTACATTGGGTCTGAAATCGTGAATGCAGATACCCTTATATCGGTGGCACATTTCAAGGGGCACGACCTGACCGGATTTGGCGGCGCCTTAAAGAATGTGGGTATGGGATGTGCTTCAAGAGCCGGCAAACTGGTGCAGCACTCAGGTATCGCGCCCAAGGTCAAGCGAAAAAAATGTATCGGTTGCGGCGGATGCATGGATCATTGTTCCCAGAGCGCCATATCTCTGACGGAGGAAAAGGCTATCATCGATCCTGAAAAATGTATCGGCTGTGGGGAATGTATTCTCATTTGCCCTCAGATGGCCATTCAGGTGCAATTCGGTAAATCCATACCGGATTTTATGGAGAAAATGGTGGAATACGCCATGGGGGTATTGAAGAACAAGCAAGACAAATCCTTGTTCATCAATTTTATCACCAATGTGTCACCGGCATGTGATTGTTGGCCAGTGGCAGATGCACCCATTGTGCGGGATATCGGTATTCTGGCTTCCCTTGATCCTGTGGCCATCGACCAGGCTTCCGTGGATCTGGTGAACAAAGAGCCGGGCCTGCCGGATTCATGCTTGAAGGAAGGTAGGGAAGCCGGATCCGATAAATTCAGGACCCTGTATCCAAAAACTGACTGGACCATTCAACTCGCTTATGCGGAACATCTGGGATTGGGCTCTCGAGAGTACAATTTAGTACAAATATGACAATTTATGGCAAAAAACATGACAATTTTTGTCACGTTTGTCTGAAAACCGTCAAGCGGTTTTGATGTGAAAAATAAATTATTTACAATAAAATATAGGGGTTGTGAAGAAAATGTGATTTTGGCACAGTATTTGAAATATAAAATAATCAAACAGCGCGTAGTAAATGCTCTTTGTCAGATACAGAATGAAAATGTCGCCCAACTTCAATACCGACAAAAAAACCACGTGACGGCCTTCGCGCCTCCAAAGGTTAACCAATGCGAACGAAAGTTTGAGGTGACATTTATCAAGGCTTCTCGGGTGTACGTGCATCTTTTCCGGTCATCTTCAAAATAAAAAAAAGAGATGTGACCCGGACAACAAACGGCATTTTTGGGAAGCCACTCAGGATCCATGGAATCGACTCATCACTGATTCCTTTTTATCCATACCTCCTTTCTCTTTTCATCGGGCGGCCCTGGTCAGGCCGCCCATTGTTTTTTGATGTGCGACGTCCATTTTACCGCAGCTACTGTGTCAAATGCCATTGCGCATAGTTCACTATAGCGCAACAACATTTTCCTTGTATCTGCAGCAAACTGACAAGTCGCTCAACTTGGAACTTCCCATATTGAGTGTTCCGTAAAACACCCGAGACCTGCATTCCTCTATAGCATTATAGGAATTTAGGCTATACTTTTAGCAGCTTATAGCTTACTGCTTATGGCTCATTGCTTTCAGTCACCCTTGACCCCTCCAACCTCAAACCCTTCACCCTCCTTATACGGTACACGAATCCTTAGCTTTTTTGGCTTCCACATAGTGGGCTGCGGCAAGTGCTGCCACACACCCATCGGCAGCTGCTGTTATTATCTGCCGGGCATATTTTTCCCTGATATCACCGATGGCATAGATACCGGGAATGGCAGTTTCGCATTTTTCATCGGTGATGACGTTGCCCTCCACCGACATCTTGACACCGGCTGGTACGATACCGTTGTTGGGTTCAAACCCGATAAAGATAAACACGCCGTCTATTGACAGCTCCCGTTCATCGTTTGTCTGGGTGTCTTTCAGGTCTACTGCATAGACACCTTGGTCATTGGCCTTGATACTGGTTAAGACAGTGTTCCAGAGCATCTCAATTTTACATTCATCGAAAACACGTTGTTGCAGGAGCATGCCGGCCCGCAAGGCATCTCTGCGGTGGGCGATGTAGACCTTTTCGGTAATCTTGGCCAGATAGAGTGCTTCTTCTGTTGCCGAGTCGCCACCACCCACCACCACAACAGTCTTGCCCCTGAAAAAAAAGCCGTCGCAAACTGCGCAATAAGAGACACCTTTCCCGTAGAATTCGCTTTCGCCAGGGATATTGAGCTTTCGGGGATTTCCGCCGGTGCCCAGAATCAGCGCATGCGTCTTGAGGATGGTACCGTTGTCCAGTTTCACGGTATGCGAATCCGCACCAGGTATGATAGCCGCAACCTCGCGTCCCATGACTTCCAGGCCATAGCTGCCGGCATGCTGGCTGAACTTTATCCCCAGCTCGGCACCACTGATATGTTCGAATCCCGGATAATTTTCAACTTCATCTGAGTTAATGATCTGACCGCCGGGGGCGCCTTTTTCGATCAAGACCGCATTCATGGCAGCTCTCTTAGCATAAATACCAGCTGTCAGCCCTCCCGGGCCGCCTCCAATGATGATGACATCGTAAATGGTATCTGACATTTTCTGCTCCGTATTGTGTTGGTTTGGTTTTTAGACTGTAGGCTGTTCGTCGCTTTTGGCTTAGGGCTAATTGCTATTAGCCACCCGCCAACCCTCCAATCCGTGAACCCTTAAACCCTTCTATTTGCAGTATCTCCGCACAAACATCCTGGGTTGCAACATGTAATTGTGTATTACAATCGTTCAATGCCAGACCGACCTCCTGCAGGGCCTTCTGGGGTGTGTTGTTGGTTTCGCTCAGGTGCGCGAGAACCACATGCTGAAGGCCTTTATGTTTCAGAGCTGTTACAAGCTCTCTAGAGGCCTCATTGGAAAGATGGCCGGTTCTACTTTGGATGCGTTGTTTCAAGGGCCATGGATAGGGTCCATTGATGAGCATCTGCGGGTCATGATTCGCCTCTAGAATGAGTATTTGACACGCCTTGAGACGTTCCTTGACCATCGCAGTGACCACGCCCAGATCGGTGGCGATGCCGATTTTCATGCCATTGTTGAGAATGGTAAATCCAGCAGGGTCTTCTGCATCATGGGAGATGGAAAATGGCGAAATGGTCCAGGTATTGACCGTAAAGGGGGTTCCGCACTCAAAATGTCGAATATCGGCTATTTTCCCCAGCAAGGCGCCTGCGGTCTGGCGGGTTCTTTTAGAGATATGAACCGGCAGGCCAAATCTCCGGGCCAGAACACCAACACCCTGAATGTGATCCGAGTGTTCGTGAGAAACGACAATGGCATCTAATTGGTCGGGATGGAACCCTTTTGATTTGCAACGGCGTTCAATCTCAATTCCAGACAGACCTGCATCAAAAAGAACCCTGGTATTTTGGTCAGCGACCAGAATGGCATTCCCCTTGCTGCCGCTGGCCAGTATACAGACGGTCAGGTGCTCGGATGTTTGCGGTGTGATTTTTGAGGTTGATGCTTTGTTCGGGTTCATGTGAACACTTGATTTTTTTGTCTGTAAATTGAAAAACATATCCTTGATAGCGTTTCAGGTGTTCAGACTGTTAGGTGCTTACTGCTTATAGCTACCCTCCACCCCTCCAATCCTCAGACCCTCACTCACCCCTGCAATCACTTCCCCGTATGCCCGAAGCCCCCTTCGTTGCGCTCGGTTTCATCGAGTTCATCCACCAGCGTGATGCTTGCCTGATATACCTGTTGTACGATCAATTGGGCAATACGATCTCCCCGGTGAACCGTATAGGGCTTTGAACCCAGATTGATCAGGCCAACTTTGATTTCGCCGCGGTAGTCCGCATCGATGGTACCTGGTGCATTGACAACACTGATGCCGTGTTTGATAGCCAGTCCACTCCGGGGTCGAACCTGGACTTCAAACCCCCTTGGGATCGCCATGGCAAGACCCGTGGGGATAAGGACGATGTCTCCGGGAGCGAGATGTTCAGCTGTTTCGATGGCTGCACAGACATCCATGCCGGCTGCCAGAGGTGTCATATAGGCAGGCAAAGGGATATCCATGTCTCTCTCGGGTTGCAGGCGTCGAAGTTGAATGGCGGGGTGATACGTCATGAAATATGTAAATTCCCCGCTGCTTTCAGCGCGGGCCGGAATCAAATTAGATTAAAGGGCTCAAAATGTTTTCGTAGTCTTTTTTGTCTTTGGTCTGGCCCAGCACGGTCAGGGATGTCTTGCTGTTGCTGAAAAGTCTGTCAGCGATATCCTGGATGTCATCTGCTGTGACAGCATCGATCTTTTCCACCACTTCCTGTAACGGGACCTGGCGTTTGAAATGCATTTCATTCTGAGCAAGTCGAACCATCTGGTTCTCACTGCTTTCAGATGACAGCAACAGATTTCCCTTGATGTACTCTTTGGCACCCCTGAGTTCGGATTCCTGAACACGGTGCTTTTTCAGGTTGTGCATGTGGTTCACCAGCAACTGTGCGGTTTCAAAGGCCCTGGCAGGATCTACCGCGGCGTAGGCACCAAACATACCGCTGTCCACATGGGTGGACACAAACGAATAGACCGTATAGGCCAGGCCTCTTTTTTCCCGAATGTCCTGAAATAGCCGGGAGCTCATGTTGCCGCCCAAAAGGGTGCTCATGAGAGAGAAACCATATCGCTGGGAATGGCCCGTGGAGAGGCCGTTTAGCCCGATACAGATATGGGTCTGCTCAAGTTTTCTGGCGTGGAGATTGACGCTGGTGTTGCCGGCGGGTATCTTTCTTTCGGGAAAGCCATCGCCTTTTTGAATGGATTCGAAGGCCGGGCCGATAAGATCGACGAACTTCTGATGATCCACGTTACCGGAGGCAGAAATGATGATGCGATCCGGTTGATAGAGACGCTGAAAGAATTGCTTGATGGTTTCAGCGTCAAATCGAAGGATGTTCTCACGGGTGCCAAGAATGGAACGACCCAAAGGATGATCCCCCCAGAAGTGTTTTCCGGAAAGGACATGAATATATTCATCGGGACTGTCTTCAACCATCCCGATTTCCTGCAGAATAACGGGTCGCTCCTTGAGCACTTCTTCTTCATCGAACAATGAATTCAAAAAAATGTCGGACATGACCTCGATCATGGTTTCCAGGTGTGAATCCATCACCTTGGCATGAAAACAGGTATTTTCCATGGTTGTAAATGCATTGGTCTGCCCACCAATGTCATCGAACTCCTTGGCGATTTGAAAAGCGGAGCGCTTTTCTGTTCCCTTGAAGATCAGATGTTCGATAAGGTGAGACAGACCGTTTTCAGCAATGGCCTCATCCCTGGACCCGACATTGACCCAGATGCCCATCGTCACCGAGCGAACATACGGCATTTGCTTGGTAATGATTTTTACGCCGTTGTTCAGGTCGGATTTACTTGCCCCGGGGTAGTTATTCATCTTCCTGTACAGCTTTGTGGCTTAGACGGATTTTACCATCCCTTCCGACTTCCAGTACTTTAACCTTGAGGGTATCACCTTCTTTGACGATATCGGTGACTTTTTTTACACGGTAATTGGCCAACTGGGAAATATGAACCAGACCGTCCGTTCCCGGTAAAATCTGTACGAAGGCGCCAAAATCGGTGATTTTGACCACGGTGCCGTCATAGACCGCACCTACTTCAGCTTCCCTGGTAATGTCCTTTATCATCGCTATGGCCGCTTCCAGATCTTCGGAAGATGCCGCGGCGATCTTGACAACGCCGGAATCATCGACTTCAACCCTGGTATTGGTTTCACTCTGGATAGCACGAATCACCTTGCCTCCTGGACCGATGATTTCCCTAATTTTATCCGGGTTGATTTCCAGGGCAAATATCTTGGGTGCAAAGGGAGAGATGTCTTCCCGGGGTTTGTCCAGGGCTTTCATCATCTCTTCCAGAATGTGCAGGCGTCCCTTGCGAGCCTGCTCAAGTGCTTCCTCCATGATATCCTTGGAGAGTTCCAGAATTTTGATGTCCATCTGGAGTGCCGTAATTCCTTCGGCGGTTCCGGCAACCTTGAAATCCATGTCTCCGGTATGGTCTTCATCACCGAGAATATCGGACAGAATGATTGTTTGGTCACCGTCTTTAACGAGCCCCATGGCGATGCCGGAAACCGGTGCTTTGATGGGGACACCCCCATCCATCAAGGCCAGGGTTCCCGCACAAACCGTAGCCATGGAGGAAGAACCGTTCGATTCCAGAACTTCTGAAACGAGGCGGATGGTATAGTCAAAGACATCCTTGTCAGGCAGAACCTTTTCGATGGCTCTAGTGGAAAGACCCCCGTGACCAATATCTCTTCGGCTTGGGCCGCCGATACGCTTGACCTCCCCGACCGAAAATGGCGGGAAATTGTAGTGCAACATGAATGGGCGAGATTCCTCTCCGCTGAGGGTTTCAACACGTTGTTCGTCCGGGCCGGATCCCAGTGTCAACACGCCCAGTACCTGTGTTTCTCCTCTGGTGAAGAGCGCGCTTCCATGGGGCCGGGAAAGAAGCCCCACCTCGCAGGAAATAGGTCGGACTTCATCGAATTTGCGGTTGTCGATGCGGCGGTTTTCCTTGAGAATCATATCTCTGCTGATGGATTTTTTCAGATCTCCAAAAATTTTCGAAATCTCTTCGGCTCTGTCTGCATAATCATCACCCAATGATTGCATGAGATTTATTTTCACTTGTCTCATGGCATCATAGCGGGGCATTTTATCCGGTATGGCCAAGGTCTCCCGAATGTTTCCGGCAGCAGCCTCATGAACGACTGTCACCAGCGCTTCGTCTGTCTCGGGTGGGGTAAAAATTCTTTTGGGTTTTCCACAGGCTTCGCGCAGTTTTTCCTGAATGTCGATAAGCGGCTGAAGCCCCTGATGACCAAAAAAGATAGCGTCGAGCATCTCTTTTTCACTGACAACATTACCGCCGCCTTCCACCATGACCACACCCGTTTTGGAGCCGGCCACAATAATATTGATATCGGCCTCAGCGCATTCGGAGATGGTGGGGTTGATCTTGAGTTCTCCCTGGATTCGGCCCACACGGACACATGCGATGGGGCCTGCAAACGGGATGTCTGAAACGGTGAGGGCGGCCGAAGCACCCACCATGGCCATCACATCGGCATCATTTTCCTGATCCATAGCCAGCACGGTGGCAATGACCTGGGTTTCAAAATTATAGTATTTTGGGAAAAGCGGGCGTATGGGACGATCGATCAACCGCGCTGTCAGGGTCTCTTTTTCGCTTGGGCGTCCGATTTCTCGCCTGAAATAATTTCCGGGTATTCTCCCGGCAGCATATATTTTTTCCTGATATTCAACGGATAAAGGAAGAAATCCGACATTGCGCTCATCGTTGGACGACACAGCGGTAACCAGAACGGTGGAATCCCCGTATCTGACAACAACCGATCCAGATGCCTGTTTGGCAACCTTACCGGTTTGAATACTGAGGGTCTTTCCACCCAGATCTGCTTCTAATAAAAATTCCATATAGTGTTCCTAACTCAGTTGCAAGGGCGCACAGTCGTGATGCAAAAACATCGTCGACAGGTCTGAGACCCTAAACTGAAGATTTGTTTATAGTTTGACCTTATCGTCGAAGCCCCAGAGCTTCAATGATGGATCGGTATCGTTTAACATCGTTGTTTTTAACATAATTTAAAAGTCTTCGCCGCTGGCCGACCATCTTCAGCAATCCTCTTCTGGAATGGTGGTCTTTCTTGTGTATCTTGAGATGCTCGGTCAGGTAGGTGATGCGGTGAGTCAGAAGACCGACCTGAACCTCAGGCGATCCGGTATCACTGTCATGGGTCTTATACTGATCGATCAGTTCTTTTTTATTTTCTGTTGTAAACACCACTTTCTTTAAGCCTCCTATTTAAGAATTTGTTTGTTATGGAAAATAGCATTAATTATGAATACGCGAAATAGAGAAAGTTAAAAACGGCATTTTTTCTTTGATTGTTCTACAAACCGCGTGCTTGGCACGCGGTTCCGAACCTGAACTTACGGAGACGTGCCGTCTCCTTTGTTTTTCCCCATTTTGGGGGAAATCCAAGCCACCCGTTTCACGGGTGGTAGTTGACTCAGTTGAAAACACAGCAGTAATTGTATTTTCCAGCTGTTTCATTTCGTTCAATCACAGCGAGAAGCTCTCTGCCGTCATCGATAATTTTAATAAATTTGCCCTGGTCTGGTGTTTCTTCCAGGATAATATCCTTTTGCGTCAATGGAACGCCATTGACGATTTTGTTTTTCAAGTCTCTGCCGGCCGTCCATTCCGGCATATACCTGAGTGCTTCCCTTAACCCCACAGCATACCGGGAAAACGCTTCGCCCGTCGCACGCCCCTCAAATGTTTCCAGTGTCATTGCATCGGCAATCGAAAAACCAGAGCTTTGGGTGCGTCTCAACTTTTTTAAATGTCCACCGCAACCGAATGCAGTGCCGATGTCGGCTGCGAGTGTTCGAATATACGTTCCTGCAGAGCAGGTCACCTCAAACTGGATATAGGGCAGATGAATATCGGTTATATCTAAACCCAAAATCATAATCTGTCGCGCCGGTTTTTGAATCGGTTTTCCACGCCGCGCGTATTTGTACAGGGGTACCCCGTTGTGCTTCAAGGCAGAATAAACAGGCGGCACCTGCTCGAGCAGTCCAGTAAAAGATCTGAACACAGCTTGAATTTCAGTCTCTGGACAATCCGGAACGTGTCTTTCCGATGTTATATGACCAGTAGCATCCAGCGTATCGGTTTCTATGCCCAGATGAAGCAGTGCTTCGTACTTTTTATCTCCTCCCAGAAAAAATCTGGCCAGCCGGGTGGCGCGGTTGACACAGCAGATCATCACGCCGGTTGCAAAGGGATCGAGCGTACCTGCATGGCCGACTTTTTTGGCTTTGAGAGTCCTTTTTACCCGCGATACAACGCGTGCAGAGGACAGGTTTTCCGGTTTGTCGATAACGACAAATCCATGCTGATCGAAAGACATCTAATTTAATTTATTTCCGGAATTGCTTTGATGGTTTCCTTTATTTTCTTAATCGTGGACTCGATACTGAACCCAGCCGCACTCGGATGCCCCCCCCCGCCGAATGTGGATGCAATGGCGGCGACATCGATTGATCCGTTCGACCGGAGACTCACATGATATTTTTTGTCTGCCGTGGCATGCTTTCTGCCGTTGGCTTGTTCCTGTATCAACGCGGCCATCTTGACGTCTTCTATCCTGCGGGCGTAATGGATCAGCCCTTCTGCATCTCCGGGTTGTGTCCCGGTATCCCTTAGCATTTTCTGGGTAAGGGTCATCAGGGAAAGACTTCCGTTATTTGATATTTCGATCGATTCGAGGGCCTGGTTCAACAGTTTGATGCGACCCAGAGAATAGGGTCCATGCAGATGCTGGGCAATATGAATCGGTTTAACACCCAGTTGAACCATCTGGTTGCATATCTCAAAAGCGGAAGCATTGGTATTCGAGAAGCGAAAGGACCCGGTGTCGGTAACGATTCCGGTGTAGATGGATGTTGCCATGGCAAGACTGATGGGTATCGCCATCTCTTTCAGCAGACGGAAAACGAGTTCAGCCGTTGCACAGGCCTTGTCATCGATGAGAAGGCGTTCACCGAAATGCGTGTTGGTGGCGTGGTGATCGATGTTGATAATCATGGGAATCTGCGTGACGATGTCGGTGGCGCGGCCGATACGATCCAGATTGCTACAGTCAAGAATAATAGCTGTTTCATAGGCATGAACCCGACTGATCTGGTTTTGAATGCGGCCGATCTCCGGTAGGAAACGGTAAACAGCCGGGATGTCGCTTTCATTGTATAAGGTCGCTTTTATGTTTAAGACGTCCATTGCCAGACCCAGAGCCAAGAGAGATCCCAGGGCATCCCCATCCGGATTGATATGAGAAGCGATCAGAACGCTGCGACTATTTTTCAGTTGTTGAATGATCTGTTTCATTTTCGGGTGCAACCGATTTCAGTAGTTTTTCTATCTTCATGCCGTAGTCAAACGACGTATCATAAATAAACTTGAGTTCCGGCATATAGCGAAGCCCGAGTTTGCCGGCAAGATGCCGCTTGACATATCCTTTAGCACTTTGAAAGCCTTGGGCTATGTCCGCATTTTCCTTGTCCCCCAGATAGGTTGAATAATAAATATAGGCGGTTTTCAGATCCGGTCCCATTTTAACACCTGTAATCGTTGCATTTTCAAGCCGCGGATCACTGATGTCTTTGTGGAGAAGTTCTGAAAGGACTTTTTGTATCACGCCCCCGACCCTTTCTGAACGCGAAAATGGCTTCATATTCATAGATGGATAATCTCCAGTTCACTGTCGATGAGTTCCGCCAAACCCATGCCCTCGAGCATATTTAAAATCTTATCGCTTTTTGAGTTAACGACCCGCTGATCTGTGCCCACCAGTGAAAAACCGATTTCCGTTTTTTGATAGATGTCATGAGCGCCTACTTCGGCCACAGAAGCGTTAAAATTATTTTGAACCTGTCGAACCAGTGACTTAACGATACTCCTTTTTTCTTTCAACGAGCGGCACCCATGAATCCGGAAAGTGACAATGCCTAAACCAACGACCATTTCAAACGTCCGTGTTAAGTGTTAAGTTTTAGGTGTTAGGTTCATAAGTTCTACAGAGCTGGAGCTCAAACCTAAAACGTAACACTTCAAACCTAAAACCGGTCTTTTAATCCAATTCCGGCTTGATTTCTTCTTTATAATAGCACTCCAGGGTATCGCCGATCTTGATATCGTTGAAATTTTCGATGCCGATACCGCACTCATAACCGTTCTGAACTTCTTTGACATCGTCCTTGAACCTTCTTAGGGAAGAAAGTTTTCCTTCATAGATGATGATGCCGTCCCGCAGCAACCGAACCAGCTTGCCTCTTTCAAAGCTGCCTTCGGTGACATAACTACCCGCAATGGTACCTATTTTGGGAATATTGAAAACATCGCGGATTTCCGCCCATCCCTGGGTTCTATCTTTAAATGTCGAAGACATCAATCCCAGCATGGCATCCCGGATTTCTTTGATCACATCATAAATGACATTGTGGTAGCGAATGTCGACCTGCTCTTCATTGGCCATTTCCTGTACCTTTGAACTGGAACGCACATTGAAGCCCACGATAATGGCATTGGATACGGCGGCCAGAGAGATATCGGATTCGGTGATGGTACCGGTGGCGCCATGAACGATGTTAATATTGACTTCATTATTGCTGAGACTGGAGAGAGATTCCTTGAGCGCTTCGATGGATCCGTGAACATCTCCCTTCAGGATCAGATTGAGGTCTTTTACCTCGCCGGCTTTCATTTTTTCGAACAGGCCGTCCAGACTCAGACGGCTGGTTTTGGCTAAATCAACCGAGCGTTGTTTACGGACCCTGTGTTGGCTGATCTGTTTGGCATCTTTTTCATCGGTTACGGAAACGAGTTCATCCCCGGCCGAGGGCACGCCTGACAGGCCGATGATCTCAACCGGCATGGACGGTCCGGCCGAAGAGACCTGCTGCCCGAGATCATTCAAGAGCGCCCGAAGTTTTCCATAGTGTATACCGCACACAACGGAGTCACCGGCGCGAAGCGTTCCTTCCTGGATCAGAACAGTGGCGACCGGTCCTCGGCCGGCATCGAGTTTGGCCTCCACAACATGACCCCTGGCCAGTTTGTCTGCATTGGCCTTCAATTCCAGCATTTCCGTTTGCAGGAGGATCATTTCGAGCAGGTCATCAATACCGATGTTTTTCTTTGCTGAAACCTTCACGAAGATGGTATCACCACCCCATTCTTCGGTTACCAGACCGTTTTCAGACAGCTCTCTCAGAACACGTTCCGTATCTGCATTGTCTTTGTCGATCTTGTTGACAGCCACAATTATGGGTACACCGGCAGCCTTGGAGTGATTGATGGCTTCGATGGTTTGCGGCATGACACCATCGTCGGCAGCAACTACGAGAACAACGATATCCGTTATTTTTGCACCACGTGACCGCATGGCTGAAAAAGCTTCATGTCCGGGGGTGTCGAGGAATACAACCTGTCCCTTTGGCGTGGTGACATTGTATGCACCGATATGTTGTGTAATACCACCGGCCTCGAGCTCTGTTACTCTTGTTTTTCGAATAACATCCAGCAAGGAGGTCTTTCCGTGGTCCACATGGCCCATGATGGTTACCACAGGAGGTCTCACGGTGAGATTTTTGGGGTCATCCTCGACGGCTTTGAGTAAATTATCTTCTTCAAAGGATGCCTTTTCCAGTTCATATCCAAACTCCGTGGAAACAAGAACAGCCGTATCGAAGTCGATGGTTTGATTGACCGTCGCCATGACACCCAGGCTCATCAACTTGGCGATCATTTCGTTGGCCTTGATTCCCATCCGTTTGGCCAACTCTGCCAAAATGATGGTATCATCTATTTTGACCCGACGTTTGATGGCTTTTGGCGTTGTAATCTGCGGCTTCAAGCCCCTTTCCATTTTGGATTTGGCGCCCTTTTTACCCTTGCGCAGACGTTTGGAACTGCCTGAATAGAGATCTTTGCCCTCGACCACTTCTTTTTTCCGGAAAGCGATCTTCTTTTTAAAGAATTTTTTATCCGGCTCCTCGGGCTCTGTTTTCTTGCGTCCTTTCTTTTTCTTGTCTTTTAAGGATGGCTCTTGAGCGGATGGAGCAGGTTTTGCAGCAATGGGCCCGCGAGCTGGTTGTTTCGGTTTGGCAGGTGTTTGCTGGGCTTCTGCCGGGTCTGTTTCTTTGGGCGGCGGGGGCGGCTTGATAATTTTTGCCGGTGTCTCTTTCTTTTTCTTTTTTAGCGGCTTGACAGGCGCGGGCTTTTTTGCTTTGGGCGCCTCTTTTTTTTCGGGTTCCGCAACAGTTTCGTCTGGTACAACGGTCTCATCCGGCAAGACTGTCTCGTCAGCGGCAACAACCTCCGCAGGCGTTTCCACGGTGGTTTCTATTGGTGCCTCTTCCTTTAGGACCGGTGTGTCTTTTATTTCTTCGACAGCCGCGGGAATTGCTTCTTTTTCAGGTAGTTCCGGCTGAGAGGGAGTCTTGACGGCCTCGGGTTTTTTGACGGTTTTGACCCGGCGCCTGCGTATGACGGTCGGCTTGATTCGCTTTTCTTCCAGCTTTGCCGGTTTCTTTTTACCACTGAGTTTTGCCTTGAGATCCGGCAGATCCAATTCGTCAATGGAACTCATGTGGCTTTTTACAGGGTATTCAATCTCATGAAGCCTGTCGACCAGCTCGGTGTTGGTCATGTTTAATTCCCGGGCAAGTTCATATATCCTGATCTTTCCCATCCATCCCCCTTAACCTTCACGTGATAAAAAAGTACGCTTAATTTTCTTGAGTGTTTTTCGCTTCCGCGCTCTCATTGTTCTCAGTGCTGTCCTTCGAATCTTCATCAGAAACAGTTTCCGGGTCTTGGGACACCGTGTCGGCTGTTGTCTCTGCATCCAAACGTTCCTGTTTTTCTAAAGCGGCGGTCTGTTTTACGTCAGCCAGATAATTTTGTGCGTTTTTGATCAACGTCGCTGCTTTTTCTTCTCCGATGCCCCGTATTTGAGTAAGATCGTCTACAGAGACTTTGATGAGTTCCTCGGCTGAATAGAGCCCTTTTTCGAAGAGCGAATCCGCCATGCTAATGCCCACACCCGGTAGTGCGACCAGAGAGTCATATCCGCTCTTCATGGCTTCGCTGTAACTGGACTCACTGTTGACATCCAGGTGCCAGCCGGTCAGTTTGGAGGCGAGTCTCACATTTTGACCGCGCTTTCCAATGGCTACGGAGAGAAATTCATCCGGAACGATTACCTCCATGGACTTGTTATCTTCATCGATAATCACTCTGGATATCTCAGCGGGTGCCAACGCGTTGCACACAAATTTGGCGGCATCCACATGCCAGGGGATAATATCTATTTTTTCGCCGCGTAGTTCCTGGACGACATTCTGGACACGCGAACCTTTCATCCCGACACATGCACCAACAGGGTCGATATCCGAGTCGTTGGATGAAACCGCGAACTTGGCCCGGACGCCAGGTTCCCTTGCGGCACCCTTGATTTCGACGATACCCTCGCTGATTTCAGGCACTTCCGTCTTGAACAGGTGTACCAGAAAATCCGGATGTGTTCTGGACAAGAGAATTTGCGGGCCCCGCGATTCATGCAGGACATCCAATATAAGCGCACGAATCCGATCACCGCGGCGATAAGACTCTCTGGGCACCTGTTCCCGGCTTGGCAGAACACCTTCGGTGTGGCCAAGGTTGACGATGATGTCCCCGCGATCGACCCGCTGAACAATACCGTTGACAATGTCACCTTTACGATCGATGAAACTGGAATAGACGACATCTCTTTCAGCATCCTTCATTTTTTGAATGATAACCTGTTTTGCCGACTGGGCGGCAATCCGGCCAAATGTCGTAGCATCCATTTTGGTGCCCAGACTGTCTCCGATTTGGCAATCGGGATCCAATTCACGGCCTTCTTCAAAACTGATTTGGGTTTCCGGTTCGGTCAACGTTTCGACAACTTCCTTGAACTGGAAAACTTCTATCTCGCCTGTTTCTTCATAGTACTGGGCTTCGATGTCGACCTTGTTGCCGAATTTTTTCTTGGCAGCCGACCTCAGGGCTTCTTCCAATGCCTTTATTAGTACCTCGACGTTGATGCCTTTTTCCCTGCTGATCTGTTCGACAACTCGTTTGATATCTGCAATAAACATCAGTTTTCTCCAGAATAGTTGATAAGTCGCGCTTTGGTTATGTCCTCAAAGGGGATAGCCACAGAATTTTCCACAACCGTCAGCGTTACGATCCCATCTTTAATGTCTGTTAACGTTCCTTTAAAATTTTTCTGTCCATCAATCGAACGGGAAGATTGTATTCGGACCGATTGGCCTTTAAAGCGATGGAAATCATCCTGCTTGGTAAGCGGCCGATTCGATCCTGGTGACGAAACCTCCAGACGGTAGCGATGGTCACTTTGGACATATATGTCCAGCAGATCGCTCACCTGACGACTGATAGCGGCGCAATCGTCAATGCTGATGCCGTCGGGCTTGTCAATATACAGTCGAAGCACCTTTCCACCGGGTTCCATTTGATATTCTGTATGAACCAACTCAAGTCCTTCCGCATCGCAAACAGGCTCCACCAGGCGGTTTACACTGGCAAGAAACGCCCTGTCAGACAGGGTGGCAGCGGCCTGCTGTCGCGGATTCTTTTTATTAATACGGTTTTTTATTTTCTTTTGTTTCATGTCCTGCAACGTTTATTGTCCAATAAAAAACGGGCAAAAGCCCGTTTCTCCTCATCTATGAAAGTTCTTTCGGTCGATAAAATCTTGTCAGTTCATAGCCATAACCATTCGAAAAAAATTACACAACGTTCATAGACAAAAGTGCTTTTCCCGATATACCATACTGCCTTTGAAAAGCCGGGCATTCATGGAGCGGGCAACGAGATTCGAACTCGCGACACCAAGCTTGGGAAGCTTGTACTCTACCAGCTGAGCTATGCCCGCTTTCCAGAAAAGAATAATTAAGACAAAAAGTGTAACCTGTCAATGATTTTTCTTAATAACGGGAACTATTTAATAAGCTCCCTGATCTGTTCAAGCTCGTGGCGAAGTTCGCTGACGGATAATGTCTGCGGTAGCTCTTCTACGAAATCCTGTTTACTTCTTAAATGTTGCCGGGCACCTGATATGGTAAATCCCTTCTCATAGAGGAGATGTTTAATCTTGAGAATAAAAGCAACATCGTTTTTACGGTATAGACGCTGACCTGAAGACGTACGCTTGGGCTTGATTTTCTTGAACTCCGTTTCCCAGAAGCGGAGGACATGTGTCGGCAGCCCGAGAAGTTCGGAGACTTCTCCAATTTTAAAATAGAGTTTGTCAGGGATTGAAACCGCTGTCTGTTTCATAAGGCTCCCTACTCAGGTAATGCAGCATTAAAATGAGCGATCAACCTTTCGGATAGGCGTTTGTGAATATTGTTTACCGTATCATCTTCCAATGTCTCTTCATGGGAACGGTAGACGATCCTGAAAGAGACGCTTTTCTTGCCGGCGGGGATGGGTTTTTCAGCAAAAACATCAAAGATGCTAAGCTGTTCCACCAGCCCTTCCTTCAGATTTCTTATAAAATCCAGCAGGCTGCTGGACTCGATGTCCTGATCGACAATGACCGTCACGTCTCGAGACGTGGCAGGATATTTGGGTATCGGTCTGGCCTGCAGATCTTCAGGTATCATGCCATAGAGCCGGTTCATGTCAAGCTCAAAATAAAACGCTGTCTGCTTCAGACCATAGTTCTTCAGTACCTGGGGGTGCAGTTCTCCCACCAGGCCCAGGGGTGTGTCGCCTGTAACAAGCAGCGCCGCAAAACCGTTCTTTATATAGGAACAGGTATCGACAGGCATACGCGTGAATGAGATGCCCTTGATTTTGAGTGCAGTGAAAAAACCTTCCACAACTCCTTTGAGATCATAGAAGTCACAGGCTGTTTCGGGAACATTCCATAAAAGATCAGTGCGCGATCCGGTCCAGAGTCCTGCCAATATTTCGATTTCTTCCGGCAGATGGGTTTTGCCCTTGCCGATGAATACCTTGCCTATTTCAAACAGCCGGCTGGTCTTTGATTGCTGAGAGATGTTTCGGTGGGCAGATTTCAAAAGTCCCGGGAGCAGGGTAGACCGCATGACAGTTTGGTCTTCCGTCAAGGGGTTTAAAATCTCCACCAGACTCCGTCGATAGTCATCCGGATGGAGCAGGAGACGGTCACAATCCATTTTGTCCATAAAACTGTAATTGATGGCTTCGTCGAATCCAAACCCGTTCATGATGACCTTGGTATACCGCCGATGGTCGATGACGGTCTGTGGTGTTCTTGCTTCGGCGGGGATCAATGGATAGGTGGTGGGTATGTGGTCGTAACCTGAAAGCCGTGCCACTTCTTCCATGAGATCCTCAGGTCTTTTGATATCCACCCGGAAAGAAGGTGCCGTGACCGAGAGTATGTCTGCCGTGTCTTCTCTGATATCGAATCCAACGGAAACCAGAAAGTCGCGGATTTCCTTACGGTTGAAATCAGTACCAAGGAGCCGGTTGGTCTGTTTGGTACTCAGGAGGATAGTCTGTGGATGTGGAAGGTCTCCGCATTTGTCGATTAGGCCGTCTATAATGTGGCCATTGCCAAGCTCTGCAATTAACCGGGTTGCCCTGTCAAGGGCTACAAGGGTTCCCTGAGGGTCGATACCCCGTTCGAATCGATGAGATGCATCCGTGTTCAAACCAAGGTTTTTGGATGTTTTGCGAATACTTACCGGATTGAAATAGGCACTCTCCAGAAGGACATTGCGGGTTTTGGCCTCAATCTCGGAGTTCATTCCCCCCATAACACCGGCTATGGCGACGGGCTTTTTACCATCACAGATCAGCAGCATGTCTTTTGAAAGGGTTCTCTCTTTTTCATCGAGTGTTGTAAACAGCTCGCCTTCGGCCGCCGTCCGCACCACAATCCTACGTTCTTCGAGGCTGTCCAGGTCGAAGGCGTGCAAGGGCTGGCCGTACTCCATGAGAACAAAATTGGTGATATCCACGATATTGTTGATGGGTCTCAACCCGACTGAGCGAAGGCGTTCCTGGAGCCAGAAAGGAGATGGCGCGACCGTGATGTTTTCAATGATTCTCGCTGCATATCTGGGACAGAGATCCGGTGCGTCCACTGTAACGGACGTTCGCTCGTGAATATCTTTTCCGGAAACCGGAAGGGTGGTGTCCGGGTGGGAGAGTTCTTTTTTTACGATGGCGGCAATTTCACGGGCGGTACCGATCATGCTCAGGCAGTCCGGACGGTTAGGCGTCAGATCGACTTCTATCACGGTGTCCGACAGGTTCAAGGCTTTGGAAAGGGCTTCGCCTATGGTGAGGTTGTCGCCCAGGGTCATGATACCGGATGTATCTGTGCCAAGCTGGAGCTCGGCTTCACTGCAGAGCATTCCTTCCGAAGAGACTCCCCGGATGACCCCTTTTTCCAGAATTCTGTCATTGGGGAAACAGGTGCCGGGAAGTGCTAGGGGTGATAACATCCCCTCTCTGACATTTGGTGCGCCACAAACGACTGTCACTGTCCGTTCGCCAATCTCCACGTCGCAGACTTTCAGCCTGTCTGCGTTGGGGTGGTCTTTGACAGTTGCAACACGGCCGACCAGGACGCTCTTGAGATATTCAAACCGATCGGATACAGCATCCACTTCGAGTCCGGCCATGGTGAGGGCTGCCGCGAGTTCGTCCGGTTTCAATTCAATGGGAACAAATGTTTTCAGCCAGTTGAGACTTAGCTTCATATAAAACCACCTCCTAACTTGAGCGTTTCAAATTTTAAGAAATTTAATTTTATCCTTTTTAGAGGATGTTATCTAATTGGATTCTTAAAATTTGAAACCCTTCGGGATTGCCGATCTTAGCGCATCTACAGCGTCAAATGTCGTTCCGCATAGTCTACTATAGCGAAACGGCATTTTCCTTGTAGCTACGGCAACCTCGACAATTGCTCAATTTAGGTACCTGTAAAGTGTATACCTAAAAAGCGTATGCTAATAAAATCGTGGAACGATGTTATTAGAATTGTTGTAAAAAGCGGATGTCGTTTTCGAAAAATTTTCTTATATCGTCAATGCCGTATTTGAGCATGGCAATTCTTTCGACACCCATTCCAAATGCGAAACCTGTATATTTTTCAGAAGGATAGCCCACATTTTCATACAGGGCCGGATGTACCATGCCTGAGCCCAGAATCTCCAGCCATCCGGTCTGGGAGCAGACCCTGCATCCTTTACCCCTGCACATGACGCACAGAATATCCACTTCCGCACTTGGCTCTGTAAACGGGAAAAAACTGGGTCGGAACCGCAGGCTGGTTTCTTCGTCGAACATCTGATGAATAAAGGTGGTGAGAATCCCTTTCAGGTCCCCGAAGGAAATATCCGTGTCAACCAGCAGTCCTTCGACCTGATGGAACATGGGTGTATGGGTGATATCCGAATCGCAGCGGAAAACTTTCCCGGGCGTTACAACCCGAACCGGCGGGGTTGTTTTTTCCATGATGCGAATCTGCATGGGTGATGTGTGGGTCCTCAGGACAATGTCGTCTGAAACAAAAAACGTGTCCTGCATATCCCTTGCCGGATGATTTTTGGGGAAGTTGAGTGCCTCAAAATTGTAGTAGTCTGATTCGACTTCCGGACCTTCGGCCACATCGAAGCCGAGCCGACTGAAAATATCACAGATTTCCTGCTGGGTTTGTGAAACGGGATGTAGAGAACCCTTTAGAGGTGTCCGACCGGGCAGTGAGACATCGATGGTATCTTCGGTGGTAATGTTTTTAGTGCTAATCTTCTGCAGGGCATCCTGGACCGCCTTTTCTACCGCGACCCTGACCTGATTGGCTTTTTTACCGGCATCTGGGCGCTCCTCTTTGGGGAGCTGAGAGATTCCCTTTAAAACTCTGGTTATCAGACCTTTCCGGCCAAGGTATTGTACCGAAAGCGTCTGGATCTCCGTAGGATCCTTGGCATTGTTAAGACTTTCCAGAACGTCCTGATGGATTTGCTCGATATGTTTATTCACGGTGACTCTGCTAGCCTGTGCTAAATTTGTTCAGTGGCAAGACCGGCGATTTTAGAAAAACCCGATGGATCTGAAATCGCCAGATCCGCCAGCACTTTTCGGTCCAATTGAATGTTAGACAGTTTCAACCCATGCATGAATTTACTGTAAGAAAGACTGTTCATACGTGCCGCGGCATTGATTCTTGCAATCCAGAGTCTTCTGAAGTCACGTTTACGAACCCTGCGATCCCGGTAGGCGTACATCAGGGCTTTGTCCAACGCATCTGCAGCCGTGCGAAACAGTTTGCTGCGTCCGGCGCGATATCCCCTGGCTAATTTTAAAACTTTGTTTCTTCTTCTTCTGGCTTTGAAACCTCTTTTAACACGCATTTTTTATTATCCTCCTGTAAGCGGAATAGATCATCAATGGACTTTATCCATTGGGGAGCAGCAGTTTGATCTCCCTGACATCTGATTTCTTGATGATCTGGCCCTGTCGCAGTGACCGTTTTCGCTTGGTCGTTTTTTTTGTCAGTATGTGACTGGCATGTGACTTTGAAAAGGTGAATTTTCCTGTGCCTGTTTTTTTAAATCGCTTGGCAGCTGCTCGATTTGTTTTTATCTTTGGCATGTTAGCCCCTTTCCTCTAATAGCTCTTAGGAGCGACAGTGTCGCGTTTTATAAAATCGTAAAACGATTTTATTCTTAAAAACAGATGGCGTGAACACGGTGAATATATCCGTTCACGCCAGAGTTTGATAACAGATTATGATAGTTTGATTAACACATTTAGGCTGCGTTACTATCTACAGACATATGCTATTTTGGTGCCAGCACCATGGTCATGGTTCGTCCTTCGAGTTTGGGGTATTGTTCCACATTGGCATATTCTTCGGCTTGCTGTGCAATGTGAGCGAGCAATTCCCGGCCGCGATTAGAAAGCGTAATCTCGCGTCCCCTGAAGACGACGGTTACTTTGACCTTGTCCTTATTTTCAATGAACCGATTGATATGATTCAGTTTTACCTGGATATCGTGTTCGCCTGTTTTGGGCCGAACCTTGATTTCCTTTATTTGAAAAGTACTCTGTTTTTTCTTGGCCTCCTGCTGTTTCTTGGTCTGCTCGTATTTGTATCGACCATAGTCCATAATTTTACAGACAGGCGGATTGGCATTCGGAGAAACCTCCACAAGATCAAGACCGAAATCACCGGCAATGGCAAGGGCCTTATAAGTAGGAACAACACCTACCTGGGTTCCATCCGGGTCGATGACTCTGACTTCTTTTGCTCTTATGTTCTTGTTTATATTGGTTCGGTCCGATTTATCGTATCTGTTTGGTCGTTTTGGAAAGGCTATACCCCCACCTCCTTAGTCGGTATTTGGGTTTAAAGCCGCCTAAAACTTTCATAATATGCGGCGCTATAAAACAACGTGTTTTTCATTCACCCCGTTTTCGGGTAGTGAATTATAAGACAACATTAAGAAATGCAAGAAAAAAATGCAAGAAAAATAAAATCGTTACATGATTTAATGAGAAATCATATCCCTTCCCAGAGTTCTGTGGCGATGCTGCTGCCAAGAGCCGCCAGTAACTATCGAACCGCGCATTATACCGTATTATAATACTGTTTCCAACTTGTTCAAGGAGAGGCGCATGAAATATTTATAACCTGCATATAGTATCATCACAAGGACAGCTGTCGTCCACATCGTAGGCATACAGGATTCGCTGTTCAGATTCGGCTCTGTCCGGGGAAATGGATTCTTTGATTCCGGCATGGCATCGAGCAAGAAGCGTCTGCCTGTCCGGGATGGTGTCGAGGCCCTTTGAGATGACACGGCCTGTTTTACCATCAATGACATCTGCATCAAGGCCATTGGTTACCACGACCAGGGGAATCTGGTAAGGCGTCATGACACGCGATGCCGCAATGGCTGGACGATGGCGGGTTACCAGGGACCCGGGTCCATATCGAAGGATCATGGCCACAGCATGGTTCAGCAAAACGGTGAGGTCGATTTGAATCTGGGCGCACTTGTCTCCGGCCGTGACAATCAACTTCCTGCGGGGCAGTATGTCGGACTTGTCGTAGCCTTTTTTCTCGACGAGCAGTTTAGCCAATGCCTGGCGAAATCTCTCGTCGTGAGTGTCTGCAAGGACTTCGCCGGTCAGATAGTCAAGCTGTTCTCCTAGAATAAGATGGTGGCCCGTCATCTGAAGATTCCTTGGCGTGACAACGCTTGGCATTGCCAGGTGATTACTTTGGTCTTTACAATCAGACCTTCTTTTGAATAAACTAATACGGCTAAATTGTTTGTAAAGACGATTTGTCGGGCTGTGAACCGAAAAAGCGAGCGCATTCCCCATAGGTTCTGCCGTTCGGCAGTGCTTCGCATGTCGCGGGGGTCTTCAATAACAACAGTACGTGATCGAATTATGAAATCCATCAAACTTGAAGACGTTGAGCATATATCTGGAAAAAGGCTAAGAGGAGCGAACCGCTTTTCATTTCAGTGCCGTCCGGAATACGCCTGTTTCAACCAATGCTGCCGCAATCTGAATCTGTTCCTGTATCCATATGATGTGCTTCAACTGAGGAACGGGCTGGGTATTTCCGCTGACGTATTTTTTGAAAAATATGTCGATGTGGTGATGCGAAAGGGCAATTTTTTTCCGGATGTGCTCCTGAAGATGTCGGATGACGAAGATCAGACCTGCATTTTTTCCGAGCCGTCAGGTTGTCGTGTGTATACGGATCGACCCTACACCTGCAGGACATTTCCTGTGGAATACGGATTGCAGTATCCTGGGAAAAGCCGGAAACCTGAGCTGATCGGTTTTTTCAGACCCCCTGAATTCTGTCTGGGCCAGCATGCAAACCATGGCTGGACGCTTCAGACCTGGTCCGCTGATCAAGGGGCGCTAAAGCACCAGCAGATGTCCAGAAAGTGGTCTGAGGTCAAACAGCTGTTCCAAAAAGATCCCTGGGGCCGTGAAGGCCCCCAGGGAAATCGGGCAAAAATGGCTTTCATGGCCAGCTATAACATGGACGCTTTCAGAGTGTTTGTCTTTGAGAGCAGTCTGTTGAAGCGTTACAAGGTCAAGGCTGATCTGCTCAAAAAAATCCAAATAGACGACGTTGATCTGATGCTTTTTGGTTTTGACTGGATCAAATTGTTTGTTTGGGGGGTTCCGACCAAGAAAATCCGTCTTCGCTAAATCATGCCGCCCAACACTGGCAGGGCGTGAAAAGACCATTTATGGACGAACTCTAAATAGTGGAGGGATCCCTGCTGGTTTTGGCGCGAAGCTTCAACAGTTCTGATTTTATCCAGGCCTGCCCGATCTGCAGCAACAGCGTGTCGTCCTTTTTTGCGTCTGCCAACAACCTTGTTTCCACGCTAAAATCAGATAAAAGCCCATCTTGAAAAATTTTTCTGCGAAAGGTGTCCAGATCGTACATCGCCAGATAAAACATTCTGCCGAAGGCGAGATCGAGGGGGCCGGGTATCAAGCGGTTTTTCAACGCAATGATGTCCATGAGCCTGTCGTTCTGTTCGTTGTACGGAACCAGACCCTGCTTTTCGACCCACGCGCTGACCGTCTGGATTTCTTCCTGTTCATGGCCGAGGCAGTGGGGTTCTTTCAGGCGCGCGAAGTGTTCGGTAATCTTTCCGGTTTCCCGGTTTCGTGATATGGCGCGCGCCAAGGGATAGATACGGCAGGAAGACGGGCGGTCCAGGTACACACTGCAACCGGATGTTGTCACAAAGGGGCACCGCAACGATTCGGTGTGGACGGGTTTGAGTGCCACGACTGGAAATCCGGTTTCCGGACCCACGTGTTGTGTCGTATGTGTTTCCAGAAAACGGTTTGATGTCATTGCCAGGCGTTTTTTCAGTCTCAGAATATCGTATGGCGTCAAAAACTGGTTCAGATCCCGGCAGCATTCGTTGAAACAGGCAACGCAATGCGAACAGGCGAACCTGAAAGCTTCGTCGGGTGCGAGTGGTCTGATATCGGGTTCCATATCCCTATTTTGAATGAGGGTCCTGGCGGATGTCAACCCAAAATGAAGCCCATCATATTTTGACGGGTTTCAGAATTCTGGGACCGTGAACACCTGAAACCATCACGGGTCATTCGGCAATGGGTGGATCTGTGTTGTGGCTTTCATGTTACTACTACAATATGTGGTGTATAATCAAATAAATAAATCAATATATTGAACATGGGAAAAAGGGCCCAGGGGATTTGGACGCTTTGGAATCGCTTGGGCCGAAAGTTCTTGACAAGAAAAAGGCTGAATGATATGCAATTGACCTTGGTCGTGGGTATCTTGTTGATATCTATAGAGATATTTCGAACGATAACCCGCTGAAAAACTAATGGAAAATGAGATGACGCCGGTGCGGAATACGCATGCCGGCTGCGCTGTATCAACTGTGGCGGGTCATTGTCATTTCGTAAGAACGCAGGGGCAAGCCAGGTTTGCCGTGGTCGTAGATAACATCGATTATAAGAATATCAATCGCTGGATGCAGCAGCGATGTCATTAGTGAATCTGAATTATCAAGCCAAGAAACTTTAAGGGACAGAAGGGAGGTGCAATTAATAAAGCAAGGTCGACGTGAACCAATTGTATGGAAAGTTCAACAACGAGCACTAACAATGCTAACTTAGGAGGTGCATTAAATGCCAAGTTTTGTAATTAACGAAAAATGTGATGGCTGTAAAGGCGGGGACAAAACCGCATGTATGTATATTTGTCCCAATGACCTTATGGTTCTAGAGCCCAATGAAATGAAGGCTTACAATCAAGAGCCGGATCAGTGCTGGGAATGTTTTTCATGTGTGAAGATCTGCCCCACCCAGGCAATTGAGGTGAGGGGTTACTCCGATTTCGTGCCATTGGGAAGCAGTGTAATGCCGATGCTGGGTACCGAGGATGTCATGTGGACATGCAAGTTCAGAAACGGAACCATCAAGCGCTTCAAGTTCCCCATCCGGACAACCCCGGAAGGTGCTGCCAATGAATATTCTGGTCTGAAAGGCAAGGACATTGAAAGTGAATTTCTTTCAACTGAGGAAGCCGACGGGTATGTCATGCCGACACCCCAGGCGACGGTCTAACCGTTGTTTGATGTTAACGCATTCGTAACCAATCAAATAGGAAAATTTAGTTAAGGAGGATACAATATGGCATTACCGAACAAACCAATGGGAGAGCTCAAGGCTATCAGAGATCCCGAAATTGAAGAGCGAGAAGTCGACGTTTTGATCGTCGGTGGTGGTATGGCGGCTTGCGGCTCGGCATTCGAAGTTAAAAAATGGTTGGGTGACGATCAGACCGTACTGTTGTGCGACAAGGCAGCCATGGAGAGAAGTGGCGCCGTTGCACAGGGCCTGTCAGCCATCAACACCTATATTGGCGATAATTCACCGGATGATTATGTCCGCATGGTCCGCAACGACCTTATGGGAATCGTTCGTGAAGACCTGATCTTTGATCTGGGTTGTCACGTGGATGACTCGGTTCATTTGTTTGAGGAATGGGGATTGCCGGTCTGGAAGAAGACAGAAGAAGGCAAAAACCTGGATGGTAAAAAAGGCCTGAAAATGGGTTCGCTGAAAGGCGGTGCCAGTCCTGTTCGTACCGGAAAATGGCAGATCATGATCAATGGTGAATCTTACAAGCGGATCGTTGCTGAAGCCGCAAAAAAAGCCATTGGTGATGACAACGTCCTCGAGCGCTGCTTTATCGTTGAGCTTCTGCTGGACGCCAACAAAGAAAATCAGATCGCCGGTGCAGTAGGTTTCTCCGTTCGCGAGAACAAAGTTTATATTATTAAATGTAAAACCATGATGGTTGCCTGTGGTGGTGCGGTCAATATCTATCAGCCGCGATCTGTGGGCGAAGGCAAAGGCCGTGCATGGTATCCGGTCTGGAATGCGGGCTCCACCTACACCATGTGTATGAAAGTCGGCGCCGAGCTAACCATGATGGAAAACCGTTTCACCCCGGCTCGTTTTAAAGACGGATATGGCCCTGTTGGCGCCTGGTTCCTGCTTTTCAAAGCCAAAACACTGAACGGTCTTGGCGAAAACTTTGCCGCAAGTGATGCCGCCAAGGCAGAGCTCGAGAAATATGCGCCTTATGGAACCGCTGCCATTACACCGACCTGTCTGCGGAACCATCTGATGCTGTTCGAAATGAAAGAAGGCCGCGGACCCATTATCATGGATACCGTGTCTGCTCTGGCGGAGCTTGGGAAAACCATGGACAAGAAGGAACTCCGGCATCTCGAATCAGAAGCCTGGGAAGACTTCCTTGACATGACCTGTGGTCAGGCCAACCTCTGGTGTGCTACAAACACCGAGCCGGAAAAGAAGAATTCCGAAGTTATGCCGACGGAACCCTATCTGCTGGGATCCCACTCAGGCTGCTGCGGTCTCTGGACATCGGGACCGGATTATGACTGGGTACCGGATTCTTATAAAATCAAGGCCGACAACGGTAAAATTTACAACCGCATGACCACCGTCAACGGTCTTTTTACCTCCGGTGATGGTGTTGGCGGATCAGGGCACAAGTTCTCTTCCGGTTCCCATGCCGAAGGTCGTATGGCTGTCAAGCAATGCGTAAGGTATGCAAAAGACCATGCGGATTTTAGCCCGACATTGGCACAGTCAAATCAGGAACTGGTCGATCTGGTGTACAAACCTGTCAGAACCTATCTGGACAACTACAAGTACACCACCATGGAAGATGTCAACCCGGCTTATATCAAGCCTTCCGGGATGGCCTTGAGACTCATGAAAGCCACCCACGAGTATGGTGGTGGAACGGCGACCTACTACCTGACCACCAGCAAGAATCTCGAAGTCATCATGGAATTGCTCCAGGTGATGCGTGAAGACTGTGAAAGTCTGGCTGCCGGGGATCTTCATGAGCTTATGCGCTGCTGGGAAATCTATCACCGTATCTGGACGGTGGAGTCCCACCTGCGCCACATCCAGTTCAGGAAAGAAACCCGTTATCCTGGGTTCTATTATCAGGCGGATTATCCTGGCCAGGATGATGAAAACTGGTTCGCATTTGTCAATTCCAAATTCGATCCAAAATCAGGAGAATGGGATGTGTTCAAGAGAGATTACGTCCAGATCATTCCTGATTAATTACATGCCAATTGTGAGTTAGTTTAAAATGCAAACCTCCAGGTGTCGCGAGATGCCTGGAGGTTTTTATTAAGGTCCCTTGGTCTCAGGTGATATCCAACGTTTTGAAGACAGCAACTAACGGCTGGAGTCATCGACAGGAGCGATATCCTCGCTTTTTTAATAACGAATTTATTCCAGGCGTTATTTATTCTTTTCAAATAGGATATCATCTGAAGCCGTAAAGACATGTTTAAGTCAATCAGAAACCACTATTGTACGGAGGGATAGCATGACAGAAGACAGAGGAGCCCCTGCTAGTGAAAGTATCATGGTCGTGGGTGGCGGTATCAGTGGGCTGACCACAGCCATAGAGGCCGCCGAAGTGGGGTACGAAGTGTTCCTGGTCGAAAAAAATCCATACTTAGGCGGAAGAGTATCGCAGCTCAATCAATATTTTCCCAAGCTGTGCCCACCTTCCTGTGGTCTGGAAATCAATTTTCGGCGGATCAAGGACAACCCCAAAATCAAGGTTTTTACACTTGCCGAAGTAGAAAAAGTGACCGGAACCCCTGGAAACTACGATGTTTCGATCAAGTTGGCACCCCGCTATGTGAATGAAAACTGCACCTGTTGTGGTGACTGCGCAGCGGTCTGTGAAACAGAAATTGACAGTGATTTTGATTTGGGTATGAAGCAGATCAAAGCGGCCTATCAGCCCTTTGAAATGGCGTTTCCTGCCCGGTATGTCCTGTCACCCCGAATCATCGGCACCGATGATGCCGTGCGGTGTAAAGAAGCCTGTAAGTACGATGCCATCGATCTAGAGATGGAAGCCAACACAGTGAACCTGAAGGTTGGTGCACTGGTCTGGGCCACTGGATGGGAGCCCTACGATGCATCCAAAATCGACAATCTAGGCTTTGGCCAATATGAGAATGTGATTACCAATATGATGCTCGAGCGACTGGCCTCCCCCAACGGACCCACAAAGGGAACCATTCAACGCCCGTCCGACAAAAAAGATATCGAGAGCATCGCCTTTGTCCAGTGCGCAGGGTCGCGGGATGAAAATCATCTCCCTTATTGTTCTTATATATGCTGCATGGCTTCTCTAAAACATGCCACCTATATCCGGGAAAGATATCCAGACGCCAAGATATACATTTTCTATATCGATCTCAGGGCCCCGGGCTACCGGTATGAAAAATTTTACAAGCGTATAAAAGAAGATGAAAATGTCTTTTTTGTCAAAGGCAAAGTTGCCGAGGTCAGTGAAGATCCAAAAACCAAAAACATCACCGTGGTTGCAGAGAATGCGGTAACCGGCGAGAAGATTCACCAAACGGTTGAGATGGCGGTCCTGGCCACCGGAATGCAACCGACTGCGGCCAATGCAAAGCTTCCTGCCGAGTTAACATATACCGAAGACGGATTTATCATCAACGACTTCGAAAAAGGCGGCATGTTTGCAGCCGGTTGTGCCAACAAACCGGCGGACGTTGTTTCATCGAATCAGAATGCAACCGGAATGGCTTTGAAAGCGATTCAAACGCTGGTGAACAGGTAGGAGGGTATCCATGGATAAAAAGTATGGTGTGTATATATGTGAAGGCTGTGGCATCGGTGATGCCCTGGACATGAAAGCACTGTGTGAAATCCCAGAGGAAGAGGGCGTTCCGGTAAAAACGCACCCCATCCTTTGCGGCAAAGACGGTGTTGCCCTTCTCAAGAAGGATATCGAGGAAGGTACCAATACGCTCGTTATCGCAGCATGTTCGCGGCGGGTTAATTTTGACGTGTTCCGATTTGACGGCTGTATTGTGGACCGTGTGAATTTACGGGAACAGGTGGTCTGGTCTCATCCCCGTTCCGAATTCCCGGCATTGACCGAAGATCAAAAAGGAGACGAAGAGCACTTCGACCGTCTGGAGATGCTGGCCCAGGACTACATCCGCATGGGGATGGCGAAAGTTGAAAAAATCAACCTGCCGGAGCCCTACAAGCTGGACAATTTCAGTCGTAAAATCCTGGTGATCGGGGGGGGTGTCACCGGCATGTCGGCGGCTCTCGATGCGGCCAAGACCGGATACGAGGTCACCATTGTCGAAAAACAAGGAATATTGGGGGGCAACGCCAATAACTGGCGTAAACAACTGCCGCTGAAAAGCCCATACGAACAGTTGATCCCGCCGGTTGTGGCGCAGATGATACAGGAAGTGGCGTCCATGTCGAACATCACCGTTAAGACGGAGACAGTGGCTGCCCGAATTGCCGGAGAGCCGGGAAATTTTATCGTCACCTTGAAAAAGCCGGGTGAAAAAATGGAATTCGATGTTCCCTATCCGCTTCCGGACGAGATGAAAGTGGATGACAGCGGTAAGGAGCTGAATGCTGAGCAGCTGCATGAAAAATTCATGGAGTACAATGTGGGCAAGAACGATATCCTCAAGTTCGATCCAAACGGGGAAGCTTTTGGTGCCGTAATCCTGGCAGCTGGCTGGCGGCCCTATAAACCCAAGGCGGGTGAGTTTTCCCACCTGGGGTATGGAGAACTGCCGGATGTCGTGACCAACACCGAGTTTGAAGAGATTGCCAAAAAGGGTAAAATCGTCAGACCTTCGGATGGCAAGGAAGCCTCGTCGGTGGTTTTTGTCCAGAGTCCGGGGGCCGGCGACGATGACAGCGATTTCGAATATGCAGGATCGGTCACAAGCCTGGTGGCGCTCAAGCAAGCCAAATACGTCCGGGAAGATTTTCCCGAAGGAAAAGCGTTTCTTTTTTATCAGCACATGCGCACGCCTGGTCTGAGCGAGAATTTCTACAAGAGCCTGCAGCAGGATCCGGGTATTTTCATGACAAAGGGAGAGGTGACGAAGGTTTCTAAAAACGGCGACGGCCTGATTGTCGAGGCCGAAAATACCCTCCTGGGGAAAAAAGTACAGGTCAAGGCAGACATGGTCGTACTCGGCACCGGTATGGTACCGGTAACCAAAGACGACCCGGTGGTCAATCTAGCATATCGCCAGGGACCGGGGTTCAGGGACAATGCCTTATTCCAGGCCTATGCGGATTCCAACTTTATTTGTTTCCCGTATGAGACCCAGCGGACGGGTATTTATGCGGCCGGTGGCATACGGCGTGCGCTCACCGTGGAAGAGTCAATTGAAGATGCTTCGGGAGCGGCCTTAAAGGCGATTCAGTGCATTGATTCGGCCAACAGGGGTGTTTCCGTTCATCCGAGATCGGGGGACATGACCTTTCCGGATTTTTTCTTTCAGCGTTGCACCCAGTGCAAGCGCTGTACCGAGGAGTGTCCTTTTGGCGCCCTGGATGATGATGAAAAGGGAACCCCCAAACCGAACCCGACCCGTTGCCGGCGCTGTGGTACCTGCATGGGAGCCTGTCCGGAGCGGATCATCGGTTTTGCCGATTACAACATCGACAGTGTCGGCTCCATGGTCAAATCCATTCAGGTGCCATCCGAAGATGATTACGACGAACCCCCCATGCGTATATTGGGGCTTGTCTGTGAAAACGATGCCTACCCGGCCCTGGATATCGTCGGGCTCAACAGGATGCCCTATTCCGCAGAAGTTCGATTTATCCCGGTTCGCTGTTTGGGGTCTGTAAATGTTATCTGGATCAAAGATGCCCTGTCACAGGGTATGGACGGTGTTTTCCTGCTCGGGTGCAAACATGGTGATGATTATCAGTGCCATTTTGTCAAGGGAAGCGAACTGGCGGAAGTCCGCATGAAGAAGATCGGTGAAGCTCTGTCGAGTCTGGCTCTGGAGAATGAACGTGTCGCGCAGTTCCAGATAGCCATCGATGAATACGACAAGTTACCACAGATCGTGAATGATTTTGCAGAGTTGATCCAAGATCTTGGCCCGAACCCGTTCAAGGGCTTTTAACCTGGATTCTTTGCGTTCGATGAATAGGGAACGTGAACACGTCATCCAAAGAGGAGGAACTCATATGGCGGATGCATATGTTATTGAGCCTGATATAAGCTTTATAAATGAGGTTAAAGGGCTTGGCGGCGGAGATCTGAAAAAATGTTTTCAATGTGCAACCTGCTCGGTTGCTTGCCCGATATCACCAGACAACAAACCGTTTCCCAGAAAAGAGATGATTGCAGCATCCTGGGGGCTTAAAGAAAAACTGGTGGGCAATGGCGATATATGGCTTTGCCACAACTGCGGGGATTGCACCACCCTTTGTCCCCGTGGAGCGAAACCAGGGGATGTGCTGGGGGCGATTCGGGCCTATGCGGTTACCGAGTACGGACCGGTAAAGGCCATAGGCAAGCTCATCAATGATCCCAAAAAACTGCCGATTGTTCTAGGCATTCCAGCCCTCCTGTTTCTGGTGCTGGGACTTGCCACCGGTTTTCTCAATTTTAATCCGGGTGGAGACAGGATTGTTCATGATCACTTTTTCTCCACCTGGCTGGTGGACATGGTGATGCTGCCAGCGGCCGCCTGGGCGGTTATCAATTTTGCGCTGGGTTTGAAGCGTTTTCTGAATGATATGCACCAGAATGCGTTACAGGAAGGCAAAACCGATATCGAAAAAATTGATCCCAAAGGCATGATTATGGGATTGATCCGAGTGATCCCGGCCATTATAAAGCATGACAAATTCAACGAGTGCAGTGAAAACAAGGACCGCGCCACAGCGCACATGATGGTCTTGTTTGGATTTGTCGGTCTGTTTATCGTGACCAACATTTTCTTTGTGGCCATATACGGACTGCAGCTATATGGGCCCTATTCTCAGTTGAACCCGGTCAAGTGGCTTGCCAATGTAAGTGGCGTGGCCTTGATCATCGGCAGTCTTCTGATGATCCGCAGCCGACTGTCCAAGAAAGATCAGGTGTCGGCTTACAAAGACTGGTGGCTGGTGGGATGGGCTTTGGCGCTGGGTGTCACGGGTATGGGAACCCAGGTGGCTCGTCTGTTGGGCCTGGCAGGAATTTCCTATACGGTATATTATGTCCACTTAATGTTTATCTGGAGTCTTTTCTTTTTCATTCCATACTCCAAACTGGCCCACCTGGTGTATCGAACCACGGCCATGGCTTATAACGAGTACATAGGTCGAAAATAAAACCGCTAACGCGGTTGTATTTTCGACTTGGCGGCTGCGCCGCTAAAAACATGACAGTAACAGGAAAGAGATTTTCAAGTTAGCTGCTGTGATTGTTTTCAATATAAATTAAACATAGATACAATTAAAAAAGGGGGGAAACTATTTTAGTTTCCCCCCTTTTTGTGGTGAAGAGCGGCGAAGCCGCGACGATTAAATTCGCGGAGCTAATTTATGAATTTAATTGCCGGTTGCGGCCTTATGAGTTTTGATCTCGACCTTTTCGTCCAATCCTTCGTAGTATTCTCTGAGGATTGCCACAACTTCGTCACGGCCGAAGTGATCCGGCAGTTCCTGGCCCTCGGAAAGCATTTTTCTCAGCATGGTTCCAGAGAGCAGTACACGATCTTCCTTGGCATGCGGGCAGGTTCTCAGGGAAGCCATACCGTCGCATTTGAAACAATAGAAGGTCCAGTCGATTTTGAGCGGTGTACAAAGAAGTGCTTTTCCGGGTTCCGCGGGTGTCGGAATCTTGTCAAAAATGGTCTGTGCTTCGAACATGCCGTAAAAATCGCCCACGCCGGCATGATCGCGTCCGATAATCATGCGGGAACATCCGTAGTTCTGGCGGAACGTGGCATGGAGCAAGCCTTCTCTCGGACCGGCATAGCGCATGTCCAGAGGATAACCACCCTGAATGACATTCTTTTCGACAAAATAATTCTTCACGAGGGCATCGATACATTTGACACGGACCGACGCCGGAATGTCGCCGGGTTTCAGATTGCCCACCAGGGAATGAATGTAGACACCGTCACAGACTTCAACAGCGATCTTGCATAGATATTCATGGGACCGATGCATGGGATTTCGCAGCTGCAGGGCAGCGACGTCACTCCATCCTCTTTCTTCGAACATCTTGCGGGACTCTTCGGGACGCACGTAGACACCCTTGTAGCGGGTGGGGTATTCGGCTTCACTCAACACCTTGACCGGCCCTGCCAGATTGACCGCTTTTTGGTCCATGACCATCTGGACACCGGGGTGGTCTTCCTTGGCAATTTTCCAGAAATCCGCTGCCGTAGGGGTTCCTTCACCCATATAGCATTTTTCACATTCAAAGGTCTTGTCTGCCTCGGACATCTCAAATTTCTCGGTGACCTTCATGGTTGCCATGATTTCGTCCCCTTCGGGATCGTACAGGGCAATCTCATCGCCGATGTTGATGGCATCCGCATCTTCTTTGGAGGCATCCATGGTGACGGGAATCGGCCAGAAAGTGCCGTCCGCCAGCAGATAATCTTCACAGACACCTTTCCAGTCGGCTTTGGTCATAAAACCGGTGAGTGGGCTGAAACCGCCGATACCCATCATAATCAAATCACCTTTTACGCGTGGAGAAATCTCGATTTTCTTGAGACCTTCCGCTTTTGTCTTTTCCGCCTCCAACGCTGCGCCTTCAAGCAGGCAACAGGTCAGACCTTTTCCACCATGAGGGGGAATCAATTGAGCCATTGTTTCTTTCTCCTTTCATTGGTTTAATTTTTATCTGTGAACACAGATATGCCTTCGAATGATAACCGAAGGCTATGAGTTATAAAGGAAGCATGGATTTGTCAAGCGTAATCGGAGTTGGCGCTTAAGCATGCATGCTGGCGGCACATTCGTTTTTGCCCAGGTCCATGGTGTCTGCTTCCTCGGTATCGACTTGAACGAGGCCGGCGTTGATGTCACGGATCTTGGCATATTCTTCGGGCTGGGGCCGCATGTTGGACTGGATAAAATCGAAAAATTCGCTTTCATCGGTGATGCCGTAAATGGAGGCATTTAATTTTTTTATTGCCCCCAGCGTCTCGGCAAAAACAAGGTCCTGGTTGGCCTCTTTCCAATCCATGTAGTGACCGGGCAGCACCAGGATCGACTCATCCAGGGTCATGATCTTTTCGGTCATGGTTTGAAACAGCATCTTGGACCAGGCTTTTGCCATGCCTCCCAGATCCGGCCTGCCCATGCTAAAAATGAAAATCGTGTCGCCGGACACAATAAATTTGTCGTCGATGAGATAGGAGGTGCTGCCGGGGGTATGCCCAGGTGTGTGGATGGCCTGGACAAGCGGGCCGCCGTTGGTGAAACGAAACTGGTCGCCGTCGTTTACCGGCGTGTAATCGATGGCTGCGCCTTGAAAATCGGCCGGAGGCACGAGAATCTCCGCGCCCAGGGTCTGTTGAAGCATTGGGCCACCGGAGATGTAGTCCGCCTGTCTGTGCGTTTCAAAGGCCTTGGTAATGGCACAGCCTTTTTCGTCTGCAAAGGCTTGATAGGCCGTGATATTCTTTGCCGGATCAAAGAGCATCATTTCTTTTCCGCAAATCAACCCATAGCTGCAGGATGCCTTTCCAGGCCTTCGGAACTGATACAGTTCATAGCCGGTCCCGGCGGCGACACGGACGGGGGCCAGTAGATTCCCCCAGGCTTTGATGCCCACCAGCAGGTGAGCCACATCCGTGTGGCCATGATTGACCAGGATCTCGCCCACATATTTGGAAGAACCTTCCTTGGCGCAGACAATACGCAGCTTTTTGCCCTTGGGCACTTTTGCGACACTTTCTTCTTCATGCTCGATGAATTCCATGTAGGGAACATTGACCATCTCGAAGGGATAAGGCCCTTCCACTTTAAACCTGCCGAACTCTTCCTCGTTACGGACGTCCAGCAGAAGAAAGGTTTCTTTGGAAACGAGCCATTCAAACAAATCCTGTGCGGTGAAAGATTGTACGGACATGGGTGCACCTCATTAAATCGATGATTTCTAAAAAAACCGAAATCATCTGGTGTTAAGTTTTGGGTTTTAGGTTTTATGATATAGTTAATGCCAAACACATCCAATGAAATATATCCATAAAAAAACAGTTTATAACTTGTTAACTCAACTTTAAGGTTTCACCACAGATAGAGCGAAATGGGATGATTCATTTCGCGTTTCCTGAATCCCGAAAGTTGAGTTGTTAAGCGGTCATCTACGAAATCTTGCAGAAAATCAATAATGAAACAAGAAAAAAATAGGGAAAGGCAATCTGCCTTTCCCTATGACATCATGAACTCAATAATTTTATGGACTAAAACTGAACCGTAAAGCCGACACTCACCGAGTCTTCTTTTATGGTGGACTCCAGCTTCACTTCGTCGCCAGCAGGGGGCAGTCCATCAGACTTTTCTTTAATGGTTTCTTCAAACCCGTGCATATAGGAGATGTTGACGGCTATTTTGTCGGTAAATTTGTATCCGGCACCCAGCGTCAGGTGGTGTTCTATGATGGCCGGGAATCCGATTATGCGAAAGGTTTCATAATTCACATTGCTGACATCCGTGCCCTGGACATTGGTGCTGCCCGTAGGACTGAAACCGTTGTGTTCATTGACCGGGTTCTTGCCGTAGTTGTATCCGATTCTCAAAGAAAAGTCCTGAGTGACCTTGTACTGCGCGCCTACGGCAAATACCCACTGATCATCCCAGTCGAAATCCTCGTACCCATCGGCATCCGACCAGTTGATCCACTTGGTGTCGAACTCCACCAGCAGGGAATCGTTGGGCTCGGCCGACACACCGAACGCCAGGGTCTGGGGTGCCTCGAGGTCCAGATCGTCAAAATCGCCGTTTCCGTCAAAATCGAAAACATTCTCATGGGTCACCTTCTGGGGGGTGGTGTAGGACACACCAAAATTGAAGATGTTGAAACGGTAAAGTGCCCCGAGCTGTGCACCGTAGGCATACCCGTGTGCGCCACCGGACCCCAGATCGAGATTCTGGTAGCTGACGCTCAGGGACGCACCCACCGAGAAGTCAGACGTGACCAGATAGGCCAGGTTGGGAGCGAATTTCATGACCTCCAGCTTGGTGTACATATCCCCAACCGGGATATCCTCTTCCTTGTAGTTGACGCCCATACCGGATACGCCATAGGCACCGATGCCAAATCGCAGACGGGAGGTCAGGGGTGTGCTGATGCCGATGGCCGGAACCACAAACGGGTCCATCTGGCTGTCAGAATCTCCTTCGGGGAAACCCGGACCAAAAGCTGTGTAATCGGCTTTCCCATCCACGCTGGGATCAAAAAAGGTTCCGGCAAAGGTGGCCTCGGACCCCGGACAGTAGGCTCCGAAACACATGGCCGCCGGGTTGGCGAATATGGCGCTGATGGAATCCTGGGGAGAGGCCACACCGACACCGCCCATGGATCTCGATATGGGGCCGACACCGATGAGGTTGTCGCCGTTGGTCGCCCAGGCTGCGCCGGCGCTCATGGCGACAATGGTAAATATAGCAATAACGATGGTTAAATTTCTCATGTTAATAACTCCTCTATGTAAGTTAATTTCGGCACCCGGTCCTAGTGTAGGAGCGACACTGTCGCGATTTATAAAATCGTGGAACGATTTTATTTTGGTATCAAAGCGTCCGCAATCATGGAGGATAGAAATTTCACCTCCACATTCATTTTGTAGTGGTCGTTCAGGTCACTCAACTGGGAATGGCAGTTTTCACAGGCGGTAACCAGAATTCCAGCCCCTGTCTCTTTGACCTGATCGGCTTTGACGCGGGACGATTTCATTCGAAAATCAATGGTTTCCTCCCCCAGTGCCACCAGACCGCCGCCGCCGCCGCAGCACCAGTTGTATGTCGGATCGGGAGACATGTCCCGGAAGTCTTGTGTCAGCCGGCTCAGGATATAGCGGGGTTCATCCATGACACCGGCATTGCGTGCCAACTGGCAGGGATCGTGATAGGTGATGGCAGTATTGAATTTGGCCGGGTCGATATTGATGCGAGCCTCCCTGAGATAGCGGGCATGGACTTCCGTAATGGAAGATACCTTGAAAGGCTGTTTGCCAGACAGCTGTTTCATGACCCGGAAGGCCGTGCCGCATTCGCAGATGCAGACTTCTTTGACCTTGAGGCGCAGGGCCTCGTTGATAATTCGATCCAGTATGAGCTTGGTTTTGCCGGGATCCCCCACGAAGGCGCCGAAATTGACAGCCTCGAAAAAACTGAGAGTCCAGTTTTCTCCGGCAGCGTTGAAAATGGCCGCGGCCGGTATGATGGAATGGGCGCCTGCCAGTGCGACATACAGGATGTCGGCCCCCATGACATCGACGGGAATAACACTTTCGCCGGCTTCCGCTTTCCATTTTTTGACGACGTCTTTCTCCAGGTTTTTAATGCCCTGGAGGAACCCTTCCTTGAAAAGATCGATGGATTTGCCCTTTTCAACGGAGGTGTCGGCCAATAGCGTCAGGATTTCAGGCTCGGTATTGGCACCGATGAGCAGCAGCTTGGCAATGGACATGAGCATCTGAGTGTCGATACCGAAGGGACAATAGACCATGCATCGCCGACAGCCGGTGCAGGAATAGGCCGCTTCAAAAAGTTCCTCCAGCGCCACATCGGTCAATTCCTTGGATTCGCTGAGAGACGGCCAGAGTTTTCCTCTGACTTTGAAATACTTTTTGTATAGCCTGCGGATAATTTCAGCGCGGTAGGCAGCGATGTGCTTAACCTGTCCGGTGGATGCGTAAACATGGCATGCTTCTGTGCAGACACCACAGCGGGTGCATGTTTCCAGGTAAAGCCGCATGGCTTCACTGAGCTTGCTTTTAAAAAGCTTTAAAAGGTCGTTTCGGGTATTCTGGTCCATGGGTTTAACCTCTCCGCAGTTTGTTTATCGGCAACGATAAAAAGGCGTGCATGCTCTGGCTGAACGGGAAAAAAATGAGAAACAGATTGGCAAGAAAAACATGCAGTATCAGCATAAAGGAATGGCCTGAAAACGTTGCATTGTAGGGCAGTTCCGGTCTGAATGTCACCAGGCTCATAAAGTAGACCCGATAGTCTTCCAGGGAGAGTTCACCATAGTCATACCATCTTCTGGCCCAATCCATCTGGCTTCCAAACAGGACAATCAAAAACAGCAGGATGAGCAGATAGTAGTCTTCCGGCACCGACAGTTCCCGGACAGGAGAAGAAAACCGGCGAAACAGGAAGAAAAGCAGTGATACCGCCAGTGTCAAACCTACAAAGCCTTTGCCGAGAAACGGTTCATGGGGTATTATCTGAAATATGTTCAGATCCCAGATCAATTCAAGATGACCGATAAAGAGCAATAGCAGCCCGGCATGGAACAGGATTAGAAATATCCATAAAACCGGCTTGTGTTTTCGAACGGTTGGAAAAAAGAATGTATCATACAGGGCCCCAAGCCATTTGGCTTTTTGCTCAGGATAGATTTGAAGTGTGGTGGGGTGCTTGGGCGCCTTGAAAATCCTGATGATCCGGACAAGTGATCCCAGGGCGAAGACAGCAGCGGCAAAATAAACCATGGGTACCAGAATGATGTAAAAAATTGTTTGCAAGACACCTCCTATGTATTAGAACTCGTCATGCGTCGTTGTTGTCGGTAAAGCTGGACACCTAAAATTTAACATTCAGATGCAGGGCTATTTTTTGCGTTTAATATAAAATTTAATTTCGTTGCCGTCCTGTTCACTCTTGAGAATCTCGTTTCCACTGGTTTTTGCCCAGGCAGGAAAATCGGTCAAAGAGCCCGGGTCGGTGGTTACGGCTTCAATAACCTGACCTATTTCAACTTCTTTGATACCCTTGCTGACTTTGACGACCGGCATGGGGCAGGCCAGCCCTTTCAGATCCAGTGATTTATCGACTTTAATGTCATCGCTCATGATATACCTCCTGTTGTGTGCGTGTTCTATTGGTTGATTTTATAGGTGATTGTTCTACGTGTATATTGGAAATAGTTATGTCGCTCTCAGGTTCTGGGTTGCGCTACAGGAACAGCTGAATTTTGCTGTCCGCGGCCTCTGCCAGAAATGTGGCCACACCGACATACTGGACACCTTCGTATTCGATCATCTCCTCCCGTTTGAATCCCATGAGGCCCATGGACATTTCGCAAATGTAGATTTTGACCCCCAACTCCTCCGCCAGTGCAATCATCTCTTCCAAGGAGGCCACGTTTTTCTGTTTCATCAGGGATTTCATCATGGCGGTTCCCATGCCACCCATGTTCATCTTGGACAATTTGACCTTTCCGGCACCCTTTGGCAGCATGGCACCGAACATTTTACCCATGGTGTCCTTGCCACCGACGGTTTTGTTATTGTCCCGCAGGATCGGGGTCCCCCAGAAAGTGAAAAACATGACCACTTCCATACCCATGGCTGTGGCGCCGGTGGCGATGATAAAGGCAGCCAGGGCCTTGTCCAGGTCACCACTGAAAACGATCATGGCCAGCTTGTTGGATGGTGTTTGGCTTTTCATTTCATCCAGTTGGGCTTGTAGCTGCGCAACCTGTTCTTCCAAGTTCGACATGTTATCCTCCTTTAATTGTTAGCAGTATAAACGAAAATTGTATTTAAATAATAGATAGTTAATAGAATAACCTCGCACATTAGTTCTTATTGAGAACTATAAGCACAAAAAATTTAAACCATGAGCTCCTTGACAGACTCCATGGAGGCTTTCAAGAGTTCGAGATTGGTAATCATGGTTTTACGCTGCTCCGGTTCCATCTGTCGTAAGACCTCCAGGTGCATGTCATTTAAAAAGCCATTGATATCATTAAGTTTGTTTTGACCTTTAGCGGTCAGGCTCAACAAGGTAACCCGGGAGTCTTCAGGATCGGAAAATTTTTGGATCAATTCTTTCCGGACCAGACCAGAAACGATCTTGGATATCCTGCTTTTGACGAGATTCATCTTCAAAGCAATCCCTTTGGGTGTCAGGTAGCGCTCTTCACCAAACAGCGACAGACAGCGCAGCTCGGCGTCCGGAAGTTCGAACCGCTCACACTGGTACTGCAGTCGTTCCTGGCAGCACTGAAACAATTTGGTTATAAGTCCCTGAAACTGAACGATTTGATTGTCTGACGCACGATTTCGATTGGTTTCTCTTGTAAGGTTCATAGCATGAACTATATCGCAGACAGAAGAGATGTCAAGTTTTTTTTTCAGGGTACAAGAAAAAAAATCTGCGATAACATCAGGTCATATGGAAAGCCGCTGTTTCATAGAAGAACAGGGTTTGCAGTCCGTTTTCATGGCATCGCCTTGAGAATCATCCGACAATCCGCCACGGTTGCACCGCGACCTTTTTCATGGGTGATAAGCGGGTTGATATCCAGTTCCTGGATTTCCGGATGGGAGATCACCATATCCGAGAGGCGCACCAGGGATTTTTCGATTTCTTCCAGATCGGTTATAGGTCGACCCCTGAATCCGTTCAATAGTTTGAAACCCTTGATCTGCCGGATCATCCGGCGTACAGAATTCCGGTTTACCGGAGCCAGGCGAAAAACGACATCCGCAAAGAGTTCCACGAAAATGCCTCCCAGACCGAACATGATCAGCGGGCCAAACACTGGATAGCGATTCATGCCCAGAATTACCTCCTCGCCCCGGGGCGCCAGTTTCTGGACCAGCACACCGGTAATTTTCACATCGCTCTGGTAGTTTTTTGCATTGGCAACGATGGTTTCGAAGGCCCTTTCGACGGCCGTGCGGGTTTCCAAGCCCACTTTGACGCCCCCGGCATCTGATTTGTGAATGATCTGGGGAGAAACGATTTTCATTACCACCGGGAAACCCATTTTTTCTGCCGCACCGGCAGCGTCCGATGCAGTTGTGGTAAGCTGTGTTTCAAGGGTGTTGAATCCATAGCACTTGAGCAGCTCGAGCCCTTCCCTTTCGCCCACATGGGTCAGGCCCTGGTCGATAAATGTCTGGATCAATTCTGTAGCACGATTCCGGTCGTGTTTGAGTTGAAAGGGTGCCAGGATTTGACGGTTCAGCCATTTGGCGTATCGATAGAGGGCACCAAAAGCCTTGGCTGCATTTTCAGGGAACTTGAAGACCGGGATGCCGTGTTCCTGGAGATATTTTACACCTGCCGACACATCGATGATTCCCATGAAACAGCAAAGAACCGGTTTGTGAGAACGGCTGGCGATACGGACGATGGCTTCTGCTGTGGCCAGGGCGTTGGTCATTGACTGGGGGGTCAGAATCACCAGGGCGCCGTCGACATTCTCATCCCGAATGACAGCTGACAAAGCGTTTTCATAGCGGTCCTGGGCAGCATCACCGATGATGTCCACAGGATTGTTGATATTGGCGGTCGAAGGCAGGTGGCTGGCGAGCGCCTCCAAGGTGTCCTGACTCAGTTGCGACAACTGAAGCCCCGATGACACGGTGACGTCTGTGGCCACGATACCCGGACCACCGGCGTTGGTTACAATGGCCACACGGTTGCCATGGGGTACTTTTCGACGACGCTTGCCCAGAGCACTTTCGTCCTTATAGGCAAAAGCCGTTGCAAAATCGAACAACTCATCGATACTTTCCACACGAATGATGCCGGACTGCTGGAAGATGGCGTCATAGACCGCTTCGGTGCCGGCCAGGGCCCCGGTATGGGATGCAGCGGCTTTGGCGCCGGCCCCAGTGCGACCGGATTTGATCACCAGGACAGGTTTGGGGGTGTCACCCGATGTGATCATCTTGACGGTGTCCACGAATTCGGCGCCGTGCCTTAGCTCTTCCAGGTATATCATGATGACTTCCGTTTCCTGGTCGGCATGCAGATAACGCAGCAGGTCGAGTTCATCCACATCTGCTTTGTTCCCGATGGAGATAAACTTGGAAAAACCAAAGTCCCGGTCGGCGGCAAAATCCAGCACCGCCGTGCAGAGCGCGCCACTCTGGGAGATGAACGAGACATTGCCTGATTCTGGCATTCGTGCTGAAAAGCTGGCATTGAGCCGTATGTCGGGATTCGGGTTGATAACCCCCAGGCAGTTGGGGCCGATCATCCGCACACCCGCCTCCTTACAGAGGGCCACAATCTTGTTCTCGATCTCCAGCCCTTCACCTCCCACTTCGCGAAACCCGGCCGACACGATGACGATTCCCTTGACGCCTTTGGAGATGGCGTCTTGGGTGGATTTCAGTGCCAGGTGGGGCGGCAGGATAATCATGGCCAGATCGATGTCATCCGGGATGTCCGTAAGGGTCGGATAGGCCTTCACGCAGGCCACCGAACGGGCTTTTGGATTCACCGGGTACAGTGTGCCGGTATACTTGCCATTCAATATATTGACAAAAATGTCGTGCCCCACCTTGCCGGGTGTTGTGGATGCACCCACAACGGCGAGTGATTTGGGTGAAAATATGGCATCCAGTTGATCCATTCACGTCTCCTGTCTTGTTGGATATAAGATTGTTGCCGATATTGGAATGATACTGTGATCAAATACCGAACTGATATTTGATCACAGTATCATAAACCTGTTGGATTATTGCAAGCGCTAACAAAAAAAACGGGCCCCGTTATCGGGACCCGTTTCAATAAAAAATGGCGGAGAGAGAGGGATTCGAACCCTCGGTGGAAGTTTCCCCCCACACTCGCTTAGCAGGCGAGGATCGGAAATTTCGAAATAAATGAAATATCGCCGGAAACCTGCTATTAGCGGGTCTCTGGCGAATGTCAACTTTCAGCAACTTTCAAGATCTTGCCTGTTTTGAGATCTGATTATAACGATTTTTATAACGATTTCTGTCCGAAATTATTGTGTTGTTCAATCAGAAATAAAGAAAACGGAAAGTGTGTGTGTTTGGCACCTGGAGATAGTGTGGGGCAAAATACCTACCATGTATAAATATTCACCAACACAGTAGACCTTCCACAATTGATGAATTTGTCTATCTTATTATTATTTCTTTGCTTTTTAGAATTCATTTTAGAGTCAAATTGTAATTCTTCATATCATCAGAATGACAATTTAACCCAAAAGGAAGATTTCATAACAGAGCGGAATCTGTGTAAAAATAACTGGAATTGTTCCTTTCTAATCAATTGGGTGCACTTATAGGCCATAGCAGTAAAATAGTAATAGTGATCCCACTCTTCACCAACCCCTTAGAAAACAAGCTGGTTAACATTTATGTTGCACGATAACATATAGTATGTTAGTGTGCATAAAAATTGTTATTAGGATGTGATCATGGATCAGCTTGTAACCAACTTTAAGCGCTATCTGAAAGAAACACTGGATATCGATGTGCGACCAAAACAATGGCCGGAGACTCTGCCGATATTCCTTCGGAATATGTATGTTTTTCTTGAAGTATGTATTTTAGGGTTGCCCTGCCTGATAATGGCGGCCAAGGACAGGGCAGAGCAAACCCCTGCAACAATCCAGAAGCATATGCTCCAAGTCCGAAAAAAGTGGCAAGATGAGGTGATATATGTACAGCAGAAAGTGACCTCATATAATCGCAAGCGGCTAATCCAGTATAAGATACCTTTCATTGTTCCTTTGAACCAAATGTATCTTCCATTTCTTGGCATCGATCTGCGCGAGCATTTCAAAAACATCCGGGAAACGGAGGCAAGCTTTAGCCCATCTACTCAAGTGGTTGTATTGTATTATTTATCCCAAAACGGTCAACGTCGCTTAACGCCAAAGGCGTTGGCCAATGCGCTTGGCTATAGCATCATGACGATGACCCGCGCATTGAATGAATTGGATGGCGTGGGACTGGGCACAATCGTCATGGAAGGCCGTGAGCGGGTTCTGCGTTTTAATCGGGACAAGAAACAGGTTTGGGAAACCGCGCTCGAACGACTGCGCAGCCCGGTTAAAAAAAGATTATGGGTAAAGACCTTTTCCAACAAGACCTTTGGGGTGAAAGCAGGCCTGTCCGCTCTGGCGCACTATTCCAATTTGGCGGAGCCGGTAAACCCGGTGCTGGCCTTGGAAGGGAACCGGTGGAAAAAAGTTAAAACTAACGATGATGTAATGATCCTGGATATTGCCGAACCCAATGCCAGTGAACTTGAAATTTGGAGTTATTCCCCGACAGCTGTTTGGGGAAAAGGGGGTGGTGGATCGCTTCTCCCTCTTTTTAAGCATGAGGGAGGATGAAGACGAACGGGTCCAATCTGCACTGGAAGACATGATGGAGCAAGTTGAATGGTAAAAGGGATCGACCAGTTTAAAGCACATTTTGAGGCATTCAATGATCGGTATGTCCTGATTGGCGGTGCCGCCTGTTTTCTTGCTTTGGACGAGGCTGGTTTGGATTTCAGGGCTACAAAGGACCTTGATATCGTTTTATGCGTGGAGGCGTTGGACGCCAAATTTGCAAAAGCATTTTGGGCTTTTGTTGAAAGGGGAAAGTACAAAAATACTCAGAAGAGCACTGGGAAAAAGCTGTTTTACCGGTTTTTCGATCCCGAGGATGCAGCATTCCCATATATGTTGGAGCTTTTTTCCCGCATTCCAGATGTATTGAAACTATCCGATGATGCCCATTTGACCCCCATCCCGGTGGATGAGGATCTGTCAAGTCTTTCAGCGATTTTGTTGGACGACGGCTATTACGACTTCATTCACGACTCCAAAATTGATATCAATGGCATTCCAACAGTTCCTCCGGAAATAATTGTCCCTTTAAAGGCAAGGGCTTGGTTGGATCTCACCGAAAGGAGAGATGCGGGCGAAAAGGTTGATCGAAATGACATCAAGAAACATAAAAACGATGTCTTTCGGCTTTTCCAAGTAATTGAACCAGACAAACGTATTACCCTGCCGAAAGTAATCAAAGGTGACATGCGACGCTTTGTGGAGGCGGTGATAGCCGACCCGCCTCCAACTTTAAAACCGTTTGGGCTTGGTGGCAGCAACTTCGACGAGATCGTTGAATTGCTTCGAAACATATACGACCTGCGCATCTGAGAATCGGAAGTCGCTTTACTGAAGCTTTCGACCCGTATGAGGATCGTAGACAAAATTATTGAAGAACCTCGCAGCAAGCTACGAGGAATCTTCGCCGTAAGGAATTCTGTCTAATTTAGATTCGCTCGCTAACCCCGCAGCATGCGAAGCACTGCCGAACGGCAGAACCTACGGGGAATGCGCTCGCTATTTCGGTTCACAGTTTCGAGGACTGACAGGCAATAATTCCCTTCTCAAGCCACACCCGTTGAAACAATCCCCAAACACCGATTTCCGAAGCGCATTATAACGATTTTTATAACGATTTGGATAAATCAGCCCACCAAAAAGAAAGGCCTCCCTTGTTAAAAGGAGGCCTAACTGTATTGATATGGCGGAGAGAGAGGGATTCGAACCCTCGGTGGCAAGTTTCCCCCCACACTCGCTTAGCAGGCGAGCGCCTTCAGCCGGCTCGGCCATCTCTCCTGGATGCTGATGAATCAGCATACACTCTAGCTATTTGGCTTGCCAGATTCCTATCGATTTTTTCAATCTGTGTTGAGGTAATATTCCGACAAAATAAACAGTATTCCTTGGCTTCTTGGTAGACCCTGAATTCTTTAAAACGAAATTTCATGCCGACCTGCCCGCAACCAACAGCTACCAGCTACTTGCTATCAGCTAAAAGTGAAATTCAATCCTATGGAATTTCTTGGCGGAGGGAGTAGGATTCGAACCCACGGAGCTTTCGCTCAACGGTTTTCAAGACCGCCGCCTTCAACCACTCGGCCATCCCTCCCAACGTGAGTCGCATGGATAGCATTTTGAAAAAACTGGGTCAATATTTTATTTGGATATTGACATGGCATTCGATATATGATTTCCGGGGTTCGTTGGGTCTGAACCGAAATAGCGGACATATTCCTCGCAGGTTCTGCCGTGCGGCAGTGTTTCGCATGCTGCAGGGTTCTGTAATTACCTGTAATGAGGCAGATTTTTTATAACCAAAGGCATCGAGTATAACCACAAAAGGGGACGGTAGATGAAGCAACAATATACCATACACAAGGACACCGATAACCAAAGACTCATCATCAAGGAGTATGCAGAACTCGACAAAGAAATTCTGTCACTTCTTTGTGAAGAATCGTATGATGATGCCTGGGTTGTATCCGCTATCCAAAATGGCTCGGCTGCCCTCATCAGGGCATTGCGAACACGCAACATGTATCCACCCAGCGCTATTGTCAGCAAAATTGCATCAGCGGTAGTGTCGCTCTATGATTCCGGGGATGAACAATCCATCGAAATCATGTTTGACGACAAAGAGCTCTTCGAAAAAGAGGCCATCACCGAAGAACCTGAAGAAGATATCGAGGCTGAAGAAGAAGGGCTTGACGATATTCTGGATGACGAAATCGATGATGACTATGAAGATAAACAGCTGATCAAAAACTTGAAATCCTCTTTGAAAGTGGCCGATGATGAGTCCGTTGATACAGAGGAGGATGTTTAACCCATACGCGGACCAGTCTGAAAACACACCCAACGCGGCAAATGTTAAAAACACGTGTCTTTTCTTTTCCGCTACTGCCAACGCTCTTTGAACCGAAAAAGCGAGAGCATTCCTCGTGGCATGCTGCGAGGTTCTTCAATAACCCAAAGCCCAGTCGTCAAGCATTTCTCCTGGAAGCAAGCGCCCCCAATGTTTACTGTTTATAGAAGCCAACTCAAAAATGTCTTTTGGCCCAAATCCTGTGCTGGGCACCAGTTTCAATCGCTATAAAAATTTGCAGCAATCCTTCGTATTGTAAATAGGGCCTGCGCTGCTCATGCAATTGATGCGGGAACGTTGCGGACCGGCGCCACACTTGCCATTCGGGACGGCTTTTGCCTTGACACAAGTTCCAAATTGCCGTAAGAACCCACGGATACCTGCCGGAATAAATCAGACTTCCCGAAGAACGTCTCAAAATAATTAACATCAACAGCATCAGGAGGTGCCAATGGACAAGGAAAAGAGAGAGTTTTACGAAAGACTGGAGAAAAAGGGGGTCTCACGAAGAGACTTTATGAAGTACTGTACATTCCTGACTGCGAGCATGGGACTTTCTTCATCTTTCGTTCCCAGGGTTGCGGATGTCTTTGCTGCGCCCTCCCAGAGACCGCCTGTGGTGTGGCTTCATTTCGCAGAATGTACGGGATGTTCTGAAGCCATCTTGCGTTCCATCTATCCGTTTATCGATGAACTTGTTCTCGAAGTGCTTTCGGTTGAATATCACGAGACCATCATGGCCGCAGCCGGGCACCAGGCTGAGGAGGCACTCCATGCTGCTGTGAAGAAGTATGAGGGGAAATTCATCTGCGTGGTTGAAGGCGGGGTCGCAACCAAGTTCAATGGTGGTTATGGAAAAGTGGCCGGAAGGACGTTTCTGGAAATTGCCAAGGACATCGTACCCAAGGCTGCCGCTACTATAGCCCTGGGAACCTGCGCCGCCTATGGCGGTGTTCAGGCAGCCAAACCAAATCCTGGTGGATACAAAGGTGTCGGAGCTGCCCTTGGAATAAAAACCCTGAATATTCCCGGATGTCCACCCAACCCGATTAATTTTGTTGGAACGGTTGTGAATTATCTCCTGCTGGGCAAGCTTCCTGCGCTGGACGATCTTGGCCGGCCCCTCTTTGCCTATGGAAAGACCATTCATGATCAATGCCCCAGAAGATCTCATTTTGAAAATGATGAGTTTGTTGAAGAGTTCGGATCCGAAGAGGCGGCCCTGGGTTACTGTCTTTACAAACTTGGCTGCAGAGGACCCGAGACCTACAACAACTGTCCCATTGTCAAATTCAACGATGGTACGAGCTGGCCCATCGAAGCCGGTCATCCCTGCATCGGATGCAGTGAACCGGATTTCTGGGATACCATGAGCCCGTTTTATGAGGAAATGTAATTGAACACGAATGATGCAAATTATCCTTTTTAAGAGAGAGGGAGGAAACATATGGGCAAGAGAATAACGATAGATCCGATTACAAGAATAGAAGGCCACCTTCGTATCGAGGTTGAGGTTGAAGGTGGTAAGGTCGTAAACGCCTGGAGCTCCGGCCAGATGTTCAGGGGCATCGAATTGATTCTCCAGGGACGGGACCCAAGGGATGCTCACCATTTTGTTCAACGTTCGTGCGGGGTCTGAACGTACACACATGCCTTGTCCTCGGTGAGGGCAGTCGAAGACGCCGTTGGCGTAAAGATACCGAAAAATGCACGACTTATCAGAAACCTGCTGCATGGCGCACAATTCCAGCACGATCACATTGTGCACTTCTATCATCTGCATGCACTGGACTGGGTCGACATCGTATCGGCCTTGAAAGCCGATCCAAAAGCCACTGCAACGCTATCCGACAATGTCAGCAACGCCCCCTGGGGCGGGGCCAATTACTTCAGAAATGTTCAGCAGCGGCTGCAGACATTTGTCGACAGCGGTCAGCTGGGACCGTTCACCAATGCGTACTGGGGTCATCCAGCGTATGTTCTGCCGCCGGAAGCCAACCTGATGGCGGCGGCGCATTATATCGAAGCCTTGCGGCTCCAGGCCAAAGCGGCCAGGATGCACGCCATTTTCGGCGCCAAGAATCCCCATCTGCAGTCCCTCGTGGTGGGTGGCGTAACCTCTGTCAAAGACCTGACGCCTGACCGCATAGCGGAATTTCTGTATATCACCAAGGAAACGCAGTCCTTTATCGAGAATGTCTATATCCCGGATCTGCTGGCTGTGGCATCTTTTTACAAGGACTGGGGGGCCATTGGTGGCTGTAAAAACTTCATGGCCTGGGGTGAGTTTCCTATGGGTGACGACGAGCCGCAAAGCCTGTTCATGCCCAGGGGTGTCATCATGAATCGTAATCTGGGTGGTATGACGATGGCATCTCAGGACAAGGTGACCGAGCATGTTGCACGGGCGTGGTACGAAGAGGGGGCGCCTCTGCATCCCTATTCGGGTGAAACAAAGCCCTTGCAGGAAGATCCGCAATATCGACCCGGTGGTGGCAAGTACTCCTGGTTCAAGGCCCCCAGGTATGAAGGGGAACCCTGTGAAGTCGGTCCTCTGGCAAGGGTTCTTGTGGCCTATGGCGCCGGCAAAAAGGAGATCCAGGCCCTCGTGGACAGCACCCTGCAGAAACTGGGTGTCCCGGTCCAGGCCCTTTTTTCCACCCTGGGTAGAACGGCGGCCAGAGGTCTTGAGACGGTCGCCATCGGCCAGGCCATGCCGGGCTGGGTCATGGAACTGGTGGAAAACCTGAAAGCGGGTGACACCAAGACCTACCAGCCGTGGGAAATGCCGAATTCCGGTCGCGGCGTCGGGCTCAACGATGTTCCCAGGGGATCCCTGGGACACTGGATTGAGATCGAAGACAAGAAAATCAAGAACTATCAGTACGTCGTGCCGTCCACATGGAACCTTGGACCTCGAGACGAAAAAGGCAAATTGGGACCAATTGAGGAAGCGCTCATTGGAACACCCATAGCAGACCCGGCAAGGCCGCTCGAAGTATTGAGAACCGTACACTCCTTTGACCCCTGTATCGCCTGCGGTGTGCATGTGATCGATCCTGAGTCAAACCAGGTGTATGACATCAAGGTATTATAATCGAGATCATCTTTCCGGCTTCCCCGTTCAGGGGAAGCCGGAATATTTCCCCGAAACAATGCCTCACAGATAAAGTACACATGCCCTGTCTCGGGCATCCTATTCGGCGTACCTCATTTTGACGGGCGGGTGTGGTTTGACTGGTGAGATATTCTCGAAAAAATGAACAGGTAGGAAGGATCTGGCTTGAATTCACCGCATATCATGATTCTGGGGGTCGGCTGTCTTCTGTTTTCGGATGAAGGTTTTGGCGTCCGGGTCATTGAAAAACTTGAAGAAACATATACCTTTCCGGACAATGTTTCGCTTGTGGACGGCGGCGTTTTAGGCGTCAACCTGCTGGGGGTCATCTCACTGGCCGACCAGTTGATTGTCGTGGATGTCATCCGTAACAAAGGCAACCCGGGCGACGTGTACCGCTTGTCCGGTGACCAGATACCGGCCCGTATCCGGGCCAAAAACTCAATTCACCAGGTAGATTTCCTGGAAGCCCTGACATTGTGCCAGGCGCTGGACAAGGTTCCTGAAACCGTGATCGTTGGTGTGGAGCCCCTCGATATCGAGACCCTCAGTATCGAGTTGACGCCGGTGACAGCGGCCAAAATTGCACCCATGATCGACATGGTTCTGTCCGAACTGAATCGACTCGATACGCCTTATCAGAAGAGGAAAGAAAAGTATGTGTCTGGCAATCCCATCTAAAATCGTCAAAATTGACAACGGCATGGCAACCATCGATGTGGATGGTGTTCAGAGAAAAACAAGTCTCCTGCTATTGGAGGATGCCGGTGTTGGTGATTACGTGATCGTTCATGCCGGGTTTGCCCTCCATAAAATCGATGAGGCGGCGGCCATGGAATCATTGAAAATATTGAAAGAAGCAGCTGCTTTTGCTGAAAAGAGCAGTGACGAAAATATCGAGTCTTGATAACATGCAACAGGAGCGTTCGGCCAAAGAAGCAAGAAGGCTCAACGTCAAGGGAATTGTTCAGGGTGTCGGATTCAGACCCTTTGTATATCAGCTGGCAACGACACTGAAGCTGAAAGGCCAGGTGGCCAATACGTCCAACGGGGTTACCATCACTCTGGAAGGTCCTCTCGATGGCATCGAATCCTTTTTACAACGCCTGACCACCCAAAGCCCTCCCCTGGCCCACATTACCCAGGTGGATGTCGAGTCCCTGGCCCCGACGGGCTGTGATGATTTTTCCATCAGCCAAAGCCGGAAAGATGCCCAGCGGTTTACCTTGATTTCACCAGATGTATCCATCTGTAAAGACTGTAAAGACGAACTTTTCGATCCTGATGATCGCCGACATGGGTACCCGTTTATAAACTGTACCAACTGTGGTCCGCGATATACCATCATCGATGATATCCCCTATGACCGCCCCAAGACCTCCATGCGACATTTCCGGATGTGCCGGGAATGCCAGACCGAATATGACGATCCGTTCAACCGCCGGTTTCATGCCCAGCCCAATGCCTGCCCTGTCTGCGGGCCCCAGGTGCTTCTCCATGATCGTGAGAAAAAACGGGTTGAAACCGGAAATGCCATAGAAACGACCATTTCCCTCTTAAAGGCCGGACATGTCGTGGCCGTAAAAGGACTGGGTGGTTTTCACCTGGTGGTGGATGCAGAAAATGAAGCGTCGGTGGCAACCCTGAGACAACGAAAACATCGCGAAGAAAAACCCCTGGCTGTCATGTCCGGGGATATCGAGAGCATCCAACAGTTTGCACGGGTTGGTCAGGAAGAGGAAACCTTGCTGCAATCCCGGCAGCGTCCCATCGTACTGCTGGAGAAAAAGAATGAGTATGCCCTGGCCGGGGGTGTTTCTCCGAAAAATTGCACCGTGGGGGTCATGCTGCCCTATACCCCTCTTCATTATCTGCTGGTGAAAGACAATTTTACAGCCCTTGTCATGACCAGTGGCAATCTGAGTGAAGAGCCGATTGCTATCGACAATACAGATGCCTTTGATCGTCTCCGGGATATTGCCGACTATTTTCTGATACACGATCGGGATATCTATCTTAGAAGTGATGATTCGGTTCTCAGGGTCGTGGACGACAAGGCGCGATTTTTAAGACGTTCCAGGGGGTATGTCCCGGTCCCCATTTTTTTGAAAAACCGTGTGAAGCCGATTCTTGCCTGTGGTGCAGAGCTGAAAAACACGGTCTGCCTTACCAGAGAGGAGCATGCTTTTTTAAGCCAGCATATCGGCGATCTTGAAAACCTGTCCACCTATGAATTTTTTGAAATGACCATCGCTCATCTGAAGCGGATATTGTCCATCGAACCGGAAATTATCGCTCACGACATGCACCCGGATTATCTGAGTACCCGGTATGCCTTGGAACAGAAACGCGTGATGCGGATTGAGATTCAACATCATCATGCTCATATCGTAAGCTGTATGGCCGAAAATCATGTTGAGGAACCGGTCATCGGTCTCGCCTTCGATGGAACCGGGTATGGAAACGATGGCAGCATCTGGGGGGGGGAGGTTCTGATTGCCCGGCTCGACAGGTTTGAAAGAGTGGCCCATCTCGCCTGCACCCCCATGCCGGGGGGGGCAGCGGCCATAAAAGAACCCTGGCGGATGGCCGTCAGTTATCTTTACGGTGTCTACGGAAAAGATCTTTTTAATCGACGTCTGCCCTTCCTGGAAAAATTGGATCAAAACAAGCTCAACATCATTGTCGCGATGATCGAAAAAGGCGTCAACGCTCCCGGAACATCGAGTCTGGGGCGTTTTTTCGATGGTATTGCCGCCATGGTCGGCATACGGAGCCAGGTGGCCTTCGAGGGGCAGGCCGCCATGGAGCTCGAAATGCTGGCGGAAACGTCGACCACCGATCTCTACGAATACGCATGGTCATCAGAGGACACGCTACAGATCGATCCACATCCTATCATCAGCGGTGTTGTCAAGGATATTGAGAAAGGTGTCAGTCTTTCGATTGTCAGTGGCAAGTTTCATATCACACTCATGGCGATGTTCACGGATCTGTGCCAGGTTATCAGAAAGGAAAGCGGTCTGTCCCGGGTAGCCCTAAGTGGCGGCTGTTTTCAAAATGCCATTCTTCTTTCGGGCCTGACAAAACGTCTTCGTGACAGGGGCTTTCACGTGTTGACCCATGAAAGGGTACCGGCCAACGATGGCGGCATTGCCCTGGGGCAGGCCGTGATTGCAGATGCCATTGCCCGGCACGCCGGGTGAGGTCGAGGGACAATCAACATGCGACCGTGAAAAACGAGCGCTTAAAAAGCCGCAGGTTGTCATTAAAAACACTGGATGCCCCCGGCTAGCTACTTACCGGGGCAGGATTATCAAGTCCGGCATAACAGTCACTAAAGAACTCAGACAGTTTCACAGCCGCTCAGGGATCACCCATCAGCCTTAGTGCCTTACCTTTATTTGGTATTTAGGTCCGATTTTTAATAAATAGCGACAACGTCGCGTCAAATAAACTCGTGCAAACGATTTTATTGCTGGAGAAAAGACATGACAATAAAATACATGGAAGAATACCGGGATGCGGATATTTCCCGGGGTCTTGTGGAAAAAATTCGGGATAGAAGTACCCGCAAGGTCCGCCTGATGGAGGTGTGCGGGACCCATACAGTTTCCATCTTCAGAAGCGGCATCCGTTCCCTGCTGCCTGACACCATATCCCTTCTTTCAGGGCCGGGATGTCCGGTGTGTGTTACCGACCAGAAAGAGATCGATGCGTTCATCGCGCTGGCCCGGTTCGAGAACGTAATCCTCACGACGTTTGGGGACCTCATGCGTGTTCCGGGTACCGAGACATCTCTGCAGAAAGAAAAAGCCGAGGGCTGTGACATTCGGGTGGTATACTCCACCATGGATGCCATTGAGCTTGCTGTAAAGTATCCGGAAAAGAAAATTGTTTTCCTGGGGGTTGGATTTGAGACCACGGCACCCACCATTGCTGCAGCCATCCAGACAGCCAAACAGATGCAGTTGGATAATTTTAGTGTGTTCTCGGCCCACAAAACGGTTCCACCGGCACTCCACGCCTTGATGTCCATGGAAAATGTCCGGGTCAACGGTTTTATTCTGCCCGGTCACGTGTCCGTGATCACCGGCCGAGATGCGTATCAACCTTTTTTTGATCGATTTCAGACACCCTGTGTCATCGCAGGATTCGAGCCGGCAGATATCCTGCAGGCAATTTATCTGCTGGTGCTGCAAATTGAAACAGAATCCCCGGAACTGGCCAATGCTTATGGCAGAGCCGTGACCGACAAAGGCAACCCCACCGCCCAGAGACTGCTGCAGGATACTTTTGAAATAAGGGATGTTGCCTGGCGCGGCATCGGGGTCATCCCCGCAAGCGGCTTGAAAATCAACCCGGACCTCGGGGTCTTTGATGCGGAAAAGCGATTTTCAATTGACGTGCCTGCTTCTGAAGACCCCAAAGGATGCGCCTGCGGAGACATCCTTACCGGTATTAAAAAGCCATTCGAATGCCCGCTGTACAAAACGCGCTGTACGCCCATGGATCCGGTGGGCCCCTGCATGGTGTCCAGCGAGGGGACCTGTGCCGCGTACTACAGGTACCACGAGTGAACACATGTAGCTGGTAGCTCTTAGTCCGTAGCTGATTCTTACAGAGCAAGCCGGGCAAACCGGAAAGGGAAAAAGCATTTATCACGAAAACACGGAACCACGAAAATTTTCGTGGTTTCTTTTTCTTGACATAAAATATATAAAATTTTTCAGTTAAGGCACTAACACTCAACACTTAACACCTAAAACCAAACACCAAACCCAAAACACCAAACACGAAATGCCAAACACAAAACACATGAAAAACGACAAAATACTACTCGACCACGGTGCCGGCGGCAGGATGTCGCATCAATTGACCATGGATATTCTGCTACCCGTTTTTGACAGCCCCTTGCTGGCAGGCCTGGATGACGGGGCGATTTTTGAAGCCGGAAGTCAACGACTGGCTTTTTCAACGGACACATATACCGTGGACCCCATTTTTTTCCCGGGTGGAAACATCGGGGATCTGGCCATCAACGGGACTGTCAATGATATTGCCATGTGCGGGGCCTCACCACGCTATTTGAGCGTCGGGTTGATTCTTGAAGAGGGGTTTCCCATCGCTGATTTGAAGGCCATTGTGCGACAGATGGGTCTGTCCGCAAAAGCAGCGGATGTAAGCGTTGTCACCGGAGACACCAAGGTGGTTCCCAAGGGTGCTGTGGACAAGATATTCATTAATACGTCCGGTGTGGGAGTCCTCTGTGACGGTGTCGATGTGGCCTGCAAAAATGCGACACCCGGCGATGTCATCATTCTCAGCGGAACCATTGCGGATCATGGTGTGACGATTCTGGCAAAACGGGAAGGCCTGAGCTTTGATGTGAGTGTCAAAAGCGATACGGCACCATTGAATCATCTGACCCGGCGCATGTTTGAATCCAGTCGCAGGATTCACGTGCTGCGGGATCCCACCCGGGGGGGGGTGGCAACCTCCTTGAATGAAATTGCGGCAGCATCGGGTGTGGGGATCAAAATTTTCGAGGATACCATTCCCGTCAAACCCGAGGTGCGGGGCATGTGCGAACTGTTGGGGCTTGACCCGCTTTATCTTGCCAACGAAGGAAAGTTGCTGGCTTTTGTGGCGCCCGGGGATGCCGAGGCGGTTCTGTCCGTGATGAAGGAAGACCCCGTGGCCAGAGATGCCGGCATCATAGGAGAGGTGATTTCAGACAATCCCGGCCGGGTCTTCATGCAGACCCGTATCGGCGGGAGACGCATTGTGGATATGCTCACAGGCGAACAACTCCCACGCATCTGTTAGAAGCCATCTAAAAAATGTCTTTTGGCCCAACCTCTGTGTTGGTCCCGCTTTTCAACTCCTCAAAATACGACAGTATTCCTGCGGGTTGAAATACGGGGCCGCCTTGATCTTGGGCCAAAATCCTATTTTTTAGATAGCTTCTAATTGAAAGCTCTCACATAAGCATTAAGCTGTAAGCTCTAAGCAGTTAGCTGCTTAAGGCTTACAGCTTATCGCTTACAGCTCCATAGAACAATTATGAATCCAATAGTGAGAAAAATCATCCCATGCATCCTATCGCTGCTCTTTTTGTCCGCCTGTGGCGGACAGAAGGAAGTGGTTTTTGACGGCACCACCATGGGCACGACCTATCAGGTCAAACTCATCACCGGATATTTCAAAAGCATGTCCGGATTAAAAGACAAGATCGACAAGCGGCTGCAGGCCATCAACCAGAGCATGTCCACGTATCTTCCGGACAGTGAAATCAGCCGGTTCAATGCCATCCAGGACACGCGGGAAAGACTGGCCGTGTCGGATGACTTTCTTCAGGTCATGCTGGCGGCCAGAGACATATACGAGAAAACCGGTGGTGCCTGGGATGGCACAATCAAGCCGCTGGTCAATCTCTGGGGTTTTGGCAATACCCGGCAGGCGCACCAGGTGCCGGATGAATCCGAAATCGAAAAACAGATGCGCTGGATTGGATTTCAGCACATCGACATCTTTCCGGAAGGATATCTTCAAAAAAAGAGAAGCACCATCACGCTTGACCTGGCAAGTATCGCCAAAGGATACGCCGTTGACCAGATTTCTGACCTGCTACAAGCATCAGGAATAAAACACTTTCTGGTGGAAATCGGTGGGGAAGTGTTTGCCGCGGGATACCGAAAAGATGGACAACCGTGGCGCGTGGGGATCAACCGGCCATCCACAACCGCCTCAACCACCGACGTTTACCAGGTGGTACCCCTTCACAATCGTGCCATGGCCACCAGTGGAGACTATCGAAATTATTTCGAAACCGGCGGCAAGCGCTTTTCTCACATCATAGACCCAAGAACCGGCTATCCCGTAAACAATGCTGTCGTAAGTGTTTCCATCGTAGCGGATAGCTGTATGTTTGCGGACGGTCTGGCAACGGCAATCATGGTGATGGGGCTCGAGCAGGGAATGGCATTGATCCGTTCCCTGAAAGATGTGGAGGGGTTTGTCATCGTTCGGAAAACCGACGATGAGATTGTCCCTTATATGACGGATGCTTTCAGGATCCTGTAAGATGTGCGATTGTCGAGGTTGTCGTAGCTACAAGGAAGAGGCTGTTCCGCTATAGTGAACTACGCGGGATGGCATCTGACGCCGTAGATGCGGTAAGATCGGCAATCCCAACGGGTTTCAACCTTGGCCCATTGCACTATTGACAGCCTTTTCAGTGTTACATATAAATACTCAATGCCGTTGACTTAATGATGTAGCGCAGAGCTTCAGCTCTGCTCGGATAGCTTTCTTGCAGGTCTAAAGACCTGCGCTACATTACATGGACCTGCGGATCTCCTTAAGTCAATGACATTGGTCAGGTACTGACAGTCACGTCTTTAATCCGATTAAAATAAAATCCATGAAAGACCTCTGATCATGCACAAGCAACTGTTGAGCAGGTTCTCACCGCAGCAGCTTATTGAACGGGTCATAAAGCATCCAGTAATCGCTATTTTGATTATTTTGATCGCAACCGCCGCGTTTGCCTGGCGCATCCCGACACTGACATTCAAAACCTCCGTCTACGATCTGATCATTGAAGATCTCCCGGCCACAACACGCTATGAAGAATTCAAGTCCCTTTTTGGGTCGGATGAAATTATCCGGGTCGTCATCAAAAGTGACGGCATATACGAAGAGAACACCTTTAAAAAAATAACGGCGTTGTCAGATGAAGCGACAAAGATTGCAGGTGTTCGAAGGGTGATCAGCCTGCCGGAAGTCAAAAAAGCGGTGGATTTTAGCGGGAAATGGGATCTGACAAAATTTTCCGATGTCATGCAGCATGTGGATCTGTTCAAAGAAAACCTTTTCTCAGACGATGGCAAAACAACCGTTTTAACCCTCGTTCTCGGCAATGACGCCGATCCGGAAAGTGTCATCGCCGCGGTCAATCAATTGATCGAATCCTCCCCTAAAACGCTCAGTCTCTACCAGATAGGGATGCCGCTGGTTTCCCAGGCCCTGGCGCAGTTGACTCAAGAAGATTTTATCAGACTGCCGCCCATCACGTTCATCCTGGTTGCCTTGGTGCTGTTATGTCTGTACCGCAAGTTTTTTTATGTCATGCTTCCGTTGCTGTGTGTGACCCTGGCACTGGTCTGGAACTTTGGACTCATGTCCATGGCAGGCATACCGCTCTCCATCCTGACCATGATTGTACCCGTGTTTCTGCTTGCTGTGGGAACGGCCTATTGCCTGCACATTGTCACGGAGTACCGCGACCAGGTGCGCACTGCTGAAAACAGTCCTGCTGCTGCAATTGCCACCTATGATACCATTACATTCCCGACGATTCTGGCGGTACTGACCACGGTTGTCGGGCTGGGTTCTCTGCTCATCAGCCGCATAACAGCCATCCAGGCTTTTGCCATATCGGCTTGTCTGGGTATCATCAGTTTTCTGGTCATTCTTTTGACCCTGATGCCGGCGGTCATGTCGCTGCTCCCCATGCCAAAAAAGAAAAGCCGCCCGGATTCTCACGGCTTCAATATCTTGGATCGGATTATAGACGGTATCGTGACCATTGATTTAAACTATCAGAAGATAACGTTTCCTGTGATCGGTATCCTGGTTCTGTTCTGTATTGTGGGCATCTTCAAAATACCGGTAGAGAGCAATCCGGTGGGGTATTTCAAGGAAGACACGGAAGTGAGCCGCAATTTTCACGATATCTATCAGCACCTTTCCGGCAGTTTCCCCATCAATGTCACCATGCAGGGCGACACCGAGGAGTATTTTCAAACGGTAGAGAATATCGTCAAAATAGATACCATGCAAAAATATATCGACACCTTACCGGGTATCGACAAGACCATTTCATTTGCCGACTACCTGAAACTCGTCAACTATGCCACCAACCAGTTCAGTCCGGAATATTACCGCTTGCCCGAAGAGACCTGGGAACTGAGGATGCTCATCAACAGTTATAAAATGATGCTGGGCGAAGATATGCTGAATCGGTTCATGACACCGGATTTTTCACAAGCCAATATTCTTCTTCTGACGCATATCTCCAGTTCACGGATGTTTCTCAAGGCCAAGAAACAGATTCTTCTGCACGCGGAAAATATGTTTTCCAAAGACGCCCGCTGGAATGTCACCGGCTTCGGGATGGTGATTTCCGAAAGCAGTCACCAGATTACCAGCGGGCAGGTGAAAAGCCTGTCCATTACCATGGTCATTATCTTCGGTATCATGTTTCTGCTCTTTTTATCGAGCAAGGTCGGACTGATTGCCATTGTTCCCAATATATTTCCCATCGTTATCAATTTCGGTATCATGGGATGGTTCGGTGTCGAGCTTTCCATGTTTACCAGCCTGATTGCCAGTATCGCCATCGGTCTGGCGGTAGACGATACGATCCACTATCTGGTTCGGTACAACCGGGAGTTCAGAAAGGATCTGAATGACAAGAGAGCCCTCAAAGAGACCCTGCGTCATATTGGGCGCCCCATCATATATACAACCTTGACCATCAGTATCGGCTTTTCGATTCTGGCCATGTCGGGTTTCAAGCCCACGGCAATTTTTGGAACCATGATGGCCATTACCATGTTCTCGGCTCTTGTGGGGGATCTCATCCTTCTGCCGTCTCTGCTGTTGCACGTAGAACTGGTGACCTTGTGGGATCTGATACGATTGAAGCTGGGGAAAGATCCGGGATTCGGCATCCCCTTGTTCAACGGTCTTTCCCGAACCCAGATTCATTATATTATTCTGGCCGGGACCTTGAAGAAAATCGAGGCCGGGAAGGTTTTGTTTCACAAAGGGGAAAAGAGCGATTCCATGTGCGCCATTATATCCGGGGCCATGGATGTGGTGGAACCTGAAAACGATGATGAGAAAATAATGGAACACGGGATATACAAACAGATAAACCAGGCCGGAGAGGGCGATGTGCTGGGCGAGATGGGTCTTTTGAGAGGTGTTCCCCGTTCTGCAACGGTCATCGCAACCGAACCCTGTGATTATCTGGAAATCAACCTGAAAATGATTAAACGGCTGCAGTGGCTTTATCCACCGACGGCAAACAGGTTTTTTATGAACCTTATGACGATACTGTGTGACCGTATCGAAGCCGTAACCAACAACTTTGCGTGTGAAAGTATCGTCGATGACCTTACCGGCTGGTACAACCGGCGTGGGTTTATCAACATACTTGAAACGGAAATCCATCGATCCAGACGTTATCAGGAGCACCTTGCCCTGTGCCTGATGGGGATCGATCTCGAGGTGTCGGACAAACGAATGAGCTTTGAAATCAAAGACAGGAATTTTCGATTGATCGGCCAGACCCTTTCCACCCTGATTCGTAAAAGTGATTATCTCGGGCGGCTTGACGCTGAAACGTTTGCGCTTCTCATGCCGCAAACGTCCGCTTCAAAAGCGGAGCCGGTTTGCAATCGGCTGCGCAACCTGCTGCTGGAGAAAAATCTGGATACCGACGGTATCCGCCTGGAGGTTGTCCTCAGCATTGTCGGATTTGAGCATCAGTCTAAAGAGACAGCCCTGCAAATGCTGGCGCGGTCCAGAAATGCTATATCCTTGACAGCGGACATTCCACAATAATATAGTCCCAGAGTATATCGTTCCTAAGGTTTTAATACGGACACATCCGTTTATCTGAGCCTGATTCTCGCATCCGAAGCTTTTTCCACAGCATAGAACAGCACCCGCACCTGTCCTCGTAAAAAAAACGATTTTGTGAGGGGGAATTGCCATGAACCGACCATTTTGTCACCTGTTTGAGGGCCTTTCAGAAATTCAGCTTGAGCATCTGAATACGTTGATAGAGGAAATTAGCGTTAAAAAAAACGCACAGATTTTTCGTGAAGGGCAGGCGGCAGAACAACTTTACTGCATCAAGCAAGGCGCTGTAGAGATGTTGACATCGATTGACGATCATGTCGAGTTGCCCATCACGATAATGAGATCGGCAGGCAGCCATTTCGGCACCTCATCTCTGGTTCCCCCATACATCTACAGCCTTTCCGCCAGAAGCTATGAAGACAGCATCCTGATGGTCATCAAACGAAGCCGATTGATGGAGCAGGCAAAACATGATCCTGAAGTGGGCTTTGTCATCATGTCGAACCTCGCAAAAACATTTCTGGACCGTCTTAAAGAGACCCGTCAGGAAGTCAAAATTCATTTTAAAACGCTTTTCAAGGTGATGCAGTTTTAAAATGAGCACGAAAAGCCATACCGGTGTCTGATGAAACTGAGAGAAGAAATCCAGCGGCTTAAAGCCGCCTTAGAAGAGTCGGAAGCTGTCCAGGCAAACCTGGACCGGAAAGTGTTTCATCTGAAGACCCTATATGATGTGAGTCGTGATATTTATAGTTGTGTCGCATCGGAAAAAATCATCCGAAATTTTCTACTGATGGCGATGGGAACGTTTGGCAGCAAGCGAGGGTTTGTGGCACTTTCGTTGCAAAAGGCAAAAAAAATAGACAGGTTTGAATCGCTTGGATATTTGCAGGCCGAAAAGACCGCTGTAGCCCAGACGATCGAAGAGATCGTTTCAAGACAAAAACAAGTGCAGGGAATTGAACATACATCACGTTTAAGAAAACAAGGTCTCATTCCTCCAAAAGCAAGTTACTTTTCTGTTTTCCTTATCGAGGAGCAATGGCAGGGTTTTTTAGGCCTGGGCGACAAACTTGTGGGAGACGGGTATGATGAAAACGATCAGGAGCTGCTGGATACCCTGATCAACAATTTGATTGTTGCCCTAAAAAATGCAAAGTTATTTGAAGAAATCTGGACGATCAACCTGGATCTCCGTGACAAAAACATCGAACTCGAAAAGACACTTGATAAGCTGAAAAACGCCATGAGAAAGGTTGAGATTCTTGAGAGCGTTAAGGAAAATTTGAGTAAATTTGTGCCGGTTACGGTTTCTCGGATGATAGAACAATCGCCCACCGGAAACAACCTGGAGCAAAAAAAACAGGATCTTTCGATTCTATTTTTGGATATCGAAGGATATACGCGGTTGTGCGAGAAGCTCGGCAGTGACGAGGTGAATTCCGTCATAGAAAAACATTTCTCTGTATTTATGGACGCCATTCATGCCAACAGAGGTGATGTCAACGAAACTGCCGGTGACGGGTTGATGGTGCTGTTTCTGGATGAGGATCAAAAGAAAAATGCACTGGATGCCGCCCGGACGGCCCTGACGGTTCAAAAGGAGACCAAACATATTTTCAGCACCATCGGCAGCCTTTACAAGCCGCTCGAAATAAACATGGGTATCAACTCGGGGCCGGCCCTGGTGGGTGCGGCCAAGTTCGACAGCTATACCGGTTCCCGATGGACCTACACGGCCAGGGGTGGCGCTGTCAATTTAGCCGCCCGCATCGGCAAACTGGCAACCGGCGGCCGTATCCTGGTTTCGAAACAGACATCGGAACGGCTGGCAGGCCGTTGTCACACGAACAGTTTGGGGATGTTCGAGCTGAAAAATATCTCCAGGGAAATAGAGATATTTCAGTTGACCTAGATGTATAATTTGCGGATCATCTCCCAAAGAGTTGATCCAAATTAAGGATTCAAGGATTCCAGGGGTCTAGGGTTCGAGTGAGATGACGTGAGGCACCAGTTGAACCGCAATAGCGAGCAAATCTAAATTAGACAGAATTCCTTACGGTCGATGCGAAGCACTGCCGTACGGCAGAACATTCCTCGTAGCTTGCTGCGAGGTTCTTCAATGCTTAAGAACTATAAAGAGTTAAAGATCTGGAAAAAAGCGTATAAACTTTGTTTTGATAAACGAGGATATCCGGTGATTTGGATTATATGAAGAAGGAAAAGCTTCAGGAATTAAAAGAGGAGCTTGGGGATGTAGAGAGAATGCTAAAAGCGGTGATCAAATCCCTGGAAAACAAACACTTGAATCCTTGAATCCTGGACTCCTTGAACCCTTTCTCCCAGCTAATTGGGAGAAGATCCTAATTTGCTAATTTTTAGCTGCTTGCGGGGCGGGATACATTGAACCGAATACAGCACTGTTAAAGGAAGCTCCATCTATGGCCGAATCGACAGCGGATGCACCTGACAACATGTTTCAGCTGAAAACCCTGTACGACGTCAGCAAGGAACTGTTTGAAGCAAAAGACACGGAAACGGTTCTTCATAATTTTCTGCTCACCATTATCGGGTCCATGGGTATTCTTGAGGGGCTCATCGCTTTGTACGATAACCATTCGGGCCGCATCACACCTGTCATCGACAGGGGATTTGACGAAGATGCACTGCTTGTGTTGACTCTGGCCTGCACCCAATTTTTTAACACCAATGGTTCCCAGAACATCCACCACCCTTTTTTTGAAAAAAACACAGGCACGTTCCCCGAAACCATTAAAACCGTGATTCCTTTTGGCCTGGATAAAGAAACCAAGGGTGTTCTGCTCCTGGGAGAAAGGATAAATACCAGGCATTTTGCAAAAAGAGACATCGATCTGCTGCTGACACTCACAAACCATCTCATTGTTGCATTGAGAAATGCCAAGTTTCTGCAGCAGATGGACCACCTCAACCAGGATCTGAAAAGAAAAAATCTGGACCTTGAAAATGCCTTCGAGGAGCTGGACCGGCGGGTATATCATCTAAAAACACTGAACGACATCAGCCGGGACATCTTCAGTACGGTGGAATTTGACACCATCATCAATCATTTTTTACTGATGATCATGGGCAATTTCGGTGTGATGCAGGGCGTTGTGATGCTGATGTCCAGAGAAACGGACGCGGTTACTTTTTTCAAGGTCATGGGATACGATGAAGAAGAATCAGCTCTGTTGGAGCGTGACGCAAAACGCCTCGTTCGAAACCACACACGCGATCATGAAGTAAACGGTCATTCTGTGCTGGTGAATCCTGAGGAACTGGAGCCGCTGGATATGTGTGCCCTGCCATTCCAGGTGACGGATGACTGTTGCGGATTCATGGGGCTGGGTGCCAAAATTATCGGCGGGCCCTTTAATGAAGACGATAAAGAGCTCATGGGGACCCTGGCCAACAGCCTGGTGGTTTCCTTAAAAAATGCCCTCTCTTTCAAAAACATCAAACAGCTCAACCAGGATCTTCTGGAAAAGAATACCCAGCTCGAAAAAGCGCTCAAGGAGCTGAAGGCCGCCCTGAGAAAAGTAGAGCTTCTGGAGAGCATTAAATCGAACCTGAGCAAATTTGTGCCCACGGCGGTAACCAGATTGGTGGAAAATGCGTCTTCGTCAGAAATTCATGAAGCCCAGGAGCAGGACATATCTGTCCTGTTTCTCGATATCGAGGGGTACACGAAAATTACGGACAAGATCGGCGCCACCAATGTGAATACGTTGATTGAAAAATATTTTTCTGTTTTCATGGATGCCATTTATGCCAATGACGGGGATGTCGTCGAGACGGCAGGGGATGGGCTGATGGTTCTTTTTATATCAATGGACGAAAAAGAGAACGCCCTTCAGGCGGTGCGCGCGGCAAAGACAATTATGGAAAAGGCCTGCTCCATAAACGATGACTGCACCATGGCGTCTCAGCAGTGTCTCGTGAATGTCGGGGTGGCTTCGGGAAAAGCCTTTGTGGGGGCGGCAAAATTCGAAAGCATCATCGGTTCGAGATGGACGTACACGACCCATGGAACCATTGTCAATGTCGCCGCCAGGCTTTGCGGAAAGGCCAAGGGCGGAGAAATTCTGCTGGCCGGAGAAACGGTTCAGCGGGCCAAAGGCGTGTTTCAATTCTCATCGCTGGGGAAATTCGCTCTTAAAAATTTGGCCGAAGACGTGGAAATATTTTCCCTAACGGTTTGATCTCATCGATTCTTAACTTTAGAACCATTGTTTTTACCTTTGGTGGGCGGAGTGACAAGGGTGTGTTTCATAAAATCGGCACACGGTTTTATTTATGTTGACTTGTGATTTCTCTTTCCTTAAAATGAATTATTAAAGTTAGGATCTAAAAATGAATCAAAGTCTTACCTGAGCTAAGCTGAGCGATTTTTCCCGAAGAGATTGGTGCAGATCGAGATAAAAATCACTCAGTACAGGTCTTAGTCTAGCGGATGACGATAAATATGTCGGAAAATCAAGCTGAAAGAACCGTAGAGATCATATTGACCAGCCAGATAGGCTATGAACGCATCGCAATGGCATGCTCTGCATCCTTTGCAGAAATGTTCGGCTTTCCCAAAGACCGTATCGAAGATTTAAAGACCATCGTGGCGGAAGCATCCATTAACGCCATGCAGCACGGGAACAAGGGGCGCGTGGATGCAAAAGTCATTGTTTCCATGCTCTGCCAAAACGACACCATTCGGGTGTGGGTAACGGATGAAGGAGATGGTATCAAGGAAAGACCACCGAGTCCTGACATCGAAAAAATAATCGAGGCAGATGAGGTTTTGAGCGGTTTCGGCTTATTTTTGATCGAGCAATTGGCAGATCAGGTGGAATTCAAAGAGGGCGCAGGTAGAGGCCATGTGGTTGAAATGGTCCTTAAAATGAAAGCGTAGGCTGAATATGCAAAACAAGAATGAAATAGTACTCGAAAAATACGGGTCGGTTGTCATTTTGAAGATACAGGGAGATGTCACTTCCTTTTCCGAGCCGTTTCTCAATCAAGCCTACAAAGATGCCAATGACCAGGGAACCGAAAAAATATTACTCAATCTTGAAGAAGGCGCCTATATCAACAGCGGCGGCATTGCCGTCCTGATCCAGATTCTAGCTCAAACCAAAAAGAACAATCAACAGATCAGCATTACGGGTCTGTCCGAGCATTTTAAAAAAATATTCAACATGGTGGGCATCACCAAATTTGCCAATATTCACAATGATGTTGAAAGCGCCATCGCTGCTATGTCCAAATGATCCATCCAGAAATCTGCTGCTGTTTTCACGTGCTGAACCGAAAAAAAGCGAGCGCATTCACCGTAGCTTGGTGCGAGGGTCTTCAATCACTGGCGTTCCATCAGATAGTGTCCCACCAAAAAAGACAACATTCCTTTAATCTGTAAAACACCCAGATACCATACGGTATTTATGGGTAAAAATTGGGGCTTGTCACTTTGTCGATATGGCAATAGGTTTATAGTGGCGTTAAACAGGAGAGTAGCATGAGCAAAAACGTATTGGACGGAAAAAGGCTCCTGGTCGTGGATGATGAAACGGATGTCCTGGAAACCCTGGCAGACATTCTGGACATGTGCCGCATCGACACAGCCACTACCTTTGAATCCGCTGAAAAACACCTGTCAAAAAACAGTTATGATGCCGCCGTGTTCGACATCATGGGTGTCGACGGGTACAAGCTCCTGGAGATCGCCAACCGGAAAAACATCCCTGCCCTGATGCTCACCGCCCACGCCCTCTCACCGGAAAACCTGATCGTGTCCATCAACAAAGGGGCCCGGGCCTATCTCCCCAAAGACCGCATGATCGATATCGAATCCTTTCTTGTGGAGTTGATCGATGCACCGGCGATTGAAAAAAAGAAAAAAGAAAACTGGTTCTCGCGATTGAAACCGGATTTCGACCAAACATTTGGAAAAGGATGGCGGGAAAAAGACCGTCCATTCTGGCAGGAATTTGACAAAACCCTGGTTCATTCAAGGGAAGAGCTGGAGAAAATATTATAACCTTTATGAAATAACGTGCTTGCTGATAATGCACAAGAAATGAATTGCTGAAAAAGTCAAGCTGTGTATGAATTTTGCGTCCCGTTTTAAGTTAATTTTAAAACGAATTAAAGATCCGCTATATATGGCAACACGTCTCAAGATGGTACCGACTAATATTCTCTTTTGAACCGAAAAAGCGAGCACATTCCCCGTAGCTAGCTGCGAGGATCTTCAAACGCTGAAGCAAAAGAGTTTATATAATTTGTTCCTTTAGTTTCTGATCAAAGACCTAACTGATTTTACATATTGAATGGGTAGTGTTCAGGATACCTGTCCCGGGTAGTTCATCATGAATACCTGTGGCTGGTGTATTGTCTGTTCATTACAATAAAACGAAGTCGGAGGTAGGCGATGAAGAGACCATGGCAATTTATTGGGTTTAATGAAATGTGCATTGGCTTTTTGGTCGTATTCCTAATGGCCAGTGTTTCCTTTGCAGAAACCTGTGAGCAGTGGGTGGCAAAAGCGGTTTCGGTGGAAGGAGATGTCGAATCCAAAAGGTCGGATGAACCGCTGTGGATGCCGGTCACTTTAAACAGCACCTTTTGTGCGGGTGACACCATCCGGGTGCTGGAAAACAGCAGGGCAGAGCTGTCCCTCGTTAATCAGCCCATCCTCCGTCTAGACCAGAACAGCACGATCACCCTCGGTGGCGTCCAAGAAGAGCGAACCTTTCTCGTCGAGCTGATCCAAGGCGCAGCCCATTTTTTCAGCCGGGCCCCGCGAAGTATTTTGGTGAACACGGCCTTTGTAAACGCAGGTGTTGAAGGGACGGAGTTCTTCGTCAGGGTGGGAAGCGATGAAACCTTTATTTCCGTGTTTGAGGGAAGGGTTCTCGCATTCAACGACGCCGGAAGCCTGGGCATAGGCAGCGGGCATTCGGCCGCCGCCAAAGCCGGGCAGGCGCCTGTGGCGCGTGTTGTTGCCAGTCCAAGGGATGCGGTCCGGTGGGCCTTGTATTATCCACCGGTTTTAGGTGTGTCGCCGGAAAAAATAACGGCCAGCGATTCATTCGACACGGGCTATCTGGCAGCCCGGGCTTCCTCCCGACTCGCGGTGGGCCGTGTGGATGAAGCCAGCAGCGATATAGACCGAATCCTGCGTATAGATCCGAACAACAGTGATGCCATGGCCCTGCAGTCCATCATCGCCCTGGTGCACAACGACAAGGCCAAAGGACTCACCCTGGCCCAGAAGGCCGTAGAGGCCGACCCGGAATCCGCCACCGCCCAGGTGGCCCTCTCCTATGCCCAGCAGGCGGAGTTCGATCTCGAAGGCGCCAGGACCACCCTCGAGGAAGCGGTGAAGCAGACGCCGGACAATGCCCTGGCCTGGGCCAGACTGGCGGAAATCCACATGTCCTTCGGTGCGCTGGACAAAGCCCTGGATGCGGCCGAAAAAGCGGCGGCCCTGGACCCGAATTTGTCCAGAACGCAAACCGTGCTGGGTTATGCCTACCTGACCCAGGTCAAGACAACAGAGGCCAAAAAAGCCTTTGAAAAGGCCATAGAGCTCGACCAGGCGGATCCGCTCCCGCGCATGGGGCAGGGCCTGGCAAAGATCCGGGATGGTGATCTGGCGGAAGGCCGCAGAGACCTGGAAATCGCCGCCGGTCTCGACCCCAACAATTCCATGATCCGCAGTTATCTGGGCAAGGCCTACTTTGAAGAAAAGAACGACAAGCTGGACGGGCGCGAATATGCCGCCGCCAAGGAACTGGACCCCAACGACCCCACGCCCTGGTTTTACGATGCCATTCGCAAGCAGACCCTCAACCGGCCGGTGGAGGCCCTGCAGGACCTGCAGAAAGCCATTGAGCTCAACGACAACCGGGCGGTCTACCGATCAAAACTGCTGCTCGATTCAGACCTGGCCGCACGCAGTGCCAGTCTGGCCAGAATTTACAGCGACCTGGGGTTTCAGCAGCGTGGCCTGGTGGAAGGCTACAACTCGGTCAACACCGATCCCAGCAACCATTCTGCCCACCGGTTTCTGTCCGACTCCTATTCGGCCCTGCCCCGTCACGAGATCGCCCGGGTCAGCGAACTGCTGCAATCCCAACTGCTGCAGCCCAGCAACATGACGCCGATCCAGCCGAGCTTGGCGGAAAGCAACCTATTTCTCATCAGCTCCAGAGGGCGGCCTCATCCTTTAACGAGTTCAACCCGATGTTCAACCGGGACCGGATTGCCCTGCAGGCCAGCGGCATGGTCGGTGAAGACGACACATGGGGCGGCGAGGGCATTGTTTCCGGCATCTATGGTAAATTGTCTATGAGTGCCGGTTACACCCATTTTGAAACAGACGGGTGGCGAAAAAACACTGACCAGGAAGACAAGATTGCGCAATGTATTTGCGCAGTAGAACTTACCTACAAAACCAGCATTCAGGGTGAATACAGGTACAGAGATACCGAAAGAGGTGATCTTGAGCTTCTTTTCTGATGACAATATTGCCTCACAAGATTATTACAACGAGGATAGAATAAATCATTTCGAATTGGATTTCGTCATTCCTTTTCACCGGAGTCTAATTTCATTGGAAATTTTATGTACAATGAAGGATGGGACTCATAAACCTGTTTCTTTTTGACCCACAAATCATAGAGGCCCACCGCCGCCTCCGCTTTTGAAAGATTTTTCCTATAGTGATGATGAGGACGTACAGTGGCGAGTTGCAGTACCTTTTCCGCTCGAAATACGTAAATATCATTATCGGTGGTGGATATTTCGCTATAGATCGTAGGATCTTGATACTTAGAGAGGATCTTTCTTTTCCTATTGTAGAACCACCTGTTTTTATTGGTTCTTTTCCTGAAAAAATTGACGAGAATGTGGATCACACCAACGTCTATCTTTATTCCAATTACAAGCCCATAGAAAATTTGACTCTTACCATTGGAGCAAGTGGTGACTTCTTCGACAGTGAAAGCGATATAACAACGGATTAGATGAAGATCAATTCAACCCCAAATTTGGGGTCATCTGGAATCCTGTCAAAGACAACAATCCGTGGTGCTGTATTCAGAGTTCTGAAAAGAACACTGATTACAGACCAAACACTTGAACCAACACAAGTAGCTGGTTTCAATCAATTTTTTGATGATATCAATGCAACGAAGGCATGGGTCTATGGCGCAGCTGCGGATCAGAAATTCTCTAAAAGTATATACGGGGGAGTGGAATTTTTCTACAGGGACCTGGAAACGCCTTATTTTGGACAAAAGTCACCGGATGATCCTTTTAAGTTCTTGGAGACTGACTGGGAAGAATATGTGGGCCGTGCTTATGCTTACTGGACCCCTCACCAGTGGTTGGCACTCCATGCGGAATATATGTATGAGAAATTTGATAGGACGGATAAATACAGCCAAGGTATAAGGGATGTGGAAACGCATTCTGTCCCGTTAGGGGTTAACTTTTTCCACCCATCCGGATTGAGTGTTGGGCTGACAACAACCTATTATGATCAAGATGGTGAGTTTGTAAGAAAAGAGACACTTGAGTTTGAAAAGGGCAATGATACTTTTTGGGTGACGGATGCCGCCGTCAGTTACCGCTTACCGAAGCGCTATGGTTTCCTGAAAATAGGGGTTACCAATTTGTTTGACAAAGGATTCAACTATGCTGAAACAGATGTTGACAATCCCAGAATCCAGCCTGAAAGGACCATTTTTGGTAAGATTACGTTGGCGCTTCCCTGAAACTCATAAATTCAAATAGTGTCATACAAGGTATATAGCAAATAGCGGTAAAGATTGAGTTGCCGGAGGAAAAAATTGAAGGATTGAAGCTACCTGCCACAAGCTACGGTGGATTAAAATGTGGGTAATAAATATTCAAACAAAAAAGGAGGAAGCCATGTTTAAAAAATTTTTGATGATGGTTATACTGTGCATTAGCCTTTTAACACTACTTGGGACAAACGCAAATGCATACCCCGCTATAATAGGAGGATGGGGTGCTTGGCCAGGTTCGGTATGCGTTTGGACAGAATGGAAACAGGTTGCAAACTATGACGTAACGCCTACAGATGTGACCGTTACACTTTATATTGATAAAGTGCTGGTACATTATCAAAATCCTGGTGGTCAACCCGGAGGAATAGGAGTACCCTTTTATGTCGATGTTACAGCTACATTGGAGGGAGAGCCGCTAAGTGATCCTATTACAAAAAATGGGAAATACATGATGGAAATTTGTTTTGATGAAGAATACCTTAAAAGTTTCATAGGACCTGATATTGGTGACCCTCCAAATCCAGGGTGGACGATGTTAGATATTACCGTTGTTGAGATGTATGTACTGATAGAAGGATTCTCTGAGATGGATGATGACAATGAGGTAAATGATAGAACGGCCGTTATAGGTGGACCTTGTACACTTGATAACTATGGGACCGCATACGATTGCGAAACTGAACAAGAATGTGGATGGTATAAAAAAACTCCCGACACATTCTGCGAAATTACAGCGCCGTATTAATGGGAGGCCGCACAGGTAGGGCTCGTTCCCGGTCCTACCTGTGTATTTTTTTAGAAATTAAAGGAGGCGAAATAAAAGAGGAGATTACTACCTCCTTATGCCACTAAAGGGGACATTCTATAATTAAAAGAGGACGTGTAGAAGGGGACGTTCGTGCAGAACGTGCTTGACGGTTGATATTTAGAATGAGACCTACATGATATGCCGAGATTAGCCAGATTGGATGCGCCAGGCGTTTTGCACCATGTAATGGGCCGGGGCATCGAGCAAAAAAAATATTTTACAGCGATATGGATCGCAGTGATTTCATAGATCGCCTGGCATCACTGGCCATAGAAGGCGCGGTGTGAAAAAAAGGGGACGTTCGTGCAGAACGTGCTTGACGAATGATATTCAAAATGAAACAACCATACTATGCCGAGATTAGCAAGATTGGATGCGCCTGGCGTGTTGCACCATGTAATGGGAAAAGAAGGGGACGTTCGTGCAAAACGTGCTTGACGGTCGATATTTAGAATGAGAACTACATGATATGCCGAGATTAGCGAGATTGGATGCGCCTGGCGTCAGGTTTAAGGGGACGTTCGTGCAGAACGTGCTTGACGGTTGATGCTCAATATGGGACACTCATAATATGCCGAGATTAGCGAGATTGGATGCGCCGGGCGTGTTGCACCATGTAATGGGTCGGGGCATCGAGCGAAAAAAAATATTCTATAGCGATAACGATCGCAATGATTTTATAGACCGTCTGTCATCATTGGCTATAGAAGGCGCGATGGAAATCTATGCCTGGGTGTTGATGCCGAATCATTTTCATCTGCTTTGCAAGACAAAAATGTTACCTTTGGCCGCTATCATGCGCAGATTGCTCACCGTAAAAGGGGACGTTCGTGCAGAAAGTGCTTTAAGAATGATGTTTGATATGAGACATACCTAATATGCCGAGATTAGCAAGATTGAAGTATAAGGGGACGTTCGTGCAGAAAGTGCTTGAAGAATGATGTTCAATATGGGACATACATACTATGCCGAGATTAGCAAGATTGGATGTGCCTGGCGTATTGCACCATGTAATGGGCCGGGGCATCGAGCGAAAAAAAATATTTTATAACGATATGGATCGCAATGATTTCATAGACCGCTTGGCATCACTGGCTATAGATGGAGCGATGGAAATCTATGCCTGGGTGTTGATGCCGAACATTCACCTGCTTTCCAGAGTCAAAGATTCAAAAGGGGACGTTCGTGCAGAAAGTGCTTGAAGAATGATGTTCAATATGGGACATATCATAATATGCCGAGATTAGCAAGATTGGATGCGCCAGGCGTGTTGCACCATGTAATGGGCCGGGGCATCGAGCGAAAAAAAATATTTTATAGCGATATGGATCGCAATGATTTCATAGACCGCCTGGCATCACTGGCGATAGATGGAGCGATGGAAATCTATGCCTGGGTGTTGATGCCGAATCATTTTCATCTGCTTTGTAAGACAAAAAATTTACCGTTGGCCGATAGCATGCGCAGATTGCTTACCGGCTATGTCGTAAATTTTAACAGGCGTCATAAGAGATACGGGCATTTATTTCAAAACCGCTACAAATCCATTGTTTGCCAGGAGGATGTTTATCTCAAGGAGCTGGTTCGATATATTCACCTGAATCTTTTGCGGGCGGGTCTTGTGAAAGATATGAAGGCGCTGAATCGAAATCCCTGGTCGGGTCACTCAGCACTTACGGGTAAAATTAAGAGGAAGTGGCAGAACACGGAGTATGTGCTGTCTTTTTTCAATAGATCCGGCAATTCGAGAAAGAATTATCTGCAATACGTAAAAGAAGGTGTTGATCAAGGCCGCAGGCCGGAATTGGTGGGCGGAGGGTTAATACGGAGCATGGGCGGCTGGTCTGCGGTTCTCGCTATGCGCAGGCGTGGTGCAAAAGAGGTGGCTGACCAGCGCATACTGGGTGATGGAGATTTTGTCAAACAGGTCATATCGGGTCTCGATGATCTTGTAAAAAAGAACTTAAGGCTTTCCGGGCAGCGCATAGATATGAAAGCGCTTGCCGAAAAAGTGGCTGAAAAGTACAATGTTTCTATTGGTGAACTTCGGTCAGGAGGCCGAAGAAGGGCAGTTGTGCAAGCCAGGCGTGCCATGTCATGGATTGGTGTCAGAGAACTCGGCTATTCCGGTGCTGATGTTGCGAGATATCTTGGTGTTGGCAACTCTTGTGTGACACGCTTGATATCGGCAGGACCAATGCCGGATATCGATGACATCGATTTAGAGTTGTGAATGTTCTGCACGAACGTCCCGTATTAGTAAACTGGTTTATATATTGTAGCGCAGGTCTTTAGACATGCCAAGACTTGGCATGAGCAGAGCTAAAGCTCTGCGCTACATCATTAAGTTAATGGCATTGGGATGTTGACACCTAAAGACCCTTCATTCTATACTTAATTCATACGCAAATAAAACTTGATGTTGATAACGACGACTGCTCCGGAGGAAGTAGATGCCATCCCGCCGTCTGGTGAAAGCGATTCTCTTTGGTCTGCTCATCGGAATATTGGGACTGCTGGGCGGGTTTTCCCAGACAATTTCCAGGCTCGACGAAAATTCGGGGCTTGGCTTGCTGTTCAAGCTGCGGGGTCAGCGGAAAGCCCCGCCCGACGTGGTGGTGGTCAGCATTGACAAGGAGTCTTCGGACGAACTGGGCTTGCCAAACAACCCCGACAAGTGGCCCCGCTCCATTCACGCTCGTTTGGCACCGATATTGGCCGATGCCGGTGCGGAGGTAGTGGCCTTTGACGTTCACTTTATCGAGCCACGGGTCCCCGAGGATGACAACCTGTTTGCCGATGCACTGGCCACAGCCGGCAACGTGGTCCTCTGCGAGCCCATGATCGCCAAAGAGATCCCCCTCTCCGATAAGAGTGGCAAACCTTCAGCGGTTCACAGTATTGAAAAACGGGTCAAACCCCTGGCGCTTTTTGCCGATGCCTGTGTTGAAACCGCCCCCTTTGCCCTGCCCAGAATCCCCTTCAAGGTCAACCAGTACTGGGCTTTCAAGACCGGCGCCGGCGATTCGCCCACCCTGCCGGTGGTGGTGTTTCAGCTTTATACCGCTTCAGCCTATGAATCCTTTCTTGACCTGCTTAAAAAGGCAAGCCCGGAGTGGGCTCCCAAACTGCCTGGGGATATCGGGGCCGTTATGAAAAACAATGGGGTGAAGCGGCTGATCAGCAATATCAGGGGAATTTTCCAAACCGAGCCCCAGGTCGAAAAACGAATGATGACAGCCCTGGCGCAATCCACCATTCTTGCGTCCGATGAAAAAAAGAGTGGCATGATCCAATCGCTGATTCAAATGTACGGCGGCGACAACCGCCAATATATCAACTATTACGGTCCCCCGCGCACCATCACCACCATCCCCTACCACCGGGCCCTTCAACTGGGCCAGGACAGCCAGGGTGCTCCCGATATCGACCTGACAGGCAAAGCCGTGTTCGTGGGTCTTTCCGAGGTGCTGCTGGCGGAGAGAAAAGACAGCTTCTACACCGTCTATTCCCAGGCCAACGGTGTTTTTATCAGCGGGGTGGAGATCGCAGCCACAGCATTTGCAAATATCATCGAAAACAAACCTGTCCGGCCCATCAACACGTGGGTTTATGTTGTGTTTATTCTCCTGTGGGGAACCGGTCTGGGGATTGTCTGCCGCCTGTACCCGGTGTTGGTCAGCGCTTCCTGGGTTGTCGGGTTGAGTGTTCTGTATTTCATCAGTTCCGTTTTGCAGTTCAAATTTTTTCACCTGTGGTATCCCATCATCATTCCCCTGGTGCTGCAGGCGCCCCTGGCCTTTCTGGGTTCGACGGGCATCAAGTACGCCTGGCTCTTCAAGGAGTTTCTGGTCAAGCAGCGCATGGAGGAGGACCTCACCAGCGCCGGCGGCCTTCAGGAGAGCATGATGCCGGGCGAGTGCCCTGAAATCGAGGGATATCAGATTGCGGCCAAATCGACGCAGGCCCGGGAAGTGGGCGGCGACTTCTTTGATTTCATCGAGAGCCGGCGAGGACAAGCTGGGGCTGGTCATCGGCGACGTCACCGGAAAAAGCGTGACCGGCGCCCTGGTGATGTCGGCTTCGAGAAGTGTATTCCGCATGCTCTCGGAACAGGATCTGTCAGTGAGCAACATCATGATCCAGGCCAACAAGCGCTTGAAAAAGGACATCCGAAGCGGTATGTTTGTGGCCCTCCTGTTTGCCAGTTTGGATATCAAAAAGAAGATCCTGACGCTGTGCAGTGCCGGGCAGACCCAGCCGGTCCATTACGTGGCAGAAACCGGTGAAGCCATCCTGGTGGAGACGGAAGGTGACAGCTTTCCCCTGGGAATTCTGGACGATGCGGATTATCAGGAAACAAATATTCAATTCCAGCCGGGGGACAAAATTATATTTTACACGGACGGCATTGTTGAGGCCATGAATGCCAAAGAAGAGATGTTCGGGTTCGAGCGGTTGATGGAGATCATGCAGCATGCAGGCGATATGGATCCGGAATCGCTTCTCAATCAAATCGTCGATAGCGTCAACGCCTTCGCAGGCAACGTGGCCCAGCATGATGACTTGACCATCATTGTGCTGGGTGTATCCACTTAGTGCCCATCCACAAATGGTCTTTTTCCGCGATATCGGCGTTGGGCGCCAGGATTTAACTCCTCAAAATAGCACGCTATTACTCCGGGTTAAATCTGTCGTCCGCCTTGATCTCACGCAAAAATCCTCATTTCTGGACGGACACTATTTAGTAAATAAATCCCCACACTTGTTAGCCGGTTGACCAATAATCAAACCAGTCCATTCCGGAGTGATCCGAATCCGGTGATTTTCTGGAAAGCCAAAGCTTGATTCCGTGACCCCGCCGGCGCAGGGATGAAAGATTTTAAACTATTTTCATATAAATTGTCCGAAAAAATAAAAGCTCAGCGGAAAATATTAACCCGGTATCTCTAACCCCGAATATATCACGAACATAAATGTTCAGGTTAGGGCTCGTCTGAGATGGGACTTATAACTTTCGGCATCGGATTCCAACATGTGGGCAAGGTAGGTCATGGCCCGCTCGATGGCAACCTGGTAAAGATCCGCATCGATATTCCAGCGAATCCTGAAATGATTCTGATAAAAACGGTTTACACGGTCCAACTGAGTGGTTAGACGCTCGTTCATCCGGCGATTAAACTGGGTCGCGTCTTCGATGAGATCGAGTTCGCAGTCATAATTTCCAGTACCGGCTTCTTTGAATTCACGATACAAAAGCGGCAGTTTTTCAAGATATGTCCTGTCGGATGTTTGTGCCAGCAGGTCGGCAGATGCCAGCATTTTCCCGATCAGTTCACCGGATGGTGACGTAAAGGGTATGGTGGTAAGGGGTCTCTCTAAATCGGTGCACAAAATGGCTTGTTCACACTGCAGGATGCTGTCTTGTGGATAACCTTTGTGTGTCAGGAGGTGAGCCATGAATTCGATGCTGCGGTCTACATGCGCCGGTGCCAGTTTGGCACTGCTGTCGTAATTCTCCGAATATTTTTGAATATAACCGACGTCGTGCATGAGTGCGGCGGCCAGTCCCATACTGGCATCCATCGCACTTAAAACCACGCCCTCAATATGGGCGCCGTGAATGAGCCGTGCCATGGCAAGAAAGACATCCGTGGTATGCCTGAGGTTGTGATAGGGTGTGTCAGAGGGTTTAAACCCTTGAAATGTTCCGGAAAACAAGGCAACAACATCTTCAAAGACAGCGGACAGAAGTGTAACATCTTCAGTGTTGAACATCTTCAGAAAAATGATTTTAACTTCTTCCAGGACCTTATAGGGGTCGGTGGTGTCCACAAGCAGGGATAGCTGTAAAGAAGAAGGGTTTTCTTTTTTATGTTTTGTGTGCATTTATGTCCTAGGCATCATCTTTAGAATCGATATTTACAAGATTCCATAAAAAATACTGTCACTCCCGCGGCGGCGGGAGTCCAGAAAGACTCTGGATGCCCCCGGCTAACTACTTGCCGGGGCAGGCTTGTCACGCCCAGCATGACGGGGTTTGACTAGTTAGCACGCAGAAAAAACCCACAATAAAAGATGGGACACTATACTAGAAATACGATTTTAAAGCAATTCCATCCATCCTTAGGGGAGATTTAGATGTGAAGGAAGATTATCATAAGGAAAACGAAGCCGCGGAATCTGAGCTCAGTAAAAGACTGTTTCATCTAAAAACCCTGTGCGATGTCAGCCACGTGCTCCTGGATCAGGGAAATATTGACGGCACCTTGCGAAATTTTCTCTTGATGACCCTGGGCAGTTTTGGTGTTATCGAAGGATTTGCATTCATCGACGAAGAGAAAGCCTTGATTCCCAATAAATTGATTAGCGTTGGAATCGATGAAGAGACCCGCCCGCTTATCGAAAAGGGGTGCCAGAAACTGCTCGCCACTTATGAGTACATCCCAGCCATGGACCATGTAGACGAAAAGCAACGCGTGTCACTTTTCCCTCCCTTTTTTGCCGATGTCTTGATTTTTAATATCGCATATAACTGCAACGGTATTATGGGATTGGGCGCCAAGATTGTCGGCGACCCCTACACCGCTGATGATACGGAACTGCTGGAAACACTGTTAATCAATCTGGCGGTTACGTTGAAAAATGTTCGCTCTACCCTGGCATTGAAATCGGCATTTCGAGAGGTCAACAGCCTTAACCGGGCAAAAAGCAAGGTCATCAACCATCTTTCTCATGAGTTGAAAACACCTATTTCACTTCTGAAAACGGCGCTGTCGATTTTGCGGAGACCCCTGTCGGAAATACCGGAGACCCGGTGGATCCGAACATTTGACAGGGCGGAGAGGAGTCTGGCACGACTGTCGAGCATTCAGCGGGGTGTAGAAGATATTATGCAGGACAGGGCGTTTCCACATCATCGTATCCTTTCGGCGCTTTTTAAAGAATGCAGCGATATGATAGAGGCCTTGACCGCAGAACAGGCGGGCGAAGGCATGGTTGTTGAAAAGATGAAGAAACGAATCGATGAACTGTACCGCCCGGTAGAACAGGTTCCGGAATCCCTCGATCTGGGACGTTTTTTAAGAGAAACCCTGCAGCGGGTGGAATCGGAGATCGGTCACAGAAAGCTCGATATGCGCATCCATGCCGAGGCATCCAAAAGGATTACCATCCCCAAAAGAATTCTCTTTTCGATCGTGTTTGGACTCATAAAAAATGCCATCGAAAACACACCGGATGAGGGCAGAATCGATATTTCGGTAAAGGATACGGAAAAAAGTGTAAACTTGACAGTTCATGATTTTGGGACCGGTATCGTGGCCAGGCATCGCAAGTACATGTTTGAAGGCTTTTATCCAACCCAGGACACGGATGGATATTCCACAAAAAAGCCCTTTGATTTCAATGCCGGTGGAAAAGGGACAGATCTCATGCGCATCAAGATATTTTCCGAACGGTATCATTTCAACATGGATATGACATCGTCAAGATGCCCATATATCCCGAATTCCACTGACATCTGTCCAGGAGAAATTACAGCGTGTGCGTTCTGCAAGAAAACAGAGGATTGCCACAGCTCCGGTCGAAACGATTTTCAAGCTCATTTTTCCTGCCGACACTTAAAGGTTGTAGGTGGTTCCATGTAATGTAGCGCAGGTCTTTAGACCTGCAAAAACATGTACAGGCAGAGCTGAAGCTCTGCGCTACATCCTAAAAAGAAAAGAAAAAAATATTTCCCTGCGACTCTGTGGTCTCTGTGAGAGATATTAACCCTTTGTTATCATCTAAATATCCCTTGCCCGGCTAATTGTCGGCATCACGACCTATACGTCCCCGCACCGCCCAGGATAAATTTATCTGTCGCCAAATGTGGACCCTTAAGAGCGGCACCGCCGCGTCTGATAAAATCGTGTAACGATTTTATTTGACAATGAAATGGCAGTTCTGTAGGAATTATCATTTGGAAAGCGCAAATATATCTGGTTGTTATAAACGGTAAAAATAAAGGAGGCATCCGCGTGGACGTTTTGGTACTGTTAAAACAGGTTCCTTCGACTGAGTCGATAATTGAAATAGCAGGAGATGGGGTCTCCATCAAGACCGATGACCTCAAATGGGTCATCAACCCGTACGATGAACTGGCCGTGGAAGAGGCGCTCCGTTTACGGGAGGCCCACGGCGGGACTGTAACGATTCTGAGTGTGGGGCGTGAAAAAGCGGCCGAGGCGATTCGAACGGCTTTGGCCATGGGCGCCGACAGGGGGGTACTGGTTTCAGACCCTGTTCTGGTGGACTGTGACCCTTTTAGTACGGCAACGGTGTTGGCCGCGGTGGCCAAGGAGGAACCCTTTGACCTGATCATTGCAGGGCAGCGGGCCGTGGACGACGATGCCTACATGGTTGGTTCGGCCGTGGCCGAGATCCTGGGCATCCCGAGCATCACCATGGTGATAAAAGAGGAGATCGCTGAAAACAGGATCAAATGCCACAAGACCATCGATGGGGGTGTCGCCGTGGTGGAAGCGCCGCTGCCGGCGCTCATTACGACCCAGAGGGGCTTGAACGATCCCAGGTACGCGTCGCTGCCGGGTATTATGAAAGCCAAAAAGAAACCCCTGGACAGCAAAACGCTGACCGATCTGGGTTTTGATCCCCAGACCTTCCCGGCAGTCAAAATGAAAATCAAGGCCTTGAAACCGCCGCCGGAAAGAAAAGGGGGCCAGGTTGTCGAGGGGGAGACCCCCCAGGAAAAGGCCCGGGAACTGGTGAGAATATTACACGAAGAGGCGAAGGTTATTTAAATCCGAAGCACGAATTTCGATATTCGGATTTAGAATTTCATCTGCATAATATTTCTAAAATTTAATTACCCTAGAATTTAATCATATCAAGGCTTCTGGCCCGGTTAAAATAAGAGGTGAAACATGACAAAGGGAATCATGGTCGTTGCAGAGCAGAGTGACGGTATCTTTAGAAAGGTCACTTTTGAAGTTTTGAGCGAAGGAAAGCGGATCGCGGATAAACTGGGCTGTCAATTGACGGCCGTTGTTTTGGGGGCTGGTATTGAGGCATCAGCGCAGGAGCTCCAGGCGTATGGCCCGGACAGGATCCTGGCAGTTGAGGATTCACAGCTTGCCGAGTACCTGACAGACGCCTATGCCAATGCCTTGTCAGTGGTCATTCAACAGGAAGACCCGGGCATACTCCTCTTTGGCGCTTCGGTCCAGGGGAAAGACCTTTCCGCGCGTGTCGCGGCGCGGTTTGGTGCACCCCTGGCAGCGGATTGTGTGACCATCACATGTGATGGTGAGGGCCTGACTGCCACACGGCCCATCTACGGTGGCAAGCTGCTGGCGAATGTCGTTTTAGAGGGAGAGCGCCAGATGTTCTCAGTGCGACCCAATACAGCCAAGATCAATAAAACCGGTGGTGAGGCCGTCGTGGAAAAAATATCGGCAGAGATCGGCAAGGTGAGCATGACTTTTGTTGAAAAAAGAATGGAAACCGGTAAAATCGACCTGACCGAGGCAAATATCGTCGTTTCAGGGGGCCGGGGTATGGGCGGAGACGACTATTCCGTGGTTGAAGCCCTGGCAGATGTTCTTGGTGCGGCCGTGGGGGCATCCCGGGCGGCTGTGGACGAGGGCTGGCGAGCCCACTCAGACCAGGTGGGCCAGACCGGCAAGGTCGTATCACCCGGGCTCTACATGGCTTTTGGTATCTCCGGCGCTATTCAGCATCTGGCCGGCATGTCGTCCTCCAAGGTTATCGTGGCCATCAACAATGATTCGGAAGCGCCCATATTTGCCAAGGCCGATTATGCTGTTGTGGCAGACCTGTTTGAAATTGCACCCTATATCACCGAAGAAATTAAAAAGATTTCAGGATGATATTTCATGTTGCCAGTCTCGGTTGCGCCCGCAATCTTGTTGACAGCGAATCCATGACAGGTCGATTGCTGGCTGCCGGACACGAAACCACGGAAACCCCGGCCGAGGCGGAAGTGATTGTCATCAACACCTGCAGCTTTATCGAATCGGCTATCAACGAATCCATCGATACCATTCTCGCACTGGCCAGGCATAAGACCCATGGTACCTGCCGCCGATTGATCGTCGCGGGTTGCCTCCCGGAACGTTTTCGGGAAGAGATTGTCAGCAGTCTCCCCGAAGTCGACATGTTTCTGGGTACCGGTGCTTACGACCGAATTGTCGAAGCCGTCATGGAGCAGGAGAACCGCCCCAGGTGTATTTTGCCGGACCCGGACGCATTGCAGAGCTACAGCGAAGTATTGCCGAGAGTCGGGCAATCCCTGCCCATGTCCTATCTCAAAATTGCCGAAGGGTGCGACCGGCACTGCACTTACTGCATCATCCCTAAACTGCGCGGCAGACAAAAAAGCCGTCCAATTAACAAAATTGTTCAGGAAGCCGACACCCTGGTTCAATCGGGTGTCAAAGAACTGGTGCTGGTGGCGCAGGAAACAACCGCCTATGGTAGCGACATTGGTTTGTCCAATGGTCTTTCCCGTCTGTTGCGGGAACTATCGGCCATATCATCGGACATATGGATCCGGATACTTTACGGGCACCCGGAGAGCATGGACGACACCCTGATTCGAACCATGCACCAGGCAGACAATATCTGCTCTTATTTTGACATTCCCATCCAGCATGCAAGCGACCGGATATTGAAAAAAATGGGAAGGCAGTATCAAAAAGAGGATCTTTTCAGGCTGTTTGACCGAATCCGTTCCATTGCCGGTGACGCATGCCTCAGAACAACCGTCATCACGGGATTCCCGGGGGAAAGCGAATCGGATTTTGATGAACTGTTCAGTTGTATCGAGAAAATTCAATTTGACCACCTGGGTGTTTTTAATTATTCTGATTCAGAGGATTTAGCATCACACGGTCTGGGTCGCCATGTGCCGGAGGAGATTGCCATGAAACGCTACGACGCGATCATGTCACGACAGATGGAGCTGTCTGCCGGAAACAATGAAAAATATCTGCACCAGACCCTGCCTGTGCTCATCGAAGAAATGCCCGAAAAAGGACTATACATCGGCAGGACCGTTTTCCAGGCACCTGAAGTTGATGGTATTACCTATGTTCACAAGGACCGATTGACAATTGGTGGATTTGCAGATGTTCGGATTACCGACACACTGGAGTATGACTTGACCGGAGAGGCATTGTGAACGATCTGAAAAATAAAATCCTGTCGCTGGTCGAAGACGATCTAGCCGGTATCGAGGTGGCGCTGCTCGAAAATCTGCACCCCAATCTGGACCTGGTTTCCAAGGTGGCCCATCACATACTCTTCAGCGGCGGGAAACGCCTGCGGCCCTTGTTGATGGTACTGTCGGCAAGACTGTGTGATTACCGTGGTGATTATGACAAAACCTTTTCGGTCATTTTTGAATATCTCCATGCCGCGACCCTGTTGCACGACGACCTGGTGGACGGTGCCGACCTGCGTAGAGGAAAACCCGCCTCTCATGCTGTATGGGGCAACGAGATTGCGGTGCTGGTGGGAGATTTTCTTCTGGCACGCGGCCTGGCGATTGCCGCAGAGACAGAGGAACCCAGAATCATTAAGATTATTTCCGAAATCACTGAAAACATGTCACAGGGCGAAATTCACCAGATCCACCGCAAAGGCAAACTAGACCTGACCGAAAGAGAGTACATGGATATCATCAAGTGTAAAACAGCCGTGTTGTTTCAAGGCGCATGCCGTATCAGTGCTATCCTTGCAGAGGCATCTGAAGAAAAAGAACTGGCCCTTGCACAATATGGCTACAATCTTGGCATGGCCTTTCAGATGGTGGATGACCTGCTCGACTACACCTTTGACACGCAGATTCTCGGTAAAACAGTCGGGGCAGATCTCAGGGAGGGGAAACTGACGCTGCCTGTCATTGTTGCGTTAAACCAGGCCGCGCCCGGGGACCGTGTTTTGATGGAGAAAATCATCCGAGACGAAAAATTTAGCGATAATGATTTCAGATGGCTGGCAGAAAAGATATCAGAATATGGCGGCTTTGACTATACCAGGACATTGGCGTTTGAGCACACCGCCAAATCCCGCCAGGCGCTTGAGCTGTTTCCGGTGTCGCCCACCAGGGATATTCTGTTCGATATAGCCGGGTATGCTCTTGAAAGAACGCACTGAGCCGCAGCAGTGAGCGCATTCCATTCTCTATGGCCTGTGGGGGATCCCGGCATATCAGGGTTGGGAAGTTTTCCAAATGACAAAAACCGTTTTTAAGAAAAGGTGAAGGCGCATGTATTTTGCTTTAAAATCAATTAAAAGAACGGGTTTTCTGCTGGTCAATATGGTCCTCTTATGGACATTGTGTTGCCCTGTTCTGGCGCAGGAAAAGGATAACGTACGCGTTGTGGATGTTGTTGGGTCCGGAGCCATTCATGGTAATGATATGGCATCGGCCAAGGAACAGGCTATCTCGAATGCCCTTGTGTCCGCGGTAGCTACCGTAGCCGCTGAAATTCAGTCTTTCCAGCAGCAGGTAGGTGAATTCAAGCTTTTTAATGAGCTTCTTTATAATAAGACCGATCGTTTCATCCAGGGTTACAAGGTGTTGACGGAGTACCTGTCCGGAAACAACTATCGGGCTATTGTGCAGGCCACGGTAATGAAAGACAGAATCAAGGAAACCCTCCTGCGTGCCGACCTGATTGTGCAGGAACATGTAATGCCGAAGATCCTTTTTCTTCTGGCAGAGAAAAAAATAGGGGACAATAAGCCGGTTTACTGGTGGGGCAAAGACCTCGTATTCGTGGTTCCTTTATCAGAAGAGGCCATGGCGCAAACCATGCGAGATAAAGGCATGACGGTGATCAACCATGGCGTTATCGTGGAACCCTTGAACTATCGGACCGACATTTCCCTGCAGGATGCCATCGACCTCAGCAAGCACATGACAGCGGATGTCGTGATTATCGGAACGGCCACAGCAGAAAAAACAAGCAATGTGATGGATGGTACCGTGAAAACCTTTAAAGGCTCTGTAAGCGCAAAAGCATATCGCACGGAGACCGGAAAGGAAATTGCCTTTGCTGCAAGAACGGCGGTTTTTGCAAGTGAAAACGATGAAATGGGTGGACGCGAGGCGTTGTTCAATGCCGGCACGCTCGTTGGCCAGGAAATGATTCTGCAACTGACATCTGCCTGGGAAAGCGAGTCCGATCAGCAATCTCTGGTGGAAATCAGTGTTCACGGTACCCGGGAGCTGGCAAATTTTATCAAGTTTCGCAAAGCACTGGGGAAAATTCCCGGGGTAAAAGCGATACACATCAAGGTCATGAAGGCGGATGAGTCGATTATTTCCGTGGATTACGAGGGCACGGCCCAGTCTCTTGCCGATGAATTGTTATTAAAGACCTTTGAATCTTTTGGTATCGATATTTATGAGGTGTCTCCGGGGCGATTGGGTATAGAGCTTGTGGTCGGTTAACCCGAAACACTCACTTTAGGTTCAAGAACCGTGGAACGTTTTTAATATGCCTATCAATGTGCCCAACCTACTGACGATTATCAGGATTTTGCTCACGCCGCTCTTTGTGATCGTACTCCTGAGGGACCTCTTTGGTCCGGCGTTGCTGATTTTTACCGTTGCAGGCATCAGCGATGGTCTGGACGGATTTATTGCCAGATATTTTAATCAGCGCACAACGCTGGGGGCCTATCTTGATCCGATAGCGGACAAGCTGTTGCTGGTGTCTGCTTTTGTCAGCCTGGCCATACTGAAAATCGTGCCCAGCTGGGTCACGGTCATCGTTATCAGCCGGGATGTGCTTATCGTCATGGGCATTGCCATTTTTACGCTGACGGAAAAATCCTATAAAATTAAACCCAGCATCATCAGTAAAATTACGACAGTGGCCCAGATTACGACGATCATTCTGGCCCTGGTGCACGTCGGGCTGGCTGGATATTCCGTGCTCATGAGAATTCTGTTCTGGGTTACGGCCGGTCTCACGACTGTATCAGGGCTGCATTATATCTATTTTGGCATGAACATTCTTCAGAATGGTTCCAAAAATGAAGAAACCTAGGGAGTTTCTGCCTGTTTTCATTTTTCTTGACAGCATCCCGGGGCAGTGATATCCAGAATGCTTGATTTAAAGGCACGTAGCTCAGGGGGAGAGCGCTACCCTGACACGGTAGAAGTCGTTGGTTCAAATCCAACCGTGCCTACCATCAATAACAAGGGTTTACGAGCATAAGGCTTGTAAGCCCTTTTTTAATGTGATTTTCAGAATAGCAATTCCTACAACCAATTCTACTTAAGCGCCCCTAAGTGTCTTCTCGATTAATCAATAGAAAATAATCAGAGTTATTCCTCTTCGGGGCCCACAGCCCATTTCTTGTGGTTAACTAGTTAATTAATAAGTTAATTAATAAATACTTTCTATTTACTTCAACCCCAGCATCAATGCCTAATTTTCCTCAGTATTGTTTTATTTCCTTGCAAACACTGAATCGGCCCTATAAGAGTGCCCGGCTCAATCCTGAGAAACAGTAACTAACAAGTTGGAAGTAGCGAATGGGGCAAGATAAGCGCCTTAGTATAGATCTCAGAATTGTAGACCAGGGGCGATATGGTGTTGACGGTGGGGGTTATCACGGTCTGAAAGAAGAAGCATCCACGATCGCAGAAACGATAACGCAAGAAGGCAAGTGAGGTATATGTTTATAAATTTAAGTAAATATCGATTCAACTATTCTTTTTCTTTTTGGTTTATTCTCTTAACACTAAACTTCCCATTTTTCTTCATACCCGATGTTTCAGCCGCAACCCAGGCCTCGTTTAGATGGGAACCGAACACTGAACCGGACTTGGCCGGTTACAGAATTTTCCACCGTGAACAAAGCCAATCCTACAATTACGCAAATCCATCCTGGGAAGGAACAGACACATATTGTACAATTTACGATCTGGATGAAAGCAAGACGTATTTTTTCGTGGCAAGAGCATTCGACAACGAAGGCTATGAGAGTGAAAACTCCATAGAGGCTAGCCTTGAACCAGGAAGTATAATTAATAAACCACCAACAGCAGATGCCGGCCCGGATCAGACCGTGAATAAAGGGCAGGCTGTGTTGTTAAACGGCTCGAACTCGACCGACCCAGATGATGGTATTGCAATGTATCACTGGGTTCAAACTGGTGAGCCTGTGGTAAATCTATCTGATCCTCATGCAGAGCAACCGACTTTTACAGCACCTGATGTAGATTTTGGAGGTGCTGCCCTAACCTTTGAACTAACTGTTACAGATCACAATGGAAACGAGGGAAAAGATGCGTGTGTTGTGAATGTAACATCTCAGAACGAACCACCACGTGCCATCGCCGGGACCGATCAAACAGTGGCTGAAGGCATGGTTGTTACGTTGGATGGATCGTTGTCGTTGGATATTGATGATGGGATTTCCTCTTATCTTTGGACCCAAAGCGGCGCTCCAGCGGTTACGCTTTCAGATCCTGCATCATCAAAGCCGACATTTATAGCACCGAACGTTGGATCTGGTGGCGTTTCTCTTACCTTTATTCTTACCGTAGCGGATACTGGCGGGCTGCAGGGCACTGACTCATGTATTGTCAATGTCAGCTGGCAAAATGAACCACCAACTGCAGTTGCCATTCCAGATTATCTGGAGACTACAGGGGAGACCTTGGTCACATTGGATGCCTCAGCCTCAACGGATTCTGATGATGGTATTGCCTCATATCTTTGGACCCAGGTTGAAGGAGACCCTGTCTTTTTTTCAAATCCCACATCAGCCGTAACGACGTTTACAACGCCAAAAGCAGAGTCTTTTGATAAAAACATCGAATTGAAATTAACGGTGACAGACCATGGAGGTCTAAAAGACACGACAGATAGTTTTATTTATGTCACGCATAACGAGACCCCAACATTGAATTCTGTTGCAATATCCGGCCCAGCCCAGGTCAATGAGGAGACTGGCGCACAGTATATTCTTACGGCTATCTACAGTGACGGGAACAGCAGCGAGGTGACCGGCTTTGCCGGCTGGAACGATAATTCCAGTTATGCGAGTATCAACAGCAACGGGTATTTAACTGCCAGTCTGGTGGGATCGGATCAGTCGTGTACGATAACAGCGAGTTATGGGGGCCGGTCCGACACACATCGTATAACGATCGCTGACGTTCCTCAAAACCATTCACCTGCCGTTGACTTCAGCTATACCAAATGGAGAACAATAGCTATTTTTAGAGATCGCAGTACTGATAGTGATGGAAGCGTTGTGTCATGGCTTTGGAACTTTGGCGATGGTAAGTACAGCACCAGGCAAAATCCCTGGCATAGATATGGCACGTCTGGAAATTACACCGTCACGCTAACAGTTACCGACAATGAAGGGGTAAGCAATTCTATATCGAAAACGGTATCTATCACCAGATAGATAATAAAGGGAGACCTATTCCGACTGTGATGAAGAGACTTCTAACCGGTGTACAATGTTAATCACAACCGACCATTTCTTGCATTGATAGGGATTATTATGCTACGTTGGGCACGACAAGATGCTATCGGCAGTATTGTCTTAAATGCCAAAATATAAGGTACACTATTTGTTTGATATTTCTATAATGACGTGAAAAAGGGGGTATACAAATGAAAGTGATTAAATGGGCATTTGCTGTCCTGATCTTTGCGGCTTTTTTAGTTTCACATGTCCAGGCTCAGGAAATCATTGTCTATCCGGCCAAAGGGCAGAGTAGCGAGCAGGTGGAAAAGGACAAATTCGAGTGTTACAGCTGGGCCAAGACCCAGACGGGCTTTGATCCCATGCAAGTACCTACGGCTTCTTCCCCACCTCCGGCCAAGGGTGAAGAGAGCGTAGCCGGTGGTGTTGTCGGGGGAGGCGTGGTCGGTGGTGTGGGCGGGGCTTTGCTCGGCGGGATTACCGGGGGCCGTAAAGGCGCCAAGAGAGGGTTGGCCATCGGCGGAATTAGCGGTGGTGCCATAGGTGGCATGCGCAGCTCAAAGCAGAACAGTCAAGCCGACCAGCAGCGCAAGCAGTGGGAACAGCAGCAGGCCAACCAGTATATGCAGCAGCGCAATACTTACAACCGAGCTTATGCCGCCTGCCTTGAGGGCAAGGGCTACACTGTTAAATAAAGAGTGGGTTTCTTTGACCGGAGGTTACGATGAAAAGATATATCTTGATCGTCTGCACAATAGTATGCTCAATAATTTCAGTGTCATTTGCCGGGGCCGGAGATTTCGACGGTACGCGGCCTTTATTGATATCGGTCATCCGGATGGTCGAATGTGTGCCCGACGGCACCTGCCGTGAGGTGACCCTTGAAAGTGTTGAATTTCACCAGTTTTTGAAAATCGATTTCACTAAAAAAACAATCCGCCCAGCTGCTGCTGACGATACGATGCCGCCAACGATCATCGAGCGCCAGGAGATCGTTGACGGCAAACTTATTTTGCAGGGCGCCGAAGACGGTTATGAAAAGTTTCACGACGGTCTGGGGTGGACCATGGCTATTTCAGAGGAAACAGGCCAGGTGGTACTGACGGCTTCTGGCGATCAGGTGGCCTTTGTGGTGTTTGGCGCCAGTATTCCGTTTTAATGGGACGATAATGAATACCCGTCCCCAATGGAAGTTCAAGTGAAAACGGAAAAAGAAATTCGGGAAGAAGTCGCTGTATATGGCGGATTGGTGTATGCACAGGGCTTGGTATCGGGAGCCAGCGGTAACCTTTCGGCGCGGGTAGATCAAGATCACATTCTGGTAACTCCGAGTGGCTGCCACAAGGGTATGCTCGATGCAGCGGATTTGTTGCTTTACAATATGAAAACCGGTCAAACAGTAGGTGAAACAAGGATCAAACCATCGAGTGAAATCCGTATGCACACCTTTGTGTATCAGAATAGGCCGGATATTCAGGCCGTGATTCATGCCCACCCGCCTTATGCCGTGGCTCTCTCCGTGGCCGGGGTATCTCTCGCGGAGGTGATCCTGCCCGAAGTAGTTCTGACGCTGGGCGCTATCGCAGATTGCGGGTATGCCACACCCACCTCAGAAGATGTCGTGCAGGCCATGAAACAACCGGTTCAGGAAGGACACAATGTTCTTATCCTGGCGCGGCACGGTAGTGTGACATTGGGAAAAAACATGCAAGAAGCTTTCTGCCGCCTGGAAACTGTCGAGCATGTGGCCAGGGTCACCGCCATCGCCCGATCCCTGGGCAAGGTCTCTCTCCTGCCCCAAAAAGAGATTGATGAATTGAAGAAATTGAGTTCCTGGTGTTGATGAACGCGAAAAAAATCAGAATTAGACGGTTTCGTAAAAAGTTCAAATTCAAGGCGTGCAAGTTTTGTAATCATGAGGCGTACGTATCGTACGTTGAATGATTACGAAATGCAGCACAACGCAGAAGTTGGGCTTTTTACGAAAGCGTCAATATTTAAATTTCAGATCATGAAATTTCACCCATATCACGGCGCCCAATTCAACATCCTTGCCTTGCCCCTCGTGTTTTAATTGAAAATCAGCCTTGTTCAAGGCAGCGAAACCCCACCAGCCGGCAACGGGTGCGGCATAGGAAAAAACACCGTTTTTATCGGCTTTGATGGTCTGGGCAATCATATAATCGGTTGGGGCTGTCAGCCGCAGGTCTTTGTTGTAATATTCAACTTCCACTTCCGCAAAGGGCACGGGCTTGCCGTTCAACTTGACGATTCCCTGGAAGAGATTGCCGGCATACAGACCATAGGGCTTGGACAAAGGAAGAATTTCTGTTTTCAATCCGATCTCCCGATCCCAGCCTTCGTCGTCTCCAAAGGCCGTTACCACCGCCTTGGTGTAGTGGACGATAAAGGCGTCTTCAGCGGGTTCCCAGTAGGGCTCCGGTTCCACCAGGAATACATAGACACCGGGTCTGGTTATTTTATAGTCGAAAGACCAGGCGGTGTGGCCCATGACCGGTTCATGTTTCAACGAACCCAGCAGGTCCACCCTGTTTCCATTGGCTATCACACTGCACTGTCTGGGTTTGGCCATTTCCATACCGATGCCGTCAAACGGGTGGGAGAAGGAAATCTGTATCCGGACGGTCCGGTTGTCCTCCTGCATGATCATGGTGTCGGATGGGATGATCATGCCGAAATGGGCCTGGCCGGGAATTGGCAATGATATCAAGCCTGTCAGTATCAGCAGCAGGATTATGGCTCTTTGTTTCATCGGTACCTCCAATAAAAAAGCCACGAATGCTTTGGCATCTTCCAAATGCCGTTGTGTCCGTGGCCTTGTATTTGTGAACAGTCTTTTTATGAACAGGCTTCAACCTGTAATTATTAGTGAATCCTATATAGGATATTCCCGGTATCGAGTCAAGACCGAATCAAAGCCCCTTGACTTGTTAAAGAAAAGCCATTATTCCCTTCACGTCGACATTTTCATTGTTATTTGTTTAGGATCGCATAAAATCAATCCACGAAAATAAAATCGGCAACGATTTATTAACGCATAAGGCTATGGATTATGAAACAGAAGATTAACACACTTATCACCGAAGCCGTAAATCGGGCTGTTGCGGGAGGCGTTTTTTCGGCCCAGGAGCTGCCGGAAGTGGAGATCGAAATCCCAAAAAATGAAAGGCATGGTGATTTCTCGGCAAATATCGCCATGGTTATGGCCTCGGCCCAGAAGAGGTCACCCAGAAAGATAGCCGAGCAGATTCTCGACCATATGGAAGACCCTGAAAACATGGTCGAGAGGACCGAAATCGCCGGGCCGGGGTTTATCAACTTTTTTGTCAATATCAATGCCTGGCACGGGGTGCTCCGTCATATCCATGACCAGAAAGATCGTTATGGGGCTTCGGATATCGGAAAAGGCGAGAAGATTCAGATTGAGTTTGTGAGTTCGAACCCCACAGGTCCTCTGCACGTCGGTCATGGCAGGGGTGCGGCAGTGGGTGACAGTGTCGGAAATATTCTGTCTTTCTGCGGGTACGATGTTCAGAAGGAATATTATATCAATGACGCCGGAAGACAGATTGAAACCCTTGGGCGCTCTGTTTTGTTACGATACCAGGCGCTTGTAGGAAAAGAGGTCCTGTTTCCCGATGAATGTTACCAGGGGGAGTATATCAAGGACATTGCAGAGCTTCTTAAAGAAGAGCATGGCGAAAAACTGAACGACAAACCGGATCAGGAAATGATTGCATTTTGTGCCAGGACAGCTGCCGGTATTATCATCAAGGGTATTCGTCAGGACCTTGAAACCTTCGGGGTGACATTTGATGAATGGTTCAGCGAACAGAGCCTGTATGACTCGGGCTGTGTCGATACGGTGATACAAGAACTGGAAGCGCGAGACATTGTTTATAAAAAAGATGGTGCTGTCTGGTTCAAAACGTCTCAGTATCAAGATGAAAAAGACCGTGTGGTGGTTCGGAAAAATGGCCAGAAAACTTATTTTGCATCGGACGTGGCCTACCACCTGGACAAGTACCGGCGCGGTTTTGAAAGGGTTATCGATGTCTGGGGAGCGGACCACCATGGATACATTCCTCGAATGACGGCTTCCATCGAGGCACTGGGGTATCGGCGGGATCAGTTCGAGGTCATTCTTGTTCAGCTGGTCAACCTGCTGCGGGATGGCGAGCCGGTAGCCATGTCGACACGGGCAGGCGAATTCATTACCCTGAAAGATGTTGTGGACGAAGTCGGGAGAGATGCGGCAAGATTCATTTTTCTCACAAGACACTATGAAAGCCCGCTGGATTTTGACCTGGAGCTGGCAAAAAAGAAAACCAATGACAACCCGGTCTACTATGTTCAGTATGTACATGCACGAATTTCGAGTATTTTGAGAAAGGGCAGAGAACAGGGGATCGACAGTGACACATGGGATGATCTTACCATGAAACAGATTGTGGAACCTGAAGAAATCAACCTGATAAAGGTCATGGATCAATATCCGGCGGTGGTTGAAAAAAGCGCTGTTTTCAGAGAACCTCACCGGATCACTTACTATTTGATGGGTCTTGCATCCACCTTCCATTCCTATTACAATAAGCACCGTGTTCTGGCCGAAGACTCCGTGGTGACCCAGGCGCGACTTTCCCTTGTACTGGAAGTTCAAAGAATTATTCGAAACGGATTAAACCTTCTGGGTGTATCCGCACCGGAAAAGATGTAGATGAAAAAAATGACAGAAAAAAACGCTACTGCGAAAAGCAGAAAGAAATACTTGCTGCAGTTGACAGGAAAAGGATTCTTCCTGGGTCTCTGCCTGCTGGTCCTGATTTCCGGATGGATGTTTGTGCTGGGGGTCTTGGTTGGTCGTGGCACGGCTCCGGTGAATTTTGATATTCAAGCACTTCAGAAAGAGCTTCTGGCACTGAAAGAATCGATGCTCAAACAGGAAAAAAGAGCCATGGAAACCGATTCTGCCAAGACCGGCGCCAAGGGTTCCCTTGAATTCTACGAGGCCTTGAAGGAAAAAGGAAAAGATGAACAGATCCAACTCATCGAGAAAAAGACGCTTCCCGAAGCGGCCCCCAAAACGCCACCCGAGACCCCACCTCAGTCTTCATTGACATCGCAAAAACGTGTCTCCAAATCAAAGGGCATCCAGGAAGAAAAGAAGGATTCACCGGGCTTGCCAGAAGCCGATCCCTTACCGCCGGGTTCTTTGGCTGTTCAGGTGGCCTCCGCCAAGGATGACGTCTCCGCAGAAGAGCTGGTGAAAAAATTGACTCAATTGGGATATGCCGGATTCATTACAAAAGCCGAGATACCCGATAAGGGAACCTGGTATCGTGTCAGGGTAGGTCCGTACCGCACAAAAGCCGAGGCTGAACAGGTGCGCCAGGAACTGATTAAGGATCAATTCGAGGGGATTATCGTACGGCACTAAGCCTATTAATAACCAAAAGCGGAAAAATTTATCACGAAAGCACGAAAACACGAATGGTTGAAAATCGATAATTATCCGATGGATCCGGTATTACACAATCAAATTATTTCCGGTCTTTTTCGTGTTTTCAAACTTTCGTGTTTTCGTGATGGGATATCCTATAACCATTAATACGGTGCTATATGAAAATTACCAAGGAGGACGTCGTACACGTTGCCAATCTTGCGCGTCTGCAATTGTCCGAAGAGGCCATTGAAAAATTTGCCGGTCAGATCGGTGAGATTTTAGATCATGTGGATTCCCTCAAGCGTGTCGACACCCAGGGTGTTAGCGCTACAACCCATGCTATTTCCCTGACCAATGCTTTTCGTGAGGACCACTTGTCTGAGCAGGCGGACCGAGATCTCTGCATGTCCAATGCCCCTGAATCCGAGGATGGCAGTTTTGTGGTGCCGAAAATCATTTAAGGATCATCGCCAACAGAGTTGATCCAAATTAAGGATTCCAGGATTCCAGGGGTCAAGGGTTCGAGCGAGATGAAGTGAGGCATCAGCTAGGAGAAAAACAACCTCAGAGTATGTGAGGTTTCTTGATATTGCATATGGATCAGTCTATGAATTGGAAACGCAGACGATGATATCCGGTGATTTGGATTATATGAAGAAGGAAAAGCTTCAGGAATTGAGAGAGGAGCTCGGGGATGTAGAGAGAATGCTAAAAGCGATGATCAAATCCCTTGAAAACAAACACTTGAATCCATGAATCCTGGACCCCTTGAACCCTTTCTCCCAACTAGTTGGGAAAAGATCCTAATTTAATTTCTTCTAAGTTAAATTGCAAAGATCATTTACAGGTACGATATGAAATTGCACGAACTGACCATTCAAGCGGCCCACAAACTGCTCAAAGCAGGGGAAATTTCATCCCGGGAATTGACACAGGCGGTTTTAGAGCGGATCGAAGCGGTAGAGAGCCGGGTGGATGCGTTTATTACGGTGACGGAAACAGATGCGATCCAGGCGGCCGATTTGGCTGACCGACAGATAGGGAAAGGAGAAATGGGTCCCTTGACAGGCATTCCCATCGGAATCAAGGATCTTATCTGCACCAAAGGTATCAAAACCACCTGCGGGTCACGGATTCTGGAGAATTTTATCCCGCCCTATGACGCGACTGTAATAAAAAAGCTCACGTCCGAGCATGCCGTCATCATCGGCAAAATGAACATGGATGAATTTGCCATGGGGTCGTCCACCGAACACTCCAGCATCAAGATTACCCGGAACCCATGGGATCTAAGCCGTATTCCAGGTGGGTCCAGCGGCGGTTCCGCGGCTGCGGTTGCGGCCGACATGTGCCTGGGTGCCCTGGGGTCCGACACGGGCGGTTCCATCAGACAGCCGGCTTCTCACTGCGGTATTGTGGGAATGAAACCCACCTATGGCCGGGTGTCCCGGTTCGGGCTCGTGGCCTTTGCGTCGTCTCTCGACCAGATCGGTCCTCTGACGAAAAGCGTAACGGACTGCGCCATGATGCTGAATACGATTTCTGGACATGATGTCGCGGATTCCACCTCGGTTCCCGAGAATGTACCTGATTTTACTTCCTTTCTCACGGAGGATCTCACGGGTGTAACTGTCGGGATCCCCAAAGAGGTAACGGCGTTGAAAGGGCTCGGATCAGATGTCGCAACCGTTGTAAAAGAGGCAGTTGGTGTCGTTGAGAGCCGCGGGGCGCAGTGTATAGAGGTTTCATTACCCAACACCGAACATGTGGTGGCCGTCTACTACGTGATTGCACCCTGTGAGGCCAGTTCGAACCTGGCCAGATATGACGGTGTCAAATACGGATACCGGAACAGGGAACAGGACACCCTGATGGAAATGTACCGGGCGACACGGACAACCGGGTTTGGGTCGGAGGTTCAGAGGCGTATTATCATCGGCACCTACTGCCTGTCTGCCGGATACTATGATGCCTACTACGGGAAAGCTTCCCAGGTTCGCACGTTGATTATCCAAGACTACAAACGGGCATTTGAACAATGCGATGTCATCCTCTCCCCGGTGGCACCGACACCTGCATTCAAGATCGGCGAGAATGTCGAAGATCCTTTGAAGATGTACCTGTCTGATATATTTACGCTTTCAGCGAATCTGGCCGGCATTCCGGGCATGGCGGTTCCATGTGGTTTTTCCAGCGATGGATTGCCCATCGGTCTTCAGATACTGGGCAAGCATTTTAACGAGGGCATGCTGCTGAAGGTGGGCTACAGTTTTGAGCAGGCAACGGATTTTCATTTAAAAAAACCGTTGTTATAATGAGATCTGATTTTTATAGAGGAGATGTTTAGCGGTTCTTTATGAAAGTCTCAACATCCACAGCATGATATGGTTATCAAGAGGAAATTCAAACGGCGACCAAGATTAAAGGGATTTGATTATACAGGACATTACCGTTATTTTATTACCATTTGCACCCAAAATAAGAATCCAGTATTTCATAATAGAGAGATTGCTAAACAATACATTGAGTTGCTTGCTGAAAAAGCTATAGCATTTCATTTTAAGGTTTGGGCGTACTGTTTTATGCCGGATCATGTTCACTTTCTTGCAGAAGGGATGGAGCAGGATGCCGACTTAAAGAAATTCGTATCATCTTTCAAACAAAGTGCCGGCTATCATTATAGCCGTTCTAACAAGGTAAAAGTCACGCATCTGGATAGCAGGGCTGAAGCCCTGGGCTACGAGAAAAAGGGTGATCCGGGTGATGTAGTGCAGGGCTTCAGCCCTGCAGATAAAGCAAAACTCTGGCAACCAAGCTTTTATGACCATGTATTGCGAAAAGATGAAGATTTGTTGGAAACGGTGAAATACATTTTCAACAATCCAGTCAGGAAAAAGATTGTGATGCACTATCTGGATTATCAATTGTCAGGATCTTTTGAGCTGGATGGAAAGTTGGCATAATTGTTTATGCAGGGCTGAAGCCCTGAACTACAATTGTCTACGGTTTTGGACATTGGTTCATTTGATATTTGAATTTGTTTAGGATTTCGATATTCGTGCTTCGAATTTCATCACGATACAAAAGAATACATTCATATCATATTGCAAAACAAATGAGGTACCCCCATGACCACTATTCAGCCGGATGGCGAAATGATCCGCAAAGCCGTGAAATGGATTTCGGGAGAGCGACAGACCGATCCATCGAAAAAGCATCCACAAATGATCGAAGCTGCAGCCCTCAGATTTAATCTGTCTCCCGTGGAAGTCGAATATTTGAATAATTTTTTTAAGACAGAAAAAAATTAGTGTTTTGTGTTTGGTATTTTGTGTTTTGTTGGGTAGGGCATGATGGCGTTGGCTATTTGTGTTCAGGTTAATTATAATGGTATTGCCCCTAACACCTGAATCTCCATTATCCAATCACGAAACACGAAACAAAACACCAATCACGAAACACGAAACACCAAACACGAAACACAAATACAAACACGAAACACAAAACACCCAATGTCTGCCATAAGAATTCTACCCGAAATATTATCCAACAAGATTGCCGCCGGTGAGGTGGTGGAACGACCCGCCTCCGTGGTCAAGGAACTTCTGGAGAACTCCCTGGATGCGGAGAGCAGTCAGATTCTTGTGGAGATCGAAAAAGGGGGGCGCTCCCTGATCCGGGTGTCGGACAACGGGACGGGCATGCCCCCGGACGACGCCCTGCTCTCGATTGAGCGCTATGCCACCAGCAAGATTTATAAAAACGAAGATCTGTTTTCCATCCGGACCCTGGGCTTCAGGGGGGAAGCCCTGCCCAGTATTGCTTCCGTTTCCCGATTTTCTCTGGTTACCCGGCATAGAGACGCAGACACCGGCCTCGAACTTCTTATGGCGGGCGGCAAAATTCAAAAGGTGACGGAAGTCGGTGCGCCGGTGGGTACCCAGGTAAGCGTGGGGCAGCTTTTTTTCAACACGCCTGCCAGAAGAAAGTTCTTAAAAGGTATCCAGACCGAAATGGGTCACATCGCCGACGTGGTTGCTGCCATGGCCCTGGGGAGACCCGAGGTTCAATTCAAACTGGTTCACAACAATAAATTGCTGAAAAACTGGGTGGCTGTACCCAATCCAGCGGATCGGGTGATTCATGTGCTGGGGGCGGAGCTGAAAGAGGGGCTCATCGCCGTTCAGCATGACGACGGGTATCTGCAGCTGGAAGGGTGGCTTTCTTCTCCGTCCATCACACGCAAAACATCCCGCAGTATGCACATCTATGTCAATGGCAGGGCTGCCAGGGACCGCGTGGTCCAGCATGCGCTGTTTGAGGGGTATACCGGCCGGCTTGTCAAGGGCCAGTTTCCCCTGGCGGTGCTGTTTATCCGGGTGCCGTTCGACAAAGTGGACGTCAATGTTCATCCGGCAAAAAATGAAGTGAGATTCAGTGACCAGAAACAGGTTCACGACACAGTCCGGTCTGCCGTCGCCCAGGCATTGCAGCAGGTCGACGCCCAAAGATGGGGCCGGCGATTTCCCCAGGAAAAGATGCTCTTCATCAAGGAAAAGCCAAGGGAATATCATGGGAAAAGCGCCTGGGCCGCTTCTTTGCAGCACGAAGCAACAGAGACCTTGGCGCCGTCGGTGAAAACAGCGTTGTTTCCATCAAGTTCAGCGCCCATACGAACACTTTCAGATAGGCGGGGACCACACACTACCGCCATAAAGCCTGCCGGCGGTAACGGGTTCTCAAAGCAGTTGCCGGCCCAGACACACCTCTGGGACCAGACACGGTTCAGTGACTTGAAGGTCATCGGTCAATATCAGGATATCTACATTGTGTGTGAGTCCAACCAGGACCTCATTCTGCTCGACCAGCATGCCGCGCATGAACGGATTCTCTACGAAAAGTTGAAACAATCCCGAAAGGTGAAAACCGAGTCACAAGGGTTGCTGATACCCGAAATTGTCGATCTCAACTACCGGGAGGCAAACGTTCTGTCAAAATTTCTCCCCGAACTTGCAACCCTGGGTTTCGAGATCGAGCCCTTCGGGGGCGACACCTTTGCCATCAAGTCCGTGCCGGCTGTTCTGGGAGATCACGAAGTCAAGACCCTGGTGGTGGAGATGGTGGAGACGTGGATCGAAGACGGCTCTGCAGACACCGCTGAAAAAGCGATCGACGACGGCATCAAACTCATGGCCTGCCATGGCGCTATCCGAGCCAATCAGCGTCTGACGGATACGGAAATCAAGGTCATGCTGGAACAGCTGGATGCCTGCGAAAACCCTTCCAACTGTCCCCACGGAAGACCTACCTGGATCAAATTGGATAAGGTGTTTTTTGAAAAAGCCTTTAAGAGAATAGTGTAAAAGAAAAGATCTTTCATCACGAAAACACAAAAAATAATATATGTGTTTGGTGTTTTGTATTTAGTGTTTTGTAGCTGGTTAAAGCGTTTTCAGGCGTTCCGACCGATAGAACTTAAAAATGCGTTCAATGTCGGTGCTAATTCATCAAGGGTTTTTGCCAGGCAATCACTTTGGGTTTCGTCCAATAAACCTCTTTTGGATGCTCTGCGAAGCCAGAACTTTGTCTCATTCAAGGAACCGCGAGCAATTTTAATAAACCGTTTATTATCGTTAGGGTATCCCCTTCCAGGGCCTTCAGCGATATTGGCTCCGATACTGTCTGCCGCCTTCACAGGTTGTCTGCCGACAGTGTTCTTTTCAAAATAATTCCATTCTCGAACGATTTCCCATATATCGTCACAAAGCTTTTCAGCCAGTTGGAAAACCCGAAGATCTTCAAAGCAAATGAATGCCATCTATATTCCCCACACAAACAAACCCACCTAACCACTAAATACTAAACACCAACCACCAAAATCATTCCTTAACCGCTTTACAGGACATTATATAACTCTTACCCTTATTAAAGACCGACTTATTTTTTGCCACCGTGGAAAGTACGATTTCGTTTATGCCGTCGTTGTCCAGGTCGCCGATGACATAATCACTGATATACCCGGCGATGTTACGTGTCTGCCACTTGCGTTGGACGCCGACATCGTCATAGGAAAAGCAGTCGATACGTCCCTCCTTGAACGCCTTCATACGTGAAAAAATACCCCCCTCGCCATCATAGTTTTTAACGACGATAATTTCGTTCAAACCGTCCCCGTCGATATCGCTTACGTGGATCCGCTGGGGAAGGTAGTATTTGACACTCTTGGCGGAGCGGGAGACGCCCTGAGCGACGGAGCCGGTGCGATCCATATTCGGTGCTTCGAAAAAGAGACGACTTCCACCATAGATTTGACCGCTCTCCCAGGTGGATTCCCCGGCCTGGTCATATATTCTGAAAAAGTCGTTTCTTAAAAAAGCCACGGTTTCGGTTTGACCATTGTTGGACGCATCGCCCTGGGTAAAGTCAAACAGCGTCATCTCTTTTGGCCCAGCAAATTTGCCTGCGGCTTCATATCGCCCGTCCTGCCATTTCATTTCATGGATATCCAGATCAAACAATGCTTCCTGAGGGCGGTTAGTAAAGGTAGAACTTGAACCCGTGCCGCGCTTCTGGCCCAGCAAAAGAGTCCCGGATGCGGGTGTCTTAAGGACGCGCAGATACCAGTTAGTGAGTTCATCGAGGACAGCAAAATCCCTGCCATTCCACTCCAGTACGATGGATTTCAGGCGCTGATTGCTGGAGATATAATCCGTCACAAAAATTTCAGGCGTGCCGTTCTGGTTGATGTCGGCCGTGTCCACAAACATGAGACGGTGAAAGGATTTATTACTTAAGATCTTGATTTCATTAAGGCTTTCGTTCTGATACCTGTAGATAAAGATCTGGTCGTAGCTGACAAAAACGACCTCGTTGGAACCATCCCCGTCGACATCTGCGATGGAGAGGCCCTCGATAGTCGCCGGAAAACTTTCGCTTTTCCAGTATGACAGGGAACTTTCATCCTCGTCTGTTTGGGGTGCCACAAGCACGATGGGAGCAGCGGGAGCCGTTGTTGTGGGCGCAGCTGATGCTGTTGGAGCGGTCATCGTTGCTGGTGCGGTCGATGTTGTGGGTGCAGTCGATTTTGCAGGGGCAGTCGATGGTGCAAGAGCCGGTGGTGTCTCAGGCGTTATGCCGGGTATCACCAGTTTTTCCGGGTGGGTGTGAATATCGTCTGCAGCCGGATCGGATGCGGGTGATAATACCACGCCTTTGGCCACACCAAAAACGGTTTCATTGATGCGGGTTGTCAAATGTTCCATGTGGGCAATGATGTCACCCTGGTCCTGCCCCACCTCGTTGAATGTCAGCAGGGGCTTTTCCTGGGCAACACCGACAAGTTGCGCATCCGTGCTGATCATGGACCCCAGCATGGTGACGCTGCCGAAGAGCACATAATCCACGTTTTGCTGCTGCCCCATGGCGATGGCGTCCTCGACCGAGACCGGTTCCGTCCCCGCAGGCATCTTTTCCACGGATACGGTCCGGTTTTCAGCGGACAGGCGCGTGTAGAGCATGTCCGTGATGGCCGGTATGAGAAAGGACTGCACTTCTTGGGCATGAATGTTGAACGGAATAATGAGGATGCCGGACCGGGTCTCTGCCGATGCAGGGCCCGTGGCAACCAGGGCCGAACCCATTGTCAGAAGACCCATGAACACGATTGAAATCAGAATCTGTTTTTTCACCGTTATGTTACTCCCTTGTCATATGTTTTTTCTATAACTTTTCCGATGGTGATACCTTTTTAGCACGCCGGGGCGGTCTTTGAAAGCACTAACCGGATCATTTCTTCATTTGGTTTGACATCTCCATTTTGACATTACGGTTCAGTGGTTTTTTCGTGGTTTCGACCTTTCGTGATTTCGTGATAAGAGGTTTTTTTACTGCCTGCATATCCAGGCTGGTTTTAACTATATTATCACCCCGGGAGATTCCCATATTTTTTTCTGGACATTAAAGAGAAGAACGGATACATATGCTGAAAATCGGGTAATACAGGTGTATTCAGATTTTGCCAAAACACTTTCTTTGGTATGAGTGCCCATAAAACATATACCACATCTGGCACTTTTGGGGCAAAAGCCTGCTAAGATGCCTAATATCTTGACTTTTAGTTTATTAATTGTTATAAATGTCGCAATTTGTTTCATTGTTATGTTTAATTATGTTTAACTTGCAAACGGAAAGGAGGTAATGAAAGGCAATCGTAAGTGTTCCATGAAGTAGTTTGTGCAACAAATGTTGTATGAAAAAAATGACTATCACTTTATTAAAACTCTTTAGGAGGAGATTTTAAGATGAAAAAACTTTTTATAGTTACACTAGCCGTGCTGTTTTTTGCCGGCGCAGCCTATGCCGTTGAATACGACTATTCCGGTATGATCAACACAAGAGGTTCCTGGATTGACAACAGCGGCAGCATATCAGATGACTCCGAAAACTACATGTACTACGACATGGAGTTTGACAGCACCTTGAACATTAATCCTTCCGATAAAACCCTGATCCGTCTGAACTGGGAAATCCATGATGAAAACTTTAATCAATCCCCCACGGATTCAGATACCAAAACCGGTGACGATAATATCGCTTTCAAAAGGGCCTGGGGACAATACACGTTCGACAACGGAATGAGCACGGCATTCGGTCTCATGACCGGTGGTGCCTTTGGAACCGCCTTTGGCGATAATGCCAATGGGTTGTACCGGGTGCGTCTCGACGGTACGGCAGGTTTTGGCAAATGGGGTGTTATTCTCGAGAAAAGAGGGGAGCTTGGACCCAATGCCAGTGGTGATTGGGATGCTGAAAAAGACGACTCCGATTTCTATTATGCCTATCTGGTCACCAAGGCAGGGGATGTCACCCTGCAGTTTCTGGGGATTTATGGGTATAACGGTGACGTGAGCGGCGGTGCTATAGATGGTGGTTTCGAATTTGAAGACCCGGATAACAAGGTCATGGGCGGCATTGTGGCGGCCATGGGTACTTTTGGCTCAGTCGGTTTTGAAGCTGAGGGCGTCTATCAGCGCATTGATTTTGAATGGAATGAAGATGCAGGTGCAGGAATTCCTGACACCCCAGGTGGCGAGGATTCGGCCGACCTTTACGGCTTATATGCTAATGTTTGGGTGACCATGGATGCAGTAAAGATCGGCGGCATGGTGGCTTACACCAGCTGGGATAAGGATGCTGGGGTCGGTTACGGTTCTGGCGAGGACTTTGGTCCGGGTTTCTGGGTCATGGACTGGGATGGATTTGGCGGCGGAAACGCTGAATACTATGCTACCACACTGGTTGCGATTTATGCCGACTACTCTGTTAACGATGCCCTGTCGTTGTACGGTGCCCTCGAGTACATGTCGTCCAATGCAGACGACGGCGAATGGGACGGTGCGGAAGGTATGATAGGCAATTTAGGCGTGACCTACAAGCTGGCTGACAATGTAAAATACTCGATTGGCGCTGCATACGGAAAGTATAAAGATGGTGAATGGGACGATGGCAATGGTGGCACATATGATGACCCGGATGCCTTTAGCAGAGCCTATCACAAGATCCAGATCGACTTCTAGTCCTTTTTATTTCGACTCGGAAGTGTTGTAAAACAAATAAAGAGCCCGCCTTTTGGCGGGCTCTTTATTTTACGAACCCTCCTCCATCAAGATCTCGGCCCATCTCTTCGGGAAAAATCGCTCGGTTCAGGTTTTAGTCAAAAAAACGAAACCAGACAATACTGAAGAGTGCAAACATCCCGTCTTTCAGCTACCTTTCACAAAGATGTGATCCAAGAAACCCGGCGCCTCCCGTCACTAGTACTCTTTTATAATCATGTTTCATTTGGCATCTTTCCGTTGGTATTGTCTAACCGCATGATAAGTATCGCATGAATTGAAATATGCCTGCTTAACGCACTAATTGTCTTTAAATTGAGGCTCTGTTCGGTATTACAAGCACTTTAGAACGCGTTTTTCACCGTCGAACAGGGATTGTCCAGCCGTCGCGAGAGGGCGCTTCTTTTTGTAGATAGTTCCGAAAATCATTATCATAATTGAAAAATAATATAAAGATTTCAAATGATATCGAAGAACTTTCTTCGGAGTATTTCAAACAACAGAGAGGAATCTCTCCGATTTTTTAAGGTTTTTTTTCGTGTTTTCGTGATTCAATCGCTTTTACTTCTTACCCCCCAGCTTTTCCCGTAATATCTCGTTCACGATCTTGGGGTTGGCCTTGCCTTTGGTTTCCCGCATGACCTGGCCCACAAAGAATCCCATGAGCTTGGTCTTGCCGTTCCTGTAGGCCGCCACTTCCTTTTCAGACCGGGACAGCACGTTCCGGACCACCGTTTCGATGGCCCCGGTATCCGTGACCTGCACCAGGCCTTTGTCCGCCACGATCTGCCGGGCGGGTTTTCCCGAGGTCGCCATCTCTTCGAAAACAGTTCTGGCAATGGTGGTGCTGATGGTGCCTTCATCGATGAGCTGCAGCAGCTCTGCCAGCATCGGTGGGGATATGGGGGTGCTGGAAATATCTGTTGCCTGCGCATTCAAAAGCCCCAGCAGGGGGCCTGTGACCCAGTTGCTGACCTGCTTGGGCTGATCGAAAAGTGCCAGGCAGGCTTCAAAATAGTCGGCCATCTCGCGGCTGGTGGTCAACAGGTCTGCATCGTAGTCCGAGAGCCCATAGGTCGTCCTGAAGCGATCCTGCTTTTCATCGGGAAGCTCGGGAAGGGCGCGCCTGACGGTCTCGATCCAGTCTTCATCGATGACCAGGGGCAGCAGGTCAGGGTCTGGAAAATAACGGTAATCGTGGGCATCTTCCTTGCCGCGCATGGAAAAGGTCCTGCCCTTGTCGGCATCCCAGAGCCGGGTCTCCTGGACGACCTTGCCATTGTCCAGCAGAAGTTCTTTCTGACGCTCGATTTCGTATTGAAGCGCTTTTTCCACGTGCTTGAAAGAGTTTAGATTCTTGATTTCAGCACGCGTTCCAAATTCCGCAGAGCCCTGCGGCATGATGGAGACATTGGCATCACAGCGGAAACTGCCCTCTTCCAGATTCCCGTCGCTGACTTCGAGATAGCGGACAATGGAGCGCAGTTGTCTCAGGTAGGCGCCGGCTTCCCGGGGGGATCGAAGATCCGGTTCGCTGACGATTTCCATCAGGGGCACACCGGTGCGGTTGAAATCGACTTTGCTGACGGGTCTGTGGGGGTCGTGAATCAGTTTTCCGGCATCTTCCTCCATGTGAATGCGTGTGATGCCGATCCGTTTGCGGATGTCGTCCATCTGGATGTGGACAAACCCGTGCTGGGCAATGGGAAGCTCGTACTGGGAAATCTGGTATCCTTTGGGAAGGTCCGGGTAAAAATAGTTTTTCCTGGCAAAGCGGCTGACCCGGTCGATGGCGCAATGGGTGGCCACTGCCATGCGCAGGGTAAAGTCCACGACCTTTTTGTTGAGAACCGGCAGAACGCCCGGCATGCCGAGACATACAGGGCAGATGTGGGTGTTGGGGAGGGCACCGAATTCGGTGGAGCAACTGCAGAATATCTTGGTGTTGGTTTTCAGCTGGGCGTGGACTTCCAGCCCGATAACGGGTTCAAAATGCATATCTTATCCTGTTTTATAATTTTTATCACGAAAACACAAAAGGACGAAAACACGAAAAAGGATTAAAAATTGATTCATGTTTTCGTGATGAGAAGAACTTCTATGTTAGGTTTTCCAGGTCAGCCAGGTCCTGGTGCCGGCCGGTTGCTATTTTATTTATTTTCAAGTGGTTAAGATCGATTAGGTTGACTTTTAATCCCTCTATATCAATCTCTTCTCGTGAAGCATAATCGGACGTTATGCTTGTTTAACGATTCGATAAACTCTCTGAAATCCTGGTTGAATATCATATGCCCACTTTATGTAATCGTTTCGGATGGATTCCAACGCAGCCAGGCGCTCTTCATAGGGCCGCGCTTGCCAGTATGTAAAATCCGTTGGCGCTTCGTCCATTTTGAAAATCTGAACGGCTATTTTATCCAGTCTGTCTGATTTCATCAATCGCTCCATGAGAATCCAACTAATTTATCATCAATACCCAGTATTGTAAAGAATAGACACTCTAAGCAATTTATGTAAATCATGTAATTAGAGTCATAGCGGCGTAGCCGCGCCAGATAAAATCGTACCACGATTTTATTTTGACAATAACAATGCATAGACGATATAAAAAAAGTTTACAAGTTCGAGCGGTTGTTTGACAGTGTCCTGTTTAACGCTCTATAGAGCCCACGAGACAGATCAATCAAGGTGTCAAAGAGGAGGAGAATGGAATTTTTCCTGTGCGTTCTGGGCATGGTCATGATTGTTGAAGGAATCCCCTATTTTGCATTTCCGGACAAGATGAAGGTCTGGGTTCGAAAGGTAATTGAAATGCCGGACCTGCAGTTGCGACGTACCGGCCTGATTCTTATGGGTCTGGGTCTCTTTTTGGTATATATCGGAAAGCGCTAACATTGAACCGCAACAGCGAGCGCATTCCCCGTAGCTTGCTGCGGGGTTAGCGAGCGAATCTAAATTAGACAGAATTCCTTACGGTCGATGCGCAGCACTGCCGTACGGCAGAACATTCCTCGTAGCTTGCTGCGAGGTTCTTCAAATAAGAACGTTCATCACGAAAACACGAAAGGACGAAAGCACGAAAAACTAAATCAAAGTTCGTGTTTTCCAGATTTATCCTTTACGGATACTTCGTGCGTGCTTTCGTGATGAGTTACTATTATCAGAAAACAACCAGGCTTGACATACAGCGGACCAAACACGAAACACTAAACACGATAAACGACCCATGTTTTCCATAGAAGATTATCACTATCACCTGCCTGAACACTTGATTGCACAGCAACCCCTGCAGCAAAGAGATCATTCCAGACTCCTGGTGATGGATCGCAGCACCGGAAGTCTTTCCCATCGGGAATTTCATGAACTGGAAACGTTTCTGGAACCGTCTGACGTGCTGGTGGTAAACAATACCCGGGTGATCCCCGGTCGAATCGTGGGCAAAAAAGAAAGTGGCGGGCGTGTAGAAGCGCTGATAGTGAACTATGCTTCAGGCATGCGGTCTTCCGCCGATGGGAATCAGTTTGACTGCCTGTTGAAATCATCCAAACGGACCCGAATCGGCACCCGGTTGTATTTTTCGCAAGGGGTGACGGCGCAGGTAGTGGACAGGAGGGACGACATTTACACGCTGTCTTTTTCGTGTGAGGGTGATTTTGAGTCGGTACTGGACAGGATCGGTCAGACACCCCTGCCGCCGTATATCAAACGGGAGGGGGCGCAATGCGAAAGGGATGACAGCACAACGTACCAGACGGTCTATGCGTCTCAAAAAGGTGCTGTCGCCGCACCTACGGCCGGGTTTCATTTTACGGAAACGCTCATGAACCGGCTCAGGGACAAAGGCGTTACTCTGGCGCCGATTACCTTGCATGTGGGACATGGGACTTTTTTGCCTGTCCGGGTGGCAGATATCCGGGCCCATCGTATGCATTCAGAATGGTTCTCGATTCCAAAAAAGACCGCAGAAACAATTTCCCGTGCCAGGCAAGAGGGTCGGCGGGTGGTGGCTGTGGGGACGACCTCTGTTCGAACCCTGGAGTTTGCCAGTGATGATGACGGCAACATGAGATCCATGACCGGGCCATGTGATCTGTTTATTTATCCTGGCTACCGGTTTAGGGCCATCGATGCCATGATAACCAATTTCCATCTGCCAAAATCGACCCTGCTCATGCTGGTATCGGCCTTTGCGGGAAGAAACAATATCCTTGCCGCCTATCAAACCGCCATCCAGGAGAAGTATCGATTTTACAGCTATGGGGATGCGATGTTGATTCAATAGAAAGGGTTTGAGGGTTGAAGGGTGATACAAGGGTTCGAGGGGTAAGCCCTTAGATCTGGCTTTTGCCCAATTGCATTAACGTTAATGATCTTATCAATTTAAAGGAAATATCGAATATCGAACAAGAAATTTTGAACTGCAGAAGTAATAGAAAACACTTCGAAATTCGATATTCCTTGTTCGACATTCTGCGGTTCGTTTTGAACAAAATTCTTAAGTAATAACAATGAGTAAAAACAGATGGGAAGCAAACCGGCTTATGTTTTCTTTTAAACGCATACATAGCTCATCAGAAACCAGCGCCAGAACAGGCATCATCCAAACGTCCCATGGTAACATCGAAACACCCATCTTCATGCCGGTGGGTACCCTGGGGTCGGTCAAGTCGGTAACACCGGAGGAGTTGTCTGCCTGTGGCGCACAAATCATTCTGGGCAATACCTACCACCTCTATCTCAGACCGGGTTGTGACATTATCGATCTTTTTTCAGGGCTCCACCGCTTCATGCATTGGCAAGGACCTATTTTGACCGACAGCGGTGGCTTTCAGCTTTTTTCCCTGGCCAAGCTGGCCAAGATAACAGAGGAGGGCTACGCGTTTCAGTCGCATCTCGATGGTTCCCGCCACCTGCTTTCCCCTGAAAAATCCATGCAGGTTCAGTTCTGCCTTGATTCGGATATTATCATGTGCCTGGATCAGTGCACCCGCTATCCTGCAGACAGGGGCGAGACCTTAGAGGCCCTTGAGCTTACGACCCGCTGGGCCAGGCGCTGTAAGACCGCCTGGAACGAAAACAAAACCGGAGGTGCATTGTTCGGTATCGTTCAGGGCGGCATGTACAAAGATCTGCGCCAAAAATCACTGGCGGACCTGATGGAAATCGGATTTCCAGGTTATGCCGTGGGTGGATTGAGTGTCGGGGAACCCAAGGATCTTATGCGCGAGATGTCCGCCTGGACGATTCCGCGTCTCCCGGACCACCTGCCGAGGTATATCATGGGGGTGGGGACACCTGAGGATATCGTGGAGCTGGTGGGCATGGGAGCGGATATGTTCGACTGTGTCATACCCACCAGAAATGCCAGGAACGGGCAGCTTTTCACCCATTCGGGCACAATTAACATTTGCAATTCCCGGTTTAAGTACGATACAAATCCTGTTGACGATGGATGCGCGTGTTACACCTGTACGCATTATTCCAGAGCATACCTGCGGCACTTATATCAGGCCCGGGAACTGTTGGCATACCGATTGAACACGCTCCACAATCTTCATTATTATCTGGACCTGGTGAAGCAGATCCGTGTGGCAATCCAGGGGGACAGGTATGAAGCCTTTAAAAAAGATTTTTATGACAAAAGAGAATCTGGATAACACATAACATTCTATCGTATTGGATAGATAGTCTCTCTGTTTTGAAAAGAAAAAAATATACCCAATCACGAAAACACGAAATTTAGAAAGCACGAAAATATTTTTGATCTATTTCGAGATTTCGTGTTTTCGTGATAAAAGGTCTTGTTCTTTGATTTTGAGCGAGACACAACTGAGGGGCGGCATTAATTTGGAGTTTGTGTATTGTGATTTGTGTCTTTAGCTATTGAAGGGGGTTGTCATGAAGGAAAAAGTCGAAAAAGTACTGGACGAGATCAGACCCATGCTCATGAGGGATGGGGGGAATGTAGAACTGGTGAGCATCGACGGGGGGGTTGTCAAAGTGAGGCTTCAGGGTGCATGTGCCGGGTGTCCCATGTCGCAGATGACCCTGCGAAACGGCATCGAGAAGGTTTTGAAAGATAAGATTCCGGAAGTGACGGCAGTGGTACCAGCATAATAGTCCAAATATTTACGGAACTATAAACGAAAAGAAGGGGAATATTGCGACCGCTTGGATAATCCCTGCTCGACTGTGAAAAACTCGTTCTAAAGTGTCTGTAATGCCGAACAAAGCCAAAATTTAAAGACAGTTTCGGTTTGAGCAGCTATATTTCAATCCATACGATAAGTATCATGCTGTTCTGCATAACAGGCACTAAAGAACTCAAACAGTTTCACAGGCGTTCAGGGATCATCCATCAGTCTTAGCGTCTTACCTTGACTTGGTTTATGGGCCCGGAATTTATAATAAATAAGCGACACCGTCGCGTCAAATAAAGTCGCGCAGCGAATTTATGGAGGTAAAGTAAATGACCATTTCCAAAAAAATCGAAGCGTTTATGACCAGGTCATCCTGGATTCGAAAAATGTTTGAGGAGGGCGCCCGCCTCAAAGCGGAACACGGAGCTGAAAAAGTGTTTGATTTCAGTCTGGGAAATCCAAACCTGGAACCCCCGGAAAAATTCGATCAGATCCTCAGAAACATTGTAAAGGAAACCGGCGGGCATGGGTACATGCCCCAGGCAGGCTATCCCCATGTCAGAGAAAAGATCGCTGAATATATCTCGCGGGATCAGGGAGTTTCCGTTACGGCAAATGATGTGGTCATGACCTGCGGTGCTGCCGGTGCCTTGAACATCATCCTCAAGGCAGTACTGGATCCGGGTGATGAAGTTCTTTCTCCAAAGCCCTGTTTCGTGGAATACCATTTTTATACCGACAACCACGGTGGTGTCTTTAAAACCGTGCCCACCCGCGACGATTTTTCACTGGACCTGGAGGCCATGACAACCGCTGTCACCGAAAAGACCAAAGTTGTTCTGATCAATTCACCCAACAACCCCACCGGGCAGGTCTATTCCAAGGACAGTCTGGATGCCCTGGGTCTGCTCTTGAAGGAAAAGAGCGCACAGTTTAAGAGAACGATTTACCTGGTGGCGGACGAGCCGTATCGAAAAATAATCTACGATGATGCCCACGTACCCTGTATATTTGACAGCTACAGCAACAGCATTATGGCAACATCCTATTCAAAAGACATCTCCATCCCCGGCGAACGGATCGGCTTTACCATAATCAATCCCCAGGCTGACTACAGAGCTGACCTGATGAATGCCATGGCCCTGACCAATCGCATTATCGGGTTTGTCAACGCTCCGGCACTGATGCAGCGGGTGGTGGCGGAAATGCAGGGGATGAGTGTGGATGTGTCCCTGTACAAGCGTAAACGGGACCTGTTGTGTGATGGCCTGCGGGAATGCGGCTATGATTTTATCACACCTCCCGGCGCATTTTATCTTTTTCCCAAAGCACCCATCCCCGATGATGTGGCCTTCGTGAGAGCTCTGCAGGAGGAGCTGATCCTGGTTGTCCCAGGTAGCGGCTTTATGGGGCCTGGTCATTTCCGAATCGCCTTCTGCGTGGCGGATGACACCATCGTCAAGGCCATGCCGGGCTTTAAGCGGGTGATGGACGGATATCGATAGGATATCAACAGCCTCATTGAAATTGATGATACTTAGGCCCAACGAAGGGACATTGAAAATCAAGGTCATTCATTGTCATTAGCTCCTTCGGAGCGACATTAACGCCTAACGGCGTGTCATTTAGCTTCGCTGTAATTTGTGGTAATTAGCTCCTGCGGAGCGATATTTAACTTCGCTGTAATTGATAGTAATTAGCTCCTGCGGAGCGATATTTGACTTCGTCGATCATTCATTGTGGGTTAAATCGGTAACGGGAGATTTTTTGAAACTTGAGGATCTGGAAATATATCAACTGTCCATGGAAATTGGGCGAAAATATATGGGGGCTTGTTGAAGAATGGGATTATTTTTCAAAAGCGTACGATCGGCAAGCAGTTAATAAGAGCTGCTGATTCCGTATTGCAGCCAATATCAGTGAAGGATTCGGCAGATTTCATTTCAAGGAAACAAGACAATTCAGCTACTTTGCCAGAGGATCTTTGTTCGAGACCAAGAACCTGGTTGACAAAAGGGTAACAAACGAAAATTAATCAACGACACCGATTTCCAAAGTCTGTTGAGAGATATAGACATGCTTGGTGTAAAACTGAATAATTACATTAGCTCAATCAATCGGTTGTCAAAAAACAATAAATAACGCTCCGAAGGAGCAAATTACAGCGCAGCGAAATATCGCTTCGAAGAAGCTAATGACATTCCGAAGGAATGAATGACGACGAAGTCTAATGACGCTCCGCCAGGAGCTAATATCGCTCCACAGGAGCAAATGACAAAATTTTCATAAAAGATTGATGGAGACAATAAGGGCATCGAACAAAGAATGTATGATAGATAATAGAAGATAGGAGCATGCGTAATGAAAATTTTAAAGATCGACCATCTCGGCATCGCTGTAAACAGTATCGAACAGGGTAAAAAATTCTGGAAGGACATTTTAGGCCTGCCGTTTGAGGGGTCTGAAACCGTGACCGAGCAGAAAGTGACCACAGCCTTTTTCCCTGTCAGCGAAAGCGAGGTGGAGCTTCTGGAATCCACGGCGCCGGACGGACCGGTGGCCAAATACATTGAAAAAAGGGGTGAAGGGATCCAGCACGTTGCATTTCGGGTGGACAATATCGAAGAAGCCCTGGCGGAGCTGAAGGAAAAGGGGGTTCGCCTCATCGATGAAACACCCCGGATAGGGGCAGGCGGTGCCAAAATTGCTTTTCTGCATCCCAAAGCCACCCATGGTGTGCTGGTGGAGTTATGTGAAAGATCATAGGGTTGGAGGGGTGGTAGAGCAGGTTTGGAGGGTGGGCTGTAAGCTTTGAGCGGCTTGCGGTTTTACGCCTTTTCAATAGCGATCATGTCGCGTTTCATAAAATCGTGTAACGATTTTATTACTGGAGGGAGACAGAATGTCGGAAAAACCGAATATGAAACAATGGGAAGAACTGGCAGCCAAGCAGCTGAGGGGCAAATCAGTCGACGATCTCAACTGGGATACGCCGGAGGGCATTCGGGTCAAGCCCCTGTATACGGCCGAGGACCTGGAAGACCTGGCGCATGTCAACAACCTGCCCGGGTTTGCACCCTATGTCCGGGGCCCCATGGCAACCATGTATGCGGGGCGGCCATGGACCATACGACAATACGCGGGGTTTTCGACGGCCAAGGACTCCAATGCGTTTTACCGGCGGAACATCGCTGCCGGTCAAAAAGGACTTTCCGTTGCCTTTGACCTGGCAACCCACCGGGGCTACGATTCCGATCACCCGAGGGTTGTGGGTGATGTGGGGAAGGCCGGCGTGGCCATCGATTCGGTCGAGGATATGAAGGTCCTCTTCGACCAGATACCCCTGGATCAGATGACGGTGTCCATGACCATGAACGGTGCTGTCCTGCCCATCCTGGCGGGATACATCGTTGCGGCGGAAGAACAGGGCATAAAGCAGGAACAGCTGGCCGGTACGATCCAGAATGATATTTTAAAGGAATACCTGACCCGCAACACCTACATCTATCCGCCCAAGCCCTCCATGCGGATCGTATCCGATATCATCGGCTATTGCTCCCAGCACATGCCCAAGTACAACACGGTCAGTATCAGCGGTTACCACATGATGGAAGCCGGTGCCAATTCGGTTCTCCAGACGGCTTTTACCCTGGCGGACGGCCTGGAATATGTCAAAGCCGCCCTGGCTGCCGGTCTCGATATCGATACCTTTGCACCGCGGCTCTCCTTTTTCTTTGGGGTGGGTATGAACTTTTTTATGGAGATCGCCATGCTGCGGGCGGCCCGGTTTCTGTGGCACGAACTTATCAGCACCTTCAATCCCAAAAACCCGAAATCATCCATGCTGCGCACCCACGTGCAGACATCCGGATGGAGTCTGACCGAACAGGACCCTTACAACAATATTATCCGGACCACACTGGAAGCCCTGGCCGCAGTGCTGGGTGGCACCCAGTCCCTGCATACCAACTCATTTGATGAGGCGGTTGGCTTACCCACCGATTTTTCGGCCAGAATATCAAGAAACACCCAGATTATCATCCAGGAAGAATCCCAGGTCTGTCATGTGGTGGACCCCCTTGGCGGTTCCTATTATATCGAAGCCCTCACGGGTGGTATCATCGAAGAGGCGCGCAAAATCATCCAGGAGGTGGAGGCGCTGGGAGGGATGGCCAAAGCCATCGAGACCGGTATGCCGAAAATGCGTATCGAAGAATCCGCCGCGCGCAAGCAGGCGCGCATCGATCAGGGTCTGGATGTTATCGTGGGGGTAAACAAACATCGGATCGAGGAAGAGCCCCTTGACGAAGTTCTGGCGGTTTCGGAGTCGGTTCGTGACGAGCAGATTCAAAGACTGAAACAGATCAAGAACGCCAGAGACAACAAAGCCGTCCAGCAGGCGCTTGCCCATATCAAGGGTGCGGCCGAAGCAGATGGGAATCTTCTGGAAGCCTGTATTTCCGCTGTTCGGGCGCGTGCAACGGTGGGTGAAATATCCGATGCCATGGAATCTGTTTTCGGCCGGTTTGTTGCAACCACCCAGTGTATCTCCGGGGTCTATGCATCGGAGTACGGTGACAGTGAAATCTTTGCATCCGTCAGGAAACGGACCGATGATTTCATGGAACGGGAAGGCCGACGTCCCAGAATTCTGGTGACAAAAATGGGACAGGATGGTCATGACAGGGGTATCAAGGTCATCGCCACGGCCTTTGCCGACCTGGGGTTCGACGTGGACATCAGTCCCATGTTTCAAACACCCCAAGAGGCGGCAAAGATGGCCGTGGAAAACGATGTCCATGTGGTGGGTGTTTCCAGTCTGGCGGCCGGGCACAAGACCCTGGTGCCCCAGCTCATATCAGAGCTCAAGAAAAAAGGGGGCCAGGACATCCGCGTGGTGGTGGGGGGTGTGATACCCCCGGGTGATTACGATTTCCTCTATGATGCCGGTGCCGTAGGGATTTTCGGCCCTGGAACGGTGGTAACGGAGTCGGCCAACAAGATATTGAATGTACTTGAAAAATGACATCACCCGAATTCATAGGGAAAAAGTAAATTTTTTTATCACGAAAACACGAAAGGACGAAAACACGAAAAAGACTATAAATTTTTCGTGTTTTCAAGGTTTCGTGTTTTCGTGATGGATGTTATTTTATAGAAAGATAAAGCACGGCAGTATGCTAAAAAGCAATGATAATAGCGGTCTCAAGGACCCATCCTATTACACCCGGGGCGTGCGACAGAGGGACAAGCGGATTCTGGCCAAAACCATTACGCTTATCGAAAGTGCCCGTTATGAACATCAGCAGCTTGCCCGGGCGGTGGTCAATGCCTTGCTGCCATATACAGGAAATGCCGTCCGGCTTGGTATCAGCGGTGTCCCGGGTGCCGGAAAGAGCACGTTTATCGAAACCCTGGGGACCTGTCTGGTCAACCAGGGGCATCTGGTGGCGGTCCTGGCTGTCGATCCAAGCAGTCAGCGCAGCGGTGGCAGTGTCCTGGCAGACAAGACACGTATGGAAAAATTGTCCACGACCGAAAATGCTTTTATCCGTCCTTCCCCTTCAGGGGGTACCCTAGGAGGCGTGGCCAGAAAAACCAGAGAGACCATGCTGGTTTGCGAGGCTGCCGGCTACGATGTCATGATCGTCGAAACCGTGGGTGTGGGCCAGTCTGAAACCACCGTTGCATCTATGGTCGATTTTTTTCTCCTGCTGATGATAGCCGGTGCCGGGGACGAACTTCAGGGTATCAAGAAAGGCGTCCTGGAAGTTGCCGATGCCATTGCCATCAACAAAGCAGACGGTGACAATGTCGAAAAAGCGAACATGGCCAGGAAACAGATTGAAGCCGCCTTACATTATCTGATGCCGGCCTCACCTGCCTGGACACCCAGAGCATTGACCTGCAGTTCACTGAACCCGGAGGATGAAGGTATAAAGGCAATCTGGTCCGCTGTTCTGGAGCACCGGGAAATAGTTGTCAACAGCGGTGAGCTGGATCGTAAACGGCGCAGGCAGGATGTGGACTGGATGTGGTCCCTGGTGGAAGAAGGTCTCAAGTCGCGATTTTATAAACATCCTGAAATCGCATCACGTCTTGGGGAAATTACCCGTCATGTGGCGGCCGGCGAAATGGCCCCCAAGGCGGCGGCGGATGAACTGCTTTTTTCGCTTGACAATAAAGAAACGGTTTAGAATGATAACTTTTTCCAGGAGAGTATTTAGTATTTGAGCTTAATTACGCAACTTTCTGGGATCAGCAAACGCGAAATGAATAATCCCCTGGCGCTTTGCGAACTCGCCTCAAGGGCTTAAAAATTCTATTATTAAAGCGACAAGGTCGCGACATATAAATTCGTGCAACGAATTTATTAAGGAAAGGAACAAGATATGGGTACCGTTGAAGATAAAATAAAGGATCTCAAGGCGCGGGAAACAAGGATCCTGGAAATGGGCGGCCAGAAAGCTGTGGCCAAGCAACAGGAAAAGGGCAAGTTGACGGCAAGGAAACGGCTTGACCTGTTGTTTGACCCGGGAACATTCCGTGAAATCGACATGTTCGTCACCCATCGATGTGTCAATTTCGGTATGCCGGAGGTGGAGATACCTTCCGACGGTGTTATCACAGGACATGGCCTGGTGGATGGGCGCCCTGTTTTTGCGTTTTCACAGGACTTTACTGCCCGGGCCGGCAGCCTCGGAGAGATGCACGCCAAAAAAATCTGCAAGGTCATGGACCTGGCGCTCAAAGCCGGTGTACCCTTTGTGGGGCTCAATGACTCTGGCGGTGCCAGGATTCAGGAGGGTGTGGATGCCCTTTCCGGCTACGGCCAGATCTTTTACCGAAACTCCCTGGCCTCCGGTGTCATCCCCCAGATTTCAGCCATTATGGGGCCCACCGCCGGCGGAGCCGTCTATTCTCCTGCCATGACGGATTGGATTTTCATGGTCAAAAACAGCGGGTATATGTTCATCACCGGTCCGGAAGTGATCAAGTCGGTGACCGGAGAAGAAATCACCTTCGAGGATCTGGGTGGTGCCATGACCCATAACGCAAAAAGTGGCGTGGCCCAGTTTGCCTGTGACAGCGATGAAGATGCCATTGGTGAAATCAAGAAACTTCTGTCTTATCTGCCTTCCAACAACATGGAGGATGCGCCTCAGGTAAATATGGGTGACGATCCTTCCCGGAAAGACCGGGAGCTTGATACCATTATTCCGGACAGCCCCAGCAAGTCCTACGACATGAAAGCGGTTATCCGCTCCATCGTCGACAAGGGCGAGTTTTTTGAACCCCACCAGTATTTTGCAAAGAATATTATCGTGGGTTTTGCCCGGCTCAACAACAGAAGCATCGGGATCATCGCCAATCAGCCACGCGAACTGGCAGGTTGCCTGGACATCAATGCTTCGGACAAGGCCACGCGGTTTATTCGGTTCTGTGATGCTTTCAATATCCCCATGCTGACCATCGCCGATGTACCGGGCTACCTGCCCGGCAGTCATCAGGAGTGGGGAGGGATTATCCGTCACGGTGCCAAGCTTCTCTGGTGTTACTCAGAGGCGACGGTGCCCAAACTGCTGCTGGTGACACGCAAAGATTACGGCGGGTCATACCTGGCCATGTGTTCCAAAGATTTAGGTGCCGACATGGCCTTTGCCTGGCCGACGGCGGAAATTGCGGTGATGGGGGCTGCCGGTGCGGCCAATATCATTCATCGCAAGGAGATCCAGCAATCTGACAATCCAAAAGCAAAGCGTGAAGAGAAGATCGCGGCCTATGAAGCGCTTTTTTCAAATCCATATCGCGCCGCCAACAGGGGCTTTATCGATGCAGTTATCGTTCCCAGTGAAACAAGACCCCGCTTGATCGAAGCACTCGAAATCATGTGCAACAAGCGAGAACTCAGACCGCCCAAGAAACACGGGAACATACCCGTATAAGTTTGACCTAGCGGACAAATTTATGTGTCGCGGCGTTGCCGCTCAAGAAAGATGAGGAACAATGAAGAATAAAAAGAAAATCGCGGCGGCATCGGCTGTGCTTGCCTATATCAAAGAGGAAGAAGAGATTGCCGGCGCCATGGTCATGCAGGCCCAGGCAGGTGCCCGGGGGCCTCAGGCTGCGGCGTATCCACAGGTGAGTATGTGGGGATTGAGCGGGCGCCAGACACAGATGCAACTGCGTAGCATGATGCAGCTCAAAGCGTTTCATGGTGTCAAGATTCGATAATACAAAAGCGGCCGAGCCGCATCACATAAAATCACTTCAGGTGATTTTCTCTTGAGAGGAGAACGTGTAAAATGACCGATCACAATCAAGTCAAGATGACAACGATGGATTACAACAAAGACAGGCCGGCGGCAGAAAATCCTGTCAAGATAGAGGACCTGACGCTACGCGACGGTCATCAATCCCTTTTTGCCACCCGCGGAAGGACCGAAGACATGATCCCGGTGGCCGAGATGATGGACGAAGTAGGATTCTGGGCTGTTGAAACCTGGGGCGGGGCAACCTTTGACACCATGCATCGGTTTTTGAATGAGGACCCCTGGGAAAGAATCCGCACCCTGAAACGCTACATGAAGAAAACACCGTTTTCCATGCTGCTGCGTGCTCAGAATCTGGTGGGATACCGGAATTATGCGGATGATCTGGCCCGGGCTTTTGTGGAGAGGAGCGCTGCAAACGGTATGGATATCTTCAGGACCTTCGATGCCCTGAACGATTACCGCAATTTTGAAACCGTCGTTCCCGTAATAAAGGAATGCGGTAAGCATTTTCAAGGGTGTATCTGCTACACCATGACGGAGCCCCGTATGGGTGGTGACGTATACAACCTCGACTACTATGTTCAAAAGGCCAAAGACCTGGAGGCAATGGGAGCCGACAGCATCTGTATCAAAGACATGGCCGGCCTGATCGCCCCCTATGACGCCTATGAGATCGTCAAGGCTCTCAAAGCATCGGTCAAGCCCCCCATTCATCTGCACAGCCATTTTACATCCGGCATGTCCTCCATGAGTCACTTGAAGGCCATCGAAGCCGGTGTAGACATCATCGACACCTGTATGGCCCCATACGCCTACCGCACATCGCATGCCGCCATCGAGCCACTGGTCATGACCCTGATAGGTACGAGCCGGGACACGGGATTTGACATCAAACAGCTGGCCGGTATAAACGAAATCCTGGAAAAAGAGATTCTGCCCAAATACAAGCACCTCCTGGACGATTCCAAGGTGGCGATCACCGACATCAATGTCCTGCTGCACCAGACTCCGGGCGGGATGCTGTCCAATCTGGTCAATCAGTTGCGACAGATGGATGCCCTGGATCGAATCGATGAGGTGTACAAGGAACTGCCACGCGTCCGCAAAGACCTGGGGCAGATACCCCTCGTGACTCCCACCAGCCAGATTGTCGGTATCCAGACGGTGAACAATGTTCTATTCGATGATAAAAACGAACGATACAAAATGATTACCGACCAGGTCAAAGACCTCTGCTACGGGCTCTATGGAAAAACAGCCGTGCCCATCAATGCCGAAGTCCAGAAAAAGGCGTTGAAAGGGTATTCAAGGGGCGAATCACCCATTACCTGCCGGCCGGCCGAGGTGCTGCCACCGGAACTTCCCCAGGCAAAAGAAGATGTCAAAGGTCTGGCCGTTGATCTTGATGATGAGATCATTTATGCGCTCTATCCGGTGACCGGGAAAAAATTCCTGAAATGGAAATATGGCAAGGAAGAGCCGCCCGAGGATGTCAAACCCAGGACCCTCGCGCAGGCCAAGGCCGAAGAAGAACTGGTTAAAAAAGCCAAGCAGGGCCTGCTATTCGAGAAACCATCCAAACCGGCACCTGAAAAAAGCGATGACCTGCGGAAATTCAATGTTTTCGTGGATGACGAGTATTTTGAGGTGGGTGTTGACGCGTTAGGCGAATCTCCGGTTATCAATTATATCCAGCAGATGCCGGCGCAGATGCCAGGCGCGTATATGCAGTCCATGGCGCCGGGTGCGGCAAAACCGGCCGCACCCAAACCGGCAGCGCCGGCAGCGGCAGTGGAAAAGGCTCCTGAGCCGGCACCCGTGGCAGTAGAGGGTACAGCGCTGAAATCGCCGATGCCCGGCATGATCGTGAACTATCTGAAGAAGGTCGGTGACAGCGTCAATGAGGGTGAAACAGTGGTGGTTCTTGAGGCGATGAAGATGGAAAATGCACTTCCGGCACCTGTGAGCGGCGCCATCAAGGCCATTAATTATGCCAGCGGTGATTCGGTAGCCAAAAACGATGTTCTGCTGGTGATTGGATAAGCACCATGAAAATTCATGAATATCAGGCAAAAGCACTTTTCAGTCAGGCGGGTATTCCGGTTCCGGAAGGCGGTATTGCGGCAGATGCGGCAGATGCTGTCCAGGTGGCGGAGACCCTGGGAGCATATCCGGTGGTCGTCAAGGCCCAGATTCATGCCGGCGGAAGGGGTAAGGGTGGCGGCGTCAAGCTGGCGCCTTCCAAAGAAGCGGTTGCATCTCTGGCGGGCGATATGATCGGCATGAACCTGGTGACCCACCAGACAGGTCCCGGGGGGCAACGGGTTCAAAACGTACTGGTGGAACAGGGCCTCGACATTGAAAAAGAACTCTACCTGGGTATGGTTCCGGATCGGGCCACTGCAAAAATCGTGATCATGGCCAGTGAGGCCGGGGGAATGGATATCGAGAAGGTTGCGGAGGAGACCCCGGAGAAAATCATCAAGGTCAGTATCGATCCCCTGGTGGGTATTCATCCCTATCACTGCCGGGAAGCGGCTTTTGGCCTGAACCTGCCTGCATCGGTCATCAAGCCCTTTCAGCAATTGGTGAGCAACCTCTACAAGCTGTTCATTGCCTACGACTGCTCCCTGGTGGAAATCAATCCACTGGTCATTACCCGGGACGAACGCCTGGTGGCCCTGGATGCCAAGGTCAACATCGATGACAACGCCCTCTTCCGACACAAGCAGATATTGGAACTTCGGGATCTGAACGAGGAAGACCCCCTCGAGGTGGAAGCCTCCAAATACAACCTCAACTACATCAACCTGGACGGTAATGTGGGTAACATGGTGAACGGCGCAGGTCTGGCCATGGCAACCATGGATATCATCAAGCTTGCCGGTGCCGAGCCGGCCAATTTTCTGGATGTGGGGGGCGGCGCCAGTGCGGAAATGGTGGAAAACGGATTCCGGATTATTTTAAGCGACAAGAACGTCAAGGGGATCCTGATCAATATTTTTGGTGGTATCCTGCGCTGTGACGTTCTTGCGGAAGGGGTTGTTCAGGCCGCTAAAACGACCGGTATCAACGTACCGGTGGTCGTTCGCATGGAAGGCACGAATGTCACGGAAGGCCGCAGGATTCTGGCTGAGTCGGGCTTGAATCTCATTACCGCTGTTGATTTGAAGGATGCCGCTCAAAAGGTGGCGGAACTGGTGGCTTAATCTATTTGTTTTGGATTTCGATATTTGGATTTCGAATTTCTAACAATCGATATAACATAGTAAGGAAGGCATCGTGAGTATATTCGTCGATAAAAATACACGCGTTCTGGTTCAAGGTATCACGGGTAAAGAAGGGCAGTTTCACACCCGGCAATGTGTGGCTTACGGTACTCAGGTGGTGGCCGGTGTCACGCCCGGAAAAGGTGGGCAGAAGATGGATGCGGTGCCTGTGTTCAACACGGTGGCCACCGCTGTCAAGGAGACCGGTGCCGACTGCAGCATGATTTTTGTGCCGCCGCCTTTTGCAGCAGACGCCATCATGGAGGCGGCCGACGCACAGATACGGATCATCGTTGCCATCACGGAAGGGATTCCGGTTCTGGACATGATGAAGGTCAAGAACTATCTTCGGGACAAAGCATCCCGTCTCATCGGTCCGAACTGTCCCGGAATCATTACCCCGGGAGAATGCAAGATCGGTATCATGCCGGCCCCGATTCATAAACCCGGTGGTCCCATCGGCGTTGTATCCCGATCAGGCACGTTGACGTATGAAGTGGTGCATCAGTTGACCGGTCAGGGTATCGGACAGTCGACCTGTCTTGGCATCGGAGGAGACCCTGTCAACGGGACCAATTTTATCGACTGCCTGGAGGCCTTCGAAGCGGACGACGCGACCCAGGGAATCGTCATGGTGGGCGAGATCGGAGGTACGGCCGAGGAAGAGGCCAGCGCATTTATTCAAGCCCGTATGTCCAAACCGGTGGTGGGCTTCATAGCCGGTCTCACGGCACCTCCCGGCCGACGAATGGGACATGCCGGGGCCATCATCAGCGGAAAGAGCGGTACCGCTCAGGGCAAGGTTGCCGCCATGAAAGCCGGCGGGATTCATGTGTGTGAAAACCTGGGTCGTCTAGGAGAGCTCTGTAAAGAAGTCTTTGTTTAGAAGTATCTGGTTTTAGGTGTTACGTTTTAGGTTTTAGGTTACGCTATGAGCTAACAGCTATTTTCTGAGTGACATATCATAATAGATCGACCATAGGGAGACCTTCCCTTGAACCCTTGATTACCCTCGGACCCTTGTACCCTTTGGTCGAATGATTCCTGCTGTTGATGGTTGGGCGAGTCTTACAACACATTAAACTATAGATTGGAAACCAACCCGATGCACGAAATGGGTATTGCCTTACAGATCATCGAAATTGCATCTGCCTCGATCCCCCGCAGTGAGACCCCCATCCAGGTTGAGAAAGTGAATCTCAAGGTGGGGAAAATGGCGGCAATTGTTTCGGACAGTCTGCGGTTTTGTTTTGAAATCGCTGCAAAAGACAGCTTGTTATCGGGTGCTGTGCTTCACATCGAAGAGATTCCAGTGCGGGCGCGTTGCAAGGAATGCAATGCCGAGTGGACAATTGAGGAACCGGTGTTTCAGTGCCAGCAGTGCAGCAGCGGGCAGCTCGACATCATTTCCGGACGGGAATTGAATATCGAATCCATAGAAATCGCTGACGAGGAAACGTGACCCGGAGACAATAAAGGAAAAAGAATTTTACCACGAAATCACGAAAGATCGAAATCACGAAAAAGACCATTAAATATATTTTACAATTAAGGGACCGACAGAATGTATCAGTTTAGAAAAATGCAGGTGGCCAGCCACCACAAGGAATTTCAAAAAGGGGCCCAACCCCATACCCACGACACCCATGAAACAGCTGTCCATACAGTCAAATCCGGCACACGTGAAATCAAGGTCGTCCGGCGGGTCCTGGATGTGAACGACCAGATGGCAGCACAGAACCGGCGGCTTTTTGCCGATCATGGCATTTTTGTTCTTAATCTGATGAGTTCGCCCGGATCAGGAAAAACCACGACCCTGGAAAAAACGCTTGCCCGGATCATGCCCGAAATTGGATGCGCCGTGATCGTCGGGGACATCTGCACCACCAACGATGCAGATCGGCTGGCCGTATCCGGTGCGCCGGTGGTGCAGGTCAACACCGATGAATTCGGTGGTGACTGCCATCTGGCCGCACACGTCATTGAAAAGGCCCTCGGGGGTATCGATCTACATGGCGTACAACTGTTAATAGTTGAAAATGTTGGGAATCTTGTCTGTCCGGCCGAATTCGACATCGGTGAAGACGCCCGTGTTGTCATTCTCAGCGTAACAGAAGGAGAGGACAAACCTTTAAAATACCCTCTCATGTTCCGGGAATGTGATGCAGCGATTCTGAACAAAATCGATCTTCTGCCGTACCTGGATTACGACACGGCCGAGGCGCTAAAAAATATTCGGCAGATTCATCCTGACATGCCTATATTTGAAATGTCATCCAAGACCGAGGAGGGCATGGCCCCCTGGTTGGAATGGTTGAAACAACAGGTCGAAAAGAAACAAAAAGAATGAGGTGGGTAACATGACTGTGCGCAGAGCCTCGTTTGCTGGAAGCTGGTATCCAGACATTCCCGAAGCCTGTGAGCGCGAAATCAAGCAGTTTTTGGGTTTAAAAGCGCTTGAAATTCCAAGCGGTCCATGGGTTGGCGGTATCGTGCCACACGCCGGCTGGTATTTTTCAGGGGCAATCGCCTGCCATGTGATTCAGGCACTCAAAACAGGCACGCCGCCCGATGTGTTCATTTTATTCGGCATGCATCTCCACCCTTCTTCGCCCAACTACATCATGATGGAAGGGGCTTGGGAAACACCCTTTGGTGATCTTGCCATTGAAACGGAACTTGCCCGACGCCTGACCGAAAGATTTCCATTCCGCATGGAAACAGCCCATAACCACACCAAAGACAACACCATCGAACTGCAATTGCCTTTCATTAAATATTTTTTCCCGAAGGCCAAGATTGTCCCCATGGGATTGCCACCCAAGAAGACATCTCTGGAGATCGGCAAAGCTGCAGCAGAAATATCATCTGATCTTGGTATTTGTGCCAGGGTTATCGGATCCACGGATCTAACGCACTACGGTTTTGATTACGGGTTTATTCCAGAGGGGACGGGCACGTCAGCCGTGAAGTGGGTCCGGAATGAGAATGATCGCAGGATCATCGAAGCCATGCTGACCATGAATCCCTCAGGGGTAATTGAGGAAGCCCTGACGAATCAGAACGCGTGCTGTTCCGGAGCGGCTGCTGCAGCCATGGCTGCAGGTAAAGCCCTGGGAGCGGCCACGGCAACACAAACTGCTTATGCCACCAGTTACGACAAGCGTCCGGGAGACAGTTTTGTGGGGTATGTCGGTATCGTATTTTAATAGAAGGGTCTAGGGTTCGAGGGGGATGCAAGGGTTGGAGGGTGGCCGACAGCTGTGAGCAGACAGCGGCATCCCCGCCTCCAAGCATCCACGTTTCCCAGCATACAAGGTTTTGAGGGTGTGAGAGGGGGGGCGCCATCAGCTGAAAGCGTCGAGTATGCCTGGGAGGTGTAAAACTACAAGGCCGCTATCAGCGTTAGTCAGTGAGCTTACCCTTAAAACCCTTAACCCTGCACCCCTTTAACCCTTCTTCTGTATCTTCGCCCAGGTATCCCGCAATGTTACAATGCGATTGAAAACAGGGTGGGTTTCCGTGGTGTCCACCGTATCGACACAAAAATATCCCTGCCGCAGAAATTGATAATGGGACCCGGGTTTCGCCGCCGCCAGGCCCGGTTCCACATAGCACTCGCTCAACACCGTCAGTGACTTCGGGTTCAAAATATTTTTGAAGTTCTGCCCCTCTTTGAGGTCATTGGGATTTTCTTTGCTGAAGAGGTGTTCGTAAAGTCTGACCTCTGCTTTCAGAGCATGCGGAGCAGATACCCAGTGAAGCGTTCCCTTGACCCTTCGGCCGTCGTCGGACCAGCCGCCGCGTGTTGCCGGATCGTAGGAACAGTGGAGTGTCTGGATTTCTCCGGTGGCCGTATCCTTTTCCACATGATGGCAGGTAATGTAATAGGCATGCTTGAGCCGGACTTCACGACCCGGTGCCAAACGAAAGAATTTTTTGGGTGGCTCTTCCATGAAATCTTCTTTTTCGATGAACAGCTCCCGGGAGAAGGGCAGCTTACGCGAACCCATGCCGGCGTCCTCCGGGTTGTTTTCCGCCTCGACTTCTTCCACCTGTCCTTCCGGGTAGTTGTCGATGATCACCCGCAAAGGATTGAGAACACCCATCACCCGTGGGGCTCTCTTATTGAGGTCTTCCCGGATGGTGTACTCCAAAAGGGCCATATCCACCATACTGTCTCTTCGGGCGACACCGATGCGTTCACAGAAATTCCGAATGGCTTCGGGTGTGTACCCCCGTCTTTTCAAACCGGAAATGGTCAACAGTCTCGGATCATCCCATCCTGAGACATGCTTTTCTTCCACGAGCTGGATCAGCCGTCGCTTACTCAAGACAGTATAGCTTAGATTCAGGCGTGCGAATTCAATCTGCTGCGGGTGATAGACCTCGAGCGCATCCAGAATCCAATCGTACAACTGGCGGTTGTTCTCGAACTCGAGGGTACATATGGAATGTGTGATTCCTTCAAGAGAGTCTGAAAGACAGTGGGTAAAATCGTACATGGGGTATATGCACCACGCATCCCCGGTCCTGTGGTGAGATATCTTTCTTATTCGATATAGTGTGGGATCCCGCATCAGGAGATTTGGATGGGTCATGTCGATTTTAGCGCGCAGAACATGTGCGCCGTCTTCGAACTCGCCGTTGCGCATTCTCTGAAACAGATCGAGATTTTCTTGGATGGATCGCGTGCGATAAGGGCTTTCCTGACCCACTTCGGTCAGTGTGCCGCGATAGGTCTTTGTCTCGTCGGCACTCAGGCTGTCCACATAGGCCTTCCCTTTTTGGATGAGCTGGCAGGCATAGGCATACAGCTGTTCGAAATAGTCCGAGGCAAAAAAGCGTCTTTTCCCCCAATCGAAGCCAAGCCAGCGCACATCCTGTTGGATGGCGTCGACATATTCGACGTTCTCCTTGGATGGATTGGTGTCATCAAATCGTAAATTGCATGTGCCGTTATTTTCGGTGGCCAGGCCGAAGTTCAGACAGATGGACTTGGCATGGCCGATATGCAGATAGCCGTTGGGTTCTGGTGGGAAGCGAGTCGCTACTCTCTGGCCGAATTTATTGGTTTTGAAATCATCTTCGATGATATTACGGATGAAGTTGGGTGGTGGTGCTTCGGGTTTTTCCATGACAGAGGTATCTTTTTCCTGGTTTTTCGGTAAAATGTGCTTTTGCATGTTGCGTGGTTCCCTATTTTGTGCCCATCCACACATGGTTTTTTTCCGCGATATCGGCGTTGGACGCCATGATTTAACTCCTCAAAATTGAACGCGATTACTCCGGCTTAAATCTGTCGTCCGCCTTGATCTCACGCAAAAATCCTCATTTCTGGACGGACACTAATTTGTAATGATGTCTCTGTAGGCTTTAAAAAAATGATCCTGGGTTTTTCGGGCTTCATTTTCGGCGGCTTGCGCTATTTGTTCGGCCTCGTTGGCGGCATCAATGAGATAGCCTGCTTTGGCAATGGACTGGTTGGCTTTTTGAATGCGGCTTTCGATCTGTAGCTGCATGTTTTTTCTAATCCGTGTTTTGTTTCGCCAGGGTTCAAGAAAGGCGTCGGTTTCCGTTCTTACCTGAGTGGCCTCTTGAATGGCCTCTTCAGCAATGCGTCTGGCTCTCTCTGCCTGTTCTCTGGCCAGCTTTGCCTGTCTGGCTGCTGTTAGAACAGTGTCAGCGCCTGTCTCGGCAGGCGCCGACGTTTTGATTTCCGGTTTGGAAGCAAGTCTGGTCGTATAGTGCCGCTGGTCTGTCAAGGGCTGGTCTGCCGGGGGTTTGTGTTTGGAAATATGGATCGTGCCCGTGGCGTCTTTCCATGTATAGAGGGTTTGAGCATGGATATTCTGTTGAACAAGAAGACAGAATAGGGTACCCATAAGTATCTGGCCGTATTTCATGAAATAATGATCCATCATATTTAATTGTCGGAGTGATATGCTCCGGATACTCCTGTATCGAGGGCCTTATTCGGAACATCTTTATGACAAGTATCCCCTCAAGGGGGATTACAACCATATAATGTACAGTAATGTACAGGAAATCTCTTGAGCCCGTCAACAAAATACTGATATCTCCATCAACCTGGACAGGTGTTGCAATGCTGGAAAAAACAGACCCCACCCGAACAATGAGCTGGCAGGCGCTGGCGTCCCATTTTGAAGAAATTAAAGACACCCACATGATAGACCTCTTCCATTCGGACCCCCGGCGATTTGAAAAATTCTCCATTCGATTCAAGGACATTCTCGTGGACTATTCCAAAAACCGCATAACGGAAAAGACCCTGGGCCTGCTCTTCCAGCTTGCAGAAGAGGTTCACCTGGCGGATGCCATCGAAAAAATGTTTCAGGGTGACAGCATCAATGAAACCGAAAGCAGGGCCGTGCTTCATGTGGCCCTGAGGAACAGGGGCAATCGTCCCATGATGGTCGATGGCCAGGATGTCATGCCGGACGTGAATGCCGTTCTGGCACAGATGCGTGCCTTTTCAATCAGCGTCAACACCGGCGATTGGCGGGGGTATTCCGGAAAAAAAATCGCGGACATCGTGAATATAGGGATCGGTGGTTCGGATCTGGGTCCCCGGATGGTGACCGAGTGTCTGAAGCCGTATGCCAGACCGGGCCTGTCGGTTCATTTTATTTCCAATGTCGATGGCACCCACATCACAGAGACCTTGAAAGGTTTGGATCCGGAAACCACCTTGTTCCTGATCGCTTCAAAAACGTTTACCACCCAGGAGACCATGACCAATGCCGAGTCGGCCAGGAAGTGGTTTCTGTCTCGGGCCGGGGATAAAGCGCATATCGCCAGACACTTTGTGGCGATTTCCACCAACCAGCCGGCAATCGAAAAATTCGGTATTCACCCGGACAACATGTTTCGTTTCTGGGACTGGGTCGGCGGCAGGTATTCGCTCTGGTCAGCCATCGGGCTGTCCATCGCCTGCAGTATCGGTTTTGAAAACTATCAAGCCTTGCTGGAGGGAGGTTATGACATGGACCGGCATTTCCGAACGGCCCGGTTTGAGGTCAATCTTCCGGTTGTCCTGGCATTGGTTCATCTCTGGTACAATAACTTCTTTGGTGCCGAAACCGAAGCCGTTCTACCCTATGACCAGTACATGCATCGGTTTCCGGCCTATCTTCAACAGGCTAACATGGAAAGCAATGGCAAGTCCATCGACAGAAACGGCAGGGCGGTCACCTGCCGGACAGGACCCATCGTATGGGGAGAACCAGGCACCAACGGCCAGCATGCTTTTTACCAGCTGATTCACCAGGGAACCCGGCTGGTGCCTTCGGATTTCCTGGCACCCGCCATCACGCATAATCCTGTGGGTGATCATCATGCGATCCTTTTGTCCAATTTTTTTGCTCAGACAGAGGCCCTCATGAACGGTAAAACCGAAGAGGTGGTGGCCGCGGAAATGAGAGCCGCGGGAAAAGACGAAGAAGACCTCAAGCGATGCGTCCCGCATAAAGTTTTTAAAGGAAACCAACCCACCAACTCGATCTTGTTCAAGCAGTTGACACCGCGTGTTCTGGGACAGTTGATCGCCCTGTACGAGCATAAAATATTCGTCCAGGGCATTATCTGGAACATCTTCAGTTTTGATCAGTGGGGGGTGGCGCTCGGTAAGCAACTGGCCAATAAAATTCTGCCGGAGCTGCAGGACAATCAGCGGGTCGCAACACATGATTCGTCAACGAACGGGCTGATCAATACATTGAAAGAAATGCGGAAATCGGTTCTTTGAGTTCATTGGGTTTGTATTTCTTTTGCTATACGCTCACAACCAGATACAACTCAAAAAACCCAAGAAACTCAATGAACATAGAACATCGGCCTACTTGGCGGAATAAAATATTTTTTCCAGCAACACCTTGGTGATCATATAGGTCGGCTTGACGCCTTCTTCTCCCATGGCGCCGGCGGCCAACGTATGACCAGTCATCAATGGATTGTCAGAGCCATAATATGCATAACGCAGGGTGATATCCTTGGAGATGTTACCTTTGATGATGGCAGCGCTGATGGCCCGCTGGTAGTGTCCACCTTCCATCTCCAATCCGACCGTTTTCCAGTCTTCCAGAAATTTGTGCAGTACGTCCCGGTTCTGGAGAGAGGTTCCCAACACCGTCACCATGGGACCCGTGTACACATCCACGGTGGGGTCAAACGCAGGTGCATGCAAATCGTTCTCAAAAATGTAGTTGTCCGAAGTGCCCTCGAATACATGGGCCGTGGCCAGCATGATGTCCCCTTTTTTCCCGGAGAGGATGCCGGCTTTTCCCATGATGGAGATGGATTGGATATTCAAGTGGACATTTGTGTCACCATCTTTGAGCGGTTTGAGCAGATTTTCCATGAGTTCGAAAGCCTGGGCCCCAAATGCGTAATCTATAACGATAATGACCGGGTGTTCCTGGTCGGAATCGGGCAAGGCGATGGAGATCTCCGGGTGAAAAGGGAGTGATTTGAATTGTGCGGAATCGATGATCTGACAATCGATATGGGTCCCGGAACGATCACGCACCGTGGTCAACCCATGTGTCTCACCATAGACGTTGATTTCTTCGCTGATGGTTCGAATCTGTTGGATGAACCGGTACAGGTCGTCTTCCATGGACATGGTTTTGTTTTTGTCGATGGCGGCAAAACCGTATAACAGATTGACCGTACTGTGCAGGTTGGCGCTGATAATGTGGACAGGTCGTTTCAGGAGATCCATGGACAGCAGCTTGGCCTTTATGTCCTCGGCCCACATTCTTCCGTATCGCTGCTGGCCGATGATATTCATCAGGGATGGCTGCAGGTAAATCACCAGGGCGTTTTCCCGGGAGATGCTTTCATCCTCGATGAGTTTTCCGAGGTGGAAGATCAATGAGAACAGCCCGTTGTTACTGCCGGAGCGTTGTTTGTTGTCTTCAAGATAAGTAAAGGTGTCTTTGGTTTCCCGATAAGATCTGCCCAGGATGATGCTGAGATTCCAGAGGGCCTGATCCAGTTGCATGTCGTTGAGTTCGTCAAGATGCTCGACGGTATGCTTGAGCGCGCTCCACTCCATGGAGATATCGTCCGAGTCGTCTTTCATGCGGGTGTGAATCTTTTTGGCCTCGGAAAAAAGAAATGTCATGTGCGTCAGGATATCATAAATTTCGCTTATTCCTCGCGAAATGACCATGCAGACCTCACGGCTGCTGACCCGATAGGATGTTCTGCGTCGTTTCAGGGGTTCGATTCTCTCGAAGGCACTGTTTTGGGGTGGATTTTCCTCGGTCAGAATAATTTTCGTACACGCTTCGATACCGCGTGGCAATCGATCGATGACATATTCCAGACCCTTTAACTCCACGACCCGGGGATCGTTCATGGAGCCGTAGATTTCAGGGCTCAGGTTTTTAAGACAGCTTTCAAGGGCCTTGCCAAACTTGCCCGATGGCCGATAGAATCCCCTCAAGGCCAGGGCATCCGTAATGGTCTTGAATTCGCGGATAGCGTGTCTGGCTTTTTGAGACTCGGTGAGTTCATACATACGGATAGCCTATAGTTTGTTGTGTTTGTTGCGTTTATTGGGTTCGTTGGGTTGCTTTCGCTCACGGCTGTCAGCCACCCTCCAACCCTCTTATCACCCTTGTATCACCCTCGAACCCTGATTAGAATCAACGGTTCAGGCGTTGATTCTAATCTTTAAACACCAGCTTCCCGCCGATCCATCCGGCGATCGCCGCCGCCGTCAGCATGATCAGGCCGATGAAGAGAAAGGCCATACGCGCCAGAGAGGCTGTCTGCAGGATACCAGGGTCGGAAACCCACCAGAGCACCAGAAGCACGGACGTGACGGTCACGATGCCGGCACAGATGATTTTTGTGATGAAACGGGACGAGCGCAGACCCTTGTAACGGTGTTGCCATTCGATATAACCTGAGAACAAAACAAAAGGGAGTGTCAGGACCACGAAGACCATATTGATATGGGCAGCCGTTGCCAGGGAGGTGGCGCCGGTCAGGGTGCTGAGGATCATCAAGACAAAGGAGACGGGCAAGACTCCATTGGGGATATGGACGGAGACAGGATGGGCGTGGTGTTTGAGCATCATCTGAATCTTGAATCGGAAAAGCCGGTCGAAAACGGTTTTGGGTTCGGGCTCTGGATCCATACTTTCGGGCGCAGCGGGTGCCTGGGTTGTTTTCTCTTGCGCTGTTTTTGAATCCGGTTGTTCTGCGGGTGCTTCTTCTATGATTTCTTCGAACAGGCTTTTGTCTGCACCGCAAACCGGGCATTTTTCAGGGGGTTCATCCCCGTCGTGGATATAACCACAGACCGTGCAACGCCATTTCTTCATCTGTACCGTCTCCTGCTTGCTGTTCGTATGGGCGACAACGTCGCTTGTCATAAGAGTGTTAATCGATTTTATGTATAGTAGAAATGAAAGATGATTTCAATGTAATAAAATGTCACAAATAAGAGATCGGATTCAATTCGCTGACGCTAATTTTCCGATTAAAGCCCCTGAATTGCTCTTCTTGTAATGGGCCGAAAGGGAATTGATCCCGGGCCAGTGAATAAATCGTCTGACTGACCTTGAGATTGCCGGGCGTACAGGAACTTTCCAGACGACTGGCAAGATTGACACCGCGCCCTACAGCTGTATATTCCATCAAATTCCTCGAGCCAAAATTACCGACGGTGACGTAGTCCTGGTGTATCCCTATTCTTGAACGCATGACATAATCTATGCCCTGCTTTTCCAATGCACTGTTGAGTTCTATGAGTGCCTTTTCCTGTTGTTTCAAGGTAATAAGATTGTTCACTCTTGCCAGTAGTTCTTTTGAGTTAAAAGGTTTCACCAAATAGTCATCTGCTCCCAGGTTGAGACCCTCGATCAGCATTTCATTGGAGGCTTTGGCGGTTAGAAATATAAGTGGAATATGCCGAGTGTCGCTGTTGTCTTTCAAATTTCGACAAAATTCATAACCATCCATTCCAGGCATCATGATGTCACTAATGATCAGATCAGGGTGGTGCTGTTTTACTTGCTGCAGACCCTGGCTGCCATCACAAGCAGTGAACACCTGGTAAGAAGTTAAAAGACAATTACTGACATACTGGCGAATGTCTTTATTATCATCAACGACCAATACCCGTGGGAAACTGTTCGATTGATTCAGCACCTGTGTTTGTGACGACACAATAAAATCAGGTGCTGAATCAATACTGGCCAGTTCAACATGGGTGTTGCCCTGATAGTCAGGATCTTTTTCAATACGCGTATCTAACTCCTTGATATTCTGTACATGTGGAAGTAATATTTTGAACTCACTGCCAAATCCGGGCTCACTCTTTAGCTCGAGAGTTCCGTGATGCAGTTCCACAAGTTCCTTGACCAGCGAAAGCCCAATACCGGTTCCTTCATGCTCTCGTGTTGAAGAGCCATCAACCTGATAAAAACGATCAAACACTTTGTCGATATTCTCGCTGGAAATACCGGCACCATTATCTTTAACAGTGATCTCTGTATAGTCCAGCTCATCCTGACGGACATCCTTTACCGACAACTTGATGTGTCCACCTTGGGGTGTGAACTTAAACGCATTGGATAACAGGTTATTGATCACTTTATCCATTTTTTCCTTATCGTACTGGGCATTCAACGTACCGCCTTTGCTATCAAATTCAAAACTAATTCGTTTTCTTTCCGCAAAGGGAATAAAAGACTGGTGCACAGTTTTTAAATAATGGCGGATATCATGATTGTTCAACTTGAGCTGCATTTCCCCGGATTCAAGTTTGCTGATATCGAGTAACTGGTTGATCAAGCGCAGCAATCGGCGACTGTTGCGTAACATGACCTGCAACTGATGCGTGAGTTTTTCACCTAAATTGCCATACTCACCATTTAATGCATCTTCCAATGGCCCCAGAGTCAAGGCCAGGGGTGTTCTAAATTCATGAGAGATATTGGCAAAAAAACGATTCTTGATCTGATCCATTTCCATCAATTTTTTAGCCTGATCCCTGATCACCCTGAGGATCCGGGAATTTTCTGTCACGTAATATTGCACACTCATAAATACGATGGAAAAAGCGATGCAAATGTTTAACACAAAAAACGCATCAATGAAGGTTTCAGATAACGGTGTAACATGCATAGAAAAGGTGGATTCAAGTAAGCCGGAAACAACTGTCATGCCAAGGTACGCCAGAAGCCAGTAATTTGCAGGACGCACCCCGTGAAACATTAACGCACTAATAGGGGCCAGCATGGCCCAAACCTGGACTGCACTGCCGTATCGAAATCCCCCGAGGCTGGCCTGCAATAAAAAAGGTAACCACAGAATAAGGAAAATCTGGCTGAATCTAAAGATGGTGTAGTTTTTTGTACGAAAGAATATTGCAATGCTCAAAGTTGAAAAAATAGCGTAACCACCGGGAATGGATGCAGATAGGGGTTTATGAAAAAAATAATAGGCCAATGACCAGAATATACAGCTGATACTTATGGCCGTCGGAATAACCACCAAGATGGCTTTTTGCAGTCGTAACTCAGGTGTATCACCATCCTTGCATCCAGCATATGCAAATCGAACAAACCATGTTTTCAGCATATTTGCTCCTGATCCCCTCCAAAAAAATGCAGACGAAGTATGCTTATGGCCTTATAAAGTCCTTCCGCTACCCCCCCCCACGTTGTTCCATGGACGTCATCGTCATAGAAATGCATACACGCTCTAACATTTTTTCCCATGAGCTTTTTCCTTCAGCAATAGCCTGAAAAACATCTGCAAGAAAAATGTCAAGTTCATGCATCATATCCTTGGGGGCATAATATGCTGCACCTTCCTCAGCCAATCGATTCAGGCTGTCATTTGTTTGGGCCTTAGCGGTGAGCATGACCGCCGGAATATTCTGACCGTTCGCAATTTTCAATAGTTCGTATCCATCCACCCCCATGATATCAAGAACGGCAATATCGTACGGATTTTCCTTCAACAACTTTTCTGCTTTACTGAAGGAGGCGGCTGTATCGAGTCTGCACATGTCCAGCATATCAACAAGGGTATCCAGGATATCCTGCTCATCATCGACGATGAGAACGTATTTTCCTGCTATGACTTTTTCTGGCTCCACGTATCTTTCCTCCATATAGAAATCTGTCGTTGCCTGTGATTTAGGGAAATCCATCAGAGAGACTCGGGGTTCTGCTGAAAAATGGTTTGGCCGAGATGAGGTTTCACTACGCTATGTGTTTTTTATCAAACTCGTCCCAGAACCGCTTTTCCGGGTCCTTCCATCCTTCCCCGAAGAATTCATCAAAAAGCGGTCTCAACCTGGTATACCATTTGAAATTGTTTTTTCTTTTGTCTTGTCGAGAGATTAAAACATCTTCTACATACAAGGAGATATCCACCATTTTATCCTTGGGTATATAAGCATCGGCACCCAGTTCAATTGATTTTTTCAGGTTATCCGGGGTGAGTGCGTGTGCCGTCAGCATCAAGGTTGGAATTCCCAAAGTATGCGTGGCCTCCAGAAGATCATACCCCCTGACTCCCATGATGTCTAATATGGCTACATCATAGGTATTGTTTTTGAGACAGGAAACGGCAGCCTCAAATGAGGATGCCGGGTCAACCATATACATGTCCTCTAAAAGCTCTTCCAGCGTTTCAAGGATATCGGGCTCATCATCAACAACAAGTATTCTCTTATCATTCAGTGTTTGGTTATTTTCCATAAGTTCTCTCTACTAGGTCGTTCCAACAAATTCGGCTTTCAATTTCTGTTGAAACTGCTTAATTTTTTTAAACAGCTCTTTTAGCATGGCCTTATCAAGGTAAGAAAGGTTATTCGGATTGATATAATTGTCCGGCTCCTTTTCTTCATCGACAATGGTGGTAATCTGCCTTAAGAACCTTAAATGCATCACATATTTGTAGGATTGTACCAGATCGATATACTGTTCATTGGTTAATACACGTTTTGTATACAGCCGGAAAAGCCTTGTGAGGGTATTGGTTTGAACGATACCGTGTTTCAATGAATAGATCCGTGCAAAGTCAACAATTGGCTGCATAGCCGATTTGACATTGAAAGAGTCCTTATGTTCCCCTTCGGATTCAACAACCAGCTTTCCGAACAAGCCCATGGGTGGCTTAAAATACAATGCGTTTTCAGTTAGATATCTTAAAAACCCGGGTTGTTTTCCAACGGAAGCCAGCAGAAATTCTTTCAGTTTGTCTGTGAGGCCCAAATCTCCCCAAACCCCTTTGAAATCGACAAAAATACTTGAATGAAGAAGATCTTCGGGCGACCCGTTATAGATCCAGTTGTGAAAATATCTTTTCCAGTTTGTCAGCGACTGACACCATTTAGGGTTTTTGGCCATGCATTCGCCGGTGCAAAACTTGTATCCGGCAGCATCGAGCTGGCTACACACCAGTTCGGCGAGTTTACTGAAATATTCTTCTGCAGATGCCTTGTCTTTATCATTTTCAAGGTCTTCATAAACAATGCCATTGTCCTGGTCAGATACAAGGGTTTGCTCTTCACGACCCTCTGATCCCATGATCATGAAGGCAAATTTACATGGTGGCTTACCCAGTTTTGCAATGCTGAGTTCAATGACCTTGTCCAGAATAGCATCGGAAATTGTTGTGATCAACCGGGTGATATATTCAGGGTTTGCACCGTTTCGGATGGGGTCCAGAAGCATCAGCGCCATTCTCGAGTGCATGTTCTCGAGCTGACTGGCGTTCTTGACTGATTTAATTGTTTTTATAAGAAGATTTGTAGAATCTGCCTGCGCGGCGATCAAATCCTTATCGGAAATTGTGCCGATAATATTGTTGGCTTTGCTGGAGACCGCCAGATATTTCTTGTCCACGCTGATCATTGTGACAAATGCTTCAAAAACCTGGGAATCGGCAGGGACTGAAAAAACGGGGGAGGATGCAATGGCGGCAGCAGGATGTTCAATGTCCAGCCCTTTTGCTATGGCGCTGTTTCTCAGATCGGCATCTGTCAATATGGCATTAACTTTTCCTTTTTCGTCCTTTATAAATATTGAACCTGAACTGTTTTTTGCCATTTTTTGAGCGGCTTCATGAATGGTTGCATCATGCGGAAGGGTGACGATATTTGGTCTGAAAATTGCTGAAATGGGCTGGTTAAAAAAAGGCAGATTAAATTCCTTGTCCTTTATCTGTCGTGCAACAATACCGGCGTAGGATTTATTCAGCATCAAATTTCCAAAAACATTGGTAAAAAAGGTTTTAAATTCTTCAAATTCTGTGCAGGTCTTTAAAAAAATGTCGGCATCCAAATTAAAAAAAACAGAATCTTCAAGTACTTTCAATGTTCTTATGGCCACAGCATCATTCAGCAGGATTGAGATGCCCCCGAAATTGTCTCCTTCACCTAATCGTCCCTGAAGGGTTTTTTCATTGTTTTGTTCAAAAAAATACTGGGCAGATCCCTGGGAAAGAACGATAAATTTTTCAACCGGTGATATTTCCTGTGTCAGAAGTATGGTGTCTTTTTTTATTGTTTCAGGGGAAAAGTGGCTTAGAAGATCTTCAATTGCCTTTTCCGGAAGAAAAGAGAAGGGAGTTTTGTGTAATATGTTTTTCAAAAGCGGCTCCTTTTTTTTATAGTTATTATAAAAAGAGAGGGATTTGCTTTTTCCAAAAACAACTATTTCAAACCGATGTTTGTGAGTCAATGTTTTTTCGATAATTTCATTTTTACCACCACCGCTGTTTTATGGCAGTATCATGTCATAGGAAAATTGAAGAACCTCGCAGCATGCGAAGCACTGCCGAACGGCAGAACCTACGAGGAATGTTCTGCCGTACGGCAGCGCTGCGCATCGACCGTAAGGAGTTCTGTCTAATTTAGATTCGCTCGCTAACCCCGCAGCAGGCTACGGGGAATGCGCTCGCTGTTGCGGTTCAATAATTTAGCAATCACTTATACAGAGGCCTAAGCGCAGAAGTTAAGAAGATCAGAAGGTCAGTGGACGGAAAACGGAGGGCAGAGTCTGAAAAGAAAAAAAGAACCAGAGACTCAGAATAGCATCTAAGTCCCTGATGTAATAATAACAAGAGCGATGAGACTGGCGCTTGCGGCTTCCGGTGTGACAGGCCGTGGATGATAATTATAAAAATGATTTTAGGTTAGCAAAAAAAATAAGGGGTTATGGCATTGAACCATAACCCCTTGTTATTGTTTGGCTGGGGGACCAGGGTTCGAACCTGGGTTAACGGGGCCAGAACCCGTCGTCCTACCACTAGACGATCCCCCAATAAATTTGTTTCACAAATTTATATGACGCGGCTTTGCCGCTATTTTTATTGTCTGTAGGTGATATGAATTTTTATTCTACTGTCAACAGCAGTTACGTTTCATATCGAAATCTTGTGGTCTGATACAAAACAATCGGGTAATAAGTCAAGCATAAACTTTTAGATAGGCAAACACAAGAAACACAATAAACTCAATGAACTCAACAAACCCGAACCTATTCTTTTTCCGTTATCTGCTCAATATATGTGACAGCCTGTTTCAGACGATAAATTACCTTTTCCTTGCCGATAATTTCGGTTATTTCAAAGATACCGGGGCTGGCTGTCTTGCCGGTCAGGGCCACGCGCACCGGCTGGGCAATCTTGCCGAGTTTCAGACCGGTCTTGTCCATAACGGATTTAAAGGCGTTTTCCAGGTTTTCTTCGGTAAATGTCTCGATGGTGCCCAGGGCATCCATGAGAAGCTGCAGGGGTTGCCTGGCAGCAGGCTTTAAAAATTTTTTGGCGGCTTTTTCCTCGTATTCGATGGTCTCGGCAAAATAGAAGACCGCCGCCGTGGCCATTTCCTCCAGTGTCTTACTCCGCTGAACCAGTGTCTTGACAACCTTGACAAGACACTCGTCCGATTCGGCATGCAGGCCGATGTTCTTCAGAAAGGGAACCAGCAGTTTGGCAAGCGTTTCAGGTGGTGTGGCCTGGATGTGATCGGCATTGAGAGCGGTAAGCTTTTCCTGGTCGAATATACCGGCGGCACGCCCGATGTTTTTCAGGCTGAATTTTTCGATGAGCTCGTCCTTGGTAAAAAATTCCTGGTCACCGTAGGACCAGCCCAGGCGTACCAGGTAATTCACAACCGCTTCCGGCAGAAAGCCCATGTCACGATAGGCGGTGACGGATGTGGCGCCATGCCGCTTGCTGAGACGGGAGCGATCTTTTCCAAGGACCATGGGTACGTGCCCAAATACCGGAAGTTGCGCCCCCAAGGCCTGGTAAAGCAGCATCTGCTTGGGTGTGTTCATCACGTGATCGTCACCCCGTATGATGGTGTTGATCTGCATGGTGATATCGTCGACAACCACGACAAAGTTGTATGTCGGGGATCCGTCGCTTCGTGCAATGATGAAATCATCCAGTTCATCGTTCTGAAATGTGATATTCCCCTTGATGACATCTTCCAGCAGGGTCGTACCGGTCAGGGGCGCCTTGAAACGCACCACAGCATTTTCTGACTTTGGCAGGCTTTTACCCCTGCAGGTCCCGTCATATTTGGGTTTTTCACCGGTGGCCATTGCTTTTGCCCGCATGGATTCGAGCTGCTCGGGGCTACAGGTGCAGTAATAGGCATTGCCGGTTTGGATGAGCTTGTCGATGTACTCCTGATAGATGGGATAGCGCCGGGATTGATAAAAGGGGCCTTCATCCCAGTCGATCCCCAACCATTCCAACGCTTCGAATATAGCATCCACAGAAGCCTGGGTCGAACGGGCCGCATCGGTATCTTCGATCCGGAGAACAAACTTGCCTTTCATGTGCCGGGCGTAAAGCCAGTTGAACAGGGCGGTCCGGGCGCCGCCCACATGCAGATAGCCGGTGGGGCTTGGTGGAAATCGGGTGATGATCATATCCATTTTGTTACCTTTATTACTTGTTTTCTGGTGTAGCAATTAGTCAATTTATTTTCTTTTTCGGCCTGTCGCGATTTTTGCGGTCCCTATGAACCAACTTTCTTAAAAAAAAAGCTTGTGTGGCTAAATTTGCTGTCATATCGCCGTCCATAAAAAAATATAACAATATAAACAGTTGGTTATGCAAATATTGCAGGGGCGTTCATTTTATGGATGACCTCAGTAGCACATATAGGAACACAGCACAAGAGGACAACATAAATAATCAGGGAAAATCCTTGACAATTAGAATGAATTCAATTACTAGAGGATCCACGCTCTCGTTAAGCATGGAAAGTGATTATTTTATATTAAATACAAGCAGTTAGGAGATTACTTATGCCTGTTCCAAAAAGGAAGACATCCAAGTCAAAACGTGACAAACGACGGACGCATCAAAAACTGACCGCCCCGAACCTGGCATCCTGCCCCCAGTGTGGTGAGGCTGTCCAGCCCCACCACGCATGCCCGAGTTGTGGAACTTACAAAGGCAGGACCGTTATCGAGACTGAAGAATAGTCCCCCTGGATTTGGTACAACCGTTGTCGCGAACCGGTAACTATCTTAAAGGTAACTGAATGCCAACACATCCCACTGAGACGGAAAGCGCTTTTTATGGAATCGACCCTGAATTGAGGCAGATGGTCATCGATACCGTCAGGTCTTTGAAAAAAAAGCTACTGTCAAAGGAATCGATTCTATCTTTCGACAGGGATGAAGTCTTCCCGGAAGAGACGATCCGCCAGATGCTGGGACCCGATATCGGGCTCCAGCTCATTTTTATCCCGGAAGCCTATGGCGGAATGGGAGGCGGTGCCAGAGACTGTTGTGAGGTCACCCGGGAAATGGCCAAGATATGCCTGGGCGTGGGGACCGCTTTTTTCGCGATCCAACTGGGTGCAGATCCCATAATCGTCGGGGGCACCGAGGCGCAGAAAGAGAAATGGCTCGGCACCATCGCGGAAGGGACGTCCCTGGTGGCCTACGCAGTGACCGAAGCAGGCGCCGGCAGCAACCTGGCGGCCCTCAAGACCAAAGCCGAACCTGTCTCCGACGATGACGGACGGATTACCGGCTACAGGATTAACGGAACAAAACAGTTTATCTCCACCGGAGGATATGCGGATTTTATCACCCTTTTGGCAAAGACACCGGAGGGGCCTTCCTTTTTTATCGTGGAAAAAGGAACCCAGGGATTTGACCAGGGCAAGGGTGAAGAAAAGCATGGCATCCGTGCCTCGAATACGTCTCCCTTGTCTTTTCGGGACGTGTTCGTGCCGCTGGAAAACCTGGTGGGCGGCATTCCCGGCAAGGGATTGAAACAGGCCAACAAGGTATTCGGCTACACGCGTCTCATGGTGGCATCCATGGCACTGGGGGCTGCCGAGGCTGCCATGGATATCGTAATCCAGTATGCCAAAGAACGGATCCAGTTTGGTTCTCCCTTGTCTGAAAAGCAGGGCTATACCCACAAGCTGGTGGTACCTCACGTGGTAAGACTCGAAGCCGCCGCTGCCTATATCGAGGAGATGGTTCTAGAAGTTGACCGTGATGGCGAGAAAGACATCCAGGTGGAGGGCTCCATTGCCAAGCTGTTCACCACCGAAGCGGCAAACAGGGCTGCAGACGACGCCATGCAGGCGCTTGGCGGATATGGGTATATTTCTGAATTCGAAGTCGAAAAAATAAAGCGGGATGTCAAAATTACCTGCATTTACGAAGGCACCAGCGAGATTCAGCAAAATATCATCGGTACCTACCGATGGAAAATATCGCGTAAGACAAAGGGCGACTTTTATAACCGCCTCAGTTCGGAAATGGCAGCCCTCGAGACTTCTTTCAAGAACGGCGGGGGTGCCCTGCTGGGATACTGCACCAGACTGCTGAACGAAACCATCAATCGGGTTCATGACAACCGGTTAACCCGCCAGCAATATGTCATGTTCGGCCTGGCAGACTTGATGACCCACGTGGAAGTAGGTGCAAGCCTGGCAAGAAAGGCGGCCGGCTTGATGAAAGACGGACATCCTGACGCGGAAAAATTCCGGGCCATATCCAGAATATTTGCCAACGAAGTAGCACAGCTTACAGCAAAAAATATTCCCTTGATACTGTTGGGAACAGGGGTTTTCAGCCCGGAAGAGATGGCGACCTACCTACAGGACCTGGATTATGCAGCGCTGATGCTCGGTTATGACAAGGTCATCACGGAAATGGATATTGTTGCAGGTTGCTTGTTCCAGGGGGCTTCATGACACAGGATGAAAAACGCATTGTGGTTGTCACGGGAGGCTCGCGGGGTCTCGGGCGGGTAATCTGCCAGACCTTTGCAGACCCCGGCACCCATATTTATTTTAATTACCATGCATCGGAAACAGGAGCCCAGGAGACCGGGGAACTGATTGCCGCCGCCGGCGGGAGCTGGGACGCAGAGCGTGTCGATATCAGCTCCTTTAACATGGTCAGTGCCTGGTTCAAACGGATTGCCGCAACATCCCAAAAAATAGACATTCTGGTTAACAATGCGGGCATAGCACGTGATGGCCTGATTGCAATGATGAAAGAATCAGACTGGGACGATGTTCTGGAAACCAACCTGAAAGGCACCTTCAACTGTATCAAACCGGTGATCCGTCTCATGATACGAAAGCGCTACGGCAGGATTGTCAATGTCACGTCTGTTGTAGGCGCCATGGGAAACCCGGGCCAGGCCAACTATGCTGCATCAAAGGCCGGCATCATCGGGCTTACCAAATCTGTTGCCAAAGAAATGGCCACCAGAGGAATCACAGTGAATGCCGTGGCCCCCGGTTATCTGGAGACCGATATGACCGCATCGCTTCAGGAAAAGGCAAAAGAAGCCATGCTGGCATTCATTCCCATGGGAAGGGCAGGAAAGTTGTCGGAGGTCGCGGCAGCCATCAAGTTTCTTGCCTCTGACGAGGCGGCCTATATTACCGGCCAGGTACTGCATGTCAGTGGGGGGATGTATACGTAAAGATGGGTCCAGGGGTAAAAAAAGCAGGGTAGGAGGGTCTGAGGTTTGGAGGGTTTGAGGGCGTGAACCGCTTATCGCTTAAGGTTAAGAGAAAATCAATCTTTAAAAATTATTAGACGTGGTCCGGTTATGCTGGACGGAATAAAAGGAGATGCATTCAATGTCAATCGAAGATAAAGTTAAAAAAATTATTGCAGAGAAGTTGAGTGTCGATTTGGCGGAAGTCATACCTGAAGCATCGTTTGTCGATGATCTGGGGGCGGATTCACTGGATCTGGTGGAACTGATCATGACCATGGAAGAAGAATTCGATATCGATATCTCCGATGAAGACGCGGAAAAGCTTGAATCGGTCAAAGATGCCATCGACTTTATTAATGCCCGCTAATTTCGCAGGGTGAAGTTAGAGATATTCAACTGTTGAAGGAGTTTGCTTGAGTAGACGAGTTGTCATTACGGGATTGGGTCTGGTTACGCCTGTGGGCATCGGTGTCAAGGCATCCTGGGAAGGGGTGTGCGCCGGAAGATCCGGCATCGGTGCGATTACACGATTTGATGCGTCAAGGTTTGCCACGCAGATAGCTGGAGAGGTAAAAGATTTTCATCCGCAGGATTTTCTGCCCCTGAAGGAAGCTCGACGGACCTCGCTGTTCATTGCCTATGCGATTGCTGCAACGCGAATGGCAATGGACGCATCGGGGTTACAGATCGACGAACGCAATGAAGACCGCGTGGGTGTCGTGACCGGTTGCGGTCTGGGTGGGCTGTCCATCCTGGAGGATATCACCCGGGTTGTCGACAGCAAGGGGCCCAACCGGGTGACGCCCTTTTTTATTCCCATGATGATCGGCAACATGGCTCCAGGGATGATATCGATTCACTTCGGGACCAAAGGACCGAATGTCTCGGTGGCCACTGCCTGTGCTGCCGGGTCGCATGCCATTGGCGATGCCTTCAAGCTTATCAAGAGGGGTGCCGCCGATGCCATGATTGCCGGCGGTGTTGAGTCGACGATTACACCCACCTGTATCGCCGGGTTCAATGCCATGAAAGCCCTGTCGACGCGAAATGACGATCCACAGAAAGCATCAAGACCATTTGATCGAGATCGGGACGGTTTTGTCGTCGGAGAAGGGGGTGGGATCGTCATCCTGGAAACACTGGAAAATGCACTCGAAAGAGGCGCTCACATCTACGCCGAGATGGCAGGGTATGGGATGAGTGGAGACGCTTACCATATTACCTCACCACCTCCGGACGGCGGGGGGGCGATCAGATGCATCAATGCCGCGCTGTCCGATGCAGACCTTTCCTATCAAGATATCGACTATATCAATGCACACGGCACTTCGACCCCCCTGAATGATCTTTACGAAACAAGAGCCATCAAGGCTGTGTTCAAGGAGAAAGCTCACGCTATACCGGTAAGTTCCACCAAGTCCATGACCGGGCACCTGCTGGGGGCCGCCGGGGGCGTTGAAGCAGTTTTTACGACGCTGGCCATTCATGACGGCATCCTTCCACCGACCATCAATTATGAGAATGTAGCCGAAGAGTGCGATCTGGATTATGTGCCGAATGTGGCCAGGAAGCAGGATATCGCTCTCGCCATGTCGAATTCTTTTGGTTTCGGTGGAACCAACGCCACACTGATATTCAAGAAATATCCATCCTGAGATAAACCAACCGACCCTGGCGGAGACAACCTCCAGTCAGCATAATCTGACTTGTCCTGTTTCACCCTTGGTCGTAAATAACGACCGTTTCAGGTTGAAATTACTTGTGTCGGGACCGAGCAGATTTTTGAAATTTCCGGGTGATGGTGTCTGTTTCCCCTGATGAGAAGTCGTCTGGCCACCCTTTTTTTGCTTGCGGTAATCAATGAATATCGATAAAGAATACCTGGCGGTTAAGGTCAGATATCCCTTATCGATATATGTTTTACGGAAATGTAAAAAGAAATAAGTGACGCAGTCACGTCAGATAAAATCGTAAATACGATTTTATTAAGGAAAGGATTTTAATGGAACAGGAAACCATTGTCATCGGCAGTGATCACGCGGCCTACCAGATGAAGGAAACCATCAAATCTTATCTTGAGAGCCTGGGCTTTGCGGTTGAAGATGTCGGCGCCCTGGGGACCGATTCCGTGGATTATCCCGATTTTGGTATCAAGGTAGCGTCAGCCATCTCCTCCGGTAAACAGAAACGGGGTCTTCTGATGTGCGGTACCGGTCTTGGTATGTCCATGGTAGCCAATCGTTTTCCGGGTGTCAGGGCGGCACTTTGCGGTGATATTTTTGCCGCAGTCATGAGCCGTCAGCATAACGATGCCAACATCCTTGTCCTGGGCGGTCGGGTTATTGGTGACGTGCTGGCCAAAGAGATCGTGAAAGCATGGCTCAAAACGGAATTTGACGGAGGGCGGCATCAAAATCGCCTGGACAAATTTGACCGGATTGATTTCACTCGTTGCGTCGGCAAGTAGGGGGCAGATGAGACGTCATGTTTTAAGTTATTTAAGGGGGTGTATTCGTTGGATATTCAAATGATAAGAGCATCGGATCCTGAATTGGCGGCGGCTCTTGAAAAAGAACTGAACCGTCAGCAGTTCAACCTGGAACTGATTGCATCGGAAAATATCGTCAGTCGTTCGGTCATGGCCATACAGGGAAGTGTCCTGACCAACAAATATGCGGAAGGATATCCTGACAAGCGCTATTATGGTGGCTGCGAGTTCGTAGACCTGGCGGAAACGCTGGCCATAGAACGCGCCAAAAAGCTTTTCCAGGCATCCTATGTCAATGTGCAGCCGCACTCGGGTTCACAGGCCAACATGGCGGTTTACTTTGCATTGCTGAAGATGGGGGATACCATCCTGGGCATGGACCTGTCTCATGGGGGCCACTTGACCCATGGAAGCCCTGTCAGTTTTTCGGGTCGTCTTTTTCATTTTGTTCATTACGGCGTACATCCGGATACAGGCATCATCGACTATGACCACTTGAAGGCGCTGGCTGAACAACATCAGCCGAAAATGATCGTTGCCGGAGCCAGTGCCTATCCCCGCATCATCGACTTCAAACAGTTTGCCGACATTGCAGCCTCTGTTGGTGCGTACCTGATGGTGGACATGGCTCACATTGCCGGCCTGGTTGCCGCGGGTGTTCACCCTTCCCCCATACCCTATGCAGATGTGACGACATCGACGACCCACAAAACGCTCCGGGGCCCGAGAGGGGGTTTGATTCTCTCCAAAATGGAATATAGCCGGCGATTGAACAAGGAAATATTCCCCGGTATCCAGGGGGGGCCGTTGATGCATGTCATTGCAGCAAAAGCAGCGGCTTTCCAGGAAGCGTTGTCGGACGATTTCAAAACATGCCAGATACAGACCGTTAAAAATGCCAGGGCATTGTCGGAACACTTGATGGCCGGCGGGGTCAATCTCGTGTCCGGTGGCACGGACAATCATATGCTGCTGGTGGATCTGCGCAACCTGGGTATTACTGGAAAAGATGCCGAGGCAGCACTTTGTCTGGCGGGAATTACCGTCAATAAAAATAGCATCCCTTTTGACACCCTTGGTCCGGCCATCACCAGCGGTGTCCGCATCGGAACACCGGCTATCACAACCAGAGGATTGAAAGAACCGGAGATGGCCCTGATTGCCAAGATGATACTCGACGTGTTCCGGAATATTGATAACCAGGATGTCATTCAGAAAGTGAGCAACCAGGCCAGGGAACTCTGTACTGCTTTTCCGATATATACAACGTAGGATCCGAGGGTTCGAGGGTGATACAGGGGTTCGAGGGTGGCTGACAGTTAAGCGGACAGCAGCATTAACTGTTTCAGGTGTTAGGTTTGAGGGTCCGAGGCTTGAAGGGTTGGAGGGTAATTGATAGCTGATAGCAACAATGAATGACACGCGCAGCGTTAATAACACACGCAGTGTAAATGACGCCCGCAGGGCATAATGCCGCGCGAAGTGCTAATGACATTTATTTTAAGATGGAAATAATATCTTATGTCTGAAATTACCGAACGCCCGTCGTGGGAAACCTATTTCATGGAGATTGCCGTACTGGTGGCCAAACGTTCAACCTGTTTGAGACGTTCGGTGGGTGCGGTGGTGGTAAAGGACAGACGGATGCTTTCTACCGGTTATAACGGTGCCCCGACCAACGTTCGTCATTGTCAGGAAACCGGATGTCTCCGGGAGAAGTTGAAGGTCCCATCGGGAGAACGACACGAGTTGTGCAGGGGGATTCACGCAGAGCAGAATGCCATCATTCAGGCCGCCTTTCATGGAGTTTCCATCCGGGATGCCTCTCTTTACTGCACCAACTTGCCCTGTTCCATCTGTGCAAAAATGATTATCAACGCTGGTATTAAATTCATATATTATTTGTCGGGTTATGCAGACACCATGTCTGAAGAGATGCTGACAGAGGCGGGTGTCGGAATTGTTAAACTTGATATCTGAAAGCCTCACGTATACCACATAAAGGGGAAAATTATGAAATGTCCATTTTGTGGCGAGATTGACAACAAGGTCATTGATTCTAGAGTGAGCAAGGATGGCAATGTCATTCGCAGGCGTAGAGAGTGCCTGATGTGCAATCGGCGGTTTACAACCTATGAGCACATAGAGGATATTCCCATAATGATCATCAAGAAGGACGGGAGGAGAGAGGTCTTCAATCGTGGCAAGGTACGCTCCGGACTCAAGAAAGCCTGTGAAAAGCGGAATATCAGCATGAATCTCATCGAAGAATACGTGGACGAACTTGAGCGGGACCTCAGGGAAACCGGTGAGAAAGAAATACCGTCGTCTGTTCTGGGAGAAAAAATCATGCATATTCTTCATGAGGTTGACGATATTGCCTATGTTCGTTTTGCATCGGTATATCGTGAATTCAAGGACGTAAACGACTTTGTCGCGGAACTAAAAAATATTCTCAGCAAACAGTAACCCAGCAGGTTTGCAAAATACCCGGGTCGGGCGCGTCCCCGTGTGTATGAAGTGACCGGCCTTAAAAAACCGACCCTGAACGATGATGCCATGCAGGATGACGAATACTTCATGAAAACGGCGCTTGATCTGGCGTCAAAAGGTCAAGGCGAAACATCACCAAACCCCATGGTGGGCGCGGTCATTGTCAAGGATGGTAGCATTGTCGGGAAGGGCTATCATATGTCTGCTGGAAAAGCCCACGCGGAAGTCAACGCCATCGATGATGCAGGCATCAACGCTGAAAATGCGACACTCTACGTTACCCTTGAACCCTGCAACCATCACGGTCGAACCCCTCCCTGTACTGAAAAAATTCTGAAAGCCGGTATACATCGCCTTGTGGTGGCCATGGAAGATCCCAATCCAGATGTCAAGGGTGGCGGGATGGCCTATCTGGCTGCCAGGGGTGTTACGGTTGTGTCGGGGGTTCTGAGGGCAGAAGCCGCAAGACAGAATGAAGCTTTTGTTAAATTCGTGAAGAAAAAACAGCCCTTTGTGACATTGAAATGCGCAGCAACACTGGATGGACAGATTGCCACCCGGACCGGTGATAGTAGGTGGGTTACCGGGGAGGCCGCAAGACAGTATGTACACTGTCTGCGGCACAGGGCAGATGCCATTCTGGTGGGTATCGGGACGGTCCGGAAAGATAATCCGCGTCTGACAACACGCTTGCAAAACAAGGCGGGCAAAAACCCCATCAGAATAATTCTCGATACAAACCTCACCATTTCAGAGGAGGCGAACGTTGTAAAATCCACGTCCGAAGCTGAAACGTGGATAATCTCGGGCAAACATACTGACGACACCCTAGACAAACGCGATCGTTTGGAAAAAGCAGGCGTCCGGCTGATGGAAGCGCCGGTCAGCCAGGGCCGCGTGGATCTGCCACAGTTGATGCCTCTGCTGGGGCGAAATCATATCACCAGCTTGCTTATCGAAGGCGGGGGTGGCATCATGGCATCGTCTGTTTCGGCCGGTATTGTGGATAAAATCATGTTTTTCTATGCACCCAAACTGCTGGGAGGAAACGACGGTGTTCCCATATGCAGGGGCAAGGGACCGGAGCTGATGCAGGGGGCTTGGCCGGTCAACGGGATAACGGTTCGAAGGTTTGATGACGATATTATGATAACAGGGTATATGGGATTATCGTAACCTGACTTCAAAACAGACGAGATTTGACATGCAGCATACGTTCTGTTTTTCCCTTATCATGAACAAATTGATGTCTGTAGGTTGCTTGTCGGGTTAATCGTGTATATATTACAGGGCTGTAAATCATCATGATGATTTACAGCGGGTTCAAAATGAACCGCAGAATGTCGAACAAGAAATATCGAAATTCGACGTGAGTTATTTTACTTCTGCGGTTCGAAATATCTTGTTCAATTTTCGATATTTTCTTTTTAAACGACAGGATCGCTAACGTTAATGGTATTGGATTACAGCCTCAGGGTTTAACTAATTTAAACGCAGGATTTAATGTTTACAGGAATCATCGAAGGCTTGGGCAGTGTGGTGGGAATTCGTCCGTCCGGGCTTGGCAGACGTTTGACCGTTGATGCTGACTTCAGCCTGGGTGACACAAAAATCGGAGACAGCCTCTCCATCAGCGGGGCCTGTTTGACAGCCGTCACTGTTGAAGGCCGGCGTTTTCAGGCGGACGTGTCTCCCGAAACACTTCACAGAACGACATTTCAAAAAACAAAGGTCGGAGAGCGTGTCAACATCGAGCGGGCGCTGATGCTGACCGGTAGGCTCGACGGTCACTTTGTCTCTGGCCATGTGGATTGTATCGGGATGATCAAGAGCAGGAAACCGAGTGGAAATGCACTTGTCATTACCATTGAGGTGCCGCCGTCCCTGAGCCCCTACATCATCCAAAAAGGCTCCATAGCGGTGGACGGCATCAGTCTTACCGTGAACCACTGTACACATACACATTTCGACGTCAGCATTATTCCGCACACCGGCGTACTGACTACCATCGGTTATAAACAGGTGGGTGAACAGGTTAACATCGAAACCGATATGATCGGCAAATACGTGGAACGTTTTTTGTTACACTATCAAAACAAGACAAAGGGAAACAGCGGAGCTGCCCTGGACATGAGTCTGCTGGCAAAGACGGGTTTCCTTAATACGGGACTATAGGAGTTTCAGAATGCCCCATTTGAGTACTGAAGAAGCAATTGAAAAGATTAAAGCCGGCGGGATGGTCATTCTCGTCGATGACGAAGACAGAGAGAATGAAGGTGATCTCTGTATAGCCGCCGAAGCCGTGACTCCCGAGGCCATCAATTTTATGGCCAAATTCGGCCGGGGACTGATTTGTCTTCCCATGACGAGTGACAAGTGCGATGTCCTTGAACTACCCTTGATGGTCAATGAAAACACATCACGTTTTCAAACCGGTTTTACAGTTTCCATAGAAGCCAAGACAGGTGTCACAACGGGGATTTCAGCGGCTGATCGTGCCACGACCATCCGTGCGGCAGTGGCGGACAATTCAAAACCGGGCGATCTGGCGCGGCCAGGTCATATTTTCCCTTTGAGAGCAAGAGATGGCGGTGTCATGGTCAGGGTCGGACAGACAGAAGGTTCCGTGGATCTGGCCCGTCTGGCCGGTTTGAAACCGGCGGCGGTGATTTGTGAAATCATGGATGAAGATGGTACCATGGCCCGCATGCCGGCCCTTGAAAAGTTCAGTGATTTGCATGGGATCGGCATCTGCACCATAGCGGATCTTGTGGCGTATCGGACACGTACGGAATGTTTTGTAAGGATGGCGGTTCAGACGCGCATCCCCACGGCCTTTGGGGGCGACTTCGACATCCTGGCCTTTGAAAACGATATCGACGACCTGACGCATATTGCACTGGTAAAGGGAACCATCGATTCAGAACAACCTATTCTGGTTCGGGTTCACTCCGAATGCATGACCGGCGATATTTTCGGATCCATGCGATGTGATTGCGCTGATCAGCTTCACATGGCCATGGCGATGATAGAGGCGGAAGGAACCGGTGTCATTGTCTACATGCGCCAGGAGGGAAGGGGTATCGGCCTTGTCAACAAATTGAAGGCCTATGAACTTCAGCAAAACCACGGGCTCGATACTGTTGAGGCCAACCAGGAGCTTGGTTTCAAGGACGATCTCAGGGAATATGGTATCGGGGCGCAAATCCTGGTATCGCTTGGTGTGAAAAAGATGCGTCTCTTGACCAATAACCCCAAGAAAATGGTCGGTCTCGAGGGTTACGGCCTCAGTGTCACCGAACAGATCCCCATCGAAATCGAACCCAACAAGCACAACAAGGGCTACCTTGAATGCAAGAAGTTGAAAATGGGGCATATTTTGAGCATGTGTGAGTCCTAATTTAGGATTCCAGGGTCCCAGGGTTCGAGTGAAACACTTAAGTTATAAAAGGGTAAACGTTATGCAGAAAAGCTGGAAAACAAACACTTGGACCCTTGTTATACCATAAATCCGGAGGAGAAGAATGCCAAAAATTGTTGAAGCCAATCTAATTGCAGAAGGGAAAAAATTTGCTGTTGTGGTGAGTCGATTCAATGATTTCATTACAGAGCGACTCGTCGGAGGTGCCGTGGATGCGCTGGTGAGATGTGGCGGCAAAGATGATGATATTGATGTTGTTAAGGTGCCCGGCGCCTTTGAGATTCCCTTGATTGCCAAAAAGATGGCCCAGAAGAAGAAATATGATGCGGTTATCTGTCTGGGGGCCGTTATTCGTGGAGCGACACCGCATTTCGACTATGTTAGCGCGGAGGTTTCCAAGGGCATTGCCATGGTCAGCATCGAATCGGAAATTCCGGTCATTTTCGGTATAATTACAGCCGATACCCTCGAGCAGGCCATCGAGCGGGCGGGAACCAAGGCCGGCAACAAGGGTTTCAGCGCTGCCATGGCGGCCGTGGAGATGGCCAATCTTCTAGAGACCATCGGTTAAGCATCATGACGGGGAACCGGCGAAAAGCAAGAGAACACGCCATGCAGGCTCTTTTTTATCTGGATATGATTCAGGATGACTCCGTTCAGGGCCTGGATGATTTTTACAGCAATTTTTCGCCCTCCAAGCAAGCTGTTCCCTTTTTTCGAAAGCTGGTGGAGGGTGTCAGACAATCAAAGGGCGAGATCGATTCGACCATCGAGCATTTTTCCAGCAACTGGAAACTTCATCGCATGCCGCATGTCGACAGAAACATATTGCGGATTGCGGTGTTCGAGATGCTGTATTGTGAAGATATCCCCATCAAGGTCTCCATTAATGAAGCCATCGACATCGGGAAAAAATATGGTACCCACGAATCCGGCCCATTCATCAACGGTATTCTGGACTCTCTTCGGATCGCCATTGAAAAAGGTGACATGAAAATGAAAACAGTCGATGACAAAGACTCATTGGAACGGCGTTGCCCGCGGCTTGGCGGACCGGTTCCCTTCAGCTACTGCAGGACAACCGGCGAGGGGGGCATGCCGTGTTTCAAGATCATGGATTGCTGGTGGGAGACGTTTGATGTTCAGACCTATCTGGAGAACAACATGTCCGAAGCGGCATTCAAATCATTTACAGAGGCCAGACCCCCTGACAAGATCGCGAGCATTCTCGATCTTATTGAACAGGCGAAGCAAAGACAATAGGAGGCACCATTGATCATCAAGGACCTGACTGTCGGACCGATTATGGCAAACTGTTATATCGTGGGCTGCGAAGAAACCAAGGCAGCGGCGGTAATTGATCCCGGAGACGAAGCCGACAGAATTTTAATGGTTTTGGCGGAGGCCGGCCTGACGGTAAAGACAATTATCAACACCCATGGTCATTTTGATCATGTGAGTGCCAACCAGCGCATGAAAGAGGTAACCGGGGCGGAGCTGTTGATCCATTCACTGGATGCGCCCATGTTGTCTCAGCTGTCGGCAACGGCTGCGGCGTGGGGCATGTCTTCCGATAATTCACCTCCCCCGGACCGCACAGTTGCCCATGGCGATGTGGTGCAGGTGGGCAATATTGCCTTAACGGTGATCCATACCCCGGGGCACACCCCTGGCGGCATTTCTCTGCATGCAGGCAAAGCCGTATTCGTCGGGGATACCCTCTTTGCGGGATCCATTGGAAGGACCGATTTTCCCGGGGGAGATTTTGGCGTATTAAAGGCAAGTATACAGGAAAAGCTCTTTACCCTCGATGACGATGTCACGGTTTACCCGGGGCATATGGGACTCACGACCATCGGTCGGGAGAAACGCACCAATCCGTTTGTGGGAATCTAAAAGAGGGCTCCGCTCCCGATCAATCCCATGCTGTTCCAAAATCCCACGTGTCTTTGACGATTTCCACAATCAAAGACGTGTCAAGCGATATGACACCGTCGATATTGGGTATTTCATTAAAAATCAAAGCCTTGAATTCATCCAGAGAACGAGCGATAAACTCGACGTCCAGGTCTGTTCCACCGGTGGTCAGCGCAATATAATTCAATTTGTCGTTTTTGACCAGCCTGCTCAGGATATGGTCTTTCTTTTTAAGATCGATGGTGAGTTTGAGATTGCCGATGATTTCAAACCCGAGTTTGATGGGATTGCTGACCGCCACCACATTGATAATTTCTTTACGGATCAAGCGCTTGAGGCGGGTACGGGCCGTGGTTTCTGAAATACCGAGTTCCTTGGCGATATCTACAATCGACATTCGTCCATCTTTTTGGAGCAATCGGATCATGTCTTGATCGACCCGGTCAATCTTTTTCCTGCTGGTCTTTTTCTCTTTTTTCATCATGGGGTCCTCCCGGATCAATAGTTATTTTCCATCGTAATCCGCGTTTATTTTATAGTAATTTAACCATATCCGCCGAATTATGATATATTTTTATTGACAAACGAACATGGGCGGCCTACTATTTTGGCAAAACTAACACACAATCATTACAAATTGAAAGGAAGAATTGTGAAAAAAATAATTGTGGTCGGTGTTGGCGCTCAAGGAAGCACCATCGCCAAAAGGATGGATGAACATCCCCAGGTATCGGAAATTATCTGTGCGGATTATGATCAGAAAGCCGCCCAAAAATTGAGCGGCTCTTTAAAAAAGGCCAAGGCGCTCCAGTTGGACGCCAGCGATGTCGATAACGTGATTCAAGCTGCTCAGGGCTGTGACCTGATAGTGAACGGGTTGCCCCTGGAGTACAACCTGAACATCATGGAAGCGGCTCTGGCCGTGAATGCGTCCTATTTTGACATGGCCGGCCCCATGGAAGACGTCGGTTTTGTTGAAAGCTATCAGATGATGTTTACAAAATGGCATCGAAAATTCAAGGCAAAGGGTCTGTCAGCGCTTCTCGGTGGAGGCTCCGCCCCCGGCCTGGCCAACGTCATGGCCAGGGAGGCAGTCGAAAAAATGGATTCATGCGACACCATCGGCATATATGTATACGAGGGCTTGAAGACCAAGCGGTTTACGCCTTTCTGGTGGTCGCCGGAAGTGGCTTTCGGAGACATGGCCTACAAAACATTTCGCTATGAGGACGGGGAGCACATCATAGACAAACCCTTTAGCCGACCTATCTGGATGAAATTCAAGGGGATCGACCACCCGGTACGGTTGGTCGACCATGAACATGATGAGCCTGTTACCATGGGACTGATGGCCGATAAAGCCCTCAAAGGTGTTAAAAATGTCGAATTCAAGTACGGCGGGTCCGGGGTCGAGCTGTCCGAAGATCTGTATAAGCTCGGACTGCTCTCCACCAAGCCGGTGACCGTCAATGGTGCTTCCGTGATACCCATGGACCTGGTTCTGGAACTCTGCCCGCCTGCCCCTAAATATTCAGATGAAATACAGAGCATTATCGATGAAGGGGTGATCACCGAAGAAGCCGCCTTTCTTGTCCGGGTCGATGGCTTCAAGAATGGTAAACCTGTCCGGGTCGATACCTATGCCAACGCACCGGGTCTGGTTGATGCTTTCAAGAGCTCCGGATTGACCCATGAGGCTTTTATGACAGGGCAATGTGCGGCGGTTTTTGTAAAAATGATGGTGGAGGACGTTTTTACGAAAAAAGGATTGTACGTTCCAGAGCAGCTCGAAAAGAAAGCCCGGACCTATTATTTCAAGGAACTGGCCAAATTAGGTGTAACCGTGGAGGAAACATATAAAGACGGACGTGACTAACATGGTTCGCCCAAGGCAAGGTGATCGATCAGACCTTGAAACGGGGGTTGGTTAGGCTTGTCAGGCAATGACTTTTGCATCGAATCCCTGTTTTACAAAAGGCGATACTGATGTATATTTTATGTTGACATCGTAAATTTTACAGCCTATTATACGTTCATGTCGTTTGATTCACACAAATACCGCCAAGTCAACCAACGCTTACCCAACGCTGCAACCCATCGAATCGTGGTTCTCACCGGCGCGCGCCAAACCGGGAAAACCACCCTTTGCAGGACCGCTTATTCGGCCTTGCGATATATCAACTTGGATGCCCCGGAAAACCGTGACACACTTCGCCAGCTTTCAACCCTGGCCTGGGCGCAAACCGTGGGCAATGCAGTTATTGACGAAGCTCAAAAAGAGCCTTCCATTTTTGAAAAAGTGAAATACGCTTTTGATGAAGGGGCGATCTCCTTTACGGTGCTTACCGGATCGAGTCAGATTCTATTGCTCAAAAAGATTCGCGAATCATTGGCAGGCAGGGCTTTCTTTTACGAACTTTGGCCACTAATGCCGTGTGAACTGCTCCAGAAGGCAAAGGACGGCAATGCAGAACGCCCCGTGCCGCTGATCGATGCGTTTTTTTCAGGGCATCCAGTAGCCCGGATACTTACTGGCATTCAGTCGGTTTTGCTTGAAGCCGACGATTTGGCCTGTCGTCAGGCGGAACAACATATACTTGCCTGGGGCGGTATGCCTGCCTTGCTCCCATTGTCGGACGCAGAACGATGGGAATGGCTAAAAAACTATGGATATACCTATTTGGAACGCGACCTCGCTGATTTGGCCCGTCTGGATGATTTGATGCCGTTTCGAAAATACCAAAAGCTCTCTGCTCTGCGCTCCGGCATGCTGCTCAACTATTCAGAACTGGCAAGAGATACCGGTATCAGCGTCGATTCAGCCAGAAGGTACATGGAATATTTGCGGCTCTCCTATCAGACCTTTCTGCTGCAGCCCTATTATAAAAACATCACAAGTTCTACGATCAAAACGCCCAAGCTTTTCTGGACTGATGTCGGGATCTGGCGTCAACTGACCGGTTATAGGGGAGAAACCAGCGGCCAGCTTTATGAAACCATGGTGGTTGCGGAAATTATCAAATGGATGCGAACCCGCGGCAAAGAAGCCGAACTGTATTTTTACCGCACAAGATCCGGCATGGAGTTGGACCTGCTGCTTGAAACACCGGCCGGCATCATCGCAATGGAAATTAAATCCCGCGCCACCGCACACACCAAAGATACGCGTGCCATGCGCACAGTCGCACAACAGCTCGGTAAAAAGTGGCTGGGTGGCCTGGTGATCCACACCGGGAAGTCCATCAAACCCCTTGCCGAGCCGGATATCTGGGCCGTGCCGTCGCACAGACTGTTTCAGCCACCAAATTTCCCGCTGAGCCGAGCAATATAGGGTGTCAGTAGAAGATCGCTATTGAAGATTCCTCGCAGCAAGCTGCGAGGAATCTTCTGCCATATGGCAGAGCCTAGCGGGGGTGCGATCGTTTTTTTTGTTTCAAATTTTTTCTTGACAGCCCTTTTCGCCAAGATTATTAAATGAATATTCATATAATTTTCTCCGGAGCGCAAGCGACCCATGCGGAAAAATCAAAAAGCTGAAATACGCAAATCAGAAATTCTAGAAAATTACTACCAGGTAATCATGAAGGAAGGACTGGAGGGCGCATCCATCGGCAAGATCGCAAAGCGCGCGAAAATCCATCCCAGTCTGATCATTCACTACTTTAAAACCAAAGAAAATATGACCATCGAGCTCGTAGACCTCATCATCGAGAAATACGAGGCACCGGAATTTCTTGATTTCAGTCACATCCCGGATTTAAATGAGCGGTTTCAAGCGCTGATGGATACTATTTTTTCCCTTGAGTGGTCAAGGACTGTGGATACGGGTGTTCACTTCGGGTTTTACTATCTCAGCTTCAGGAAACCGGTGATTCGGAAACGCTTCAGGGAAATGTTCAAACGGTTTCGAGATTATCTGGTGCATGAGCTGGAAATATACCAGGAAGCGGGTATCACAAAGGCAAAAGATGTAAAAATGGCGGCGGATTTTATTGTAACCCTTATGGAAGGGTTGGAATTCCACACACAGTTTCTTTCCGATGGTCAGCCATTTGAGACCTTTGCCAAAGCTTCAAAGGAGATCGCCGTCAAATTGTTAAAGCAGCCGACAGTTTAGAAGCCATCTCAAAAAAAGAGTTTTGGCTCAAGTTCAAGGCGGGCCCGAACGTCAACCCGCAGGCATACTGCAGTATTCCGAGGAGTTGAAGCAAGAAACCAACACAGAAATTGGGTCAAAAAACTTTTTTGAGATAGCTTCTAGTTTGGGTCAGACCGCTTTTGTGCGCACATGCCATCAAGGTCAATTGCGGCATGGCAGCAAAAAGAAAGATAGGAGTATAAAATGCGAGATTTTGAAAAAAATTATAAGAGCGATTATCGGGGAAGGGACATACAGACGGCTCTGAAAGAGGCCGTGCAAATGGTTGATATCATATTGACCCCCCTGGAACAGACAGCCCTCGATGTACGCCAGGAAGTCGCTCTGAAAACCGAACGCAATTTCAGGGACCACATCAACAAAGGCTTTCTCAATTACAGAAAATCCGTCACCGAGGCGACGAATTTTGCCATTACAGAGTGGACGGGTCAGGGCTCTGTCCTTGTGGATGCCCTCGACCGCGAGTATCTGGACCTTCTGGGCGGCTTTGGTTTATACTCCTACGGAATTCGTCACCCGAAGATTGTGCAGGCCGTCAAAGCCCAGCTGGACCGTTCGCCCCAGTACAGCCAGGAGATGCTCGATCCCTTGCGCGCCCAACTGGCCAGGGTCCTGGCGTTGCTGACACCGGGAAAGATTCAATACGGCTTTTTCGCCAATTCCGGAACGGAAGCGGTGGAAGGCGCCATGAAGCTGGCCAAGCTCTACACCGGAAAAAGCGGATTCATCTCCATGCTCAAGGCCTTTCACGGCAAGACCCTGGGAGCGCTTTCATTGATGGGTAAAAAGACGTATCGGGAGCCCCTGCTGCCCCTGCTCGAGGGGGTCCGGCATGTTCCTTTTGGCGATGCCCAGGCTGTGGAACAAGCCCTGGCGGCTGCCAAAGCGGTGGGTGACGGTATTGCCGCTGTCGTTGCGGAGCCCATACAGGGTGAAGCCGGCGCCATCGTGCCACCCGATGATTACTGGCCGCGTTTACGTGAAATCTGCAGTCATTACGGCGTGCTCCTTATCGCGGATGAGGTCCAGACCGGCATGGGCCGTACCGGAGAGATCTTCGGTGTGGATCACTGGAATGTCGCACCGGACATCCTCTGCCTGGGCAAAGCCCTGGGAGGTGGTGTGGTGCCCATGTCCGCCTTTATGTCCACCGCGAAAATATGGGAATGCATGGAGCCCAACCCCTTTATGCACACTACCACCACCGGCGGAAATCCCCTGGCGTGTGCATCCGCCCTGGCGGCGATCACGGTTTTATTGGAGGAAGATCTGGCCGGGCAGGCTAAAACCAAAGGCCACTATGTGCGCAGCCAGTTGAGACAACTTCAGGATCGATATCCCGGGGTACTGGCCAATGTCAGGGGTCTGGGGCTTTTGATAGGCATGGAATTTTCCACAGACGGCATCGGGTACAAAGTCGCTTCGGGTCTATTTTCGCGAGGCGTCCTCACGGCCGGAACCCTGACCAATGCAAAAAACATCCGATTTGAACCGGCCTTGAATGTGCCCCAGAAAATTTTAGATGAAATTCTCAACCGGCTCGAAGATGTTTTCAAATCCATCGAACTGCCCAAAAGACCCCAGACCATGAATCTCTACGCCGGCCAACTGCTGCATGTGGATCTTTCATCCCGAACCGTTACAGCCAAGCCTATTAACAAAAACTGGCTAAATGACTACATCGGCGGGTGGGGTCTTGCGACACGGTATTTCTACGATCTTTCGGATCCCACCGCCGATGCCCTGTCACCGGACACCCCCATCGTGATCATGACCGGTCCATTGTGCGGCACCCTGGCACCCACGGCATCCCGGCTCTGTCTTGTTTCCAAGTCGCCGGCCACAGGCACGATTTTCGAATCAAACATAGGTGGTGCCTTCGGTCCCGAACTCAAATTCGCCGGGTATGACGGTATCGTCATTACGGGTCAGGCGGATAGCCCGGTTTATCTGCGTATCGAAGATGACCGGGTAAGCCTGGAAAAAGCGGATGCTGTCTGGGGTAAAGGAATATTCGAGACAGAGGAATGGCTGCAGGAGACCATGGGGCATGAGGTCAAGAGTCTCTCCATCGGCCCGGCTGGCGAAAATATCATCCCCTTTGCCTGTATCGGCTCAGAAGCCTATCGGCAGATGGGACGTGGAGGCGCGGGGTCTCTTTTCGGAGCCAAGAAGCTCAAGGCGCTTGCCTGTATCGGCACAGGAGGGGTTCAGGTTGCTGATATGGGTGTTTTCCTGGGGAAGGTGGCCGATGCCACAGAGTCCAACCTGTTGACCGAAGGAAACCTGTGGGCCAAGAATAAAGGCACGCCTATGCTGGTGGAAGTTACCAATGAGATGGGTATACATCCCACCCGCAATTACACTCAGGGTATGAATCCCCGACGCAATTCACTCGATTCGGAAGCCATCAAGTCCATCCAGATCGGAGACAGGGCCTGTGCATCGTGTCCGCTGGGCTGCGGCAATTTTACCTCCGTTAACGGGGTCGAAATGGAAGGACCTGAATACGAGACATTATGCCTGGGTGGTTCCAACTGCGAGATCAATGACCTGGAGCAGGTCATGCGTTTTAACCGCATTTGCGATGATCTTGGTCTGGACACCATGTCTACAGGCAGTACCATCGCCCTGGCCATGGATCTGACCGAAGCGGGGCTGAATGACTTTGAACTGGCATTCGGTCAGCCAGAGGGGTACCTGGCGGTGGTGGAGGAAATCGCGCGTCTGTCCACGGAGAGAGGCCGTACACTGGCCCAGGGTGCCGCAAAACTGGATGCGTTATATGGGGAGTCCGGAAAAGCGGCCCATGCCAAAGGACTGGAAATGCCCGCTTACGACCCCAGGGGAAGTTATGGGATGGGCTTGGCGTATGCCACCAGTGAGCGTGGTGCCTGCCATCTAAGAGCGTTTACCTTGTTTGCGGAAGACCCCTTCAAACTCGATTCAATGGTCAAAGAAGTGATCAAGGGTCAGAACGGCAATGCCATCAAATGGTGCATGTGCTTTTGTGACTTCTGGGGATCTGTCGATACACAGATCATGGCGGGTCTGTTGACCGCAGGTATGGGTCGGCAATTTTCTGCCGAAGATTTGGACAAAGCGGGCGAACGGATCTGGAACCTCATGCGTCTTTACAATCTTCGGGCAGGCTTTACGGCAAAGGATGATGTGCTGTCGGATAAATTGATCAAAAAGACCCTCGAAAATGGTCCCCATGAAGGGCGTGTTTTACGTTTCGAAGACCTGGAGGAGATGAAACTACTCTATTATCATCTTCGCGGATGGGATGCTGACGGCAGGCCCGGTGAAGACAAGTTGGAAAAACTTGGTCTTGAAGGTCTTTAAAAAATAAACGTGTTAGCATCGCTAACCGCAGGTTTGATATATAACGATGGAGGAGTACGATGGAAAAGCATCTGTTGGCCATACCCAATCGCTGCACAGGGTGCAATCGTTGCACATATGCCTGTGCTGCTGCAAAAGAAGGTTTGTTCATGCCCTCGAAGGCACGAATGAAAATAAACAATTTTCCGCTCCAGGGGTATTCGGTACAGAACATCTGTTTTCAGTGTCCGAAACCAGACTGTATGGAGGCCTGTCCGGTGGAGGCCATCTTCAAAAACGACAGGGGCGTCGTTGTGGTGGATGTGAGCAAATGTGACGGGTGCGGTGATTGTGTCGATGCCTGCCCTTATGGTATGATCGAGCAATACGGGTCCGGCAAGGCATTCAAGTGTGATCTTTGTGGCGGCACGCCGGTCTGTGTGGATGAATGCAATTACGGGGCTTTGCTGTTCAAAGAACCGGATAAAAATTCCCGCAAACTTCGGAATAGCCAGATGAAACAGCGCATTTCAGCCGGTACGGCCGGCGAGAAACGACACCGACTCGCTCAAAATGTTCTGAATGCAGCTGTTCGTGTTCCACGCACACCCGGTTATATGGGCTGATACACCCCAGGCAGGTAAAAGAGGTATCTTAACCTTAATAGAGAAATGCCAGGAAAGATGATTTCTGCAAACAAAGACGGATTGATTGTCAAGGGTATCAACAAGCGCTTCGGAAATGTGGAAGCCCTCAAGGACGTGGATCTGGAGGTATACAGTGGTGAATTTCTGACCCTGCTGGGACCTTCCGGTTGTGGTAAAACCACGTTGCTTCGCATTATTGCCGGTCTGGAATTACCAGATACAGGTCACGTCTATCTGGGGGGGCAGGATGTTACTTCCCTGCCCGCCACCAAAAGACAGGTGAATACGGTCTTTCAGAGTTATGCGCTTTTTCCCCATCTGAGTGTCTATGAAAATATTGCCTTCGGACTGCGCTCGCGAAAATTCCCCAACAGCGAGGTAGAAAAGCGGGTGGACAAACGGATGGAGATGCTGGGGCTTCAGGAGATGAAAAACCGTCGACCTGATCAGTTGTCAGGTGGTCAAAAACAGCGCGTGGCACTTGCACGGGCGCTGGTGAACGAACCGGAGATTCTGTTGCTGGACGAGCCCATGTCCGCCCTCGATGCCAAATTGCGGGCACAGGTTCAAGAGGATCTTCGGCGCATCCAGCGCCGTCTCGGGAAAACCTTTCTTCTGGTTACCCATGACCAGTCCGAAGCACTGGTCTGCAGCGATCGTCTGGCGGTGATGCATGAAGGACGGGTGGTTCAATACGGAACGCCGCAGGAAGTGTACGACTTTCCCAAAAACAGATTTGTGGCGGAGTTTCTGGGTGCTGCAAACCTCATCAAAGGCAGAGAAAGTCACCGGTGGTATCCAGACCCCCTTCGGTGTATTGAAAGTAGAAAAAGAGCCTCCATGGGAAAGCGGTCTATTGGCGATCCGGCCCGAGTGGGTCTGGATTCGGGATTCCCAGCCTGAAACAAACGGTGTAAGGGCGACGGTCAGTGAAGTCATTTACCGGGGCACCAATTTTGATCTCTGGCTCAATCCCGGCCCTCTTCGTGTCCGTACCAGTTCTTATAAAAATTTTAAGCCCGGTGATCAAGTTTGGCTTGAACTTTCGCCCAACGAACTGGTAATACTGGATAATACCGATGAAACATAGGCTCCTCATATGGTACGGAGAACTGACCACCCAGGCGCAACTCCTGAAACGCGGGTTTTTTTTCCTTTCAAGCGGAATGCTCTGGCTCTTGGTTTTTCTGGTACTGCCCGGACTGGTTCTGGTGGTGGTCAGTTTTGCCACGCGTGGGGCCTACGGCCAGCTGGTATGGGAATTCACCATTGAAAACTACAAACGGCTCATGGGCTTCAGCCTGTTTGGATGGACGTCCGATTACCTGCTCATCCTGTGGCGATCGGTGGTGGTGGCTCTGGTAACGACCCTGGTATCCATCCTGCTTTCATATCCTCTGTGCTTTTTTATTGCCGCACGGGAAGAAAGAAGCCGTTACATGTGGCTGACACTGGTGATCATCCCCTTCTGGACCAACATGGTCATTCAGAACCTATGCCTGGTTTTTGATTTTGGCACCGGAACTTCCATTTGCCAAGCTGGCCGCCGCGCTGGGATTTATCAGCGAGGGGGCACCTCTCTATCCGAATGCCTTCGCGGTCTATATCGGTATGGTTTCCATGTTTTTACCTTTTGTCACCTTGCCGCTGTACGCTAGTGTGGAAAAACTCGACTGGTCCCTGGTGGAAGCTGCCCAGGATCTGTATGCATCACGGATACGTGTATTTACCCAGGCCATTCTGCCCCAGACGATGCCCGGATTGTCCGTGGGGGTCATTCTGACCTTTGTTCCGGCCATGGGTATGTTTATCGTTCCCGATCTTTTGGGAGGCGCCAAGTACATGCTGGTTGGAAATCTGATCCAGCAACAGTTCGGATCCAGCAGGGACTGGCCTTTTGGTGCAGCCATCAGCATGGGGCTCATGGTGCTGACCATGATCAGCCTCCAGATCTATCGGCGCAGGAGCAAGGAGATCGAGCACGTATGAAACGAACTCATCCCATCATTACCTCTCTGGCCTTGTTCACCATGGGTTTTCTCTACATCCCTTTGTTGGGCGTTGCCGTTTTCTCGGTGAATTCGGCCCGGCGTGGTCTGGTCTGGAAAGGGTTTACTCTCGACTGGTATGTCAAACTTTTCAGCAATGAATGGATTCTGGAAGCAGCCTGGAACACGCTGGTACTGGCAGTGGTGTCGACCCTTGTGGCCACGGTTTTGGGAACCGTATTGGCCATCGGTATGGACCGCTTTCCCTGGACCCGCAGAACCAGCAACGCCCTCGATATTGTCTTGCACATCCCGGTGGTTATTCCGGATATTATTTTGGCGGCAGCACTCGTGGTCGCCTTCGGGCTTTTGCGGGTACTCTCAACCATGTTTGAACCCGGGCTTCTGAACATGATCATCGGGCACATCACCTTTCAAGTTGCATTTGTCGCGCTTGTGGTACGCAGCCGACTTATCGCCATCGGCCATGAAATTGAAGAAGCGGCACGTGATCTGTTTGCCAGCAACTGGTATCTGCTAAGACGCATCATGCTGCCATTACTGATGCCCGGTATTGTGGCCGGGGGTATGCTGGCCTTCACGCTTTCTCTGGATGATTTTGTAATCAGCTTCTTTACCGCCGGGCCTGAATCCCAGACGCTGCCTCTTTACATTTTTGCAGCCGTTCGCCGGGGTGTGACTCCCCAGATTCATGCTTTGTCGACCCTTATCATGATCATTACGGTGGTTCTTGTTATCGGCACCGAGCGTATTTCACGTAAAGGATGATGTAACTGAAGGGTTCGAGGATTCCAGGGGTCGAGTGAGTTGTGTAAAGGTAACAAGTTGTTAAGGTGTTAACAGGCACTAACCAAGAGAAAGGAGAGAGAGATGCGTAAATTATTTATGGTTTTTATCGTGTTGTCGTTGCTGGTTCCAGCCGTGGTAGTGGCTGAAGAACTGAAGATTTTCATCTGGTCCGAGTATATGGATGAGGAGGCGATGCCGGCCGCTTTCGAAGAAGCGACAGGGATCAAAGTCAGGCTCGACATTTACGAAAACAATGAAGAGATGGTGGCCAAGCTCCAGGCCGGCGGTGTCAGTCAGTACGATATCATCGTACCGTCGGACTATATCATGCCTGTGTTGATCAACCAGAAGCTGATTCAACCGCTCGATCATGCCAAGATTCCGAACATGAAGAACCTGAAGCCTATTTTCCGGGAAACCTCTTATGATCCAGGGAACAAATGGTCCGTGGCATGGCAGTGGGGCACGGTGGGTCTCATGTATCGAAAAGACCAGATCAAGCCCGAAGACGCCCAGTCCTGGTCGATTCTGTTTGATCAAAAAAAGAACCCCGGCGCTTTCTGGCTGATTGATTCGGTCCGCGAAATGATGGGTATCTCACTCCTTTATCTGGGATACGATTTCAACAGCACCGAACCCAAAGAGCTCAAGGCAGCTGCCGATCTGCTGGTGGCGACGAAAAAGTTAAAGGACTGTATGGGGTTTAAGCCCGGCGTCGGCGGGAAAAACGATGTGGTTGCAGGAACCGCTGCGGCCGCCATCGTCTATAATGGAGATGCCATCCAGTCGGTTACCGAGGAGCCGGATACCCTGGCGTTTATCATCCCCAAGGAAGGAAGCGAGATCTGGTTTGACTCCATGTGCATCCCTGCCAAGGCGCCTAATTCCGATGCAGCCCACAAGTGGATTAACTGGATTCTCGAGCCGCAGGTGGGTGCCGAACTTTCCAACTATAATCAGTATGCCACGCCCAATGCGGCGTCCATGCCTTATATTACACCGGAAGACGTGACAAATCCTGGAATTTATCCCACGGATGACATCATGAAGACACTTCATTTTACCAAGGACCTTGGGAATAAGAACCGTTACATGGATGAAGCCTGGACACGGGCAAAATCGCATTAAAATAAACACCCCCGTGCGTATGCACGGGGGTGTTTATCATGGATCCACATGTCAACGACTTTGAACAACCATCCACGGAATGACGGTTTTCGCATGCCGGGTGAGTTCGAGCCCCACCAGGGCTGCTGGATGCTCTGGCCGGAGCGACAAGACACCTGGCGGCTTGCTGCCAAGCCCGCACAAAAAGCGTTTGCTGCAGTCGCTGCGGCCATATCCCGTTTCGAGCAGGTTTCTGTAGGGGTGTCAGGACACCAGCTCGAAAATGCCCGCCTTGGGTTGCCCGGGCAAGTGCGGGTCCTGGAGATATCTTCCGACGATGCCTGGATGCGGGATGTGGGCCCCACCTTTGTCGTAAATGACAGGACTTGCGTGGTCCGTGGTATTGACTGGCGCTTCAACGCCTGGGGCGGGCTCGAAAAAGGACTCTATTTTCCGTGGGACCAGGACGACCGGGTTGCCAAAAAGGTACTCGAAATTGAAAACAGGGATCGATACCGGGCGCCATTCATCATGGAAGGGGGCGCCATTCATGTGGATGGAGAAGGAACGCTCATTACCACCGAAGGCTGTCTTTTGAATGCCAACCGTAACCCACAACTTTCAAAGAGGCAGATTGAAGATTATCTGGAATCCTTTTTAAACGTGGAAAAAATCATCTGGCTCCCCCAAGGGGTCTACCACGATGAGACAGACGGGCATGTGGACAACCTGTGCTGTTTCATAAGACCGGGGGTCGTTGCTCTCACATGGACGGATGATGTCACCGATCCCCAGCGAAAAATATCTGAAGAAGCTTTCGATTTTTTATCCCGGTCAAAAGATGCCCGGGGAAGAAACCTCGTAATTCATAAAATTCATCAGCCAGGCCCTCTTTTTATGACCGCAACAGAAAGTGAGGGTCTCGATTCCAGTGACAACACGCGACCCAGGAATCCCGGGGACCGGCTGGCCGGGTCCTACATCAATTTTTACATGGCCAACGGAGGCATCGTCATGCCGTTTTTTGACGATCCCCACGATGTGGCGGCCAGGCAATCCCTGCAAGCTCTTTTCCCCGAGCGGGTGATCGTGGGTGTACAGACCCGCGAGATTTTGCTCGGCGGCGGGAACATCCATTGTATCACCCAGCAGGTCCCGGCCGTCTGATAAATTGTTGCGGCTCGAAGGAGAAGACGCACATGCGAAAAGTAACCATTGCCGCTACCCAGATGATGTGCAGCACGGACCGGGATGAAAACATCGCCAAGGCTGAAACACTGGTGCGGGAGGCCGCCTCCAGCGGCGCGCAGATCATTTTGCTTCAGGAACTTTTTGAAACGCTCTATTTTTGTCAATCCCAGAAACAGGATTTCTTCGGTCTCGCCGCCGATATTCAGGACAACCCCGGGGTGCGACATTTTTCAGCACTCGCCAGACAGTTGAGGGTTGTGCTGCCCATCAGCTTTTTCGAAAAAAAGAATCAGACCTATTACAACACGATTGCGGTTGTCGACGCAGACGGTGCCATTCTAGGCATCTATCGCAAATCACACATACCGGACGGGCCTGGGTATCAGGAAAAATATTATTTCAGCCCCGGTGACACCGGCTTTCGTGTCTGGAAAACCCGTTACGGCACCATCGGGATCGGCATCTGCTGGGATCAGTGGTTTCCTGAAGCTGCAAGGAGCATGGTTCTCATGGGCGCTGAAATTCTCCTTTACCCAACCGCTATCGGTTCCGAGCCGCAAGATCATGAATATGACTCCAGGGATCACTGGCAAACCTGTATACAAGGACATGCCGCTGCAAATATGGTGCCTGTGGTGGTGTCAAATCGTGTGGGAAGAGAAAACATCGATGGTTCTGCGATTACTTTTTACGGGTCTTCCTTTATTACCGACAATAAAGGCCGGCTAATGGAGCGGGCTGACCGTACTTCGGAAACGGTTGTCTCGGCGGAGGTTGACCTGGATGCCATGGCGGCAGAAAGAAGTGGCTGGGGGCTCTTCAGGGATCGTAGACCTGCCCTCTATACACCCCTTCTGACCCATGATGGCGCACACAGGGTCAACGGGTCATGAAGCACAAGACAATCAAGGCCATTTTATTGCCTATATAGTGCCTACTCGAAATGGGTATTATGCGAGGGCGTTCAGGTAGGATTGCAGATTAATTTTTTTATTTTTTATACCGAGCTTGTTCCTTATATTCTCCCTGTGACGTGCCACTGTTTTGTGTGAAAGATTTCGGATTGTTGCAACTTCTTTTGTTCCTTTGCCCTGTCTGACAAGAGCAGCCACTTCTATTTCAGCGGGCGTTAATCCGAAAAATTCAGAGGACAGTTTATGGGAAAAGGGTGAAACGATTTCATGCAGACTTGACTCGATAACATCCAGTAAGGCTGATTGTATTTCGTTGAGGGTGCCTTTTTTCAGCTTTTCAACGGATGGGATCACCAGTTTTTTCACATTCGACAGCACCTGCTCCTGCAAAAGGATTTTATCCTGCTCTCTTTTTTCTAACAGGACGTTCAGGGCGGTGTTGATCTCCTCGAGCTTGCTTGTTTTTGATTCCAATTCTTTCTCTTTTGCAAGCAATGCCTGCTCGGCAAGTTTTCGTTCTGTAATATCGATGATGATGCCATTGACAAATTGTATCTTGCCATCTTGGGAGCGAATACCTTTAGAGATAGAATGGATCCAGCGATGCTCTTTTTTTCGGGGATGGTTGATCTTCATGGCTTCATTAAATTCATTGGTTTCGAACGCTTTCTGATTTGCTGATAGAACTCTTTGCCTGTCATCGGCATGGACATTCTCAAACCAGGTCTCGAACCTCTCCGGGTCGGCAACCCCCGTGATATCTGCTATGGAAGGGCTTACAAAAACAACTCTTAGCCCGTGGGGGTCTGAACCATCGATTTGTAACCGATAAACAGCGTAATGCTCAGCGTTAAGCATTAACGAACTTAAATGCTCTTCGCTTTCCTGGAGCGCCTGTTTTGCTTGCAGACGAGCAATGACACTGCCTGCCTGCGCAGCAATAGTTTCAAGGGCAATGCGGGAGGAAGGGGAAATCTCATCAAAAACGTGAGACGCAACATTGATACATCCAACAATCCTTGATTTGTCATACAATGGTAACGATGCCAGGGCTCGCAAGCCTTCGCGTTTTTGCGCCGGAGACCGGGGCACCCCCAGCTTCGTTGTTACGGTATAGAGGGGCTTGCCTTTCTGAATAAGCAATACATTTGCTGCATTTTTGTCATATGTTGCGATGTGCTTGACGAAATTTTTCGAAAGTCCTTTGTGAACGACCAAATCAAGATTTTCATGGCGGGTATCGAAAAGGTAGACACCGCCACAATCCATACCGGAAATCTGCAGACTCGCTTCGAGGCACAAGTTTAACCCTTCTGTGAGATTGTCCGTCGCAGCCAGTGAAATGGACAAAGCCCGCTGGATATCCATTTGATACATTTCCATGGAAGCCTTTTTGTTTTTCCGTTTCGAATGAAGTTCCATTGAGCTATTTTCTCCACATCAAAAGACATTCCCGAATGGAAACAGGGCCCAGACAAAACCGCATTCTTGATTCCTGATCCATCCATTGGGTCCTGATCTTTAAATTGGGGGAACGACCGTTTTCATTAGGTAGAATAGACACGTGGTTTTCTATTCCACGCAAAGAGTCTCTCTTATAGGGATCAAAACAGTAGAGCCAGTCATCCACGTGCCTGATGATCATGAGGTAATGCGGCTCTCTCTTGCCCAATAGAATATTGCAAAGGGCAATACCGCCGTCTTTGAGGCAGGCATAGATCCTGCATCCTTTGCGTAAGTGTACCCTGTCTCCCTCAAGGAATTTTGTGGTGACTGAAAACTTTTTAATTTTGTAGGAAGTCAGCCAGTTGCCTATCAATTTGACTGCATATCTGCTGGTACCACCGATACCGAATCTTGCGTTTTTACCCACGGTATCCAGGCTGTACAGATAAATGTGGCGGATGACCATGGGCGGAATCTCATTTCGTTTAAAAAGGTAGCTTATGGCATTGATAAAGGCTGTTGGCACACAATCGTATTCAGAAGTTTGGTAATGTAATGGCGAATACATAGAAGACCTCGGATTATTCGATACCCGGGCCCCGGGGCCCTGTTTTTCAATCTAGAAAAAATCGATCTGATAAGTCGACGTTGCAATGCAGAAAGTTCCCAAGCCTACAGTCCTGAATGCTGAAATGCAAGCATGAACGAAGGCCTGTGAGAATTCTATTCGGCAGCCGAATTTTCAGAGACCGGCTTTTTGAAATTCTCTTTACGTAAGCCGAGTCGCTTCATCTTGGTAAACAACCCCCTGGGATGGATGCCGGCAATCCGGGCAGCCTGGTCGACACGCCCATGTGTCTTTTTCAGCACTTGTTCAAGATATAGTTTTTCGATTTGATCCATGATCTCTTTTTGTACTTCGGGCAAGGTCTTGTCTGACCACGCAGTGTTTTCAAAATGAAGACCTGACATGCTCATGTTTGGAGAGGCGGCACCGCCCTGAAAAACGTGAGGCAATTCCACGATGCTGATGGCATCGGTTTTACACAGCAGTATGGCGCGTTCGATGACGTTCATCAATTCGCGGACGTTGCCCGGCCAGTCGTAACTGCAGAGCGCCTGAAGGGCTTTTTCGGAAATACCATTGATTTCCCGTCCGATTTTATAGCGGTAATATGCGATAAAACGTCTGACCAGTGTGGGGATGTCTTCAATGCGATCTCGCAGGGGTGGGATGGTCTGCATCAAAACGCTGAGACGATAATAAAGATCCTGCCTGAAATTACCCCGCATGATTTCGTCTTCAATCTTCTGGTTGGTCGCTGCGATGACGCGCACGTCCAGTTCCAACGGGTTTTCACCGCCCAAGGGCTTGATCTCATAGTTCTGCAGTACCCGCAACAGTTTGGCCTGCATGTGCAGCGGCATATCACCGATTTCATCCAAAAAGATGGTACCCCCGTGGGCCAGTTCAAAAGCACCACGCCGATACCGAATTGCGCCGGTGAAAGCGCCCTGCTCATGACCGAACAGTTCACTTTCAATCAATTGTTCAGGCATGCCCGCCATGTTGACCGAAATAAAAGGGCCGGCGGAGCGCGGGCTTTCGGCATGGATGGCCTTGGCCAGATGCTCTTTGCCGACACCGGTTTCCCCCAACAGTAAAATGGGCGAATCACTCGGAATTATCTGACGGACCTCTTCCATAAAAAGCTGCATGACATGGCTTTCGGAAACAAAGTCGGCGATTTTTGGCTCGGACAGACCCCGCCGGTGAAACCGTTTCATACGGATAAACTGGCGCCGGGATTCCAGCGTCGTTTCCAGTGCCTCCAGCATGCTTTTTCGGGAAATGCCTGCAAAAAGAACCACATCGGCTCCTGCCGCCGCCAGTTGGGCATGCTCTTCGGCGGAATCACTTTCATGGATGATTACGGTGGTCGGGTTTTCAGGCAGATCATTCAAAATTGCCAGACCGTTATCCGTTGGGCGGGGGATGAGTGCTTCACTGATGACGATGACCTCGCACCCGCTGCGAACCACTTTCAACCAGGCAGAGCGCAGGTGTCCAAAGGATTCCACCCTTACATCCGAGTATGAAAGAGCTTTCTCCAGATGGTTTTGCAGGTTTCTGCTTTTAACACTTAATCCAACGCGGATGAGCATGTTATTTTTCCATTAACGGTAAAATAATACCGAAAAAAGTCAAGAATCTCGCAGCCCCGCAGGCGGGAGTTCGGCTTCGTTCCAGCAAACCATGGGGAGAGCGCTCACTGTTGGTGTTCATATTGCTCCGGCGGTTAAATACCCTACGGTTGTCATTCCCGCACAGGCGGGGCACGAAGTGAAGCTTTAGCGCTATCCAGAAAGACACTGGATGCCGGATCAAGTCCGGCATGGCGGAGGTTGGCTATTTAGTCGCCGGGTTAATATCCCAATTGAATAGGGCGGGCTACCGCTGTCCTGTTATGACGCCATTGCCAACCTGCTTGCAAATTACGGTAAAATTTTACAAATATCAACATAAATCGGTAAATATTTACTTTATCTGTACGGAATTGCCCTTTTAAAACATGCCGTCAATAATTAATATTTAATTATATCGGCATGTTAAAAAATTCTTCTTGTGGTGGCATGAAACCTGCTCTGTACAGTCTCGCATGCTGTATGAGCATAATTTCGGACGGGTATGTATAAGTGAAAAGATCGGTTGGGGAGACGCGTGATGCTTAACATCGATATATGTAAAAATCTTGAAGCGGCTCGGGGACTTTGGCAGCGTCACTGGCCGCAGCAATGTCTTTTTGACCTTTGGCCGGTGCGTTATTGCTTTCAATCCCAATTCAACTACATGCCCTATTTTATCGTTGCCAGTGAAAATCATAAATTTCGTGGAATGCTGGCCCTTAGCTGGATTGACGAGCAGCAGTGCTACGGTAATTTTCCGGGAGAAGTATGGCATGGCAAAACCTGGCTGGAACAAAATAAAATCCTGGCCAGTGACCCGGAGGTCTTCAGTGCCCTGGTAAATCACATTCCCGGAATGGCCAAGGTCCGCTATCTCACCCATGATCCGCGTCTGGCGAGTGATTCTGCGGCTGTTGTTGACGAGATCGGATATCTGTTCTATCCGCAGCAATATGATTTTTCCTTTCAGACCTACATGCAGTCTTTTTCGGGTAAATCCCGTAAAAAAATGCGCAGCGAACTGAACCGCTTGACAGACGGAGGCGTATCTTACCGTTATGACTGTTTCGATGATCTAGCGCATTTGTTTCGTATGAACCTGGATAACTTCAAGGAGCAATCCTATTTCTATGATGCCCGTTTCTTAAGGGCCTTTGAGAACCTGTTGGCCTGGCTGCAGGCCAACAAGATGCTGCGTGTGACAACCGTTCTCATGGGCGGTCGAATTGCTGCCGTGGATGTCGGCGCTGTCTGGAACCGGTCCTATACAGTCCTGGCCGGGGGTACCCACCCGGATTTTCCGGGTGTTGCCAAATTGATCAATTTCCATCATATAGAGTGGGCTTGCCGGCAGCGTCTAAAGGAAGTCGATTTTCTGTGCGGCGAATTCAACTGGAAAAATCGTTTTCATCTGACCGCACGGCCCCTATACAGGATGTTCAATCTACCGGTACCGGTTGCAACCGTCGCCTGGCAGGAGGCCGTCGACGGTCTGCAGGTTGCCTGTGCAATATAGCAATAGGGTTCTGGTGGTTGGTGCAACCCCGGATTACATCGATTGGATCCGGAGCAGCAGTCCTGGGGAGGCCCTGTTTCTGACCGACCCCGTGTTACGCCGCGGTGCCCGAGAACCTTGCCCGGCACCCGCTGAAGAAGCCCTGTGCGATTTGTCCGATGAAGGGCAGGTGCGACATTCGCTGCAACGACACCTTCACAAATATGGCCTGCACCTGGATGGGGTTGTCTGCTATGATTGTGAATCCATGGAACTGGCCGCCGTTCTTGCCCGGGAATATTCGTTGTCCTATCCGTCTGTACAGGCTGTCAAAAACTGCCGCGATAAATACCTTTCCAAAATTCTCTGGCAAAAACAGGGTCTGAACACCCCACAGGTTAAACAAATAGGATCTGCTACCGAAGCCGCTGAATTTTTCAGCGACCTAGGCGGAGCCTGTGTGCTAAAACCGGTCAGTGGCAGTGGCAGTGAATTGATCTTTGACTGTAGAGATACCCGTACCTGTGAGAAGCGTTTTCGTGATATACAGCAGGGGCTGCAACAGCGGCAGGGAAACCGTCTTTACAAATCCTTTTTCTTGGAGGAACCCGTCATACTGGCCGAAGCCTTGGTGGACGGTGACGAGTACAGCTGCGATTTCGTGCTGGAAAACGGACAGGCCAGAGTCATCCGGCTGACCCGTAAGATCCTTTCCTCCGGCGGGCCTTTTGGAACGACCCTGGGATATCTGCTGCCAGCAGAACTGCCGACCACAGTGGATGAAGAGCACTTTCTGCAAACCCTTGTCTCGAGCGCCGGAGCCCTGGGTCTTGTACGGGCTGTCTGCATGCTTGATTTTATCATTCATAAGGGCCGGCTCGTTTTACTTGAGCTGGCACCACGACCCGGGGGTGACTGCCTGCCGTTTCTTTTGCGGCGGTGTAGGAACCTGGATATATTGAAGTTGTTTTTGGATTTTTCCCGGGGCCGGCCGTTGCGATTATTAAAAAAAACTGGTTCGGGTACCTGTATCGGGTTGCGACTTCATGCCGGCAGTGGAGGCACATTGAAAACAGTCGATGTCGGCCGGCTGCAGCAGGACAAACGTGTGGCCGAGGTCTATTTAAAGCACAGGCCAGGACACCGGATCAAGATGCCACCCGAAGACTATGATTCCTGGATTCTGGGGCATGTCATCTTTCACCCTGACGGACGCGGCGAGCCGCAGGTAGAATGCCGGGAACTGCTCGAGAAACTGATCGTGGAGATAGTGTAGATATCGATGGCAACCCAACGATCCAATTTGCAGCAGACGTTTCAGGCGCTGCTCTCCCAGAGCAGTCCCCTGCTGCCAAAAGAAGAACTGTCCTCCTTTGTCAGCTATTATTTTGATAGGCGGGATCTCTATCTGCAGGTTTTGAGCAACCACCCGGCGCCGCTTTATCTGCAGGATGCGTCGGTTCTCAGGGCCAGGGCCGCCCAGTTGAGGGAGGCCTTTCAGGCAGTTCTGCCATCGGTGGGATTCTATTACGCCGTTAAAAGCAACAATCATCCCGATATTTCCGAAACGCTGATAAAGGCAGGCTTTGGTCTGGATGTTTCCAGTGGCATCGAACTGGAGATGGCATTGAAACTCGGTGCCCGGGATATTGTGTTCAGCGGTCCAGGGAAAACAGCCCAAGAACTGCGGCTTGCAGTTTCCAATACCGATCGAGTGGTGATTCTCATGGACAGTTTTGGTGAATTGAGCCGGCTGGAGGACATTGCTGCGCAGTTGAATAAAAAAATTCACTGTGGGGTACGTCTGAACAGCAACCCGGATGGTTTGTGGCGCAAGTTCGGCATCCCTGTATCGGACCTGCAGAAATTCTGGGAGCAGACCAGCCGATGCAGTCATGTCAAATTGATCGGATTACAGTTCCATTCCAGCTGGAACCTCTCTCCACATAAGCAGATCGATTTTATCGCCACCCTCGGAAAAGCGCTGGCCCAGATGCCCCTTTTGTTTCAAACACAACTCGAATTTATCGATATTGGCGGTGGTTACTGGCCCTCCCAGGGTGAATGGCTGCAGCCGGCCGGCACATTGGAGGGCCGTTTGTGCGAGGCTCTGGGACAGTCTGCGGGTCCCGTTGATTCCCATCACCGTTTGCCGGCGGTCCCCATTGAGGAATTTGCTGAAAAACTCGGCGCTGCTATCCATAAACATCTTTTCAGCGTTGTTTCGTGCCGGATTTGTCTGGAGCCGGGTCGCTGGATTTGCAATGATGCCGTGCACCTGCTTCTTTCGGTAGTCGACAAAAAGGCCCCGGACTTGGTGATTACCGATGCCGGCACCAACACGGTTGGCTGGGAGCGTTTTGAAAACGACTATTTTCCCATCCTCAATCTGACGCGCCCCTCCCTTGATGAAAAGCCGTGCCTTATCCTCGGCGCCTTGTGTACACCCCATGACATCTGGGGGTATATGTATTTCGGTAACGATATTCAAGTGGGTGATATTTTGATGATTCCGACCCAGGGTGCTTATACCTACAGCCTGAGGCAAAATTTTATCAAGCCCTTGCCGGCAGTTCATACCATCCATTAATCATCGGCTTTGATAAACGCATATATCTGTTTGTCGCGTGTGGAAAGAGCTTCCCTTCTTTCATAGAGCTTATCTAAAAAATAATGATAAAAGTCATGACGAAGGCTATCCCGATTGGCGATGACAAACCAGTGGTTTCGGGTCCAGATGAAGGGAGAACGGTTAAGATTGTCTGTTTCGAATATGCCGGCAATGGCTTCAGATTTATCGGCGATGATATCGATTGATTCACCTCCGAGCCGGGTCTTAATTTGTTCGACATCCGGATGAAATACCTGAATGTCGTAAACAAAGTCCATAGGACCCATGGATATAAAACGGACAACGACACCTCGATGAATAGCCCGCTGAATATGTTTCTGCAGCCGCCTCCATGTTTCAGGGAAAAGACGCAGATAGAGTTCTTGTTTGGCTGAATTGATGATATCCGTTGCTTTTGCAATGACTTCGTCCACACCATTGAGGGTAAACAGGTACTCAAAACTGGACTGTTCGACCATGGCATCAAGCTGGTCATCAAGAATCTTGAGATTTGAATCGAATTGACTCCGAAGACGTTTTTTCAATTCCTCGAAAGGCAGTGGCACATACAGTCCTTTCTCGATCTCAAAAACAAGTTTTTTTTTTGACAGTCCGCGGAGAACATCATAAATTCTTGACCTGGCAATCCCTGAAAGGGTGCTCAATTGGGAACCATTCGACGGGTGCTTGGCAAGTAGTGCCAGGTAGCAGGACGATTCGTATTTTGAAAAAGCAAACTCCCTTAAAATAGACGCAATATCCATGCATGTCTCCTTATTTTGTTGCTAATTTGGTGGCAACATCGATCTGGCCCCACCATTGCATCTGTCCGCTCAGGAACTTTTACATAAAAATGGGGGGCGTGTCAAACCCCACAACTGTCTTTGCCCCTTGTTGAGGATCAATATTACCTATCCGGTATTGATGAACATTTGTTGACAAGCGACCGTATTTGTGCGATAGTTGCTACCAAGATAGCAACTAAAAAGGTGCCATGGAGGAACCGCCATGCTGAATCTGCCGACAATATCATTTGATACCCCTGTGTGTGGGTTTTCGCGTGTAACAGATGCGGAGACGTATGCTCTGGAGCAATCGTCTGGTGCCAAGCATTACAATCGACTCGATGTCGTGGCTAGAACGGCTCAAGGCAGCTGGATTACGGATGTAAGCGGTAAAAAGTATCTGGATTGTCTGGCTGCGTATTCTGCTGCCAATCTCGGCCATCACCATCCAAAAGTGGTCAGTGCCATCATAAAGGCGCTTACCGGCAATTACGCCTCCGTCATTTCTAATGTTGTCTATACAGATCCTTTGGCATTGTTTTTATCCAAGACAGCTGGATTCGTTCCTCAGTTGGGACCGCGTTTCGGATCGAATGGCAACAAGGTCATGCCGAAAAACGGTGGTGTGGAGTCTGTTGACACCGCCATCAAAATGGCCCGTTACTATGGTTGGAAAATAAAGAATATACCCGACGGCAAACAGGAAATTATCGTTTTTAACAATAATTTTCATGGCCGTATGATCACGGTGATATCTTTTTCATCACAGCCCAAATATCGAGATGGCTTCGGCCCCTTGACACCGGGATTTGTATCGGTTGAATTCGGCAACCTGGATGCTGTGAAAGCAGTCATTAACAAACATACCTGCGGCATTTTGGTGGAACCCATGCAGGGGGAAGGGGGCATGAGAATACCTCCCTCTGGATTTTTGCAAGGGCTTCGCGAAATTGCGGATGACAATGATCTGCTATTGATGTTTGACGAGATACAGGTCGGTCTGGGACGTACGGGAAAAAATTTTTGTTTCGAGCATGACAACATTGTTCCGGATGGACTTATTTTGGGGAAGGCATTGTCAGGTGGTCTTATTCCTTTGTCTGTCTTTGTTACGAACGCAAAATTAATGGATATCGCATTTAGTAAAGGATCTGATGGTTCGACATTTGGTGGTTATCCGCTTGCCTGTGTTGCAGGTGTATCTGCTTTGGAAGTGCTCCAAGAGGAGCAGTTGGCGAAGGCATCAGAAATACAAGGAAAAAAGCTAAAACATAGCATCATGAAAATTGCGGTCAGGTCAAAACATATCAAGGAAGTCAGGGGAAAGGGGTTGTTCATCGGTATCGAAGTGGAAAATCGAGATGCCATGATGTTTTGCAGAAAGTTGCTTGATTTAGGCATTATCGTAAATGACAGTCACGGGCATACCATACGTATCTCTCCACCCCTCAATATCAGTGATGATGAGGCAGACTTTTTGATTAAAGGCCTGGAAAAGGTTTTTCTTCAATAGCCACAATTTCCTCACCTGTCCGCTACCCTCAAACCCTTGTATCCCCCTCCAAGCCTCCTACCCTTGCTTTTCTAGTGTCTATCGTCATAGTCAATCGCCTGCCGCTTCAGGATGTCGTAGTAGATCCTGATCTGTTTGACGTATGTCACCGGCTCCATACCTTCACAGAATCCATAAGTTGCATTTTTGTAGTATCTCTGTTGTCTTAACAAAGGCAGTGTTTTTTCCAAGGACGACCATTTCAAAGGATCCATACGCAGCGAATTGGCCAGGTTCTGTGCGTCCCTGACATGCCCCTGCCCAATATTGTAGGCAGCCAGGGCGATGGACTCTCTATCCGACTCGTTTTCGATATCAAAGTAATTGAACAGATTGCGGAGATGTTTGACGCCTGCATAAATATTCTGTTCAGGATCGGTAATGTCGTTGACCCCAAGACTTATAGCGGTTCGTCTGGTCAACTGCATCAAGCCGTAGGCACCGGCGTGGCTGCGGGCATATCGCCGGAAATGCGATTCCTGATACATCTGGGCTGCAATCAGGCGCCAGTCGAAATCGAACTCCCTGGCTGCAGCCATGAGTATGGGCTGGTATTTGGGCAGTCTCGTGGCCAGTCTTCGATGGTATACTTTCATGTCAACGTAATCGAAGCGTTCCACCTCTGCATAATATTGTCTGTGGAGCTCCTCATACACACCGTTTTCATGGATCTCTTTGAAAAACTGATTGATTTTTAACTGCAGACTCCTGGCTTTCGGGTTAACAGCCCATCCGAGTTGTTCTTTTTTGCCAATAGGCAGTCCCATTATTGCCTGGGGGTAATACCTGCGATTCAGCAGGGCGATATTACTGTCGGCGACAGTGAGGTCGATCTCGTTTTCAGCCACCTGACGAATGAATGCTTCTGTGGGCACATCCTCATGCAGCACGATGTTCAGGTTCGGTATCTGGGTTGCAAGGTCTTCAAGGCGTTCCTGATAGGATGTTCCTCTGCGAATGTGGATGGTCCGGCCCGAAAGGTCTTCGATGGTTCGAATGGAGTGGTTGTTGCGATGGACAATGATATGTTGTTGAATATCCATGTAGCCATTTGAAAACAAGACCTCCCGGCTGCGTTTTGGTGTAATGGTCATGCTGGCGGCTATCAGGTCGCCGGTACCATCTATCAGACTGGGAATCATTCCTTCCCATTTATCGGCGATTCGTATGTTGAGCGACACCCCCAGGTAAGACGCAAATGCTTTGGCCAGGTCATATTCGAACCCCATCTCCTGGTCGCGGTAGGAGTAATAGCAATGGGCGTTGTTTCGGGTAATAACCGTCAACTTCCCTTTCTCGATAATTTCGGTCAGGGCGGAAGCGTCTGTTTTAAAGGAAGACAAATCAACGTCACAGGAGGCTCCCAGTACAAGAACAAGAAGACCTATCATGGGAAACATCAGCAGTGGGTGCAATCGTTTCAACTTGGAATACCGTTCTCCGGGAAGATGCCACATTCTCGAAAAACCACAGGGAATTTTCTATCTGTTGTGGTTTAACGTCGATGGAGTATAATGGAAATATTCTGAAAAGACAATATCCTGAAAACATCCTATTTTTCTTGAATTTTCTTCACTGGTTTGGTACTTTAAATGCTTTTCAGCATGGAATACAGGTGTTGTATGCGTCGATCTGCAGCTGGACAGTCTGGTGCGTGTTCCAGTGATTCAATGACAGGTGAAAATCCAATAGAATGTCCTTTGAAATAAACAGGAAAAAAACCCGTCAAATTTACGTCGGCAATGTAGCCTTGGGTGATGGGGCTCCCATTGCTGTACAGTCCATGACCAACACTTTTACGGCGGATGTCGACAGTACGGTTTCCCAGATTGTCCGGCTGCAGGACGCCGGATGTGAAATTGTACGGGTCGCTGTGCCTGATGAAGCCGCCGCAGAGGCCATCACAGCCATCAAACAGCAGGTTGCCATACCGGTCATTGCAGATATCCACTTCAGTTACCGTCTGGCAATCGCTGCCGCACGATCCGGTGCCGATGCCCTCAGAATCAATCCCGGCAACATCGGAGGTAAAACAAAGATCAAGGCCGTGATCGATTGTGCCGGGGATCATGGCATCTCCATAAGGGTCGGGGTGAATTCGGGTTCCATCGAAAAGGAACTCTTAAAAAAACACAAGGCTCCAACAGCTGCAGCCATGGTAGAAAGTGCCATGCGGCATTTGGATATGATCGGGTCCTTTGGATTTGACAACCTGAAAGTCTCCCTCAAGGCCTCGGATGTGGGACGCACCATCGAAGCCTACAGGCTCTTTTCCTTAAAAAGTGATTTTCCAGTCCATGTGGGGGTCACAGAGGCGGGTGGGCTTTTTCCAGGACTTGTCAAATCCGCCATCGGTATCGGGACCTTGTTGGCCGAAGGTATTGGAGATACCATCCGCGTGTCCCTGACACGGGATCCAGTGGAGGAGGTGCGTGCCGGCTTTGAAATTCTCAAGGCTTTGAATCTTCGGCAAAGGGGGCCTGATATTATATCCTGCCCCACATGCGGGAGATGCAATATCGACCTGTTTCATATCGTGGACGAGGTGGAAAGAGCCACAAAAAACCATATCGCACCTATCAAAATCGCCATCATGGGGTGTGTGGTCAACGGTCCCGGTGAAGCCAAAGAAGCCGATATTGGAATTGCAGGTGGTGACGGTCGCGGGGTTCTTTTCAAAAAGGGGGACGTCGTGAAGACATTTTCCCAGGACAGGCTCATCGAAGTTTTCCTGATGGAAATTGCCGAGTATGAACGGCAATACTTGGATAAAAAAGAAGAATCATGGAAGGATCAACATGGGAAAAAAGGTAAAAACAGCCATAACACCCACTCGCGCTGAAGACTATCCTGAATGGTATCAGCAGGTCGTCAGGGCCTCGGAAATGGCTGAAAAATCATCCGTTAGAGGGTGTATGGTCATCAAGCCCTGGGGCTATTCCCTGTGGGAGAATATTGTTCGTGAAATGGACGACCTGTTCAAGGCCACGGGGGTACGCAACGCCTATTTTCCCTTGTTCATTCCCATCGGGTTTTTGGAGAAAGAGGCCGAGCATGTGGAGGGTTTTGCCAAGGAGTGTGCGGTGGTCACCCATCATCGCCTTGAAAAGGGTGCTGACGGCACCCTGGTACCGGCCGGCCGGTTGAGTGAACCTCTGGTGGTGCGACCCACCTCGGAAACGATTATCGGCGATTCTTTTTCCCGATGGATTACCAGTTATCGGGATCTGCCGCTGCTCATCAATCAATGGGCCAATGTGGTCCGGTGGGAGATGCGGACACGAATCTTTTTAAGAACGAGCGAATTTCTGTGGCAGGAAGGTCACACGGCACATGCCACCAAGGAAGAGGCCCAGGAGCGAACCCGGATGATGCTCGACGTTTATGCCAGATGCGTTGAAGACTATCTGGCAATTCCGGTGCTGAAAGGCAGAAAGTCGCCGGCCGAAAGATTTCCAGGCGCAGTTGACACCTTGTGTATCGAAGCCATGATGCAGGACAGAAAGGCGCTCCAGGCAGGGACCTCCCATTTCCTGGGGCAGAATTTCGCCCGGGCATCCAATATCAAGTTTCAGACTGCAGACGAAAAAGAAGCCTATGCCTGGACAACCTCCTGGGGGACCTCGACCCGCCTGGTGGGGGGACTTATTATGGCTCACGGCGATGATGACGGTATCATTCTGCCCCCCAGGGTGGCCTCATCGCATGCCGTCATTCTTCCCATCATCCGCAAACCTGAAGATCGTGCAAAGGTCATGCCTTTTGTGGAGCAACTGGCAACCGAATTACGGGCACAGACCTATCATCGACGCTTGCTGAATATCGAGATTGACGACAGAGATATCGGGGGAGCCAGAGGCTGGGACTGGATCAAAAAGGGGATTCCCATTCGCGTCGAGATCGGACCCCGGGATATTGCCGAAAATTCAGTTTTTGTTGGACGGCGGGACCGGCACCACAAGGAGAAGGTGTCCATCAACAGGGACACGTTTGTAGCTGAATTTACCAGGACACTGGACGACATCCAGACAACGCTTTTCAACCGTGCCGTGGCTTTTAGAGAGGCACATACGGAAAATATTGAACAACGAGACCTTTTTTATGCGTATTTTACACCCAAGAACCTGGAAAAACCAGAAATTCATGGCGGGTTCGCCGTATCGCCATGGTGTGGCGACGAGGCTTGTGAATTGAAAATCAAAGACGATCTGAGTGTTTCCATACGCTGTATCCCCTTTGATGGCGCGCCTGTCAACGGAGCCTGCATCTGTTGCGGAAAGCCGGCGGTGCATGAGGTGGTATTTGCCAAAGCCTACTAATCATAGGCCGTTAGGCTGTTAGACTGTAGGCTGTAGGCGGAGATCGTGTGTGAGCTACGAAAAAACAAACCCTAACAGCCTAACAGACTACCGCCTAAATAACCTAAATTGTCTAAACAACCTAAGCGCTATAATTAAGCGTGAGATTTCTGTATGATCAGAATCAATGATATTGTCGACAGGGTGGTGGAATACAATCCAGGCGCAAACGTCGATGTTATCGAGCGTGCTTACATATATTCTGCCAGGGTTCATATGGGCCAGATGCGATTGTCAGGAGAGCCGTATCTGTCTCATCCCCTCGAAGTTGCAGCAATCTTATCGGAGATGAGGCTGGATGAAGAGAGTATCGCCGCTGGTCTTCTCCACGATGTTATCGAAGATACCAAGGCAACTCCTGAAGAGATTGAAGATATTTTCGGCCCCGAGATAAAACACATTGTTTCCGGTGTTACCAAGTTAAGCAAACTTCCCTTCAACAGCAGTGAGGCCCGCCAGGCAGAGAGTATCCGTAAAATGCTTCTGGCCATGGCTGATGATATCCGGGTGATTCTGATCAAACTGGCCGACCGCCTGCACAACATGAAAACCCTTCAGTTTCATAAAGAAAATAAGCGTAGAGCCATTGCCAAGGAAACCATGGATATTTACGCTCCCATATCTGCACGTCTGGGGATCTACTGGATAAAAAATGAATTGGAAGACATGTCCTTCCGCTATCTTCAGCCGGAAGAATATGAGCGTATCGATCGTTTCATAAACAAGGACATCGCGGAACGGGAAAAATATATCGAAGAGGTCAAAAGTTATATAAAGAAGAAAATGGATGACAGCGGACTGGTGTGTGAAGTTCTCGGTCGTCACAAGCATATTTCCAGCATCCATCAAAAGATGGTCCAGCAGAATCTCAGTTTTGAAGAAGTCTACGACATCATCGCTTTTCGAATTATATTGGAAACCATACCAAAGTGCTATGAGGCTTTGGGCCTCGTCCATTCGTTGTGGAAACCCATTGCAAAAAAATTCAAAGACTATATCGGGGTTCCCAAGGCGAATATGTACCAGTCACTTCATACCACGGTAGTCGGTCCTTATGGGGAACGTATCGAAATTCAGATTCGGACGCGGGAAATGGATCAGGTTGCCAAATCCGGCATTGCGGCACACTGGGGCTATAAGGAAGGCAAACGGATCGATAACCAGGCCAGTGAAAAATTTGCCTGGATTCAAAATCTGGTGGAAAATCAGGCCGAGTTTCTGGACCCACAGGAATTTCTGGAAAATGTTCGCATCGATTTGTTCCCGGATGAGGTATACGTTTTTACACCCCAAGGGGAGATCAAATCTCTACCCAAAGGCGCCACACCCATTGATTTTGCTTATATGATTCACAGTGAAGTCGGTAGTCAATGTACGGGTGCCAAGGTGAACGGCCGGATGGTGCCACTGAAATATGAACTGCAGACCGGCAATATTGTCGAAATTATCACCACCAAAGGAAGTCATCCCAGTAAGGATTGGCTGAATTTCGTCAAAACTGTCAAAGCACGATCCCGAATACGGCAGTGGATAAAAACCCAGGAAAAGGAGCGCAGTCTGTCTCTTGGCAGAGAAATGTGTGAAAAAACATTTCGAAAGCACAAGCTCAATTTCAACGCATTGATCAAGACAGAAGAGATGCGTGATGTCGTAAACCATTTCGGATTCAAGACCGTAGACGATCTTATCGCAAGTGTCGGTTACGGGAAAACCACGCCGGTTCAAATCGCACGGCGGCTGGCGTTGAAAACGGAAACTTTTGACGCCGATGAGTCATTGTTCAACAAGCTTGTCAGTCGTGTCAGAAAGAAGAAACCAAGCCTCGGTGTCGTGGTCAAAGGTATTGACGATATGTTGGTCAAGTTTGGAAAATGCTGCCAGCCGGTTCCCGGAGACATCATTACCGGCTACATCACCCGTGGCTATGGAGTGACGATTCATCGAACCAACTGTGTCAATGCACTGAAAATGAGCCCCGAACGTCGAATCGATGTGGAGTGGAGCCTGGATACACGGGAGACTTATCCGGTCAGGATACGGATCAATTCTCTGGACAGGGTCGGTCTCCTGGCGGACATGGCAGCGGCCATCAGCAAAAACGATGCAAATATTCTCAGTCTGAATACCCAAACCAAAGACGACCAGACCGTCGATTCTGTGCTAACGCTCGGAATCGTGAGTACCGATCACCTGGAAAAAGTTCTGTCGGATCTCAAAAAGATCAAGTATGTCCAGAGTGTTAGACGATTAGGTTAGGGTGCTTTGACGATGCGTCCTGATTTAATACAATTGGTGCAGACAACCATTCTTTTGGCCTGACCCTTATCCAGAGCACGGACGGTTTGCAGATTGGGATTGAATCTTCTCTTGGTTACATTATGTGCATGGCTTACATTGCTGCCTACCATGGGTTTTTTTCCACATATCTCACACATTCTTGACATTTTGGTATCTCCTTGTCACTTGATGACGAACAATATTTGAACTCTACACTATTACACCAACACAATCTGTGTGTAAAGTCTTTTTACATTTTTTTGTCAGGTTTTCAGTTTGGATCCTTTGCCATCATTGCCGCTTCACACAGCGTGATGAAGGCGAGGGCTTTTGCTTGAAGTTCGGGAAATTCATCCCCGGTGGAGGCCACCGATTGAAATCGGGCCAAGGCCGACTTATAATGCTTTGTGCGGTAGTAGAAGCGGCCGATATAGATCTGATTTTCAACGATACCCTTCTTGCATATCTTGATCTTTTCCGTAATTTCTTTGGAATGCGGATCATCGGGATGATTTTTTATCAACCGTTCGTAGGTTTCGATGGCCTTTAATGCCGGTGTCTGGTCACGGTCTATGGTATCCAGTTGTTCGAAATAAGAATTTCCGATCTGTTGAATAACATAGGGTATGGCCTCGTTGTTAGGATGAAGCTGTTCAAATTCTTCGTAAGCGGAAATGGCATCATCGTATTCTTTGAGATGAAAGTGCGCATCTGCGATTTTCAATTCGGCAAGCTTTGCGAATTTGCTGAAGGGATACCAGTCTCGAAGCTTTTCAAAATATACGATGGCTTTTCGGTAATCTTTTTCTGTAAACTCGTCCATGCCGTTTTTTGCAAGCTCATGAGCCGGTTTGTCGATATCCGGATCCCGGTACGAGCAGGCGGCAAACAACACACAGATGATGAGCATCAGCAGAAACGCAGGTTTCTTCATCGGGTTGGGCACTACAGCACCTTGTTGATGGCTTCTTCGAGCTTGGATTTGGCAACCATACCGGTAATCTGATCCACCACGTTTCCTCCCTTGAAAAAGATAAGCGTCGGTATCGCTTTAATGCCGTACTTGCTAGGTGTTATGGGGTTGTTGTCCACATTGCATTTTGCAAAGATGACCTGGTCACCAAATGTATTCGAAAGTTCCTCAACAATAGGGCCGATGGCTTTACAGGGGCCACACCAGGGTGCCCAGAAATCGACCAGGACAGGCTTGTCCGCTGCCAGCACATCGGTATCAAAACTACTGTCGTCTACTTCTAAAATTCCTTCAGTCATGTTATCGGTTCCTTTCTATCATAAAAGTCAGATGAATTTTTGAAATATAATAAGTCGTCTTCCCAATGTCAACCTACAACCCGGAACCGGCTACGGAAAAAAGAGGGTATCATAAAATAACCCCGCAGACAGAGAGGAGCCGAATTATCAAATGGGTTGTTTATCTTGTTATGGGTGTTATATGTAACATTAACACTGAAAATCCTCTACTTCTGGAGAGTTGCATGGGGAATAAAATCAAAATCGGTGCGCTGATATCGGGTGGCGGTTCCAATCTGCAGGCCATCATCGACGCCTGTGATTCCGGCGGCATCCATGGGAAGGTTGTTTTTGTCGGGTCGGACAACCCGGCGGCGTCCGGCCTGGAAAGGGCGAGACAGCATGGCATTCCATGGTTTTCAGTCGATTATGGTGCCGTTGCGCAAAAAGTCAAAGCAGACCCACCGCATGTTCGACATATCCGGGATCTGGATATGGACCATGTTTTTTCCACGATGATGGCCACGGGTCGCTACCAGAATTCAGAAAAGTTGAACACCTTTTTACGAACTCGAATACAGGCGGAGGCCAGACTTCTCGAGCATCTGGCATTGTACCCCTTCGATCTGCTGGTGCTGGCGGGATTTATGCGGACACTGACACCCTATTTCATCGACAGGATCAATGATCCACCGGGTACCCAACGGATCATGAACATTCATCCGGCCCTGTTGCCGGCATTTCCAGGTGTGGATGGATACGGCGATACGTTCCGATATGGCTGTAAGGTGGGGGGATGTACGGTTCATTTTGTCGACTACGGGGAAGATACAGGTCCCATCATCGGTCAGGCATTCTTCGAAATCGCAGAAACAGACGATCTCGATGCCATCCAAAAAAAAGGTCTGGCAGAAGAGTGGCGGCTTTACCCAAAATGTATTCAGTATGCGGCAGAGGGACGACTCAGGACAGAACAGATGATCCATCATCTAAAGAACGGAAAAACGATTCAACGAACGGTTGTGAGGGTGCTGCCCAGACAATAGGCAATAGGAAATAGGCTATAGGCTGTTAGACTATTAGACTATTAGTCTATCACTTAAAGCAGCTTCAGCATCAAGGGGATGGCCACCAGTGTGCCGATGGTGCTTCCCAGGTTGGTGAACACCACCACCAGCAGGATACGCGTCAATTTATTTTTCCAGAAACCCTTGATGGTCAGAATATCCTTTGGCAGGCGTTCCATATCGCGAACTTTGGGCCGGCTTGCAAAGGCTTCCACGAGTCCGGAAACCCAGCCGGCCGCAATGAGCGGGTTCAGCGACGTCAGGGGCGCGGCAAGAACGGCAGACAGGATCGTCAGGGGGTGTGCCAGGGCCAGGGTGGCCCCCAGTCCCGCCAAAATTCCGTTTGCCATGACCCACCAGGTGAGCATGTCGGTTCCGGTGCCAAGTCCGCCATAGATAAATCCGAAAATGAACAGGGCCAGGATCAGGGAAGGCAAAAGCCATTTCAACACACCGGTCAGTTTTCCTTTGGGCGGGATTTCCTCGAGTGCCAGTGTGTCGATCTCTTCCTCCCAGTATTTTAAAATGCCGGGAACATGCCCGGCACCCACAACGGCAACAATTTTATTTCCCGGCGACATCTTTATTTTTTGGGACAGATAGCGGTCCCTTTCATCGATCAGAATCTCTCTGAGAACCGGCAGTGACTTTTCAACCTCGGAAAGCAGGGACTGAAGCATATCTTCCTGCTTCATTTTTTCGATGTCTTGCTCGGTTATTTCTTCCACGTCCCCCAGTGACAAAGCCAGCTGGAAAATAATTTTCAGTTTGTCCCACAGCCCGGTCACCCGCCAGATTCTGGAGAGGGTTATCCGGATGTCCCGGTCAGCCAGTATGATGTCCGCCTCAATGGCGTCGGCACTTTCAATGGCCTGAATCATCTCCGCACCCGGCTGGATATCCAGCTTGTCTGCAATCCGCTTCTGGAAAGATGCCAGAAGAAGGTTTGAGAGCAGGAGGAATGTTTTTTTTTCCTTGATAACCTTGGTAATATTCATATCCTGCCAGCGACTTTTATGGCGGATTGACTGGAAGCGTGAATCGCATAGTTCAACACAGACCGTGTCGGGTCTTTCCTCTTCGATGGTAGCTTTGACGAGGTCGGTGCTCTCTTTGGAGACATGGGCTGTCCCGACTATCAGAAATTCTTTTTGACCGAGTGTGAGATGTTGAATCATATTGCTGTTGTCTGTAGTTCCATATCAGGTTATTCTAGAAGCCATCGATAACGATTACAAGGCCAGAACCATAACAATTTTGCGCTAGATGTCAATCTAAGATTGAAATGAAGGAGGAATCGTGGCGTCTTTGTCCCAGGTTGGAATTGATAAACGGTTTATCGAGTCGGAGCCCTACTACATACCTCTGGGAAACGAGGTGCTGGTGTTCAAGACGGCATTCAAGGAAAAACTCCCGGTTATGCTGAAAGGACCGACCGGTTGCGGTAAGACAAGATTTGTGGAGCACATGGCATATCAACTAAAACGACCCTTGATTACCATCCCATGTCATGAGGATCTTTTTGCTTCGGATCTTATCGGCCGTTATCTGCTAAAAAATGATGAAACAATCTGGATGGATGGACCCCTGACAAGTGCGGTTCGCACCGGTGCCATCTGCTACCTCGATGAAATCGTCGAGGCCAGAAAAGACACCACGGTGGTTATCCATCCCTTGAGTGATGATCGCCGGATATTGACCATTGACAAGAAAGGAGAAATCCTGTCCGCCCATCCGGATTTTATGCTGGTGGTCTCCTACAACCCGGGCTACCAATCCGTATTAAAGGACCTCAAGCAAAGCACCCGCCAGAGATTCATTTCTCTGTCGTTTGATTATGCCCCTTCTGAAAAGGAAATCCAAATCGTATCCCACGAAGGCAAAGTGGATGATGCGACGGCACGCAGGCTGGTTTTGTTTGCCGGGAAAGTCCGCAATATCCGAGAGTATGGTTTGACAGAAGGCGCCAGTAGCCGTTTGCTGATTTATGCTGCCCAGTTGATTCAAAACGGAATTTCAGCCAAAGAAGCCTGCAGGGTGGCCATTTGTCTCCCTCTTTCCGATGATGAAAGACTACAGGAGACACTTGCAGAACTATTAGAGGATATTTTTGATGCGTCATGAGGATCATTCCCATGAGAATCATACCCTGACCTGTTTGGCCGTCGCCGACCCAGACCTTGCAACAGAAGTTGAAAGCATGCTCGACATGGCCGGCACCTCTGTTCGGCAAAATGATCTGGCGATGCTTGTGAAGGAAACCCTCTGGGCACTTTCACAGGAAATTTCTTTTGGAAGGGCAGTGGGTCGTGGATATGCGCAGCTTCTGGCAGTCCGCAATCTGGGTATAAAGACCTTTCAAGCGATTGTCAGAAAGACCGGCAGGAATGGGCCGACTGTGGGGAAAATCATGGCAACCCACCTGGTGCCTGTTTTATTGAGCGGTGACGAGGCCCTCCTCGATGGTTTTATGACAGCCTGCCAGGTCATGCGCCGCAAGGGAACCTATACCCTGAAGGGACCTCTGGAAGGATTGTCACGATTGCTGGAAGCCGGGGATCTGGCCGGCGGACGGGTGTATCTCGAACTTCTCTGTCATGCCTACGACCGGGAATTGAGCTATCAGCAGAGTCTCCAGATGACATATACGATTCCAAGGGCCGTCGGTGCCATGTTGCCGTTGAAGCGTATCTGGCAGATGTCGGCATTGTCCCGCATCATAAAAATCGACATGTCAGCGGCGGAATGCTTCATCACGGGATTGAAAAAGGGACTGAATCTTCTGCATGAGGAGGCGCTGGAAAGTTTTGTTGCCATGGGTCTGGAAAGATATAACCGAAGCAGAGCCCGGGGCTGCCGATTCCTGTCTCTTGAATCCAGGGTGTCTCTGGAAACCTGCCGGACAATGCAGGTGGCGGTACCCCTGTCTCAAATCCAGGGGAAACTTTCACGTTATGTCAGAACCCGAACCGGTCAGGCCATCGCCATCAGGGCCAACGAAGCGTTTTGCGTATCCGGCAGGTCAGGTGAAAGCGGCGTCATCAAGGTCTTCTCTGACGAACAGACCATTTATCTGCCAAAAGAAATTGATATATTTGATACCAGAAAGGAAAACCAGGACCTCTTCAAGAGCCTGGTAAAACTTGAATCAGCCCAGATCGAGTTTGGAACTTACAATTTTGATGCTGATAAAGCCCTGGAACGATCCGGTGTTTTTCCGGAAACAGGGGCGGGGAACGAAGACAAAGGAACGACGCTGCTTACGATGGAGGGCAACTCCGAGATTGAACGGTTTTTACATCTGTTTGACTGCCAGAAGCTGGCAGCAGATCTGTTCCTCATATTTGAACACGGGCGTATGCGCTGGTGCCTCATGCAGCGGTATCCCGGTATTGTCCACCAGGCCCTGCCGGTCATGCAGCAGGAGATGCTGCGAATTTGTAAGGAAGTGCGGGAGCAGCACGTTCTGAACCTTCTTTACGCCGACATCGCTCTGGGAATAGCTCCGGAATCAGTGGCCGGACCGGAACCGCAAACCCTGGCCAGGGTCCGGAAGATCCGGGATCTGGCTGAAACGGAAATAAAGAAAAACCCTGCGGTGGAAACATGCGGGCGCCTCCTGTTGTTGACTTATGAATCTGTTGTTCGAGCCATGGCAGGAGAGGTGTTTTCAAAAAGTGATCAGGACGGACGGCAGGCGTTGAACACGCCGTTTGGAAGAGGTTTCAAACCGGATTTTCGTTTTCATGTGGACACCCGGGTGGATCGCATGGCCGTTTCGATTCAATCAAAATTGCGCCAAAAGGGTTTGCGCGTATATCGGATGGATGTTCGAAAAAAACTGACTGAAAATAATGGAAGAATGTCCCCCGATGACATCCAGTGTCTGATTGTCCATCGGCAGCCCCATGGTAAAGCGGGAAAAGCACTTGCAGCCGGACAGCGTATCGATTTGTCCTGGTTCGACTTTTCAGACGTATGCGGGGCTATCCAGGAGGTTGGCGGTCTCGAGAAGGATCCGTACGCAGATGTCACTGTCTATCATGAATGGGACTGTCATCTGGGCGATTACCTCACGGGTCATGTCCGGGTTAGCGACCGCAAGGTCGATGAAGTGGACGGGGATTTTTATCCTGCCACACTGGACCACTACCACGGCCTGGTTCATCACATGCGACGTGCCTTTGAACAGTTGAAACCCGAAGGGTTAGCCATGATGCGACCATGGATAGAGGGAGATCAGTTCGATTACCGGGCGCTGCTTGATTTTGCTGTAGACCGCAAGACCGGATGGATTCCCTCGGACCGCTTATATATCAAACGAGACAAGCGCCAGAGAGATGTGGCCGTACTGGTCCTGGTGGATCTTTCAAAATCTACGGCAAACTGTGCATCAGGGTCCTCTTCCAGAATTCTGGACATTGAAAAAGAGGCTGTGGTGCTACTCTCGGAGGCCCTGAATGTGGCCGGCGATCAGTTTGCCGTGGCCGGGTTTTCAGGTGCCGGTCGATTCGGTGTCGAATATCTGAGAATAAAAGATTTTTCCGATGGACTCGATGTTGGGGTTCACCGGCGTATCAATGCGGTGGAACCCCTGCGGAGCACCCGGATGGGTGCGGCCATACGTCATGCCACCCAGGCACTGGAGAAAATGCCAGCCAGGGTACGATTGCTGCTGACCCTCACGGATGGTTTTCCCAATGATATCGGGTACAAGCAGGGGTATGCCGTGGCAGATACGCGCAAGGCCGTTTTTGAAGCGTATGCGAAACATATCTATTTCAAGGCCATTGTGGTCAACATGGCCGGTGATCCCAATCTGGATGCTTTGTATGGAAAATATCAGCATAGTCTGATATCGGATATCAAAGAACTTCCGGACAAGCTGTTGCGCATCTATGGTGCCATGACCCGTATGTGAGGTGGTAATGCTTATTTACGATGACATTTTCAACTGGAAAGGATTTGGGGGCAAGCTCAAACTTGCCAGCGGAAAGTGCCGATTGAAAATTTATGATTTGAGTAAAGATCGGGCTGACGGCCTGGTACACCTGAAACCCATCGTCGTTATTGCCACCGACCACCCGGAGAGCAAGATGTCGGTAAGAAGTTGCTCGAGCCATATTGCCACAATGGTCAGCCAACAGTTTCATGTGGCGCCCAGCCGCATGCAATTCGTAGAATACTATCCCCGGAAAACCTATGGCTTGGACGGGAAAAACTTTATCCCTGAAATGTTCGAGGCGGTCGATTTTTCATGGAAAGACGATCTGGCGATGCACCCCAGATTGCGACCGCCGGCACCGCCGCTCCTCAAACGCCTGCTGGAGCTGTTGCATGATGGCCGGGGGTAGGATGGGTCTTTGTGTAAAGGGTTGGAGGGCAATAGGGTTCATTGCGTTTTTTGAGTTTCTTGGGTTCATTGGGTTGATGAAACGGATATTTTCTTTGACTGATTGCTTTCAACTACCCTCGAACCCTTGTATCACCCTCCGACCCTTGGACCCTCTCGTTACAGTTATTGACATGGATGCTCGAGTATTTCACCTCTTGACCATTTGTCGACAAAATAGCGGGTAAGGGTCACATCCGTATTCGAGTGTTTGGCGGTCTCTTCAAGGATGTTCATGGTGCTGGATACCTGTTCACTGTTTCCGAAAAGGGCATAAATTTTAACGCTGCGCTGAAAATAGGCAGTTGCCTGGTCATAGTTTTTCTGTTGCAGAGACACCCTGCCGAGGGCCTTCAGGTTATCTGCAAGACCGGGATGGAATTCGGATTGTCGATCGAAGAAGAGGGCTTTCTCATAGAAGGCCAGAGCTTTGTCGTAGTCGCTTTTTTCAGCCATGAGATTTCCAAGAGCGCTGCAGACAGTGGCGTAAGCATGGATATTTTCAGGTGCTGTGGCGTCGAGTGCCTGCATCAGAACTGTTTCGGCCTCTTCATAGCGGTGTTGTCTGGTGAGCAAAATGCCCTTGTTGTTCAGGACGTGGGCCAGAACTTTTCCGGAAGATTCCGCCATTTTCTCAGTGGTTTGAATCACTGCGGCAGCTTCATCGAGCTGATCGTTCTGGAGATGGATGGCTGCCTGGTTGGAAAGTGCCTGAATCACACCTTCCAGGTTGTCGAGCCGGAAATAGATTTCATAAGCTTCCTGAAAAAAAAGCAGCGCGCTCCGGGAGTCGCCGATATAGCGATAGACATTACCGATGTTATTCAGACTCATGGCGACACCCGGCAGGCGATCTGATGCGGCAAACAGCTCGTGAGCCTTGGTAAAAGCCTCCAGGGACTGATGAAAACAGCCCTGTTGATACCAGGCAAGACCCTTTTGGAGCTGTTTCATGGCCAGATGCGAGGGTGCCGGATCTTTTTTGACGGAGCCGCCGCCGCAGGAGAAAACCAGCAGGAGTATGGACAACAGCAATAAATATGTGAATCGTGTCATGGTAACCTTTTAAGCTATAAGCCGTAAGCTTTAAGCAGCTTATAGCTTAAAACTTAGAATGCAGCTTATACCAGCATCAAATCATTGATAATTGACCTTATGCATACTATTGTTGTGCAGTAAAGTCAAAAACAGATCATCTTAAAGGAGCGTCACATGACGGTTCAAGCACATCTGAAATGGACGGATGGATTGCAGTTCGTAGCAAGGGCAGGTGAGGGACCCGCGGTTATCCTGGACAGTACTGACGGCGCCAGTGGTGCCAGTCCGATGCAGTTGGTCCTGATGGGGGTGGCCGGGTGTACGGCCATCGATATTATTGCCATTCTGAAGAAAAAACGTCTAGATCTGTCCCGGTTCGAGATTATGATTTCCGGAGAACAGGCCGAGGATAATCCAAGACGCTATACGAAAATTACCATTGTGTATCGTTTGTACGGTAAAGACATCAAGCCCAAGGCCGTGGAACAGGCCATCGCGCTTTCAGAAAAAAAATACTGCAGCGCCATGGCCTCCCTGAATGCTGAGTTTGAACATTCATATCGGATTGAGAACTAAGCTATAAGCTTTAAGCAGTAAGCCATATGCCGATCGCCGCATATGGCTTACTGCTGCTCAATACCAAAAAGGAGATACCCGGGCAGATGCTCCTGATCCATGCTGTGAACAATCTTGTTCTTGTGCTGCTGGCCTTGTTTCAGCTCACCAGCGGTTGGCAGGTTCTGAATGCCTTTGTATGGGGAAACGGTCAGAAGACTGGTGGAAAAAGGCCTTGACAATCCCGGAAGGTTCCTGTAAACGGGCCCATATACGATCGAAAGGATTTTCAGTGAAATATTCCAATTCAGGCAACGACTATTATTACTGGTTTTACTATAAAACCGGTCTGCCTGTGTTGCGCTGAAAAGACAAAAAAGGAAAAAGCGCAAAAAGCTGTGGGCAGACCGGAATCCCACGGCTTTTTTATTTTGAGGCCGTGGGGGAGACCGCACGGCCTTTTTTGGTGTGGCGGATAATCATAACTAGCTTCTAACAAAAGGCAGGTACGATGCAACAGACACAGGATTTAAGAGTCGGTGGTTATAAACCCCTGGTGCCACCGAGAGCCCTTAAGAAAGAGATTCCAGTGAACGAAGCTTCCACAAAAACAGTCATTTTCGGTCGCAAGTGTATCGATAATATTCTTGAGGGTATCGATCGACGGTTATTGGTGATTGTCGGACCCTGTTCGATTCACGATGAAAAGGCTGCTTACGAATATGCTGAGCGACTGAACGAGTTGAGAAAAAAAGTTGAAAAGACCCTGTTCATCGTCATGCGGGTTTATTTTGAAAAACCGAGAACCTCCGTGGGCTGGAAAGGGCTGATCAATGATCCGAACCTCGACGGTACCTGCGATATTCAGGAGGGTCTGCGAAAGGCAAGAAGAATTCTACGCCGCATCACGGAGATTGGCATGCCGGCCGGAACGGAGCTCCTGGAAACCATTACACCCCAGTATGTGGACGATCTCATTTCCTGGGCGGCCATCGGTGCCCGAACCACCGAGTCCCAGATTCATCGGGAGATGTCAAGCGGTCTGTCCATGCCGGTTGGTTTTAAGAATGCCACGGACGGCAATCTTTCCACGGCCATCAATGCCATGCTAGCGGCCAGAGCACCCCAGTCGTTTCTGGGCATCGACCAGGAAGGGCAGACCTGTATTGTCCAGACAATGGGGAATTCAAGCGGGCATGTGGTTCTTCGAGGTGGCAGTCGGCCGAATTATGATGCCTTGAGTATCGAAGAGGCACACCTCGACCTGGTATCCAAGGACCTGCCGGCCAAAATCATGGTCGATTGTTCGCATGCCAATTCCAAAAAGAAATTCCAGGGTCAGTCGGTTGTATGGCGAAATATTCTGCACCAGTTTCTCAATGGTAACGACGCGATCATGGGAATGATGCTGGAGAGCAATCTCCATGAGGGAAATCAGAAATTTAGCGGTAGCCATGCCGATTTGAAATATGGGGTTTCCATCACCGACGAGTGTATTTCATGGGAAGCGACCGAACAGTTGCTTTTAAACGCCCATGAAAAACTGGGCCGCTACTACTTCAGAAACATGGCCTATGGCGGTGGGTCAACAACCCGGATTATCGACAAGATTCAGGAGCCGCTCTGGTGAAAACGATTCAGATAAAAGGGGGCACGGGTGATACTGTCATCCTGGTGGGGGAATCCATAGACAGTCTAAGTACTTATGTACCTGTGCAGAATACCATTGTCATCACGGATACCCGCGTAGCTGAAATTTATGGCAAACGCTTTCCCCCCTGTAAGGTTGTTACCATCGGAGTGGGGGAAAGCGTCAAGCGTCTTGAAACCGTCCAGAACATCTATCGGCAGCTTCTCTCTTTCGGGGCGGACCGGTCGACATTTCTTGTGGGCATCGGTGGCGGAATCGTATGTGATATCACAGGGTTTGTTGCTTCGACCTTCATGCGTGGTTTGCGGTTCGGGTATGTTGCCACCACCCTGCTGTCACAGGTGGATGCCAGCGTGGGAGGCAAAAACGGTGTCAATTTCCAGGGGTATAAGAATATTGTCGGGGTGTTTAACCAGCCGGAGTTCGTCATCTGCGATCTGTCGTTGTTGACGACCCTGCCTGACCGGGAGATATCCTGCGGGTTTGCAGAGATCGTCAAACATGGTGCCATAGCAGATGCCGACATGTTTGCATACTTGGAGGTGAATGCAGCGCGAGCACTCGCCCTTGATCTTTCCGTCATCGAGAAACTGGTTTATGAGTCCGTCAGGATCAAGGCCGCAGTTGTCAACCGGGATGAACGCGAAAAAGGCGAGCGGCGGAAACTGAATTTTGGACACACGTTTGGTCATGCCATCGAAAAGACCGCCGGTATTTCCCACGGCGAGGCGGTCAGCGTGGGCATGATGATTGCTGCGGCTGTTTCAGAGGAAAAAGGTCTTCTGAAGAACACCGACGTCAAACGACTGCAGCGTCTGTTGCAGGACCTGGCCCTGCCAACCCAGATAGCGGTGGATGCAGACCGGGTGTGGGATGCCCTGCAAAAAGACAAAAAACGTGAAGGGGGTTTCATTCATTTTGTCCTTCTGGAAAAATTAGGCCGTACGGTTGTCCGCTCCCTCTCCCTGGAGGAGGTTCGAGTGGGTATGAAGTGCCTGACATCTCCCACGGGCGAGAGCCGGTCCCGGGCCCATATTTCAAGGGGTGCAGAAAGACGATTGCAAAGTGAAACGCCGGCACTTTTCGGTATTTTTGGTGATCCCATATCTCACAGCCTGAGCCCGGTCATGCACAACAGGGCCTTTGCATTTTCAGGGTATAACGGCGTCTATCTCCCCTTTAGAATCAAAACCATCGCCGGGGCTGTTTCGGCCATGAAAACCCTCAATATGAAGGGTGCCAGTATTACATTACCTCACAAGGTCCGGGTGATGCCCCACCTGGATCATGTGGATGCCATGGCGGAAAAAATCGGTGCCGTGAACACGATTCTCAATCAGAACGGCGTCCTGACCGGATATAATTCAGATGCCCTGGGTGCTGTGTCGGCCCTCACCGAGAGAAGCTCCCTAAAAAACCGGCGTGTGGCAATTATTGGCGCGGGGGGTGCTGCCCGGGCTATCGGGTTCGGTATCCTGGAAAATAAGGGCAGCGTGATCGTGGTAAACAGAACGACAAAAACCGGTGAGCAGCTGGCTGACGATCTTGGCGCTGAGTTTTCTCCGCTGGCGGAGATCCAAGGGGTGGGGTGTGATATCCTGATCAACACGACACCGGTGGGGATGTTTCCGAATGTCGACGCGACACCGGTTCCCGGAACATTTTTTAAGGAGCACATGACGGTCATGGATGTTATCTACACACCCCTGCAGACACGCCTGTTAAGAGACGCGACCGCAGCCGGGTGTGCCACCATTCATGGTCTTCCCATGTTCGTCTATCAGGGTGCGTTCCAGTTTGAGCTCTGGACAGGCATGCAGGCACCTGTTGAGGTGATGCGGGCGGCCGTAAGTGAAGCCCTAAGCGGCTCAAACAGCACAAATCGCCATTGAATCACTCATTTCGTTCTATCGATGGTGAAAACCGAAAGTTGAGCTACAGGCTGCAAGCCGCTAAATGACTAACAGTCTATAGTCTATAGCCTATCCCTATAATTGAGGAGTCATCATGTCGAGTCATTTAGGTAAGGTGTTGCGTCTTACAAGTTTTGGGGAATCCCATGGGAAGAGCGTGGGCGGTGTTCTGGACGGGTGTCCTGCCAATGTTTTCCTGACGGAAGCGCACATTCAAGCACAGTTGAATCGCAGGCGGCCGGGGCAGAGCTCTCTGACCACCGATAGACAAGAAGCCGATACGGTTACGATTGTCTCAGGTGTCGAAGAGGATCGTACGCTGGGAACACCCATCGCTTTTTATGTGGCCAACCATGACCAGGTGCCCGGAGATTATGAACGGTTTCGAACCATTCCCCGGCCGTCCCATGCCGATTTTACATACCAGGCAAAATACGGTACGCGATCCGTCAGTGGCGGTGGCAGGGCCAGTGCCAGGGAAACCATCGCACGCGTGGCAGGTGGTGCCATCGCAGAGAGGATCCTCGTGGAGCATTCAGGTGTGGAGATTGTTGCCTGGGTAAGTGCCGTGGGCAATATCCAGGCACCCGACATCGATATGCAACAGATCTCACGGGAAGAGGTGGATCAGAACCTGATTCGCTGCCCCCATCTGGCAACCGCAGAAAAGATGATCCAACACATCAAATCCCTGAAAGAGAAACGGGATTCCATTGGCGGTATTGTGAACTGTGTTTGCAGGCAGGTTCCGGCAGGTCTGGGAGAGCCGGTGTTCGGGAAAATGGAGGCAGCCCTGGCTCAGGCCATGCTGTCGATTCCAGCCACGAAGGGTTTCGAAATCGGATCCGGCTTTTCCGGAACCCGAATGCAGGGCTCGGAACACAACGACCCGTTTATAGCGACGGAAAAAGGTTTGAGGACCAAAACCAATTTCAGCGGCGGTATCCAGGGTGGTATTACCAACGGTGAGCAGATTTATTTCCGGGTGGCTTTCAAACCCCCGGCCACCATAGGAATCGCTCAACAGACCGTTGATTTCGAAGGTGTCGAAACGATTCTGGAAGCCAGTGGGCGGCACGATCCCTGTGTCGTCCCGCGTGCCGTGCCCATTGTGGAAGGGATGGCCGCCCTGGTGATCGCAGACATGCTGTTGCTGCAGAAGACAAGAAAACAGGATCTGTCATGAGACTCTCCGATCGCCTGACGGCTGTCACGGAATCCAGAACCGTACAGTTTACATCCCTGTTGGCCAGGCGTGCCGCAAAAGGTGAGTCCATCATCAACCTGGCCGTGGGTGAACCCGATCATGAAACACCGCTATCTGTGGTTGCTGCTACCAAACAAGCTCTTGACGACGGGAAGACACGTTACAGTGCTGTCCAGGGAATCAAGGCGCTGAGATCCAGGCTTTCCAAACAGATTGAAGGCTACAATGAAGAGAACATCATCATTTCCAACGGCTCCAAGCAAGCCCTTTATGCCATCTTCCAGATCATCTGTAACCCGCTGGACGAGGTGATCGTTCCACGACCCTACTGGGTCAGTTTTTCAGAGCAGGTGAGACTCGCTTCCGCAGTTCCGGTGTTCGTGGACACCGTGGCGCACCAGCTCGACTGCCGGGCTGTGGCCGAAGCTGTGACGGATCGGACCCGTGCAATTATCATTAACTCTCCCAACAACCCCACAGGGGCTGTCTATCCTTTCAGCGTTTTGAGAAAGATTGCCGATATCGCCGTATCAAGGAATCTGTTCATCATTGCGGATGAAGCCTATTGCGCCTTCCTGTATGAAGACGGTCTGTCGGACGGTTTTTCCAGTATGGAAGATATTCGGGACAGACTTATTGTGGTGAGGAGTTTTTCAAAAACCTATGGTATGACAGGCTTCAGGGTCGGCTATGTGGCGGCACCCAGAGAAGTCATTGCAGCGATGGCCCGGCTTCAAAGCCATCTGACCGGCAATGTATGCACCTTTGCCCAGGAAGGTGCCCTGGCGGCTCTCTCCCTGGATCCCTTGCTGATGGAAGAGAATTGTGCACGAATGAAGAAAAAAAGAGATCTGGCTTATGAATATGCATGTCGACAGTTCGACTGCATTAAGCCCGCGGGTGGCTTTTACCTTTTCCCGGATGTGTCTCAATATTTGAAAGAAGGCTACACATCCGAAAATTTTTCTGCCCATCTTCTCGAAAAAGGGGGTGTTGCGGTGGTCCCCGGTGAGGCTTTCGGAACGGGAGGCCATATCCGGATATCCTATGCTGTTCCGGAAAAAGAGCTGATAACTGGTTTTCAAAGGATTGCGAGCGTATTATGATCGGTATCTTGGGGTTTGGTCGATTCGGAAAACTGATGGCACATTACCTGGCAAAAGATTTTGATGTCATGATCTACAACCGTAGTGATAATGCCCATGCGATTCTGGCAAGCGGTGCGAAACCCGCATCTCTTGACGTGGCATGTCGTCAAAAAATAATCATCCTCTCGGTGCCCATATCTGTTTTACGTGATACCCTCGAAACGATTGCACCGCTGCTGGATCCGGATGCCCTGGTGATCGATGTGTGCTCGGTCAAGGAATACCCGGTCAGGTTGATGAAAGAGTTGTTGCCGGAACAGGTGTCCATCCTGGCGACCCACCCCATGTTCGGCCCCGACAGTGCCGCCCATACGCTCCAGGGGAGAAAGATTGTTGTGTGTGCAGAAAGGATCAATGATTCGGCCTGCCATAAAATTAAATCCTATCTGATGTCCAAGGGATTGATGGTCATCGAAGCCACACCGGAAGTGCATGACCGGCAGATCGCCGTCAGTCTTGCGCTGACACATTTTATCGGCCGGTCCCTGTCCGAATTCGGGGCCACGCCCCTGGATGTCGACACCGAAGGTTACCAGCGACTGCTGCATGTTCTTGGGGTGGTGGAAAACGACACCTGGCAGTTGTTCGAGGACATGAATACCTACAACCCCTATGCCGCGGAGAGCCGATCTGCTTTCATGGCGGCCGTTCAGAGGATTCATCAGCGCCTGGGAAAAAAGTCATAAGCGGATGATCCGGGAGGGTTTTGCCGATCCGATACAGAAACAACTTGCCAGTGTTTTCGCACTGTGATAGAGGTCACCGTCATGAATCATTTTATACAAACAAACAGTCGATTTTGGTGGTGGCAGGTTCAAATATCCAGACCTGCCTACGGAGTTTTATACGTGTAATACCATAAGTGACATAGATTGAAACAAGCCGCGGGCAGCTCGACTCACCGCGGCTTTTTTTATGCATGAAAAAGGGCCGTGGCTGCAACCACGGCCCTTTTTTTGCTTATAGCCGTTGTCATAAGGATGCTCCGTTTGGCTTTAGGCTAACGCTTCGGCGGCTGTTTGACGTTATTTGCCGAAGCAGTTTCGGAACGTTATTCTGACAAACAGCATGGGTATGAAGGAGACAGATTCAATGCAGATCAATCAACTACCGGACAAAGCAAGATTTTGCGAACTTGCCAAAAAATTTAATGTGATACCGGTTTGGGTGGAGATTCTGGCGGATACGGAAACACCCGTCTCCATTCTACAGAAATTCTATGACACCCCCAAGCCTGTCTTTCTGCTGGAAAGCGCCGCCGGAGGGGAACGCTGGGGTCGTTTCAGCTTTTTGGGTATATCGGCAAAATGTCACCTCAAGGTGTATGCCGAGGCAGTCGAAATCCAGACCGCAGACCAATCGGAAAGTCTTCCCCACAAGGGTGATCCGTTAAAGATTCTGAAAGGCTTTATGGCGCGGTATTTACCGGCACAGATTTCCGACCTGCCACGCTTCTGGGGTGGTATCGTGGGTTATCTGTCCTACGAGATGGTTTCATTTTTCGAAGCGATTCCACATCAGTATGATTCCGCCAAACCCCTGGCGCATTTTATTCTGCCGGATGAGTTGATCATTTTTGATAATGTCCGTCACACGCTTTACTGCGTCGTGACGGGATTTATTTCAGATGGCATGGCACCCGCAGACGTATTCGACAAGGCCCATGACCGCATAAAGGAAATTTTGCACATTATTGCCTCACCGGTTCCAAAAATGCGTACAAAGTTTTTAACGCACAAACCTGTCCTGCGGGTATCTCCCCAGGCATCGTCGTACCAGGACATTGTCAAGAAAATCAAAGCGTTCATTTATCAGGGAGATATCATTCAGGCCGTCATTTCCCAGCCATTTGTATATGACGCGGCTCCTGACCCATGGCTGTTGTACAGGGCCCAGCGTTACATCAATCCCTCACCGTATCTCTATTTCATGAAACTGGACGACATAACCCTGGTGGGGTCTTCGCCGGAAACCATGGTGCGTCTTGAAAATGGGGTTGCCACACTGCGACCTATCGCCGGTACGCGGCCAAGGGGCGAAACAGAAAAAGAGGACCGCGCCCTGGCCGATGAACTGCTCAAAGATGAAAAAGAAAAAGCCGAACATCTCATGCTGGTGGATCTGGGTAGAAACGATCTCGGACGTGTTGCCGAGACAGGTACCGTGCAGGTTACGGATCTGATGATCATCGAACGTTATTCGCACGTCATGCACATGGTATCCAATATCTGCTGTGATCTCAGGGGTGACCTGAACGCCTGGGATCTTCTGAAAGCCACCTTCCCGGCAGGAACCCTGAGCGGCGCACCCAAGGTGCGGGCCATGGAGCTGATTTCCATGTTCGAAACCGAACCGCGGGGACCTTATGGCGGTGCCGTGGGCTACATTTCATTCGGCGGCAACATGGATCTGGCCATAACGATTCGTACGGCCTGTATCGAAAAGGGCCGTCTGACCGTGAGAGCCGGGGCCGGTATTGTTGTCGATTCCGACCCGGAGAAGGAGTATGCCGAAACCGTCAACAAAGCCATGTCAATCCAGAAAGCCCTGGAGATGATGCAAGAGTAGGGTTCGAGGGTGGCTGACAGCAGCATCCCAGTTTCCAGGCATCCTCGTTTTCCAGCATACAATGGATTTACTGAAAGGAGAACGGACATGATCATTATGATCGATAACTATGACTCGTTTACCTATAACCTGGTGCAATACATGGAGGAACTCGGGGCGGATGTTCAGGTGTTCCGCAACGACAAGACCAGCGTGAATGCGCTCAGGGACTTAGATCCTTCTGGTATCGTCATTTCACCGGGACCTGGGCGACCCGAGGATGCCGGTATTTCGGTTGATACCATTCAGATCTTCAGCGGTAAAATTCCCTTGCTGGGGGTGTGTCTCGGGCACCAGGCCATTGCCATGGCTTTTGGGGGTCAGATTGTTTCTGCAAAAAACATCATGCATGGCAAAACTTCCGATGTCACCGGAGACGGCAAGGCAATTTATCAAAAAATCCGTTCGCCGTTCAAGGCCATGCGCTATCATTCACTTGCGGTAAACAGAGATACTCTGCCGGGTGTGTTCGATATTTCGTCGGAATCCGATGATGGCGAGATCATGGGTATCCGTCACCGGGAACACCCAACCGAAGGTGTCCAGTTTCATCCGGAATCCATCATGACCACGGTGGGCAAACGGTTGTTGAGAAATTTTTTGTCGCAGACAATAAGCCAACCCGGACAAACAGGAAAAGAAAAAGATCTTTATCACCAAATCACGAAAGTACGAAAACACGAAAAAGGGCCTAAGACCGAATAAGGAGAAAGTCTATGTTCAAAGAAGGGTTGCAAGAAATCATCAGGGGCAGGAATTTGAGCGAAGAGACCATGTCGCAGATGATCACGGAAATTTTGTCTGGTACCATCACCCATTCACAGATCGGCGCATTCATAGGGGCATTGTCCACCAAGGGAGAAACCTTCGAAGAGCTGATCGGTGCTGCCAGGGCCATGCGCAGGAAGGCCAAGCGTGTTCAGGGCACCCGCTCCGTTGTGCTCGATACCTGCGGGACCGGCGGTGATGGAGCCAGCACCTTCAATATTTCCACCACCACGGCCCTGGTGGTTGCGGGTTGTGGGGTTACGGTGGCAAAACACGGCAATCGTTCCGTGTCCAGCCGGTGCGGCAGCGCCGATCTTCTGGAAGCCCTGGGTGTCAACCTGAATCTTGACCCGGAAATGGTTGAAGAGGGGATTTGCGACATCAATATCGGGTTTCTGTTTGCGCCATTGTATCATGGCGCCATGAAGTTCGCCGCAACTGCCAGAAAGGAAGTGGGTATCCGGTCTATTTTCAATATGCTGGGCCCCCTGACCAACCCTGCCGGCGCGAATTGTCAACTCCTGGGCGTGTATGCCCCCGAATTGACGGAAATGTTCGCCCAGGCCCTGCAGGGCATGGGAACCCGGCGCGCTTTTGTCGTCCATGGCCACGATGGGCTGGATGAAATATCCCTCAGTGCTCCCACACGCATCTCCGAATTGATCGACGGAAAAATCAAGACCTATGATCTGTTGCCCGATCAATTCTTTGACCGGAACACCGATTTGCAGGATCTGGCAGGCGGCGGCCCGTCTGAGAATGCAGCCATCACTCTGGGGATCCTGAAAGGGGAAAAAGGGCCCAGACGGGATGTGGTGCTGTTGAATGCAGGTGCGGCTCTGGTGGTGGCAGGTGAGGCTGCAGACATCAAGGACGGTATCCATCTGGCAGGTGAGGCCGTCGATTCCGGGGCGGCTGAAGATAAGCTCTACCAGCTTATTCAGTTTACCAATCAGGCGTGATCCCTGGAATTATGGCAAAGCTGATTAAAGGAAATCCAAAGGAGCTGCAGCATGGCAAAACCCTTTCTTGAAACCATCGTGCAACACAAGCAACAGGAGGTTGCGGAGGCCAGACGAAGAACTCCCGAAGCGGCACTGATGAAAACCATCCGTCAGGACAGGCCCAGACGGTCGTTGAGCCAGGCCTTGTGCCGGCCGGGCCAGGTGAACATTATTGCTGAAATCAAACGCGCTTCCCCTTCCAAGGGCATATTGCGCGAAACTCTCGATGCCGCAGAAATGGCACGTATCTATGAAGAATCGGGTGCTGCTGCCATCTCGGTTTTGACGGACAGCCGATTTTTCAAGGGCGGGCCCGATGATCTGCATCAGGTAAAAGCGGTGACAAGCATTCCGGTTTTACGCAAGGACTTTATCATATCCGAATACCAGGTGTTGGAATCGGCCGCCATGGGTGCCGATGCCATTCTGCTGATCGTGAGAATTCTGACCCTGAAGCAGCTCACACGCTATCTTGCCTTATGCCGTGAGTTGAATCTCGAAGCGCTGGTGGAGGTGCATTCACAGGAAGATGTCAGCAGGACCGCGGGGATCGATACCAGACTGATCGGTATCAACAACCGCGATCTTTCCACATTTGAAACCCATACTGAAAGAGCCCTGGATATGGGCAAACTGCTTGGCCCGAAGCAGATACCTGTCGTGGCCAGCGGTATTCAGAACAGGGCTGACATTGTCAGGAACTGCCGGGCTGGTCTGCACAATTTTCTGATCGGTGAAAGTCTTGTACGGTCCGGCCACCCGGGCGAGCGCTTGAGATCCTACCTGGAGGTTCAGTGTGCATAACAGAATGAACAGAACAGAACTGGCGCAGAATTCAGCAAAGAACCTTTATTCGCCCCAGGTTAAAATCTGTGGTCTGACACGCATCCATGAGGCTGTAACTTGTGCCTCCCTGGGTGCGGATGCCATCGGTCTCGTTTTTTATGCCCAAAGTCCAAGATATGTCACGGTCGGTCAGGCGCGAGAAATTTGCATGGCACTGCCGCCGTCTGTCTGCAGGGTGGGTGTCTTTGTGGATGAAACCTTTGATATCATCATGCAGGTTACCCGGAAAGTTGGGTTACAGGCTGTTCAGCTGCACGGTATGGAACCGCCGGATCTCGTGAAAAAATTAAGTGACCAGGGGCTAACGGTCATCAAGGCGCTTTTCAGTCATCGTGAACCCTTTTTCACCCAAACCGACCATTACCCGGCGCCAGCCTTTCTGGTGGAATGTGGCCTGGGACCCCTGCCGGGAGGCAATGCCAGGGCCTGGGATTTTTCCCTGTTACATAATTTCGGGCGAGACGTCGCCCTTGTTCTGGCCGGGGGGCTCACCGTTGACAATGTCAGGCAAGCCATAGCGCAATGTCAAGCGGATGCTGTGGACGTCAGTTCCGGTGTTGAGAGTATGCCCGGGGAAAAAGATCTCAGCAAAGTGAAGCAATTTATTATGGCCACCCAAAAGACCCTCATAACCAAACCAAACAGGAGGATATTTAATGTTGAGAACGGATCAAACCAATCATGGACCCGATCAGACAGGGCCCCATCCCTATCCCGATAAAAAGGGGCATTTTGGACCTTATGGGGGTCGTTATGTCGGGGAGACGCTTATGCCGGCGCTTCTGGAACTGGAGGAATCATATCAAAAGATACAGGGAGTCTCTGCGTTCCAGCGGGAGCTGTGCCGACTTCTCGAGACCTATGCCGGCAGGCCGACGCCCCTGTTTCATGCCCGTCGATTGAGCGATGATACCAAGGGTGCCGCCATCTATCTGAAACGCGAAGACCTGGTCCATACCGGGGCGCATAAAATCAACAATACTCTAGGTCAGGGACTGCTGGCCCAATGGACAGGTAAAAGCAAGTTGATTGCGGAAACCGGTGCCGGACAGCATGGCGTCGCTACAGCCACCACGGCCGCGCTTTTTGGAATGGAATGTCGGATTTTTATGGGTACCGAAGACATCCGCCGCCAGGCACCCAATGTGCGGCGTATGACGCTTTTGGGGGCGCAGATTGTTCCGGTAAAGACCGGCACCGGAACACTCAAAGATGCCATGAACGAGGCCATGCGCTTCTGGGTTTCTTCGGTCCAGGACACATTTTATGTTATCGGCTCCGTGGCAGGCCCCCACCCATATCCACAGATGGTACGCGACTTTCAGAGAATTATCGGCGAAGAGACCCGCAAGCAGATCCTGCAGATGACCCGCCGGCTGCCGGATGTTCTTATCGCCTGTGTGGGGGGCGGCAGCAATGCCATGGGGCTCTTTTTTCCTTTTCTCCAGGACCATGTGCCCATGATCGGCGTGGAGGCCGGTGGCCAGGGGATGGACACCGGAAAACATGCTGCAACCCTAACGGCGGGAAGCGTCGGTGTCTTGCACGGGGCCAAGTCCTATGTGCTTCAGGATCCAAACGGGCAGATAAAAGAGGCCCACTCCATATCGGCCGGGCTCGATTATCCGGGAGTAGGGCCTGAACATGCTCTTTTCAAGGATATCGGGCGGGCGGAATACGTCACCGTTACCGACGCGGAAGCCCTGACGGCCTTCCACAAGCTCTGTACTCTGGAAGGCATTCTTCCGGCGCTGGAAAGCTCTCATGCCCTGGCCCATGCCATCAAGGAAGCGGCCCGGCGGTCCCCTGATGAGATCATCGTGGTCAATCTGTCCGGCAGGGGAGACAAGGATCTGGGGATTGTATTTCCCGAATAAAAGCGTTGCACGATATTATCTGACGCGGCTTTGCCGCTTTATAGTTGTTGCCATGTATGTGTTCCGTCTGACTTTTGACTGGTGCTTCGGCGGGGAAACAATATCTATTCATGAAAACGGTTACAATGCAGTAAAGGGGTATTATATGAATCGAATCCAAAAAACATTTTTAAATCTACAGCAGAAAAATGAAAAAGCACTGGTGGGGTTTGTCACGGCCGGTGACCCGACGCCTGAACTGTCTTTGGAAATTATCCTGGGTATGTGTGGATCGGGTCTGGATATCCTGGAGCTGGGTATCCCGTTTTCCGACCCCAGCGCTGACGGACCGGTTATTCAAAGATCTTCGGAAAGATCTCTTGAAAAGGGGACATCCCTGACGACCGTCCTGGCCATGACCCGCAAGGTCCGCACGCAAACCGGCATACCCATCGTTCTTTTCAGCTATTACAATCCCATATTCAATTACGGTGCAGCCCGGTTTTACCGGGACGCCCTTAGTGCAGGTGCGGATGGTGTGCTGGTGGTGGACCTGCCGCCTGAGGAATCGGATGAAATGACGGATGTGTGGGGGGGGCAGGAGCTGGCCTTGATACGCCTGGTGGCCCCCACCACCCCACAAGATCGTATGGCCGCAATAGCCGGGGCCGGCAAGGGGTTTTTGTATCTGGTTTCCAAGACCGGCGTCACCGGCAGTCATGGGCTGGATTTTGCGGACATTGCCAAGAAGATCACGCCTCTGCGAGCAATCACGGCCCTGCCCATTTGTGTGGGCTTTGGCATTTCAACCCCCGACCATGTGGCGGGGATCGCGGCCGTGGCGGATGGTGTCGTGGTGGGGAGCGCCTTCGAAAAACTGATCGAAGCGCATATCGAAGACCCCGGCTTGGTAGGGATTCTTTCAGAATCCGTCAAGGTTCTGAAAGCTGCGACCCTGCGGACGGGCGGATGAGTGACACCGGTTGACCGATTCAAGCCTCAGGGATGACATGGCGCACGCCGTTAAAGCGAATCGTGAACTGCCCGTTCAGATCGTCAAGCCGGTCGGACAATTTTATCATGCCCCGATCCGTAAACTTGATCAACTGGTTTTCGAAGTGCATGAACAGGGTGTCATTTCTGACGAAGAGTTTTTCCGGATTCAGAGGAACCTGCTTTCGGGTGTTGAGCAGGAGTCGCACGTTGTCATTCCCAAGAATGTCGACGACGAAGAGGGCGGTTTCCTGGTATGGAAAATAGACCTTCTCAACCACGTCTCCCCGCACCTGGCTGACAAAATATCCGTCAGCGTCGTATCCGATGGACTGGTTAAAATAAGCGATGACCTTCTTATGTTCGAATTCCCCGTGCTGGTTGTGCCACCGGCCATTGCCATCCATCCAGAAAACGGCATCCTCTTTTGAGATAGTGATTTCTTGATTTTTGTCTGTCATGAGATTTGAATGATTCCTCTATAAGACTATAAGCCATCTCAAAAAAAGGGTTTTGGCTCAAGTTCAAGGCGGGCCCGAACTTCAACCCGCAGGTGCCCGCAGGAAATGCCCTTGGGGTGCATACTGAAGTATTCCGAGGAGTTGAAGCAAGGGACCAACACAGAAATTGGGTCAAAAAACTTTTTTGAGATAGCTTCTAGTCCAGATCGACGGCAACCTTGCACTTATTACACCGTTTCGCACCTCTGAAAATGCTATGCCCGCATTCCGGACAGCCATAACGCGATTCTTCGTCGTGAACCCATTTTTCGGTACCCTGTTCACGTCGATAGGGTACTGCGCGTAAAATAACTTTTTTTCCCACGGGCATGGGAAAATTTTCGATGTGGTCACAGGGAAAGTCATCACATTCATGGCAACCACTGTATCCCCTTTCCTGGGTACAGGCCTTGATGGAACAAGACCTGCAGAACAGACTGACCCTGTCGGAAAGACAGCCTTCGCATTTGAGATCTTCGATGGAAACGCCTTCGAGATCCGGAATTTTTTCTTGATACATGGATAGGAGCCGTTCCAGAAAGTTGTCGTTATGGTCCCGTGTGGCATAGTAAACACCGCAAACGCCGCAGTAAAGTCCGCAATGGGCCAGGAATTTATTTTCGATAGCCATAAGGTTTCCCCTGTTTTGTTGCCGGTTGGGTATCATAACGACGTATATAATATGAAACATATTATTACAAACTTGAAAAGCAAAAGCTTGTGAAGACTGCTTAACAATAGTAATGAATACCCGTCCCTAAGTACCTCCCCAAGTGTCCTTGACATTATTTCGTTGTTTTGCGTATGATAAGAACAATTTGATATGATTAATAAATTATCTGATTATTGTTTAATTAGTAAAGAGGATTGACATATGCACCCACTCGTTTTGGTTGGTGTTGGTGGTTTTATCGGTGCTGTTTTAAGATATCTGATGAGTGGTTTGGTTCAGAATTTAACCCAAAGTGTTACATTTCCCCATGGCACCCTTGCTGTTAATATTGCAGGCTGTTTTCTGATGGGCATATTTTCTCACCTTGTTGAAACGCAGGCAGGTATGACAGCAGAATTGCGTCTGTTTCTGATGGTGGGGTTCCTGGGTTCTTTTACGACCTATTCCACCTTCAGCCACGAGACCTTGAATCTGTTGCAGGAACACGGGTTGTCTCTGGCGTTGATAAACATGGGAACGCATGTCGTTTTAGGATTAGCAGCGGTCTTGCTGGGTAGATTCGCAACCATATCCATATGGAGATAAAACAGATGAACCTTCCACCCAATGGCCAACTCCTGCGAATATTTATTGGGGAGAGTGATAAACACCAAGGGAAACCACTGTATGAATGGCTTGTAATTCAAGCAAAAGAACAAGGTTTAGCGGGTGCTACCGTTTTGCGTGGTTTGATGGGCTTTGGTGCCAACAGCCGCATTCATACCTCAAAAATACTCAGGCTTTCGCTTGACTTGCCTATTGTTGTGGAGATAGTGGATACACCTGAAAAAATACAGTTGTTTCTTGGCTCCATCGAAACCGTGGTCAAGGAGGGTCTGGTAACCCTTGAGAAGGCAGCGGTTCAAATGTACAGAGGTCGCCCACAGGATACTTAATACGCTGCAAGCCCCACATTCTGGCCCTTCATACTGAGGGATGATACTACGGCTCAAGGACGTGTTTGAAATGGGTGATAGGGAAGGATTTTGAAATTTGCGGGATAGGGAGGTTAACAAATGGCATTGTTTGAAGAACTGGTTCTCACAGATACCATTGAAATAAATACCACCCCGGAGAAAGTGTTTCAGTATTTAACCAGTATTGTTGACAGTGAAAGTTATCAGGCATGGCATAAAGAAGATCACGTCACGTTTCGGTTTCTGGAGGGAAAACCCTGGTTTGATGGTGTCTAATATTTCGAACATCTTGTTTGATCTGGATGGTACGCTGACGGATCCCGGGGAGGGGATTACACGCTGCATCCAGTATGCGCTTGAGCGCCTCGGCGCGGCCATGCCGTTGTCAGACCAGCTCAAATGGTGTGTCGGTCCACCCCTGAGAGCCTCTTTCTCAGAGCTGTTGAATACCACGGACGCAACCATTCTCGACCAGGCCCTGGTTCATTATCGAAAGCGATTCTCTGAAAAGGGCATGTTCGAAAACATTCTTTACCCCGGGGTTGTCTCGTCTCTTGACGAGCTTCAGAAGTCTGAGTTTAACCTGTTCCTTGCGACCTCAAAACCCAGGGTGTTTGCACAACAGATACTCGATCACTTCGAGATGACCCCGTTTTTCCAAACTGTTTATGGAAGCGAACTGGATGGTCACCTGTCGGACAAAGGAGCGTTGATTGCACACATCATCCATCAGGAGGGGCTCGATCCCGCGGCAACGGTAATGGTGGGGGACCGGGTATACGATATCGAGGGCGGCAAAGCAAACAAGGTCATGACGGCGGCTGTGGCTTACGGTTATGGTTCACGGGATGAAATCGCCGCAGCCAGTCCGGATGTTGTCTTTGAAACAATCGCGGATCTAAGCAAGACACTGCTGTCCCTTGCTATCAGGTAGGGAGTCAACGCTGTATAAAAAGCCAGGCTACGGGTTTCTCACGATTTCGATGAGTGTCACTTCCGGTGGTGACAGAAATCTGACCGGTGGTCCCCATGTGCCGGATCCGCGGCTCACGTAAGCAAAAGAACCATCCTGGAGTCGGGTCAGACCCGGATGTGTTTTATAGAACAGTCTCGTCAACAGACTGAAGGGGAAAATCTGTCCTTTGTGGGTATGCCCGGAAAGCTGCAGATCGAAATGCCTGGCGCCGTTCTTGTCGACAACCGGCTGGTGTTTCAGCAGGAGGGTAAACAGGTCCTTGGAGAGCGTGGACAGCAGACGAGATTCTGAATCGTTGTCCGCGGTCCCCGGAGATCTTCCGGCAGGGTCCTCGACACCGGCGATGTGGATCGAATTCGGTAGTGTTCGGGTCTCACCCTGCAGCAACACAAAACCGGCTTTTTTCGTAAAATCGAGTGAGCGGGGAAGACCGGCATAATACTCGTGATTTCCGGTGACGGCATATTTGCCGTGCGGTGTTACGATTTCCCGCAACATGCCTGCCAGCCGCTCCGGGTCGTCCATCTGCCCATCCACGAGATCGCCGGTGGACACCAGCATATGGGGCTTTGCCGTCTTGACCTTGTCGAGAATTCTTTTCAGTCGCATTTCACCCACCAGAACACCGAGATGGACATCTGATATCTGGGCGATTCTCAGGCTGTCCAAATTTTTGGGCAGTTTGTCCGTAGTGATGGTGACATGCTCCAGGCGGATATTGAGCGCCTCAAAAAAGCCATAACCCATGACACTGCACGCGATAAGCATGGACACCACACAGGAAAAGCCTGCTGTGGGTGTGATGGATAACAAATAGGTTTGGAAGACGAAACGGCCTATGGCCAGGAAAAACCTGTAAACGTCGAAGAAAAACAAGGCCGATACAAATACAAACAAAAAGCCCATCCAGATGAATCCGATGATGGCCAGGATGTGAGCGATAGAGTTGTGCCCGAACTTTTCGGCAATCCGGACCATGATGGGCGCCGCCACCATCACAACCATGAAGATCGCCATCACCAGTCCCGGCCAGAAGCCAAAGACCAAGCCTTGTTTTACTCTGATAAAACCATAAACATGTACGCCGCCATAAATGCTCAGATACACCGCAACAAATAGAATCAGTCCACTCAAACACATCCTCCTGTTCAACCCGTGCTTGGTGCAATCATGGGTTCTTTATCAACATGGAATTTTCATGAAATAATCGGCTCAGTCGTCTGCTCTCGACACACGTTGACGGGTTTTTTTCAAACGGCTTCTAAGCTGTTTGGCAGCCAGTTTACGTTCTTTCGAGGCTCTTGTAGGTCGTGTTTTCCTGCGCGGTTTTGGTTTTTCAGTTGCTTTCCGGATCAGTCTGACGAGGCGCTCGATGGCATCCTGACGGTTTTTCTCCTGACTTCTAAAACGTTTGGCCTGGATAATCAGGACGCCTTCCGCCGAGATCCGTTTTCCCGCCAGCTTTTTCAGACGAAAGTAAACCTCGGGGGGAAGACTGCCGGATTGAAGGGCCGCGAAGCGAAGCTGGACCGCCGTGGAAACCTTGTTCACATTCTGGCCTCCCGGTCCGGATGCCCGAATGAAATCGAAGGTCATATCACTTTCATGGATTTGAATGTTCGATGTGACCTGAATCATGGGGGTATTTTACGCTATCTGAGCAACTAGGACAAGGGGCAAGCGGATCGGCCGAAATTTATAGGGGTTGTCAGAAAAAGGTTCCGATTGAGGACCGTTTTTCTGCTACAACCCCTTATGCCGCCATCCTATTTTCGGAACATTATTATGACAAGCGGTATAAAAAGGTTTATGATGGTTATCCGGTGAAATGCTAGGCATGTCGCAATACCTGGATATTATATGAACCGAAAAAGCGAGCGCATTCCCCGTAGGTTCTGCCGTTCGGCAGTGCTTCGCATGCTGCGGGGTTAGCGAGCGAATCTAGATTAGACAGAATTCCTTACGGTCGAAGATTCCTCGTAGCTTGCTGCGAGGTTCTTCAATGTTGATGAGAATTTCATAAGCTGTTAATCTAAAAAGCGGGGAAAAAAACTTATCACGAAAACACGAAATTTTAAAAACACGAAAAGGGATCCCAACTGTTAGACATCCAAGAAGGTATAACATGAAAATAACTGGATTTAAGAAACTGACCGAAGCCAAATGGATCAACCTGTTCGATATATCTTATACCGATAAAGTCGGCGGAAAGAGAAACTGGCAGATCGTATCGAGAAACCGCCGGCCCAAGTGTGTTTCGGGTCAATTCAATATCCCTGATGCGGTGTTGATGATCCCGTTTCACACCACCGAACAAAAATTGGTTGTGCTTAAGGAATACCGGGTATCGCTGGCAGGTTTTCAATATGAATTTCCGGCAGGCCTGATCGACGACGGTGAAAGCATTGAGGAGGCTGCCCGGCGGGAACTCATGGAAGAAACCGGCTTGTCGCTGAAATGCATCACGGGCATCAGTCCACCCCTGTACAACACCGCCGGTCTGACCGATGAATCGGTTGCTCTGGTCCATTGCGACTGTGACGGTGTTCCTTCCACCGAAAAAAACCAAGGGACCGAAACCATCCAGGTCTGTCTCTTGTCCTCTGCCGAGGCATCCCGAATCATTGCAGACGGCACCGCCATGTGTGACGTCAAGCTGTGGATGGCGCTGCAGTATTTTGCATGTCAAGGAAGGGTCATGGGCAGCAAAACGCGTATCTTGTCTTAACCCGGCTATCTCATAATATGTTCAGGCGACAGTTGTGATTTGAACAGGTCGACCGAGCGTATGGAAATGTCCAGAAGCTCGGCGATTTTCCATTTTGCCCGGATGCCTTTGGGGCTGCCGGCAACGGAGGTAACCACGCCGATACCCAGTTCTTCACGGATCGGGCGCATCACCTCTTCGTCGGTCAGATCCAGAATATTGACATTCAATTTTTTGGCCACATATTTTTTGGCTTCATTAATTTTCATTCTGCGGGTTATTTGCATCCAGGCGACCAGATCTCCGGAAGTCCGAATGCCACCCATGCATGAAGCCAGAATATGGGCCATATGCATCCCAAAGGGATCACCTACGCCAATCTACAATCCGTCTGCTTTACCAATCTGAACCAGGGCCTTGGAAACGCGTGTCACACTGTCGATGGGTGTCTGTTCCATCATGGGGATACCGCAGACACCCATGCCCACGTTGGCATGCACCGGAATAGGGGATGTGGCGGTGGTTTCCTTTAGAAAGGTCACTGTTCTGGAAAGATTCCAGGCCACGGACCGGGTCGTATTGGTGCCGATGGCAAGACCAAAAACATCGGCACCTGCGTCCGAAACCACCTTGGCCTGCTCGTGAGGGTAGAGACCCGCCAGACGCTGATTCTTATAGGCAACATCACCGTGCATACCGATAACGAATTCTCCGGAAGCCCCCATGAGTATCGGCATATCCGGAACTGCCTGCTTCAATGCTTCCACGGCCCTGAGGGCTGCCAGGAAATCTGCATCTCCCGCTGACCCGGAGGTGTCGAAATTGAGTCCTTCACACCCCACTTCGGCCATTTTCTTGCCGACATAGACCAGATCCCTGGTCAGATGTTCGGCGGCCTCTTCCTGTGCCTGAAGTGCTTCGGCAATTTTACCGATGGGGAGAAGTTCCGAAGGGTTGGGGCAGGGTCCGTCCGGTTGAAAGTAAAGACCCATGTTGGGTTGTGCCCCGTAGAAAAGGGGTGCCGTGGACACCATGGAAATGTTGTAATAATCATTTTTTTCAAAATTGATGATGGGTTTGACCGGCTTGAAAGAATAATCACTGTGACCGATGGATGTCGTGTCACCGCAGCATGCGCGCTCATAGGTGAGTACGGCCTGCATACGGCTCATGGGAATACCCACACCACCGCCGTCCTGACCCGAGTAGAAACTCATGCTGCAACCATCATCGGTGACAATGACTTCTTCTCCGGGATGAACACTGACAATTCTGGAGGGATCTGCCATGATATCGAAAAGCTGGCTTTTCTCTTCGTCTGTCAATGCGGGGATAGCGGCCCTTTTGGCAGCATCGGCTGTACCTTGGTCGATATCTGCTCGGACATCGGATTCTGAGTGCCATTTTCGTTCGCCGTCACCCATTCTGGTTAGAATTCGGTTATTCATATTTCTCCTCGAACCCTCGTTTGCATATTAAACTATGAAGATTCAGCAGGGCTTGCAATACCCATTTCGGTCTCCGTTTTTTGCACGATACGCCGGATCTTGGCCAGCACGCCGGGGGGAAGTGGCTCCGGAAAATGGTTTTCCAGGATCTGGCGGACCTTGTGACATGCCCTTGTATAGCTGTCGGTGGCGCCGTCCATCTCCCAGGCGCTTCGCATTCTGCGATCGATGATCTCGGCTCTCGATTGTTCCCGCATGTGTTGAAATGTGTGCCTGTGCGCCAGGAAATCGCCAAATGGCCCGATTTCCTGGATAACACCCAGGGCAATGGTCTCTTCGGTAACGGGAATACCGTTGACGGTATGTTTTATCATACGAGCAAATTCACAGTCGAGAACCAGTTGGGCAAGATCGAAGGTGATGCCACTTTCAAGCATCCCCGGACCGTAAATCATATCGGCACCTGCCAATGCGGGTATCAGTCCGGTGAGAGTTTTTTCGTGGCCCATCTGGCTGTCTGATATCTTGCCGTCGCCCTACCCACCGGCAACGTAGCTGGGTAACGCATAATAGCGCGCCAACCGAACTACGGCGCCGCTGATGAGGGCGCACTCGGGTGTGCCCACCGATGCTTCGGCCAGCTTCAAATCCATGGCGGTGGTGGAACTTCCGTAAATCACGGGAGCCCCCTTGCGGGTCAACTGCGAAAGCGTGATACCACCCAGGATTTCCGCGTTGTGGGTCACCAGGGTGCCGGCAAGGGTTGCGGGGGATGTGGCGCCGGCCATGGCCATGGACAATATATTGCATACGACATTGTTTTTGGCTGACACCATGATGATCTCGCAGCATTCCTTGATCAGCTTCAAAGGACTCACCGGACAGGTAGTGAATGACACGATGGGTCGTTCTGCCAGTTGTTTGACGCCGCCGACGATGATGGCGGCCATTTCGATGATTTTGTTGAGCAGATTTCCGTTGCCGGGCCCAAAAGCACAGTGTTTGGTGGTGTTGGTGAGGAAAGCTTCGGCATTGTGCAGGGGAACGGTCTCCTGGGGTACGTCATGGGCGCCGATGGCTTTCTCACAGAAGTCAATTTCATCCAGAGAATCGATGACCCGTGCGACATCCGCAAGATCCTTCTTGACCGGTGGCCTGTTTTCACCGGTGTATGGGTCGTTGATTTTGACGCCTTCGCTGAAATTGGTGAAGTGAACACGATTTTCTCCGAGCACCAGGTCGTGTTTTGGATCACGACCGGCGAGCATGACCTTTGAAGGGGCGGATTGAACGGCTTCTTCCACCAGCCGCGGCGGTATCTTGACGATGCCGCTTTTGCGATCTATGCTTGCACCGGCCCTCTCAAAGCAATCCAAAGCCGCATCATTGTCGATAAAGAGACCCGTTTTTTCCAGGACTTTAAGGGTGCTGTCGTGGAGGTCATTCAGCTCTTTTTCGGACAGGATATCCATGTGGAGTCCCGTCGCTGCAGGGGGTTTCAACCTTTGTGGCTGAATTTTTTCATTCATTTGACAATTCCTCCATGCTGGTTTGTCTGTGTCGTTCCCGGTGTGGTCAATGGTTGTGGGTCAAGGATCCCATAGGACCTGCCGAAACTGCGAACGATATTCATGAATGCACCCGGCAGGGGCACGTCCCTTTCTACAATCAGAATGTCACGCTTTTGGGCTTTTTCCAAAACAGCAGTGCTGTTCAAGCCCTCATGGCTGTCACAAAGAAATTGAATACGCAGGGCATCTGTCAAGGGTATCTTGAGGTGGTCGAGTTTTGTGGAGATCATTCCCAGTGTCTTTTGGACGGCATCCTGGTTTGTCCGGCTGAAACTTTCAATGACCGCTCCCGGAGGCATGATACCGAAAAGTTCATTCACCACAGCGCCCGTGAGCTTGTTTACATAGACCGGTTCCCTGCCCCTGGAAAGCAGCAATGATTTCAGTTCCCGGAACAGAACCATCTTGATGACATCGATTCCCTCCCTGAGGACGGGAACCAATTGGGGTTCAAGTGTCATGCCCGGGTTAGTCCTGCTGCACCATGCTTCTGCGGCAGAATTCAACGACCGCCTTTTTCATTCCCCTGCGGGACTCAAGTTTCAGCGTACGCTGACGGATGATGCCGCTGATGACGGCAAGTAGCAGCGTTACGGTTTCGGAAACCGGCATCTCTTTGAATTCACCGCTCGCAATACCTTCCTTGATACATTTTCTCAGATATGCCGCGAGCCACTTGCGCTGCTTATCGAGTTTTTGTGTGCAGATATGTTTGGCGTCTTTGAGTTTGGCCGGACAAGCACTGACAACCAGATATATCTCATCCGGTCGTTCATTGATAAAATCAAAGTGCAGGGTAAAAATATTTTCAATTTTTTCAAATTGTGTCGATGTTTTCTGGTTCAGCGATTCCAGTCGGGTAAAGTAGGCCTCGAAGCCATTGCGAATGATATGGGTAAAAAGATCGTCTTTTCCCTCAAAATGGTAATAAATCAAGGGTTCGGTGACCTTGGCTTCCCTTGCGATCTGCAGCGTCGTTGTCCCATCAAAACCCTGGGTGGCAAAAAGCCGTGTTGCCGTGTCAATGATGTCATATTTTTTCATAGAGACTCCCTGTATAGTCTTCTTGCTACAAGTATTCGTTCTTATGTTTCAATCGGCACGACGCGCAAATTGGCACATCGTTTCATATCCCCTGTCATGAAAATTTTCACCCAGGGGCTATCGATTTAATTATTCACTAACAATAGGGTTCATATGCTCGATATGTCAAGGTAGAAATTTGTAGGAGTGCGACTAAAATATACCTTGTTGACAGACACGATCACGAAAAGTAACCTGACTTGAAAACAGGTGGTTCAGAATAAAGAAATGAAGTCAAAGGAGTCACCGATGATCGGAAAAACATATGATCAGCTCTGCCTGGGGGATAGTGCTGAATTCTCCAAGACGTTTTCAGAGGCGGACATCTATCTGTATGCGGGAATTTCAGGGGATTTCAATCCAGCCCATGTCAATGAAGCTTATGCCCGGAGTACTTTTTTTAAGACGCGTATTGCACATGGCATGCTTTCGGCAGGGTTGATATCGGCCGTGATAGGGACACAACTTCCGGGCCCCGGATCGATCTACATGCAGCAGACCCTCTCTTTTTTAGCACCGGTTTACATGGGGGATACCATCACTGCGCGCGTGGAAGTGGTCGAAAAAATAGACAAGAAAAAGGTGCGTCTGAAAACAGTCTGTATGAATCAGGATGCCGTCATTGTGCTGCAAGGGGAGGCCATGGTTAGTCCGCCCAGAGGATGATTCTTTTCAACGATCTTCGGGTTTCCATTTCCAGTTTTCGTAGTAATCCCAGCTCACCATGGAATTGAGTTGTTTCAGCTCGGCGTCTTTTTCATGGATAACGCATTTCATGACATCCCCTCCCGAGACCAGGCCGATAATGTTGCCGTTTTCTTCGATCAACAGGTGTCTGACCCTGAGCCCCAGGAATTTGTCCATGAGATTGAAGACCGTATCGGTGTGGGGTGCTGAAATCGGTTGGGTGGTCATGTAATCCTCGATCAACGCGTTTTTAAGGTCAAAGCCCCCTTGGATGACATCCTGCATAAGATCTCTTTCGGTCCAGATGCCGACAATCTTTTCGTTTCTGGTGACAAGAATGGCACCAACTTTTTTCTGATTCATTTTTTCAAGGGTGGCAAAAAGGGTCGTTCCCACGGGAACCGACACGATTTCACGTCCTTTGCCCGCCACCATGTTTTTGGCTGTTTGCATGCTTACCTCCTATATTTCCTTGATATCTGAAAACTGTTTTTCCAGCATAATTTTAAGTATGGTCCGGTCGGTTTCGATCATACCCTGGGTGCTCAGTCGACCGATATTCTGCATTGTTTTTTCTGCTGAAGCAGCGATAATGCCATCCGTGGATTGTACCTGCACCCCCTGAAGGGCGAAGAGAGCTGACTGAACCGCTGTTCCGGCAGCGGTAGCCAGTTTCAGGGAACAGCCTGCTTTGGCGCCGTCACAAATGACACCGGCCAGGTCTTCGGTAAGGTTCGTTATGGCGCCGGCCATATGACCAAGGGTCCCATTCAGAAGGTGGGTAATTCCTGCTGTTGCACCTGCGCCCGCGGCCACAGAACAACCGCAAACGGCAGACAACCTGCCCGTATGCGCCTTGACATAGGCGGTAATGATATGACTGATGCCGATGGCTTCAAGAACGACCCGTCTGTCGCATTCAACATAATCCTTGACAGCCCATATGGGTAAAATGGCAGTAAGCCCATGATTGCCACTTCCGGATGAACTCATGGCTGGCAGGGAGACACCCGCCATGCGTGCATCGGACGCTGCAGCGGTTAGAATCCTGGAGGCGACGATCATGTCTTTCCGGATCAGGCCCAGCCTGACAAGTCTTTCCAGCGTTTTGCCGATGCCAAGCCCGGATCCATGTTTGAGACCATATTCAGCCAGACGCATGTTGTACTGGACGCCCTCTTCTAAAAATGTGAAATCATCTTCATCCAGATTGTCCAGGAGTTCAACCAGTTCCATCAGGCTGAGCTGTTTCAACCACGCCTCTACGTGCAGGAGTTTTGACTTTTGCCCACCATCTTTTCCGGTGGACAGGAGCACGTTGTCCACGACAGGCTGTCCATTTACCTTCAAAGAAACAATGTTGTCATGCAGAGTTTCTATGATGGCTTCGGCTGCCTTATCGTTGCTCCTGACGATGGTCTTGACATAGATTCCCTGCCGCTCTTCCAGGAGGTTGATGGACACTTTTTTTCGATCCAGAAGTTTCCTGGCATTGCGAACAACTGTTTTGTCGATGGTTGCGAGCACCTCCAGACGACGGGCTGGATCACCACCCAGCGCACCCAGCGCACCGGCCAAATCCAGGCCGTTCAGTCCCCTGGTTCCGGGAATAACCACGGCGATACCGTTCTTGTAAATATTGGGATCCACCCAGATTTCTATAGCGGTAATCGGCTCACCCGGGATAAGGGAAGCAGCGGCGGCGGCGGCCAGTGCGATGGCAACTGGCTCAGTACACCCCAGCGCAGGGGCCACTTCCGCTCTTAAAACATCCTTGACGCTGAAACCTTTCTCTTTTTTCATGGACGGTTCGTCTCCTTGTTTCATTTCGTATTTGCTGAACCCGGCAAGGGTAAGTTATTCTATAGCCAAAAAAAGCATAATGCAAGGGGGCCGGTGAAAGGATCGGGAGTCTATTTCGGCAATATCAGGATATGGACTCGTAAAACCAACGGGCCACGTATTGGACGAACAGGCAACCTGGAACACATCTTTCTATGGGGATCCGGTTCTATGTCAAGAACACTTCATGTTGTTGCAACAACGGGTATTGTATGCTATATGTTGCGTCATGAACGTTCCAGACAGTTTTCCTGGTTCCGGGAAAAATAATAAGGTTTTTGTTCTCGATACCAATGTCATCCTGCATGACAGTACCTGCCTATACCAGTTTGATGAACACGATGTGGTGATTCCCATCGTGGTTATCGAAGAGCTGGACAGATTTAAGAAAGGCAAGGACATCCTCAATTGCAATGCCAGGGAATTTCTTCGTTCCCTGGATGCCCTGACAGGTGACAGCATTTTCAACGGTGGTATTCCCATTGGCGGCGGCAAGGGAAACATATCGGTCAGACTCGGAAGACCCTTTCATCAAAAGATCAGCGCTAATTTTTCAAAAGACAAGGTCGATCACCACATTCTGAATGCAGCCTATCATGTGGCCCTGGACAGGTCTTTTCAGCATGTCGTGCTGGTCACAAAAGATATCAATCTGCGGATGAAGGCCAAATCTGTCGGACTCCTTTCCGAAGACTACACCAGCGACCATGTCAAGAATATTTCCGAGCTTTACAAGGGAAAACGTGTTGTCGAAAACATTCCTGAACAGATTATCGATCTCATGTACGCAACGCCCTATAGCATGGGAACCGGGGAGCTATCTTTTGAAGGGCAGTTGCTGCCCAACGAATTTCTGATCATGCGCAACGGCAGCAAATCCGCCCTGGGCGTTTATGATGCCAAGGCGGAACAGATCAAACGCATTGAAAATAAAAGCTGTTATGGTATTCGTCCACGAAATGCCGAGCAGTCATTTGCTTTGAATGCACTGCTGAATAAAGACATCCCGCTGGTGACGCTCTCAGGAAAAGCCGGCACAGGCAAGACATTGCTGGCCCTGGCCGCTTCTCTTGAAACCAAACGCAACTATCGTCAGATTTTTCTTGCACGCCCCATCGTGCCTTTAAGCAACAGGGACATTGGATATCTGCCCGGAGATATCAATTCGAAGCTCGACCCATACATGCAGCCGCTGTACGACAACCTAACGGTCATACACAATCAGTTTTTGGGCAAGAACGGCCGCTGCCGGCGTATCGAGGATCTGCTGGCCGAGGAAAAAATCATTATTACGCCATTGTCCTATATTCGTGGCAGGAGTATCGTGAAGGTGTTTTTTATTGTCGACGAAGCCCAGAATCTTACACCCCACGAAGTTAAAACCATCATTACCCGCGCCGGGGAAGGCACCAAGCTTATTTTCACCGGGGATGTCCACCAGATCGACCACCCCTATCTGGACAGTCAGTCCAACGGCCTCAGCTACCTCATTGAAAAGATGAAGGGGCAGAAACTGTATGCCCATATCAACCTGGAAAAAGGCGAGAGATCCGAGCTGTCGGATCTGGCCATACAGCTTTTATAGCCATAAGCGCTTACAGCCTATCAGTCTCCAACCCTCCTGACATGACGAATTCCGTTTCTTGTTGCCTTTTCTTGACATTTTGACAAAAGATAAGCTAAGGAATAGGACTCTTTTCGTTGATTAAATGAAAACCTGAATTGAGCGATTTTTATCTCGATCTGCACCGATCTCTTGCGAATCCTTCTCCATCAAGATTTCGGCACAGCACTTCGGGAAAAATCACTCAGTTCACGTAAAAAAACGATATTCCTGATGCAAGGAGAAAACCATGGAAGCAAGAGTTTTGCTTGTGGACGATGAAGAAGATTTTCTGGAATCAATGTCCGAACGAATGCGTTTACGGGGTATGGATGTCACCACAGCCTCATCCGCAAAAGAGGCCCTGGCGTTCATCGAAAGCGATGTTTTTGACGCCGTTATTTTAGACTTTCATTTGCCGGAAATGGACGGCATGGCTGTCCTGAAAAAGATCAAGGCCAGGCACCCCGAGGCACAGATCATCCTGCTGACCGGGCATGCATCTCTGGAAAAGGGTGTCGAGGCGATGAAGATCGGTGCGTCAGATTATCTTGAGAAACCGGCCGACATGGAAGCGCTTTCAAAAAAAATTAAAGAAGCCAAGGCTGAAAAGATGTTGATTGTTCAGAAACAGCACTTGGACAGTGTATTGGGTAGCATCAAAAAGTACGGTATCTAAACGTGCTTGCTCTGCTGGATTTCCATAAGGACGATCGCAAAGAAGGTGAACGTGTGAGGAGGCAATATGAAAGACTTTAAAATCGTGGACTTGATGGTACCACTTTCGGAATATGCAAAGGTGTCTGAAGACGCTACGCTTTTTGAGGCGGTCTCGGAACTGGAAAAGGCCCAGGAGGAATTTGATCATACCCGTTACCGGCACAGGGCCATCCTTATATTGGATCATAACGGCAAGGTCCTTGGCAAACTGACCCAGCTGGGCGCCCTCAGAGCCCTCGAACCAAAATATGGTGACATGTTGGATCGTCGGCAATCTCATCACCTGGGATTCAGCAAGGAATTTATGAAATCCATGCTGAAAGAGTATCGCCTGTTTGCCAGCTCCCTGGAAGACCTCTGCTGCAAAGCCGGGGAACAAAATGTCAAGAAATTTATGCAAGCGCCTTCCGAAGGAGAATTCATTGAAGAAAACGCCACCCTGGACGAGGCCATTCATCAGCTTGTCCTGGGAAACCATCAGTCTTTGCTGGTGACGCGACAAAGGGATATTACTGGAATATTGAGACTGACGGATGTTTTTGCCGCGGTATTCCATAAGATGCGGGAGTGTTTTTGAAATAGCGTTACAGGTTAGAATATTTTAAGGAGGAAGGGCTTGATGAACGATTCAACGGCCGATTATCTGCAGCGAAATAGTTTTGACTGGAAAAAGACGGGGTTTCTTGTTTTGGGCATCGTGCTTTTTTGTGTGGTGTATTATTCGCCGGCCTGGCCGGATGCAGTGGATCCCATGGACAAACATTTTTTATTAACCCGTGAGGGCAAAGGTGCCATCGCTGTTTTCTTGCTGGCAGCTACCTGGTGGGTTTTCGAAGTGGTTCCCATCGGTGTCACAAGTTTGGCCATAGGGGTGCTGCAGGCCCTGTTTCTGATCCGGCCGGCCAGGGACGCCTTTACGGATTTCATGGTGCCTTCGGTTATGTTTATTTTTGCATCCATCATGATTGGCCTGGTATTCACAAAGACAGGGTTAACCCGACGTCTGGCCTATAAAATGCTGATCATCGTCGGTGAAAAAACAAGCATGATCTACCTGGGGTGTTTTGTGGTTACCGCAGCCCTGGCGCACATCATGGCACACACGGCGGTGGCGGCCACCATCTATCCTTTGCTTGTCTCCATTTATGCCCTGTATGGCGAAGGCGACAAGAAAACGAAGTTTGGAAAAGGACTGTTTATCGGGATGGCTTATGTCGCCGGGGCAGGGAGCATTGTCACCCTGCTGGGAGCGGCGCGTGGCGCTGTGGCCCTTCAGTTTTACAAGGACATCATGAACGTGGACATTTCCTTTTTTCAGCTAACCTGGTACATGTTTCCCATCGGCTGGCTCATGACTTTTTTGTTGTGGGGATTTTTCATGGTGTTTTTCAAACCGGAAAAAGCCACCATTCCCGGTTTGAGGGAGAAGGCAAAAAAACTTAACAATGAACTGGGGTCCATGACAAAAAATGAAATCAAAGCTGCGCTGATTGTGGGAACCTGTATCCTGGTTATGGCGGCTAAGCAGTTCCTGCCCGTGCTTGCCCCCATCGACAAAACAGCCATTATTCTGATTTCAACGATTCTCTTTTTTGTCACCGGGATTATGGATCTGGATGACCTGGAAGCCATACCCTGGAACATCATACTGCTTTTTTCGGGTGCCATGAGTATCGGCAACTGCCTGTGGCAGACAGGTGCCGCCAACTGGATGGCGGTTAACTGGCTGGCCATGTTTCAGGAAGCCAACTGGTTTGTATTTGTCATGAGCATCGCATTTTTTGTTATGGTTATGACAAACGTCATCATGAATGTCGCGGCCATCGCTATTTCGCTGCCGGTGGCCCTGGTCATTGCTCCTTATCTGGGTGTGTCCGGTGAGGTTATTCTGTTTGGCGCTTTGGTGACGGCAGGAATGCCATTTCTGTTGTTGGTGGGCGCCGCCCCAAATGCCATTGCCTACGACTCCAAGCAGTTTACGACCGGGGAATTCTTTCTTTACGGCATACCGGCCAGTATCATCCTGATGGTGGTCACCGGAATTGCCGTATTTTTTCTCTGGCCTCTGATGGGTATGCCGGTGACCCTGCCGCCTGTAGGCTAACCCGGACACTTCATGAAAGGTTCGGGCGAGGGCTCCACCCGAGGTGCGGGATTTCGATCGGAATTAAGATGGCTTGTGGCCCTTCTTTTTCATAAGGTTCTTGTAGAGTTTTGTCAGCTTGACAAATGTTTTCTGGCTGCCGCCCTGATCCGGATGAAATTTGAGGGCCTGCTTACGATACAGGCGCGTAAACGCGTTGCCGTCCATTTGATGCAGGTTTTCCCATGGTGTTTCAAACAGCCGGCTGGCTTCCGCCATGTTCAAACGGACCTTTTGCGGTGGTCGATAGGACCGATGACGATTCATAAATTCATGCAGGTATCGCGGAATAGAGGGGCTCTGCTGGACAGCCATATCGAAATAGAGAATGACGTATCGGCGTAGATACCCCTGTAGGTCACCGGTCATGGGCATACCGGTCCAGAAGGTGTTGTCCTGGTTCAGGGCACAGACGGATTCGATAAACAGGGTGTCCACCCGCTCCTGTTGGGCGTTACCAGCCATCTGGTCCGGCATGGAATATACAAGGTGCTGCTGAAAACCGAAGATGACAGAAAGGTACCGGATCAGTTCACGTGGACGGATGATGCGTTCTTCCTGCATGAAATACTGCTCGATTTCATCGCGGGATTTGGCATTGAGCGCCCGGAAGAATTTGTCCGGCATCCGCTGAATATCCTGTTGATCCATGGATCCGAATCTTAGAAAATGGATGCGCCGCTTGTCAAACAGATGAAATTCCTGACCAACCGTATCCGGCCCGGATGGCGGTGTTTTTGTTTTTCTCTCGAATCCCTGGATAACCCGCTGGATTTCAGGATCCAGAAAATCCCAGAATATGCCATCGAGATCATCCTGGGTCGGATTTAAACCGAGTTCTCTGAGGGTTTCCTCCAGCACCTCGTCGAAGTAGTAACCTTTTCCTCCCGGATAGATGATATATCTGGAAGGATCCGTGCCCAGATGAAAAAGATCGCGACTTTTCAAACAACCACCATCCGGATACGTTTCTCTGATGTGGTAGTGGGTCTGGTTTCCGATAGTTGTTCTGGCCAGATACATGGTCAATTGACGCTCTCATAAAATGGTATCGATGTTATGCTGCTGATGAAATGCAAGATGATGGTTGACTATGCCACGCAACGCGAAGCGAACGCAAGCCTGAACCTTGGAAGTGCTGCAAAGAGTATTCTCGGAAGCCTTCATGAAAAAGACCGTCCTGGGCGTGGTCTTGCTCTGCCGATTTTTGATGCGGCCCGGCACCGCCTTGTATTTTACCAGTGCCGGTATTAAGTTATATGCAATTATTTTTTCAGAAGTCATCTCAAAAAAAGGGTTTTGGTTGAAGTTCAAGGCGGGCCCGAACTTTAACCCGCAAGCATACTGTAGTATTCCGAGGAGTTGAAGCAAGGGACCAACACAGAAATTGGGCCAAAAAAACTTTTTTGAGATGGCTTCAGTAAAGGACCCCAGGCATGTTGGATGGTACGAATATTCTGGAAGCCAGGAACCTGAACAAGACCTATGCGCTGGAAAACCGCCGCATCACGGTGTTGAAGGATATTTCTTTGTCTGTCGCCCCTGGGGAGTTCGTGGTCATTACGGGCAGCAGCGGCAGCGGAAAGACCACCCTCCTGACGCTTCTTTCCGGTCTGGACCAGCCTTCCTCCGGCCATGTCGCCATCCAGGGACAGGAGATCACGGGTGCCACGGAAGATGAACTGGCACCCCTTCGCAACCGTATGATCGGGTTTGTTTTTCAATCCTTTCACCTGGTGCCTTCCATGACAGCCAAGGAAAATATCATGTTTCCAGCGGAAATCATGGGCAAAAAAGATGCCGAACAGGCCGCCCGCAGGTTGCTGAAACGGGTGGGCCTGGAAGACAGGGCAGACAATATGCCGAGCCAGCTTTCAGGAGGAGAAAAGCAGCGCGTATCGCTATGCAGGGCCATGGTCAACAAACCCAAACTGTTGTTTGCCGATGAACCCACAGGAAACCTCGATTCGGAAAACGGCAACATCGTTCTCTCGCAACTCATCGACCTGAAAACCGAACAGGGAGCGACGCTGATTCTGGTTACCCATAATCCGGATATCGCCAGGGCCGCCGATCGTGTGCTGACCCTCGAGGACGGCAGGTTCACCCGGGACAATTCAGGAAATCCAGGACAGGGACGATGATGATCCATCATGGTTTCATCCGGCGTGAAATCACTCGGTCGTCAAAGCAGGCTTTGGTTTTCATTCTTTGCGTGGGTCTTTCCCTGGTCACCCTGACGGCCTTTGGCGGCTTTTCAAAAAGTATCCACCAGTCTTTGCTGCACGATGCCAGGAAGCTGCATGCCGCCGATATCGTCATCCGGAGTTACGAGACCCTCTCGGAGCCGCTGTCCCAGGCGATTTCAGAAAATGTTCAGGAAGGGCGCGTGGCACTTGCCCGATATCATGAATTCTACAGTGTCATTCGAACCAGCGATGACAGCAGCTCCGTGCTCTCACAGCTGAAAGTGGTGGAAAAGGGGTATCCCTTCTATGGGGAAGTCCTGCTGCAATCCGGTAGAGCACTTCATGAGGTCTTGACACCCGGCCGGACCGTCGTGGCACCGACGCTTCTGGATCGTCTGGGGCTGAGGCTTGGCGACACCATTCAGGTGGGCTACACCTCTTTGACCATCCAGGATGTGGTTCTGGCCGAGCCTGACCGCCCCATCAGTCTTTTTTCTTTTGGGCCCCGTGTCTTCATTGCCGCTGAAGATCTGGATGCCCTGGGTTTGCTCCAGACCGGCAGCCGTATACGACATGTCCATCTACTGAAGGTCAAAGATGCCGCGCAGACAGACGCCCTGGCCCGCAGGTTCAGTCAAATTGCCGAGTTGGAAAGGGAGCAGGTCGATACATTTCAAACGGCCCGGTCGCGGATCAAGCGCTTTTTCGAACGATTTATGTTTTTCCTGAATCTGGTGGGTATTTTCATTCTGGTCGTTTCCGGTGTCGGCATTCAGAGCACCTTGACCGCCCTGTTGAATGAAAAACAGTATGCCATCGCCATTATGAAGGCCCTGGGTGCCACCAGCCGTCATATTCTGGTTCATTATGTGATTATCGTCATGCTGCTGGGAAGCATCGGTATGGGCGCTGGCATCCTGATGGGTGTTCTCATTCAATATGGTCTGGCCCATCTCCTTTCCGCCTTTCTGCCGTCGGGGACGCCTTTTTTGATCGCATGGTCCGGTATGCTGGAAAGTGTGGCGTTGGGCATACTAGTGGTCTTGATTTTCTCCTTTGTACCTCTCTACCGACTGAAGGGCATGCATCCGGTCATGGTTTTACGCAAAGACATCCCCGTGCTGACCCGTCAGTGGCCAGTGTTTGCATGCTACGGAATGCTTGCCCTGTTTTTCTTCGGGCTGGTGTTCCGACACATGCAGGATATCCGTTTCGGGCTCTATTTTGTGGCCGGTCTGGGGAGCTTGATCATGATAGCAACGGTCGTGACTTCTGGAATGCTCTGGGTGTTGAGACGCAAGCACATCCGGAACCTGGTTTTCCGCCAGGCTGTCAAAGGTCTGTTTCGAAAGGGGGCTGCAACACAAACAATCATGGTATCGCTGACAACCGCACTTTGTGTGATCTTTTCCATCTACCTGCTGGAGCGGAATCTCGACGCCACTTTTGTCACGTCTTTTCCCCAGGATAGTCCGAATCTCTTTTTTCTCGATATTCAGCCGCATCAGACGACGGCCTTTTCCATGGCCGTGGACAAAGAGGTCCTTTTTTATCCCATCGTTCGGGCCAGGGTCACCCATGTCAACGGTGCCGTCATCGATCGCAAGACTGAGCGCAGCAAAAAGCGTGACAATCTTGCCCGTGTTTTTAATTTGACCTACCGGAACCATCTTTTGGACGACGAGATCCTTCTCCAGGGCGGCAAACTTTTTCGTGCTGACTGGCAGGATCTGCAGGTGTCGGTCCTGGATAGCGTCATTGACATGCACCCCATGATTATCGGGGACACCATTCAGTTCAATATTCAGGGTGTTCCGCTGACGGCGCGCATATCGAGTGTCCGATCCCGCACAAAAGGGTCGTTGCAGCCATTTTTCTACTTTGTTTTTGAAAAAGAGACCCTCGGTTCAGCACCGCAAACCCTGTTCTCCGCTCTTCACGTGCCCCAGGAGAACATCGGGACGCTACAGACCCGGGTGGTGACGCAATTCCCCAACATCAATGTCATCGATGTCTCCGAAACGATTCGGGTGTTTGCTGGCATCATGAAACAGCTGTCGGAAATTGTGCGGGGCTTCAGTGTTCTCAGTATCTTCGCCGGTGTACTGATACTCATCAGTTCGGTTTTTGCCACCAGGGCGGAACGCATAACCGAATCCGTCTATTACAAGATTCTTGGGGCAAAGACCGCCTTCGTGGTAAAGGTGTTCTCACTCGAAAATCTGTTGATAGGGCTTGCCAGCAGCGTCCTGGCGGTTGTCATTTCCCAGGTGGAAACCTATCTGATATGCCGGTTTGTATTGGAAATCGACTTTCGGATGTTTTTACTGTCCTGCCTGTTGATGGTGGCGGGTGCGGTTGTGCTTGTAAATGGTGTCGGGATCCTTTCGGCAAGATCGATTCTCAAAAAAAAACCGATCAGCTACCTGAGGGAGCAGCCCGATGCATAATCCAGGCTTTCTTGTTGCGGGCAAGAATTCGGCGGGCAGATGCCGGACGGTCGGGAATACCCGGATCGCAGTCCTGCTGTTCCTGTGCGTCCTGCTGGTGCTGCCTGCCTGCAGCAACGAGTCTCCTTCCGCCGAGAGCCGGTCTGAATCCCAGGCTAACGATGGGTTGGGTCTGGGCACCATCGTGGCCGTTGGCGACAGCCTGACCGCCGGGTATGGTGTGGATGAGAGCGAGGCATATCCGGCATTGCTCGAAAAACGTCTTCATTTGGATGGTTTCTTTTTCAAGGTCATCAATGCAGGTATCAGCGGTGAAACCAGCAGCGGAACCCTGTCTCGTATCGAATGGGTGATCCGTTCACTCAAACCGAACATCATTATCCTGGAGACCGGTGCCAATGACGGCCTGCGGGGTGTCGACCCCAAGGTGCTCGAAGAGAACCTGGATAGGATCATCACCATCATAAAGGCCCATGATATCGACATTCTCCTGGCCGGAATGAAAATACCGCCCAACCTTGGACCGGTCCACACCGCCCGTTTTTCAAGTGTCTATCCAGACATTGCCCACAAGCATCATATCCCCTTGATTCCGTTTTTTCTGGAAAGTGTGGCCGGCGACACACGTTACAACCTTCCGGACCGGTTGCACCCCAATCCCGAGGGATATCGCCGTATTCTGGAAAATATCTATCCGTATGTGCTGGCGGTTATTAAGGGGTGAAGGGCAGGGTTGGAGGTTTCGAGGGTGATACAAGGGTTGGAGGGTGGCTGATGACAGTGAGCGAAAGGCAACTGACAGCCTACAGTCTAAACTGCTAAAAGGCTGACAAGGGTTCGAGGGTAGCTGACAACTATTAGCGTCCCAGCATACAATGGTTTGTACTGAACGCGAACTTTTTCGTTTTTGTTTTGATCATTCGAATTTAGGTCATTGGGTATTGTTTCGGATTTGGGATTTGGTGCTTTGGATTTAAGCCGTATCAGCCTGGTTTGCTGTGGGGTTGGCGAGTGAATCTGATTAGGAGTGCGTATGGGATTGTTACAATTTTTTTCTCAAAAATCATTTGACGTTTTTGAAAAAAGGGGTGACCGGCTGGTGCGATCCAACGATCTGGGGCTGGCCAAACTGCAATATGAAGAGGCCTTGTCACGCCTGGAAAAAGCTTCCCTGCCGGATGTGGCTGATCACAGGGACAGACTCGAGATGAAGATCAAGAATGCCTGTGAGTCACTGGCCCTGCAGCACAAGCTTTCCGCGCAGGAGCTGGTGGAGGCGGGATGTTTTGAGGAGGCTGGGGAACTTCTGGAACTGGCGCGGGAACTGACCCGCGATGCACAGTTAATCAGGGAGGTGGAGATACTGGTCAGCGACGTTGCCGCAGGTGTCCATATGGAAATGGGTGCCGAGGCGTGGCAAGAGGCCGATGGGACTGATGATGAGGTCTTTGACATGAATGACGACGAGGACTATTTTCTGGTCCTCTGCAGCACCCTGCCGGATGATGTCCAGGATATATACGCGGGTTTGGGCCGGAATTTTCAATCCGGGTATATTGCGTTGAACAAGGGGGCATTCGGTCCCGCGGCAGACCTGCTGAAAAAGGCCCGGGATGATCAGGGGGGACGTGTCACACATGTTCACCTTGAACTTGCCACGGTCTATCTGAATCTGGGAGATATCCCTGAGGCCAGGACTCTTCTGGAAGTATTTATCGAAGCATACCCGCAATCCCTCCGGGCCTATGAAGTGCTGTGCGAGATCTATTGGGAATCCGAAGCGTATGACCTGGCGGACACGCTTCTGCAATCCTGTCCGGACACACTCAAGACATCGATGCCGATCCTGCTGTTGATGGGCGAAACCCTGTTCCGGTCCGGAAAACAGAGCCAGGCCGTTTCATTCTATCAAAAAAGCATCGAATATCTTGGATGGGACCAACAGATCGCCGTGGCCCTTGCAAGGATCTACGAGGTCATGGACAGGAAAAAAGAGGCCCTGACTACGTACCAGGAAATTATGACCGGTTGTAAAAGCTGCCACAGACGGGTAGATCCCTTTGTCAGACAGCGGTATGCGGAGCTAAAATATGAAGCAGGTGATATTTCAGGCGAGCTTGTGGAAACTTATTTTTCTCTTTGCCGGCAGAACCCTGAAAACCAGCGTCTCTATTTTGGCAGGATCAGTGATATTTACAAGCGTCAGGGCTACCCTGCAGAGGCTCAGCGATATATGGAGCTTGCCCGGAAAGTGGAGGCAGAAACGAATTGAGGAATCAAATCTCCCTTTTGGCTTCCTGGTTGCTGGGAGGCTAGGATGCATGGAAGCTGGGACACTGCTGTCCGCAAATAGCTGTCAGCTACCCTCCAACCCTTGTATCACCCTTGAAACCTCCACCCCTGCCCCTCAGCCCATCACCGAAAAGGAGCTGTCCTGAATGATCTCACGGTTCCGGGAAAAAATACCCGTGTTCAGAGCCAGATCCACATGACGCAATGGCATCTGCAATGGCGTGGTATCGTGGTCATGGCCATTTTCAGTGGCATGGATCAGTTCCGCCATCACGAGGCCGATTGAGGGACCGTTTTTGAACTGGTTGCCGCTGGTGCCGATGGCGAGATAAAACCCGTCGAGATCGGATCTGTCGTAAATGGGAATCCAGTCGTCGCTGACATCATAGAGGTCGGCGAGGCCCCTGGGGTTGTTCGGAATCCGGAGATCCGGCACACGTTTTGCCAGACGATAGGTCTGGGCCTGGTACTGTGCCAGGGAGGCATCCCTGTCGAAATGGTCCGGATCGTCGACCCAGTCCTTTTCATCACAGTCCGGATCTTCACTGCCGACCAGGACCAGGTTGCCTGTTTCCGGTCGATGATAGACACCCGCGTCCCCATCCCCCACCACCAGACCGTCTGTTTCGTAGCTGAACGTTTCCGGAGAGGGGACAACATGCACTTCATGACGCAGGGGCCGGGTCTTGATGTTCATTTTGTCGGCAAGACCGGCCATCTGGTTGATCACGGCAGAGTGGGGCCCGGCGGCATTGACAATTATGGGGGCATCGATCCTGCCGCCGTCTTTCAGGCCTACACCCACGACGGCATTCCGGCGGGAACGGATGGATACGACCGTTGTATTGAAGAGGAAAACAGCCCCACTTGCCTCTGCAGCCCGCTGGATGTTGTGAACCGCCAGCCCAGGATCGTTGACATACCCGTCGTTGGGGTAATAGAGAATGGCCCCTTCAATTTTTTGCTTGGGCAGGTCATGGAACCGGGGATCCTCTGGGCGCCGGGGTGGATAAAATGAATCGTCCACGAAATGGGGCATCCGACGGAGCAGTTTCTCCCGGTTCCATATCTCATAGGGGATTCCCAGCATATCGTGCAGCTTCATGTGATTGGCTGCTTCGCGCCCCTTGGCGTAGATGTTTATCAGACCGGTCTGATGGAATGTTGCAATGCCGCTTTCATCCGGGGCAACGATGTAGTCCGACCAGTTTTTCCAGTCGAACCAGCTGTTATAGGCAATGGCGGTGCCTTCAAGGGTGGAGTAATGGGTCCGGATGATGGCACAGGAGCTGCTGGTGGAACCATGTCCGGCAGCGGCTAACTGATCCACATTCAGGGTTCGATATCCTTTTTTGGACATTTCGTAGGCAATGGCCGCTCCGCATATCCCGGCACCGATGATGATGCAGTCGTAGCTTGGGTGCATTTTTTCTTCCTTTTTTGTAAATTGAACCGCAACAGCGAGCGCTAACCCCGCGACAAACCAGTTTGATACCGCTTAAATCCAAAGCACCAAGCCCAAATCCGAAACAATACCCAATGACCTATAGGGGTTGTCAGAAAAACGTTCCGATTGAGGACCTTTTTTCTGCTATAACCCCTTATGCCGCCATCCTATTTTCGGAACATTATTATGACAAGCGGTATAAATTCGAATGATCAAAACAAGAACGTAAAGGTTCGCGTTCAGCACAAGCCATTGTATGCTTGGACCCTATGATGCTGGAACACCGGGATGCTGATATCCGCGAATAGCTGTCAATCACCCTTGAACCCTTGTTAGCCTTTTAGCAGTTTAGACTGTAGGCTGTCAGGTGCCTTTCGCTCACTGTCATCAGCCACCCTCTCAACCCTGCCCTCCATCCCTGTCATTTTGAGATAACCCAGCGCTCATGACAGAGCTGGACGCTTTGATCCACGTGTTCCCGGGGAACCAGGAGCGAAATCCGAAAGGAAGTCGTGGTGACGCCATGGGTGGTGATGTTGTTTTCCGCCAGGAGTTCCAGGGTGTTCAGCAGGGTCTGGCTGTTTCGGTTCAGCCCTTCTCCGATCAGGGATACCGCTGACAGATCCGTATCAAAGGCCAGGCTGGGACCGAATTTATCTTCCAGACCGCTCTTAATGTCGTTCCAGTCGTATACCTGACCGGCTGGTACCACAAAGCTTGCCCGGGAGAGCTCTCCTTTTTGGCCAACATGGGTGAGGTTGACTTCCTTGACCGGCACCTGTTCGGTTTCCAGGTAGGATACCACCTGCTGGAAACGGCGACGCACATCCAGACCGGATATCCGTATGCGTTCGATCCGTTCTTCTCTTACGACTGCCTGGACGCCGGTAAGTTTTCCAGGGGGCATTTTCCGTATGATGGTTTCACGACCGGGCTGAAAGGTGCTTCGGGCATAAAGGGCGATGTTCTTTTCCTTGGCGAACTGCACGGCGGATGCGTTGAGCACTTTGGCCCCGGCGGTGCTCATTTCCTGCATCTCGGGATAGGAAATTTCGGGCAGGTGCCGGGCGTCGGCCACCACTGCCGGGTCAGCTGAATAGACGCCATCCACATCCGAATAGATCTCGCAGCGTTCAGCATCCAGTGCGGCCGCGAGTGCCACGGCCGAGGTGTCCGACCCGCCACGACCGAGGGTGGTGATGTCTCTTTTGTAGCTGACGCCCTGAAAACCGCCGATGATTACCACCTTGCCTTTGGCCATTTCATCCTGCACCCGGAAGGGCCGGACCTCGATGACCTGGGCATCGTTGTGCCGGTCGTCGGTGATGATACCGGCCTGGGACCCGGTGAGTGAGACGGCATCGATACCCTTTTCGTTCAAGGCCATGCAAAGCAGGGCCATGGTGATGCGTTCACCGGTGGAAAGTAGCATATCCATTTCGCGTCGGGGTGGTTTGGGGGAAAATTCGCGCGCCATGGACAGGAGACTGTCGGTGGTTTTACCCATGGCGGAAACCACCACGGCAATCTGGATCTGCTGCTGTTTGACATGGGCGATCAGCCCGGCGATTTGTCGTAACTTGTCGATGTCGGCGACACTGCTGCCGCCGTACTTCTGAACGATGCAGGTCATTTTCAGTGACTTCCTTAAAAGACCAGGATGCCTCACTTCATCTCACTCGAACCCTGGACCCCTGGAATCCTTCAATCCTTAATTTGGATCAACTCTTTGGGAGATGATCCATTCCTTACAGCTTTCACTTTAGGGCTAATATATACTCCAAAGAATTTCTTGATTCAAGTCCGGACTTGATCCGGCATAATTCCCGACGGCCCAGGATGCCTTTCAGCTTGCAGTGAGGTTCTTCAATGTCGAAAAAAAACATCACACAACCTCGACGGCTCGCATTTGATGTATTACATTGTGGCATTAAAACGGGTATTGATTTTATTAAGGAGGGATATCATGAAATATATACTATCGATATTGTTGGTTTTTGTCGTCGCCAGCGCCGCCATGGGAGCGGATGGGTCAGTGGTGCGGTATCAGGTCAACGGACAGTCATACGAGGGGTATTATATCAGCCCTTCAGACAAGGCCCCCCTGGTGGTGCTGATTCATGACTGGGACGGTCTTACCGAATATGAAGTCAAGCGGGCCCATATGCTGGCCGCATCAGGGTACGCAGTGTTTGCTGCAGATCTGTTTGGTGCCGGTGTGAGACCGACCGAGATGGAGGACAAACGGCAGCATACAGGCGAATTGTACAAAGACAGAAACAAAATGCGGGCCCTGATGAACGGTGCCCTCGAAACCGCCGGACAAAAAGGCGCCCGGATCGATAATGCCATTGCCGCAGGTTACTGCTTCGGCGGTGCGGCCGTACTTGAATGGGCGCGCTCCGGAGTGGGATTGAAAGGCTTTGCCACCTTTCACGGAGGTTTGAAGACACCCGAGGGTCAGAATTATAGCAAGACGGCAGGATCGATTTTGATCATGCATGGTTCAGCCGACTCGGCCATCACCATGGACCAGTTTGCAGCCCTGACGAATGAACTGGAAGCGGCCGGAGTTTCCCATGAGATGATTACCTATGGTGGGGCACAACACGCCTTTACCGTTTTTGACGGGTCCCGTTATCAGGAGGATGCGGATAAAAAATCCTGGAAACGCTTTCAGGAGTTTCTTGCCGCGACACTGGTGCAGTGATAACGGCACCCTTTTGTCAAGGATCTTGCTGCCGTGCATGAGTGGATCGAACTTGACAACTAAACCTTTCCATGAAAAAGCTGGGTCCTTCGATAAACCCTGTAATCCCTGGAGGATGAACCATGTTGACGCAGCAGCAGATAACCGACCGGGCCCACGAACTCATGTTCGAGGACATCGGTGTCACCAGTGCGGAGCCATTTGAATCCCAGCAGCGTATCCTGGAGGAACGCCACGCGTCCTATGCCTGGACCATGACCAACGGTCTGGACCTGATGTCTGGAACAGACCCGCAGAATATTCTACCCGGGGCGAAATCGATTTTTGTCCTCATGGAGGTCTATTTTCGTGAGTCCTACCCCCACACCCTGGAGCCCTTTTTCGGTCGCTGCTACCTGGATGACGATCGTGTCCTGCGGGATGGTCTGGCCACTCGCATTAAAGCCTTTCGTTCCTATTTGCGAGACAACGGCATTCAGTCCAAGGTTCCTTTCAACCTGCCCCACCGGCTGGCCGCGGGGCGCGCTGGAATGGGCACTTTCGGAAAAAACTGTCTTTTCTATTCCAACCGGGTGGCGCGCAAGAGTTCCTGGGTGCTGCCCATCGCCGTGGTGGTGGACGCGGAATTCGAGCCCGGCGAACCCACCCTGGTGACAGGCTGCCCCACCTGGTGCCGGAACACTTGTCTGGTGGCCTGCCCCACAGGCGCGCTCAAAGGGCCCCGCCATATCGATCCCCGGCGCTGCATTTCTTTTCTGACCTATTTCGGGGAGGGTCTTACTCCCAGAGACCTCAGGGAACCCATGGGCTTGTTCATCTATGGCTGTGACCGCTGTCAGAATGTCTGTCCCCGGAACCAGGCCTGGCTTGCGGCGGATCTGCCCATCAACCAGAGAGCTGCCCAAAAGGCTGCCGACTTTGATCTGGCCAAACTGCTGCACATGGATCGTCCCTATTTCGAGCAGCGTATATGGCCTCACATGTTCTATATGTCTCCTGACCAGATCTGGCGCTGGAAGATGAACACAGCCCGGGCCATGGGAAACACCTTGGATCCTTGTCACATCCCGGACCTTGTGCGGGCCTTTGAAGAATCGGTGGATGAGCGGGTGAAGAGCATGTGTGCCTGGGCCCTGGGCCGCATCGGGGGGCGCCGGGCGCGGTCTGCCCTGGACCGTTTCCGTTCGGGCGCCATGGGGCTGGTAGCCAATGAAATTGATTATGCCCTGGAGCTGTGCGGATGATTACCAAGGAAATTTACCAGATCGGCGGCAGCGGGTTTACTGCACCGGAAGATGCCGCCGCCTATCTGATTCACGTGGACGGACGGGCGGCTATCGTGGATGCCGGGTGTGGCAATGCTACGGACGGGCTGTTGGAAAATATTCGTCGCTGTAACGTACCCGATGCCGTCATTGATTACCTGCTGATTACCCACTGCCATTTCGATCACACCGGGGGAGCGGCTGCATTGAAAAAACGGCTGAACCTGAAGCTTGTGGCACACTTTCGGATCCGGATGCGTACCAGAATTCATTAAAGAAAATGCTGGAGCTGAACGCGGATATTCTCTGCGAGGGCCACTACGGCATTTTTAACGGGAAGACTGCGGTCAGGGAGTTTATCAGCTCTTTTATGGAATAATTTAAACCTGCATTGAGCGATTTTTCCCGAAGAGATTGGTGCAGACCGAGATAAAAAGCGATTGTTCAGATTAAATCTTCTGATCCCAAAGAGCGGCATTGCCGCGCAAATAAATTCGTGAAGCGAATTTATTCGGAGAAGGGTACCACCTCTGCCTGGCTGACCCGCAGAAGTTCTTTCGAAGTGAGGCGCATCATGGCGTCGACATCCCCCCCGCCGCCGTAGATGATGTCCAGTTGTGTTACGGCCGTGTCCACGAGGGTGCGCAGTGGCAGCTTATGGCCGAAGGGTGGCATGCTTCCCACGACAAAGCCGGTCAGGGTGAAGGCCGTGTCCGGGCTGGCAAATTTGACCTTTTTTCTGCCCACACCCAGGTGAGCGGCCAGTTTCCTGCGGTCTACCCGGGCCAGGCCGTTGTTGATCACCAGCAGGGGCTTGCCATCGATGTGGAAGACCAGGGACTTGATGATCTGGTCGGTGTTCACCGCAAGGGCCCTGGCAGCGTCCCCCACCGTGAGGGTGTGCTCGCTCAAGGGCAGTATGGTGGCCTGGATCTGTTGATCGTCGATAAACGTCTGAAGGTCGGTCCTGTCCATGGGGTCTCCTGTGCGAACTGTGCTTTGTGAAATCCAACGGCATGGTGTAAAAAAGAGGTTTATTTGTCAAATAATAATTGAAGATATTTTCCTTTTTCCACAAAGGGGGTGTGCTTTCATCACACATACATTGCCAAAAACCGTTTTGCGGATCTTACGCTATCTGACCCTGGCTCTGACCCTGGCCCTGGTGCTGGCGTCCTGTATAGCAACGCCCCCGCCATTTGATGAGGACGCATGGCAGCGGGAAGTGGAAGACCGGCGTGTGGAAATGTTGTATGCGCCTCATTTCAAGGACGGTGCCTATTTCAATCCATGGATGCCCATGGAGGCAGACCGGTTTCGGTCGTTCCTGAAATGGCGCTTCTCCAAGAAGGCCGTGTATACGGATAAGGAGTGCACGTTTCTGCCCGGGGTTCTCACGGATCTCAGCGGGCGTATTCAGAAAAAAGCCCGCAGCGACACTATTGCCTGGGTCGGACACGCCACGTTTCTCATACATACCGCAGGTGTTACCTGGTTGACCGATCCCATGTTGTCCCAACGGGCCCTGCTGCCAAAAAGGGTCACTCAGCCGGCGCTGCGAAAGGATGATCTTAAAGGAATATCGGGCCCGCTTAACGTTCTCATCTCGCATAACCACTATGACCATCTGGACAAGGATACCATCCGCTCCCTGCCTGATCACGCTCGAATTTTTGTGCCGCCGGGCCTCAAGGAAACCCTGCGATCTTTCTTTGACGGGGAAATTCAGGAATTGGACTGGTGGGAACGCGTCGAGCTGGGAGATGGCGTTCAGCTCGTGTCGCTACCTGCCCAGCATTGGTCGCGACGGATCGGGCAGGATTTCAATACCACGCTATGGGCCAGCTACCTGCTGGTGACGCCGGAAACGACGATTTATTATGGTGGGGACAGTGGCTTTTTTGTCGGGTATCGGGAAATCGGGAAGCGATTTCCAGGAATCGACTATGCACTCATGCCCCTGACGGCATATCACCCGCGTTGGTTTATGCATTATGCTCACATGAACGCCGCTGAATCCGTCCGGGCTTTCCAGAATCTGGGAGCCCGATATTACATTCCAACCCAGTGGGGCGCCTTTCAGTTAGGTGACAATCCGCCCGGATACCCTGTATTGGATCTTAAAAGAACGATTGAACGGCAAAACCTGGATCCCTCCCGCTTTGTCATCATGGACATCGGTCAAATCGAGGTGGTTCGAAAGGATAAGTAATTGTGGTTCTTCTCCCAGTTCGCCGGGAGAAAGGATTCCAGGGGTCGAGGAATCAAGGATCCAGGTGTTTGTTTTCCAGGGAATGGACCATTGATTTCAACATTCTCTCGACATTCCCGATTTCATCTCTTGGAGATGATCCATATGTGCTTATTTCCCACAGTGCGGGCGCACCCCACCTGTCCAGCCGAGAGGAGGGCGGGCGGTGGTGCGTTATGTTTTCGGGTGTGTGAAATTTCCGGGCTAAATTGCCGAGAAGTCGGTCTTATCCCATGTCTGCCGCTGCCAGGGCATACTGGTGCGAGCTTTCAGTGATGTACTGGTCGGGACCGCCTTTTCGTCTGCGAATTACGCGGATTTTTTCGCGGTGAACAGGCACCGTCGGCGCCTCTTGTTCGTCTTGCTCGGCGGCTTTGAACAGCCGTCGCAACTGAGTTTCATACAATTTAATCTTATGATCTTCCATAGCACTTCTTTTTTTTTCGTCCGGTTATAATAACCGGCCTTTTTAACGTTCCAATAGCCGAGGGCATACAGCATGCCGGCGGATTAAGTTTTATGTCATGAATACAGGGGTCAACTGACCATCATACACTAACAAAGGAAAGGTGAACTAGGTAACCACGCTCTAGGCGAGATTCTTATTTCCTTGCTTTATATATAGATAAAGCATGTTGGCGCGTAACATATAGCACGATTTCCGGTTTGGCAAGAAAAATCCGACCCGATCTTGAACTCTGCTGAATAGTCTGCTAATCACTGGTCGGATTTTAATTGAACCGCAACAGCAAATGAATTCCGCACCGTGCGACAGTGCTAAACACGCTGCGAGGTTCTTCAATAAGGAGAAGCACTATCAAAAAGAATTTGATCATGTTCGACTATGACGGGGTGATCGTTGATTCCCTGGATATATTTGCAACCACATTTCTGGAGGCATCCCGTGCTTGCGGATATACGGGCATAAAGACACATGAGCAGGTCGTCAGCCTGTTTGATGGCAATTTCTTCGAAACGCTGGTCCAACTGGGTCTTTCGGCCCACAAAATCGATGAAATTCTTGGTGATGCCCATAACCGCAAAGTGCGGAAGTATCTCGCTAAGGTAAAGCCTTTCCATGGAATACACGAATCGTTGAAAATCATATCGAGTCGCAATGTCCTTACGGTAATCACTTCCAATGATTCCCAACTCGTATGGCAATTTTTAGAAAAGGAAAACATTGCCTGTTTTGATGATATCGTTGGTGCGGACAAGGAAAGGAGCAAGATGAAAAAAATCCAGAAAACCATGGAGCGCTATCCGGACCTGCCAGCCTTTTATGTGGGGGATACCAAGGGCGACATGATCGAGGGAAGGCAAGCGGGTGCCGTCACGGTTGCCGTGACGTGGGGCTGGCATGGCGTGGAAAAACTCGCCGAAGGCACACCGGACCACATGGTGCATACACCGGCAGAGCTGGAGAAGCTGTTTCTCTTATAGAAGCATTTTACGATTGTTATAAGAATTCAGCCCCGAAAGCCCCATCATCCGCCCAGATGACTCTGGCTTTTTTCATATCCCCTTGATCGGCGCTCGTAATGGTAATGGATATTTCCTTGTCCTCTTGAAGCTGCACCGGGGTGTCTGCCAGGATAAGCGTGCCTTCGTTGCTGATGTTTTCGATGGTACCCTCATAATCTTCACCATCGACGGAAAACGAGACCTGCCTGTTGCAGATGGTTCTTTCAATTTTTCGTTTGTCAGCCATAGTGATAATTATAAACCTGCTTGTCTAAAATCTCAAGAGTGAATGTTCGCAAAGTTGACCTGATTGTGATATGGATGATTGTAAGCTCTAAGCCTTTAGCGATAAGCGACTTAAAGCTTACAACGTAGTGCTTATCACAAAACAACAGTCCCGAGGCCTTTGAACCGAAACAGCGGGAGCATTCTCCGTAGCTTGCTGGGAGGTTCTTCAAAAACAGTCAATTTTGTTTGAGTCCAAAGAAGGTGAAAATTTCAACCGCAGGCGCCCGAAGGAAATGCCTTTGGGGTGAATACATAGGGTATTTTGAGGAATGAAATTTTCACCTGATACAGGAATCGAGCAAAAGGGGGTGCTTTTCAAAGGTCTCGACCCAAAAGGAGGTAACCATGACCCTGATCAAGACCATTAATCCGGAAAAAGCGCAAGGTGATGTCAAGGAAATCTATGATGCCTTGCAAAAAAATATCGGCATGATTCCTTCCCCCATGGAACTGGCAAGTGCCAGCCCCTGGATGATGAAGACCATGTGGCAGTCGATTCAGTATTTTACCCGGCACCCGAATCTCGGGTTTGGGGTGCTGTCTACCATCCGCTACCTGGTGGCCGAGGAATACGATTATGCTTTTTGTATCAACTTCAACAAAAATTTTCTGAAGATGCAGGGCATGTCCGAGGAGGACATCCAAAAAACAGCCCAGGATCCGGCAAACGTGCCCCTGGATGACAAAGACCGGGCCATGGTGGTCTTCGTGATGAAGGCCATAAAAGGCCCGAATACCGTTACCCAGGAGGATGTCGATGGCCTGCGCAGCATTGGCTGGCAGGATGGTGACATCCTGGATGCCATGTCGCACGCCGCCAACATGGTGAGTGCGAGTATTTTAATGAAGACGTTCAAGATGGATATTGCCTGTTAAAAAGCCTCTCAAAAAGGCCTTTTGGATCAATCTCTGTGTTGGGCTCACGCTCCAACTCCTCAAAATACAAAAGTATTCCTGCGGGTTGAAGTGATCGCCCGCCTTGACCTTGACCCAAAATCCTCTTTTTGAGAAGCCTTTTAGAAAGGATGTGCTTCAGAACCAGAGGAGAAGTGTTTTGGAAAAACAGATCGATAAAATCACCATGGATAGAAATGCAGGTGATCTCAAGGAAAACCTCCACAAATATTGTGAAAATGTTCTGACCCTTGGGGCAACCCAGGCCACGATCGTTTCAGCCGGAGATATCCCCGTGGATCGGCGGATTACCCTCAAGTGCCAGGTCCCACGCTGTTTCGGATACGGTGCCGGGGCGCATTGTCCCCCCAATACCCTGGCCCCGGAGGAACTGCGCGATATCCTGAAGGGCTTTGAATGGGCCGTGTTTTTCATTATGGATGTGCCTTCGGAAGTGATCGTTCGGGACAGGAAGACCATCAAGGAACGGGTGGATGCCTATCAGAAAGTCTATAAGATGGTCAGTGAAATCGAATCCCAGGCCTTTTATGATGGTCATTACCATGCATTTGGATTTGCAGCAGGTTCCTGCCGTCATACCTTTTGCGGGCAGATGGACACCTGTCAGGCCATGGAAGGCAAGAAGTGCCGCTTCTCTCTGGTTGCCCGGCCATCCATGGAGGCGGTGGGAATCGATGTCTATCAAATGACGGCCAGAGCCGGCTGGGACATTTATCCCATCGGCAGCGGTGCCAAACCACAGACCATACCCAAGGGGACCCTGGCGGGAATTGTCATCGTTCAATAGAAGGGACATGATGAAAAAAGCAGAAGTATTTGAAGTAACCTACCATAAATACCTGGAACGGATCGCCGGTATCGATCTTTTATCAAGAGCTGACATTCTGGGCGGGGCCATACAGGATGATAGGCTTGTGATTTCCTTTTATGGCGAGCCACACCAGGTATCAAAGGATGGGGTTCTGAATGCCGCCGGTCAAAAGGCCACCTTTGCCTTGAGTGTGCTGTTGTGCTGCTATGTCCTGCAGTGCCCGGAAATGGAGCCTGAACCCGGCGAGTGGGTGACCTATCGCGAGTTCAAGGATGCCGGGCCCTTGACCGGCTATTTCACAAGCAACACCAATAAGATCATCGAAACCACCTTTGCCGGGCACATCGATCGGCTGAAATCCGCCTGCCGGGAAATGGGGGGCCGTGCCATGGAAGCACCTGCTTTCGATGTGGCCTATATGTTTCAGATGCTGCCCCGCGTACCGGTTTTTTTTCGTTTCAACGACCGGGATGACATGTTCCCGGCCCAAACATCAATTCTTTTCCGGCAATCTGCCGAAAAGCACATCGATATGGAATGCCTGGCCATCGGTGGGACTTACTTGACCGGTCTGTTAATTGGTAATAAAAAATAGGATTCGAGGGTTCCAGGATTCCAGGGTTCAAGGGAGAGGCGTGTTGTTTGCCAGAGCTTACTATCTCCTCGAACTGAAACCAAAAATGTCTGGAAATGGAAATATAGCGGCAACGCCGCGTATGATAAATTCGTATAACGAATTTATTGTTGTTTGACAATCATCTCCATCCTGATTAAATTATAATTATACATGTGGGTATTAAAAGCGGCGTAAGCCGCATATAATTTAATCGCGTTAAGCGATTGGATTCGGAAATTTCACAAACCTGATCGACTCTGACGCAAGGCATTTCAGCCTGAAGCCGTAGTTTGCTACTGCGAAGGCTGAATAACACAGCGGCAGCGTTGATCGGGGACGCCCGAAGGGTGAAACTTGGTGATAAAATAGATTAGTATTTCATATGACAAGAAATTGATTTATTTTGTTAATTAAAGTATGACTCACCAAGTTTCATGAAATCTTCGAATTTGGATCTTTGAGAATATTGGGGGCGAAACGGCTTCGACGGGGATAAAGAAACTCTGGTTGCATGCCGAGCATTCTGTCAGCTCGTAAAAAAGACGGAACTTAATGTAATCGCAGACGATTATAACTACGCTCTAGCCGCTTAAGGCTAGCGTTCTGCCGGACCAATCCTGCTAATCCGGACAGGGCGTCGACTTGCGGGATAGCCGGACTGTTAATCCTGTTACCAGACTGGCGAAATTCTAACAGGATAGTCTTTTAAGCATCCTGCTCGATGGAGACTTGAAACGGCGAACACCAAACATCGAGACAAGCATGTAGATGTCACAGTGGATTATTTTCGGACGCGGGTTCGACTCCCGCCGCCTCCACCATAAATATACTATAATTACAGTTAGTTATAAATTATATATTCGTTCGGTAACGTATTCATAAAAACCCAAATTGACGACTATATCAATTTGGGTTTTTATTTTAAGAAATGGATTATCGAATGCTTTCATTCAATTCCTAAGCCCATCAAATTATGGTTTAGACCCACTGGTTCCATAGCATTCTTCCTATGGATGACATCCGAATGGGATTTGCAGAGGCTGCTGGATTAAGTCGTGTGAGTGACCTACCTTGTTTTCATGCACCTTATTTTAGAAAGGCCGTCCAAGCTAAAATAATCGAGATCGCTATTTTAGTCAACTCGCTTGACTCCTGCCCCGTTTTTTGTTATTTTATTTTACGGCATTATGTTAAAATAACAAAAAGTATTCTTTTAGGACAGTTTCAATCAATGAAACGAAAGCTCCAGGGACAATACGTTACGATTTCAACAGTGGGAGAGAAGGCCCGGGCCTTTATCCCTGCCCCGCTGCCGCCGAATCCTTCCATCGAGTGGACGCCGGAGTTGCGTAGCAAGTTCGACCATGCTCTACTTGCGCTCGGTAGGCTGGATAGCATCTCGACCTTTTTACCAGACATTTCCCTATTTCTTTACATGTATGTTCGTAAAGAGGCCGTTCTTTCCTCCATGATCGAGGGAACGCAGTCGACGCTTTCCGATCTCTTGCTTTTTGAACTGGATATGGAGCCCGGTGTGCCGCTGAACGATGTACGTGAGGTCAGCAATTATGTGGCTGCCCTGGATTTCGGACTAAAGCGACTTGCCGAAGGATATCCCTTGTCCCTCCGTCTGATCAAAGAAATGCATGCTGTGTTGCTTTCCAAAGGGCGGGGTTCCAACCAGACACCTGGTCAATTTCGCAGAACCCAGAATTGGATCGGCGGCACCCGACCCGGTAATGCATCCTTTGTTCCGCCGCCAGCTGAGCAAGTGTTGGATTGTTTGGGTAAATTGGAGTTGTTTCTGCATGACCAGCCGGAACCCACGCCTGCCTTGCTCAAGGCCGCATTGGCCCATGTGCAGTTTGAAACAATCCATCCGTTTTTAGATGGCAACGGTCGTTTAGGGCGCCTGTTAATCACACTGCTATTGTGCGAACAAAAAATGCTTCGGGAGCCGATGCTTTATCTGAGCCTATATTTCAAAACACACCGGCAATATTACTACGAGCTGCTCAATGAAATTCGTTTAAACGGAAACTGGGAAGCCTGGCTCGATTTCTTCGCCGAAGCGGTCATCGTCATTGCTACCCAGGCGGTGGACACCGCCAGGCAGCTCGTAAATCTTGCCAATGAAGACCGAGACAGAATCAGTGGACTTGGCCGTGCGGCAGCGTCATCCCTGCGGGTGCATCAAACTCTGATGGGTCGTCCAATCACGGCTTCCAAGTGGCTAGTGGAAAAAACAGGTATCACGCCGGCCACGGTCAACAAATCCCTGGAACATCTGCAACGGTTGGGGATTGTCCGTGAACTGACCTCCCGCAAACGCAATCGGATTTTCAGTTACACAGGATATCTGGAAATCATGAATCAAGGGACCGAGTTGCCCGACTGACAGGACAATCAGTACCTGTCCCCTTCATTTTGGAAGAGAGGGTACGGATTTTTGTATAGAGTTCGGTTGGGCGTGCGACAAAATCGGTTCACTTGGGGGTATTCAGTAAACATTCGGTAAACCGCTGCAAACCCTTCTGGCTGTAAGGACTAACGTAGGTTCGACTCCCGCCGCCTCTACCATTTATTGTCAATATTATCAAGGTGTTAATTAATTTTAGCATCCTTTTCTGGTATCCCACTGGTATCCCACTACCTATAATTAATTCTATTAAACATTAGGACTCATTAACAAAAAAATGTTCTTCTACATCCCATGTTATTGAGTCTTGATTAATCCATAGCATATGCCCGGGTTCATTTTTTATATAAAGATGGTAATGGCGAATTGTGCCATCTGGATTTTTTGATGTGAAGGTTTGTTGCAAATATTCTATTAAAATTTCATAGGGTATATGTTCCCAAACACCATGTTTTAAGAGCTCAGACTCAATAATTGTCCAACTATTATTTTTTACATCTAAAATGAAGCCGTCGGGTTTTCCACCTTTATTGCGTTTTGTTGAAATGAAAAAATTCCCAGGCACGTAAAGTACTTCGCCAAAGAATAATTCTATATTTTTTTCTACCCATCCATGCAGTTCATTTTCATTGTCAAATTGTTTTTTCTCGATTGACATTTAAATCCCTTTTTTCATAAATTAAAAAGCCTGTAAAAAGTCATTAAAACTTCTTATATGGTCGTCCTCTATACATCTTCTTCTTACTTGTGTAAAATATGTATCATGGATCAAAGGCTTAGGATTCCCGATCCATCAGAAAATGTATGAAGCCATTGCCGGTTCCGAAATCATCATCTGCGACCTGACCGGGCAGCGTCCCAATGTGTATGTGGAAGCAGGCTACGCCCTCAAGCATCATGAGCAAAACCGGCTTATCTATCTGTTTGAACCTCAGGATTCAGGTGACAGGGTTCCATTTGATCTAAACACTTTCAAGTATGTTCAGATATCCGAGCGCAAGTTTTATCAGAAGATCACCGATATTTACGCAACTGCACTGGACTATGATCCGTCTGCTACAGCTACCAAGCGATTCTTCGCCGCTGTCCAAAACAAGATGCATTATGCCATTCATGGCAATACAGCGGCTGAGGTTATTGTAGATCGTGCAGACCACCAAAAAGAAAACATGGGGCTGACCAGCTGGGAAGGAGCTCCAAAAGGAAAAATCCATAAATACGATGTATCCATCGCCAAAAATTACCTCTCGGAATTTGAACTTGGACAGATGCAGCGAGTCGTGTAGGCCTATCTGGACATGGCAGAAATGCAGGCCATGCGCAAAATCCCTATGACCATGGCTAACTGGGAAGAGCGCTTGGGCGGGTTCCTGAAACTCTGGGATAGAGAGATTCTGCAAGACGCTGGAAAGGTAACCGCTGAGCTGACAAAGGCCCATGCTGAAACCGAATTTGAGAAGTACCGCATTGTTCAGGATCGGCTCTTTGAAAGCGACTTCGATCTATTGCTCAAACAGATAGAGCACAAGAATGATAAAAACAATGAGGATTAACTTCTATGTATAAGGGATTTGGATGATGGGATTAGCTGTTTTGGCTTTGATTGCCGGTCTTGTACTGCTCGTTTGGAGTGCGGACCGCTTCGTTGAAGGTTCGGCATCCACAGCCCGCCACTTCGGCATGCCGCCGCTGTTGATTGGTATGGTGATCGTTGGCTTTGGAACATCTGCTCCGGAGATGGTTGTTTCCGCATTGGCCTCGATCGATGGGAATGCGGGAATTGCCCTTGGTAATGCGTATGGCTCCAATATCTGCAACATTGCCCTGATCCTCGGGGTGTCTGCCCTGATCAGCCCGATCATGGTTCATTCGATGGTATTGCGCAAAGAGCTGCCTATACTTACGCTGGTCACCATTCTCACAGTGTTCCTTCTCGCAGACCTTGATTTGTCACGGCTCGATGCAGTTATCTTGCTGCTTGTATTTGCGGGCCTGATGGCATGGACCATCTATCAGGGCCTGAAACGAAAGACAGATACTCTGGCCAAAGAGGTTGAGTCTGAAACCGCTGAAAAAGAGATGCCGATTAAGCGAGCTGTTTTCTGGCTTGTTGCCGGGTTGCTACTGCTCATTGCCAGTTCCCGAATTCTCGTTTGGGGTTCAGTGGAGATAGCACAGATATTCGGTGTCAGCGACATGATCATCGGTTTGACGATTATAGCGGTGGGGACCTCCTTGCCGGAGCTGGCTTCATCGGTCATTGCAGCCCGCAAAGGTGAGCATGATATCGCTCTTGGAAATGTGCTCGGATCAAATCTGTTTAACACGCTGGCCGTTGTCGGTATTGCCGGTTCGATTCATCCCTTCGCTGTGGAGCCGGAAACGCTCTCCCGGGACATGGTTGTTATGGGAGCGTTGACCATTTCACTTTTCCTGATTGGCTATGGATTCAGAGGACGTCAGGGGCGCATCAATCGCCTTGAGGGAGCGGCTTTGTTACTGGTTTATGTGGGCTATACCGCATGGCTGATTAGCACGGTAATGGCGGTTAAGACATGAGTTGTAAAACGCACCGCCGGGTATTCAAGCGGGAATCGAACCCACGTCCGTTCTCTGTTTCGGGAAAATGTAGAGAATTAAATTTCTCTCGGCGTCCGGCAGCTTGAAGGGTTTTGATGTGCTGTAATATGTTGAATAAGAAGGGTTTGCGAATGTAATTTGGTTTGGAGAACGAATTGGGGTAAGGCTCTGAGACCTCCACCATTTATATTATAATAAAAACAATAATTTATGTATTTTGTTTGTGTAAAAGATGTTGATCAGATGTTAATCAGTCTGACAACATTTTTTATTTCCGCATTTTGACAACTTTTCCCGCTTGCTTTTTCTGCAACTCTTTGATTGTAGACACAACCTTAACAGACTCTGTCCGGCGGGGTTGAAAGTATCTCTCAAACGCTTTGTTTGTTGCCGATCCCGTCTCCCCACGTTTTACCTCTTCCGATGTCAGGAATTCTCCCAACACTGTAGCGGTCGAGTGCTTTGTCCCGCCATAAAGGTCCACGCCTTTGATATCAAGGTTATCACACGCTTTAGACAGAATCTGTCTTCCGCCAGCCTATTGACGAACCGTGAACTAGTAATACTTGAAAGGCTGGTCAAACGACTTACTTACAGGGAGATTGCTGAGGATCTGACCATTTCTCCCGAAACGGTCAAGAGCCACGCCACCAGCATTTACCGCAAATTGAAGGTCTCAGGACGTCTTCAGGTAATAGACACCGCTCAGAAAATGGGATTTTTTTCCACAAAGAACAACTAACCCGCCGCAAGTTACGTTCAAATGTTTTTTGATTTTAAAAGGTTCTCCTGATGGCATTTCAACTGAAATGATCCTTCGTACCACTTTGGTATTCCTTCGGGTGCAACAATCGATAAAACGATCCACTATGATATGTTGACTGTTCGCTGAACCTCCCTTTTCAGGTTAAAGTCCTTGACATGGCCCCGGCACTTATTTTCGCGCATCATCCTGAATCGTCTCTGTTATCTCACGGCTGAGTTCACCAATAACGCGGCTATAAGCGGCAACCAGGGCAGCGTATCCAGCAGAGTCCACGGCCTGGTTGATGCGGCTTCGTTTCATAGCAACCAATTGTTTTTCTTTGCTTTTAAGTACGCTCCAGCGCACAACAAGCACCACATCTTTTCCGAGTCGGCCATCACATCTAATGACATCAATAAGAACCTGATAGTCAATGAAAACATAGGAGCGCCACGGAAAAATAGAAGTCTTCTCAGATCCCAAGAGACTCCCAATATTTTCGGCTAACACCTCAGTAATATTGTTTTTGAAAGAACCGCTCCACTGATCAAACTCGGCTTGTTCAATTTCATTATCAGAGCTGCGAGTGACGATCTTTGCCTGGTCAATATAATCAGCAATGGTCACCGGACCTATACCTACGGCGATATCTGATGTCGGATTCTTTGGTAGAGCATCCGACTGACTTTCTGTGATTGAGGTGAGTCTGTAAAAACGAGACGATGGACTCTTTCCGACACAACCTCCAATAACAAAGAAGAATAGGGTGGTGGTTATGGTCACCAGATAAAATAGGCAGTTTTTCTCCATTTTCGTCTCCTCATTGTGGACCTTTCCCTCTTAACAGTGCCTCGGGGTGCCGTTCCAGGTAGTCTGCCAACTGCCGAATAGAACTTGACATAGTAGAAACTTTGGACAATGTCTCCTGCATTTCTATAATCAGCGGACTATCTTCGGAAACTATTCCATTAAGTTTTTCAAGGGTATAATCGAGATTATTCGTCAGCAGTTTTATACTGCTGTCAGTGTCACGAACAAGTTTGTTAAAATTCACAAGAATCTTCTTTAAATCACCGCTCACTGGAGCAACCTGACGATCCGCATTGTTTAAGAGTCGGCGTGTGTCGCCAAGGGTTTCCTGTAACGATTCAGCAAGGGGATCAACGTGGCTGTCTATCTTGGTGATCAGACCTATTAATTCATCAATTGTTTTATTCAGAGAACTGGCTCCAGAATGGATTGCGGGGTCATTAACCAGGCGATCCAATCCACTCAAAACACTGTTAAGTGTTTTATCCAACGCTTCAAAGTCAAGATTTTGCAAAGATTTCAAAAAACGCCCGGTGTCCGATGATGTGGTCGGTATTTCTATATAGTGTGATTTTTCCTCTTTAACTTTAGCCGGTGACCCCGGATTATATCCAAGCTCGATCAATAATTGGCCGGTGACTAAACTCTGGATTGCCAATTTTCCCCGCAATCCCTTGTTAATGAGTTTCGACACTATGTCCTTTGAGTCTCTCTCTTCTAACTCATTTTTAACGAGAAAGCTGTCACCATAGATTTCAGCGATTACCTTAATATCAGTTGTCAGTTGAGTTTCGTCAATAGTTGCCACTATTCTGGTTACCTTACCGATCCTTACACCTTCGAACAGCACTGGTGCACCGACATTGAGCCCTTTTATAGAACCCTCAAAGTGAAATATATATTCATCGATATTCTTGAAAAAATTTCCCGAACCGAAAACAACGATACTGGAAATCAGCAGGAAGACAGCCAAGATAACGAATCCGCCGATCACCATAGTGTTAGCTTGTTTTGCCATGTCTTCTCTCCATAATTGTTACAGTTTTTCACCTCGAGTCAAAAACATATGCAGTGTAGGATCGCGGCTTTCAGCAAGCAGTTGATTGGGATTTCCCGTTGCGGTCATTGTACGCTTGGCCACATCAAGGAATACAGAATTGCTGCCAATTGCGAAGATACTGGCCAGGTCGTGGGTAACCACAACCATGGTCGTACCGAGGCTGTTACGAAGTTCCAGAATCATATCGTCAAGGCGACGGGCCGAAACAGGGTCGAGCCCGGCGGAGGGTTCGTCAAAAAAGAGGATCTCCGGATCCAAAGCCATGGCGCGGGCAATCCCAGCACGTTTCTGCATACCACCGCTTATCTCAGACGGATAAAACTCCTGAAATCCTGCAAGACCAACGAGTTCCAGTTTTAGCTCGACCACCTCCTGTATTTCGGCAACACTGAGTTGTGTATACGTTTCCAAAGGCAAGGCGATATTTTCTGCTAAAGTCATCGAACTCCATAACGCACCGCTCTGATACATTACTCCAGTGCGTCGAATAATCTTGTCTCGGGCTTCAGGGCCTGATCCCCAGAAATCCAAAGCATCATACACCACGCTCCCTTTGCTGGGACTTTTAAGACCGATGAGTATATTCATTATGGTACTTTTACCGCATCCGCTACCACCCATGATAATGAAAATATCGCCATGTTCGACGGTAAAAGACAAATCACGCATCAATATAAAGTCTCCATACCCTACGGTCAGGTCCCGAACTGTAATATGTGCCTTTTTGTCAATCATCATTCCTTGTTGATAATACTCAGAATTACCTCCGGAAATATCAGATCCCGAGTATATCGCAGATTACCGTGATAACCGCAGTTGAAACTATAATTCCGACAATTGCTGTTACGACAGCCGATGTAGCAGCATCACCAACTGCGGATGCACTCCGGGCACACTCCATTCCCCTCATACAGCCAGATAATGCCACAATTATGCCGAAAACTATACTGTTGAAAAGTCCAATTCCTAAGTCCCAGAGTCGTACCGCCTCTACTGTCTGGTTGAAATATTGAATAAAGTCGATATCCAGCAGGCCAACACCGACAACCATGCCCCCAAGTATTCCCATGACATTGGCATACAGGCAAAGCAGGGGCATCATCATTGCGAGTGCGAGCATTCGCGGCAGCACCAAAAACTCCATCGGAGAAATGCCCATGGTTTTGAGCGCGTCAATCTCCTGGTTTACCTGCATGGTGCCGAGTTGGGCGGCAAATGCTCCACCTGTCCGCCCCGCCATGACGATACCGGTCATAATAGCCCCCATGAGTCGAACAGTGGCAATACCTACCAGGTCAGCAACGTAAATCTGTGCACCGAATAATTCTAACTGGATGGCACCGACGAAAGCCAGGATCAGACCGACCAGGAAACTGATCAGGGACACAATTGGCAGGGCACGTCCTCCACAATCTTCAATAATCAGAAATAGATCAGAGCGACGAAGCCGGGCGTGACCGCGCAACAACCTCAGGAAGGCCAGTGTCGTTTCTCCAATAAATGCCAGGATTTTGCCGGATGAATGGAAAAACTCAATGACATCCTGGCCGACAATCATCAGAAAGGAGGATCGTTTGGGTGGCGTATGGGCATCAGTCTTGTCTGGTACAGCAGCTGCAAGTTTCATCAACTGCTGAGCACCAAGAGGCAGGCCGCTGACGTCAATTACTATTCCTGTATCTGCAGAGAGAGTACGCAGCCGTTTCACAAAGATCAATAATCCCGAGTCCCAGTTCGTCAGTTTCTGGGTATCAAATTTGATTGTCCGCAGTGCAGGAGATGCTTTTAGAAAATGACGGACCGTTTTATTTGAGGGTCTTGCATGGTTCAGTGTCCAGGGTCCGGAAAGAGTTACGACCAAGGTATCTTCAGAAGCCTGCTGAATAGCAATTTCTGCAGTTACATTCATTAAATGTTCTTTTCCAGTCCTCAAGATACCAGTTCCAGTTCATTCTCTTGAGTTAGTGTCTGTCCAGAAATGATAAGTTTCTTGGTCGTTTTATCCTCAAACGGATATTTGCCCTAACTCTTCGTTATTCTTTAAAATACATTACCATTTTATTGATGAGATCTTTGCGGTTGTGTAAAAGCAATTATTCAACCCTAAAAAGATGAGGCCATATGACTTTCTCTACAAAATAACATGTGCAATAATGTGGAATGGTGCTCCACACCAGAAAGATGTATCTCTTTATTATTGACCAAGGTATCGAGATTACTCTGACATATTTCTGGGGGATATTCAACCCTTTAGAAATGATATGGTGAGTGGGCTGGAGTGTCTGTTGAGCTGATGCCGGGGCTCAGATAGTTCAGACAATCAAGCCAGAAGGCCATTCGACGGGCGATGAAAAAGGCATCCGAGAATTTATTGCTCAGACATCTTTGCCTCATACACGAACCGTGGAATATTCCAGTCATACTTTACAGCCAGCATACGAAGGCAAAAGCCAAATATCAGAGTAACAGTAACCGAGATTGATGCAGCGACTCCATAATGATGCAGAATCAGGTATAACCATACTGAAGCAATAGAAACACTGGCGTAAAGTTCTTTTTGAAAGGCCAGCGGGATGCGATTACAGAGCATATCACGCAGGATCCCACCAAACACTCCTGTGGTGATTCCCGCAATAGAAGCAACCCCCATACCAAAACCCATGTCCATAGCGCGCATTGCGCCGACGATACTGAAGGTGATCAGACCAAGAGCATCAAGAGACAGGAACAACCAGCTGAGTTTTCGAAAATATCGAGCAATCATAACCATAATCAGTGCAGCAATCGAGGTCATCACCAGCAGTGATGGCTCCGGTCATTGCTTCGACCACAAGACCTATAATGAAAAGAACAGTAAGAAGAAAAACAGGATCCATAGTGAAAATTTGTTTGGTTAAAGATATAGACCTAAGCCGCTATCTGAGCGGGTAACAGATAGCGGCTTTGACTGACAGGCTATTTGTGGGGAATTTCCCTCGGATCGGTCATGTTCTCCGGACGGAGCATATCGTCGAGTTCTTCCTTGGAGAGCAACCCTTTGGATAGAACAAGCTCGTAGACACTGCCTCCGGTTTTCAGGGCCTCTTTGGCAATCGCTGCTGATGCTTCATAACCGATGACCGGCACCAGGGCAGTCACCAGGCCGATGCTTTGTTCGACGTAGCCGCGGCAGATATCACGGTTCGCTTCGATTCCTGTAATGCAGCGAGAGACCAGGGTTACACAGCCGTTCTTGAGAATCATCATGCCATGCAGCAGATCATAGGCGATAATTGGCTCGGCCATACAAAGTTCCAGCTCACTTGCCTCGGCGGCCATTGACACCACAGCATCGTAGCCCATAACCTGATAACAGATCTGGTTGACCAGTTCAGGAATAACCGGATTGACTTTTCCGGGCATAATGGAAGAGCCCGGCTGCATGGCCGGCAGGTTGATTTCATTGAGGCCGCAGCGGGGGCCCGATGACAACCAGCGCAGATCATTGCAGATCTTGGAAATCTGTACAGCGGCCCTTTTTAAGGTAGCCGACATCTGCACAAAGGTGCCTGCATTCTGTGTTGCTTCTACCAGATTGCCGGCCCGTCTCAGTTCAAACCCACTCACTTCAGAAAGTTTTTTAGTAACCAGGTTAGCGTAACCCGGCGGACTATTGATGCCTGTACCTATTGCCGTTGCGCCCATATTGATATTGAGAAACTCATCGGCGGCACGTTCGAGCGCTTTACTGGCACTATCGATCATCACGGCGTAGGCACTGAATTCCTGGCCAAGGGTCATTGGTACGGCATCCTGGTTCTCGGTACGGCCCATCTTGAGGACATCACTGAACTCTTCAGCTTTCTCTTCAAGAGACTCGCGCAGCTCGACCATGGCACGGGTCAGGTCTACGATGGGAAAGCAGAACCCCGAGCTTGATGGCGGTCGGATAGGCATCATTGGTTGACTGTGAGCAGTTGACATGGTCATTGGGGTGCAGGTGCTGGTAGTCCCCTTTGGTAAAACCCATCAGTTCGAGCCCGCGATTGGCAATGACCTCGTTGGCATTCATATTGGTTGATGTTGTCGCGCACAACAATGGTCAATCACCCCATACCTCCAAGTACAAACCATGGGAGCTCATTTCCTATGCAGCCTTCCAGTCTCGCCAAAAAGCCCTGGCATTCGAGAAATATATGAAATCGCACTCCGGAAAAGCCTTCGCTAACAAACGCCTGTGGTAATCGGTGCGGGTACAGAAAAACATAGAAATCGTTTCAAAAAGAAATCTGGGAGGTCATCTGGAAAAGAGTCAAGAGTAGACTTGACCCCTTTTTATGTTTTATGACCCCTTTTAAGAGTAGACTTGACCCCTCTGCTTTTAGTTGGCACTAACTTGGGGATGGCTACAACACCTTTTTGCGAAAGCCGTTGAGCTGTACGATGTGCCGCTGTTCTTCACGTATAATGCGATCCAGTTTATCCTGTCCGTACTCAGGCGGGACGAAGTCTTTCAAACCCAGATAAAACAGGATGGATTCCTTTTCTAATCCGATGGCGATATCGATAATTTCCTGGATGGTTTCATTTCCAGTCAGGGAATCTGCAGCCGTTGGACTGCCCTCTCCACCGTGAGTGTCGGCCATGACGGCCAGGTATTGAGCGGTTTCTTGATTGGGATCGAAAACCGTAGTCTGTTTTTCGTTTGGTTTGAGAGTTGATCTCATATTTTTAAAGGTTGACTGATGATGATCCTCCATCTTCGCCAGCTGCTCCAAGAAAGAACGGTTGATGTCCTCAGATTGGTTCGCTGCTGCTTTGCGGTAGAAGCTTGCACCGTTGGCTTCAATCCGGACGGCGACTTCAAAGATCTCGTCTGCAGTAAAATTGTAGTCCATTTTTTCTCCTCTTCAATTGCACGTTTTTGTGTATCAACAATCGATTCACAGTTTTGGTTTGTTTCTATCTATGAATAAAATAATGTCTCGATTGTGTTTTGGCCACTTTTTCAAGATGTAAGCCTATTGTCTCTTCAGTCGTGTGAAAATTTTCCGAACGAAAAGAGCTGAAACCGAAAAAAAATCTGTTTAAACCTTTGTGGCTCAGGATGGTGAGGCTCACTTCTTTTGTCTTATGTCAATCTCTTGCATCAATTTGAGAACAGCCAGCTCTTTGGCTTTTGCCTCAACATCCAGAGTAATATCCAGTTTCAGCCAGGATTCCGGGAAATCATCGGGATTGACATAATCATGATGACTTCTCGGGTTCCCAGACCCCCAAGGGTTCAGGGGGCTTGATATATGAAAAAGCGGCTCGCGGTTCCAGGTTTTAAGCGCCCTTTGCGTGGTCTCTTCAACACTGAGACCATCGGGCAGGCAGCGATGATGGTGCACGTCGTATACCATTGGTATTGCCAATGTTTCGCAAACCGGCAGCAATTCACGAGGGGTATAAAGCCGATCATCGTTTTCCAAGGTCAGCATTTGGCGAACGTCCTGCGGCAAATTCGAGATGCGATCGGACAGGCGCTGCAGGGTTTTGTCTTTGTTGCCGTAGGCCCCGCCAGCATGAATATTGATGACATCGGCCTTGACCCACTTCGCCACTTCCGCCTGATATTGCAGATCGGCAATGGAACGGCGGGTGACATCCGGATTGGGCGAAGACAGCAAAATAAACTGATCGGGGTGAAAGCTTAAACGTAGATGGTGCCGGCGGCCGTAGGCCCCGCATTTTTTAAATGTTTTTACAATTTTCGATGATTCGGGCAGCCTTTCGATGTCATAGCCGAACTGTGGATGCGTTTTGAGCGGCAAAATCTGGCTGTTGATACGAAAGGCCTTGATCCCGTTTTGCCGGCAAAAGTGAAGTGCTTCGAGAAGAGAATTCGCATTATGCAGGCAAATACCGGAAAGATGACGCTTTTGCTCATCCGACGATAGCTTGCTTACGTATTTTGCTGTCGTACGGCGGAACCTTATCGGCGCTTCACGAAATATGCAACACAAACCCCAACGAATCACGACGGACCTTTCATGCAAATTTTGTTGTTGTGTTTTGGCGGCCTTCTGCAACTTCTGTTGTTTTCATTGGAAAGCGGTTAACACGATACGATAAGATCTGCACGTGTCATCTTGCTTTTATTTCGGCAACTCATAATATTGCTGCCAGACGACAACCCTGGTCGATAGCCCGCCGGGCATCCAGTTCCCGGGCTACGTCCGCCCCGCCGATCACATGCACTTTCAAACCGGCTGATTCCAAGGGATCGATCAGATCGCGCCGGGATTCCTGCCCGGCACATACAATCACGTTGTCAACCTTCAGTACCTGCTTGCACCCATCCACGGTAATGGTCAGCCCGCCGGGTTTAATCCCCTGGTACCTAACTCCGCCAAGTATGTGGACCCCCCGTTTTTTCAGAGTGGCCCGGTGAATCCAGCCCGTGGTCTTGCCAAGGCTCTGGCCGACTTTGGTGGTCTTGCGTTGCAACATCCAGACCTCCCGGGCGGCCTTCTCCCGGCCAAGCATACCGAGTGTCAGGGCCCCGCGCCGCTGGTAGGAACGATCTACGCCCCAGGAGCGGAGAAAACTGTCCAGTGGCGGTTCCCCTTCCGGCTCCACATGCGTCAGGTACTCGGCCACGTCGAAACCAATTCCACCGGCCCCAATAATCGCCACCCGTTCACCCACCGGCTGCTTACCAGCCAGAACATCCATGTAGGTCAGCACCATCTTAAGATCCACACCGGGCAGTTCAATTCGCCGAGGGGACACACCGGAGGCCAGGATTACGCGGTCAAAATCACCGTTGGTCAACAGATCGGCCGTAGCCTCCGAGCGGAGGCGTAATTCAACCCTGGACAATTCAATCTGACGGTTGAAATAACGCAGGGTTTCATCAAATTCCTGCTTGCCGGGTATTTCCCGGGCCACGTTGAGCAAGCCCCCGATCTTGTCTTTTTTTTCGAACAAAGTTACTCGGTGACCCCGCAATGCCGCGGTCACGGCACAGGAAAGTCCCGCCGGCCCTGCACCCACCACGGCAAGGTGCTGTTTTCTTCTAACGGGGATAATCTTAATTTCAGTCTCATGGCATGCACGCGGGTTCACCAGGCAGGAAGCCGTCTGCAGCGAAAAAATCTGATCCAGGCAGGCCTGGTTACAGCCGATGCAGGTGTTGATCTCATCCGCGCGGTTTTCGGCCGCCTTGTTGACGAATTCCGCATCCGCAAGAAACGGCCTGGCCATGGAGACCATGTCGGCATCCCCACGGGCCAGAACTTCTTCGGCTACCGCCGGCATGTTAATACGGTTGCTGGTCACCAGCGGCAGGGTCACGTGATTTCTCAGTCGCCGGGTCACCCAGGTATAGGCAGCCCGGGGCACCATGGCGGCGATGGTGGGCACCCGGGCCTCATGCCAGCCGATGCCGGTATTGATGATATTCACCCCGGACTGCTCGACCGCCATGGCTAATTTCACGACCTCCTGCCAGGTACTGCCCCCTTCCACCAGGTCCAGCATCGACAAACGATAGATGACAATGAAATCATCCCCCACTGCCCGGCGCACACGGCGGATAACCTCCAACGGCAACCGGATGCGGTTTTCAAACGTTCCTCCCCAGGTATCCCTACGCTGGTTGGTCCGCGGGGCGATGAACTGGTTGATGAAATACCCTTCGGAGCCCATGATTTCAACCCCATCGTAACCGGCCTCCCGGGTCAAGCGGGCGCAGGCGGCAAAATCGGCGATCTGCTGTTCGATTTCTTCCCCAGTCAATGCGCGCGGGGTGAAAAAATTAATCGGAGCCCGGATGGCGGACGGGGCCACCAGTTGCTCATGATAAGCATACCGTCCGGTGTGCAGAATCTGCATGGCGATCTTCCCGCCGGCCTCGTGTACAGCCTCCGTTATCTGCCGGTGCGTGGCCGCCTCTGCCGCGCCGGTAAGCATGGCTTGAGATTCATAACCGCGACCCACGGCATTGGGAGCAATCCCACCGGTGACAATGAGTCCGACTCCGCCGGCCGCACGTTCGGCATAGAATGCCGCCAACTTGGCAAACCCGTCCGGTAACTCTTCCAGCCCGGTGTGCATGGATCCCATTAAAACCCGGTTTTTCAGGATAGTGAACCCCAAATCCAGTGGGGCAAAAAGGTTTGGATAACAATCTGGAGTCATCGAAATTTTCTCCACTTAATCGGGTGATGTTGAATCAATGCTCATATTGTGCCAGAAATCCAACAATACGCAACTTCTTCGTGCAATGGTCTGATCCATGCTTTCCGATTCGATAGATCCTTGGGTTTCCATTTACTGCAAAGCTGTCTTAAAAGGCTCCAGACCGATCCGGCCGATGGTTTTTCCCAGACGCTCGCCTTTTTGGGCAGATTCCTGATAGCATAGAACTATTTTATCTACCGCTTGCAGGATGCCGGCATCGTCAATACCGGAAGCGACCTCCTGGGCAATGCGCGGCTCCGCGCCCACATTCCCGCCGATGACCACCTGCCAGCCTTCTTTCAGACCGATCAGGCCGATATCCCTCACCCAGGATTCAGCACAACTCAGATGGCATCCGGATATCGCCATTTTGAATTTGCCGGGAAGACTCTTGGCGTGATAGCGCTTGTCGAGTTCCATGCCGATGCCCAGGGCATCTTGTTTGCCCAGACGGCAGTAAGTGGACCCAGGGCACGAACGAATACTACGCACGCAGAGTCCTACGGCCGCGCCTTTATCAAGCTGGATCTCCTGCCAGATCTGATCTACGTCTTCCTCTTGGATGCCGATGATGGCGATACGGGTAGCCCCGGTGATCTTGATGGTCTGGGCATTGTATCTTTCGCTTACATCGGCGATCCGGCGCAGCAGCTCCGGTGTGACCACCCCGCAGGGAATATGGGGGGCAATAGCATACGTTTTTTTGTCACGTTGCAATATGGCGCCTTTTTCACCCAGTTTCAGCATGAGATGCCTCCTTTTGAACTTATACGATATTTCAGGTTCCTACAGCTGTAGTATTTGTCGTTCGGCAATTGTTTGTTGCCTGAATCCTGCATGAAATATGACGAAGTTTTTACACGCCTATACCCCCGACGGGTCAGTGTCATGCAAGTTGCCGCACCGGCCGTGCCTAAGCCGACAATGATAAAATCGTATGTGCGCATTTGATAATCAATTATTTCAATCTAAAGAAATTGTTAATCGTATCCCTATCACCGATAGTGCTCGTGGTGTGTTTTTACCATCCAGCGTTCGAAACCAGATTTACAGAAAAATACCCCCGGACACCTCCAATCTCTGACCATTTAACCAGCGTGCTTCCTCGGAGCACAGGAATGCGACAACGCCACCGATATCGTCCGGGACACCGACCCGTCCCAATGCCGTTTGCGCGGCAATCATTTCCCTTATCTGGGGATTGGCATCAAAGGCGGGCTTGGTGAAGTCCGTCTCAATGGCTCCCGGCGCCACCAGGTTGGCCCTGATACCTCTGGGCGCCATTTCCTTTGCAATGTACTTTGTGAAAACTTCAATCGCGCCTTTCATGGATGCATAGGCACTCTGGCCCGGCATTGAAAACCGTGTCAGCCCGGAAGAAATATTAACGACACATCCATTGTCATTCATTATCGGGATCGCTTTTTGTGTCAAGAAATAAACGCCTTTGAAATGTACATTGAACAGGTTGTCAAAGACTTCCTCGGTCGTTTGATCGATAGCTGCGCGCGTTCCTATGCCCGCATTGTTGATCAGAAAGTCAAACCTCTGGGCGTGCCAATTGTTTTTCAGGACATCTGATACCCGATCCATAAAATTATCAAAGGAACCGACGTGTCCGACGTCGAGCTGCAGGGCTGTCGCATTTCTTTGGTACTGTTTTTCAATTTCCTTGACCACGATATCGGCTGCGTCCTTTTGTTGGTGGTAGGTAATGATCACATCAGCTCCATTTTCAGCAAGACGCATAGCCGAATTTCTACCCAGACCTCTGCTGCCCCCAGTTATCAGGGCAATTTTATTATTGAGTTTCATGATTTAATCTCCTGGTTTATAATTTCATTAGAAGACGTTAATAAAATCTGGCAAGGGCTCCACAAGCCCGCCGACCCAGCGTTCTGGAAATTTATCGGTACCGTGGGCGGCACCGAGCAGCGCCCCTAAAACCGCTCCGCGACCGGCATTGTCACCGCCCAGGTTGGTATTCACGACCAGCGCTTTTTCCGGATCCTGATGATATTTTAAAGCCAGATAGATGACGGCTGGAACGGCGTCCTCGACATAGCAGGCGGTACTGAAATACTTCCCAATGACCGTTTCATCCGGTTCCTTCAGCAGCTTCGTAAATGGGTGACCCAGCAAAGGATTGTTTTGAACCTGCAGTTGTCCCAAAATCACCTCCTGCAGAGGATTGCCGTCAAATACCTGTAGCAAAATATCGATGATCAAAGATGCCGAAACTTCCATTTTCTTGCCGGGATGTGTCAAAGCCAGGTGTTCCAGGGCATGCTCTTGTGCCTGCTGCGGATGATTGGCATAAAAAGTTATAACGGGAACGATGCCCACCAGCCCACCGATATGCTTTTCTTCAACACCGCATTTATGTGGCGCAATCCCGGACGCGTAGTTAGCAAAGAAATTGCGGTGATACTCTTCGATGTAGGTGTCGCGATGGCTGTTTGGGGTCGTCATAAAGGCGATGTATTTGTTTAGAAAATCGTTGGCGTCATAAGCCCGATTTTGATTCAAAGAATCGACGAGCAGTCGACAAATTTTGACATTTAAGGTGTTTTCTCCCGCTTTCAGAAATTGGTGATAGTGTAGGCCTCTTTTACCCCAGTATTGCGCCTGGTCGTGAAGGATTTCGCCCCTGGCATTAGACGCTTTGTACTGGGAACGCCAGAGGATGCTGTCCGGATGGGGGTTGCGCGGTTTTAGATAATCCACGACCTGTCCATAATCATTTTCAAGCGCCCAGCGATTGTAATACCAGTGGACCGGCATGGAAAGTGCGTCGCCTATGCCAAGCCCTAAAAGAGCGCCGCGTATTTTAGACTGGCTAACAGATTTCAAATTCACTCCTATTGAAAAAGTGTCCACGTGTATTAGAATATGCCTTAAACGATCAAACTATCCAAAACGAAAATCAAGATCATGCAAAAAAATGACATACATACGCGTTTACCATTACGATTTCGAATGGTTGTTCTCGTGACAATATTTTGTCTTTGCTGCAGTGTTTCAGCGTTTTCTTCAGATGACGACACACAGCTGTGGAAGATGCTGAAATCGGGCGAACACCTTGTGCTCTTACGTCATGCCATCGCCCCGGGAACGGGTGATCCTCCTCAGTTTGAGCTCGGTCAATGCGCGACCCAAAGAAATTTGTCGGAAGAGGGCCGCGATCAGGCTGAAAAAATTGGCGATCGTTTTCATGAGCAAGGAATTAATAGTGCACAGGTCTATTCAAGCCAATGGTGCCGTTGCATGGAAACGGCAAAATTACTCGGGCTTGGGCCGGTCGAGGAACTTGCGGCATTAAACTCCTTTTTTCAGCGATACGAGCGTCGAGAATCACAAACCAGAATGTTGTCTGAATGGATAGCAAGGCAGAACCTTGACCGGCCAATCGTTCTCGTTACCCATCAGGTCAACATCACGGCCCTGACCGGCATCTATCCTGCATCGGGAGAACTGGTCATCGTTCATCGATCCAGTACCGGCGACATAACGACCATCGGCTCGATTAAAACGCGTTAGTTAACCTCTGCTTTAAGTGATCAACACGATAATGGAGAAAATTGTATCCCATGAACACATGCACGCTTATTGACTTTATTCAGGTACTCAAACCATGGCTCAATGATAGCTACGTTCATCAAGCCCGGCTGGACGAACATAGGAATTTGACGCTCAGGTTCGTGGACGGCGGCCAGAAAGTTTACCATATCGATGACTGTTCGACAGCACAATTAGATGATATTATTGCTCTAATGAAAAAAAATGGTGTCAAGGTAATGTGATACCGTTTCAAGAGATGTCATGTCTATCAGAACCCGGTTGCCGAAAAAGCAAGGTGATGGTCAAATTGCGCTCAATTCGGTTTTCTTGGGCCATCATTGATTCAGATTGAAGCATATCGACAATTTCGATGTCCGGATTAGTTATCCTTTCAGGATTCCTTTCCGGGTCTAAGGCTTTGCATGCATCACCATGCAGAGCCTTTTCATTTTGATCACCTCCTTTCGCTTTCACAATATATGTACCCGGAAGAACAATTTCAAATATATTTATATATTTCAGAATTTTGAGCGTGCGCTTACTTGCTTGTAATTGGACAAATAATATTAATTAGAACCTGATTAAACGCATTATTGCAGGGGGCATTCGACAATTCATCGACCTGAAGGAATCGGACAAGACGGATTGGCAAGACCAGATTTTCAGGCCAGATGCACTATTGGTCAAAAAGGTAGGCTATTGTTGTTAACTTTTTAGATGTCAGACATTTGTGTATGTTCTGCACGATGTCCCCAATAATCTAGGGATGACTTTCTAACTTGTTGTCGCATTCAGACGTTTCACCCCCGTCATTATAAAACCCGTTTTGTCTTCGAGGATCAAGGTTGCTGACCACCGGCGACGTTCTGGGCATGGAAATATACGGCACCTGTTCTTCGAAGTTGCTGGGAAATTTATATCGTAGACTCCAAACAACCATGCATAGCGTCCCGCCACACCCTGCTGTGAAATAATAAAGACCAAATGGGCCGATCTTTGAAATGACGAAGGATGCTGTTATGGGGCCAAAGCAGGCACCTATACCAAAAAATAAAATCAAGGCTGCACTGACTGGCACGATCTCATTCTTGCTGATGCTGTCCTGAGCCCGCGCCATGGCCACAGGATAAATAGTGAAAGCCATCCCGAAACAAACAGTCAGGGGCAGCAGTACACCCAGGCCGACCCGACCTAACACCGCAATGCCGACACTCACCAGCATCACAAGAAATCCCAGACCCGACAGGACTGTCAGGCGGTCGAGTCTGTCAGAGAACAGACCCACCGGATATTGAAACAACAGCCCCGACCAAACAGTGAGACTCATGAAAAGGGAAACCTGAGAGACGGGAAGTCCGATGTCTATTCCAAATATGGGTCCCATGGCATAAAATGAACTGTTGATCAGGCCGGCAACAAAGCTTCCGACCATGCTCAACGGTGCAAGTTGAAACAGTTTTATCAAGTTATAGCGAGGCACTTCGAGGGGCTGGGGTTTGACTGCGCGCGTTATGGAAATAGGCACCAGGCAAAGGGAAAACAGGATTGCGGCGATCATGAAGATGGTTTGGCCCTGAACTTCACCGACGTTCAACAAAAGCTGGCCGCTGCCGATTCCGAAATATACCAGAATCATATAAATAGACAACAGCCGGCCGCGAAAGGCTGGCTCTACTTTTCCATTCAGCCAGCTTTCAATCACCATGAAGAGTCCGGTGACACACAAGCCATTGCAAATTCTCAAAACAGTCCAAAGCCAGGCAGACATGTACAGTCCGTGCACCAACGATACTGCCGTCATGACAGTTGCAAATACAGCAAATGCCCTTATATGGCCGACCTGTTGCACGATTTTCTGGCAGAAATAGATACCCAGCACTATTCCCAGGTAGTTACCGGACATGACCAGTCCAATGATCTGGTCGTTATAGCCCTGGAGCCGCATGTTAATGCTTAGCAAACTGTTCATCAGGCCACTTCCCATGGTGAGAATGGTCGTGGCGATGAGCAGAGCAATAAATGGTTTAATGACTCTAATCATTATAAATTCATCTCTAACAATGCAACTAATTTGCAAAAAGCGCCAATTACATTTTGCTTCCGCAATCGAAGGTTCAGGCCCTGTGACGGATACGAATCCAGTCAGTCCAATTTTTATTTAATATCAGGATCCAAAAGCGATATAAATAAAAAATGTCTAACGGGCTAAAATATGTAAATCTCGAAAATTAAATCACTCGAATCATGCAAATGCTGAAAAGGATTCGGAGACGGCACATCTCCGAACGATTTGGTTCGCAACCGCGTGCTATCACGCGGTATGTAGAACAACCAATGCTTCGAGAACCTCATAAGTGAAATAAATGTGGTGATTGTTCTCTTATCAAAGGTTTGGACAAACCTGCCCCTAAGAAATTTAGTTATACTCTTATTTGACAGTGCTTCACCCAATCCTTAACTTATGAAACAGGTAGGGTTGGGGACGATCTTTTCCCCTGTTAGTTGCTCTGTTAACTTAACTGCCCAACCTTCTTTTGGCCCCCTGTTCCATAGGGGGTCAGTCTTATGATCTCTAACAAGCAAATAGCTACTATGATGGAAGGCGAATTATGGATAAAAATGTCGGATCGGCAGACAGAGCATTAAGAGTGATGGCTGGCTTAATTGTTATCTTTATCGGGATTGATATCAAGAGTTGGTGGGGGATAATCGGGTTGCTGCCGATTGCAACTGCAGCGATCGGTTGGTGCCCAGCCTATCTGCCATTCGGCATATCGACATGCAAGAAAAAGTAGGGTTGTGTCTTTTTATTAACGTATTGACAATTTCAGCAGCCTCCTATTTGACATGTGCCACTTAGTGGTATATTTTTATATTAAGATTTGATATGAATTAATCTTCAAATCTCCTCCTACTTGTGATCCCGGCAATAACCAACCGGGGTCATTTTTTGTTGCAAGATTGCCATTCCTATCAGATTTTGTAAGATCATTTTTCAAAGACTATCCCATAATCTTAAAATGAAAGGAGGCTCCAATGGCTTAAAATGCGGGTCGGACCGGGGTATCCTACTGAATATAGGGTAAATATATACTGTTTAGTGCCGTTTTTTAGTCTTAGAGGGCCCATTTAGCCTATAAAAATGATCCTGCAAGACGATATATCAGATCGGTTTCCCGCTGCCATGGGCATCTTGACTATCAGCTGTGTTGCGGGGCAGGTGGGTCGAAACGGGTGTTAATATTTACATTGCGTTGGCAGATATTTTTGCAGCTGGTTCATTTGTGTTTTGCTTCGATCTGGAAGAACGTATGCCGCACATCTTTTTTCTATTTCTTTAGAAACATTGATGTCCACAGTTATTTCCGAAGAATCATTGTTTAGGCTTATTCCTTTTTTATCAAAAATATTGGTTACTCTCTGTTCTTTTCTGTAGATGGCCGGGGAGCCGATCGTCAAAAAGCTTTTTGTCTTCACTGATTCTGCCAGTTTTTCTTTGAGCATGGGATCAAAAGAAAGGTTCAGCCCCTGAAGTGTCCGATTGCAGTTGATTATTAATTCCTCATCAAGAATCATCTTCTTAAAACTTCCCCCGGCAAAGGCTGCCATAAGACCGGGATAACACCAGACTTCCTCTACACGGGTCATATAGAAGGGAGCAATCGATGTGAAACAGGATTCAAATCCGCCCTGATAATCGTTTCGGGTGCCATCGGCTAAGCACCCGCCAAGAATACAGTTCATTTCAAGGTGAAGGCAAACTTCATAAAACATGATCTGAACATGAAGAAATTCTGGGCTGCCGTATACCGGTTGTAAAGAGCGCATGTCTGTCATTGTAGAAAAATTACTGAAAGACACACCTGTGCCGGGTTTAAGTAGCTGAATATAAACCATTCCTGCCAAGCAAATGGCAATGTCGTGAACAACGATGCCCAACAGACTTTCTGGTCCGGTCATAAAGGACAGGGTACAAGGGAAAATCGTTATATCTTGTTCTTCCTCAACCAAAACAGTCAAATTTATCAGGCCTTCCTCATCATAAGACAAAGGTGCCATTGGGCAAATCCCCTGTCCCATGACCGGTTTGCTGTCATCACCTTTGATTTCTTTGATCAGTTGGATTGCTTTTTTGGCACTGGTGTAAACATCATTGTTTTTTGTATTCGATTTTGTGGCACGCAAACTTAAATTTGGAAATTTATCTGAATATTTCAGCATCATCGCAATTTGACCGATATACTGGTCTTCACTGTCGTTGTCTTCGGGGTCAACAACTCCGGGATTTGTAGATTCATATAGGTCACAGGTTTCGGCGAGCTGATACATTTTGATGGCATCTTGAGTGTTGCCACGCCGTATTTTCTCAGTGATATCATCTATGATCATGGGGGCATTGGAAAATGGGGAAGCAGCAACGAGTCGTTTGTTGTGTGTAGGAATATATTTGACCTTTGGAAGTGAATCCAAGGCCGATGTCAACAAGGACGGAGAGATAAAGACTCTTTTGCCCTCTACTTTTGCAGCATTTTTTTTAAACAGTTCTATTGCGCTGTCCGTCTCAAATTCTACGCCAACACTTGCCAATATGTCTGTGGCTTTTTCATAAATAGTTTCGATCGTTTCTTTGTTTAGCAATTTCATAGTTAATCCCGAATGGTATTTGTTTGGATTAGACAAAATAATTTGAGTAGGCCGGAAATATTAGATTACGAATACAAGAATAGGGACACTATGTCAAAGCTCACGGGATTTCCAGCTCTCATAAAAAAAGTGCGCTGGATTTTCATTGTCCTAATGCAAATCGTAATTTATGCAGTCCACTTCAGCAAGGGTGATACCGATCAGCACGATACGACCAATTAAAAATTATGCAAATTAATAGTTGTCATGCCATACATGACTGATTATCATGTCATAAGAAACTTAAATTATAAATAATATCAAAGGAATAAATCTATTTAACTTCTTAAAACTTAGAGCCTGTTGGGATTGCCGACCTTAGCGCATCTTCCTTATATCTGCGGCAAGCTCAACAATCGTTCAAATTAGGACATAATTTGCTATGCAGAAGAATTCTATGGTGCCAAGCATCAGACAGAACCGCCCGGACACCGGGTGGAAATTCGAGAACAGCTACGCAAGGTTGCCGGAGGCTTTCTATGCCCGACTGAGTCCAGTACCGGTGCATAAGCCGAGACTGGTGATTTTCAATCTAGTGCTGGCGCAGTTTTTAGGGCTGAATCCGGATGCTCTAAAGGGCGACGAGGGCGCTGCCGTTTTCTCGGGCAACAGGCTTCCCGAGGGAGCCGAGCCTCTCGCTCAAGCCTATGCGGGGCATCAATTCGGTTCTTTCACCATGCTGGGCGATGGGCGGGCAATATTGCTGGGCGAGCAGGTGACACCGGAAGGTGAACGATTCGACATCCAGTACAAAGGGTCCGGCAAGACCCCGTTTTCGCGGCAGGGGGACGGACGGGCGGCCTTGGGCCCGATGCTTCGGGAGTATATCATCAGCGAGGCCATGCACGCCCTGGATATACCGACGACCCGCAGCCTTGCGGTGGTGACCACTGGTGAACAGGTGTTCCGTGAAACCGCCCTGCAGGGGGCGATCCTCACCCGAACGGCGGCCAGCCACATCCGCGTGGGCACTTTCGAGTATGCGGCGGCAAGGAGCAAGCCCAACGAAACCCGGATGCTGGCCGATTACACCATCCGTCGCCACTTTCCTGATCTGGCCACGGACAGAAACCCGTATCTTGCCCTGCTTGGGGCTGTCATGGAGCGGCAGGCGTCCCTGGTGGCCCGCTGGCTAGTGGTTGGCTTCATCCACGGCGTCATGAACACGGATAACATGGCCCTTTGCGGTGAAACCATCGACTACGGTCCCTGCGCGTTCATGGACGCCTACGATCCGAATACCGTTTTCAGTTCCATCGATCACCACGGCCGATACGCCTACGGTCGGCAACCAAAGATCGCCCAATGGAATCTTGCTCGGTTTGCCGAGACGCTGTTGCCGCTAATTCACGAGGATCCGCAGGAGGCCGTATCCATGGCAAAAGAGGCAGTCTCCGGATTTTCAGACACCTTCCGTCACTACTGGCTGTCAGGCTTTAGATCCAAACTGGGACTGTTAAACCAGGAAGCGGAGGACGGTGCCCTGGTTGAGGACCTGCTCGATTGCATGCACCGACACGGCGCGGATTTTACCAACACCTTCCGGGACCTGGTATCCGGTTCCTTGCCGAAGGCCTCCGTGTTCCGGGCCCTGGATTTTAAGCATTGGTTCGAGCGCTGGCAGGCCCGGTTACAACGACAACCCGATTCCTGGGAGGCATCCCGCCGGCTCATGAGCACCCACAACCCGGCGGTCATCCCCCGCAACCACCGGGTGGAAGAGGCCTTGGCGGCGGCCGTGGAATGGTCGGATTTTACGGTCATGGAAAAACTGCTGGGTGCTCTGTCTCAACCCTACCAAGATCCACCGGAACAGACCGGCTATCACCAGCCCCCGCCCCCTTCGGCGCAACCCTATCAAACCTTTTGCGGGACGTGAGCCCATCGACGTTTGCCTTTTTTCACAGATTCTCAATTGACAGGATGTTGAAATGATTGATTTAAATGTTTTATCTACGGGTTTGCTCATTTTTGTAATGCGTATTGTCGACGTATCCCTCGGGACGGTCAGGATCATCGTAACGGTTCAGGGCCGTAGAGTCATCGCATTTTTCCTGGGTATATTTGAACTCCTGATCTGGATAACGGTGGTGAGTACGGTGATTCACAAGATCAACGAGCAACCCATACTGGCTCTTTTTTATGCCTTTGGGTATGCGACCGGCAACGTGGTCGGTATCAATCTTGAACGTAGACTGGCACTGGGTTTCATTATTCTGCGGGTGATCACGAGAACTGCCGGAAAAACATTGGCGAGTTGCATTCGAGCCATGGGACAGCCGGTGACCGTTTTCAGGGGTGAGGGTATGCGTGGGCCCGTGGACGAACTATGCATTGCCTGTCGCCGACGCGATTTGCAGCGCATACTGGCCGCTGTCCGGAAAGAAGATCCCGATGCTTTTTACATGACCGAGATGGCGCGGGACGTGAGCAGCAAGGGGCATTTGCCCAATTTTATGCTGACCAGCCAGCGCTGGCGATTAAATCGGAAATGACATAGTTTCAGGGAGGGAGACGCAAAATGTGAGATGTTAGACGTAATTGCTGGTTTCAGCTCGTTTCATTTTTCAAAACGAAGATAACCAGCTCCCTGGGGCCATGGGCGCCGTGGACCAGGGTGGCTTCGATATCGGCGGTTTTGCTGGGGCCGGTGATAAAGGACATGCTGTGGGTGAGACCCTCAGCCTGTTGTGCGGGGTCCCATTTGAGCAGGGCGTAAAACTCCTTGAGATTGGACAGGATTTGTTCCAGCCGGATCACGGCGATGTGGATGGAGGGTAGAAGGGAGACGTGCAGGGGTTGTCCGGGGCGGGTTTTCATGGTCAGGGTAGCGGTTTCCGCCAGACCGAAATCAGCCGAGGTTATGCCCATCAAGGCGGTCTCGGACTGTTTGCGGAAAGTCTTTGCTCCGGCACTGCAGGCGTCGTTTTCCGGAAAATAGACCGGAACACCCAGGGGTTGCATGGCTGCGGGCAGATCCAGGCCATTCACCAGGGGATGATCCCAGGCCACGATGGATTTTCCGTCGCCCCATTCCGCATTTGAATCAATGGCGATTTTAGCAATGGCCGCCGCGATCTGGGTTTTGGTTTCTGCCGCCGCGACTTTCGTGTTGATGGTTTTGGCAACCTCCATCATCCTGTCCAGGAGGGTGAGTCGCATTTTTCGGTCACGGCTCTGGATGGTTTGCATCAAGGCAAGATCGTTGCTATCGGGGCTGGTTTGAATGAGGTCTTCCATTCGGCGATGCTCGAAATCGGACCGTCCCAGGGCTTTTTTGATGTTAGCGATGAATCGGGTTTGATCGACGGGGATCGGGGATTGGCCATTTACTGGTTTGATTGGTTTCATGATCTTCCACGATCCAAAAAGCGCTTTTGGGCGAATTTCTTGAGATCCCGGCTGTCGGTCCAGCCTTTGCCGGAAAAAGGGAGCCTGGAGATCATCTGTTCTTTTCCGGGCAGAAATTTCTGACCCACAACAGCGGATTTTAGAAACAAATCGTAAAGACGCGGATTGCGGATCAGGAGTGACCAGGCGGCAAAAACGGCCTGATCCAGGCGACTCTTGATCGTGACATTCCAGGAGGGGTCTCCCTCGGCCAGTTTCTGGCGCAGCCGAAGCAGCATGCGGGGGATGTCGATGTTGACGGGGCAGGCATCCATGCAGGCCCCGCACAGAGACTCTCCCTGGCAGAGGTCGGCATGGCGGTTGATCCCTTGTAACAGGGGCGTGACAACAGCCCCCACCGGTCCGGAATAAGGGGAATTGTAAGCATGTCCGCCGATTTCCCCGTATACCGGGCAGATGTTGAGACAGCCCCCGCAACGGATGCAGCAGAGCATCTCCTTGAAGTCGGGATCGGCGAGGATCCGGCTGCGACCGTTGTCGATGACGATCAGATGAAACTCACCCGGTCCGCCCAGGAGGCCTTTGTCTCCCAGGCCGCCGCGGTAGCTGACATAGCCAGCCATGTTCTGGGCGGCACCGCCCATGGAAAGCAGACGGAAAAAAATTTCGTGGTCCTTGAGATCGGCCACAACCCGTTCCATGCCCATGAAGGCCACGTGCACCCGGGGCAGGGTGGTGGACATGCGGATATTGCCCTCGTTGGACACGGTGGTGATGTGACCGGTTTCAGCACAGGCCAGGTTGCAGCCCGAGATGCCCATTTCGGCTTTCAAAAATTTTTCCCGCAGGGCTTTTCTGGCAGCCAGGGTCAGGGTGGGCGGATCCTCGGAATAGGGGATACCCAGCTTTTTCTGAAAGAGACGGCCCACCTGCTGCCGGGTTTTGTGAACGGCGGGTGCGATGATGTGGGACGGTGTTTCGCCGGCCAGCTGGATGATGTATTCCCCCAGATCGGTCTCCACGGCTTCGATACCGGCCTCTTGAAGGGCCTTGTTGAGCCCGATTTCTTCACTGAGCATGGATTTGCCCTTGACCGCCATGCTCACGTCATGCTTACGGGCGATGTCGAGACAGCAGTCCACAGCCGTCTGGGCATCCCGGGCAAAATGAACATGGCCTCCGTTTCCGCGGATGTTTCGGGCGAGGGTTTCCAGCAGGATGTCGAGATTTTCGATGGCATTCATGCGGATATCATGGGCCTTGAGACGCAGCCCCGGTCCCTCCGGAAATTTCCGGTACCCCAGGGCCGCGCCCTTGCCGAACCGTTCCTGGAGGTTTGCCAGGGCGGTGTGGAGCACAGGATCTTTTATGGCCGATTGGGACAGACGCGTGTAGCTCGATGGTTTCATTATTTCCTTCGGACGCCGTTTGCCCTGCGGGCGTCATTAATCCTTCGGATGTCATTTGCGCTGCGCGCGACATTTGCCCTGCGGGCGTCATTTATTGTTGCTCATAGCTGATAGCTACAATAAATGACACGAAGTAAATGACCATAAATATCGCGAAGCAAATGACAATTTCTTTTCTCGATCCTTGGCCTCTATAACAGCTATTTATCTGCCAACAATTGCGCAATATGCAACACCTTGATAGATGACCCTATGCGGCTGAGTCTGCCCTGGATGTTCATGAGACAGCTGATGTCGCAACCGGTAACGGTATCGGCCCCGGTTGCGAGAATGTTGCGGATCTTGTCGTCCACCATGGCCGTTGAGATGTCCGGGTATTTGACCGAAAAGGTTCCCCCGAACCCGCAACAGCGGTCCGAATCTTTCATCTCGACAAATTCAGCCTGTTTTACATGCCGTATCAGACGCCGTGGCTGTTCCCCGACACCCAGACCTCTGAGCAGGTGGCAGGAGTCATGGTAGGTTATTTTGCCGTGATGGGCGGCACCCAGGTCCTCGACGCTCAGAATGTCCACCAGAAACTGACTCAGTTCATAGGTTCGCTGTCCCACCTGCTTTGCCCGCTCGGCCCACACAGCATCATCTTCGAAAAGGTCCGGATAATGGTTTTTTACCATGTTGACGCAGGATCCCGAAGGGCAGACAATCCACTCCGCGTGTTCGAAAATTTCAATGAACCTCCTGGCGGCTACCCTGGCGGCCTTTCGATGACCGGCGTTGAAGGCGGGCTGGCCGCAGCAGGTCTGGTCCATGGGGCAGTCCACCTGGATGCCGAGACGCTTGAAGATCGTCAGCATGGCCTCTCCCACCTCTGGATAGAGACCATCCACCAGGCACTGGACGAAGAGGGTGATATTTTTAACTGAATCCATATTAATTCTGGTTTTAAGTTTAAGACGGTTTTAAGTTTTAGGTGTTAGGTTTTAAGTCGGCTAACAGCTGATGGCTGACAGTCGCTTTCCAGCAACTCAGTCCTCATTCCTAAGCCCTTCGTCCTTCTCTTTGCGTGGTGTTTGTTGTGAGAATACCTGCTGTGGGTGTTGTTGTCAATCGGCAGGTGGGTAGGGCTTTTATTTGCTTCGACAATATGATAGACGTTGATGTCGATTGCGTTATGTCTACATGGGAACAATGCGTTCCTGGATGAGCCGAACCTGTGGGGTGAAGCAACCCGCGTTACCTGTAATGGATCAAGGATGTTTTTATGAAAGCACACCATTGGCTGATATCGCTAATTTTATTACTGGCAGTGGTTTCCCCGGCTCAGGCCGAAGTGGAGGCCCAGGTGGTACGTACCTTCCAGCTCAAGGCAACACCTGTTGACCTGGTCGTTCCGGGTAACGGGCGCTATATCTATGTGCTCACGGCAGATGCCAAACTGCAGATTTTCAAGAGCACCGGCGAACTGTACGACACCCTGACGGTGGATCCCGGAGTGGACGGCATTCAAGCGGGTCCGGCAGAGGATCGTCTCTATCTGGTCAACTCCGCCGGCAATCGTATCCAGGAGCTCATCCTGACGTTCATCGTGGATATTCCCGTTGACGGTTCCCCCACCAAGGGAGCTCTGGACGCAGCCGTGGCGGTGGTGGTTTTTACCGATTTTCAATGACCTTACTGCGCCCGGCTCGCGCCGGTACTCGAGCAGTTGCTCGAGAAATATCCCCAACAGGTCAAGCTCGTCTTCAAAAATTTTCCTTTGCGCAGTCACAAATTTGCGCGTCAAGCCGCCGCTGCCGCCCTGGCGGCCCATGCCCAGGGTCGTTTCTGGGAATTTCACGATGCTCTTTTTGCCAGTTACAACAGCCTGAATGAGGCCAAGGTGGAAGAGATCCGCGTCAGTCTCGATCTGGACAAGAGCGCTTTCGACACCCAGCGCAAGGCAGCCCAGGTGACGGATCAGATTTTAAAGGACGTGCAATGGGCCAGAGAAGCCGATGTCAGGGGTACGCCCGCGGTATACATCAACGGGCGTCTGCAGCGGCAACGCAGCCTGGAGAGTTTTTCAGCTGCCGTGGAGGTGGAGCTGCAACGGTTGGGCAGGTAAAGGAACGTCATCATGCCCGAGTTGCCTGAAGTACAGACGGTGGTGGACAACCTGAACGGGCTCAAGATCGCCGGGTGTTGTATTGCCGGTGCCAGGGTGTACTGGCCCAGGACCATTGCCGAAATGACGCCCGCTGTCTTCTGTAAAAGCATCGAGGGGCACACGATCCAGCAGATCACGCGTCGGGGTAAATATATTGTCATGGAGCTGTCCCAGGGCCTGACCCTGCTGATCCATCTGCGTATGACCGGGCATCTGAACTGGGAGCTCAAGGGCAAGGAACGTAACAGACACGAACATGTGATCCTGGATCTGGGGGAAAAGAGGGAGCTGCGCTTTCAGGATACACGCAAGTTCGGCCGCATTCTCCTCACCAAAGACCCCGGGACGGTCCTGGGAAAACTGGGGCCCGAACCTCTGGCGGATGACTTCACTGCGGCCCGTTTTGGCAAGATGCTCGAGGCCTGCAGACGCCAGATCAAGCCCCTGCTGCTGGACCAGCGATTTATTGCCGGTCTGGGCAACATCTACGTGGACGAAGCGCTCTGGAAGGCTATAATTCACCCCTTGCGTATCAGCTGTTCACTTTCGAAAAAAGAAATCACTGACCTGCACCGGGCCATACCGTATGTGCTGCGTACCGGGCTGCGAAACATGGGTACGACCCTGGGTGGTGGCGCGGGAAATTTCTACTCGGTGGCCGGTCGCCAGGGCCGCAATGCCGATCAACTCAAGGTATTCCGCCGGGGCGGGCAGGCGTGCCCGCGCTGTGGTTCCGCCATTCAACGCATCCTGGTGGGCCAGCGCAGCAGTCACATCTGCCCCACATGTCAGATCGAACCCTTGTAGTTTTCTTTGTCGCGCGCCCGAAGTTCTTTGTCTGCCAGCGCTTTTGCGGTTGGGGTAAAAAACCAGCTGTCGACCTTTTGGGACAGAAAAGCGTGTCTTGCCGTGTGGGTGCTGGCCTGCCTTTGCAACTCGTAAGAGTACCCGATTATTGAAAAACGCCAAAGTTTGTCCGCATCTTTCACCAGCTTCTCTTCCAATGTATCGGGGCTCGTTCCGGAATCGTGGCGGTCGATGATCTTTACGATACTGTCGATGCTTATGGTGTCACAACCCAGGTCGGCGAGGATCTCTGCGGCAATTCCGGCGCCCTGGATTTCGTGGACACGATTCAGCTCGCGCGCTTTTGCACCCGTGGCCCGAATCCCATAGGCAGTCTCGATGTCCTCCGGTTTGAGTGCCGACCACCCGACATCGTGAAGGATGATGGCCGGTTCGACGATGTTGCGGTCACCGCCCTCCTTTTGGAGCAGAAGCAGTGCATAGCCATGGGCAACCCGGGTGTGAACGGAATCATTCCTCGTTATCAGATAAGGCTCGGCCCGCAGATAAAGTTCCTGTATGAATCGCTTCCATTCCATGTCACATGTTTTCGGCCAATGTTTGACGGAGCATGTCAGCTTTTACAACAAGACTGTCGATTATCCAGTCCATTTTTGCCCTGGTCATGGAACTGGACAATCCAACGACCCAGACCGCCATGGGAGGGCCCTTCTGGTTGTGGAGAGCCACGGCCACCGCCTTCACTCCGGTCAGATATTCTTCGTTGTCAACGGCATAACCAAGCTTGCGCACGTGTTCCAGTTCCTGCAGGTAGTCTTTCTCTTTCCAGATGGAAAGCGGTGTGTAGCGTGGAAGTTTATTTTTCCGCAGCAACAGTTTTACGTCGCTAATGTTTGCATCGGCCAGAAAGACTTTACCGACAGCGCCGGCAAAAAGTGAAATGCTGGTGCCGGTCGATCCGGAAATCTTCAGTGGTACGGCAGCCTCCGCGATGGTCAGGATGATCACTCGTTTGTTGATCAAAACACCGAAAAATACCGTTTCACCGGCTGCATCGCGAATGGCATTGATAATCGGCTGGCTCAACTCATTCACTTTGAGGTAGTTCCAGCTGTCAAAGGTCAGGTCGGAAACCACCGGGCCCAAGAAAAGACCGCGTCCATTGGCTTCCTGGACCAAGGCGCCTTCCCGTAAAAGCGCATGGACCAGTCCGTGGGTGGTGCTTTTGCTGTACCCGAGCTGCTGGGCCAGTTCGGTGAGTCCCAAAGGTTTATGGGAGGCAGCGACGGTGCGAAGCAGCTGGAAAGCCTTATGAACGGCCGGAGCTTGATAACCCGGTTGTTTTGTGACCGGTTCGAGGGTGGACATTAAAACGATCCTTTTTTGACAATAGAGATGGAAAAAATCTGAATTGTTTATTATATTGCATGTTACAGGGTTCAGTTATAACGGTTTCAAATCAATTTCAGCGATTCAGGATTGCAACATGAGCGTCAAAGTCAACATACATTCAAGCCATCGTCGGTACACCGATAACCAGAAAACCATCGAGGTCGCCGGCCGGACCATCGGAGAGTGTCTCAACGATCTGGTCGGCCGTTTTCCCGATATGAAAAAGGTTCTGTATAATGCTGACGGAACCTTGCACAAGCTGATCGAAATCTACCTCAATCTGGAAAGCACCTACCCTGACGAACTCAGGAAACCTGTAGGGGATGGTGATGAAATCCAGATCACCCTTATGCTGGCAGGGGGGTAACAGGGAAAAATCCTGTCAGCACGTTGAAGGGTCGGAATGGAACACAAGGGATTTCACGGTTACGGGAAACACCTGGCGATGAACCAAAGGCGCGCCGATATCGATCCATTCTCCATCTTCTAAAAGCAACTCGTCCAAAGAGAGCAGGTTTGTTTTCAAACCGGTTTCCCGCTGAATGACATTTCCGACACTGCAGGCGACGTCTTTTTCAAAAATGAGAATGATCGGTATCTTTTTTTGAATGGAATTGACCAGGGCGGCTTCGATCGATTTTGCAAACAGCTCCAGACGTGGATAGGATGCCTGAACCGGATCTTTGAAGTACAGGGCCACGGTCTCTTCACCTTCGTGTAAGTCGAATCGTTTATAGGCCAGATTTACCTGGGAGACGACATGCTCGACGGACAGTTTTGAGCGCTCTACATCGACCCTGAGCACAGGAATGTTTTTTAAGGGGAAGGTCAGTTTTTCATCCATAAATCCGGAGCAGCCCGAGATAGACAATGAATAGGCTCCCGCACCGATGACGGTGGCCCGGATCTTGTTCACCGGTTCGACCACCGGTGCCTTCAGATCGGGGAACAGGGCCATCAGTTTTTCTGCAAGCATGCCACCCACGTCGCCGTAATCGGACGGTGGCCCATAGATCAATTCGGCCACACCCCCTGAAAAAGAGTATTCATCGATTTCATGCTGGAAATCCAGGGAGGGCGACGTCATCAACTGTTTGGCCAGTAGCGTGACAGCAGGACCGGTGAGCACCTCCATCAGCACGTCGGCCATGCATGACGCGATTTTGCCCATATCCGCTTTGGGGATCCGATCCCCCACGTCGTAGGTCAGCCCGATATGCTGCATGATCTTTCTTGCAGGTCTGTCCAGTTTGCGGATAGTACCGTCGGAATTTATGGCCAGCAATCTTCCACCCACAGAAATACAGCTTGTGGAGACAACCTCCCCATTGACGGAGATGGCCATGTTGGCGGTTCCACCGCCGATGTCGCAGGACAGGATGGTTTTCTGCATGTCCTTTGAACGGGTCGTTGCACCGGATCCCATGGCGGCCAGCAGGCTTTCGAAGTTGGGTCCGGCGGTTGCTGCGACAAATTTTCCCGTATCTTTGGACAACGATTCCACGATCTCGCGCGCATTGCGCTTTTTTGCCGTTTCTCCCGTGATGATCACCGCACCGGTATCGATCTCTTCGGGATCGATACCGGCCCGCCGGCACTCATCCCTCACAAATGCAATCAATCGATCGATGTCAATCGTATCGTTGTCGTGCAGGGGTGTGTCGATGATCCGGCCTTCATAAATCACCTCTCTGCGCTCGATTTTAAAGCGACGGGAGGGGGACATCTCATCCCTCACCAACACCAGATTCGAGAATACCAGATGCGACGTCGAGCTGCCGACATCGATACCTACGGAACGTAATTTGATTGTGTTGATGCCCATTTTTTATTTGCCGTGTTAAAAGGGCTCCTGGAGTGCTGTGGCCTTTTTTTGAGCGGCATAAAAACGCGTGGCCGCATCTCTTTTCTTTTCGGCACCCATACGATCAGATGGAATATAATCCACAGCCTTCATCTCGCAGAATCGCACGCACTGCGGATCCCCTCCGCACAGGTCGCATTTGAATATCTTTTTGTCGATTCTGGTATAGTTCATGGCCCCGAAAGGGCAGACGCTCACACATGAACGGCAACCGATACAGGTATTGTAGTCGACAGATAAAAAGCCGTAATCCGCATCTCTGGATATGGCCCCCACCGGGCAGACATTCAGACAGGGCGCATCCTCACATTGCTGGCAGATCATGGGAATATATTGGCCTTCATCTTCCCATTTCACGATCCTGATTCTGCTTCTGGCGGGATTGGAAACACCGTCATGCATCACCGAACATATGATTTCGCACAAACGGCAACCGGTACACTTCTGAAAATCGACAGATAGAACTTTCTCCATTGTCTTTTCCTCTCCATTCCATAATCTATAGTAGGTGGGCTGGTTCCTGGTCCAGACCAAGCCGACGCAAGGTTTCGGGTGTTGGGACACCTTTTTTGTCCCAACCGTTATGGGTATAAAATTCATCCACCATTTTTTTGAACTTTTTTCGATCGATTGTCAGTCCGACAATGTCAGGAGCCCCTCTTCGTAAGGGCTCATCGAAATAGCGGTGATTGAGCGTGTCGCCTTTGACAGGATCATCCCGTTCAAGTCCTTCTCTCAGGTTGTACAACCTCTCGATATTGTTACAGCGTTCGGCAATTTCCCATAACTCCCGGGGTGTAAATTCAAGACCCGTGTTGTAGTAGATCACCTTGGGCCAGTCTTCGAAGTTGGGCAGGGTCGCGCCTAAAAACACCGTGTGGTATTTACAGATTCCCAGGCAGTCGACGGCCATATAACAGTTCTGCTGCCAGAAAACCTGCCAGGGTTTACCGATGTATTCGGTGTGCTCCGAACTCAGGGGGCCTTCATAGGGAATCGGGCTGCCATATATCTTGCGAAGCACTTTTTCGGGAAGATGATAGAGATCGATGGCCGGTCGGCTGCGCAGATGATCGGAGCCGCGGGAAGCCGTGGCAATATTGAGGGCCAGGGCAGGTGTACCGCGTTCGTCGGAGTGCAGATTGCTCATCCCTTTGACCTGGATCAGATAATCAAAGGATTTTTTACCGATCTTCTGGGATGCCGGTATGCCGCCGTCGGCCAGGGCGTCTCCCAGCCAGCCCTTGCGCTGGCAGATGCGGTGAATCATTTCCAGCAGGGCCTCGTCATTGCCGAATCGAAGGTCCAGCCCATCGGTTTCTTTGGTGGTGATGATGCCAAGTTCAAAAAGCTCCATGGCCCAGGAGATGAGGCTGCCGATCTCCAGGTTGTCCACACCGTACTGATCGACCAGGTGATTGCCTGTCAGAACCGTTTCCGCTTTTGTGCAGTCCGGTTCAGCCCCGAAGGCTCCCTGGGATGTGTATTCCGGACCCTCATCGTACTTTCCGGCATAGGGTCCCGATGGAATCTTGTACTGGGCCCGGCAATGGACCTGGCAGCCAAAACATCCCGCCATGTGGTAGGGCCCCATGGTTTCCGTGGCGATCTCGTCGATTCTTTCGGGCTCGATGTCGTCGGCGTTTTCAAGCTGGTTGTATTGAAAATTGCGGTTGCGCACACCACCCCAGCTGTTGGTAGCCCCCCATATAAAAGGCGTGCCCAATGTGCCCTGGGTTTTGTTTACCTTGGCGCTGGTGATCTGATCGATGAAGCGTTTATTGTGGTCCAGGGCTTCGATGGGGTGGGCGATTTTGATGTCCATGGTTCCGCGTACGGCCACGGCCTTCAGGTTTTTCGATCCCATGACGCAGCCCATGCCTGTCCGGCCGGCGGCATTTTTGACGCCGGTCATTACATTGGCATAGCGCACCAGGTTTTCACCGGCCTGACCAATAACGGCGCTCTTGATTTCATCGTCATTCAGTTCCTCACGGATGGCCCATTGGGTTTCCGTGGTCGTTTTGCCCCACAGATGCGCGGCGTCACGAATTTCGATGGTGCCGTTGTGAATCCAGATATATACAGGCTTTTTTGCCTTACCTGTGATGACCAGGTGATGATAGCCGGCCCATGCCAGTTCAGGGGCAAAGAATCCGCCCATGTTGGCACTTCCCAAAAGACCGGTCAGGGGTGATTTGGCCATGATGTGTGTCCGGGCCGTGGCTGAGGCGCATGTTGCCGTAAGAATGCCGCCGCTGATCAATAATGGGTTTTCAGGACCCAGAGGATCACACCCTTTGGGCGCATGGTTGTACAGCAGGTATGCATCGAGCCCCCGGCCACCCAGGTATTTTTTTCGAATTTCAATCGGGATCGGCTTGGATTCAATCTTGCCTTCGGAAAGATCGATGTATGCAATTTTTCGATCTAATGCCATCTTAGGATACCCCCTCTTTTTTGATTTTTTTCTTTGAGACCGGGCTGGCTTTTTTTAATTTCTCGGCCAACTTCTGCTCCGCAATTTTACGATTGACATCCCAGACCGGTCCGCGGATTCGCGGCAGGTCCGGGCGCACCCAGAAGAGCCGAAACTCCATGCCACAGGTTGCGCATTTGACGTGATCGTCGCCGGGAGACGGCTCCATCCTTTCCATGCAGCTGGGGTTGTGGCATCTGATTTTGCCGAAGGTGCGGGCTTTCTGTAACGATTCGGCTGATGATAGATTTTTTGAGTCGATGGCCATGGCATGCTCCTCATCTGTTTGTTTCACAAAAAGGGTTTGTTCATTAGGATGAATTATTATGGTGTGGTTATAGTTGAAAACAGGCCCCGGTGTCAAGGGCAAAATACACATAATCCCTGTAGACAGTTTGTCAGAACAACGTTCCGAAGCTGCTTCGGCAAACAACTTCAAACAAACGCTTGTTTTGCAAATAGGCCAAACGGAACATACGTATGACAAGAGCTGTAATCTATCATTTTATAGTTGACAAGGATTCATTTTAGTCGATAAAGTACTGTCATATTGCGTTCAATATAATGAACAATAAGTTGTGACGAAATAGGTGATCCAACATGATCGACACGCGTTTCTGCAAAGCTGGCCAGGAGACAAAAAGCAGCCTCCCGGAAGATATCGTGGAGCGACTGAAAAACGGTGACTTTAACGTGCTGGCCCCACGGCCGGAAGAAGCGCACGTCTCACAGAAAGTCATTACAATTCATCCACAAAAGTGCAATGGGTGCAGGCTCTGCGAAATTGCCTGTTCTCTTTTCCATCTGGGCGACATCGATACTTCCCGATCTCGAATTCGTGTAATTGCATGGCACACGGGTGATGTCTTTTTACCGAATTGTTGTCAGCAGTGTGCGGATGCGCCTTGCATGGCTGTCTGCCCCAAAGAGGCCATGGTCTGGAATGACGATTGGGGAAGGGTCATGGTGGATTATGACCGATGTGTATCCTGTCGAGCGTGTATGGCTGCCTGTCCCTATGCGGCCATCGGTTTCGACGAAATCCGACAGGTGATTTTCAAGTGCGATGTGTGTAATGGAAACCCGCAGTGTGTTCATTTTTGCGAACCCGGTGCATTGCGATGGGACGATGCCGACATGCTTCAAACGGCCAATATCCGCAAATCCGCCTGTTTAAGGAGGAAGTACTGAGATGAACTTTTTCCAGGTCAACAGCAAATGTAACGGGTGTCTGGCCTGTTTACAGAATTGTCCTGCCAATGCCATCGATGTTCAGGATGATGCTAAAAAGAGAAAACTTCGCCACAATATGGCAAAATGCGCCCGCTGCGGGAATTGCTGGCGTGTGTGCCCTCAGGATGCCGTCGAATTTCAATATATGCTCCAAAACCGCTGGGATGAGGTCATCTCCCTCGATCTGGAGCACTGCCGTGTGTGTGGCGAGCCGATTTATACCGCCGCTTTTGGAGAAACACTTGCTGAAAAGCTGGGCAAACTTGAAGCGCCTGTTTGCGAACGCCACAAGCCGGCCCTGACGCTCAAAGTCAAGGCCCACTTTATGGAAAAAAAATGAGGCTATGTCATGATTGTCGGTGATATCAAACCCATCGAGGAGATCATTCGATCTATTTCCGGTTATGAAAAAATTTCCATCGTCGGTTGTGGAAGCTGTGTTTCCGTGTGTCTTTCCGGCGGAGACCGCGAGGTGCAGATGCTCGCCCAAGAGCTCAACCGCAAAGTGTACCACGGGGCCGAGCCGTCACCCATAACCGTCGATGTTATATTAAGGCAATGCGAGCTGGATCTCGTCCAATCCTATCACGAGCTTCCCCAAGGGACCGATGCCGTTATCTCTCTGGCCTGCGGGGCCGGTGTACAGACCCTGGCCGATGCTTTTGATCCCCTGCCTGTGATTCCGGCATTGAACACAACCTTTCTTGGTGCCTCTTTTGAACCGGGCCTATGGCAGGAAATGTGCCGGGGATGTGGCGACTGCCTGCTGACCTATACCGGCGGTATTTGTCCGATCGCCCGATGTGCAAAGAGCCTGTTGAACGGCCCTTGCGGGGGAAGCAACGGCGTCAGCTGTGAAATCAACCCGGAGGTTCCCTGTGCATGGGGGCAGATCTATGAAAGGCTTCAGCGACAGAATAAACTTCACTTGATCCATGAGGTGCGGAAACCACAGGACTGGCGATCTGAAGGCGCCGCGGGCCCGCGCTCCCGCAAACGAACAGGTATTGCCGGAAGCCCCGGGTTTCCCGGGGGAGATGAGGGCGCCTAAAACAGAGAATCAAAGCTCACCCCGAGGAAAGAGATTCTCACCTTTAAAGTGCTTTTAATGAGGCATCGGGTGTCCTGGGCATTCTTTTGTTCTCACCCCAGCGATTAAAAAGCGCGTGTTCGATACCGAGGTAATCGAATACCTTGCCGATGGTTTGATCGATGATGTCCTGGAGGGTTTCGGGTTGATGATAAAAGGAGGGCACCGGCGGTACAATAAGGGCTCCCATTTCCGCCGCCAGTGTCATGAGGCGCAGGTGACCGAGGTGCAGGGGCGTTTCTCTCACCACCAGAACCAGTTTGCGTTTTTCCTTTAATGTGACATCGGCGGCCCGCACAAGAAGGTTCTCGTTATATGAGTTGGCAATCCCGGACAAGGTCTTTATGGTACACGGGACCACCACCATGCCCTGGGTCAGGAAAGAACCGGATGACAGAGCGGCGGCCATGTCTTTGTGGTCATACACATGACTGGCCATGGCCTGGACTTCCTCGGGTGTGTAGGCTGTCTCGATCTTGATATTGAGTTTGCCGGATTCGGACAAGATCAGGTGCGTTTCATAATCACTGTCTTTCAGCAGGCTGAGCAGGCGCACACCGTACGTCACACCGCTTGCACCGGATATTCCTATGACAATTCGTTTGGACATGGGTACCTCGCTTTTTTTAGGAAAAAGGGTTCCAGAGGCCAAGGATTCGAGGGTGGCTGAGAGATAAAAACGGACAGCAGCATCCCAGTCTCCAAGCATCCTCGCTTCCCAGCAGAATAAAGAATCGATTCTTTATCCCAGAGGAGCTACTTTTTCAAGAGGCATATGGTCAATTAAAATAGATGCAATGCCGTTTCAACAACAGCCTGGGCAAAGACCGGGTCTTCCATATTGGCCTGTATTTCCAGGATGTCGATGTCCGGGCGCAGGTTTTGTTGCAGCACCTCAACGAAGATGCGGTCCTCCTGTGGATCGTGGGTCGGATTGCCGGGCTGGTCCACCGAAGACCAACCATTCTGCGGTATCAGGAATTTTACCGGGCCGCCGGCTTTGTTCAATTTCGCGGCAAAGGCTTGCGCAACGCTCTGCAGCTCTTCCGGCGACAATCGTATCCAGGTGCGAAATTTATCCAGGTCATATTTGCGGCGCTGGTGGTATTCGGCTTGGTATCTGGACTTTGAGGGTGTCATGTGATTGACGCTGCAGGTGGAAACAATCATTGGAATTCCCATCCTGCCTGCATTTTCCAGTCGATTCGGGCCTGCATCTCTCATAAAACCGAAAAGATGCTCCCCGACCCCACCCGGCGCCAGGTCGATGACACCCTGAAAAAACCCTTCGGCGATCATCTGTTCCATGGCCCGATCACCCACACCGGCTGCGGAGAAGCCGATGACCTGATAGCCTTCTTTTTCAAGGGCAATACGGACAAAGCTGGCACATTTTTCACAGGGACCCAGCATGGTCAGGGCGATGGCTTTTCCCTCGCCCGTAACCAGGGGTGTGACTGTCTCATGAACCATGGCGGTGATGGCGTGTGCTGCCCTGTCCATCACGTTTTTTAACAAATTGGAAAGACCGGAAATTTCGATTACCGAATGAAACAGCGTAATATCCCCTGTTCCGATATACCTGGTGGAAAGACCGGGAAGTGCTGCCGTAGAAGATATAACTGTCTTGGGAACACCAAAAGGGAGGGACCGCATCACATCGGATGCCATCAGGGTGCCGGTGGATCCGCCCATTGCAATTACACCGTCGATTCTGCCCTCGCCATAATACTGCCTTGCCAGCTTGGAAGCCCCGGACGTCATGATTTTCGTGATCTTGCTTCGTTCACGGGATTGCCCGATTTCTTCGATGCTGCTGCCGCCTGCTTCAGCCACCTGGGCATTGGTTATTTCAGCCGGCAGTTTAACGTCAGCGCGCATGGACAGATCCATGAGGATGGCGGAAAGACCCAGCGCCTCGATTTTCTGCTTCAAGTAACGTGTTTCCACCCCTTTGGTGTCCAGGGTGGATATGATCAGGATCTGCTTTGGCATAACGCGAAAATCTCTATTTTTGGACGGACACTAGCGAAAAGCCGATGAACCTAGTTCAGAAAATTAGGGCTTTAGACTGTAGGCTTTTAGGTGCCTTTCGCTCACTGCCGTCAGCCACCCTCGAACCCTCTTACCACCCTTGTATCACCCCTGGACCCTGTTTTAGCTCCCCTTCTCAACCAATGCCTTGATCTGTTCCTTCAAGGTTTCCTTGTTGACCTTGCCCGAATCTCCCACCAGGGGAAACTCAGACACAATTTCGAGCCGTTCCGGAAGTTTGAACATGGCAATATTTTTCCCCTTGAGAAAAGAAACCATTTCGTCAAAGGAAAAATCCACACCAGGCTTGGGGATGACGTAGGCACAGCACCGTTCACCCATCTCCCGGTCCGGATACCCCACAACCGCTACAGACGATACCCCGGGATGATCATTGAGCAGGCCCTCGATCTCTGCAGGATAGATGTTCTGTCCTCCCCGGATGATCATGTCCTTGGCCCGGCCCAGAATCCACAGACAGCCCTGATCGAATTTGACGATATCCTCCGTGGTGGTCCATCCGTCCTTGTCGAACACCGTGGCGGTCAATTCCTCGTCCCGGAAGTATCCTGCCGGGGCGTGGGGGCCCCTGAGCCAGAGAACTCCGGGTTCGCCCTCGGGCACTTCTTTGCCGGTGTCCTTGTCCAGCAATCTCACCTTGTTGCCCGGAAGCATGCGGCCGACGGTTCTGCGGCGAAGATCCTTTGAATCCTCTACGCTGCACCCGGACACCGATCCCTTGTCCTGGGTCCCAAGGTCGCTGGTAATGCTTGCCTTAAATGCGTTTTCAGCTTCTTCGGCCACCTGGGGTGATAAATACCCGCCGGCCGAGCGGATAAACCGCAGAGAACTCAGATCGTATTTGGAGACGTCGGCCTCCAGCATCCGTATAAGGTGGGTGGGAACCACACCGATGGCCGTAGCTTTCTCTTTTTCGATGAGCGCCAGCGCGCCTTCGCCGGAAAACTCCTCCAACATCACGGTTTTGGCACCGGCAATGGGGGCGGCGAAATACGTCAGTGTTCCAGCCGCTCCGCCGGCATGAGGGGCGATGGCCATGGTGGTGTCGTCACGGTTGAGGTTCCAGATGGCGCATCTGCCTTTGGATGTGCAGACGCGGGGCGCGGTGGGCCACTCCACCAGCTTGGGGATACCGGTGGTGCCGGATGTGGTCGTGAGCAGGGAGATGTTCCAGAACGGGTCCAACCTGCGTTCTGCCAGCACGGATGCGTCCACTGGTTTTTCTGCCCGGAGCTGGGTCATCCGGGGCAGCGAATAGGTACCCGCAGGCGCATCGTCCGGAACGTCATCGTCGAAAAGAAAAAAATATTTTAGATGGGGAAACTGTTTCTGGAGCTCCGTGTACATTTTTAGATAATTGAATTTGTTGTAGATGTTCAGAATAACGACTGCCTTGGCCTCTGTTTTCTCCAGCATGTACTCCAATTCCCTCTGACGAAGGTATGGATAGACCGTAAGAGAAATGAGTCCGGCCCTCTCACAGGCGATTCGGGCGAGAAACCCGTAGACACTGTTGGGCGATTGAATGATGACCCGGGAATGTTTGGGAATTCCCATTTCCACCCAGGAAATGGCCATGGCGTCCACCAGTTTTTTGGCTTCAGACCATGTCAGGCGATATTTCGAGTCTACCAGCGCTTCCCGGTTACCGATTTCCCGGGCATTTCTATCCCAGAAGTCATAGAAAAGCTCTTCGGTCCAGTAACCATCGGTCACAAATTCATCGATCATATCTTTCTGGTAACGAATCGGTTTCAATTCAAACCTCCTTCTTTCTTTTTCATGCTTATCTATAAAGTCCAAATGACACAGAGCACTGTAAAATTTGTAAATTATGTGGCAAAAAAATATAAGCAATCACGAAAACACGAAATCTGAAAAACACGAAAAAGACCATGAAAATTTTCGTGTTTTCGTACTTTCGTGCTTTCGTGATAAAAGGTCTTATCTTTTCCCCGGCAAGCCAGGGTTTTCGCTTCACTCCAACCGGTTTATCCTGGTTGGGGATAACTGCGTTATTTTTTCCCATCCCGCGTTTTGATGCTTTCCCTGAATTTGTTCCAGAAGTCCCGGTCCGAATTCTTCCAGGCCGCCCCCCATCTTTTTTCAAAATAGGATGACGGCAGTCTTTCCTCCCAGACGCGCCAGGGATTTTTGCCTTGTTTTTTGGCGTTCAAGGCATCTGAAAGAAACTCGGCGATCCGGCCGATTTCTTCTTTGGGAACATAGGCATAGGCACCCTCTTTGATGGTCTTTACCAGGTTGCCGGCAGAGAATGCATGCGCTGTAAGCATAATTGCGGGTATCTTTTTCTTGTTGGCAATTTCCAACAGGCGATATCCGTCAACCCCCATGATATCGAGAATCGCGATGTCAAAGGCCTGGGTTTCCAACAGGGTTTTAGCCTGATCAAAGGTCGACGCTGTTGTCACATGGCACATATCCAGCAGTTCTTCCAAAACCTCCAGAATGTCCTGTTCATCATCAACCACCAGAACCTTTTTGTCTTCTATCATGTCGGTATCGGACATTACCTAACTCCTCCTAAATTGAGCGTTTTTATTTTTATAACCCCAACTCAGACCATCGCGACTTGACTCTTTTCACCATTTCCGCGTCCAGTTCAATGGGAATCGGTTTGTGTTTCCAGTCATAGGGTATGGTGGCATCCAACAAAAGTCTACCGGTAATTTCCCGCGCATTGATGGGCAGAGACGGATCCAGTGGTGTGGACCGCCCTCTCTTGATGACCTGACTGCGGTTGGGCTGGAATCTGAAACTCAAGGCATACAGGACCCGGGGAATATCCCAGGGGTCGATATCCTCATCCACGACGATGACGGTTTTCAGACCATAGGCACCCATTTCCGTTGAAATGGCAGCCGTGAGCACCTGGTCTGCATGCCCGGGATACATCTGCTTCATGGAGATGATGGCCAAAAACCGTCCGGAGCCTTCCGGCGGGCAGTAAACCGCTTTCAAGCCTGGAATCTTCATGGCCAACAATTGTTGCCAAAGGGTGGCCCCATATGACAGTGCCATGGTCATGTGCGTGTCTGTAACGGCCCGGCCGACGGTGGTTCCCCAGAGAATCGGATTGTTACGATGGGTGACACATTGGACATCCATGAAATTGCGTGGATCCGTACCAACGCCGGAATAATACCCGGTATATTCACCGAACGGTCCTTCTTCCATAAATTTGTCGGCATCCACTTCTCCTTCGAGCACGATCTCGGCATGTGCCGGAATGGGCAGATCGACGATTTCTCCTTTAACGACTTCTACAGGCTCACCGCGCAGGGCGCCTGCCACATCGTATTCTGAAGTAAAAGCTGAAACGCGTGCTGCACCGAGGATAAAAAGCAGAGGATCACACCCGATTACTGAAGCCACCGGCATGGGTTTCCCCATGGCTTGATATTTCTTCAGCATGATGTCGGCATGTTTGCCCTTGATAAACTGGGTGCCAATCTTGTCTTTTCCCAATAGCTGAGCCCTGTAGGTTCCCAGGTTTACCCAGCCGGTTTCGGGATCCTTGCTGATGAAGAAATGAGCGGTCCCGATATAACGGCCCCCGTCCAGAGGATACCACTGCGGCACGGGGAATTTGAAAAGGTCAATGTCGTCCCCGGTGATGATATTCTCTTTGCATGGCGCATCCGCTTTTTCCACATACTTGGGCTCCAACAGGTTGTCCCCCAGCTTGGCCCAGTGCGCGTAGAGATCTACAAGCGTGGAATCCAATGGTTGACCAAGGATAAATGCCAGTCTTTCAGGGGTGGTACAGACACTGGTAATCACCGGTGTGTCATAGTCCTTCACATTTTCAAACAGCAGCGCCGGACCCTTTTGCTCTTCATTGAGTTTGGCGATATGCGACAACTCCAGATTCCAATCGACTTCAGCTGAAATTCGTTTACACAGGCCCTTTTTCTCACCTTCTGTGATAAAATCTCTCATGTTCTTCATAGAGCAACAGTCCTCCTTTATTGGTTAGAATTGAACAAACATGCAAACAAAACCCATATGATTTTTACCAAACGATTTTTTTTGCGGTATAGACGTTAGTGCAGTATTTTCGTTTTAGGTTTTAGGTTTTAGTGTTAATTTCAGCTGAGAACCAAGCACTTCTTTTAGGCGTTTAGACGATAGGCTGCAGGTGCCTTTCGCTCACTGCCGTCAGCCACCCTTCGCCACTCGGACCCTCGGACCCTCGAACCCTATTTTTTAACTGGGTATCTTGATCCGTTTCATGGCCTGTTCCATCAAAAGTTGATAGCCGCTTTTAGCGCCGATTAGCGAGCGTGTCTTACGCTGGCTCCAGACGGTCTCCGGCCGCGCCTGCACGATAAAGATATTCTCGGGGAAATCGAGGTCTTTATCGATGGCCCATTCGATGTCCATGGGGCGCTTGTAGTGCCGTTCGATCAACTTGCCCATGCTCACCAGGGCCTTGACTTCCATATCCTCCAGACAGCATTTGCACTGCATGTCTTCATCCACATCCGCATCCACGACCTTACCTGCCTGCGGGTCGTATACGCAGGCGATGTGTTTGGTGGAAATGGTCTTGTCTGAAGTTTCCATGACCACCTTGTCTACCACGAACTTGTCCGGATTGACGGAGCCGGAAACGACAGTCTCCCCCAGCCCCCAGCTGCCTTCGATAACGACCTTGGACAGGTCGCCGTCGGTCGGGTTCAATGTAAACATAACCCCGGCAGCTCTGGAGTTCACCATTTTCTGAACCCCTACGCTGATCAGAACTTTCTCATGTGCAAACTTATTTTTTACACGATAATCGATGGCCCGGGGTGTAAACAGGCTGGCCCAGCAGCGCTGAACCTTTTCCGCGACATCTTTGTGACCCTGAATCCAGAGATAGGTGTCCTGTTGACCGGCGAAGCTGGCCGTGGGCAGGTCTTCGGCCGTAGCGCTTGAACGAACCGCCACCGGCATGTCGATTACCCGGCAGTCGGCGCAGAGCTCCGCATATGCTTTTTCGATGGCCGATCGGATGTCTTCCGACAGGGCTGAACCCTGTATCAGCGTCTGGATACTTTCGCTGGCGGCATTCAGGGCGGCAATGTCTCCCGGCTTCATGTCCGATAGTATTTGGAAAATCTTGTCCCTGATCCCGGTTTCGGTGATAAATTTATGATAACTCTCCGTGGTTACGGCAAAACCGGGAGGCACGCGAATGTCCGCCTTTATCAATTCTCCCAGACTGGCGTTTTTGCCGCCAACCAGCGACAGTGAATTTTTGTCTACCTCCAGGAAAGTAAGAACATACTCCATTTCCACCCCCGTTTACGGGTTTTAGGAAGTTTGGAGCGGCGTTGGTTACACCGCTCCAAACATGCTTAAATGGTTGTTCGGGCAACGTAGGTGTCGGATTACCCTGCCCGTTCGATTACCTCTACCAAACCCGTATCGCCGTCTACCTTGACGATATCGCCGGTCTTGATAACAGACGTAGCCACACCCGTCCCCGTGACGGACGGAATACCGTATTCTCTGCAGACGATGGCCGCATGACTTGTGAGACCGCCAATGTCGGTAACGGCTGCTTTGATGTTGGTAAAAACAGGTGCCCAGGACGGGTTGGTTGAGGGACAAACCAGTACTTCTCCGGGCTGCAGATCCAGGATGTCCTTGAGTAACTTCAGTACCCTTGCGGGTCCTTGAGCTACACCGGCGGAAGAAGCAAAGCCTTTGATTTCGGAAACATCGCCTTCCTGGGCCGCATCGACGCCCTTGAGCCATTCCTGCACCCTGTCCGTGGTGATGCCCCACAGCATGATCGTAAACGGCTCGGCCACTTCTGCAGGCGGAACACCCAGTGCCGGTGTCGGATTCCATTTTCCGGCGGCCTCCAGAATGCTTCGACGCTTGACAACCTTGGCCTTGTAGTGGGAACTTCTCATGGGTATGTCTACGCCCAGGGCCCAGGCCGTTGAAACTTCGGTCAGAAGTTGCGGAATTTCGTAACGGTTGAACATGAAAATGTCATCCACTTGATCGATCATCCCGTTGTCGACAAGCAGTTTCCCGATCTTCCGGATTTTTCTGTACCAAATGGTATGGAACCAATGTTCCACCCAGAAGAGATGATCCTCGGCATATCGATAGATGGTTCGGATGGTGTTGTAGGCACCGTCGAAGGATTGTCTGTCTTCGTCGGTCTGGATGAGATTTTTGTATTCTTCGACGATTTTGTCCCGTTCTTTACCGATCTCCTCCAGGGCACGTTCGATGGTTTCTCCATTGGCTAAACGGTCCACATAACTCTTGAGATAGCTGAAAGGAATATCGAGGTTGGTTGTCCAGCTGCCTTCATGATGAAACCAGCCGCTGCCGCAGGACACAGAGAACCAGGGGTCTTTGGATTTTTCATATTCCGCCAGCCAGTTTTTACCTTCAGATATTTTTTCAAGCGTGGCGATTTTTTCCGCCGCCGTGTTGTCGCTCCTTAAAATATCCGCCACGGCCTGGGTCGAATGTGCCAGTCTGGCGAGTCGGCACAATTCCTCCTCCGGTTTGAACATGGAAACATATGCGCCGGCCACCATCTTGCCGATGGCGCTTTCACTGATTCCCGGGAAAAGTTTTCTGGCTACATCGGCAAACATGAGGTAGGCCAGATAGGTCAGATTGAGCATTTCAAAATGATATTGCCAGCCCTTGAACATCTGGTTGACAAGTTTGTCGAAAGATTCGAGGAGTGTGTATGAATCGTAGTAGCCCTTAGGCGCGGGCAGCACTTCATCATCCGGAACAAATTTCGGCAACTCCGCCGGGACCTTCACGTCCTCCATTTCCTGGCCCAGCGCCTTGAACTTTGTGAGCCATTTTTCCCACAGTTCATCATAGTGCTCAAATACATAGAAAACGCGTTTTTCGAACAGGGCTGCTTTCTGGCCGATAATTTCGTCGGGTGGGGGCGCAATGGCACAGATGTACAGGTAACAGCCCACCATTCTCTGGGCGATTCCCTGGGCAGGTGGAATACAAAATACCCGGGTAGTGTACTGGGAAAGGGAGATCTGCCACGCCTCCTGAAAAATGAGATCCAGGGGTGGCACCGGCTCGGGTGCATGGATCTTGTCCTGATACCAGAATTGCGCTTTTTCCCAGTCTGCTCTGTCCTTGGAAAAGAGGTGATGTGATGGATACATCTCCTCCCATCCCTCAAGTTCCGGGGGAACCTGAATCTCGTGGGGATCTGGAAATCTTCCTTTTTCGTCCGGCATTTTTATCCTCCTTTTTGTGTGGGGTTAATAGGAATTTTGCCGAACCCTGAAGGTCCGCAGGGTAAGCTTGGACGATGAATAATGGAGGCTCTGAAACCAGTCTCAGTAAGAAGTATCAGCAAAAACATTCAGCAGCAGAAGGAGATATAATATAAATATTTATGGAGTAACTAAAATATTCTGTCAATTCAATTAAATTTATGTTGATTATAACATTTTCTTATGTGATTTATTTTCCATAAATAAAAGTTTTGAAACACGACAGCGCGCGCTTGCCCCGTGACTTGTTGGGAGATACTTCAAAAAGGAAGACGTTCATGTTGAACTTCAACCAGCTCAGGACCTTTCATTATGCAGCGAAGCATGCCAGTTTTACGGTTGCGGCAGGCATGCTCTTCGTAACACAACCGGCTGTAACGGCCCAGGTCAAGGCACTGGAAGAAGGATGCAACCTGAAGCTGTTCAAGAAAAAGGGACGCCAGATACATCTGACGGAAGAAGGCAAGACACTGTATGAATACACCCAGAAAATCTTTCAATATGAAAAAGAAATCGAGAACGTCATCGATGACATGAAGGAGCTGAAACGGGGTGTTCTGAGGCTGGGAACCACCAAGACCTATGCGCGCTATTTTATGCCGTCGCTGCTCTCCAGCTTTCATAAAGACTACCCCGGCATCAAAATTCATCTGGATGAGGGCAGCTCACTGGACATGACCAACACCCTCCTGGAATTCAAGAATGAAGTGGCTGTCATTGCAAAGGCATCAGAGAATCCAGCGGTTACATTTGTTCCTTTCAGTCAGGAAGAGCTGATTCTTGTTGTTCCGGTAAATCACCCGCTGACAGCCGAAGGAGACATCTCCCCCCAGGACCTGGCTAAAGAGCCGCTGATCATGAAGGAAACAGGTTCAGGAACCCGAAAGCGCGTGAACATGCTTTTTAAACAGCATGATTGTACACCCAATGTTCTCATGGAAACCAGTAACAACGAATTTATCAAACAGCTGGTTCAGAAAGGGGAGGGGGTTTCCATTCTTGTGAAGGCCTGTGTGGCTGCGGAAATCGAAGAAGGAAAATTGGCCACGATTCCCCTCAAAGGACAACAGATTTATCTTGACGTCAGTTTTGCCTACCTGAAAAAGCAACCCTTGTCCATGCCTGCCAGGGCTTTTGAAAAAGTCTTGAAAAAATTACGCTCCGAAGATATGCGACCACAGGATATCGGGGCCTTGATGTTGAAGATACTGGCCCAGCAGAGGTGAGGGTGATGAGGGGGTTGGAGGGTCGGAGGGTGGTATAAGGGTGACGGCCATTAGCGGACAGCAAAGGGGCACCTGTCTTGTGGCTGAACCTAAAACTTAATACCTAACACCTAAAACATTGCGTAATCAAGGAGTTGTCAGAATGATCCGACCGTGGAAAATATTGAATCGAAAAATCCTGCATGATTTCAAACTCATGCAGATAGAATCAAAAGAGGCACGCTCGCCCAGAACCGGGAAGACCATGAATGTGATGGCCATTCACTTCCCCACCTGGGTTGTGGTGCTGGCGCTTACCGCGGAACAGGAAGTCGTGATGGTCAACCAGTACCGCCATGGCACCGAGAAGGTACACCTGGAGCTGCCTGGCGGGCTGGTGGACCCGGATGATCCTTCTCCCATTGCAGCCGCCCGGAGAGAGCTTTTGGAGGAGACCGGCTATGGATCCAGGGATTTTCGTGTGATTGGTGAATGTTTTCCCCAGCCGGCCATATTGAGCAACAAATGTGTTGTATGCCTGGCCATGGATGCTGAATTTCAGCAGGCACCCGCCTTGGATGAAGGGGAAGACCTGGATGTCATCAAGCTTCCCCTGGCCCATGTTTCTTCCGAGATTCATGACAATCGCATCGACAATGGCATGACCTTGTTGGCCTTTTACTATTTTTGGATGCACAAGAAGAAAGCGCAGGATAATTAGGTGAACAATAAGAAAATTAATGTGACTGCTGTTTTGTTTGACCTCGATGGAACGATTCTGGACTCCATTCACATATACTACCAGATTATTGAAATAGTATTCAATCGACTCGATTTTCCGATGCCTTCCAGGGACAGACTTCGGGAGGCAGCAAAAAATGGTGATTTTGAATGGGGCAGTGTGTTCCCGAAAAAAACACCCCAAGAAAAAGACCACCTGATAAAGAAAACCCGTGAGATCATTGCCGAAATATATCCAAATCTTTTCAGAAACCAGGTAAAACTGATCCCTGATGCAAAAAAAGCCCTGCAGGCCATGGTGCAAAAAGGGATCAGGATGGGCATTGTTACATCCACGCCCCGGCAAAGCATGGCGGTCAAACTGCCGACACTGGTGGACTCAGGCATTGACAAGCTGCTGGAGTTCATCATCCATGCAGAGGATGCACCCCGTAAAAAGCCGGCGCCGGATCCATTGATAAAGGGCTGTAAAAGTCTTGGCGTCCTGCCCCGGGACTGCATGTATGTGGGGGATGCGCGTATAGATATTCAGGCGGGTAAGGCAGCCGGGATGAAGACGGTTGGCGTGCTCACCGGGTTTGACGACCATAAAGCGTTGAGCCGGGAAAACCCGGATGCCGTCATTGACAGCATCGCGGATTTGACGGATATGCTCGTTTAGAAAATGTTGTAGGCGTCATCCAGGTTAAGAGACATGAGTTTATCATTCTTTATAAAGATCATGGGAATCTTTTGGCTGTTCGCCGAAGGATTGGTTATGATTTATATCAGAAAAGGGTTTATTTTTCTTAAAAATGGTGACGCCCGGCAAATAGCATTTATCTATTTTTGTATCACTGTTTTTGTTCTTCTTGTCTGTTTGAACTTCGGCCAGGAGATACATATCGACAAGTATTTAAGCAATAAATACAAACCATTAGGATATTTCTATTACAGCTATTTGTGGAATTTCTTTTGCACCCTCTGGGTAGCAATCGAGGCGGCTATCGTTATTTATGTTTTCAAAATCTATAATCTGTTAAGAATTGTTATCGAGAGAAAAAAACCAATACTTAATAGGATTCTTTTATTTGGGCCGGGTATATTCTTCCTAGGTCTTTTTTCATTTTATGCTGCCTACCATTCATATCTTGGCTCATTGGTCGATATGGACGGGTATACCCATAGGAACATACAAAATTCTTTTACTTTTTACATCAAAATATGCGGGATGTTCTGGATTATCATAGAATGGATTGTTGGTCTGATTGGGCTTAAAATATTCTTCCTATTAAAAAAGAAGCTAGCATGATCTCAGAATTAACAGATATGTTTTTTTGGGAAATAGGTAAGAGCTTTTCAACAGAAGCCTATCTGTTGACCACAAAAGTTCAAGGGATATTGTGGAGCATCTCGGATATTATTATTGTTTATGTTATGTTGAAAATTATTTCTCTGATAAGGGAAAAAAATCGGAAGAAAAAGATTATATTCCGTTATATTTTTCTCTGGCTATCGGCGATACTGGTTCCTTTTCTTGTTTTTACCGCAAGCCCAAGACAGTTCTTTATTTTAGAAAGCGTTATTTTTGGTCTTCAGTTTTGCGTTCTTATTTATTCAGTAATTACTGAAGCAAAAGACACAATAGCTTTTTTCAGGAAGATGGTTGTTGATGGCTTCTGATAGAGATCAGGGCAACAGTTCTTGGAGCTTTTCAATCACAGCTGCAGAAAAGCCGGAATCATTGATGTGGTATGGCAGGGTGTGCATCCGTGATGTGTCGGACAGCTGGGATTCCAGGGCTTTGACAAAGCAGGTCGGTGCCTGGGGGTCGTGAAGCGGCCCCTCTATGGCGTCAAAGGCTGAAAATCCCTTCATGGGAATTACCAGGGTGTACGGTCCAGGGGCGGCATTACAATAATCCCCTACATGCCGGGCAATGCTTTCAATCTCTTCACGGGTCGTTCGTACAACCGTAATGGCTGTATTGTGAACATGGTACGGCCGATCGGGAAAATCTTTCAGGGACTGCTCCAGCGGTCCTGACACAAGAAAATCGATATTTCCGGGTACCAGGACGACCGGAATCCCCTTTTTCAATGCCACGGAACCCCTGTCAGGTCCTGCATCGTAATCCCCTCCGAAACGATGATCCGCCATTTCATGCAGGGAGAGGTCCACCAGGGCTTCAACCGGTTCTGAGGCGATGAGTTCTTCCATGGCTCTGCCGCCGGAACCCACCGTGTGAAAGACCACGACTTCCTTACCCTGTTTTTCGAGGGAGGCGCGTATCTCCTGAACACATTTCTCGGTGGTTCCCAGAGTGGAAATAAAGATCATGGATTTGTCTGATGAAATGTCTTTCCGGCTCCGGGACACCATGCCGTAGAGGGCCATGGCGCCGTTGTGGAGTATTTTTCTCGAAAACCGGTTGAGGCCCGAGAGATCACAGACGGCGTGCAGCATAAGAATGTCTTTTGTTCCCACAAACGTGCGGGTATCCCTGGAGGCCATGGTGGAGATCATCACCTTTGGGACCCCGATGGGAAATCGGCGCATGACACCCGTACCGAGTGTGGTTCCCATGGAGCCGCCCAGACTTATGACACCAATGACGGCACCCTTGGCGATCATTTCGTCCGCAATCCTGCAGGCGCCCATGAGCATCATGTTGAGAGCTTCGCCTTCGTGGCCTATGGATTGAATTTCCGATAATGTTTTTCCGCCGGCCCGGGCGACTTCGTGTCTTGTAATTGTGACAGGTACGGGGCTATCGCCACGAATCCCGGCATCCATAACCGTGACCGCACAGCCGGATTCTTTGAGACAGGATTCTATGAAGCCGGCTTCCCTGAACTTGGTATCCATTGTTGCCACAAGAAGTACGCTTGGTTTCTGCATGGGCCCCCCTGTGCATTCGCCTTTCAGGCGTCATTTATCCTTCGGATGTCATTTGCACTTCGTGCGTCATTTGTCCTAGCGGACGACATTTGCGCTGCGCGCGACATTTCGCCTTCGGCTGTCATTTGCGCTGCGCGCGTAATTTATTGTTGCTCTTAGCCCGTGACTTACCTAACACTTAAAACCTAACAGCTGAAACATTTTCATTTACGCGAAGCAAATGACAGTTATTTCCCTCCAACCCCTGTACCACCCTCCACCCCTGGTTAGCCTTTTAGCGGTTTAGACTGTAGACTATTAGGTGCCTTTCGCTAACTGCTGTCAGCCACCCTCCAACCCTTGTATCCCCCTCTGACCCTCGAACCCCTTTATCCCCCTCGAACCCTTGTACCACCCTTGTATCACCCTCAAACCCTTTTTTAAAGTTCTCTAAGCGTTAAATAGTATCGCCCGCTGCAATCCCACACCAAAATGCTCTTGGTAGGGGCGGCATTTTGACAGCAGCAGATAGGATATCTTGCTTTTGCGCTTCTCCGGCAGCTCATCCAGGGTGTCAAAATTCCCACCGCCTTTGGATATGATCAGATCCGCCTCCTGAAAAAGACGCTGCAACTCACCTGAGCATCGATTCAGCAGGGTTCCGGGGACAGGACCATCGATACCGTTCTCCATGACACGCACCAGATTGGCCATACCTGTCTGTTCTGCATCTTTCAGGGTTGCATCGTTCAAGGTCGGCATACTTCTGACCACAAAGGTAATGTCTGTATCATAGTGCTCTTTGATCGTTTCGATGAACAGCCTGTCCAGAACGATTTCTCCGGCATTGTCGCCAAAGTAGAGAATGTGGCGACTGCTCATGATCCGTTTTTCAAGTATCTCTAATACATTTTCCGGCAGAGGATCGGCGAGTTGTTCTTTGATGATTTTCTGAATATCTGTGGCACCCCCCACCAGCATGACATCGATGGCATTTCCAAGACCGGCGAGGTGTGCTGCTGCTTTAAATGGATGCTCAGCTGTCTTTACCATTTTTTGCAGCTGTGGATACAGCGTCAGCATCTTCTGGTTCTGCTTTACCCTTTCAACTGCAAAGGGATCGTGACTGCCGACAGCGGACATGATTTTCTTCATGATCGGCTCGATGATTTCCGGGCTGGTGATATCCCATATCTCTCCCCTGAGGGGTCGCAATGTCAGAATATCTGAACAGATCTTGTTGACCTGTTCCTCGCCAAGGGACAGTTTGCGAAGATAGTGCAAAGACATGTTCAAGATACAGGGGATGCAATCGGGTTTGATAATCATTTTTGGAAGATCTCCGCTTTTGATATTCGGAGTTAGACATTTAGCTGCGCTCTTTGACCATCTGATCCATTACATTGGCCGCAATTTGAGCAAAACCAGGATCATTGATGTGCATGTCGATTTCCTGAAGCTGAATGCGTTTGTCCAGTTTTTCTTTGAAAATTTTAACCAGATATGCATTTGTTTCAGGGTCATACAGCGGTCCGTCCTGCTGGTCTGCTTCGGACCATCCTTGGGTGGGAACCAGGACATGAACATTTTTCACGTCCTTGTTCAGTCTGTCAGACAGCTGTTCAGCCAGTACCCGGCTCTCTTCGAGGGTGAGGCGAATGGCGGATCTGAAGTCATAATAAAATACCTTGCGGTTCCTGTATTCTTCGGGAACATGCTGGCGAGTAAATTCGAGCACGGCACAGTCAAGACCTCCCGGTGTGATCAGCCGGGGAATATTTTTCCCCGCAGACGGCTCGAAACGCCCGGGCCCGATGCCGCTGCAGTAGCCACCCATCAACGCATCGGCCAGTTCATGGGTTGCCAGATCGAGAATGCCGTCAAAATATCCTTCTGCGGCCAGCTCCTCCATGGCCATACCGCCGGTGCCATTGGCATGAAAGGGAATCACTTCATAGCCCATGCCCTCCAGGGCCTTTTTAACTGCTTCGGCCGATTTTGTGATGAAGCCGAAAAATGAGAGTGCAATACGTCTTTTGTCTTTAGCAGGCCGCCATTGACTCATGGTCATGCCGCAAACGGCTGCTGCGGCCTTGTCCAGAATAATTCCGGAAATGCTGTTCACCCCCAGCAGGTCCACCACGCTGTGCATCATGGTGATGTCTTTGGTGCCGACAGTGTGCTTCATGTCTCGAGAGGCAACGGTTGAAACCATCACCTTTGGAACCCCGATAGGGAGTTCGCGCATGATACTGGAACAGAGGTGCGTTCCACTGCCACCGCCGGCGGATATCATGGCCTGGATTTTACCATCGCGATACAGTTGTTTTATTAACTGTATGCCTCCATGGATCATTCCCTGAATGGCTTTGTCCCGGTTACTGTCATCCAGTGTCGCATCCTTTTTCATGGACGCATACAGGTCATGGGATACTTCGAAGGGAATGGGTTCTCTGGTCCCGACATTTACGGTCAACACCTGGAGCCCCAATTCTTCAATACGGTTCTTGAGGAACAGATGTTCTTCTCCCTTTGAATCAAATGTACCGACAACGGCTACTGCAGGCGGGTTGTTCATTGCAAGTCCTTGTGTTCGGGAAAAGAGGATCTTACCCGATTTTATACTGGTATTATTTTTTTAAAAGATCGGCAAGACCGGCAAAGGGCTTGTGGCCGACCACCGGAGACGACTCGTCATCCGCAGGGGTCTGTTGGTACCACTCTGCCACCTGGTCCCGTGAGTGTTCGTTGTCGTGGCAGTAGATGCAGAGCAGTTCCCAGTTGCTCCCATCCGGCGGGTTGTTGTCGTGGTCGTGATCCTTGTGATGCACGGTCAGTTCTCGAACACGCTGTCCGGAAAATTCACGACCGCAACGACCACATATCCAGGGGAACATCTTGAGCGCCCGTTCCCGGTAGCTTTTTTCTCGACGCGCCTGTTCGCGACGGGCTTCCGCAACAATCCGGTCACGGTTGTTGGATGTGTTCGGTGTTTTTTTCAGTGACATGAGAGTACTCCATCTACTCTGAACGCATTCGCAAATAAAGTCGCACAGCGATTTTATTTGTACTCTTTTCTCTGACGATCCAGATCTCTTTTTTCATCTCGGCTTCTGATGGATTCCCGTTTGTCGTACTTGCGTTTGCCTTTTGCCAGGGCCAGGGTCATCTTGGCCTTGCCGTCCTTGAAGTAGAGGCTCAAGGGTATCAGAGAATATCCCTTCTCGTTGACTTTTGCGTAGAGCCGTTTGATTTCATGATTTTTCAAAAGAAGTTTTCTAACCCTCAAAGGGTCGTGGTTGTCGTAGTAGGCGAAGGGATAAGCGCCGATGTGAATCTGGTGTGCGAACACCTCCCCATTGGTAACCTTGGCGTAAGAGTCTTTCAGGTTGGCCCGGCCTGTTCGGAGGGATTTAACTTCAGTCCCGAGCAGTACAATTCCGGCCTCATAGGTATCTTCGATATGAAAATCGTAACGCGCTTTTCGGTTTTCTGCGATCTTTTTTATATGACCCTGATTCATTGACGGTCAACTCCCTGGTTAGCCTTTTAGCGGTTTAGACTGTAGACGATTAGGTGCCTTTCGCTCACTGCCCTCAGCCACTCTCCAACCCTTGTATCACCCTCGAACCCTGGACCCTCGGTCCCTTCATACCCTTCCCCCTATTCCGGTGATGTTGCCTGGGTTATGATGTCTCCGTATGCTTCACGAACAAGTTTCTCAACGTCTTCGGCGGTGGTCTGCATGAGAACGGTATCTAAAAACGGTCGGGTTTCAGCGGCAGAGAGTGCTCGGATGACATTCTTGGCCATGGGAATGGCCTGTGGATTCATGCTCAATTCATCAATACCCAGACCCATCAGAATGGGGAGATTGAATGGATCCCCGGCCATTTCGCCACACATGAAAAGTTGGACATTGTGATCCTTGGCGGCATCGGAAACAAACTTCAGCAACCGTAGAATTGCGGGATGAAGGGGGTTGTATAGATGGGCCACATTCTTGTTAGTCCTGTCGACAGCCATGGTATACTGGATCAGATCGTTGGTGCCGATGCTGAAAAAATCGACTTCAGGGGCGATTCTGTCCGCCATGATCGCCAGGGACGGCACTTCGATCATCACGCCCAGGGAAACATCGCGGTTGAATTCAATACCCGACTTGTCGAGGGTCTCCATGGCTTGGCTCAGCATTCTCTTGGATGCCATGAGTTCTTCGTAGGTGGATATCATGGGAAAAAGGACCCGCACATCTCCAAAGGCCGCGGCCCTCAAGATGGCCCTCAATTGGGTTTGAAAGACTTCCGGACGCTGCAGGCAGTAGCGGATAGCCCGCATCCCCAATGCGGGATTGGATTCCACCAAGGTTGACTTGTGGACAGCCTTGTCGCCGTTAATGTCTAGGGTCCGGATGGTCACCGGTGCCGAAGGCATGACCTCCACCACATCCCGGTACTTGTCGAACAGCTCATCTTCGTTCGGAAATCTTGTGAGAGCGAGGTATTGAAATTCGGTCCGATATAAACCGATACCCTCACCGCCGTTATCCATAACCGATACCACCTGCTCGGGTTGTTCGATGTTGCCCATCACCCGGATGCGAAGCCCGTCGGTGGTTTCAGCTGGCCGGTGGCTGATTCTGGCAATGCTGGCCCGAAAAGATTCAAATCGCGCCTGGCGTTCTTCATGTGTAACCAGGGTCTGTTCGGAAGGGTTGATAACAACACGTCCCAGTGAGCCGTCTACGATGATGATATCATCCGTGTGTATCTGGGTTTTAGCATCCGCAACCCCCTGGACGGCGGGAATTCCCAGGGTTCGGGCAACAATGCTGGTGTGGGAGGTGATACCGCCCCGAACCGTTACGAATCCCTTGATACGCTCAAGATTGATCTGGCTGGTCTGGGCAGGGGAAAGATCGTGGGCCACGAGTATGACGCGTTTATCAATGTCGGCGATTTTGACCGAGTTGACCCCTGCCAGGTGCAGCATAATGCGTTCCGAGACATGCTCCACATCGCTCGACCTGTCTTTCAGGTACGGGTCGGAAATATCCTGGAACATGGCCATAACACCGGAGACGACTTTCTTGAGAGCCCATTCCGCGTTCACCCGTTCCTGGTCGATGGTATCGAGGGTCCGATCGAAGAGCATTTTGTCCTTCAGGAGCAGCATATGGGATTTGAGAATATCGGAATGCTGACTCAGGTCTTCGGGGATATTGGCGATGATATCATTGAGCTCGGACTTGGCCTCTTTAACCGCCTTTTTAAAGCGGTTCTTCTCATTTTGAAGACCTGAATTAAGGATTTGATATCGCTTGATGACATCCACGCCTTCCCGATTCACCAGGTATGCCTTGCCGATGCAAATTCCGGGAGAGGCGCTGATTCCGGTTAATACAATCTCCTTATGTTCCTTGTTATCCAACATCCGGTTTTATTCTCCAAATCCATTTTTTACGAGTTCGACAATGTGGTTCAGGGTCTGCATGTCCGATCTGTCATTAATTACGATGGTCAGTTTTGATCCTTTGTCACATGCCAGTGTCAGAAGGTCCAAAATACTTCTGGCATCGGCTCTCTTCTCGTTTTTTTGCACCCAGATTTTCGAGGTCGCAGCCCTGGCAAGTTCGGCAATTTTTGCAGCAGATCTTGCATGTAGTCCCAGATCATTGACCACGGTGACATCTTTTGAAAACGCCTTTCCGGTATTTCTCATGACATATTAGTCTATTAGGCTATAGGTAAACAGGCCGTAGGTGGCTGACAGTCTACAGCCTGGCAGCCTAAAAGTCCACAGTCTAACGGCCTGATTATTAGGCGCCCGATTTAACCAATTCATCGCGCAATTGTCAATCCGCAATCGTTGACATTCGCCGGATTTACTGTTAATAAAATATTTCCTGTGATAATTGTCTGAGTTTACAAGATATTCGCATCTAAATTGTGCCCGTTCTTTCGGATATGATGTTTATCCAACAAGGAGGCCCCATGTCAGAAAAAGTTATTATTTTCGGGAAAAATACCTGACCCTATACCACCGAAGCTCGGGAAGCTTTTGAAAAGGCGGGTCGATATGTTGAGTATCACGACGTACTGTCGGACAAGGCACAGATGAATAGCATGCTTGTATATTCAAAGGGTGGCCGAAAGGTCCCGGTGATCGTCGATCAGGGAAAGGTGGTTATCGGTTACAACGGGAAAGGGTGAAAGATTTAAACCACCCGGCGGGCGGCCGGGAGAGACCAGGGTTGGAGAAGTGAAGGGTTTGAGGGGGATACAAGGGTGATAAGAGGGTTTGAGGGTGATACAAGGGTTGGAGAGGGGCGGACGCACCTTATAGTCTACAGTCAAGGTCATTGATTTAAGGTGGTACCCGGCTCCACGCAATGTAGCGCAGGTCTTTAGGCCTGCTATAACGGTGTACGGGCAGAGCTGAAGCTCTGCGCTACATCATTAAGTTAACGGCATTGAGTCTACAGTCTAAACCCCTAAAAAACTGAAGAAAGTTCGAGGAACTAAATAGAGGAATTAAATAATGGAAAAACAATTTGTTATCGATGATTTTAAACTTGGAGAATCGTGGCGTCTTTTCAAGATTATGGGGGAATTTGTGGATGGCGTCGAAGCTCTCCACGATCTGGGGCCGGCGGTGAGTATCTTCGGGTCCGCCAGGGTTGCCCCGGAGGATCCCATTTATTGTAAAACAGAAAAAATAGCCGGTCTGTTTGCGGAAAACAAGTTTGCCGTCATCACGGGCGGCGGCGGCGGGGTCATGGAGGCGGCAAACAAGGGCGCGGCGGCGGCCGGTGGCACTTCGGCGGGTCTCAACATCCATCTGCCCTTTGAGCAGAAACCGAATGAATATGCGAATGTGAAACTCGAATTCAAGTATTTTTTCATTCGAAAGGTCATGTTCATAAAATATGCTACCGCCTTTATTGCCATGCCCGGAGGATTTGGAACTCTCGATGAATTGTTCGAAGTCGTGACCCTGGTTCAAACCCACCGGATCCGGCCGCTTCCCATCATTCTGGTGGGCAGTGATTACTGGGGTGGTATGAAGGAATGGATCGAGAACCGGCTTCTTGCAGACAATCGGGTTTCGTCGAAGGATATGGAGATTTTTCAGATTATGGACGAGCCTGAAGAGATCGTCAATTATGTCAAAAAGGTGGTCATTCTTTAAAATTGGGTAACGATTTTATTTTGTTTGACAAAAATTAGAACATAGCTATAAAGTAGTCACAATTATTGCATTAGCAGCTGCGTGACAGGTTTGCCCGTCCAAAGATTATCTTCGGGCATGTCATAAAATGCAATGAAAGTAAATTAGCCACTTGACCTTATATGCGGCTTTGGCTATAAATTTCACCTTGTAAATGAACTTTGTTCATATTATAAATGCAACAACTCAGCATTGTCGCTGAAAAGGATCTGAAACAGATCACAACCGTTATGCCTGCTTTCGGATTTTTTTTATTTTCATGTAATCCTATTAACAAGCGAACACTATTTAGTTATGGCCAGATTAAAAATTGAGGACATTACACTCACCTTTGGTGGGTTGGCAGCGCTTTCCAATGTGAGCATGGATATCGAGCCGGGCCTGATCACCTCCATCATCGGGCCCAACGGTGCCGGAAAAACCAGCCTGCTCAATTGTATCTCCGGGTTTTATCACCCCACGTCAGGTGACATTCATTACCGGGATAAAAGTCTTTCAAAGGCCAGTCCGCATCAGGTATCAAGCATGGGCATTGCCCGCGCTTTTCAAAACCTCGAATTGTTCAGGGGTATGACGGTGCTGGACAACCTGATGCTGGCCAGGCATCAAAAATTGAAATACAACCTTCTGCAGGCTATGGTCTTTCTCGGAAAAACCTCCAGAGAAGAATCGAAGAACCGGGCGTATGTGGAAGAGGTTATCGATTTTATGGAATTGGAGCCTTATCGAAAACATACGGTGGGGAACCTCAGTTACGGGATTCAAAAGCGGGTCGAAGTCGCCCGCGCCCTCACCCTGGCCCCGGAGCTGCTTCTACTTGACGAACCCATGGCAGGCATGAATATCGAAGAAAAAGAGGATATGGTGCGGTTCATCATCGATATACAGAAGGAGCGAAACGCCACGGTTATTCTGGTGGAGCACGATCTGGGTGTGGTCATGGACATATCGGACCGTATCTATGTGCTCGATTTCGGTGAGCTGATCGGCTCTGGAACACCGGAAGAAGTAGTGAAAATTCCCAAGGTTGTCGAAGCCTACATTGGAGAAGATTAGACCGGTATGAAAGACAATAATCAGTTATTAGAACTCACTATTCCCCAGCTATTACGCTGGCGGGTCAAAGAGACCGGGACGAAAGTCGCTTTGCGCGAAAAGGATTTCGGATACTGGAATAACTACACCTGGAACGACTATTACGAATACGTAAGGAAGATTGCCCTGGGGCTAGAAAAAGTGGGTGTCAAGAAAGGCGACAAACTAGCCCTGATAGGGGACAATATCCCGGAAATGTTGTTCATGGCCATTGGTGCCCAGTCCCTGGGCGCGGTCTCGGCCGGAATATATCAAACCACTCTGCCCGATGAAATAGCCGATTTGATCAACTATATGGACGTCACGGCCGTTTTTTGCGACGATCAGGAGCAGGTAGATAAACTGGTTGATATCCGCGAGCGTATCCCCCGGGTGCGGAAAGTCATCTACGAAGATCCGCGTGGCATGCGCAGCTATCGGTCCGATGACTGGTTTCTACTCATAAAAGATCTCTACGAAATGGGCGCAGAAATTCACGCAGAGCAGCCCGAAAAATATGAGGCCATGATCGAGCAGGGAAACCCGGAAGACGTGTGTCATTTCTGCTTGACCTCGGGTACCACCGGTCTGCCCAAGGCATCTATGATGACCCACAGAAACTACATCAATATGGGGATTCAACTTTCCAAGGTCGATCGCCTGGAAGATACCGACGAATATGTTTCTTTTTTGCCCTTTGCCTGGATCGGTGAGCAAATGAACTCTTTTGGTGTGGCCATGGCCACCGGCATCACCATCAACTTTCCGGAATCGGTGGAAACCAGTATGGAGGACCTCAAGGAGGTCGGACCCCATTTCATGTTTGGCGCACCTAGGATATACGAAACCATACGTTCGCAGATCTGGCTGAAAATAGACGAATCCTACTGGCTCAACCGTTTGGCCTACAACAAGTTTATCAGGATCGGGGAGAAAGCGGCCCAATACCGGATGCGCGGGGAAAAAATGCCCGCATCCCTGCGTTTCATGGCCTGGCTGGGAAAGATCCTGGTAACGGACCCGTTGATCAACCAGATCGGTCTGAGCAGGCTGCGCAGGGCCTACACCGGTGGTGCAGCACTGGGTCCCGAGCTGTTCACCTTTTACCAGGCTATCGGTGTTAACCTGAAACAGATCTACGGACAGACGGAGATTGTCGGCATTGCCTATATGCACAGGGACGGGGATGTCCGTCCGGATACGGTGGGTAAGCCCTTGCCTGAAACCGAGTGCAAAATAAGCGAAGCAGGCGAGATTCTGTCGCGCTCGCCTTCGGTGTGTAAGGGATATTTCAAGCAGGACGAAAAAACCGATGAGTTGCTGCATGACGGATGGATGCACTCGGGGGATGCCGGATATATCGACGAGAACGGTCATCTGGTGGTCATCGACCGGGTATCCGATGTGATGCACAACAGCAAAGGCGAGATGTTCAGCCCCATGTTCCTGGAAAACAAACTCAAATTCAGCCCTTATATCAAGGAGGCGGTTATTTTCGGGAACCAACGGGATTATGTGGCGGCGCTGGTCAATGTCGACCCCATTGTGGTGGGTAAATGGGCCGAAGATCGGGGCATATCCTTCACCACCTACATGGATCTTTCCGGCAAACCGGAGGTCGCGGAACTACTTAAAGAAGCGGTGGCCGACGTCAACGCACGGGCGGAAAAAGACCATTTCAGGATCAAACGCTTCGCTGTTTTGTACAAACTGCTGGACATGGATGACGGTGAGCTGACCAAAACCGGAAAAATACGACGGAAATTTGTCATGGAAAAATACAAGGACCTCTACGAAGCGCTTTACGATGAGAGCGTCCACAAAAAGCAAGTCGAAGCTGATTTCCAATACCAGGATGGCCAGACCACGACCGTGGAGGCTGAAATGTTGTTTTACACAATGGAAGGGGTTGCATGAGTTATTTTTTTCAACTGGTCATCAGCGGTGTGGTGGTGGGATCCATCTATGCGCTTTCGGCCCTGGGGTTTGTGCTGATCTATAAGTCGAGCCGTGTGCTGAACATTGCCCACGGGCAGATCATCGCTGCCGGGGCTTTCATCACCTATGCCCTCACTGTCTTTGTGGGCATCCACATCGTGATTTCTTTTCTGCTGAGCATGGTTATTACCTTTTTCCTGGCCATGAGTGTGGAGCGTGTGTTTCTGCGTAGACTCATCGGTGAACCTATCATATCGGTCATCATGGTAACCATCGGGTTGATGTCCATCATCGATGGTATCATCTACATGACGCCTTTTGGCGCAGGAAATTTTTCGTTTCCGGAATTTTTACCCAAGACACCCATAGCATTCTTGGGCATCTCAATCTCCTGGACCCAACTGGTGGGCGTGGTCATCACCTTCATCATGATCGGCGCATTTACCTGGTTCTTCAAGGCATCCACGGTGGGTATCTCCATGCGGGCGGTGTCGGACGATCAGTTCGCTTCCATGTCCATCGGCATTTCGGTCCCGAAGGTGTTCGGCCTTGCCTGGGCCGCTGCCGGCCTGAGTGCGGCTGCGGCCGGCGGTATTCTCGGCAATATCACGGGATTGAATTTTGATGTGCTGCAATCATTCGGCATCATCGTGTTTCCGGTGGTGATCGTGGGTGGGCTGGATTCCATATTCGGGGCTATTGTGGCCGGCATCATTATGGGGTTGATCCAGCAGTTTGCCGCTGGTTACCTGGACGGCAATTGGGGTCTGAACGGCACGGCGGATGTGCTGCCCTACATAATCCTTTTGGTCATTCTGTTGTTCAAGCCCCATGGTCTTTTTGGTATCCATGAAATAGAACGGGTATAAGTTATGTCTGAAAATAGATGGTTAGCCACGGGTAATTTCTTTACCTCATACAAGACCGAACAGCGCATATTTCTGACGCATATCGATCGCCTGGTTTTTATCTGCTTCCTGGTGCTGCTGTTTGCTTGGCCGCTTATATTCGAGGTGGGCAGCAAATACATGCTGGTGGTCGACAGCATTCTGATTGCTATTGTGGCCGTGTACGGCCTGAATCTTTTGACCGGATTTGCCGGTCTGATTTCCATCGGTCACGCCGCCTTTGTGGGTGTAGGCGCCTACACACTGGCCTCCTTTTCCCGCATACTCGGAAGCGACCACATATTGCTGACCCATTTCTGGCCTCTGATGATTTTGGTGGCAGGATGCGTGGGTTCATTCATCGGTGGCGTGGTGGGCTTACCGTCGCTGCGATTGAAGCACCTCTACCTGGTGATCGCCACCCTTTCTTTCCAGATGATATTTCAATGGTTCATCAACTTCACGAAATTTTTCAACCAGGGGCAGACCATCGCCATCGGCCGGGTCTTCTGGTTCACGGGCGAGGTGGCCCGTGATGAACACTATCTTTTCTGGTACTACGCCATCCTGGTCATTGTGGTGATTCTGGGATTTGCGGTGCGCAACCTGCTGCGCACCCGCTACGGCAGAAGTCTGGTGGCGGTGCGCGACAACGATCGAGCCGCAGATGCCATGGGCATGCACCCTGGGTTTACCAAAGTCTACGCTTTTGCCCTGGCAGGTTTTTTTGCCGGGGTGGCCGGTGCCCTGCACGCTTATCTGTGGCGGGGGGTGGGCTTTGAATCCTTTACGCTGCACCACTCCATTTCTTATCTGGCCATGGCCATCGTGGGCGGTCTGGGAACCCTGGTGGGTTCGTTTGTTGGGCCGGCAGCCATCCTGATGCTGGAGCTGCAGGTGGAAAACCTGGCCGAATTCGTGGGTCACTACTTCACGGCCTTAGGGGATGTGGCAACGGCGTTTCGGCCGCTGTCCTTCGGTCTGGTCATCGTCCTGTTCCTGATGTTCGAGCCGCGGGGGATCGCTAACTGGTGGCGCATCGTGAGATCCTATTTCAAGTTGTGGCCGTTTCGGTACTGACGGGCAGCATCCTGAACTATTTTTTCCGGTTTTGTCGCTTGAATCCATATACAATCGGCAGAATCGTGGTTTTATAATTCATATTTGTGTATCATGAGTTGGGAAAAAGTCGATGTCATGCTTAATCGTTCCACAAACCCTGTAAGGAGGTTCAGATGAAAATATCAAAAACGTGGTTACTCGTATTAATTCCCATTTGTTTATCCTTTTTCTTGTTTGCCTGCGGTGACTCAAAACAGGAAGCCCAGGTTACACAACTGACGGCTGAAAATGCTGAATTGCAAGGCCAGATTGAAAAGTTGAAAACTGAAGCCGGTCCTGCCGGCGGCCAAACCTACAAGATGGGTCTGTCCCTCGCCATTACCGGACCGACATCGGATGCAGGCGACCCATACTCAAAGGGCGCTGAGGACTATGTCAAATATGTCAACGATGAGAAGCTTCTGGGAGCCGACAAAGTGGAGCTTTTCATCCGCGATGACGGTTATAAGACGGAAGTCACCAAAAGAAATTTCGAGGACTTCCTGGATGAAGGTATCGTGTTCTATCTGAACTACTCCACCGGCAGCACCCTGGCCTTGAAGCCGGACTTCGAAGAAGAGAAAATTCCGGTTCTCCCGGCCTCGTTTCATGCCGGCAACCTGATCGACTCCAACTACATCTTCCTGCCCATTGCTTCCTATTCCAGTCAGGCAGTCGGTCTGGCGGAATACGTCGTGGCCAATCACAAAGGTGGTGGCAAAGCCAAAGTGGCCATGTTCATCCACCCGTCGGCCTTTGGACGTGCGTCCTACGAGGACGTCCAAAAAGCAATTGACGCCGGTCTGAACATCGAACTCGTGGAAGTGGTGGAACACGGCAAAGACCTGGATAACACAGCCATGCTGACACGTTTTCAAAGCAAAGGCGTACAGTATGTGATCAGCCACACGGTTCAGCCGCCAGTGGCCACCATGTTGAAAGGGGCTCAGAGCCTGGGCATGATCGCCTCGAAATTTGGTGAGGCCGGTAAAGTAACCTTCCTGGGGGCCCACTATGCCGGTGGACCCGGTCTGATCGCGCTGGCCGGTTCAGCCGCTGAAAACTATTACTGGACCACATCCTACAAGCTGATGACCTCCAAGGGGCCGGGGACGGATGCTCAGCTGGCGCTGGCCAAACGCTATGGACGCGATGACAATCTGGCCAACGATTCCAACTACACCAACGGCATCATGGTGGCCCAGGTGGCCGTGGAAGCCATGCGCCGGGTCAAGGCAAAAGGGAAAAAAATTACCCGTGAAACCCTGCATGAGGAGATATTGGGCATGAACGGCTACAATGCCTACTATCCTCTGACCACCGTGGGACCGGTTACTTATTCCGAGGATGACCGGGAGGGTGTGGACACCCTTCAGCTCTACGTATCCAATGGTGGTGTTTTCTACGCCCTCGGTTCGCCGTTCGTTTCTGAGTTTGTAAAGAAGATCAAATAATAATATCGCTGCACGATATTATGAAACGCGGCTTCGCCGCTCTTATAAAAGGGAGGGCTGCTATGTGCAGCCCTCCCCTTCAGATAGATGAAATATGACTAAGCAAACATCCAATGGAAATTTACTAGATGTCAACAACATCGAAGTCGTTTACAACGACATTGTCCAGGTACTGCGCGGTGTCAGTCTGAGCGTAACCGAAGGCAGTATCGTATCTTTGCTGGGTACCAACGGGGCAGGGAAGACTACCACCTTGCGGGCCATCAGCGGGCTTCTCAAGCCGGAAAACGGCTACATCAAGGACGGTTTCGTCAAATTCGAGGGAAATGACATCACCAATGTCCTGGGAACGCAGGTTGTGAAGCTAGGGGCGGTGATGGTGCCGGAAGGACGTCGTGTGTTCAAGCATCTGACGGTGGACGAGAATATCCGCGTGGGATCCATTACCCGCAAGGATGGTTCTCAGAGTATCCGCAAAGACCAGGAGCTTATGTACAAGCATTTCCCACGGTTGTCCAGAGTCACCAATCGCCTGGCAGGCTACTGTTCCGGTGGCGAGCAGCAGATGATCGCCATCGCCCGGGCATTGATGTCGTCGCCCAAAATGCTTATGCTGGACGAACCGTCTCTGGGACTGGCCCCGCTGCTGGTCAAGGAAATTTTCGAGAACGTCACACGAATCAACCAGGAGATGCAGACGACCCTGCTGATCGTGGAGCAGAATGCCAAGATCGCATTGGAGATCTCGACCTATGCCTATATCATGGAGTCCGGAAAAATCGTTCTGGAAGGGCCTTCCAGAGAATTGAAAAACAACCCGGACGTGAAGGAATTTTACATGGGTGTCACCAAGGGTGGTAGACGGAAATCATTCAAGGACGTCAAATCCTATAAGCGGCGCAAGCGCTGGATGTAGGAAACCGGAGAAAAGGGGATCTTGATGAAAATACTGGTGGCCTATAAAAATACCAAAGAGTCGCAGCTCGCACTGGATCTGGCCAAGACGCATTCTCGGTATTTCGATGCCGAGATCTTGCTCGTCTCTTCCAGCGAAGGGGGCAAAGGTGAAGATCCGGAAGAGATCAGCAAGATGACCACCCGGCTGGAGGAGATCAAGACAACTCTGAAAAAGGAAGGCATTGCATGCGAGGTAACCCAGCTGGCACGCGGTCTTTCGCCAGGAGAGGACATTGTCTTTTATGCCGATGAGAACAAGGTCGACATGATTTATGTGGGTATCCAGAAAAAATCGCGTACCAGCAAACTACTGCTGGGATCCACAGCGCAATACATTATCCTGAAAGCGTCTTGCCCCGTCATTTCGGTTAAATAATAACCTCGCTGCGCGATGTTATCTGACGCGGCTGCGCCGCTATTTAGCCGGAATTGTGCACACTCCGCAATACTGCCGTTGTTAATCCAGCCAGCGATACATGCCAGCCGACGATAAAGGAGAAAATTCCAACAATGGGACTTTATGATGTCACGTTTTATGATCTGATTTCACAGAATGCCGTCGTGTTTGGCGGCTGCCCGGCCTGGTACGAGGCCGATGACGACAGGGCCGTCACCTTCAGCCAGTTCAAGAACAGAGTGGATTGCCTGGCTGCGGGTTTGCAGAAAAAGGGCATAAAAAAAGGCGACCGGATCGGTGTGCTAGGTCAGAACAGCCTGGAATATTTTGTTCTTTATGGTGCGGCTGCAGCACTCGGTGCCGTGATGCTTCCCGTCAACTGGCGGCTTTCTGCCCAGGAGGTGGCCTTCAATCTCGACGACTGCGGACCGGTGGTGCTGTTTGTGGATCCGGAATTTCAGGAGATGATTTCCGGGATCATGGATCAGCTGCCGTCCATCCAAACTGTTTACACGCTCGGTGCCGGCAAGGGATCCTTTGAGGACATGAAAGCCCTGTGCGAGAATGATGGCCTGTTTGAACCGGTGGATGTGGCAGGGACCGACGGCTTTGTCATCATCCACACTGCAGCGGTCGCCGGCAGACCCCGGGGAGCGCTTCTGAGCCACGGCAATTTGCTGTGTGCAAACCTGGTGCTGAATCACGGTTTCAACCTGGATTCAGGGGATGTCCATCTCAACCTCTTACCCCTCTTTCATGTGGGGGGTCTGTTCATGGCTACCAACAGCTTCCAGGCCGGTGCCCAGAATATCAACATGCGTAAATTCGATGCCCCAAAGGCCGTGGATCTGATCGAAAGATTCACGGTTTCGATTCTGTTTGATTTTTCACCTATCCTCTCTTCGATCCTGGATGCCGGAGAAACAACCGGTAAGAATATCGGATCATTAAAAGCGGTCATGGGTCTCGACACGCCTGAAGTCATCGAAGCCTATCAGCGGCGGACCGGTGGTACGTTTTACAGCCTGTTCGGACAGACAGAGACGTCGTGTGTCGTCACCATGGGCCCCTACAGTGACAGACCAGGATCGGCAGGGCGACCGGTTGCACTTGTCAGGTTACAGCTCTTGAACGACAACGACACACCCGTCCCCCAGGGAGACGTGGGTGAAATTGCCGTTAAGGGACCCATGGTGTTTCAGGGTTACTGGAACCTGCCGGAAGATACGGAAAGGACCTTTCGTAACGGCTGGCACCACACCGGGGACCTGGGTCGTCTTGACGCGGATGGATATCTCTGGTATTGCGGTCGTAAGCCGGAGAAGGAACTGATCAAGCCAGGCGGGGAAAATGTCTACCCAGCCGAAGTCGAGAGGGTGATTCTGCAGCATCCGGCAGTGGAAAAAACAGCCGTGATCGGTATCCCGGATCCCAGATGGAAAGAAGCCATCAAGGCGGTTTGCCAGCTCAAATCCGGCCAGAATCTCACTTCCGAGGCCTTGATCCGCTTCGTGGGAGAACGGATCGCCCGTTTCAAAAAGCCGCAGTATGTGGAATTTGTGAGCGAGATACCTGTGACGACGGCGGGTGAAATCGATCGGCAGAAGGTCAAGGAGCTCTACGGTAAGCCGTAAAGCATAGTTTTAGGTATTAATTCAACTTTCGGGGTTCAGCGAACACGAAATGAATAATCCCCTGGCGCTTTGCGAACTCGCCGCAAAGGCTCCTAACATCAGCGCCGGCCATAAAGTGAAACAGGCATGGCTGCCAAATGGCCGAATTTTCATATTGGATTTTCATGGTCATGCGCTGATGAAAGGATCCCTAAGCGCCTCAAACAGCGCAAATCGCCATTGGATCACCCATTTCGCTCTATTTATGGTACAAATCGAAAGTTGAAGTATTAAACTGTAAACTGCTTACAGCTGATGGCTTACCGCTTATCGCTTAAAACAAGGAGTCATCCATGGTACGAACAGAGATATCGCTATTCATGAAAAACGAACCCGGTGAACTTGGCAAACTGGCAACTGCCTTTGGGGAAGAAAATATCAACATCGATGCCATGACGATTCAGGATGCATCGAGTTATGTTCAGGAGCTTTTCAAGGCCAGGGGTAAATCTCTGAAGCGTATTGCATCTGCAGCCAGCTACAACTCCATGCGCAAGGATTCGGCTGAGTATGCCTTGCTGCGTCTCCTGGTGGACAAAACAGACAAGGCCATGGATCTGCTGACCGAAAACCAGTATGTTTACGATATCATGCCGGTGATTGCCCTGGAACTGGAGAACCGGCCGGGTGAACTGGCCAGCATCACCAGAAAATTCGGCCAGGAAGGGGTCAATATCAATTATGTCTATGGATCCGTTTCTTCTCCGGACGCAAAATGCCTTTTCGTCTTCTGTCCGGAAGATATTGACCTGGCCCGTAAAATCTTCACTTAACCGGTATTTTGAAGCGATCTCACCGCATCCGCTGTGTTGCGGACCATTCGCGGTAGCAAACTACAGCTTCATGGTCCGACGCCTTGCGGATGCGGCAACCTCACTTCAAAATACGCCGGCTAATTCCAATTAATTCAGTTCTTAGGTGATTTACACTTCGTGCGTCATTTGTCCTGCCGGACGACATTTGCGCTACGCGCGTCATTTCGCCTTCGGCTGTCATTTATTGTTGTCTATAGCTGAATGCCCACAGCTGCGATTAATGACACGAAGTAAATGACCACAAATGACGCGAAGCAAATGACATCTCTTTCCCTCAAACCCTTCACACCTTCACTCCTTGAATGCTGGGACGCTGGGATGCTGCTGTCAGCCACCCTCCAACCCTTGTATCCCCCTCGGCCCCTTGAACCCTAACTATTACAAAGTAAGCAGATTTTCCCCCTTGTCCGTCAAGGGCTCCTTTCCTGCAATTTTGGCCAGGAGGCGGCCAGGTCTGGCAAAGCGGTCGATATTGACCGAGATGAGAAGACCATCGATATCGCTTCTTGCGCGGGTGACCCGGCTGTGCGGATCCTCTTCCAGGGGATTCACGATTTCAGCAACGACATCTCCCTTTTTGACCCTGTCCCCGGGTTTCTTGAAATAGACCACCACACCCGGCGCTGTCGCTTTGAGATGCGCTACCCCCCGCAGGGGTGTTGCAGGGTTTCGCAGGGGCGGCAGTTCCGCGGTCTGCCCGGAAAGTAGGCCCCGTCTCTGTAAAAAGTGAAAGATATTTTGCGCATCACGGGATGCAAGTGCGTGTGAGACGTCTGAGATTCCTCTGAGTTCGACGGTGGCGGCCAGGCAGGCCAACGGTATAGGGAAGGCGGAAAATTTTTCAGCCAGTTCCCACCAGATCCTGCTGCAGGCCTCGTCATAGGGGTTGTCGCCGGAGACCTTGGCTAGAAGCGTCGCCTCCGATCCGATCTGGGCGGACAGGTCCGAGGCCTCCGGCCAGAGAGGGCTGCCCATGTAGACATGGGTAACGGCCTGGTAGTCACAATGGAGATCGAGAACGATATCCGCATCAAAGGAAAGGGACAGGAGCAGGTGCTTGAGCCGGGCCGATTCATCGATGGGTGATAAGCCCTGGAGTACGTCGGCCATGGCCTGACGGATAATGGCCTTGTTTCGATCCGGTGAATCGGACAGGGTGTTCGAGATTTTTTCGGCTACTTTATCGGTAATGTCCAGGTGCTTCCGATTAAAATTTGTGTTGTCGAAATAATCGAAGCGACCTCTCAGGACTTCATCGCGCCACTGGCCCGTCCCGATGGGGTTGGCCACTGGAACCAGCAGGATTTCCCCTGGGATGGTTCCGGCGCTATCCTCCGCATCGAGCAGGTTGATCAGGTGGTGCATGACGAGATACCCGGGAGCCTCGTCGGCGTGCAGCCCTGCCTGGACATAGGCTTTCTTCCCGGCAGAGCCGTTGCCGTAACGGATAATCGTCAATGCGCGTTGGTTTCCCATGCTGGAGACCGGGAGGATCTGTTTTTCAATTGTTTTGGTGGTCAATGTTTGGCCTTTTTTAAGCAGTAAGCATTAAGCTATAAGCATGCTAACAGCTTATGGCTCAATGCTTATAGCTGTCCTGCTTACTCAAGATAAACGGGGGAGAAATTCTCCCCCGTTAGGTTGAAAGAAATTGATACTCGCTTGGTTTCCAAAATAGCGACGAAGTCGCGTCACATAAATTCGTAAAACGAAGTTATTCGCCGTAAACGTTGAATTGGAAGTACTTGTCCTGGATCATTTTATAGGTGCCGTCCTGGCGGATTTTCACGATGGCTTCGTTGAACAGCTCCACCAGGTCCGTGTCTTCCTTGCGGATGGCGATCCCGGCGCCTTCACCGAAGTATTTCTTTTCAGACAGGTCCGGCCCGATGAACTGGAAATCCTGCCCTTCCGGCTTCTGTAAAAAACCGTCGTCGATGGCGACACTGTCTGCCAGGAGCATGTCCACACGGCCGGCCACCAGATCCAGATAAGCGTCGTCCTGGGTGCCGTAGCGCTTAATGGAAACGCCTTCGCCGCCGTTATCGGTGATAAAATTGTCGTGGATGGTGGCACGCTGAACACCGATACTCTTGCCTTTGGTGGCCTGGGCGACCTCTGCCCGGGTAAAGTCCTTCATGGCGCCCTTCTTGCACACGAACTTGGCAGGTGTGTTGTAGTACTTGTTGGTAAACGCAACCTTTTGCTTGCGCTCTTCGGTGATGGACATGGAGGCGATAATGGCGTCGTATTTTTTTGCCAGCAGGGCCGGAATGATGCCGTCCCAGTCCTGGGGCACCAGCTTGACCTCGGCACCCATGGCTTCCACGAGGGCCTTGGCGATATCAATGTCAAATCCTTTCAGCTCCCCATCGGGTGTCACCCAGCTGAAGGGGGGGTAGGCACCTTCCACACCGATGCGTACAACCTTCCAGTCCTTGGCCTGAACAGCAGCTGCGGCCATTACCAGCGCCAAAACGATCAAAAGAATCCCTACTTTTTTCATAATGTCTCCTCCTGTTAGTGTTGGTGAACAACGTTCTTTTCAGTGCGTGACCAAAAAAAGATAATATATAAAAAGCTCAGGATATGTCAATAAGATAGGGATTCTCCGATCCGTTCTTCCGCATATAGCATTTGTCAAAATAACCTTTCGGTCCCAGGAGCAGCATTGTAACGATTTTATTTTGACAGAAAGGCTTGGTTTTTCTATATTGAAGAACCTCGCAGCAAGCTACGAGGAATCTTCGACCGTAAGGAATTCTGTCTAATTTAGATTCGCTCGCTAACCCCCGCAGCATGCGAAGCACTGCCGGACGGCAGAACCTACGGGGAATGCGCTCGCTGTTTCGGTTCAATTGAAATTCATTCAGTGCTCTTCCCAGCGCTGGATGAGGTTCAATTTTTGGAAAGGGATGAGACATGTCCATACGGATTACCATTATAGGTGGCGGGCCAGGTGGGTATGTGGCCGCCTTGAGAGGAGCGGAACTGGGTGCCCGGGTGACGGTTGTCGAGAATGACAATCTCGGGGGAACCTGCCTGAACTGGGGTTGTATTCCCACCAAAACGTTGAAGAGTTCGGCGGAGGCGGTCAGGAAAGCGGAACGACTCAAGACCTACGGCATCGATTTTTCAGGGGAGATCCGACCCGATTTTACGGCCATCATGGCCCGCAAGGACAAGGTGGTGGCAACCCTGGTGAGCGGTATCGAAAAAGCCTTCAAGGACGGGAAGGTGACCCTGATCAAAGGTACCGGGGAAGTTGTCGACCCGCACCTTGTCCGGGTGGTGGATCCGGAGGGCAACTCCCACGAAGTGGTGGGGGACAAGCTCATACTGGCAACAGGCTCCCATCCCCAGGGTCTGCCGAACCTTTCTTTCGACGGTAAGCACATCTTGTCCTCGGATGATGTTTTGAAACTGGAAAACATACCTGCTAAAATCATTATTCTGGGTGGCGGTGTAATCGGTGCCGAGTTTGCCTCCATTTTCAAACAATTCGGCTCCGAAGTGATTGTCGTGGAGGCCATGGAGCGCCTGATACCCCTGCCCAGCGTAGACGTGGACATGAGCAAGACCCTGCTAAGGGAAATGAAAAAAGACAAGATCACGGTTCACTTGAAGACGACCATTGCCGATTTTCAGTCAACGCCGGACGGGAGGGTCATGGTTACCCTCGGCCCATCGCCGTTTTACGAACAACCTCTCCCTGCATACTCTCAGGACCGTCAAGTCCAGGCGGATGCAATTTTTCTGACCGTCGGTCGTGCGCCCAATTCCAATGGCATCGGTCTTGCGCGCATGGGGATCGGCCTGGACAAGAAGGGCTGGGTTCCTGCCAACCAGAAGATGGAGACCCAGGTTGCAGATGTCTACGCCATTGGGGATATCTTGGGACCGCAGAAAATCATGCTGGCACATGTGGCGTCCATGGAAGGTCTCGTGGCCGTGGAAAACTGTCTGGGTGGTCAACGTCGGATGGACTATGGGGCTGTACCGTCCGGAATTTATACCTTTCCGGAGGTGGCCGACGTGGGACTCACTGAAAGTGAAACAAAGACCGCGGGAATCGATTATACTGCAGACACATTTCTTTTCAGGGAACTGGGGATGTCCCAGGCCAAAGGTGAACTGTCCGGCCAGGTCAAGATGATAACCGAGAAGCCCTCTGGTCGTGTTCTGGGTGTGCATATCATTGGAGAGCATGCCACGGAATTGATTGCGGAGGCGGTTCTGGCAATCAAAATGGGAATTACCACCCGGGATCTGGCGGAGACGATCCATGCGCATCCGACCCTGGCCGAGGGCCTCTGGGAAGTTGCCCGCAAGAGCCTGTCACGCTTGGGATAAAGGAGGCATGATGGAGTTCAAACAGATACGCTATGAAAAAGATCCTGAAAACGGTATCGTTCAGGTGACGTTGAACAGACCCGAGATCAAGAATGCCCTGGGCATTGTGATGCTTTTGGATCTCTACCGTGCCGTAGAGGCTGTGGAAAACGACGAAACAGCGTCGGCCATGATATTGACAGGTGCGGTATCAGCAGACAAGACAGACCCGGCTCAGGAAGCTTTCAGCAGTGGTATGTATCTCGACTTTGCCGAACTGGAAGCTCTGGACGAGGAGACCAGGCAGGAGGTGGATCTGACCGACCTTGCCCAGAAACGTCTCTGTCTCAAGCTCTGGAAATTTACCAAACCGATGGTAGCGGCCATCAACGGTCTGGCCATCGGTGGAGGCTTTACCATACCCCTGGCGTGTGCCGATCTGATCTATATGTCCGAGCATGCCTGGGTAAAGCTGCCCTTCATACGCCTGGGTCTGGTGCCGGAGCTGGCTTCGAGTTATCTTTTGCCACGCCTGATCGGTTTGCAGCGGGCCAAAGAGATCATGTTTTTTGGAGAGCGGCTGAGCGCCGAGAGACTGTATGACCTGGGGCTGGTCAACCAGGTGCTGCCCCACAGTGAACTTCTGCGGTTTGCGAGAGCGCAGACCTGCAAGCTGATTCCACCGCAGGGGGCGGGACTGGCCGTTCGTCTCTCCAAAGAAATTCTACACAAACCCATGATCGAGGCCGTGTCGCGGGCCCTTGATCTGGAGAACGAGGGATTGAACCGTGGGTTTGCAACTTCTGATTTTATGGAAGCCCTGAATGCGCGTATGGAAAAACGGGACCCGCGATTCAGTGGTGCCTGAAGCGCAGCAACGAACACATTCTCTGTGGGTTCTGCCTGCGGCAGTGCTTCGCATGTCACGGGGATAGCAAAAATATAAACAATCAAAGGAGATACCTGGTGACACGTAACGTTGATATCCTTCGGGCGGACTACACGGACCCCGCGCAACGGTCTGCCATACCCTATTTGTTGAATGCCTATGCAAAGGGCTTGCTGGGCTTTCGAAAAGCCATCAAAGGTCATGTGCTGCATGCATTGGTGCCTGGTTTGGAGCGCATGCAAAATGCCGTTGTCTTGCTGGCCAGAATTGACAAAGGCTATGTGGGCATGAGTATCTGTTTTTTGGGATTTTCGACGTTTCATGCAAAACCACTGATAAACATCCATGATTTTATGGTGCTGGAAGATTTCAGGGGTCAGGGGATTGGCAGGGCTTTCCTGAGAGAAATTGAAACCATTGCCCGTGACATGGGCTGTTGCAAGATAACCCTTGAAGTTCAGGAGAACAATACCACCGCCCGCAGACTCTACCGCAGAAATGGCTTCGAGGATTCATTCCTGGCTCAAGAAGCCGGGGATCAATTGTTCATGACCAAAAAAATCACCTGAGTAGAGCGTTTCATAACTTCAATAAGCTGTTGACGCACATGTATCGTTTTGGCATACTCGATTTAGAAAAAAGCAAGCTCTTATATTTTGGATCATCTCTCTACCAGTGAAGAATCGATGACTTGTGACCCCAGGGCGCGATCGCTTGGGCCACGACTTTTTTAACTGGTTTCTGCACAAAACATACTACTGTAAACAAACCCTCTCTGAGAGGGAGAAAAAATATTTTGATAATGTGTGATTTGCAGTCCTGTCGGTTACCCCATGTTACGGGTCATTACCGTCAGGCGAAATTGGGCCACATGTCTTGTTTTTAGGCGCTCCTCCGGCCCGGGGGGGTTATTATTAATTTATCAAAAGGAGATGCTAAATGAAAAAACGATTGTTTGTGGGATTGTTGGCCGTCAGTTTTGTAATTTTAGGCGCTGGCAGTGCTTTTGCCGGCTCCGTTCTGGATGAGATAATGGCGGCCGGGGTTATAAAGGTCTCCACAGATGCCAACTATGCCCCCCAGAGTTTTCTCAACGACAAGGGTGAACTGGAAGGTTTTGATATCAGCGTGGCCAAGGAGGTTGCCAAACGCCTGGGTGTAAAGGTTGAATTCGTAACACCGGACTGGGATCTTATCACTTCCGGCAATTGGGGCAAACGCTGGGATATCTCCATCGGCTCCATGACCCCCACGGCGGAGCGCGTGAAGGCACTCCATTTCACCATGCCCTATTACAGCACACCCGCCCAGTTTGCCGTACACAAAGACAATACCAGCATCAAAAGCATCAAGGACCTGGCCGGCAAGCGCATCGGTGTAGGAACCGAAACCACCTATGACCGATATCTTAATAAAGACCTTGAACTGGTGGGCGTCAAGATTGAGTATCCGGATTGGAAAGCGAGTAAAGTCACTACCTATCCGACAGATGCCAATGCCATAGAAGATATAGCCCTGGGTGATGGTGTCCGGCTTGACGCAGTGCTCACCGCCAAACCGACCATTTTTGAAGCCGAGAAATCAGGCTGTGGCGGCGGCTGCCCCATAAAGATGCTGGGTGAGCCTGCCTTTTATGAACACCTGAGTGTTGCACTCGACAAGAGCCGGCCCGATAGTGAGTCTTTGATAAAAAAACTGAACGAGGTTCTCTCTTCCATGTATGAAGACGGAACACTGGTAGCTCTTTCCATGCAGTTTTACGGCACTGACCTCATTCCCAAGCTGTAGTATTTCTTGATATCTCCGGTTTCCCCCAGTCAGTTTTTGCATGGAGGGAAACCGGGTTCCCCTTTTTATAAACATTTCGGCCAAAAGACATTTTTGAGATAGCTTATAGTTAAAGTACGGGTAATTATCTTGGCCGGCGCGGCAATATGCAAAACGTGATTCTTTAAACGGGATGCAGTTTGGAGACGAAATGAACCAACTCAACAGTGTTGCGGTGCGAGGCATTCCCACGGAAGCGCTTGAGGTCATGAAGCGCATAGATACCAGACGCAAGAACTTCAATCGAAATATAAAAATTTCCCTTGCCTGTATGGTTTTGCTGCTTGTTCTGGGCCTGGTTGTGCTGGGTCTCGACTTTAAATTTATGGCCAAGTGGCTCGGGTTTATTCTCACAGGACTCGGGTTTACCCTGATGGTCTCGGTTCTGGCAATAAGTCTGGCCTGTGTTTTATCCGTCATCGGTGCCCTGGGCAGACTTTCCCGAAATCCAATCTTGAACGCTATGGCCACCCTATATGTGTCGTTGATCCGGGGTACGCCCCTTCTGGTGCAGGTTTACATGTGGTACCTTGCTCTTCCTCAGATCGGTGGCGCCCTGCAGGAGCTTGGCTTTGTGGGAATCCAGAAATATTTGACCCTGCCCGCCATACCGGCTGGTATCCTGGCTCTGGCCGTGTGCTACGGTGCCTATATGACCGAAACAGTACGCGCCGGAATACAATCCATAAAGATTGGCCAGAACGAGGCGGCCAAAGCGCTGGGTATGACCGGCGCCCAGACCATGCGCAGGGTCATCTTTCCCCAGGCCCTGCGGGTCATTGTTCCTCCTGTTTCCAATGAATTTATCGCCATGGTCAAGGACTCTTCACTGGTTTCTCTGATGGGGGTCTGGGAACTTAGCTTCCGGGCCATAAAAATCGGGCGGCGACATTTTCAGTCCCTGGAGATGCTGATCCTGGTGGCGGTGATCTACTGGGTGATGTGTATTGTCCTGCAGACCGTACAGGAGAAAATCGAAAAACATATGGCCCGGGGAGAGAGAGGGGAAAACGGATGAGCAACAGTAACGTAATGGTCAAAATTCGAAATCTTCACAAGGTCTTTGGCCGGGATCTGCATGTGCTGGCCGGTATCGATCTGGATGTGAGTGTGGGCGAGGTGGTATCGATCCTGGGTCCTTCCGGATCGGGTAAGAGCACCCTGCTGCGCTGTATCAATTTTCTGGAAGAGCCTACGGCCGGGACCATTGAGGTGGATGGCGTGGTGATTAAAGCCGGTGAAAGATCAAAGGATCATGCAGCAAAGATCCTGGATATCCGCAAAAAGACCGGGATGTGTTTTCAGGCCTTTAACCTGTTTCCCCACATGACCGCCATCGGAAATGTCATCGAAGGACCCGTGACGGTATTGGGCCAGTCCAAAAAAGAGGCCACTCCCTATGCCGAGGAGCTGCTTGACTGGGTGGGTCTTTCTGATAAGCGGGATGAATTTCCGGCGCGTCTTTCGGGTGGTCAGCAGCAGCGTGTTGCCATTGCCCGGAGCCTGGCAATGAAACCCAAGATAATGCTTTTTGATGAACCCACATCGGCCCTTGATCCTGAACTGGTGGGAGAGGTTGTGGATGTAATGGAGCGCCTGGCCAATGAAGGCATGACCATTATTGCCGTGACCCACGAGATGCATTTTGCTCGTGATGTTTCCACCCGGGTGTTTATCATGGACGGCGGCAACTGGATAGAAGAGGGTTCCCCAGAAGAGATGTTCACCAATCCCAAGAAGGAGCGCAGCAAGCAGTTCCTGGCTCATATTCTTTAAAACAGAAGAGATGGTTATAGAAAGCTGAGTTTATACCGCTTGTCATAATAATGTTCCGAAAATAGGATGGCGGCATAAGGGGTTGTAGCAGAAAAAAAGTCCTCAATCGGAACGTTTTTCTGACAACCCCTATATAGGAAATCGGATTATGGCATTAGATTTGGAATTTATCCGCGCCCAGTACCCTGTTTTTAGCAACCCTGAAACCGCACGTTGGGCCATGTTCGAAAATGCAGGCGGCTCTTATGTCCCGCACCAGGTTATCGACCGCCTGCACGCGTTTTTCCAGTTCACCAAGGTCCAGCCATATGGCCCCTTCCAGTCTTCTATTGCCGCCGGCGAGAGTATGGATGCCGGTTACCTGGCTATAGCCGGTCTGCTTAACTGCCACCCGGACGAGCTGACCCTGGGTCCTTCAACGTCCATGAATACTTATGTGCTGGCCCAGGCTATCCGGCCAACGTTAAAGCCGGGCAACGAGATTATCGTCACCAACCAGGACCACGAGGCCAATATCGGATCCTGGCGTCGATTGGATGCGTTCGGGGCAGTCCTGAAAGAGTGGCGTATCGATCCACAAACCGGTGAGCTCTCTTTGGAAGATCTAGAGCGTCTGATCAGCGGCAACACCCGCCTGGTCTGTTTTTCCCTCTGCTCCAACATCGTGGGAACCATGAACGATTTTGAAGCCATCTGCAGCATGGCCCATGATGCGGGTGCGATAGCCATCGGCGACGGGGTATCGTTTGCCCCTCACCGCGTGCTGGACGTAAATGCCAGCGGTCTAGATTTTTACCTGTTCAGCACCTATAAGACCTTCGGGACTCATTTGGGAGTCATGTGGGGCAGACCGGCGATTCTGGACACCATCGAGCCTCAGGGGCATTACTTCCACAGGGATACCCCCCACTACAATTTCAACCCCGCAGGCCCTCTGCATGCTCAAATCGGTGCTCTGGCCGGTCTCCAGGAGTACATCGAGGCCATTTACGAGCATCATTTCGATGAAGCGCAACCCGGTTTTCACGCCAGGGCCGCAAGGGTATTCGAGCTTTTTTCCGAACATGAAACCGTTCAGGCAAATCGGATTTTAGAGGCTGTCAAGGGTATCCCCGGTTCGAGAATCATCGGCCAGGATCGAGCCCTGACAGGATCACGCGCGGCAACCATTTCCTTTACCATAGACGGCACGTCTTCGGGTGCTGCCGTCAAAAAGCTTGTGGAAAGGGATATTGCGGTGCGCAACGGGGATTTTTATGCACTTCGTTGCCTGGAGGCTCTGGGTATCCGGGATCCGGAGGATGGGGTCGTCAGGATAAGTCTCGTGCATTACAACAGCGAGCAGGACGTCAGCAGGCTGGTTGAGGCTTTGGGAGAACTCGCTTGAACCCGTTCCGCTAATCCAGATTGCCTGTGAAATATTATTTTCAAAAGAAATCTGGGTTTATGTTTCCATTGCCAGGCGGTCGTAGGCGTCGAGAATTTCCTGGACCTGATCGGCATTGTCCAGGGGAATGGGGACGTGGTTCTTTAAAATTTCCCGGGCTTTTTCTGCAGCGGTGGCGCCAGATTCAGAGGCACCCGGGTATGAGGGTGTGTTGACAGCGGGGCGTCCCTTGACCGTGGGTTGCCAGATTTCATGCATGTGCTTCAGGGTGTGATCGCTGATCATGTAGTGGTTTTCAGGCCCCGTGGCATGAATGTCGTCAAGGGCGAGGGTTTCCGGTGTAACGGATATACCGCTGCTGACGATTCTCAAGATGTCGTATATCTCGCAATCCTTGATCAGTTGTTCAAAAGAGAAAATCGTGGCACAATCCAACAGACCCGCCCCACAGAGCATGTCTCCTCTCGCAAACAGGCTCACGGCCCCGGAGATGGCATTTTCAACACCACTTCGCCAATCGTCGCTCACGGCGCCCGTCCCATAGGTCCCGATGGTGATGGGCAGTCTGTAATGTCGTGCCAGTTGAATGGCAGCCGCCTGTAACAGAAAGTCTTCGGGGTTGCCACCGGTCATACCACCGGTTTTCAGATCCATCATGGTGGCATACGATCCGTAGAAGCAGGGTGTTCCAGGATAAAAAAGCTGCAGAAATGTGATGCCGGCCAGGATTTCCGCGTTTCCCAGGGCAATATTGCCGGCCAGGGTGGCCGGTGCGGTGGCACAACCGATCTGCATGGTCACAAAGCCGACGGGAACACCGGCCTCTGCAAAGATCAGGGCCGACTCCATGCCCCTGGCACTGCAGGTCAAGGGACTGATGGTGGATTGGAAATTGGAGATGATCGGTCTTTTTTTCAAGGAGGCTTTGCCACCGACGACCGCGGCAGCCATTTCTACCGTGCCTTTGGCTGTCAGGGGGCTTACGGCGGTCATGGCCTGGATGTGCTTTCCGGAATTGTGCATCAGGGCATGCAGCTCGTGAAGAGCCTGGGTTGCCGAAGGCCGGTCCTGGGCGCTGACGCAGGGCCACAAAAAGGAAATCTGGGGCAGAAAATCGGCTACCCGTGCAGCGTCGGCCAGATCCTTGTATGTGGATTTGTTAATCAGGCCGGAATCCAGATTCTTTACCTTGAGACCGGTGCCGTCCAGGCAGAGATATCCGTGGTGCCCGTCCAGAACAAGGTCGTGTTCCGGGTTTCTGGCGTGGAGGATATACGAATCAGGTGCGTGTTGGATGGCGCTTTCCACGATGTGTGACGGAAAACGGACCCTATTTGTCTTACGGTCCACCAGCAATCCAAAATCCGCAAGATCGTTGAGGCGGTTTTCCCCCAGGGGCATGGCCATACCGGTATGTTCCAGTATCTGCAGACTGGCCTCGTGAATTTTGATGAGGTCATCTTTGGGCAGTAACTGGAGACCTGTTTTCCACTCGACGGGAAGTATCATGGCGTGATCCTACGGAGAATGCGCTGACTTTTTCGGTTCATAAATTGGCGTGATGCTCGATCCTTAATTTGAGAAAGGTAATTATTCAGAAGTCTCTCCTGTTGTCAAGTGCTTCTCAAAAGATAATCAGGAATTGACAAAAACCTTGTTTGGTTTTATGGTGTTCACTAAGCGTTTGGTAACGTCACCAACTGTTTTTTTTCGTAACCATGAAGAAACTCACAGCAATCTGCGGGATTCTTCGACCCTAAGAAATTCTTTAATTTCAGATTCGCTCGCCAGCCCCGCGACATGCAAGCTCTGCTGCAGACAGAACCCATGGGGCACGTGCTCGCTGTTAGGGTTCAATTCAGGCAGGTGATAATGACACAAACCATTTAATCACCCAGCATAACAAAAAAACGAACAAAAAGATCCAACGTCTCTCCCAGACCGCCCTGCGGCGCTTCATGGATCACACCTGGCCTGGAAATGTTCGTGAACTGGAACAAGGCAGAGGTTGCCAGACGGGTGGGTCTGAGTCGAACAGCCATATGGAAGTATATCAAAAAATGGGATATTCCACTGAAACCAGGGTCTAAGAGACCCCTTTGAACAGGTTTGCCCATGGGGCTGTCAGAACAGCGGTTGTTTTTTTATTTTGGCACTTAACTTGCGGCTTAGAGCTGCAAAAACAAAGGGAGAGACACATGAAGGAAGGGATGCTTCGACGATCTTGTCGCTGTCTTCTGGGCATTGCATTGGTCCTGGCGATGGTTCTCGGTCTGGCACTATCGAGTCAGGCGGTGACACTTGAGACATGTATCAAAACCGCTCTCGAGAACAACCCGGGGATTCAGGCGGGCATCACCCGTATAAACGAAGCCAAATACATGATCCAGCATGCGGAATCGGCTTACTACCCACGCCTGTACCTTTCGGGTGCCTATTCCGTGACCGACAATCCTCCCCAGGCATTTATGATGTCACTCAACCAGAAAGATCTTGATATGGCGCAAGCGGGATTTGACCCGAATGATCCAGACCATACCGACAATGTGCGGCTTTCCCTTGGTTTGAAGTACCAGATTTATGATGGCGGTGTCAGAACAATCCAGGTCCGGATGGCGAAAGAGAGCAAACAATTGCGGGAAATGGGTCTGCGGGCAGTCCAAAACGAACTGATCCACCAGGTGACCCGGGGGTATTACGGTGTGTTGCAGGCCCAGTCCTTTGTGGCTGTACAGGAGGAGTCGGTGAAAAGCCTTGAGGAAAGTTTCAGGGTTGCGACGGCGCGTTTCAACGCGGGATCTGCGGTCAAGACCGATGTGCTGAATCTGGAGGTAAAGCTGGCCCAGGCGCGAGAGGACACCATCCGGGTCAAGAATGGGGTCCGGCTCGCAATTGCGTCCTTGAACACGGCCATTGGCTCGGATTTGATTTTCTCCAGTGGGATCTCGGTTCCGGCCCGGGAAGCAATTCGGAAAAAGCCTGATGCGCTCGACTTCAGTGTTCTCGAGAATCGGCCAGAATTGAAAGCCACCCATAGCATGTCCAACATCAAGGAACAGTCCTACGAAAAAATTTCCCGTGAAAATCGTCCCACCATGAGTGCTTTCGGCTCCTATGATGTTGACAGTGGTGATTTTGCGGAATTTGAAAACAGTTATCTCATGGGTGTCATGGCGGAGTGGGAATTTTTTGATGGTTATCAGCGACAGAATAAGGCAAGGGTCGCCAGGGCCGAGTGGCAGACAGCCCAAAATGAGACCCTTAAAGCCCGCAACGAACTTCGGTTGGATCTCCACCAGGCATATCTCAAAGCCATGGATGCCTGGGAGCGGCTGGAGGTGAGTGAAAAGAGTATCGAGAGTGCCGCCGAAGCACTGCGCATTACCTCTGAGATGTACAAGCAAGGCGCGGCGGAGATTACGGTGCTGCTGACCGCTCAAGTAGGATTGACGGCCCAGAAAACCAGGAGTGTCGCTGCATATTACGATTATCTGACAGCGCTCTCAAATTATGACAGGGCCCGGGGGCTGGGGGTGGAGCGCTATATGAAGTAGGGTACAAGGGTTCGAGGGGGATACAAGGGTTGGAGGGGAAGAAATGTCATTCGCTTCGTGTCATTTATCGTAGCTTCCAGCTATCAGCTATGAGCAACAATAAATCTCGCGCGCAGCGCTAATCTCGCCCGAAGGGCTAATGACAGCCGAAGGCGAAATGTCGCGCGTAGCGCAAATGTCGTTCGATAGAACAAATGACGCCTGAAAGGCAAATGTCATTCGAAGGCGTCAACAGGGGGAGAACATGTCTGAGCATAAAAAAGGTAAAGGAAGCAGGGTGATACGCTTTTTGAAATGGCCGGTTTCCATCGTAGTTCTGGTGCTGTTGATCGCCTGGACCGGGGGCGTGTTTCACACAAAAACGGCCGCAGGCAAGCTCGACCTCGTGGTCGGGAAACCCTTGCCCGAAAATGCCCAGACATACACCGTTGAAATGGAGCCGGTTGCGGCGAAAATCGATGTGGTGGGAACGGTTGCTTCGGAAGAAAGCGTACACCTAAACGCGCGGATCAGTGCCTATGTCAGCAGTATTTCTGTGTCGGCTGGCCAGCCGGTCAAGAAGGGGCAGGTGCTTATCGAGCTGGACAGTCGCGAAATACGGGAAAAACTGGCATCGGCCAACATCCAACTCAAACAATCCCGCACGGAATACAACAGGACCCTGTCTCTTTATAAACAGAAGGCTGCCACGGAACAGTCCCTGACCGCAGCGGAGTCCATGTACAACACTGCCCAGTCCCAGGTGGCTGAAATAGACGTCATGCTCACCTATACCCTGATTAAATCCCCCATCGACGGTATCATCACGGACAGGCGGGTGGAAAAGGGCGATCTGGCCAATCCCGGTCATACCCTGTTGAGTGTCTACGATCCCATCAACATGCGCTTGGAGGTCCCGGTCCCGGTCCGCCTGATCGAGAAGTTGTCCCTTGGACAGACAGTGGAAATCAGTCTTGACCGGCCGAACCGGCCTTTCACGGGCCGGGTGTCTGAAATCGTCAGCGCTGTGGATCCGTTAAGCCGCACCCAGGAGATCAAAGTCCACATCGACAACAAAAAAAAGGATATCCTTCCGGGTACATTCGGCCGTGTATGGGTGTTCGAAGACCCCCATCCGGCTGTTCTGGTGCCGGCGAGTGCCATTATCCTTTCGGGACAGCTGGAGATGGTCCATCTTGTCCAGGATAAACGGGTTGTGCGACGGATGGTGAAATCGGGTCCCTCTTTCGGGGAAAAGATCGAAATTTTGTCCGGACTGTCACAGGGGGATGTCATTCTGATCTTCCCTTTGAAGGAGGCTTCGTAAATGGAACACAAACCATCGGCACTGTCCAGTATCATCGAATCCTTTCTAAAGGGCAACCTGGCCATTCTGCTGATTATCATCAGTCTCCTGGCCGGTGTGGTGGCTCTGGCCGTTACGTCCCGTGAAGAAGAGCCCCAGATCGTCGTGCCCCTGGCCGATGTAATGATTGCCTATCCAGGAGGCAGTGCCGAAGAGGTGGAAAAACTGGTTTCCGCCCGGCTCGAACGGCTTCTTTATCAAATCGACGGTGTCGAATATGTTTATTCCATGTCGCGTCCGGAGATGGCTGTTGTCACGGTTCGATTCCATGTGGGGCAGAATCGTGAAGAGAGTCTCATCAAACTCTACAACAAGATCAGCCAGAACATGGATCAGGTGACACCCGGGATCGCCGGATGGATCATCAAGCCCATTGAAATCGACGACGTTCCCATCGTCAATGTGACCCTCTACAGCGATGTGCTGGACGATCACAACCTGTACCGTGTTGCCGAAGAGGTCGTCGGTAAACTGCAGCACATTCCCGACAGTGCCAGAATCAGTGTGCACGGTGGCAGAAAACGTGTGGCCTATGTGTATCTGGACCCGGAACGTCTGGCGGCATACGGTCTTTCCGCCATGGAAGTTGCCGGAGCTGTTCAGGTGTCCAACACCCAGATGCAGAGCGGCGAATATGAAAAAGCCAATCAGGTGATTCGGGTCGAAGCAGGCCCCTTTGTCAAGAGTATCCAGGAGATCGAGAACCTGCTTGTTACCCTGTACCAGGGCAGACCTGTCTATCTGCGGGATGTGGCAAAGGTGCAGGATGGTCCCGAGGAGGTTCTCTCCTACAGCCGTATCGGTTTCGGAGCAGCCCACGCAAAGGATGGCCAGAAGGTGTCGGGCAACGACACATTCCCGGCGGTTACCATCGCGATAGCCAAGAAAAAAGGGAGCAATGCGGTCTGGGTTGCCAGGCAAATCGAAAAAAGCATGCAGGACCTGAAGCAGAACGTGCTACCCCACAACGTAAGCTACCAGATCACACGAAATTACGGAGAGACCGCCAACGACAAGGTCAACAGCCTGGTCAAAAGCCTTGGGGAGGCAATTATTACCGTGATTGCACTGATTACCTTTTACATGGGGTGGCGTACCGGAACCATTGTGGCCATTGCCGTACCCATCACCTATTCCCTGGTTCTCATTTTCAATTACCTGTTCGGTTACACCATCAACCGGGTGACACTTTTTGCCCTCATTCTGGCCCTGGGACTCGTGGTGGACGATCCCATCGTGAGCGTGGAAAATATCTACCGGCACCTGACCATGGGGGGTCGCAAGAAACTGGAAGCCATTTCCATCGCCATCAACGAGGTCATGCCGCCGGTAATCCTGGCGACCCTGGCCATTATTGTCTCCTTTCTGCCCCTGTTTTTCATTACCGGCATGATGGGACCCTATATGCGCCCCATGGCCTTGAATGTGCCTCTGGCCATGCTCATGTCCATGGTCGTTTCCTTTGCCATCACTCCCTGGGTTTCGGCCAAGCTGTTGAAACAGGAGACTGCCGACCAGGAACCCTACGATCTCACCAAGACCACCAATTACCGAATATACCGCCGGATCATTCTTCCTTTTGTCAACTCAAAGGCCAAGAGTCTTCTGCTCCTTTTGGTGATCGCCATCCTGTTTTTCATATCCATAGCGCTGGCACTCACAGGACATGTGCCCCTGAAGATGTTGCCTTTTGACAACAAGAACGAATTTCAGGTGCTCATCGATCCGCCGGAGGGAACCACCCTGGAAGCGACCGAGGCCGTGGTCCGCAGGGTGGAAAAAGTCCTCATGGCCATGCCGGAAGTCACCAACTATACCACCACGGTCGGCGCGGCCTCGCCCATGGATTTCAACGGGCTGGTGCGTCATTACTACCTCAGGGAGGGTGCCAACGTAGCCGATATCCGGGTCAACCTGCTGCACCGGGATGAGCGCGAGATGTCGAGCCATGCCATGGTCCTGAGAATTCGCAAAGACATGCAGGCGATTGCCCAGGCGACCGGTGTGAGTATCAAGCTGGTGGAGGCACCACCCGGTCCGCCGGTTCTTTCCACCCTCGTCGCCGAGGTATACGGGCAACCGCATCACACCTATGATGACCTGATCCAGGCTGCCTGGAAGGTCAAGGAGCGCATGACTCAGACAGACGGGGTCGTGGACGTCGACGATATGGTGGAAGCGAACCTGCGCAAGTATTTCTTTCGGGTGGATCGCGAAAAAGCAGGTCTCAACGGTATTTCCACCGCGGATATCGTCAAGACGCTCAAGATCGCCCTGGATGGCATGCCGGCCGGGATCGTGCATCTGGAGACGGAACAGAATGAACTGCCCATTGTACTGCGTCTTTCCAGGAAGGCCAGATCGGACATCGCGCGTCTAAAGACCATTGCCGTGATGGGTCGTAGCGGGAACAGGGTTCAACTGGGAGAGCTGGGTCGCTTCGAAGAAACACTTCAGGACAAATCGATTTACCACAAGAACCAGGAACGTGTCGTTTATGTAACGGCTGAGATGGCCGGCAGGGGCCCTGCCTATGCCGTGCTGGAACTCCAGAAACACTTCAAGGAAAACCCGCTGCCGTCCGGTATACGATTGGATTGGGGCGGAGAGGGCGAATGGAAGATCACCCTGGATGTTTTCCGTGATCTGGGTCTGGCTTTTTCAGCCGCTCTGGTGGGCATTTATGTGCTGCTGGTCTATGAAACCGCATCCTACCTGATACCGGTGGTGATCATGCTTTCGATTCCATTGACCATGATCGGGATCATGCCGGGGTTTGCACTTCTCAATATCATCGTAAACCAGCCTGTGGGCGGTTTTGCAAATCCGGTCTTCTTTACCGCTACAGCCATGATCGGTATGATCGCCCTGAGCGGTATCGTGGTTCGGAATGCCATCATCCTGATCGACTTTATCCGGGTCCAGGTCAGGCGGGGAAGCGCCCTGGTGGATGCCATTGTGGAGTCCGGTGCCGTTCGTTTCCGACCCATATTCCTGACAGCCGGCACCACGACCCTGGGTGCCTGGCCCATTACCCTGGATCCCATTTTCAGCGGGCTGGCATGGTCCATCATCTTCGGCATGATCGTTTCCACGGCCTTTACCCTGCTGCTGATACCGGTCGTCTATTTTCTGCTTTACGGCAAAAAGGAAACGGCAGTGAAGGAGGGGGAGGAATAAGGGTTCAAGGGTTTGAGGAAAATAGGGTTTGTTGCGTTTCTTGGGTTCATTGGGTTGATGAAACGGAAACGAGTTGAAGGCCTATACCGACGGCCTTAGGCAACACAATAAACCCGAAGAACACAATGAACAAAGCAACCAAGTTTGTAGGGTTCGAGGGTGGCTGACGGCGGAGGGCGCCTGGTACCTAACAGTCTATAGCCTAACCCCCTACAGCCTATCATTTATAGCTTTACCGTAATATTCACAAAATGACATCTGGCATGCCTCGATCCGGCAATGTTTTCCAAGACCGGTGGACACGCTCTGGTGATCCTGCTTGAGATGGAAATTCAACCAGGAGGATGTCTGGTTGAGTTCCCACATTCTGGGGGGCACACATCCTGAAAGCAGGTCATGACAGGAGCCGCTGAAAACCATGCGGCGGTACGTTCTCACCCAGACACAGTTTCGGTCCGGATGCACTTCGCACATGCCGTCGCGACTGCCGCCGCAGGCACCGTTGCGGGTATGTTTGGGACACTGGGATTCAGGGCACAAAAAGGCCAGGTGCTGGATGCCGCAGTCACCGCACTGCTGGCAGTTCAACAGGAGCTTTTTGGCTGAAGTTTCGAAAAATTCCAGCATTTTTTCAGCTGTAGGGGTGTCTACGATCCATCGGCAGACTTTTTCCATGGTCCGGGCATGCTTTGAATCGAAGTTGAAGAATCGGTCGTGCATGGACTTCATCAGCCTATATTGAATTTTCTCCATCAGCGGGAGAGTTGCCGGCCGATGTTCAAATCCATTGGATGACGGATTGCCGGATGATTTATCCGCAAACATAAAAAAACCACCCGGGGGCGAATGATCGAATTCCGGCAGAAAAGTCCGCCATTGATCCTGGATGGCTTTCATACGGCTGATGATATCGCCCACCACATCGTAGGTTTTGTGAACCCCACCCAGGTGCATCCCCTGATAGCCCAGGCCTTTGAGAATGGCACCCAGTTTGGCCGCCCGTTCGATGGCCCTGGCGCGCCCGGTTTTCGGATCCTGCCATTCGCCCACTACCCTTTCCAGAAGTTTGTCGGTGACGACGGCACCGGGCACCAGGCCTTGATTCATGATCCTGGCCGATCGGGGTGTCAGAAGATAGATGGATCCGAATACGGGCAGGGTCACTTCGAGCTGCTTTAACACCGTCATCAGTTCTGCAAACTTTCTTGCATCATATCCGAGCTGGGTAATGATAAAGCGCGCACCGGCCGAAATTTTCCGGCAGAGTTTGGCATATTGCGCAAAGCATTCCGCCTCGGTGTACTTGAACGGGGATACGGCACATCCCGTAAAAAAACCATCCGGATCTCCTGCCTCGTGAAAGCGATGGCTGAGTTGATCGAGCATCATCAGGAGATTAACGGCATCAAGATCGAAGACAGGCGCACCCTGCCCGCCGAATCCCTTGCCGGTGTAATCTCCGGTAAGGGCCAGCAGATTCTTCATGCCCATCATGGAAAGTTGCAGCGCTCTGCTTTCCATTCCAACCCGGTTCATATCCCGGCAGGTAAAGTGAACGATGACATCCATGCCGACCTTGAAAATGTCGTGTCCGAGAACGTCGGGGCTCAGGGAGGGATTGCCACCGGGGTTGTCGGTGATGGATACGGCTGAAAGCCTGCCATCGGCAAATGAATCCCGGGCAATACCCATGACGGTGTCCACGGATCGACCCGAGGAGTCTTTGCCCGGGACCAGTTCCAGGGTGGTGATGAACTCTCCCGGGAGATACAGGTCGTTTTGAAATACGCGCAGCATGGTGGATGAGCCTACACTATATGGGGGAAATTATAAAGATTAAAGCGATAAGCCGTAAACCGCTTATCGCTTAAGGCGTATGGCCTATTTAGCCTTGACAAGAGGAACAATATCAAATTAGTTAGCATGCGAAGGATTTAAATATGGATAAATTCAAAGACTGCGTCATATTTTTACTGGCCAAGGCTTACCAGAAAGCGCATGGAACCTTTAAAAAGTGCTTGACCGGATACGGCCTGACACCCATACAACACCTCATCCTGGAAGTGCTCTGGGATGAAGACGGTCTATCGGCCAGCACTATCAGCGAACGACTGGTACTGGATCCGGCAACGTTGTCGGGTGTTCTGGAAAGAATGGTTTCAGGGGGATGGATTTTCAAGCATCCCGATCCGGAAGACAAGCGTAGCCTGCGCATTTGTCTGTCTGACAAGGGTATTTCATTGAAGCCCAGACTAACCGCCGAGCGGGACCAGGCCAATCGAGAGTGCCTGGAGGGCTTGACCATTGAAGAGAGGGTTTTATTTAAACGCTTGTTGCGGGATGTTTCGTATACCAAATAAATTTGCTGTGCGAATTTATTTGACGCGGCGTTGCCGCTTATTTGAGGAGGAAAGACAATCATGAAGGATCCGTTATTTAATCCAATCAAGATCGGTGGGCTGGAAGTCAAGAACCGAATCTATCTGCCGGCCATGCATATGAACATGGCCGAAGATTACAAGGTCACGGAACGACTCGTTGAATTTTATGCTGAGAGGGCTCGCGGGGGTGTGGGCATGATCAGTGTCGGCTATGCCACCGTGGACGAACTTTCGGGCTCCACAATGAACATCGGTGCGCACAAGGATGAATTTATCCCCGGGCTCAGGGATCTGGCTGACGGCATCAAGAGCCATGGCGCCCGTAGTGCTGTACAGTTGAACCATGCCGGCCGCTACAATTTTTCCTTTTTTACGGGCGGCAAGAAACCTGTGGCTCCATCGCCGGTCCCCTCCCGCATGACCAAGGAAACCCCCCGGGAATTGAATATCGAAGAAATCGCGGAGATTGTCGAAAGCTTTGCCCAGGCAGCGCGGCGTGTAAAAGAAGCCGGTTTTGACGCCGTGGAGGTTTTGAGTGGCACCGGGTATCTCATCTCCGAGTTTTTGTCTCCTCTCACCAATCTGCGAACGGATGCATATGGGGGCTCCTATGAAAACCGGATGCGTTTTGGTCTGGAAGTCATGCAGCGTATCAAGGCGGTTACGGGCAGCGATTATCCCCTGATTGTGCGTATGAACGGCAACGATTTTATGCCCGGAGGGCAGGGGCGCAAAGAATTGGCCGTGTATGCCCAGACGCTGGCGAAGGCAGGTGTGGACGGGTTGTGCATCAACGTGGGCTGGCACGAGGCGCGGGTGCCCCAGATTACCACATCTGTCCCCAGGGGTGTGTTCGGATATCTGGCAAAAGGGATCAAAGACCTCGTGAACATACCCGTCATTGCCAGCCACCGCATCAACGATCCAGCCACGGCCAGGGAAATGATTGCCGACGGCATGTGTGACATGGTTGCCATGGGGCGGCCCTTGATCGCGGATCCCTATCTCCCGGAAAAGGCCGCTACGGGACGCGAGAATGAAATCGTCCATTGTATCGCCTGTGCCCAGGGGTGTTTCGATCACCTGTTCAAGTTGAAGTCAGTGGAGTGTCTTTGCAATCCCAAGGCAGGGCACGAAAAGGAATGCCGTCTGCAGGCCTCGGATGTGCCTTTAAAGGTTATGGTGGTGGGCGGCGGACCCGCCGGTATGAGCGCAGCTCTTGCGGCCGCGGAATGCGGGCATGACGTGGTGATCTACGAAAGTGGGAATCGTCTCGGCGGGCAGCTCTACCTGGCGTCTGCACCACCGGGCAGGGCCGAGTTTGCGGAACTGGCCAGAGATCTGGCCACCCAGGTGGCTGTTCAGAAGATCCGGGTGGTTCTCAACACCACAGTGGACGAGAAGATACTGGACGATGAAAGCCCAGCCAGGGTCATTCTGGCGACCGGTGCGAGACCCATCACCCCACCGATTCCCGGAGTGGAGCTTGGGCATGTGGTCCAGTCCTGGGATGTGCTCTTAAACAGGGTCGTCACGGGCCGGCAAGTGGTGGTGATCGGCGGCGGAGCCGTGGGAGTGGAAACGGCCCTGTTTCTGGGTGAAAAGGGAACACTTTCCGGTGAAGCGCTCAAATTCCTGCTGGTGAACAAGGCGGAAACACCCGAAGATTTATATGAACTGGCAACCCAGGGAACCAAGGATGTCGTACTTATTGAGATGATAAAAAAAATCGGCAAAGATATTGGTTTGACCACGCGCTGGGGCATGCTTCAGGATATGTCACGTATTGGGGTGAAAACGAATGTTTCCACCAGGGCCCTGGAGATTACACCCCTGGGTGTCACCGTTGAAATGGACGGACGGACGGAGACCATTCCTGCGGATACCGTGGTTCTGGCGGTGGGATCCGAATCCTACAATCCGCTGCAGGAAATGGTGCGGAAAAAAGATATCCCGTATCAGGTTGTGGGAGATGCACACATGGTAGCCCTGGCATTTGATGCGGTTCACAACGGGTTTGCGGCAGGCCGGAACATCTAACGATGTTAGCTGGTAGCTCTTGGTCGGTGGCCCTTAACTAGTGTCTGCCCGGAAAGAGGGTAAAAATATGGAAAGCACGTCAGAATGTGGTATCTGGGAAAAAACAAAAGGGTGTCTGGTGCCATTGGACAAGCTGGCGATGCTGCCCTTATATCACCGTGAAACCATCCCGAAAACCTATCTGGATGCCATGGGGCACATGAATGTCCGCTGGTATATGGCCCTTTTCGACACCTCGGTCTGGAAGTTGTTTATATCCCATGGTCTGGACGAGAGTTATTTTATCCGGAAACAGATGGGTGTGTTTGCACTGAAACACTTTATCCAGTATTTTTCTGAAGTTAAAGTCGGGGAAACCGTGGCCATGCGTATCCGTCTGCTGGGACGCAACGAGAAACGATTTCATTTTATGAATTTCATGATCAACGAAAGCGCTAACAAACTGGCAGCCGTCCTGGAAGTTCTGGGGACTCATGCGGATCTGAAATTGCGCAAAGCAATGGCCATGCCCCAGGATATTTCGCAGAAATTCGACACCCGGATCGCCGAAGATCAGCAGCTCGACTGGGAGGCACCGGTGAGCGGGGCAATTCATCTATAGGGTTCGAGGGTGAAGAAAAGGGTCTGAGGGTCCGAGGGGAATACAAGGGTTCGAGGGTAGCAAACAGCTGTAAACGGAAAGCGGCATCCCGGCATCCAAGCATCCCAGCATAAAAGGATCTTAGAATAAAGAAATGGGCTTTTAGGGTCTGGGATTTAGAAGGTTTAAGATTTGAGCGATAAGCTGTAAGCGATAAGCGGCTTATGGCTTACAGCTTATCGCTAACAACCAAAGGTGGAATTATGTTAAAAACCAGAATTACCGACCTTTTCGGTATCGAGCGTCCCATCGTCCAGGGGGGGCTCATGTGGATCGCCAGGTCCGAGCTGGCTTCGGCAGTGGGGAATGCCGGCGGCATCGGATTTATGACGGCCCTGACCTTTCCCGAACCCGAAGGGTTGCGGACAGAGATCCGCAAATGCCGAGAATTGACCGACAAGCCTTTCGGGATCAATCTGACTTTTTTGCCGACCATGCGGCCACCGGATTATCCTGCATATATCGATGTCTGCATCCAGGAGGGTATCCGTTTTATCGAAACCGCCGGAAGAAACCCCGAACCGTACATGGACCAGTTAAAATCCGCCGGGATCAAGGTTGTCCACAAGTGCACCTCGGTGAGACACGCCGTCAAGGCCCAGAAAATCGGTTGTGATGCTGTCAGTATCGATGGATTCGAAGCCGCAGGGCACCCGGGTGAAGATGATGTGACATCCCTGATTCTGATACCGCTTACCCGGGACGCCATCGATTTGCCCATCATCGCATCGGGCGGGTTTGCTGACGGACGTGGTCTGGTGGGTGCTCTGGGCCTGGGAGCGGACGGTATGAACATGGGTACCCGCTTTGTGGCCACGAAGGAGGCCCCGGTTCATCCGGAGGTCAAGGCTGCGCTGATGCGTCATGGGGAACGGGATACCCGGCTGATCATGCGTTCTCTGCGCAATACCGAGCGTGTGATGCACAACCCCATCGTCCAGAAAATTCTGGATATCGAGAGCAGGGGGGACACCCGGATTGAGGATATCGCACCTTATGTGTCCGGCCTGGTGGGAAAAGAGATGCTGGAGCAGGGGAAAATGGAAAAAGGTGTTCTCGCAGCAGGACAGAGCATGGGACTGATCAAGGATATTCCCACCTGTCAAGAGCTGCTGGACCGTATTATGGCAGAGACGGAACAGATCATCAGGGGAAAATTTTCTCAGGTGATCATGCAAAAGGAGATATCGACATGACAGATCTATTTGAGACAACGAGAATTAACACGATGACCCTGGAAAACCGCTTTGTCCGCTCTGCGACCTGGGAAGGCATGGCTGCCGACGATGGCGCTGTCACACCCGGTCTGACCAGGCTTATGACCGATCTTGCCCAGGGGGGTGTCGGTCTCATCATTAGCAGTCACGCTTATGTCAGCAGGGAAGGTCAGGCCGGGCCCTGGCAGTTGGGCGTTTATACGGATGACCTGATTCCCGGGTTGCAGCGGATGACCGGCGCCGTTCATGACAAGGGCGGCAAAATCGTGATGCAGCTCGCCCATGCCGGCTACCACGCCAATGGTAAACTGAGCGGTTTGGTGCCGGTGGCACCCTCGGCTGTAGAAGGCATAGCCAAATCCCCGCGCCAAGCATTGACCGAAGAAGGTCTTGACACTGTTGTAATTGCCTTTACAGAAGCAGCCCGGCGGGCCAAACAGGCAGGTTTCGATGGGGTGCAGATCCATGCCGCCCATGGATATCTGTTGAGCCAGTTTCTTTCACCGATCTACAATCAGCGAACCGATGCCTGGGGTGGTGAAATCCAGAACAGGGCCAAACTGCTGCTGGCGGTCCTGAAAGCCATACGCGAATCCGTTGGCCCGGAGTATCCTGTATTGATAAAAATGAACTGCGCTGATTTTTTTGATAACGGTCTTGTTCTGGATGATGCCATACAGGTAGGCAAGATGCTGGCGCAAGAGGGTCTCGACGCCATCGAGTTGAGCGGGGGCCTCCTCACCGGGGGAAAAATGAGTCCCAGCCGGATGGGTATTCATACGCCGGAAAAAGAGGCCTATTTTCAAAAGGAGGCAATGGCATTCAAGACAGAAGTGCAGGTGCCGCTGATTCTGGTGGGGGGGAACCGATCCTATGAAACAGCCCGGCAGATTGTCGAGAATGGTGTTGCAGATTATATTTCCTTGTGCCGGCCTTTTATCCGGGAACCGGGCCTGATCAACCGATGGCGATCGGGGAATCTCACAAAGTCAGCCTGTCTTTCCGACAACAAGTGCTTTGGACCCATTATGGCCGGCAAAGGGTTGTTTTGCGTCATGGACCAGAAAGACAGGGACGTATCCTGACAGGTTCATGCATGAACGTTGCCCCGTCTCAACGGCTTGCCGGTCTGTCGATTGTCGGAACTGAGCGGGAAACCTTTGTCAGGTAGCGAAAGTAATGCACATGGGCAAGTACGATCAGAGTGTGCTGGAAAATTTGACCGCGGGGGTGTATGCCCTGGATGGTGAAAGCGTCTGTTATGTCAACAAGGCGCTGCTGCAGATGCTGGGTTACGGCAATTTTTCGGAGCTCACAGGCATAAACATTCTGGACATCGTTCATCCGGATGACAAATTGTTGCTTGACAACGCTGCAATGGAAGCCACCCCTGCCGCTGGAGACAGGGGGCCAATTGTTTTCAGACTGATGAAAAAGGATGGATCGTTTGTGTGGGTCAGCGGGAATCCTCCCGGGGGGTCGGGGCAGACGGGCTCAAATTACATCGGGTGTCTGATCGATATTACGGCACTCAAGAACAGGGAAGCCGCCCTGAGTGAAACAGAAGAAAACTATCGGAGTGCCCTCAATGATATCGAGGATGGTTACGTAGAAAACGATCTGTCCGGCAACACCATTTTCTGCAATGATGCTGTTTGTAGAATTTTCGGTGTTTCCCGGGAATGGCTCATGGGTAGAAATTATCGCGAGACCGCCGACGAAGAGACGGCCAATGCCTGCTACCAGGCTTTTAACCGGGTCTATCTGACCGGCATTCCCAGCAAGTCGTTCATATTTGAGACATTCACCAGGGGCGGTCTTCGAAAAATACTCGAGTATTCCATATCATTAAAAAAAGATTCAAAGGGCGAGCCCGCAGGATTTCGCAGTATTGTTCGAGACATCACGGACCGGAAGCGAGCCAAGGCCGATGCCATGGAGCACCGCAATCGGCTCCGGGCCATTTTTCGAAGCGTGAAAGATGCCATTATCACCGTGGACACAGATCTCAGGGTGATCGAGGCCAACCAGGCGGCGCAAGCCATCTGCGGCTTGGAAACGAAAAAAATTATCGGCAAAGTATTTACGGATGTTTCCAGTCGGTGTGACAATGCCTGCCACGAGGTGCTGCTGGAGACCCTGAAACGGAAATCGAGCATCAAAGGCTACCAGGTGGAGTGTGGTAATCCCCAGCGGCCGTCCCAGAAATCGGACCTTTCCTGTTCCCCCCTTATGGACAAGAACGGCAAATTCATGGGTGCCGTCCTTGTCATCAGGGATATTACGAGATTGAACGAGCTGGAAAGAGAACTTGCAGAGCGGAGCCGGTTTCAGAAAATCATCGGCAAAAGCAGACCCATGCGGGAGATTTACAAACTGATGGAGGATCTCGCCGACCTGGAGACAACGGTTTTGATTACGGGGGACAGCGGGACCGGCAAAGAGCTGGCGGCCAAGGCTCTTCACAATATTGGCAACCGGGCGTTCAAGCCCTTTGTGACGGTGAATTGCTCGGCTCTGGCTGAAAACCTGCTCGAAAGCGAGCTTTTCGGGCATGTAAAAGGAGCCTTCACCGGGGCGGTCAAAGATGCCCGGGGTCGATTTGAGACAGCTGACGGGGGCACTATCCATTTGGATGAAATCGGTGATATTTCAGCCAGCATTCAGCTCAAACTACTCAGGGTGCTGCAGGAAAAAGAATTTGAACGGGTGGGGGATTCCGTCACCATGAGGGCCGATGTCCGCATCGTGGCCAGTACGAACAAGAACTTGAAGCAGAAAGTCCTGCAGGGTGAATTCCGGGAAGATCTCTATTACCGGCTCAAGGTGGTTGAAATCCGACTTCCTCCCTTACGTGACCGCCTGGAAGATATACCGTTGCTGGTGGATCACTTTATCCAGAAGTTTAACCAGGACTTTGGCAAGCATATCGAAAAGCTCGGGGATGAGGTTCTGGGTGTTTTTATGGGCTATCACTGGCCCGGCAATATCAGGGAGCTGGAGCACACCATCGAACATGCTTTTGTGCTCTGTCATGGCAACACCATTCACCTGCAGCATATCCCGACCGATATTCGAGACTTGCCGGTGTCCGCAAAAGTTTCAGCCAGGAAAACGCCTGGAAAGGATCGTGGTGACATCCAGGCAATGCTGAAGCAGACCGACTGGAATGTCGCCAAGTCAGCCCGCCTTCTGGGTATCGGCCGCAGAACACTTTACAGAAGAATTTCCCAGTACCGCCTTGCCCGGCCGTCGCGTTAGCGGTCGCTGCGAGGTTCTTCAATAGTGAATAACCATCGACGATTCAAAGTTTGATGATCCAATAAAATTCCAGCATATTATTGTATGCAACCAATGCCTAAAATGTCTCTTCTAAGTTTTCCGGCAAAAGAGAACGATTGGGCTAGGACTGGTCCAGTGCGGCCAGTTCTTTATACATCTCGATGTCCGGCGGTGCCGCCAGCAGGGGCTGAATGGTCGCGAAAAGCGCCTTGAAATGCGGCGTGGCACTGTGTTGTTTCAGCGCATCGGCATTTTTGTATTTTTCGTAGAACATAAACAACGATGGATCTTTGCTGGATTTGTGGAGCGTGTACGCCTCTGTCCCTTCTTCGGAGGCCACCTTCTTTACCATGTCCCGCAATGCAGTTTCCAGTATTGCTTCTTTTCCTTCCTGAGCTTTCAGTTTGGCGACAACGATCATCTTTTAAGCCTCCTGTTTGGTAGATGCGATTTTGTAGTATGTGCTGATTTAACCTTGTCCTGTGGTGTTGTCAACAGGCCTTGCGCCAACCATGGCCTGCTGCTTCAGTGTGCGGATGGCACACTTGTGCGTTGGCACAGATATGTGCTATGGCACATATTCCGGAGGGCACTAGGCTCACAGATGAAGATCATATCAAAATAGAATAATTATATCAAACGATTGCAAATATGACGCATTCAGAATAGATTGGCATGATATTTGAATTATCAGTTGAAATATCCAAAACCGACACACACGACTCAAAGTGCAGGTGCCATGATTACCTTTATCAACAACCGAAACTATGCCACAGAAATCGACAAGGCCGTAAAACCTGTCCTGTTGTTGTGTATGCCCAAAGGCCCTGATTTTTCAAACCAATCCATGCTATTAAACCAAATAGCTGAAAAATATAAAAATAATTTAAAGGTCTGTTTGCTTGAAGAAGAGCTGATCAATGGGTTCAGACAGATGCTGCACATCAAGGGGACCCCGGTATATCTGCTGTTTTTCAGGGGCAAAGAAAAGGGACGCATGCTGGGAATGGCGGCTGAAGAACAATTGACGGCTTTTTTATTCCGGTACCTTTCGTCTCCGGACCGGTATGCAGGAGAGGAACCATCGTGGGAATGATGCTCCGGAAGCCTATTAAGAACGACTCTGATGAGTGAACTCTACATGATCCGCCATGGCCAGGCATCGTTTGGTCAGGAAAACTATGACCGTCTGTCTCCCAGGGGTGTCGTGCAGGCAGAAATTGTGGCCAGGCATTGGGTCAGGATCGACAGAAAGATCGACGCCATTTATGTGGGCGGCATGAAGCGGCAGGTCGACACGGCAGGGGCGCTGGTATCAGCCTATAAAGAGAAGCGCATGCCGGTTCCGGATATCATTGTGGACGAGGCCTTCGACGAATACGACTCTGCGTCGGTTTTCGAGGCCCAGCTTCCAGGTATGATGGAAGAAAAGCCATCGATATCTGAAAAACTTGCCCATATCTACACGGACAAAAGGACGTTCCAGCTTCTGTTCGAGGAAGCCATGAACCGCTGGGTTTCCGGCGTATGCGATATTGCGGGAGTCGTCACATGGCATGGTTTCAGTGAACGGGTGATCAGGGGGGCTCGTCAGGTCATGCAGAACCAGGGGGCCGGGAAGTGTCTGGCCGTATTTACTTCCGGGGGACCCATATCCGTGGTGGTCCAGGAAGCCCTGGGCCTGACGGACAAGATGGCCATGGCCCTGTCCTGGCAGATCATGAACGCATCCGTCACCCGGTTCAAATATAATGCCAGGGGCTTTGCACTGGCCGGGTTCAATGATATCACGCATCTGGAGCTGAAGAATGACGACACCCTGCTGACCTATCGTTAGATCGGGGTTGCGTGTTCTATTAAATCAGGCTGGAAGCCTCTATCGATTGTGAAACAATTTCAAATTGCATACTTCAACTGATTCATTTCCAACAAAAAGGGAGGCACAATGGACTTTAACATATCTGAAAAAATGCAGACCATACTCGGTATGATGAAAGAGTTTGTTGAAAAAGAGCTCATTCCCCTGGAACCGGAATTTTTAAGCAGCGACACCAACCGCCTGTTGCCGGTTATTGCGGAAAAACAGAAAATGGTAAAGCAGATGGAGCTGTGGGCACCCAACCACCCCAAGGAATTCGGGGGCATGGGGCTTAATCTGGTGGAACATGGTCTGGTATCAGAAGTTCTGGGTGGGACCATGCTGGGTTTTCTGGTTTTCGGGTGCCAGGCACCGGATGCCGGGAATATCGAGATCCTTCACCAGTACGGCACGGATGAGCAGAAGGAAACCTGGCTCAGGCCGCTGGTGGATGGTCAGATCCGGTCCTGTTTTTCCATGACCGAAGTCGACCTGCCCGGCTCGAACCCGGTCATGATGGATACCACTGCGGTAAAAGACGGTGACGACTATGTGATCAATGGTCACAAATGGTACACCTCTTCTGCTGACGGTGCAAAATTCGCCATAGTCATGGCCAATACAAATCCAGATGCATCACCCTATATGCGGGCCAGCATGATCATCGTGCCCACGGACACACCGGGTTTCAATCACGTCAGAAACATTCCGGTCATGGGACATGCCGGAGAAGGCTATTTCAGCCATGCCGAGATCCTGTATCAATCGTGCCGGGTGCCTCAGAAAAATCTCCTCGGCCCTGAAGGGCACGGGTTTGTCATTGCCCAGGACAGGCTCGGGCCGGGCCGGATCCATCACTGCATGCGCTGGATCGGTATCTGCAACCGGGTCTTTGATCTGATGTGCCACCGGGCCATGACCCGGGTGATCGCTCCCGGGAAGACACTGGCCAGCAAACAGATCATTCAGTCCTGGATTGCAGAGAGTGCGGCGGAAATCCGGTCTGCCCGACTGATGGTGCTCCACACGGCCTGGACCATCGAGAACCTGGGAATCAAAGAGGCCCGTCAGGATATTTCCCTGATCAAATTCATGGTGGCCAACACCATGCAGAAGGTGATTGACCGGGCTTTGCAGGTGCACGGCGGGTTGGGTATGACAGATGACACGATCATCTCCTTTTTCTACCGTCACGAGCGCGCAGCCAGGATTTATGACGGGGCTGACGAGGTTCACAAGGTGTCCGTGGCCCGCAGAATCTTAAAAGAGTATGAAGGTAAGACCGTAAAATAACTGCCCGGTTCTGATTTAGCGGCCAGGGGAATATCTTCATCGCGAAAACACGAAAAAGATCATTTTCGTGCTTTCGTGACAGTTTTTTTCTTTTTCTATATTCATAGGTAAAAGTGCAACAGATGGACGAAGCAACCGAAGTAAGACAGGGCGAAGAGCTCGATACCCGGAAAGTGGAAGCGTTTCTGCGGGATGTGATTACCGGGCTTGATGGGGCAATGACGATCCAGCAGTTTCCCAGCGGCGCCTCCAACCTGACCTATCTGGTCACGGTGGGTGAAAGGGAAATGGTGTTGCGGCGGCCACCCCTGGGGACCAAGGCTAAAACCGCTCATGACATGGGTAGGGAGTACAGGGTGTTAAAGGCCCTTGGGCCGGTATTCCCCTACTGTCCTCGCCCGTTGGCCTACACCGAAGACCCCCAGGTGATGGGGTGTTCGTTTTATGTCATGGAACGGATCAGGGGCATTGTATTGCGAAGGGATATCCCGGAATCCTTGGGGCTGAGCCCCGGGGACATGACGCGTCTGTGCGAAAACCTGTTCAAGGTTCTTTATGAGCTGCACAGTGTTGACTACCGGGAAATCGGTCTGGAATCGTTGGGCAAACCCGAAGGATACGTGGAACGTCAGGTGACCGGCTGGAGCGGGCGTTACCGGGCTGCCCGCACGCCTGATGTGCCGAAGGCCGAAGTGGTCATGTGCTGGCTCAAGGACAAAATGCCATTGGATACGGACGTGCCCTGTCTGATCCACAACGATTTCAAATTCGACAATGTGGTGCTGGATCCTGAAAACCCCTTGAACATCATCGGTGTTCTGGACTGGGAAATGACCACCCTGGGTGACCCGTTGATGGATCTGGGTGGTACTCTGGCATACTGGGTCGAAGCCGGGGATCCCCTGGAAATGCAGCTGATGCGTTCGGTTCCCACCAATGCCGAAGGGGCGCTGAAACGAAGAGAACTGGTGGCGCTCTATGAGCGCCTGTCCGGCCGCACCATTCATCACTACGATTTTTATCTCTGTTTCGGCTTTTTCAAGCTGGCAGTGATCGTTCAGCAGATCTACTATCGTTATTATCACGGGCAGACCCAGGACCCGCGATTTAAGAAAATGGGCTATGTGGTGGGTATATTGGAAAAAGCGGCCATGAATGTCATCGAGCGCTCCACGCTTTAGTTGTTTGACGCTATTTGCCTAAGCAGTTTCGGAACGTTGTTTTGACAAACAGTATAAAAATTACAGACCCAACTTTCGGGGTTCAGCGAACACGAAATGAATAATCCCCTGGCGCTTTGCGAACTCGCCGTAAGGGTTCCTAACACCAGCGCCGGCCATATGGTTAAACAGGCATAGCTTTCAACTGACCGGGTTTTCATATTGGATTTTCATTGTCATGCGCTGATGTAAGGATCCCTAAACGCCTCAAACACCGCAAATCGCCATTGGATCACCCATTTCGCTCTATCGATGGTGAAAACCGAAAGTTGAGTTAAAGGGTATAATTAGTGCCGGATTATTATGAACCCGGGGACCTGCTAAAAATGGTGTCTTGGCGGGTCCGTATCGGTCAAAGGAGAAAAGATGAAGCAGCAAAACGTTTTGGTCGTCGGGGCAGGATTTATGGGTGCCGGGATCGCCCAGGTGTGTGCCCAGAGTGGATACCGGGTTCACCTGAGCGATGTTAGTCCGGAGGCTCTGGGTAAGGCGGAAAAGGGCTTGCAATGGTCGGTCAGCAAACTGACGGAGAAAGGGCTTCTTGAGGAAGCTCCCGATAAAATCCTCAGTCGTCTCAGCTATGGAACCGATCTGTCGGCTGCGGCGGAGGCAGACTGGATTATCGAGGCAGTCCTGGAGTTAGAGACGCTCAAGATCGATCTTTTCAAGGCCCTGGAGAAAGAAATCCCCGTTACAACCCCGCTGGCCACCAACACCTCCTCAATACCCATCACCCGTATGGCCGCACATCTCGACCGGCCTGAGCGCATGCTGGGTCTTCATTTTTTTGGACCGGTACCCTTCATGGGACTGGTGGAGGTCGTAAAAGGGGAACAGACGGCCGACAACGTGTTTGAAGCAGGGGTTGACTTTGTCAATTCCCTTGGGAAAACACCGGTGCGTGTCAACCGGGACATCCCCGGTTTTGTGATGAACCGTATTTTCTCGGCGGCTTTCCGGGAAGCCGTGGACCTGGTATCGGACGGTATTGTCAGTCCGGAAGATGTGGATGCCGGCATGCGACTGGGGTATGGCTGGAATGTGGGGCCCTTTGAAGTCGCCGACAATGCCGGCCTGGATACCTTTGCCCTGGTGGGTCAATCCCTGGCGGAGCTGGGGGAAGAGAATCTGGTGACGAAATCGGACCTCCTGTTGAAGATGATTGCCCAGGGGCGTCTGGGGAAAAAGGCTGGAAAGGGTTTTTACCGCTATACCAAAGACGGGAAGCGCTTGCCCTACGGTGAAGAGGACGCATAATGCACGGCATAGAAGGGCTTGAGAGAGACATGTCATTTCTGCGCATCATCAGAATAGGTTTTAGGTTCAGCGAACAGCTATCAACAACAATAAATGACGCGCGCAGCGCTAATGTCGTCCGAAGGACAAATCACGCCCGAAGGGCTAATGACATGGGCAACGCAGACTCTGTTATTTGTTACTCTCGTTATGATTGTGGGTAGAACGATAGGAGAATCACGGATATGTCTTTTGAAAAGGAACTGCAGGATCTGGAGAACAGAAGAGCCCGGGCGCTGGAAATGGGTGGCAGGGAAAAGATCGACAAGCAGCATGCCAAGGGGCGGCTCAACGCCAGGGAACGTATCCAGGGTCTTCTCGACCCGGGTTCTTTTCTCGAGGTGGGCATGTTCAATCATTCCGACGTGCCGGGAATGGAGGACAGGACTCCGGCGGACAGCAAAATTGGTGGGTATGGCACCATCGATGGCCGTACGGTGGGCATCCTGTCCAATGATTTTTCCGTGCTGGCTGCCACCTCGAGCCGCGTAGCAGGCCGCAAAGAAGGTGAATTGAAACAACTGGCAGCGCAATACGGGTATCCAGTGATCTATCTCGGGGAAGCAGGTGGCGCCAGAATGCCGGATATCATGGGGTCAAAGGGCCTTGCATCCTTCGGGGGCGGCGGCTTTGACACCTACCTTCAAATCATGAGCCGGGTCCGGAAAACACCCATGATTACCGCCGTCATGGGGGAATGCTATGGCATGCCCACCTGGATGGCCTGCCTGTCCGATTTTGTGGTGCAAGTCAAGGGGAGCGCCATGGGGGTTTCGGGACCAAGAATCCTGGAGCTTGCCCTGAGCGAGTCCGTTACCGACGAGGAACTGGGGGGTTCAAAGGTTCACGGAGAGATCACCGGTATGGCAGACCGCATTGCCGAAACCGAAGACGACTGTTTCAGAATCATTCGGCAGTTTTTGGGCTATATGCCACAGCACAATGAGGAAGCACCACCTCGTCGGGAGAAATTCGATCCATCCGAAGAAGCTGAAAATATTTTAGAAAGCCTGCCTCAAAAACGAAATCGGGCCTATGACATGCACCGGATTTTGAATGCTGTTTTCGACCGGCAAAGTCTCTTTCCCATTAAACCCGATTTTGGAAAAAATGTCATCACCGCCCTCGCCAGAATCAAGGGGAATGTGGTGGGTGTTGTTGCCAATCAACCCTTTGTCAATGCCGGTGCCATGGACACGGACGGCATCGACAAGGTCATCAGCTTTCTATGCCTGTGTGATTCGTTCAATATTCCCCTGGTGTTCTTTCACGACACACCAGGCTTTTTAGTGGGAAAAGCAGCCGAAAGAAACCGTGTGGCGGCCAGGGTGATGAACTACATGAACGCTCTGGGGTTGGTAACGGTTCCGAAAATTTCCGTCATCGTCAGGAAAACATATGGTATGGCTTTCTGGAATATGGCCGGATCGGGGTGTGGCACCAATTTTATCGTGGCCTGGCCCACGGCGGAAATGAGTTTCGTGAGCCCGGAAATAGCTGCCAATGTGGTCTTCGGTGGCAAGATCCCCGCCACGGAGCGTGACAAGAAGGAGTGGGAGAAGCTGGTTCAGCAGATGGTGGATGATGCGTCTCCCTACGGAGCTGCCGGTATGCATTATATTCACGATGTGATCGATCCCCGGGAGACACGGAATTATATAAGTCGGGCCCTGAAAATCAGCCGGGGTGTGCGGAACAATGGTATTGGCGGGCATCGACTGGCCAACTGGCCGACCAAATTTTAATGGACGGGTTAGGTGTTAGGTTTTAAGTTTTAGGTTCGGCCAGGAGCAAACAACTATCAGCAACAATGAATGACGCGCGCAGCGCTAATGTCGTCCGCAGGGCAACTGACGTTCGGTAGAACAAATGACGCGCGCAGCGCTAATGTCGCCCAAAGGGCTAGTGACCATAAATGACAGCAACAGGTTTAGATGTTCTCGAACATTGTTTAATCCAATCATATGTAGAGAAGAATATCAGAAGTTTTAAATAAGTGAAAGGAGATAAAAAAGAATGGCACAGGTAATTGCAGATCGTCGGGACATGGATTTTGTGCTTTACGAACAGATGAAGATTGAGGACTTGTTGGCTTATGAAAGATTCGAAGGTCTCAACAAGAAAGTCTTTGACATGATTATTTCAGAGGCGCGAACCTTTGCAATCAAAGAGCTTTTGCCCACATATGCAGAAGGGGACCAGACTGGAGTGCGCTTTGAAAAGGGCCAGGTAAAGGTCCCCGAGTCTTTTCACAGACCCCACAAACTTCTCATCGAGGGGGAATGGACCGCGTTGAACGAAGACCCGGAGCTTGGCGGCCAGGGATTGCCGAGCAGTATCGGCATGGCTGTGGCAGAATACATTGTGGGGGGCAACTATCCGCTGGTCAACTATGCACGTATGGGTCATGGCACCGGCAAGATGGTCGAGCTCTTTGGCACTGAATTGCAGAAGTCCATGTTTCTCAAGAAGCTCTATACCGGTGTATGGGGAGGAACCATGCTCCTGACGGAATCCAACGCCGGGTCGGATGTCGGGGCCTTGACCACATCGGCTGTGAAGAATGATGATGGCACCTACACGATCAAGGGGGATAAAATATTTATCACCAACGGTGAACACGATCTCCAGGAAAATATCATTCACCCGGTACTTGCCCGCATAGAGGGCGCTCCTGCAGGAACCAAAGGGATTTCCATCTTTATTGTGCCAAAAATATGGGTCAATGAGGACGGCAGCCTGGGTGAGCCCAACGATGTGACCTGCACCGGTATCGAAGAGAAGATGGGTATCCACGCCTCCGCCACCTGCAGCATGTCTCTGGGGAGTAAGGGCAACTGCCGGGGACTGTTGCTGGGAGAGGAAAACCATGGCATGCGCATCATGTTCCACATGATGAACGAGGCCCGTCTGGGTGTCGGTTTTCAGGCCTTTATCCATGCAACCACGGCCTATCTGTATGCCGTGAACTATGCCCGTGAACGGCTGCAGGGCCGGGATCTGGAAAAATTCGCCGAACGGGATGCGCCCCCGGTAGCCATCATCAATCATCCTGACGTGAGACGCATGCTCCTCTGGATGAAGGCCCATGTGGATGGCATGCGCAGTTTTGCCTACTATACGGTCCGCTGTTTTGACAAGCTGGCCAACACGGAGAATGAGGAAGAAAAGGAACACTATCAGGGCATGACGGATCTTTTGACACCAGTGGTAAAAGCCTACTGTGCCCAGAGAGGATATGATGTGTGCATCGAGGCAATCCAGGTGTATGGCGGTTATGGATACACCCGGGAGTATCCGGTTGAACAGATTGCCAGAGACTGTAAAATAGCGTCCATATACGAGGGCACGGATGGCATACAGGCCATGGACTTGCTGGCCAGAAAGCTGGGGATGAAAAAGGGAAAGGTTTTCATGGAATTTCTGGAAAAGATTCAAAAGACCATCGCGCAGGCCAGGAAACAAGAAACCCTGGTGCCCCTGGCCGAAAAGCTGGAAACGGCCATGAACGCCTTGGGAGAATCCGCCCTCCACCTGGGTCAGAAAGCCATGACCCCCGAGTTTAAAAAAGCCTTTGCCCACGCATTTCCGTTTCTGGAAGTCATGGGGGACGTCACCATGGGGTGGATGCTGCTATGGCGCGCCGTTGTTGCCTCTGAAAAACTTCAGGAAGGTGCCAAGAAAAAGGATGTCAGCTTCTACGAAGGCCAGATCCAGTCAGCCAAGTTTTTTATCAATACGGTCCTTCCAGTGACCCACGGTAAAATGGTCTCGATAAAGGATTTTGATGGATCGGCCGTTGAGATCGAAGATGCGGGGTTTGGGGGGGTGTAAAAAAGAGGGTTCAAGGGTTCGTGGGGGATACAAGGGTTGGAGGGTGGCTGACAGCTGAGAGCAAAATGCACCTAACAGCCTACAGTCTAAACCCCTAAAAGCCTAACCGAGGTTTGAGGGGGAAACAATACCGTGTTAAATTTTAGGTTTTAAGTTTTAATCTCAGCCAGGAGCTATCAGCAACAATAAATGTCGCGCGCAGCGCTAATGTCGCCCGCAGGGCTAATGACAGCCGAAGGCGAAATGACAATATCTTTTGCCCGCAGGGCTAATGACAGCCGAAGGCGAAATGACAACATATTTCGCCCGCGGGGCTAATGACCATCAATGACGGCCGAAGGCTAAATAAAGGAGTCATGTATGAAAACCGAATTTAATACCATCCAGGTGGAAGTGAAAGAGGGTGTGGCCGTGTTCAATATGAACAACCCGCCCGTGAATCAGCTTTCGAAACATTTTGTGGAGGATCTTGCCCGGGCCCTGAAGGCGGCCTACGAGGATGACCATATCAAGGCCCTGGTTATCACCGGCACCGGCGGAAACTTTATTGCCGGTGCGGACATCACCCAGATTCAGGGGATCAAGGATCGCGACCTTTTTCTGGGGCGGGCCCTCGAATTTACCCGCTTCGTCAGCAGCCTGGAAACAGGCCCCAAGCCTATCGTGGCGGCCATCAACGGCAACTGTCTTGGCGGCGGTCTGGAAATTGCTATGGCCTGTCACTACCGTGTAGCCGCCAGGGGTGTCAATCTGGGTCAGCCGGAGGTGCAGATCGGGCTGATTCCGGGTGCAGGTGGTACCCAGCGTCTGCCCCGCCTGATCGGGCTGCGGTATGCCCTGGAGATGATTACTCTGGGAAAGCCTATCAAAGCCGAAGTCGCCCTTCAGAGAGGGCTGGTGGATACTGTGGTGGAGGCCCGGAAACTGATCGAAAAGGCTGTGCAGACCGCCCAGCGGTTTGCCAGCGGTCAGCTCAATATCAAGGCGCGGATGACCCGTAATCAGCACCACTGGATTCCGAGTGCGGCAGAGAAAAAATCCATGATGGAGTTTACAAAGGCCATGGTGGCGGCGCAGTCCAAAGGTTACCTGGCACCCATGAAAGCGGTGCTGGCCATCGCTGAGGGGCTGAGCTATGACATGGATAAGGACCTTGAAAGGGAGGTGGAGCTGTTTGCCGACTGTGCCGTGTCGGACGTGGCTGAAAACCTTATCGGAATATTTTTGAATACCCGCGCCGCCGGGAGACTCGAGCGCATCGAAGGGACCGCGCCGGCCAACATCAAGAAGGTGGCCATGCTGGGAGGGGGCGTCATGGGTTCCGGCATCGTCAACCTCCTGCTGAAAAACGGATGTGAAACCATTCTCTGGGATATCAACGAGACAGCCCTTGAAAAAGGGGTTGCTTCTGTCCGCCAGACATTTGCCTTTCCCATCAAGAAGCGCAAGATGAAACAGGAAGATCTTGAAAACATGCTGGAGAAACAGTTCAAGACCACCACCGACCTCGCGGATCTAAAGGGGGTGGACCTTGTCATCGAAGCCGTGGTGGAAGACATGGAGATCAAACAGGATATATGGAAACAGTTAGAGGGGATCTGTCCTGCCTATACCGTGTTTGCAACCAATACCTCCGCTCTGCCCATAACGGAAATGGCTTCGGCACTTTCCGATCCCGGTAGAATGATCGGACTTCATTTTTTCAACCCGGCCCATCGCATGATGCTTCTGGAGATCATCTGCGCCGAGCAGACATCTGACCAGACCCTTGCCACGAGTGTGGCCTTTGGGAGGCAGATCAAGAAAATACCTATCGTGGTCAATGACGGCCCTGGGTTTTATGTTTCCCGGCAGTTGGGTGGCTTGATGGGTGGCGCCGTCTATCTCACAGCCGACGGTGTCGATGGTTCCGCCGTGGAACAGGCCATGCTCAACTTCGGCATGCCCATGGGACCGGCGGCGCTTTCCGACCTCACGGGCATCGACATCAATTACCACGTCAACAAAACCTTCGAGAAAAGACTGGGAGAACGTTACAAGGTTCACCCCCTGACGGAACTGATTTACAAGACCGGGTGCTATGGCCGCAAAACCGGGGCCGGTTACATGGATTACAGTGGTGCCACACCCGTTCCGAATCAAAAGATCGTAGCTGTCGTGCAGACCTATCTTGCGGACAACGGCGTCGTCGCCAAGCAGCTTGCGGAACAGGAGATCCTGGACCTGATGCTGGCAAACGCCATCAACGAGGCCGCATACATGATCCAGGAGGGGATTTGTGACAGACCTCAGGATATGGACCTGGCCATGATTTACGGAACGGGGTTCCCGCCCTTCCGGGGCGGCATACTCCGCTATGCAGACACGTGGGGTCTTTCCAGGGTCCTCAAGAAGCTCGTTGAACTGGAGGCTCAGTACGGCATTCATTTCAAGCCGGCGGCCCTGATCCAGGAGATGGTGGAGAAGGAAAAGACGTTTTATTAAGAGGTGTTTTGTGTTTATCGTTATGTAAGTTGTTTAACGTACTGAACGTCTACAATAGCTATCAACGAATTTAAAGGATGAATAGGAGGTACCATCATGAGAGAAGTCGTCATTGCAGGATACTTGAGAACCGCACAAACCCGATCCCGTCCCAACGATCCTGCACGGGACTGGTTCTGCAAAATGCGCTCGGATGAGTTGCTGGGAAAACTTCTGCCTGAGGTCATTAAAAAAACCGGGATTGACCCAAAAGAGATCGATGATTTTATCGTGGGCTGCGCCACGGGTGTTTCAGAACAGTTTACCTTTGGTGGCCGCTTTCCCCTTTTCCTGGCCAACCTGCCGGAAACCATCGCTGCAAAATTCGTGGATCAGCAGTGCGGTTCGGCCATGGCCGGCATTCACATCGGTTTCATGGAGATAGCCATGGATTTTGCGGATATCGTCATGGTGGGCGGCATGGAGCACATGACACGCGTACCCATGGGCGGCCCCCTGATCGATCGCGGCGCCATCGTTCCCAACATGGGTCTGTTTATGGACCCCTCCTACCAGCACTGGGACATGATGACCAGCATGAACATGGGCTTGACGGCGGAGAAACTTTTTGCCCAGTGCGACTTCACCAAGGAAGACATGGACAAATGGGGGGTACGGTCTCACCAACTGGCTGCAAAAGCCCAGGCAGAAGGATTTTTCAAAGATGAGATTCTGCCCATCGAGGCAGAACAGGACGATGGTTCCGTCATGACCGTCGACACGGATCAGGCTGTTCGGGCGGAAACGACCCTGGAAGGTCTCTCCCAATTGAGACCGGCATTCAAAAAAGACGGTGTGATAACGGCCGGTATTTCTTCGCCCCTCAATGCTGCGGCCACATCCATGATTCTGATGTCCAAAGAGACCGCCAGAAAGAAAGGCATCAAGCCCCTGGCAACCATCCGTTCCATCGGTTTTGCCGGTGTGGACCCCACCATCATGGGAGATGGCCCGGTTCCCGCTTCCAGGAAGGCGCTGGAAAAGGCCGGCTTGAAAGCGTCGGACATCGATTTCTGGGAAATCAACGAGGCTTTCTGTATCGTGGCCTTGAACTGTATCAAGGAACTGGGTCTCGATCCTGACACGGTCAATGTCATGGGCGGCGGTACCGCCCTGGGCCATCCATTGGGAGCAACCGGTGTTCGTCTGACAGGCACTCTAGCGCGTATCCTGGAGACCAAAGGAGGGCGTTATGGCTGTGCCAACGCGTGTGTGGGTGGCGGTCAGGGGGTGGCGACCATTATCGAAAGGGAAAATTACTAGAAGCCATCTTAAAAATGTCTTTTGGCCCAATCTCTGTGTTGGGATCGTGTTTCAATTCCTCAAAATACGTCAGTATTCCTGCGGATTGAAACGCAATCCCGCCTTGATCTTGAACCAAAATCCTATTTTTCAGATAGCTTCTAATTTTGGGATAAGGTGTCACCTGTCAGCCAATAGCAACTCATAGTTTTTATTATAGGAGCGACAACGTCGCGTTTTATAAAATCGTGGAATGATTTTATATGAAATTACTCGTCTGTGTAAAACAGGTTCCAGAATCCGAAGCCGTCGTCGCCATCGACAAAGACACCCGATGGGTAACCATTCATGGTACATCGGCCTTCAGGATGAACCACTTCGATGAATGTGCTGTGGAAGCGGCTGTCCAGATCAAGGAACAATTTCCCGGGACGGGCATTCATGTTCTGTCCGTTGGTACGGAGCGATCAGAGGCGGTCATTCGACGGGCCATAGGCATGGGGGCCGACCATGGGACACATATCATCACTCCCACAGATGGGTTTGTGGACCCGTCCATCCTGGCCGGATGGATGGCGGGCTTACCTGAAGCCAGGGGTGCTGACCTGATTTTCTGCGGCGCCATGTCGGAAGACCTGATGCAGGGTCAGGTAGGGCCCCTCATGGCCGAGTACCTGTCCCTGCCGTGTGCAACAGCCGTCGTTCAGGTGAAGATCATGTCGGCCGGTGAGGGCCTGCGCGTGGAGCGGGAGATAGAAGGGGGGTACCGGGAGGCGGTTGCTTTGCAGTTACCGGCCCTCTTGACGATTCAGACCGGTATCAACCAGCCGCGCTATCCGTCACTGTCAAACCTGCTGCGGGCCAACAAACTGAAGCTGAAGACCCTGCACGTGGATGTGGCGGATGAATCTGCCCCGATGCAGAGCGTGCAGCAGGTGACCTTGCCCGGAAAATCGCGGGATGGTGTTTTTCTGGAAGGATCGACATCCCAGAAAGCGGAACAGTTGCTGACCATTTTGTCTGACAGGTCATTTTTGGCGGTCTCGTAAAAAGCCCAACTTCTGCGTTGTGCTGCATTTCGTAATCATTCAACGTACGAAAAGTACGCCTCATGATTACAAAATTTGCACGCCTTGAATTTGAACTTTTTACAAAACCGTCTAACTCGGACTTATTATGAGACCATCATTTTTAACATGAGAAATATCCTACAATCCGGATCCATTGTGGTCATCGCCGAGCATTTTAAAGGAGAAATCCGGCCGGTCACCTATGAGCTGGTGCATTTCGCCGAGGCGCTCCAGCACTTCAGACCGGCGCCAATTCAGATGCTGGTTCTGGGGGAGAAGGTGGACGATCTTGCAGAAAGCCTGGCCACAAAAACGGGAAAGGATGTCCTGGGCATAGCGGCGCCCCAACTGGCACAGTACAATGGCCAAGCCTATAAATCAGTTTTGCATGAAGCCCTGGCGGAACACCCCCCCAAGCATATCTGTATTGCCCATTCTTCCCGGGGATCGGATTTTGCACCAGGGCTGGCCATGCGTCTGAATGCCGCCTGTATTACCGGTGTGAGCGCACTATCTGTTCAGCAGGGCAGACTTTGTTTTTCCAGGGATATCTACGGCGGCAAAATCAACGCAGACATGGTGTCTTCTACGAAAACAACGGTGCTTACCGTTCAACCGGGATCATATGGGCCGACACCGAAAAAGGATCAGACACGGGGAAAGGTTTATCTGGAATCAATGGCAGTTGCTCCCCAGACATCTGACACGCTTTCCACCACGGCATTCCAGACGAGTGACCTGGACCTGTCAATAGCCAGGGTCATTGTCTCTGCCGGCAGGGGCATTGGTGAGGCAGAAAATCTCCAGCTTGTACGGAAGCTGGCTTCCCTGATTCCCCAATCAGTGGTGTGCGGATCCCGCCCGGTCATCGACATGGGCTGGATGAGCTATGACCGGCAAATAGGGGTCACAGGCGCCACTGTAACACCCGATCTTTATCTGGCCTGCGGTATATCCGGTGCAGCCCAGCACGTCAGCGGCATGAAAGGATCCGGATTCATCGTGGCCATCAATACCGATCCCATGGCTGCCATTTTCAATCTGTCCGACATCTGTATTGTGGAAGACCTGAAGACCTTCATTCCGGTGTTGCTGGAAGCTATGAGCAATAAGCAGTAAGCTGTAAGCAGCTTTTTTTCAAAACGAACCGCAGAATGTCGAACAAGGAATATCGAATTTCGAAGTGTCTTATTTTACTTCTGCTGTTCGAATTGTTTACAACTCAATTACCCTGATGAACCGTACATTTGGTGACCTCAGCCCGCAAACGCACGCATTCAGGGATGTTATTGTTTTCGGTCGTTGCTTAAAAAAAAGGACATTCCCAGGCAGACAGCGACAACCACAACACAGACGGAAAAGGCATCGCTAAAACCTGACAAAGGGTAAAGACCATCCACACGCTCGGTGCGGTTCAATATGGTGCCGGTGATCACCTGGAAAACGGCCACACCCAAAAAGGGTGCCGGGTTGAGCAGCCCTGAGACCATGCCCAGGTTTTTTTCCGGGGTTGTTTCCCGGATGACACCCCAGAAAACACTGATGAAACCGCCCCCCACAAAGCCCATACACAGCAGCATTACGGACAGACCGACAGCACCGAGCCATGCATGGCAGAAGGTTATCCCGATCCACGATATGATGTTGATGAACATAATGACCCGCAGGGTCGTTATCTTGGGCCACGAGAGCCTTTCTGAGAGCCAGCCAATCAACGGCGACCCGATGATGAAACCGATGGGTATCAGCATATTCAGCTTGCTGGCATGGATTCGGGCGATACCGAGGGCTGACATGAGAAAGGGTGTTGCCCAGAGACCCTGGAAGGTCAGGACCGTGCCATAAATGCCTAAAAAGATTGTGGCCATGAGCCACAATCGACCCGAGACCAGAATTTGAGAGACGGAGCTTTCCGGAAATACCTCCCCGTCAGCTGAATTTGCCGGGGACGCGGGGGTCTGGGGATCTCGTTTGTCCCGCGTGAAAACCAGGGCCACGAAAGCAAGTATCAGCGTGATTCCGCCGATGACATAAAAGGTTATACGCCAGCCCCACAAATCCACAGACCAGGCCAGGGGTGTGGTGGCAATGACGGCCCCGAAATTTCCCACAGACATGAGCAGACCGATCATGAATGAAAATTCTTTTTTTCTGAACCACTGGGAGAAGGCCTTGATGGCTGGCACATAGACACCCCCGACACCGAATCCGATAATCGCCCTTGCCACAGACGCCCAGAAGATATTCGGGGCCATACCGAACATGAAACACCCCACGGCTGCCACCAGAGACCACACACCGATGACCCTCACGGGACCCAGGCGATCTGTCAGGTATCCCACCAGAGGCTGCTCCAGGGCATAGATATAAAAATACATGGAAGACATGAGACCCAGGGCCGTAGCATGGGTGTCAAAGGCTTTCAACAGGTCCGGTACGATGACGGAGGTGGATACCCGGTGAAAATAGACAAAGAAATAGACCAGGCAGATGACGGAAAAGACCGTCCAGCGATGGGGGTCGCCATAGGGTTCGTGAGATGATTTAGACATATGCGCTGCAGCAATAGCATGCCGGGACCATGCATATCAATCCTTTTAAAGCGGGTCTCACAGATTCTTTAAAGATGTTGTGGGAAGCTTTGACCATTATGTAATTTCCATTAAATCAACCAGATCGCTCCATCAAGGTGAAAACCAAAAGCTGCCTAAAAGACTTACGGTCTTAAATGTAAGCAGCCTATTTTCTGCTTGATACTTTATCAAAAAGCAAATAATTATCGTTGTCATGAAAAAAATAATTCTGATAGGTATTCTTTTACTGGGTCTATCTTTTTTAGGCTGGCAGATTTATCAACGCGTCAACAGTGACACAAAAGCCGTCAAGCGTGAGCGAAAAAATGTACCCGTTGCCGTTGAAGTCGCACCTGTTCAACAAGCAACGGTTCAGGATATTGGCCGCTACAGCGGCTCCTTGTATCCCCACGCAGCATTTGTTATCGCCCCAAAAATCGGAGGGCGGCTTGAAAAGATATGGGTCAATATTGGTGATGAACTTCAAAACAGTCAACTGATAGCCGTTCTGGATGACGCGGAATACAAACAGCAGGTCAGCCAGGCCGGGGCCGAACTCGAAGTCGCGCAGGCCAATCTCCTGGAACAGGAAAATGCCCTGGAAAACGCCAAACGGGAGCATGAGCGGGCTGTTGCCTTGAGAGAAAAAAAGATTGCCTCTGAATCACAATTGGATGCATCCCTATCCGATTTGAAAGCCCAGGAGGCAAAATTGAAAGTGGCCTTTGCCAGGGTAGCCCAGAGTGAGGCCGCCATGAGGGTTGCCAAGGTACGTCTCGAGTACACCCAGATCCATGTGCCCAGCAACAACAGGGCCGGATATCGGGTGGTGGGGGAACGATTTGTGGATGAGGGTGCCATGCTGGCAGCCAATACACCGATCGTTTCTATCATAGATATTGGAACGCTGATCGCCGCCATTCACGTCGTCGAGCAGGACTATGCCAAAATAAACATTGGCCAGGAGGCCGCGATTTCCACCGATGCGTTTCCAGATCGTTCGTTTTCCGGAAAGGTGCTTCGAATTGCACCGATCCTGAAAGAAAAATCCAGAGAAGCCAGAATCGAAATAGAAATACCCAATCCCCAGAAGATCTTAAAGCCGGGCATGTTTGTGCGGGCCCAAATTCAGTTCGAAAAACATGAAAATGCCACCGTGGTTCCCACCGCTGCTATAATCAAACGCGACAATTTACAAGGGGTCTTTCTTGTGGACCCGGAAGGAAAAACCGCACGCTTTGTTGCGGTTACACCCGGTATTGTGGACAGCAAAATCACTGAAATACGCACACCCGTCCTAAGCGGTTCAGTGGTTGTTTTGGGACAACACCTTCTGGAAGACGGCGCTTCCATCATCATTCCAGACAAGCAGGTGACAGAAAACCAGCCTGCAGAAGACACAAAAACCCATCTGTAAAAGGATAAACGAGCCATACGGAAGCACCCATCATGAACGTCTCCAGTTTTTCCGTTAAACGTCCTGTGTTGACCATCATGGTCTCCCTGATCGTTATTATCATCGGAGCCATTTCACTGACGCGACTTGCCGTTGACCTGATGCCGGACATCACCTATCCCACCTTGAGCATCTCCACCGGATACGCAGACGCCAGCCCCGAGGAAGTTGAAGAGCTTATCACCATCCCCATCGAGGAGGCCATGAGCGCCGTCCCCGGTGTCGATGAAGTCACATCGGTCTCGGCCGAGGGACAAAGCAGCGTGCGGGTTTCCTTTGCCTGGGGGACCGATTTGAACGAAGCCGCCAATGATGTCAGGGACCGTCTCGACCGTGTCTTACCCCTCCTGCCCGAAGATGTGGAACGTCCCCAGTTGCGGAAGTTCGATCTGGCCGCTTTTCCCATACTCATTCTGGGCGTGTCCAGCAACTTGGACCCCATACAGGTCAGGCAGCTCATCGATGATCAGGTAAAAAACCGTATTGAAAAGATACCTGGTGTTGCATCGCTGGATATCCGCGGTGGTCTGGACCGCGAGATTCACGTAAATCTGGATTCGGAAAAGATGAAGGCCCTGGGGCTTCCCATCGACCAGATCCTGAAACGTCTCAAAGAAGAAAACATCAACCTGCCTGCCGGGACCATCGAACAGGGTTTGCAGGATGTTACCATCCGGACACCCGGTATCTACAACGACCTGGATGAGCTTAAGAATACGGTCGTGGCTATCAGGGATGGTGTCCCTATCCAGCTAAAAGAGATTGCCGGTGTGGAGGATGCATGGGAAAAAGTGACCCGGATCGTGCGGGTAAACAACAATCCTGGCATTCGCATGTCGGTCAGCAAGCAATCTGGGAAAAATACCGTGGAAGTCGCCACGAACGTGCTGAACGAGATCGAAACGATCAACCGGGATCTGCCCCAGATTCAGATCGTCACGATCATCGACTCCTCCGACTATATCAAGCGTTCCATCACCAATGTCGGCTCCATCATTCTGTATGGCGGCGTCCTGGCTATCTGTGTCCTACTATTTTTTCTCAGAAACATTCCCAGCACGGCCATCATTGCCACCACCATCCCCATTTCGATTGTGGCCACCTTTGCACTGATGTACTTTAACGGGTTTACCTTGAACCTGATGACCCTCGGCGGTCTGGCCCTTGGTGTCGGCATGCTGGTGGACAATGCCATCGTGGTACTGGAAAATATTTATCGACTGCGAGAATCGGGTGAAGATCGGATTTCAGCGGCCATAAAGGGCAGCCAGGAAGTGAGCGCGGCTGTCATTGCCAGCACGTTGACGACACTGGCCGTGTTTTTGCCACTCATTTTTGTCCGCGGGATGTCAGGGATCATGTTCGAACAGCTTTCATATGTGATCGGGTTTTCTCTGATCTGCTCCCTGGCAGCGGCGCTGACCCTCGTTCCCATGCTGGCAGCCCGTATCCGATTACCCGTAGTTTTGGGGGCTGAATCAGAAAATGCCGCAGGCGGATGGTTTTTTCGTATAACCGCAAGATTTTTTACGAAGATGGAAGATGCCTATACACGCATCCTTGGATTTGCCCTCAACCATCGTATTATGGTCGTTGGCGGCGCTTTTCTACTGCTCGGCGGAAGCCTTTTCCTGATCCCTTTTGTGGGCGTTGAACTGATGCCGGCCTCCGATGAGGGAGAGGTGAGGGTCAATGCCGAAATGGCCGTGGGGACACGGCTCGACATAATGGATCGTACGTTTCAAAAAATCGAAAAGATCGTCTATGAGAACGTCCCGGAAATCGACAACACCGTATCCTTCCTGGGTAGTTCCAGCTGGGGCGCCAGGGGTTCCAATGAAGGATCGATGCGCATCGCCTTGAAGCCACTCAAGGAGCGCACGCGATCCAGTGATGAAATCGCAGCCGATCTTCGTAACAAACTCAATTTCATTCCCGGAACCAAGGTTCGTACCCGGGCCGGAGGGGGTCTTTTTATCCTTCGCATGGGCACCGGAGGTACCGAACGGGTTCAGATAGAGGTGCACGGATACGATCTCGAAACATCCAACGAACTGGCATTGCGTGTGGAAGAGGTGGTCGCAGGCGTGGACGGTATCACCGATACCAGCATCAGCAGGGAAACCGGGACACCGGAGGAACTGATCATCGTCGATCGTCAAAAGGCCGCCGATATGAAACTGACCATAACCAGTATTGCCAACATGCTGCAAACCGTTTTATCCGGGACTTCGGCAGGCAACTACCGGGAAGGCGGGAGTGAATATCGCATACGTGTCAAACTGGCGGACAAGGGAAAAAGCGAATTGAGGGACATCCTTGACCTGCCTGTTACCAATGCCGACGGGGAGCAGGTGGTTCTTCGAAACGTGGTACAGGTCCGCCCGAGACGGGGGCCGGTTTTGATCGAGCGCAAAGGCCAGGAACGGGTGACTTACGTAACGGCCAATATCGGTGACCGGGACATGGGTTCCATCCTGGGGGATATTCGAAAGGGCTTACAGTCCGTACCCATACCAAGGGATTTCAACATCATTTTTGGCGGCGACTACCAGGAACAACAGAAAGCTTTCAGGGAGTTGTTGATCAGTTTTATACTGGCGATCGTTCTGGTCTACATGGTGATGGCCTCTCTGTATGAATCCCTGCGCTATCCCTTTGTGGTGATGTTTTCCGTGCCCATGGCCGCCATCGGTGTCATTCTCATGCTCCTCTTTACCCATACAACGTTCAACATTCAGTCCTACATCGGGTGTATCATGCTGGGCGGTATCGTTGTGAACAATGCCATCTTGCTGGTGGACCACATCAATCTGCTTCGCCGCCGGGATGGATTTGCGCTCAGAGAAGCCATTGAAGAGGCCGGCAGAAGACGTCTGCGACCCGTTCTCATGACCGCCTCCACAACGATACTGGCCATGACACCATTGGCCATGGGTCTGGGTGAAGGGGGAGATGCCCAGGCACCCATGGCCAGGGCAATTATTGGTGGACTGATCAGCTCAAATCTGATTACACTGATCATACTTCCCGCCATCTATACCTTGTTTGAAGGAAAAAAACTAAAAGCAGTGCAGGTGTTGGTGTCTGAAGGACCCGAGCATGTGTCCAAAGACAAACACCTCGAGGGACCCATGTGAAAAAGATGAACAGGTTTAAGAAAAGAAGCGCCTTTATCCTTGTTTTAGCGGTTATTACACTCCCGTTGTCGTGCGTGTTCACGGGATATGAGAAAAAAGCAGAAGATACGAGTATTTCCACATACCCTGATGACATGGATGCTTTTTTATCCGGGGAGTCTGCCCGTGAAAAAGACAGGCAGTCATCGATTCCCCTTAGCGGGCCACTTCGGATTTCTTTGAATGACGCTATTCTTAGCACCATGGAAAACAATCCTTCCCTGGTTGTGGAACGGTTCAATCCCCCGATCCAGAATACCTATACAGATGAGGAACAGGCGCTGTTCGATCCGGTTTTAGGCGGGGAAATCGCTGTAGAACGAAATGACGTTGCGAACTCGGGCATTACGGGCCGCGGCACCATAGATACAACCACGGATGTCTACGCGGGCACTATCTCTCTCAAAGAATACTTTCCCACGGGTACCTTTGTGGAACTGGGATTCTCCGGCAGCGTCACAGATGTAGATCAAGCTGACGATCCTTATGCAAAAGCCCGGGTGGGGTTATCGGTTACACAGTCCCTGCTGCGCGGGTATGGCACCGAAGTAAATGAGGCAAGGATTCAACAATCAAGACTGGAAACAGCCATCAGCATTTACGAATTGAGGGGCTTTAGTGAAACCCTGGTTGCCCAGGTGGAAAATGCCTACTGGGATTATGCCCTGGCCCAGCGACAAATCGAGATTGTCGAGGAGTCCCTGAAGCTTGCCAATCAGCAACTTGTCGAGACCGAGGAGATGATTCGCGTGGGTGCCATGGCCGAGGCCGAACTTGCTGCTGTTCAGGCCGAGGTGGCTGCCCAAAAGCAGGCTTTGATCAATGCAAAAAGTGCCTTGGAGTCGAACCGGATTCTTCTGCTGCGTCTGTTAAATCCTCCGGGGGAATCTTTCTGGAACAGAGAGATTTCTATTGTACGCCCCCCGGCGCTGCCGGAAGCTGAACTCGACGATATAGAGGAGCACGTAGCCGTCGCCAAACGCATGCGGCCGGAGATAAATCAGGCCAAACTGGACATCCAGAGACAAGAGCTCGAAGTTGTCCGCACCAAAAACGGAATGCTGCCTGTAATGGATCTGTTCATCAATCTGGGGAAAACCGGATATGCGGATTCCTTTTCAGGCGCCGTTAATGATTTGCCGGGGGATAATTATGATGTGCTTGTGGGTCTTAACTTTGAGCAGCCCATAAGAAACCGTAGCGCCAAGGCACAGCGTAGAAGATCGCTTCTCAAGAAGAACCAGGCGGAAAAAATATTGGAAAATCTGTCCCAGTTGGTTGAACTGGACGTACGCAACGCATACATCGAGGTCAATCGAAGCAAGGAGCAGATAGCTGCCAGTGCGGCCACTAGAAAATTTCAGGAAGAAAAATTACGAATTGAAACCGAAAAATTTCGCGTGGGCCGTTCGACAAATTTGCTCGTGGCACAGACCCAAAGGGACCTCCTGGTGAACCGCATCGCCGAAGTCAATACGGTGGTCAGCTATCTCAAGGCCCTCACCAGTTTTTACCGGCTGGAGGGCTCCCTCCTCGAGCGAAGAGGTATTGTGGCTCCCGGCAGGGAACCCGTCAATGGGACCAGGTAAGCCTTTTCGGAACTATATACAAGCAGTTAATTTCTTTTTTAAGCCCGGTTTTTCTGGGGAATATCCCCAGACCGCCGGGTTTTTTCTTTTTTCCCTGCCGTAGGCGCATTCCCCTATTTATGACAACGGCCATAGTAACATTGGGGAAAGATTATTGAAGAACCCCGCAGCATGCGAAGTACTGCCGAGCGGCAGGACCTAGGGGAAATGCACTCGCTTTTTCGGTTCAAGACGCTGAAAAAGCTGTATGGCGATACTGCGGGAAGCGCGGTAGGTGGATGCGACGAGACGGAATCTGTTTTTACCGATCAATGTCGTCAAGCCACCCTTGAGACGATAGGTGCGAAAGTTTCTGAAATGGCGTCTGCCGGCCATGAATTCGATCATGCGGATGGTTTGTCTGACATAAAAGGGTGTTTCCTGAGAATTTGCGTAATCGACCACGAGCAGATGCCCGGACGGTTTGAGGACTCTGTGGATCTCCTCGAGGATGCCGGAGGCCGATTTCCAGCCGGTTTCGTGGAGTGCAAAAGAGATCATGGCCAGGTCAAACCGTTCGTTTTGAAAGGCCATCTGCGTGGCATCCTGCAGGAGGCAATCAGCGACCGGATTCGTTTTGCGACAGATCTTCAGCATGGCTTCGGACATGTCCACACCCACGGCGGCGATGCTGTTTTCTGCCAGAAGACGCAGTTGATCACCCGTGCCGCAGGCTACGTCGAGTACGTTTTCCGGCTGAAGCCGAAGTACGGTTTCAAGCACATCCCGGCGGATGGACCGTATAAAGGGGCTCAGGAGACAGTCGTAGAAGGGGGCGATAAAAACGTAGTCTTTCATGTTTCGTGGTGTTAAGTTTTAGGTCGTCACAAGTATAGAGCGACCAGTTTTCTAAGGTAAATCTGTTGGTTGTCGGATTAAAAAGAAAAAACGCTACAACAGTATCATGCACGGATTATCGATATCAACCTTTTAAATTTGAAACACTGCTTGCAGCGACTCAGCATGATTTTTCCAGGAGACGGGTGGCTGCCGAATTCGTGGTCTATTTCCTTTGGCCGGAACCGTGAACGCTACAACGGCTATGAATGCTATTGGCTAATAGCCAATAGCTATTTTCGACCAGCTGTTCAATTTTTTGCTTGACATACAAAAATATCAACAATAGTATTGTTTTATTTCTTTCAGAAAAAACAGAGGGAGGTCAATAATATGAAAAAGATTCGAATGGGTTGTGGCTCCGCTTCATGGGGAGACATGCTTGATCCAGCAGTCGAACTGATGGAAAAGGGCGAATTGGATTACATGGGGTTCGATCATTTGGCAGAGTTAACCATGTCTATCCTTCAGCGGATGAAAGACAAAAACCCTAAACGTGGCTATATCCCCGATCTGCTTCCATGGATGCGGGCCTTATTGCCAATTGCCAAGGAAAAGGGTGTCAGGATGCTCACCAATGCCGGCGGTGCCAATCCAGAACAGGCTGGCAGCGATGTGATGGCGCTTTCCAAAGAACTTGGCATCGACGGGATGAAAATCGGTGTTGTGAGTGGCGATGACGTTGGTTCACGCCTGGATGACTTCAGGAAACAGGGACTTAAGTTTGTAAACCTGGATACGGGGGAGGAGGACATTGACCGCATTGCCGATAAAATTGTCGCCGCCCACGTTTATATCGGTTCCGAGTCTCTGGTGGAGGGTCTGGAAAAGGGCGCAGATCTCATTATTACAGGGCGTGCTTCCGACAATGCCATGTACGTCGCACCCATGGTTCACGAACTTGGGTGGAAGATGGATGACTGGCATAAGATGGGAACGGCTGTGACTGTCGGCCACATCATTGAGTGCAGCGCTGGTTGCGCCGGGGGTATGTCTAATTTCTGGAAAGAAATCAAGGAGCCCTGGCGAGTGGCTTTTCCGATTGCCGAGGTTTATGAGGACGGACGCACTATTATCACCAAGGCCAAAGGTGCCGGACGCATGGTCAATGAGTGGACGGTCAAGGAGCATCTCGTTTATGAGGTCCATGACCCTGAAAATTATTTTATGCCGGATGCCATCGGCGACTTTTCAAAAATTCGTGTCAAAGACATCGGAAAGGATGAGGTTGAAGTTACCGGTATCGGTGGCAAGAAGCGTCCCGATATGCTGAAAATGACCATCGGATATGAAGATGGATGGATCGGCGAAAGTGAAATCAGTGTTTGCTGGCCTGATGCTTACGAAAAAGCCAAATTTTGCGAGGCGTTTCTGCGGGGACGTTTCAAAGCACGGAATCTGACCATTGATGATGTCCGGTTTGACTTCATCGGTATGAACTCGATTCACGGGCCTTTGTCTAAAATGACAGAGAATCTGGAAGATATCAATGAAATCCGCGTAAGGGTGGCTGCCAAGACCAGGACGCGTGAGGATGCCAATCAGGTACGCCGGGAAGTAACCCATCTTTGGACGCATGGACCGGTGGGGACCACGGCTGTCATTTCACCGCCACCACCGCGTAAAGTGATTGGGCTGTGGCCGACACTGGTTCCCAGGGAATTGGTTCCCACTAAAGTAGAGATGATGGAGGGTTAATCACTATGACAACGTTTAAACTCAAAGATCTGGCATATGCCCGTTCCGGTGACAAAGGTGATATCGTCGATATCGGTGTGATGGCCAAGGATGACGAAGCGTACCGGATTTTAAAAAAATATCTTACCGCCGATAAGGTGAAAGCTTTTTTCAGCCCCATCGTCAAGGGCAAGGTGCTGCGTTATAATATCGACACCCTGAACTCCCTTGAGTTTGTCATGCACAACGCTTTGGGAGGCGGTGCTACCAGGACGTTATGTATGGATCAAACCGGTAAGGCATACGGACCTAACATGCTGCGAATGGAGTTTGAGGCAGACGAGTAGACCTCATAAACATCTACCTTTATGACCAGGATATTGTTATGGGCAAAATGATGGATAAGCTCCTTGCAGAGATGGAGCAACGCAAGGCCGAGATTCTCGAAATGGGTGGCCCGGAAAAAGTGGCCAAACAACATGGGCGTGGCAAAATGACCGCCCGGGAGCGAATAGACTACCTTTTTGATCCAGGCTCTTTTACAGAGCTGGGAATGTTTGTTCGTTCCCAGATCAAAGACTTCGAGATGAAGGACCGACCGACGCCGGCCGATGGTGTTGTTATCGGCACAGGTAAGATCAAGGGGCGGAAGGTATGTGTCTATTCCACTGATTTTACCGTGCTGGCAGGGTCAGCCGGTGAAAGTCACTCAAAGAAAATTGCCGATATCATTGGGCTGGCAGGCAAGATGATGGTGCCCATCATCGGTCTGCTGGATTCGGCCGGTGCGCGTCTGCATGAAGGTACCGCGCTGTCAAGACCCTTCAATGAAATATTTCAGAACCAGTCGAAATTTTCTGGTGTCATTCCCCAGATACAGGTTTTGATGGGGCCTTGCGCTGCCGGTCAGGGCTATAGCCCGATGCTGTCCGATTTTTTGATCATGGTTCAAAATACATCCTGGATGTGGCTGGGCGGGCCCCGTTTAACCCAGTCAATTGTAAAGGAAGAGCTTGATGCCGACATCGGCAGCCCGGACTTCTGTATGCGTCATTCCGGGCAATGCGATTTTGTGGCTAAAGACGACAAAGATGCCCTTGAAATCGCCAGAAAGCTATTGAGCTATATTCCGCAAAACTGGAAAGAGCGGGCACCTCGGCTTCAGTGTGATGATCCCATAGATAGGCGCGAAGAGTCGTTATTGGACATTCTGCCGGACGACCGGCGTTTTACCTATGATATGCATGAGGTGATTGAAAAAATCATCGACAAGGACAGTTTTTATGAGGTCAAAGATGAATATGCTCCGAATATCATCACGGGTTTTTGCCGTCTGGATGGCCATCCTGTTGGTCTGATAGCCAACAACCCAGATGAGTTGGGTGGTGTGATGGAGAATAATTCTTCGGACAAGTATTATCGCTTCATGGTTTTTTGTGATGCCTTTAACATTCCGATTCTGACCATGATGGACACCCCGGCTTTTGTGGTTGGCCATGAATGGGAAAAAGAGGGTATTCTGCGGCACGGAGCAAAACTACTGTATGCCTATGCCTGTGCTACGGTGCCAAAAATATCCCTGATTGTCCGACGTGCCTACGGTGGAGGGAATGTTGTTATGGGTTCAAAAACCCTGGGTGCGGATTTCAGTTTTGCTTGGCCTACGGCTGAGATCAGTATCATGGGGCCAGAATCAGCTGCATCGATCATTTGGGCGCAAGATCTGAAAAAGGCCGAACAATCTCCTGAGTATGCCAAGGTATTGGAAGAAAAACGAAAAGAATATCATGATCAGTACATCAATCCATTTCGCTTGGCGGAAAATTACCGCTATGATTTCATCGACGATATTATCGATCCTCGGGATACCAGACAGATTTTGATACGTGCATTTGAAATGGCTTGGGAAAAGAACGTCGAACTACCGGATCGGAAACATGGAAACCCACCGGTTTAATACTCCGCTACATGAGGTGATCAATGTCTGAAAATTTGATTTCCGTGATGTCTCCCCTATCGGGTGTTTTGTATCGAAAACCAGCTCCGGATCAACCATTCTTTGTCGAAGAGGGCAGCCAGGTCAAAAAGGGGGCAACACTTTGTTTGTTGGAGACCATGAAGGTTTTTACCAAAGTGAAGTCTCCCGTTGACGGAACGGTAGCTGAAATTCATATCGGTGATGAAGATACCGTTGGGAAAAATCAAGTTATAATGAAGATTCAATCCTAAGGATTTCGCTTATGTCGTTTTCTAAGGTCCTGGTGGCCAACCGTGGTGAAATTGCCCTGCGGATCATTCGAAGCCTCAAGGAGCTGGGTATCTGCTCGGCTGCCATATATTCTGAGGCAGACTCGGACTGTATCCATAAGGAATTGGCTGATGAAGCTCACCTCATCGGACCCCCGCCTGCCGCCAAAAGCTATTTGAATGCCGCCCGGATTGTAGAGCTTGCCAAAGAGATTGGTGCTGACGCCATTCACCCGGGATATGGCTTTCTTGCAGAAAATGGCGAGTTTGCAGAGCTGTGCGAAAAGTCGGGAATAGCCTTCATCGGTCCGACGCCGGAAAACATGCGGCTTGCCGGAGACAAGCTGATGGCCCGGCAGACAGTTGCGGCTGCGGGTGTGCCTGTTGTGCCCGGTAGTGACCAGGGATTTTCATCTCTTGAAGAGACCATCGAGACCTGTGCCGCTATTGGTTATCCGTTGATGCTGAAGGCTTCTGCCGGAGGTGGCGGGCGCGGCATGCGCATTCTGAAAGATGAGCAGGATCTGAAGGAGGACTTTGCCATGGCTGCAGCCGAAGCCCGGGCAGCCTTTGGTGATCCGACGATGTATGTGGAGAAATATATCCTGCGGCCCCGGCACATCGAAGTACAGATTCTTTCCGATGGAGAAGGTGATGCCGTCCATCTGTTTGAACGCAATTGCTCTGTTCAGCGGCGACACCAGAAGTTGATTGAGGAAGCACCATCCCCGAATCTGTTACCCGAGGTAAGACAAGCCATCCACGCAAGTGCCGTAAAGATTGCCAAGGCCATCGGGTATAGAAATGCCGGAACCGTTGAATTTTTGCTTGATGCGGACAATCAGTTTTATTTCATGGAGCTCAACGCACGCATCCAGGTGGAGCATCCTGTAACGGAAATGATTACAGGACGGGATCTCGTCAAGGCCCAGCTATCCATCGCCATGGGCAACGGGATCGGATTTAAGCAGGCAGATATCCAGCAGCAGGGTCATGCCATTGAATGCCGTATCAATGCCGAAGACCCCTCCATGGATTTTGTGCCATCTCCGGGAACCATCGAAACGTTTCGGTCACCAGGGGGATTTGGTGTGAGATTGGATACGCACCTGTATTCAGGGTATGAAATTCCGATTTACTACGACTCGTTGTTGGGTAAACTGATCGCATGGGGCAGCACGCGAGGCGAAGCCATTCGTATCATGCAGCGGGCACTGCTAGAATTAACCATCGAACCGGTCAAAACAACAAAACCATTTCTGCTGCAGGTTATTCAGCATGATAAATTCGTGAGTGGTGAATACGACCTCGATCTGGTTCAACAAATCCTGGATCTTTTGGAAAATCAGGAGGACGGTTTCTGAAAAACGACAGCCTGCAATCATTGGTTGATTGGTTCGGCCTTGAAAATAAAACAGCCCTGGTGGTGGGTGCCAGCCAGGGTTTGGGGCGAGAAGTCGCTCTCAGTCTTGCCAGAGCAGGCGCAGATGTTGCATGTGCCGCCAGAAATTCCTTGAAATTGCAAGAAACTGTCGATGCCGTCAATGACTTGGGCAGACAATCCATCGGGATACCCACCGATGTTACCCAGGAGCGACAGGTGCTTGCTCTCGTCAACAGAACTGTCGAGATATTTGGCCGTATCGATATTCTTTTTTACTGTTCCGGGATGATGCATACCGGGTCTTCCCTCGACATACCACTTACGGATTGGGAGCTTGTCTTGAAAACCAATCTTACAGGTGCGTATGTGACCTGCCGCGAAGTTGCCAAAAAAATGAAGCAGAATGGCGGTGGTCGTATTATTCTGATTGGTTCAGCGTTTGCTGAACGTGTGCTGCCCTACTGCTTGGCGTATGTTGTCAGTAAGGCCGGTCTTTCACAGATGATTCGAAACCTGGCATTTGAGTGGGCCGGATATGGTATTCGTGTCAATGGAATAGCGCCCGGTTACTTTGACACCGACATGCCGGCAGCTGTTTTGGGGAATCCCGATATGAGGAGACAGGTTCTGAAGCGGATACCGATAGGGCGTGTTGGGAATCCACCGGAAATAGGCCCCCTATCTGTTTATCTCGCGAGTGAGGCTTGCGACTACATGACCGGTGAAATAATTTGTATCGATGGCGGGCAGGCGAACTACACATCTTAACCACAAATTTATCAACAGGCTATTTTCTTGGAATCATATAGTTCGTTTTCCCATTTTTTTTGGAGACCGGATAGGGAAACCATAGATGAACGTGATTTTGCTGAAATAACCCATCAGCCTGGAGAATATCATGATAGAAGTATATCGGCAGGATGCGGTCGCCACAATTACCCTGAACAACCCAGAAAAGCGTAATCGCCTGAGTATTCAGGCCATGGCGGATCTGACATTCTCTTTAAGAGAGTTGAATGCAGACACGGATATACGTGTGATCGTTATTACCGGGAGCGGGCAGAAAGCTTTTTGTGCCGGGGCCGATCTTGGAGAATTCGATCGGCCAGGCATCGTGAACCAGCGGAAGCAGAACGCCTCCTACCGGGATCTCTGCATGGCGTTATACGAGACGCAGAAGCCGGTGGTTGCAAAGATCAATGGCGCTGCCGTGGCAGGTGGTATGGCCCTGGTGACCTTGTCACATCTGGCCGTCGCTTCTACCACGGCCCGTTTCGGAACCCCGGAAATCAACGTAGGTGCTTTTCCCAACATGGTCATGGCCGGTATTTTACGCGCAATTCCCAAAAAGGCGGCCATGAAAATGATTCTCCTGGGAGAGATCCTCGATGCGCAGGAAGCGCTGGAGATGGGTCTGGTCAACACTGTTGTTGCACCGGAGGCTCTGGATGAGACGGTTGCCAATATAGCGGCTACATTGTCTGAGAAAAGTAGTTCCGTTTTTGGTCTGGGGCTTGATTCCATCCGGGTATCCAGTGACTTGCCATACCCCCAGGCCCTGGAGTACCTTTGCGAAATGGCCACGATCATCCGCAATACAGATGACTGTCAGGAAGGTGCCAAGGCCTTTTTGGAAAAACGCAAACCCAATTGGAAAGGACGGTAATATATGGGCAATCAGAAAAATATGGCTGTGATCGTCGATGGCGTACGCACACCGATCGGTAGAATGGGGGGGAGTCTGGCGACCTTTCGGCCAGAGGAACTGGGTGCATTTGCCATTAAAGCATTAATCGATAAGACGAAAGTTGATCCAGAGAAAATCGACGACGTGTTGATGGGGCTCTCAAATTCATGGCATACGGCCTACCATCCTGCCCGATGGGCAGCACTCAAGGCTGGTCTGCCTTATAGCGTTCCAGCGGTAACGGTGGAGAGGGCTTGTGCATCCGGACTTCAGGCCCTGAATTTTGCCGCTATCCAAATAATGGCTGGTTTTGGAGAAATTTTTGTTGTCGGTGGGATGGAATGCTGGAGTCAGACGCCTTGGATGATTGCACGTTCGGATGGTGCCTACTCGTTTAAGCCGCCTCAAATCATTTCCCGCGAAACAGCACCCCCTCCGGATCATGTGGTTATGGGACTCACGGCTGAGTCCCTGGCCGAGATGTATGACATCACGCGTCAGGAACAGGATGCCTTTGGGTTTCAAAGCCAGACAAGATATGCTCGGGCGATGCAGGCAGGGGTTTTCGAAGAGGAAATAGTTGCGGTCAAAAGCCCTCAACGAAAAGGACCGCCCGTTGACTTTATGGTCGATGAACACCCGCGGAATACCACTCTGGAAAAGTTGTCAAATTTAAAACCAGCCTTTAAGAAAGACGGTACCGTAACAGCGGGAACCGCCACGGGTCGAAATGACGGTGCTGCAGCTCTTTTGCTTATGTCTCTTCAAAAGGCTGAAGAACTGGGCTACAAACCTAAGGCCCGTTTTGTAACCTGTGCAACGGTGGGTGTCGATCCCAAGTTGATGGGCATTGGCCCGGCCTATGCCGTACCAAAAGCCCTGGATCAAGCCGGCCTGAAAATGGACGACATGAGTGTGGTTGAAATTAATGAGGCATTTGCTGCCCAGGTCTTGGCGGATATTCGTGAATTGGACAGACAGAAGCATCATATTGCCCCGGATGATGAACGGCTGAACCCGAATGGCGGAGCGATTGCATTGGGGCATCCCAACGGAATGACCGGTGCCCGGCTGGCGCTTACAATCACCAACCAACTAGAGCGCTGCAAGGGGACGTACGGCCTGGCCACGTTGTGCATCGGTGGTGGACAGGGGCTGGCGACCATTCTTGAGCGGATGACATGATTCTTCCTATGTAGGCTGCCGGCACACAGGGCGTGCGGCAGTATTGAAAGTCCACAAGCACCCTTCAGATCATACCAGACAATGAAGACCAATCGGTGGCTTATATTTAGTGTGTGCTCGCTATTGTTCGTGATGTCAATGCTATACCGGGCGTCCATTGTTCTCATCGCACCTGAGATCAGCCATGATTTAAACCTCAGCCCCCAGGACCTGGGACTGCTGGGTGCCATCTTCTTTTATGTTTTTGGGTTGGCCCAGCTGCCATTGGGTTTTTTCCTCGACCAGATGCGGCCCAAACGTATCATGTTTTTCCTGAATATGACGGCGGTGCTGGGTGCGCTTATTTTTGCGGCGGCACAGGGACGTGGAACAGGTTTGTTGGGTAGGTCCCTGCTGGGCTTAGGTATGTCCGCTAATATCGTAGGCTCCCTGACCTTATATGTTACCTGGTTCAAACCATCTGAATTTGCCAGCGTTGCCGGATTGACCTTTGGTATTGGTGCTTTGGGGGGACTTCTGGCCACGAGTCCACTTCACATCCTTGTAGCAGTCATAGGCTGGCGGATGGTTTTTGTTGTATTGGCACTGATTACGTTTATTCTTACCGTGGCATTTTACTATATTGTCCAGGACGATCCCGGCCAAGGAACCCGCGCGAGATTGGCCCCAGGCAGTCAAAACCGCCTGTCGGTTTTGGAAACCTGCCGGACGTTGTTCACTGATTTTTCCTATGTGTGCATCTCCGTAATGGCTGGTTTGCGATACGGGGTCTATGCTGCGGTTCAATCACTGTGGGCCGGACCATTTTTGATTCTGTATTTAAAGGTTCCGATTGTATTGGCAGCCCACTTACTGCTGTTACTCAATATCGGTTTCATTCTGGGCGGACCGCTGTCGGGTTTTTTTAATGATCGTATTATAGGGCGTCCCAAGCGTATCATGCTGGCCGGTCTCATTTTTATGGTGTTGTGTCTTGTGGGTCTTGCCAATGAAGATGGTCCGGACCGGATCATCCTGCTGGCCGGATTTCTATTTTTTTTTGGTATGTTCGGCGGATTCGGCCATATTGCCTTCGCCCATATCAAGACCTTGATAAAACCGGAGTTGTCCGGCCGGGCTTTTGCCATCACCAATTTTTTTTCCATGATGGGTGGCGGCATTTTCATGCATGGAATGGGGGGTTTTGTCGGACGGGGTACTGCCGGCAGTCTATATGCGGCTAAAAACTATCCCCTGGCCTTCTGGCTGTGTGCTGGCACCCTGATCATTTCGGCAGGGTTTTACGCTTTCACTCGCGATAACCTGACTGCTGACACGTAAGCCGATGTTTCGAGGTTGACTGGTAATGACAAACGCAGTCCCCGACGGCTGTCGCGGGGATTATTCATTTCGCATTCGCTGAATTTAGAAACTTGAGTCAACTCTTTACCGGGGAGATTCCCTGTGGTTATCAGCAGGGTACTTTTCAAGTGAAGCATGAATGATATGAGAACGGCAAAAGCAAGTCGCTGGCTAATGGTTATCAATTGTTCCTTGCTTTTTATGATGGCCATGTTGTTTCGCGCATCCACGGTGATCATCTCTCCGGATTTGATGGGTGATCTCCATCTGAGTATTGAAAACCTGGGCCTCCTGGGGTCCGTTTTTTTTTATGCCTTTGCGGCTGCGCAACTACCCATGGGATTGCTGCTGGATAAATTCGGATCACGGCGGGTGCTGATCTGCATGAATATAGTGGGCACACTGGGGGCCTTGTTGTTTGCCAGATCTCATGGAATCAATGACGCGTTGATGGCCAGGATTCTTTTGGGTCTGGGCATGTCCGTTAATATGATGGGATCCCTGAAGCTTTATACGGTCTGGTTCAAACCGCATCAATTTGCAAGCATAACAGGTGTGACGATTTCTATCGCTTCTCTCGGTGGTCTGTTGGCCACGAGCCCCTTTCGATTACTGGTGGATGAAATCGGCTGGCGAAGCGGTTTCATGGTTTTGGCCGCAATCAACTTTATTCTGGTGATCTGCTTTTTCTTATGGGTGCATGATACACCAAGGGATGAGATTTCTCCTCCCTGCGTTCATACCGAAAAACAGGACGCTTTCCAGTGGCAAGGATTGCTAAAGCTTTTCGGGAATTTGAATTTCTGGATCATCGCTCTGACAATGGGATTGCGGGATGGGGTATTTACCGCAATCCAGGCGCTGTGGGCGGGGCCCTACCTGATATTTCATCTGGGTCTTCCGGTGCTCAAAGCCGGCAATCTGCTGCTTTTTTTGAATATCGGTGCTATTGTTGGTGCACCCATAGGCGGTTTGCTGGCGGATCGAGTTTTGAGGTCTGCCCGGCGAACCGGCCTCATCAGCTTGTGTTTCCTGGCGTCGGCCATTCTTCTGCTGGTGCTCTGGCCGGGGCCTGTTCATCTGTTGCTGCTGGCCATGGTTCTGTTTATTCTGGGTTTTTTTGCCCCGTTTGCCAGTCTTCTTTTCGCCCATATCAAGACCATGATGCCGCCGGAAATGACAGGTGTCTCATTTACCGGTGTCAACCTGTTTTCAGCTATTGGCGGTGGCATTTTTCTGCATGCCCTGGGGCATATCCTGGATCATGGCAGACCTGCCGATACCATTTCAGGGGGAGATTTCCAGATGGGTTTCAGTGTCTGCTTTTTTGCTATTCTGATTGCCTTGATCCTGTATTGGTTCAGCCGAGAGCCAAAAACTGCCGTAACTTCAAATAAAGATTCATAAAATAATAGGGAGGAAGCCATGCGAACGATATCAAAAAATCTATCTAATTTAACACGCTCCGGTATCCGTATGATTCTGGACAAAGCTGTTTTATTGGAGGAATCGTACCACCTGGAAATCGGTGATCCCGGGTTTGATACACCGGCGCACATCCAGGAGGCAGCTATCTCTGCCATCAGAGAGGGAAAGACGCATTACACAACCCACGCGGGTATGCCGTCTTTGCGTGAAGCCATCCTGGAAAAAGTGACGAAAGAAAACAATATTGATGCTAAGTTTGAACAAATCGGTGTAACCCCCGGTGGTGTTTTTGCCGTAGCTGCTGCCATGATGGCCATCAGTGAAAAAGGGGATGAAATCCTGATCCCTGATCCAGGCTGGCCGAACTATCATACCCAATCGGTGGTCATCGGTCTGAAGCCCGTATATTATCATCTCTCCCTGGATTCAAATTTTCAGCCCGATATTTCCGGCATCGAATCCATGATATCCTCAAGAACACGGGGTATCGTCATTAATTCGCCGGGGAATCCCACAGGGGCTGTTTTTTCCCGTCAGGTCATGCAAGACCTGCTGGAGATGTGTGAGAAACATGACATCTATCTTATTTCCGATGAGGTCTATGAACGTATCCTCTACGAAGGGGAGCACTTTTCACCGGCATCATTGGATCCGGATGGTCGGGTTATCTCTATTTTTGCCACGTCCAAAACCTATGCCATGACGGGTTGGCGTATCGGTTACTATGTAGCCCCGCAACCCGTGGCCAAGGCCATGGGCAGAGCCATCGAGAGCTACCTGTCCTGTGCGTCTTCGGTTTCACAGATTGCTGCCCAGGCAGCCCTGACAGGGCCTCAAGACTGTATTGCAGAGATGGTGAGGTCTTATGCGGAACGCAAAGACATCTGTGTGGATGCTCTGGAAAAGGCTGGTATTGGTTATTCAATGCCCCAAGGCGCTTTTTATCTGATGCTTGGTATCTCCGATACCGGTCTTGGCTCCTACGATTTTTCTACCCAATTGCTTGATGCCACGGGCGTTGCCATCGCGCCAGGTCTGACGTTTGGTCCCAAGTCTGATCAAATCATCCGTATTTCATATTGCGCAAACAAGGAGGATGTCGAGGAAGGAATCCAGCGGATGTGCCGCTTTTATAAGGCGTGTACCGGTGTTTGAACCGGGAGAGTGAACGCTAATCCCGTCGCTTGCTGCGGGGTTGTTCGATATGGCAGTCCTATACGATCAGGTACTGGAATTATCTTGACAGGAATATCGGTTTTGATTATAGTTTAGAATATTGGTTCAAAAAAAAACTAATGGTTTAAAAATATAACAAAGCATCTTTTTCCAGGCTTGGTAAGGTAAAGGAGTTGGTATTGAATTTAAAGCAAATAAGCGTGGTGGGTGCAGGTACCATGGGCGCCGGTATCGCCCAGGTTTGCGCCGTTGCCCGATACCGTGTAACGCTCGTTGATCTTGACCCGCAACAATTGGATCGGGCCAAAGATAGTATCAATAATTCACTGGGTCGCTTTGCCCATAAAAAAAAGTTGTCCGAGTCAGTGTCGACCATAATGGCGCGGATAGAATACAGCCAGGAACTGGCGGCCTGCGGTAATGCCGATATGGCCATAGAGGCTGTCTATGAGGATATTGAGGTCAAAACGGGTATTATCCAAGAATTATCTCAGGTCATTGATCCCGCCGCCATCATCGGAACCAACACCTCGGCCATTTCGATTACGGCGCTCGCTGCTTCAGCCATCAAGCCCGAACGTGTCATCGGGATTCACTTTTTCAATCCTGTACCGATGCTAAAAGCCGTTGAAGTTGTGCGGGGTATGGAAACGAGTGATGATACCATGGATGTTACAACGCAGTTTATCGTGTCTCTTGAGAAACGACCCATCGTGGTCAATCATGATATTCCGGGGTTTCTTTTGAACCGCATTAATCTTCCATCAAATCTGGAAGCCATACGCATGGTGGAACAGGGGGTTGCGACCATCGAAGATGTGGATCAGGGTGTCAAACTGGCGTTTGGTCGCCCCATGGGAATTTTTGAACTGGGTGATCTGGTTGGTCTGGATGTGACCTTGAACGCCTGCGACGCCATTTATGCTGAAACCAAAGACCCCAAATATCTGCCACCAGTCCTTTTGCGTCGCATGGTCAAAGCTGGCAGGCTGGGAAAAAAGACGGGCACTGGCTGGTATGCGTATAATGCAGATGGATCTAAAGTGGCCCCAGCCCCTTGCGCCGCAAAAAAGGATTAATCATGAGTGCTTTATCCGACAGGATTGCCCTGGTGACGGGAGGCGGTCAAGGCATTGGAGCTGCCATATGCAGACGTTTGGCTACCGACGGTGCGCAGGTAATTGTTACCGACATTCAAGCAGAAACAGCCGATGCATGTGCCCAAAGCATTTGTGCTGCCAATGGTATGGCCACTCCCATGACATGCGATATTTCAAAGACGGCTGATGTTTCGGAACTGGCTGAAGAACTTCGATCCAGATTTGGAAAGATCGATATTTTGGTTAACAATGCCGGTATTCTTTCGGCTTCAAAATGGGCGGATATGGATGAAGCTGATTTTGATCGGAATGTGGCCGTCAACCTAAAAGGTCCTTACCTGATGACCAAAATGCTGCTGCCTTTAATCCGGCCCACCGGTCAGGGAGCCATTGTAAATATGAGCTCCACGTTTGCTTTCGATCATGTTTCCAGTTTCGGCCTTTACAGCGCCATAAAATCGGCCATTGTTTCTTTTACGGTCTCATTGGCAAAGGAGGAAGCCCGTTACGGCATCAGAGTTAATGCCGTGGCTCCGGGTTCCATCGATACAGAAATGAACCAGTCGCTGAAAGAAAACAGTAAAATGATGGATCGTGTGATGGCACTGACCCCCCTCAGGCGACTGGGCCTGCCGGATGAAATTGCAGCTGCCGTTGCTTTTTTGTCGTCGGATGAGTCTTCTTACATCACGGGTCAGATTGTGCGGGTATCCGGGGGCTACATCAATCCATACTAGAGTATTCAATCGTTAGGGCGCTGGAGGTAGAACCATGATCGTTGATTGTCACACCCACATTTTTCCTGATAAAATTGCACCCAAAGTTATGCAGATGAACCGGCGGAACCTCGGCCTGGAACCTTACGGAGCCGGTACGACCAGCGACTTGTTGGCCTATATGGACGATGCAGATGTTGATTATGCCATCGCCTTTGGTGTTGCGCCGGACGGTGGGTTTGTACGTACCACAAATGACTGGTTGATTTCTCAGGCAGATGACAGGTTGCTGCTGTTTGGGACCATCACTCCCGATTTTGGAGAATGGGAGTCTGAAATTGACCGTATCAAAGCTGCCGGTATCCTGGGAATAAAATTCAACCCCCTTTTTCAGGATATTCGTCCGGATGATCGCAACATGTACCCCATATATGAGAAGTTGACCCATGAGGGCTTGTTTGTATTCTACCATGCGGGCATGGGCAGCGGTCATGAAGACAAAGATGATATTCGATCCACACCATCCGGCCTGCGTCGTCTGCACGATGATCACCCCGATCTGAAGTTGATTTGTGCCCATTTTGGCGGCTCCGGCATGTTTGCGGAAGTTATGGCACATCTGGCCGGTACCGGTGTCTATATAGACACCTCCCAGACACCCACCTGCAGAGACCTGGACATTGCCTCCCTAAAGAAACTGATCAGCCGGCACGGAACCGATCGCATGTTATATGCCACCGATTATCCCTGGGCTCGTCAGGGCGGTGAGTACGGCTGGGAATATGAATTGCTGAACATGTTAGATCTTTCTGAAGAAGATCGGGGGCTGATTCTGGGTGGCAACGCCCAACGTCTTTTCAGCCTCCAGCCGCGCAACTGAGATTTGAACCGTAACAGCGAGCGCATTCCCCGTGGTTTGCTGCGAGGTTCTTCAATACGAATTATCTAATCAGCAATAAGGAGAATTTATGGATTTTTTATTTAAAGAAGAGCAGAGAGAGTTAAAAGAGAAGGTGATTTCGCTTTGCAAGGAAAAGCTGGCACCCCTTGAGGAAAAGGTCGGCGAGAGTAAGGTGATGTCGCGTGAGATTGCTGACGTTCTGGCTGAATCGGGTTTGTTCAAGCTATTTGTTCCTGCCGAGTTCGGCAATACAACACAAATGCCTTCGCTGGTTTCGGTTTGTCTGGTTCGGGAAGAACTGGCTCGTCGTTGCCCGAATGCCGAGCTCATTTTTGTTATGCAGGGTTTGGGCAGTTATCCGATTGTACTGAGCGGCAACGAGGAGCTACAGGCCAAATACTGCCCGCTTATTGCCAGTGGCGAAAAGATTTTTACCATCTGCCTGACAGAGCCCAATGCCGGTTCGGACGTAGGTGCCATTGAAACAACGGCCGTAAAGGACAATGATCAATGGGTTCTCAATGGACAAAAGATTTTTACATCTCTGGCACCGGATGCAGATATCTATAGCGTGTTTGCCAAGACAGACCCCGACAAGGGCACCCGTGGTATTTCAGCGTTTGTTGTTGAAAAGGGATGGGAAGGGTTTGATCCTGGCAAACGCATGGATCTGATGGCGGCCCACCCCATTGGAGCACCGGTTTTCAAGGACTGCGGCGTGCCACAGGAAAATCTCATCGGAGAACTGAACGCGGGTTTCAAGGTTTCCATGCGGAACCTTGATTTTTTTCGATCCACGGTGGGGGCTGCCGCAGTCGGCATGGCCCAGGCTGCTTTGGATGAAGCCGTCTCCTATGCAAAGGGCCGATTCCAGTTCGGAAAAAGTATTTCCGAGTTCCAGAGCATTCAGTTCAAACTGGCGGATATGGCTACCGAGCTGACGGCTTCCAGGGCCCTGGTATTTCGGGCGGCCTATATAAAAGACCAGGGGGTCGAGCGGATCACGCTGGAGTCATCCATGGCCAAGCTATATGCGACAGAAGCCGCTTGGCGCATCATCGATGAGGCCTTACAGATTCACGGTGGATATGGTGTAATTAAGGGGCAGCACGTGGAAAGACTGTATCGTGAGATAAGGGCGCTGCGGGTATATGAGGGCACTTCAGAAATTCAGCGCCTGGTCATTGGTAACATGCTCCTGAAAGCCTAATAAGAGGACGATGAAGTCTATGTCTGAAATTACATACGAGAAAAAAGATCACATTGCGTTGGTCACCATCAATCGCCCGGATGTTCACAACTCCATGGATCCGTCAGCCGAGAAGGAGATGGCCGCGGTCTGGCTCGATTTTCGCGAAGACGATGACCTTTGGGTCGCGATTTTGACCGGGGCAGGCCATAAGGCCTTTTGCACCGGTGGTGATTTGAAGGCCTATCTTCCTGCCCGGATGGCAGGAGAAGCCAAGGCCAATTACTATCCCAGGGCTGAAAATTTTGGCGGGTTGCCCCGGACGGATGTGTTCAAGCCGATCATTGCAGCCATCAACGGTTATGCCATTGCAGGCGGTCTCGAACTGGTTTTGTGCTGTGACATCCGAATTGCCGCCGAATCAGCCCGGTTTGGGTTGGCCGAGGTCAAATGGGGAATAATGCCGGGGGCTGGTGGCACCATACGTCTGCCTCGCAATGTTCCCTATGCGGTTGCCATGGAAATGCTGCTGACGGGCGAACCCATCGATGCCCGGAAGGCACTCAGCTTCGGTTTGATCAATCGCATTGTTTCTAACGAGGAATTGATGGACACGGCTATGCAGATGGCTGAGAAATTGTGTCGCCGTGGACCGGTTGCCATGCGTGCCATAAAGGAATCCGTCCTGAGGAGTTTGGCATTGCAGCAAGGTCTTGACTTTGAGGCCTTTCTTTTTGATTCTCTTAAAAACACCCAAGACAGCCGGGAAGGGGTCAAGGCTTTTTCAGAGAGAAGAAAACCCATTTACAAAGGAAAATGATATGAGCGCTAAAAATGAATTTCCGACGCTTTTATCGCCGATTCAGATTGGTGACGTTCAACTTAAAAATAGAATTGTTCAGGCCCCCATATCCAACCACATGAGTACCGGGGCCTTTGTGCCAAGGGAAGAAGCCTTTAACCTGAAGCGAGCCGAGGGGGGCACCGGTTTGATTATCATCGGCGCAACCTTTGTGCATCCTTCCGGCAGCAGTGGAGAAGATCTTGACCTGCATAGTGACCAGAATATTGAGGCGTTCAAGACCTATAATGAAAAAGTGCATCAATGCGGCGCCAAATCATCCATACAGCTTTACCATCTTGGCCGGTACGCCACCGGGGCCCGGGGAATTCAGCCGGTGGCCCCCTCTACCCTTGCATGGCCGCCGGGGAACGTTACCCCCAAGGCCTTGAGTATTGGCGAGATAGAGGAACTGGTAGAAGCATGGGGCCTGGCGGCCGGGCGAGCCAAAGAAGCCGGTTTTGACATGATAGAGATTCACCATGCTCACGGATATCTGACATCTCAATTCATGTCCCTGCATGCCAATAAGCGTGATGACGCCTATGGGGGTAGTTTTGAAAACCGGTTTCGCTTTTTGAGAGAAGTCGTGGGATCTTGTCAGAGTGCCGTGGGAGAACGTTTTCCCATCCATGTTCGACTTTCCAACGCAGAATATGTTGAAGAGGGGTTGACGATTCAGGATCAGGTAAAAAGCTCTCAGATGCTCGAAAAGCTGGGCATCGCCTTTATTAGCGTTTCATCGGGGCTCTCACCGTGCTGGGGTCACACACGAACGTTGCCGAGCATGGTCCATGAATGTGGATTGAATGTAGCGGATGCGGCTGAGATTAAAAAGGCCCTTTCCATTCCGGTGATGGTTACCGGTCGTCTTAGCGATCCCTACCTGGCCGAAGATGTGTTGGTTTCCCACCAGGCGGACCTGATAGGCATGGCCAGGGGGCTCATCTGCGATCCTGAATATGTGAATAAGCTTTCCGACGGTCGTGTTGCTGAAATTCGACCCTGTATTTCCTGCAATAACTGCCATAATCGCGAACTCACGGATAGAAGTACACGGTGCCTCTACAATGTCGAAGCCGGACGGGAGATGGAGCTGCATATAGCTTCGGCAAAAGTCAAAAAGAAAGTCATGATTGCAGGTGGTGGGCCGGCTGGTATGGAGGCCGCCCGTGTTGCCAAACTCCGTGGTCACGATGTCATTTTATTCGAAAAAAGTGCCAGACTGGGCGGTCGGCTTCAGCTGGCCTCGGTGGCACCCCATAAAGATGAATATGCCAAGGCCGTTGCTTTTTGCGGGAAAGAGCTGAAACGTTTGGATGTGGACATTCGTTTGAACAAGGCCTTGACCCGGGAGGTTGTGATAACTGAAAAACCAGATGCCGTTATCATTGCCACGGGCGCAAAAATAGAGATCCCGGCGCTCAAGGGTCTTGACGTTGACCGGTCCCTCATCGCTGAGCAAGTCCTGGCCGGAGAAGTGGATGTAGGTCAGAAAGCGATGATCATCGGATGTGGTCCTGTGGGAGCAGAGACAGCCCATTTTCTGGCTGCCCAGGGCAAAGAGGTCTTCATTGTTGAAATGATGCCGCAAATTTTACCTGATATGCTGCCCGATTTCAAATGGTTTCTTTTTGAAGATTTTGCCAAGTACAACGTGGATACTATGTGCGATACGGTTATCACGGGTGTTTCGGATAAAACAGTTATGCTGAAGTCGCCAGACGGTGAAAGAACGGTTGATGATGTGGACTCTATTGTATTTGCCATAGGCGGCAGACCAGACAATGCACTGTTTTCAGCGCTGGAGGATACTGGCGTAGATCTAATGATAGTCGGAGACGCAAAGGGACCTCGAGATGGCGTCAATGCATTCTACGAGGGTTATATGGCAGCATATGGTGTTTAAAATCTATATTTACAGGGATGTTTGGAGGAGGATCAATGGACTTTGAAGGAAGAAATGCCATCGTTACCGGGGGCGCTTCAGGTATCGGCAAAGCGGTGGTCCAACGTTTGGTCGCCAGCGGGGCACAGGTGATCATTGGGGATATTGACTTTAACAAAGCAAAGGAAACAGCGGCAGGCATCGAATCTTCCACAAAGCGTTGTCAGGCACACCCATTGGATCTGGCAGATATGGACAGCATTACCGCCTTTGTTGACAGCGTAGCGCCATGGTCCAACAAAGTGGATATTCTGGTCAACTGTGCTGGAATTGCAGCCCCGGAAGAATTTTTTGAACTCACCCCGAAACAGTGGGATCGTATTATGGACATCAACCTGAAGGGGACTTTCTTTTTAAGCCAGAAGATTTCCCACGCCATGTCGGAAGCCAGATACGGTCGCATCGTGAATCTCTCTTCGGCATCGGCCTTTACACCCTCGACACGTCCCATGGTCAGTTACGATGTGTCCAAGGCGGCCCTTGTCATGTTGACCAAGGTCATGGCGCTAAAACTGGCCTCTTACGGTATTACCGTTAATTCGGTGGCACCCGGACCGGTGGTGACCGATCTGCTGCGGCAGTTTTTTGATGATCCCAACACACTCGAAAAAGGTGTCGAAGGTATCCCCATCGGGAGATTGGCTCAACCCGATGACGTGGTTGAAGCCATTTTATTTTTTTGTTCGGAGCGGTCGGGCTATATTACCGGTACCACCCTGCCGGTTGAAGGGGGCAATCTGCTGGTTAAGCACATTGTCTATGGGGTGGAATGATTGTCCGAATGCATTAGGGGATATTGATGATTAAACGAATGGCGTTGTATTCCATTCCCAGGCAGACGGATGGTGATGCGTTCTGGCGATATCATACCCGGATACACGCACCGGCTGTTTTGCGGGTATGTGGCGACAGTCTGGTTAAATACGCCATTAATCGTGTAATCGATTTGACCAAAGGAACCACCCGTTTCTTTGGTGTTGTAGAAACCTGGTGGCGGGATCGGTCTGCAATGCAGGCCGGTTTTCGGGCATTGGAAAGCGAGGTTCTTCCAAACGGAAAAAGTGTAGCCCAGGATTATTTTGGCCGTTTGACAGATCAACCGGTTGCGTTTGAAGTCGAAGAATTTGTTGCGAAAAAACATTCCCGGGAATTGCGATCTTCACCTGCCAAATATATGGGTTTCTATTCCCTGCCCCAGGGGACCGATTCGGAAAAATTCTGGGAGTATCACACACGTGAGCATGCCGTACACAGTGTCGATTCCTTTGACGACTACCTGGAATATTACGTCATCAACCGGGTGAGCAGAATTGTCAAGGGGCAGGCTGTCTGTTTTGGGGTCGTTGAACTCTGGTTTGCCGACAGGCAATGTCTTAAAAAGGGATTTGAGGCCCATAAGCGGGTGATCTTGCCTAATGGCAGAAATGTTTCAGAGGATTTCAACGTTCGGGTTGTGGATGCTTTTGGTTATGTGGTGGAAGAATTCACTGCCAAGGCTTGACATTCCATGAACCTCATTTTTCAGAAAACAGATGCATAGCAAAGGAGCGGAGGAATAGCGCATGATAAAACGAATAGGTATTTATTCAATTCCAGAAGAAACAGATGAGGAAGAATGGTGGCATTATCATACCCAGACACACGCGGCTGATTTCATCAAAGCCGCAGGCGATGACCTGGCTAGGTATGTGATCAACCGAGTTACCAAGGTTCTTAAAGGGAAAAAAATCTGTTTTGGAATCGTGGAAACATGGTATGAGGATGAAGCAGCCATGCACCGTGTCTATGATCGCTGTTATAAGGCCGTGCTGCCCAACGGCAAGAATATTGATGAGGATTATTTCTCGCGGGTGGTCAATCCAAACAGTTTCGCTGTGGAAGAGGTGGTTGTAAAAGGCTGATTCTTTGCTTTGGATGGCCTGTTTGATTTGCCGTTCAAGGCTATTGCAAGTCACGACAATGTAGTAAGGTTTTATAAGAGGTGGTTTATGGCAGGCAGATTGAGTGGAAAAGTGGGTTTGGTAACCGGTGCCGGTGGTGGCATTGGGCAGGCTTCTGCTGAAATCTTGGCCAGGGAAGGCGCCAGAGTGGTTGTCTGTGATGTGGATGTTGCTGGTGGCGAAAATACAGTTCAACTGATACGGGATGCCGGTGGAGATGCTTTATTTATCAAAGCCGATGTCAGCCGAGCGGGAGATGTTGAAAACCTGATCCGATCGACAGTGGCGCATTTCGGGCGGCTGGACTGCGCCTACAACAATGCCGGCATCCATGCCCGGGAAAAAGATGCCCGGACAGCTGAAATAAGTGAAGAGGACTGGGATTATGTCATGTCGGTCAACTTCAAGGGGGTCTGGCTTTGCATGAAATATGAAATTCTGCAGATGCTGAAACAAGGCCATGGGTCGATTGTCAACGCATCTTCCATGTGTGGATTGATCGGCACCAAGGATTTCATCATACCTGCCTACACCGCCAGCAAACACGGTGTGTCCGGTCTCACACGGGCAGCTGCCCAGGAGTATGCCAAAGATGGCATACGCATCAATGCCGTGGCAGCCGGTCCCATCAAGACCCCCATGACGGAGCGCAATTTCGCTCCGGGGGAGGATCGCGAAAAAATTGAACGGGAACGATATCCAGTGCCCATTGGTCGTCGTGGGGAACCGTCAGAGGTTGCCGAAGCCGTAGCTTGGCTGTTGTCGGATGCAGCCTCCTTTGTGACCGGCAACATTATGGAAGTCGATGGTGGCTGGACCGAATGAACACCGTACCCACTAGGTTGCCAAGCTGCATGAAGGCTTTATGAAATCAAGCCATAGTTTTGGGGTTCTGATGGCCGTTACCGCCGCCGTATTCTGGGGCGTGGTACCCATCGTCCTAAAATATCTTTTATCGGTGTGCAGCATCGGAACCATCATCTGGTTTCGGTTTACAACGTCTTTCCTCGTTCTGGCGGCTGTATACGCAGTGAAAGACCCGGGTTCTTTCCGGGTGATCAAAAAACCACCATTGCTGGGCATCCTGGCGGGGCTGGCGCTGGCGGGTAACTATTTTGGCAGCACCGTTGGCGTGCATCTGACAAGTCCCAGCAATGCTCAGGTACTCGGGCAAATCGGGCCCTTGTTGTTGACAGTTACCGGCATGGTCTATTTCAAGGAGCGGCTCAGCCCAAAACAGAAAGTGGGGCTTGCTTTGACGCTGTGTGGGTTTATCTTCTTTAATCAGGATCAGCTCAGGGGCTTGCTGATTGACCGGGCCACGCACATTCGCGGGGATCTGTGGATTGTTTTTGGCTCTGTTGTTTGGGCTGTGTTTGCCTCGGCACAAAAGATTCTGGTTCGGCGGATGACACCCCAGCAGGCCAATCTAATTATTTACGGTGTGGCCGCGCTGGTTTTTTTCCCGCAGGCGAAATTTCACGAATTTGGACAATTGCACTGGGTTGGCTGGGCCCTGCTCTGCTTTATGGGGGCCAATACCCTGATAGCCTATGGTGCCTTGGCGGTGGCCTTAAAGTTGATTCAGGCCAATCAGGTTGCGCTGGTTGTTGTCCTCAATCCGATCATTACCATGTCGTGCATGGCGCTGCTATCCGCCTACCAGCTGGGTTGGCTCGGAGTTGAAAACATCACATTCGTGGGTTACCTTGGTGCCGGTGCCATGCTGGCAGGTGTAGGGCTGGTGGTGGCCTATGCAACCCAGGTTGGGTTATCACCGGCCATGGAAAAGAGCCATACGGCCTCTCGCGGGCATGATGGATGATCGAAAAAAACAAATAGAAACAGCAAGTAGTGGCCCTCGACGGGCTGGACAATGAAAAAGATATCCTAGGAGGATTCCTTTGATGGGAAATAACACCTACATTCGAGGTCAAAAAGAGCTGATGGAAGAGGTGCATGATACCGGTCTTTGCACTGGGTGTGGCGCCTGTGTCAACCTATGCCCCTACTATGCCACATCCATGGATAAAACGGTGGTTAAAGATGTCTGTGACCGGGCCGCGGGTCGTTGTTATGCCTTCTGCCCCAGGACACCGACGGACCTGGAGTCCATTCGCAAGCAGCTTTTTGATCCACAGGATTTAACCCCCGAACTTGGTGCTGTCAAAGGTTTCTATCTGACCCGTGCCAGCAACCCGGAGATCCGTGCCATAGCCCAACATGGCGGTACCGTAACCACACTGATGTCGCTGGCACTGACGGAAGGCATCATTGATACAGCCCTGCTGGCCGAAGGGGGGGGGGCGACGCTGCCCAGAGGCGTTGCGGTGAGTGATGCCAGTGAGGTGCCTAAGTTGGCTAAGAGCAAATTCATTGCCGCACCCATGGTGGAAGCGTTCAATCTGGCGGCCCAAAGCGCTGCCCAAAAAATAGGTATTGTGGCAACGCCTTGCCAGACCCTGGCCCTGGCCAAGATGAAAATGAAGCCCTTTCCGAAAAATGATAACCAGATAGGAAAGCTGCATCTCACCATAGGACTGTTCTGTGGATGGGTGTTGTCCTGGCGGAGTTTTAAACACTTGCTCCATCAGAAAGTCCACCAGCGGTCAGTTGTCGGTCTGGATATTCCCCCCAGTAAATACAAGACCATGCAGGTGGATACGGACAGCGGCCTGGTTGAGATTCCCCTGGATGAGGTGGAAGCCTGTGTCCGTGAGGCCTGTAAGTTCTGCACAGATGTAACCGCGGAATTCAGCGATATTTCAGTTGGTTCTGCACGCCTGCCGGATGGATGGGAGGTTGCCAAGGGCTGGAACCAGGTTATTGTCAGAACTGCGGCCGGGGAGGCCTTGATGCAGCTGGCCAAAGACCGGCAGGTATTGGAATTTAGAGACGTTCCGGATGGTAATCTGGAGAAGTTGAAGCAGGCATCGGTAAAGAAGAAAAAAACAGCATTGGACAACCTGGCATGCAAGAGTGGTGATCGGGATGATCTGCTGTACCTGGATTGCCGTGACCCGGTTTTCCAAACCTTTGATTGGTAGTTGCCAGCGATTTGGACATGTTCTCTAAATCGTCTTGATGATTTTGGTACGACCGGTACGCAATGAACGTGGAGGTAATGAATGGCGGACATTTCAAATAAAACAGAGGGCCGGGTAGAGCTGCTCCTGGGCAGTGAAGCCATTGGACGTGGTGCACTTGAAGGCGGCGTGAATGTGGTGGCTTCCTATCCTGGAAACCCTTCGACGGAGATTACCGAGGCGATTCGCCAGGTGGCGGAAAAGATGAATATATACGTCGAATGGTCGATCAATGAGAAAGTCGCGGTTGAAACAGCTGCTGCTGCCTCTTTTGCAGGGCTCCGGGGACTTTCGGCCATGAAACAGAATGGGTTGAACGTGGCCTTGGATTTTGTGTCCGGTATCTCCACCAGCGGATCCAAAGGTGGTTTAGTCCTGGTGGTGTGTGACGACCCCTCGGGGATTACCAGCACCAGTGAACAGGATTCACGTCCCCTGGCCCGGTCTCTCGACTTCCCGTTGCTGGAACCGGGAACGTTTCAGGAGGCCAAAGACATGACCACGTTTGCTCTTGAGCTTTCCGAAAAGATCGGACGGATGGTTCTTCTTCGAAGCGCTACCCGCTTGCAGCATGCACGCGGAAGGACGGTTTTGGGTGCCTTGCCCCAGGAGAAGCGCAAAGCGCATTTTGACACTGAACGACAGTTTGTGGCATTTCCGTCATTGCCGAAGCATATTGAAGCCAGGGAGAAATTATCTCAGGCGAAGGCGCTTTGCAAGGATTCTGTATTCAACTTTTACGAGGGACCAGAAAATCCGGAACTTCTCATTATCGTCTGTGGAAGTTGCTACCTGTATTCACTGGACGCAATGAACCTGCTGGATCTCTGGGACCGGGTGGGGATTCTGAAGATAGGAACGGTTTGGCCCCTTCCTGATGAACTTATTAAAAAGCACATGGCAAGCAATCAAAAAATCCTTGTTCTTGAAGAGGTAGAGCCCTTTTTGGAAGGCAATCTCAAGGAGTTGGCTGTGGAATGGGCATCCGAGTTTCCGGTGCCGACGTTTTACGGCCGCCGTACCGGGCCGCTTGCCGCAACCGGTGAGTTAAATCCCGATATTATTATTCAGGCCCTAACCGAAATATTATCGATTAAATATGAAGCCAGACCGCCTGAATATGATCGGCAGGCCAAAGAGATGGTGGACCGGCTGGTGCCGCCAAGATCGCTGGCGCTCTGCGCCGGATGCCCGCATCGCGCCAGTTACTGGGCCATTAAAAATGCTGAAGTCCTGGACACGCGTGATGGTTTTGTGACGGGTGATATCGGCTGCTACAGTTTTGGGTTGTTCCCGTCCGGGTACTCCATCATGAAAACGGAACAGGCCATGGGCTCCGGTCCGGGCGTTGGGTACGGATTTGGGAAACTGGGACAATTTGATATGAAGCAACCGGTGGTAGCCGTCGTGGGCGATGGTACTTTTTATCATGGCGCTCTTCCGGCCCTGGTTACCGCGGTAAACAATCAATCGAACCTGACGTTGGTGGTGCTCGACAATGGTGCGACCGCCATGACAGGCTTTCAGCCCCATCCCGGGACCGGTACGGATACCTTTGGTCATCCTGCAAAACCTGTGTTGATCGAAGATATATGCAAATCACTCGGTGTTCGTGTGGATATCGTTGACCCCTACAACAGTGAAGAGGCGACCCAAAAAGTCCTGGATTTTATGAATGATGAGAAGCAGGGTCCGAGGGTTTTGATCATGCGGCAGCAATGTGCGCTGCAGATGGCCCGTAGCGGCAAGCTTTACGATGTCTGGGTAGATCAAAGCAAATGTGTTGGCGAGGATTGCGGATGTAACCGCTATTGCAGCCGGGCATTTAAATGTCCGGGAATTATGTGGGATGCCGAAGCGCAGAAGGCCAAGATCGATGAGGCCATTTGTGTTGGTTGCGGTGTCTGTGCCCAGGTCTGCAGGCATGATGCGATATTGTTGAAGCCCTTGAAGGCCGAAAAAGGAAAAGATAAATGAATAACCATCGTCTGAAAAAAGATCCCTTGAATGCCATTATCACCGGGGTAGGCGGACAAGGTAACGTCCTGATGGCACAACTGTTCGGAAGAGCACTGACAGACAAAGGCTTTGCCGTTACCGTCGGGGATACCTACGGTGCCGCTCAGCGCGGGGGGCCGGTTTCAAGCCATTTGCGAATATCCAAGCAGTCCTTGTACAGCCCACTGACGCCCAGTGGCAAGGTGGATATCGTTATCAGTCTTGAACCGGTCGAGGCCTTGCGCGTCCTGGGTACTTGGGGAAACCCGTCCGTTGTTGTTATCTCGAACACCCGGCCTTCTTATCCATTTGATGTTACATCCGGAGGCGCTGACTATCCGAAGCTGGACGAGATAATCCATGCAGCACAAAAGCTTTCAAGCCGAGCACTATTTATTGATGCATCTGAAATTGCGCTGCAAATGGGAGCACCCGTTCTTACAAATACAATTATGAGCGGTGTTGCCATCGGCCTGGATCTGTTTCCCATATCGGAAAATGATTTTATCGCCGTGTTGAAGAAACAGTTCGATGATAAAAAATTTGAATTAAACCTTGCGGCATTTAAAAAGGGATTGGAAATTGCATCTGACAGTAAGTCATCATGACGATTTTCAGTTTGCCATGACCAGGAGTTATCTATGCCCCGTATTGGCTTTTCAGCAGTTGGCGACACGCCGAATCAGCGAATTATTGGTCACAATCCGGAGATTCTCGACGCATTCAGACACATGATGGATGCGGTTGTAAACAAAAACTCGGTTGATTCCGATCTTCTGGAACAGGTCCGTCGGACCCTGGCATGGGGGTTTGGATGTCGGTATTGAATGGCCATCAATGGTCGGCCTGATGCGGTGCATCAGGATGTTTCTACACAGCTTGCAGTTACCTTGGCCGATAAATTCGTGAGCAACCCCAAAGCCATTGGTGACTCGGACTTTAAGGAGATGAAAGCGCATTTCAGTGAAAAGCAGATGTCTGAGTTGTGTGCATTTATGGTCTTTGTGTCAGCCTCTCATCAATTCGGTGTGCTTATGGATGTTGGCCCTGAAGACAGCTCATCACTTGCGGGTACTACAATGGATCCATCAATAAATTCTAAATGAACTCATTATCAGCTGGAGTCGGAGAATGTCTCGGATTACGTTGTCCAAAAACGGATTGACCCCATTTAAAAAGCTTCTTGGTCACAATATTGAAGTCCTGAAGGGTTGGGTTGCGCTTGAGAAAGCCTTTTTTTCATCAACGCCGTTGGACCCGGAGTTGCTGGAGCAGGTCCGAAGAGCCTCAGCCTGGGGGAATGGCTGCCGATATTGAATGGTAATCGGTGGAAAACCGGATGAGGATCATCCAGACCCTAAAATCAAAGCAGCGCTTGCGTTGACCAAAACGTTTGTCACAGACCATCACGCCATAACGGATGAAGACTTCAATGCACTCAAAGACCTTTTTACAGAGAAAGAAATTGCCGCTCTATGCGCATTCATGGCGTTTATGGTTGCGGCCCACAAGTTTGGCGTGATCATGGATGTCATGCCGGAAACCCGATAAAGATCGGAGATGGTATGCCCGCTGGAGAAGATTGTAACGTTAAAAAGAAGGATCAGGAAGGACTGACGAGGATCAGGTCAACAAGCCGTTACAGAAAAGATCGATATAAGCGTCTGAGATTTCCTCAATAGTCCAGCTGCCTGTGGAGGAGTACCACCTCAGAAACCAGTTGATGGACCCTAAAATGACGAAGGCTACCATCCGGGCATTCTGGGATTTAAACGTACCCGCCTGGATGCCTTCTTCAATGATTTGGATGAAATTTTTCTGGTAGGTATCCCGCATGACAATGATTTCATCGAGATACTCGTTGGGGAGATGAAATTCATACTGGAGTAGAAAAGCCCCTTCAAAATCCGTTGCCAACACCTCCAAGTGTCTTGAGATGGCGGTTTTGAGCTTTATTTCAGGTGGGTCATTTTTCGCGTTTATCTGGATAATATTTTTGAGGACTTTTTCCAATGATAGCAGATGCGCGTTAAATAGAAGCTCCTCTTTGGTTGAAAAATAATAATAGAGGCTCCCTTTTGTCATTTTTAAATCATTTGTAATGTCTTCAATTGTTGCAGCGTGGAAACCTTTTTGACCGAAGGCTTTGGCAGCGCTCTTTATGATGGCGAGCTTCTTTTCTTCATATCGGATTTCGCGGAAGCTTTTGTGTTTTGTCTTTTTCGCTTCTTTCTTATTTTTTTCTTTTGCAGGTGTCATAGAAAACTGTTCAAATATTATAGGATGAATCTAAAAATATAACATATATCTAGATTTCATATTAACGTTTAAACTGAAAGTCAAGTAAAAGATTCCTTGAGGATGTCACAAAATGCTTATCAAGAATATGGCCATCCTTCTGAAAGAACAGGTTGTCCTTGCATCCCCTCGGGGAGAAAGCGCAAATGCTGTGGTATTGTGAAGCGGGCATATTGCAAGTAAAATCAAATAGCCGCTATAAAATTAAATTAATGTTCAAAATTATTCTTGACAATTAAAAGTTTTGAAAATAAATTACACTATCTTCACCAAACTATAGTCGATCTCGTGGTAGCGTGTCATTATAAATCATCGCGAGTGTCCACAAACCATTAGTAGTGTCGGATGGCATTGGGGAGAACGAACGTATGGGAATACTATCTTTTCGCGCCAAAGTTGTTTCACGAACGGCTCATTCAGGCACCACAGTCGACCCCATTGTCTCAATTCAGGATATCCATAAACACTTTGACCAATTGTATGTTCTGCGCGGGATTAGCGTCGAAATTAAGCTTGGCCAGGTTGTTGTCGTCTGCGGACCGAGTGGCTGTGGAAAAAGCACGATGCTCCGTTGTATCAATGGGCTGGAGTCTATCGATTCAGGGGATATCGTGGTGGACGGTATTACCGTCAAAGACAAGAAGCGTCTGATCCAGTTGCGAACTGAAACCGGGATGGTGTTCCAACAGTTCAATTTATTCCCCCACAAAACAGTTCTGGAAAATGTAATCATGGCCCCTATGGATGTTCGTGGGATACCCAGGAAAGAGGCGGAAGATCTGGGCCGCAGACTTCTCTCCAGGGTGGGTATCCTTGAAAAAGAAAATGCGAGGCCTGCTTCCCTTTCAGGTGGTCAGCAACAACGTGTCGCAATCGCCAGGGGGCTGGCCATGAGCCCAAAGTTGATGATGTTTGACGAACCCACCTCCGCTCTTGACCCAGAGATGATCAAGGAAGTTCTGGATGTCATGCGCGATCTGGCGAAAGACGGCATGACGATGATCGTGGTTACGCATGAGATGGGTTTCGCACGGGAAGTGGCCGACCGGATCATGATGATGGACGAAGGTCTTATCATCGAAGACAGACCACCGAAAGACTTTTTTGATTGTCCCGAGCATGACCGAACCTGTCAGTTTTTAAGCCAAATCATATCACACTAGACGTTCAGTCAATACCAAAGGTTGCCATATTCAGATGAGGAGAAGCGGTATGAGTACCCAATTTAGCCATCTATTCAACCCAATAAAATTACGAACATTCGAGCTGGCCAACCGCATTGTCATGCCGCCCATGGCCATATACATTCCCGGTTCAGAGGGTTATGTTAAAGAACGGCTGATTGATTATTATGAGGCCCGCGCAAGAGGCGGTGTGGGATTTATCATTGTCAATGCCACGTATGTTCACCCAAATGGTGCTTCACATCCCAACCAAACGGCCATTACCCATGACAAGTATATTCCTGGTTTTCGGAAATTGGTCGAAACTATCCATAAATACGATGTAAAAGTATCGCTCCAGCTATATCATTCAGGCCGGCAGCGTTATGCCCTGATTGCCGGCGGTGAGACGTTGAGTCCCTCCGGGATTTCTGATCCTGTGCGCAAGGACCCGGCCAGGGCCCCGACGGTCGAAGAAATCCAAGCAATTGTAGAAGATTTTGGCCAGGCTGCACGCCGGGCCAAAGAAGCGGGCTTTGATGCCATTGAGATCCATTGCGCTCACGGGTATCTTCTCTCGGGATTTTTGTCTCCTTACCAGAATAAACGCACCGATGCATATGGGGGTGATGTCGAGGGGCGAACCCGTATCGTGCGTGAAATTCTGGCCAGTTGCCGCAAGCATGCTGGTGAAGACATGTTGATCGGTGTACGCATCAACGGCCACGATTACATTAATGGCGGAAACACTCTGGATGATGCTAAGGAAATAGCCAGAATTCTCGAAATGTCCGGTGCGGAAATCATCCACGTTTCCGCAGGAATGGCTCCCAGCGCCCAGTATAGCTTTCTGCCGGCCGGCATTGACAAGGGCTACAATGTTTATCTGGCTGAGGGGATTAAATCGGTTGTCGGTGTTCCTGTAATTGCCTGTGGTGCCATCGAGGATCCGGTTTTTGCCGAATCGATTCTGAGAGATGGCAAGGCGGATCTGGTTGCCATCGGCCGACCTTTGTTTGCGGATCCAGAGCTTCCCAATAAGGCTCGCCAGGGGCGGCTGGATGAGATCCGTCCGTGCCTGCGTTGTGCCAAGGGTGCAGCAGTTTGGCCTGAGGATATGCGATGTGCGGTCAACCCTGCGGTGGGCAAGGAAAGACTTTTTGATGACCAGTTGAAGCCGGTTGAACCGGTTAAGAATGTGCTGGTCATCGGTGCTGGGCCGGCAGGGCTCGAAGCGGCACGAATATCTGCTCTTCGAGGGCATGTCGTTACATTGGTGGAGAAGGCAGACCAGGTGGGTGGCAAGGTGTTACTGGCAAAAATTCCCAAGCATAAGAATAATCAGGATTTGTGGCTGACATACTATAAAAAGGAGTTACAACGTTTGGGCGTTACCGTTCAGCTGGGCAGAGAATTGACCCTTGACGATGTTGAGACATTAAATCCGGACATCATTTATGTGGCGACTGGAGCACGCCCCTTGATTCCCAAGAGCATTGGGGGAACGGGTCTTGAAGGAGTAGTAACTGCTGAGGACGTCTTGACCGGGTTGGTTGAAATCGGAGCAAAGGTGGCTGTCATCGGCGGGAGCTCCATGGGGGTTGAAACAGCAGAGGTGATCTTACACCAACCCGGACGGGAGGTTCTTGTTGTGGAAATGTTGCCGAGAATCTTGTCTGACATCAGTCATGATGCCGAACTGGTTCTGTTGGACAAGCTGGCGGATAAGAATTTTCGTTTTCTCGAATCCACAGCAGTCCGGAGCATTGTCGCCATAGAGGGTAAACTGGACCTGGTGGTGGACCGATATGCACAGGAGAGCCGATTGCATGGGTTCGATACGGTTGTGATGGCAGTGGGTGTTGTTCCTGATAACCGTTTTGGGAAAATGCTTTCGAAAAGCAGGAAACATGTCTATTTAATCGGAGATTGCGAATCCCCAGGGGACTATCGAAAAGCTGTTCATGATGCAGCCGAGATCGCGATTGGTATTTGACAAGACCATGGCCCGCCAAAAAGGAGAGAGCGAATGATAAAAAGACTGGGCGTCTACTCACTGCCGGATGGTGTGGACAGCGATGAATTTTGGCACTACCACACTCAGATTCATGCTGAGCAGGCCCGGAAAGCCTTTGGCGACTATTTGAAGCGATATACGATCAATCGGGTACGGCGGGTGATTTCAGGTGAGGGGCGCTGGTTTGGCATGGTGGAAACCTGGTGGGAAAATCAAGCTGATATCGATCGTGCGTTTCAACGTCTCAATACGACCATCCTGCCGAATGGACTGAGCGTTTCGGATGATTTTGGTTCCCGGGTTACTGGCTATACCAGCTTTGAAGTGGATGAGTTCGTCGCTCTGGATAAACTCAATCATGATTCTGTCAAACGCATGACCTTCTACCAGCTGGCGCAAGGCATTGATGGTAATGATTTTTTTCATTATCATACGCATAAGCATGCCACGGATGTACTTAACGCGTCCCAGACCGATTACGCCCGGAAAAAGTATATCATTAACAGGATCAACCGCGTTATCAAGGGTGACGAGCAGATCTATGGCTTTATTGAAACCTGGTGGGCAAACCACGCCGATATGGATCTGGATCTGGAAGAGCTGGGTCGCAAAATGCTTCCGGGTGGGGTGTCCCTGGTAAAGGAATTTTTTGAGCAAGTTGAAAATGTAGTGGTGTATGAAGTGGAAGAATTTATTGCCAAGAGCTGAGGGGGACAAATGGGTGGTGTTTTAGCAGACAGGGTCGGCTTGGTGACGGGTGCTGGTTCGGGAATCGGTCAAATGACGGCCCTCTTCTTCGCCCGGGAAGGTGCTAAAGTGTCGGTTGTGGATGTTGATGCCGAAGCCGGCCAGAAGACCCTTCGACAGATCGAAGATGAAGGCGGAACGGCCGTATTCATAAAGTGTGATGTGTCCAAGACCCATGATGTCGAGGCCATGGTGGCTCGATCTGTCGAGGCCTTTGGACAACTGGACTGCGCTTTCAATAATGCCGGGATCAGTCATGGCAAGGCCAAAATACACGAATTACCCGAATCAGACTGGGACCGGGTTCTGAATATCAATCTCAAAGGGGTCTGGTTATGCATGAAATATGAATTGCAGCAGATGGTTTCCCAGGGCAAGGGGGCAATTGTCAATGCAGCCTCGATAAACGGCCTCGGGGGCTGGCTGGACCTGAGCGCTTATGTTGCCAGCAAACACGGTGTGATCGGCTTAACCCGTAATGCTGCATTGGAGTATGCTGAAACAGGCATTCGGGTTAATGCGGTATGTCCCGGGCCGATATTGACCCCTCTGAGCCACTATCAGGGAAATGATCCTGAAATTATAAAAAAAATGTATCCTATGCCCATGGGTCGTAGGGGTACGATGGAGGAAGTGGCGGAGGCGGTTGTCTGGTTGGTGTCAGATAAATCTTCCTACATTACCGGGCATCCGTTAGTGCTGGATGGCGGATTTATGGCCCAGTAATCAGGATGCGGTAATGAAAGCAGTCCCCGGCATTGTTTTGAACAGTCTTTATAAAATTGTATTCAGGGTCAAAATTTTTATTGACACTTAATATAGATTGGGTGGATGATTGGTCACCATCCGAAACGGCAGTTCAGACTCTCCATCGATTGACAGGTTCAGAGAGACAGGTGTAAGTGAGACGATATATGGTGATTTTTCGCTCTCGGTAGAAACTAGTTAACTTCTGAAGATAGGGGCGCCTAGATAATGAATGGCAATCCCTTGGTGTTTATATTGTTTTAAGGGAGGAAAATTTGGAGTATCAATTCCATTTTGACGTGTTCGAAACCTATTGGACATGGCTTGCCAAAGGGTTGGGGATGACACTGTACGTCTCTATTGTTGCCATGTTTTTTGCCCTTATCATCGGTTTGCTCGTCGCATTGTTACGTCTTTCAAAGATAAAAGCTTTGTCCTGGGTTGGACAGGCTTATATAGAATTTTTTCGCGGTATTCCCTTGTTTGTGTTCATCATCTGGCTCTATTATGGGCTTGCCATGGTGATCGGACTCAACTTCAGGCCTCTGGTGGCTGGTATTATGTGTCTGGCCATGCAGCATGGTGGCTACCTAGCTGAAATATACCGCTCCGGCATTCAGGCCATACCTGTTGGACAATGGGAAGCTTCCTATTCATTGGGTTTCTCGTCCACAAGAACTTTTATAAAAATTATTTTTCCACAGGCATTTAAAATAATCATCCCCCCGACCGCCAATATGTTTGTCGGCATGCTGAAAGATTCAGCACTGATCTCCATCATTGGTGTGAACGAGCTCATGCGCCAGTCTCAAATGGCCACATCGCTCACTTTCCGACCGTTTGAATTCTATACCGTGACGGCGCTCCTTTATGTCGGTCTTACATTGGGTTTTTCCCAATTGGTCAAATTGCTGGAAGCAAAGATGAAGTAACGAAAAAGAGGAGAGGCGTACGAAAGAAGAGAAATCATTTAGCAAAACCGTATTACAGGCAAAGAACAGGAGGAGACTATGAAGAAAAGTAAATGGTTTGTAATTGCAGTCGCGGCTATTGTTGTTAGCGCTCTGGTGATTCCAGTCTCGGTGATAGGTGCCGAATCTGTGCTGGACGAAATCAAGAAACGTGGCGTTATCAAGATCGGAACCGTTTTACAATTTCCCCCACAAATGTATCGTGACAAGCAAGGTCAGCCTGCCGGATACGATGTTGAACTGATGAAAATGCTGGCCGACGATATGAAGGTCAAATTGGAGGTTGTTGACATGGAATTTGATGGATTGATTCCAGCACTTCTATCCAACAAGCTCGATATGATTTCCTGTGGGCTGGTGAACACCCCTGAAAGAGCGCTATCTCTCGAATTTTCGGACGGGTATGTTCCTTATCGCCAGTTGGTGGTAGTACCTATTAACAGTAAGGCAAAAACAGTAGCGGATTTAAATCAAAAGGGCATGAAAATTACCGCGCTTCTGGGATCAACGGCAGAAAATATCGCCAAACGTAAATTCCCTAATGCGACAGTTGTGGGCTTTAAACAGCAGGAGGCCATGATGGAAGTGACATCCGGGCGGGCTGACGCCCATGTGGCCGAGGAATACCTGTGTATGCCTTTGGTTGCAAACAACCCCACCAAGGTCAAGATTTTAAATCCGGAGGAACCCTTTTCAGCTGAATGGGGAACCTATGCTGTCCGGCCAGGAGATTATCGCTTTCTCCAGTATCTGAACAACTGGATTCGCTACTATCGCGTCCGAGGTATTCTGGATGCCATGTATGATGAAATTATTCTCCCGACTTTCTTTGAAACGTCGAAATAACCTGGAATCTTTCAACCAACGAGGAGGCGCACCAATCATGAAAAAATTGTTTAGTGTTCTAATAGTATTATCGGCTGTTTTTGTTTTTTCTCTTCCGGAGTAATGGATTTGCCGGAGCGCTCGAAGACATTAAGAAAAGTGGCGAGCTCAGAATCGGTGTAGCACTTGAATATCCACCCGTGCAATTTCGTGATAAAAGTGGCAACCCCATTGGATTCGACGTGGACGTGGCGACCATGGTTGCCAAGGACTTGAACGTCAAACCGGTGTTCGTGGATATGAAATGGGATGCGCTTATTCCGGCGCTTTTGTCTGGAAAAGTCGATATTCTGTGGGCAGGACACACCAATACGCCGGAAAGGGCATTGGCCGTCAACTTCAGCCCCCGTCTCGAAAAGACGGATGTGGTCCTGATCGTGCAGAAGAACAACAACCTGACCTCATTGAAGGAGATTGACACACCCGACAGGACCATCACCTGTTTGCTGGGTTCCACCTCGGAAAAAGCCGCCAAAATGATCTTTCAAAAAGCCCAGGTTCGATCTTTGCCGGATCAGCAGGCGGCCTTTATGGAAGTTGAGTCAGGACGGGCGGACGCTTGTCTGACGGATATGTACATGGCATCGCCCTACACGCGCAAGCATGCGGAAACCACCAAGATCATGACCGATGGCAGCGGTAAGAGCATCGTTGTATCTCAGGAATATGGTCATGCGGCCATGCGTAAACAAGATCTGGACTTGTGGATCTGGGTCATTAACTGGGTCGATTACTATCGTGCCGCAGGGACCCTGGATGCGCTGGAAGACAAATGGATTGGCGCCTTCATCCGCGGTGAAAAAAACTATTAACGAAATCTTGTAGAATCGAGACCGGGCTGTTCGAAAGGCCGGCCCGGTCTTGATTCATTTCACTGTTTCTTGCCAAAAAGTGATCGTCAATTTCCCCCGATCGTTAGACGGTACTTGCACGTCCATATCGCCGTTTACCAACGTCCCTGTTCCATCACCCATCCTGTGGGCACAAGCCAAAGCTTGGTTTGATATGTCCTTTTAGAAAAAGATGGAAGCCTTTTTCAGGGCAACCGGAACGTTATTTAATAAAATGTGATAGGATGCCCCGGCCGTCTGACATATAATATTTTCTTTGTCAGGAGCGTGGTTATGAAGCTAAAAAACAAGGTAGCGATTATCACCGGTTCCGGATCCGGAATTGGCAGAACCACGGCGCTTCTGTTTGCCGCGGAAGGCGCGTCCGTGGTGGTGGTGGATATTGAAAGTGGGCCTGCCGAAGAGACGGTTGAATTGATACGGGAAAAAGGCCATAAAGCCATTTCTGTGAAAACCGATGTTTCCAAGGGTAGCGATGTGGAGGCCATGGTTGCACGGACTATCCATGAATACGGTAAGATTGATATTCTTTTCAACAATGCCGGCATCGATATTGCCAAGTCTGTTGTGGAAACAACCGAGGAGGAATGGGATCGGACCCTGAATATCAACTTGAAAGGTATTTTCTGGGGCTGTAAATTCTGTCTTCCTATCATGATGGAAGATGGTGGCGGCATCATTGTCAATACGGCATCCATTCTGGCACATGTTGCCTCTCCCAATCAGGCTGCTTACTCTGCGTCAAAGGGGGGCATCGTAGCACTGACACGCCAAATCGCCTATGATTATGCTCAGTATGATGTTCGGGCTAATTGCATTTCGCCGGGTGATGTTATGACACCGATGGCCGAAAATTTTTTTGCCAGTTGTGAGGATCCGGCGGAACGGATGAAATTCTTTACGGATCGATACCCCATGAAACGATTTGCACAGCCGTCTGAGATTGCGCGTGTGGCCCTGTTTTTAGCATCAGACGATTCATCGTTTATCACCGGACAAGTCATCAAGGTCGAAGGTGGCTTTTCCATTTGGTAAGAATTGTTGGGAAGGGCTGGAATCGTCTGAACCGCAACAGCGAGCGCATTCCCTGTAGGTTCTGCCGTTCGGCAGTGCTTCGCATGCTGCGGGGTTAGCGAGCGCATCTAAATTAGACAGAATTCCTTACGGTCGAAGATTCCTCGTAGCTTGCTGCGAGGTTCTTCAATGCTCCTTTTTAGATTTGATGAAGCGAAATGAAACGCATGATAAATGACCCGGTAAAAATAGGTTGCTCGGTTGTTCTTAGCGGACATGAAGAAATTCATGGACGGGCGATCGTTCAGGCCGTGTCAATTGCTGTTGAGCAGGCCAACACAAAAGGGCTTATAAGGGGTGGTCTGGAACTGGTAGTAGGAAACGACCGTGACGAGCGTGGGGCAGCAGCTGACATCGCTCGTCGCTTTATTTGCGATGATAAACTTTTGGGTGTCGTGGGGCCAATGAACAGCAATGCTGTTTTTGCCGCGGCCCCCCTGTACCAAAGAGCCGATCTTGTCCATATTTCCCCGGCGGCGTCCAATCCGCAGCTGACCCGTTTGGGATACCGTTCATTTTTCCGGGTTGTTGGTCACGATAGCTTTCAAGGTGCCCGTGCCGCTGAATTCGTCGTGTCCCATCTGAAAAAAAATAAAATCGGTGTCATTCACGATGGATCCTCATTTGGAAAACCACTATCTGAGGTTTTTATGAAACGGGCCGAGATTTTGGGTGCCGAGATCATATCTTCTAAGGAGATTCAGCGGGGTCAACATGACTTTACCGATGTGGCAGATGAAATGGCCTCCTGTCAGCCTGACCTTATTTTTTTCGGGGTCATCGAAGAAGAGGGGCTACAACTTGCACCCCAGCTACGTTCCGCCGGCGTCCGCTCGATTTTTTTCGGCACAGACGGGCTCAAATCATCACGCTATCTGGAGACACGTCAATCTGTTGTAAAGGGACCCTACTATTCCAATGCCAGTACGGATCTTGATGTGAAAGCCTCCGCACATGTGTTTAAAAAGGCATTCGAGGATCGATATGGACAGACATATTCGGTTTACTCGGCCGAAGCCTATGATGCCGCCAATGTGATGATACATGCCATGGCAAGCGCTAAACAGCTGACGCGGCAGTCGGTTTTGTCGATGGTCACCAAAACAAAAAACTTTCCTGGAATCACCGGGCAGATAACGTTTGACCCATATGGCGATCGCATGAACCCTGAAATCGGATTTTATAAACTGATGCCGGGCGAGACTGTTTTTCTGGGATATGATCGTGATATACTGGGTGAACAATTTTTAAAGTCTAAGGATGGAGGAAACGATTCATGAATTCTTTGCCTAATCTTTTCAGCCCCATAAAGATCAACCAGCTGGTAATCGATAACCGCATTGTTCTGCCGCCCATGGCAACCAATTTTGGTGACGGCGATGGGCATGTTACCGATGATGTTATTGCCTATTATCTGGAGCGTGCCCGCGGCGGGGCCGGCTATCTTACCATCGAGCACACGGCCGTTCGCATCGATGGCCGGGCCTTTCCCACCATGCTGATGATAAGTACGGATGATCACGTACCGGGCTTTCGCAAACTCGTGAATGCCATTCACGCCGAAGATGGAAAGGTTTTTATCCAGATCAATCATGCCGGGCGCCAAACAGCCTCCCAGACAACGGGGCTCCCTATCGTGTCTGCTTCAGCCGTGCGCTGCCCCTTGCGTGAAGAAACGCCCAGAGCCCTGACGGTCATGGAAATTCAGGAGCTGATCGCGGCTTTCGCCAAAGCTGCCGGGCGTGTGAAGACCGCGGGAGCTGACGGTGTAGAGATCCACATGGCCCATGGGTACCTGCTCAATCAATTTCTTTCCCCTGTTGTTAACAAGCGTGATGATGAATTTGGCGGTAGCTTTGAGAACAGGATGAAAGTGCCTCTGGAAACATTGCGGGCGGTTCGAAAGACGGTGGGAAAAGATTTTCCCATCAGTTGCCGTATCAGCGGTGATGAGTACCTGGATGGTGGACTGGGGCTGGCTGACACTCAGCAGGTTGCCCAGGCCCTGGAGAAAAACGGGGCCGATGTCATCCATGTCTCCGCCTGCATGTCTTCATCGCCATTTCCCATGATTCCCCATTATTACATGCAAGAAGGAACATTTGTGCACCTGGCTGCGGGTATCAAGTCCGTTGTTGACATCCCGGTAATTACTGTCGGTAGAATTCGCAACCCCAAGATGGCTGAAGAGATTATCGCCAGTGGGAAAGCAGATCTGGTGTCCATGGGACGGGCCCTGATTGCCGACCCGCACATGCCAAACAAAGCCAGGGCGGGGCAATTTGAAAAGATAGTCCCCTGTATTTCATGCAACCGGTGTTCGTTAAGTCTCGTCAAAGTCGGTAGCCTGCGCTGTACGGTTAATCCGGAAGTGAGTCGGGAAACCTGGCTGAAGATTGAAAATAAGGTTGCGCATCCAAAAAATGTCTGGATTATCGGGGCCGGGCCAGCCGGCATGAAAGCGGCTCAGGTTGCAGCCCTTCGCGGGCATGCAGTGACACTATTTGAGAAACAGAACACGCTGGGGGGACGGTTTCGTTTGGCTGCTTTGCCTCCCGGGAAAAAATGTCTGCAGGAATTCACGGACTATCTGAGTTCGCAGATAGAGAAATTGGATGTGACGGTCAACAAGGGAAAGCCCTTTGATCCTAATTTACTTCAGAAAGAGTCCCCGGACGCTGTTATTTTGGCCACGGGGGCCAGAACGATCATACCCGATTTCTGCCAGGGAGCCGATGTTATAACAGACGATCAGATTCTCAACAATGAAGTTGAGGTGGCACAGGATATCTTGGTCTTGGGTGGTGGCGATACCGGTGTTGAGATAGCTGATTACCTGTCGGAGAAGGGAAAAAACGTTACCATTATGGAGTTGAGAGAAGGCATCGGAATCGATATGCATCCTGCCATTCGATCCTTTCTAACACAGAAGCTTTCAGATCAGGGTGTCTCCATATTAACTTCTACGAAAGCTGTTTGCTTCAAAAATGAATGCCTGTTGACCGAAGGCCCCGACGGTCCCGGGGAGTTGGATTGTTTTGATCAAATTGTTTCCTCGGTTGGCTCAAAATCTAATGCTGAAATGGTTCGGCAAATAAAAACGTATTGTCAAAACCTGCAGGTGATTGGTGATGCCAGGGTTCCGAGGGATGCAATGGAAGCTGTCTTTGAAGCAGAAGAAGCAGCCCTGAAGATTTAAAATCAATTCACCGGTACGATGATATGTGCGAAAGTTGCCAAAATGCCGGCGACCGGCCATGAACTCAATCATGCGAATGGTTTGCCGGACATAAAATGGTGTTTCCCTGAAATCTGTGTAATCGACCACCAGTAAATGCTTAGAGCTTATGGCTGTCAGTTCTATTTGTGGGGTACCCCGCAAATAGAGCTGACATGCATTCCACGGCACGGCGAAGTTCCCGGTAGACGGGAACACCCAGGTTCTGAACGTGCAGCTGAAATTTGAGAGCTTCCTCGCGTTTTCCGAGCAACCACACAAAAAGCGGTTTGTCATGTTTGCGGGCGATGTCCACCAGAGGAGAGATGTCCAGGGTGGCGATGATGCCACCGATAAAGACGTGGAAAAGAACAGCATCGACATTCGGATCGCAAAAAACAGCCTCGAAAGCGGTTTCGTAGACCTTTTCCGCGCCATTTTTTTCAATGGCCGGCCACATATCCACCGGGTTCGATGGTGGCATCCATTCTGGAAAGATCTCCCCAAGTTTTTGAAATGTTTTGGGGGAGAGGTCCGCCAGTTCCAGCCCCATCTGATCCATGAAGTCCGCGGATACGATCCCGGCGCCACCGCTGTAGGTCAAGATAGCAGTACGCCCCTTACCAGGCTTTTTTAGGTGTGCATACATGGCCCGGGTTCGGCAGAGATCCAGCATCTGCTGAAAATCGTTGGCCTCGGTCACATGGGCCTGGGCCAGGGCACCGCTAATAACAGCGGCATCTCCAGCCAAACTGGATGTGTGGCTCATGGCAGCCCTGGCCCCTTTTTCACTCTTGCCCCCCTTGAGAATGACAATGGGTTTGTTAGTACTTCTGCAGGCCTTAAGAAAGCGTTTGCCGTTAGTAATCGACTCCAGGTAAGCGCCGATAGCCTTGGTGTCCGGGTCCGCAATAAGGTATTCCAGGAGGTCACATTCGTTCACATCGGTCTTGTTGCCGATGGAACAGGCTTTGCTGATGCCCATGGTTCCGTGGGATACCGTATCGATAAGAAAACCGGCCGAGAGCATGCCGCTCTGGACGATGAGAGAGACATCACCGGGCATCATGCCGTCATCCCAGATACCGGGGAGAACAAAGGAAAACACATGGCGATTCACAGCATCCACGAGTCCCATACAGTTGGGCCCCCAGAGCCTTATGCCGGTCTCTTCCCTGATCTTGAGCAGTTCGTCCTGGAGCGATTGACCCATGGGGCCGGTTTCGGCAAAACCGGCTGATTGGATCATGACACCCTTGATGCCGCGTTGGGCACAGTCTTTTACCGCCTGCACGGCGATCCGGGCCGGTACAAAGACAATGGCCAGGTCTACCGGATCCGGGACGTTCTGTACTGAATCATAACAGGTATGACCTTCGATTTCGTTGTACTTCGGATTGACAGGGTAAATACCCCCCTTGTATCCGGTGACAATGTTTTTCAGGAGGTTGTATCCGCCTTTGAGAGGGTTGGCAGTGGCGCCGATTATGGCAATACCCTGGGGATTGAAAAAAAAGTTCATCGCTATTCCTTTAAATAAAGGGTTCGAGGGAACCACTGTTTGTTGGGTTCTTTGTGTTTGTTGTGTTTCTTGCGTTGTTCATGAGTGACTGATATTAACCCGTTTCTTGCGCTTTAAAGATGTTGAGCCTTATGCCGATTGGAACCGCGAAGTCAACAATAAAGAGAAGTGTTTGCCCTTGACAGGCAGGCAGCCGGGCGAATATATCATTTGACCATGAAACCAACCGACGAAATCAGAGAGGTCAGGGAAGCTCACAAACTGGATATGCCGGCGCTGGTATCCTACCTTCAGGGTAAAATGGATATTTCGGACAAGCTTGTGATTCAGCAGTTCAGCTTTGGCCAATCCAACCCGACCTATCTTATGAGCGATCGCAACAGGACCTATGTGCTCAGGAAAAAGCCACCCGGTAACCTGTTGCCGTCGGCCCATGCCGTAGAGCGCGAATACCGCATCCTAAAGGCTCTGGAAAAGACGGATGTGCCGGTGCCAAAGATGGTTCTGCTCTGTAAAGATGCTGCTATTATCGGTACCCCGTTCTACATCATGGAACACGTGGAGGGCCGCATCTTTCGGAATCCGGCCCTTCCGGATATGACGCGTCGCAAACGCTTCGCTATCTACGATGCCATGAACGAGACGCTGACCCGGATCCACAAAGTGGATTGGCAGGCCATGGGCTTGGGAAACTATGGCAAGCCAGGCAACTACATGACCAGACAAGTGGGCAAGTGGTCTAAACAATATATGGCATCCAAAACAGACCCCATCCAAAGCATGGATAATTTGATGGAATGGCTGCCACAGAACATACCGGATGACGACCGTACTACCATTGTGCATGGCGATTTCCGGCTTGAAAACATGATTCTTCACCCGACTGAGTCTAAAGTGGTGGCAGTTCTCGACTGGGAGCTCTCCACGCTGGGGCATCCTCTTGCCGATCTGGCCTACAACTGCATGGGCTATTACCTGCCTTCCATGGGCGGTAATGCTTTTGGAATATCCGATGTTGATTTTCAGGCAACTGGGATCCCCACCGAGGATGTTTATACAGCGGCCTATTGCGAACGTATACAACGCAGGGATATTCCCAGCTGGTCATTTTTCATGGCTTTCAGCATGTTTCGTCTTGCGGCCATCGTCCAGGGCGTATACAAACGTGGTCTCGACGGAAACGCCAGCGCAGCCGATGCTCAAAGCTTCGGTATTTTGGTGCAATTTCTTTCAGATGCAGGCTGGAACCTCATCAGTACGGATGTTTCATGAAGTATCCATAAAAGAAAAATATAAATAATACGTTAAAGATGAACGTCCAACATCGAACATCGAATGAAAAGAGCATTGAAGTGAGACAATGTGTCCATTCCCCTAGCGGTTCAGCCTGAGGGCTCCTATTGAGCTTCAGGACTTCTCGTTAGCAAGCCTTAATGGGAAAATTTCAATGCCGAGGCCTGTTTCTTCAGATATCCAATTCAACATTCGATGTTGGACGTTGGATGTTCGATGTTCCTTCTTTTTTCGTACCTCCTGGATATGGGGATAACTATGGACCAACAGAATCAATTATTGACCGAGGAAAACGACGGTATCCTCACCTTGACCCTCAACCGTCCGGAAAAGCGCAATGCCATGACGCCGGAGATGCTGGTTCAACTCTACCAGGTGCTGCAAAGACACGCATCCGAAGATCGTATTCGGGTGGTGATTCTTCGGGGGGCGGGCCACAAGGCTTTTTCATCGGGGTACGACATCAAAGCCATTCCAGCGGGTGGGTCCCCGGAAGTACAAAAACTGCTGCAAAACAGAAGCCCCTTTGAACTGGCCGTCAAGAGCATTGTCGACTATCCCTATCCCGTGATTGCCATGCTGAACGGATTTGCATTCGGCGGTGCCTGCGATCTGGCGGTGGCTTGTGATATGCGTATTGCCGCAGATCACGTGCAGATGGGGATGGTACCGGCCCGCCTGGGAATGGTTTATTTTCCCGAGGGTCTCGAGCGGTTTGTGCGGGCTATCGGGTTGCCCCGGACCAAGGAGATGTTCTTTACGGCCCGGCGCTACAAAACAGATCGTCTGAAAGAGATGGGTCTGGTGGATTATGTTCTGCCCCGGGACGAACTGGCTGTTTTTACCTATGCGCTGGCAGAAGAGATCGCCGCCAATGCCCCGTTGTCTCTCAGGGGCATCAAGCGTATCCTCAATCTGATATCAGCATCCGGCCGCCTGGATGCCCGACAGCAGGCTGAGGCCAAAAAGCTTGTGCAGGCATCCCTGGAGAGTGCCGACCTCGTGGAAGGCCAGAGGGCGTTTCTGGAAAAACGGAAGCCCGTGTTTAAAAACAGCTAGCCAAGGTATTTCCGGAAGCGCCTCAAAATTATTCTTGAGAAAAATTGTGATTGAGCGTTTGTCGCAATGCCGTTCCGAAACCGCTATAGCAAATAACGTCAAACAATCGCTTGAACCGAAAAAGCGAGCGCATTCCCCGTAGGTTCTGCCGTTCGGCAGTGCTTCGCATGCTGCGGGGTTAGCGAGCGAATCTAGATTAGACAGAATTCCTTACGGTCGCTGCGAAGCACTGTCGCACGACAGAACATTCCTCGTAGCTTGCTGCGAGGTTCTTCAATTTGCGGTGCTTTTTTAGGTCGTGAAGAGGTCGCGTGCGTAAGCGCGTGACCTCTTCACTGCCCGGTGTTATTGTTCGGGCGTTAAGGCAGGGTTAATGATCACATCGATACGTCGATTGATGGCCCGGCCTTCCGGGGTTGCGTTGGAGGCCAGCGGCTTTGTGGGGCCATAGCCCCTGGGATCAATTTTATCGGCCTGAATCGTTTTGTTGGCCACCAGATACGCACTTACCGCTTCCGCGCGTTGGGTTGATAATGCCTGATTGACCTCATCGCTGCCGGTGCTGTCCGTATGCCCCTCAACTACCACAGACGATCCTTCAAATGTCTGGATCGCCCGCTGCACCTTGCCCAGGAGTCCAAAGTTTTCAGGCGAAATGGTGGCAGTGCCCACGGGGAATTGCATGGCCTTTAGCCTGATAACCAGCTGGTTTTTTTGTTTGTAGACTTCGGCTTCATCAGCCCTGAAGAAAGCTTGAACCTCCAGGTATTTTTTGTTGAACTCCCTTTCAGCCGTCAGCTTCTGCTCAGTGGCTTTCTGTTCTGCCAGTAGATCGGCCATTTCCTTCTGATCTTTTACCGTGCTGCCTTCGAGCGTTGCAATGCGCTGATTCAATGTGGCAACCTGTGATTCATATAGTGCTGAACGGTCTTTGTATGCCTTTTTTTCAGAGTCGAGTGCGGTGTTCAGAGATTGATTGTCCTTTTGGAGCTGTGTGATGGATCCCACAATGTTATCCACCTGGACATCCACGGCCTGATTACGCATATCTTGAGCCGATAACTGGGTTGTAACCTTCTGCAGGTTTTTTTCTATCCCCAGGGCAATTTCTTCCGGATTCATCTTGTCGAGCGTTTGGCTCTGATTGTTCAAATTGAGCGCTCGTTCTGCCAGGAACATGGATGCTTTGACTTTCTGATCGATTTCTTCCTTGGCATATCGGTTGCCGGTGATAAATTTGTCGGTATCATCGGCGCTTTTTTGGGCCATGGAGAAAGACTGAGGGACATACTTTTCGGCTTTTTCAGCTTTAGCTTGGGCGAGCAAGGGCAGAACCTTCCCGATGCTGGCCGCCTTGATGGCGTTCAGTTCCAATGCAAGATAGGCCTCGTTGACACTGGGGGCGTTTTTTTGGGTATATCGGATATTATTGTCCTCTATGGCCCGTGTCAGGTCCAAGAATTGATTCTCGACCTTGGTAAAGTCTTCACCCAGATTGGCCGCACCGGCCAGGTGGGCTTTTTTCCGGCTTTCAATTACTTCGGGCAACATGGTTCGGGCGACTTTGGATGTTTCTTCGGCGCTATTCAGGGCTGCCTGCCCTTTGGAAATGTTTTCTAAAATTTCTGAAATTCCACTGCCTTCTTCGGTGCCTTTTTTGGCTTTGGCATAGAACCCCTCGGCCTTGGAGAACCATTCAGGGGATAAAACGTCAAGCTGGTCCTGTTTGGCTTTGGCAATCGCGGTTTCGAGACCGGCCACAGATTCGATGGGATTTTTTGGGGCTGCCGCGGGTTGGACCTCGGGTGTAACCGATGTCTGCGCACAGGCGCCTAACAACAGAAGCGACATCATTGCCAGGCTGAATTTCATTTTTATAGATAATTTCATTTGGATACTCCTTTTTTGTTAATGTTTCCCGATACTCAAGGGCTTTAGGAAAAAAGTTCCCGAATTAGCGAAAAGATGATTTTGCCTATATGCACTGCAACCCCAGGTGTATCTTAACCCCAACGGCGAGTGCCAACGTGGTCTGCCGTGGGGTTCTTCAATTTGGGTATATATAAAAAGAATAGTATTCACTCCTGAGAGGATGTCAATGAACAAAGATGGGCTATTTTTCGAACGGAAAATTTAATGAAAGGTGGCGGGCAACAATCTATTTAACGATATATATTGGTTTGTTAGAAGGTATTTGGACAAGAAATTGAACTATCGAATTAAATAGTGTATTGTGGATTATTTTTCATGGACTGGCGTGACCGATCACCCTGTGGAGGGGTGAAAAAGTCTGCCGGCATCCTCCAGGGACCCAGCATGCCATGAGGAAGTACCGTGGATTGATCTCATCGGACTGGAGCGAGTGTCTTTCCCCTAGCGGACCGTTTGACTTCATGTCATTTATTTATCCGCATCTCACTTCGGAACTGTCCGTAATTTTCAGACAATACACCGCCAACATGATAGCCTTGAGCGAGGCCATGCAACATTGCCACGAACTCTTGCCTGCACCCCTGAGTGTCGACCAGATGGATGCCTATCTTGACGCGCAATTCGCGCACTATACAGGGGTTCCCGAACTGATAGAGGCATGTCTATCCAGAAACATTCTCTTCATGATCAACACCACCGGGTCCAGGGGGTATTTTCAGCGTGTTTTTTTCAAGAAATTACTGCCCCGGGTTTCAGCGCTGTCGGCGCAGCCGGGCTTGACCTTTCCGACCACTGAAAGTGACCCAGAAATCATTTTCGATTTGCAGGAAATTGCGGACAAACCCGTCAATACGGCCCTGGCTGCCAGGCACTTTCAGATTGCGCCCCAAAAGATCCTGGTCATGGGTGACAGCGGTGGGGATGGGCCCCATTTCAAGTGGGCGGCGGAACAGAATGCCATCCGTGTGGCCAGCATGGCCAAGCCTTCCCTCAAAGACTTTTGTGCCGGACAACAGCTAGGGATCGATCACTATGTCGGTATTTCATACCAGGACAGTGAGCCCCGGCGCGTGGCAGACGAAATGCTGGTGGATTTCAGGGATCTCGTTCCGTATATCGTTGATCGCTTGGCGATCAGCGATATACGGTAGACTATAGGTGTTTAGACTGTAGACTATTTGCGGCCTACAGCCTATGGTCTAACAGTCTAATAGTCTTCTATCTATATTGCTTCAAAAGTGCTTCCCGTTTTTCCTCAGACTGTGATTTCAGGTGCGACTTCCAGCCGGGACACCAGCGGATGTGCCATTTCCATAGCCGTCCCAGGAATGACCGGGGGGCTTTATCGTATTTGGCCCGAAAGGCGCATTTGTCGCAGTTACTCATGGGCTTCCTTTTATGTTGATGTTTGAAACGAAACAGCGAGAATATTCCTCGCAGGTTCTGCCGTTCGGCACTGCTTCTCATGCTGTGAGGTTTTTCAATATCATTATGGACAAATTGGAAGACCGGGGCAATAATAAAAAGGGTTTAGGGAGGATTATAGGGGTTGTCAGAAAAACGTTCCGATTGAGGACCTTTTTTCTGCTACAACCCCTTATGCCGCCATCCTATTTTCGGAACATTATTATTACAAGCGGTATAACTGCCAAAATATGACGATAACCTGACAAGCTCGGCAAATCAGACAGTCGGTTCAACCCCAACTTGATTTTCCTTCAATTATCAACTTCATAAAGGAATCAACTCCCGAGGTCGGTCATAATCAGGTGTAGATTTGGTCATACTGCTTGATCTTGATGGTCCGAAGACTAATCATAAAGCCCAAACTTGGCAGTATTCTCAGAATTTGCTGTAATCTTTATTGGCCTCGGTCCTATCAACATTGATATTGCCGTTTCAAATCTTTGAAAAAGCATTTGGGAAATTGACCATGGCAAGTATGATTCAGTTCCACAATCCAGCCTCTGTTTTACTCGCTCCCTATTGACAACTATCCATTGACATTATTGATATGAACTATCCAGTCGCTTACCTCCATAAGCTATCTGGGAATTTAGATGGACAATATTCAGTTCGTGTGTCCGGGAACTGGCGCATATTCTTCGAATTCGTAGATGGCAACGCATATGTCGTCAATTATGGCGATTATCATTGAAAGGTAAGATAATATGAAGAAAATGAAAAGACAACCAACCCACCCCGGCACAATTTTGAGGGAAGATTATCTGGTACCATTGGAAATTACCATAACGGACATGGCCGCAATGCTTGGAGTATCCCGGAAAACTTTATCGAAAATATTGAATGGGAATGGCGGTATCTCTCCTGAAATGGCGCTGAGGCTTTCCCGCGCCTTTGGGACGACACCGGATTTGTGGCTCAATCTGCAGAACAATTATGATCTATGGAATGCTGAAAAAGACTCTAGTGCTTGGAAAAGCGTCAGGCCAATACCCGATCATGTACTGCATCCCGAGCTTTGAATCGGTACTTGAACCTACTGTTCCACTATCATCTATTAGATTTGCCGCTACCTGTCCAATTGACCAAGAGACTGAAAGCACCACAGCAAATATTCTTCAGCTTTTTCCGGTATTCAAAAGTGAACAACATGGCTATTAGTCCCTGGAAATGAGGGGCCCAACAAAGGCCCCTTTTCATATCATTACCAAACAGGCATTAGCTATTTGATGACCAATCCCGGCTATGAGCGAATGATCAAATCTCTCGTGGGGGAACATGCGCTAAAGAAGTACAACAACGTGTATCGTCTGACGTTTGCCGAAGATGGTTTGCGGCCGTACATTAAGAATTGGCCGAGAATAGAACAATTTATGCTTAATCGACTGTGGGACGAGGCTGCGTCGACTCAAAACAGCGAATTATTTTCATTATATAAGGAAGTTTCACGGCCGCGATCCAGTGAGAACCATTTTGATGGAAACAGGTGATTACATCAACTCAGGAGAGTCCTCCAAATCGAAGACTATACTGTAACACAATCTTCAAACCTATGGCGGCAACCCCGCAGCAAGCTACGAAGTTAGCGCTCGCTGTTGCGGTTCAACCGGGCGCTCCAATTGCGGTAGATACATTTGCTAATCAAAATACCTTCAAGCCAGCCTGACATCTATATCCCCCTGGGCTACTCGACTCCTTGACACAACCTGACCATACAGATATCGTGTTCCCACAGTGGTTTTGAAAGCAGGGCGGTAGTTCTATGTTCACCTTTAGCCCGAAGAAGGAGGCTTCATGACAAAAGCGGAAAGGATAGAAAAGATTGCAAAGGATGCGGATATTTCAAAGGCTGCAAAGAAGGAGACCTTGCCTTTGACAAGGTGAACTATGACCGTTACGGACAAAAACAACCAGGAAAGGATTCGTCAGAATGGCAAAATTTGACCATAATTTTCTTGAAGAGATGAAGAGCATGTTCACTGTAGATCTTGTTGGTGTGGCTTCCGTTACAAAATCCGGATCTAAGGACCTAAAAAAATATGCCAATGCCCTTCTTCCCGGGGCAAAATCCGTTGTTGTTCTCTGTAAAGAGATTTTTCAGGAGATGGTAGCTCTTCTGGGCACAAGCAAGGAGGTGGGTGAGGCCTTTTCCGGGGATTATTTCATAACCCATACCGAATACATCAATGGAAGACTGACAAACGCTGTCCACGGAATGGCGGGGCTTCTGAAGGATCAGGGGTATCGCTCCCTGCCCATGCCGACGGTAGCTCCGACGGACCAGCGGTTTTTGCGGGCCGTGTTTTCCTATAAGGATGCTGCCGAGCTGGCAGGTTTGGGTTCGGTGGGTCGGCACACTATGCTCATTACCCCTGAATTTGGGCCCCGCATAAAAATGACCTGCCTCCTCACTGAGGCGGTCATTGAGCCGACACCCAAATCCCGAAAAGACTACTGTCTCAAATGCAATGCCTGTATCAAGGCGTGCCCGTCCAAAGCCCTCAAGATGCCTAATAAAGGTCAGGCCTATGCCATGAACCCTTACGCCTGCCGCACATACCGTGTCGCCGGACTCAACTGCAGTGTCTGCATGAAGGCATGTGATGAAAGCCTGAGTAAGGAGCGGGCGTGAGCCTTTGATTGTTCTACAAACCGCGTGCTTGGCACGCGGTTCCGAACCTGAACTTACGGAGACGTGCCGTCTCCTTTGTTTTTCCCCCATTTTGGGGGAAATCCAAGCCACCCGTTTCACGGGTGGTAGTTGACTCTTTCAAATCGATAAACACCCGAGCATTTGAAACGCCTTTGGCTATTATAAATCAAGGGCGCTTGGTGCTTCTTACCCCCATAAATCATTGACTTTCCCGCCAGGATAAACGACTTTGGAGCAGGAAACAGCCGCAAATGTGTACTGTTGCCTTCCATAAAATCATGGAACAGCTTAATTGGAGGAGACAGCATGAAGAAAAGAAGTGACCTCATGACCCAGGGAGTGGAGCGGGCCCCTCACCGGTCTCTCTTGAGAGCAGGCGGGTTTACCACGCGGGAGCTGCAGAACCCCATCATCGGGATTGCCAATTCTTTCAATGAAATCATTCCCGGTCACATACACCTGGACAAACTGTCAGATGCAGTGAAAGCGGGTGTCTATGCGGCGGGAGGCACACCGGTGGTCTTCAACACCATCGGTGTCTGTGACGGTATCGCCATGAACCACGCCGGCATGAAATATTCGCTGCCCAGCAGGGAACTGATTGCGGATTCCCTTGAAATCATGGCCATGGCCCATCCCTTTGACGGGCTGGTTCTCATGGCTTCCTGTGATAAAATAATTCCCGGAATGCTGATCGGGGCGGCCAGACTCGATATCCCGTCCATCTTCATTGCCGGCGGCCCCATGCTGCCCGGAAAGATTCATGGACGTGAGGTGGGTCTGGACAAGGTGTTCGAGGCCGTGGGGCGATTGAAAAGCGGGGGTATCAGCGAAAGCGACCTGGATGCGTTTGAATGCAGCGCCTGCCCGGGTGCAGGCTCCTGTTCGGGTATGTTTACGGCCAATACCATGGCAAACCTTTCTGAAGCCCTGGGCATGGCGCTTCCCCTGAATGGCAGTATACCTGCAGTCTATTCCGAACGCATCTGGCTGGCAAAAGAGACCGGTTATCACGCGGTGACCCTGGCAAAACAAGGCCTTACCCCCAGGAATATTATGACCAAAGGGGCCTTCGAAAACATGATTTCGGTGGACATGGCCCTGGGAGGATCCACGAATTCGGTCCTGCACATTACCGCCATTGCCTACTATGCGGGTGTCGACATCCGTCTGGGTGACTTCGAACGACTGGCGGAGCAGGTTCCGCATCTTACGTCCATAGCGCCGGCCGGTCCCCATCACGTGGTGGATCTCTACCACGCCGGTGGTGTTCCTGCCATCATGGCGGAGTTGATGAAAAAGAAGCTGGTCAACGAGGGGGAAATGACCGTTTCCGGCAAACCCATGGGCAAGATGCTGGCGGCCATCAAAGCCGGAACCAAGGATGCTTCCGTAATTCGGCCCGTCCATGACCCGGTGCACGCCAAAGGAGGGCTCGCTGTACTTCATGGGAACATCGCTCCTGACGGTGCTATCGTGAAACAGGTGGCGGTGGCCGATGAGATGCTCAGACACTCGGGTCCTGCAAGGGTGTTTCATTCCGAAGACGAAGCCTTTGAAGCTATCATGGCCGGTAAGATTCAAAAGGGTGAGGTACTTGTGATTCGGTTCGAAGGGCCCAGAGGGGGACCGGGTATGCGGGAGATGCTGTCTCCCACGTCGGCCCTTGCCGGTATGGGGCTCGACCGGGATGTGGCACTGATTACGGACGGCAGGTTTTCCGGGGCCACCAGGGGAGCTGCTATCGGGCATGTATCTCCGGAAGCGGCATCCGGGGGTCCCATTGCCATCGTTCAGGAGGGTGATATCATCGATATCGATATTCCCGGCCACACATTGAATGTCCGCTTGGGTGCGGAAGAAATTCAGACAAGGCGTGAAAAGCTGCCACCGTTTGAGCTGAAAAAAAAGACCGGGTATTTGGCAAGGTATGCAGCCAACGTGAGCAGTGCGGATAGGGGAGCGGTATTTCCTCTTTGAGCTATAAGCTGTAAGCAATAAGCTGTTGTCGGTCACCCGCTTAAAGCTTACGGCTTACAGCTTACAGCTTAGAATCCCAGCTGACTGAGTAGATCTCGCCACTTGACAAAGGGGAGTGGTTTCAATTCATCCAGGTCACACACGGGGATCAGACCGATGGTTGAATTTGGAATATAATAACATTCCTGACCTTTGAACTGGCCTTCGTTGATAACCCAACCGGATTGTATGGCTATTTTTTTTCCGGCCAGGTTATGGGCGTCTGTACTGTACTCCAGGTTTTCTGAGGGGTTGAATACGGCTTCAAAATACATAGGAGAGCTCCTTTTAACCACTTGATTTAATTATACCGCTTGTCATAATAATGTTCCGAAAATAGGATGGCGGCATAAGGGGTTGTAGCAGAAAAAAGGTCCTCAATCGGAACGTTTTTCTGACAACCCCTATATGTCTAAAACCCACATTTCTAAAAATTGAACCGATCATCTTAGGAAATGAATAAGGGCAACCCACGCTGATAACTGTGGGTGCCCTTTTATTTTTTTTCTTCGTGATGCAGGTATTATAATAAATAAAATCTGGAAGTCAAGCAACTATCTGCTGATCGGGCTCTTTGGGTTTATGGGGCAGGGGATTGGCATTATCCGTCTTTCCCTGGTTTAGAAGGCCGAATCGCTTTCACCAGAACCTCCAGGTCGGCCGGTTTTTCAAGAACAGCGTCGGCACCCAGTTGAATCGCCTTTCGGCCGTCATCGGCCAGCATCTGGCCTGTCACGAGAAGGATCCGTATACCGGGTTGCTGCTTTCTAATGGTCCGGATAGTCTCGAAGCCATCCATGCCGGGCATCAGAAAATCCAGAATGATGGCATCATAGTGTTTATTCGCCAGCCAGAGCAATGCTTTGTCAACATTACCCACCGTGTCGACATTCATGCCTCTGTTTTTGAGTCTTTCCGACACGATTTCCATCAGATCTTCATCATCGTCAACCAGGAGTACATGATCAGGCATGCTGTTTCCCTATTTTTACCAACAGTGTTTTTTCATTTACATCGATTGCCAGTTCGGCATTCAGCGCCGAGAGCACGACACTGCGCTGCTCGTCCGGCATGATGGCGGAAATGGATTCCGTTGTCAGATTGTCGATTCCGGATATGAGAACGACCGCATTTTCAACTCTTGTTTCCAGACACAACCGGAGCTGCCGGCCCCGTTCGCCGGCATGTATGGCGTAATCGAGGCAGCTCCAGATTATGTGGCGCAACAACACCGGTCGCGTGCGAATGAGGATCGGTTCTTGAATGGCGCACACATGAAACTGGATAGATCGCATGGCTGCTTTGGCTGACAGCAACTCCGATATCTGCCTGGTATGGTGGACCAGGCAGATATCCTGTGTGGCATTATCGAGTCCGTCGGCGACCTGGCGGACATCCGTAATCAATGTGTTGAAGCGTGCAACCTGTTTCCTGATGGATGCGGACAGGGAACTGAGTCGCTCCAGGTCGAGGGTTTTCCCTTTTTGGGCCATCAGGATGTAATCATCCATCAAGCCGGCATTTTCGTTGATGATGGCCAGCACATTTTTTGCCTCGTGTGAAAATACTGGCAGCATGGCCTTCATATACTGCAACGTTTCCTTGCATACGATGGTGTCGTCTCGATGCATCTGTGTTCTCCGTTGGATCCTCATCTTTTGAGAAGGATCCGAAAAATTACCTTTCAACCCCGGGAACCGCAAAGGCTGCCCTGTCTTTCTTGTGAGGTGGTTTAAGGGGCAGTTCAACAATGAACCGGGTTCCTTTTCCTTCTGTGCTGGTAACCGATATATTTCCGCCCAGTTCCTTTGCCAGTGCATAGGTGACGGAGAGACCTAGCCCTGTCCCGGTGCTCTTGGAGGAGAAAAAAGGTTCGAAAACGTATTTGACGTCTTCCTGGGACATGCCGCATCCGGTATCCTCAAAGGATATGGCCATATGATCCGGGTGCGTGTTACGGACCTCGATATCCAGTCGCCCGCCCGATTGCATGGCTGTAAAGGCGTTGTTCATCACGTTGAGAAAAATCTGTTCCAGATTGCCTTTGTTGCTTGTAATTTCAGGAAAGTTGTCCGGGAATTTCGTATAAATGTCGATATCTCTGAACTCGGCTTCCTTTTTAAGCAGGTCAACAATATCATACAGAATCTGGGAAAGATCCACCGGCTCAAAAGAGGTTTCGATATGCCGGCCGAAATTTAAGAGTCTGTGGGTCACATTGCCGCAACGCTGGATGGGAACCGCCACATCATTGATCAGTGTGACGAGTCTTTCCACGGGCAGCTCGTCGGTCTGGTATACCAGCAAATCTTTTATGAGACCGATTTTTTCGTTGATGATGGACAGGGGATTGTTGATTTCGTGGGCGATGCCGGCAGACAGTCTGCCCAGGGACGTCATTTTGTTATGGTACTCCATTTGATGCAGGTCCATGATACGCTGTTCGTCTGCCACGTGTATCTTGTTGATGACATAGGTAGCGGTGGTCAGGACCATGACCAGAATGGCCAGAATGCCAGCACCGTAGAAGCTGGCTAACTTGATCCAGGATACGCGCCAGACTGTCAGAAGGATTTCTTCTCTCTGAATGAGGACCAGCAACAGGGATGTTTCAGGGATTTTTATATGACCGACGATCAACGGGTTCCCCTCGTCGTCTTTTATCTGGAAGACCTGGCTTTCACTATCATTCCCGGGCAGGGACGAGACAATTTTTTGTTGAATGCGTTTACAGCAGCTGGCAAGGTTTTTCTCCAGGTCGTTGGTGTCGGCAATAAAGAGCGATTCACCTTTCCCGATGGCTATTTTTGAAAGCAGCTGAGACACTTTTCTGGAACCTGCCTTGTTTTCGGTGGAATATTTTCCGGTTTTCATGCCCAACGCTTCCTGATCTTCAGACATAAGATAGACGATAACCTGCTGCAGGTTTTCAAGCAGCCGTCGTGTCTGACCCATGGCTTCGGAGTGGGCGGCCTCTCGTATGGACTGATAGCTGACAAAGGAAAGACTTAAAAACGGTACAAGGGCGACAATAAGCGTGAGCGCCACCATGAGTTTCCATTTTCGGCGTAAACCATAGGATTGACGGTGATCGTCTCCGGGAAATTCTAAATGATCCCAAAATCTGGGTTTAAATTTATCCAGCACGGTTGATATCTCCAGCTTGTTGTGATGGGTTCCTTGCAGCTAGGACAAACCTGACAATCGCTAAACAGAGGTCTTTTCTTTTGACGTCTTACTCCTTACTTTTGGCTTCAGACGCCTGCCTCCGGGTATCTATTCCTTGCCGCTGTTGATTTTGGCATGGGCCTTTTTAAGGATATCTCCCAGTTCGTCGATATTCACCGGTTTCTGCAGATAGGCGAAAGCCCCCATGGCCATACACTGTTCCTGGTCGTCCCTGGATCCATGGCCGGTCAAAACAATTACTTCGATGTTGGGTCGGGTCTGTTTGATTCTCTGGAGCATCTCCATGCCGTCGATTCCCGGCATTTTGAGGTCAATAATCATTACATCCGGTTCGTCCTGGGCGACGACTGCCATGGCTGATTTGGCATCATAAGCCACGGCAGCGCCTACGTCTCTGATCTGGAGTCGTTCTGAGAGTGTTTCGACGAACTCGCGTTCATCATCTACCAGCAGCACTTTCGAGGGTAATTCGAAGTCGTGTTTGCGGTAGATGCTGGATTGGTGAAACGATTTCCCCACAACCGTATTGACGGCGGAAACGCCCGGGATTTTCTCGACGAGACTCTTCAGCTCTTCTTCAAGGCGGTTCAATACAAGCACCGGTCTGTTGATGGTCAGGGTGATTTCACCTGCGTCGGCATCGACGCCGCAGTGATGACCGCTGCGGGCCAGGGCAACGTCAACCTCTGTGGCAAGCCTGAAGTCTATGACAGCCTGGTTTGAACCGGAAGTCGCTCGAATTACGTCCTTGGCTGCATTTTGAATGATTGTATTTGCAGCTTCTTCAGGTTTTTTTTTGTCCATCGGGATCACCATGTCATGCAGTGAAGGGTTCCACGGATCATCCATGTTAAAAAGCAGGTTTGTCCAGGCAGCACAATCTCTATCAGAGCGCCGGATTGATTTTTGGGCCTCTTTTCTGGACAACAATTCCCGTTCGACAGCATTGGAAATTCTGGATTGTAAATCGGCAATCAGACAAACCCCGATGGCGTGGCTGATTTTTCTAGGCAACAGCAGTGCGGAATAGCCACTGATGATGAATTCATTTTTATCCAACAAATGGGATAAGGCAAGTTTTAAATGGGCCACAGCGGTTTCTTTTTCCCGGGTGAATTTATTGAATACAGATTCCCTGGCCGCGAAAGCCCGAAACAATTTCATTTCCGACATGCTGGAAAGTTTTGCAGATGTCTGCACCACGTCTTGATCCGTTATTTTCTGATAACCGGTGGTTTCAATGATATTTCGAACCACCTCCTCGTGGAGACAATGGGAGCCACTGAACAGTTTGATAATGGCCATGCTTTTTCTCTCTCCTCTGCACGTTGTGCGACATTTGCGCCTTCGGCTGTCATTTATGGTCATTAGCCCTTCGGGCGTAATTTATTGCTACTGATAGCTGTCCGCTCACTACCGTCAGCTACCCTAACCCTCTTATCACCCTTGTATCATCCTCGAAGCTCTCCTTTTCTATACCGTCCAGTCCTGGTCGACTTCAATGTCGTTTTGATCTGTCTTTCCTTTTGCAGGTGTTTGGAAAACCACATTTTTCAATGGGCAGTTTTCGACTTCGTTGTCTTTATGTGTTTTTCCATGGATGAAGCGCAAGGCCGTATGGGTGTTAGGGAAAATATGATCCCGGCCGATCTTGGCAACCAGGTGGGTACGTTCCAACACCGTCATGACAGAATCGTTGACGCCACTCAAGGAGATATCGATCCCGGCGCTTCTGGTCCTGTCGATCAAAAGAGACAATGTTTCCTGTCCGGAAGCATCGATATCGTTGATGCCGTTGGATACCAGGAGGATGTGCCTCAGAGCAGGCTGGTTTTTACGATGGCTGGCTATCTGTTCTTCGAGATAACTCGAATTGGCAAAAAAGAGCGGACCATCAAAGCGGACAACATCGATGTAGCGACAGGTCTTGAGCCCGAAGACCAGCGCATCGTGCAGTCCCTTGTCTGTGCTCAAAGACAGAGACGCAATGGCGGGACGCATGGACTTGTACAGAAATACCATCAGAGAAAGTCCGACACCCACGAAAAGACCTTTGTCAAGATGGGGTGCAAATATGAGCGTACTCAGAAATGTGAGTACCGAAATGATGCCGTCGTGGTGTTTGACACGCCAGGCGTAGACAAAACCGGAAATATTGATCAGTCCTACCACCGCCATCATGATCACTGCCGCCAGTACGGATTGCGGGAGATGGTAGAGAAGGGGTGTAAAAAAAAGCAGACATGCCAGTACGATCAGACTGGAGAAAACAGATGACATGCCCGTAACAGCACCTGCTTTGAGGTTCACCGCTGAGCGGGAAAAGGAACCGGAAACCGTGTAACCGCCGGAAAAGGAGCCGGTCATGTTGGCCAGTCCCTGCCCCAGCAGCTCCTGGTTGGGGTCAAGCCGCTGGCCCGTTTTTGCCGCCATTGCCTTGGCAATGGAGATGGCTTCCATAAAGCCGAGCAGGGCAATGATAACAGCAAAAGGCAGCAGGTGACTGAAGATGGATGTGTTGAATGGTACCGCCTTCAACGAGGGCATACCTGTCGGTATCTGTCCCACAACTTCACCACCACCCATAAAGGTGACCTGATCTGGATCGATGGCATTATTGCCCACAGAAATACGATAAATCCGCTTGTCCAGCGCTTTGCCCTGGTTAACGCTGGATTTTTCCATAAAACTGATTCTGCCATCGGGTTGTATTACCTGGACAAACAACAGGTGCCTGATATTTTTACGAATGAGGTGAATCTGGTATTTCAGTTGATCGATTTGAACGGTAAGCCCATCCACCTCTCTACGGGCATCCAGCATGGCGAAGATATCATTTTCTTTTTTAGCGGACAGCTGTTTGTTTTTCTGGAGGGCGCGCTGCTCGGAGAGGGTCGGAATCATCAGGCTCATTTGATTGAAGTTTTCTATCAAATGGGCTGTTTCGCTATGTTTTATGGCCGATATGTTGACGCTGATATTGTGCTCGAAATGAAGTGCCCATGAGATGAGGGTCGTTACAACGACTGCCATCAGGACACCCGGGCATCGGCTGTCGAGACGCTTGGTGACGACCATGATGACAAAAGCTAAAACGCCCATCAGGAGTGTCGGCCAGTGCGTGTACAGGATAGCGGTTTCTACAACCCGGATGAGTGTTTCATAATGGTAGCTGCCGGGGTCTATGTGTATCCCCAGCATCTTGGGCAGCTGGGATGTCGCAATGATCAGGGCGGCGGCATTGGTGAAACCATTGATTACGGGGTGTGAGAGAAGATTGATAATCAAGCCGAGCTTCAAGATACCCAGCAAAAACTGAAAAAGCCCCACCATGAATGCCAGCAGCAGGGCATAGGACATATAGCCCAGGCTTCCGGTGGTGGCAATCGGCTCCAGAGCGGCAGCCGTCATTAAAGAAACGACGGCAACCGGGCCTGTGGAAAGCTGCCAGCTTGACCCAAAGAGGATGGCAATGATCGGAGGGAGCAGGGACGCGTACAAACCGGCCTGGATGGGAAGACCTGCCAGCTGCGCATAGGCCATGGACTGCGGGATAAGGACGAGGGCGACGGTAATGCCTCCCGACAGATCTTTTTTAGCGATGTCAAGATTATAGCGGTCGAACCAGGCTAAAAATGGCAATAGTTTTTTAAACATTCATCCATTCCTGAAGGTCAGCATTTTTCTGCACATCATCATGAACTCCGTGTAAAGGGTGCCGGTATTGTAGATACGTAAGGTATTGAAACGGGCCATGCCGTCAAGCGATGAAAAAAGGATCATGGCAGTGTTGCTGCCGGGTGCTGCCGTAATGGTTCCGTCTTCCCGCCCCCTTGCAAGGGCTGCTTCCAGATGGTCCAATACGCAGTTGTAAATCGACGCCAGATACTCTCTGCACAACGAATTCGCTTCCGCCTTTTCATAGGGAAAGTGTCGATGGAGAATTAAGAATTCTTCCTGCATGTGTTCGGTTTGATGGAGATAGAAGGTCAGCAGGGCTTCGATCCTGTCGATTCCGGAGAGGGAGACCTTGTCACGCATAGCGTCTCTGAAAGCGTCGACGATGGCGTCTCTGGCGTTTTCAAGGACGGCAACCAACAGATTTTCCTTGGTTTTAAAGTAGTAGAAAATGGTACCTTCTGCAGCCTTGCTCAAGCGGGAAAGTTCGGCCATGGAGGTCTGGCGGAAACCTTTATGTGCAAACAGGCGTGTGGCGGTTTTCAGGATGTCGCTTTTTTTTTTGGACATTTGGAAATTGTCATGATATGATTTACATTCGAGTGAGCACTCAGTCGAGAGCTTACCTGTTCGAAAAGACAAGGTCAAGAAATAATGTTTTTTGCCGGTTCGACCAGCTGGTTGGCAAAGAGAACAGGACCTGGTGAAATCCTCGACCAGAAAACCGCTAACATCCTTCGATTATCCTGTTTAGGGACTCCATGGCACTAGAAGTACCCGAAAAAGCACGCTTGCTGGAAAAGCTGACAAAAGGGAAATTCAATGTTCCTGATTTTCTGTATGTTCCGGCCCAGAATTTTGAAAACGAGGATTTCGAGGAACTGGAAAAATTTCTCGAAAAACACCGCGAGAGCTACAAAATTCTGGCTCGAAGCGCTCATCCCATGGAGGAATTCTATCGGGGTGGCACCTTTGATTCCCTGCAGACATATGCCGATATCGGCGGTGTCAAATATGCACGAAAACGAATCATAAAAATGGCCCTGACAACGCGCCGTCTGAGTTTCAAACGCCAGCAGAAGTTTTACCATGCACCGGAGATCGATCCTGAAGCCACGGGCATCATCGTTATGCCCCTGATAGAAGGTACCAGCGTGATGGCCAAGATGATCGGTGATTACTGGGAGTTCGGGTACTGCCAAAACGAGGTCGGCAAGCTTCAGAATGACCCGCACATTACCCAAACACCTCACAACCTTCACCTGCTCGAAATCTCCAAAAAAGTTCAGGACTATCTTGGTTTCAAGTGCGAAATTGAATACATTATCGATAAAGAGGACCAGATCCATGTGGTGCAGGCCAAAGACATTTCTGGTATTGAGATGCTCGAGCAGACAGAGGTGGAACGGTCTGTGGTTCTGGACGGGGTCCGCCGATGCCGGATTCGCAGAAGTTATCGTGAACGGCCTATCTACGTGATTGACATGCGGGCCTTTTATCTGAACGTCATCGGCGGATGTGAAAAACTTTACCATGGCTGGACAGATAAAACGTGGCAGATCGAGGATGTGCTTGCCATTATCGAAGATGCTGAAAACCAAATGGAAAAATTTGCCCTCATGCATCAGCGTTTCGGTATTCTCGGGCTGAGTCTCAAGGCGCCGGAAGGACTGTATCAGGTGGCGAACCACTACCTGGATGACACACCCGAACAGCAGCGCCGATTGTCTAAAGCCTTGCAGAACAACATCTATGCCACCGATTATTTTATTTCTGAAGCCGATACCTTGATTGCCAAGGAGAAGGTTCGTTTCAATTTCTGCAGCCACGATGCCTACGGTATCGATACGGTAAGAAACCCCTTGTGGAGTGTCTACTGGCATGCGGACAGATATGAAGAAGTGGTCAAGAGATTCCAGGCACTAGGCTTCAAAACCGGGGATACCATCGGTATCGATATTGACAAGAATTGCAGACCAACCGTGTATCGATTCTAGAAACATGATCAAAGATCCCAAGCCCATCATCCATGGCATACGGGTGGACCTTGCCGCTCTCAAGACCATTCGTCATAAATGCCATCCCAAAACATGCAGGAACTGCCCTTCCTGCTGCTCCAGGTATGTTCCGCATGTCAGTCAGTCGGAGCTTGAGAGAATTGTGGGATGTTTTCCCCTGATAGCCCGTTATACCCCTAGCATAAAAAATGGCCAGGGATTCAAAAACGTGTTCGAAGAATGTGATGATGCAAGCTTTTGTATCGACGCCAACGAGGATGAATCCTGTGTCTTTACCTATGCAAAATCTTCGGGTGAAACCTTTTGTGCTCTTCACTCGGTGGCGCTTGATCTTCGGGTCTCCCCGGTGGACTTGAAACCAATGGCCTGCTCTCTCTGGCCATTGACCCTTTCCGAAGAGCCGGAGCCGGACTTGTCCGTGGACATAAACTGGCGTGAATTTCCCTGTAATACCTTGTCAGGCAATGAGCACCGGATGGATGCGGGTGTCATCAACATTATCGCATCCTGTTTTGGTGTGTCCTTCCTCAGACAGCTGCTCTGAGTTCATCGGGTCAGAGTAACCCCTGAGACGCTGTTTTTCTGACAGAGCGTTCTATCCTGTATGGCATTATTAACCGTTTTAAGTTTTAGCTTAAGCCGTCAGCTATTGGCAACAATCAATCACGCGCGAAGCGCAAATGCCGTCCGAAGGCATTGATTGTTCTACAAACCGCATGCTTGGAACGCGGTTCCGAACCTGAACTTAAGGAGACATGCCGTCTCCTTTGACTGGAAAAGATGATGAATAGAATTTTACCTATAGTCATTGGAATCTTTTGGCTTTTCCTGCTGGGGTGCGCCGGCACCATGGTCCAGAAAGAGATCGAATCGTTTCCCAGGGATGCGCGTGCCACTCTGTTTTTCAAGCATCTCGACACGACCGTTAAAAAATATGCTGTTTCGGATGCCTCTGGATTCGAGGTCCCGGGATTTCCATATCTGAGAAGCAATCGATTTTTGGCGGCTATGAAAGAGCGACTGGTCTCTCCCGATGCTGGCGCCTACTGGGTCGAGCAAATGCTGAAACTGGGTTTAGCTTCCCGCCGAAAGGAGCTTTCCACTCTTTCCGCGGCAGCATTGATGGAGATTTCCAGGGCGACCGGGGAAACGGTCGATGATGATACGATTTATCAAAAGACGGAAACCTATGCCATCAGAATGTTAGGTGACGACCAGACCAACCCCGATTTCATGGAAATTTTGAAGAGAGCCGTTAAAATACCGGATGAGTATTCCAGCGTGGCACGATTTTTTGGTCTATATCCGCTGGCGTGCATCCCCGTCAGCATTGCTACATCTATGGCTTACAGCCGGGTTGAAAAATGGCATCGAACACCTTTGAACGATCTTGACATCGATGGCCGGCTGATGCGCTTTTATCCCGAATCGCACGATTCAACGGATCAGCAGACCTTCATGAACCGCCTGTATGATCCGCTTTCTCTGGATGTTTTTGGTTTGCCTGTTTTAACGGCACTGGATGAACGGTATCTGGCAAACATGTTTGCGCCCATCATACATCAGGACGTGGTCAACGATTATGATCGAATCGGTCAAATTGTATGGCAAGATAACCGGGTCCGGGTCGATACCGGACAACCGGTCGTCTATTATTATACCTCGCACAGTTTCCTGGACGGTTATCCGGCGCTGCAGATAAATTACGCCTTCTGGTATTCTGAAAGGGCCGGTAAAAATGCACCCTGGATAGAGCGCGGTCCCCTGGATGGCTTAAGCTATCGTGTTACCCTGGATAGAACGGGGAAACCTGTGATGGTGGACATTATGAACAATTGTGGCTGTTATTATTTCTTTGTCCCCCGAAAGGCTATCATTGCAAAGGTTGTAACAACACCGGGCGAAATTGCCCCTCTGGTCCCGGCGTGGCTGCCGGAGAAATTTCCGGCAGAACAGATGAACCTGCGGGTCAACTCCGGGTGGCATCAGGTCCATAAAGTTTTTACGGAGCAGGTGTCTGCTTCCGGTGTCGCTTATGCACTTTTCCCATACGAGATACTGGAGTCCCTGCCAAAAGATACGGGACAAAGGGAGAGCGTTTTTTTACCGACGGGTATCATGAAAGACTCCTGGCGGATCGAACCCTATATCTTCTTTTCCATGGGCATACCCAACGTTGGGTATATGAGACAACGGGGCCACCACGCCATCAAGATGGTCGGTCGGGGACATTTTACGGATCCGGATTTGTTTGACAAGTCCTTCCTCTATACATATCCCATCGATGAACCCTGACGCGATAAAATTCCGCAGGCGAATTTATTGCTTGACATTATAGACCCCTGATGCCAAACAAGAGATCTATTATTTAGAGATAATCATTCTTGACAATCATGAACGCTTCCGACACCTTGGATACCGACATTGACGAATTCGTACACCATGATCCATCCATTGGTAAAACAGATGCAGGCGGCAGGGCATCGCATGACACCCCAGCGACAGGCTGTTCTGAAAATTCTGGTTACCAGTGACACGCACCCGACGGTGGATCAGATTTATGAAAGGGTCAGGGTCGATTTTCCCATGACCAGCAAGGCGACTGTCTACAAAACAATTTCCCTTGCCAAGGAAATGGGGGCGGTGATGGAACTCGAATTCAGCAAGGGAAGCAATCGATACGATGGAAAACGACCCAATCCGCATACACATGTGATCTGCACCAAATGCACACAGATCATGGATGCAGATGACCTCGAGATAACCGCCCTGGAACAGCGGATTATTCTGAAAACAGGATACCGGATTGTCAATCACCGAATCGATTTTTTCGGTATCTGCCCGGATTGCCAAAAGGCGTCAACCCATAATTAAACCAATAAGGAGGAAACAAATGGCAGAATTGAAAGGTAGTCAAACAGAAAAGAACCTGCTCAAATCTTTTGCAGGTGAATCCCAGGCCCGGAATCGATACACCTACTTTGCGAGCAAGGCCAAAAAAGACGGGTATGTCCAGATTTCGGATATTTTTGCAGAGACGGCCAACCAGGAAAAAGAACATGCCAAGCGGTTTTTCAGCCTTCTGGAAGGCGGGGAACTGGAAATCACGGCCGGATTTCCGGCCGGTGTCGTCGGGTCCACACTTGAGAATCTAAAGGCTGCCGCTGCCGGAGAGCACGCCGAGCATACCGAAATTTACCCCGGGTTTGCCAAGATCGCCAAAGACGAAGGCTTTGCGGCCGCCGCCATGGTCTGGGAAATGGTTTCTGTGGCCGAGAAACAGCACGAAAAACGCTATGTGGATCTGGCCGGCAATATCGAGGCTGATCGGGTATTCAAAAGAGACCAGGTCGTTGTGTGGCGCTGCAGAAACTGTGGCTATCTGGCCGAAGGCACGGAAGCACCGGAAATGTGTCCTGCCTGCGCCCATCCCAAGGCACATTTTGAGTTGTTAGGCGAAAACTGGTAAGCACAAGCCATCCAATTAAGATCAGGGATGAAAGATCATAAGATAAGCAATAAGCGGTAAGCTTCAAGTACTAAAGAGCTTACCGCTTATTGCCTTCCGTTACCCTAGAACTCTTTTTATATCCTGCCCAAAAATTACCACTTTGGCTACTTTTCTCTCAAATATTCCATACTGTATCTGCCATTTTACTTCGATGTCACGTTTCGGTTTTGAGCCCTGCATGCGAGCTATTTGTGTTTTGTTCTTTGAAATACCACCTCAAACTGTTGTTTCAACAGCGCTTGAAAATAGATGCCGGCCAGCCGGTCCGTTTTCGGATCATAGGCCAGGAGGTAGGTCGACCCCTCATAATTGACATCGTGTAGTTCCACAAGTACAACCACATAACCGTCTTTCAGCTGCCACTGTGCGCGTGAAACGTTGATTGGAAGCGGTTGTCATAAATATGTTCCGTTTGGTCTAATTTTCAATCCGGCAACGATGTGTTCACGTACCGGTTGAAATTATTCAGATTGTGACAACCGCTATAGTGTTGATTTCATCAACAAAAAATCTAGACTTTTACGGAACGATATGCCATATTGAAGAATATGGCACAACCTTTACTCATACCGTACCCGGAAAACGCAACCATTCAAGAGCTTAAACAGGTTTCCCGGATTAGTTCTAACGAAACGGCAACACGCTGTACTGCAATTCAAATGCTTTTAGCAGGCGCCAGTAGACAGCTTGTTTGTGATACTTTGTTGGTCACCAGTCGCATAGTAAGAAAATGGATTAACGGTTTTAATCATTCTGGTGTTGACGGACTGATTGTCAAAAAGAGACCGGGAAGAATGACCATCATCAAAGATCACCAGGCCTTGGAACTGGCAGTTCTGATAGATCAGCCGCAACAAGCAGACCGAACTTTTTGGACGGCCAAAGCATTTCATGGCTACATCAGTGAGGCGTACCAGATCGAATGCAGCTATGAGACGGTCGTACGGTTTTTTCACAAGCAAGGCTATGCGTTAAAGATGCCTCAACCCTGGCCGGACAAACAGGGTGAGCAATTACGTGAAATTTTTTGCAAGAGCTCAAGCAGTTATTGAATCAACCGGATGTAGACATCTTTGTAAAAACGAAGAACAACTATTAGAGCGTTTGGATCAGGCCATATTAGATGTCATTTATAATCCCTCGCGGACTCAAATAACTGCCGCTATCGGAACGTTATTATGACAAACGCTCTAAGATGAATATAGTGGTCGACGCCATCGATATCTTGCTGTGTTACAGAAAGTCGGTCATCGCAAAACCGATACCGATGCTGGTTTCTTTGGAGTCGTAATCAATCAGGCTCTGACCGTAGCCGGTAAACCCCTGGATATATCCCTTGAGATACTTGTAATTTCCGAGGGGAAAACTCCAGGATGCCTCGACCCCCCCCTTTTTGAAACCGGACTCCAGGTTGTTGCGCGACAAAACTGCAAACGTGTTACGATGCCACTTATAGGCGGCTCCTATCTCGCCATGTCCCATATAATCGGTGATGTCCGAATTGTCGTCGTCTTTGTCAGCCTCCGGGATCCGGTACCACGGCTTAATACTGAATGCCAGGTTGCCTTTTTCAAAAACAAACGTGGCAAAGATCCGGTTCCAGCTTCTGGATATGGGGTCGTTTCTGCCGTTGGACTGATGCACAAAACCAAACCCATACATGGTGTTCTTAATCCCCCAAAAAGACCAGTCGTTGCGGACCTGCACCCAGGCTTCCGGAGAGTAGTTGGTCTCCCGGAAGAACTCAGAAAGATCTTTGTTGTATGTCTGCCAGTATGACCGCACCGTATAGCCGCCAAAGATGTCCACCTTTTTGTTGAACAGATCGATGGCCAAGGGGATCTTGATGCTGACCTGGAACTGGGTCTCGACATTATCCAATTCAGGTTCAGAATCCTTGAATCCTTCACGCCACGGGCTATTGTTCGGGGAGTTGTTGTAGCAGGCCACCAGGATATAATTGGGTTTGTGGGCCATGAGGGTAAAGGGCCGCAATACATCGGCATCGGTGTAGAGTCTCGACGCTAAAAGGCCTTCATCCTCTGTATCGGCTTCTGTTGGCTTTTCCGCCTGGCACTGGGCCCGCAGCTCATCGATGGTCGTCCCGTCCGGGGCAGTTTCCAGCGCCTTGAACAGACAATCCTGCACAGCAGCCTTGTCCGGTGCATTGTCTGCGGCAGTGGCTAGAACGTAACAGACAAGCCCACCAAAAAGAACTGTCAGAAATATTCCCGCCCTCAGTGCTCTTCTGAGATTCATTGCTTGCCTCCTGTAGTGATCAATGACATGTCTTCAAACCATTCACCGACAGCTGACTGGTTTTCACCAGCCCTTTTCATCCACGCCACCGTCCGGCTCTCCAGGTATTCATAAAACGGGTTGTGCCGCAGACGCACCAGCCAGTCGTAAGGGATCTTCAGCAGTCCGAGCTCACCCTGGATGGCGATCTGTCCCAGTAAACAGGATCCCCTCATCGTCCGGAGGGCGACGCCCGTAAAGCGGATCATCAGGTGGAAAGGGCAGGGCCACATGCGACAATGAGATCACACCCGTCGGCCCAGCAATACCCAGTAAATCTTGCTCGGGTGCTACAGGAGAAAACGGGTCTTTGTGTCGAGCGACAACCTGGATACTCTCCTGGTTTTCGTTCGTGACAAATGTAATGGCAAAGGGCAACGTTTCATCTGCCATAAGCTTAGCGGTCAACGGGCCTGGGTCATTGATCGTCAACAAGTCATTCGCCACAAAGCGATTAATATCGAACAAAACAAGTTCCTGGCCATGAGGCCCCAGGGGTCTGAGAAAACTTTCAACCACTGCCCGTGCTGTTACGGTTGCATCGACTGTCGATAGAAAAACCAGCGTCGGTGGAAACGTTTTGGGCGCGCCGGAATTCGACCACCGGCCAATGCGCCTGGCCACAGAGCGGGTCACACGATGCACCTGGGTTCCGGCATTGGTGGCAAATGAGTTGTATTTATAAGGGTCGAACTCTGGCTGGATCGATAGCCAAGCCATGCGCCCCAGACCCGGAATGTAGGATAAACCGTTTTTCAGTGCAGCCAAACCGGCCAGCGGATGGATACCGATAGCCGGAGAAATCAGCACCAAACTGGAGGGGACAGGCGATATATTGCCTTCCAATGCATCGAGGGTGAAGTTCAAGGCCAGCGCCGCTCCGGTTGAAAACCCGACAATGTGAATCGGCTTTCGGCCACCTTGGAGGCAAGGTGCTTAACACTCAACTGAATTACGCTGGCCATGTCCTCCCATGTGATATTCCTGAGCCCTGAAGGCGCAGTCCCGTGGCCCGGCAACCGTGGGCCAACGACCCAGTAATGATGCTTATTAAGTGCTTCACCCAGGGCCCGGAGGGTGTACGGTGAGTCAGTCATGCCATGCAGCAACAACACCCCACCTGAAGGTTCATCTGGCCGGCAACTCAAAACTGTGATTCCAATTGGGTTTGCGGAGTTCAGGATCAGCCGCACTGCCTGAACTGTAACGAACGAGTGCATTATCTAATCCTGTTTCAGTGCGGGCGTAGACTTTATCTTCCAGTTGCGCAAACAGCTTGTCTTCCAGTTGCCGATAATCATCAAAGGTTTGAATTTCATCCGATTTGTCCGACGCGTATTCCTCCGTCAGGTTGGCAGAATGCCAGGGCTCCAGTGGCGGTCGATCGCCGCCACAGGCGTATAAGCCTACTACGGCCATTATACAGCCAATTATCCAGATAATATACGAGCGTTTCCTACTTCCAGTGGCGGTCTTATTTCTCATGGAACATTCTCGGCTTAAGGGAATACCAGGGCTCCCTTGTCAACAGTCTATCGATCTGGAGTCAACACCCAGCAAGAACATTTTTTTTGTTGATGTTGGGTGGGATCATACGAATCTCCAGGCTTAAATGCTAAAGGATTCATTCCTTTTCGGAAAATCGACGACGGGAGTGAATATACAGGATGGCTTGTATGGGGTCAAGGGGGCAGCTATTTACAACGTTGCTTCTGTTTGTATGTTTTCCTGTTTCTATATTTTTCGTCATTATTCGATACGCAACCCAGCCGCTTCAAGACCGTCAACGATGCAGTGTACGATTTCTTCAAACTTGATATAGTGCCTGATTAGAATATGGCCCTTGCTCGGGAAATCAGGCCTTAATTCGAGCAAATTTTCACTATATTTTATTCCTTCTTCGATTCTGCCCAACAGGCCCAGGGTCGAGGCTTTAGCCAGATGATACCAGAAATGAGGCCGACCGACGACGACTCATGGTTTCTATGTACGCAAGGTCATAATCCCCCTGGCGCAGGTAATCGACCCACAGTGCATTATGTGCAATCGATCTATGGTATGGATTGCGTCTGATGGCTTTCCTCGCCAATGCGGTCCCACGTTCCCATTCGCCCGAAAGCGTCATGATAAAGGCAAGGCTATCCATAACGAACAAAGAATTGGGGTTAAGTTCAAGTGCCCGGTCAGCTTCGATGATGGCAGCCGACAGTTCATTGCTGTGAAAGCGAATGTAGGCCAAAATGGCCACGTTTCGTTGATTGTCCGGGTTCATGCGAACACTCTTTTCAGCATACGCGATTGCCTTTTCAAGAGGATTCTCGAAACCGGGTATATCCAGGCTGTAGATAATCCCATACAGGCGGGCCGACAAACTCCAGATTTGGTCGCATTCCGGCTCGGTATTTCTCGCTTGTTTCAATGCTTCCATCGCTCTCAAGAAGCTTTCAGGGGCGAGGGTCTGTTCGTATTCGTAACACCGCAGAATGGCCTCATACGTACTGATTTCGATGGGTGCCTTGTTTCTCGATTCGATGGACAAAAGCTTTGGAATGATGCCGACTTCACCACCGATTTTGGCGGCCATTACAGGAACGACCTTATCTTGGAAGGCGTGAAATTTCCCGACGTCGAGATTTGATTTGTGGGAATCTCCCCATACTTGTTTACCGGTTTGCGTATCGACCATATGAGCAATGATCTTTATCCCGTTGCCGTGTTCGTAAACGCTGCCGCTCAGGACAAATCGGGATGTATTGGCTGAACCTGTTTCTATGGCTCCTTCTAAAGGAAATAGCACCGCTATCTCCTGGAAACGGCCAAACTCAACAGCCAATTCTCTCGAAAAACCTATCCCCAGTATATCTTTACCCGGGTCTCCTGTCATGTTTTTAAAAGGCAGGACCAGCACGGATGGCCATGAAGCCGCCATGTCGTTTCTCATTGCCTTTTTTTCAACACCGCATCCGGTTCGGCGACGGCTTGTTCGGTAAAGGTCGGCACATATCTACCCTTGGGGATATCGATCCGCACGGGGTCTCGATGTCCTGCAATCAGATAATATCGCTCCAGAGATCGGCGCAGTTTGCTCGCCTGCACACTTACAATGGGATCTGCCGATGCATTGAAATCCGGTAACCGGCCAAGTACCTGGGTGGCGATTGTGTAACCTTTGATGATATCTTGTCGCCCCGCAAGTGTTTCTTCAATAACAAATTTAAAAAAATTACGCTGCTGTTCTGTAGCGTCGAATTCATCGCTGGACAAAATTTTTCGCATCTGGCTTTGGATCAGCGCGTGGTTCGGGGGTTCCAATGCCTCGGTGTGGTCCATGGTGAAGATTCTGTCTCTTGGCATAGTCTTACGTTTTTCTTCTGGTTAAAAACAAGCATTGAAAATGATAAAGGGTTCGTGGCTTAATATAACCCTAGTTTAACCTAAACTATATGACGTGTTGATATATATAAGATACCATTTTAATCGTCAAGCCTGCCTTTTTTAGTTATAAAACGGTTTCCAGAATTTAAAGACATTCCAACAGAGCTTTTCAATAGGAATGTGTCCTTTCAAAGTATATGTGGAGATTACCAGGTATGTGTTAATGCGCTAACGCATTGGAATAATATGAACTCTGATGAAGCCGTAGCACGCAGGAAAGAATACGGTGAACTTATCCAAAGCCTGGCGTGTGAAATTATGGGATGCTTGAATGAAGACTGTTCCTGAAGTGGTGATTTGCATTGATTGTTCTACAAACCGTGTGCTCGGCACGCGGTTCCGAACCTGAACTTTATGGAGACGTGCCGTCTCCTTTGACTAATCATTTTTTCGAGTTAGGGTAAAACTAAAATGAAGAAGAATAAAGATAGATTGGAGCTTTCAGATATAGGGTATTGTGGGAAGCCGATAAGCATTTTAAATAAAAGAAAACTTCAAGAACCTTAAAATTGGAGGATTTATGGACTCAGTAAAAAAATATTTAAACATACCGATTGTAATAACGGCCCTCATCCTGTCACTGCCCGTTGCAAATGCCAGCGCTCAGGGGAATCTCTCAAAATCTCCAAAACTGATTCTTCAGATTACGATTGATCAGTTAAGGGGTGACATGCCCGGATCCGTTTACGACCGATGGGGAAAAGGCGGTTTCCGTTATTTGTACGAAAAAGGGATCGTATATGAAAACGCGCATCACCGCCATGCCAATACCGAAACCGTGGTGGGGCATGCGACGCTGGCAACCGGCGCGGATCCTGCTGATCACGGCATGATCGGCAATATCTGGTTTGATAAGGAACTCAACCGGACGGTCTACAACATCGAAGATGACCGCTACCAGATGGTCGGTGAAGGCGGCGGTGTGGATAAAAATGCGGAACTCGATCCCACCCAGAAACTGGCAGGAACGGAAGGCCGATCCCCTGCAGCAATGTTGACCACCACATTCAGCGATGAACTGGCGTTAAGGACCCACGGTAAAGCCAAAATATTCGGGGTGTCGGTGAAAGACCGCGGGGCGGTCACCCTGGCAGGCCACGCGGGAAAAGCGTTCTGGTTTTCCAAGGCAAAAGGGGCGTTTGTTACAAGCACTTATTATTACGATGCGTATCCCCAATGGGTTGATGAGTGGAATCAAAAAAAGGTTCCGATGGCGTATGCCGATACAAACTGGGAACTGATGCATGACAAGTCAACATACACCTACGGCGACTTCGATGATATGCCCTATGAAACCAACCTTCCCGGCTATGGTGTCGTGTTTCCGCATCCGTTTGGCAAGGCGGACGGCAAGTTGTTCACAACGCTGCTCACCTGCAGCCCCGCAGGTGATGAGTTATGCCTCCAGTTTGCTCAGGAGCTGGTTGTTAAGGAAGATCTGGGCAAAGATGAGATCACCGATTACTTGTCCATCAGTTTTTCTTCCACGGATTATGTGGGTCATATGTTCGGCCCGTCCAGCCTGGAAAGCGAAGACAATCTGCTGCATCTCGACAAAACCCTGTCCGAATTATTCGCCTTTATTGATAAACAGGTGGGGCTGAAAAATACCCTCATTGTTTTTTCCGCCGACCATGGTGCGGCTGCGGTCCCGGCTCAGCTCAATGAATTCGGTATTGATGCGCAGTATTTTGTCGTAGACAGCCTGGATAAAGAAAAGGCCATTGAAAAAATAAAATCGAAATACGGTATCGCCCAGGAGCTTATATCCGGGTTCAGTCATCCGTATATTTATCTGAATAATGAGATAATACGGAAGCACAAACTGGATGAGAATGAAGTGTCACGGGCCATTGCCGAAGAACTCGCTAAATTTAAAGGGGTTGCTTATGCGGTTCCAAGCATTGACCTGGTAGAAGGAAAGATTCCGGATACCCGGCTGTATCGGCAGATACTTCGTAACTTTAATCCGAAACGCTCCGGAGATATCTACCTGGTTCTCGAACCCCACTGGTTTGTAAACGATTTTGACGGGTTAACGGTCGCCAGTACCCATGGTTCCCCCTGGCGTTATGATACATTTGTTCCCATTATTTTTGCCGGAAATGACCTGGAAGCCCAAACTGTTTTCCGGGAAGTCCAGACTGTGGACATTGCATTAACGCTTTCAAAATACCTGAGGGTGAAATCTCCTTCCGGAGCAACTGGCGTCCCGTTAAGCGAGGTCTTGCATCGTTAAATATTCTCAAAACATGATATTACTCCGGCAATTAAATAGGTTAAGGTTGTCATTCCCGCGAAAGCGCCAGAGTTTTCACGCTCGCCGGATAATGATGAAATGAACTACCCCGCAGCAAGCTACGGGGGATCTCTTGTCATGCCGGACGTGATCCGGCATCCAGTTTATATTTCTGGATAGCGCTAAAGCTTCACTTCGTGCTCGGCTTTCGCCGGAATGACGACTCGCGGCAAGCCGTGGGGAATTAGACCCTAATCAAGATTAAAAGAGCCAGCAAAGAAAGGAGATCATCAAGATGAGCCAATTACAAATAATGGACACAATCATGGGTTGTACGGGTGAATATGGATTCGTCATTCTGGCTGTAGCCTTTTTGGCATGTGCCACCGGGGTACATGCCTGGGACCACCCTTCGCACATGACCTGCGCAGCCATCGCATTCACCGAAATCGAACACGCGCGCCCCGATCTGATTGAAAAGATCGGGCTGGTTATGTTGAAGCATCCGGATATAAGTCCATTCTGGGTGGCTTCTGGAGATGCAAGGGGCAAGGAACGCGCCCGGCGCATGTTCATCGAAGCTGCACGCTGGCCCGACGACAACAAATGGACGATCTATGATCGACCCACCTGGCATACGGCCCGCTGGGCCATTGTCGAAAAAGACGCCCCGCCCGAGACCAAGGCTTTAGCTGCGGCTCGCAAAGGTAAGCCTGCAGGACAGGCGATCGAAGCCCTGGTATTGAATTATGCCATGCTGTCGAGTTCTGAAACCAGTCCTACCGAACGCGCCAGTGCCCTGAGCTGGATGCTCCATATGGTCGGCGACATCCACCAGCCCCTTCATGTCAGTGATCGCTTTTCGAAGCAATTTCCGACCGGAAATGCTGCGGGTACCCTTGAGTACGTTGCAGACCCTCTGGGTGAGTCGACAATTCCGCTGCATATGCTTTGGGACAGCAATAACCTGCGGTCGCAAAAATTGGAAGATATCGACCGTAACGCGCAGGAATTGGTGAAAAAGTATCCGCGCTCTGCTTTCCCTGAGCTGGCCGCTTACAGCGGGCCGGACGTTTTTGAGAAATGGGCGCGGGAGAGTTACAAGGTGGCGGTGGATTTTGCCTACGGATATGGGATCGAAACGGTCAGTGACCCGGATACGGATCAAGATACGGACAAGTTGGTAAGGAAAATGGTGAAATTCGCACTCGAAGGGATCTCCCCGGTGGAAGAGGCCCCGGAAGTGCCTGCCGAATACTGGGAGAAATTACAGGATGTGGCTCACCGGCGCATTACTTTGGCCGCTTACCGGTTAGCAGATCTTATCATCGCCGCTGCCGATCAGATTGCATCAGAAAGAGCGTTAGCCGGGAGTGTTTTGAATACCATTGATCAGCACTGACGACGGAGGATGTCACTGCTATTTGTAGCCGTAAAAGTCGAAATTGAGATGCTTCGCGGCCGTAAGTGATCCCTACTGAAACATCTCGTTGAAGGTTCCTTGATCTGGATTATGTGGTAAATCCGAGTGAAAAATAGCTTTAAATCTCCTAACTATTTGATGTGTAATGTCATAACAAATGTACAGGGTGGTGGTTGACTGAATTCTCTGCCACTAAAGATGAAGGTAGAAGTGGATAAGCAGATAATTTAAATAGTAATCAGAAAAGGATGGAGGTAATGTAATGAAAAAAGTCACTTTATTATTCGTTTGTTTCGCGCTTGTATCTCCTTGTGGGATGCACAAAAGAGGAAAAAACCTTAGCCAAACAGGAAATACCCCCTGTCGAAACCAAGGCACAAGACACAATCAAACTAAGCGATGACCAGAGTGAAGAAACCTCGTCCGGCGCTCCTACCAGTACGTCGCCATGTACAACGTGAACAACAAGTTCGCGCTCAAGCAGGGCGGCTGGAACACGATCGACGCCGACACCAAGCTCAAGGACCACACCATGCGCGAGATCGCGCGGCCCAACAACGACACGCTCTACATCTCCGCGCTGCTCGACCTGCGCAAGGACCCGGTGATCCTCGAGATGCCGGCCTTCGACTCGGACTACGTCTCGCTGATGGTCACCGGCTACGACCACTACGTCAACGTCCCCATGGCGACCCGGCTCGGCGACTTCAAGAAGCCGGAGAAGATGCTCTTCTACACCGCGCGCACCGAGGGCTACAACGGCGAGCCGGTCGAGGGAGTCGACCGGGTCTTCGAGTGCAGCGGCGACTTCATTTCGGCGGTCCTGCGGATCATGCCCCATGCCCGCGACGAGGAGCGCTTCAAGCGCATCGTCGGGCAGATGGAGCAGGTGAAGGTCGCCACGCTCTCGGAATTGCGCGGCCAGCCGGCCAAGCCGATCGACGACATCGAGTTCCCCGACGTCGGCAAGCGGGACGCGGACATCTTCGGCAACAACCTGCTCGAAGTCATGCAATTCGTGTTCAACCACACCACCTTCGACCCGGACGACGAACTCGACCAGGCGGTGCTGGCGGCCTACAAGCCGCTGGGCGTCGTGCCCGGACAGGAGTTCGATCCCGCCAAGGTGTCGAAGATCGACGGGAAACAGTTCCGCGAGGTCTCCGAGAAGGTCTTCGCCGAGGAGATGGCCAGAACCTCCGACAAGGAGTTCGCCAAGAAGGAACTGGTCGGCAAGTTCCTGCCCAAGGGGCAGATGTCCCTGGACCTGCTGGTCTTCCAGTCGGTGCTCGGCCCGATCGGCATGCCGGCCACCGAGGCGGTCTACCCGGCCGTGCTCACCACCGACGGCGAGCCGATCAATGCCATGAACGACTACGTGGTCCGGATGACCGCGGACGAGCTTCCGCCCACCGAGGTCTTCTGGTCGGTCACTCTCTACGACCTCAACAACGGCTTCTTCATTCCCAATGACCGGAAGAAATACAGCGTCGGCGAGAACGCCGGGATGAAGCTCGACGAGAACGGCGGCATCGAGATCCACGTCGCCGCCGAGAAACCCGAGGGCGTGCCCGAGGAGAACTGGCTGCCGATCAACCGCAAGGATGAAGTCATGGATATGGTCCTGCGCATCTACGTGCCCGACCTGGAGAAGATGAAGACCTGGAAGGCGCCCAAGGCGGAAATGCTGAAATAAGCATCCGTTGATATAGGATGTATCATCCCTCCTTATCCCTATGACAAATTGAGAGAACAACAAGGAGAACGACCAATGAGAAAGATGATGAAAACACGACTCCTTAGCCTACTGGTCACTGTCATTATCATCGTCCCCTGTTTCTCGGTGCTGGCGGCAACTGGCGCCGATGAGAAACTCACTCCCGCCGAGGCGAAGGAAATCGCCAAGGAAGCATTCCTGTGGGGCATGCACCCGGTGGCCATCTACCACCTGCGCTTCAACTTCGCGCAGAACGAACTGAACCCGCGCGCTGCGGGCATCAATCGCCTGAGTTGGTTTCGCGAACCCATGAAGGCCCTGCCGCGCGTCGCTACCACACCCAACGCCTCCACGCTCTATGGCGTTGGCATGTTTGATCTGTCCGAGGAACCCGCGGTCATTATCGTCCCCGAAATCGAGGATCATTACTGGAGCGTCCACCTTCACGATAACTACGCGCGCTGGTGGCACATGATCGGCAGCCAGTTCAATGCGCCCGGCCCCGTTCGGCGGTTGCTGATCGGCCCGAACTGGAGCGGCAAGCTGCCCGACGGCTTCGTCGGGGCCGACATCGTGAAGTCCCAGTCCGACTTTGCCGGGGTGCTGGCACGCGTCGCTCTCACCGACGATACGGAGGAAGAGGTCCAGATCGTCAACGCCATCCAGGACCGCATCACGGCCATGTCCCTCAGCCAGTGGATTGCTGCCGGACGCAAGGAGGTGAGGGCCGAGGATGTGCCGCTGACCAAGGCCGACTATCCCACCTATCCTGGCATGGAGAAGGTCCGTGAACCGGGCAAGCTCACCGGCGTGGACTTCCTGCGCTGGGTCAGCCTGGTGCTGAACGATTCCAGCTTCACCAAACAGACCGACGGGCATAAAGAGATCACTGCGCTCGCGCGCTTCGAACGCCTCGGCCTCAAGGCCGGCACACCCTTCGACCCACCGGAATGACACCCGAGATCACGGCTGCGGTAGAGGCAGGAATCGAGGAGGGAAAGCAGGAAGTGCTGGAAGGGATGGCCATGAACTTCACCGAAGGCCCAAATGGCTGGAAGTTCGACAACGATCTTGGCTACAAGGACACCAACTGGCAGTGGCGGGCATGGGCCGGGTTGCAGGCTGTTCTCGCCCCCGTTCCCTCCCGCTCGCATACGTCCGCAAACTGCTGGGACGATGCCGATGGCCGGCCGCTCTCGGGCGAGCACCGCTACACGATCACCTTCGACCTGAACGACATGCCTCCGGTCACCGAGTTCTGGGAAATGCCGCTCTACGATTCCGAGGGCTATTTCTACGATAACCCGATCGACCGCTACTCGCTCAACAGCTTCATGCTCGAGCGCGGCAAGCTCCACACCGAGGACGGCAAGCTGGTGATCTATGTCCAGCACGATGAGCCGACCGACCCGAAACAGCGCCAGAACTGGCTGCCCGCGCCAAAGGAAGGCTTCCGCTTCACCGCTCGTTTCTACGGCGCCGCCACGCCGCTGATCGACGCCAGCTACGACATGCCGGGCGTGGTGCGCGTGGATTGAGACGACAAGGGTTTTTCCTCGTGGTGCAGATGCACCCCGATGACCCCCGAACCCAAAAAATAGGAGAAACAACATGCGAATCCAAACAATTTTAGTTATTCACGGCACTAATCGTCGCAATGACGATCGTTCCCGGTTTCCCGGTGATGGCCGCAGACTCTCCAAAGGATGACTTTGAGAAACAGGTGGAAGACTACATTCAAAAGTTTCCCTACCAGGAGACTTTTGACTACGTCATGCAGCTCACGGGAGGAGATCCCGGAAAGCTGAATCAATGGGGCCAGGCGTCACGGGACCTGCTCAAGGCCGGTGAGGACAAGATCGTCCGGAGCAACAACGACACCCTCTACAAGACGGCGTTCGTCTACCTCGGGGACGGGCCGGTGGTGCTTCGCTCGGATTCGCCTTCGAAGGAGCGATTCAGCTCGTTTCAGCTACAGGATGACCGGAACGCGAATTACCGCAACATCATCGGTCCGGACGGCAGCTATACGCTCTACCATGGCGAGAAACCCGAGACCATCACGGGTGAGGCTGTTGAAGTGCCGTCGCTCCTGTCCGCGGTCGTCACGCGGATTGAAGTAAAGGATCCGAATGACGCTGCCGACATGGCGGGTGCACAAGCCGTTTTCGACGGCATCACCATTGAAGGGCCGACCATCCGCGAGATGCCCGCAGTCGATCTCCTGAGTGGTTTCGACGAGCAGGTGGCGCAGGAAGCCAACAAGCGCATGGATGAGACGGCGAGGTCCGTGCCGTTTTCCAAGATGATCGTCGGGCCAGGCCAGGAACCCGGCAAGGATGTCCCCTATCTCTACCACTCCGCCGGCACCAAGGTGGGTTGGGGTGGACCATCAACCTCTCACAGTGCCTACGAGTCGATGTTTACCGACGCGTCCGGTGAGACCCTCGAAGGCTCGAAGGGCGAATACGTGCTGGTGACGGAGGCGCCTCCGGTCAACTCCTTCTGGTCGATCACTGTCTATGACTCCACCACCGGTCGCCTCCACCCCAACGACGACAACCGCTACCACATCAACAACACGACCGCCGTCAAGAATGAGGACGGCACCTACACCTTCCGCTTCAAGGTGCAAGTGCGAAGACGGCGACCTGAACTGCCTTGAGGTTCCCGCCGGGCCGTTCGACGTGGCCGCACGCTATTATCTCCCGGAGCCGGAGATCATGAGTGGGAAGTGGAAAATGCCGCACCCTGCCAAGGCCAAGAACGATTAAGGACGTTGATCGTAAAGCCAAAAAATAAGGTTCTTCTCCCAATCAGTTGGAGAAGAACCAGGATTCAAGGGTTCAAGGAGTCCAGGGTTCAAGTGACACGAAGTGAAGCATCAGCTAAATGCTAATTTAAGGATTCAAGGGTTCCAGGGTTATAGGATTCGAGTGATATGCTTAAAAATTATAAAGAGTTAAACGTTTGGCAAAAATCATAGACACTTTGTTTGCATGTTTATAAAGTCACAAAAAGTTTTCCAAAAGACGAAATATATGGTTTGACCTCCCAAATCAGAAGATCTGCTGTTTCCATACCATCGAATATCGCCGAAGGATATGGGAGAAAGACGACCTTAGAGTATGTAAGATTTCTCTATATTGCATATGGTTCAGTCTGTGAATTGGAAACCCAAGTGATGATATCAGGTGACTTGGGTTATATGGAAAAAGAGAGGCTTGGGGGATTAAAAGGGGAGATCGGGGATGTCGAGAGAATGTTGAAAGCGTTGATCAAGTCTCTGGAAAGCAAACACTTGGATCCTTGAATCCTTGACTCCTGGAACCCTTTCTCCCAAACAATTGGGAGAAGAACCAAAAATAATAAATAGGCTTTTTATTGCCGACTGGAGGAAAGCGGATTGAAAGCAATAGGCATTTGCATGCTAATTGTATGCTGGCTGGGTTTTACGAACGCATGGGCGCAGGAGAAAGCTTCAAAAAACGTGCTGAACAAAAGCATTACTTTTTACGGTGGCATCCAATTCTACCAGGCCGATGGACAATTCGGCTATGCCAAGGAAGGGAGCCGCAATGTCAAGCTCGACATGAAAGACCTTGGTCTGGATGAAACTGAGTCTATTCCCATCGCAGGGGCAGTTATTAATTTTGGAAGAAGATTAACCCTGCGTCTTGATTACTATGGGTACCACGACAAGGGAAAGAGATCAGCCGATTATGAATTCGACTTCGCTGGTAATACCTATCCCGTCGGTGCTCGTCTTGACACCAGTCTTGACATAGATCTGTATGTGGTCAATCTGTCCTACAACTTTATTCGTACCGAGCGGGCCAGGTTTGGTGTGGGGTTTGGCGTGCATGCTGCCGACATCAAGTTAGAAGTATCCGGCAAGGCTTACGCGGGTAATTTAAAGACAGATCTGGGCAGTGGCAATGAAGAGCTGCTGGCACCACTTCCAAATTTTTATGTCATGGGTGCCTATTGTTTAACGGACAGGTTATTAGTAAGAGCCGGGGGCGGGGGGATGAGCTTGAATTACGGTGATTGGGAAGGAACATTGTACTTTGGTAGCGCCTTTGTTGAATACTGGCCGTTTCGATACGCTGGCCTCGGGGCAGGATACAGGTATCTTTCCGCAGATATTGACTATGATCCCGGGCATAAGAAAGAAACGTACGATGTCGACCTTCCAGGGCCGGTATTTTATATCACTGTCGGCTTTTAAAAACCGGTGACATCATCAAATTTAAAAGGAGGAAACATGCATTCACGAAAAAACACTATTTTTGTGGCTCTGATTTTTCTTCTGGTTTTGCTTGCGGCATCCCTTGCGACGGCCTACAAGGGGGACGGCATTGTAGAACAGGGAGAAACCGACGCCGACGAGTTGAGAATGGCGGCCCAGAACCCCATGGCCGAGCTGATCAGCTTCCCCATTCAGAACAACACCAACTTCAATTTCGGACCTCTCGAAAAAACCCAGAATGTGACCAACATTCAGCCGGTCATCCCATTCAAGCTGAACGACGACTGGCTGCTGATTTCACGCACCATCGTACCGCTGATCAACCAGCCGGAGTTTTTCAAGGGCCAGGACAGCAAATTCGGACTCGGTGATATCAATCAGTCGCTTTTCCTGGGGCCGAGCCGTCCGGACAAATTCATCTGGGGCGTCGGTCCGATTTTCCTGTTTCCCACCGCTTCGGACGAAAGACTTGGAACCGAAAAATGGGCGCCGGCCCGGCAGCCGTGGTATTGACCATGCGTGCCCCCTGGGTATTCGGTATCCTGGGCCAGAATATCTGGTCTTTTGCCGGTGACGGCGACCGGGACGATGTCAATCAAATGCTCGTGCAGTATTTTGTCAACTACAACCTGCCCAACGGCTGGTACCTGACATCGTCACCCATCATCACCGCCAACTGGGAGGCGGACAGCGACAATACCTGGACAGTGCCTTTTGGCGGGGGATTCGGCAGACTGTTCAGAATCGGCAAATTGCCCGTGAATACCCAGGTCCAGGCTTACTACAATGTCGAAAAACCGGACGACCTGGGGCCGGACTGGACCCTGCGGTTTCAGGTGCAGTTTCTTTTTCCAAAATAACGGCCATAAGGAGATAGACATGACGAATAAAGCGATGAATTTGGATGCTGCAAAAAAAAATGCCCATACGCTGGAAGGGTTTGAATGGCAAGAAGCAGGCCATGAAAAAAATCATCGTCTGCGCGGTGTTGCTCGCGTTGTCTGCCGGCTCGGCGTTCGCCGCCGAGGGTGGCAGCGGTTTCTACCTGCTGGGCCAGCGCGGCCAGGGTGCCGGGGTGCTGCCACCGGAAGGGTGTTTTTGTCGCCAAGCTATTACTACAGCGGTGACGCTTCTAAATCAGAGGAGCTACCCTTCAACGGTACTGCCGACCTGGGAATCGATGCCGATATTTTCATCGTGATGCCGACAGCCATCTGGGTGACCCCTGTCAACGTGTTCGGAGGTGATCTTGCCTTCTCGGGAACCTATGTCTACGGTAAAGCGGACTTGAGCGCCGAAGCCGGGATTGCGATTCCACTCCTGTCATTGAGGGCTTCGGTCGAGCTCAACGATGACCGCTGGACCGCCGGCGATCCGGTCTTCAGCGCGTTTGTGGGCTGGCATGGAGAAAATCAGCATTACCTTGTCGCCGCAAGCGTCAACATACCCGATGCCGGTAGCGATTACGATGAGGGGCGGCTTGCCAATGTCGCCTTGAACCGGTGGGCCGGGGATATCACTGTTGCAGGGACATGGATGTTTCCACAGGAAAACATCGAGCTGTCCGGCGCCACCGGCGTTACCTTCAACGGGAAAAACGATGATACGGATTACGAGACAGGCACCGAGTTTCACCTGGAGGCGTCCGTTTTTTATCAATTCACAAAGGCATTTTCCGCCGGAGTAAATGGCTACCACTACCGGCAAATCTCCGACGATAGCGGTCAAGGCGCCGCCCTGGGAAGCTTCAAGGGCCGTGTCACCGCCCTGGGTGCGGGTTTGTCGGGACATTTCAGGTGGCCCGATCCCGCTTTCAGTCAGCCTTCGTTATTTTCACGAGTTCGACGTAGAAAACGCGTCTCCAAGGGGACGCCGGCTGGCTGACGGTATCCATTCCCCTGTGGGTGCCTGCCCAGAATCAATCAGGGCGGAAAAAGGAACAGGTAGGGAGAGATCAAACAAAAAGCCGCTGTTTTCGCATGGGCGATAATGTTGTCAGCCTGTTTGGTTTCATTTAACCAGACGGCGGCAGGTGTCGCAACACCGGATGCTGCGGGTATTGAAGGCATTCAATGGCAGCTGGCGGAGGTGAGCGGAAACCCGGTTTCAGCGCTGGCCGGTGAACAAGGGCCTTTTCTCAAATTTGACGCAGTCAAGAAACAGGTGACAGGGTTTAGCGGGTGCAACAATTTTTTCGGCAGCTATGAAATCGATGGGGTTTCACTGACGTTCGGCCCGTTCGGTTCAACCCGGATGGCCTGCCCGGATCTTCAAACGCGTCTGGAAACAGAAATCTTCCAATCCTTGGACAAAACCCGCACATGGAAAATCCAGGACGGAGCGTTGCTATTACTTGATGGCAGCGACGTTCTGGCCCGGTTTACAGAAAGAGGAAATTCAGGGGCTTGCGGGTTCGGTCTGGCAGTGGAAACAGACGCTTTACAATGACGATCAAAAGATCGTGCCCGCCGATCCAGAAAACTACACCGTGCAGTTTGGGGAAGACGGCACGCTTAATGTGAAGGCCGATTGCAATCAGAAAGGCGGCACCTATGCCGCTTTCACAAAGGAGAAACGTCTTTCCATAGAGATCACCCACTCAACCATGGTTGCCTGCCCTGAAGATACATTGGAGGATGCGTTTGTCCGTGGACTCACTGCCGGCAATTTACTTTTTCAAAGACGGCGATCTCACCATTGACCTTAAATACGATTCAGGAACCATGCAGTTTTCAAAACAGAACAAAAAATAACCGGCCCAATCAATCAAGGAGAAAACCAATGAAAAGACACTATTTAATTTGCCTAATTGCGGCCGTATCGCTGTTTTTTTATGCAGGCATGGTCAGTGCCCAGGAAGTTCTGCCCTTTCCCAGAACCTCCCTCAGCCAGCGTGGCCGGCAAAACCCTGGCGAGTTCCAAGCACCAGTGGCGTAAGGCTGAGCGTCACTTGCCTGAGGATGCGCCAAACATTGTCATTTTCATGAGTGACGATGCCGGCTTCGCCAATGCCAGCACGTTCGGTGGCCCTGTTCAGACGCCAACGCTGGATCGTCTGGCGGCGTCCGGGATCAGTTACAACGCCTTTCATACAACCGCGCAGTGCTCGGCCACGCGCGCCAGTTTGCTGACCGGTCGCAATCACCACCGGGTAGGCGCAGGGCAGATTGCTGAACTGGCTTCCGACTGGGACGGATATGTCGGTAAAATTCCTAAATCGACTGCCACTTTTCCTCAGGTGCTGTCGGACTACGGCTATAACACCGCCGCATTCGGCAAATGGCACAATACGCCAGTCACCAACCTCACCACACTCGGCCCGTTCGACCGCTATCCCACGGGCCTGGGATTTGATTACTTTTACGGGTTTATTGCCGGCGAAACCTCTCAGTACGAACCAGTACTGTTTGAGAACACCAATCCCATCTCCGCCCCTCACGACGACCCCACCTATCACCTGACCGAGGATATGGCAGAGAAAGCCATTGAGTGGATTCGAACCAGCAGAACTCTGGACCCTGACACCCCGTTTCTGATCTATTTCACACCGGGTGCAGTGCATGGGCCACACCATATCTTCAAGGAGTGGGCGGACAAATATGCCGGCCGGTTCGACGAAGGCTGGGAGGCCCTGCGTGAACTGACTTTTGAACAGCAGAAGGCCATGGGATGGATTCCACAGGATGCCATACTCAATCCGCTGCCGGACGGTGTGCAGAAATGGGATGACGTTCCGGCCTCACAGCGGGAATTTCAAACCCGACTGATGGAAATATATGCCGGTTTCCTTGAGCACACTGACGTGCAGTACGGCAAAGTCGTCGATGAGCTCGAGCAACAGGGTCTGCTGGACAACACCCTGATTCTCTATGTGTTCTCAGACAATGGTCCCACCGCTGAAGGCACGAACGGCAGCATTTCTGAACTACTTTCCCAGAATGCGATGCCCTCGACCATCGAACAGCAGATTGACGTCCTTAACAACGAATACGGCGGTATGGACGCGCTGGGTGGACCGACTCTCGACGTCATCTATCACGGTGGTTGGGGCTTTGCAGGAGCAGCACCTTTCCAGGGTGTAAAACTGCTGGCCGCCTACATGGGCGGTACCCGTACACCACTGGTCATCTCATGGCCCGCAAAAATAAACCCCGACGGCAAGGTCCGCGCTCAGTTTCATCATGTCAACGATATCGCCGCGACGATCTACGACATCCTGGAGATCACCCCGCCTGAGGTGGTGAACGGTGTAGCGCAGCAGCCGCTGGACGGAGCTTCCATGGTCTACAGCTTCAGTCAGCCCGAAGCCAGCACCACCAAAAAATTGCAGTATTTTGAGCTGATGGGCAGCCGTGGCATTTATTACGATGGCTGGTTCGCCGGAACCGTTGGCCCCAGGGTGCCCTGGAGCACGGATGTTTCCGGCTTGCTGAATTGGGAGCCGGAAAAGGATGTTTGGGAGCTGTACAACCTCGGCGACGACTATTCCCAGGCTAAAGATCTGGCTCAGGAGAACCCGGCCAAGCTGGCTGAATTGAAGGACTTATTCGACCAGGAGGCGACGGCAAACCTTGTATACCCGATTGGGGGGTCCTACTACACGGCTTTTTACCATCCCAGTGAGATGCCTTCTTCATCGCTGACTCAGTGGTCGTTTTACGAAGGGCAGGACCGGATCCCGGAATCTCTGGCCCCGAAATTCGTGAGCGGTCGTTCCACGCTCGCCGTGATCGATGCTGAAATCGGTAAAAAGGCCAACGGAGTACTATTTGCTGTTGGGGGAATTTCTTCAGGTTTCACCGTTTACATGGACGGGGGATATCTCAAAGCTGAATACAATGCCATGACGCTCAACCGCTTCAAGATCGCATCCAGTTCACCTATTGCCACTGGAAAGGTCCGGATCGAAGTGGAAACCAGGTACGACACCACTGAGCGTATGGCTCCGGCGACCGTTACTTTATCCGTCAACGGTGAACAGGTAGCTCAGGGAAGAGTTGAGAGATCAGTACCCGCGCTCCACACAGCTTCTGAGACTTTTGATGTGGGCAAGGACCTGGGCTCACCGGTAGCGCTGGACTATTTTGATCGCGCACCGTTCGAATTTAACGGCACGATCGAGAAGATTCATATCAGTTATATGGACGCCAAAGAGCCGGCCTTTAAAAGGTCTCCGGACGATGACTAAGATAGGAATCTGACGCTGTAGATGCAGTAAGACAGGCAATACCAACGGGTTTCAAATTTTAAAAATTCAAACGAATCAAATCCTTTGAAATTATTTTTGAATCCCATATTCTTAAAATTTGAAACGCTCATCTTAGGTTATGGAGTCTTAACTTTAAATGATGGTGCGGAGGAAAAATGGAAATCAGTAAATTTAAAATAATTAGTATGACGATACTCATGTCATTTATTCTGTGCTTTTCATTCGTAACGCAGACATTGGCAGAGCCCCGGCGGTCTGTCGGAGAAACTTTATACATATCAGTATATCCAAAAATAATGTCCGCAGATGAAAAAAAAATAAAATTTTATCTGACCAATATTCTTACAGTGCGCAACCTTGATTTACTACATCCAATCACCGTGGAATCGATTGTCTACCATGACAATACGGGTTCTGCCCAATGGCATTTGCTAAAAGAGCCTGTGGTACTAAATGCCTTGTCATCCCACACCTTTAGAGTAGAAGGTAAAGATTTGGATTCCTCAAGCATGGCCGGTTGTTATATTTTAAAATGGAAGGCGATTCAAGAGGTGAATGTACCTCTTGCAGAAATAGTCATCGGATATGGGGGTAGTGGAATTAGCTACTCTTTTGTTTTTCAGGGTATCCCCATTAAGGATTGAGGTAATGCAGACCCAGATGAACTCTCAACCTCTTTTTCATCAATATCAAGTTGGCGTTAGAGAGGTTTGACTATTTTCGATTCCATCAAACTATTTATAAAAAGGAGACGAATAATGAAAAGAATAAGAAGAATAGTAAAACCGGGCAGTCTTTTTCTGGCAATTCTCATGATAACGGTTTTTACACCTTGTCAGACCGTCCTGGCAAAAATGGTTGCAACAGAGACAGTCATAGAGGCTGGCAGAGCACTTGAAGCCCGTGTGTACGTCCATAGTGTTTTGGCACGTGAGGATGTAATGGCTTCTCTAATATCCCAGGGAATCGATATCACAGAGGCAAAGGCGCGCCTCGACAATTTAACCGATTCGGAAATAGTAAGTCTGGCCGATCAGATAGAAACGGCTCCTGCAGGTGGCGGTGTCGTAGGGATCGTCGTAGGTGCCGCAGTGGTTATCATTATTGTTCTGGTGGTTACGGATATCTTAGGCTTTACAGATGTGTTCGCTTTCATTAATAAAAAGTGATCAGGGTTGGGTTTTGGTTTTCTGTGCTCAGGTTCATTTTCGATAGTAACCTAAGATGAGCGTTTCAAATTTTAAGCATAGGATAAACTGTTTTTGGAGGTGGAAAAAATGTCTTTCGGCAAGATAGAGTTAAACAAACTCCGTAACGTTTTTCCATTTTTGGAGCGCGATGAAAGACTCGCTCTTGTCCAAAAGCTCGAGGAAAACTCACAGGCAAACATAGACTTCATCATGATGATGGTGTTATCCACTTCACTGGCATCATTGGGATTGCTGGCGGACTCAACTGCCGTAGTTATCGGTGCGATGCTCGTAGCACCGCTAATGGGACCCCTTGTTGCTGCAGGTCATGCGCTTGTTCAAGGGAATTTGAGCATGTTCAGAAGGAGCCTGGTAACGACCGTTATCGGTCTCGGGATAGGTTTTACAGCTTCATTGTTTTTTGGAGCGCTATACCCTGGGTTCGAACCAACCCTTGAAATCGAAGCCCGTGGCAAGCCTGATTTGCTGGACCTAGGTATAGCACTCTTTTCCGGTATGACGGCGGCTTATGCTGTGGGAAGATTCAATGTAATGACAACCCTCGCAGGTGTTGCCATCGCAGCGGCACTTGTTCCTCCGCTTGCTGTTGTGGGCCTTGCGCTAACGCATGGACAACCCTTGATCTCCCTTAATGCCTCAATCTTGCTGATCACCAACCTTGTCGCTATCATACTCGGTGCTGCCATCGTGTTCCGAATGTTAAAAGTGCATACGTCCCTGCATGGTTTTGGCATGCCGGTTTGGGTGCGTAGGGTCACGATATTGCTGTTTGTCGCGGTAGCCTTTTTAACTGCTCCGCTGGTGATTCACATGATCGAAGGGAGACGTACCGGCCAGAATCGGCCATTGGAATATCAGGTGGCGCCACAAGTACGGAAGGCCGTGCAGCAATATATCGACAAATGGCCGGGGGTAGAGCTGATTACCCAGGGACGAAACAGCGTGGAGCCCGAAGCCGGCATTACCATAATTCTGATGAGCGAGAAGAGTCTGCCTCCCGGGTTCGAAGAGAACCTCATAAGCGCCATACACAAGGCACGCGGCGACCAGCCGGTCGTGCGTGTCTTTCCAATTCTTTCAGCACGCCAGTTTGGACCTGAATCTCACGATAGGGATAAATAGTTACGTTGTCCTTTTGGATGAGTGAAAGGAATTTCATGCGTTGGAAATGGATTTTGGCAATCGGTGTTCTGGTGGTCGCTATTTTGATAACGGCCGCCTATGCCTACCTGAACACCTATGACTACAACAAACTAAAACCGTTGGTTGCTAGAATGGTTGAAGATGCAACAGGCCGCAAACTAATTCTGGGCGGCGACGTAACCCTGGAAATCGGACTTGCGCCGGCCCTGGTGGTGACGGATGTGGCGCTTGCCAACGTCTCCTGGGGCTCGCAACCGCAAATGATCGAAATCGATAAGGTGCAGGCGCGGGTGCGGCTGCTGCCGTTGTTGGTTAAGAATTTGGATATACTGTATTTCCGTCTTATCGGTGTCAAGGTGTTGCTTGAGACCGGTCCCAAAGACCAGGGAAATTGGGATATTCTGGCGGGGAGCGGCTCCACCGGCCGCATGGGGGTATTTAAACCAGCAGCCATAGGAGTAAGCCAGGTCAATATCGAGAACCTGCATCTGACATATCGTGAAAATAGGACAGGGGCTCCAACCCAGTTCACACTGGCGAACCTGGAGATGAACCGGCATGAGAATGAAGATGGGCTGGTGCTTAAACTCAAGGCTGACTTTAACGGACAAGCCATCACGTTATCCGGTAAAACCGGCTTCATTCGGAATATATTTGCGCACCAGCGCTTTCCGCTAAGCGTTGTCGGGAACCTTGGCCAAGACCGCAATCAACATTGATGGCGCGATTGACGATATTCTGACCCTTCAGGGTATCGATGTGACAGCCCAGCTGAATGGTAAAAATATTGCGACCCTCGGGTCTTTTTGGGATATTCAGCTTCCTGCAACCGATCAATTCGAGATTCAAGGGCACCTGAGTGGTTCCAGCGCAGTGCTCAGCATGAAGAATGCCAGGGGCAGCGCACGACGCGGTGAACTGCGCTTTGCTGTAAACGGTGTGGTCGAGGACCTGCTCACCTTAAAGGGCATGGACCTGCAGTCACAGCTAAAGGGCGAGGAACTGGCCGAAATCGGGCCGCTGTTCGGGACAAAACTGCCCGGGTTGGGTCCCTTTGACATAAGCGGCAAGTTTGCGGGTTCGACAAAAACCATTTTGCTGAACGCGGTTTCAGCAACGGTAGACAATAGCGATTTTGCCGGTCTGGCCAAACTTGAGTTTCTCGAACGTCCCAAAATCACCATCCGCCTGGAATCGTCGGTGATCGATTTTACAACGCTAATGAAAAGTTTAGAGCAGGGCAAAGAAACGACAGCCAATACGGATCAGAAAAAACGTCGCCTGTTTTCGGATGATCCCCTGCCTTTAGAGGCGCTCAAAAAGGTGGATGCCGATATCGTGGTAACAGCCAAGAACATCCATGCCAAAGACGCACACTTCAAGTCCGGCAACATGACGGTTACACTCGAGGACGGTGATTTCAACATTGAGACGTTTGAAGCGACATATAAGCAAACAAAGCTTTCAGGAGACCTTCATGCCAACCATGGGTCACCGACCCGGGTCACCACCAAATTCCTGGTTCAAAATTTCGATCTGGGCAGTTTTCTCAAGGACACCGGCCGGAACGATCACGTTCAGGCGACTGTTGACATCGCAGCGCATCTGGATAGCGCTGGTGATTCTGTTCACAGCCTCATGGCAAATCTTGATGGCGGCATCGGTATCGTGATGGGGCAGGGGTTCCTGACTAAATATCTTGACTGGCTCTCTATGGATCTCTCCCAAAAGGTCTTAAATTTCTGGGGAAGCCATAAGGAAGCAAATCAGATTAAATGTGCCGTTGTTCAGTTCGACATCAAGAACGGGGTTGCCACCAGCCAGGCTTTTGTTTTCAATACCCGGGCCGGCATTCTGACGGGTGAAGGCGATATCAACCTGGACACCGAACAGATAAATTTTTTACTTGTGCCAAAACCCGCCCATCCCACCTTGAGCTTTTCCACCAATCTGCGTGTTAATGGCGCAATAATGGATCCCAAGGTGAGCCCCGACAAAACTGCTTTGCTAACCAAAGGCGCAACCTTGCTCAGCACCCTTGTGGTCGGCCCCTTCGGGCTGCTGGCTCCGTTTGTCCATCTGGGCTCGAATACAGATCATCCTTGTGACTTCCAGAGCATCGGTCATTTGGGACTAAAAACTCCCGCCGAAGAATAGGCAGACCGCAAGATATTAGGGCAGGCAGGATTTTCCGGTTGAGAGGTCTTAAAACGTTCCCTTAAATAGTTCCTTGGCCCGATAGGAGCTGCGCACAAACGGTTCGGTGGCAACCTCGCTGAAACCCATATCCAGGGCAATTTTATAGGGGTTTTCCGGTAGGATTTGACGCCACTCTGTAGTTACCAGCCGTGACGAAGCCGCGGTCGGAAAACTCCCGCGGCCCAACACCATCTGGGTGCACGACTTCGCCGCCACACCCGTAGATGTTAAGGACGAATCCGCACTCGCCGGGAAGTATCCCGAGCACAGCCAGCCCCAAACTGCCGAACCCGATTTTATCGAATCCCTGAAGCCCGGCCTACTTATGTGGTGCCGGGCTTCGGCGGCCGCGTGCATTTTCCAATATGAATTAACAACAGGTAATTTGTGACAATGAAATAATAAAGAGAGGATATCATAATGCATCCGTCCGATATAAAATTGACCAAGATAAAAATAGACGGCTTTTAAGTGGCCGTCTGAGGTGGGATCGCTCAGCTCCAGTAAATATCCGCCATCGGGCCGCAACCACCGGCCAATCAGTTTGGATGGGTCTGGCTCTGCCGCCGCTGCGTTATTTTCCCAGATCCGGCAATCCATCGTTACAACCAAGGTCAAAAGGATCATGCCGGCGATCCACCCGCCGGTACGACATGTGGCTGCTGCCCGGTTCTGTGCTGCTTTTTTGTTTTTTCCGTTCATTTCTGTCTCCTGACAAACTCCACGATATCGTGGCCGACTTTTTGATCCGGGTGCCGGGCAATCATCTCCTGGGCAACCTTGCGGGCAGGCTCCCAGCGTCCCCGTTTCAGGTAGAAATCAGCCAGGGCATAGAGGTAATCGATGTTGTCCGGCTCTATCTTGACGGCACTCATCAGAGATATTTCGGCCAAGCTGTCCCGGCCCAGCTGTTGTTGCAACAGCCCCAGGTTATAGCGGGCCCTTGCGTGCTGCGGCATTTCCGAGACCGCCGCTTTCAAGTACACTTCAGCATCCTCATATTTTTTTTCCTCGGCCAGCAGGAGGGCCAGTGAGTATTTGATCTGAGATAAATCCGGATGCTGTTTGACAACCGCCCGCAGCAACACTTCCGCATCGCTGTTCCGGCCGATACGGTTGTACACCCCGGCCAGGTTGACCTTGGCCGGATAGAACAGATCGTCAATCTCGATGGCCTTGCTGTAATGTGTCACCGCCAGTTCAGTTTGGCCGAGATTGGCATACATGTTCCCAAGGTTATGGCGAGAGGCGGCAAAATCCCCGGTATGTTCCGCAGCTTTCCGATATTCAGCGAGAACCCCCTTGAATCTTTCCCTGAGGTCGCCGGTAATCATCTCAGAGGGTAAAATCGTCAATCCCTGGGCGGCTTCAATACGCACGGCTTTCACGGGATCATAAAGAAGTGGCGACAGGAGACTGAGCATTTTCAACGGGTCCGGCTCGCTCAGCCTCCTTACGGCTGTCTGGCGCATGATGGCTTCTTCATCGGTCAGTGCCCGGATGAAGGCAAGACGGCTTTTCTGATCTTCGTAGGCGGCAAGCTGCTCCAGGGCAGTAGCCCTTGCAATTGCCGGGTACAACCGATCCCCTGCCAAATTGACAAGTCTGTCAAGAGCATCGGGTTGATGCTCCCGTCCGGCGGCAAGGATGCTTCCATAATGGGGTCGCTGTTTGGTGCCGTACCAACGTACCATATACTCCTGAGACCACTCATTGCTCTTGTCGTGGTGGCAGCGGTTACAGGCATTGGGTGTCCCAAGATGCGTACTCAGGTCCGGACGCGGGATGCGAAAACTATGGTCTGGCCGATAATCGATCCCCATATAGTGGCGTCCGGGCATGTGGCACTGTTCGCACTGAGCACCGGACCCGACATCAAACAGAATTTCTCCGTCTGCATCCCTGATTGCATCACCCTTTTCCCCCCGTTTCTTGTGAAAATGGTGATCTTTACTGTCGTATACTGCTGCTTTGTGACATTGCAGACATAAAGCATTGCCATCCTTGATGCGGCGTATGCTGTGGACATCATGGCAGTCACTGCAGCGGACATCCCTGGCGTACATCTTACTCTGCATAAAGGAGCCGTAAACATATACTTCGTCGAGTATCTGTCCGTCGGCAAAATAAAGCCCTTCCGCGAGCAGCCTGGGAATCCCGTAATCCATAAAATCGGCCAGGCGGTGCGGATTATCACTCATCGAGCTTCTACGGGAATGACACGGGGCACAGAGCTCGATCTGCTGTCTTGCGCTGAGCCCGTTTGTCTTGACCGTCAGTGCAAAGTTTTCTTCCCGGGGCCGGCCCATATCCGGCATCGTTGCCCAGGCCACATGCTGGGACCCGGGTCCGTGACATGCTTCGCACCCGATACTGATCTCCGACCAGCTCGTTTGATAGGTATCCGATACCATATCGTAGCCTTTTACGAGATTGGTTGAATGGCATTCAGCACACATACCGTTCCAGTTCTGTGCGTTACGGGTCCAGTACAACCAGTCGGTCGGCTCGATCTGTTGATCCGGGGAAAGGTGATACCACTGTTTTTTTATATCATCCCAGGCTATCGGCAGACACTGCATCCTGCCCCCCGGAAATGGCACCAGGTACTGCTGCAGGGGAAACCAGCCAAAAGTATGGGTGATTTCAAAGTCTCCCATGTCACCGCCCGGGCCCTGGGTTCTTACAAAAAAACGACTGCCTTTCCGGTAAAAAACTGATTTTGTGCCAAAATACTCAAACACCGCGTTATCGAAATCACCCAGAACCGTCTCCTGGGAGGCCACTGCCATGGCCATGCGGTGGTGAGAAGTCCGCCATTTATCATATTCCGGGCGGTGACAATCCTTACATTCCTCGCTACCGACGAAAGCGGCACCCGCTGATGCCACAGCCGCCCGTTCCTTGAAATCTTTCGACCTCATGGCATAGAGCGGAATCAGGGCGACAATGACAAAGCCTGCAATTATTCCCGTGATTTTCCAACGCTTCATAACACTAAGAGTTACTTTCGATATTTTGGGGGTAGACAAGCTGTTCTTTTTGGAAACCGGACCGTTTGATCAACCTACCTGTTTCCACACGCACAATGTTGTTTTCGATGCGAACAATGAAAAGATCCAGAGCCCTTGATGCCGGCGACTTGAGGACACTTCCTCGGATATCAAATGTGGATGCATGACACGGGCAGATAAAACGTTTTTCGGCATCGACCCAGGGCAGTGTGCAGCCAAGATGCGTGCATTTTCGATAAAGCGCCAAAAAGCCACCGTCTTCGAGACGGGCCAGATAGAAATGGCCCCTGGGAAAGGCGGTTACCGAACCGGGTTTAAAACCGCTCACCGGCCCCGCCTCTATGACACCCCCAAAATCGCCTCTCTTTTGGGGGGATTTCCCGGGTTTCAGAAAGGATACAACCAGCCATATGATCTCGCCAAATGCAACCAGACCAAGACCTGCCCAGAGCGTGTACAGAAAACTACGTCTTTTCGGCTCGGTTTCAGGACGCTCTCTTTCAGTTGATTTTGACATGTATTGATATTATCCCCAGAAGACAAGGGCCATATTTTTTCCCCTGAACAAGGCCCCGGTCAAGGTTAACGCGATAAAGGCGACAACCAAAAACAGAAAAACACTCTGTACCGCTTCATTTTTTAAGACCGAGAATTTCTTTCTCAAAAGCAAATAGGCGCCGGAAAGTGCAGCGATCAATACCGCAACCGGCACAACACCCGTGGCAACGAGGGCAGGCATTGAAGATGCGGCAGGGTTTCTTCCGAAATACAAGTCATGCAAAAAAATTGACAACGCTGTTATCGCAAAGGAGATACCGGCTGAAAAGATCAACATCCACCGCCCCCTATGGGAGACAAACCAGATTCCTGCTGTATCTTCCTCATAACGCAGGAAGGGCACAGAAAACAGCATTGCAAGTACCAGAAGCGGGACAACAAAGACGGCAATCGTCGGGTGAATATGCAGCAGCAGTTCCTGAAGCCCGGCAAAGTACCAGGGTGCCTTGGTTGGATTCGGGCTGAGACCCGGGTTCGCCGGCGCTTCTAACGGGGCATTGATAAAAACCGCCACGAACAGCACCACGGCAATCAGCACCGATGCCGTGACAACCTCCCGCAGAAGCAGATGGGGTATCGTGGGCACACGCACCGGTGTCGTAGGCACTTCCCCTGGCTTCCGGGGAATGACCACTCCACCGGCCTTACGGATCCGCCAGAAATGAAAGGCCGCAAGCCCCGCAAGTGTGGCCGGCAGAAGTGTCGTATGGAGGGCGAAAAAAATACGTAGGGTGGCGGGACCGATCTCCGACCCGCCGCGTACAAAGGTTTGCAGCTTGGCGCCCACGACCGGTATATACTCCAGCATACCGGTGGCGACGGTAACGGCCCAGTAGGCAAGCTGATCATAGGGCAGGAGATACCCGGTGAAGTTGGCAAGCAGGATGATCCCGAACATCAGCCAGCCGATGATCCAGTTGAATCGACGGGATGCGTGAAAGGCACTGGTAAAAAATACCCGCATGACATGCAGGAAGACGATGAACACCAGCAGATTGGCGCTCCAGTGATGAAGGTTGCGAACAAGCTGTCCGAAGGGCGTGTCGTTCTGGAGGGCAATAATTGATGCATAGGCACCCGAGGGTGTCGGCTCAAAAACAAAACTGAGCAGTATTCCGGTGGCAAACTGCATGCCCACCAGCACCACAGCCATCCCGCCAAGCCCCCAGGTGAGTGAAAATTGCAGTGTTTTTTCCGGAACAGTTGGCGGCCGGAGGTGTAAAAGGAAAAACCTGCGGGGTCGTTTTTTTCGTTCTTTATCTGTCAAAGTTGTCACTGGGGCATTGTTAACCGTATACAACTGAATTTATTCAATTCTTAACAAGACACTACCGTTCAATGATATAAAAGTCAACAGGGTTAGGGCACCAAATGTTGAGAATTTCATTGTTGGATCTGCAAATCAAAATAGTACCCTCTTTCTGGGGGCTATAGGGGTTGTCAGAAAAACGTTCCGATCGAGGACCTTTTTTCTGCTACAACCCCTTATGCCGCCATCCTATTTTCAGAACAGTATTATGACAAGCGGTATACATCTGTCATCCGCTTTGACATAAAGGGTAAATCCCTATTGATAACGCAGGTGTGAAGCACGCCCTACAAATTCGATGGCTACCAGTAGCGGGATAACTTAAATTGGCACAAGGATAAACTTAAGAGTGAAGAGCATCCATTATCGCTTAAGACGTACCGCTAAAAAGCTCCTTGGCCCGATAGGAGCTGCGCACAAACGGATCTGCAGCAACGTCCCTGAAACCCATATCCAGGGCAATTTTTTTCAATTCCTCAAATTCTTGCGGTGGCACATAGCGGGTCACCGGAAGATGATTCTTGCTGGGTTGCAGGTATTGGCCCAGGGTCAGGATATGGCATCCGGCCTGGACGAGGTCTGCAAATTCCGCCACGATTTCATGATTGCTTTCTCCCAGTCCCAGCATCAGTCCTGATTTGGTGGAAATATCAGGAGCGTTGTCTGCGGCATACCGTATCAGTTCTAAAGATTGCGTGTAGTCCGCCTGGGGTCTGACCTGCGGGTAGAGACGCTGGATGGTTTCCAGGTTGTGATTCAGAACATCGGGTCGTGCGTCCAGAACGGTCTGCCAGGCATGACGATTACCCTGGAAGTCAGGAATCAGCACCTCGATACCCACACCGGGGCACTTGTCCCTCAGCGCTTGAATCGTATCTGCAAAATGTTCTGCGCCCCCATCCGGCAGATCATCCCGGGTCACGGAGGTGATTACCACGTAGGCGAGCTTTAATTCTTGAACCGCCAAGGCCACATGACCGGGCTCTTCCGGATCTGGCGGCCCTTGGGGACCTTGGCCAACGGCGCAGAATCGGCAGTTGCGTGTACAGCGGTCTCCCAGGATGAGAAATGTGGCCGTCTGCCTGGAAAAGCACTCCCAGATATTGGGGCAATGAGCTTCCTGGCAAACCGTGTGCAGATGACAGTTTTCGATGAGGGCGCGAACTTTTTCATAATCCGATCCCGAGGGCAGGCGCCGCTTCAGCCATGCCGGTTTTTTCGGCAGATTGTGTGACATTTGTCCTCCGGACAACATTTGCGCTGCGCGCGATATTACGCCTTCGGCTGTCATTATAGCCCTGCGGGCGTCATTTGCACTACGTGCGACATTAGCGCTACGCGCGTAATTTATTGTCGCTTATAGCTGAAAGCGAATAGCTACCCTTCAACCCTTGTATCCCCCTCGAACCCTCGGACCCTAATTTTTTCCTCGCTCCGTATCCATTTTCCTAACTGCGCTTTCGTTATCTCCTCTAAAGACCGCCCGAACACATCAGCTAAATGCTGTTTGGTCAATTTCCGTACCGCTTGCATGGAAGGTTTTTCGGGCAGTTCCTTTTCGAGGGATGTCATGGAGGTGTTTGTAAGGCCGCAGGGATGAATCCATTCGAAGTGGGTCATGGAAAGATTGACGTTCAGAGCCATTCCATGGAAACTGATTCCCTTCCGGACAGCCAGGCCAATACTGCCAAGCTTTTTGTCAGCGACCCAGACACCTCGATTCCTGGGATTTCGCGCAGCCTGGACGCCGAGAGATTCGGAAACGCGGAGCATGATTTCTTCGAGCATGAAGACCAGTTCCGTGACGCCGAGTCGTTGACGATTCAGATTCAGGATGGGATAGACCACCATCTGGCCGGGGCCGTGATAGGTGATGTCCCCCCCCCTTTCCACCTGAATGACCTGGACACCTGATGTTTTCAGAAAAGCTTCGGAGACTGTAAGGTTCTCAATTCCCCCCCTGCGGCCCAGTGTAAAAACCGGGGGATGCTCTACCAGCAGGATGAGATCCCGGGAAAAGCTCTTTTCAATTTTGGCCCTGACCACGGTCTGTTGGAAGTCCCAGGCTTCCGCATAGGCCATTGTCTCAAGATCCAAACACATGAAAGGCTGGATCCGAGGCTGAGGGTGTTGTCCCGGCATCAGACTAACCGGCCAGGCACGGTTTTCGTGCGGCCATGGTTTCGTCCAGTCGCCGGACCTTGGTCTTGGTGGGAGCCTGCAAGAGCAGTTCCGGATTGTCTTTGGCTTCCTGGACAATCTGCCTCAAGGCTTCGATGAAGCGATCGAGATCCTCTTTGGATTCTGTTTCTGTGGGCTCCATCATCAATGCGCCCGGGACCACGAGAGGGAAATAGATGGTGGGTGGATGAAAACCATAATCTATCAGTCGCTTGGCAATGTCGAGGGTGCTGACCTTGTATGCCTGTTGATGTTTGTCCGTGAAGACACATTCATGCATACAGGGTTTGTCATAGGGCAGGTGAAAAATATCCCGCAGGCTCTCTTTCAGATAGTTGGCGTTCAGCACCGCCAGCTGACTCGCTGTTTTCAGTTGTGCGCCCAGGGAAAGAATATAGGAATAGGCTCGAATTAGGATCCCGAAATTTCCGTAAAATGCGTGAACCTTGCCAATCGATTCCGGGAAGTCATAAGAGAGTTCATATCTGTTCTGGCCCTGGACCACCCTTGGTACCGGCAGAAAGGGCTCGAGTCTTTTGGTGACGCAAACCGGGCCACTGCCGGGCCCACCGCCACCATGGGGAGTTGAAAAGGTTTTGTGGAGATTGAGATGCAGGACATCCACACCCAGGTCGGCCATGTTCACCATACCCATCACGGCGTTCATGTTGGCGCCATCGGCATATACGAGGCCCCCTTTGGCATGTACGACCTCAGATATCTGCTTGATATGCTCTTCGAAAAGACCCAGAGTGTTGGGATTCGTGACCATGATGCCGGCCGTGTTCTCATCCATGAGGGCCTGCACATCGTCCGCTGAAAGAACTCCCTGTGTATTGGATGCAACGGGAATCGATCGGAAGCCACACAAGGCCGCGCTTGCAGGGTTGGTGCCGTGGGCTGTGTCCGGTATGAGGATTTTGGTTCTTCTTTCCTTGTTCATCATGTGAAAAGCGTAAAACAGGAGCATACCGGTGAGTTCTCCCTGGGCACCGGCGGCTGGTTGCAGTGTAACGGCCGGCAGCCCGGTGATTTCGGCCAGATATTTCTGAAGGTCAAACATGATTTTGAGTGAACCCTGGGCCAGTTCAGCCGGTAACAGGGGATGCGCCTGGGAAAGGCCCGGCAGCGAGGCCTGGCGTTCATTGGTCTTGGGATTGTATTTCATGGTGCAGGATCCCAGGGGGTACATGCCGCTGTCGACCCCGAAATTCCAGGTGGAAAGACGGGTGTAATGTCTCACGACATCGACTTCGCTCAGATCGGGGAAATCGGGTCCTTCCCCGATCAGCCCCTCGACCAGCGGGGATGACGGGACATCGCTATTGGGCAAAGAGAAGCCCGTGCGCCCTTTTTTGCCCTTTTCCCACAAAAGGGGCTCATTGAGTATCAGACCTGTGGTTCCGACGGGTTCCTTCATGATGTCACCTCCTTGACCAGCAGGTCCATATCTGCCTTGTCCATGGTTTCTGTGGCACATAAAAGATAGTGATGGGGAAACTCGGGATAATCCGATGCCAGCGAAAGACCCGCTACTATTTTTTTGGCCAGCAGGTTTGCATAGGTCTTTTTGAATCCCGGCGGAAACTTGACGACAAATTCGTTGAATACGGGTGTGTCAAAAGGAATTTCAAACCCTGCCTTTTCTAATTGAGTTTGTAGATAGGCGGCTTTATCGTGATTCAATACGGCCAGTTTTCGAATACCGGAGCCTCCCAGGGTTGCCATATACATGGCTGCGGCAGTGGCACACAAACCCTGATTGGAGCAGATGTTCGAGGTGGCTTTTTCACGGCGAATATGTTGCTCCCTGGTGGAGAGTGTCAAGACAAAACCCCTCTTGCCTTCAAGATCCTGCGTCTGGCCAACGAGCCTGCCGGGCATATTTCTTGTGTAGGCCTTTTTTGCTGCAAACATGCCAAGACCGGGGCCACCGAAAGATCTGGGGATGCCCAGACCCTGTCCCTCGCCACATGCAATGTCTGCACCGAGGCTTCCCGGGCTCTTCAATATGCCATAGGCAAGGGGTTCGGTGAAAGAGACGATAAAAAGTGTTTTGCTGTCCGAGTGAACGTGTTCCCCGAGGGCGGCCAGGTTTTCGATACACCCAAAATAGTTGGGTGATTGAACGGCCACGCCTGCAAATGTCTCGATATCCGTGACACCGGTCATGTCTGTTTGACCGGAGTCCAGCACAGGAAGCTCGATAACTTCGAACCCCGTGGGTGCGAAGTATGTGCGAACCACTTGCCGATACAGGGGATGGATGAGACGGGAGACGGCCACTTTTTTACGCCCGCTGATGCGGATGGACATCAGTAGCGCTTCCGCCAGGGAGGATGCGCCGTCATACATGGAGGCATTGGCCACGTCCAATCCTAAAAGACGCGTGGTAAGTGTCTGGTATTCATAAATGGCTTGAAGAGTGCCCTGGCTCATTTCCGGCTGATAAGGGGTATAGGCCGTGTAAAACTCTGACCTGCTCAGAAGTTGTCGAACCACTTCCGGAATGTAATGATCATAACTACCGGCACCGATGAATACTTTGTAATCCGGGCAGACTGCCATCTGGGCAGCCAGTCCGCTCATGTGACGGTTCAGTTCCCACTCGGTCATGGCTTCCGGCAAATCGAGGTCCGTTTTTCTGCGGCAGTCATCCGGAATGGTCGTGAACAGATCATCCAGGCTGCCGGCACCGATCTTTTTGAGCATATCGGCGATATCTTCCTGCGTGTGCGGTAAATATCTCATGCTGTTACCCTTTCAATGATTCGAGGTAAGTGCTTTTATTCATCAGCTGGTCCAATTCAGATTTTTCACTGAGCTTGATCCGGAGCATCCATCCCCCGGTATAGGGTTGGTTATTGACAAGTTCCGGCGTGTCTTCCAGTGTGTCATTGACGGCAACAATCTCACCACTCACGGGCATGAACAGTTCAGATACGGCTTTGACGGATTCCACCGTGCCGAACTCGGCACCCTTTTCAAAGGTCTCACCAACCTGGGGTAATTCGACAAAAACGATGTCTCCCAGCTGATCCTGGGCATAGTCACTGATGCCGATGACGGCTTCGTCTTTTTCCATTTTTGTCCATTCGTGATCATCGGTATACATGATATCGTCGGGAAAATTCAGCTCGCTCAATTCTTTCATGACAGTCTCCTGTAAAAATGGTGTTAGGTTTTAGGAATTAGGTTTTAGGTAGCAATAAGCTGTTAGTTGCTAAATGCCCTGTCCGGACAAACCGGAAGGGAAAAAGACTATTTATCACGAAACCACGAAAATACGAAACCACGAAAAAGAGCATAAGAATTTTCGTGTTTTCGTGGGTACTTTTATTTTTTTATCACAAAAACACAAATCTTAACGTTAAGGAACTTACATGTCTGTCGTCTATTTAACAGGGCTTATCAAGAACAGCTTACAGCTTAATGCTTATCGCTTATAGCGATTCGTGCAACTTCTGGATATAGTCCCCGATCTGATCTGCTGTAAAACAGAACTTCATCTCCAGGAAACGTTTTCTAAACGCTATGACGGCTTCCTTGACGGTGCGGTTATCCACCAGAACATCCTTGAAAAATTGTGCCAGTTCTTGGAAATCCGCGGCCTGCATACCAAAACGCGTCATTTCCTGTACACCCATGCGAAGAGATCCGGACGCTGTAAAGCCTTCTTCCACCGGTGCTGCCTGATAATTGACGATGAGGTTGTTTTCTTCCAGTTTCCTGGCAATATCAGGTCCCTTTGCATAGCCGACGTTGAGTATGACCTGGTGGGTTTCTGTAAAGGATATTTCAGGATCGCCAGCCACGCTCAATCCGCAGTCGTCCAGTGCCCTGGCGAAAGCGCGAGCGTTATCGAGCACTTTTCTGGGGTATGCATTCTTGAAGTGGTTCATTTCGTATGCCGCCATCAGGAGCCCCAAAAGTGTTCCCAGGTGATGGTTGCTGACACTTCCGGGGAATGCCCGGCGTTTGACGGCTTCCCACAGCTCGAATCGGGGGTCTTCATCTTTGATATCCGTGCCGATGATACCCCGCTGGGTTCCGAAAAAAGTTTTATGGGTGGATCCTGTAATGAAATCCGCACCCTCTTTAAAGGGCTCTTGAAAGTGGGGGCCCACCAGGCCCAGAACATGAGCCATATCGTACATGATGATCGAATCCAGACCCAGGTTGTCGACGATCCGACGAACTTCTGCCACAGGCTCCCTGTGGAGGACCATGCTTTTACCAAAAATAATCAGTTCCGGCGCATGTTTCTGGATGAGAGTCTCACAGGCATTCAGGTCAATTTTATAGGGGTTTTCCGGTAGGACCGGAAAATTTACCACCGCCGGTTTTTCAGACAGGGGATCCCGGGCCACAAAGTCTCTCAACGCGCCCATGGGCTGGGCACTCAGATGGCCGCCCTTGATGATGTGGTTGTTCATCACCTTCCTGAGTCGTCTTTGCTCATTTTTGCGGTCGGTTCGATTGATATAGTCAACCAGGGCACTGAAGAGCGCCATATTGGCCATCTGGCCCGAAACCAGCCGGGTCTCGACCTGCTGACAGCCAAAGAACTTTTTTAACTCTGTTTCGAGTTGTGCCTCGACCTCAGCAATGAAATCGGTTCCCTGGTAATAAAAAACCTCGGCTTCACTGAAGGCACCCACCTGTTTGTGCTCGGCATACCGTCCGCAGGGGTCCATGATGGAAAGCAAGCGTACGAGCTCGGACTGGGTCTGTTCGGAGGGGATAAGATTGATACACTCCTTTTGGCGCCACTCTGTGTTTTGAATCGATTTTATGAGCAGGGATTGGACGTTTTTGGAAAGGTCCTCTTTTGATGACGATTTTTTTTCCTGCCCGATCCTGTCCCAGGGAATAGACCTGGCAAAAGGCGGTGCCTCGCTTCGCATATGAAAGGGAACGATAATCGCGGGAACCTGTTTTGTCCGGATTTCGATCTCGATGTCGTCGCCCGCCACCAGTGTGCTGTCCACCAGTGCCAGACAGATTCCTCTCAGATCGTGGTTTTCGGTCAATTTGGAGAAGATTCCCTGCCCCTCGATCTCCCAGCGCGGAATCATGGTACCGCTGGTGACATACCCGACATGACGATCTTGCTGAAACACTTTGTATCCGGCGCGAGCCACACTTTTCTTTTTCAAGGCAACCGGCATGATGCAGCGGGGGAGGTCATGAATGAGGGTATAGTCTTGATCGGCAATTTTTTTAAACGCTCGAAATTGTTTTTCAAGGGCATTTCGACCGATGAACTCTTTTTTTAAAGGTGACAGACTCACCGCAAACCGTGACAAGGGTGACGCGTAGATCGGAATTTCCCTGTTGTCCGGGTCCATTCCCAGTTCATGTCCGTACAGGGGAAGACCTGCCTCGAGCCTGAGGGTGTCCCGTGCGCCCAGTCCGACAGGGTGGGCACCCTGTTTGATCAGTAGATCCCAGATAGCGGGCGTGTCGGCGCTGGCGATGAACAGCTCAAAACAGAGGGGTTCTCCGGTGTATCCCGTGCGCGCAATAAGCGCCTTTTTGCCTTGTATGGTGGCGATGCTGAGATGGTTGCGCATGGGTTCCGGAAGCACCCCGGTGTCGATTGTTTTCTGGAGAATGTCTTTGGATGCCGGCCCCTGCAGACTCAGCATGGAGATGTCCTCGGTCTTGTCTTCCAGGGTGACATTTTTGAAATCGGGCAGACATGACTGAAAGTGATCCCAGTCTTTTAGGCGGTTGCTGGCATTGACCACCAGCAGATATTCATGGGCATGAAAGCGGTAGAGATAGGCATCGTCGATAGCACCGCCGCTGTCATTGGGAATCAATGTGTACTGACTCTCTCCTTCATCGAGCCCGGCGGCATTGTTGGAAAGGACATGTTGTAAAAATGGCAGTGCATCCTGTCCCCGAAGGGTGAATCGGCCCATGTGCGACACGTCAAAAAGGCCGGCATGTTGTCTTGTGACAAGGTGTTCACGGACGATACCCTGTGGATACTGAATGGGCATGACCCAGCCCCCGAATTCAACCATCTGGGCACCCAGGCCGACATGCTGATCATGCAAAACTGTTTTAGAGAGATTTTTCATGGGTCGGCTCCTTTGTCTTTATCGCTGCCTAAAGAATATAGGGCAGCTTCAAACCATAGCTTTTATAGACCACGAATGTTTCAACCGACTGGACGTCGTTGATCCGGGCAACCTGTTCGGTATAAAATTCAAGCAGGCCATAGCCTTCTTTGAGCAATACAATCAGGATCAAGTCAAAACGTCCGGTTACGACGCTTACGGAAACGACGCCTTTCAGCTTACTGAATTCTTTACCTTTTTTAACAAGATGCATGGTTGACAGCTTGACACCCACCATCACCGAATAATGGCCGGGGATCGCTTCCGGACGCACCAGACCGGATATGGACAGGACACCCTCTTTTTTCAGCTGGTTGACCCTCGATCTGACGGTATTCTCGGAAATAGATAGATTGTCCGCGATTTTCTTCAGAGATTTACGACCGTCCTGGAGATGTTTGATAATATCGATGGTGGTGGTATCTATTTTCATGATAAAATCGGTTGACGATTTTATAGAACGCGACGTTTTCGCTTATGGTGTTTGTCAGAGTTGCGAGATGTCTTCAATTCCCGACGGGTGAACTATTGACCCAGATTGATGAAAATGTCAATAAAAGATGGAAAAAACCATGAATCAATTAAAATATACGCATTTGATATAATGATAAGTCAAGTTGGACAACCTGACGGTTGACGGCCGCTGGTTCCTTTCATTCATTTAGGCTACGCACGACATTTGCACTGCATATGACGTTAGCGCTTTGCGTGTCATTGATGGTCATTAGCCCTTCGGGCGTAATTCATTGCCGCTATTAGCTAATAGCTTGGGGTTTACCTAACACGTAACACTTTGTTTTTCCCCCCACCCCCTGTATTACCCCGGGACCCTGCAAACATGTTTATAGTGTTTTTTGAGTTCGTTGTGTTTATTGAGTTACTCACAGAATTCGGTAGATAGCCTGAAACTTTTTTATGCCAGTAGACATGTTTTTGAACCGGAGAATATCGAACAAGAAATATCGAATGTTGAAGTGTATCCTTTATTATTCTGCGGTTCCTTGTTCATTATTCGATATTCACTTTTCAATCCTTTTAATACCTGAGATGCTATGATGCTGGAAAGTTTAGATGCTGCACCGGCTCATCGCTATCAGCAACCCTCCAACCCTTGTATCCCCCTCCAACCCTCAGACCCTCCGTTTAAACCATCTCAATGGCACACGCCATGGACACACCCCCGCCACCGCAGAGGGTGGCCAGTCCCAGTGTTTTTCTGTGTTGTTTCATGGCGTAGATCAGGGAGACGATGATACGGGCGCCGGTGGCACCGACCGGGTGTCCAAGACCGATTCCCGATCCGTTGACATTGGTTCTGTCCCGGTCCAGTCCCAGCTCTCTTTCACAACCGATATACTGGGCGGCAAAGGCTTCGTTTACCTCAACGAGTTCGAAATCCTCAATTTTCAACCCACTGCGTGTCATCAGGTCCCGAACAGCCGGAACAGGCGACATGCCCATTACCGAGGGGTGGCATCCTCCTTTTCCCACAGCCTTGATTTTTGCCAGGGGTTTTATATTGAGGACGGCAGCTTTTTCAGCGGACATGATCACCATCCCGGCCGACCCGTCATTGATACCGCTCGCGTTTCCCGCTGTAACCTTGCCGGTTTTGGGGATAAATGCAGGTGGCAGTTTTTGAAGTTGTTGCATGGTCATTCCGGGTCTGAAGTGTTCATCCTTATCAAACACGATGGGTTCTTTTTTTCGTTGGGGAATTGACATGGGCACGATTTCTTCCTTGAACAAACCCTCCCGGGTTGCACGCTCTACGTTGTTATGGCTCCTGAGTGCCACTTCATCCATCTCTTCCCGGGTGATGCCATACTGCTGGGCCACAAACTCTGCTGTATGACCCATGATATAAGGTTTACCTTTGAAATAACTTAAGGGGGGTTCTTCTGCATTCACCGGTCCGTTTTCAGGATGGGGTATCACGTGCGAGCCACAATGAAGACTCCGAATCAAGGCATCTACGAAGACCTGATCCTGAAGACGGCATCCCCAACGGGCGGCCGGCACTACATAGGGGACTCCGGACATGTGCTCCACTCCGCCGGAAAGAATGATATCAGCCATACCAGCCTGTATCATGGCCATTCCGGAGATGGTTGCTTCCATACTCGAAATACACACACGGTTGATGGTTACGGCCGGAACGGTGTCGGGTATGCCTGCCAGCAGGGCAGCTGTTCTGGCGACATTCAATGTGTCCACGGGCTCAAGACAGCAGCCGTAACGAACATCATCGATGGTCGCAGGATCGATGCCGGCCCGGTCTATGGCCTCCTGCATGGTAACCCTGGCAATTTCCGCGGCGATAGTGTCCCGCAAAGTTCCGCCGAAGGCGCCGATGGCGGTCCTGCAGGCCGATGCAATAACAACGTCTTTCATGATTACGTCCTTTCTGGATTGCTATTTTGAGATGTTATAGAAGTAACGACATGGATAAAGAAAATATTAAGCATACTCTCAATTGGATAGCAAATACAAAGGCTTCAAATTCGATTGTTGTGCCGTCATCCTAGTAGCGACAACGCCGCGTCCAATAAATTCGTTGCACGAATTTATTGGTGCTTGACTTTTCAATCGCGGATAATTTATATTTGATTCGAATTTTGAATCAAATTCAAAAATATAATCGTATATTGATATGCGTTCGGGGGAAGCATGGATTTTGCATTGAGCAGAGAGCAGCTCATGTTTAAGAAAGAGGTCGTTCAATTTGCCAAAAAAGAAATCGTGCCCCAAGTCCGGGAATACGATCTGAAAGAGGCTTTCAATTTCGACGCTTTTCGTAAGCTGGGAGAATTCGGTATCCTGGGGCTTCATTTTCCAGAGAAATATGGTGGGGAAGGCGCAGATGTAATAACCACGGTGATTGCCGGTGAAGCCCTGGGGGAAGCGGGTGTAGATGGCGGTCTTACGCTCTCGTACGGGGCGCATTCGTTTCTCTGTGCAGACAACATCCTGCGCCACGCATCTGAAGAGCAGAAACGCCACTATCTTCCAAAACTGGCCAGGGGTGAAATCATCGGATGTATGGCGCTTTCAGAACCGGATGCAGGATCTGATGTGGCGTCCATGACAACCACCGCCATCAAGAAAGGGGATCGGTATATCCTCAATGGCACCAAGATGTGGATAACCAACGGCCCTATCGCTGATGTAGCGGTTGTTTACGCCAAAACCGATCCGGAACTCCAGCACGCCGGTATTTCGGCCTTTATCGTCGATAAGGGGACCTGCGGTTTTACGGCTGGCAGGCCTTTTGTCAAGATGGGGGTTCGTTCTTCTCAAACTTCCGAACTGGTTTTTGTCGACTGTGAAATTCCAGCAGAGAACCTTCTTGGAAAGGAGGGTGATGGATTTCTCATGGCCATGCAGACCGTGGAGTGGGATCGTAGCGCACTTCTGGCACCCTTTGTGGGAACGGCAACGTATCTACTGAAAAAATGCGCCCAATATGCCAGAGGTCGCGTGCAGTTCAACAGACCTATCGGTCACTTTCAAGCAATCAAGCACAAGCTGGCCGATATCAGAATTTTCGGAGAGGCCGCCAGGGCGCTTGTTTACAGGGTGGCCTGGTACAAAGATCAGGGGCGTCCCTTGAATCATCTTGAAGCGGCGGTTGCGAAACTCTACATTGGTGACTACAGCCTGGGCCCTACCAATGATGCCGTGGTGCTGCATGGCGGATATGGGTTTACCCACGAGTTTGACGTGGAGCGCGTTTTCAGGGACAGTCGATTGGCGCCTATCGGAGGCGGGACATCAGAGATACAGAAGAAAATTATTTCGAAGTTGATGTAAAAGAAATCGCTACACGATTTCTTTTATGACGCGGCGTTGCCGCTATAATCATGAGGCTGTTTCAGGAATCAGTAAAGGCGAACCTCAGGGTGGGGAAAAGAGAACCAGCATGAATTTTGATTTTAGTGAAGAAGAACGGAATTTCCATCTCGAGCTTGAAAGCACCTTGGCAGGGTTTATTGCGCAGGAGAGTCTGGGCGAGGGGGATTCCGGTATTAACGGGGAAGTTGTGCGCAAGTGCCTGCGGCTTCTGGCCGGTAATGGATATCTGAACCTGGGGTTGGAAAATTCAGCTGCCGCTCAGGGCGGATCCCTCAACCTCATGGCCTGTATGGAGGTTCTGGCTGCTGCGTCACAGTCCCTGTATCTGGCGGTGGAGATGAGCACACGTATGTTCGGCAGAATCATTCGCGTGTGGGGCACCCGGGAACAGAAAACACAACTACTTCCATTGCTGGAAGCCGGCGAAATTCTGGGGGCCGTGGCACTGTCCGAGGCCGCCATGAATGTTCACAACGATCCTCTGGAAACCGAGGGAGTCGAAAAGGGCCACAACATCCAGGTTTCGGGCGTTAAAAACTTCGTGGTAAACGGTCCGGCTGCAAACTGGATCGCCGTGGTCGGTAAAATGCAGGAGCAGCTAGCCGTTTTTCTGGTGGAAAGGGGCTCCCAGGGTCTTCAGGTCCACGAACCTATCGCCACCCTTGGTTATGAAAATGTTGCCATTTCCGGTCTTCGACTGGAGCGCTGCAGCGTGCTGCCCGGGAAAATTATTCTACCACCAGGGGAGGCCCAGGTGTTAGAAACGCTCCGACTGTGGGAGAACCAGATTCTCATAGGGGCAAGTCTTGGGATGATGAAATCTGCTTTTGAATCGGCCAAAACATTCGCCAATACACACCGTACAGGCGGAAAACCAATTATTGCCTACCAGGAGGTGGCCTTCAAACTGGCTGAAATGCTGACCTTGTACCAGACCTCCCGACTTCTGGCTTTTCGGGCGGCCTGGTCTTCCGATATAAGCCGGACACAAGGCGGCAGTCTGACGCTGTGTGCCAAGGTTTTTTGCACCGAGTCCGCTGAAAAGGTTGCCAGTATGGCCCTGCAGGTGCTTTCCGGCACCGGATACCGGACCGGAAACAAGGCCGAATGTGCCTACAGGTGTGCCAAGTATGCCCAGATAGCGGGAACCTCCACTGAAATCGCCAGGGTCAAGCTCGGGGATGAGGCCTTGGGGTACTAGGAGGGTTGGAGGGGAAAAACAAGGTGTTAGGTTTTATGTTTTAAGTGTTAGGTAAACCCCAAGCTACGAGCTATTCTCGGCAATAAATTACGCCCGAAGGGCTAATGACCATAAATGACAGCCGAAGGCGAAATGTCGCGCGAAGCGCTAATGTCGTCCGCAGGACAAATGACAGCCGCAGGCGTAATAACGCGCGAAGCGCAAATGACACCTGAAAGTTACCTGGCAGGGAGAATTTGATTTTAATGGAAAAATCAGGACAAAAGGCACCAACGCGCAGCGAACTGAGGCGACGACGTGAAAGGGAACAGCGCTATCTGACCATCCTGGCGGCGGCGGAGAATCTTTTTGCCCGCAAAGGATATCATACAACAGGTATGGAAGAGATTGCCGATCTTGCCGAGGTTTCTGTGGGAACGGTGTATTTTTATTTTAAAAACAAGGAAGACCTCATGCTACAGATGCTCGAAAAAATAGGGTATCAACTTCGCGACCTTCTGGGTCGGGAGTTCAAAAATGCGGATGGGAGCATCGAGGGCTTTAAACAGGCCGGGATTATTTTTTTCGAGGAGTTCTGCCCCAGGTATCCCGAGAAAGTGGCTATTTTTTTTCGGGAATCGGCGGGTCAAAGCCAGCAGATGGAGATGCACAGAAAAAAGATCTTCGACAAACTCATCGGAGACGTTCAAATGGCATTGCTCAAGGTGAGCGACAATCTCGGGGTCCGTTATCAAAGTGAATTTTCAGCTGAGGTCATGGCGGTCAGTATCATGGGCATGTATGAACGGATTGCCTATCAGTATCTCATATGGCAGAACCGCTCAAAGGACTTGACGACACTCGGGCATGATGCCGTCGATTTTATCGTGGGGGGCATACGGAATTTGATTAAATAAGATCAAATCGTGTAACGATTTGATCTTCAAAACTACCTATAAGCCATGGGCTACAATAAATTACGCGCAAAGCGCTAATGTCGCACGCAGTGCAAATGACGCCCATAGGGCGAATGACACGCGCAGCGTAAATATCGCGCGTAGCGCAAATGCCGTCCGAAGGCTAAATGGCTGTGAAGGAGTCTATTCATGAATGAGACATATAAGCTATACAATGAAAAATTAATCATTGCCAACTGCAGCGGGTTTTTCGGTGACAGGTTTTCTGCAGCACAGGAGATGGTCCAGGGTGGTCCCATCCATTTTCTGACCGGTGATTACTTAGCCGAGCTGACCATGGCCATCCTGCTTCGCAAACAATTCAAGGACCCGCAGGCGGGTTTTGTCACGACATTTTTGAAGCAGATGGAAATTGTCATGGGGGAGTGTCTCGACAGGCGTATCAGGGTTGTCGTCAATGCAGGGGGTCTCAATCCGGGGTCACTTGCCAGGGAACTCGAGAAGGTCGCGAGCACACTGGGTCTTCATCCCAAAATTGCCTATATCGAAGGTGACAACCTGATGCAGAGACTGCAGGACCTTCAGGGCAAAGGAGAATCTTTTACCCACATGGACAAGGGCATCGCCTTGAGAGATGCCAGGGCGCAGACAATTTCAGCCAATGCGTATCTGGGTTGCTGGGGCATCGTGGAGGCGCTGAATCACGGCGCGGACATCGTTGTGGGGGGGCGCATTGCCGACGCAGCGCTGGTCATGGGACCCGCAGCCTGGCAATTCAAATGGGAGAAGACAGACTGGGATGCGCTGGCGGGCGCGGCGGTGGCCGGTCACGTGATCGAGTGCAGCGCTCAGGCAACCGGAGGAAATTACGCTTTTATTGAGGAAGTACCCTCTTTCAAAAATGTGGGATTTCCTATTGCAGAGCTTGAAAAAGATGGGTCCTCGGTTATTACCAAGCATCCTGCCACCGGCGGGCTTGTCTCGGTTGGAACGGTAACCGCTCAGCTGCTGTATGAGGTCCGGGAACCCAGATATCTGACACCGGATGTGATCGCCCGTTTCGATACCATCGATATTTTTCAGGAAGATGCTGACCGGGTTCGTATTCAAGGCGTCAAGGGGGAACCCCCCACCCGCACCACCAAGGTCTGTATCAACAACCTGGGGGGGTATCGTAACAGCATGACCATCGTCCTGACCGGACTCGATATCGAGAAAAAGGCCCGGATCGTGACAGAAGCCCTCTTTGACAGTCTGGGTGGGGAAAAACTGTTTTCAGTGGTGGATGTGCAGTTAGTTCGCTCGGAAAAGAAAAATCCCCGAACCAATGAAGAGGCTTTTGCACATCTGCGTATTTCGGTCATGGATCCGGACCCCAAAAAAGTGGCCTTGTTTTCCTCGAAGCTGGTGGAACTGGCGCTGGCAAGTATCCCCGGTTTTACGGCCACAGCCCCCCCCACCAAAGGTGTCCCGGCGATCATGCACTGGCCGGCACTGGTGTCCAACGAACATATCCAACAGCACGTTTTTGTCGATGGCCAGGAGGTTGTTGTGAAAGCTCTTGTCCCGGGAGAAACCCTGGATGCCGGACCGCCTCAGACAAGACCCATCCCATCGGTTCCGGATGGAGAAACCATTTCAGTGCCTTTTGGAAAATTGTTTGCCACCCGCTCCGGAGACAAGGGCGGAAATGCCAACCTGGGTGTCTGGGCAAAGACACCGGACGCATTTGCCTTTTTACGGGAATTTTTGTCGGTGGAACGCTTGAAAATACTTCTCGCGGATCTGGCCGATTTTGAAATCGAGCGCTATGAACTGCCCAATCTCCTGGCCTTGAATTTCTACATCAAAGGCTTACTGGGCGACGGGGTGGCCGCATCCCTGAGGAGTGACCCCCAGGCCAAAACATTGGGAGAATATTTGCGAGCCAAGGTTGTTGACGTACCCAGGGTCATTTGTCCTTCGGACGAGCCCTACGGGCGTCATTTACGCTTCGCGTGACATTAGTCCTGCGGACGTCATTAGCGCTTCGCGCGTTATTTATTGTAGCTCTTAGCTGATTGCTCACAGCTGCAATAAATGACACGAAGTAAATGACTATTAATGACGCGAAGCAAATGACAAATTTTTGACCCCGTATCCTCAACTATTTGGGAGAAAATTATATAATGCCCTACAAATTCAATGCCAAGGCAGGTTGTCAGGAATACTTCGGCAAAGCCCACGACATGGTGCGGAAATCGGTCAAGGCCTTTGTCGACAAGGAGATTCTTCCCTTTATAGACGATTGGGAGGAAGCCGGTGAATTCCCACGTGAGCTCTATAAAAAAGCAGCGACGGTAGGTATTCTCGGTACGGGATATCCCGAAGCATACGGTGGCATACCCGGAGACATTTTTTTTCACATCGCCGTGTCCGAGGAACTGATGCGCTCGGGGTCCGGTGGTCTGGTGGCGGGTCTGGGCAGCCTGAATATCGCTATCCCTCCGATCCTGTCGTCCGGAACCGAATCCCAGAAAGAACGGTTTGTAAAACCGGTTCTGGCGGGAGAAAAAATATCGGCACTTGCTATAACAGAACCGGGCGGGGGTTCGGATGTGGCTAATTTGCAGACAACAGCCGTCAAGGAAGGAGATTACTACCGGGTCAATGGAAGCAAGGTGTTCATTACCAGCGGATACCGGGCAGATCAGATCACCTGTGCTGTGCGAACCGGAGAAACCGGTGCCCACGGCATCAGTCTTCTGGTCATCGAATCGAAAACCCCGGGGTATTCTGTTTCTGAAAAGTACAAAAAAACGGGCTGGTGGGCATCGGACACAGCCCAGATCTTTTTTGATGACTGTCGCGTGCCGATACAAAATTTGCTGGGGGAAGAAAACGCCGGTTTTTACACCATCATGGAAAATTTTCAAGGTGAGAGACTGGCCCTGGCGATCATGGCCAACATGACGGCCCAGCTGGCCCTGGAATCGGCGATCGCCTATGCCGGGGAAAGGGATGCTTTCGGCAGGAAACTGAAAGGATTCCAGGTGACAAGGCACAAACTGGTGGATATGGCAACGCTTGTGGAAGCCAGCCGTGAGTTTACCTACCGGATCGCAGCCAAGATCGATGCCGGAAAGAGCCAGATCAAAGAGATCAGCATGGCAAAAAACTTTGCCTGCAGTGTTAGCGACAAGGTTACCTATGATGCGGTCCAGATATTCGGCGGCTACGGATACATGCGTGGTTATCTGGTGGAAAGATTGTTTCGGGACAACCGGATTCTGTCCATCGGCGGCGGCACCACCGAGATAATGAAGGAGATCATATCGAATTATATATTTTAATGAAAGAGGCCATCGCCACCATTGAACACGAATGGAATCTCCTGCAGCGATATGTCATAAGAACCCATCCATGAAAGCGATAAGCATTTAGCTTTAAGCAGCTTATCGCTTGAAGCGTCACCCATTGACAATGGTCTTTATCGAATTATAATTTCATGAAGCCATCTCAAAAAAAGGGTCTTGGTTGAAGTTCAAGGGGGGCCCGAACTTCAACCCGCAGGCGCCCACAGGAAGTGCCCTTGGGGTGCATACGGTAGTATTCCGAGGAATTGAAGCAAGGGACCAACACAGGAATTGGGCCAAAAAACTTTTTTGAGATAGCTTCATGATACATAACCGAGCTTCTCCTCGGAGAGAGGCTCTTTTTTTTCAACCTTATGATGATGGTTCTTATGTATACAAAAAGCATATCGGAAAATATAATTGACAACAGACCCAAGTGGTTGTGGATGATCTTGCTCTTATTGTTTGTTGTTTTCTGGGTTCCGTCTACGGCCAGATCGGATAACGACTTGATGGAAATAAAGGTTCCCGAGGCATTGAATCCGGCCTTTGAACATCTAATGGCATTGACCGTTTCCGGCGGGACCACGGGGTTTAAACCGGTTGTTATCGGGGGACTTCTGGACTTTGTGACTGCTCCAAAGGAGGAGGATAAGCTTTACTATGTTGATGGGACATCCAAGGCAACCTCGGCGTATTACGAATTTGCCTTGGATACGGGGTTGGCGCATGTCCTGAAGCTGTCCTACAATCCAGCACTTCCTTCCTTTATAACCAATCCATCGTCCGTGCGTCTTTCTTTCTGGTCGGAATTTGGTGGTGGTAGACAAAATCTGCCGAAATTATGGGATTATCTAGAAGATTTGGGCGAGCCTGTTATTGTCTCGGGTCAGGAGACCGTTGAAAATACACCGGATATAAATACAGGGGCTTACTACCGATATGGGTTGAGCCGAACCCTGGTTCTGATGAAGCACAAAGGAAATAATATTCTGATATCACTCAGCAAGCAGACGGATGTATCCGATGTCGGTAAAAAAGGGGTTGTGCTGGGGGCCGATACAGAGTGGACCTATCTATATTCGGATAAAAAAGGCCTGAACAAACCCGGGCTGGGATGGGTGAGCTCTTACATGTATGACTCCTTCTCCATTATTGTTTATTATGAGACCCGAGGGGAAGTGACACGGGTCAAATGCGGGGCTTTCAAGTGGCTCGACGCCGGTTGGCAGAAGATCAATATGGTCAAGAAACATCATATCCACAAAGGGCTGGAGCGGTTCGGCCAGGCCTATAAAGCCATTGTAGAACATCCATCCCTTGAGGATGTTGTGACCATGGAAGGGGTCTTTTCCAGGATTGAGGCCATGGAAATGGGTGAACTGCAAAAGCTGAACCGGTCCTATCTGAAATCGATACGCACAAAATACACCGATGACCCATCCCTGTCTTCTAAATGGGTGACCGACCTACTCAAGGAGGGGCAGGTAGAGAAGATGGACAGGTATGAATTAAGTTCGGTTCTAATGCTCGAATATTTTAAAAATGTTCTCGGGAAATCCTATCACATTGACATGGCCATGCGCTAAAACTTATGGCTATTTGACAATGAGCCAGACGCCTGTAACAAGGAGGGCCATTCCCGCCAGGCGGGACAAATCCATGGGGCGTACAGCTGCGCCCAACAGACCGTAATGATCCAGTAGGGAGGCCACTATAAACTGGGCGGCGACAATAATTGTAAAGGCTTTGGACAGACCCAGCCTGGGCACTGTGTAGCTGATGGTTCCGACGATAACCAGGCCCACAAGGCCGGCGCTCAACGAATACCACGGAACCGTCTGGACAGCTTTCAGATTGCCTCCGCGGTAAACAATCATCGCCACGGCCGCCAGGAGTCCCCCGCTCGAATAGGTTATGAACACACTTTCCAGGGTGCCCATGTTTTTGTCCAGCAAGCCCATGAACTGTCCCTGAATCGTCACTGCAACCCCGCCGATGGCTGCCAGGAGAATCAAACCGGTTAAACTCATTTTATACATTTCCTCTATCGCATCTGCCATATACGGTGGTCATATTATGATGGTTTCTAAGGTGTGGGTGTTTCCATAGCGAAAAAAACTACGCAAGCGTAGCACAGGCCTGACAAAGCCTCAACCAAATTGACTCGTACATTTCATGTAATGTTCATATAATTTACAGGAAAATATTCCTGTGCCCATAAATTACAAAATTGAAATAAATAGAGTACAAAACAACATATATGTAATAAAGTAAAATATACAGAGAACAGACGATATCAATGGCGGCATTTTAATCCAGTTTATTCACATTACATGACGTCATAAAGTAATTTCCTATCACAGATGTCGCTAGCTTGGTGGTGGCCTGATGGTAGCCAGAATGTCATTTTGAGATAATGTCCCGCAGGTTTTGAAGCTTGCGGGACACAGCTAGCCGATAGCTTCCTCTTTAAACATCCAGATAAGCCGGCTCATAGTACCTTTGCGGATGTTTGCATGAGGGGCATTTCATGGGGGGAGCGGTGGCCTCGTGTATGTAACCACAGACACTGCACTTCCATTTGATGGGTGCCTCGCGCTTGAAAACCGTACCGGCCTCGACCATGGCGATCAATTTTTTGTACCGGGCCCTGTGGTGGGCTTCGATTTTGGTGACCTGCTTGAACGCCATGGCGGCTTCCTTGTGGCCTTCCTCCTCGGCAGTTTTGGCGAATTCCGGGTACATGCTTTCCACTTCGTGATCTTCTCCGCCCCAGGCCTCCTTGAGGTTGGCCAGGGTGTCCCCGATACCATCCAGCAGCAGCAAGTGATCTTTGGCGTGTTGCTGTTCATTTTCGGCGGTTTCCTCGAAAATTTTAGCGATGTAACGGTACCCTTCTTTGCGAGCGACTTCGGCAAAAAAAGTGTATTTGTTGCGTGCTTCAGACTCTCCCGCAAAGGCAGCCTTCAGATTTTCCGTCGTCTTATTCATGTTCTCTCCTTTTGTTAGAAATTGTTAAGCTAAAACCTTCCATCTGTAATTTTAAGCCTCAAAAGTGCAAAAGTTGACATCAGCAATCCTCCGCCTGCGATGATGAAAGCCCATCCGTAAGACCCTGTGTAATCGAACATGCAGCCGGCCAGGTAGGGTCCAGCGGCAGAGCCCAGTCCCCAACTGATCATAAGAATACCCATCATCGTACCTATTTTGGCAGTTCCGAAAACATCAGTTACCACAGAAATCAACGACGGATCCCCACCACCGAAAACCATGCCGAAAAGAATGGCGAATAGATAAATTTTCCAAGTTTGGTCGGCTGATGTCAGCCAGACCATACTCAATGCCATTGCTGTGATTAATGCTGCCAGCAGTTTGCGTTTGTCCACTAGGTCAGCCGCCATTCCCCCAGCCACACGTGATACAGCACTAACCGCCATCAGGATACTCATAACGCCAGCAGCCCGCATCGGATCAAGACCAATATCCTGCGCACCTGGGACGATATGAGTGATAACCATGTACAGGCAAAATGAAAACCAAAACCAAACAATATTTAAATATGAGAAACTGGGGCTTTTTATTGCCCCAGTGATAGAAAAGGCCGTTATTTTTTTTGCCTCGCCACTGGATCCGGCCGGGAAGTAGAGGTCGCCATCAAGCCCCGCACCAATTTCAGCCGGGTCTTTTTTAAGAACCAGGGCTCCTGGAATAATTAAAATCCAGGCCAGAATTCCGGTCAACATATAGGCAGTACGCCACTGATAAGCCTCTATCAGCCACGCGCTGACTGGTGCCATAACCACCGGGCCTAAAGACGCCCCGGTTCCCAAAATACCAATGGCTGTGGCTCTTTTTCTATAAAACCAGCGCGAGGCAGTGGACATGACGATTATGTACATCCCACCAGTACCGGCAGCCAACAAAACGCTGTATGATAAATAGAACTGCCACAGAGCATGAACCTGTGCTGTTAAAATAAGACTAATGCCGGTAACCACTCCCATGATTAAAACAACAGGTTTAGGCCCATAGCGATCTATTGCCCGCCCGCAGAGAATGGAAAAAAAGCCCACCAACAGCAGATAAAGCGAAAAGACTCCGGATGTGGCAGCCCTATTCCATGAAAAATCTGACTGTAACGCGGGAAAATAAACACTGAAAGAGTAACTGATGCCGAAACAGGTGGCCAGCACTAATGTACCGGCGGCAACTATATACCAACCGTAGAAAATGTTGAAACGACTTTTATCGTTCGTATATGCCATTTTTATTAAATACATTGCTTGCCAGACCGATAGCGCCTGAGACCCCACCGATTGAACCGCAACAGCGAGCGCATTCCCCGTAGGTTGCTGCGGGGTTAGCGAGCGAATCTAAATTAGACAGAATTCCTTACGGTCGAAGATTCCTCGTAGCTTGCTGCGAGGTTCTTCAATCAAGCAGTGAGCCGCCACTGCTGGCTTTACCTACCATTTGTGGAAGTGCTTCATTAGCCCGTCTGATAAAGCTGGCTCGTTTTTCGCAAATGTATTCTTCACAGAATTTAGCTCCTTCACGATTGTCAAACTGGCACTTTGGGCATTTCATTTTGGTGCCCTCCATTTAATAGATCGATGCGTATGGATAAATCAATTGAAATCATCTTTCCGATGTTGAAAAGCCTTGTGCTCAGGTTTACGCAGGGCTGTGGCGTAAAGTAGAAACTTTTTAGAAGCCATCTCAAAAAAAGGGTTTTGGCTCAAGTTCAAGGCGGGCCCGAACTTCAACCCGCAGGTGCCCGCAGGAAATGCCCTTGGGGTGCATACTCAAGTATTCCGAGGAGTTGAAGCAAGGGACCAACACAGAAATTGGGCTAAAAAACTTATTTGAGATAGCTTCTAGTGATTTAAGCACAAGGGGCGTAAGTGTTGGCACCGTTCGGGTAAGACAGAGCAGCGCGCTGAAGGAATAAGGCGACCGCCATCTACGGCCACACGTGCTATCCATAATTACAGACGTTCTAACCTTATCTACCCAATAATTATAGCATTGATTTCTCAATTTACCCTTTTCCATTTAAACCTTAAGGCCTAAGTCTTTCTAATAGTTACTCTTTCTTGCAACCGGCATTTCCGCATGATTCTTGCATTGATACTTTAGTTGAGTTATAATGACGTTACCTGCATGTTAAGCAGGTTGTAGCCTCAAGAAATGAAAAAATAATGAAAACAGAGCTATTAAAATCTGTTCACAGCAAGAAATCTCCTATAGCCCGCTTTTTCGGGCTGTTGCTAATTCTTCTTATAGTTTCGCTATCAATCGGAGTATCTCATGGCTTTGCTAAAGATAAAAAGATATCCGGTTATGTCCGCACGTCATCAGGTAATGAGATTAGTGGCGTCACGATAACGTTCAGTAATGGCGAAGAATCCACAACAACGGATAGCTCTGGCTATTATAGTCAGAAGGTCAAAGAAGGTTGGAGTGGTACAGCCACACCATCCAGGGTTGGTTACAATTTTGATCCGGCATACTTGAACTACAGTGAAGTAAAAAGGGATCAAAAAGACCAGGACTATACCGGGATAGTTCAAACAAGAAATATTTCCGGTTATGTCCGCACGTCGTCAGGCAGCGGATTCAGTGGCGTCACTGTGACGTTTGATAATGGCGGAGGTACAGACACTACAAACAGTTCAGGGTACTACAGCCGTAATGTAACTTATGGCTGGAGTGGTACGGTTACCCCTACCAGAAAAGGCTACAGTGTTGCCCCGGTATCCAGAAGCTACAGCAACGTAATTAACAATCAATCAAACCAGAACTATACAATAAATACAGTGAATAAGTTGTTGAGCTTAACCATAAATATTGTTGGTTCAGGTAATGTCGAGATTGATCCTGAAAAAGATTATTACTCTAAGGGTTCATTAATTACGATGACAGCAACGGCCAATTCAGGGTGGCTGTTTAGTGAATGGAGCGGTGGGCTTGATTCTTCTGATAATCCTGAGAAAATATCTATCAATTCTGACGTGACCATTACAGCTGTATTCTTAGCAGATTATGATAATGATGGTGTTAGCAATAAAGAGGAAAATGCTGGTCCAATCGATGGTGATGGAAATAATGATGGTATATTTGACAGTCTTCAAAGCAATGTGAGTTCTTTAGCGATTGACAATGCAACTGATTATGTGGTGCTCGAAACGCCTCCCGGCACGTCAATTAAAAATTGTAAAGCGGTTATTGAACCACCAGACAACAATTATCCGCCCGGCGTAGATTTCTCATATGGATTTTTTTCATTTACCGTGGCAGGGATTCGCATCGGGGGCTCTACATCCGTAACTTTTTATTTCCCCTCTGAGATTACATTTAACACGTATTCTAAGTATGGCCCAACCCCGGATGATCCATTTGATCACTGGTATGAATTTATTTTTGACGGCCAGACCGGAGCTAAAATAAATAAAAATAACATCACGCTGTATTTTGTTGATGGAAAAAGGGGAGATGACGATTTAGCTGAAAATGGAATTATTGTTGATATAGGCGGCCCAGGTGTTAAGGCTAATATACCCCCTGAATTTGATTCTATGTCGGATGTCGGTGGTGGTGATAGCTATGGTTGTTTTGTAGAAGGTCTGCTTGAATAGGGAGATTTGAATAAATATCATGTTGATTTCATTAATATTAAGCATCTTGTTTTATTATCGTCTGGAAATCTACCAATAGAGTTGTAGAACCGATAATTGAGGGTATTATAGGTACTTCTGGCGCAGGATGGGTAAGCAGTTCAGTTTTTTACGGACAAGTCATTGAAGATGATGCAAGATAATTATAGAAAACAATTCGCTTGAACCGAATCGCTATTCCGACAGACTACTTTAAGTTGCCAAATCCCGCCCTTTTTCAAAGCTGGAGCTCGAGAATCAGGTTGTCACGGTGTACGATTTCATCGTCATGGCGATACCCGAGGATCGATTCAATTTCGCTGGTCCGAGCGCCGATAATTTTCTGTAGATCCCCTGAACTGTAGTTGACCATACCGATAGCGATTTTTTGCTTGTTTTTGTCTTGTATGACCACCGAATCTCCCATACTGAATCGACCTTGAACGGAGGTGATGCCGGAGGGGAGCAGGCTCTTGCCGTTTTTGGTCAATGCGTTTTCGGCACCGTCATCGATTACGATGGATCCTTTTGCTTTCTTGGTAAAGGCGATCCACTGCTTGCGGCTGTTCAATGCGCTCACCTCAGGGAGAAAAAATGTGCCGCAAGATTTTCCCGAAAAGATATCTTTCAGAATGTCCGGTTTCGAGCCGTTGGCAATAATGCTGGCAATCCCTCCCAGGGAAATATTTCTGGCCGCCATCAATTTGCTGGCCATGCCGCCGGTTCCCAGGAAACCGGGTATGGTGCTGGCCGCTTTGGTTATTCGCCGATCCACTTTTTCAACCAGGGGGATCAGTTGTGCATCCGGGTTATGTCGCGGGTCTTTATCGTAAAGACCGTCGATGTTGGTCAGGTTCACCAGGAGATGAGACTCCGTCAGATTGACCACCAGCGCGCTGAGGTTGTCGTTGTCACCGAATTTAATCTCCTCGATGCCGACGGTGTCATTTTCGTTGATGATGGGAATGATCTTCCAGGACAACAATGTCATCAGGGTGTTTCTGGCATTCAGATATCGTCGCCGGTGGGTGAGGTCATCCCTGGTGAGCAATATCTGTGCGGCCTTGGCTCCCTGTCTGGAAAAAGCTTCTTCATAGGCCATGATCAGGTTGCTTTGTCCCATGGCGGCCAGAGCCTGCATTTGTGAAAGCGACGTCGGGCGTTTGGACAGACCTGCCTTTTTCAACCCTGCTGCAATGGCTCCCGAGGAAACAAGAATAATCTCGATGCCCTTGTTGCGGAGTTTGCAGACTTCAGTTGCCAGATCATCTATTAAATTCAGGTTCAACCCGTTTTTGCGGGTCAGCACGCCGCTGCCGATCTTGATGACGGCCCGTTTCACTTTTTTCAGGTAGGTTTTTCGGTCCAATTTCATTTGAACTCCTGTTGGATGGGTCTGTGCGAAAAGGATCTTGATCCCTGGCCTGTGTAATCAGAGACGATATGGCCGTTTCCTATGAGCCGCCACTGATAGATCATGAGCCCTTCCATGCCCACGGGCCCCCGGGCGTGGATTTTGTTGGTGCTGATGCCCACCTCTGCGCCAAGCCCGAAACGGAAACCATCGCTGAAGCGACTGCTGCAATTTAGCATGACATCCGCGCTGTCCACCAGGCGCATGAAGATATCAGCCCGTTGTTTATCCTGGCTGACGATGACATCGGTGTGCCCGGAGCCATAACGGTTGATATGGTCAATGGCCTGTTCCAGGGTGTCGACGATTTTGATGGACAGGATATGGTCCAGGTATTCGGTTTGCCAGTCTTTTTCTGTGGCCGGGACGACATCGATATACCTGGCGGTTTGTGAGCACCCTCGGATTTCGACATTGTGTGCCGCCAGAGCCGCATGAACGCCCGGCAGAAAATCCTGGGCCACATCCCTATGAACCAGAAGAGTTTCAGCTGCATTACAGACCGACACATACTGGCACTTGCTGTCCACGGTGATGCGGACAGCCATGTCCAGATCGGCATGTTTGTCCACATAAACGTGACAGATGCCATCGGCATGGCCCAGCACCGGAATGCGGGTGCTGTCCATGATGAGCTTGACAAAGGCGTTGCTTCCCCTGGGTATGATCAGATCGACGGTGTGATCCAGACCCAGCAGTTCCTGAACATCGCCCCGGCTTTCCATGAGCCCTATCCAGCCGTCGGGAATTCCCGCCTGCTTGGCCGCCGTTGAAATGATATCCGCCAGGATCCTGTTGGTGTGGGCAGCTTCCCTGCCGCCTTTCAGGAGAACGGCATTGCCGCTTTTCAGGCAAAGTGAAGAAATCTGCACCAGGGCATCCGGCCGGGATTCGAATATGACACCGATGACGCCTATGGGGCAGCTGACCTTGTAGAGTTCGAGACCCTTGTCAAGTTCGATGGCTCGTAATGTTTGCCCTACGGGGTCGGGCAGGCGTCTGAGGCTTTCTATGCCTTCGCAGGACTCCTGAATTTTCGACGCGTCAAATTTCAAGCGTTTCAATAAAGGTGGTGCCAGCTTGTCCGCTATCGCTTTTGTCAGATCGAGTTGATTGGTGTTAATGATCTTATCTTTTCGAGCCAGCAATGTCCGGGCAATGTTGCCCAGCGCCTCGTTCTTCTGGGTGGCGCTGACGGCAGCCAGATGGATGCTTGCAGCCTTAGCCTGTTTTGCTTTCTGTTCGATATCCATTATCTTCTCTTTTCAGGTATATGTTCCGTTTGGTCTAATTTGCGATCAGGCCATATTAGATGTCATATATAATCCCTTGCGGACTCAAAAAACCGACGCTATCGGAACGTTATTATGACAAACGCTCTAATCCTTATATAGAAAAATTGCATAATTGCAATAACCACCTTAGGGTTTGCGAGCCCCTATCATAGGGGACTATTCGCATTCCAATCTATAAGGTCCCGTTTCTCCAAACAGCGCACCACCATGACCGTGCAAGTGGCATAGGCAGCCACTCTTTGGGCTACAGCGCCGATGGGTAAGGTCGCACGACCTGTTTGGGATCGACGGCCCAAGACGATGAGGTCCAGTTTTTCCGACTGTTGGTATTTGATGATCTCCTCTGCCGCAGACTCTCCGGAAAGAACCCGCACCTTGGCCTTCACCCCTTGGGCAATGGCCTTTTGCTGGTAGGACCGAGCCGCTCGGGTTGTATCCTGAAGCAGCTTTTCATTGGCCCGTTCCCACTCAGCGGAATCGCTCTCGTTGCTGTGGTCTTCGGCCACTACCACGATGTCCATCTTGGCGTTCTGTTGTTTGGCGGTTTTAATTGCCTTGATCAGGACGAAATCCGCGTAATCAGATAGGTCCAAGGCGGCCATAATCTTCATGGACAGCCCTCCATTTCCAGTCAGCAATACACATACATGCAGACAATCGTGTCCTAAACAAATTAAAAAATCCAGCTTAAAATCAAATTTTCAGGAAATGAAAACAGTGTAATATCGTTAATTATCTTTGGCTATGGCGATCGTTGCGAATCGTTGCAGCAGCGACCTGCTGTGGGGTGTTTCGACGACCGTGTCAGCAGCTTTTTGCGGATTTTGCCCATGGCTTTCCATCAGACCGGCGAATTCATGGATATAGGTTTTCATAATGTCGGCATCGAATTCAGGGTGGAACTGGAGACCCCAGGCATGTGGACCTATGGAAAAAGCGTGATTGGGTTCATCTTTGTTGGAAGCCAGGAGGACGGCATCCGGCGGCAGTTGAAGAACCGTTTGTGTATGACTGGCATGTGCCAGGATGCTGTTTGGCAATCCCTTGAACAGCGGATCTTTGCCGACGTTGTCGGTGAAGGTGACAGGAACCGTACCAAGCTCCATCCCGCCCGGACAATTTCCCACCACACCCCCCATGGCATGTGCCAGAAGCTGGTGCCCATAACAGATGCCGAGCAGGGGGACATTCGCGTGGATGACCCGGGGTATCCAGGCGGCGGTCCGCTCACTCCAGGCTTCCCTGTCCGTGACCATGGTATGTGAACCCGTGATGATCACACCGGCAAAATCGATGGGATCAGATGGAAGGTTCTCTTTATACGGTGCAACAACGTTGAAGCCCATGCGGGCATGTTTAAGAGGCGTCATTATCCAGTCTTCGAAATCGCCTCGCCGCCGGTACAGATGCGGCAGGGTCTGGCCCATTTTAAGAATAAGAATCGGTTTTTTCATATTGAAGGCCTTATTTTATTAGTCAGACGTATAAACCAAACAAAGGTAAGACGCTAAGACTGATGGGTGATCCCTGAGCGGGTGTGAAACTGTCTGAGTTCTTTAGTGACTGTTATGCCGAACAGCATAAAACTTATCACACCAATTTAAATTCAGATGCTTACAATATAATCTGTCTTTGACTCTTGGCCCTGTTCGGCATTACAGCCTACAGTCTAATTGTCTGTCATCCTGGTATTTTTCCAGCTTGTCCTGGCCCGGATCAGTTCCCGGCCATCTGCCTCACGCAGCACGTCGTGGGCAATCCGCAGACCTTTCTCATCCTGAGGGCAACACCTGGCCCGGACCATATCTCCTTGGAGCGCTTCTCCCAGGAAATTGACTTCCAGTTCCGACAGGCAGAGACCGTTTTCAACCATACCGGGAAGGCATTCCAGCAGCCATTCAATATAACTGACATTGTTGACATGCTGATTAATGTCGAGATCTTGATATCTGACGCTGAAACATTTTTCAATCTGGGGGGTCTTCAATACGGGCAGTTTGCCAAGCGGGTGATCCAGTACATGTTGCCTGTCCACGGGATTTAACTGTCGGGCAAAGGACGTGGGCCGTAGCGGACGCCGGTTGCCTGAATCGATAATGATCCAGGCACTGACACAAGACCCTATGCTACTGCCATCCTGGTGAATGTCAAAATCTCTTAAGGCAAATACCCGTTCGATTCCAGAGGGCCATGTGTGAACCTGGATCGTATTCCCCCATCCAGGATAGTGATTCATTTTGAGATAAATTCTCGAAAGCACCCAGGTGTAATTGTTGGCAAGCAATTGCGGCACGGAAACACCAAGCTTCAGTGCATGGCTGCTGGCGGCATCCTGCAGAAGATTGAAAATGGAGGGTATAGACAATCGACCACCGGCATTGACCTCGTAGGATCGAATGGCATAGGACCTGCGAAGAATGTTTTCCTTGGTGTTGTATTCGTCTGGTTGGGGCATATTTCTTGATTTAGCACGAGAAATGAACTATTTCAAACAGATGATGAAAAATGATTCTCAAACAGGCACCTCGTTGAAGCGGCCGGGAACCCTGGGCACTTTTTCCGGTGTTTTCACGCCCAGCATTCTCACGATTCTGGGCATCATTCTTTTCCTGCGACTCGGTTATGTGGTGGGTAACGCCGGATTGGGGCGGGCGCTGTTGATCCTGGTTCTGGCCAACGGGATATCTGTTTTGACCAGTATATCTCTTTCGGCTATTGCCACCAACATCAAGGTCAAGGGCGGCGGAGACTATTACCTGATTTCGAGGACCCTTGGACCGGAATTTGGTGGTGCCCTGGGTATCGTTCTTTTTCTGGCTCAGTCTGTTTCCATCGGTTTTTACTGTATCGGCTTCGGGGAGGTCTTGGCCCATGTAATTCCTTTGTCGATCTTTGGAGCCCATTGGCCGCAGGTGGTGGCGGCCTGTGCGGTGCTGTTCCTGTTTGTCTTTGCCTGGCTGGGTGCCGACTGGGCAACACGCTTTCAGTATGCGGTCATGGGAATTCTGATGGTGGCGCTCGTATCCTTTTTTTGGGGAGGTATTGTAAAATGGGAAACCGCGAATTTGGTGCGCAATTGGCACCAACCTTTGGACGGACCGGATTTCTGGCTGCTTTTTGCCATTTTTTTCCCAGCTGTGACCGGGTTTACCCAGGGGATCAGCATGTCAGGCGATCTGAAAGATGCTGGAAAGAGTCTTCCATTGGGAACCTTCCTGGCGGTATTTGTTTCCATCATAATCTATTTTGTGTCGGCGGTCATCTTTTCAGCTGCCCTGCCACAGTCGTTGCTGACGGGTGACTACACGGCCATGAACCGTGTGGCGACATTCGGTTTCCTGATTACGGCCGGTGTGATTGCGGCAACCCTTTCTTCTGCCATGGCATCCTTTTTGGGAGCGCCCAGAATATTACAGTCACTGGCTTCGGATCGAATCTTTCCCTTCCTGCTGCCCTTTGCTAAAGGAGAAGGTGTTAGCAACAATCCCAGAAGAGGCGTGCTGCTGGCCGGTGGTATTGCCATCATGACCATTGGACTTGGCAACCTGAATGTCATTGCACCGATTGTTTCCATGTTTTTTCTGATCTCTTATGGGCTTCTTAACTACGCAACCTATTTTGAAAGCCGTGCGGCCAGCCCTTCTTTTCGACCTCGGTTCAAATGGTACGACGGCCGCCTGAGTCTTTTGGGTGGCTTGTCGTGCCTGGGCGTGATGTTGGCCATCGATATCACGGCGGGATTGATTTCTGCGACGGTTCTTTTTTCCATTTACCAGTACCTGCAGCGCACGTCCGGCCCGGCGCGATGGGCGGATGGAAAACGGTCTTATCATCTTCAACTGGTGAGGGATCACCTGCTGGCGGCGGCCGCAGAGCCTGAGCACCCCAGAGATTGGAGACCCCAGCTGCTTCTGTTTTCCGACAGCCCCGAAAGAAGAGCACCTCTCCTGACACTGGCTTCCTGGATTACGGGAAACACAGGCCTGATTACGGTTGTCCAGCTCATTGAGGCACGTGGAGCAAGAGCAATCAAGCTGCAGAAAGAGACTGAAAAAGATCTGAAAAAAGAAATCGCTGCTTATGAACTGGGTGCGTTTCCGCTGGTGGTGTCGGCATCGAACTTCGAGCGCGGGGTTGACATGCTGGTCCAGGCCGCAGGCATCGGGCCCCTGCACACCAATACCATCCTGTTCGGGTGGCTGACAAATGAAACCAGCCGCAAGCCGCATATCAGGAAAACCCTTTACGACAGACGATTAAAGCGGATTTTTAAACAGGGGCGCAATATCATTGTGCTGGATGCCAAAGGGGAGCGATGGCAGGAGATGTTGTCGGTCCCGGAAACGGAACGTCGGATCGATGTATGGTGGTGGGATGATGCAACCGGTCGCCTGATGTTACTGCTGGCCCATCTGATCACCCGCTCCAAAAACTGGGACGATGCCAGGATCCGGGTGTTGAGTTCGGCAATCAAGGCGGACAAGGAACAAGCGGTGGGGAGCCTGAAGACGTTTCTTGACGATGTCCGTATTTGTGCGGAACCGGTGGAACTTGAAACCATCGACGCGGCGGTGGTCGTGCAACAGTCCAGCGATGCATCGCTGGTCCTGATGCCGTTTCAAATCAAGGGAGATCGTTCCCTGGGCCCGTTTGGTGAACCTGTGGAGAATATTATCAACCAGCTTCCTTCCGTGGCCATGGTTCTTGCAGCTGAGGACATCGATCTCGAGGCTGAACCGGAAGAAGGCAAAGCCGCTGAAATAGCCTCGGTCTTGGATCAGTTGGCGGAGGCAGAAAAAAGAGCGCAAAAAGCGGAGAAGGAGGCTGAGATGGCCTCACTGGCTCTGGATGAGGAACTGGCCCGGCTTTCAGAGGTGGAAAAACTTAAAGAAACATCTTCCAAGATTCAAACGGTGCGTGGTGCCGTATTCGAGGCCGAGGATGCAGCCGCCTTGGCCGCCAGAAAGGCAGCCAAAGCGGAGGCCAAGGTCCGGCAGGCGGCACAGGCGGCTGCAGACAACGGAGCAAAGCTGCCGGATGAACTGTTACAGGAGCTGAGCCCTCCAGAGAATACAAAGAACAAGCCGTCCAAATTGCCATAACTTGACACGATAGCAGCGCATCGTTACCTTAAATTTAAATCTGATGCGCTGTTTTCACAGCGGATCAGATTTAAATTAGAAGTAGATCTCTTATTTCGCTAAAGAACAGCTGGGTACCTCCGTGATCCGGGTAACCCTTTTCTCTTCAGAGCGGCATTGCCGCGTTTCATAAATTCTTCCAACGAACTTATTGGGGGACTGTCTCATGCGCATTATTGCCCATTATATTTTTGCCATCATTACCCTGACCATATATGGTGGTCAGGTCTGACCGTTCATGGCAGCTATGCCCCCCGTGGAGCTGGGGGTAATACTTTTTGTTGCATATGCAGCAGCTTTGATTTCAAGAGGACCGCTGGTGAGGCGGTTTGTTCTGTCCAGAGCAGATACGTTGCAACCCAAGCGCCAGTTTACCCTGGATATTTTGTTAAGTCTGATGGCAGGGATTCTGGCCAGTATTTACAACGTACTGATGTTGGGCTTTCCCATTACAAGCACACTTTCCCTGTTGATCGGGTGCCTGATGGCCGGCTTTTTTCTGGCTCTGGACACCGCGCTGGAAAGAGAACGGGAAATTATTTTCAACACCCTCGAATTGAACAGGAACCAGGAGCCGCCAAAACATCTTTATTCCATGACACGCAAATTTTTTCTGGCAGCCCTGACGTCGGTGCTGTTTTTTTCGATTATTCTCGTTTTGGTATTTACCCGTGACATCGTATGGCTGGCCGGTCTGGACTCGTCAACCAACGCCCTTGTGACAGCACAAATGTCTGTTGCTTATGAAGTCTTTTTTATCATGGTGGTCATGCTTGCCCTGGTCATTAACCTGATTGTTTCCTATTCGAAAAATCTGAAGCTTTTGTTTTCAAATGAAACCAGGGTCCTGGAGCGGGTCAGTCAGGGCGATCTTACGCGCAAGGTTCCTATTGCCACCAATGATGAATTTGGTATTATTGCAGGTCACACGAACAACATGATCGAAGGGTTGCGGCACCGGATGCGGCTCATCAATGATCTCAAGATGGCAGAGGAGATTCAACAGAATTTATTGCCGAAAAGACCGCCCAATCATCCACGCCTGGATATTTCAGGGACCAGTCTTTACTGTGATGAAATCGGAGGTGATTATTACGATTTTCTGGATTTGCCTGATCAGAAACTCGGCATCGTGGTGGCGGATGCCTCAGGGCACGGTATTGGCGCTGCCATGCACATGACCGGCGCCCGTTCCTTTCTGCATCTCAGCGTGAGAGAATATCAGGACCCCGCACACCTGATGCAAGGAGTCAATAAATACGTAACACGTGACAGTGGTGTTACAAGCCGCTTTATAAGCATGTTTTTTCTGGAAATCGATGCGCAATCACAGACCTTACGCTGGGTTCGCGCCGGACATGAGCCTGCCATCCTGTTTGACCCCAGCAATGGCAAGTTCGAAGAACTGTCCGGGAAAGGCATGGCGCTGGGTATTGTGGAGGACTACCAGTTCCAGATGTACGAACGGCAAGGTTGGGTCCCCGGCAGTGTTCTGATTGTTGGAACAGACGGCATTCATGAAAGCCGGAATCGGGAAGACACCATGTTCGGGCAGGCGGGATCCCATGAGATCGTCCGAAAACACAGCACTGCCTCCGCAGAGACCATCCAGAACGCTATCATCCATGAGCTGCAAACATTCAAGGGAGACGCTCCCCAGGAAGATGATGTTACGCTGGTGGTGATCAAGCTGCTATGAGTACGTTAATTGAAGAACCTTGCAGCTTGCGAAGCACTGCCGAACGGCAGAACCTACGAGGAATGCGCTCGCTGTTGCGGTTCACTATCGTCAATCAAGGAAAGACCGTGGTCTTTGAGGATTTCAGGAAACTGAGCTGTAAGCCTTAAGCTATAAGCAGCTTAGCGCTTACAGCTTAGAGCATCGTTGTGTCTATCGATCCCTCGAATCCTTATTTATTGACCCATTTCACATCACGCACAAAATAGACATAAGATTAGAAGCCATATCCAAAATAGGATTTTGGTTCAAAGTCAAGGCGGATCCAAGTTTCAACCCGCAGGCATACGCAAGTATGTTGAAGACTTGAAACGAGGTCCCAACGCAGGATTTGGACTAAAAGACATTTTTGAGATAGCTTCTACACACCAAGGAGCGTGTTATGCCCAAGGCTGACATTCCTGTCGTCAAGAGATCACTGCTTTCATGGATATTTCCCGGCAATTTAAGGTTGCAGTTGCTGCTGCTGCTGATTATTGTCGTGATGGTATTTGCCCGCGTGTTGCCCCTCGAGATGCAGAAACGCATCGTCAACGAAGCCATCAACCTCAGGAAAATAGATCTGCTGCTGAGCTATTGTGGTATCTATTTACTTGCTGTTGTCTGTTCCAGCGGTCTCAAGTTTTTGACCAGTCTGATTCAGACCTTGATTTCCGAGCGTACCACTGCTCGCATGCGAAAGGCACTCTATGCTCATATCCTGACCCTGCCATTGGGATTTTTCCGAAAGACACAGGCCGGCCTGGTGGTAAATTCCCTTTCTGCCGAGTTGACACTACCAGGAAACTTCGTAGGTCTGGCCATCGCGGCGCCCGTGACCAATCTGCTGACCCTGCTGGCCTTTGCCGGCTATCTTTTCTGGCTGAACTGGGTTTTGGCGCTGGTATCGCTCAGCATCTATCCCGTTGTCGTTCTATTGCTACCTATCATGCAACGACGCGTGAATCAGGCCAACAAGAAGCGTGTGGACGCCTCCAGAATTTTTTCGTCCCGCATCACCGAGTCGGTGTCCGGCATCCATGAAATTCAGGGCAATGGCGCCCATATCATTGAAAACAGAAAATATGAAAAACTGGTGGATAAGCTGATGAAACTCAGGATTGTCTGGAGTCTGTACCGCTTCGGCATCAAATCTCTGAACGGTTTTTTCACCAGCCTGGGACCCTTTCTGGTCTTTATTCTGGGTGGCTGGCTGGCCATCAGGGGACAATTGGAGCTGGGCTCGCTGGTGGTGTTTGTTTCCGCGCAGGAGAAGCTTTTTGACCCGTGGAAAGAGCTGATAGAGTTTTTTCAGGTATATCAGGATGGGGCTGTGACGTATCGACGGACCATGGACTATTTTGATGGGGAACCTGATTTTACTCTCGAACCCGAAGACCGGGAACCGCTGGATCTGGATGGAAGCATCGAAGCCCGGAATCTGTCTTTTGAAACAGAAAGCGGTATCCGGCTGATTGACAACATCGATCTTTCCCTGGCTCCCGGTGAACACATGGCCCTGGTGGGGTTTTCGGGCAGCGGGAAAAGTACCCTTGCGGCATGTATCGGTCAGCTTTACAAGCATACCGGCGGGAAGATCCAGATCGGGGATCAGGACATCGATGATCTCTCCAAGCGGGATATCGTGAATAACGTCGGTCTGGTTGCGCAAGATCCTTTTATTTTCAGCGGGACCATCGAGGAGAACATTCTCTATTCATGTGAGGCCAGGCTGGGAAAAAGTGAGCAAGGTATCGGCGGCAGCTTGCCGACGCTGGACGATATTATTGCAATGCTTCACCAGACCGGCATTTTTGTCGATGTCTTGCGGTTTGGTTTAAATACGATTCTGGTACAGGACCGCAATAAGGATCTCGTGGGCACCCTCATTCGTGTGAGAAAGAACTTCCAGGAGGTATTTGGTGAAGAGCTAGCCGATTATGTGGAATTTTTCAACCAGGAGCGATATCTCAATTATTCCAGCATCGCCGAAAATCTGACTTTCGGCACACCCAATCAAGCCTCGTTTTCCGACTCGAATCTCTGTCGCAATCCCTATTTTCTTCAATTTCTGGATGAGGCGGATTTAACCCGGCCGTTACTGAGTCTGGGGATCGAACTGGTGAAACAGTCGGTGGATATCTTGAGAAATCTGCCCAAGGATGCCATTTTCTTCAATCAAAGTCCCATCGAACCGTCAGAGCTGGATGATCTCATTACTCTGGTGGGCGTCTTGAAAAAGAAGCGCCTGCACGATATTTCCCATATGGATCGTCAAAAACTCCTGGATGTGGTGCTGCGGTTTACACCGGGTGCCCACAAAATGGTGTCCATGCCCCAAATGCTGGAAAGTCTCATTCTGGAAGGACGATCACTGTTTCGCAAAAAGATTACGGAGGATAATCCCGGTGTTTATTCCTTTTACCAGATGTCCGAATATATTTTTTCTCAAACGATTCTGAGCAATATTTTTTTCGGTAAAACCACCACGACCCATACAGCTGCCCAGGAACGCATCGACCAGAGCATCATCCAGCTTTTAGTCGAAGAGGATCTTCTGGAGCGCATAATCGAAATCGGAATGCATTATGATGTGGGTAGCAAGGGTGACAACCTTTCGGGTGGTCAGAGACAGAAACTGGCCATTGCAAGGGCATTTCTCAAAAGTCCCAGGATCCTGATCATGGACGAGGCAACGTCGGCCCTTGACAACCGGTCTCAGACACGAATCCTCAACCTTCTGGAGAGGCGCTGGAAGAAAAAGAGCACCTTGATTTCCGTGGTGCATCGTCTGGATACGATTCAAAACTTTGATAAAGTGGCGGTGTTGAAGGCGGGAAAAATTCTTGAAATGGACACATACAACAACCTCATGGACCGGAAAGGAGCACTATATGAGCTCGTTGGAAACAAATAAACCTACCGCAGTTTGCGAACTGAACCAGAACCTCGAACTATTGAGACAGACCTATCTCTTCTCGGGTATCCCCCTGGAGACTTTGAAAGTGTTTGCCTATCTTTGCAGCAGGGATAATTTCAAGAATGGAGAGTACCTGCTTCGCCAGGGAGAAGATGATGGTCAGGCCTTTTATATCATCCGTGGCCATGCCGTGCTGGAAAGGGAAGAGGGGGGCATCATCAGGGAGATTCGTCAGGTTGGTGAAGGCGAATTTCTGGGCGGGCTGTCTCTGATGGGTTCCATGCAGCGTCTGTTTTCACTGAAGGCGGTTTCGGAAACGAGCTGTCTTATTCTTTCCAGGGAAAAGTTTTCACGGACCTTGTCCCAGTTTCATGATCTCATGCCCAGTTTCTTCAAAGCACTGGTGGGTGGTGTCGATGGGTGGGAAAAAGGATTTTTGTCGAGTCGCTTGGATCATCGGGATGAATGTTTACAGCATTTAGGCGTCAGTTTGCTGTAATAATAATCTGGACTTTCATGGCTGTTGATGTCTGCCGGTTGATATGTTATTTTTGTTTCAAAGATGATACGTTGGGAAGGTGAAGGGAGATGGTCAAGAAATTTTATTCCTTTGAGTTGAAAAACGATCTGTCCGAGTTGGAGCGCTTATGCCTGAATTGTGAAGAGATAGGCCGATCCATCGGCGTTTCGGATAAGTCCATCTTTGAGATGAACCTTGCCCTTGATGAACTGTTCACCAATATTATTTCTTATGGCTTCAACGATAGCCAGGAACATATCATCAAAATCAGTATCACAATCGAGGGGGATCAATTGCAGATGAGGATAGAAGACGATGGTGTTCCTTTTAATCCGTCGGAGTCCAAGACACCTGATTTCCAGTGTGATATCGAGAAATGCAAGATCGGCGGACTGGGAATTCACCTGATTAACAAAATGATGGACGAGGTACAGTATCAAAGGGTTGCGGATAAAAACATTCTGATCCTCAGACGAAAATTGAGAAGAGAGGATTGAGACAGGCAGCCCGGGTTCATCCATAAATGACAGATCAGGGTTCAGGGTGAGTCGTCTGCCAAAGATAGAAGTATTAATGCGGTTTTGGAGGTATGTCCATGGAAATAATTGAAGAAAAACAGGATACCATCAGTGTTTTCAGGCTTAACGGTCGGCTCGATTCAAGCACGTCTCAGGGCTTCGAAGAAAGGGTTTTTGGTGCTATTTTAGACGGATCGAAAAACATGGTGATCGATTTCAAAGATATCGATTATATTTCCAGCGCGGGACTCCGCGTCATCTTGAAGGCGACCAAGGCGCTTCACCGGGAGAAAGGCCAGATCATGCTTTGCTCCATGCAGGATTATGTGAAGGAAGTCTTTGAAATCGCCGGTTTCGATACATTTCTGCCGATCGTGGGGAGCATGGATGAGGCGCTGAAATCCTTCTAACTGCAACTGCAGTTTAGGCTATTAGGCTGAAGACTGTAAGACTGATAGCAGCTAAAAGCCTAACAGTCTTCAGCCTATTCACCTATAAAGTTGTTTCCCGAATTTATTCCTGCATTCCAATCAACCCTCGTTTGCCCAGATCCCTTAGAAACTGTGAGACGGCCATTTCCGCTTCCCGTCTTTCCAGTTGATGGGCTACGGCAAAAGCGTCCACGATATCCCGAACCGTTCGCTTCCCATCGATCATTTTCCAGACCTGTGTTCCCAGGGTGTCTAACTGCAGCTTCCTTGATCCAGTCTGAGAAGAGGATCCCTTGAACCGCTGGATCCATTTCGCCATCCAGGGTCGCATGGTGACGGGATAGCGGATAACGACAACTCCGGAATCCAGGGTTACTTCGGAGCTGTCCATATTTTTGACAGGCGTCAGGGTCAGCGCCTTGCTCTTTGTCAATTGTGAGGCGGGTAAATGTCTTTTCAGAAGTTTCATGTTCTCGATGTATTTTTTTAAGCTATAAGCAGTAAGCTGCTAATTGCTTAAAGCTTATGGCTTGACCTTCTGTCAGAATCAACGCTTTCATTTACTTTGCGACATAATTTACGCATATATCAGTCATCATATCCACGTCAAAAGATCTTTTACTGTCAAAGCGGATTCCCAGGATTCGATTTTTATCCACCACATGCCAAACGCACAGCCAGTGGAAGGACAGTTTTCGTTTGAACCGGTATAGCCAATTGAACCGCCCGGGATTTGGTCTTGATCGCCATTCTACAGCAGAATGCCCAGAAATCGATGTCGTGACCAGATTTTCAGGAGTGAGTTCCAGGGCGTTTGCCACAAACTGTGTCAGGTTGGTTTGTGACAGAAATGCAGACGCCGGCGCCCAGCGAAAGAGCTTGACCGTTTGATAGCTATCGGAAAATGCAAGCTGGTACTTGCCGGGCTTGAATTGAAAATCGTCCAGTTTGAAGGTCTTGGGCAACAGGGCGTGGACGTCGAACACCGTCCATGCTGTTTTGTCATCGTTCCGGTGGTCTTGCAGGCTTTTCAACAGTTCGAGGATAGCCCCATCGCTCATGTGGCCGGCAATATTGAATATCTGGAACATAATGGCGTTCTTGCAGGAAGGACAGAACAGAATGGCGCCCCGCCCATTTTCAGTCCCCGACTGCCAGGAAAATCCCTTGGCGATAAAATTTGCAAGGGCATTTTTCCAGCTGGCGGGCAGATGCCATTCTTCAAGGGTCTTGCCCGGGTGGTGTTTTTGCCGGGCGATGAGTTTTTTTAAATGTGCGTGGTGGGAAAACCGACCCTTCACGGGTCCCCACTTGATTTCCATGGCGGGACTGGCCTGCTTCTCGAAAAACAGATGCCGCATGTCAATCCGGCCAAGCTCCCATGTGGAGGGCACCGATACCTGCATGCCGTTCCAGGCGATGTCTTTCAGCATTCTATTCACTAATTTGCCGGATTACCTGGGCACAAAGAGATCCCACCCGGTCTGTTCCAGTTCCTGCGGTGCGGACACATTGGCGTCGGCCTGTTTTGTCGATGCTTTGTTTTTGAAACATTCCCAGTCCGATTCGAGCAGATTGGTCATGGTGAGCTTGATGGAATTACCCATCTTTTCTTCCTCATCCCTGGTATTGTGCTGCAGGAGCAGGGTGATGGTATTTTTGTCGGTGTCAATGAAAGACCACTTCCACCCGATGACGATGTGAAAGGCGTCTCCACGGTATTCGTCACTTTTGCCAAAACGGTATTCAATACGTTTTTTCAGGTTTTGATAGAAGGCCTTGGTGTCGTCGTCGTATTTGAGCTTTATCCGGACAACACGGTTTTGAGCGGCACAGGTGCCATATGCGATAAGACCGCTCTTAAACCCTTTTATGGGCTTTATTTCAACTTCCCGGACACTCTCCATGTATCGAATGGGAAGAGATGTATCCATTTGGATAAAATCGGCAAATTCCGCGATATCATGGCCCAGGATAAATGGCCCTAACTGGTGTGGGGTTTCCGCAAAGCCTGTTCCGGAAAATATCAGGACGATGATGGCCACCCAGGCAGTGTTGAGTTTTTTCATGAGAGTCGTTTCCGTTTAATTTTTTTGGCAATTTTTGTATGATGACAGTCTTAATATAGGGCATAATGGCCGTTTGTAAATAACAGCTATAAGCCATAAGCGGTAAGCTATAAGCTAAACGCCGCTTACAGTTTACGGCTAATAGCTTAGTCCGTATTTCTCATCGGTTTGATGCGCTCATTTGGAAGGCATCCGAGGTGAAGCCGTATAGGCATACTGCGATCCTCGGATAACACCCCAAATGGGCGTATCAGGCCGACCCAGAGGGTGAAAAATATATTTTCAGATAGATAATCATCCATTAACAGACTGTACATAACTGGAAAATACTTTACTATCAAAACCATTTGATATTGTTCGAAATTAATAGCATTTCTTTTAAAAATATAGTTTTCATGAGAAATGTGGGCTAAAGCTTTCCCGAACGAAATATCGATATCACCAGCCAAAGACCGAGAAATGTCGCCAGGCAGTAACCCGTGAGACCCAGCAGAGTTGTCATGGAGAGGGTGTGGCTTAACAGAGTGATATTGAATTCCATCAAACCCTGGGCTGCGTTGAGTACCAGTGCCGCGGCGATCAGAGAAGCGGAAATCACCATACCCAGAACGAGTCGGTTAAGGCCTTTTTCGAGTTTGTCATCCATACCCTGGATGCCGGTATGCTGTATTTCAATCCGGTGTTTGCCCCGGGCCGTCATTTTTAAAATATCGTGCAGGAACTTCGGTACCAGACGCATGTAGCCGCTGAAGTATCGTGCATCCCGTCCCATGCTGTTGAGTATTTTCTGTGCATCGTAACCCCGCTCCAGAAGTGTCTTGGCATATGGCCTGGTTACCTCCAGCAGGTTGGCATCGCTGTCCAGGATTTTTCCCAGGGCTTCGGTCTGGATAAAGGTTTTGAGCAGTAACAGATAATTTCTCGGCAGGCGGATCTGGTGTTTCAACACCACCTGCATTACCTGGTCGTACACATCTTTGGCGGAGATGGTTTTCAACGATCTTCCATAAAAGGGTTCGCTGATGTCTTTGAGATCGATACGAAAGGCATCCATATCGATGTGTTCCGGGTCGATGAGACCGGCGCTCGCAAATGCCTCAACGATCATAACGTAATCGTGCTCGGCATATCCGAGAAAAATATTGGCAATCTGCATCATGGACTCTTCGTCCAGATAACCCGTGATCCCGAAATCCACCAGGCCCACGCGACCGTCATACATCACAATGGTGTTTCCCGGGTGGGGATCGGCATGAAATAGACCAAATTCCATCAGTTGGCGGGAGAAGCTTCGCAGCCCGATCATGGCAATTTCCCTGGGATCGATACCATGTGCCCGCATGGTTTCGACCTGATCCATTTTGATTCCGTCGATATGCTCCATGACCAGAACCGACCTGGAGGTGTAGGCCCAATGAACCTTGGGGATGACCATTTCATGGCTTTCCTTGAAATAGCCGGAGAAGCGTTCCATGTGGCCCGCCTCGGTCAGCATGTCCAGTTCTTTGAAAATGGTTCGCTCAAATTCGCGTGCCAGGTTGATAAAGCCAATTTTTCTTCCAATATCGAATTTACGCTCCAGTTTCTCGGCCAGTGTGAGCATCAGTCCAATGTCTTGCCTGATTTTTTTTTCGATCCCGGGCCGGATAATTTTTACGGCTACTTTTTCACCGGTATGCAGTTCTGCCATATGGACCTGCGCAACAGAGGCTGCCGCCATGGATTCGGTGTTAAAAGACTTAAAAATATCATCGAGATTCTGCCCGAAATCCCCTTCGATCACTTTCCGTATTTCTTGGAAGGATACCGGTGGGACACTGTCCTGCAACTTGATGAATTCCTGGATGTATTCGGGTGGAAAAATATCCGCCCGGGTACTCATCAATTGCCCCAGCTTGACGAAACTGGGGCCCAGTTCTTCGAGTAGCTTTCGGATTCTGACAGGAGATGGGAATCCTGATTTCAGAGGGTATTCGGTCTTATCCGGTGTTGTAATGCCATTCGAGTCTTGTTTGAACAGCCGGTCCGTGAAATCACCGAGTCCATGCTTCAGCATGATACGGGAGATATGTCCCAGCCTTCGAATGCCGCGCATGCGTCGCATTCCATCAACAAACTTCATATAGTCAGCCTTTCAATCCCTTGTCATTCGCACTTCGTGCGTCATTTCGCCTTCGGCTGTCATTTATGGTCATTTGCCCTGCGGGCGTAATTTATTGCCGCTAATGGCTCGTAGCTTGGGGTTTACTTCACACTTAAAACCTAAAACCATCTATAATGACACGAAGTAAATGACCACAAATGACGCGCAGCATTGGATCTTGGTCTCTAGTTTTTTTCCTCTTCGGCAGTTTCTGCTGCCTGTAGATTCCGCCAGCCCTCGGTGATTTCTTTGAGCTTGTCCTTTTCGGCAATATAGCTTTCAAGATAACCGCAGTCGGTGCAAACGTAGTTGTCCAGAGCAGCCATGGAAAGGATGCTGACTGGAATTGAATTGCTTCCGAAAGGACCATTTTTTAAGGGGATCTTATCACCACAATAGATTGATTCGGATCCACACTTGGGACAAGTACCGTTTTTCACGATGACCTCCTTGTAAATGGGTGTTATTATCCATCTGTTGCGGGTCCATGTTTCGACCCGGTATGGTGCTTAGGGGGAAGGCTGGAACTTAATTAATATGGCCTAATATCCCATATGTGTCAAACCCAAAGCTATGTTTTGGTCAAAGAAAGTCTATCGACCCTATGCAATAAGCAATAAGCTTTAAGCAGCTTGCCGTTTGTTGCTTAAGGCTTACAAATACTTGCTCCTTTGACAAAACTAAGGTAAGCCTAATTTAAGTTCATCTTAGGGTAAATATAAAATCTATGCCTATGAATGCGGGGCCAACATCAAAATCTTCGGGCCGACTGGAACAGCTCAAACGCTTTCTGGCTCTTTCTCGTACTCCCCATGGTCTGCTGGACATGGCAACTCCGGCATTTGCCGTGTTGCTCTATCTCGGTGGTTTCCCCCCCGGGCATGTGGTGGTGATTGGTCTGTTGACAGCGTTTGCAGGTTATACCGCCGTGTATGCCCTGAACGACATCATCGATTTTAGAACAGATATGGCCAAGGGTGGCGAAAGTGCCCTGACTGCCGAAAGCTATCTCGATTCCCTGATGGTAAGGCACCCCATGGCGCAAGGGCTTCTGACCTACCGGCAGGGCATCCTGTGGGCGATCGGTTGGTCCATGGTTGCCCTGGTGGGTGCTTATCTTCTGAATCCCATGTGTGTGGTCATCTTTTTGCTGGGGGCTAGCCTGGAAACCGTCTATTGTCTCTTATGGCATGTAAGCCCCTGGCGATCTGTGGTGAGTGGATTTGTCAAAAATTCTGGACCCATAGCAGCGCTTCTGGCCGTTGATCCCTATCCATCCCCGTTTTTTGCAGGTATCATGTTTCTGGGTCTTTTTTTCTGGGAAATCGGCGGGCAAAACATCCCGGCCGATTGGTCCGACATTGAACTGGATCGTCAATTCAGAGCCAAAACCATACCGGTGCAACTGGGAGCGGAGAAGGCGGCTTTACTGGCACTGGCGGCCCTGCTTATGTCAGTTGTTTTGATCGCCTATCTTTTTATATTGAGTTTTCCAACCTGGAAATGGGTTGCCTGCCTTTCAGCTCTTGCCGCCGGTATCTATATGCTGCTGATTCCGGTGGTTAAGCTGCTCCTGACCCGGGACAGGGACCAGGCCATGGCGCTATTCAACCGGGCAAGCTATTTTCCGCTCACGCTGCTTTGTATCGTGCTGGGGCTGATAGGATTGATGGAATAAAGAACGTGTTAAGTTTTAGGTTTTACGTCTTAGGTAAGCCCTAGGCCATGGGGCACAATAAATTCCGTGCATGGCGAAAATGTCGTCCGGCAGGACAAGTGAGGCATGAAGGGCAATGGCCAAATATCAGCCGAAGGCCTAATGTTGTACGAACTGCACTATAGGAGGTTTCCATGAGAACATGTAGATTCAATTCCCACCTGGCAGGTATGCGTGTCCTGTTTCTCGCCCTTCTGATCCTTTCAGTTTGCCATAGCAGCGTTAGTCTGGCAGCGGAAGACGTTGTGGATTGCGATATCCAGTCAGGCGGCTGCCGGAAGCAGATCGACAACAGGACCGTCGATCTGAACATTTTTCCCAAACCCGTGAAAGCCATGAAGGACTTGATATTTCAGGTCAAGATAAGCGGGGATCCGCTTTCGAAACCACCCTTTATCGATTTGGGTATGCCCGGTATGAAAATGGGACCGAACCAGGTCATACTCACAAAAAACGACGCGGCCATATATGAAGGCCAGGGGGTAATCGTCCGCTGCAAAAGTGGCAAAACCATCTGGCAGGCCACGATCACCCTGCCGGATATCGGCAGCGTTGTATTCACTTTCAATGTTGTCTACTAGTTCCATATATATTCTCTTCTTCACAACCGGTGTTAGCATCGGTTTCGGGCACTGTATCGGTATGTGTGGGCCCATCGTCATTTCGCTTTCACTGAATTTAAAGGGTGCTCCATCGGTCTGGCCCCATCTGTTTTACACTACCGGCCGAACCCTGACCTATGGTCTCCTGGGTGCAATCGTAGGTGGCATGGCCTCCTTCACCCGTTTTGCAGAAAGTATCGATGGTTTGCAAAAAGGGGTCATGGTGGCTGCGGGTGTCCTTATCATCCTGATGGGTCTGGCAATGACCGGCTGGGTGCCAAGCGGTATCATCTTCCGGGCGGCGCCCCCGGTTGGCACCTTCATCAGCGGGGCTTTTAAAAAGCTGCTGCAGAAAAAGAAGCATCCCCTGATGTATCTACCTCTCGGACTGCTTCTCGGGCTGCTGCCCTGCGGGCCGGTTTATACCGCCCTGCTTGCGGCTGCACGCTCAGGAATGGAGGCAGACACCACTCTGGGCGGTGTGTTTTCCGGGGCGGGTCTCATGCTCTGTTTTGGTTTCGGCACCATGCCGGCGCTTTTTCTGGTGTCGAGACTCACGGATCTGCGTTGGTTGCGGCAGCGCGAAAAAGTATACCAGATCGGTGCTGTTTTGATGATGGTAATGGGTATGTATTTTATCTGGAAGGGATTTCGGTTTTAATTGATGGTGCTGTAAAAGAAAGTAGACATCCCCCTCATGGATGGCGTTTCGAAAATGACCTATCTCATTGCCCAGTTTCTCCAGTACAATGGTGTAGATCAGATGGCACATAAAGGCCGCATCCAGGTCGGTACAGACGCCGATATCACCGTCTTTGACTCGAAAACCGTCAAAGACAACGCGACCATGAAAGACGGCGGACTGCCTTCCAGTGGCATTCCCTTTGTGGTGGTCACCGGAACCGTTGTGGTGAGGGACTCAAGAGTGCTTAAAGGTGTTTGTCCAGGCAAACCCATAAAGAAGAGCCCTTAAGTGAAATGCGTCTTAAGGAGCGGACAGATTTGGAATGTTTCCAATCGGCATGCTCGGCTAAAAATCCGCGTGGATCGTCACGGGCAAAATCGCGAATATCCAGTGCTTCCAGCGATACATAGCGTTTATCCGGGTAGGGCCATCAGACGATCAGTGAAAAAATAAAACTGATACTCGAGGGGTTCCAGGATTCAAGTGAAGCAACAATTAGCCCACAGCAGATAGCTGATAGCAAATGTAAACCCACCAGAATTTCCATCCACCATTTATCCTCCAAAACTTGATACATAAGAAAACATTGACAGTGTTCAGTTTTAAATCTACTATTCAATATATTAATTGAATAGTAGAGGAGCGGTCATGAAAAGTCCAAACAGAAAATTCAAGGATGCCATATATGAGCAATTCTCAAGAATTGGTAAAGCCGTTTCCAGCCCGAAACGCCTGGAGTTGCTTGACCTTCTCTGTCAGGGTGAAAAAACCGTTGAAACCTTAACTCAAGAAACCGGTTTGACCCCGGCCAACACCTCCCAGCACCTTCAGGTTCTTCGAGCGGCCCGCCTGATTGAAGCGGAGAAAGAAGGCCTGTATGTCACGTACCGTCTTGCGGATCAAATGGTTTGTGAGTTCTTCAGATCCATGCGCGTATTGGCTGAAAACCGATTGGCAGAGGTCGAGATGATCAATCGTCGTTTTTTGGAAGGTAAAGAAAGCATGGAACCAGTTGATAGAAAAGATCTTTTGCAGCGTGTAAAAAATGGCTCCGCAACAGTTCTTGATGTTCGGCCGGAATCGGAATATCACGCGGGCCACATCCCTGGGGCCTTATCTGTACCGCTGAGACATCTTGAAGAATTATTTTCTAAACTTCCTAAGGATCAGGAAATTGTCGCATATTGCCGGGGACCGTATTGTGTCTTGGCTGTCCAGGCCGTAGAAATGCTAAGAAAAAGAGGTTTCAATGCCGTTCGCCTTGAAGAAGGAATCCAGGATTGGCGGGCAATGGGATTTGCGGTATCTGAGGGGGAAGAGAAATTGTCTGAGAGCGGAGGAACAATCCGATGAAAATTTTTCGATCCATCCTTCTGCCATGCTTAGCCGTCTCAATTACCGTGTTGGTCCTCTGGTACTCCAATTTGCCGGTGCCAATAGTGGTATCGAACATGGCACAAGTTGAACAGGAGGCCGAAAACGGTGGCTATCGGCTGATAGATGTTGATGCGCTGTCGAAACTGTATCCGTCAAATCAGGAAAAGATCCTGCTGGTAGACACACGCCAGGAATGGGAGCACCGTGCCGGCCACATAGCCGAGAGTGTAAATTTCCCCATTGAACCTACGTGGTGGGCAAGATGGCAGAAAAAAGGGGAATTGAAAGCGTTTCTTGGGCCAGATAAGGAAAAAACGATTGTTTTTTACTGAGCGGGCCTGGCTTGAGTCCGCAGCGACTCGGCGGCTCGGGTAGCCGTAGAATTAGGGTATCAAAATGTATATCGCTATCCAGAAGGATATCCTCATTGGCAATCAAAAGGGTTTCCGGTCGCCCAGGGCAAATTGAACCCGTTATCAAAAACGACCCCTTCCGAATCGAATCTCTCCTTATCTGGTTGGGCACTTCTATGGACGCTGTTGGGTGTCTTCGCCGGTGGTCTTGCGTTGAACCTCACACCTTGTGTCTATCCCCTGATCCCCATCACAGTCTCATATTTCGGTGGAAGAAGCACTCAGGGTAAACGGGGACTTATCGGACACGGTATCTGCTACATTGGGGGATTGGCACTAACCAACTCGTTACTGGGTGTAATCGCAGCTCTCACAGGAGGTTTAATCGGTGCATTACTTCAAAACCCTCTGGTGCTGATTGCGATCGCATCAGTGATGACTGCCTTTGCCATGAGTCTTTTCGGATTTTGGGAACTTAGGCTTCCCTTTTGGCTGACCCAGGCAGCCTCCAAATCCTACACGGGATTTTTTGGCTCCTTTTTCATGGGGATAACCTTGGGTGTGGTGGCTGCACCATGTATCGGTCCTTTCGTGCTGGGGCTTCTGACCTGGGTTGCAGCAATTGGCGACCCGCTGGTTGGATTTGTCATTTTTTTCATTTTAAGCCTGGGATTGGGCACACCTTTGTTTGTCCTGGCATTGTTTTCAGGTCAACTGGCAAAGCTGCCAAAATCCGGCGAATGGATGAATTGGGTGCGACGGCTCATGGGATGGGTACTCATCGGGATGGCCGCCTACTTTATCCGGCCAATTCTGCCATGGGTCCTACAGAAATATATCCTTGCCACCATTGTCATTACAGCCGGTGTTCATCTGGGATGGCTGGATAAAAGCGCAGCGACTTTCCGTTCGTTTGCCTGGATAAAATCTATCATTGGCACCGTTTGCCTGGTGATGGGAATCGTTCTGATCGGCAACCAAATGGTCAAAGGACCGTCTGTCTACTGGCACAATTATTCGGACCGGCTTTTGGCGGAATCAGCAGAAAATAATAAACCGGTGATCATCGATTTTTATGCTGATTGGTGTGCGCCATGCCGGGAGTTGGACCAGATTACATTTCATCATCCGGATATCGTCAAGCTTTCTCAAGAGGAATTTGTCATGGTGAAAGTGGATCTTACTAAAAAGGACCGTCAAAGTTATGACCACCTGTTACGTAAATACAAGGTCAAAGGTGTTCCAACGGTCGTATTCCTGGACCCCTCAGGCCGTGAGCGAAATGATTTGCGGGTGGTAGATTATATAGAACCAAATGAATTTTTAAAGATAATGGTTTCCTTGGAAAACAAACACTTGAACCCTTGAATCCTGGGCCCCTTGAACCCTTTTTCCCAACTGCTTGGGAGAAGAATCTTAAAGGTCATAACGCATCGTGTCAAAATATTAACGGCTTTATTCGTATTGCAAAACAGGAGGCAAAAAATGCTGAAAGTCCGGTTTTTTCTAAATGAGCCCAATGGCAAGCCATGAAAACATTTTAAAAAGATGATGCCCGGTCTGGGTGAAAAATACGAAATTGAGATTGAAACCATATCCAAGCCAAAAGCAGCGTACATCACCGACGAGTATTTTGAGTTAGAACTTCCCGTAGCACCGGCAGTAATGGTAGGGGACGAAATTGTCGTAGAAGGATTGGACATCGGCCAATTCGAAGTAGAAACAGAAATCTGCAAACAGCTGGATTTACCTCTGCCTGAACCTGAGAACAAAGGTTTTTTCAAGAAGCTGTTCCGAGCACAATGACATCTTACGTGGCCAGGTCTTTGAACAAATCGATCTTGAATTTTTTGATCTGTTTCCAGACCGTCACCCGGCTGACACCCAGAAGGCGGGCAGTTTCGGACCGATTGCCATGTGCCTGGCGAAGGGCCTTGATCAGAGCGCTTTTTTTGGATGCGTCTATTTTCTTTCCCGGGCGATCACTCTTTGTTTCAGGTGCGACACATTCCAGTGAAGTGCCGGCGATTTTTGGTGGCAGATGATTGACCCCGATTCCGCCACTGGAGCAAAGAACAAAGGCATATTCGATGGCATTGCGCAGCTCGCGGACATTTCCGGGCCATTCGTAGGCAGTAATTTTTTCGATGGCCTCCGGTGTCATGCCCAGGATTGTTTTGCCGCTCTTCTGGTTGTTGAGCCGGATGAAATTCTGCACGAGAATGGGAATATCCGTTACATGTTCCTTGAGTGGCGGACAGTTGATGGGAAACACGTTGATACGGAAATACAGATCATCCCGAAAACGATTCTGGTTCACCAGCGACTCCAGGTTCTTGTTGGTTGCCGAGAGTACCCTTACATCAACCTTTATGGGCTGGTTGTCACCGACCCTCTCGATTTCCTTCTCCTCCAGAGTTCGCAACAGCTTGACCTGGATGGTCGGACTGATATCACCGATTTCATCCAGAAAGATGGTGCCGCCGTGGGCAGCTTCAAAACGACCGATTCTGCTTTTTTCAGCGCCCGAATATGCGCCCCTGACATGACCGAACAATTCGCTTTCCAGCAGGTTTTCATTCAAGGCCGAACAATTCACCTTGACAAAAGGCTCTTCTTTTCGATCGCTGGCTTCGTGAATGGCGCGGGCCACCAGTTCTTTGCCGGTGCCGCTTGGGCCACTTATAATCACGGGCGCCTCTGTCAGGGCGACATTTTCAATGAGTTCGAAGAGGTTTTGCATGACAGGCGATTTTCCGATCAAACCGTGAAATCCCTCGTCTAGATGCAGGCTTTTGCGCAGTTGTGAAATTTCAAATCGCTGGGATACCAGGGTAGACATGTCGGTCAGTGTCTCCACAGCGCCAATGATGGTTCTGTCTTGGTCATAAAGGATGGTTGCATTTTTTATGATATTTATCGATCGGTGGTCTTTGTTGGTAATCAAACACTTTTTGGCTTTGACGTTCCCTTTCAGGAAAAGACCGCACCATTTCTCTCCTTTACCCTGATCGATGATTTCACACCCGCTACAGTCCAGAACACGACAGGATCTGCCGATCAACTCTTCGGCCATGTAACCGGTCAGTTGTTCTGCGGCCGGGTTTACAGACAACACCTTCCCGCCGGGGTCCACGACCATGACGCCATCCTGAAGGGTGTCGACGATGGTTTTCCAGTATTTTGATATGTCCATGGGTACTCCCGATGTTAATCTAATCCGAAAAAGTTAACAAATGTAAATATAGTTCAGGCTCTATAAAAAAGCAAGCGAGCATAGAAAATTATTTATATGTATAAAATCAAATTGATACATGTTTTATACAAATTTGGTATGAACATTGCTGTTGTAGAGAAAGAGAAATTTAAGGTTAACATGGATGAACCGCACCAGCGAGTGCATTCCCCGTGGGTTCTGCCAGCAGCAGTGCTTTGCATGCTGCGAGGTTCTTCAATTCATACAAAAGAACAGGACCGATAAGAACACAACAACGGTTTTTTGGAGTACGACGGTGTCACGATGACAAAGGTGTTGCACATTCTAAAATGCAAGCCGGATGAAAGTGTTGCAAGGCTGATCGAAGCCTCGGCTGGCGAGGATGAAATCGCTGTGGTGAGTCTTTATCAGGACGAGGTCTCCGGCACCGCGGTCGACTGGTCGCGCCTGGTGAAGGATATTTTTGTTTATGAGCGGGTCATTTGTTGGTGGTGAACCTGATGCGTGCAGAAAACAGGCTGGGTATTATCGTCAACTCGAACAGGTATTTTGGCTTTGTTGAAAAACTGGCTGATGCCGCCCTGGCACAGGAGAAACAGGTCTGGATTCATCTGCTGGGATCGGGGTGTGAGTTCATTAAGACCGACGCATGTACGCGCCTGAGCCGTCTGGTCCGGATGACCCTGTGTCCGTTCACCGCAAAGCAGGATGCTGAAAAACATTTCGATCATCGTCGGCGTGATGTGGCTGTCGTTCCGGCCCAGGCACTGTCGTTTATGTTAAAGGATTGCTATCGGTATGTTGTTTTCTAACCCGTCCGAAGGAGAAGCCACCATTTGTCGCCTGGACCAGCCATAAGGCTACGGGTGAAATTGTTAACAGCTATGGTTAACAAGTGTTAATTGATAAGCAACTCTTATAAACCTGTAGGTTTTACAGATTAAAAAATATATTGATTACAGTAAATTATAATTAATTTAATTTTTTGTCTAACTGGCATACAGATTGCTTTTACTCATGTGATAAAAAAAGCCAATCGTTCATATTTTAACATTGTATTGCTGAATAATTAGGAGGTAATCGGATGAAAAAGAAAATTGTATCGACTGCAGTGGCCATCCTGGTGTCTGTGTGCTTTGTGGGCACAGGGCTGGCCATGGAAATGGGCAATAAACGTAAAGGAAAATACACCTACCGGAAGCTGTACAAAACCTGTATGGAAAGAGGTGAGGTGACTTCCCCCAAACCGACCGTTAATCCTGATGCTCACACCCAGGCTGAGTGGATGGCGATTTTCGACAATAAGGAATTTGCTGAATTTGGTTGTCAAGAGGAGTGGAGCAGTGTCAGCGATACGGATCTGGTGGATATTTTTACCTATCTCTATGAACATGGTTCTGATTCACCTACACCTGCAAAATGTAAATAGTGCCATCCACAAATGGTCTTTTCACGCCCTGCCGGTGTTGGGCACCATGATTTAACTCCTCAAAATAGCTTGCTATTCCTCCGGGTTAAATCTGACGCCCGCCTTGTCAGAACGCGAAAATCCCTATTTCTGGATAGACACAAAATAATTAAAGGAGGTTTCACATGTCAGTAAGAAAAAGTTTGTTGGTGGTGTCCATCCTTGCAGCGCTGCTGCTGGTGACTTTTGGTTGCGCCTCTGCACCCAAAGCGCCAGAAGCCGCAAGCGCCGTGGAAGACACTTCCTGGAAATTTCACGACATCGTTGATGTGGCATTTGTTCAACAGTATGCCATGGTGCCGGTACCTGCCGACACGATGATCATCGATTCACGGCCCAAACGTCCGAAATATGACAAGGGGTACATTCCTTCAGCCGTCAGCATCCCGGACAGCAAGTTCGAAAGCATGCTGAGCAGTCTGCCGGAGAACAAGGAAGCTCTGCTTATTTTTTATTGCGAAGGCCCCACTTGAAAACTGAGTCACAAATCTGCCTGGAAGGCAGAAAAACTCGGTTACAAGAACGTCAAGGTATTCGAAGACGGATTCCCGAAATGGAAAAGCACCCCCGGCAACTACTATGCTGTCGAGACCAGTGTCGTAAAAAAACTGGTGGAGACCAGCGCCGATGTTGCGATTATCGATTCACGCCCCAAACGCCCCAAGTATGACAAAGGCCACATTCCAGGCGCCATCAGCCTGCCGGACAGCAAGTTCGATGAGATGACAGGTGACCTGCCCGCTGACAAAAGTAAACCTCTGGTTTTCTACTGCGAAGGCTACACCTGAAAGCTGAGTCATAATTCCGCCAGGAAGGCGGTTCAGCTGGGCTACAAAGATGTAATGGTATTTGCCGCGGGATACCCGGCATGGAAAGAGGAAATGGCAGCAGCAGAGCCGGTCAAGGTAACAGCCGGTGCAGAAGAGGGTACCATCGATATCGCTGCCTTTGAAAAAATTATCATGGAAAACCCTGCAAGCATCATGTTGATCGATGTTCGCGACCCTGATGAGTTTGCTGCCGGAAGTTTCAAAACGGCTGTCAATATTCCAACAGATGAGCTCGAGGGTAAGATCAGTTCTTTGCCTTCGGACAAACCCGTGGTTTTTGTCTGTTCAACGGGTGCCAGAAGCGGTGAGGCTTATTACATGGTTCAGGATGTCAGACCGGAATTGAAAAACGTCTTCTATCTTGAAGCCGAAGCCACCTTTAATAAAGACGGTTCATATACCATCAAGAAACCTGCCTCTTGATTTAGGGCCCGTTGATTGTTCTACAAACCGCGTGCTTGGCACGCGGTTCCGAACCTGAACTTACGGAGACGTGCAGTCTCCTTTGACTGCTAAGACCCATAAGGGGGCAACACTATAAGCCATTTTTGAGACAGCTTATAGTCTGTTGCCCCTTTCCGACCCGGCAGGGTCTATGGAAACGAAGGGAAATTTTGTATGAAATCATCAAACGCTCCAATCACTGGCGTTCTTTTTATTCTCCTACCGGTTTGGGTTCTTTTAGGCTTGATATCCGTAACTTGGGCAGCTCAGGAAACGGCAGATCAGGCACCCGGCCGCACCATGGCGCAGCAGGCTGCCAAAATTGCCGAACACTGGAATACGACTGATCACGCCAAGCACGAGGTGTTAAAACAGACGTTTACGTCAGGGTCTCAGGTGACAGCTGCCTGTATTTCCTGTCATTCCGAGGCGGAAGCACAATTTCATCAAACCATCCACTGGACATGGAAGGCAGGCACGAATGAAAAAGGTGTTCAGATGGGGAAATCTGCTTATTCACTGAACAATTTCTGTATTTCAGCTAACAACGGGCAAGACAAGGGGTGTCTTTCCTGTCATCCTGGCTGGGGCAATGAAACCAAAGCCACCAATTGCCTGGTCTGCCATGGCTCCAAAGAAATTAACTGGGATGAATCATTCGAGGATTTCAATGCCTTCCTGAAAGAGTCAGAGGAAGATCCGGAAATGAAAGAGCTGGCCAATGAGATTCAATCCGAAATTAAGCTGGCCGTTCAGAGTGTGGGCCTTCCTACCCGGAAGAACTGCGGCTCCTGTCATTTCTACGGCGGTGGTGGTGACGGTGTAAAGCATGGTGACCTCGACTCGTCCATGACCAAACCTAACAAGGCGCTGGACGTCCATATGGGGACCGATGGTCAGAATTTCGATTGTGTCCGCTGCCACACCACAAGTCAGCACAACATTTCGGGCAGGATGTACACGACGCCGGCTTATACACATCGCAAAAGCCTGATCGAAGATGACCTGATGTCCAAGATCACCTGCGAATCCTGCCACAGCAGTACGCCCCATAAGACCGGATCCAAGGCCAACGACCACACGGACAAGGTCGCCTGCCAGAGTTGCCACATCCCGACATTTGCGCGCGTCAATCCGACAAAAATGTCCTGGGACTGGTCTACTTCCGGGAAAACCAAAGACGGCAAACCCTATAAAACCAAGGGAGCCTACGGGAAGGAAGACTATCTTTCCATCAAAGGAAATATGAAGTGGGAGAAAAATCTGAAACCGCAATATTTCTGGTTCAATGGTTCCATTGAATCTCTCACGGCAGTGGATACGATTGATCCATCCGGGGTTGTGGCACTCAGTCATCCACTGGGTGACCGGAACGATGAAAACTCGCGTATTTATCCTTTCAAGGTCCACGAGGGGGTTCAGCCCTACGACAAGGTGCACAAGACGCTGTTGACGCCCTTGCTGTCGGGACCCAAAGGTTACTGGAGCACCCTCGACTGGCAGGTTGCCCTTTCGAATGGTGCCAAATCCCTCGATATACCGTTCTCAGGCGAATTTGATTTTGTTAAAACGACCTTTGTCTATCCTACCACGCACATGGTTGCCCCCAAAGAGAATGTGGTGGTGTGCAGCGAGTGTCACACGCGTGATGAGGGCAGGATGGCGAACCTGGCCGGCTTTTATATGCCGGGCCGCGACAGCGCAGGCTTGCTGGATACCTTGGGCTGGCTTGTGATTCTGGGATCGCTTGTGGGGGTTTCCCTGCACGGCATCGGCCGGATATTCACCAACGGAAATAACAAAAAATAGAAGGAGAGAGTCAATCATGGAAGGCAAGATGAGAAATATTTATCTTTATACACGCTATGAACGTTTCTGGCACTGGCTTCAGATGGCGCTGATTCTCATTCTTCTTGTAAGCGGACTGGAGGTGCATGGTGTGTATACCTGGCTGGGATTCCACACAGCCGTCAAGGTACACAACTTTACTGGCCTCACCTGGCTTATTGCCTTTGCATTCTTTGTCTTCTGGGTGTTCACAACCGGTGAATGGAAACAATACATCCCCACAACCCAGAAAATGATTGAAGTGATCCGCTACTATGCCTATGGTATTTTTCGAGGGGAGTCCCACCCGTTTCCCAAACGAAAAGAGGCCAAACACAACCCCCTTCAACGTCTGGTCTATCTGAACCTGGCGGCGCTTCTTCTCCCGGTAATGATGATTACCGGTTTTCTCTACTGGGGTTACAACTCCTGGGCCAACTGGGGTATTGCAGGTATTTCTCTCACCCTTGTAGCCTGGGTTCACATGGCAGGCGCCTTTGCCGTTTTTTCATTCATTATCGTACATGTCTACATGACCACCACCGGACATACCATACTCGCTCACACCAAAGCCATGATCAGTGGCTGGGAAGACGTGGAAGAAGGTGTTGAACTGGAAGACTGGGAAAAAGCCAAGCAGAAATCAGTTGTCTGATGCGATAATTACCTGAACTACAGCGCTTGCATTTTCCGCGACTAGCCAAGGAGAATGCAAGCGAATCTATATTAAATAGAATCCCATACGGTCGCTGCGAAGCACTACCGCACGGCAGAATATTCCTCCCAGCTTGATTGTTCTACAAACCGCGTGCTAAGCACGCGGTTCCGAAACAAAACGTCCGGAGACGTGCCGTCTCCGGATCTTTCTCCGCTTTGCGGAAAAATGAAAGCCACCCGTTTCACGGGTGGTCGTTTATTCAGGGTATGCTATAATCTTTTCTTTTTTTTTATATAGGGGTTGTCAGAAAAACGTTCCGATTGAGGACCTTTTTTCTGCTACAACCTCTTATGCCGCCATCCTATTTTCGGAACATTATTATGACAAGCGGTATAAAACGCGACCCATCCTTAATTTCCGATATTCTCGAACTCTGAAAAACCATCAACTATTATAAAAGCTGAACGGGATTTGTAATGGAAAAGGAGTAAATATCATGGACATGAAGGCAAAAATGGGGTTTGGTAGGAAAATGCCCCGTAAAATAACCCGAAGAGACTTTATGGCGGCGGCCGGTGGAACCATTGTATTCATCGGCTTGCCAGGTGTCTTTTGTAAATTGACGGATTCAGACAATCAAGCCATGGCGGCGGAGCTGAGATCGGACGGACAACTGCGAATTCCCCCTGGTCAGCATGCCGTAAAAGCCTTGCCAGACATGGGTGGACGTCAGAGCGACGGCGACGTCTCTGAATGGAGTTTGAAAATCGATGGTGAAGTTGAAAATCCATTGATTTTGAAGATTGCGGATCTGATGAGATTAGAACAGATTGCGCAAACGTGTGATGTGCATTGTGTAACCGGCTGGACGCTGCTTGATTCGCGCTGGCATGGTATTTCCATGAAATATATTATGGAGCTGGTCAAGGTTAAAAACACGGCTGGTTTTGTCATCTTCGAGGCACCCGGCAAGTATTCAAGCAACATCTCCATTCATGAGGCCGGTAAAAACAATGTATTGCTGGCCCATAGTTTGTTCGATAAAAAACTTCCCCAGGCGAATGGGGCTCCACTGCGTGTGTTGGTACCGGATCGATATTTCTACAAAAGTGTAAAATGGGTCCGGCGAATCAAATTCACCGTTACGGATGAGCCCGGGTATTATGAAAGCAACGGGTACAGCAACACTGCCGATCCTTGGAAAGAAGAACGTTTTGATGACAATTGATATGTTTTCATGCTTTCTGCGGCGATTATTTCTCTTTGTAACACCTTATTTATAACTTTTAACTTAAGTCAAATAGCATTTTAACACATGAGGACGCCACAATGGAGAGCATGGCAGAAGAAAAACTGAGCAGCATTCTCAGTGCGGACGAATTGGGTGAGGCCTTCAAAGCTCAGTCTGAGTTGTTTGAACGCTTTATTTCAATGGCGCGGTCTCCGGATGAACCCGCCGCAATAAACGACATGCTGCGCAAAACGATTGATATCTCAATCAGACTATCCGGCGCACACCACGGCAGCCTGATCTTACTCGACAGTGACGGTGGTGTCAGCGATATCATATTTTCCAGGGGAGATGTTTCATCTCAGCCAAAGCCGGTGCGTATCGAATCTGCATTTAATAAAGGCCTTGCCGGTTGGGTCAGGCATCATCGCAAGATTGGCTTGGTGGATGACACCCAGACGGATGATCGCTGGCTAATCTCCACGGATAAACCCTATGGTGATCGCTCGGCTCTATCCCTGCCCATCATCACCGGTGAAGTGCTTCTGGGAATTCTAACGCTAAAGCACTCCAGACCCTGCCATTTTACAAGGGAAATTGTCGAGTTGATGCGGGTCATCGCAACCCAGATGGCCATGGTTATAGAAAACACCTGTCTCTTCACCAATCTGAACAATTCACTCAAGTCCTTGGGAAAAGCCAATCAAAAAATCGAAGCCTATTCCCGGGAGCTCGACCTGGAGATGGAAAAATGTCGTCAAATCCAAATGAACTTTTTACCCCGGCAATTGCCGCTTCTGCCCGATTGGGACATTGAGGAGTTTTTTTTCCCGGCCAAGCGTGTCTCCGGCGACTTTTACGATGCATTCATGTTGCCGGGCGGCTACACTGGGCTGGTCATCGGTGATGTGTGTGATAAAGGCGTGGGATCAGCGCTTTTCATGGCTCTATTTCGCAGCCTGATCCGGATCTTTTCCGGGCAAACGCACCTGTGCAAGAACCTGTGCGAATCATTCAAGGGTATGAGTCCAAAAAGAGTGGGAGACATAATAAAAAAACAGGAAAAAGTTGACTTTGGGCAGACCAATCCTCTAATTGCAGTTTCTCTCACCAATGATTACATAGCTCAGGACAATGATATGTGCATGTTTGCTACGCTTTTTTTCGGTGTTTTAGATCCAGAAAGTGGCAAACTGTTTTACATTAACGGCGGTCATGAAGCCGTGTCCGTGATTGATCAAAAGGGCGTACGCAAACGGTTATTGCCCACCGGACCGGCAGTCGGTGCCATACCTCAGGCAAAATTCGCATACCAAGAAGTCCAGTTACTGCCAGGCGAAATTTTGTTTGCTTATACAGATGGCGTGATTGACGCTCGATCTCCAGATGAAGAACGATTTACCAAGAGGCGCCTTTTCTCATTATTATCCCGGCCCGCAGCCGACGCACCAGAACTCATTCAAAGGATCGCAACGGAGGTTTTTGAACATATCGGCAAAGCTCCCCAGGAAGATGATATCACGATACTTACGCTCCAGCGTAAAAAACCGATTCGGACTGAGTGATTACGACAACAGGTAAGATAATTGAGATAGTCTGGACAAGCCTTAAGGAGTGTAAAAGAGCCGGCAATCCGTTTAAACGTCTTGGTATGTTAGGCCGTCAGACGTCAATCCCGGCCTTATTTAAACTGAGATCCAAGGCAAGCTTTACTTTCTCAACGGCTTCCTCAGGGCTCATTTCACGAAGCAGCGCATTCCATGGTTCCACAACCACCGGCCCATCAAAGCCTATAGCATCGAGTTTTCTGAGCATTCCGGCTATATCGATGGTGCCGACAGCTCCCGGCAATTCCCGTTGAAACTCGGGTAATGTGAACCGGTCGTAATCCCCCTTCAGACCGTCATTGAGCTCCACATAAACAACTTCCTCGGCAGAAAGCTTTTCAATGTCCAATAATCCTGCACCACTGGTATACCAATGCAGGGTATCCAGTTTGAAACCCACGCAGTTCTGCGCGTTGGCGGCGGCGATGAGACTCCTGATGCCGTCCATGGTGTGTATGAAATCGAATTTTCGACGTATGCGCATGGTGGTGGGACCGATAAATTCCAGGCCTAGACGCACATCATATGTTTCCAGCAGGGGTTTTATGCGTTTCAAACGCCCAGACAAAAGTGCGAAGTGATCGTAATAGTCCAGTGTGTGGGATGAGGGCTGCACATACCCCACGCAGTACGTGAAACCCGCCTCTCTGCACAAGGATACATCCTGCTCGAATTCTGTAAGGCTTTGCTCGAAATCCGAGTCGGAATAGCAGGCATTGAATGCCGCCGAAAAAGCAAAGGCGCCAGGCTTTATATTGTGTCGCTTCAGCAGGGTGGCTGCCTGAATGGGGCCGTGTTCTTTTAAAAAGAAACGATCGGCATTGACGGCATCATATCCAAATTTGTCCGCCAAACGACAACTTTCTGGAAACGGCAGAACATGCCCGATGGATCCGCAATGGGGGGCGTCCGTATGGGCCGGCGCATCGGTTACATTTAACGTGCGGAGCCATCGACTCCGGCGTGAAGGGGAGGCCCCGGACGATGCTTTCAAATCATTTTTCTCCATTTTGGCTGCCTTTAATACTTACTGATAAACGCCTCAATCACAGATTGAACGATCTCTCTATCCACGCTGATGAGATAATCTCCATTGCCTTTTTTGCATTGTCCGATTTTTTCTAGAAGAACATATCTCACATTTCTGCCCGTTTTTTTATTGTCGACAACCATGGTTTTGAGAATGGACTGTGGATCAATCTTTTCTGGAAGCCTGGGCTTGAGTGCCAGTAACTCATCGATTAAACGGTAATGAAGGGCCAGTGCGTCACTGTCAATATATCCCAATTCAGCGGAAAGCTCCGCTGCGATTTTCATGCCGATGGAAACGGCTTCCCCGTGAGCCAGGCTACCCTTGGAAAGCCATTCGATGGCGTGGGCAAAGGTGTGCCCGTATTCAAGAATAATTCCGTAATGCTTTTCCGTTGGATCTTTTTTGAGAATTTCAAGTTTTGAAATGATCAGTTTGTAGCAAAGATCGGTGAGTTCTTGTGGAGAATAATCGCCATGCTGTTTAATGGTTTTTTCCAGGTAGCGGATAAATTCCTTCTGATCGATCAAGCCGTTTTTGATTCCTTCGACGATACCGGATTTTTTGAACCTCAACGGCTCTGTTTCGGGATAACGTGTGTCCGTCCATGAAAAAACAGGGGTGTGGTAAAGCCCGAAGTGATTTTTGCCGAACCTTCCGTTCACAGCCTGCTTGTTGCTGAGCATTCCATCGGTCTGGTGGGAAAGCGTGGTGGGAACTTCAATGAATCGAATGCCTCTAAATATCAGACCGGCGGCAAGACCGGTGATATTTCCGATGGAGCCTCCGCCGAAGGCGATCAGCAGCGACTGTTTACTCACCCCTTTCTCTACGAGCTGATTGCACAGCTGCTGAAGAACCTCAAATGTTTTGCTTTTTTCTCCCTCGGGGAGCAGGTACAGTTCCGTGTCTGGAAACCTTTCACTGAGCCTGCTCAAATACCTCTCACCGAAAAAATCGAAGATAGTGCGGTCCGTCAGCAAAAAAAGCCTGTCAACGGGCATATCCTGTGTCGACCGATCAAGGACGTCAATGAACCGCTCTTCGATATCATATCCAAAGAATATAGGTGATGTTGCATCCAGCGCATTGTCAATCTGGACAATTTTTCCGCCATCCAAATCGATTTTCCGGTTGTAGTCAAACATTCATTTAATCCTTTTTGGATATGGACAAGCGACTTACAGCATCGAGCGATTGCTTGGAGGTTTGCGGCCCATATGGATTACGGCGATACCGTTGGTCAGGCGCTTGTACGAAACCGCTTCAAATCCGATGCTTTCGAGAATATTTTTCAATTCATCCGGAGATGCAAACATGCGAATGGTTTGGGACAGGCAGGCATAAGACTGTCGCGAACCGGCCAGGACAGAACCGGCAAAGGGCATGATATTGAAGGAATAGAAGTCATATAACCAGCGGAACAGGGGGTTGGTGGGTTTTGAAAATTCCAGGCACATGACCTTCCCACCCGGTTTCAAAACCCGGTACATTTCCTGAAAACCTTTTTCAAGATGGGTCAGATTCCGGATGCCAAACCCGACAATGGCGGCATCAAACCGATTTTCATGACAGGCTATCTGTTCCGCATCACCTTCGATATAGTGAATACACGAGCGCTTCTCCTGGTTTTCAGGCCGGTCTCTTCCGGTTGCCATCATGGCGCGATTGATGTCATAAATAAAGACATGGCCGTCACTCCCGATGCGTGCAGCGGAAAGGACCGCCAGATCCCCGGTACCACCACAGACGTCCAGAAGTTGATCACCCGGTTTCAGATGGAGCATACGGATGGCCGTCCTCTTCCAGGCGTGATGAATTCCGAAGCTGAGAACGGAGTTCATGAAATCATACTTGGGAGCCACACGATTGAAATGAGATAAAACGGATTTTGCTTTTTCAGCGGCCCGATGCCGCTTGAACCCAAAGTAGGCGGTGTCCGATGAATCCACATAGGCATCGAGCATTTTCTGGCGTTCGTTTTTGTCAAGCCAGGCAGGTGGTTTCCAGTCGTTGAGTCTGTTTTTTGTCGGTTTATTCATACTTTTCTCAAATGCATCAGGTAATTCATTCCGGTGAAGGATGACAGACGCGTGTTTCCTGTAAAAGGGTTGTATAAATAGCCGCCAAGATCCATTGTTTTCATGCCAATATCTGCTGCCCAATGGCTGATTTCCTGGGGCTGAATGAAGTTTCCATATGTATGGGTGCCTTTGCGAACAATTCTCAATAGATACTCAGCCGCCAGGATTACCAATATATACGCCGTCCATGTTCGGTTGATGGTGGCGATAAACATATCACCGCCAGGTTTAAGAAGCCGAGCGCAGGCACTTAACACCGATGCCGGCCGGGGAACGTGTTCCAGTAACTCCATGCATGTAATGCTGTCGTAACGGTTTTGGCTTTCCCTTGAATGTTCTTCGACAGTTGTACGGCGGTATTGAAGCCGCTGATTTGTTTTTATTAAATGCTCTCGCGCGGCACTCAAGGCAGATTCCGTCATATCTATTCCGGTCACATATCCACCGGCCGAGGCCAGTGCTTCCGACAGAATCCCACCACCGCACCCGACGTCCAGAAAAGTTTTTCCCGCAATACCGGCATGCTTTTGGATATACTGCAGGCGCAAGGGGTTGATCTCATGCAGGGCCTTCAGGGGACCCTTGAGATCCCACCAATCCACAGCATGACCATCAAAATGCAAAATTTCTTTTAAGTCGATATTTTCGTTGGGTTCGTTCATTTAATGTTCGAGCTAGTGTATACTTTCACCCCTGCCAGGAGAAACTTTATCACCTTGTTGCAAACGGGGGACTAAAAATTAAATTAATTCCGTAATTTGTCAACCCAAATTAAATCGCTATGCGATTTCATCTTTTTGTCTGGATACCCGCCGGGTGAGGTACAGGGTGTTTCCTGTGACGCTTAAGCTGCTCATGAGCATGGCGGAAACCGCAACCAGTGGATTCAGAAGACCGCTCATGGCGATGGGGATACTGATGATGTTGTACAGAAAGGTAAAAACGAGATTCTGTTTAATCGTGCGGGAGACATGTGAGGCGAGTGCGGTAAAGGTGAGTATCTGGGCGGGGTCATTTCCCATCAAGGTAATACCGGATGCTTCCATGCCGATTCGATGCCCGGAATGAACAGCGATTCCCAGATCGGCGGAAGCGAGCGCCGGAACATCATTGACACCGTCGCCGACCATGGCTACCAAATGTCCCCGTTCCCGTAAGGTCCTGACAAATTCAGACTTGTTTTCAGGCAGCATATTGCCGCGGTATTCTGAAATACCGACAAGATTAGCGATCATTCGGGTGGTTCCCTGGCCGTCGCCCGATATCAGGGCAAGCTGCATACCGCGATCCTTCAAGTCTTGAATAACGGTTTTGCTCGATGAACGTAGCGTATCGCCAAAATGAAACAGGGCGCAGGGCTTCTCATCGACACGCATGTGTACGGTGGAAATGACAGCTGCCGTATCTGCTTTTTCGTCGCCATGGTATTGCCGGGGGGTGACGGTTTCAGCGGGAAAAAATGCAGCGGACCCGATTTTGACAAGACTGTTTTCCACATAACCGGAAATGCCGTTGTCTGTTTCTGTAATGCGTGTGGCTGTTGCAGGCACACGCTTGTTTTCCCGAGCAGCATGAACAATGGCCTCTGCGGCATAATGGTCTGAATGGGACTCCAGGCCGGCGGCAAGGGAGAGGACGTTGTCCACAGACCAGTGACCCAGCGTCTCTATTTCTATCAAATCCCATTCACCCCTGGTGAGGGTGCCGGTTTTGTCGAAAACAAACGTGTCGATTTTTCTGATCTTTTCAAAGGCCGAGAAGTGGTGAACGAGAATTCCGTTTTTGCCTGCCAGGGAGATTCCGGCCACCCTTGCCAGTGGAATGGCAAAGCCCAGGGCACAGGGGCAGGAGATTACCATGACGGTGACGGCACGAATGATGGCATGTTGAGCGCTGAAGCCAAGGAACAGGCAAACCATGGCCGTTCCCATGGCCAGCAATATGATGGCGGGAACGAAATATTTCAGAGCCTTATCGGTGATATCTTCCATCGGCGCTTTCTGATCCAGGGAAGCTTCCATGACGGATATCAACTGCCCAACCAGGGAATTCTCACCTACAGCGTGAGCCGATACCTGGAGGGCGCCTGAGATGATCGTCGTTCCACTGTTTAGCATGTCTCCTTTTTGTTTATGAATCGGTCTTGCTTCACCGGTCAGGGTGCTTTCATCGATGCGCGCGTCTCCCTTCAGGATTCTACCGTCTGCCGGGACGATTTCCCCTGCTTCGACCCGAAAAATGTCTCCGGGAGACAGCAGCCGGGCTTGCATGTATTTTCCCTGGGGAAATTTTTCCGTGCAAATCCTTATCTTGGAAGGCTGAAGTTCAAAAAACCTGCTGATCTGGGCATTGATCCTGTCTTTGGTTCGCTGCTCGATGGCCTTGCCCACCAGAACCAGACTGATCAACATGCACGTGGTATCGAAATAGAGATGGATACTTCCTGTGAACCAGTTGAACAGGCTGTAAAAAAAAGCACTGCCGGCGCCCATGCTGATGAGAGTTTCCATGCCGGGCGATGCCGTCGACAGGCCGGACACGGCCTTGCGGTGAATTGGGGCGCCACCATAAATAAAGACCGCCGAAGCCATGACAACAATGGGCCAGGTGAAATGATGGATGGTGTCTGCAGAAAGCTGGGTGAAAAAACCGGTATAGAGGGCAAAAGAAAGCATCATCACATTCATGGTCAGAAAGGCCGAAATACCCAGCCGGATAAATTCTTTTCTGGACTCAGGTTTTTTTTGTCCGTCTTCGACAGGGCTGCCATGATATCCAATCTTTTTCATGGCCTCCATGAGGTGTTGCGGCGAGGTGAGAACCGGGTTGTATTTGAGTTTGATGCGGTCTGTGGTAAATTGGCATTTGGCCTGTTTTACACCCGGTTCTTTGATCAATGTTTCTTCAACCACCCAGGCGCAGGCCGGGCACCACATACCGCGGACATTCAGATCGAGCCAAAGCCCGTCATCCGATTCAGATGCGGGTTCGTTGTCGGCCATTTTGGGTTCCCGGATCCGGCCGGGTACTTTTCCCGGTGTGGTTGACAGCTTCTTCTTTTCAAGGTCGTCCATGGATTCCGGAATGATACCGGCTGCCAGGCAACGTTTGAAAATGTCCGTTTCCCTGAATTCATCCGGAGCCAGGTCGCCTGAAGCGGCCAACAAGATTTCATAGACCTGCTTGCAGCCAAAGCAGCAGAACTGCATGGATTTTTCGGAAATGATGGCACTGACAGCGCCATGCCGGAGGGACAAGCCACATAGATCACAGGTTTTATTTGTCATGATCCAGGGATTGAACAAAGGCGATGATATACCAGCGGTCATCCGGTGCGATGGTTGTGTCGAGGGCGGGCTGACGACCGCCCGGAATACCGAAACTGATGGATTTGAATAATTCACCTTCTGTTTTTGCCTGAACCTCGGGGCCACGAAGGTTGGCAGGCAAGGGTTGAAAACTTTGTCCAACGGTACCTTTGCCATCGAAGTTGTTGCCATGGCACTGGGCACAGTATACACGATAGAGGTTTTCGCCCCTGGTAATGGTGGCGGATGCCTGCATGTCGAGGGGTGCCAGCAGATCAGCTGCCGGTGTTAACCGGTAGACTGCGTCTCCGCCATGGATGGGAACGATATCCGGTTCCGAGACCAGTAAAGGGGTCTCGTGGGGTTTGACCCCCGGGGTTTCCCGCATACGACCGTAACGGAAGTTGTTGTCGTAGTACATCAGGGCCTGGTAGGCTGCCAGGCTGATGATACCAGCCAAGATGAAGAGTCCAATCAGTTTTTTCATCTATTGAACACCTTGAAGCGGCACCACGGATAAGTGTGATGGGTTTTCCTCTTGCCCCTGTCGACCCAGCACATGCTGAGCAGACGGCAGAGGATGGTATGGTTCGTTGACGGCAAATGCCGATTCAGCTGGAACGTCCTTTATGGGCCGGTAGTCCCAGTCCGGCTGGCCAAGGTCGCCTATCACATGATATGCCAGCCAGCCTTTAAAGAATACCCATCCCACCATCAGAATAACGACGGACCAGGTTTTTATTGTCGATAGGTGATGTCCTGTCTGTTCCATCAGATGCTTATCTCCAGAAAACCGATCGTGAGTATATATGCCAACACCCAGGCGAGGGTACCTGCAATGGTCAAGTAGGCGATGGCCGGAAACGGGGCGTTGCGGCCCTGGATGCCATCGGGAAAAGTTTCGACGATACGGGTTTCACGATCCTCAGCGTCTTTTGTTCGAAAATGGTAAAACCCGAGACCAATGGCAAACAGCAGCGCGAACACAACGGCAGGGAACAGATACATGATATAATGCTGAACACCCAGCAGTTCGAAATATCGCATTTTTAAGTCCTCTTTATCAATAAATACCGCCTGGTAATTCTGGCCAGGTTTTTACCAGTCGGCTATATTGGCATATCAAAACAAATTAAACCCGAAGCACAAATTTCAAAATTCTAAACAATATCCAATTACCTAAATTCTAATTTTCCAAACAGGATATCAAAAAAATCAAGCCCATGGACTCTGTTTGGGTCATTGGAGCATTTGATATTAGAATTTGTTTCGTATTTCGAAATTCGAATTTAGTATTTATTCCCACGCAACTACATTCGATTCCGGCCGCACCTTTTAGCATGCCCAGAGTCATCGTTCGTTTGCGTGCATCACAGTTGTTGTTATAATGCCTTTAGCAGCGCAAAAGTGACAACGGCAGCCGATGCCGCCAGCCCGATACCCACTAGTGTGAACAGCGCGATGGTTTCCAGCCGGGCAAATCGTGAAGCCTTTACCGGTTTGGTATTGCCATCGGCTTCAAGGGGTATGAAGCGTGCACGCGTCTGGTCCTTGAATTGACCCTGGTTCAAGGCCCAGAAAAACACCACAAGGGTAATGACAAAACCGGCCGTCATATAGGCGATGTAATAGGGGAAGTACATAGTTGCCTTTCAGGCGTCATCTATCCTTCGGATGTCATTAGCACTGCGTGCGTCATTTGTCCTACGGACGACATTAGCGCTTCGCGCGTTATTTGTTGTTGCTTACAGCTCATAGCTCGTAGTTGATATCTAAAACTTTAACCATCCTAACACGTTGTGTAATTTAAATTGAAGGGTTCAAGCTATAAACCTTAAGCGGTAAGCTGCTTATCGCTTAAGGGCTTACCCTCCAACCCTTGTATCACCCTTGAACCCTCGAACCCTGCTCTTAAGGCTCCCACGCCGAATCAATACCCCGCGGTTCTGTATTGGCATCGCTTTGATTGATAAAGTTGACCGCAACGTAGTCACCCACCTCCCATATTTTCTGTGACTCCAGGTCCCGCTTGAAATAGGGCATGGCGGTTCCGGTGATGCCGTTCATGATCTGGTAGTAAAGAATGCCGCCCGAGATGCCTCTGCCCTTCAATACGGTAAAATTCAAGGGGGGTGGGTACATCCAGGGTTGTCCGGGACCCATCCCGTCACCAATGGGTCCGTGACAGCCGATACAGAAATTTTGATAGATTTTGTGTCCCCGCTGCAGACCGGCGCGGGTAGTGGGATACGGGTTCGGTATGTTTCGCCACCCCTCGGGGGTGATATCAGACAACCATTGGATGTTGATGTCAGGTCCGGATTCATAGGCCTTGATGGCTTCTTTCTTCCAGTAATGCTGCCGCTCCATACGTTTGTCCGCATTCTTGAATCCCAGGCTTTGCATATAATGCGTCAGTGTCTGGATACGCTCCATGCCCAACCACTCGAAGGGAGGCATGATGGAGGCAGGCCGTGTGTAGCGCGGATTGACAAAATGGGTGATATGCCAGTCATCCGGGTGTTCACCGCCTTCCTGGGAGAGGTCTACACCGGTACGTTGCGATCCCAGTGCAATGGGTTCATCGGCAATATAGTCACCCGGCTGAGCAATTCGGTCTGCGCCGTGGCCCCAGTCGATGGAACGAATGGACTGGCTGTGACAATATACGCAACCGTTTTCCAGATAGATTTTGCGCCCGGCAGCCTCTACGGGCACCCGTTCACGGAAAATCTCGGAAGGCTCTGTTATACGCTGTGTATACGGCCAGTAGACAATGGTCAGGATAATGGCCGTCAGCAGAGACAGGATACCGACAATGATGACGGTTGGCGTCATCTTCATGTTGAAGCTCCACGATTAAAATAGAGAGATCGAACCACGTTATACAGTCCAAGATAAGCACCGATCACGATCAGTGCACCCAGGGACGCTCTTAAAATATAGTAGGGTTGAATTTCAGGCAGTGTCCGGTAGAGGGTTTCACCGTTATACCAGGCATTGCCCTGAATAAGGCCCGCAGTGGTGAGCACCACTGCAAAACCGGTGATTCCGATCAGAACCAGCCAGTATTGCAGATCTGCCAGAAACCTGCTGTAGAGCGGTTTGCCGGTCATCCTGGGCAGAATAAAATAGATGCCTCCCAGGGCGGTGATGCCGGCAAAACCGAGCACACCGATATGCGCATGCCCCACAACCCAGTTGTTGAAATGGGTGATACGCTGGACATGCGGCAGTGCCATCATGGATCCCTGCATATTGACGAAGAAATAATAGATGGTGCCGGTAAACACGAACTTGGCACCGACGTCGGCGTGGATATCCCCCAACTTGCCTTTCACCGTGTACCAGAGGTTGATCAAAACAATCATCACCGGAATAACCATGGCCACGCTGTCCACAATGGAGATGGTTTTCAACCAGGTGGGCACCGGGACCTGGAGCAGGTGATGGGTACCCACGTGGGTATAGACGATGATGAGTGACCAGAACCCCACCAGAGACATGGTGTGACTGTAAAGGGGGCTGCGGGTGGCGATTGGCAGCACATAATACGCCACAGCCAGCGCCATGGGGGATAACAAGAGACCGAAGATATTGTGGCCGTAAAACCACAATAGAATCGCATCAGGTATGCCCACCAGGGCGCCCGTATCCGGTTTCCAGATGACATTGCCCAGACAATAGGTACAGGCCGTGAGAATGACGGCCGACATGGCATACCAGATGGAAACATACAGGATGGGTTCTTTACGTCTGGCGATGGTCATGAGCAGGTTGACGGCCACCAGTGTGAAGGAAATGACCACCATGATGTCCACCAGCCAGGGCAGCTCCGCATATTCCCGCCCCTGGGTATGTCCCAGAGAAATTCCGATCATACCGGCAGTCACCGTGATATTCCAAAAGATGGCGCTCAGAACACCCAGCTTGTGGTTGTAGAGCTCCGTGCGCAGCATGCGGGGTATATAGTAGAAAGCGACTGCCAGAAGACCGGGGGTCACGAATCCAAACAGCACGGCGTTGATGTGCATGGGGCGCATGCGTCCGAAGTGAATATATTCGATATTGGCCATGAAATCAGGTGCCATCAGGTATCCTGCGGCGATAAGTCCGAAGGTTGTCGCCACGGCGAACCAGGAAGCCGATGTCAAGACAAAGGCCCTGGCCGTCTGGTTCTGGTAGATCTTTTTTTCAGTTTCTTCGGTAGCCAAAGTCACTCCTTCAATTAGCTGTGGCAAGCCAGCCAGCAGTCCAGATTGGCACCTTTTTGCTGGTGGCATTCGATACACATGCCCATACGCCAGGTTTTAGCCGGCAGGCGATGTTGATTCTCCACCGGACCATGGCACTCCTGACAGGCCACTTTCTTGTTGATGTGCCGCTGGTGGTTGAAAAGAACGTGTTCGGCAACGTAGTTGACTTTTTTCCATGGCGTGGGACTTCCGGTATCGAAATAGCGGTGTTCCTCCTGTATCCATGGGTGGTTGGCAATGATATAGTTATGGCAGTGAAGACACTTTTCCACCGGTGGTATCCCCGGAAAGGTCGAATAGGCCACATAGGGGTGGCAGTACTGACATTGTATCTGTTTGATGCCAACGTGAACATTGTGGCTGAAGGGTATGGGTTGTTCCGGACCCATTGCATCGGAAGATATGCCATAGAATAAAAACAGAAAGCCGGCCGTGAAAATCAGCGCTGATACGCTTAACAGAATGGCGGTCTTGTTTTTTTTCAATGGTCGTTCCTCTCTCTTCCGGCCAGCTCCGGAAAGACGTGGAAGAAAGAGCCGATAGCCAGGGCCATGAGCCCGAAAAAGCCCAGGGAAATCAACCCGTCTGAAAAACCCAGGGAGATGGATGATGCACCGTGGCTCAAGGCCGGGCCCAGAAGTAGGAGGTGCTCGAACCAGATCCCAACGATGACGATGCTGCATATGACAGCCATGAAAAGGGGCCGTGTTTTCACATTTTTATTCAGCAGAATGAAAAAAGGGCCCACGAAACAGATGATAAAAACCCCCCAGGCCAGCTTGTTCCAGGGTGCCAGCATGGTACGTGTAATCACATAATAGGTTTCTTCGGGGATGTTGCCATAGTAGATAACCAGCAGCTGGACATAAAAGAAATCAGCCCACAAAAGGCAGAAGCCGAAAAACAGCTTGCCGATGTCATGGAAATGGGCGGGTGTCAAGGGGGAGCTCTGCCCGTTATGGGTATGCATAACCGAGGCAAGAATGATCAGTCCTCCCAGTCCTACAAAAAAGGCTTTGACGAAATGGTATGCACCAAAAAGGGTGGAAACCCAGTGTGGATCCATACTCATGACAAGATCGAATCCCATGAGGCTCAAGACAAGGGCAAATGCCAGGATATAGAGTCCGCCCCAGAGGGTCATTTTTTGGTGGATCTTTTCCGCTGGGAGCTGTTTTTTCTGCCAGTGCCTTAAAAGTGCCTTACGGATCTTTCCTTTGGGTTCATGCCGGTCCAGTTTGAGCTGTAAGGCATAAAACAGGTATCCGAAACCCAGGAGGTACAGAATAAGGAGACCCATGCCGTCCCGGGCAAAAAGAAAGGGGATATTGAGCCAGACTTCTTTACCGTGCAGATCCTCGTGGAGCCATGGGAATATATGGTTGTTTCCCATGAAGAGGATCAGAAACAGCACAAAGGAAATTGGAAAAAATGACGCAAAGGATTCCGAAAGATCTGAAAGCGGACCGCTCCAGCGTGCTTTGGTTATGTGCATGACCGCCGAGAACAGCAGGGCCCCCTGGGCAATGGCCGACCAGAGCAGGAAATTGATCAGATAGGCCTGCCAGGCTCTTTGCGGGTGATGACTGGTCAATTCCCACAGGAAGGTCACGGCCCCCACAATGAACAGGGCAATGAACACCCCGAATGCAGGGGTCTTCTTAACGGCGCTCTGTTGGTTTGTTTCGGCATCCATCATATGGGTTTATCCAGTGTTGAACAAGTTGGTTCTTCTCCCAATTCATTGGGATAAAGGGTTCAAGGGGTCAAGGAATCCAGGGTTCAAGTGCTACTGTCCGCTGATAGCTGTCAGCTACCCACGGACCCTTGAACCCTCGAATCCTCGAACCCTTCATTTGGATCGACCCCTTTGGAGGTGATCCAAATTCTTACCTCCGCTCCCCGTTCCCTGAAGAAATTTTGCAGGCCATTTTCCTGATGGGCTTCGCAGGCGGCCAGAACACCGAAATGCTCTCCAGAACAACGCGGATCATAATACTGCAGCCATTTATTGTTCGGCATCCGCATCTGGGTCAGAAGCCCGATTACGTTTCCGAACACGGCAAAGAGAATCGTTGCTTCGAAACCCACCACCACAAAGGGAATGATGGCCATGATGGGTTTGCCGCTGACAATCAGATCCCAGCGTGTGGCGGTGAAAGCAGCCAGGCCAAATCCACTTATGAATCCTATAATCCCGCCGCAGAGGGTAAACCAGCCCACCTTGCTTTTCTTCAAGTTCAAGGCCTGCATGATCTTATGGCTCGGGATGGGGGTGTTGACGCGAACGAATTCATAGGGAGAGGTCTTCAATGCCTCAAGCGCTGAAACCACGTGATCTTCGTTCTTAAAAAATCCCATGACATGTCGTTCATGCGGCATGATCGTGACCTCCTTCGAGGGTCTCTTTCATCTCGGTCATGGAAACAGAGGGCAGGTGTTTTACAAACAACACGAACAAGAAGAAAAAGAGACAGAAGGCACCGAACATAATGCCGAATTCAATCATCGTGGGTCTGTAGAGCCCCCAGGCATGGGGTGCAAACCCGTGGGCGACCCCGCCCACGATGATGACAAAGCGTTCCCACCACATCCCGAAATTTACGACCAGGGAAATGATAAAAAGAGATGCAACGGTGGTGCGAATTTTTTTAAACAAAAAGAGCAGCGGGACCAGGGTGTTGCAGAGCACCATGAAGAAAAACCCCCAGCGGTAATCTCCCAGGGCTCGCCAGCGGAACTGTTCCATTTCAACGCTGTTGTGGCTGTACCAGGCGATGAAATATTCGGTTCCGTAGGCCAGGCCGACAATCAGACCGGTCAATACGATGGTCTTGGCAACATTCTGCAGAACCTCCATGGTAATGATGTCCTCGTATTTGAACAACTTGCGCAAGGGGATCATCAGGGTCAGGACCATGGCCAGACCGGAATGGATAGCACCGGCGACAAAATAGGGCGCAAAAATGGTTGTGTGCCATCCCGGCACGACACCCAGGGCAAAATCCCAGGAAACGACGCTGTGAACGGAGATGACCAGGGGCGTTGCCAGGGCCGCAAAGAAGAGATACCCGCGGGTGTAATGACGCCACTGTTCATGGGCCCCTGACCAGCCAAAGGAGAGAAAGCTAAATATTTTGTGGCGGGTTCCTGTGGAGCGGTCCCGCACAGCCGCCAGATCCGGCAACATGCCTGTGTACCAGAACAGGGAGCTCACGGTGAGATAGGTGCTGATGGCGATCACGTCAAACATGAGCGGTGAAAGGAAGTTGGGCCACAGGAGTCTCTGGCTCGGTATGGGGAGCATGTAATACACCTGCCATACACGTCCCAGATGGATAAATGGAAACAGCCCTGCCACACAGACCGCAAATACCGTCATGGTTTCCGCTGCCCGGGCGATGGGATTGCGCCACCCGGCCCTGAAAAGGTGCAGAATAGCGGAAATCAAGGTGCCCGAGTGAGCGATTCCCACCCAGAAGACAAAGTTGATCAGATAGGTTCCCCAGGCCACCGGGTTGTTTTGCCCACCCACCCCGATACCGACAAAAATCTGGTACGTCCAGCAGGCCGCTCCAGTCAGGACACCCAGAAGCAGCAACACCAGGATGCCCCAGTAGGTCCATTTCGGGGGTGTTAGCGTGTCCAGAATGGTTTGATCGATTTTTGCGTAGCTCAGCTGGGTCATATCTCTTGGACCACCTTTTTCAGGTATATCACGGCCGGTTTGGTATTGAGGTACCCCAGGGCCTGGTAGGCACGGGGACTCTCGGTCAGTTTACGGACGCGGCTGGTTTTGTCCATCAGGTTCCCGAAAACAAGGGCGTTGGTGGGGCAGGTCTGTACACAGGCCGGCAGCACCTCACCATCCCGGATCAAGCGGTTTTCATTCTTGGCAACGTTATGGGCCGCCTTGATGCGCTGAATACAGAAGGAACATTTTTCCATGACCCCTTTGCTGCGGACGGTGACATCCGGGTTGAGTTGAAGATTCATGGGTTCGGGCCATTCCCAGGTAAACCAGTTGAAGCGGCGCACCTTGTAGGGGCAGTTCTGAACACAGTAGCGGGTACCGATACAGCGGTTGTAAATCTGGTTGTTCAGGCCCTCCTTGGAATGGTGCGGGGCATACACCGGGCAGACCGACTCGCACGGGCCGTTGTCACAGTGCTGGCACATCATGGGCAGAAAGGTCACCCTTTCCATCCGGTCGGATGCATGGTAGCGCTCGACGCTCATCCAGGCCATCTCACGGCCTTGCAGGATCCGTTTTTCTCCCACGACCCCGATATTGTTTTCAGCGTAACAGGCTGCTGAACAGGCACCGCAGCCGATACATCTGTCCAGATCCACCACCATTCCCCAGCGATAGGTATCGTGGTCATGGGGAGGGTACACATCGCGTTTTGGGTCGTATCCTTCGGGTAAGGGGAGTGTGAGGGGAAAATTTCCCATGGTGAGACCGGATCTGGCGGGTGTCTTTCTATCCTGCAGTTCCGCCAGCGTCACGGAAAGGGCCAGCGTCCGCCCGTGTTGTGTCAGGCTGCCCGAGGTGCTGGCCAGTTTCATGGTACGGCCTGTTTTGCGTACCTTGATGCCGGTTGCATGGAGGTCGGCGCCGCCGGAGTCCTTGTGGGCTATTGGGGAAAGCAACTGCAGGGGGTTCACCCCTGCAACTTCAGTTTCGTTTCCAAAAGGCCGGTGACCCTGCCCGATGGTCATGACCAGGAGCCCCGGCATCACCAGTTCGGAAAGAACCGCCGGTGCTTCCAGACTGCCGAAAGGGGATTCAATACCGATGACATCTTCCTGCTCGACGTTGTTGGCCCGGGCGGTTTCAGGATGCATGACCACCGGTGTCTGCCAGGCAATTCGGTATAAAGGATCCGGGATTTCACAGAGCCAGGGTCTGTTGGCACCCCGTCCGTCAAAAAAACGGATGGAGGGTGTGGCCGTAAATGTCAGTTGCGGTGTCTTGAATTCAGATCCTTGCCTAAGCAGTGTCGTAATGGCGTCTGTGGTGGGTGGCTGCCGCAATTCGATCGGTGATTGCGGCGGGTCAAAGCGGCCCCCCTGCTGCAGGGTTTTGGCCCACTTGAATTCATCGGCTATTTCAAAGGTTCCGGCCAGCATGGAAACAAGGTGATCTTTGTAGGCCTTGAAAGAATATTCCGGCCCAAAGCAGGTTTTCAGTATCACATCCCCCAGATGAGGGGTCTGGGTCAGTTGGCCCATGGCCGGCTGAAGGGTCGACGTCATCCCGCTTTTTCCGCCGTATTCGTCCCAGGTCTCGAGGGGCATACGTACCGGCAGAATCAAGTCCGCCGATGCTGTGGTTTCGTCCAGAAAATTGCTGAAGCAGACCACAAAACGGTCGCTTCTTTCGAGCACCTCTGTCACGGAACTGTCGGATGACATGCAGAAGACGGGGTTGGCATTGTTAATCAGCAGCAGTTCAACGGCGTCATTATCGAGTGTGTCGAAGAAGCTCAGGATATCTGCCCGCCTGGCAGCTGTTTCCACCCGATGACGCCGGGTGAAGTCCAGCAGGCGAAGTTGCGGGTCCAGAAGAAGATTGAGCAGGTTGACGCATACCTGGGTCGTCAATCCATGGGTGTCGGCGGCACCGGTACCTGATCCTATAATCAGCGGGCGGCGTGCTTGCACGAGACCTTGGACCAGGCTGTCATACCCGTGTGGAGATATTCCGGTGTGCTGAATAACGAAATTGCGATCAAAAGGGGCTGCGGATGTGGTCAAGACCTGCCGGAAGGTTGGAGAAAGTGACTGACCCATACCGGCGTCCAGGACCTGTTTTATCAGGCCGAGGGTGATGAGATGCTCTGCTCCGGGTTGGCATGCAAGCCACAGATCCGCATTGGCACCGGTCAGGGATTGAAAGGGGCTGATGTGAATATAATTATTTTTGGTGTCAGCCTGATGGGCGTGCATGGTTTTGAATTTCCAGGCATATTCCACAGGGGACAGCCAGGTTTCCAGAAAATCAGCGCCAAAAGAGACCAGAAGGTCTGCCTGGTCCATGCGATAAGATGGTAGACCATCGATACCGAACACCAGTTTGTTGGCGGTTTTCAACGATTCATAGGCATAGGGTTCGAACACGAGTGGTGGTGGGCTGTTCAGATTCTGCAATGCATCGGAGAACAAGCGCATGAGGTTTTGACCGACTGTTTCCGTGAGTATGCGTGCCCGATTCGATCCATTGCGGGCAGCGAGTGCCTTTGAATTCAGGAGCGTTGTCGCTTCAGAATATGAGAGCGCCTGAAACCGGCCATTTTTTTTGAGCAGAGGTGCCTTGAGCCGGTTCGGGTGGTAGACCCCCTGCAGAGCAGCCTGGCCTCGCATGCAGAGCCTGCCTTTGTTGATGGGGTGCAGCGGGTTCCCTTCTATCTTTATGATCCGCCCTTCACGGTTTTTCGCCAGAATTCCGCATCCAGCGGGACACTCGCGGCAGGTGGAAGCATACCAGTTGGCTTTTCCCGTAACCATGTCTGCAGGAGCCTGTACCAGAGAGAAGAGTTTTTTGTCGCTCTCGGAGGTACAGGAAGAAGCAAAGGCCAGACTTCCCATACCGGCTATTTTCAGAAAGGTCCGACGATCCATGTAAACACTTACTCCGACAAAGTTACGTGGGTTTGACTTGTTGCTTTGCGGGGCTGGCAGCCAAAGATTGACCGCGAACAGCTTATATGTAACATTGTGACATTGAAACCTGTATATAATTATGTATCCGAGGTGATGAGGAATGTCAATTCCTATAACTTGGCAGGGCAAATTTATTGCTTGACACGTGCCGTTTTCAAAAATATAGGATAAATAATATGATATATGTCCGACTAAAAACGTCTAACGATCTTGAAATCGCGAGGTTGTCGCTCACATCACAGAAGGTTTTCTGTTTTGGGGCTGGGTTACCCGCTTCTTTAATTAGGAGTTAAAATGCGCCTGACAAAAGCAGGAGAATATGCCATACGTTGTGCATTGTTTCTCTCGTTTCAGGGAATGGGCGTTGTCGTCAACAAAAAAGAAATCGCCCGGGCCATGGATATCCCGGCTCAGTTTCTCGGTAAAATCGCCCAGCAACTCGCCAGGGCAGGGATTATAGAGATCGTTCAGGGGGCAAAAGGGGGTTATCGACTGCTTGTTCCGCCGGGAAAATTGACCATGCTGGATGTGGTGGAAGCGGTCATCGGCAAAATTTATCTCAATGACTGTGTTGTTCGGCCGGAATCCTGCAGCCGCATATCCGCCTGTGCCATCCACCGGGTCTGGGAAACGGCCAGGGATCAACTCAGAGAAACTCTCAGACAGGCCGATTTCAAAGGTATTCTGACCGATAAAAGCTGTACCATAGAGTTGATGGAGGCCATGAAACGGGTTGACTGATTATGCAACGCACCGTGGCTGGAGCAGAGGCCTTCCTGGAGAGGTCATTGAAATTTTCTTGTCGAATTCGTACAATAGTAAGCCTTATAAAAACGTATAACGGTTTTATGATAGCAGGAGGAAGCATATGGATTTAGTCACCTTATCACGATTGCAATTTGCAACCACAACCATGTTTCATTTCCTTTTCGTCCCGTTGACCCTGGGGTTGTCCATCATTATCGCTTATATGGAAACCCGGTATGTCCAGACCGGGGATGAAACCTACCTGGAAATGACCAAATTCTGGGCCAAACTGTTTCTGGTCAATTTTGCCGTGGGTGTGGTTACCGGTATTACCCTGGAGTTTCAGTTCGGGACCAACTGGTCACGCTATTCAGCCTATGTGGGGGATGTCTTCGGCTCCCTCCTGGCCATCGAAGCCACTGCCACTTTTTTTCTGGAGTCCACCTTCATCGGTGTGTGGATCTTCGGCTGGAAAAAACTGTCCAAAAAAGCCCATGCAGGGGTCATGTGGCTGGTGGCCATCGGGTCCAACCTTTCCGCTGTATGGATCCTGATTGCCAATGCCTGGATGCAGAGTCCGGTGGGGTTTACGATTCGCAACGGCAGGGCGGAAATGGTGGATTTCGGCGCGGTGGTTTCGCAACCCTTCGCTATCTATAAAATTCTTCATACCCTCAGTGCTGCCCTCGTGCTGGCAAGCTTCTTCATCATGGGCATCAGTGCCTATCATTTGCTGAAAAACCGCCACAAGGAATTCTTTACAAAGTCGTTCAGAACCGGTCTGGGTTTTGGCCTCATCTTTTCTCTGGTGGTTTTTATTTTAGGGGATATGAATGGTGTCATGGTGGCTGAAAAGCAGCCCGCCAAACTGGCTGCCATGGAGTCCCTGTGGGAAACAACCGATATGGCACCTTCCTATTTGTTTACCTGGCCTGATCCGGAAAACGAGAGAAATGCCATTGAAATCGGTGCGATACCCGGCATGCTCAGCTTTCTGGTCAAGCATGATTTCAATGCAGTGGTCCAGGGACTCAAAGACTTTCCCAGGGACGAGCGACCGCCGGTGCTGATTACCTCGTATGCGTTCAGGGGTATGGTCGGTCTGGGTGTAATTTTTATTCTTCTGACGGTTTTCGGCTGGTTCAAACGCAAGAACCTGCTTGAGAATACGCTGTATTTGAAAATCATGCTGTTTGCCATTCCACTGCCCTATCTGGCTATCCAACTCGGCTGGATCGTGACGGAAATCGGCCGTCAGCCGTGGCTGGTGTACGGTGTGGTCAGAACCGCCGATGGTGCTTCACCTGTTGCGGTTTCACAGGTGGCTGCCTCGCTGGTGGCTTTTATCCTGGTATACAGTGTCTTGGGGGCAGCCGGGTTTTACCTGATGTTCCAGAAGGCCAAAAAAGGTCCGGATCTGGCATCGGAATAATCTATTTCGAATGACAGTACCGGCCAAGCTCAAGCGCGTGGTTTTTTTAGATTACATAGGAGGATAAAATGGCTTTACAATCGATATGGTTTTTTCTTTGGGGTCTTCTTTGGGCGCTGTATTTTATGACGGATGGTTTTGACCTGGGTATCGGCGCGTTGTATCCGGTCCTGGGAAAGACCGATCAGGACAAGAAAACGATGATCAATGCCATGGGCCCTTTGTGGGACGGCAACGAGGTCTGGTTGCTCACTGCAGGTGGTGTGACGTTTGCCGCATTTCCATTGGTTTATGCCGTTATGTTTTCATCCCTTTACACAGCCTTGATGTTGATCCTCTTTGCGCTGATCATTCGGGGTGTTTCGTTTGAATTCCGCAATAAAATCGACCATCCCGTGTGGAAAAAAGTCTGGGATACCTGCATTTTTATCGGCAGTATTGCTCCGGCTATTCTTTTCGGGGTGGCGTTTGCCAATATATTTCAGGGGATTCCCATTGACGGTGATGGGCTTTACCTGGGAACGCTGTTTACCCTGTTGAATCCTTATGGCCTGCTGGGCGGCGTGCTGTTCCTGCTGCTTTTTGTGCAGCATGGTGCCAACTGGATTATCATCAGGAGTGAAGGAGATCTGCATGATCGGGCGCTTAAAATGGCAAAGGGTATCTGGCCGGTTCTGACGGCAGTTGCCGTTATATTTCTGGTAGCCTCCTGGTTTGCCACACCCCTTTATCAGAATTACCTGGCCCGTCCCATACTGTTCGTGGTGATTATCGTCACCGTTGTCGCCTTATTGGGTGTGCGCCTGTTTCTGCAACAGGGAAACGGCTTTAAAGCCTGGTTTGCTTCTGCCCTGACCATTATCGGGGCTACCTTTTTTGGTGTGATCGGGCTCTATCCAAATCTGTTTCCATCCAGTATCGATCCGGCGTACAGCCTTTCCGCCCACAATGCCTCATCCAGTCCTCTGACGCTGAAGATTATGCTGGTTGTGGTGATCCTCTTTGTTCCGCTGGTGCTTGCTTATCAGATCTGGACCTATAATTTGTTTAAGGACAAGGTTAAGCCAGAAGATTTCATGTACTAGAAAAAGCAGGGTCCGAGAATCCAAGAGTTGGAGGGGTAGATCAAAAGTCGCTAAGTCCAAGCTTGGATGCAAACTCAGAAATCTTATCGGCGCCAAGCATGTTGGAAATTTGGTCAGACGAGATGGCTTCGTTGTTTCCATCGCCAAGCCAGGACGTCGCTATAGCGCCGAGCCCACCTGAACCGCAACAGCGAGCGCATTCCCCGCAGGTTCTGCTGTTCGGCAGCGCTTCGCATGCTGCGGGGTTAGCGAGCGAAACTAAATTAGACAGAAATAGATTTTATAAGAGTGCTCAAAACGGCAGTTCTGTCAACCTAGGTAGCCTTTATCGTGGTATATGTTACACGCTTTATAGGTAATATTGGTTATATTTATACTATTGGCTATACCCAAATATCCTCTGAGACCCCGTTTTTTAAGAGTTTGCGGAATCAGCGACAATCGGCATGATTATTGCTATTAGAAGTAGTCAATAGTACCAGAAACATGTTCAAAAGGTAACCACCTCTCATCTTTTGAACTCCTCCTAACTGGGCAGCTTTTATGGCTGCCCTTTCTATTTTTTCACTCTACTTTGACAACGTATATTATCCTTCTAAAAACTGTTCAGTAACTTGGCGGCCATGATCAACATGGCAACTGCGAGGAAGATCCGAATTGTCTTTTCTCCCTTTCGGACAGCAACCTTGGCGGACCACCAACCGCCAATGGCATTTCCAACGGCAAGTGCGATGCCGTATTTCCAGTTGATATTATCGGTCCAAATAAATACCATCAGAGCAGGGATCGTGTAGATGAAAAAAACGGACGCCTTGTGCATGTTGATGCGCACCAGATCCATTTTCAGTATATAACTCAAAGCACCGATCATTAAAAAACCGATACCGACCTGGTGAAACCCTCCGATGAATCCGATAACCATCATGGTTGGGTAAATCAACCAACCATGAGCCGGCTTGATAGTTTGAGTGGTGGTAGTTTTTTTTGATCTTGGGATAATGACGGTCAATAAAATACCCAGAATAAAGAACGCCAAGACCCGCTGGAAAAGAACACTGTCAATTTTTACCGCGAGAATAGCGCCTGCGATGGCACCGGGAAGCGCGAACGCGGCTATCTTCAGGCTGGTTTTAAATTCAAAAAGCTTTTCTTGTTTGAAGGATAGGATGCTGGCAATGGTCTGAATAAAAATGGCCAGACGGTTGGTGCCGTTAGCCAGGGGGCTGTCCAGGCCGAGGAAAATCAAAAGAGGCAAGGAGATGGCCGATCCACCGCCGGCCATAACGTTCAGGAAACCGGAAACTATTCCAACAACGATCAGCAAAAGGAGAAAAAGAATATCTTGCATCAGCCAGCCCTTAGTTTCTACGACCCTTTCTTTACCAAAGCAGCATATCTTTCATTTGTCCTAAGTAATGCATCATGCTTCCCCCGGGCAATAATACGACCCTGATCCATGAGGATGACATCGTCGAAGTGTTCCAGATCTGTCGTTCGGTGGGTGATGACCAGGAGGGTGCGAGCCTGAGACGCATGGAACAAGGTCTGCATCAATTTCTGTTCCGTGACCCGGTCCAGCCCTTCGGTGGGTTCATCCAATACCCAGATGGGCGCATTCTGTAAAAATATCCGGGCCAGGCTCAATCGACGGGCCTGGCCGCCGGAAAGACCCTTGCCGGCTTCCCCTATAAAGCTGTCCAATCCCTGGGGAAGGGCTTTGACCCAATCCAGCAGTTGTGCCTTTTTCAGTGCTGCGTTTAAGGCTGTTTCGTCAGCTGCGGGCCTGGCCATCAAAAGGTTTTCACGCAAGGTGGTGTGAAACAGATGGGTCTGCTGGGCTACAACCCCGATGGTCTGTCGCAGATCTGACTCGGCATAAGTTTTGAGATCCTGACCGCCGATCTGAATACGTCCCTTTACCGGGTTCCAGAATCGTACAAGAAGATTGAAAAGGGTCGATTTGCCGGCGCCTGTCTCGCCTATAATGGCCACATGTCGGCCCTGTTCGATACGCAGATCAAATTCCTCGAGAACCCATGGGTCGGAGTCCCGATAGCGGAAACCAACGTTGTTGAAGTGAATATGGTGGTGTTCACCAGGGGTGCTTGAAACATCGGGGAAGATGACAGCAGGTGGCGCATTGACGATTTCCAGCAGTCTTTCAGCTGCCTTTTTTGTCTGCCCGAGGTACTGGTAGGCGGTGGGCAGCGGTAAAAGCGCTTCGAAAGATGCCAGTACGGCAAAACCGACCAGGGCCAGGTTGGCGCCATCCAGTATTCCACGAGTCACCTGATGAACCCCGATGTATAAACAGGTCAGTGTTGCCAGGCCCGTCAACAGGGTGGTCCCTGCCAGAGAAAGACCCCGCAGACGACTCATTCGGCCCTGGATTAGGATCAATGCGCTGCTCTCTGTTTCCAGTGCATTGATTTTTCTGTCCCAGTTTCCGTAAACCATCAACTCGGAAAGACCCTGGAGAGCTTCGACGGCCCGGATTCTCATTCTGGCTGTACCAAGGGTCAGCCGCCGGCCCATGTCTGCTCCGGATCTGGATGTAGCCAGGGGGAGGACGATTCCGGCTATCAGCAGAAACAGGAGGGCGGCTCCTGCAATATAGACATCGAAAAATGCCAGAAACAGTACTACGGCAATGATGGCTATTGCTGCTGTCATGCTGGGGGAAAGCACCCTGACATAAAGGTTGTCCAGGGTATCGATGTCGGTCACAATACGGTTCAGGATGTCCGTGCTGCGGTATTGCATCAGGCGGGCGGGGGCCAGGGGCTCGATCTTGCGGTAAAACCAGAGCCTGAGCGTGGCCAGCATACGAAAGGTGGCGTCGTGGATCACGATGCGTTCGGCATATCTGGAAAGGGTACGGGTAAAGGCAAACAGCCGTACGCCGATACTGGGGTAAAAGAAATTGAACAGATAGGCGCCGCCCAGGGATAACCCGGCAAATGCTGCCGCAGATATGAACCAGCCCGACAAGCCCAGTAGTCCCACCGAGGCCATGATCGACAGCCATCCCAAGAAAGTACCCAGCCCCATACGGCGATAGTGAGGCCGGAAGAGGCGCATGAACGGCATCAGGTTTTTTAGCCTTTTTTTCATAATAAATGCGTTTATGAAGCCATAAGCAGTAAGCTGTGAGCAGCTTATCGCTTACTGCTTATGGCTTCCCGTTTCATAAGTGCTGCATAACTGCCTTGATCCACCAGTCTACCTTCGGACATGACGATGATCCGGCGAGCGGTTTGAAGTTGATCCAGCCGATGGGTGATCAACAGAACCGTCCGGTCTTTTGAAAAGGATGCGATGGTCTGCATCACCGATTGGGCGGTATCGACATCCAGACCGGCGGTCGGTTCATCCAGCAAAAGAATCGGTGCATCTTTCAAAAACACCCGCGCCAGTGCCACGCGCTGGGCCTGACCCCGTGACAGCCCCCAGCCCTGCTCGCCTACCTTCGTATCCAGGCCTCTGGGAAGATTGCGCGCAAAATCGAGTACCTGGGCTGAACGGGCTGCCTGTTCGACATCGGCGCGTGTTGAACCCGGCAAGGCCATACCGATGTTGCCGGCAATGGTATCGTGGAACAGCATGGGATGCTGCCCGACCCAGGCCAGCGCCTGGTGCCAGTTATTCAATGTCAAGGTCGAGAGGGGGTTCCCATTGACGTTGATTTCACCCTGGTCGGGCTGTATAAATCCCAGCAAAAGGTTCAGGAGCGTGGTTTTCCCGGCTCCGCTCTCTCCCACCAATGCCACGTGTTCTCCGGGTACCAGTTCCAAACTGATATCTGATAACACTGGACCCTGACGGGTTTTATAGGCAAAATGGATATTTCGGCAGTTTATGGTAAGGGGTGTGGAAACCGCTAGCGATCTAGTGCCGGTGAAAGTTGTGGCCGGCCGTCGGGAGAGGATGTCTAAAATTTCTTGGCTTGCGCCCATGGCTTCTGCACGGGCGTGGTAATGAATCCCCAGTTCTCTCAGAGGCAGGTAAAAATCGGGTGCCAGCAGCAGGATGAACAAACCCTGTTTCAGGGTAAGAATCTGTCCATATAACCCGAAATGGGTATATCCCAGATATGTGGTCCCCAGGTAGACGGCCACCAGGGCGATGGATAAAGAGCTGAACAGTTCCAACACGGCCGTGGATATAAACGCCACCCGGAGAACTTTCATGGTTTGCAGCCTGTATTCGTCGGAGACCTTTTCAATAGAGGTTTGCTCGGCCCGGCTGCGGCCCAGGAGCTTGAGGGTGGGGAGCCCCTGAAGAATATCGAGAAAGTGGGCACTCATACGGGATAAAGCCTGAAAATTTTTTTGGCTGATATTTTCGGCGCCCATTCCGATAAGAATCATAAACAGCGGTATCAGTGGCGCTGTCAGCAGCAGCAGTCCCCCTGCAGCCCAGCTGATGGGAAACACAAAGGCTGCGATGGCCGCCGGAATCGAGACAGCCAGGGCCAGTTGGGGCAAATAATGGGCGTAGAACGCCTGTAGTGCTTCCACCTGTTCGACAATGGCGGTAGACAGGGCACCGCTGTGGGGGCGGTCGGCCTGAACAGGACCCAGGGTATTGATATGGTGTATCAGAGCCATACGGACCTCCTGGCGAACACCGGCTCCGGCATAAAATCCTGACACCTCTCTTGTCCATGCCAGTCCGGCGCGCAGGAGAACCAGACCGCATAATATCAGAAAAAGCGGATTCAGGGCGGTCTGTGACAGATTGTCGATAAACGCACGGTGAATTATTCTGGACAATAACGCAGCCTGGAGGATCAACAGGAGTCCGCTGGCAAAGCCTGTTGACACGGAAAGAAGAATCCATCCTCGTGCGTGGCGCACGTTTCCAATCAGCCATTCCAGCGGTTTGGGTGGCGTTGGCGGGTAAGACACGCTATCGATGATATTGTTGGACATAGGGAGATGATGAAGGTGCTTTGCTGTCAGGTTTTCTCCATTTCTGAAAGCGTGCTATATTCAGTCAACGGTAGAAATGTTTTGCCTGCCATATCAAACCACCTTTAATCTAACCTGTCAGGAATATAGCGGATTCATCCTAAGGCAAATCATCAATCCAGGGACCTCCATTTAGCCAATGCATATGCATTTTTTTTAACTCTCCGGTGCCTTGAAGATAATTCATAAAATTCCCCACCCAATTTATCAACAGTGTGTCTTCGGCCATGGCGATGCCCAGTGGTTCAAAAGTAAGAGGCGACTTTCCTGCGATCAGTCCCTTATCCTGGTGTTTATAAGCTGTCAGTGCACAAAAAGGGAAATCGGCTATAATCACATCGACGTTACCCTTGAAAAGAAGATCAATGGCCTCATCGTAGGAATCGACAAAAACCGGTTTTGCCTTGGATATTAACGATTCGACAAATTCCTGGCTGGTTGAATTCTTCAAAGCAGCAACGGTAACATCGGGGGAGTCCATCCCCTTGGCATCCTGTAGAGCAGCATACTTGGTCGCCACGGACAGAAATCCCTTACCCGTCACATAATACGGTCCCACAAATGCCACCTTTTGATTGCGTTTTGGTTTTATGGTCATGCCTGACAAGACCATGTCAACCTGGCCCGCTTCAAGGGCTGGAAGCAGCTCGACAAATGGTTTTACGACAAATTTTACTTTAACACCCATTGCAGAAGCCATGGCTCTAGAAATATCAGCATCCAATCCGATGATATCGCCTTTTTTGGTGATAGCCGTCATCGGTGGCTGATTACCGCTTGTGCCAATCACCAGCTCTCCCTTTTTCAGGATGCGCTCAAAGCTCGGGCCCGCCGAGGCGTTTACGGCGACCATCAGTGACAATATCAAAAATACAACAACGGCTTTCTTCATCGAATTCTCCTGTTCACGTTTTAGGTTGATAGCGAAAAGTAACCGTTAGGGGACGTCCTTGACTAATTAAACTTATGTTTGTCTGGTTCATAAATTTTCCGGGATAGTGTGGTTGGCACCATTCCTATCCTGGCAAGATGAAAGGTGACTTGCCATATGTCCAATTAGTAAAGGACGTCCCCTATTATGATAGTTCATAGCCCTAATCATTGGGCAAAAATTCAATTTCGTTAGTATCTTTAACTCCTGGCGTGGCCTGTTTCTCTTTTTCACGATGAATAAGATATTCGATAAACCTCATTGCTTCTTCCAACAATTCTGGCCGGAGTTTCTCTAACTCTAAGAGCTTTTCTCGAATAATGATCCTTTCTACCATTTCCATTCGTCCTTTTTTGTCCAGGGTCTCTCGCATCAAAGATGCAGGGTGAATATTACCAGATTGACTCTGATTCGGATGTCATGTTGGTTACAGCTTGTTCGATAAAGAATTTATTTTCAGATAGGTTGTCTTTTGTCAACGTTGGAAATAATATTTGAAGATTAGGCGACCTTTAAAAGGCTGTTATATTCCTGCGGATTGAACTGAAGTGCGTCACATATGTATTCCATGTTGGCCCGGATGACCATTTTCCGATGATAACCCATGGGGTTCCCGGCTACAAACGACTGTGCCATTGTAGCAAGCAAGCTGGTTCTCTGATGAAAAATATGATCGAACTCGAGCCCCTCTTTTCGTTCAGCACTGGATCTTATCTGGATGATATATCGATTCCAGTCCTCACAGACGTTGTGAACAGCTTCAGCGTTTTTCAAAATAGCTTTTTGCCGGTATCCTTCGAGAGGATAATCACCTAAAAAAGCTTTAACCATGACAACGAGAAGTTTTACTCTCCCAAGAAAGGTGTCATCATGATTCATGTCTCGCATGTCTTCAGAACTTGAACCGAATCTTCGCATGGGTAACTTCCTTTTTTTGTGAAGCAGTAATAATATAGATCACAAGAATCGTCAAGTAAACATTATAGGGGACGTCCTTTACTAACTTGACTTACACTTGGCTGGCCGATTCCCTGAACCGCAACAGCGAGCGCATTCCTCGTAGGTTCTGCCTTGCGGCAGTGCTTCGCATGCTGCGAGGTTCTTCAATATTTCATTTCTAAATCCCATATTTTATAATATTTGAAAGGCGCATCTTAGGTCTATAAGTCTAATTAGTAAAGGACGTCCCCTAATCGAATTATACAGAAAAACAGGTTATTATGCGTGATGGCCAATGTCTGAGGCGCTTCATTCGTCGCTGTGCCGAACGCAGGCGGAACAGGATATCGTGATCGGTGGCGAGCTGACCGTATATCTCCCTGTTGAACGCATCAATGATCCAGGCGATTTCATCACTGAGATCGGGAAAGTGCCGCACCAGCCGGCTGCCATATTCGGCGGGGGTTTCACCGGACAGCAGGCGCACTCCGCTGCGGCGTCCCCAGCCAAGCAATCCGGTATATACCGATGCCGCACTTTCGGCGCTTTCCAACAAGGATATCAAGGCCCGCCAGACACGAAGGGGCAGCAAAATGAACCATCGTGCCACGTCTCGAATCCAGGACAGGGATATTGGGGGACCGTTTTGGGTATCTTGCTTCAGCAGCAGGTGCAGCAGATACCGTATAAAAAGGCCAAAAAGACCCGCAGCAATTATACCGACAATTACCATCAGGCCCAAACTGATGCCTTTTAGCAAGAACGCTTCCCATTTGCCGACTGTGGGCGCTGAAAAACCACTCATATCCGATAAGGAACCGGTAACCTCCCCGATTTCATTACGCAGTTTCCCTGGTGCAAAGAAGAACAGGATGATGGCGACAAATACGGGAACCATTGGCCCGGCAGCATCTTTGAGAAGGACCTGCAGCGAATCTGCTACCTGGGTTAATGTGGGATAGAAAAAGAATGTGATCCCAGAACCGAAAAGGATAATGAGTGATGTCAGGCTCAAGGTGATACCGATACCGTGGTAGCCGGTCATAAAGGATTTTTCAATATCAGGCTGTTTACGGACCAGGAAGATGGAAAGCAGACTGAAAATGAAATAGGCGCACACCAGGAAGCCCATGGCCAGACCATCTACGAGAATACCGGCTTTTTCATGAATCAGAAACTTGACAAGCAGCAGGAGAATAAACAGACCGATACCCTTGTCGAACTGAATACACACGTGATGATACTCCATGGCATTTTTGACCAATGCACGCCCACCACGCCATATCAGCAGCAGACAGAAAATAATCAGCAGCGACATGTAATTGTGAGGCCGGGCCATGGGGTCCTGAAAAAAGACCCTTAACCATGAGAAACTGAAAAAGGCAAAGCCTTCATACCACAACCGGTAAAGGATCAGCAGTGAAAAAAGAACTAGACCGGCCCCTTCCATGAGAAGGCTTTGATATAAGCGCCAGTTGTGATTTACGGACAGGCGGTTCAGGATAATGGCCATGACGAATGCGCCGGCAGCTTCGCCAAGGGGGAAAATCTGATGGCAGATGAGCAGCATCAGGAATCCGACCCAGGCATACCGCCAGGATATTTCCATACCGGCACGGGCCAGAAACAAGAGTGTTTTTTTGCCGGACGTCATGACAGATTTTCCCTCTGAAGTCGGATGTCATCTATTGGATGGACCCCTGTCATGGTCTGCTGCTCGACGGAATCTGCTGCGACATGGCAATGGCTGACAAATGTAATTACGGGAATACGCCGTTCTTGCAGGATATGTTTCGATTCAGCGGTGTCCTGCCCGTACGCGTATGAAAAAAGGACGCAGCTGACGCCTCGCTGCCTGAATGAGGCCTGTCGTATGGTGTGCGTCATGGGTCTGTGTTGCTTCATCTGTAAACGGGCAAGGGCTTCCAGTATCGCGGGAAGCTGGCGGGTGCTTCGGGCCGGGGATACCATAGAAACACCACTGCCTTCCATGATGCCGTTGGTCATCAATCCCACGGCATGGCCGGATTCATCCAGTTTGATGGACAGGGATGCAATGACTTCCAGGGTATGTTCAAAGCTATCCCCGGCCGATATCTTTTCGAAAGATCCCACGTCCAGGGCTAGGAGGATCGTACCAAATTCAGACGGTTCAAAGACTTTCTCCTGGAGTCGAAAATGCCGCGCACTTGCTTTCCAGTGAATATGCCGGGAAGGGCTGGAGGGCTGGTAATCCTGTGTGCCCAGGATGTAGACGGGATCTTTGATGGGACTGTTCTGGCCGGGTGTGTCAAACCAGTCCTGCTTGGGAAGAAAAATTGTCTTGATGGGAACAAGACGTGGGTAGACAAGAACCTGGACCGGTTTTCCCCGCTCTTTTTCCTTGTGAAAAAAACCGAATAAATCACTGGAACCAAGGTGAGGGGGTCCCAAATGGAAGACTCCCCGGCGTATGGCAGTAAAATCCTGTTGAATCCGCATCTGCTGATGCCACAGAAGACCTGCTCCGTGCCGGGAAAAAGATTCAGTGTCGTGGTCAGTTTCAAAAGCACCATGTTCTGGCCAGCGTAAGCGGATCCAGACCGGAAGAAATTTCCTGTTCTCCATGGTGGCTGCCATGGAGACGGTTTCTCCGGGAAAGACCCGTTTCTTATCCACGCGATAATGGCATGTGACGTGGTAAAAATTGAGGGTGCTCCAGGCTTTTGATCCACCCATGACCAGCAGGATCAGCATTGCCAGCAACGAGAGGTCTTGCTGGCGGAACAGGAGGGCGATGAAAAGGAGAATGCCTACAAAAAAGCAGACCAGCAGGGAATTGAAGATGGTCGGCTCCTTGGTTTGATCCAGCTCAGTTGCCATTTTTCGATCCTGCCGCAGCCGGAACTTGGGTATGCTGGATGATACTTTCCAGGATATGCCCGGCGTTTTCGCCCCGCAGCCGGTCTTGCTCCTTAAGGATCAGCCGGTGGGTGAGAACCGGGAGCGCCAGCGATTTGATATCGTCAGGCAGAATATATTCCCTGCCGCGCAGGGCTGCCAGGGCTTGTCCAGCCCGCATCAAGCCCAGAGAGCCCCGGGGGCTGGCGCCGAATTGAATTGCCTTGTGATTGCGTGTGGCCCGAACAATATCGGTGATATATTCCCGGACAGGTCCTGAAACGATGATGTTTCTGCGGTCCCGCTGTAATCGGCTGACTTCTTCAGGGGTTGTCACAGGCATAAGTTCCTGGAGAGGGTCTGTCTGCTGGAAACGTTGGAGAATCTGAATTTCTTCTTGCTTGTCAGGATATCCCAGCCGGGTTTTCAACAGAAATCTGTCCAACTGAGCTTCGGGCAGGGGGAAAGTGCCTTCCAGTTCAATGGGATTCTGGGTGGCCATGACAAAAAAAGGGCTGGGAAGCAGATGGGTTTTCCCATCCACTGTCACCTGGCGTTCTTCCATGCATTCCAGAAGGCTTGACTGGGTCCGTGGTATGGTGCGGTTGATTTCGTCGGCCAGCAGAATGTGGGTTATGACCGGCCCCGGGCGAAAAGAGAAGCAGGCCGACTGCTGATCATAGACATTGAAGCCGGTGATATCGGTGGGCATGAGATCCGGTGTAAACTGCACCCGGTTGAAGGTGCCGCCGATACTTTTTGCCAGGGATTTCGCCAGCAGCGTCTTGGCCACACCCGGTACATCCTCCAGCAGCACGTGGCCTTCTGCCATGAGGGTGATCAGTAGCAATTCGATGGCTTGATCCCTGCCGACAATCACACGGGATATATTTTCAATGATCTTGTTGCAAAGACGGATATCCACCTGAATTCCTTTTATAGCGAGGCTTCATAGTACTGCTCCAGAACGATTTATTTTTACTGGGGCGGGAACTGTTTTAATATTTTATTAACGGTTTCGTTGACCCGTTTGGTTAATTTTTCCGGGTCAGTGTGCTGCAAAAAGGAACGGGTAGCGGTCCCCCGCCAAAGAATGCCGCCATTTCCTGAATCGATCACATTGATCACCAGCATGTTGTCGTCATAACTGCCGGTGTTGCTTCCTGTACTGAGACCGATCCCGCCATGGTAACCAGTACTTCCCATACCAAATGCAAATCCGGACCTGTTTTGATCTACAGTGATGCGGTTGTAAATTTCCTGGTGGTAGGCAATGTAAAAATCAGGCTGCATGTCAGAAACCTGCCGATAACCTTTTTCCAGCAATGATGTATCAATCGCGCGACGGATGCGCACATCCAGAAGCGGGTTGTCCAGTCTGAGATCGCCCGTTTTCTCTTGATGTTCAGACTGCCAGGCATATGTTTTCAAAGCCGAGTAATCGGTACTGAGCGGATAATCCTGGCTGACAATTACATTCGAGCAACCTTGGACAAGTATCAACAAGAACAGCATCGTATACGATTTAAAGCCTTGCATATCTTCCTCCGGCGGGCTGAAAATAAAATTGTGTCGTTAGGCATCCTTTTTGGATCTGGTGACGCAAACGTGTCTATTATGGTTTTGATGAATTATTACCAGACAATGACAATCAAGGCGGCTCCCATTACAATGGCAGATCCTATGCCCAGACCGCCATGATCCGAATCGGTGTTGGCGATAATGGCTTCCGTGGCAAATCCAAGGGCACCAAGTGTTCCCAATGCGATATGAAGGTTATATTTTGAAAAACCTTCATCAATCTCAAACATATCCCCATATTCATGGTAACCGGTTGCCAGGGTCATTATACCAAAAGTAGCTGATCCCATCGCTGAATAATGGTGAATTGAGCTGTCGGATCCCGTCGCCGCAGCCACGCCGGCCAAAAGAAGTGTACCGTACCCCAAATATTTATGCAGAAAGCCCATATCCAATGCGCTTTTATCCTCTGAAAATGAGGATGTTTGTATATTGGAAAGGGGTGTTACATGTTGAAAGTAGATGGCATCATCTTGAAACGAAACTGGGTCATCTATATCTATCAGCTTATAAAAATCAGAACTGCCGTAGCTTAGGCCTTGCAAGGCGTAAATAACCAACATAGAAAGTATAAGGCCGCGAACAAGTTTCATCATTTAGGGACTTGTAGAAAAAATAAACCACCACCACTTCCGGTTTGCCGAGTGAGCGCAATATAAAATCCCAGATTGCATTCATCGACGCCATCGGGTACATAGGCAGTCACGCTTCCGGTGCCTGATGTGTTTTTTCTGAGAACTTAATTACGATTTACAATGTTTCTGTGAACATCATTCTCTTAAGCCATATTGAAATATTTCGTAGGATGTTTTGCCCCCCAGCAGAGCATCAATTTTGCCTTGAATCTTCTGTCTTTCCTTGTTCTTAAGCCAATTTTCCCAATCGTTTGACGATGCCCATGTGCTTATGACCAGAAAAACATCGAGTCGGTCACTACTTTTCAAGGTTTCACCAGAAATGTACCCATCCAGACCTGTCGCCAACGATCTCATCTCCTTAAACAACTTTAACATTTCCCTGGATTTTTCTTTTGGAACCGTCCTTTTGATTAAAACTTTGACATTCATATCGACCTCCTAAATTAATGAAGTGAAAAAAAATGTTTTTGCAAAGCTGACTAAGGTGTTGCTGGAAAACCCTCCCAACTTCTCGATTGCTGTCTATCCTATATGTGAAGCGAGTGCCTTTTCCCATCGATCTCAATAGAGGTCTTTGAATAGGTAAATTTATTAATTATCTTGCGGTCTTTAAAATGAATTATATCGACGCCTCTTCGTTTTTCAGGTTTTCCCTCATTTCCTTTTTCAAAAGAAGGCCATTCAAGTAACCAGCGGTAAAGAACTTTTTGCTCTTTTTCATCGATGAATGTTTCTTCTTCTATAAAGCGGAAATTTCCGTGGTTGGCAAACCAGGGTTTCCATGCTTTTTTGAGAGCCTCCTTTCCTCTAACGCATCCACCTGTCCAACTGTCAAAAACGACCTCTTCATGAAAGAGGTCCATAACTCCTTCGAGGTCATGATTATCCCAGGCGAGATTCCATTTTTTTAAGGCCTTTTCGATTTCATATCGTGAAAGTGACATGTGCTGATCCTTTTGATAGCTCTCATTTTAAACCAGGAATGATTGGCTTCTAGTAAGCCAGCCGCCCCAGTGATTTGAGAATAAGGGTAATTCCCATGGCGAACATACCGGTCAGTCCCATACCACAGGAAAAACCCGCCAGTAGAACTGGTGCGTATTGTCGCCACATGCTGCCGTAACGCTTATAGAAATAGAAGCGCCCCAATAGTGCGCCGATAACTTCAAGGATCAGACCGTGGGGGGTGCTTTGCCCCAGTCCGCGAACCATACCATACACCAGCAGTATGGGGAGTCCCATCATGATCAGGATGGAATAGGTGACGACACCCAGACCCATGCCGGCCACCACATAGATCCAGTTTAGCGCTTGATAGAACAGGGAGTTGCCTTCCAGGGTGGATGTCTGCATCAGAAGTGTGTTGAGGGCCTGCAGATGCCACAGCTCCTGGGCATAGGGGTAGGCATTGGACGGTATGGGGGCCAGCCGCCAGATAAATTGTGAAAATAGCAGACTGGCCGTCATGACCACCGGAAAGACGACGATTTCCGATTTGATGATACCGCGGATACTGGTTCCGGTAAGTTCGATCTGGCGGAAGTTGACGGTGGCTTCGCCGTAGTTATGAATCGGAATAGGGGCATACCATATTTCAATTCCCTGGTAGCCGAAGTATTTGGCACCCATGATAAAACTGGCTTCCCGAACCAGAGGAAGACTTACAAACTGCCCGGCGATTCCTTCCATCCGGGCGGTGATGTAGGACACGATGGGTGTGTAGATAAATCCATACAAGAGAAAAAAGATCCAGGGGAAATTGGGTACCAGCCAGACGCACAATAAAACATAGCAAGAAGTTGAAAACACATAGATTCCGATGGAGATCCAGAAGTTAAAATCACCCCGGCCAGGAGGTGGATGAAACAGGTCCTTGAGTGTCCCGCGCTGTTGTGTTGAGCTTTTTTTAAAGGAGCGTATCACGTGCCAGATGCCGATAAGAGCGATAGAAAGGCCCAGACCGATACTGAAGCTCAAGTAAAAGTCGAAGTTGTTGGCAAATACGGTATCGACGGTTTCCATTCCCGGATGCCAACGCGTAAGAATACCGAAATGGTGCAGGGCCGGGTTTGCTGCTATGGTGATGAGCAGACCCACCAGACCGCCGATAACCGCCCAGAACGGCAGCACCATGCCGATAAAAACGAGACCCAGATCGAGTTGAATACCGGTGGCTACCGCAGGGAGAAAGTCCTCTGTATGTCCGGTCAGCTCAATCCAGGGGATGGGGATCAGACGGATTGGCTCCATCAGAATCAGGCCGCTGAGGGTAGGGAGAACCACATAGATGGCCCCAAAAGCCAGACCAATGACACCACCGATGGAAAAGACCCGCCATTTCCAGCTTTTCTTTCTTTCTTCCGTAGACTCGGCCAGGGCCATGGTTCCCAGGGCAGCTACCGGGGCCATGGGGAAGGGAAGTTTTTCCACATCACTCGTGATGCGGTAAAGGGCGTATCCCAGACCGAACTGGTCGATACGTTGAATGATCTGTGTGCCCACGAGCAACAGGATCGGAATCATCCAGTCCCGATGGAAAAAGGTACGCTGCATCAGGGACTCGGAGTCGAGGCTGGGCGCGATCCAGGTGGGGATGAATTCGGTGAGACCCAACATACGGGCGGCATCCGATTGAACCAGGTACTGGCTCCACAGGAGTCCCTGGAAGGGTGTCGCCAGCGCGGCGCCGGCCATATAGTAAAGCAGAAAAATCTCCTGCTGTTTCAATTCGCTGTAGGAACGCTTGGCCAGTTCAGCAAACAGGATGATTGTTACCCATCGTGCTGCCGGACCGATGCCTTGACCGATCACCAGCTGCAGGTACATGCTGCCGGGCATCATGAGGAAGCCGATGAAGATGGAGCCCACTACCGTTTTCCAGCTGAATCCTTCTTCAAAATGATCCGGTGTCTTGAGAAGATCTCTGTATTCCTGGAGTTCTTTGTCTTCGTACATAAAATCACTTCGCGATTTTATCAAACGCGACTAGGTCGCTATTGAGGGTGAAAAGTTTGCCGGCTTATGCTCGTTAGTAGCCCCTTTTTCTCAATTCGTAAGATTGTTTACAACCTTTCTTTCTTTGTAACTGAAAGTATTTTCCTTGGACCCTGGAATCCTTGAATGTTGGGACGCTGCTGTCCGCTTGTAGCTGTTAGCTACCCTCGCACCCTTGTATCACCCTCGGACCCTTGAACCCTTCTTTATATCGGCATCACGTTATAGCTTGCGTCGCTGAAGAGGCCATAGATGGCCCAGGTTCCTGCCATCAGGAAATCCCCGATAATGAGCCCAATGAAAAAATAGCGCACTTTTTTGTAAAGCATGACGCCACCGTAGCGCATGCAAAGTGCATTGCAAAGCCAGCCGATAAAGAAACAGAACCACAGATACCACATGGCGGAACTGTAGGCCGTCAAGTAGCCGATGGGATGTATCGGCCACCAGTAAAAACGGTGATAGCAGATCACCAGAACCAGCATCAAGGCCGCACCCACCAGCATAAAGGTCATGACCCACTGGCTGGATTCCATAGGGACTTCCATCAGGTTGAAAAGATTGTCATAAACAGCCAGTGTCGTGCGGCTGGCCCATTCGAACTGGAGTTCCCGGATGCCGAATTTATAGCACAGAGCGAGCATGGCCAGAAAGGAAACTAGAATACCCAGGGCGAGGGTGATGATAATGGCAATGAATATACGCCGGTTGCTGTTGGTGCCGTCCGATATTTTTCGTGCGTGGAGAAGAGACGGCATGAGCGATTCGCGCAGGTCGACAAAGAGCATTTTCTGGATAACCGCCGAAACAACAAGACCCACATGGGTAAACGCCTTGGGTCCGAACAATGCCATGAGTCCATCCATGGGTGCAGCTGTCAAGGTGAAATAGGCGATGCCCCCCTGGCAGATCACCCGTGTGGCCACCAGCATAAACAGGAAAAGGGCACCTACGACCATAAAGGAAAAGAGGAAAGGGACACCGGCAAAATGGCACCACAGCACAATGCCGAGACCACCCAGAACGGTCCCCCAGAAAGCCATGCGCGTGGAGAGCCATTCACTTTCCGGGTCGGTTTCTTTTTTGAGTCCGAATCCCATACGAAGGATATCCATTAAATGGAACCTGGCCAGCCAGGCGATAAAAATAAAAAATACAACATATGCGCCGATCATCTGCATCTCTTCGGGTCTGGAGATGGTCGGTCCGAAGGTCACACCGAGAGCACCGGCCGGGATGTTGATTCCCATAAATGACAGGACACCGAACAACAGGGCGCCGGCAATGTAAAAAAACCAGAAGGAAAACGATATCTGTTTCGAGGTCAGGAAAGCGAATCCGATGAATGCCGGGTAAAAATAGATTTTCAGTTTGTAGAATCCGGAAAAGAGGCCCAGTTTCGGAAAATATTTACCTGCTATGACCAGCGTGGGAATCGAGGGTATGGAAGGATTGTAAAAACTCAGACCGTTCAACAGGTGGAGCAAAACCGGTATGGACAGACCCACCAGGAGAAAGCGGTTGCTGAAGAATCGACCCAGCTCCTGGTTGTCGAATGCTTCCTGAATCAGCAATGGTACCCGCAGGAGAGGAAAATTGATCCGCTCGTGATAGATCCCCTGTTTACTCAAGAGACTGACCATGCAGGCCATGACAAAATAACAGAGCAGGACAAAGCCGGCCCAGCCCAGCAGAGGCCGCACCCAGGCCTCCCACGGAATGTTGCCCAGGACATCTATCCAGCTCATCTGGCGTCCTCCGGACAGGCCGTTGTATAGATCGGTGATGGCCGCCTGGTTCTGGGGGTACCATCCCGACGGCAGCATGGGATGAAGAACTTCTTCCCATTGGTTTTCGACGGTGGCGAAATGGTAAGGCGCCGTTAAGTTGAGAAAGAAGGTCCTTGCCAGGCCCGTCCAGGCAATGCCTGAAAGAAGAACCATGAATGCCCAGGCCACCAGAAGCTCTTTTCCGGTGAGAAGATTGCGGCCCTTGAACAACCAGCGGATGAAAGCGGTGATGACAACCATCCAGATGAGAAAATAAAACGGAGCCAGGGGAAAGTGTCCGCCCCCAAGGGGTGTCCCTAATCTGTAGGCGTTGTTGAAGGGCGTTATCAGGCAGATGAGCAAGGCCAGAAAGGATCCTATGAAAATAGCCCGCCAGCGAATCCTGTTTGAGAGCGTTTCACGCTTTCCCGAAACCGGAGCCTGTTGTGTTGCTGTTATGTCGGGTGTGTCGGTCATGTCATCCTTATAGATCAGGTTGCTTAGACTGTAGGCTGTTAGGTCGCTATCGGTTGCATACGGACAGTAATCGTGCCCCCATAGTCTTTTCAGCCTTCGTTATTTCACTGGTCGTTTCAAGCGTTTTGAGTTTCATATGGCCACCCATTTTTTTCTACAGCCTAAACAACCTAATCTGCTTGAACTGCCTCAGCTAAAAGACGTTCGTAATGCTCCTTGGTCTCGTCATCAAAGGAACGCCACAGGAGCAGTTGTTTTCGGATTTCATGCAGAAACGTTTTGTTGATCCGTTGCCAGGCGTTGGATTCTCCGGATTCGCGGTGCAGTGAAACGTGCACTTCAAGAAACCCTTTTTCTTCTTCAGCAGGTTTGAATTTCAACGCAACCCGCTGGAGTATGCCGAAGTCAAACGGTGCCAGCCAGACCTTTGATGTCAAATGGAGGCATTCATCATAGGTGTATTGGTCTTCAGGGCAGTCCTCCTGGTTGTCTTCCTCTTTCGGGGGTATTTCGCAGACAAAGGAGAAGGCTACATCCCCGGTAGAAAATTTGCCATGGGTGATTTCCTGGTGACTGGCAAAGTATTCATAAATAAAGCCGCCGACACTGCGGTGCTCCAAGTAGGTCATGAGGAACGGCAGAACAATATCAATCCTGTTTTCCCGGGGAGCGGGCAGGGTCCAGGAACGGTTAATGTCTGGAATGGCGATTTCACCGGCAATCTTGGATGGATAAATGACCGATATCATGACAACCAGAATGACCAGAACCATTGCACCAACACCTGCGGCGGAGGAGTAATTGACCGTAATACCGGACCAAAGGGCGGTACCTGCAAAAAATTTTGCCGATGTCTGTGCCAGAATGTAACCGAAAACAACGCTGAGTACGGCAAACGCCATGGCTTCCGCTATAAACAGAAAGGAAACGTGCGAGGGTGCCAGCCCGACGGATGTGTAAATACCGATTTCACGTTTGCGTTCATAGACACTGCTGATCATGGTATTCAATACAATGAATATCGAAATCAAGATGGGCACGATTATATTGGGAACACCGCTGTAACTCATGCTGTCACTGGCATGATACAAGTAGGTTCCCGATTCCTCCCCACTGAACAGCGACAGACCGAAACGGTCCACCAGCATCTGGGCCATCTCCTGGTTCGAGCCCTGTGCATTCGGTCGAATGGCGATACCTTTGACATGGCCGCCTACCGCCATAAGTTTCTGAAAAGGGACAATGACCGTAACTTCAGTGTCGAGATGCTGATAGCGGCTCTGAAATTCACGCATGTCATCACCCGACTCCAGTGCCTCGACAACGGCTTCGGTCATGCCATCCGAAACTTCTCTGGGAAAGATAGCGGGCGTCAGAGGCTCCCCATCCAGGTCTTTCAGCTCCTGTAAACCCTCACCCGAAAAAATCCCGACAACGTGAAAAGGGGTCCCCAAGATGGTCACCACCTGGTTGATCGGCGATTTGATATCAATACCGAGGTGTTCAGCCATCCGGTCTGGAAGAAGGACTGCCTGCCGATCTTCGGCTCTCAACCAGCGTCCGCCGACGAGAATGCTTTCGATACCGGACACATGGACTTCATTGTGTGACAATCCGATCATGCCCTGTGCTTCAAACGTTTTCCCGTCATAATGAATGGGGATTCGCGTCGAACGGGTTCGGTCTTCTTCTTCCAGCCATACCCTGGGTGCCGCAATTCCCGTTTCGGAAAATGTATTTGAAACGATGGTGTAAGCCTGGGGTGGCAGATCCCGCCAGTTAATGTTTTTCAAGAGGAAACCCTGGTAGGGAGACCGGTTGTTATAAAGGATACGCGTATGTTTCCGTATGGACTTGACTGAGGTAAAACTCATGATGGTGAAGGTGAGGATGATCAGGGTGATACAGGTCAAGGCTGTTCTCAACCTGCGGCGGCGGAGGTTGCTGACCCCCAGAAGAAATGCCGCAACAAAGGCCTTCCAGCGGCCGATTTCTTCAGACTGGCTGCGCTGGGAACGGCTTTGGATACGGGTCATTTCTTCTTCAAACCTGAAAAAGATAATCAATGTCACCACGAGTGAAAGACCCATGATCAGAAATGCCAGGATGACGACCATGGGACTGTATGCCAGTTGAAAAGCCGGATGAACATTGTAGATGACCGTGATCAGGAGGATGAGGATTACGCTGAAAGCGGCGATTCGTTTATAGATGTTGGTGTAGGAAAAGAGAAGTCTTTCAAGACAGAACGAGAAGGGGACAAACAGGGCGATATAGAACAACACGCCATAGAGCACATCTTTCTGTGTTTTTTCGATGTCGTCGTATACGCGGCTTGCCAGTGCCCAGGATCTGGATGAGGCTTCAAAGAACCGATCGTAGCGCTTGTCTTTCCATGCGCTTTCCGCAAGTTTCAAGGCTGTGAGGCCGTCTTTTTGCAATTGCTGTATACGCTCGTTGATGATGCCGCTTTCTTCCAGATTGTTTATGCGCGGCACCAGCAATGTCCACATATCACTGGCTATGCGATATCCGGTACGATGCAGCGTGGGCCAGTTTTCGACCCTGTAACCGGTTCCCTGCGGGTTTTTGGGCGTGTTATTCAGCAGAATCAGTTTCTTATTCAGGGCGGAATCGGAAAGGGTCAGCTTGAGCGGTGTTCCGGGTTCGAGAAAAATGGTTGAAATATTGGATGACCAGGTGTCGAGGCGGCTGTAGAAGAATCGAACCGGTTCGGCTTCACGACGCCCGTCCAGCACCTGGCTCTTGGTCAGATACCGGAAGGTTCTAGGTTCCAGCAGATTGAACAGCGTGCTTCCCTTACAGGCGAACATCTTCAAATCCGTCTCCATGGCAAGACGAATCATTTTGACACGGTAGGCAGCCTTGTCAGTCTGATTTTTATCGATGGTCCAGTCGATGGAACCGGTGTGGGTATCGAACTTGTATCCTTCTAAAATGACCTTGTGGAAACTGTGCTTGCTGTCGGCGACACCTTTGAGAAGGAAGGCACCGCTCTGATCCACCATCGTATAAAATTTGGCAGGCCCCTGGTAGGCAAGCAATACAGTACCCGGTGCAGGCTGGTCTGCGAAAAGTTCTCCATGCCTTAGAAATTTTGCACTACCGGCCAAAGTGGCAAAGCCTTTTCTGGGGTAGATGTCCTCGTGCAGCTTGCCGTATTGTACCAGTCGCTGCATGATCCCGCAGACGACACCGGCCTGCTGCAAAGCATATGGGCGATCCATATTTTCCAGGGTGTCGGAAGCGGTTCCCCAAAAAGATCTGGCATCGTGTGTCGTTACCAGGCTTAAACCGTGATACCCGGCCAGGGCCGATACCTCCCCTCCCAGGGGGGGTTGATCCACAAAGAAATTTTTCCATGACCCTTGTCTGCTGGGGCGCAGGGTATCCTTGAAAAAATCCTTAGTACCAAGTTCTTGTTCGGTTGCTTCGGCTGCCAGTCGCAGGGCTTCATCCAGTTTGCTAAAGCTGGACACACGGTTGATTCGTGGTCTGAAGGGGTACAACCACCCATAGTTGAATGCGCCAAAGCCGGTGCCGTGGCTCGAGAGATGCAGGGATACCGATGCGGCCAGGTCATATTCTCGGGTATGCCTGCGAAGGTTGTCCACATCTTCGATAAACACAAATTGCTGTTGGATATCCAGTAATACGGCTTTGCTGTCATCGGTTGCTCTGACAACAATCTGATCCAGCAGATGCATTTCTTGTGTGGATAGATTCTCACTCTCGTAAGAGGTGCGCCAGGTCAGGCGTCGCAACAACTGGCGCTGATCCGCCAGTTTCTTGATGGCCTCCGGCTTGACAGAATTATCTGTCTCTAGCCGCAACTGCATGAGCTGGCGGGAGACGCTGTCTGCCTCGGTTTTGAGTCTTTCTTTTATGGCCACATCAAGAAGGGACATGACGTCGGCCTCCGGGAATCTCTTCTTTTCGAAAGAAAGGGTTGTCAAACCATCGATGGTTTGGCGTGTTTCTTCAATCCGTGACCTGAGGTCCATTTTCATCTGTTTGACGGTCTTGGATCTTTCGGAGAAGCCCCATATAAACTCACGCATGCCTGAAAGCGTTTGCGCATGGCCTGCGCTGGCTACAAGCAGTACCGTCTTTTTGGGCGGGTTTTCTTTCATTCTCTTGGCAAATTCTAGTAGTGTCGCCACGCCGCAGGCTTCATCGGCGCCTGGAGATAGCCCGGCCACGTTGATGGAGCTGTCGTAGAAGGCCTCGAGCATGACCATCTCATTTTTTTGCTCCGGGTCTAAGCCGGGAATCAGGCAGTAAATATTTTCAGCTAATTCCGTCTGCCAGCGGATATCCGATGTCAGGGTGATCTGTTCCGCCACCCGGGTCAAGGCTGGATTTTCAAAGAGCCCAAACAGGTCTCTTGCCTGGTCAAGGGGTATCCAGAATCGGGGAAACTGAACCGGTGAAAGTTCAAACTTATCCTTAAAAAGGATGTTGGGTGAATTTCCACGGTCCACATAGATTGCCGCCCGGGCGCCCATGGTGGCGGCATATTCCCAATTTTTGCCCGAATCGAGCTCCATCAGGACAATCGCACCTTCGACTTTTTTTCCATTATATTCCTGAGGTTCACCGGTACCGGCGTAGATCAGGGGGGACTTTATCCCAGGGGCAGGGATTGCCTGGGGTGATACGGCGTTTCCAAAGTATGGCAGGATTGAAATTGATGGGCCGGTGTCAGATATCCGGAGTCTGCTGTCACGATGATGCATTACCGGTACGGAAAATCGCTGGGACCCGATGATCTCGAATCCCATTCCGGACAGACGATTCTTGATGTACTCGGCAGCCGTTACATTGCCGGGGGTCCCGGTACTTCTGTCCTGAACAGCGGATAATGCCTGAATATCTTTAAAAAACTGATCCCCATCCATGGAGTCGGTTGCAGCAATACCATCGCCAACGGCCGACAAACCCAAAAGGCACAATGCCAGCGTGATTACGAGGCCAAACAGGTTTCCTTGAAGAATGCAAGCACCCCTTTTGACAGACAGGCTGTCGGCAACGTTAGACCTGGTTCGCTGGTATTTTTTTCGGTCCATAAAATGACACCGATACAGAGTTTGTGGTTATAAGTGAAAAAAATATGCTTATGGCAACGACAGATACCATCGCTACATGACGCTAGCGTGTGTCGATTGTACCGATGGATATGGATAGTTCCTCCCGCTCTTCGATTTTGTCCACACGACCATCCCGGATCCAGATAACCTGATCCGAGACGTTCAGCATTTTGAAATCATGGGTGGCGGAGATAATCGTGACACCACGTTCAGCGCTCAAGCGTTTCAACAAAGTGATGATCTCCTCACCGGTGGTCAGGTCAAGGTTGCCGGTGGGTTCATCCGCCAGAATGATGGCCGGGTCATTGGCCAGTGCCCGGGCGATGGCAACACGCTGCTGCTGTCCTCCCGACAACTCAAAGGGTTTGTGGTTAAAGCGATCCCCCAGACCTACCAGATTCATCAGCCCCATACCCTTTTCAACGGCGGTCTCATTGGGAACGCCGGCAAAAATCATCGGCAGGGTGACGTTTTCGAGGGCGGTCATGACCTGTATGATATTGAAAGTCTGAAATATGTAGCCGATCTTCCGGCAGCGAAGCCATGCCAGTTCATATGCATCCAGTTGGGCAATATCGACTTCGTCGATAAAGACCTTTCCAGAGGTGGGTTTATCCAGGCCGCCGATCATATTGAACAAAGTACTCTTTCCTGATCCGGAAGGTCCCATGATGGATATGTATTTTCCAGAGGCAATTTCCAGGTCCACGCCTTTCAGCGCCTGAACCTCGATTTTGCCGAGTCGAAAGGTTTTTGTGACTTTGGAAACGCGAACAATACTGCTGTTGACTGCCATAGCGTTTTATCCTTGACAACGGTTCGAAATAAGAGCGACAACGTCGCGTTTTATAAAATCGTGTAACGGTTTTATTCTTCCACCCGCATGGCTTCAACCGGCTGCATCCTTGCCGCCATCATGGCAGGGTATAGAACGCCTGCAAGACTTAAGAGACAGCCGACACCGGTTGCCAGGCCCATGGACCCAAGCATGTCCCCCCAGAGAAGATTTGTAATGACTGGGGTGCCAAACTGTATGACACCGGAGGTGATGGCAAAGAGGGCGCCCAGGAGTGCGCCGAGCCCTGCGCCCACCAGACCCTGCATACCTGCTTCCAGAAGAAACAACCTCAGGATGAAACGATCCAGGGCACCGAGGCATTTCATGGTACCTATTTCTCTGAACCGTTCGGTTACCGACATGAGCTGGGCATTGACGATCCCCACAACGCACACCAGCAGTGATAGAATAACGATCCATCTCTGTTTGGGGGTGTTTTCTACCTGGTCACCTGTGGGTTGTACATCATATCCCGAGCGGGTAACCCGCTGCCGAATATCGTCATTTCCAGTGGCGAGCAGGCCGTTGACAACATCGATATTTACATTGGTATAGCTTAAGAAAGCCACGGCCAGGACCAGGCTTAGGGTGGTTATCATGGATCGGACAAAGCGAACTCGGATGCTTTTGAAGGCGATTTCGATCGATTTCCCGAACGGTAGCACCACCTGTCGTTCTATTTGCCCGAAAGACGATTTTTTCTCTAGACCCGCCGGCATATTTTAATCCTTATATACGACCCTATGCTCCCTGACGGCAACCCGTTCCAGGGGTGCAATAGACCTTTCTGCATTCAGTGACAAGGTCACGGTCTCTTAAAATTGCGTTTACAAGGCTATTGTTAACATATTTCTCCATTTTTGAGAACAGAATAAAAGTGGCTTTTAGATCAGATACGAGTATGGTAAAGTACATTTTTATTCACAAATGGTATCAGGGGAATAATTCAGGGTTATATGCATGGCAAAATCAGAGGTCCATCCGGGTCACAAATTTGAGCAATGGCAGGTTTGGCCCGGCAGTTATGACAACCCGCCGGCTGACGGTCTGTATTCCTTTCCCGACCAGACAGGCTTGGCAATTTCACCGGAAACACCCATTGCTTCCATGGGCTCTTGTTTTGCACGCGAGATCCGCAAATCGCTGATCAAGGAGGGATATGCCTATATTGCGGAAGAGGTGGAACATCCGGCATCCGTTCATGCCAGCGCGGCCTGGGAAAGAACGTACAATACATTCGCCATGCGGCAGATATTCGAATATACGTTCGCTTCTTTCATACCGGACATCCGCTGGTGGACGGCACCGTTGTCAGGTAAAATTCAAGATCCATACCGCAGGATTATTCTATATGAATCCATTCCGGCGGCGGAAAAGGATTTTAGCCACCACATTGTCTGCAGCCGACGTGCGCTGAAACGCGCCCGGGTTCTTATTCTGACCCTCGGGCTCACGGAGATATGGGAGGACACAATGGATGGCTCCGTCATCTGCCTGCCCTCGGGCCCCTATGTCAAGGAAGGCGGCAGCATGGACAGGTATCGGTTCCGCGTCAGCCGGTATACGGAGAACATGGACAACCTGGAAAGAATCCATGCGTTGATGTTGCAGCACAACCCTGAATGCCAGCTTCTTGTCACGGTTTCGCCGGTGCACCTCTGGGCAACGTTTCGCCAGGATCTGGATGTGATCAGTGCCAGTTGTAACTCCAAATCCACATTACGTGCTGCAGCGGATGAATTTGTTTCCCGACACGAGAATGTGTACTATTTCCCGGCGTTTGAAATGGCAACCATCTACCGCATGCTGATGGGAAAAACCTATTTTGCGGAGGGCAAGGAGAATTTCCATGTCAACCGGGAAACTGTGGCGTTTATCATGAAGCAGTTTTATCGTTTTTATTCGGCTTCGCAAGCCATAAGCCATAAGCCATAAGCAGTCAGCAGCTTATGGCTTATGGCTAACAGCTAAAAAAAAGAACTTTATGAGACCTGAACGGAAAATGAAACCGGATGCCGCTACCATGACGAAAGACCAGCTGCAGGCAGCTCTGGAAAGGGCGGTGAGGTATCCGCACAAACATGTTCACAAGGGACGGTTGATTGTCTCACCAAAGGCTTATGAGACACCCGGTCTGGAAACAAATCTGGCTATCAGTCCGTTTTCCCTATTGGATTGTACCGGATCTATCCGGGTAGGCCCGTGGTGTAACATCGGCCCGCGTGTCCGGATCTACACCCACGACACCCTTCATTTAGGAAAACAGCCGCTGGCCCTGCTGGAGAATGCGCTGGGGGTGTTGTGGCAGGACAAGGAGATCGGGGCCGATGTGTGGATTCATGACGGGTCGATGGTGTTGTATCAGGCCACGCATCTGCCGGATGGATTTGTACTGGGCGCCGGTTCTGTGCTGACAAAAAACCCAGGTCCTTTCGAAATCTGGGCAGGGAATCCTGCCAGAAAGGTCGGTGAAAGAGAGGAGATGACCCGGGAAGCCATTGAAACCTTCCTTCATCGATCCAGATTCCGATTGCCTGAGGACACCGGAACCACGCTATGACACTGCAGAGCACAAAGCCTTTTCTCGGAATGATTCTAAAGGGTTATCCAAGGATTTCAGAAAGTTTTATATCGAACGAGATTCTGCTGCTGGAACAACAGGGAATTTTTATTCATATTTTTTCCATGCGTCATCCCCGGGAATCCTTTTCTCATAAAAGCGTCCAACAGATCAAGGCCAGGGTAGATTACCTGCCTCAGTCAATCCTGGAAGCATTGCCGCAACTCCTGTTTTACAATATCGTTCTGGCCATAAAGAAACCCGGTGCTTATCTGCGTGCATGCCTGGTGGCGTTCCGGAGATTTCTGCGAACCCACAAATCAGCCACCATCAAACATTTGCTTCAGGCCGGTTATCTGGTCCAGAAATTGCTGCCGGGCAGCCGTGTGGTTCACTTTCACGCACATTTTGCACACTCGCCGTCTTCAGTGGCCATGTTCGCGAGCCAGTTGAGCGGAATCGACTTCAGTTTTACGGGACATGCCAAGGATATCTATACCTCGAACTCGCTGCAGTTGAAGGAGAAAATGACCAAAGCTCGTTTTGTGGTCACCTGTACGGAGTACAACCGACGCCACCTTTCACGTCTGAACGGCCATGGCGATGTTTCCCTGTACCGGATGTATCATGGCATTGATCTGGGCCTTTTTTCCGGCGGGGAGGCCCGCAGGAATCCAATGGCGCCCTATTATTTTGTAACGGTGGCGCGTCTGGTTCCCAAAAAAGGTCTTCCCACAGTATACCGGGCGCTACAACGGCTGCAGCGTAAGGGTGTCGATTTTCAACACACACTCATTGGAGACGGTGATGATAGGAACAAGCTCTTGACCTTGATTCGCGATCTCGGTCTTTGCGGGTCATGCCAATGGGTGGGCACCCTCACCCACGAGCGTGTTCTGGATTATTATCGCCGCTCGGACCTTTTTGTTCTGGGCTGCGAGCAGGCCGCCAACGGTGATCAGGACGGCATACCGAATGTCTTTGTGGAGTGCCTGGCAATGGGGCTGCCGGTTGTGGGGACGCGACTTTCAGCTATTCCGGAGTTGATCGAGGACGGCAAGACCGGTCTCCTGGTTCAGCCGGGAAATGACGAGGAAATGGCGGACGCCATGCTGCGCATTCTTACGGATAGACACCTGCGGGAAGAGATTATTCATTCCGGAAAAGAAAAGGTCCACCGGGCTTTCAACAACCGGGCTCTCATCGAGGATCTGTTTTCTATTTATCGCAAAGAGGTGCCGGAATTGAGACTAATGCCAAGAGAAATCAGGAATCGGTAGACTCTTAACGAAACCTAAACCTTAAAACTTAAAACTGCCATGTTGGATAGAGAATCCCCCACGCGCTTCGGTTTGATAAGACACGCACAGACGGTGTGGAATCTGGACAAAATGATCCAGGGGCAAGAGGATTCGCCTCTCACCACGAAAGGAAGGACGCAGTCCCGGACCTGGGGAGAGCAACTGGCGGCCGTGCCCTTTGATCGTATGATCACCAGTGACCTGGGTCGAACGGTTGCCACGGCCGAATGGATCAACCGGGTCTTGAAGGTGCCCATGGAAAAAATGTCCCAGCTGCGTGAACTGGACTGGGGCGTCTGGACTGGCAGGCGGATTCGAGATATTCGGGACCAGATTCCGGGAGAACTGAGAATCATGGAACAGGCCGGTTGGCAATTTTGTCCGCCTGGCGGTGAAAGCCGCAGGGCTCTCTGGCTGAGGAGCCGGAATGCCCTGGAAGACGCATCCAGGAGGTGGCCGGGGGAAACGATTTTGACGGTCACCCACCAAGGCGTTATCAAGTGTCTTCTCTATGGTCTGGCCCAAAGAAAATTTCTACCCCAGGAGCCGGCCATGATCAAACCACGTCATTTGCACTGGCTCGAAGTCGGGGAGACGGGATTGGAGATCGAGCGAGTGAACGCGATTGAGCTGTAAGCTCTAAGCGGCTTACAGCTTGTAGCTTACCGTTTATGGCTTAACGTCTGAGCGTTTCAGGATAACACCTATCTGGAGATGATGCCGTGAAAATTGTATTCTACTGTCAGCATGTTCTCGGAATCGGCCATTTTTTCCGAACTCGCGAGATCTGTGATAAGCTGAAAGATCACGGTGTCACGCTGGTTTCGGGTGGCGAGAGACCCGATATCCCTCTGCCGGGACATGTTCGGGAACTGCGTCTTCCAGGGTTGATGATGAACGAAGACTTTAAAAATATGTTCTCGACGGAAAAGGGAAAACACGTCGATGCGGTAAAAAAGGAGCGGCAGAGAATGCTCTTCCGTCTTTTTGAAGAGACGGCGCCGGATGTCTTCATGACAGAGCTCTATCCTTTTGGGCGCAAGGCATTCCGGTTTGAACTCGATCCGATTCTCGAGAGTATCCGCGACGGCTCCCTGCGGCCCTGTCGGGTTGTCTGCAGCCTCAGAGATGTCCTGGTGGAAAAAGAGAACGCGGCATCCTATGAAGAAGGTGTGATCAAGCGGTTGAATCGCTATTTCGATACGTTGCTGATTCATTCGGATCCCGGGTTTTTAAAACTGGATGCCACGTTTTCACGGCTGGTTGACATCTCGATTCCCATCATCTACACGGGTTTCGTTACACCGAAACCCGTGCCGGGATCCGGGAAAGATCTCCGAACAAAGCTGGGTATCGGCCATAACGACTGTTTTGTTGTCGCCAGTGCCGGCGGTGGAAAGGTGGGGGGCGAATTGTTGGCAGCCGTTGTAAAGGCCTTTGCGCAGTTGCCCAGAAACTGCCGGTTGCAGGTTTTTACGGGTCCTTTTCTGGACGAGGGATCCTTTTCCGATTTGAAATCTTTCGAGAGTCCGGTTATTCACGTGAATCGTTTCACACCTGACTTTCTTTCCTTTCTCGACGCTGCAGATCTGTCCGTGAGCATGGCAGGCTATAACACCAGCATGAATATCATGGCAGCCGGAGTTCCCGCACTTGTCTGGCCGTTTTCACAGAACCGGGAACAGCGCCTCCGGGTGGAAAGCTTGGCGAGACGGGGAGGCCTGCAGATACTTTCGGACAAAGATATGGACCCGGCGCGGCTGGCCGGTTTGATGACACGGATGCTGAAGGAAAAGGAACGGCCTGCAGGTGACATAGATTTGGATGGTGCGAAAAAAACTGCTGCCTGGGTAGCAGAGATACAGGGTTGGAGGGTTTGAGAGATGGAGGGTTGGTGGGTAAGATCTATGGCGTTAGCGATAGACAGCATCATGCATATTACCAATAGCTCGAACATTACCCCCTCAAACCCTCCAAACCTTCACCCCTGAACCCTTTGTTCTTATCTGGAGCAATTACCATGCCCTATCCCATTTCAGTGATATGGAACCATGACTGTCGTGATCTAAAAATGGATCTCGATCGTTGTTTGACAGAGGCGCTGGCTGCAGCCGATGGTCAGGACCCGATACCGGTTTTTTTTCGGGCGGACGATGTTGCCGTTCCCGGGAAGCGATTTCGTGAACTTGTGGATGTTTTTTCCCGTTATCAGGTGCCGCTTTCCATGTCTGTGGTGCCCACATGGCTTACGGAGACCCGCTGGAAGAGCATTGAACGTCTGTGCAACAAGCATTCCAATCTCTGGTGCTTTTACCAGCATGGCTGGCGGCACACGAACCATGAGCCCAGCGGGAAAAAACAGGAGTTTGGCCCGGCGCGGTCCATGGCGGAGATCGAACAGGATCTTATGCGCGGGGGAGAGCGACTGAGGTCATTGATGCAGGACGCTTTCTTTCCAGCATTTACACCGCCCTGGAACCGTTGTTCAGAAGAAACCCTGGGCGTTCTTATCTCCTCAGGATACCTGGCGATTTCCAGGAGCCGGGGTGCATCTCCCCTTGCCCCGGCGGACATGCCCGATTTTCAGATAAATGTGGATCTGCACACCCGCAAGGAGCGTTCGGTTGTTATGGGATGGAAAAATCTTTATACTGAATTGGCCACAGGCATTGCGAATGGATTCTGTGGGATCATGATTCATCACCAGCGCCTGAACGACAACGCACTGGCATTTATCGAGGGGCTGTTGGAAAGGATGATGGCCATGGATGCTTTTTCTTTTTACCACCTGAAGGACTTGGCGGAGGCCCACCATGAAGCCTGAGCCCTTTCGACTTGAACGTTATTTTGCAGCCCATGAATTTAAGGCTCCCTACCTGCTGTGTTGCTCTGATTGCGAAAGCTTGACCATCGATGCGTTGTTGAGATTCGACCCGGATGCACAGAAGCGGTTTCTATCTCTCTGGCTCGGATACACCGAATCCATTGGAAGCCCGGAGCTTCGGCAAGCCATTGCCTCCTTGTACACCCACAATTCTTTGGAGCATATTCTTGTTCATGCCGGCGCTGAGGAGGCAATATTCAATTTCATGCAGGTTGCCCTGCAGCCGGGGGATCATGTCATTGTTCACACCCCTCACTACCAGTCCCTGGGGGAAATTGCCCGCAGCATCGGTGCTAAGGTTACCGAGTGGGTAGGTAATGCCGACCAGGGCTGGTCTCTGGACCTCAATTTTTTAAAGGACCGGCTGGAAAATAACACCCGCGTCGTTGTGGTCAATTTTCCCCATAACCCCACCGGGTACCTTCCCGATATTTCCTTTGTGTCCGAATTGTCAAAACTTTCAGATGAATATGGTTTTCTCATTTTTTCGGATGAGGTTTATCGTGGATTGGAGTATCTGCCTGAACATCGGCTCCCGGCTTTCTCGGATCTGAACGAGCATGCGGTTTCCCTGGGCGTGATGTCCAAAACCTATGGCCTGCCCGGTCTGCGAATCGGCTGGATTGCCACCCGGAATGCATCTCTCTATGGTAAACTGGCTGCCTTCAAGGACTACACGACGATTTGCAACAGTGCCCCGAGCGAGTTTCTGGCAACCCTGGCGTTGGCCCATGGCGATGCCATCGTCCAGCGTAATCTGGAGATAATTAAAACCAACCTTCAAGTGCTGAATGATTTTTTCAGTGTCCATCAAGACCTGTTCGGGTGGCGGGAACCCCTGGCAGGTCCCATCGCGTTTCCCAGGTATCTTGGGGGAGGATCTGTGGGTCAGTTTTGTCATGACTTGGTGGATCAGGCCGGCGTCCTGCTGGCGCCCGGAACGCTTTACAGCACAGGGCATGACTGCTTCCGCATTGGTTTCGGTCGTCGAAATATGCCCGAATGTCTCGATCAATGGCAGCGGTTTGTGGAGAAGATATATTCGGGTTAACAGTTGTCGTCTATCCCATAGGCACTGCCTGCATCGTGGAAATATCTGTTACTGCATACTCAGTTACAGGTCAATTAGCAGGAGAGCTGTCCGGGAATGAGGTGTTGTGTTCGATGGTTGCCATTGCAGAGGCCGCCAGGTTCGCCATTTTATGGGAGGTCATCCGGAAATCGGTGTAAAGTGAGATCGACGTGTCATCCCGGATAAGGTTTTTTAAATAGGGGATGGATTTGGCATCACGCGCAGTCTCGGCAAAACAGATCGCCAGACCTCTATGAAAAGGGTCGCTTGATGTTAAAAAAGGTCGGACAAAAGGTGCTGCGTCGTAAGTGAGCTCGGGTTTTTCTTGGCTCAGGCGATAAAGCCCCCAGAGCAGCCCCCTTTGGAGGATTTCGTGTTCCAGGAAATTTCCGTGCGGCAGGACATAGGAAATGAGAATTTTAGAAAATTCCCGGGCAATGAGATCACTGCGGGCCATGATATCTCCCATGGATTCCGGAGAGCCCCACCCGATTCCGCCGGATTCATCGTTCAGATTCCATATCAGGCGTCTCATGATGACGCGTGCCGATTCCATGTTTTTCTCTGCAAGTCCTGCAGTGACCACGCCCATGGCGGAAACAGCGTGCCAGCGGACCATATCGTCGGCGTGGTAAAGAAAGGAAAAGAGCGGATTGACGACCTGTCTCCCGGGCAGACGGGAGAGCTGGACAAGGCTGTCGGAAAAATCATCGCGAATGAGGAGTTTGAAAACCTCCTTTTTGAGTTGGCGGAAGGGCATATATTAAGGGTTGGAGGGTTTGAGGTTTTAAGGGTTGGAGGGAAAAAACAGGGTTGGAGAGGTCGTACCCTTTACCCCCCAAACCTCCTACCCTCCAACCCTTTGTGATTACTTCGGCTCAATTAGATCTCATGGAAATTTTCGGTTTTAAAAAAAAGGAAGAGGTTCAAAACGTTATCACCTCAAACCCCTCGGCCATGTATCGGGCCATACTCGGATGACCACTCATCTCATCCAGTACATGAATAAAGCACAGCGGATCGCCATTAAAGGCAAACAGGGCGATTTTCTTCATTCCAGCACTTCCTCCCATGAAATGCAGTCTTCAGGGCAGTATTTGATGGCTTCATCCACCATTGATTCAGGATATACGGCCAACTCGGCAACGTCTATATAACCCATGTGATTGATAAAAAAAACAGACGGACAGACCTCGATACATCCTTCGCAGAGGCTGCACGCACCGATATCCACGGTTGGTTTTTTCATATGGGTTATCCCACCACGGCCTGGGCAATTCTCTGACCATAGTCATAACAGGCCGACAAACCATTCGAGTCCGGGATGTACTGAATTTTGACACCCGGTTCAATGACATCAAAGTTCATAGCTTCCAGTTGGGCTTGAACCATTTTGACGGACTCACCACTCCAGCCATAAGATCCAAATACACCGCCGATTTTATCGGTGGGCTTGAGCCCCTTCATATAGGTCAAAAAATCGGCCACGGTTGGAAACATCTGGTTGTTCAATGTGGGTGAGCCTACGACGACCGCCTTTGCATCCAGAACTTCGGTCATGATGTCACTGCGATGAGAACTTCGAATATGCATGGGAACGACGGTTACGCCCTTGCTCGAGATACCTTCTGAGATGGCTTCGGCCATCATCTTGGTGCTGTTCCACATGGTGTCGTAAACCACCACCGCTTTTTTTTCCGCTGTAGGCTGGCTCCATTTGATGTAAGCATCGATGATTCTTGCGGGGTTTTTGCGCCAGATAATCCCATGATCCGGGCAAATCATACCGATTTCAAGCCCCAGGGACTGGACCTGCTCGATCAATTTGAGAATTTTCGGTGCATAGAGCAGCAAGATGTTGGCAAAATATTTTTTTGCCTGATACATGACATCTTCACCTGCAAAATCATCAAATTTATCATAACTGGCATAGTGTTGACCAAACCCGTCACTGGAAAAGAGGATTTTATCCTCTTTCAGATAGGTGAACATACTGTCCGGCCAGTGTACCATGCGTGTTTCGAGAAACATGAATGTTTTGGCGCCGATGCTGACCTCCTGACCGCTTTTTACAGGCTGAAGGTTCCATGCCTGCGGATAGTGCAGGGCCAGGTTCTTGGCACCCATTATGGAGCAGTATAGGGGCTTGTCTTCACCAATGCGATGCATAACGCGCGGCAGACTTCCCGAGTGATCCATTTCAGTATGATTGCTGATGACCATATCAATTTTTCTGGGGTCGATAACTTTTGAAATGTTATCCAGCAACTGATCACAAAACGGCGCTTTCACCGTATCGATGAGCGCAACCTTTTCATCCAGGACGAGAAAAGCGTTGTACGAGGTTCCGGCATGGGTGGAATAACCATGAAAGTCACGAATATTCCAATCCGTGACGCCGACATCATAGACATTTTTTGATATTTCAACCGGTATCATGGTATTGTTTCCTATTTAAGGATGAGCTAAGTTTTACAAGGTAGTAAAGGTTATGGAGCGGCGGAGCCGCGTTTCATAAATTCGCCTGAAGCGAATTTATGATTCCTTCTCAAAATCATCTTTGCTTGCACCACAAACCGGACATTCCCAATCACCCGGCACATCTTCCCATTTTGTTCCGGCTGCGACACCGTTGTCTGGATCTCCTTCGGCAGGATCATAGACATAACCACAAAGCGTACATACATACTTATCCATTTTTTTCTCCTTTATCGTTGGGGTTCAAAACATCATCTCACAGGTCCAATTTATAGACCAAACGTCATTTTTTATCAAGTTGGGGTCGTTAAGTTTTATTACGTCATTTAAAACCTGGTCCTTTGGACCTGGGTACCTACTAAATATTGGTGCTAAGCATTTTCAAGCGCGGACCCCGGTCCCACAAGAGGTTTGAACATTTTCTTGCCTGCGCCACAGACCGGACATTTCCAGTCCTCCGGAAGGTCCTTAAACTGAGTTCCCTTAGGAATCTTGCCTTTTCGATCTCCCTTGTCGGGATTGTAGATATACCCGCAGTTGACGGTTTGGCACTGGTACATCTCTTCCGGGTTTGCCATGCTAACCTCCTTCTATCTGTCTGTTGTCATTCTGGTGACGTTTTCACGTATCTGCTCACGAAGTTTCACAATTAATTCAGAAGACGCGTGCCTGGGATCAGGCAGGTTCCAAACCGATGTCATGACATTGGGAATTACGGGAATTTCAATATCGCTGTCCATGGCAACAATGATATCCGGACGATATTCCTGGATAGCGCTGGTTGGAGGTTGGGGCCGAAGAAATGCCAGGTCTATTCCTGTCTCTGCCATGGCCTCCACGACACCTGGATGAAATGCCTGGGCAGGTTCATTTCCGGATGTCAGCACATGAAACCTGTTTCCGGCGTGATACTGAGTCAGGGCACCGGCCATCTGGATCCTGATGTCGTCGTGTTTGCCGAGGAACAATAATCGTTTGCGTTCGAGCAGGGATGACATCAATGCATGGGCGGTCTCGGAAATTTCCATGTTCAGATCCGGCATTTTTTGAAAATCGTCGACGGTTTCGATACCTGGGTAGGCCAGGTTACCGCTGACATGTGCGTCAATGGCATCAAAAAAATAGGACGCTACCAGATGGATACCGTCAAAGAGCTTTTTGCCACGACTGCCGCCCATGGAGAGAAAAATTCCCTTACGGGTCGTTGACAGAGGGTCGGACAACCGCAAACGGTATTTGCGTGACCAGAGAGTTTGTGTTCTGTCGATGAGTGCCTTCAACTGGGATGTCACGCTGTAAAAGAATACAGGTGACGCAGCAACCACCACCTGGGCTTTTCGCAGGAGTGGGTAGATGGACGCAAGCATGTCGTCGTCATCGATGACACAAAAACCCTTTTTTTCACAATGACCGCAACCGATGCAGGGTCGGATGTTCATGCGGGTAACATCAAGCATTTGAACTTCGACACCCATCTTTTCGACTTCCCTCAGGAAGTGTGTTAAAAGATAGTCGGAACTGCCGTTCTTTTTTGGGCTTCCCTGTAGACCTAACACCAGCATGGAAACTATCCACCGTTTTAATTAAAGCATTATTTTATATGACATTGAGAGCATGTCGTTGGGCCGGCTTTGTTGCCTGCATTTTTTTCCGCCTTGTGGCACTTGACGCACAGCTTGTTCATGACATCCTTGGGCTTCAGTTGCCCGCTCTCCTTAAGTTTGGCCAGAGATTGTGATTCTTGTGGAAACATGGCGTGACAGACATTGCAGTCTCCAAGCCTGTCTTGATGGGTGCGGTGCGTGAAAGGAACCGCGCCCCTGGAACCACCATCGATCTGTAACTTTTCAGCCCCTTTGTTTTCTACAGCCAGGCCCATGGTTGAAAAGAACACACTGAGAACAATAGCGATTACCCACTTTATTTTGAGCATCAGCCACTCCTGTATGATCCCCGCTGCCTGTCGAAGACACCATTGCAGAGCGGGGTTGAGATTCCGGTTTGCAGGTTCAGGGCAAAAAAGAGACGCCTGTCCCTTTCGATGAATTTCAGCGACAGATCTAATTGCCGCCTGACAGGGTACATTGGTTGAAATCAATCTCCTTGCCGCAGCCCTGACAGCGATGGGTTTTATCGAATTCATCCGAAAAAATTTCTTTGGTTTTTCCGCAGGACGGGCATTTGCACTCAAACGATTTCAGGCTCTTGAACTGTTCATAGCCCGGACAATGCTGTGGTGTGGACATGGTCACCTCCTGGTTCTGGTTTGTCGCTTCTTCTTCCGCTGTACCCGTCGGTTGAAGTTGCTTATGGGTTGTATTTTATAATTTGGAAGCTATCTGCTTTCCATAATCCTGTGCCATCTGAACGCCACCCCCCAGGGTGCTGTTTTTCAAGCGCATGGGTCCTGAAACCATATCCATATGAAAGACGTTTTCCATGGTTCCAAAAATCCTTTCCGGTGCTTCACCGCTCCAGCCGAATGCACCGAAGGAGCCACCGACCTTGTTATCAAGTCCTGCCTTTTCTGCAAGGAAGAGCATGGTTTTCATCCCCTGCATCATGTCACCGTGGTAGGTTGCGGACCCGAAAACATATCCGTCATACCCCTGGAGATCCACTTCGGTTTTAACTTCTTTGACGTCTTTTACAATGGCCTCACTGCCCTCCATACGGATTCCCTCGGCAATGAGGTTTGCGATCTGTCCAGTTTCTCCGGTTCGTGTGGCAAAAACCACGAGTACTTTTCCCATTTCAGTTCTCCAAAGAAAATTGTTTCACAATTTTATCAAACGCGGCAAAGCCGCTTATTTAGTAATGTTATGCTGGAACGCTAGGATGCTCGGAAGCTGGAATTCCGCTATCCGCTCACGGCTGTCAGCCACCCTCGAACCCTTGTATCACCCTAGGCCCCTTGAACCCTCCGGTTATCCGATCCGTTTGTCTGTTCCATCGTACTGGCAATCGGGCGTATAACACGTGTTGTCCAGAAACTCACATTTTTCTCTGCATGACGGGCATTCATTCGGGTGAGTGTCGGATTCGAACGTGTATCCACATTTTGAACATTTCCAACTAGTCATATGGATCTCCTCCTTTTTTATCAGTCCTCAGCTATTAGCTATAAGCGATCTTGGCGCTTACAGCTAACAGCTTATTACTGCAAGTGTCACTCCAGTTCAGTCAATCCTGTGGGGCTGATTCGTTTTGCCAGTTCGCGGTCAATCAAAAAAATCCCGCCGGCATGACCCTGCATGAGCTTCAACTGTTCAAGAACGCCACCGGCATTTTCTTCTTCTTCCACCTGTTCCGTCACGAACCACTGCAAAAAAATCTGGGTCGCGTGGTCATGTGCTTCGTTTGCAATTTCAACCAGATCGTTAATCAGGGCGGTAACCTTTTGCTCATGCGAAAGGGTTTCCTCGAATACGTTCAGCGGCGAATCCCACCCAGAAGGGGGCTCGGCAATGGAGGCTGTTTTTGCCCTGCCACCTCTCTGGTTGACGAAATTATAAAATTTCATTGCATGTATGAGTTCTTCTTTTGCCTGCTGATACATCCAGTTTGCAAATCCGTCCAGGTTGAGGGATTTGAAATAGGCATGCATGGAAAGATAGAGGTAGGAAGAATATAGCTCAGCATTAAATTGATTATTAAGAGCATCTTGAACTTTCTCTGTCAACATGTTTCATTATCCTTTCCAAAGTCCGTGCAGGTTGCAGTAAGCACGTGCTGCCACTGCAGTTGCGTCCAGGTTGAAAACAGCTTCGGGCTTGTCACCATCGTTCAGAAACTGAACATAGGATTTGCCGTTTGCAATTACTTCGATCCATTCAATATAATGTTTCGCTTCCATGGGATGGGGAACGTCACCGACTTTCACCTTTACACCCCCATCAACTTTTTCGACCACCGGTACATGCTTTTCCTTTGCTGCATCAACCGTGTTTGCTTTGAGACAGACCATGGCTTGTCCGCAGCAGACCAATTCACCTGCACCACCATGCATTACCTGTACAATGTTACCACAAAGATCACACTTGTAGACTTCAGCTCTTTCTGCCATTTTAATTTCTCCTTTTAGTTGTCTTGGTGTTATGGTTCACGATCCTGGTGCCACCATCCTTTTTTAATATGTTTTTCACGCTCGGTTTCGGCCAGTTTTTGAATCTTGTAGGCCGCGTCACGCATGATACCATAGAGAATTCCGCAGCCGGTGTCTTCTCTTTCGGCATCACCTGTGTTTGCCAGTTTAATCATTTCATCGGTGAGATGAATGGTCTTTTTTAAGTTGTTGTCACAAGGTTTCACGAATCCTATGACTCCGGCTGAAAGTTGGGTGTTATTCCAAATGAGCTGTGAGGTTTCACAGCGTCTGTCTATTTACGTTCTCATACCAGCATTTCTGGAAAAATAATAATTGCCGACCAACCACGCCTGTCTGAACGGGTGTCATTGGGTTAATCTATCAAGATACGTGCCAGAGAATGACTTTCAGGCGTTTTTTTTGGTAAAACCATCAACTGAATCGGTGGACTGGGTGATAACATCGCCCAAGGAGTTCGGGGAACAACGAACCTTGTAGAAGCTATCCCATAAATATCTTTTGCCCAAATCCTGCGTTGGGCTCCCGTTTCAACTCCACAAAATACATCAGTATTCCTGTGGGTTAAATCTTGATTCCGCCTTGACTTTGATGAAGATCCCGCTCTTTTTGCGGGAAACCAAACTCCTATTTTTGAGATGGCTTCTAGTATTGTGGCGATGTTTACGCATACCAAAGAGAGTTTTGCGCGAATTCTAAAGGGCCAAGAAATATGATTGCATTTCCCTGCCCGTATCATGTGTATCCTCAGGCTTTATGATACACTCCTGTCTCAATAAAAATGTTACACGATTATATTTAGAAGCCATCTCAAAAAAAGGGTTTTGGCTCAAGTTCAAGGCGGGTCCGAACTTCAACCCGCAGGCATGCTGAAGTATTCCGAGGAGTTGAAGCAAGGGCCCAACACAGAAATTGGGTCAAAAAACTTTTTTGAGATAGCTTCTACTGAAAAAGAGCGGTACTGATATAACGCTCCCCCGTACTAGGCAGCAGCACGACGATCCGTTTGCCTTTGGTTTCTTTTCTTTGCGCCAGTTTCAGTGCTGCCGCCATGGCGGCTCCGGACGATATCCCACACAGGATGCCTTCCTTCCTGGCAAGTTTCCGGGCTGTTTCAAAGGCTTCGTCATTGGTGACGGTGATGATTTCGTCGATAATAGAGGTGTTTAGAACATCGGGGATGAATCCGGCCCCGATGCCTTGTATCTTGTGGGGCCCGGGTTTCCCACCGGAAAGAATCGGTGAATCAGCAGGCTCAACCGCAACGGCCTTGAACGAGGGTTTCTTCTGCTTGATCATTTCGGCAACACCGGTGATGGTGCCACCGGTTCCAACGCCGGAAACGAAAATATCCACACTTCCTGCTGTATCGTCCCATATTTCCTTGGCGGTGGTTTCTTTGTGTATTGCCGGATTGGCTGGATTCTTGAACTGGTTCGGCATGAAGGCATTTTTGGTCTGGGACAGTATCTCGGTGGCTTTTTGAATGGCCCCTTTCATCCCAGCGGGGCCTGGCGTCAGAACGAGTTCAGCCCCCAGGTGCTTCAAGAGTTTCCTGCGTTCAAGACTCATGGTTTCCGGCATGGTAAGGCAGATCCGATAGCCTTTTGCCGCACAGATAAATGCCAGAGCGATGCCGGTATTCCCACTGGTGGGTTCAACGATAAGGGTTTCGGACCCAATGAGCCCTTCACGTTCAGCCGTGTCGATCATGGCTGCGGCAATCCTGTCTTTGACGCTCCCCAGCGGGTTGAAAAACTCGAGTTTGGCAAGAATATCACAGTCAAACTTGCCGGTCATGTTTCTTATCCGAACCATGGGGGTTGCGCCGATGGTGTTTTGAATTCCAGGAAATATGTTCATGCTGGCCTCCTTTGGTGATGGGTGCTTGGCGGCAGTTGGTATTATATGTTGGCAGCGGCGGGTGACTATTCCACGTTATTGGAGGGCATGTAGATCAACTCAGGCTTTTTCATGATCACCTTGGTGTCTGGGGGAACAGAATCGGTCAGCCATACATTTCCGCCGATTACCGATCTTGCTCCGATAACGGTTTCTCCACCAAGAATGGTCGCCCCGGAATAAATGATAACATCGTTTTCAATGGTGGGGTGACGCTTGATTCCGCGCAGCCGATCCCCGGCATCCATGGGCAGGGACAAGGCCCCCAGAGTGACCCCCTGGTAGATCCGGACATTGTTGCCGATGATACTGGTTTCACCGATGACCACACCTGTCCCATGGTCGATGACAAAACCCCGGCCGATTTCGGCACCCGGATGGATGTCGATTCCGGTAATACTGTGCGCATATTCGGTCATAATACGGGGCAGCAGCGGTACAGCCATTGTATGGAGTTTGTGCGCGACTCTGTAAACCATCAGGGCAAATACACCCGGATAACTGAAGATTATTTCATCGAAACTTTTGGCCGCAGGATCGCCCGCATAAGCTGCGGCAACATCTGTAGAGAGAATTTCCCGCAATTCCGGGATTGATTCCAGAAACGCCAGGGAGACTTCATTACCTTTTTCAGCACATTCGCTGCATTCCTGGTCATAACGGAAGCAGTCATGCCGGATGCTGTGGCAGATCTGTTCTGAAAGCTGATCGAAAAGAATAGAAACGGTCTGGCCCATGCTGTAGGTCAGGTTTACCGGGTCTAATTTTTCTCTGGTAAAGTAACCCGGAAACAGGATTTCCCGCAATCGGTGAATGATATCGACAACGGACGTTTTTGACGGAATGGGCTCATAGTTGATATGGTTGTAGCATTCATCGTCCCCGCATTTGGCGATGATTTTCTCAGCAACCTCCGGCAGTCTGCCACGGTAATACGATAATGACTGGGCATCGATCTTACAACCGGCATGACTTGTGGCATGTTTTTCCGTCGACATGGGGATGCTTCCTTACAATGGGCATTCCGCTCCGGTCAGCATGGTTTCGGCAGGTTTCCCCTGGTTCCAGAAAGGAGACATCTGCCGCAGCCGGTCGATGATGGGCGGCATTTTTTCGATGATAAAATCCATCTCTTCCTCGGTGTTGTAATGGCTCAGACTGAAACGTATGGAACCGTGAGCGGCCGTAAAAGGGATACCCATGGCCCTCAGAACATGAGACGGCTCCAGAGATCCCGACGTACACGCGGATCCAGAGGATGCACAGATGTTCAGTTCGTTCATCATCAGGAGGATGGACTCCCCTTCGATATATTCGAAACTGATATTGGTGGTATTCGGAAGTCGTGATGTTGTGTCACCGTTGACCATGGCATTTTGAACGCGGCTGACCAGACCCTGTTCGAGCCTGTCCCTCAGACGTCCGACTTCCATCATTGTATTTTTCGGAAGATCTTTGGCCAGCATACTGGCTTTCCCGAGGCCGACGATGGTGGCGACATTTTCAGTGCCGCCGCGGCGTCCTTTTTCCTGATGACCGCCGATGAGGAAGGGGGTAAACCTGGTTCCTTTTCTCACATAGAGTGCGCCCACTCCTTTGGGTGCGTGGATTTTGTGCCCGGAAAGCGACAGCAGGTCGACACTGGTTTTTTGAACATCCACGGGAACCTTGCCCACGGCCTGGACTGCGTCGGTGTGCAGAACGATACCCCTGTCCTTGGCTGCCCGTGCTATCTCATCGATGGGAAATATCACACCGGTTTCATTGTTGGCCCACATGATACTGACCAGCGCTGTGTCTTCCGTGAGGTGATCGTACAGAAAATCAAGATCCAGAATGCCCTGGCGATCAACCGGTACAAATGTGACTTTATAGCCTTTTTTGGCCAGGTGTTCATACAGATTTTTAACAGCAGGGTGTTCGACCCGTGACGTGATGATGTGCTTTTTGTCCGGGATGGATGAAATCGTGGCCCAGATGGCCGTGGAATCACTTTCGGTGCCACAACTGGTGAAAATTATTTCCTCGGGGGTGGCATTGATGAGGGAGGCCACCTGTTCCCGGGCTTTGCTGACCGATCTGGCCACGTTTCCGCCAAAGGCATGCATACTGGAAGGGTTCCCATAATATTCGGTGTAAAAAGGCATCATGGCTTCCACAACCGCTGGATCAACCTTGGTGGTGGCATTGTTGTCTACGTAAATGATATTCATTGCAGCACCTCACTTACCACCAAATCAGGAGATACCAGCTCTTTGAGCTTGGTTTCAACATAGCTTTTCAGGGTGACCTGTGATGCAGCACATGTGGAACAGGTGCCGCGTAATCTCACAAAAACAGTATTGTGATCAAAATCGACAAGTTCGATATCACCACCATCTTTTTTCAAGGCTGGTTTGATTTCCCTGTCCAGGGTTTCTTCAATCATTTTGATTTTCTGAACATTGGTCAAAGCTCTGGGTACGGGCTTAACCAGAACAGGTTTTCCCCGAACCTCGGATATGATTTCTCCGATCCGGTCGTGGCAGTTGCCGCACCCACCACCGGCTTTTACGTAGTCTGTTACGTCTTCAACCGTTTTGAGACCGTTTTCCTGGACAGCCCTTCTGATTTCGATGTCGGTGATTCCAAAGCATTCACAAACGATTTCACCTTCTTTTTTTTCAATCGACGCACCCTCGTAATAGGCGATGGCTTTTTCCAGGGCATCACGGCCCATAACGGAACAATGCATTTTTTCCTTGGGAAGTCCCCCCAGATAATGGGCGATGTCGTCATTGGTGATGTCTGCAGCTTCCTCCAGGGTCAACCCTTTAATCATTTCCGTAAGAGCGGAAGATGAGGCGATGGCGCTGGCACAGCCAAATGTTTGAAATTTTGCGTCACTGATTTTTTTATCGTGCCCTAGTTTGAAGGTCAGTTTCAGGGCATCTCCGCAGGCAAGTGAACCGACTTCACCAAGGCCATCAGGGTTATCGATGAAACCGACATTTCGAGGGTTGATGAAATGTTCTTTTACCTTGTCCGTGTATTCCCACATGTCCGCCTCCTGTACCTCTAATATTTAATCTGGTTTTGCACCCTGAACCTTACGGAAAAGTCTGTTAGGTCGAACGTACAACAGACTTGGTCTTTGTCGGGTGTCAGGCTATCATCAATATATCCAATTGCTCACACCATAAGCACGGCTTAAAAAACCGCAAGTTGTCGATACGACGTCTGTGCCATCAGGTTTCTGTGCTATTGTGGACGCTATATCCGATAACGGCACTATTGTCTCATTTATAAAGCGAGACAATAGTGTATCACTTGCCCATCAAGAGACACATCCCGTCCTGGTTGGGTCTCGAGGAGGATCTGCCTTTCTGGTATGTTGTTCTGAACCTGACGGTGGTCTCATTTTTGACCGTATCCGTTCACGAAAGCCGGTTCTATCCGAATGTTACCCTTTCTTGAGGGCCACCAGCTCTCTGGTCAGCAGATTGATATGGGACATTTCTTCCTTGATAACCTGATCGATTCTGCTCTTGCCGAGGGCTTCCGGCACCACATCCTTGATGCCCAGATAGAACAGGATGGAATCCTTTTCAGTGGTGATGGCTTCTTTCAAAATGCCTTCCATGCTGTCTGTATCGATGGTTTTATCAAAAAAAACTTTTGAATCCGCCAGGGCCTTTAGATAACCCACGGTCTCGCCTTGAGGATCAAAAACTGTCTGGGCTTTTTCATCCGCCGTCAGTTTTGATCTCAACGCAGCAAAGGTTTTTTCGTGTTGATCCTCCATTTCGGCCAGGTTCATCAACAGTTTCTTGCCGGCCGGGTCCTGGACTCTCTCGGTTGATTTTCTATAAAATTCAGCTCCATTTCTTTCGAGCTGTTCTGCCATTTGAAGAATTTCATCTGCATTGAAGTCATACACCATGGGCTAACCTTTCTTTAATGGATGAAGTTGTTTGTCTATTCCTCTAACCTACAGTCCTTATCCCATTCCGGGCAGGCCTTTTTCGTTTCCTCCTGGAATTTAATCATGCACTCGCCACATTCAAGTTCCACATTCGGCATATCCCCATATTTTTTTTTCAGTTCTTCGCCGTTCAATACCTGGGCGAAACTGCATCCGCACTGGGGACAGGCGGAGTTGATGTGATAGCGTTTGTTGTGATCGGTCATCATTAACCCTCCTTTGTATTTGATGATATAAACATAATACCTCATAATCCGGAAAGCAACAATCATACCACCTGTATGCAAACGTCATTCTCTTTTAATAAATCTGAGGAACGGGTATTGGACTTGTGAAACTCACGGGGTTCTGGCATGTTTATTGTATCCATTTATTAGAGAAGATTGACAAATTACATCGTCACACAAACCGGATTTTGACATAAGGAGGAAACCATGGCCCAGATTACACTCAAAGGAAATTCAATCCATACATCAGGAAACTTACCGTCTCCAGGGTATGCCGCACCCGATTTTTCACTGACCAAAAGAGACTTGTCCGACATGTCCCTGAGGGATGTGGCTGGAAAGCGGGTTGTACTGAACATTTTCCCCAGTATCGATACGCCCACTTGCTCGGCTTCTGTTCGTCGGTTCAACACAGAAATCAGCCAGCATGAAAATGCGGTTGTTTTGTGTATTTCAAGAGATTTGCCCTTTGCACATAACCGGTTTTGTGAAGCGGAAGGTATCGAAAACGCCATTGCTTTGTCAGAGATGCGTCACCGGGATTTCGGAGAAAAATATGGTGTCGTCATCATGGATGGACCCTTGGCCGGCTTGCTGGCCAGGGCCGTCGTGGTGCTGGACGAATCCGGCAAGATCATTTATTCGGAGCTTGTCAGTGAGGTGGCAACAGAGCCAAATTACGAAAAAGCACTGAAGGCACTGAAAAATGCAGCCAGCATCGATGCGTGCACCTCCAGTTTTACGGCCGAGCATGCCAGGGGGGAAGGGGAAGACGATGCCTGTGACGATGGCAGATCTGGATAGCTGGACATCTTGGAAAGTAATGGACAAATAAATTTACTATAGGGGCATTCATCCTCCGGCCATGGGTACCTCGGATGAAACGGATTGAAATACATGAAAACAAGACTGGAAAAAGATTCCCTGGGCAGCGTAGAGCTCCCCGAAAATGCCTACTATGGTGCTCAAACAGAACGGGCCCGACAAAATTTCATGGACAGCGGGCTCAAGTTGCCGGGCGCTTTTATCCGGTCTCTTGCCATCATCAAACAGATGGCGGCAGCCGTCAATGCCGAGCTGCAACTCTTGGATCCAGCGCCGGCAAAAGCCATCATGACCGCCGCTCTCGAAGTGATTGACGGCAAATTCGACCATGCCTTTGTGGTGGACCTTTTTCAGACAGGATCGGGCACATCCACGAACATGAATATGAACGAAGTGATCGCATGCAGGGCCAATGAACTGCTTACGGGCAAAAAAGACGGCAAATCCCCGGTGCATCCAAACGACCATGTGAATCTCGGGCAGTCCAGCAACGATATCATACCCAGTGTCATCCATGTGGCCGGGTTGACGGCCATACAGAGGGAATTGATTCCGGCCCTGGAAACACTCCAGACAGCTTTGATGAAAAAAGCAACTGAATTTGCTTCCATCCGGAAGATCGGCAGGACGCATCTTCAGGATGCCGTGCCCATTTATCTGGGGGATGAATTCGGCGGGTACGCCCGGCAGGTTACCCTTTCCATCAAACGGATTGAAAATGCCTCTGAAAATCTCAGGGAACTTCCTCTGGGCGGGACAGCCGTCGGTAACGGATTGAATACACACCCGCAGTTTGCAGATCGTGTGATTCAGATGCTGTCGGCCCACTTGAAAACTGATTTTTCGGAGGCTGTGCATCATTTCGAGGCCCAGAGTGCCAAGGATGCAGCCGTGGAGATGAGCGGCGCATTAAAGACCACGGCAGTTAGTCTGACAAAAATTGCGAATGATATCAGGTGGCTTGCATCTGGTCCGCGCTGTGGTCTCGCTGAAATAAAAATCCCGTCGCTACAGCCAGGGTCCTCGATCATGCCGGGCAAAGTGAATCCCGTCATCCCGGAATCGGTTCTGCAGATTGCAGCCCAGGTGATGGGAAACGATCTCACCATCACCCTGGCGGGTCAGAGCGGCAGTTTCGAATTGAACGTCATGATGCCCGTCATTGCTTACAATCTGCTGCAATCCATAGCGCTGCTTTCCATCGGCGCCCGTTCTTTTGCGGAAAAGTGCATCCAGGGGGTCAGAGCCGATATGGAAAAGTGCACGTTTTATGTCGACAAGAGCCTGGCCCTGGCAACCTATCTGGTCCCGCAGCTGGGGTATGACGCATCTGCAGCTATTTCAAAAAAGGCCCACGCCTCGGGGAAGCGTATCGCGGACGTGGTACTGGAAGAGGGTCTTCTGACCCAAGAGGAACTGGACAAACTTATCAGGTGAGGCCAATGGATACCGACAGTTACATCATTCAGTGTACCAATTGTAAAACCAGGAATCGCATACCCAAAAGTCGTGTGAAAGATGGGCCTGTGTGCGGGAAGTGCCGCAGTAAACTGCCGCCGCCTTCAGCGATTCAACACCCGGTGATGGTGACGGACCGGTCGTTTCAGGAAGACGTTCTGGCATATCCGGGGGTGGTGCTTCTGGACTGCTGGGCGGCATGGTGCGGGCCCTGTCGAATGATTGCGCCGATAATTGATCAACTCGCCAGGGAATTTTCCGGGCATGTCAAGGTGGCCAAACTCAATATCGATCAAAACCCCATGACGGCGGCCCGGTACCATGTGCTGAGTGTGCCGACGCTGCTCTTTTTTAAAAACGGCCGGGTTCTGCATACCCTGGCCGGGACCTACGCCAAACCCGAGATCGAACGGCAATTACGGAGCATGTTGTAAGGCAATAACCATGAAAATATTGATAACCGGTGGAGCGGGTTTTGTGGGAAGCTATCTGTCGCGATATCTCGTGCACAGGGACCACCATGTGATTGCCACGGGTTCGCGGCCCCGACCTGATATGGGGAGGAGTGACGGGTTTGAGTATGTTTCAGCCGACACCACCGTCCCGGGGTCCTGGCAGGATCGTGTCGGCGAAGTCGATGCCGTTATCAATCTTGCCGGACGAAATATTTTTCGTTACTGGACGGATTTAGCCAAGCGCCAGATCTACGAGAGCCGTGTCCTGACCACACGAAACCTGGTTATGGCCATGGGAGAAAAACACCACCCAATCCTTCTCAACACCTCCGCTATCGGCTATTACGGTGATCGGGGCGATGAGCTCCTGCAAGAATCGTCCTTCTCTGGGGATGATTTTCTGGCCGGTTTGAGCGTTGACTGGGAAAAAGAGGCCCTTCAGGCGCAGGCCAAGGGTTCCCGTGTGGCCCTGCTTCGTTTCGGCGTCATTCTTGGTGAAAACGGGGGCGCCCTGGCCAGGATGCTGCCCGCCTTTAAATTTCTTGCCGGAGGACCTATGGGATCGGGCAGACAGTGGTTTTCCTGGATGCATATACAAGATCTGGCAGCTGCCGTGGAGATGATCCTTGAAAATGAGGACATGCAGGGGCCCTTTAATTTCTGTTCTCCCCACCCGCAGAGAAACCAGGCCTTTGCCAAGGCCTTGGGAAAAGCCCTGGGCCGACCGGCAGTCTTGAGAATACCTGCCTTTGTCCTGAAATTGATCATGGGTGAACTGGGAGACGTCATGCTGAGCAGCCAGCGATGTGTTCCGCAAAAGCTCCAGTATCACGGATTTGAATTTCGATACCCGGTTCTTGAAAATGCTCTGGAGAATCTTCTGCATGAAGAATCATGAACGATAAAGATAACACGCTCATTCTTGGCGGTCGGGAATATCACGATGCTACCGGCTATGACCGCTTACACATGCCCCGCCATACCATGGACTGGCCAAATGTCCCGCGTCAGACCAAATCGTATCCGCTGCTTCCAAAGATTGTGCTTGAACCAAAGATCGGCTGGACGGCAAAACCCTTCTGGCAGGTCATGCAAGACACGGAAAACACTTGCGGCAGTGGGACCATGGATGTTCAGTCCGTGGCAGCAGTTCTGGGTCTGTCATACGGCTACACGGCCCGTCAACGGGCGGGCGGTCAGGAATATCTGTACCGCAGCGTCCCATCGGCCGGCGCCCTGTACCCCGTTGAAATCTATGTGTCAGGGCAAGGTATTCCAGGTTTGCCCAAGGGTTTGTTCCACTATGATATCCAGGGGTTTTTCCTCCAGCAGCTGCGTGGAGAAGATGCATCGGCGCATATCGCCGAAGCGCTCACCATCCCGAAATCTGAAAAAAAATGGGTCTCATTTATTCTGAGTGGCATTTTTTTTCGAAGTTCATGGAAATACCGCAAAAGGGCATTTCGATATGTGCTGCTCGATACCGGGCATCTGGTTGAAAATCTGATGTCAACGCTGACATTTGCAGGGTTATCCTGTTCGGTACGCTATGATTTTGAGGATGAGCGTCTGTGTTCGCTGGTGGGGTTGGACAGACACAAAGAGGCTTGTTTTGCCATTGTGGATGTCCATCTGGAGGAGAGACGGCATGGTATTGAGCGAGGATCTTCTCCCCTCCGACCCATGGCACTGGATGCAGAGATGATCGGTGCCAGTCGCGTATCTTCCCGTGAAGTCTCATTTGAAGCCATGCAACAGATGTATATTGCAAGCTCCGAACCAGGCAAACACCGGAACTTAGGCAGCGAAATGTCGGCGATCACCCTGCCTGAACCTACCGAGTGGTTTCCTGTCCGGCAGCCGGAGGTGAAAAACCATGGGACTGGCTATGTCGATGTTGTCCAGGGGCGGCGCTCCAGAAGAAACTTTGTAAGGCAACCCATACCGGCTATGTCTGTTATGCGGCTGCTATCTCTGCTGAGTATGGCGGCAGGTCCCGGTGGAAAGGCGGAAACCTGTGCAAGGCCCGTTACGACAGGGTTTTTATTGGGTCAAGTGGAAGGGTTCGATGCGGGCTATTATCAGCTTGCAGATCTTGAAAGGGCCTATGGACTGCTGAAACCGGGGCTTTTTATCGAAAAAATGACCGGTATCTGCCTGGATCAACGATGGATTGCCAACGCAGGCGCCCTGTTTCTGTTTGTGGCAAACCTGAAGGCGCTGGATGAGAGTTGTGGGGCCAGGGGCTACCGCTACGCCATGATGGAGGCCGGCAAACTCGGTCAGCGGTTGTATCTGGGGAGTACGGCCCTGGGTTTGGGTTGCTGCGGCATCGGGGCCTTTTATGACAATGAAGCCAGAGAACTGTTGTCCCTCAATAGCGATAGTTATCTGTTATATCTGGTGGCAGTGGGAAATATTAAAAGATAAAGTTGCATCGCAAATTTATCTTTCGATGACCTGAAATTTTTTCATGAACTTCCGGTCGATGGCATCCTTGATGAAAAAAGCCAGTTTTCCGTCCAGCACAAGCCATCTTTTCTGCAGGACCCCCTTACCACCCCCCAGGTTGAAGATCAGGAGATAATCGCCACCCGGATCAAAGGATTGTAGCGGTTCACCCTCCAGCGCCGCCATGAGATTGGCATAGAGAACTGGATTTTCACGGACTGCATAGACACCGACCTTATCCAGGGGTCGGGGTTCAAAATAGATACAATCGCCTCCACCGAAAATGTCTGGATGGGCGCTACACTGAAGATGCGCATTTACCAGGAGCCCTCCGTCGGGACCGGTGGGCAATCCGGATCTTTTGAACAGACGGTTTGGTCTGACCCCCAGGGCCAGAAAAATAACATCGAGGTCGTGGTGTTCACCCGATGCCAGAACAACTGTTTTGGATTCGATTGTTTCGACATAACTGCCGGACAGGATGCGGATGCCACGTCGCGTGAGAGATCTCTCGATCTTGGTTCGTACCCTTTGGGGAAACCTTGACATGAATCGCCGGCCTGCAAAAATCTTGATTTCGGGCGCATAGCTTCTGTTGTTCTGGGTCAACTGCCAGAGATTGCCTGCGATTTCGGCCGAGGAGGGACCGCCGCCGACGATACCGATGGTGATTTCTTTTTGAGAACACAACCCAAGGATCCGTGTCTGCGCCTCCAGCAGTCGTTCGATGGGTTTGGCCGAGTAGATATGGTCCGGCACTTCAGAAAGGTTCAACAGGGGAACATAGCTGCCGGCATTGAACGAGATGACATCATAAGGGATGTGATCACCGGATTCGAGCAAGAGGGTCTTTGCGAGGGGGTCCACGCTGGTGGCTTTCCCAAGCAGAAAAGTACCTCCCTGTTTTTCCACCACCTGACGGGTAGCGAACCGGATATCGTCCGCAGTGTAGGTTTTTCCCAGCATGCCGGGTCCCATACCGGAATAGTAGTGGTAAGCCGAGGGGCCCACCACGGTTACCCGATACCCTTTCTCTACAAAAGTGTGAAGATTTGCCAGGGTCATCATATGGGCATGTCCGCCACCAACGAGAACGAGATGTTTGGTCATTTCAAGGTCTCCATGCTTGTGCGGTTTCTTGTTGGATAATCGATATTCGGCTTCTTCGAGGTATCTTCCCCAATCCCCCTGCAGTGTGCCTGTTCAGCTGATGAAAACTTCTCTTATGCCAGGTTCGCGCTAAAGATCATTGAACAGCTGCCCCAGCTGCTCGAGATGGGTTCTCTCCTCCTGGGCGATTTTTTGCAAAACCGCTTTGCTGCCCTGGTCTCCTCCCCTTTGGGATGCGCGTGTATACAGGTCCAGGGCCTGGGCCTCGATGGACATGGCCAGCGATACCACATCCCCCGGAGATTCCAGGTCCGGTTTGAACATGGCGATGTATTCTTCCGTGGTGAGTCCCCCCTCGACGGCGGAAGCTGTCGTTTGTTTGTCAAAGGACTCCCTGTCGATGGTTTTTCCGGACATCCGCAGATATTCATCAAATAACCGGTCCTGGTGCTTTATTTCTATATCAGACAGTTTCCGGAAGAGATTCCGAACCGTCATGGTCGGCACCTTTTGGGTCATGGAGAGGTAAAAATCGCGTAATCCCGCTTCAAGGGAATAGGCGATCCGGAGGGTATCTTCGGGTGATTCCGTACCGTCGAAGAGTGCCAGGCCCTGCTCTTCGGAACCCATTGCCATCGGGTCGTCCCATGCCCTGATACCCCCTGCCATGTTCATGACGTTTTCGAATCCTTTTCCTGAAAGCATCTGCGAAGCCACACGGCTTCGTCCGCCCACCGCTCAATAGACCAGTGTCGGTTTGGCAGGGTCCAGTTCATGCAGCCTTTTGTCAAGTTCGGCAATGGGGATGAGTTTGGCACCTGGAATATGATGGGCTTCATATTCACTTGGCTGACGGACATCCACGAGGTTGAAGGTCTCTGGATTCCCCTCGGCCATGATGTTTTTGGCTTTGGATGCAGAAATGGATGTTACCGGTGTAAAAAACTGTCTCCAACGCATGATATCCTCCTATTATTTAATTGGCGGCATAATATTTGCAATAACCACACTAATATACTATCCTTTAGAATCTGTCATGGGTATCTTTTTTTGATGTCAAAACCGTAACCGTGAAAGGGGTCTGATATGATTTTAAGTGAGTACAAAAATATCATCAAATTTGCAATGGAAAATGAGGTTGAGGCCCAGAAATTTTATGAAGAAGCCGCCCAAAAGGTCGAAAACACACAATTAAAGGAAATGTTTGCCGACTTTGCGGAAGAGGAAAAGCGGCACCGGGAGATCTTGAAGCAGGTTTACATCAGCAATCGTATGGGGGATTATTTTTCTGAGGGGCAGGATTATCATGTTGCCGAGGATGTGGATTTACCGGAGCTTACCACGGACATGACGCCGGCCGATGCCATCGCCTTGGCCATGAAAAAGGAAGAAGCGGCCGTGATTCAGTACACGGCCTTGGCCGAGGCATGTCCGGAACCTGACAAAAAGAAGATCTTTCTGGACCTGGCAGCCATGGAAAAGGGCCACAAGCGCAGGATGGAAAACGCCTTTGTCGATATCGGCTTTCCGGAGGTCTGGTGAGCATGTCACTCCACTTTGAACCCATCCAGATCGAGAGACAGTCGGAATATTTCCAATTTCTGGATCTTTGTTCGGAACAAGCATCGGATTACAGTTTTCTCAACCTGTGGGGATGGGCGGATGTGTATGGACTTGAGTGGGCCTGGACACCTGAGCTGATATGGATTCGGCAGTCGCGTCCCGTTGAAAGATACTGGGCACCTGTGGGTGATTGGAAGGGTATGGACTGGGTGAAAACACTACAGCTTCATTTCAGTGGTGCAGTGTCCTTCGCCCGTGTGCCGGAAGCATTGCTGCAAATATGGCAGCAGACCCCCGACCTGCATTGCGAAGCACAGCCATCCAGGGAGCACTGGGACTACCTGTATTCGGTAAGGGAGCTTGTTGAACTGAAGGGCAATAAGTTTCACAAGAAAAAGAACCTCTTGAATCAATTCAGCAAGAGATACGACTGTCAATACCTACCCCTGAGTGCAGACAATATTCATCAGACCGTCCAGATGCAGGAAAACTGGTGTACCTGGAGGGATTGTGCATCCCAGGCAGCTCTTAATTCGGAAAACCAGGCCATTTCAAAAGTGCTCAACAACTGGGGGAAGTTCCCTCGTCTGATGGGCGGTGCCATCATGGTTGAAACGGATATGGCGGGGTATACGGTAGCCGAAAAGCTTTCTGCAGACACACTGGTAATCCATTTTGAAAAAGGGAATCATGATTTCAAGGGGATATATCAGGCCATCAATCAGATGTTTCTCGAAAAGGCAGGTCAGGGGTTTGCCATGGTAAATCGGGAGCAGGATCTGGGCAGTGAGGGACTGCGAAAGGCCAAGTTGTCTTACAACCCGGTCGGGTTTCTCAAAAAGTTCGATGTGGATTGTGACTGTACTGAACTGATGTAAGGTGCCCTGGCGCATCTGCAGGGCTGTGAACCTATCCATCGAGGGTTTCGATCATCTGCTTCAGCATCTCCGGATCGAAGTCTTCGATTAATTTGCCTCGTTCAATAAAGGCGTCAATCGCTGCAAACGTGTTGTCATAGTTCGTCATTAGAGCGGACATCCTGTTGAAAACGGGATCTTCCGTGCCCAGGGCACTCCTGATCCTGGCCAGGAGCGTTTTTCCGGTCTTGAAGTGCGCTACAATTTCGTTGCGTATTATTTTTCGGGTCTGGTGTCTTTGTTGCTCATTGACGATAATGGGTAGCAACCTCTGGACGGAAAATTCAACCAGGGCGTCGCGCGGAGCATTGTGGCTTTTGGACACGGTTTCAAGGGAGTGAAGGGATTTGCGGCTGATCACAAATGTTTTTTGGATTCGGTTCTGAGCGTGAACGTTGGTATTTTTCAATTCGCGGGCGATGGCTTTCAGGGAACTCATGTCTTCCACAAGATGGTCGAATAGAGATTTTTGCTTGATCCCCAGATGGGTTGCGACAATACTGATGGCACCGATACATACCTCGGTCAGCTTAAAGGTCGCCCGAACCGATTGCCGACCTCGCAAGTCGGATGAGCTTGTTTGGGGCAGGGTAGCATCCATGGTCCATTCTTTATTGACAGTCATACCAGAACCTCCGTTATCATTGTTTTTTCCCGTTGCTCGGGGAAAAACAATGTTAAAGCGACAACGTCGCGTTCAAATAAAATCGTATAACGATTTTATTCATTACTTAATTTTAAATATTATTTTAAATAATGCAACAATATTGTGGGGACTTAGCGTAATCACACTCTTTAGGAGCTGATATCATGAAACATATGGGCGCCATGTTGATGAGAGAAGGACCATTTGAAGAAATCGTCATGGGCAATACAGCTCTTGTTCGCGCGATGATTGAGGCGGGCACGCGGGTGGTCACGTCTTATCCTGGATCGCCTACGCCTGAAATCGCCACAGCCATCAAATCCATACCCAAGCCTGATCGACCTTTCTATTTTGAATTTTCGATCAATGAAAAAGTTGCCACGGAAGTGGCGTTCGGTGCCGCCATCAATGGGCATTTGTCCACTGTTTTCTTCAAAAGCGTAGGCTTGAATGTGGCTTCCGACACCCTGGTTCAACTCAGCCTCATGAACATCCTTGGCGGGATGGTGGTGGTACTGGGTGATGACCCTGGTGCAAATTCCTCCCAGAACGAACAGGACAATCGACATTTTGCTCAGATGAGCTACACACCGGTGCTGGAGCCATCGAGTCCTTCGGAAGGGTATATTTTTTACAAGGAAGCGGCAAGATTGTCCCGCAGGTATCACATGCCAATCATTTTACGGCTCACGACCCATGTCTGCCACGCAAAAGAGAAAGTGGCATTTTCCGCATTCAGGCCGACACAGCCGGATGATACACCTCGTTTTGATGTGACCGGCGGCCCCCATATTCCGATTACCCAGGAGGCCTTGAGCAGAAAAAGGGCGGCCCTTCGTAAACTGGGGCAGATCGAAATGGTCGCCAATGAATCGAATCTTAACCAGCTGGTTGACAACCACAACCAGCGCAGGGGTATTATTACCATGGGGCTTCCATCTCTGTCCCTGATGGATGTCCTGGAAAAAGTGAGCGAGAAACCGGATATCCTGAAGCTTGGGTTTGTTCACCCGATTCCCGGTAAAATTGTTGAAGCGTTTGTGAAGACCCATGATGAGGTGAAAATACTGGAGGAATTGGACAATCTTCTGGAAAAAGAGGTCAAGGCCCTGGCCTATGATGCCGGCTTGACAACTCGTATTATAGGCAAGATGGATCCTGAGGCATGGATCGGGGAATACACCTCGGACAGAGTCCAGGACGTGTTGACCGACACCTGGCCCGACATGCTTGACACCAGAAACCCGGAAGCTGTTTTACCGGAGGTGGTATTGGAGCGTCCTCCCCAGATGTGTCCGGGGTGCGGTCATCGCAGCGCATTTCATGCCATCAAAAAAGCCCTTTCCAGTCAGGATATTACGGTTGCCGATATCGGTTGTCACACTCTGGGGTATCTGCCTCCATACGAGATGGGCCAGATCATGATGTGCATGGGTGCCTCTCCGGGTATTGGTTCCGGTCTCTCTCTTTTCAACGTTTCGAGAAAGGTCGTCGTTTTCATGGGCGACTCGACCCTTTTTCATGCAGGCTTGCCGGGTATTCTCAATTCCATTTTCAACCAGCATCCCATCACCTTGATTCTCATGGAAAATGGTACCACGGCCATGACCGGTCAACAGGACCATGCGGCAGCGGGGCAAAATTTCAACGGCCCCACGGACAAGATTCCGGTGCGGCAGGTGTTGGAAGGTCTCGGTGTAAAACATCTCTACGAAGTCGATACATATCAGCAATCAAAGTTGACGGAAATGGTAAAAACAGCATTGGAGAATCCGGAATTCAGTGTGGTAATCGCAAGACATCCGTGTATGCTGAAATTCACGCGGGAAGCACGGAGAAAGCCCGGCTATCAGGCCAAACAGGTTCATATCGATCAGGAATTGTGTGACCAGGCACACGTGTGTGTGGCATCCTTCGGGTGCCCGACATTTACCAGACACAAGGATGGGAAGGTGACCATCAACCAGGACCTCTGTATCGGTGATGGGTCATGTCTCCAGACATGCCCCACCCAGGCTATCGAGAAGCCCAGGTGATTTATAAATAGGGTACAAGGGTTGGAGGGTGATACAAGGGTTGGAGGGTGATACAAGGGTTCGAGGGTGATACAAGGGTTGGGGGGTGGCTGACAGCGATAGGCCCCTAAAAGACTAATAGGGGTTCGAGGGGCCAAGGAGTCAAGGATTCGAGGGTGTGCAGACCGCCTTATGCTGTTTGTTTTTAAAAGCTTAGCGCTTACAGCTTATGGCTATTGGCTCACAGTTTAAAGCGTCTGTCATGTAATACTTGCCCTGCAATTACATCGTTTAAATGAAGCCATCAGGGAATATCTCATGAAACCATTTAATATTTTCTTAATAGGAGTCGGAGGGCAGGGGGTCGGTCTTTTAAGCGAAGTTCTCCTGAGGGCGGCCGATTATGCCGGTTTTCGGGTCAAGGCTGTGGATACTCACGGTCTGGCTCAGAGGGGTGGTGTGGTGGTGTCCCAACTGCGTCTGGGGGACAACGTGTTCTCTCCGCTTATACAGAGAGGGCAGGCGGACCTGGTCGTTGCCCTGGAGCGTCATGAAGCATTACGTGGATTGAAAACCGCAGCCAGGGATGGCGGAACCCTGGTGTACTACGACACGGTCTGGCAACCCCTGGATGTTCGTTTGAACCATTCGGCAGAGATACAGGTTTCGGATATTCAGCGCGTATGCCGGGCACGGGATATCACGGACTATGTCGTTTTTCATCCAGACCTGGAAGACATCCGGATGCAGAACACCGCAGTTCTGTCCACGATCCATAAAAATGAGTTGATAGCGGGTATCCAGGAGATACATTATAGGAATGCAATGGAAGATCTGCTTCAGGGGAGTGCATTGGAACGGAACCTGAAACTTTTTAAGGGGGGAGTGTAATGGAGAAAGAGACGGTCACGATATTCAGACCCTATGATTTTGCCGTAGGTCAGAAAATCTATATTGAAAACGGTCCGCGCAAGGGTGACTGGAAAGTTGTGGGTATGACGGATCGAAAAATCACGCTTGAATGTCCCATCAGCCTGAAGACGTTTGAATGGAACCGTTTTTGTTATTTTGTGGAAGAGCGTAAGAATGTGGCGTGGCCCCGGAGAGATGATGATACCTGATCCATAAATAGCTTCTAAATACATTTGCATGTAAGGGTTTGGTCTGTGTTACGACATATAAAATAAAAGGGTTTGAGGGTCCGAGGGTGATACAAGGATTGGAAGGGGGCTGACAGCTTCAAGGATAGAAAGTAATTCAAGTAAATGCGATACAAAAAAATTACACCATCCGTGTTCTTGTGGACGAAAGTGTGAACATATCCAACGAAATGATGGGAGGCGTATATGGCTGACTTTGATTATGATATCGGCATTATCGGTGGTGGTGCTGCCGGTTTGACGGTTGCCTCGGGCGCTGCCCAGCTGGGTGCCAAGGTGCTGTTGATCGAGAAAGAGCCGTCCTTGGGGGGGGATTGCCTTCATTTCGGGTGTGTTCCGAGTAAAACCCTGATCCATTCGGCTCACGTTTATCATCTGATGCAGCACGCCCAAAGATTCGGTCTGCCCAAGGCCAGTATCCCGCCGGTTGATTTCAGGCAGGTTGCCAAACGCATCCGGAAGGTTATCGCAACCATCCAGCAGCATGACTCGGAAGCCCGGTTTTGCGGATTGGGAGCCAAGGTTGTTTTCGGCCAAGCCGTTTTTATGGACGAACATACCATCGACCTGGACGGGAAGCGGCAATCCGCTAAATACTGGGTCATCGCTACCGGCTCGTCGCCCGCGGTACCACCCATACCCGGTTTGTTCGACACAACGTTTTTGACCAACCGGGAGATTTTTTCCCTGGATCACCTCCCGGAAAGCATGGTCATTTTGGGTGGGGGACCCATCGGTATCGAAATGGCCCAGGCATTCAACCGCCTGGGAACCAAGGTGACCGTGGTGGACCGGTCTGATCAGATTCTGGGGAAGGAAGACAAGGACATGGCTGACATGCTGGTATCGGTCATGCAAGATGAGGGTGTGAATTTTTTTCTGGAAGCGTCCATTGAGCAGGTCCTTGAAACCGGGGGACAAAAGTCTATCAAGATACAAGACAGGACCGGCGAGAGCAAAGTTCTGAACGCGGAAGAGATCCTCGTGGCCATGGGCCGGACACCCAACGTACAAAACCTGGGTCTCGATGACATCGGTGTGACATATAATCGGTATGGTATCACTGTGGATAGCCGGATGCGTACCAGTCATAAGCATATCTATGCTGCGGGGGATGTGAGCGGCGGGTTCCAGTTTACGCATGCCGCCGGTTATGAAGGGGGTATTGTCGTGAGCAATGCAATCTTTCGACTGCCGCGAAAAGCCGACTATACCTATCTGCCCTGGTGCACCTATACCGACCCTGAACTTGCCAGCATCGGCATGAATGAAAAGACAGCCGCGTCCAAGGGGCTTGACTACACCGTCTGGAGGGAGGAGTTCAAAGACAATGACAGGAGTCTGGCCGAGGATGAAACAAGCGGATGTGTAAAAATGATTCTCGATGCCAGGGAAAAGCCCCTCGGTGTTCAGATCCTGGGGCCCAGGGCAGGTGACCTGCTGAGTGAATGGGTGGCGATTCTGAATGGAAAAGTGAAATTGTCTACACTGGCGGCAGCTGTCCATCCCTATCCAACCATGGGTGAGATCAACAAGAGGGTTGCCGGCAGCTTTTTTTCACCCAAGATATTTTCGGAAAAAGTACAGAAAGGTTTGAAGTTCTTTTTTCAGTTGAAGGGGCGGGCGTGCTCGCTGCGAGAAGACTAGAATCATCTCAACATAATCTTTTGGCCCAATCTCGGTGTTGAGCCCTCGTTTCAAGTCCTCGACATACTTGAGTATGTCTGCGGGTTGAAATTCTGCCCCGCCTTGATATTGAGCCAAAATCTTTATGTTGAGATAGAGTCTAAGATCATCTCAAGACTTATTTATCAAAGGGTTATGCCAGTTGTCAGTGAAGGGACTCACTGGTAAAAAAAGGGGAGAAGGGAATGGAAGAGTACTACAAACGCGAAGATCTGCCGAAATTCGGTGAAATAGGCAAAGAAGCACCTCAGATGGCCAAAAAATATTTTGAGTATTATAACGAGGTTTTTTCGGAAGGCGAATTGACCCTCAGAGAAAAATCTCTGATCGCACTGGCCGTGGCGCACGCCATTCAGTGCCCTTACTGCATCGATTCCTTTACCCAGAAATGTCTGGAAAGGGGATCGAACATGGGAGAGATGACAGAGGCGGTTCACGTGGCAACTGCCATTCGCGGGGGGGCGTCCCTTGTACACGGTATTCAGGCACGCAATATTGCGGAAAAGCTGTCCATGTAAACATTCGCCTAACGAATGTTTAATACGCGGCGTTGCCGCTACAAGTTCAACGGGAATTGAGAAATTCGGTTACAGAACGAGCGTCGTAGGGTCTGGTATTTTTAAGCTACTATTCGTTTGAAAGGAATATTATCGACGTGTTGGAACAAGAGCAAATAATATCCGAAGCCCAAATTGACCCGTTTCATCTGATGCTTTCGAGCCACGGGCTCAAGCTGAGACGTAACCAGACACGCACCTTGCAGATAAATGTGGGTTTACTGTGCAATCAAAAATGTCGACACTGTCACCTGGATGCCGGACCTGATCGAACGGAGAGCATGACCGGGGAGACGATGCTGGCCGTGGTGGACTATGCCCGGCGCAGTCATTTTGATGTGATCGACATCACAGGCGGGGCGCCGGAACTGAACCCCCATGTGCAAGCGCTTATCGAGCAGATGGCGGCACTGGTACCGCGCGTGATGTTCCGATCCAACCTTTCAGCACTGAACCGCTCAAAAATGGAAGGTTTGATGCAGAGCCTGAAGGCCAACCAGGTTGTGGTGGTAGCGTCACTTCCCTCCCTGAATGCATCCCAGACCGAATCCCAGCGGGGAAAGGGCATTTTCGACATCAGCATCGAAGCCCTGCTGAAATTGAACCGGCTGGGGTATGGCAAAGAGGGTTCCGGTCTGGAGCTGAACCTGGTGTCAAACCCATCCGGTGCATTTATGCCCGCTCCACAGGACCAGGCGGAGCAGCGATTCAGACGGATTCTGGAGAAAAACTGGGGGATTTGTTTCAATAACCTGTTCAGTTTTGCCAACGTTCCTCTGGGCCGTTACCGTGAGTGGCTTTTGCAGTCGGGTAATTTTGCCCTGTATATGGAAAAACTGGCCTCGAGCTTTAACCCGTGTGCTCTGTCAGATGTCATGTGCAGAACCATGGTATCCGTCTCATGGGATGGGTATCTGTACGATTGTGATTTTAATCTGGCCCGGGGTATTCACATGGGCGCTGGAAAAACCCATGTGTCTGAAATGGAGGGACGACCCGAAGCCGGTGATATCATTGCGACGGCTGACCACTGCTACGCCTGTACGGCCGGTTCGGGGTTTACCTGAGGGGGCTCTATCACCCCCTGAGTTCAGGAAAATAAAAGCATGTAACGATTTTATTAAACGCGACAGCGTCTTTTTTAAAGCGATTAGCAGAGAAATGGTGGTGACAGATGGGGAAAAAATATATGGTAACCTTGAAGATCTTCTTGCTGATGGTCTTCATTCTTACGGCCGTTGCGCTGGTTCGACTGACACCGGTCATGACCTACCTGACACCGGAGTCCCTGGGCGCGCTTCTTGATAAAGCAGGTTTCTGGGGGCCACTGTTATTTATCGGTGTGTATGCTGCCGGCGTTTGCCTGTTTGTTCCAGGGTCCCTGTTAACAGGTCTCGGGGCGGCCATATTCGGTCCATATTGGGGATTTTTGTGGGTATGGATCGGCGCCATGATAGGTGCCGGTGCGGCGTTCGGCATCGGCCGGACCCTTGGGCGTGAATTTGCGGCATCCCTGGTGGGTGACAAATTTCAAAAATACGATGATGGTATCGAGCGCAATGGTTTTAAGACGGTCCTTTACCTGCGGCTGGTTTACTTCCCGTTTACCCCCATGAATTTTGGCATGGGGCTGACAAAGGTCCGGTTCTGGGACTATCTGTCCGGGACGGGTCTGGGTATCATCGTCGGCACCTTTATTTTCACTTTTTTCATCGGCACCCTGAAGGATGTCTGGGCTTCCGGAAATTGGGGGGAATTGATTTCATTCAAGTTTTTTTTCTCCATTGGCTTGTTTGTGTTTTCCTTTTTCATCCCCAAGTTGATCAAAAAGATTAGAGGAGTTGTATCTTGAATAGCGAAGGCCAGAGTGATACTGTAAAACACTTCAGCCATCAGAGAGGAGTTTCTCATTTATGAGTTTTCCTGAAACATACCATAGTGACTATATTGAATCACAATACCAGCAGTGGAAACAGGATCCCGCGTCTGTTTCAAATGACTGGCAGCTGTTTTTCAAGGGCTTCGACCTCGCGTTTTCAAGCGGACTCGTGTCCGGAACAACGGACACGGCGGACCACCCATCCTTTCTGGCTGCTATCGAACAGTTGATATTCGGGTATCGCTGCCTCGGACACATGCTGTCATGTATGGACCCCCTGCAGGCTTGTCCCATGGAACATCCGTTGCTGTCGCTGGAACGTTTTGGTTTGGCAACAGCGGATTTTGAGAGACAGGTGTCTGGGACGAGCTTCCTGGGCGGTGGCGGGAACCTGAAAGAAATCCTGCTGCTTCTGAAAGAGACCTACTGTCGTTCGATCGGCGTGGAATACATGCATATTCAGGATCCCGAGGAACGGCGCTGGCTTCAGGACCGGATGGAGCCGATTCAGAACAGGCTGCAAGTCGAGAGCGCCGAAAAAATGACCATCTTGAAACGACTCTATCAGACGGCCCTGTTTGAAGCCTATTTAAATAAGAAATACATGGGGGTGACCCGTTTTTCCCTGGAGGGTGGGGATGTGGTGATCCCCCTGCTGGACACACTGGTACGGCAGGTTTCCGAAAACGGCTGCCGGGAAGTCATTCTGGGAATGGCCCACAGGGGACGGCTGAATGTTCAAAGCCACATCCTGGGGAAGCCTTATGAGGAAATTTTCAGAGAGTTCGAGAGCTGCTATGATCCGGGGCAACTCATGGGTTCCGGCGATGTCAAATACCACAATGGTTATCTTGCAGACATTCAGACGGATACCGGTAAGAACGTGCGGTTGTTTCTGGTGAACAACCCCAGCCATCTGGAAGCCGTGGATCCTGTGGTAGAGGGTGTTGCCCGTGCCAGACAGGATCTGCCGAATATGGGGACGAATACGGTGGTTCCGGTACTCATTCACGGCGATGCCGCTTTTGCCGGGCAGGGCGTGGTGGCCGAGACTTTAAACATGTCCCAGCTCAAGGGCTACAAGACCGGGGGTACCATCCATATCATTATCAATAACCAGATCGGTTATACCACCCTGCCTGAAGATGCCCGCTCGACCCGATATTCAACCGATGTCGCCAAAATGCTCATGGTGCCTATTTTCCATGTGCATGGTGAAAACCCCGAGGCCGCGGTTCATATTGGCAAACTGGCGGCCGATTATCGTCATCGATTCGGCAAGGATGTGGTCATCGATGTGATCTGTTATCGCAGGTATGGGCACAATGAAGGGGATGAACCTTATTTTACCCAGCCCCTCATGTATGATCGCATCAAAGAACGCCCGTCCCTGCGTGTTCTTTATGGAGAGACGCTTCTGGAAGAAAACGTGGTGGACGAAAGCCATCTGGATTCGTTGGAAAAAGAGGTTCTCGATAACCTGGAGAAGGCCTTTGCGGATGTTCACGGAACAGACTGTCTTTTCCCGGAATCCCGATATTTCGAAGATTGGGATCCTATCAAGTCGACCTATGCTTTCGAGGGCGTCAAGACGGGTTTTCCCAAGAAAGGGCTGATTGACATCGCCAGAAAGCTGAACAGCCCACCCGCTGGTTTTTCATTGAACTCGAAGTTGCAGCGCCTGCTAGAAAAACGACTGTCGGCCGTGGAATCGGGGCAGGGCATCGACTGGTCGAGCGCTGAGACAATGGCATTTGCTACGCTGCTCATGGAAGGCTTTCCCATCCGCTTGAGCGGGCAGGACGTGGGCCGGGGTACCTTCAGCCAACGGCACAGTGTTCTGTTCGATGCCAAAAGCGGTGAGTCCTACATTCCCTTGAATCATCTGAATAAAAAACAATCGACCTTCATGGTCTACAACTCTCTTCTGGCAGAGGCCGGTGTTCTGGGGTTTGAATATGGCTATTCCATAACACAGCCAAGTACACTGGTGCTCTGGGAAGCGCAGTTCGGGGATTTTGCGAACAATGCCCAGGGGGTTATCGATCTTTTCATCGCCAGCGGGCAATCCAAATGGCAACGCCTGAGTGGATTGACACTGCTGCTTCCCCATGGATGGGAAGGGCTGGGCCCTGAACATTCCAGCGCACGTCTGGAGCGATTCCTGCAGCTGTGTGCCGAAGACAACATGCAGGTGTGTAATCTTACGACCCCGGCCCAGTATTTTCACCTCCTGAGGCGCCAGGTCATGGAAGCATATCGTAAGCCGCTGGTACTGATGACACCCAAGAGCCTCTTGAGACATCCCATGGCTGTCTCCACCCTCGATGCACTGGTTTCAGACCGGTTTGAACCGGTCCTGAAGGATCCTGAACTGAATACAGGAGCGGATGAAATCATTTTCTGCAGCGGGAAACTCTATTACCAGCTTGTGCAGCGGCGAAAGGAACTCAAGGAGAGCAACAAGGCTATTTTGCGTCTGGAGCAGTTTTACCCTTTTCCTGAAAAACAGATTAAAACCATGCTAAAACCCTATAAAAAGGCAAAGAGGTTCAGTTGGGTACAGGAGGAGCCTGAAAATATGGGGGGTTGGTTTTTTGTGCAGAATCGTATGGAGAAGATCACTGGAAAGAAGCTCCGCTATGTGGGCAGAAAACCTTCGGCAAGTCCGGCCACGGGTTTTCCGGCCATATATAAGCAGCAGCAGGAAGCCATATCGAACGAGGCCCTGGGGAGATCTGCGGATTCGGTGTCGTGATAGTAAGGGTCCGAGGGTTCGAGAGTCGGAGGGTGATACAAGGGTAGCGAACAGCAGTATTCCGGCTTCAGAGCATCCAAGCTTCCCTGCATACAAGGTTCCGAGGGAATAAATGTAATTTGCTTCGCGTAATTAATAGATATTTACTTCGTGTAGCTACCAGCTTTCAGCGACAATAAATAACGCGCGCAGCGCTAATGTCGTCCGAAGGACAAATGACGCACGAAGTGCTAATGACAAGCGAAGATTTAATTGTGCGAATAGTGAAGAGAGTTGATCCTTTTAAAAAATAAGGAAAGAAAATCAGTGAGGGAGCGATCATGGCCATAGAAATAAAAATACCCAGTGTCGGAGAATCTGTTCAGGAAGCGGTCCTGGCGGAATGGTTCAAAAAGGATGGCGACATTGTTCAGAAGGATGACGCACTGCTGGTCATAGAGACAGACAAGGTAACCCTGGAAGTTGTGGCGGAAGCCGGTGGTGTTTTAAAGATTCTGATCAAAGAAGGGGAGACGGTGGCCATTGGTGCGGTTGTGGGCCAGATTGAAACAGCGGGTAAGACGACCAAAGCACCAACTCCGCAGCCGGAACCAGCCCCGGAACCAGCCCCGGAGTCTTCACCGGAGCGACCCGTGCCCCCTGAGACGAAAGAGGGCCTTGCTGAAGCGACACCGGTAATAGCGGCCCCGGTGGTGACCGCAAAAAGTGTGCCCCCCCAGAAATCAACCATGGATGATATGCCGCTTTCTCCCTCGGTCCGCAGACTCGTTGCCGAAAAAAATCTCGATGTATCCAGGATTTCCGGCACCGGCCCCGGCGGCAGGGTCAGCAAAGGGGACGTGCTTCTTTATCTGGAGGAAGCTCCCGCCGGTATTCCTGAAAAAGTGACGGCCCCGGTTTGTGAAGAACCAGCTGTTGCTCAGATGTCGGAGGAAGTCAAACGGGTCAAAATGTCCCCCATCCGCAAGCGGATTGCCGAACGCCTCCTGGCGTCGAAGCAAAATACGGCCATGCTCACCACCTTCAATGAAATCGACATGCAGCAGGCCATGGCGATGCGGACACGCTACAAGGAGGCATTTCAGAAAAAGCATGACATATCCCTGGGATTCATGTCATTTTTTATCAAGGCCTGCGTAGAAGCATTGAAGGAGATCCCTGAAATCAATGCCTTTGTGGATGGCTCCGATTTTGTTTATCATTCCTACCAGCATATCGGTGTCGCCATCGGAAGCGACCGGGGCCTGGTGGTTCCGGTCATCCGCCACGCCGAAAGATTGAGCTTTGCCGGAATCGAAAAGGCCATCATCGATTATGTGGTAAAAATCAAGGACAATCGACTCGAACTGGCCGATCTCGAGGGGGGCACATTTACGGTGAGCAATGGCGGTGTGTACGGGTCTTTGTTGAGTACACCGATTTTGAACACGCCCCAGAGCGGCATTCTCGGTATGCACAAGATTGAAAAACGTCCGGTGGTGGTGGACGACGAAATTGTCGTGCGTCCCATGATGTATGTGGCTTTGAGCTACGACCATCGGATCGTCGACGGCAAAGGTGCTGTAACGTTTTTAAAACGCGTCAAGGACTTCGTCGAAAACCCTGAACGGATCGTATTGGAGGTCTAACATGACAACGGCAGACAATTATGATCTGGTTATTATAGGCTCCGGACCCGGTGGGTATGTCGCCGCGGTAAGAGCCGCTCAACTGGGTCTGAAAACAGCCTGTGTCGAGAAGTCAGCCCGTCTTGGCGGGGTGTGCCTGAACGTCGGGTGTATACCCAGCAAGGCCCTGCTCGACTCCAGCGAGTACTATCACCTGGCCCGGGAGCACTTTGCCGAACATGGCATCAAGACCGGTCGCTTGACCCTGGATCTGGCGACCTTGATGAAGCGTAAAGACACCGTGGTCAAAGATCTTACGGACAGCGTTCGCAAGCTGTTGGAAGGCAACCGGATCGACATTATTCAGGGCACGGCACGTCTTGCAGGTGACAAGCAGGTGGAAGTGACCATTGGAAAGCAGAAAAAGCGGATTCTCAAGGGCGCCTCGATTCTGCTGGCCACGGGAAGTCAGCCCGTGGAAGTGCCCGGCATGCCATTCGACGGCCGGGCAATTGTCAGTTCCACGGAAGCCCTGAATTTTGATGCGGTCCCCAAAAGCCTGGGAATCGTGGGGGGCGGTTATATCGGTCTGGAGCTGGGATCGGTCTGGATGCGGCTGGGTTCGAAAGTGACCGTTATCGAAATGCTGCCCAAGATTGCCACCACTCTGGACGGACAGGTGGGAAGGGCCCTGGATCGTATTTTAAAGAAACAGGGTATGCTGTTTCATCTCAACACGCGGGTGGTCAAGGCCCAGAAAACCGCCAAGAAGGTCAAGGTGACACTGGAAAAGGGCGGGGAAACCACTGCCATGACATTTGATAAACTCCTGGTGGCGGTGGGTAGAAAACCTTTAACGGACGGGCTTGGTATTGAAGATGTTGGTATTCAAACCGATCCCCAGACAGGTCATATTCTTGTGGATCCTGCCTACCAGACCAGTGTGCAGGGTGTCTACGCCATCGGTGATCTCACTCCCGGTCCCATGCTGGCCCACAAAGCATCGGCAGAGGGAATCGCGACCGTGGAGAGTATTGCCGGACATGCCGGTGAAGTGAACTATGATACCATCCCGTCGGTGGTTTACACCTGGCCCGAGGTTGCCAGTGTCGGTTTGACGGAAGAGGCGCTCAAGGAGCGGGAGATTCCCTATTGTGTGGGCACCTATCCTTTTTCAGGTGCGGGCCGGGCACGCTGTATGGGCGAGAAGGAGGGCTTTGTCAAACTGATCGCCCATGGCAAGACCGACCGTATCCTGGGGGTTCACATCATCGGTCCCCGGGCAGCCGACATGATTGCCGAATGCGTGCTGGCAATGGAGTTTGGGGCTAGCTCGGAAGACATTGCCCGGACCGTCCACGGTCATCCGACCTTTTCGGAAGCACTTCAGGAAGCAGCCATGGCCGTCAGAAAATGCTCCATCTATGCTTCCTGACGCTGTTTCTGCTCTGAGGGCTGCGAGATTTTTCAATTTATGGAGGAAAAGGGACGTTCTTTGGTTTATTGGAAAACACGAACTGATTTCACGGAGATGCTTAGAAAACCAATAAACCAAAGAACGTCCCCTATTTTCCGTGAGGAGCCATTATGGTAATTTTAGAAGGAAGTTCACGATATAGGATCGTGTAATCTTCATCCTTTCTTTCATTTTGTTTCAATTCAGCAATATTATTGGTTGAGATTTTCGATAAACTGGTTCGAGTTGGTGATGGCGTCGTTCATGCTCTTGATGAGATCCTCGATTTTCACCTTGAGACCGGCAAATTCGGAGCGCAGAGAGCCAATGGCCTGGGCATTGAGATTGTGTTTTAGATACAACACATTGTCATGGAAGGTTCCCAGGATCGGGTCCATACTTTTTTCAGCCTTGTGCATACTGGCCAGCATTTTATTGTAACGTCCCCTGGTGTCTTCGAGCTTCCGGGCACTGTTGGTGCGCAAGGCCTGGTTTGTATATTGATTCAGTTCTTTTTCCCATTCTGCAAACAGGTCATCGGCCACGGATTCCACCTTTTCGATTCTGCTGGATACTTCTTTGGCGGCCTCGTCGCTTTTTTCATATTCGGAATTGAGTTTTTCGTAGGCCTCCTTGAGATCGGTGGTTTCAATTTTGACAACCGACCCAAACTGCTCCAGGGCATCTTTAAATTGCTCTTGCGCATCCGCCTGGGCATCCCTGGCATTCTCCACCCGATCCACGAGAATATCCCTTTTATGGACGCCCACTTTTTCCATGGCGCCGTAATAGGCTTTGGAACAACCGGTTACCATTAGAAAAAAAATTGTTATGATTATAAAAGAGAAGAGATCGTGTATAGGCTTTCTGGTGGTTATCATGGTCGTAATCCTCTCTGATTTGTTTGGTTCTAATCCCGTTATGCTAATTCAGGCATCAGGCCGTGTCAAAATCAAAATTCAAAATGTCTTCCAGTACCTCATAGTGGTCAAAGGGCGGCATGACGCAGGCACCGGCAAAACGTTCTAAGGCGGTTTTCAGCATTTCACGGGCATTCTGATTGCCGGTCTTGATGGCGTTGTCAGTCTGGTGCATCTGCTCCCGCAACGACCTGGGCACGGCGATGCCGGCGACTTTCTGGTGTAGAAAGTCGGCATGGCGCGCCGTTCGCAGGGGCAGAATTCCCATAATGACGGGGATGCCCATGGCGTGGGTGGCCCGGGCCATGGTATCGGCGGTCTCGGCATCGTAGATGGGTTGGGTAACCGCAAACTGGGCACCGGCATCGATTTTTTGTGCCAGGCGGCGGATGGCCGTCTTAAATCCATTGGATTCCGGATGGGGATCGATCACCACACCGGTCTGAAGACCGGATTGCCTGGCCATGCCTACCAGACCAAAAACATCCATGTCACGAACCCGGGTGGTGGTCTTGCGGTCTTGTAAGGCGACCATGTCACCAGTGGCAATCAGCACGGTCTCGATCCCCAATGCCTGTGCCCCCCAGAGCATTCCCTGGAGACTGATGCGGTTGTGATCCCGGGTAGTACAGTGAAGGATAGCGGGTTTGTTTGTTTGCTTCTGGGTGAGTGCACAGGTCGCCATGGCACTCATGCGCGGTTTGGCAACCGGGTTCGTGGCCACGCTGAAGGCCTGGAACGGAAGCGTTGCAATGGATTTCAACTGATGCATGAGCGGGCCGGCATCGGGTCCCGCAGGTGGCACCACCTCGATAAAAATTTTGAAGTGGTTATCGGAAAAATCGAGAGGCTTCATATATATTCCTATAAATCCGAAGTGCGAAGTTGGAAATCCTAGACAATACGAAATGACAAAAATCCAAATGATCAAGTTTCCAGGTTGACGATTGTCCGGCCTTTGATCCCGCCCTTGAGGATCGTGTCGATCAATGGACTCAGCCCTTCCAGGGAGACCTCCCGGCAGAGGGTTTCGAGCTGGTCGATTTTCCAGTTAGTGGCGAGCTGTTTCCAGATATATTGACGGTGTTTCATGGGACAGCTCTGGGAATTGATCCCGATCAGCTTGATTCCGCGCAGGATAAATGGGAATACTGTCAGGGGAAGATCCGGCGATGCCACCATGCCACATGTAGTCACCGTTCCCCAGGGAAGGGTGGACTTGATGGCGGTGGCCAGTATGTTTCCGCCCACGGTGTCTATCACACCGGCCCAGGCGCCCTTCAGGAGGGGCTGCTGGCTCTCGTCGCTGACGTCTTTCCGTGTTACAACCCGTTTGGCACCCAGGTTCAAGAGAAAATCTGTCGCATCGGGTTTGCCGCTGACCGCCACGACATGGTAGCCCAGTTTACTCAGGATTGCCGTGCTTATGCTGCCGACACCACCGGTGGCCCCGGTCACCAGAATCTCTCCCTGCTCGGGCTTTACGGTGTGGGTCAGAGAAAACACAGACAAACCCGCGGTAAACCCGGCTGTTCCGTAGATCATGCTTTCTTTAAGCGTAAGGCCTTTGGGCAGGGGGACCACCCAGTCCGCGGGTATGCGGATATACTGGCCGAAGCCTCCCGGCGTATTCATGCCAAGATCGTAGCTCGTTACGATAACGGCATCGCCGTTTTGAAAGGTCTTGTTGCGGCTTTCTTCGACAATGCCTGCGGCATCGATACCGGGGGTGTGGGGGTACGTTCGGGTAACACCCCGGTTGCCCACGGCAGAGAGGGCGTCCTTGTAGTTCAAGGAGGAATAAGAGACATGCACAAGAACATCCTCATCCACCAGATCGGAAATCAATCTTTCTTTGATATGGCGAACATACTGGTGGTCGTGGGTTTCTTCGACAATCATTGCTCGGAAGGTTCGTTGGTTCATTTGGTATTTCTCTGAAGGGTCTACTGGGCTCATTAGAAACAGACCTTGGACGATCACTTCTTTCTTCCAGGCCAATGCTCTTTTCATTTAAACGTCAAACCGATACCATGTCACTATCTATACTGTAAAGTAGGACAGATATCAATAGCGGTCAATGGCATGTTCACAGCCATGGCAGCGTAGTTGACATATTGAATACAGGTGCTAAAATCAGTGGATCGAAAGAAACTATGATGAAAAGGTAGCGAGCATGCCCGTACAACCGGTTGTCCTGTCCCAGAAGATCGGTGATGTCGACCTGCAGTATCTGCAATATGATGGCCAGGATCCACCGATCCTGCTCTTGCATGCCACTGGGTTTCTGCCCATGTTGTGGCACCCCATTGCCCGCGAGCTTTCCAGGCATCGCAAGGTGATTGCGCCCTATTTTTGTGATCATCGCCAAACCGATCCCCAGAAAGGAGGGCTCAGCTGGATGCTTCTGGCCGAAGATCTATGCCGCTTGTGTGAACGCTTGAACATCGAAAATCCGCTCCTGGTGGGTCATTCCATGGGCGCGACGGTCATGACCATTGCCGAGGCGACTCATGGCCCACGAGCTTCCGGTATGATCCTGATCGAGCCGATATTCTTGCCACAGGACTTTTACCAAATACAACTTCGTGTTGAGGACCACCCCCTGGCCAGTCGATCCATCAAACGGCGTAACATATGGAGAGATCTGGGTGAGGTGAAGGCCGATTTCAGGCGGAAACCACTGTTTAAAAACTGGGAAGAAGAATTTTTGGATCTGTATATCGAGCATGGCACGGTTTCTCTTGGGAGCGGGGGACTGGAACTGGCCTGCTCTCCTGAGAAAGAAGCCTCTCTGTTCATGGGCGGTATGGGTTATGACCCTTGGCCCATGCTGCCGAAAATTGCCTGCCCGGTATTCGTGCTCGAGGGAGAGGAGAGCACCAATCGTCCCTTTGTCGATCTTAAAAAAGCCACCTTAAGGTTCCAGCAGGGCACTTACCGGCTTATTCCCGGCGCCGGACACCTCATCCCCATGGAAAAACCAAAAGAGATCATCGAATTTATCATAGAACATTTGCCATGACAGGTATTCGAACCGTTTGCCCTTGATGTCTCTGTTTCAATCCTTACTTTATGACACATACCTGTCTCAAGAGACAAGAGCTATGGTATCTTTGAAACAGTATTGAAGAACCTCGCAGCAAGCTGCGAGGAATGTTCTGCCGCAGGCAGAACCCGCGGGAAATGCGCTCGCTGTTGCGGTTCAGGCGGGTGCTGATACCTTTCTGCAGCATCCTGCCCCGGTCCGCGAAAATTGCCTTCTTAGGATGTCGTGGAAATGGCAATTGGCATGTTTTTAGCATTTGACGATACTATTGATAGGATCAACGACCATGCAAGGATCTGTTATTTAATAAATCAGGCGGCATAGCCGCCATTGATAAAATCGCCATGCGATTTTATGGAGACAATACCATGACCTTAGAAGAAATTAAGAAAAACAGGGAACTGATCAACGTTATTGATTGGGATATGACCCCCGAAGAGGCTGTGCGGTTGTATCTTGAGTGGGGTAACAACTGGGCAAGGGGCAATTATGTCGTTCGCTCCAAGGATGATGTGAGCCACTATTTTGTCGTGAATACATGGAAAAAAAAACCTGTCATATTTCTAGTTCGCCGAAATTCAGAAAACGCTGAAGAATTGGCAGAAATCCGGATGCCGCAAGATCTGGAAACGGAGTATATATCGGAAAACGGCCGTCTAAAAGGAGTTTATGCTATATCCGGGGATATTAAAAAATGGTTGCAGCATGAACTAAATGCGGCGTAATATAGGCACGTTCGCATTTGCCAAGGGCGGTCTCACCGGCAAGAACAAAGGGGAAGCCGCTCACCAGATGAGCGACGGTGTCGTGTATCATAAAATCGGGTAACGATTTTATCAAGGGAGGAAACAATGCAAAAGAAAGTGGTCACTGCCATGAAGAAAGCAGGAAAACCCGTAAAAGCGGGAGAGATTGCCAAGGAACTTGGCGTGGAGAACAAAGAGGTATCAAAAGTATTCCAGGAGCTCAAGAAGCAGGGCAAGATCGTGTCACCCATAAGATGTTACTATGCTCTGGCCGAATAGCCCGAACATTTCATGAAACTTGACAAGTCAAGTTTCACCCTTCGGGCTTTCCTGATCGGCCCTGGCACTGTGTTATTCAGCCTTCGCAGTAATTGACTACGACTTCAGGCTAAAATGCCTTGCGCCAAAACCGATCAGGTTCGTGAAATACCCGGGTTATTTTGAACATTTCATGAAAATAGAACGATAACCTTATTAAAAATGCAGTAATTGCTCGATTTAAGTGCAATTGACTACCCAAAACACAACAGGAGGACTCAATGAATTTCAATTCGGTGGACGAGATTATCGAATATGCCTTGAATAAAGAGAAAGAAGCCGTGTCTTTTTACAAAGAGATCGCCGACAATGAATCTTTTGAGGCCGTGAAGAAGACATTCGAAGGTTTTGCAAAAGAGGAAAAGAAACACGTCAGTATGCTTGAAAATCTGGGCAATCAGAAAGAGAAAATTGCCCAATATAAATTTGAATGGATCCCGGATATTAAGCGCAGTGACTACATGGTGGATGTTACCTATGAGAAGGGCATGCATTACACAGAGATCCTGCGTCTGGCCATGAAGCGCGAAGAAGTGGCCCTGCAGCTATATAACGATCTGGCCGCAAAGACGGCGGACAAACCCGAGTTTGTTCAAGTTTTTAAAATCCTGTCCCAGGAAGAGGCCAAACATAAAAATATTCTCGAGACCATTTATGACGATTACATGGCGGAACAGGGCGATTAATCCGCAGTTTTTCCTGAAATAGTGAAGCATACCCTGCAGCAAGACTTCTGCGGGTTCCCTGCGGTCTGAAGGCAGGGTCAAAGACAGTCGAACAGCTGCAGGGAATCTTCTCTCCGGCCCAGCCCTTTGCGCTGGTAAGGTTCTTCTATTTCATTTGCTGCTTATCCCGCAGTCCTGAAAACGGGATTTTCAGCTTGTTTCCCATATATCCCCATAGCCATACTTCTTTCTTAAAAACTGTGAAAGTTCATTTAAAAGTTCATCAGGTTATTGACTTAGGTCAATAACAATCATGCCAGGTCACGACATAAGGAATGAGATTGCAGACCCAGTCTGTCGTGTCGAGCCGATTAAAAACCGAACAATGGGTGAACTGCAACAGCGAGAGCCTCCCCGGCAGGTTTTGCCGTTCGGCAGTGCTTTGCATGCTGCGGGGTACTTCAATATTCTTGTTTGAAATGAACAGATAAATGGTTTTTCTGAGAAAGCGCTATCAAAAACATTACACCACGGACTCGTATCCTGGACGGGGTACTTTTACACACGGGGTTCATCCACCGGAGCAAAAAAACCTGGCAGCTGATTCGCCCATCGAAATCATGCCCACTCCGGAAAAGGTACTTCTGCCCCTGCAGCAGCACATCGGCGGGCCCTGCACACCCATGGTCAAAGCCAAACAAGCGGTAATTTTCGGAGAAATGGTCGGCAAAGGCGAGGTTTTTGTCTCCGCTTCCCTGCACGCCCCCATCTCCGGTGTGGTCCAGAAGATGGAAACGGTGACCTTGGCAAATGGGCGACATCTACAGGCTATTGCCATCAAAGCCGCTGGAGGACAGGTTGACGGTCAAGCGTTGTGGGACCAAATGTTTGGTGGAAAATGGCCCCAGAAAACCTACCAGACCATGGTTCCTGAAAAAATATCCGAGGCTATTCATGAGGCTGGTATCGTGGGACTTGGCGGTGCAGCCTTCCCTACGCACGTGAAAATCACCTCCAATGACCAGAAACCCATCGATACCTTGATGGTCAACGGATGCGAGTGCGAACCCTATCTCACCACCGATTACCGGGTGATGGTGGAAGCCCCCGAGGCTGTGGTGGCAGGGGCTTTGCTGGCAACCAGGGCCGTAGGTGCAAAAAAGACCTATATCGGTATCGAGGACAACAAGATGGAAGCGGTGGCATCACTGCGGCGCGCGGCATCCGGCGCCGGAATTCACATCGCTGTTCTCAGGACAAAATATCCTCAGGGAAGTGAAAAGCACCTGATCAAAGCCGTTTTGAACCGGGAGGTTCCCCTGGGAGGCCTTCCTTCCGATATCGGAGTGGCCATGACAAACGTGGCCACGGCTACCAGTCTGGCCCGGGGCGTGATGCGCAGTCTCCCCCTGACTCACCGTGTGGTGAGCGTCACCGGCGGTGGCATTGTCCAGCCCAAGAACCTGCTGGTTCCTATCGGTATTGCCATGGGTGAACTCATCGACTATTGCGGTGGTCTGCGGCAGACAGCAGCCCGTATCATAGCCGGCGGTCCCATGATGGGTTTTGCATTTACAAACCCCGGCATCCCGGTAACCAAAGGAACCAGTGGCATTACGGTTCTGACCCATGAAGAAATACGGCGGGTGGGACGCACTGTCTGCATTCGTTGCGGTCGCTGTGTGGATGTCTGTCCCATGAACCTGGTGCCTACCAAGATCGCGACGGCCTCCCGGCTCAATGAATTGAATCTGGCACGCAAATACAATATTTTGGCCTGTTTTGAATGTGGTTCCTGTTCATATATATGCCCGGCAGGGCTGCCCCTGGTGCAGCTCATCCGAACGGGCAAGACCCGGATTGCAGCAGAAGCGAGAAAATGAACGCAAAACAAAAAAACGATGCCCACCCGAACAGCCCCGTTATCCACGTGGCCCCATCTCCCCATATGTTCAACATGGGTATGACCATCCCGGGCATGATGCGTGATGTGATTATCGCCTTGACCCCCCTGGTGATTGCGGCGGTGTGGTTTTTTAAATGGGCGGCCGTCATGCAGCTGCTGATCTGTGTAACAAGCTGTCTGGGTGCCGAGTTGGTTTTTACCCGCATGTGTTCCAAACCGGTGAGTGTCGGCGATTTATCCGCCGTGGTGACCGGATTGATCCTGGGATTGTCTTTGCCGGCGACGGCCCCCTGGTACGTGGGCTGTATCGGCGCCATGGTCGCCATGGGTATCGGAAAAATGGTCTTTGGTGGTGTGGGGATGAACATTTTCAACCCGGCCATGGTGGGACGTGCCTTTGTCATGATATCCTTTGCCGGCAGTCTTGGCGCTTCCGGATATGTGGATCTATCCGCCAACGTGGATATTCTCTCCCAGGCGACACCCCTGACAGCACACAAACTGTCCGATGTTAGCACCTCTCTGGCACCTATGTTCTGGGGATATACCAATGGTTCACTGGGAGAAACCAGCGTGCCTGCCTGTCTGCTGGGTGGGCTTTACCTGTGTGTTCGACGTGTGGCTTCCTGGGAAATCCCGGCTGGTATGATAGCCGCGTCTGTGGCCATTGGCGGTATTGCCAATCTGACCAGTCCGGCCGATTCATGGACCGTGGTGCACCATGTCATGGGTGGGGCACTTCTGTTCGGGGCTTTTTTCATCGCCACCGATCCGGTAACCAGCCCGTTGACGCCCAGAGGGAAATGGATTTTTGGTATCGGTATCGGTGTGCTGGTAATGATACTGCGTCTGTTCAGCGGATACCCGGAAGGTGTCATGTTTGCCGTGCTTCTCATGAATGCCCTGACCCCGCTAATCAACCGCTGGACCATCCCCAGGCCCTTTGGAGGCGTTTAATTGGGAATAACCATAAAAAGCAGTGTGACGGGTAGTGGCGGTATGTTTCAAAACAATGTCCTGGTTCAGGCCTGGCTTGTGCTTGTGCTTGCCATCAGCTTTGGTGCTTCCCTGGCCTTTGTTCAGACCAGACTCAGCGGGTTAATTGCGGCCAACAAGATGAACGAAACACTGACCCAGGTACCAGCACTTGTGTGGGGGGACGATGCTGTACCAAAAACCGCCGACACCCAGCATCCAATGGAGATAGTTCCCGGCACCGTATCCGTAAAGAAAGGTCAAAGGACAAATACGTATTCCATTTTTCGGGTATCCCGTGGCAAATTGCTGTCCGGCTGGGTGGTCAAATCCAGGGGGCAGGGCTACGCAGACACCATCGAAGCCCTCATCGGCATGGACCCGAATGCCGAAACCATAACGGGTCTCTTTATTCTCGAGCAGAAAGAGACACCCGGCCTGGGCAACAAGATTACCTTTCCTGAATGGCGAAAACAGTTTGTGGGAAAAAAGACAGACACCCCCCTGGTGGTGCTAAAAGGGGCCGCTAAGGAATTGCACGCCATCGATGCAATAACCGGTGCGACCATTTCTTCCCGCAGTGTTGCCTGGATTGTAAACCAGACCGTGAGTGATATCAAAGGACAACTCGCTCAGGGTGCTGTCCAGTTATCTACAGAGGTGCGGCCATGAACCAACTTCCAACACCGATTGAGCGCTTTGTTCAAGGCATCCTGCCGGAAAACCCGGTATACCGGCAACTTCTCGGGCTGTGTCCGACCCTTGCAGTGACCAGCGGTCTGAAACCCGCCCTGACCATGGCCATGGCTGTCGGCGTGGTGCTGCTGTGTGCCAATGTGATCATCAGCCTGATCCGGGGTCTGCTGAAACCTCATTTGCGGATCGTTATTTTCACCTTGACCATTGCCACCTTTGTGACCATTGTCGATCGCGTTCTGAGTGCCTACATGTACCCGATGAGCAAGACTCTGGGGCCGTATATTCCTTTGATCATCGTCAACTGTATCATCATCTGTCGTTGTGAAGTCTGTGCTTCCAGACAGGGACCCTTGGCTGCGGCGGGTGATGCCCTGGGCCAATCCCTGGGGTTTGGCCTCGCCCTGGCCAGTATTGCCGCGGTTCGTGAGATCCTGGGCACCGGCATGCTGTTGGGCATACCTGTTCTTCCGGAGACCTGGCCCGACTGGGTGATCATGGTGCTGCCGCCCGGCGCATTTTTAACTTTTGGCATGCTCTTGGCGTTGATCAACTGGGTCAATGCCATGCGCGCTGCTAAGGCCCAAGGGGGGAAATAGGCCATGATGTATCTTTTTGACATTTTTTTGATCGCCCTTGGTGCAGCCCTGATCAACAATTTTGTGCTTTACTATTTTGTCGGTATCTGTCCGTTCATCGGGGTGTCCCGCCAGGTGGACATGGCTGTGGGTATGGGAAGTGCCGTGACATTTGTAATGACCATCGCCGTATTCATCAGCTGGACCATTACCACGCTTGTCCTGGCCCCGGGTGCACCTATCTCGAGCTGGGTGGCCGGGTTTTTCATACCGACCGAGCAGGCATCCGGAATTGACCTGACCATCCTGTCCTATATCGTCTATATCTTTTCCATATCGTCGTCAGTTCAGTTTGTGGAAATGTACATGCGCAGGTTTTATCCGCCTTTATACAAGTCTTTTGGTGTCTTTTTACCGCTGATCACGACCAACTGTGCCATTTTGTTTGCCTGCCTTCTGGTCATGAGCAAGGTTGTGGGTGTTGAAAATCCTGCCGAAGCCTGGGATCTGGGGCATGCGCTGGTGCTGGGTATCTTCGGTGGGGTGGGTTTCACCATCGCCATTGTCATCATGGCCGGCATCCGTGAAGAGCTCGATCTATGTGATATTCCGGCACCTTTCAAGGGGGCTGCCATCACCCTGATCGTCGGCGGCATCCTGGCTATGGCCTTCATGGGTTTTACCGGGGTGGACAGTGGTATTCGGGCGGCGATCATGTAGAGGGATCTGGTCCCGTGAACCGGATATTTAGGACGGGTACTCCCCGCCAGAGCAGTGCAGGGGAAAATTTGGAGGGTCAATGACCTGGATTACCATCGGTCTATCCGCTGCAACGATGCTTTTTATGGCATTGGTGCTGACATCTATTCTCGGTTGGGCCAACAGAAGATTTCATGTGGACGTGGATCAGCGGGTCCTGGCTATCATTGAAGCCCTTCCCGGCGCCAACTGTGGTGGCTGTGGATACGTGGGTTGCGGCGAATACGCCGAGGCGGTGGCCCTGGAACATGAGCAGGTCAACCTGTGCACAGTGGGCGGGAACATTTGTGCGCTGGAAGTGGCCGGTGTCATGGGGGTCGAAGTGGGAGAGACGCTCCCTTATCGTCCCATCGTACACTGCGGCGCTCATTTTGGGGACCGTCTGGGAAAAAGCGAATACCGCGGTGACATGCGTTGTGTGGCCGCCAATCTGGTCACCGATGTTCAGGGATGCACGTACGGATGTCTCGGTTTCGGTGACTGTACACGGGTTTGTGACTTCGATGCCATTCATGTGGTTGACGGCCTGGCAACGGTGGATTATGAAAAATGCGTCGGTTGTGGGGCCTGCGGCCGGGTTTGCCCGCGCAATATTATCAGCATCACCCCTTTCAAAGCCGAACGGATGCTGGCGGTAACCTGTGCCAACAAGGACAAGGGTAAGGACGTCATCAGCGTGTGCAGGGTCGGCTGCATCGGCTGTGGCGCCTGTGCCAGGACTTCCGACCTCTTTACCCTGGAAAACAACCTTTCCACCATCAATTATGATGCCTACACGCCTGACTGCTCCTTGAAGGTACTGGAGGCCTGCAGGAATTGCAAACGCCAACGTCTTGTATTTGTCGGCAAACCATCACCCCAGGAACAGGATAAAGCTGAATCTTTAGACGCACCGAAGATCGTTGCACCGGATTTCAAGACCACGGTGGATGACACCGAATGGCGGGGATAGACTATCTTGGCGGCAATTCATGGCAGATCAGAATTCTGATGTGACGAAACACTTCAAACATGATAAAATATGGATCATCTCCCAAAGAGTGGATCCAAATTAAGGATTCAAGGATTGAACCCTTTCTCCCAACTTATTGGGAGAAGATCCAAAGGTCATAACTGATCGTGTCAAAATAATAAATCCATATCACTGAAATCAGGAGGCAATTTGGCAGTCATTCGAAGAAAGATATTGATCGCCATCGACGGCTCGGATCAAGCCCTGGAAGCGGTTCGTTATATCAGCATGATTGTTCCTCCGGACCAGACGGAAGTTGTACTGCTCAGCGTTGGAACGGGATTTCCGGACGTTTATTGGGCCATGAATAACAATCCTCTTTATCAGTCAAAAAAGGAACCGCTGGAAAAATGGCTGGCTGACAGCCAGCTGGTCATCGGCGAGTTCAAAGAAAAAGCGTTCAAGATTCTTGCCGATGCCGGGTTTCCGAAAGATGCCGTCAGCGTAAAAACGCAGACAAAAAAAACCAACCTGCTCAAGGATATCGTTCAGGAATCGTATCAGAACTACCACGCCCTGGTTGTGGGGCGAACCGGTGTCAGTCGGCTGAAAGATATCGTAGTGGGAAGCATGGCTTTCAAACTGATTGAAAAGATCAGGCATATTCCCATCATTGTTGTTGGCGGCAAACCAGCATCCAGCAAAATACTGATTGCCCTGGATGAATCCATCGAGGCTATGAGGGCCACCACCTGCATTGGCGATCTATCCCATGCCCGGGAGCTGGAAGTCTCTCTTTGTCACGTGTTCAACCTCCAGAACCTGTCGCCCATATCTGATTGTGAGACAAGTGATTCGATAACCGAGGAGTCTGTAGTTAAATATAATCAAAACCGTTTCCAACCATATATGATCGAGGCTGTTCAACGCCTTGTGAAAGCCGGTATGAAGGAAAAGAATATTTCCGTTAATTTCCTGCTGCACCATGGCAGTGCCATACAGAAAATCGTCGACACGGCCCTGGCGGGCAATTACGGGACCATCGTCGTAGGCCGCCGGGAAGCTGTCGGGTTTATGGAGAAAATGCTTCACGGCAGGGTCAGTGACAAGCTGATTTCTTCGACGTACAATGTCGCTGTCTGGGTTGCAAGCTAGAACCCATCTCAAAATAATCTAAGTGCCCATGGCGGTGTTGCAAAACATCTCAAAATGCTCACATACTACGTGTATGCTCCGCTTTTTCGCTGTGTTACGCCTTGCCATGAACTCCGATCTTTATTTTGAGATAGGTTATAGTGTCCATACCAAGATCAGCGCGTCAACTGGCGATACCGGATTCGTCGCGGTATTTCAGCATCGACACCCAGGCGTTTCTTGCGGTCAGCCTCGTATTCTGTCCAGTTGCCGTTGAAAAAAACAACCTGGCTGTCTCCCTCGAAGGCCAGGATATGGGTGGTGATGCGATCCAAAAACCAGCGGTCGTGGCTGATCACCACCGCACAGCCGCCGAAGTTTTCCAGCGCTTCCTCCAGGGCTCTCAGGGTGTTGACATCCAGGTCGTTGGTGGGTTCATCCAGCAGCAGGACGTTGGCCCCTTCCTTGAGCATCTTGGCCAGATGAACCCTGTTGCGCTGTCCTCCGGAGAGATCCGCCACCTTGCGTTGCTGTTCCGAACCGGACAAGTTGAAGCGGGCCACATAGGCACGGGAGTTGATGGTTCTTTCGCCGATTTCGAGCAGTTCCTGTCCCCCGGTAATCTCTTCCCAGACACTTTTTTTGGGGTCCAGCTCGCGGTTCTGGTCCACGTATGCCAGCTGAACGGTTTCACCGATTTTGAAAAGTCCGCTGTCGGCTTTTTCCTGGCCGGTGATCATTCTGAACAGGGTGGTTTTACCGGCGCCATTGGGCCCGATGACGCCCACGATGGCGCCCGGGGGCAGTTGGAAACACATCTTTTCCACGAGCAGATGATCGTCATAGGCCTTGGTCACACCATCCGCCTCGATAACCACGTCACCCAGGCGCGGGCCAGGCGGGATATACAGCTCCAGCTCTTTGTCCTGGGTTTGCTCTTCCTGGGCCATCAGCTTTTCATAGGCATTGACCCGGGACTGGTTCTTTGCATGGCGTCCTTTGGGGGTCAGGCGGATCCACTCCAACTCCCGGGCCAGTGTTTTCTGACGGGCGCTCTGGGCTTTTTCCTCCCGACGCAGACGCTCCATTTTTTGTTCCAGCCATGACGAGTAGTTGCCTTTCCAGGGAATGCCCTGACCCCTGTCCAGTTCGAGGATCCAGCCGGCCACATTGTCCAGAAAGTAACGATCGTGGGTGACGGCGATGACCGTCCCGGAATATTGCTGCAGGTGGTGTTCCAGCCAGGCCACACTTTCCGCATCCAGATGGTTGGTGGGTTCGTCCAACAACAGGATGTCGGGTTTCTGCAGCAAAAGACGACAAAGGGCCACACGCCGTTTTTCACCCCCCGACAGCACGTTGATCCGGACTTCCCCCGGGGGGCAGCGCAGGGCATCCATGGCCATTTCCAGCCGGGAATCGAGCTCCCAGGCATCGTGGGCATCCAGCTTTTCCTGAACCTGCCCCTGGCGTTCAATGAGTTTTTCCATGGCCGCGTCATCCATGGGCTCGGCAAAACTGTTGTTGATCTCTTCAAATTCCCTGAGCAGATCAACCGTCTCCTGAACGCCCTCTTCTACGACCTCACGTACGCTTTTATCGATGTTCACCAGTGGTTCCTGCTCCAGGTAGCCCACCGTGAAGCCCTTGGAGAGGATGGTTTCACCGTTGAATTCCTTATCCTCGCCGGCCAGGATTCGCAGCAGGGATGACTTTCCAGCGCCATTGAGGCCCAGAACACCGATCTTGGCGCCATGGAAGTATGACAGGGAAATATCCTTCAATACCGCCTTTTTGTCATAATACTTGCTGACCCTGATCATGGAGTAAATTATTTTATCGGGGGTGTTGCTCATGTTTATTTCGCTCCTTTATGAGGTAAAATAGGGTATCTTGATCTTCAACCAAAACCCTTTTTTTTTGAGATGGCCTCTAATTTCCTGACTGTTTTCAGGGATTCTGCAGGGACTCGAACGAACGCCCTTTGACCCGCAGGATATAAGGGCCCCTGATGGCATCCCCCTTGTAATCGAAGGATGTCGATCCGGTCACGCCGGGAAAATCAATCAGGTTCAGCAACTCGTCTTTGAGATGACTCTTGAAACGGATGCCCGGGTTGACAAGTGTCTGCAGGAGGATCTTGGCGGAATCATAAGCAACAGCCTCGATGAATCCCGGATTTTCGTCAAAGGTGTCCTGAAAATATTTCAAGAAAACCCTGACCCTGGGGTTCTTGCTCTCGGGAAAAAAGCCATCCGTCAAGACGGCTTTCTGGATGTAGTCCTGTGACATGTCGATCAGTTGTTGGGAGTGCCACAGATTGGTCCCCATCAATACCACGTCTTCGACATCAAAATAGGCCAGCTGGGGGGTAATCAGGCCTGACTTTTTGGCCGCATCCGGTATGAACAGGGCATCGAAATCGACGATGGGTTCAAGCGCGTCATCCCGTTTTCTACCCTGAGCGACATCGTTCGCCAGCGGACCCAGTGCTTGTGGAAATCCCCAGAAATAGAGTTGCGGTATTTTCTTTATCTCATGGGGTAGGAAGGCCAACATGTTGGTGGTTGTTTTTGCCATTGGATCCTGGTTCACTTCATCTTCGGGAGTAAACGTGAAGTCAATCTCGAGTTCCTTTGGCACCTCATAATAAAGACCCACCAGTTTTTTGATGGGCTTGGCAAAGTCCGTATCCATAGGGTCATACGATTCAACACCGACAACAGCCCCGCCCAGGGAAAGCACTTCATCCCAGAAGAGATTCATGTATGTGTTGCCATAGTTTTCATCCGGGTAGAGGATGGCAAATCGCTTGAGGCCCATACGTTTTACCGCATATGCAGCCAAGGGCTCGATCTGCATCCGGGGTGTTATAAAATTCCTGAAAACAAACTCACCAATCCGTGTGATATCGTCCTTTTGGGTGAAAAGAATAATGGGAATTCCCCTGCTCTGCGCTTCCATGGCAGCCGGCTCGGCCGAGAAGATGGGACCGATGATTGCGGAAACATTGGCTTCATCGAGTTCTCTTACCGCCTGAACAGCCTGAAAGGGGTCCGATGCTGTATCTTTGACGATGAAATGGATCGGTTTTTCCTTGTGGGTGCGATGGTATTCGTTCAGGGCGAGTTCAATGCCCTGCAGGGCTTTTTCACCGTAGGTCTTGTAGGGACCGCTGAGGGGTAGTAGGCAACCGATGGAATGGGGACTTGAAATCGATTCCGTAAAGATCTCCAGGATCAGTAGTCTGGCTTTCCCGGCCTGCTCGTGCACCGGGTGGCGGTTCACGAGTTCTGAAAGGGTTGCAATGGCATCGTCGGTTCTGCCGGTCTCGAGGTTGAGCAATCCCAAATGATAAAGCAGGTGTCCCCGCAACACGCCGTCTTTCAAGCGGTCCAGCAGATAGATGGTGTTGATGGTGTTGAGGTGTGGCAGAACCTCTTTCAGCTTTTCAAGGGTCTGGTCCTTTAACAGGAGAGGGGATTGATCATATACCAGGCTGTAAAAGTAAAAAGCGTCCACCGGTGAATCCGTGGCCAGATAGGCGTCCCCCGTCATGGTTTCCTTTCTCAGGAGCTGCGCCGGGGTGAGCAGGCTGTCCGGAATTTCAAACGAATAGCGGATAAGCTCTTCATATTTTCCTTCCCGGGCATATGTTTCCAGCATGGCGAGCCTCACATCCGGCACCAGGGGGCTTTGCGGGTGTCTCTCGAGGAGGGTCCTGTAGGCATTTCTGGCAGAGTCAAAAGCACCTAGCAGAAAGTGAATATCACCCATCTGTTTGAGTGCGGTATCTGCATGGACACCATCGGGTTGATGTTGAATATAGAAATCATATTTTAGCAGGGCTTCTTCAAACCACTGCACAGCATACAAGGATTGGGCTTCCAGAAACAAGTTTCCATAGTCGATGGCTTCAAGTTCAGGGGGCGCTGTCGGTTCGAGCAATGGCGGCAATGGTTGCCTAGGGGCACATGACCAGAGAAGAACCACTGACGCAATGAGTAAGAGGACGCGTTGAATTTTCATGAACGTATTATACCATTAATTGTTCAATGTTGGTAATTTTCGTGCATTCTTAAGATACAATGTAATTTTCTCCCAGTTGGGAGAAAGGGTTCAAGGAGTCCAGGATTCAAGGGTTCAAGTGTCTGTTTCCCAGGGATTTGATCATCGCTTTCAGTCTTTTCTCTATATTCCCGATCTTTTCTCTTAATTCTTGAAGTCCTTATATATATTCAAACAAAGTTTATACAATCTTCCCTATCGTTTAACTCTTTATAATATCTAAACATTCCACTCGAACCCTTGACCCCTCGAATCCTTGAACCCTTCATTTTAATCAACTCTTTTGGAAATGATCTCAATTTATTAACAGACAATGATCACCCTGTAAACCCAATACAAACAGCCGACCTGTGTTGCAAAACAAGCGGGTTTTCTTGTCGACATGTTCGTTAAAAGGTTGATTGTTCTACAAACCGCGTGCTTGGGACGCGGTTCCGAACCTGAACTTACGGAGGCATGCCGTCTCCTTTGGATTTCCCCCATTTTGGGGGAAATCCAAGCCACCCGTTTTAGGGGTGGTAGTTGACTGACGAATGAGAAGTCTGTTATAAGCTATCTTGTTGAGACGTTCCCATCGCTTGTTAAAAAAGAACATATCATAATAAAGACATTCGCTCCTGCAACATTGTGCGGGATGCCACCGGCAAAAAGGAGGTTCATCCATGGTTTCTTCATCAGATTTCGAAAAGGCAATTCAAATCGGTCGCCCTCCCAACGTGACCCGATTATTCCCGAACTCCCGGGCATTGATTGTTAGTGGAAAATTTATCGACAGGGCTATGGCCAAAAAAGGACAGGCAATCGCCATGGCGGCCAATGGCAGAAACAGTTTCGTTATCCGGGGTGCCCTGCAGGCGGCGCAACGGGCCAATGCATGTATTATCATTGAGATAGCCCGTTCAGAGGGCGGTGCCGATGCCTATTGTGCAGTCAACTATTGGAATATTGCCAGACAGGTGGACGCCATCTGCAACGAACTGGACATCCGTATTCCGGTGGCCATCCATGCCGATCATTACGGTATCAAAAAGGAATCAGACATTGACGTGGCCAAGGTTGAGATACCCACCCTGTTTGAAGCGGGCATGACCTCCATCGCCGTCGATGCCTCTCACATGCCGGATGACCAGAATCTCTTGGCCAATCTGCAGTTGAATCCCTTCATTCCCGCCTGGGCCGGCCTAGAAACAGAGGTGGGAGAAATCAAGGGCAAGGAAGGGTTGTCAACCGTTGCAGAAGCCAGTTTTCTCATCAGGGGTCTCAATGCACACGATATCTTTGCGGACTGGATAGCGCTGAACAACGGCACGACACATGGTATCGAAGCCAGTGGGCAGGGCATCCAGGTGGAGTTGACGCGTCAGATTCACGATGCCCTGGCACCCTATAAGGTGTCGGGTGCACAGCATGGCACCTCGGGAAACAGTTCAGACCGCCTCAGAGAGATCGCCGCCAATACCCGAACAACGAAAGCCAATGTCGCTACGGCCCTGCAGATGATTTCATGGGGGCTGGAGGTAAACGATTTCGGAAATGCCATTTTGAGTGAGGACGGCAGTTTTATCAAGGTCAAGGATCAGGGCGCCACCGAAGAAATGTGGGCGGCGATGGTGGCCTACGCAACATCCAAGGGCTTGAAAGGCGGGGATTATAAGAAACTCAATCTGCCTTTTGAAAACAAGTTACTGGGTCAACCCATGGCGATTCGTGACAGAATGGTCAAACGTGTGGAAGATTTTGTATACAACATGCTGGTGAAGGTATTTAACGCAACCGAAACGGCCGATATCGCTATCCAGAAAATACTGTCCGTCGGAACCTACGATCCCGGCCCCAAGGCGGAACGGATCGAGAACCCGGATGAGTGGACACCGAAAAAAATCGTTCAAAAGGCGGCCGAGATCGACAGTGATAAGGGACCTGCCGGGGACTTTGACGACTAATTTCATGATAATTTTAAAAAAATTATCACTCTTCGAGCGCTCCCCGATGGGCTCATTGACTGCGTTATCAGGAACTTGCAGTAGTATACTACGGCTGCGCCCCTGAATGCCTTGTCAATGAACCCATCGGGGGCGTGAAATTTATTTGGTAATAATTTATCAAAACTATTTCAGATAGCCGAAAACGGACTCGGCATGTCCCTCCAACCCTGGTCTTGATCCCCTCCAACCCTCCGAACCTCCACCCCTCCAACCCTGGTCTTGATCTCCTCCACCCCTCATTTACTCCCCCCTCTTCACCTCATCCCACAAGCGGTGCTTGTCGCTATAAGAGAGTTTCTCGAAAAGGGTTTGACGGCTTTTGGCCAGTTTCTCCATGCTGTTGAATCGGGTTTCAAATTTTCGGGTCGATGCTGCCAGGGCTGTTTCAGGATGGATGCCCGCAAATCTTGCTACATTGACGAGGGTAAACAGGACATCCCCGATTTCAAGTTCCAGCGCTTCGCGGTTGCCGGCGTCTTCTGGATCCTTTTTCAGCTCCTGTTTCAATTCCTCCCATTCCTCTTGCGCTTTTATCATGACACCCTCGATGTTGTCCCAGTCAAACCCGGTATGGGCTGCCCTTTCCGATATCCTATGGGCCCGCATGAGTGCCGGGAGACTTTTGGGTACGGTTCCCAGTACGGTGTGATCCTGCTGGGATGATTTTTCCTGGCGTTTGATCTCATGCCAGCGTTCCCGTACCTTCTCGGGCGTATGGGCTGTTTCTTCAGCAAAAACATGCGGGTGCCGACGGGTCATTTTATCCAGATTGCGCTGGGTCAGGGTTTTTATGTTGAATTGACCCGAGGATTGAAACTGGATCGCGATGAAGAGCACCAGAAAAAGAACGTCTCCGAGTTCTTCACAGATGTCCTCGACATTCTCCGAGTGGACTGCGTCCATGAGTTCGAAAGCCTCTTCCACAAGATAGCGGGTCATGGACAGAGGGGTCTGCTTCCGGTCCCAGGGGCATCCGTTTTCACCCCTGAGGGTTTCAATCAGGTCGATGATTTCTTTAAAAGGAGGGGAGGTATGGTTCAGGGTTTCTTCCAAGCCTTTTTTAAGCCTTCGACTTTTTCAGTAAATTCGTGCTTCATGTCTTTTTTCATGATCTTGGCCATTTGTGTTGATATATGGGACAGAGGAGGTGCCAGAATGGAATCTTGGACAATCGAGGCGTTTTTTGAAAGAAAGGTGGTGAAAACGATAAACAGCACGGATACGATGAGCAGTCCCTTGATTAAACCAAAAATACCGCCGCTGATTCGATCGGCCCAGCCCAGAAAGGCAATACTCATCAGGTATTTAATGATGACACCAAGAATGCTGATGATCAGAAAAACCCCGACAAAAATAACCAGAAATCCGATCATCCTGCTGTAGGCGACAACGGAAATCCACTGGGATAAAAACTTGGCCACATAGGAGTAATATGAGTAGGCGGCATAATATCCAGCAATTACGCCGATAATCGAGGAGACTTCCTTTACAAGACCCCGAAAGATACCCCTGATCAGGCAAAAACCAAAAATGATACTGACAAGAATGTCGAATGAATTCATACGGCACGAATTTATTTTTAGATAAATAATTAAAAAAGTAAATTAACAAAGACAGGCTCCCTTCGTCAAGGTATTTTTCATTTGGACCTCAGGCAAATTTGTGATTTGCATTGGTCTGAGCGTATATGTTAAGAAAAGAATTTAACTTTTCGCAAAATAGCGACATCGTCGCGTTTGATAAAATCGTAAGCTGATTTTATTTTGGTAACAGGGCAAGGGCATTTATGCAGAAGAACGATGAAAATCACCAGGAAAGGGCAACCTACCCGGATGTGGATCTGGTCAGGCATCTTTTTGGTGAACACAACGACAATTTAAAGAGAATCGCCAGCGCCCTGGATGTCAAGATTCATGCAAGGGGCAATACCGTGCACATCCAGGGAGACGCCATCGTTGCAATCCTGGGTAAGAAGATTCTGGATCAGTTGTATCAGTTGCTGAAGGAAGGCTACCCTATCTATGAGAACGATGTGGACTATGCCATAAGGGTGTTGACTGAAGATGACACGGCCGATCTAAGGTCCATCTTTCTGGATACGGTGTATGTGACGTCTAAAGACCGTGCCATTACGCCGAAAAGCCGGGCGCAAAAAGAATACATCGATGCCATCCGGAACAATGATATCGTTTTCGGTATCGGTCCTGCAGGAACCGGCAAAACATATCTGGCCATGGCCATGGCCGTCTCCGCTCTGTCCAAGGGAATTGTCAACCGGATCATTCTGACACGACCTGCCGTGGAAGCAGGGGAGGCGCTTGGCTTTCTCCCGGGTGACCTGTCGGAAAAGGTGGATCCCTATCTAAGACCGCTGTATGATGCGCTGCATGACATGATGCGGTTTGAAAAGGTTTCGAGTCTTCTGCAAAGGGGCATTATCGAAGTCGCACCCATAGCCTTCATGAGAGGGAGAACATTAAACGATTCGTTCGTTATTCTGGACGAGGCCCAGAACACCACCTCTGAACAGATGAAAATGTTTCTGACGCGTATCGGTTTCAGTTCCAAGGCCGTGATCACCGGCGATATTACACAGATCGATCTTCCGTCCAACAAACCATCCGGATTGATCGAGACCAAAAATATTCTGGGCAATATCAAGGGGATTCGATTTGCATTCTTCAGCAAAACGGATGTGGTCCGGCATAAGCTGGTTCAGGATATTATCATGGCCTATGAAGAACTGGAAAAAGAAAAGCAAAGGACCGCATGAAGCAGGAGAAACGCAACGTAAATCTGGAAAAATACCACAGTCTGGAAAAATATCTCAAATGGCTGTTACTGGGGGTGATTACCCTGACGGTCACGGTGAGTCTCTACCCGAGTCTGATCGTGAAACAGCATGCCTACGTGCTGGGTGATGTTGTGGATAAGGATGTCAAGGCGCCCAAGGATTTCTTGTTTGAAGAAAGAGCTGCCACCGAACGTAATATGCAGACGGCAGTGGAATCGGTGCGGACCGTTTACGATCACGCCATGACCCTTGCCGAGGAATTGGCCCGCCAGGTCAACGATGCTTTCGAGACCATGCAGGTGACGATTCAGGAAAGCCTGCCGGCAGTTCCGGATGCTCTTTCTCCAGAGGACCCTCCCGGAATATCCCTGCCGCAAACAGAAGAGGATCAGCTTCGGAGCGAGACGGAAAAGGCCGAACAGATCAGAAAAGCATTGTGGGAAAAGAAGCCCGAGTTCGAGAAAAAACTTGGCATACCTTTGAATAGCGGTGCTTTCACCATACTCGAAAAAGAGGGCTTTTCAAGTGACATCGCTCTTTATATCATCAAAATTCTGTCAGAAGTTCTTGATAACGGTGTTGTGGCCAACAAGGAAATTTTTCTGCGGGAATCTGAAAAAGGGATCACCCTCAGGCGGATCCAGGAAAAAACCGAAACAACCGTCATCAACCTGCGTCAGTTTTACGGCCTGGATCAATCCAAGGTGATGGTGCGGGTTATCGGGCAGCCGCTTCTCAAGGAGCTAAATTATAATCTGAGAAATTTGATCGTAGATGTGGTTCAGAGCCTGATACGCCCCAACATTACCCTCAACAAGAGTGAAACGGAAGATCGGAAAAAGCAGGCCGCCTCAGAGATAAAACCGATTTTTTACAAGATCAAGACCGGCGAGATGTTGCTGCGTGAAGGTGAAAGGGTCACGGAGTTGCAGCTTCTCAAACTGAAAGCGCTCGAGTCTCAGTTCAAGGACGAGGGTGTTTTTGCAAAGAGTCTGGGTGCGGCAATGGTGATCATCGCACTTTTTATTGTTACGCATCTTCTCTATCTGTCAGAGCTGAAGAAACTGCCGGGCAGTTATAACCGGAACCTTCTCTGCATCACCTGTGTCTTTATCTTTTTTATGGGGATTGCGAAAGCCGCGGCGATCTTTTCTGAATCACTGGCACTGGGAGCGGCTCTGTCCATCAACGAGACCACACTGTTTTACGGAATTCCCATTGGTGCCGGAGCCATGACAATCTGTCTTTTTTTCGGAATGCAGATCGCTATCCCATTTGCCGTCCTCATGGCCATTTGCACGGCGATTGTTTATCATATCCATTTTGAAATTCTGATTTATCTGCTTTTGAATGGCGCCATGGCAGCCTATTGGATCCAGAATTGCAGGGAACGGAAGGTGTTTATCAAGGCCGGTTTGAAGCTGGGCCTGTTGAGCATGCTGCTTGTTGTCGCGGCAGAGATCTATTCTGGAAACCTGTCCTTGATGAACATTGTGTGGGGTGCTGTTTTTGCGTTTGCCGGAGGCGTGGGTACCGGTATTGTCACATCGGGTCTTTCGCCGCTGATCGAACTGACCTTTGGATATACCACCGATATCACCTTGCTGGAGTTGGCCAATCTTGATCGACCCATTCTGAAGCGTCTCATGATTGAAGTACCGGGAACCTACCACCACTCCATGGTGGTGGGTACCATGGTGGAGGCCGCCGCATCTGAAATCGGAGCAAATCCTTTGTTGGCAAAAGCGTGTGGATACTACCATGATATCGGCAAGATCAAAAAACCGCTCTATTTTATTGAAAATCAAGAAGATGGTATCAACCGGCATGACAAGCTGGCCCCATCCATGTCAAGTCTGATCCTCATCGCGCATGTCAAGGATGGTATGGAAATGGGTCGTGAAAACAAGCTGGGTCAGGCCATCATCGATACCATCGAGCAGCATCATGGTACCAGCCTGATTCGGTATTTTTATGATAAAGCCAAAAAACAAAAGGGAGAACATGCCGTTAAGATAGATGATTTCAGGTATCCGGGTCCCATACCCCAGACCAGGGAAGCTGGATTGGTCATGTTGGCCGATGTACTGGAGGCGGCATCCCGAACCCTGGAAAACCCGACATCGTCACGTGTCCGAAGGCTGGTACAGGAACTGATTAACAAAATTTTCTCAGATGGCCAATTGGACAATTGTGAGTTGACCCTGAGGGATCTGCACAATATCGCCCGTAGCTTCAATAAAATACTGACCGGGATCCATCACCACCGCATCGAATATCCTGAAACAGCCCTTTTGACCGGAGGGAACGGAAAAAATGGGAGTACTGATAGAAAACAGGCAAGACAAATACAAAATAGCGCAAAAAACGCTGAAAGAAAAAGCGCAGGTCATCTTAGACGCCTTGGGCAGTCCTGATGGCGAACTTTCCATCCTTCTACTCGATGATTCACAAATCGGTGTTCTGAACAAGAACTATCTTCAAAGGGAAGGACCTACCAATGTTATCGCGTTTCCCATGCGAGAAGGGGTGTTTGCCGAAATCAATCCGGACCTGCTGGGGGATGTTGTCATCTCCCTGGAAACAGCCGAGAAAGAAGGCCTGGCAGCAGGGGTCTCCATGAAGGAGCGTCTGGATGAGCTATTGATTCATGGTATTCTGCATCTGTTTGGATATGACCACGAAATGTCTGAGACGGAAGCTATACGGATGGAATCCAAGAGTTGTGAACTCTTGGAGAAGATTGGGTCACTGAAGCGGCAATAGCAAACATATCCCCCGTTATTTGAGATGGCTTCTAGTCTCTTAACTGTAAAATTTGTGTATTTTGTGGAAAAAAATAAGAAATTACGAAAACACGAAAATTGAAAAACATGAAAATTTACATGGTCTTTTTCGTGGTTTCGTACTTTCGTGGTTTCGTGATAAACGATCTTTTTCTTTTCCGGTTTATCCGGGTTGGGTATTGTATAAAATAACGGGATAGGAAGGAGGTACCATGTACCTTGTCACCGCCAAGGAAATGCAGCAGATGGATAAGGAGACCATTGGCAACATCGGTATTCCCGGGAGGGTTCTGATGGAGAATGCCGGAGCGGGTGCCTTCAGATTCATGTGCCGGGTGTTTCCCGCACTGGAGGGAAAATCCGTCGCTGTCGTCGCTGGAAGAGGGAACAATGGCGGAGACGGCTTTGTTATGGCGCGATACCTGTCCCAAAAGGGTATTTCCGTGAAGGTCTATCTTCTTTGTGAAAAAGGCAGTGTTCAGGGGGATGCCAGGGCAAATCTGAATCTTCTGGATATCCTGGGTATTCCTGTGGTGGAAGTTCCTGACGCCGGAGCCTTCAAGAAGCAGAAAGCCGCCATGCGTCGGCATGATGTGTGGGTGGATGGCATCCTCGGCACCGGGCTTAAATCGGATGTCAAGGGTCATTACAAAGCAATGATCCTGTTCCTGAATACCATCAGAAAGCCTGTCTTAGCCGTGGACATCCCTTCCGGTCTGAATGCCGACACTGGACAGGTCTGTGGTGTCTGTGTACAGGCGCAGGCGACGGCCACATTTGCCTTTCCCAAGATCGGTCACGTTGTTTACCCCGGGGCGGCCTACACAGGTAAACTCGACATCATCGATATCGGTATTCCAGGACAGGTTGCAGACAATGTTCTTCCACAGCAGTTCATTCTGGAAGAAGCGTTTCTCAGGGGAGTGCTTCAGGAGAGGGATCCCGATACGCACAAAGGCCGGACCGGACACCTGCTTGCGGTTGCCGGATCTCCAGGGAAATCGGGTGCCGCCGCTATGATGGCAACGGCTGCCATGCGGGCCGGCGCCGGTCTTGTTACCCTGGGGGCTCCCGGAAGTTTGAACCCGGTGCTCGAATCCCAGGTAATGGAAGTCATGACCTATGCGTTGCCGGAGACCACCGACCACATGCTGGACACATCTGCCATGGGTGCTCTTCGGGAACTGCTGATCGGAAAGAGCTGTCTCGCTATCGGTCCCGGTATTGGTACGGCGGAAGAAACAAAACAACTTTTGTTTCGACTCCTGAAGGAGATCGTCATTCCCGTGGTCATTGATGCCGATGGCCTCAACATACTCTCGGAGCAACCCGAGATACTCCACGCTGTGAACACACCCGTGATTCTGACGCCGCATCCCGGGGAAATGGGCAGATTGTGCGGGATTTCGTCGGCTGCAGTCCAGACAGACCGTATCGGCCGGGCACGTCATCTGGCGACATCGTATCATGTCCATGTCGTTCTCAAGGGCGCCAGGACCGTCATGGCCCATCCGGATGGCCGGGTGTATGTCAACCTTACGGGAAACCCCGGAATGGCATCGGGCGGGATGGGTGATGTCCTGACCGGTGTGATCGCCGGGTTTGTGGCTCAGGGATATACACCGGAGGATGCAGTTCATCTGGGTGTTTTTCTTCACGGGGCTGCCGCAGACCATCTGTCTGTTCATAAAGGACCTTTCGGGTACCTGGCCACAGACCTCATGAATCAGCTTCCCCATCAGATCAATAAACTGTTAAACTAGTGTGTTGTATTTTGTGTTTAGTGGGTGTCTCTGTTTAAAGTCTATACCGGTAGACCAAGCTGTTAGGCCCATAAACAATAGACACCAAACACCAAATACCAAACACCAAACACCAGATCCTCTCAATAACACAAGGAGGTATCAAAAAAATGCAGCGTCAGGTGACATCCCGGTCCCCGCAAGACACGTTCAACTTGGGCCGGACTGTCGGTCGGGCAGCGACAGGCCGTTTGATCATTGCTCTGATAGGTGATCTCGGGAGTGGAAAGACGGTATTCGTGCAGGGACTCGCCAGGGGTATCGCTGTTCCAAAAGGGTTTGTGATTACCAGCCCTTCCTACACACTTATCAACGAATACCCGGGCAGGGTACCCCTGTTTCATGCAGACCTCTATCGGCTTTCCAGTGCCATGGATATCGAAAGCACGGGATTGTTGGACACCATGGACGCCCATGGTGTCGTTGCCGTCGAGTGGGCCGAAAGGCTATGTGAAGGGGACCTGGTGGAAGACATGGTCATTCGTTTCGATATCGAGGAAGATGACATACGGATTATCACCTTAACAGGTTGTGGACAGATGGGGATGGATCTGGTAAGAGAGCTTGAAATCTAAGTTGAACGACAACGTCGCGTTATATAAAATCGTAACACGATATTATTAAGGATTTACTATGGGAATTATTGTTCAAAAATACGGTGGTACATCCGTGGCTGATTTGGAGAGAATTCAGCAGGTTGCCAAAAGGGTGATCAAGACCTATGACCAGGGGGATAACGTGGTGGTCATTCTGTCCGCCATGGCAGGTGTAACCGATAAACTGATCAACCTGGCCAATGAAGTTACCGAAAACCCTGACAGACGGGAGATGGATGTGCTTCTGGCTACCGGAGAGCAGACAACGGCGGCGTTGCTTGCCATGATGCTGAGATCCATGAACTATCCCGCGGTATCCCTGATGGGTTATCAGGCAGATGTGGTGACCGATTGTGAATTTGGTAATGCACGTATCATTGAGATCGGTGGGGAACGCATCAAGGCGCTACTGAAAAAAAGGGAGATCGTTGTGATTGCCGGGTTTCAGGGTCATGACACAAGGGGGAACATCACCACACTCGGGCGTGGTGGATCTGATACGTCTGCAGTGGCCATAGCAGCCGCCCTGAAGGCTGATGTCTGTGAAATCTATACCGACGTGGACGGCATTTATACGGCCGACCCGAACATCTGCAGTAAGGCGCGAAAGCTCAAGGAGATCTCATATGATGAAATGCTGAACATGGCCAGCCTGGGAGCCAAAGTACTTCAGATTCGGTCCGTGGGATTTGCAAAAAAATTCAATATTCCCGTTCATGTAAGATCATCTTTTTCCGACGAGGAGGGAACCATGGTGATAAGTGAAGACGCCGGTATGGAACAGCTCGTGGTATCCGGTGTGACAAGCGATAAGAACCAGGCGCGTATTACCCTTAAAAAGGTACCGGATCAGCCCGGTGTGGCCGCAAAAATATTTTCTCCCATAACCGAAGCCGGCATCGTGGTGGATATGATCATTCAAAATACCCGTTCCGGCGGTCAGACCGACCTGACCTTTACCGTTCCCATGGGAGATTATGCCAATGCGCTGGATATCGAGAAACGTGTTGCTGAAGAAATCGGTGCCGAGAAAGTTTTCGGGGATAAAAACATCGCCAAAGTGTCGGTGATCGGTGTGGGCATGAAAAATCACTCCGGTGTGGCATCGATCATGTTTACGACACTCGCAAGAGAGAACATCAACATCTCTATGATCAGTACATCCGAGATCAGAATATCCTGCGTCGTGGAAGAAAAATACGCCGAACTCGCCGTGCGGGTTCTTCATTCGGCCTTCGGTCTGGATGCCGAGTAGCCGGCGTTATTTCCCGTGAAGTATCATTTCAACAACGATCAGCTGCTGCTCATACTCCTGATAGGCGCCATTCTTCTGGGGCTGGCAGTCTACAGGAGTTTTTTTGTCCTGCCTTGAACCGCGACAGTGAGCGCATTCCCCGTAGGTTCTGCCGTACGGCAGAACATTCCTCGTAGATTGCTGCGAGGTTCTTCAATGGGCGACCCCAACCCCATTCAGATCCATTTGTTGAAGGGCTTTGTCAATTTCCTCAAGAACCTGTCGTGCCGCCATGACCGGGTCTTTGTTATCCCGGATGGGGCGCCCGATGACCAGGTGATCCGATCCGTTATGAATGGCCCGGGCAGGTGTCATGACACGCGCCTGATCATCGCCGCCTGGAATATCCCATGCGGGCCTGATGCCCGGCGTCACCGCCAGAAAGGGTTTTCCGCAGGTTTCTTTTATCTGTCCGGCTTCGTGACCGGAGCAGATCACGCCTGCAAATCCGGCACTCCTGGCCATGGCCGCCTTTTTGACTACCAGGCGGGTGACATCCTCGGTAAAGGATGCATCGTAACCGGCCGACCGGAGATCCTCCTCGGCGACACTCGTCAGCACGGTAACCCCCAGGAGGTGGACCCTACCGTCGGCACCCCTGACGGCGGCCTCGAGCATTTTTTTGGATTCACCACAGTGGACCGTGGCATACGTGACACCCAGGGAGGCGATGCCCTGCATGGCCCGGTAAACGGTTTCCGGGATGTCGTGAAGTTTCAGGTCCAGAAAGATGCGAGCCTCGGCTGCACGCTTTCGAATTTCATGCACAATGTCGGGCCCGGTCTTGATAAAGAGCTCCAGACCGACCTTGAATATACCCACATGATCCTTTAGCAGTGAGACATAGCGTCGGGCCTCATGGACAGTGGGGACATCCAGGGGAAAGATGAGATAGTCTTTGGGGTATTTCATTATTTCAGATCCTTTTCAGGTGGTTAGGGGGGTAGTCTGTTAGGTGCCTTTTAATGATTACTTTGAGTTACCTTCCAACCCTTCACCTTGGTCTTTCTAATTTTGGAACCTGTGTTAAAACCGCAGAATGTAGAACAAGAAATATCGAATATCGAAGTCATTCCTTCAACATTCTGCTGTTCCTTGTTCATTATTCGATATTTATTTTTATTGACGGTTGAACTGGGATGCCGGGGCGTTAGGAAGCCGCCATCAGCCATTAGCTTTTGGCTACCCTCGAACCCTTGTATCACCCTCCAACCCTCAGACCCTTTTTAAGGCTGGGGGCTAGGATGCCAGGATGCTGCCATCAGCCATTAGCTTTTGGCTACCCTCGAACCCTTGTATCACCCTCCAACCCTCAGACCCTTTTTAAGGCTGGGGGGCTAGGATGCTGCTTACAGCTTATAGCTTCACGCCCTCTTACCATAGTTGTCCGCTATCCATTTTCGGTATTCACCGCTCTGCACACGCTCGACCCAGCCAGGGTTGTCGAGATACCATTGAACCGTTTGCCGGATACCTGTATCGAAGGATGCCATTGGGTGCCAATGCAACTCGTTTTTCAATTTGCTGCAATCGATGGCATAGCGAAAATCATGTCCGGGTCGATCGTTCACGAAGGTGATCAGATCAGAGCGTGGTCGGTTATGCTCAGGGGGGACCATCTCGTCCAGGATGTCACAAAGGGTTTGAACGAGTTCGATGTTTGGTATTTCGCATTCCCCGCCGACATTGTAGGTTTCCCCGGGCCGGCCGTTCTGCAGGATCGTCCAGACAGCACTGCAGTGGTCCCGTACAAAGAGCCAGTCCCGGACATTGATTCCCTTGCCGTAGACAGGCAGTGGCTTACCGGCCAGGGCATTCAGAATCATGAGGGGGATCAATTTTTCCGGGAACTGATAAGGGCCATAATTGTTGGAGCAGTTTGAAATGCTGACGGGGACCTGGTATGTGCGATGGTAAGCACGCACCAGGTGGTCCGAGGCAGCTTTGGATGCAGAGTAGGGGCTGCTGGGATCGTAGGGGGTTGTTTCCGAAAAGAACCCATCTTTCCCCAGGGATCCGTAGACCTCATCCGTACTCACGTGGTGGAATCGCTTGAGGCGGCTCAGGTGACGCCGCGCTTCTTCAAGAAGGGTGAAGGTCCCCAGGATATTGGTGTTCACAAAGGCATCCGGCGCTACGATGGATCTATCCACGTGGGATTCGGCCGCAAAATGGCAGACGGTATCGATTTCGTAGGTCTCAAATACCTTTTTTACGGCCGCGGCATCACAGATGTCGGCATGTACAAATACATAGCGGCCATGTGTTGATTTCTCAATCCCGCTAAGGTTTTCAGGGTTCCCTGCATAGGTTAGCAGGTCCATATTAACGATGCGGCCACTGTAGTCGTCTTCAGAAAGAAGATAGCGGATGAAATTGGCGCCGATAAAACCGCTACCGCCGGTAACAAGGATATTCTTCATGGCGTGAGTCCTTTTTTTGAGCTGTAAGCGATAAGCTTGCTTACAGCTTACTTCTTACTTCTTACTTCTTATTTACTTCTCTATTACCACATTCTCCCCGGGCTGTCAGGCGAAACCTGTTGTCTTCTGAACAGGGATCTTGAAGTTTAGAACAAAATAAGATAATGATAGCCATTTAAAATTTGATTGTTCGACAAACCGCGTGCTTGGCACGCGGTTCCGAACCTGAACTTACGGAGACGTGCCGTCTCCTTTGACCACTAGGCGCTGAACCGCAACAGCGAACGCATTTCCCGTGACTCGCTGTGAGGTTCTTCAAAAGAGAGCCCATGAAAGAGACAACCGACAACCAGACCCTGCTGCGATCTCTTCCCGGTGTTGACCGTATTCTTGAATGGTTCAAGGCGGATCCATTTTTTGCGGATGTTCCCAGGTCCACACAGGTCGACGCAGCCCGATCTGCCATTGAATCGCTGCGGGCCAAGATTCTTGACCCGCAAACTGAACTGTCTGGAGAAATGCTTTCCGAATCAGAGATCATGCTGCGGATCAAGGAGCAGGTCACATCGGTCATGATGCCGAATCTGAAACAGGTGATCAACGCTACCGGTGTCGTCATTCATACCAACCTGGGTCGTTCGTTGCTGGCAGATGAGGCCCTTGAAAATTTACAGAAAATCGGCAGCGGATACTCCAATCTGGAATTTGATCTGGCATCCGGGCAGCGGGGGTCCCGTTACAGCAGTGTCGAGGAGCTCATCTGTGAGATAAGCCGGGCCCAGGCTGCCATGGTGGTCAACAACAATGCCGGGGCGGTTCTCTTGTGTCTGGAAACCATTGCAAAGGGTAAAAAGGTCATTGTTTCACGGGGTGAACTGGTGGAGATCGGCGGTTCTTTCAGAATTCCGGATGTCATGGCAAAAAGCGGCGCCATTTTAAAAGAAGTCGGAACCACGAATCGAACCCATCTGCGGGATTATGAAAACGCCATCGATGACAACACCGGGCTCCTGTTGAAGGTCCATACCAGCAACTACAGTGTGGTGGGCTTCACCGCCGGCGTTTCTTTAAAGGATCTTGTGGCCCTTGGAAAACGGCATCATGTGCCGGTCATGGAAGATCTGGGCAGCGGGACATTCATCGATCTGTCCAAACATGGACTCCTGAAGGAGCCCACCGTTCAGGAGTCGGTATCCACCGGTGTGGATGTGGTGACCTTCAGCGGAGACAAGCTCCTTGGCGGTCCCCAGGCGGGTGTGATTGCCGGTGCCGCTGAAATGCTCCGCAAGATAAAGCAGAACCCCATTACCCGGGCCCTGCGGATCGACAAACTGACCCTGGCCGCTCTCGAGAGCACCCTGCGCCTCTACCGTGATGAAGCAGCTGCATTGCATCGGATTCCGACATTGAGAATGCTCACCATGCCGGAACAGATCATTCAAGGGAAAGCCGAAAGATTGATGGCAATGTTGAAAGATCTGAATAATAAGAGACTCCAGGTGCAATCTTTCCAGGCCACCTCCCGCGCCGGTGGGGGTTCTCTGCCACTGCTGAAGCTGCCCAGCAGATGTGTGGGGGTCAAGATTCAGAACTTGTCGGCAAACCGCATCGACAGATGGATGAGGGCGTATACGCCGGCTGTTGTCGGCAGAATTGAAGACGATTTTTTCATGATGGATGTTCGGACCATCCAGGATAAGGAATCGGATGCCATAAAAGCAGCTTTTCAACAACTGATGGAAGAAGTGTGATAATGAAGGATTCAATAATGGCACCAAGAACAGGCAAGACCCAACCGATTCTCTTTTCTGAACGCGGGACAACCCGTCATTTTCTTTTCAATCCCCCTGCCGCAGCACCCGATAGTGGGGATGCCCCTTTTTCAGGCAACGGGTCCATGGAGGCCATGCGACAGGCTTTCCCGGAAATTTATTGCGGACAGGCGTTTCTGCGCTATGCCCTGGAACAGATTCAGGACGTCTCGTGCGTTGGCAGCATGATTATCCGCATGGATGGCGTCGTGAACAGCGCAGATGTAGACGGTCATGACACTTCCCTGCGCATTCTGGAGATCGGTCGGTTGGTTGATGATGTGTGCAGGATGGAAAACGGCACCTGGGGGGCCATGGCAGCAGACGCGCTGGGATGTTTTTTCCCCGGAAAGAACGATACCGATACCCTGCAACTGGCCGAAGATATCCAGGACAGGGTTGATGGGCTTGCCAATGGTTCGGTTTCCGTCGGTGTGGCTTCTTACCCAACGGCTGACTTCGGGAAGGCGGATGTTTTTGACAATGCCAGAAAAGCGCTGACGCATGCGTCTTTTTTTGGCGCCAGCAGTGCTGTTCTGTTCGATGCCGTCAGCCTGAATATCAGCGGGGACGAGCTGTATCAGAAGGGGGATGTGTCGGGAGCTATCCAGGAGCTGAAAACAGCACTGAAAATGGACCCGGGGAATGTCAATGTCCTCAATAGTCTGGGTGTTTGTTACGGTGTGGAGGGCGCCCTGGAAGAGGCTCTTGAGGCTTTCAAAGAGGCCACCATGCTCGATCCGCACGAGGTCATGGCTCTTTACAACGCCGGGTATGTGCACAACATGTTGAACCAGACGGAAGACGCGTTGAAATGTTATCAAGAGGCCGAGGCCACCGGGGAGGATGTTTTTGAAGTCTTTTTTCAGCTCGGGAAACTGTATCTGGATCAAGGTGACCTGGATGCGGCAAAAACCTATCTGGAAAAGGCGGCCCGTCTGCAGCCGGAATCCTGGATTACCTTTCTTCACCTGGGTGAGTGTTGTGAGGGGCTGCACATGACCGACGAAGCTGTCACACATTACGAAACGACCATAAAAAAGAATCCCACAGATGCGTGTGCCCTGTCAGCACTGGGTGCTCTCTACGACCAGAAAGCGGAAAACTCTGAGATCTCGACCCTGTTCTGTGAGAAAGCCGTCGAGATGGCTCCCGAGAATGGTTTGTTTCAATTCCGTCTGGGAAAGGTTTACTTGCGTCAGGACCAGCCCGAAAAAGCGCTTTCAGCATACAGCAGAGCCCTGGACCTGGGTTATCCTGCCGAAGCGGAACTGGCTGTGCTACGGGCGCGCCTGTTGGCAGACGGCAGCGGCAGTTGACTTTGATGACCCGGTGATTATTTTGAACACCAAACACCAAACACCAAACACCAACGACCCGATACCTTATAAATTTTTGGAGTAGCACCCATGCCGATATATGAATACTGTTGTGAGACCTGTAAGGAAAGTTTTGAAAAACTGGTTTTTGGATCAGAGAAACCGGAGTGCCCTGCCTGCAGCGGTAAAAAGGTGACCCGTCTCATGTCTTCCTGCGGCTTTGTCAGCAAGGGCGGCGCTGGAGAAACAACCCGTGCGTCTGCGTCTGCATCTTCCTGTGGCGGGTGTGCGGCCACAAGTTGCGCAAGCTGTGGCCATTGATGGACAGAAACATCCATATTGGAACACGGGGAAGCAAGCTGGCGCTCTGGCAGGCCGACTGGGTTCGATCAGAACTGCTGAAAACCCATCCCACCCTGTCCGTTCAAATCATGGTCATCAAAACAAAAGGTGACAAGATACTGGATGTGCCCCTGGCAAAAGTGGGGGGCAAGGGTCTTTTTGTGAAAGAGATCGAGGATGCGCTGCTCGAGGGCAAGATCGATCTGGCGGTGCACAGCATGAAGGATATGCCGGCAGAACTGCCCGGTGGCTTAAGTATCGGTGCCATTCCCCGAAGAGAAAACCCCCAAGACGTTCTGGTATCAAAAAGAGGGTGCCTGTTGGATCTCCCGCAGGGCGCTCGGATCGGCACCAGCAGTCTACGCCGTGCATCGCAGATATTGTTTGCCAGACCTGATGTGTGTATTTACCCCCTGAGGGGCAACCTTGATACCAGGCTGAGAAAACTCGATACAGGTGATCTGGACGCCATCGTGCTTGCCGCGGCAGGCATCCGGCGACTCGGTCTGGAACACAGGATTACGGAATATCTGGACAGCGGTGTCATGCTGCCGGCTGCCGGGCAGGGTGCGTTGTGCATCGAGATAAGAACGGGGGATAAAGAGACAGGCGCTCTGGTAGAGGAACTGGATCATACAGAGACCCGAACCGTGGTCCTGGGCGAACGGGCTTTTCTGAACCGGCTCGGGGGCAGCTGCCAGGTTCCCATCGCAGCACAGGGCAGGATTGAAGACGGGCGCTTCGAGCTGAGCGGATTGGTCGCAGAACCGGATGGTTCCCGGGTTTTCAGGTCAGCGTTGGCCGGCCCTGCGGTGACATCGGTGAGCATCGGGACTGAACTGGCAGAGAAACTGATGGATCAGGGCGCCATGACCATCATTGAAAAACTACAAAGCAAAAGCGAATGAAAAAAACAACCGGTCATGTCTATCTGGTGGGTGCAGGCCCGGGGGATCCCGGACTGCTTACCCTCAAAGGCAAAGCCTGTATCGAAAAGGCCGATGTCCTGGTGTATGATTATCTGGCTTCCTCGTCTCTGCTGGCCCATGCCCGGGAGGGCGCTGAATCTATTTATGTGGGCAAAAAGGGGGGTGACCACACCCTGAAGCAGCATGAAATCAATCATCTGCTGGTGGAAAAGGCCGGGCAAGGCCTGGTCGTGACCCGTCTCAAGGGGGGTGACCCGTTTATTTTCGGACGAGGGGGTGAAGAGGTGGAGGCGCTTGTTGAAGCGGGCATTTCCTTTGACATCGTTCCGGGTGTGACCTCGGCCGTGGCTGCTCCGGCATATGCCGGCATCCCGCTGACTCACAGGAAGTACACTTCTACCCTGGCGTTTATCACAGGACACGAGGATCCGCAAAAACCATCCTCTCGTATCGATTGGCAGGCACTCGCCACAGGTATCGGGACCCTCGTTTTTTTTATGGGCGTCAAGAACCTGCCCCGCATCGTGGACCAGCTTACCCGGCACGGCATGCCGCCTGAGACCTTGATTGCCCTCATTCGATGGGGCACAACCACACGACAGGAAACAGTGACCGGTACGCTGGGCAATATTGTCAAAAAGGTCGAGGCAGCCGGCCTCAAAGCACCTGCCATTATCGTGGTCGGTGATGTGGTGGAACTGCGGGAAACCATGCAATGGTTCGAGAACAAGCCTCTCATGGGAAAGTGTTTTGTCGTGACCCGTGCAAGGGAGCAGGCCAGTGATCTGTTGCAGCTGCTCAATGCTGCGGGGGCGGACTGCCTGGAGTGCCCCACCATCCAGATTGCCCCGCCGGACGACTGGGGACCTCTGGACCGGGCCATCCAAGGTCTGGGGGATTATCACTGGCTGGTATTCACGAGCGTAAACGGGGTGGGCTTTTTTTTCAAGCGCCTTTTTGAACTCGGGCAGGATGTTCGCGCGCTTCACCACATCAAGACGGCCTGCATCGGACCTGCAACTGAAAAGCGGCTCAAGGATTTCGGCCTCACCTGCGATATTCTTCCGCAGTCCTACCGTGCCGAGTCGGTGGTGGAAGCGTTCAAACACCAGCAGATCACGGGCAAAAAAATTCTGCTCCCGCGGGCCCGGGAAGCCAGAGCCATCCTTCCGGAAGAACTGTCCAAAATGGGTGCGGAGGTTCATGAGATACCGGTCTATGTCACCCGGATCGCTGAAGACAACACGGCAACGCTCCTGGCCCGATTGGAAGATCGAAGCATCGACTGTATAACCTTTACCAGTTCTTCCACGGTCAGAAATTTTAAGAAGCTCATACCGGAAGGGATCTTTAAACAACTTCTGGCACCTGTGACCGTTGCCTGTATCGGACCCATCACGGCGGATACGGCCAGAGAGCTGGGATTCGAAGTTCACCTGGTTGCCGAAACATACACCATCCCCGGGCTGGTGGATGCCTTGATAGCCCGTTATGAAAATGAATGAACTGGTCGACAAATACAATCGCCATTTGAATTACCTGCGTATTTCCATTACGGACAGGTGCAACCTGCGTTGTTTGTACTGTGCCCCGGGGGGGCTGGTGCCCAAACTGGCTCACGCCGACATTCTGCGCTACGAAGAAATCCTGCGCATTGTTCGGCTGGGTGTTTCCTTAGGCATTTCAAAAGTCCGGCTGACCGGTGGTGAGCCGCTCATGCGAGCAGGTGTTTACGAATTTATAAAGGAGCTGACTGCCATTGACGGGCTGTCTGATATTTCTCTCACCACCAACGGCGTCATGCTGGGTGAGAATATTGAAAAAATAGAGGCCGCCGGCATTAAACGGATCAATATCAGTCTGGACACCTTAAACCCCAAGAAATTTAAATATATCACGGGGTATGATCTTTTTGACCAGGTGTGGGCAGGTATCGAAAAGGCCTATGCACACGGGTTTGATCCCATCAAGCTGAATGTCGTGGCCCTGAAAGGATATAACGACGATGAATTTGTCGATTTAGCCCGGCTTTCCATGACCTATCCGTTTCACATCCGATTTATCGAATACATGCCCATTGGAAACGCCCAGATGAAGAGCAGTGATTACATTCTGACACCTGAAATAAAATCACGTCTGAGTGTGCTGGGTGATCTGGCTCCGGTCACGAGAAAACGCATGGATGGTCCGGCACAGCGATATCGGATAGAGGGGGCCAGGGGTGAGATAGGGTTTATTCAAGCCATGAGCCGGCATTTCTGTCATACGTGTAACCGATTACGCCTGACCGCCAATGGACAGCTTCGTCCCTGTCTGCTTTCAGATAAACAGCTGGATATCAGAGGCCCTTTGAGAAGCGGCTGCAGTGACGATGAGTTGAAAGCCGTATTCCTTCGTGCGGTGCAGTATAAACACGAATCCCACCATTTTGCCCCGGACAGCCCTTTTCGGGTTCATGATCCTATGTCGAGTATCGGGGGTTGATTGTTCTACAAACCGCGTGCTTGGCACGCGGTTCCGAACCTGAACTTACGGAGACGTGCCGTCTCCTTTGTTTTTCCCCCATTTTGGGGGAAACCCAAGCCACTCGTTTCACGGGTGGTAGTTGGCTCATAGGTATTTGTTGACTTTTGCTTGCATTCTGATAAAAAGTTAAGTTCTCACTGTTACTGCTTGGGATGGTCGTATATACTGATTAATTTCCGCTTTCGCGATTCATTTTCTTAAACGAGACCAATAACAAAAGGAGAAAGACTATGAAAAAAATGGGGTTTTACACAATTTGTTTCCTGTCCGTGATGTTTTTGTTGTCAGGTATTGCCGCAGCAAAAGACACAGTGGTTGTCTACACGTCTCTTGAAAATGAGGAAGTGGTGGACTATCTCGAGTTTGCAAAAAAGGATCTGCCGGGGATCGATGTTCAGGCCATCCGCCTGTCCACCGGTGAGCTCGGTGCCAGGATGCTGGCGGAAAAGGACAATCCCCAGGCGGACTGCATCTGGGGCTGGGCCGTGACCAACATGGCCGGTTTTGTCAAAGAAGGCATGCTGGAGCCATACAAACCCGTAGGGTGGGAAAAAATTCCGGACCGTTTCAAGGCGAATGACGGCAGCTGGGTGGCCATCGACATGTACGGCGCCGCCTTCATTATCAACACCAAAGTCATGGAAGACAAGAATCTCCCCAAGCCCATGAGCTGGAAAGACCTGACCAATCCGGTATACAAAGGCCTGCTGATCATGCCCAACCCGGCCAGTTCCGGCACCGGTTTTTTACAGGTGGCCAGTCTGCTTGAAGTCCTGGACCCGGATTACAAAACCAAACCGATCAAAGACAACAAGGCCTGGGATTTCCTCAAAGAGTTGGACAAGAACATGGGACAGTATATCAAGAGCGGTTCCAAACCGGGAAAACTGACCGCCGCCGGTGAGTACGCGGTGGGTTGTTCCTTTGCCTTTGTTTATTCTTCTCTGAAAAAGAAAGGGTTTCCCGTTGAGATGATTATTCCTGAGGAAGGTTATTCCTACGAACTGGAAGCCAATGCCCTTCTTAAAGGAGCCAAGAACAAGGCTGCCGCCAAGCAATTTCTCGATTGGGCCATCAGCAAGGGCACCATGGAACGCTACGCCAAGTTCAAACTGGGCGTGACCTATCCAGGTATCCCCGGTCCCGAAGATCTGCCCCAGCTTGCGACCATCAAGCTGGCTCCCATGGATTTTCCGTGGCAGGCAGAAAACCGTACCGAGATTCTTGAAATATGGTCCAATCTGTTTCTGAGATAATCTTCTTTCGTTAAACCAACCTATGCCATGGCCCCATGAACAGGGGGTCATGGCACTGTTTATTTTTAGCTAAATCGGGTAATTTGCCGAATGTTTTTGCCTGCCTGCAGCCGGATTTGATACACCCTCGCTAAGCACTGTATGGAGTCGCCATGTCGAAAACGCTGGTTTTAGAAAACGTGAGAAAGACGTTTGGTTCACTGATAGCGGTGGACGATGTCAATTTGCAAATCGAACCGGGAGAATTCATCTGTTTCCTCGGTCCCAGCGGGTGTGGCAAAACAACACTGCTGCGGCTCATCACGGGGTTCGAACGGTTGTCCTCGGGTAATATCTTTTACGATGGCCGCAAAATCAACGACGTGATCCCCCAGAAGAGGGATTTTGGCATTGTCTTCCAGTCCTACGCCCTGTTTCCCAACATGACCGTACGGGAGAACACTGCTTTCGGCCTGAAAATGCGTCAGATGCCCCAGAAACTGATCGATGAACGGGTAGATGAAATTCTCAAGCTGGTGGGGCTGAGTCCCTGGGGGGACCACTACCCGGCCCAGCTCAGTGGCGGGCAGCAGCAGCGTGTGGGGCTGGGACGTGCCATCGCCATCAAGCCGAATGTGCTGCTGCTGGACGAACCCCTGAGCGCCCTGGATGCCAAGATTAGGATACGCCTGCGTATTGTGATCAAGAAACTGCAGCAGGATCTGGGCATCACCCTCATCTATGTCACTCACGACCAGGAGGAAGCACTGGCCATGGCGGACCGCATCGTCATCATGCGTGACGGACAGATTCGCCAGATCGGTGATCCCCGGGAGGTATACAAGCACCCCAGAACCAGTTTCATCGCCGAATTCGTGGGCACCTCCAATTTCATGACCTGCACCCGTAAGAACGGAAAAACATTGTTCGGTTCCCACGCACTGACCGTCAACAGTCCCAAACAGGTAGAGGGCGATACGGTTTATCTGGCCATTCGACCCGAGCAGATTCAGATCGTCGATCCTGATCAGCCGGCAGGGGTCTATGACCCGGCCAACATCATCGAGGCAACCGTGGATGTGGTCACCTTTCTGGGTCCCATCGTGCGGATTACGTTTCCCATCGAGGGGGAGGAGATCCATATGGAGATTTCCGAGAAGGTGTTTGCCCAGGCGCCGCTTAAAAGCGGCGACACCTGCAGGCTGTATTTCCCGCCGGATGCGTTTAATGCCTATCCGGAGCTTTTCAGGAAACTGATTTAACCTAGGCGCAACAATGGCAATGATGGAACAGGAAAGACACTACCGGGATAAAAAATGAATTCAGTACAAAGCGCCATCGAAAAGAAATATGAAATCTCGTCACGGCGGATGGAAGTGGACAAGGTGATTGTCCCTGCCGTTACGCTGTTTATTGCCCTGCTGCTGTTTTTTTTCATGCTCTTTCCTTTATGGAAGATCCTGACCCTCAGTTTTTTCGAGAGAGGTGAGGTGGGATTTGCCACGTTTACGCTGGATAACTATATAAAATATTTCAGCAACGCCTATACGTTGAGAACGTTATGGCACAGCCTTTATGTTTCTGCAGCCACCACGATTATCGTCACCGTCATCGTGTTCTTCTTTGCCTACGCCATGACCCGTACGACCATGGCCGGTAAAACTTTTTTTAAAAATATCATCATGATGCCGCTGGTGGCGCCTTCCATTGTGCAGGCCCTGGCATTGATCTACCTGTTCGGTCGCAACGGTATTGTCACGGCCCACTGGCTGGGGACGGACTGGAACATTTATGGTTCGACAGGAATCATTATTTCCGAAGTGCTGTATTGCCTTCCACATGCCTTTGTCATCCTGTTCACGACCCTGTCCGCCGTTGACATCCGGCTTGACGAGGCCGCCGAGAGCCTCGGGGCAACACCCTTCAAGGTGTTCACCCGCATCACCCTGCCGTCCGCCAAATACGGTATCCTGAGTTCTGCAGCGCTGACTTTCAACCTGACCATCACCGATTTCGGCAACCCGGTCGTCATCGGCGGCAACTATTCGGTCCTGGCCACCGAGATCTATTCCCAGGTCACCAACCTGTACCGCTTTGACCTGGGGGCCACCATCAGTATTATCCTGCTGGTTCCCTCCCTGGGGGCTTTCATGCTCAACTACTACATCTCCCGCAAGACATTTTCCATGATCAGCGGGGCGGCCAAGCCGGAGATTCCGCCCTCGCGGCCCCTGAAGAAATACGGATTCACCGCTTTCTGCAGCTTGGTGGCCTTCTCGATCATCGTCATTTTTGTCACGGTCATCATGGGGTCCTTTGTCAAAGTGTGGCCCTACGACTGGACCCTGACCCTGTCTCATTATCAATTTCCCTCCATCGGTGGCTATTCAGCCATCTGGACCAGTCTGTGGATATCCCTGGTGGTTGGTATCTCCGGCTCTTTCATCACCCTGGTGGCCTCTTACGTCATGGAAACCCGGCGACCCTATTTCAAGCAGTTTATCTATTTCCTGTCGGTCATGCCGGCCGCAATTCCGGGGCTTGTCATGGGGCTGGGGTATATTCTGGCCTTCAACAAGCCCTATTATTTTTTCTACGGGACCCCCTGGATCGTGGTGATCAATATTGTTATCTGCAACTTTACCCTGGGGATTCTTTCCAGTATTTCGAATATGCGTAACATCGATCCCTCGGTGGAAGAAGCCTCCATAAGTCTCGGCGGTGATACCGTGCGGACCTTTTTCCAGATCATCTTTCCCCTGTCGCGGGTGGCGTTTTTTCAGAACTTCGTCTATTTTTTCATGCGCTCCATGACGACCATCAGCGCCGTCATCTTTCTGGTGTCCGCCTCGGTACATCTTGCCGCCATCGAAATTATCATGCTCGATAACGACGGCTGGACTGCCAGCGCCAACGCCATGTGTACCTGTATCATCGGTATCGTGATGGTCATGTTGGGGCTCCTGCATGTGGTAAACAAAAAGACCGGGCAGCAGAACAAGGTGCTTACGGCATCTGTTTCTTGATCATTATTCTTCAGACCCAATAAACCAAACAAAGCCAAGGTTCTAAGAACGATTTTACGGGCATGCATTTTACGCTTGACAAACCCTATGGAATTGGTAGGAATTAACCCTACCATAATGATAGGAAACAAACATTCTTGCCGGAAAAGCGCTGCCGGAATCCGTTTGCGGCGACACTGCCGTGTTTTATACCGCTTGTCATAATAATGTTCCGAAAACAGGATGGCGGCATAAGGGGTTGTAGCAGAAAAAAGGTCCTCAATCGGAACGTTTTTCTGACAACCCCTATATAAATCGGGTTACAGAAATCACGAAATTTAACCAGAGGAAGAAAACATGGCGAAAAGACGATCGTTTGGGTGGGGAAAGGGCATCATTCCAGTGACTATTCTGGCGGGTGTGTTTTTCGTGATCGCAAGCGTTTACAGTGACACAGATCTCGATGACATGCGGCCAGATGTTCTGATGATAGATCTCCCGGCCATGCCGGGGGGTGAAAAAATGCCTGCCGTACAATTCCTTCACGATCTGCACACCAAACGTATTCAGGACAAAAAGAACTGCAGCACATGTCATCTGGAGAAGGATCAGCAGTTTGTATTCAAATTCATGCGTCTCGATAACGGTGCCATCGAGACGGACATGGTCATATACCATGAAAACTGTATTGCCTGTCATGTAAAGACAGAAGCCAGCGGAGAGAAGGCCGGACCGGTAACGGGTGACTGCCGATCCTGTCACAAGACCCAGACCGGTATGGGCAGTTCCTGGAAGCCCCTGTCTTTTGACAAATCCCTTCATTATCGCCATGAATCTGCAAATGCCATTCTGCCTGAGGACGCAGGGGACACTGTCAACTGCAGTGCCTGCCATCACACGTATGACAAGACCGCAAAGAAAACAGTCTACACCCGGGGCGAAGAGGGTAGTTGCCGGTATTGTCACAAAGAAGACAAAACAGACGAGGCCTCCTCCATTCGCTTGGCATCGCATGATGCATGCGTGAACTGTCACCAGACACTGGCGAGTCAAGAGAAAACAGCCGGACCCATTGAGTGTGCCGGTTGCCATGGCGCCGAGGAGCAGGCCGGCATTAAAGTAGTGGCTTCGGTTCCCCGTATGAAACGAAACCAGCCCGATGCAGTGCTCCTGGCGAGCTGGATGACAGGTCAGGATACGGATGCCAAAAAAGTGACCCAGCAGATGGATCCGGTTCCATTCAAGCACCAAGTTCATGAGCGGGCAAATGCAAGCTGCCAGTCCTGTCACCACGAAACCCTGAAAAAATGCAGCGACTGCCATACGGAAAACGGAGGCCAGGATGGCGGCCAGGTGCAGCTTGCACAGGCCATGCATTCCCGTACGTCAAGCCGGAGCTGTATCGGCTGTCACAAGCAGGCTCAGACAGACCAAAATTGTGCCGGTTGCCATGCCGGCATGCCTGACAAGCCATTTGCAGGAGAGAACTGCCGCCAGTGTCATCGCCTTGACCGATCGGTTTTAGGTCCGTGGCCCATGAACAAGGAAGCCAGGACCGAACTTGCAGCCGAGGCAGTAAAGACATCGGCCGGTAATTTTGTGAAACCAACGGACGAGCAGATACCGGAAAAAGTGGTCATCGATGTCCTGAAAGACCAATATGAAGGAGCTCGGTTTCCGCATCGTCAGGTCTTCAGAAGTATTGAATCGCGGATCGGAGACAATGGTATGGCTGCTTATTTTCACGATAAGCAAACAACCCTGTGCATGGGGTGTCATCATCACAGCCCGGCTACCCTTCAACCGCCCAAATGCGCTGCCTGTCATGGAGAAGCATTCAAGGGTTTGCAGGACGGGCGCCCCGGTCTCATGGGGGCCTATCATGGTCAGTGCATCACATGTCACCAGGAGATGGGGATCAAGGACCCAGCGGCGACGGACTGCGGCAAGTGTCATAAGAAGCGGAGTGCTTCGAATTGAACAAGGGTAGGAGGGGATAGGTTTGGAGGGGTGGTGGGTGGCTGAAAGCGGCGAGCAATTGGCAGCTAACAGCCTACAGCCTAAACCCCTAAAAAGCTATCAATGGTTTCATTGGATTCATTGCGTTTCTTGTGTTGATGGAATGGGGGCTTGTTGATGAGTATCGATTTTCAACTTATATGGGAAATGCAACTGAGGAAAAAGTTTGTTTCAGCGATAACATATTGAGGTGCTAATATGGGGATATCCCGAAGACAGTTTCTTGGCTGGTTAGGTGCAGCAAGTGCTGGTGTGACGACTGCGGGTCATGCGCAAGCGGCTTCAAACAAGCAGTTTGGTGGCTATCCAGACAGCTTTGGAATTCTGCACGACACAACCCGATGCATCGGGTGCCGGAAGTGTGAGGAGGCCTGCAACAAGGTCAATGAACTTCCGGTTCCGGAACAACCTTTTGACGACCTGAGTGTTCTGGACCAAAGCCGCCGGACACGATCCGATACCTATACAGTGGTCAATCGATTCAGGGAAAAGGACAGCCGGTTGCCTGTATATGTGAAAAAACAGTGCAATCACTGTCTGGAGCCGGCCTGTGCGTCAGCCTGTTTTGTCAGAGCATTGCGAAAAGTCAAGACCGGTGCCGTCATTTACGATGCATCCCTGTGTGTGGGTTGCCGATACTGTATGGTGGCATGTCCCTTCAATATTCCGACATACGAATATAACGAGCCATTGACGCCGCGCGTGACCAAATGCACCATGTGCCACCCGCGTATTGAAAAAGGATTGCTTCCCGGGTGCGTGGAGATATGCCCGAAAGAGGCTTTGACCTTTGGACCACGCGAAAGACTTATCAAGCTAGCCCGGCAGCGTATTGAAAAATATCCAGAGGCCTATATCGACCATATTTATGGCGAACAGGAGATGGGTGGTACCAGCTGGATGACCCTATCTGGAACGCCCTTTTCCCAGATCGATATGCGTGAAGATCTTGGTACTCAGACAGCATCCAGTTTCACTGCGGGTCCTCTGGCAGCGGTTCCTGTGGTGGTGGCATTGTGGCCGGTGTTGCTTACCGGTATCTACGCCATCTCAAGACGCAAGGATAAAATTGCCGACGAGGAACGCATCCATGCGGTGGCGCAGACGGTTGCCGACGCCAACGAGGAGATGAAGATCAAGCTGGCCAAGATGAAAGACAGCATGGCCAAGGAAAAGGAGGCTGCCATCAACCTGGAAGTTAAACGTGCCCTGGAAGACGCTGCCAAAGAAGCGGCGGAGTCACAACCAGCGCCCGAAGACCCGGGTTCTGAGACACCGAAGGAGGAAAAATAGATGCCACAAGAGACGGCGCAGGTGAATAAGTCAATTTTTACGCCTTTCAATGTGATAGCCGGCATGATCATATTATGTGGTCTGATCATCACGGTGTTGCGGTTCACGGGCGGGCTGGGTGCGGTCACAAACCTCGATGACAACAATCCCTGGGGGATCTGGATAGGATTTGACCTGTTGTGCGGTGTGGCCCTTGCTGCAGGTGGTTATGTCACCTCGGCATCATGCTATATCTTCGGATTGAAACGCTACCATTCAGCAGTTCGCCCCGCCATTTTGACCGCTTTTCTGGGGTATGCACTGGTGGTAATGGCACTCCACTATGATGTGGGTAGACCCTGGCGCCTGCCATATCCGATTTTTGTTTCGCCAGGCACCACATCGCTGTTATTCGAAGTGGGCTTGTGCGTTTTTCTCTACCTCAGCGTCCTTTTTATCGAATTCAGTCCTGCCGCGCTCGAATGGCTCGGTCTGAAAAAAATTCGGAACCTGGTGGTCCGCCTGACCTTGGTACTGACCATATTCGGCGTAATTCTTTCCACCCTGCACCAGTCTTCTCTGGGGGCGCTCTACATGATTGTACCCTCCAAGCTTCACCCTCTGTGGTATTCGGGCTATCTGCCGGTATTCTTTTTTGTTTCCAGTGTTTTTGCCGGGCTTTCCATGGTGATATTCGAAGGCTCCCTGGCGCATCGCCACCTGCACCACAAGATGGACGAGACCCATCTGAAAGAAAGCGAAGGCGTGGCTCTGGGCTTTGGTAAAGCAGCTGCTTTTGTGATGATGGGTTATGTGGGTGTCAAATTCATCGGTATTGCCATGGACAACAACTGGCACTATCTGGCCACGGGATGGGGGCTGTGGTTCCTGGTGGAACTGCTGGGATTTGTTGCATTTCCGGCATTTTTATATGCCATTGCAGCGCGTGATCGGAATCTGCGTCTGGTGCGCTGGGCCTCTGTCCTGGCAGTTCTGGGAGTCGTGCTGAATCGCTTGAACATCTCTGTGGTGGCATTCAACTGGCACCTGCCGCCGGCCGACCGCTACTTTCCCAGCTGGATGGAAATCGCCATCTCGTTGTTTGTCGTTACCATCGGTGTTGTGGTTTATCGATTTGTTACCACCCGGATGCCTATTTTTTATGAGCATCCGGACTATCAGCACAAATAGAAGTATTTCTTAGTTGATGAGAGGTTTCATGGACGCATTGTTTTACACACTGCATGATTTCCTGCTGCACTCGAAAAGCATTACCTACATGCTGATGGGGGCCGTCCTTGTGGGACTGCTGCTGTTCTGGCTTTTTCTGAGCGGCAGGGATGAAAAGAAGCGAACATTTTAGTTTATGGGGCTCATTGTGTTTGTTGTGTTCGTGGCGTTGGTTTTGATTTTTCGCTATAAACTATGAGCGGTGGTCATACCCCTCGAACCCTCCAACCCTTGAACCCTCGAACCCATGCTGTCAATGGAGGCATCAATGTACGATTTTCTAACCGGCCCGATGTTCTGGTTGTCTTTGGGCATTTTTCTGATCGGCATGCTGGTCAGGTTTGTTCTATATTTCCGGGGGTTGAGCTGGCAACTGGACCGTGTGGCTTACAAAGCCTACCCGTTTCAGGGATTTAAAGGTGCCGTGAATTCCATTGTGAAATGGCTTATACCTTTTGGCACCTATGGCTGGCGCAAGCAACCCTTTATGACCGTCATTTTTTTCGGTTTTCATATCGGGGCCGTCCTAGTGCCCCTGTTCTTGCTGGCGCATAACCTGTTCCTGAAGGAGAAAATCGGTATTTCGCTGATTACGCTGAATCCGTTACTGGCCGATATTCTCACCTGGACGGTTATTGTCAGTGCTGTTTTTCTGGCGCTTAGAAGAATTGCACTGCCCGAGGTCAGGATTCTTACCACGTGGTATGATTATGTCATTCTGCTCTTAGCCGTGGCGCCTTTTATGACCGGTCTTGTCGCCCGATACGAGCTGGGTTCCTACACTTTCTGGTTAACAACCCACATCCTGTGCGGTGAAGCGCTGCTGATCGCCGCCCCCTTTACCAAGTTATCGCACATCGTTCTGTTTTTTGCTTCACGGGCGCAACTGGGTATGGATTATGGTATCAAGCGTGGCGGAATGAAAGGAAAAGGTATGGCCTGGTAAACCAGCCGGAAATAAGCAAATTTAAGGAAGGATGCAACATGCCTGAAGGAAAATTCTGCAACAAGAAACCAATAGAAACCGAAGAAGAACTCAAAGCCCTTCTGGGGGATACCGGCGGGAAGCAATATTATCAGGAGATGAAATCCCTCGATATTGACCAGAGTCTGCTTTGGAAAACGATTCAGAACACCTTGAAGTCCAGGATGAAAACCTGGCTGGAAATATGCGCCCACTGCGGCATGTGTGCTGACAGTTGTTTTCTGTACCTGATCAACGACCAGGATCCCAAACAGGTGCCTGCCTACAAGATTCAATCGACACTGGGTGAAATCGTCAAGCGTAAAGGAAACGTGGACAACGAATTCATGCAGATGGTCATGGAAACGGCATGGGCCAAATGCACCTGCTGTAATCGTTGCGGCATGTATTGTCCCCACGGTATCGACATGGGGGTTATGTTCGGCTACCTCAGGGGTCTGTGCTATCAGCAGGGATTTGTCCCCTGGGAGATGAAAATCGGAGCCGGTATGCATCGGGTTTACCGTGCCCAAATGGATGTTACGGACCAGGATTTCGTGGAAACCTTCGAATGGATGGTGGAGGAATACGAAGAGGACTATCCGGGTCTCGAGGTGCCGGTGGACAAGGAGGGTGCCGACATCCTCTACACGGTCAACGCCAGGGAGGTGAAGCACTATCCTGAGGATCTGGCCGAGGCGGCGATACTTTTTCATCTGGCCGGTGAGAATTGGACCGTACCAACCAGTGGATGGGAGCAGACCAGCCTGGCCATGTTTGCCGGTGACTGGGCAGCCTGTAAAATGCAGGTGGAGCATGTCTATGCTGCCATGGAGCGGCTCAAGCCCAAGCGGATGGTGGGGACGGAGTGCGGCCATGCCCATCGTGCCACCGTTGTGGAAGGACCCTACTGGGCCGGCAGAAGTACGGGGAAACCCCCTGTGGAATCGATCCATTATGTTGAATGGCTGGCCGAAGCGCTGCGGGAAGGAAAACTCAAGATCGACCCGTCCAAACGCCTCAAAATGCCGGTAACGCTTCAGGATTCCTGTAACTATGTTCGCAATAACGGATTAAAGGATATCACGCGGGAAATCATGAGCTATATTGTCGAGCCCGGCTATTTTATGGAGATGTCACCGAACCGGGAACACAATTATTGCTGCGGCGGCGGCGGGGGGTTTAACGGTATCGGTCTCTTCCGGCCTCAGCGGAACAAGGCCCTGATCACCAAACGGGATCAGATCCTGCACACGGGTGCCGAAATGGTGATCGCCCCTTGTCACAACTGCTGGGATGCGATTCGTGATTTAGAAGAGGAATATAAAATCGGCATTAAATGGTCTTTCCTCAAACCCCTGGTGATCAGCATGGTCGAAATTCCAGAGCATTTAAAACTAAAAGAATAGGGTGTTGGATATTCTCTTTCAACCCGCCAACGAGGTGACATATGTTTAAGAAAATACTGTTTGCCACATCCGCTACAGAGGCCTGTGACCATGCTGCACGGGTGGCCTTCAACATGGCCCAGTCTTATGATGCACAGATATGTATTTTTCATGTGCTGGGAGTGCCTACGCGTGGTTTCAGCCAGGTGGTGCTGGACATCAAGACAAAAGAAAAAGTCGAACTTGACGACGAGTACATTGCCTGGGTGGAGGAGGAGATCAAGATTCACTATTCAAAACAGCTTGAGACAGTCCGTAATTTCGAAATCAAAGTGGCCATCGGTCTGCCGCATCGGGAGATATTGAGGGCAGCCCGGGAATTAGCTCCGGACCTGGTCGTTATGGGCGGCAGCACCGGGGATGACGAGGATTCCGTCTATAAAAAGAGCGTGGTGGGTTCTACGCTGCAACGCGTGGCAAAGGTGGCACCCTGTCCCTTGCTGGTGGTCAACCGGCCGGCGGCTTCTTTCTGGGGTGGCATGTCCAATGTGGTTTTCGGCACCGATTTTTCCAAGGCCTCCGATGCTGCTTTTCGGTTTGCCCTGAAACTCGCCAAGACCCTGGCCTGCGAACTTCATATTTTCCACGCCCTGGATATTGGCAGCATGCATCTGGGGAGAAGTATGACCCAGGATGAAATCGAGTCGAACATTCGGGAATCCCTGCGGCGGATACGGGGTCGATATTTACCTGAGATGAAAGATGTGGCGGAATACGATTTCGAGGTTTGGGAAGGCATCCCCTATGTAGAGATCGTGAAGTATGCACGGGAAAAGCATGCCGACCTTATTGTCATGGCACACCACACCCAGAAATCATCCCAGGAGGATACCCGGCTGGGGAGTAATATCGAACAGGTAATTGTCAGAGCGGGATGCCCGGTTATCAGTATCAACCGTTAGGGTGTATGTTTTGTGGGGACAAGGTCGTGAGTCATAAAATTGCAGCACGATTTTTTTGTGGAATGTATCACAGGAAGAGAGGGATGGATGAAAAAAATACTCATTGTAGACGATGATCCCAATGTCATCGACTACCTGAAAACCTTGTTTGAGGACAACGGCTACAGCACTTTTTCAGCACAGGATGTCAAGGAAGGCCTGGAAATAGCCCGAAAGGAAACACCGGATCTGATTACGCTCGATCTTGAAATGCCGGAAGAGTGGGGACCACGCTTTTATCGAAAAATGTGCCAGGAAAAATCGTTGAAAAATATTCCCGTTATCGTTATCAGCGGTCTTTCCGGTGGGGACCATGCTATTGGCAAGGCTGTGGCCTTCGTGTCAAAACCCTTTGATCGTGAGAATCTCCTGAAGATAGTGAAAGAGACACTTCAATGAAGTTATACCGCTTATCATAATAATGTTCCGAAAATAGGATGGCGGCATAAGGGGTTGTAGCAGAAAAAAGATTCTCAATCGGAACGTTTTTCTGACAACCCCTATAAGCGACCGATCGGACTGATCTGCCGCTGTCATCAGTGGAATGGAACCATTCATGCCCGATGAAATACTTATCATAGACAAAGATACCAGTCATGCCAAGGCACTGGGCGTTTACCTGGAACGGAAGCGAATGGAGGCCTATATGGCTTCCACCTGTGAAGATGTCATGGTAGTGTTCGATAATATCAATGCGGAAGTCATCCTGGCCGATCCGGGGCTTCCGGACATGGAGATGGTATCTCTGTTAAAGCAGATCAAGACCGCCCACCCGAAGCTGCAGATTATCGTCATGGTGACACCGGAACAATTTGATCATGCCATGGCGGAACTGAAGCATGACGCGGTGCATTACCTGGTAAAACCGGTCAAGAGCACCGCCCTGGATATGGCGTTGTATCAGGCCAGGTCCTGGATTTCATTGAACAGCCGGCTCGAGGCGAATGAGAAAAAACTGAAAAGTTTTCGCCATACCCAGAATCTGTTTCAACAGCTGTTCGATGAGGTCCCCTGTTACATTTCCGTACAGGACAGACAGTTTCGCCTCACGGCCACCAACAAGATGTTCAAGAAGGATTTTGGAGACGAAATTGGCTCCCACTGCTTCTCGGTATACAAACACAGGAGCTCGCCCTGCCAGGAATGTCCCGTGGCGGACACCTTCGAGGACGGGCGTCCCCACACCACCGAAGAGGTTGTAACATCCCAGTCGGGTAAGCAATACAACGTACTGACCTGGACCGCACCCATACGCAATGGTAAAGGAGAGATTACCCAGGTCATGGAGATGTCCACCAACATTACCCAGATCCGGCAGCTCCAGGATCATCTGACGTCTCTGGGGCTCATGATCGGATCCATGTCCCATGGAGTCAAGGGGATGCTCACGGCTCTGGATGGGGGTGTCTACCAGCTCGAGACAGGTCTGGAAAAAAGCGACCCGAAACGGACACAGCGGGCATTCGGCCAGGTCAAGCAGATGACCGGAAGAATCCGCAAGATGGTGCTGGAGATCCTTTATTATGCAAAGTCGAGGGAGCTGTGTTACCAATCCATCGATATTGCAGAGATGGCCGAAAAAGTCGTCGGCGATGCCATGGCCATAGCATCCAAAAACGGGGTGCGACTGGAGGCGAACATATCACCTTCCATGGGCATTATCGATGTCGATCCAACCTGGCTCCAGGCCGCCCTGGTCAATTTTGTTGAAAACGCCATCGATGCCTGTACCTATGATCGCAGCAAGGAGGATCACATCGTAACATTCGATGCCTTTGAAGTAGCCAACGAGCGCATCTGTTTTATCATCAAGGACAACGGCATGGGAATGGACCAGGAAACCAGGGAAAAGATGTTTACGCTCTTTTTTACCTCAAAAGGTTCCCAGGGGACAGGGCTGGGATTGTTTATCGCCAACCGTGTAATCCGTCAGCACGGTGGCAGCATCAGCGTAGAATCCGAGATCCGAAAGGGGTCCCGGTTCCAGATTTGTCTGCCCAAAGCGCAATCGGGCCTGTCCAAGATGATGGATCTCTCTGGAATTGGGCAGGAAACAGAAAAAAATGAGACTGACAACCAAGAGTAGGTATGGAACCCGACTCATTCTTGATCTGGCGATCAATGCCCAGAATGGTCCGGTTCCCCTGGGCGATGTATCCAAACGTCAGAATATCTCTCTGAAATATCTTGAACATCTGATTCGAAAACTGAAAAAAGCCGGGCTGATCAAGAGTCAGAGAGGGCCCTATGGCGGCCACATGCTGAAAAAATTACCAGTTGATATTACTGTGGGGGATATTGTCCGGACCCTGGAAAAGACAACGGTCATCACCGACTGTGCGGAGACGGAAGACAGACTCTGCGGTGTGTGCAACCGGGCAGGGGACTGTCTTTCCCGCTGGGTCTGGATCGAGGCCAGCGAGGCCATGTTCAAGCGGCTGGATGAAATTACGATTCAGAGCCTGACCACCATCCAGCTCAAACCGTGCAAGCCTGTCAAACCTCTCTTGTGATACCTGACCCGAAACCACCGGTCCATACTAATAGCTCACGACGGTTTCCATGTCAAAATTTCTCCTGTAATGTGCGTTGGATTCAAAAAGACGCATCCAGCCTTGAACCCGCTCCCTGCCGTAGGTTTTTTCCCAGGCAGCCAAGATTGTTTTTATGGGGATATCCGCATATACACCGTGATCGTCCACATATTCCATGAAGCGTTTATCCTCGAGGTTATAAGCCTGGAAAACAGAATCTTCGTGACCAGTGAATTCGAGGGGGGTTACATGGTGCCGATGGCAGAGTTCTTTGTTGAAGGCGGGGGTTGCCTTGACCCATTTGTCATTCAGAAAGAACTCGGTGTAGCCATGGAAGACAAACAGATCAGAGCCGAGGAAGTCCAGCAGTTCACGAGTCGCCAGGTGGTTGCGCACGGTGGCAAAGCCCAGCCGCGAGGGAATACCGAGGTGTCGGCCCAGGGCACAGAGGAGCGATGCCTTGCAGACACAGTAACCCCGCCTGTTTTGCAGCACCCGACTTGCCCGGTAATGTTCGGGAAGGAAAAACGGGTAATAGGGGTCATAGCGGATATCGTCTCTGACAGCATAATAGACGGCGACAGCAAGCTCAAGGGGGTGGTTCTGGGTATGTTCGGTTATTTTCCGGGCATAGGCCTTGATGTCCGGGTGATGACTGTCGATAATTTCTGTGGCTTGCAAGTATTGGGTGAAATTCAAATCGTTCATAGTTTTCCAGAAGTTAATTCCCGGAAGAAGAGCTCGTCTTCGGCATATAAGGCGCCGTCTTCGAGCCGGATGACATTTTTCTTGTAAAGATTCGCCAGGGACACATCCAGGGACACAAAATCTTCGGTTCCGGCTTGCATTTGTGAGCGGACATGGTGGGTTTTTTCTTCCCGGATACGTTTCTTGATACGGTGACTGTTGATCAGCTTTTCCAGCGCCAGGACCCGGCGAGCCCCTTTCCTGGGAGGAATCAGACGCTGGGCCAGACAGAGCAGAAGACAGTCGGCCAACATCTGGCGCACAAGATTCTGTTCGTGAGGTTCAAAGGAATTAATCACGGTTTCGATGACGGAAGTGGAGCTGTTGGCGTGGATCGTGCTCAGTACCAGATGGCCGGTGGAAGCAGCTTTTATTGCGATCTCATAGCTTTCCTTGTCGCGCATTTCCCCGATGACGATGACGTCCGGTGCCTGGCGAAATACATTTCGCAGACCTTCGCTGAAGGAGTGGGTATCCCTGCCGACCTGACGCTGGTTGATGTTGCTCATCTTGTGCTGGTGAAGATATTCCACCGGGTCTTCAAGGGTCACGATGTTGCATCGCCTGTTGGTATTGATGATGTCCACAAGAGCGCAGAGGGTTGTTGACTTGCCGTGTCCGGCAGGTCCGGCAATCAGAATCAATCCCTGGGGCTTGAGGCAAAAATCCCTCAGCCAGGCAGGAAGATTGAGTTGTGAAAATGAAGGGATCGTTTCCGGTAGGTTTCGAATGGCAATGGCAATGGACCCCCTCTGCCTGAAAATATTCGCTCTGAAACGGCCGATACTCGGATATGTGACGGCAAAACCTATGTCATTGCTGGCCACAAAGAGCTCCCAGTCTTCAGCGGACAAAAACTCCCTGGCATATTCTTCGCAATCCTCCGGTGTGAGCGGCGCCATATTCAGCCGTTTCACTTCGTTGCTGATTTTGATGCAGGGGGGTGCGCCCGGTGTCAGGAGCATGTCGCTGGCATCGGATTTTGACAGGTATTGCAACAGTGATATAAAGGGCGGCGCCTTGCTCGTTTTTTCCCAGGAATCTTCAACCATCCTCTGGATCAATTCCCCCTGCAGACCACGCGAGGCACCTGTCAAGAGGATTTTTCTGGCCGCTTCCATCATAAAAGAGGGAATCATCACCGGTTTTATTTTCTTGCCCAGAGAAAATCCGAGTTCGCTGATGATTTCAAAGTCGTTGGGGTTGACCATGGCCAGGGTGAGGGTGGTCTGGTCTGCAGATACCGGCAGTATTTTGGCGTTGAAGATCTTTTCCCGTGGTATCAGATCGAGAACGGATTTCTCGATATCGATAGTAAAGAGATTGACGGTCTGAATACCGCTCTGTCGACTCAAAAAAGCCAACAGGTCTTCGATAACGATATACCCCAGTTCGAGGAGAATGGAACCCAGTTGTCCACCTGCCTGGTTTTGTTTTGTAAGCGCCTGCCGTAGTTGTTCTTTGGTGATGAGCTTGCTGTCGACGAATGAGTCCCCTATGCGCTGTCTTCCTTTAGGCGCCGCCGCTTTCCGATCGCTATCTTTCATCATGATGGATGCCTCGTTTCTATTCTTCGTAGAGGTATTTATTTTCAAGAGCGATTTTTGCTTCTTCCGTGATAATGTCGTACTCCACAAGGATATCACCGATCCCGGCGTCCCGGAGAACATCGATTTTCATGATGGTGTCCGGTTTCTTTTTCTGAACGCTGAAGAAGGTGTAGCGGAGGTTGAGCTTTTCTTTTTTAAGGACTCTGACCGAGTCCATGATGTTGACATTTTCGCCGCCTGTATAAATAAAATGGTACCCTAACAGTGCGTAGAAAAAGCCGGCGATGATTGCATACAGAAAGTATTTCTTGAGGACTTGTGCCATACTGCCAATGTCTCCTGACTGTTATAAAAGAATGGTTTGTCCGGGTTACATGGAGCCATGGGATTTTGTCAAGGGGAGACCATCGATGTTGATGGAAGCCCCGGGTCAGGGCAACAGGTAGAAACCCAGGTCCTTGTCATAGGGTTGAAATTTGATAAATACCGCATTGATGGAATTGTTTTCCGAGGCGGTAACTTTTGCCTTACGTTGGATAAATGTTTGATTGTTGTCGTCCAGATAAAAGGAAACCTCCAGGATGTCGTTCTTCATGATAAGATTCCCGGAGGTTAAATTGACAAAATCAATACCGCTGAGGGAAATGCTTTCGACAGCCATCCTGCCGGCATCACCTGATTCTTCATTGCGATAGTCACCGGCAAGATCCACGGTTTTACGATAAAATTTCCTGAATTCGATGATGCAACGAAATACATTGCCGCAGGTACATTTTGCTTTGATACCCCGGTTGGATGTTTTGTAGTCACTGGTTTCGAATATTTTTGAAAGGCTGCATTTCGGACATATGATTTTCACCGTATCGTCTGCATTTGCATAGAAGGTATGAAATGCATTTGTTTCGATAATTTTCATATGCGTATTCTCCCGGATTCTTGGATCGATTCAAGCAATTAATTAGGAATATAAATAAAATGGTATCATTTTTCAATTTATTTTTTTAAAATGAAACGTCTCACCAGCGGGCATGGTCGAAATTCCGCCATGTCCAACGAGCAGTGACGTGTCGAAATGGAATATAGAACATATGGGCAACCCCTTACAAACTCGGCGCAACAAGCTTCCTGCTGCTGATTTGAACAGATGTCTGTCGTGTGGTACCACGGAAAACACAGGTACTCGAAAATACTGCTCCGTGGCGTGCAGAAAAAAACTGCGGCATCAGCTGAACATCCGCACCGGTCTCTTGAAAGCCCTCAATGCGCGCTATGCAACGTTTTATTTTACGGAGGCCTTGTTGATCATGGATGTTCTCCCACTTGGTTCAGGAAAAATATACAGTTTTCTTTATAGCAGGTCCCTGGACAGGAAGCCGGTGGAGGATTTTTCAGAGCTGTGCAATGTTTTGGGGAATGCCTGGTGGGGGGAGATGAAGCGGACCAATCGGGAGTATCTTGCCTCCCGGCATGTGCTGAATCAGGCGACCCCGCAGGCGTTCTCGCGGGAATCGATCCAGCCGGAGATCGTGAAAATTCCTGCTGTCAAAGGGAGCGGTAAGTCTCTGGTGTATCTGAAGCTCGATAGGGAAGCACTCCATTCAAAGAAACTCAAACAGGTTATCAAATCAGCTTACCGGCGTCAGGCCAGAATCGTTCATCCCGACATGGGTGGCGACGAGGACGCCTTCCGCAAGATTCACCAGGCATATGAAGCCTTGATGGCATGGGCCGAAGAACCGAGTTTTCTGAAGCGCAGTGGTTTCCCGGATAAATGGTTTTATGACGGGAATAAAAACAGGTGGGTGCAGCCGACACCGAAATAGAGGGTCTGAGGTTTGAAGGGTTGGAGGGTTGGAGAATCGAAGGGTTGGAGGGTGATATAAGGGTCGGGGGGTGATACAAGGGTCGGAGGAGTGCTGACAGCTATCTGCTAAATCTTCAACCCTCAGACTCTTGTTTTTTCCCCTCCAACCCTCCAACCCTTCGATTCTCCACCCTTCCGACCCTCCACCCCTTGTCTCACCCTCGAACCCTTTCGTTAAGTTATAAATATCTCCGCCGGTGTCTGTGAGATCAGGCGGGCGCCTGTGTCCGTTACCAGAAAAACAGATTCAATGCCTGCTGAAAAGGCATCTTCAAAAACAAATTTTGGTTCCAGGGCAATGGTCATGCCGGGCAGCAGGAGGTCTTCTTTGGCGTAGGCGATGATGGGTGGTTCGATGAGTTCATAACCGATACCGTGCCCGATGAAGGAAACCTGGTGTCCGGGAATACCGAGATAGCTTTCCTTGTAGCCCAGGGACTCGGCCATATGGAGGGCCTGCGAAAAAAGGTCGTGGGCACACATTCCGGGCTTGATGATGTGCAGCAGTTCCTGGTGGATCGTGACGGCGGCCTGGGCGGCCTGCAGGGCATTGTCCGGCATCCGTCCGATGGCGAACATCCGGGTTTCATCCATATGAAAACCATTCAAAACCGATGCAAAATCGACCATAACCGGTTCTTCGGCATTGATGTTTTTGTTTCCTGCGCCACACGGAAAGGCATATGAGCTTCCTTCACCGCTTGCAGGGGAATCCAGTACCCCGGTCATGCCACCGCTCCTACCGCTCAATACATGCCAGGAATACCCTTCGGTACGGTAGTTGCGTACGCGTAATCCACCGGCGTGTCCTTGGCTTCTGGCGAAGTTTTCAAACAGGCCGGCAAACGCCATTTCAGAGAGACCGGGCCTCAGTACACGGCGCATGTAATCAAAGGTCAGAGAGGACATTTCAGCGGTACGTTCCATCTGCTGAATATCCCAGGACGACTTGATTTTACGTACACCCAGTATCGATGTGGAGGCATCCACAAATTTCGTGCCAGGGAAGTTTTTCTGAAAAAATCGAAATTCTGCAACCGGCATGACATCAAATTCGAGACCCAGGGTTTTGGGGGGGGAACCATAATGGTTGAGCAGACAACCGGGAAGATCCCGGAATGCGTCGACAGGGACAATTTGATGCAGGGGAGATTCTTTGCGTGCTCTCGGAAAATAGCGTTTGATGAACAGAACCGGCTCGCCATGGGAGGGAACATACAAGGCACCATCCTGCGCTGTCCCTGAAAAATATAAAAGGTCGACCCGTTGAACAATCAGGCTGCCATCGATCCCTTTCTGCTGAAATGATTTCTGGAGGTGTGAGAGTCGACGACGTATTTCGGTGGTGGGAATGGGGGTGATATCGGGCCCAGGCCGGGTGGTCATGAGATGCCCTATAGTTCGGTTTCTTTTTTTATGAACTGCAACCCGATCCCGTCGGGGTTTACGTGTACAATTTCAGCCGGAACAGTTATGGACTCCTTTCCATCACTGAACGGGATGTCGAGGGTTACCAACTGTCCTAACCGAAATATTTCCGAGGTTTGTATGAAGATACCGTCATTGCTGATATTTTTGCAAAGCGCCCTATACTGACGATTTTGTGTGAAAAAGGTAATGGTCTGGTCGTATATGCGCCGGATGCTGTCCCTATCTCCCAGGCTCAGCTCTTGCACGGGAGCCTTTCTCAATTGTTCGAGAAGATCCAGCCTTTCGCCATCTGTTATTTCCAGAATCCGTTTGAACAGCTGAAGCGTAACGTCATTTTTTTCGGTAAAATTTTGACTGTCTACCATAAAGAACTCCTTCAATGGCTACGGGCATGCTGGGAGTTTCGACGGGTATGTTAGCTGACTTTGTTGAGAAAATATTATGAAATATTATTGAAAATAAGTCAATAAGCATCCTTGACGGCCACGAAAAGAAAATCTATTATTAGAAGTTATCTCAAAAATTGGATGAAGATCCGTATCAGAACGATCATTTATCACATTTGATCAAGGGCCGAGGCAATTACTTTGGAAAGATTTCACATTCTGATTGTCTGTACAGGAAATATCTGCCGAAGCCCGATGGCCATGGGGATGCTCCGCTATTTCATGCCGGAACAACTCAAGGAATTCGTCACGGTTTCATCCGCAGGAACAGACGCACTTCATGGGAACCAGCCCACAGTTTTTGCCACACAGGTAATGAAGTACTATGGCATTGACATTTCCGACCATCGTGCTAGAAGGCTGAACAGATCCATGGTCGCTGAGGCCGACCTGATTCTGGCCATGGAGCAATACCATTTAAAAACCATTCGCAGGATGCAATTGTTCGGGGCTGGAAAGACACATCTACTGAGTCGATTCGATAACTCCCGGAAACCGTATGACATGCAGGATCCCGTGGGCGGCGGTCTGGATATCTACACGGAGACCGCAAAACTGATACGCGATTGTATTGACGGTATTCATTCATATATAGAGGAACACATTGATACGTAAACGATACTTACTGGTGATCATGCTTTTGTGGGCCGGATCTTTGACTTCCGGTGGACTGATGGCTGAGGAGAGTGGTAGCGATGTTGCCGCCAAGGACTCGCGTGGGTTGTCCATGGAACAGGCGGTGATGTGCGATAGTATTAAAGACTTTGAGCCGGTTAACGCGGCCGTTGTCTTTTCCATGGAAATTGGGAAAATTTACTGTTTTACATCCTTTGACCATGTTCCCCAAAAGATGGTGATTTATCACAACTGGTACCGCAGCGACAACCTGGTGACGACCAAACGGCTTACACTGCAACCACCCAAATGGTCGACGTTCAGCAGCATTCAACTCAGAGAGGCGGACAAGGGGCTCTGGCGCCTGGAAATAAAGGACCAGGCAAAGAAAACATTGAAAACCCTTAGATTCAGCGTTACGGATTGATGGTCATGAGCATGCTGGCATCCTTTTTTACAAATATCCGCTGGCAGGATATCCTCGATATTTTGGTAGTGAGTTACTTTCTTTTTCGTCTTTACGTCCTGTTCCGTGGAACGTATGTTTTCCGCGTGATTTTGGGTATCGGTTTCCTGTGGATCTTTCAGCGCATGGCCGCTTACATGGGACTTATCGTCACGACCTGGGCCATGCAGGGCATTATTGCATTTGCAGCCATCATTATCATCATAGTTTTCAGAAACGAAATCCGAAATGTTCTCCAGGCCAAGAATATAGGTGCAATTTTATGGGGCGTTTCGCACAAAATGATACGGACGCCGGTGCAGATCATTACGGGCAGTGTTTATGAAATGGCCAAACGACAGATCGGGGCTCTGCTGGTTTTTCCGGGAAAAGACGTTCTCGAGGAGCTCGTCCAGAGCGGTATTCCATGGAAAGGTGTCCTGTCCAAGGAGATGGTCCTGAGCGTTTTCTGGCCTGACAATCCGGTTCATGACGGGGCTGCCATCATTCAGGGGGATCAAATTGTCGAGGTGGGGGCGATCCTTCCACTTTCCCGGAGGAGTGATCTGCCGTCTTCATATGGCACCCGCCACAGGGCCGCTCTGGGTCTTGCCGAAAATACCGATGCGCTCATTATACTGGTTTCGGAAGAGAGCGGCAAGGTTGTCAGCGTGAAGGGCGACCAGGTAAAAGAGATCAGCAACAATATCGAACTCGAAAAGATATTGCGTGCCAATACAGGGATATCGAGTGATTACACAGGACTGAGAGAAAGGGACAAGCTGAATCTCGTTCTTGCGGCCATGGCAATTTTTCTGTTTGTGGCTGGGACGTGGTTCAGTTTTTCCAGAGGTCTCGAAACCCTGGCAACACTGGAGGTTCCCATAGAATATATGAATCGGGACCCAAGAATGGAGCTGATTGCCTCTTCTCTCAACAGTGTCAGTCTGGATCTGAGCGGGGGAGGCACCCTGCTCAAATCCATTCGACCGGATCAGGTAAAGGTTCGGGTCGACCTGGCAAAAGCTGTCGTCGGCCTCAACGCTTACACGATTACGGCCGAGAATGTCACGCTTCCTCCCGGCATTGTCTTGCGAAAGGTGGATACGCCGGTGGTGGATGTGACCCTGGATATTCCGATTGTCAAGGAGCTGCCGCTTCAGGTGGACTGGTCTGGGAAGCTGGCAGAAGACCTGATTCTCGAGGAGGTCTCATTGGAACCGGATCGGATCACGGTGGTGGGGGGCAGCAATATTCTAGATCAGATAGCCACCATGTATACCGAAAAGGTCGCTCTTGACAATTTGAAGGCATCGGGAACCATGACGGTCAAGGTCACTCTGACACCGGCATCTTTGAAGGTCGGCGGGAATTCAAAAGATCGACTGAATATATCTTATGTGATCCGTAAAAGGACCCCTATAGACCAATAGGCTGTAGGCTATTAGCCGCTGACCGTTTGCAGTTTTTAACTCTCATACTCACCAACCCCTAACAGCCTACAGCCTATATGCCTAATAAGCTATCGGTTAAGCCTTGATGTTAAACTGCCCCGACTCGATATAGGGAACATCCTCTTCCTCGAGGATACGGACAATCTCTTTGTTCAACCGACCTTTCATTTCCTTCACGATGGGCCTGTTTTTGTTCAGGGTTTTCGCAAATTCCATGACATCGTCCATGAGCGCATTGAGACGACAAGCCTTGGTGACGATGTGGTGCTCCTGGCAGTCGTAAGCCGTGAGACGGCTTCCGGTATACTCCATTTCTTCGAGCTTATACATGGGGATGGCCTTTTTCAGGAGCGCGTTCATGCCCGGGAGAAAGGGGATTCCGAGATCAACTTCCGGGAAACAGAAAAAGCCCCTGTCTGAGCGCATGAATCGAAAGTCGAAGGCACAGCAGAGAATGGCACCACCGGCAAAGGCATGCCCGTTGATGGATGCAATGGTGAGCATGGGATAGGTGACGAGACGTTTGAAAAGCGAATTCAGCTGGTAGAAAAAAGCCTTGGCAGTTTCGACATCGTTTTCCTGCAACACCGGAACGAGCCATTCGAGGTCGATGCCGTTGGAAAAAATTTTTTCATGGGCTGATGTGACCACCACTGTTTTGGCCTTGGTCTTTTTTTCGACCCGATCCAGCACCTTTAGAAATTCTTCAAGAAAAGATGGGTTGAAGCGATTCTCTCCGGCTTTCATGGTAATGACGGCAATGTTTTCGTGGACATCGTATTCTATGGCGGACATGAAGCCTCCTTAAAACCCTATGGCTAAAAAAAAAGGGCAACACCCTGTGTGCTGCCCTTTTTCTTTTAAAAAAACCTTATGTCGAGCAACAGCTGCCTTCTGTGCTGCAACTGCCGCATCCTGAACCGAAATCCATAGCAGAGTCAAGCTTGAAACCGTACATGGCAAAATCAACTTTGATGGGTGCCGCTTTTTGCATGAACTCTTTATTGACCAGGTATTTATAGCCGTCCACTTCGTAAACCTCGTCCGTGTCTTTTGGCTCATCCAGAGCCATTGCAAGTCCCGGACCGCCTCATCCGCCTTCATTCAGAAATATCCGAATAGGGGATGCTTCCTTGCCTTTGAAATATTCTGTAATTTGCTCAGTAGCTGCCTCAGTAACTTCAAACATGATATCCTCCTAAACTGCAAAAATTATGTCCCGTAATTAAGGTTGTTGAGAAACTATTCACCACATCCGGTTTTGTCAACATGAAACACGCTTTTCAGACGTGTTTTTGTCATCTTGGTAACCCGAACATTTTAGCAAACAAGGTCAACTCGAACATTTCGTGAGGGGTGATGCAGATCGGGTTTTCAACAACTTTGCATAGAGATCGAAGTCATTTCGGGAGAAGAGCACGAATGTTACCATGCTTAACGATCCGGTTTTATTTATATATTGCATTGTGGTATCGATGGCGATTGTTGCAGCCTCTTCTATGGGGTAGCCGTAGACACCACAGCTGATGGCTGGAAAGGCAATGGTCTCAAGCCGGGCGTCCAGGGCGAGCTGAAAACTTTTTTCATAACAACTCCGCAGGAGATGCGGATCCGATGGTCTGCCGCTGTAAATGGGTCCCACGGTATGGATGACGTATCTGGCAGGGAGGTTGTAGCCCCGTGTCAGCCGGGCTTCTCCGGCGGGGCATCCGGTGAGGGTTCGGCACTCGGCCAGGAGACCGGGGCCGGCTGCCCGGTGTATGGCCCCGTCGACACCGCCACCACCTAGTAGGGAGGTGTTGGCCGCATTGACAATTGCATCCACCGCCAGGGTGGTGATGTCTCCCTGGAATATCGTTATTCTATCGAAGGGATTGGATGACATCGTAGTTTTCTCTGAGCAGTAGGAAGTAAGCAGCAAGTAGTAAGCAGTAAGCAGCTTATCGCTTATGGCTAAAAGCTATAAGTCATAAAGCGTTTCATCTTTAAAGGGCTTTCTTTGTCCGGACTTCGTCCGTCCACCCTTTTTTTCGGGCAGAATAAAGGGATCTTCGTTTTCCAGCAGGTCGCCCATTTCTGCCTCGAGCTGTTCTGGATCCTCACCTTTTTCCATGCGTTGCAAGGCTTCATCCATGCCCGGTCCGAGTTTCAACCCGGTCATGTCGGACAGCTTGCGCATCAGATTTGCAGCCTGCTTGGGATCTTCCTGATCCAACCCTTCGGCTTCCTTTGCCAGCATGCCCATGGCCTGTTCCATCTTGCTCTCATCGATGGGGAGGTCATCCATGTCTCCGGCTTCCCTGGCCCTGCCGGTGAAGGCGAATTGTGATACCTGTCTGGACAGTTTATTCTTACATCTTGGGCACTTGGGTGTCTTGGTCGTATTCACCGTGCGGGAAAAAAAATTGAAAATCGTGTTGCAGTCCTGGCAAAAAAATTCGTATATCGGCATCTTTCAAACCCATCCATCATGGTGATATAGGGGGTGTCAGAAAAACGTTCCGAATGAGGACCTTTTTTCTGCTACAACCCCTTATGCCGCCATCCTATTTTCGGAACATTATTATGACAAGCGGTATAATATTGAAAGCATCAATTAAATAGTTTGCAGGTTTTTGTCAAGCCGGAATGAAAGGATTAAAATAGTTTGCCGTTAATGAGCATATGGGCGGCAATACTGGCTGCATACCCGGCGGCAATGGCCGGGGCCCATTTCAGATGGCTCCCAAATGTGTATATTCCCCGTGCGGAGCCCATCAAGGCAACACCGGCCGCGGAACCAATGGCGAGCAGGCTACCGCCGGTACCGGCGGTGAGGGTGACCAGCAGCCATTGCCCTTCCGACATGGACGGGTCCATCATCAATACGGCAAGCATCACCGGGATGTTATCGATCACCGCAGAAATCAGACCCACAAGCGTGTTAGCAACGGTGGCGCCCAGATCGGTATACAGATAGCCGGAAACCAGACCCAGATAACCGAATTGAGACAAACCGCCCACGCATAGAATCACACCGTAAAAAAAGAGCAGTGTATCCCATTCGGCCCGGGCAATTCGTTTCATGATATCAAAATGGGATGTCTTTTGCTTTTGTTCGGTGTGGTCGCGCAAGGTCTCCACGACACCGATGACGGCTTCGTTGTCATCCCTTACCACTGCCGCCGCAATTGACAGCCATTTGCCGTTTTCTGCAAGATCGGGGAAAAATGCGGCCGCTTCATAGGCATGTTTTATGCGGGCAATGGGTTTGTGATGACCATGGTAGTGCCGTCCGATCTCTTCCTTGGAAAAATTTTCAAGAACGAGGTCGGCCATTACCAGCCGTTCTCTTCGATAAAAAGGGTACCAGTGGCGGCTTGTTCCAATCACGTCCTTTGCCTGGACACCGGACAGCTTTTCCATGGCCGGGTTCCAGTGCGTCACCAGATGGTCGTTGTCGATCATGAATGTAGGATCTGTAAATTCGTTGATATAGCTTGTCAGGTTGGTTCGCTGCTTCACCAGCTTGTAAATCGGGTGCAGTGTTTCGCGGGATCGTTGACCGAGAATGTTGTCGAACCGTTCCTCTACCCCTTCCATTTTCTTCAAGAAGAATGAAAAAATACCCATATACCCGAGACCCAGCATCATGCCGGTGGCCGGTGGCAGATTCAGAAAATTGTGAAAACTGACCGCCGTGAAGATGGTCATCAGAAAGAGACCCATGATGCGGCGCGCACCTTTTTTCATGGAGACTTTTTCATCGGTGACGGCCGGTGTGGCTTTTTCCACGGCCAGGCTCATAAAGAATGCCGGAATCAGCCAGTTGACGAGCGAAGGCAGCAATAAGAATAGAAACCGTGAAAATTCAATTTTACCCTTTTGCCAGACCATGAGGGTGGTGATGTCGCCAAAAGGTGAGAAGGCGCCACCCGCATTGGCCGCCACAATGATATTGATGCATGCGACGGCGATAAAGGTTTTGTTGGTTCCTCCCACCGCCATGATCACCGCTCCCATGAGCAAGGCCGTTGTCAAATTGTCGGCCACCGGCGAGATACAGAATGCAAGGGCCCCGGTGATCCAGAAGATGGTTTTAAAAGAATAGCCTCGGGAGACCAGGTGTGCACGAAGGGATTGAAAGACATTTCTTTCCTCGAGGGCGTTGATGTACGTCATGGCCACCAGGAGAAACAGAAACAGTTCTGCGTACTCCAGCAGACTGGCCTTTATGGCATTGTGAGCCGTATGGGTATCACCGATACTGGCATAGGCCAGGGCAACCAGAATCCAGATCAGACCCGCCGCAAAAAGAACCGGTTTGCTCTTTCTCAATTCCAGCTTGTTTTCCATGGTGACCAGGGTGTAGGCCAGGATGAACAACAGCAACCCCAGATACCCGTAAATAGAGCTTGTAAAGTCCGTAACCACCGTGACGGAAGAACCCTCGGATGCCCATGCCAAAACGGGAAGGAACAGAAAAAGAACCAGTAAACGATAGAGTTTCAATGTGCTACCTTTTGCCTTTTAGAATGTAGGAAGTTTCTTTTTCGAAGGTTCTATTTGTTTGAGAGCCGATAACGGCGCCGATGACGGATTCCACGGCCGTGTCAAGATCCATGCGCGCCGTGTTGATGATCAAGTCGTAGTGCATGATATCTGCAATATCCTCACGAAATGTTTCGCGGATAAATGTTTTGCGCCGCTGTTCACGGTTTTTGATCCTCTTCCTGGCCTCAGTCAGGGAAACGCCATTCCTGAACGAAACATTTCTGATGCGGGTATCCAGGGGGGCAATGACGCGGATACTGAATCTGTCTTGGGGCGGAAGAATGAAATTGGCTCCCCGTCCGACAATGACCCCTCGTCCAAGTTTACCGATAATTTCGACTTGTTGCTTAAGAAAGCCAACGTAGTCACCCGTGTAAACGTAATTCTTGTCCATAAGTGAAGTGATAAAATCCTGGATTCCGGAGGGTCTTTGCTGTTCGATGGTGTCCAGTGACTTGCTTTCCACGGCAGCGGTATTGGCCATTGTAATAAGAATGTTCTTGTCGAAGAGCGTGAAATTCAGCCGTTTAGCGAGCTCCTCGGCAATCAGGCGGCCACCGCTTCCGGGCTCGAGACACACGGTAATGACGGGAATGGAGGCACTTTGTTTCAGTTTAGAGGCCGGCAGGCGTTTATTGCTTATTCTATGCTGTTCGGCGATGAATTCTTCCACTGACAATTCAATGGTGTCCATAGTGATTTTCCTTTACCTGTCCTAAGAGTTTGTATGATGCATTGCATGGACAAAACAAAGATATTAATACACAGGTCTGCAATGTCAAACAGAAAGACCAAAGGAAATATATTGCCTTGCATCTGCCTATGGGTTATAGGAACTTGCCGTCCGGATGTAGATGCATCCGCTGGGAGACGGATAAATAAACGATAAAGCAGCAACCAAGCAGAAAGGAAGCACAGGATGGAAAGAACATTGTCAATTGTTAAACCGGATGCCGTCGGCCGCGGGCTGATGGGCGAAGTGATTAAACGACTCGAAAATAGTGAGATGCACATCATAGCGATGAAGATGCTGCACATGACCAGGTCCCAGGCCGAAGGATTCTATGCTGTTCACAAGGAAAGGCCGTTTTTTGACAGTCTGTGCGATTTCATGTCCTCCGGTCCGGCACTCGTTATGGTGCTGGAAGGTGAAGATGTCATCAAACGCTATCGAACCCTCATGGGTGCCACCAATTATAAGGATGCGGAAGAGGGGACCATCCGCAGGGATTTTGCCACCGACATCGAGAAAAACGTCGTGCATGGGTCGGATGCGCCCGAAACAGCTGCGGTTGAAATCAACTATTTCTTCAACAGTTTCGAGATTGTTGTCTGAAACCGGATGGCCGAAAAAGCATATTTTTCATCACGAAAGCACGAAGAGGCGAAATCACGAAAGAAGAATAAAAATTCGTGATTGTATTTTTCCTTAAACAAAAGATTACCTCATTAAATACGCAAGCCTGATGGATACGATCAATCTCGATAACATCCACATCGTTCTTCAGAAACCCCGCTATCCCGAGAATATCGGATCGGCTGCCAGAGCCATGCGAAATATGGGCCTGCACCATCTTTCGGTGGTGGCTCCGGAAAATTTCGATCGTACCAGGGCCTTTAAACTAGCTACCCACGCTGCGGCGGACGTCGTAGAACGTTGTCGGACATATGATGATTTGGAAGAGGCCCTAGCATCCTGCCACTATGTGGTCGGGACCACCGCCCGTCTGGGCAAACATCGGCAGGTTATCCAGACACCGGAAAGACTGGCCGGCCAGCTGATACCCATCTCCCAGGAAAATCGCGTGGCGATCTTGTTCGGACCGGAGGACAAGGGTCTTTCCAATGAGGACACCCGGCTTTGCCACGCGCTGGTGAATATTCCCACGGCTGATTTTTCATCTCTGAATCTGGCCCAGGCGGTCATGATCGTTTCCTATACCCTGTTTATGTCCCGGCTGGAACAGCCCACCGTTTTTACACCCAGGCTTGCCAACCGACACGAGCTCGACGGCATGTACCGGCAGCTCAAGGAAATCCTGGTTCGGATCAGCTATATCAATGCCGACAATCCGGATCACTTCATCAACAGCCTGCGCCGGTTTTTTACCCGTTTGCAGCTGAGGGCCAGGGAAGTCAGTATGATACGGGGTATCATCCGTCAGGTAAACTGGTATGGTGAGAAGCGTTATCAGGATGGGCAGAAAAAGCCGGGGTCTGAGGGGTGAAGGGTTGGAGGGGAAAGAGCAGGGTTTGAGGGTTGAAGGGTTGGAGGTTTGGAGGGGGAACACCAGGGTCGGAGAGAAAAGAGCAGGGTCTGAGGGTTGAAGGGTTGGAGGTTTGGAGGGGGAACACCAGGGTCGGAGAGAAAAGAGCAGGGTCTGAGGGTTGAAGGGTAGCTGAAAGCAATTTACTGCTTATGGCGGATAACTGTCTGCTACCCTCCAACCCTCCACCCCTCTACCCCTCTATCCTTCCGAACCATCCACACCGCGTTTGGAGCTGTTACGAATCTTAACATGCTCCATTCGTCAGCTTAAACTAAACAGATAGTGAAATAGAGGGAGGAACCCCATGCGTCTCATTCGGTTTGGTGAAAAAGGGAGCGAGCGTCCCGGTCTCTGGAAAGAGGGTCGTATTGTCGATTTACGGAAACATTATCCAGATATCCCCGATATTGGATGGCCTTTTTTCCGGGATGGCTGGTTGACAAAGGTCGGCCGGGTGACGGACCCGGGTGTCGAGATGGATGTGCGTCTGGGATGTCCGCTGCACTGGCCGTCCAAGATTATCTGTCTTGGGAAAAACTATGCCGAACACGCCAGGGAAGGGGGCTTCAAGAACCCTGAAAAACCGATTCTTTTTTCAAAGGCCATGAACACCCTCAACGGACCCTTCGACCCCATCCTGCTGCCTGCAAGCGCCGGTCAAGTGGACTGGGAAGTGGAACTGGCCGTCGTGATGGGCCGGGAAGGCAAAGGGATCCGGGCCGCAGACGCCTACGCGTATGTGGCCGGGTTCTGTGTCATGAATGATGTGTCGGGCCGGGATGCACAGTATGGAGATGGACAATTCTTCAGGGGTAAGTCCTTTGACACGTTTGCGCCGATGGGTCCCTGCCTGGTGACCCGTGACGAGATGGGTGACGTGGAAGATCTGCGCATCACAGCCCATCTGGACGGTATCTGCATGCAGGAAGGGAACACCGGTGATTTGATTTTCAAGATCCCCTTTATTATCGAATATATCTCCAGGGACATTACGCTATTACCTGGTGATATCATTTCCACCGGCACCCCTTCGGGGGTGGGTATTTACAGAGATCCCCCCGTCCTGCTCCAACCGGGCAGTGTCATAAAATGCGAAATCGAGAAAATCGGATTCATCGAAAATCGGGTAATCGGGAAGCGATAAGCCATAAGCTTTAAGCTGCTGTCCGCTAATAGCTGTCAGCCACCCTCCAACCCTTGTATCACCCTCGAACCCTCCGACCCTTACTTAGTACCTGCTATCCGCATACTCCACCCAACCACCCGCCTCAACCAGCTCGCGGTCAAACCCGGACAGGTTGAAGGGTACACGTTCTTCGTGGTTGGCGGTTCTGAAAATAAAAACCTGCTGATGGAGGTCGGTTTCGAGGGTGGTTTCCGACGCTGAAAAATCGGAAAAGAGTCTGTCGATGGTTTCTGCAGGAAGCGCCAGGGCCATCATACCGTTGTTGTACATGTTCTGCCGGAAAATCCGGGCGAAGCTTTGGGCAATGACCAGGTTGATGTCGTTAACTTCCAGGGCCCAGGGCGCATGCTCCCGGGAGGAGCCACAGCCAAAATTGGACCGGGAGACGATGACGTTTTTGTCTGCATGGTCTGTCTGGGGTTCGAACCCTTCAAGACTCAAGTCCTCCAGCAGATGGGGTTTGAGGGCCTCTTTGGAAATCTCCGTTAGATATTTTGCGGGGATGATTTCATCCGTGTTGATATCTGATCGATCTAGAAAAAGAACCTTTCCATTAAAAGATTTCATTATGTGTTTTTCCTGTAGAGTGTCGAATTGGTGATGTGACCGGCGACTGCTGTGGCAGCGGCGGTGGCAGGGCTCATCAGGTGTATCTGGCCGCCTTTGCCCATTCTGCCGTTGAAATTTCGATTCGTGGTGGATGCACAGACCTCCCCTTCCGCCAACACGCCGTTACTCATGCCCAGGCAGGCCCCGCAGGTAGGATTGGTGACACAAAACCCGGCTTCCATAAATGTCTTGATGAGCCCCTGATCCAGTGCTTTTTGATACGTTTCCGGAGTTGCAGGGGAGAGAATTGCGCGAACCCGGGGGCTGATTTTGTTGCCTCCCAGGGCTTGTGCCGCAGCCTGAAGATCTTCTATGCGTCCATTGGTGCAGGACCCGATATACACCTGATCCACGACGGTGCCCTGCATTTCTTCAACCGGCTTGACACTGTCGGGCTGGTTTCCATGGGTTGCCATGGGGGTCAGCTCACTGACATCCATGGCGATGACGGCCTCATAGTCAGCATCCGGATCCGATGCCAGGGGTTGAAATGCTTCGAGGGCGGTCTTCTTGGAAGCGTAATCCGTCTGGATATGGGGCCAGAGATAATCGACAGTGTGCATATCCGGATAACAGATGCCACAGGTGCCACCCGCTTCAACCGCCATGTTGCAAAGGGTCATTCTGGCGGCCATATCCATTTCGTCCACAACCGGTCCGGCAAACTCGATAACCTTGTCCGTGGCGCCATTGACGCCGATCTTTCCGATGATATATAGAATCACATCTTTGGCATAGACGCCTGCTTTCAGTTTGCCGGAGATGGCGATTTTGATGGTTTTTGGATAATGAAAAGCACAGATCCCCTTGAGGATAGCGACTTCCGTGTCCGTTGTGCCGACACCGGGTGAAAATGCGCCAAACGCGCCATGGGTACAGGTGTGGGAATCTCCCATGGTGATGGTGAACCCGGGACGGACAAAGCCTTTTTCCGGAAAAAGTGCATGGCAGACACCGTTACGACCGATATCAAAAAAATCGCTAATCTGGTGGCGGCGTGCCCAGTCCCTGAGAATTTTTCCCTGCAGGGCTGTTTTTGAGTCCTTGGCCGGGGAAACATGATCGATGACCACTTTGATTTTGTCTGGATCAAAGACCTTGTCTTTGCCTCTCTGGCTCAGGTCGTTGATGGCCATGGGGGTCGTAATCTCGTGACAGAAGACTGCATCGAGGCGGATGATGTGGATATCGCCATGCGGGTTGTCGATCAGGTGTGAATCAAAAATTTTTTCGGCAATGGTTTTGCCCATGCGTTCTCCTATTCGTTGTTGGCTGTCATTTACCTGCGGTGTCATTAACCCTTCGGGTGTCATTTGCGCTTCGCGCGTCATCAGGCCTGCGGCCGTCATTTATTGTTGTTCACGGTGTATAGCTCGGAGCTTACCTAAAACTTAAAACCTAAAACCTAAAACCGCTTCTAATCGCTATCCGTCTTTAACACCGACAAAAAGGCGGACTGGGGAATCATGACTTTCCCGACCATTTTCATGCGCTTTTTGCCTTTTCTCTGTTTTTCCAAAAGTTTTCGTTTCCGCGTGATATCTCCGCCATAACACTTGGCCGTCACATCTTTGCGAAAGGGGGAGACGGTCTTGCGGGCCACAATTTTTCCGCCGATGGCGCCTTGAATCGCTATTTTAAACATCTGCCGCGGAATTTCCTCCCGAAGCTGGGTACAGGCATGCCGGCCACGCTCTTCTGCCCGGTCTCTGTGAACCAGTTGCGACAGGGCATCGACCCGTTCGCCGTTGATGAGGATGTCCAGCTTGACCATGCTGGTCTCGCGGTAATCGATGACTTCGTAATCAAAAGAGCCATACCCCTGGGTGACGGATTTCAGCTTGTCATAAAAATCATAGATCACTTCCGACAGGGGTAGTTCGAATATCATTTCCAGGCGATTGTTTGTCAGGTACTGGTAATTTTTGTTGATACCCCGGCGGTCAAGACAGAGTTTCATGACGGCGCCCATGTATCTATCCGGCACCATGATGGAGGCGCGGATAAACGGCTCTTTGGTTTTTTCGATGGTGGTGGGATCCGGGTACAGGGCCGGGTTGTCGATGACAAGCTCGCTGCCGTCGTTCAGGATAATGATATAGCGAACAGACGGCGCCGTTAAAATCAGGGACAGGTCATATTCGCGTTCCAGTCGTTCCTGCACAACCTCCAGGTGAAGCAGACCCAGAAAACCGCACCGGAACCCGAAACCAAGTGCCACGGATGCGTCTTTTTCGTAGATCAGGGCGGCGTCGTTGAGCTTCAATTTTTCAAGGGCTGTCGCCAGGTCCTCATATCCATCCGAGGCCACCGGGTATATGGATGAAAAAACGACCGGTTTGGTTTCTTTGAACCCAGAGTGGGCTGCATCACAGGGATTGTCTCTCAGGGTAATGGTGTCCCCACAACGGGTGTCGCTGACTGTCTTGATGCCGGCAATCATATAGCCCACCTCACCGGCGGTCAGCTTTTTACGGGGAACACGAACAATCTGGAAGACCCCGACCTCCTCGACTTTGTAGACCGCATTGTTGGACATGAACTTGATGCGGTCTCCCGGTCTGATGGTTCCTTGGAATATACGAAAATTAACGATGGTTCCCCTGAAGGGATCGTAGTGGGAGTCAAAGATGAGGGCTTTTAAAGGGGCATCGGCATCTCCGGTGGGGTGCGGCAGTTTCTGGACGATTCTTTCCAGCAACGCTTCGATACCGATGCCTTCTTTTGCCGAAACCTGGATTGCAGTTTCGGGGTCAAGACCCAGGTCTTCTTCTATCTGCACCATGACCCTGTCAATATCGGCGGACGGCAGATCTATCTTGTTGATGACGGGGATGATCTCCAGGTTGTGTTCCATTGCAAGATATAGATTTGCCAGGGTCTGGGCTTCCACGCCCTGGCTTGCATCGATCAGCAGCAAAGCGCCCTCACAGGATTTCAGCGCCCTGGAGACTTCATAGGTGAAATCCACATGACCGGGCGTGTCGATGAGGTTGAGATGATAGGTCATGCCGTCCAGGGCCGTGTAAGGCAGGCACACGGTCTGGCTTTTGATGGTAATTCCCCGTTCTCTTTCGATATCCATGGTATCCAGGATTTGATCCTTGAAGTCCCGGTCCGAAACCATATCCGTAGACTGAATAAATCGGTCGCACAGTGTGGACTTGCCATGGTCGATATGGGCGATAATGCTGAAATTTCTGATGTTTTTCATTTCAAAACAATTGCTACACGTTTTCTTATTGCCGGTTGACAGTCAATTTCTATCCGGTTATTATACCTGTTTAATGAGCGGGTCATCCGGAATCAGACTACTTATCAATTTTATGGTACCCATGTCAACCAGGTGTTCCATTAACCGGTTCGACAGCAAAAAGGAAATGCGATACAGTGGAAGCGGACATACTTATCGTTGATGATGAAGAAGGCATCCGACTGTCCATGCAGGAATTCGTGACCGTGTCCGGATTCAGGACCTTGACGGCCGAAAGCGCAGAAGAGGCCTTGGTGCTGCTTGCAGAACATCAGGTCGATGTCGTTATTACGGATATCATGCTTCCGGGAATGGATGGTCTTGAGCTCACGGATGTGATCAAGAAAGATTACAATATCGATGTCATCGTACTGACGGGATACTCCGGCGACTATTCCTATGAAGAGGCCATTAGCAAAGGTGCCAGCGACCTGGTATTCAAACCGGTCCGGTTCGAAGAGCTGATCCTCAGATTGAAAAGGGTGCTGAAAGAGCGCAAGCTGACAAACGAACGTCTGCAGATGCTCGAGAAACTGAAGAAGCTGTCCATTACTGACGGTCTTACCAATCTATATAACTCAAGGCATTTCTACAACCAGCTCAAGAGTGAAGTCGACAGATCCACACGTTACAGCCACCCGCTGACCATGCTTATTCTGGATATCGATCATTTCAAGGACTACAACGACCGTTACGGCCATCTCGAGGGGGACAAAGTGCTGTTGCGTCTCGGGCAGGTGGTCAAGCTGCTGCTGCGGAAAATGGACTCGGCTTACCGGTACGGGGGTGAAGAGTTTACCATCATCCTTCCCGAGACCGACAGCGAAGAAGCTCTCACTGTTGCGCAAAGAATCCGGAAAGCCATCAAAGAAATTGTCTTTACCCCTGAGCCCGGAAAGAATGCATCCGTTACCATCAGTATCGGCATGACCGCCTACAACCCCCCGGAAGACCTGGCTACCTTTATCCAAAGGGCTGACAAGGCCTTGTATGGTTCAAAGGAAGGCGGACGGGACAAGGTCTCAGCATTGCTGGCGCAGGCAGAGCCAAGCATTTCTTGATGGCTCATTAGGTTGGTTAGCCTAACCTTTAATGGTAACCCGAAGGAACAAATCCCCCCGCCCACCTTGGGGCATCAGTTTTCCCAGGGATCTGAGTTTAAGCTGTTTGTTCTCCGTGATACCGGGTGGTACGGTTACATTGATGAGACGTTTCTGAAAGCCCCAGGGGATATTCACGAGTTTTCTGGAACCCAGGCGGGCTTCAAGGGCTGAGATTTCGAGAGTCCCGTAGAGGTTGGGATCGTCGGCGGGCCCAACGGGTCGAATGATCTGCAGGCGGGATGTTTTCTTTCTGGCCGTCATGGGGCTTATTTTTCGGGAAATGCCCGTGGAAGGAAGCTTCAGAGCTATTTTCAAAAAGACGATACCGAACAGGAACCCACCGATGTGGGCCCACCACGCAATACCCCCACCCCCGCCATGGCTGCCGGCCGCATTCAGCAGCTGCAGTACGAACCAGAAGCCGATAAAGAAAAAGGCAGGGATTTCCACGAACCAGGGAAAGATGAGAATGGGAATCAGGGTCAGGATCCTGGATCGGGGATGGAGGACAAGATAGGCACCCATGACACCGGCAATGGCGCCACTGGCGCCGATGGTGGGAATTGTCGAATTCATGTTCAGCAGCAAATGGGACAAGCCCGAAGCGAGACCGCACAGGAGATAGAACAACAGATATCGAAGCGGTCCCAGACGGTCTTCGACATTGTCGCCGAAGATGTAGAGAGACCACATGTTTCCCAGAAGATGCACAAAACCCCCGTGAAGAAACATGAAGGAGATGAAGGAAAAAACTTGCTGGAAGGGTGTGAAATAGGCGCTTACGTGCGAGATGGAGTAGCGGGCCGGAACCAGACCGTAGGTGTAGATAAAACGATCCATTTGATTTCCCTGGGACATCTGGAGGAAAAACACGACCACATTGATGCCGATGAGCGCCGTGTTGACCACCGGGAAACTTCTGGAAGGGTTGATGTCGCGTAAGGGGATCATATTAAACGGTTTTAGGTGTTAAGTTTTAGGTTTTAAGTAGGGGTTCCCGGCGGGGAGATCCCCAATAAAAACCAATGAACATCGAACGTCCAACATCGAATGCTGAATTTGGCACTGGAAGAAACCGGCGTCTGTATTGAACCGCAACAGCGCACGCTATCTATAACCCATCTCAAAAATGTCGTGCCGCGGGGTTCTTCAATATTTATTTTCATTCGATGTTGGACCTTCAAGTTACTATAATCACACAATGGGAGATTGCTGCAGTCGCAAGGCGCTGGCTGGTGAAGCTGTAGGTTATCTACTGCGAATCAGTCACAACGACGCGAATGCAGTGATATCACTTTGCCCGAAGGGTAAAATTTGATGAGATATATAAAGAGATATTATCCCATTGATAAAAAAAGCATCTCATTAAATTTTATGTGATTCGCATACTGATGTCCACCGATCGTGCCCCATGTGTCAGGGCGCCGATGGAAATGATGTCCACACCGGTGCCGGCCATGGCAGCCAGGTTGGTCTGGGTAATGTTCCCGGACACCTCCACAAGGGCCGCATGTTGAATCAGTGCTACCGCCGTCTTGATTTCCTCCAGGGACATGTTGTCCAGCATGATAACATCGACGCCCACCTGAAGGGCTTCTTCCACTTCGGCCAGGTTAGAGACTTCCACTTCGATTTTGACCAGGTGGGAGACATGCTTGCGGATGTGAGATATCGATCCGGCGACACCACCGAAGGCTGCAATGTGGTTGTCTTTGATGAGGACTCCGTCATAAAGACCCATTCTGTGGTTGTGGGCGCCACCCACACGCACGGCGTATTTCTCCAGCACACGCCATCCAGGTGTTGTCTTGCGCGTGTCCACGAGCTGAACCGGGGATCCTTCGAGCAGTCGCACGTGGGCGGCGACGTTGGTGGCGATACCTGAAAGACGCTGTAAAAAATTCAAGGCGGTTCTTTCGCCTTTCAAAAGGGCTGCCAGGTTTCCCTGGATATGCGCCAGGGATTGACCGGTATCTGCCGTGTCCCCATCCGACAGCAAGGCCTGAAACTCCATACAGGTATCGAGGTGTTGAAAAACCTGTCTGGCGATATCGATCCCCGCCAGCACCAGCGGCTCCTTGGCCATGATAACGCATCTACCGGTCAGTTTCGGATCGATCAGATTGTCCGTGGTGATGTCGCCGGAACCGATATCCTCGTTCAGGGCCGTTTGAATCAGTGCTTTGACGCTGTGTGTTTCCATGAAGCCATCTCAAAAAAAGGGTTTTGGTTGAAGTTCAAGGCGGGCCCGAACTTCAACCCGCAGGTATACTGTAGTATTCCGAGGAGTTGAAGCAAGGGACCAACACAGAAATTGGGCCAAAAAACTTTTTTGAGATAGCTTCATGCTTTATCCTCAGATGTATGTCCGGATCCTCTCGAGATTCGAGTGCAGACGGGTCCTCTTTTCCTGAAGCGTGTCGTGTTTTTCACGAACCTTTTCGACAATCTCCCCGGGAGCCTTGCTCAGAAAGCTTTCGTTGTTCAGTTTATTGGATATGGCCGACAACTCCTTGCCCAGCTTGGCGATCTCTTTTTCCAGACGCAATTCCTCATTTTCAAAATCGACAATGCCTTCGAGGGAGACAAAAATGGTGGCATCGCCCACGATGGCGGTTGCAGAAGCCCTGGGTTTGTCACCTGGTGATTCAATGGACAGGGCATGGAGTCTGGCAAGATCGAGAATCACGTCCTGTTGCTGCTCGATCAAAGAGCGCGTGGTCTCTTCCGGGGTCTGGAGCACCATGGCCAGGGACTGGGACGGTGAGATATTCATTTCACCGCGGATATTTCGAACTGCGGTGATGATGTCCGTAACCACGGCCATGGCATGTTCGGCTTCTGGATCGCGTTTGATTGCCCCCCTTTCTGCAGCATCGGACGGGTAGACGGCCTTCATGATGGAAGCGTCCGTTGCTGGAAACTTGTGCCAGATTTCCTCGGTTACAAAGGGCATAAAGGGGTGCAGCAGGATCAGGGTGTCGTGAAAGACACGCCACAGAACCGTGAGGGTGGCCCGTTTGCTTTCTTCGCCTTTCTTCCCGTAGAGCGCGGGCTTGATGGTTTCCAGATACCAGTCACAGAGTTCGTGCCAGACAAACTGGTAAACCACGCTGGCCGCATCATTGAAGCGATACTGATCCAGAGCCTCCGCCACAGCGTCCGTTACCCGGCTGAGTCTGGAAAGGATCCATCTGTCCGGGAGGGAAAGGGTTTGTCCGGGCATGTCGGCGTGGCTTTCGTCCAGGTGCATCAGGGAGAAACGGGCGGCATTCCAGAGTTTGTTCACAAAATGCCGATATCCCTCCACACGCTTTTCGGACATCTTGACATCGCGTCCCTGGGCGGCAAAGGCCGCCAGGGTAAACCTGAAGGCGTCGGTACCGTACTGGTCGATGATATTCAGCGGATCGATGACGTTGCCTTTTGATTTGCTCATTTTCTTGCCCTGTTCGTCCCGAACCAGCGCATGAACATACACATCCGCAAAGGGGATATCCTTCATGAAATGGATTCCCATCATCATCATCCGGGCTACCCAGAAAAAGAGGATATCGAAACCCGTTATCAGAACCGAGGTGGGATAAAATGTTTTCAACAGAGGGGTCTGTTCGGGCCACCCCATGGTGGAGAAGGGCCAGAGTGCCGAGCTGAACCAGGTGTCCAGGACATCGGTTTCCCGGACCAGTTTTTTGCTCCTGCAGGCGGGGCAGGTTTCGGGAGTCTCCATGGCAACCACCACCTCTTCGCAATCTTCGCAGGTCCAGGCAGGAATCTGGTGGCCCCACCAGATCTGTCTGGAGATACACCAGTCCTTGATGTTGTACATCCAATCGTAATAAGTTTTCTTCCATGTTTCGGGAATAATACGGGTTCTTCCGGTGTCCACGGCCTGGATGGCTTTTTCAGCCAGAGGCTTTGCCTTGACAAACCACTGCCGGGACAGGTTCGGTTCGACAATGGTCTTGCAGCGGTAGCAGTGCCCGACGCTGTGCGGATGGGGTTCAATTTTTTCTACCAGGCCTTTTGCCTGGAGTGCTTCCACCACGGCGTCCCGGCATTCGAAACGGTCCATACCCTGGAAACGGCCGGCGTCGGCTGTCATGAAGCCGTCGTCTCCGATAACCTTGACGCTTGGCAGATTGTGTTTTTCACCGATGTCGAAGTCGTTGGGATCGTGTGCCGGTGTGATTTTGAGGGCGCCGGTTCCAAAGGACATGTCCACATAGGGATCCCGGATAATCGGAATGACCCGCTCCATGAGAGGCAGGATCACGTTTTCGTCTTTGAGGTTCAGGTATCGTTCATCCTCAGGATTCACGGCCACGGCCGTGTCCCCCAGCATGGTTTCCGGCCGGGTGGTGGCTATGATGATGTAGCCGTTTCCCTTTTCATAGGGATAGCGGAAGTGGTAGAGATGCCCATCGATGTCTTCGTGTTCTACTTCGAGATCGCTCAAGGCGGTGTGGCAGCGATGACACCAGTTGATGATGTAATCGCCGCGGTAAATGAGCCCCTCTTCATACAGCTGAACAAATACCTTGCGCACGGCGAGGGACAAGCCTTCGTCCATGGTAAACCGCTCCCGCTGCCAGTCGCAGGATGCACCCAGTCGTTTGAGCTGGTTGATGATGGCGTTGCCATATTCTTTGCGCCATTCCCATACAGCCTCTATGAATTTTTCCCTGCCCACCTGGTGGCGATCCAGCCCTTCGGCAGCCAGTTTTTTCTCGACCACATTCTGGGTGGCGATACCGGCATGGTCTGTCCCGGGCATCCACAAAACATTGTCGCCCCTCAGTCGTCGGTAACGGCAAAGAATATCCTGCATGGTATTGTTCAATGCATGCCCCATGTGCAATACACCGGTGACATTGGGGGGCGGGATGACAATGGAATAACTCTGTCTGTCGCTGGTTTCATCCGCTGCAAAAAGATGATTTTCCTCCCAGTAGCTGTACCAGCGTTTTTCCACTTCCCGGGGTTCATACCCTTTATCGATTAAACGCGAACTCATGTAATACTCCCTCATCAAAAGTGAAAAGGGGATTCATACCTGAATTTCATGCATTTTTCAGGTAGTAATAATCCCCAATGTGCATGTTCACAAGAGTCCTTCGCTTGTGGCGAGAGAACTCGATCACATCATTGCTTGTTGTTTCTATCGGCTGGATCAAGATTCTTGGAGATAATCCAACTTCGTTAAGTATCTTCCCCTTGACCCAATGCTTTTCTGACCGCATTTTCAATGGCCTTGGCCAGTGGATTGTTCTCATCCGCCAGCATTTCGGTAAGGGCCTGTTTGACGGCTGTCTCCACGGCGCCCGGTGCGATGCCTGATTCCATGTCTTTGGTTGGTTTGACATCTTCCATGACCGCTTCCTGGTTTTCCTCCAATGCCTTTCTTTCGATCTCCGAGGTGAGATCGATACCAAGGTGGTCGACGAATTCAGATTCAGATTCCGGTACGCCCCCGTCTTCGATGAGATCATCGTCATTCAGAAAGGTGTATGCGTCGGCATTTTCTTCAAGAGTGTCCGTATCAATGACTTCATCCGTCGGAGCTGTGCTCTCCTGGTCACCGACGCGGGCGGATAGGGGTTCATCGTTGAGGGTTGCCTGGATATCATCGATGAGTTCCAACAGCTCCTTGTCTTCTTCGTATCCGGATGATGGCAGCGCAATGGTTTCTTCAAAGCGTTCTTCCTGATCTGTCTCCACGGGTTCATCAGGTTCATCCGGATCCAAGGCTGCTTCGTCAATATCGTCCTGGGCCACGGCATCTGTTAGACCGAGGCTGTCGTTTTCGGCAGCAAAGTCAAGCTCCTGAACCGTGTCCGCCGGTTCGATGATGTCTTCGGCTGTGTCCTGGGCGGGGATTTCAATCGTGTCCAAAAAGTCAAAGACTTTGCTATCGGCCGGGGTTTCTGTTGAACTGAGAATGTCATCGTTATCATCGGCGTCAAACGCAAACTCCTGGGTTGTGTCCGCCGGTTCGATGATGTCTTCGGTCATGCCCTGGGCCGGTATTTCAATCGTATCTAAAAGGTCGAAAACCTCGTCATCAGCCGCGGGTTCCTCCAGATCGATGATGTCTTCGGTCATGTTCTGGGCCGGTATTTCAACCGTATCTAAAAGGTCGAAAACCTCGTCATCAGCCGCGGGTTCCTCCAGATCGATGATGTCTTCGGTCATGCCCTGGGCCGGTATTTCAACCGTATCTAAAAGGTCGAAAACCTCGTCATCAGCCGCGGGTTTCTCCAGATCGATGATGTCTTCGGCCATGTTCTGGGCCGGTATTTCAGCTGTATCTAAAAGGTCGAAAACCTTGTCATCAGCCGTGGCTTCCGTCAGATCGATGATCTCATCATCCAGGTCGAACCCTGCCGTCTTTTGGGTGAGATCCAGAACCCCATCATCCTGTGTATCATCTGTATCGGCGATCTCGGTGAGTTCCAGAATATCGTCTCGCGGTTCGTCCTCGTCGGTGACCACCTCTGTCAGATCGAGAACGTCATCGTCCGCCACTGGCCCTTGGGTTTCTTCTGTAAGCTCTATAATCTCGTCGACAGGCGCCTCGACCATATCTTCGAGCTCGATGATGTCTTCCTCGATATCTTGCACAGGCATTTCAACCGTATCTAAAAGGTCGATGATATCGTCGTCTTCGTCGGTAAGAGGTTCATCTCTGTCATGGTCTTGAGGCGTGCTGCCGTCTTCTTCCTGAAAGAGATCGTCTTTATCTACCATGTCATCCCCCGTGTTTGGATCGAAAAATAGGCCGCCCGGACGGTCACCCATGGTGCAGGATTTGGGTAAATTTATCCCGAAGAACGTATCATAAGGCATCTATAGTGTCAATATATTTGATATTTTAGATAATTGTGATAAAGCAGTATTCATGCGGGTTATAGAAGAGAAAATAATCCTGACGTAAGAGGATCGACCGTTGAGTAAATGGAAAAACAGACTTGCATGAGAAAGTTGCCGGAATATGGAGATGAGACGTTTTTTTTGGCAGGATAAGGCTGGCATTGGTCAGGAAGGCAGTATCGGCGGTTCAGATGCACGACATATCCGTACTGTCCTGCGTATGAAGCACGGTGACACACTGGTGGTTTTTGACGGCAGGGGCAACGATTATGAAGCGCAAATCAAGACGATCTCACCTGACCAGGTGAGGGTGTCACCGGTCAAAAGAATTCACACCACCATGGATTCCCCGGTAAAGATCACCTTTGCCCAGGCCATGCTGAAAGGCAAAAAAATGGACATGCTGGCCCGGCAGATCACCGAACTTGGCATCACGCGATGGGTCCCGTTCTTTTCCGAGCGTTCCATTCCAGTGCCGGCCAAGGCAAAACTGCCTGTGCGTCTGGAACGGTGGCGGTCCATCATCATAGAATCCATGAAGCAGTGTCAACGGAGCTTGTTGACCGAGCTGGCTGATATCGTATCCTTTGACGAGGCCCTGGAGATGGGAAGAGAAGATGATCTGAAATTGATTTTCTGGGAAGAGGAAACCCGGACACTGCCTGAGGTGTTGGACCCTGTTCCGGATAGATGTGAAAGTGTCTTTGCCATCATCGGCCCGGAGGGTGGATTCTCGAAGGCCGAAATTGAAAAGGCGGTCACCCTTGGCTATCGAAGTGTCAGCCTGGGCTCCAGAATACTGAAAGCCGAGACCGCGGCCCTTTCCGTCTGTACCCTGATGCAGTATCTTTTTGGGGATATGGGGGGGAAATGAAGACAAGGGGACTTTTTTCCCCAGGGAAATTTACATGCGGCTGATGGTCTGCATATTAGGTGTAGGCGGGCAGTGCAAATCAAAGCCACAAAGCTTAAAGTGGTTTCAAACGTTCAATCAAGCTTAAGGTCAAGGCGAGGCGAGCTGTTTAACCCGCCGGCGCCCGCAGGAAGTGTCCTTGGGGTGAATACACCTTGTATTTTTAGGATTGAACGCTTCGTTTCAGCACAGAGATTGAGCTTGAGAGAAGGTTTGAAGCCACCTCAGAAATATCTTGACAAATACCAGCCCCTTTAATATCTATACCAGTCTAATTGAGGTCTTGCCGAGGTAGCTCAGTCGGTAGAGCAGGGGACTGAAAATCCCCGTGTCGGCAGTTCGATTCTGTCCCTCGGCACCATAAGATCTCAATGAAAAGAAGGGGTTAGCTACTTCGGTGGCTGCCCCTTTTTCATTTGTATACTGTTTGTAAGGGTTTATAAAGACAGGTATGTATAACTACTTATATTCAATAGATTTAATAGTACACCAGAATTGACTTTGTGTGAAAAGGTCAACGAGTAGGTCAACATTTGCATTTTCGAGTTCTTCATCGAACCATGCGGTTAAGGTTTCATATGATATCAGGTTCAGGCGAGTCCACTGAGATGACGATATCACAATGTTTCCTGTTCTGCGGGTTTAAGCTGATTTGAAATTGAGGGGATGGATCAGCATATTTTGGAGATATATCATATTTTGAAATAGTTATGCTCACTCCGGCAAACCAGCCTTACGCATAGCACCTACTACTAATTTAAGATCGTCTTGATTTTTATACGGCAGTGTTGCGGAAAAACGCTCAATAGAAAAACTGGGATAGAGTTCCAGGACTTTTTTGACAGCTGCGTCAGCCTCCTTTTGCCGGTCTAATAAAGCATACGTAATAGCTAAACTCAAATGTATAGTGAAAGTGTCTGGGACTTCTCAGAAGTGCTTGCTTGTACAATGTCAGAGCTTTCTCATACTGCCCTTTAATCGCATAACAGCTGCCTAAATGTTGAAAGTACCAAGAGGCAGGAAAAGGGTTGAGCCGAATCCCCTTGTTAAGATACACAATGCCTTCATCCGGCTGATCCGCAAAGTATAGTGTAAAACCCAAAAGCCCATGTACCATAGCCCCATTTGGTTGAAGCTCTATAGAGCGCTTCCCTGCGGCAATGGCCTTATCATGTTGCCTCATAACCATGTAGATACTTCCTAATAAGGCATGGGCGTCGGCATTAGATTCATCCATAGAAAGAACCTTTTGTGCCAGATTAAAGGCTTTTGTCAAATTCTCTTGGGGTGATTTGCCAAGTGTCAAAGCAAGCCACCAGTGATGCCAAGCTAATGTAAGGTAGCCGACCGGATATTTAGGAGCCATATCGATGACTTCCTGTGATAGCTGGCCATACAGCATATGACTTTCTATTGTGTCTTCTCGCCAAAGAGACAATAATTCCATCGTTTTTAACTTAACATCAAGGTTTCTTGCATTATCTCTTGATCCACATACGAGATTGCTCGCCCTCTGTAAGCTTTATTTGCAGGGAGGACACTATCTTGATGGTAATCTCGTCTTGCAGGGCAAAGATGTCTTTTAAATCACGGTCATAACGTTCCGCCCAAAGGTGATGACCCGAAATGGCATCGATCAACTGTGCTGTAATCCTCACCCGATCTTCAGAAATTCGGACACTGCCTTCGAGCACATAGTGCACGCCCAATTCCCTTGCGACTTGCTTTACATTGACCGGCTTGCCCTTGTAGACAAACGATGAGTTACGAGCAATCACAAAAAGTTGATCTGTCTTTGAGAGGGCGGAGATGATCTCTTCGGTAATGCCATCACTGAAATACTCCTGCTCAGGGTCACCGCTCAGGTTATCGAAAGCGAGGACGGCTATTGAGGGTTTATCGGGTAGAGGGAGTGGTGGTGTTTCTGGTATACCCGCCTTGTACAAAGCCTCAGCCACCTTCTCAGGATATCCCGGTTCCTTGTAAGGCATTTTACTAACCCAATCTTCTACTGAAAACTTCGGATTGATCTGTAACACTCTTTGAGCTGCTGCACGAGCTTCATCCTCTCTGCCCGTGTACAGATATGGTCGTATAATAGTCAAATACGCTGTAAGGTTGTTCGGCGAGACAGATAAGGACTTTTCCAGCAAGGTAATAGCCTCCTCATATCGACCCAGACCAATATGCGAAACGGCGAGCGTAAAATAATACCACGGAGGCGGATAAGGATTAAGTCTCATGGCTTTATCGAAAAAGGGTATGGCGTCCTTGTACCGATATGCAAAATTCAGACAATTACCCAGCCAAGCGTGAGCATCGGCTCCATTTGGATCGATTGCGACGCCTTTCTCTGCTACGGCAACAGATTCGTCCCACTGTCTGCTTAATCCATAGCAATACCCAAGAATGCCCATGGCCTGGGAAAGAGAATCATCAAGGGAAATAGCTTTCTCTGCATACTCTGTGGCTTTTAAAAGCGAATCCTTTGGTGACTTACCCGTGCCATACCACATCTCCATCATGTGAATTGTCGATAGGATATAGTAAGCTTCCCCGTACTCAGGTTCTACGGCCACCACTTCTTCTGCTATCTTTTTTGCCGTGACCATTGCTTCCGGCGTAAATCGAAGGCTGTAAGCCTGAGCTTGATAAATCTTCAGAGCAGATTGAACATTTTGGGGACGTTTGGCCTTTGATATTTGCTCCCCTTCGATGAGTTTGACCCGCATGGCTTCTAAAATCTCCATAGTGATCTCATCTTGCATGTCAAAGAGATCTTTCAGGTCTCGATCATATTGTTCAGCCCAAATATGGCGGCCATTCAACGCATCGATAAGCTGGGCTGTAACACGTAACCTATCGCCTGAACGCTGGACACTGCCTTCAAGCACATATTGGACCCCAAGATCCTGTGCTACTTGCTGGACTTTCACGGCCTTGTTTTTGTAAACAAACGTGGAGTTCCTGGCGATAACAAATAGGTGACGGATTTTTGAAACCGACATTATTATAGCTTCTGTAATGCCATCACTCACGTACGCCTGCTCTGGATCACCGCTCATATTGTCAAAGGGAAGAACGGCAAGGGAAGGCTTAGTCCGGTAGGCTGAAAGCCATTTCCCCCACTGAAGCAGGTTCAATATCAGGCTTTGTCGCTTTTTGGTAAAAATGCCAAACTATGGATGTCACAATGATTGCGGCAACCACAGCTACAGGTAAAAACCATTTCTTTCTCGGACGCCTCGGTTCTTCACCGATCAATTTACCAGAGTCCGCAGGATCCCAGCACGACATGATCAGCTGGGTGGTTTGCAAACCTATTTTTTGAGACCAGCGAATGAAACGATCCGGTGTCCAATCGGCCATATTCTGATGGGACTTAGGCATATGCTCTTTTACGGTGGTATGCCATCCTTTCCGGTAGTCGCGGATATGGCTGGCAACTCTTTTGTTGTTATAGATACACTCGATGGTTCTGTTGGTGATGCGAACATCAATCTGTTTTTTAATCAGTTTGTAAGGGACACTGTAATAATGTCGATCCACTTCAATGTGGTAATCGACGTTTACCCGGGCTTTTTTCCATTCCGCAAACTCATAGGGTGTTTGCGGCAAAGACTTGAGTGCCGGTTTATCAACAGCCAAGAACGTCGATTGCCAACATCCCGGCAATTTTTGAAACGGTTTTTTGTTGAGATCCAACAATAAGTTTCTGATGGCTTCATTGAGTTGCTGAAGGCTGAAAAACTGTTGGTTGCGAAGCCGTGCCAGGATCCATCGCTCGACAATCAGCACGCCGGTTTCCACCTTTGCCTTGTCCTTGGGTTTGGCAACCCGTGCCGGGATGACGGCGGTCCCATAGTGTTGGGCCATATCGAGATATGTGGGATTGATGTCCGGTTCGTAAAAACAGGATCTTTAACACCGCTTTTTAAATTATCCGGAACGGTCACTTCGGGGACACCGGCGATATATGCATAGGCCCGGCAGTGGGAAGCGATCCAGTCCGGCAATTTTTGTGTCCAGGTAGCTTCGGCATAGGTGTAGTTTGAAGCGCCCAGAACGGCGATAAAGATTTGAGCTTCGCGGGTTTGTTTTGATGCCAGGCCATAGACACCAACGGTCTGACCGGCGTAATCCACAAACATCTTTTCGCCGGCACGATGAACCTGGCGCATGACCGGATCGACGCGGCCGACCCACTGGCGATATAAATGGCAAAACTGACTATATTGATAGCCGTCCGGATTTTGGCTTTATATTCCTGCCACAGAAGCATCAACGTAACACATTAGAACCTTGTAAACCCTGACGGGTTGGCTGATATTCTTTACACTGTGTTCACCAAGATACTCATAACCCAGGTCTAATTTGGTCCTAATATGATCATAGGCATTCCGAGAAATACAAACACCGCCAGCATCTGCAAGCCCCTCTATCCGTGCTGCGATGTTGACACCGTCACCAAAGATTCTGTCACCATCCTGAATCACATCACCAATATTGACGCCAATACGGAACTGAAGTCTCTTATTTTCAGGTATATCTTTGTTCTTTTCGTTTAGTTTCTTTTGAATTTCAACAGCACACTGAACAGCATCCACCACACTGCCAAACTCCGCCAACAGGTTATCCCCAACAGCATCCACAACCCTGCCACCATGCTGTTCGATATAATTTGACATGATATTCCGGTAATCCTTCAAAGTCTGGACTGTAGAAACTTCATCGTCCGCCATGAGGATGCTGTAACCTTTGACATCGGCAGAAAGAATGGCTCTAAGTTTTCTGGTGACTTTTTGTTCGTTGGGCATGATGATCACCTTCTGGTTAGGGTTTGAAGAAGATGATACGTCTTGGAAATATACGGACAGGTCGAGATTCAGGTCAGGTCAAGTTCAATGATGTCATTCAGTATCAGAGCAGGTGTGATTTAAGCGACTATAAAATTAGTACCTGATTTGGAAGGATGGGTCAAGAGATTAGCTATTTCAAGATTGTTGTCTCGGGATATCACAGGTTCCATACTCGCCATCTACAAGTTTGTTGGGATGCGGCATGCGTATAACAACCATTATCGAAGTATCGATGTATGGATTATATTTTGCCCGAAATGATCTTAACATCCAGTTGCTAATCCAATTTCAGATATGTAAAAACATCAAACTATGGAGGACGCGAGGACCTGTGATATTGATAGCATTAGCAGGCGGATGGCTTATGAGGATTGGAGGGGAATTTTCACTTTTTGCTGTTTTTCATTTGCCTGTTCCGCAGCCACCAGTTGTTCATCGAACCAAGCGGTATAGACTTCCATTGCCTGTTTCAAATCGTCGTCGTCCGGCTTTATGTAATATGCATCCATCCCCCTCAGGCTACTGTATTGCAGATAACTGCTATTATGTACCTCAGGTTTTCTATCCGTTATAAAACCTGTGGAATCTCCAACGATTCGGTAGATATCAGGTACCTTAAAAAGTACCGATGTGCGAAAATAATCGCAGTTTGAAGGGTGGTTCCGGGCAACGGAATCCACCCTTTCCCCCTTTTAGCTGTAGATAGTTTCAATCCACTTCAACGCCTCTGTATCGCTGATCCTGCCCAAATATATTTGGGTGGTCGATAAGTTTGAATGCCGGAGAATAATCTTGCTCACAATTTCAAGCGGCACTCCTGAGCGGGAAGCAAATGTTGCAGCATGGCGTCGCAGATCATGTGGTCTGAGATGGATGCCAACCAACTTACCAGCTTTTGCCACTATCGAACGAGCAGCCTCATAACAAATCGGAAATATCCTTTCCTGTAATCCGATTTTATGAGTTTCGACATACTCTCTCAGGCGATCAGCCACCTTTTGGGGAATAAATATCATTTCACACTCACGGCCACTTTTCGGCTCTCTTAACAGTATTTTCCTTTCAGAAATATCATTGGGTACAATTTTCAACACCTCACCTATTCGCATGGCACCCCGAGCCATGAGTTCGAGCATCAAACGGTTTCTGGGATGAACTGTCCGAAAAATGATCTCGTCCATGGTTTCTTTTTCGAGAATATCAAATTGGGGTTTTATCTTAGGCCGGAACAGTTTTCGCAGCATGGGTGAGTCGCAGGGATTGGTGAAATCAGGATCGAGGTTGTTTTTGGAAAAATTAAGAAATGCTAACAGGCTTGTGAATCGACCCCGTTTTGTTTGTGGTTTACGCCCTTCGGTGAGCTGGTTCATGAAATCCAGAATGTTATCAACGGACAGATCTCCAAGTTCGTAATCACCGAATTGGATTCTGAAACTATCCAGGACGAAAGAGTGGGCCCTAACCGTATTTTTTTTTGGAATGGATTCGGTGATAATCGAGCCAGATTTTTCCTGCTTTTGATACTTTCATGACATACCTCCTTTGGCTAAAATGTTTGACAATGGCCCAGTGCCAAGGCTATTCTATGATATCCAAAAGGTATCGGCAATAATTTCATCAAGTTTGATAACTGGACTTGTCTCCATCAATCACCACTTTGATAGATGTTGTGATACCCCCGACGGATGATTATCGTCATTATTTACCAACAGCCGTGTACAAAAACGGTTGGACATGTTTAACTCATACGGTAAGATCAAAGCAAACATCCAATGGCCTTTTTGCAATAGTCTCTCCTTATACATAGCTTTTAATAAAGTCTTGATACCAGAAAAGTAAGTGCAAGATAACATCACATGCGGAATCGGGCAAATCCAACGATAACAGAAAAACAGGAGGTTATGATTTTATGAAACGGAGATTAAAAGCGGGAAAAAATCGTAATTCAGGTTTCAGCCTGAACGTCATGACCGATGACGAAGTTCATGAAATCCATCTTGGAACCCTGGAAATACTGAAGGATGTCGGACTGTTCGTAGAAAACGAAGTGGCCCTGGAGCGATTTGACGGTGGGGGATGCGACGTCGATCGAAAAAATAAAGTCGTCAAGTTTCCTCACTGGGTAATCGAAGATGCCATCAATTCCGCCCCCGGCACCTATTACGCCTGCGGCCGAAGACCCGAGGATGACGTGCTGCTGGAAGATAATCGGGTAACCTTTACCAATTTTGGTGAAGGCATCATGTTCGTAGACCCCTATACCGGAGAACACCGGGAAACCACGAAGGCGGATATCGAAAAAGCGGCCAGGATCATTGACAGCCTGGATAATATCGAGACTTATGAACGGGCTATGTGTTCACACGACAAACCACCGGAATCACAGGCACTCCATAATGCCGAAGCATCGTTGACGAACACCACTAAGCACCACTGGCTGTGCCCAGTGGACGGCTTCCAGGCCAAAAAAATTACAGAGATGTGCGCTGCCATCGTAGGCGGCAGAGAGCGCCTAAAAAAACGACCGCTGCTGTCATTTACGACTTGCCCCATCAGCCCCTTGAAACTCCCGTTACACCACTGCGACATCGTCATGGAGGCCGCTACGAGTTACATGGGGCTGAACGTAGTTGGTATGGCAATGTCGGCAGGCTCTGGGCCAGTTCACCTGGCCGGAACACTGATCATCCAAAACTGTGAACTTTTGTCCAGTTTGGTTCTGCAGCAATTGACCCGCAAAGGAGCTCAGTTCGTTTACGGCAGTTCCACATGCCCGTTGGATCTGCGCAGGGCCACGGCCAGTGTTGGATCACCGGAAACTGGCATGATCAGCGCAGCAGTTGCGCGGCTAGCGCGTTACTACAGCCTGCCATGTTTTGTGGCCGGTGGATAGGGCGACAGCAAGGTGGTCGACGCCCAGGCGGGTTTTGAAAAGACCATCACCGGCATTCTTCCCGCATTGGCAGGTGCCAATGTCATCTACGGATTGGGAATGCTTGAGATGGGAATCACTTTCGACCTGGCTCAACTCGTGTGGGACCATGAGATTGCCGAGATGATTCTACATTCATTGAAGGGAGTTCCGGTGAACGACACTACTCTTGCCATCGATGTCATCAAGGAGATGGGAATAGGTAAGGATTATCTGTCTCACCAGACTACCTTTGAGTACATGCGATCGCAGTCGCAGGCTCAATTGATCGACCGGAGGATGCGGGAAGACTGGGAAGCCGCCGGAAGCAAGGATGCATACCAACGTTCCCATGAGAGGATGATCGAAATCCTGGAAAGCTATGAACCTCCCCAACTGTCGGCTGATGTTCTAAAAAAAGTTCGATCCATCGTCGTAGAGGCAGAGGAGGAGTTGGGTATCTATGACGGAGATAAAGAGGGATAATAATGCGTCCTTTCTTCTGTCCATTATTGCATGTTTTCGGGCTAAGAAACAATGCATAAGGATGAGGATGGCAAGGACAATAACTCAGACACAGTCGATAATAATCACGACAGAAGTGATGCAATAGAAACTGCAGGCTCGAAACGATTGTGACATTAAAGGGATTTAGGCATATCTGCAATCATTTTTGCTTATAAAAACCTGCCCTATCTCCAACAAAAACAAGGTTATCAGGCACCTTAAAAACCACCGATGTGCGAAAATAATCACAAATTAGAGGGGTGAATCCGAGCGATGGATTGCCCCTTTTTTATTGGCACAAACCAGCGTTATTAGGGTCTACAGTTTGACACCAGGTTTAATGATGCGATAGACTTAATATATCCAGATTGTATCGGCAATAATTTGGTTGAGCTTGATAACTGGACATCTCTCCATTAATCACATAGTGGCTACTGGATCAAAACGACTGCCAATGCAACCTATGGATGCCCTTCAACGTATTACTTTTGAGCTAATGGGTCATGTATAATATTGACATCAATTAATAGTGCATTGTATTGATATTTATTCCAACTTTCTGTGATGCTCTCAGCTCAAAACAAAATTCAAACGACATAAAAAGATGATTTGTTCCTAAGTTCCCTCTCTTGCTGAACCTCTATATTCCTCCGGTTGCAGAAACGGATATTTTCTTCATTTAATGATTTGTGCAAAGGTTATAGACTAATTTTGATCTATCTTGCCAATAAAAAAGGAGGAAGCTATGCAGTTAAGATTCTCAGTTTTCTTTATGGCAATTATATTAATTTTAAATTTACCATTTGATGATGGGCAATGCACGGAAACTGATATTCAATTGCAGGATTTAATTGGTATTTGGAAGCCAGACACAGACAATGATATGTATATTAGATTTATTAAATTTTATAATGATGGAACTTATAGAATCGCCTATAGTGTCGAAAAAATTGAAACGAGACCGATAGATAAAGGCCGAATTAGATTAGAGGGGGAAGATATTACTTTTATTCCGTTAGAAAGTCCTGCGTGTAAAACTAATACAGGAAAGTATACCATAAAGAAAATAGAAAAAAGCAAGTTTGAATTTACTGTGCAGGAGGATCTATGTGATAGAAGACGTTGTCTTTTTGGTCATAGATTAATTCGGATTAAACCTTAATAAAGGTTGGAAATATCCAACAATTCGTTAGATATCAGACTGTTGAAAATATACCGGTGTGCGATTATAATCGCAACAGACCAAATATTGCATTGATAGGCCCTACCGTGATACCTTGGCGATGACCATATGGTATCTGACATTTTTATCAATTATCAGATAGTTGGACTTGTCTCCATGTATCTGTAATTTTTATCCACCACTATGTGTGTAATTCTTTAGAGCCCCAATCAACACCAGTTCCTGTCTCTTTAAGCGCTTTTGAAAATTTCAGGATAGTGCATTTTTGTAAATAATAGTTTTAATACGCATTCGATTTTATTCCGGACATCGGATACCAATCTGGCAATGAAACTTAACACCCTATCTGCCACAGCTCCTGGGAATGGCGCTCGGGGTACCGGGCGAAGATCTGGGCCTCAAATTGAACCTCGCGATAACGGATACGTTTCGAGATAAAACAAATCGGGCTGTCGCCTGAAAAAAAGCTTAAAGAGAGTCCCCTCATGATCAACTGGATAAAAACAATCCGCGACAGACTCATTTTCAAACTCATCCTGACGGTTGGTCTGATCTTTATCCTGTCTGTCTCGATCTGGGCATATTTCAATACAGCCTATCAGAAAGAAAAAGCCATGCAGAACATTGTCGATACAACCGACCGGTTGACCACGACAATCCAGCTAGGAACACATTACGCCATGATGCTCAATTCCAGGGACGACATCAACCAGATCATCATGAACATCGGACGGCTTCCCGAAATAGAGAACATCCGAATATACAATAAGGCAGGGGAGATCAAATATTCGAACCGACCATCTGAAGTCGATCTATCCACGAACATCAAGGCCGAAGCCTGCGACATCTGCCATCGATCAGAGCCACCCCTTTCCGAAATCGCTCTTCATGAAAGAACGCGTATCTTCAACGATACCAAGGGATATCGACTCCTCGGCATCATTAGCCCTATCCGCAACGAACCAGGCTGTTCCACGGATGATTGTCACGTCCACCCCCGGGACAAGAAAATTCTCGGAGCCCTGGATCTGGTGGTCTCTCTGGAAGAAACAGATGCGTCCTTGTACCACCTTCAGCGCGGCATCATCTTTATGTCGATATCTGTTTTTCTGCTCACTTCCACGATCATCTTTTTTTTCGTGCTAAGGTTTATCAACCGTCCCGTTAAAAAACTCATCGCCCGAACCCAGGACATTGCAAAAGGCGACTATGACAGCAAATCCGAGCTTTCACAGAAGGATGAAATGGGTCAGTTAGGGGATGCCATCGATAAAATGGGATCCGAAATCGCCGAACATGAAACAGCCCTCAACAAGCAGCGGGATGAATATATGCAGCTGTTTGAACAGGTACCCTGCCTCATTACCGTACAGAATCGAAATTTCAAGCTGCTACGTTATAATAAAGAGTTTTCGAATCGTTTCGACCCCGTTCCCGGGGATTTCTGCTACCACGCCTACAAAGGCCGCTCGGAAAAGTGTGAGCGCTGTCCGGTTGAATGGACATTTGCGGATGGTAAATCTTACTCCACGGAAGAAACCGGCATTGACAAAGACGGTACCACCAAACACTGGATCGTACGAACATCACCCATCGTCAACGATAAGGGCGATGTTGTTGCCGCCATGGAAATCTCTCACGATATTTCAGAACGGCGGCAACTCGAAGTCGATCTGGAAAGGTCGGAAAAGAAATATCATGCTATCTTCAGCAACATACCCAATCCGGTGTTTGTACTCGACATCCAGACCCTCACGATCCTGGACTGTAACATGAGTGCAGAGTCGGTATATGGATTTACAACCGGTGACCTTATCAATAGTTCCTTTCTGAACCTGTTCCGTAAAGAAGAAAAGGACACCTACGCCGCCAGGCTAAAGACAGATACCATCATTAACCAGGCTAAACATCTGACAAAAACCGGCAAGGAGCTTTATGTCAATATTCGCGTATCCCTCTCCGAATATTCCGGACAAGAGGTCCTCCTGGTCACCACCAGCGACATCACCAAACGCCTGGAAGCGGAACAGCAGCTAATCCAGGCCAGCAAAATGGCCACACTGGGCGAGATGGCAACGGGCGTTGCCCATGAACTGAATCAACCGCTGTCCGTTATCAAGACCGCCAGTAGTTTTTTCATCAGGAAGATCAACCACGGCGAAACCATTAAAAAAGAGATCCTGGATACCATGCTGACAAAAGTGGACAGCAATGTCGACCGGGCTGCCCGGATTATCAATCACATGCGGCAGTTTGCCAGAAAAACGGACATGGCAATGGAGAAAATATCCATCAACGACGTCCTCGTGAATGCATTCGAAATTTTCAGCCAGCAGCTGAAAGTTAGGGGCATCGCCGTCATCAAGGATCTGCACCCGGAATTGCCCAAAATCTATGCCGATCCGAGTCGTCTTGAACAGGTATTCATCAATCTTCTACTCAATGCCAGGGACGCCATCGAGGAGAAAATGTCTACTACAAGCCGGGCCGGTCATGAAGAACGGATTACACTCCGAACCTACAAAGACGAAGACCGGGTCATCGTTGAGGTCTGCGATACCGGTGTCGGCATTCCAAAACATGTTGCGGACAAGATTTTCGAACCTTTTTTCACCACCAAGGAAGTGGGTGCGGGTACCGGCTTAGGTCTCTCGATCAGCTACGGCATTGTCAAAGACTGCGGGGGTATGATCAAGGCCTTGCCGAACAAGGACCAGGGCGCCTGCTTTATTGTGTCGTTTCCGGTATCCCAATAACGTCGTGAAATGAATTTATTAAACATGACGTTGTCGCTATTATGGCGAGGTTCTTCGATCACATAGTTAGAATTTAACATTGAAATTTGGGTGAACACATAATGAACACATCCCAAGACAAGAAAAAAATTCTTCTGGTGGACGACGAAGAAGATATCCGTGATGTCCTCGGTATGACGTTGTCGGACATGGGATACCAGGTGTTGACTGCAGCAAATGGCAAAACAGCATGGGAAACCTTCCTGTCGGAAAGGCCCCCCATTGTTCTGAGCGACATCAAGATGCCCGTCATGGATGGCATCGAACTCCTGCAGCGCATCAAACGTGAAAATCCCGAAGCGGAAGTCATCATGATCACTGGCCACGGTGACATAGACCTGGCCATCAAAAGTCTGAAGCATCGCGCCACCGATTTTATTACCAAACCCATTAACGTCGATGCGCTCGAAATCTCCCTGAAAAGGGTCGAAGAAAAGATTATCACTCGGAAGCAACTCCAGAAATACACCGAGAACCTTGAACGACTCATCCGTGAAAAAACCGAACTTCAGGACAACCTCTCAAACCTGGGTCTCATGGTAGGATCTATTTCACACGGGATCAAGGGGCTGCTGACCGGTCTGGATGGCGGTCTCTATCTTCTCGGATCAGGATTGAAGGCCAAAGACCTCATGAAGATCGAGGAAGGTGGTGATATCCTCAAAATGATGGTGGAGCGGATTCGACGGATGGTGAGCGACATCCTGTTTTACGCAAAAGAGAGAAATCTGAGACGTGAGGAGATTGATATTCTCACCTTTGCCAAAGATGTCATCCGGGTGGTTAAACCCAAGAGCAAAACACTGAATATCACCCTGGTAGAAGATTTCGATTTCTCTGTGGACAAAATTCATATCGATGCTGGATTTGTGCACTCCGCCCTCATCAACATCCTCGAGAATGCCATCGATGCCTGTATGAGGAATCATGAGGATAAAAAGCACAAAATAGTATTTTCGGTCAAGAATGACGAAAAGCATCTTTTCTTTATCATCAGTGACAACGGTATCGGGATGGACATCGAAACCCGGGACAATCTGTTTTCACTTTTTTTCTCTTCAAAAGGCCGTGAGGGAACCGGGTTGGGGCTTTTTCTATCCAATAAGATTATCGCTCAGCATGGTGGATCCATTGGTGTGGATTCGGTTGTGGGAGAGGGGAGCCGGTTTACAATCAAAATCCCTAATAGATAAGAGAAGGGCACACGATCACACTTGTCGTGGCTTCGAGACGTTTCGGTACTTGGAAACAAACATTTCAGGGGAAAGTCATTTCTGATGAAATAGCGATTGTATAAACAACGATTAAACACAGGAGTACTAATTTGCAAAAAACCACCTCAGGATTGATTATTGTCTACACGGGAGACGGGAAAGGGAAAACGACTGCTGCATTTGGACTTTCACTGAGGGCAGCCGGGCATGGAGTCAAAGTCCTCATTATTCAATTTATGAAGGGGCAGGGGAATATCGGCGAAATAGATGCCTTGACGAAATGCAGTCTTCCCATCGATGTAAAAAGATTCGGGCGTCCGGGATTTGTCCAATCAAGAGTCTGTGAACCGCTGGACATATACCTTGCAGACAGAGGATTGAAATATTTTCGAGATGTTTTGCTCCATTCCGACTGTGGTATGATTATTTTAGATGAAATCCTGGTGGCGATCGATTTTGGACTTTTAAAAGAAAAAGCGTTGTGTGAAATTTTAGAAATGAGGCCACCTCATATCCATATTATCCTCACGGGACGAAATGCATCAGACCTTATCCTGGACATGGCCGATCTCGTGACTGAGATGAAAGATACAAAGCACCCGTACAAAATGGGTGTCAAGGCACAAGTTGGTATCGAGCATTAGTAATGCTCAGTTGATCAGGCCGATTAAAATTGCCGATTACTCCAACTCATCAACACCTGCGAACACTCTCCGAAAAGTTGATAATTATTAAAGGCGGCCTCCTTTTAGGGTAGAATGTATAGTCTGGCAACTATCATTCAACCCCAACTGAGGAGGCCTATCATGAAATTTTACTGTGGAATTGATCTTCACGCAACGAATTCTTTTCTGTGTGTCATTGATGACAAGGACAAGATTTTACTAAAAGAGAAATTAAAAAATGATCTTGGGACCATTTTATATGCGCTTGAATCATTTTCTCCAAGGCCACCTGTAGTCGTAGAAGCGACCATCAACTGGTATTGGCTTGTTGATGGGCTACAAGAGGCCGGATTTGATGTTAAGCTTGCCCACTCTATGGCGCTGTACATGATCACCGGTGCAAAGGTAATAGGTCAACAATTGCATTTTCGAGTTCATCATACAGCCGGGCGATGTTAGGTTTGATATGATATCCAAGATTCAGGTGACTCCACTGAGGTGACGATATCACAATGTTTCCCATTTGGTAGGTTTTGATCTGAAATAGAGGGGGGATCAGCATATGTTGGAGAGTACCAGATAGTGAAGGTTTCTTAAGCCTCTAAAAGCGTGATCTATGACAGGTATCTTGTATTAATAAGTACTTTTAGTCCTCAACCGAAAATGGTAGAAGCAAGGCATCTGTAAGAGATAAGTACTGGCTATTTTCAATAGCATTTCCCCCGGGGTTGTAATAAATATCGTTACAAGATTGAATACCTTCCCATAAATTCTCATATTGATTACAAACCATATCACCTTTTATCCAGCTCTTCCCCTTAAATGATAGCTTATAGCTTGGTATACTAAGTTTCAATTCCCCTTCTTTACTCCTAACCAAAATATAATCCACTCCGCTAATGGATAAATTCGCAGTCTTTCCGAAAAGCAGTTTTCTTATCTCAGGTCCAGTGAGCTTGTTTGCTTCATCAACCGGATAGTAACCTCTGGAATCTTTCTTATAACCGGCTTTGACTAGACCTTCGATGAACCGAGCAAACACGTCCGGGTTGTTAAAACAGTACATAAAATAGAGAAATTGCATGTCGGGGTAATACCCATCAAACCATAACTTTAAATACTCATTGAATGCCTTTTTAGCTTCATCTTCATGGCCAAGATGGGCATAGGATGCAGCAGCAACCATATGCGGTTGTAGAAACTGTGGATTATCCGCCAAGCTTTTCTGAACTGATTCTATAGCTTTTTCATAATTTCCCATTGCCATATAGGCAAACCCTAATTCAAAATTCCCTTCTAAAGGGTTCAGCCTTATTGCCTGTTTAATAATTGGGATTGCCGCCTTCGGCTTATCGATATAGGTTAATATTATTCCTAAGATTCTTAAAGCATCGGCACTATTGGGGGCGAAGGTCACAGCTTTTTCTGCAAGTGTTAATGCTTCTTTGTAATGCCGCCTTCTTATCTCAAACATGGCGAGAAGACTATAGGCGTCTGGCGTTGGATTTTTCATCGCCAATTCAAGGTAATGGCGCATTAAAATGTGAGATCCACCAAAATCTTGGCCTGTTTTATCTTGAAAGGACTTACCACCGAGTACGTTTTTACGGTAGGCTTGTGCTAATCCAACATATGCATGACTATAGTTTGGATCCAGCTCGACTGCTTTTTCATACGAATCAATCGCCTTTACTAAATCATCCGGTGACCATCGTCTTAAATATGCATTTCCTTTCAAATATAGATCATGGGCTAAAATACTATCTGTCCCTTTAGATGCAACTTTATCAGTTTCAGATGGTGATAGCTTTAGTGCGAGAGCAGATACAATTTTACCTGTAATTTTATCCTGCAGTTCAAAGATGTCATCCATTTTACCATCGTAGCTTTCAGACCAAAGGTGATAATCGGTTTTCCCATCAATCAACTGAGCTCTTATACGCACCTTGTTCCCTGACTTTTGTACGCTACCTTCAAGAATATATCGAACGTTGAGCTCTTCTGCGATTTGCTGAACTTTTGTGGACTTCCCTTTATAGGTAAACGCTGAGTTGCGGGATATGACCAAAAGATCCTTTATCTTTGCCAAGTCACCGATTAATTCATCGGTCATACCATCACTGAAATATTCCTGTTCTGGATCATTGCTCATGTTTGTGAATGGAAGGACCGCGATAGATGGTTTGTCAGGAAGTGACTGTGGTGGTTTATCAGGAAGCCCCGCCTTGCGTAAGGCGGCTTCGATGCGATCTTTTCTGGACTGATTATAAGGGCGTGACTTTAAGTAGCGTTCCACGGAGAACTCAGGATCGATCCTCATGACTTCTGCGCCTTCAGCACGTGCTTCTTTTTCGCGACCCATAAATGCATAGGTACCAGCCAGTCCCAGGTGTGCTGGCAACTGATCTGGGCCATAGATATGCAGTACCTTTTTGTATGTGGCTATCCCTTCCTCAAATTGGCCCACCGCTAAATATGAAGTGGCCAGCATACCCAGGACTTGGCTGTGTACGGGTACGGGGCTTAGACGAAGGCACTTTTTGAAAACAGGGATAGCTTCTTGATGCCGACCGGCCGTGGCGAGTACGGCTCCCAACGCAAAGTATCCCCCGGCATAATTGGGGGCGAGGGACACGCCCTTTTCAGCCTCCAAAATGCCCTTATCGTACTCACCGAGGAGCATATAAGGAAATGCCAAATTTGCGTGAGCGGATGGATTGGATTCATCCAGGGCGACAGCCTTATTTCCCAGCTCAATGGATCGCCGCAGGGATTCTCTGGGCGAGTCGCTTGCGCCAAGAGCAACCAGGTCCATATGGGCGGTAGACAGGATAGAGTAAGCATATGAATATTCAGGGTCCAAGGCAATGGCCTCCTCAAGCAACTGAATGGCTTTTTCAACCCGCTCTTTATTCATTATACCGCCCTTATGCTCACGAGCCTGCAAGACTTTCAAATATGCATCAAGGTTTTTGGTCCCCTTTGCACTGACAAGCGCACCCTCTCCCACGGTTAATTTTACCTGCACTACCGTTAGCACTTTCATCGTGATTTCATCTTGCAGGTTCAGGACATCCTTCAACTCCCGGTCATACCGTTCAGAGAAAAGGTGATGTCCGCTCAGGGCATCGATGAGCTGAGCTGTGATGCGCACCCTGCCGCCAACTTTTTGAATGCTCCCCTCCAGCACATAACGAACTCCCAGATCTTCGGCCACCTGCTTAACCATTACGGGTTTACCCTTATAAGTAAAGGTGGAGTTTCGGGCGATCACAAAAAGGCGATCGGATTTGGCGAGACCGTTGATGATCCCCTCAGACAGGCCATCACAGAAATACTCCTGTTCTTTTTCACCACTCATATTGGTAAAGGCTAAGACGGCTATAGATGGTTTGTCTGGCAACTGATATGCCATCTTTTCGATAACCGCGGGCTCAATGTCTGGTTTTGAAACGCTTTGGTAAATATACCAAACGGTAGATGTCACAATGATTGCGGCAACGACAGCTACAGGTAAAAACCATTTCTTTCTCGGACGCCTCGGTTCTTCACCGATCAATTTACCAGAGTCCGCAGGATCCATTAGAACCTTGTAAACCCTGATCGGATCCTTGATGTTTTTAACTTCATGTTCGCCAATGTATTCGTACCCAAATGTCAGCTTATCTTTTATTTGACCATATGCATTGCGGGAAATAGATACTCCGCCTGGTTCAGCAAGACCTTCGATACGGGCAGCTACATTTACGCCATTGCCATAAATACGATCTCCATCCTGAACAACATCACCTATGTTGACTCCGATACGAAATTCCAACTTTTTATCATCAGGAAGGTCATCATTCTTCGCTTTGAGAACATTCTGAACTTCCGTTGCACATGTCACCGCATCAACAACACTGGAAAATTCAGCCAGAACATTATCGCCAGGAGAGTCCACAACACGACCGTTATGCTGTTTAATCAAGTCGGACATGATGTTTCGATAAGCTTTGAGTGTCTTTATCGTGAAAGCTTCATCGTTTGCCATCAGGAGGGAATAACCTTTAACATCAGCACTGAGGATGGCTCTGAGTTTACGAATGGTTTTATCTTGGTCTGTGGGCATTAGATCACCTTCTGGTTAGGGTTTGAAGAAGATGATACGTCTTGGAAGTACGGACAGGTCGAGATTCAGGTCCGTTGGAAATGAGATCCAGCATCAGATCAGATGTGATTTAAGCGACTATAAAATCAATACCTGATTTGGCAGAATGGGTCAAGGGAATAGCTTTTTACATGGATGTTGTCTCGGGATATCACAGGCTCAGGCGAGTCCAGCCGAGGTGACGATATAACAATTTTCCCTTACGCCCTCGATAAGCGAAAGCATCATCAACTCCAGGTTCCCAAACCGGGGAAACACATCGAAGAAATAAGACTCCGCGCGGCGCGCATCCGTTTTCTCGCAATAAAACCATCAATTGCATCCGATAGTAAAGCAAGTACAAGAAAAGCAAGAAAAGTAATTCGACAACCCATCCAAGATAGATAGAGCATAAGAGGTGCTGCAACAAGGCGGACACCCGTGAAGTGCTCAAAATGCAGCAACGGTAGGAACGATGCTAATGATTCGGTAACGTGCTACTCAGATGTGTCTCGGGCCAGCGGCGTTTCCATTTCCATGGATTGTTCCACCTGCGCCAGAAACCCCCGCGCCTGCTTCGCCACCCGGCTTCGGGCAGCCAAGATCAAGGCCGCGAACTTCTTCGCACCTCCCCGGCGGCCGACGCGCATTACGTTTGCAACGGTGCCTGCGTTCATCCTGTCTAGTTCGCTCGTGAGCTTGAGCGTCGACTGCTGAAGCTGCATCGGGCTGAAATGGGGGTGCTTGAAGTGCACGCGCAGATGACCGGGAAGAAAATAGTTGGTCGCTACGGGTTCTTTTCCCAGCCACCAGGCGTCCGTCACGTTACCGCTGGAGAGCATGCTGTCGTAGAGCGGGGAACCTGGATAGATGCGCAGAACGCGCAGGTCGTACAGTGCACACGGAACCTCTTCAAGGTAGCGTTGGGTGCGCACAAGCCTTTCCGGTGTGTCGTGAGGGAGGCCCACCATGAGGAGGGCGGCTACCTGGATCCCCAGTTCGTTCGCACGGCGGACGGCCTCCGGGAATGGTTGGCCTACGTTTTGGCGCTTGCACACGGAGAGACAGTTATCGTCGTCCACGGATTCGACCCCCACCGCGACACCCAGGCAACCGGAACTGGCCATTTTCTGCATGAGAGCACTATCGCAGAACTGGTCGAGCGTCACCATCGTGACAAAACGTCGCTTCTTCCGGCGCAACAAGGCGAGCACCTCAGAAGCGTAGCCCCGATCGGCCAGAAGGTTGTCATCCGTGAACTGCAGGTATGCGGCCGGATAGAGTTCCTGCAGTTGATCGATCTCCCTTTCGAGCACCGCCAGCGGCTTGATCCGAAACGGCCCCATGAAGCGTGAACTCACGCAGAAAGAGCACCGGTGATTGCAACCCCGGGTGGCAAAGAGAGAGGCCGGCGTTAGGTAGGGCCGGTCCCCGAAGAAATGGTAGTCGGTTGGCACCATCCGCGAGGGAGGCGTGGGCGAGCCGGTGTACCGCTCCTTGAGTGTTCCCGCCAGAAGGTCTTCGCAAACCGTCGGCCAGATGGTTTCGGCCTCACCGGTTACTATTGCATCCGCGTGGCGCATGGCCTCCTCCGGGCGGACGGTGACATGAATACCGCCCATGATGACTTTCTTGCCGGCCGCGCGCAACTCGTCAGCATAACGGTAGGCTTTGCCGGTGAACTGGGTCGCCAGGGTAAATGCAAACACATCGCCGTCGTATCGGACCTTGTCTGTCTGCTCGTCAATCAGGGCAGTCTCGATGGCTTTGGGCGTTACGGAATTCAAGACCCCAAGCGGCACTGGCGGTTGGGAGATGTTCGCCGTCGAATCAAGATTGTACAGATCGTGCATAATGTTGACAAAATTGAGTTTCATCGGTGGGCCCTCTCTTTCAATACCTTCGGGGTTGGGCAACATATGGGGTTACAGTGAGTATGGTATCTATTCGGGTAGTCCTGCTTTGCGAAGAGAATTGATATCGTTATCCAAACTTTCTTGATTCTTATATGGAAGTGTCTTCGCATAATGTTCGAGAGAGAAATTCGGATCTATTCGTAGGGCTACCTCAACAACCTTGCGAGCTTCTTCAGCACGGTTCAAAGAACTATAAGAAGAGGCCAATGTAAGATACGGTGTAAGCTGGTCTGGGTTACCACGAATACTCTGTTCAGCTAACGCTATTGCTTTCTCATATTCTCCATTATTTCGGTGAGCTATTGCCAGAAATATATAAAAGTGAAAGGGTGGTAATGGATTAAGCCGAAATGCCCATTTAAGGAATTTGATACCTAATTCTGTTCTATCTGAATAGATAAGGATGAATGCCAGATTGGCGTAGGCTTCAGCTCCGTTAGGATTAAGTTCAACAGCTCGCTCTCCTTTTTTAATTGCCTCATCATGTTGTCTTTTAAACAGGTAAATCCAACCCAATAGCATATGGGCTATATCATAAGAATCATTCAATGTAAGGGCCCTGTCAGCATATGTTTCAGCTTGCTCAAAGGATTTTATTGGTGACTCACTCCATCTATAGAGGAGATCAAGAATATGTGTGAAGCCCAGCATGGTATATGGAGAGACATATTCCTTATCGATGTGGATAGCTTTCTGATAAAATTGCTGTGCCTGTTTATTATCTTTTCTGTTGTTACGAAAGAAGCAATCATTTCCTCGCATATGCATATCATAAGCCTGGATATTTGTTGTTCCTCCGTCCCATAATCGCGCCTGCTCCCCAAAGGTCAGATTTACTGACATGGCCCCCATGAGTTTTAATGCAATTTCATCTTGCAAAGCAAATATGTCTGATAGATCACGATCATAGCTATCTGCCCACATATGGTAGTCCGTTGTAGCATCGATCAGTTGTGCTGTAATCCTCACACGATCGCCAGCCCTCTGTACACTTCCTTCAAGGATGTATTTAACTCCAAGTTCCTTGGCGATATGCTTGGCACTGATCGATTTTCCCTTATAGGCGAAGCTTGAGTTACGTGCTATCACGAACAGATTTGAAACCTTACAAAGACCGTTGATGATCTGCTCAGTAAGCCCGTCACTGAAGTACTCCTGACTTGGATCACCGCTCATGTTAGTGAATGGCAGGACTGCAATGGACGGTTTATCTGGCAACTCAAGTCTTTTTTCAACCAGAAGTTTCGGTTTGTCAGAATCCATCAGGACCCTGTACACACGCACCGGTCCTTTTATGTTCTTGACCTCATGCGCACCTATGTATTCAAACCTCAACTCGATTTTATCTTTCACTTGGTCATATACACTTCGGGATACGCATATACCACCCGGATCAGCCAGCCCTTCAATTCGAGCAGCAACATTTACACCACTTCCGTATATACGATCTTCATCTTGAACAATGTCACCTATATTTACGCCAATGCGGAACTGAACTCTTTTTTCCCCAACGAACTTTGCATTTTCTTTCTTCAGTCTGTTTTGGACCTGTACAGCACACTCAACAGCATCAACAGCACTCCCAAACTCGGCAAGTAGATTGTCACCCGGTTTATCGATTACTCGACCAGAATGCTGTTGGATGAGATCAGACATAATTTGCCTGTACGCTTTCAGCGTCTGGATAGTATGAACTTCATCATCAGCCATAAGGATGCTGTAGCCCTTAACATCCGCAGACAGGATGGCTCTGAGTTTGCGTGTTAACTTTGGTTCTGTGGGCATGTGGATCACCTTCTGGTTGGGGTTTGAAGAAGATGATACGTCTTGGAAATGCAATATCTGTTACAGAAAGAGGTTAGGTCCGTTGGAAATGAGATCCAGCATCAGAGCAGGTGTGATTTAAGCGACTATAAAATTAGTACCTGATTTGGAAGGATGGGTCAAGAATTGTATTTTCGAGCTCTTCATCGAACCATGTGCTGTTAAGTTTTATCTGATATCACCGGCTCAGGCGAGTCCAGCCGAGGTGATGATATCATAATATTTCCTGTCTTGTATGTTTAAACTGATTTGAAATAATGGTTGGGCTAATGTATAGAGGTGTCCGCTTTGGATAAACTGCAAAGAATGTACAGCCTGTGCAAGCGGGTGGCCAATATTCACCTCCTTGAGGTTGCCTGATCAGAACGGAAAAACGGGTTTTACCGAGCGGGGAAACGGTATCAGATTAACGAATACCCAAACCTTGCCAAAACAGTCCTCCCCATGATACCTTGGGCATAACCTAATGGTATCGGTAATAATTTGGTTGCGTTTGATAACTGGATATCTCCCATGTATCGGTATTGCGACACGAAGTCGCGTATTTTGACTGTTCAGCGGGGGTGTTAAATTCTTTTCTGAACCCAGCGTCCCGTCGCTGCGATCCTATGGAAGCAAGCGCTCAAGGGACGAACACCCTGACCGTCCAGAAGCTTATGGGCATTATACCTTGGAAGCAACCATGATCTATGACCACTACCAAGGTGGTGCCAAAGAAGCTATGACTTGGCAATAGCCTGAATGATGTCGATACCGGAATGGGGACTGCACCTAAACTTAGAGTAGTAGGAGGGAATTAACATGGAAAAGATCAGAGGTTGGAAGACTAAAGTGGTCAGAGATTGGTTGCAAAACAACCAGGAGAACGTCACTGTTGCAGGTGTGCATAAGGAACTTGCAAAGGAGCATGGGGATGAGATCCCACTGTCTCTGGTCTCCACCTGCTTTCGTAGGTTAGCATTCTTTCCAGGTGCCTACAGAATAATTGGAAAGAAAGGAAAAAATCAGAAGATCTATGAGAGGGTGTCGGGAGTCAACCTCAAAGCGGTGGGGCAATCCGGTGATAGACGCAGGACACCTAAGCACATCTCAACCCCTTCGAAAAAAAAGAAAGTCAAACCAGTGGACACTCAAAAACTCTCAGCACAGGTTCTGGGTGAGGGGATCCTGGCATATGTTAAAAAACTCAAAGCAGAGAATGCAGCACTCAAAGCACAGCTTGTAAAGCAGTCCTTATAAACGCAAAAAAGCCCCAGACAGGAAGTGCGGTTAACCGGGTACTCTATGCAGCGTATAAGTACTTCGTACATGAAGCCGAAGGTTGCCATATATTAACACTGCTTGAGATAGCTTCTAGTCAAAGATACTTGCATTATTGTTAAGTTACACCAAACTCAAGTATCGTTGAGCTATTGTGAAACGTGTGAACGAAAGACTGAACCAGGTGTATTGTGGTGCGGTGTGTTGGAAGATCAGGTCAAATTCTCGCCTGCTTCAGATTAATCGGCACAATATCAAAAAATTATGAAGTCCACAAGATATGGATTTTTCAGGTGCTTTGAATGGGTTGTGATATGTTCTGAAATGTTTCTCTAAAACCAAATATTGGGCAAGTAACGATAGATGGAGAAATCACAGGTTTCATGCCAGACGCCATCACCACATTATATTGTATAGCCATAGAAACAACAAAAGCGTGGAATTTTATTATCAATCCACGCTTTTAAAGTCATAGGTCTGAGTGAACAATGATAGCCGAAATCTTCAACGCTCTTTTTCTAATGGTTCTGGCCGAAGAACTTACTCATATTCAATAACAGCTCCATGTCACCCTCTGCCTTATACTTTTCCTCCATAAACATCTGACCTCCATCCGCTTTGCCGGTTTGAATATCCATCCAGACATCGAAGGGTGTCTTTATTACAAGATCCGGTTTTTCTGATTTTCCTTCCCTGGCCTTGATAGTTCCATCTGAAATTATAAGGTGGCATGAGCCTTCCACGCTGCCTGTAAATTCGAACTGTAAGGTCGCTTTTGTATCACCGGCACGTTCAGGATTAAATCCCATGGGCATCAGGAGCATAAAAGTCTCGATTGAATCGGGTCTGGGTATCATATCTTGTTTCTCAAATTTTTTCTTGGTAATCCCTTCGGCAATGCAGGTCCCCCACATACAGTTTGTAATCTTTGCAAAATCAGAAAGATTATCAGCAAGTGGCTGTTCTATGCGCGCTAGTGTTCCCGGAGAAACCTTGTGAGCCTCCACGAGTTCCCTCCCCGCCTGCCTGGTGGCGTCGAGTATATCTTTCTGCTTATCGACGTTTCGGTACATAAATTCGGCAGCTGGGCGATAGATTTCGGCCCATAGCCTCCCTTTTTCCTGCTCTTCAAAAAGAAATTTCGCGTAGTGAGTCAGGGCGCTAAAGGCGGACATTGCGGGAAACCCGCATACGGAAAGAACCACTGCCCCAGGGTGATTCCTTCGAAGGGGGTGAACCCAGCGCCCCTCCCTTTCCAGGAGGAAGGGTTCGCAAATCGGAAAGGTTCTCTCTATAAAGGTCTTCATGGTTGCATTGACAGTATGATGGAATAGAGGTGTGGCGTATATAATCAGGTCGGATTCCAGCCATTTTGGGAAGAGCTCTCCTGTCATGTCGTCCTTGAGCACACATTTCCCCGGGGTTTTGGTCATACAGGAAAAGCACCCGACACAGTTTTTTATATTCTTTTCCAGTAGATTGACCACATCAACATCGGCTCCTGCCTCGTGCATTCCTTCTACCAAGTGGCTTAGCATCAGTTCGGTTTTACTCTGGCCCCCGGTCCGTGCACTGGAATTAAGGGCTAATACTTTCATAATATTCCCTCCTTATCGACAATTGAAAGTCTCTATCTGGTTATGCCCACGGTACCACGGAAGAGCCTATGAGTGCAAGATTTCGCCTGTTGTGATTATTTTCGCAAACCGGCAATTTTCAGGGGTCTGATATCTACCGTTTTGTTGTTAGATACCACAGGTAAGAGCAGGGCCATGGCGTGAATGGAGGGAACACGAACGTTTCATTGGTCGGAGGTTCCATCCTCAACGTATATCACAATATGGTATGTCAACTAATTTCTCGCCCTGAGAATAAGAGATTAAACTGGATTGACATGTTGATCATACGATCGCCAGGGTTGTTTGACTATTTTATTTCAAAGCCAGCTCACTTTGTTTCATAGTATCCAACCTGTTCATTGCCAAGCTTGACACCGAGTCCGTTAATAACACGATTGGAGTAATTAAAGCTGGCTGCCACCTGGTTGACCTCCAGTATCTCTTCATCTTTGGCACCCTGTTCCCTCAATTGATCGATGTCGATGCGATATAATTTGTCTGGCGTTTTGGTCAGCTTCCTTGCATACATCAACAAATGCAGCTCCTTGCCTTCAAAAACTACGTCCAGGCTGTCGTTTTGAAATGCATCCAGAATATCCGCTGAACGATTGGGTTCTCCCAACAGATGTTTCATGTTGGCATAATGATGTTCCACTGCATAGGGGCATCGGTTCAATACGCTGGTATAAACTGCGACAGCCTCAAGAAACCATGATGGGCATGCTGGGTCTTCAAAATGAAGCGTGCTACGATACAGCCGGTCGTGTCCCAGAATGATATCCGGCCTCAGACTTTGAGCCTGGTAGACACGGTCAACCTGACCACTGGGTGATTTCACTCGTTCGTAGACATCTTTTAGCATGCCTGAGGCTGAATCCGGTGAAATTACTGTAATCCAACAGGTTGACATATGGAAGCCTCCGATTTGTGCGAAATCCAAATTCTACGCTTAGTACCCATAACCTGAAAACCAGATATCAGTGGCCACAGAGACATGGAGAATTTTACATATTGGAATTTATAGCAATATCGCCGATACGCTTTGGCTTTTTCCAAGGTATCACGGGGAGAACTGTTTTGGCAAGGTTTGGGTAGTTGTGAATATAATCGAACACAGGGCTGTTTGGCGAGTATTGGAATTGATCGGATGTTTTAAATGAATTGACACACGCTACCAGATGCTGATAGACAGACACGCTTTTCATAAATTTGATGCTGACCTGAATAGGCAGACCAACAACAAATGTCAAACAATCTCACACTATCTTCACCTTTGAATAGTCCACTATATGGCATCGGTTTAATGATTATCATGACCGCTTGTTTCTCTATATTGGATGCATCAGCAAAGTATGTTTGTAGAGAGCTCCCTTTATGGATGGTGATGTGGGGGCGTTATTTTTTTCATTTTATTTTTTTCACGATATTCTTTTTGCGAGGGGCACCAAGAGATATTATATTCACGAAGAACCTAAAATTGCAGATCCTTCGTTCTGTTCTAATATTTGGCGCGGGCGTGACGTTTTGGTCAGGGTTGATGTATTTGCCCCTTGCTGATTGCACGGTGATATCTTTCATTTCACCATTATTGGTTACCATACTCGCAGTGTTTCTATTAGGTGAAAAGTTCGGTTCTCATCGTTGGGGCAGTGTAATCATAGGGCTTCTTGGTGTGATATTTGTTATACGACCCGGAATGGGAATTGTTCATTGGGCGGTGATATTTCCACTATTATCGGCCTTTTTTTACGCTACTATTCTGATAACAACTCGTATTCTTGGACAAAGAGATAACGCATTAACGACACTATTCTATACAAGCACTGGTGGTTTGATCCTTTCGAGCGTTATGATTCTATTCTTCTGGAAAGCTCCATCTCCTATACAATGGTTACACCTGATGTGGCTTGGATTTCTCGGAGCGGTAGGCCACTTTTTCATGATTAAGGCATTTGAAAAAGCGCCGGCATCTTTGTTGGCACCATTTAATTATACGTCACTCATCTGGGCTACGATTCTTGGGTTTTTCCTGTTTGGAGATCTACCGGATGGCTGGACCATCTTTGGGGCGGCTATCATTGTGTCGAGCGGTCTTTATCTTGTTAGACGAGAAGCCAATCCCGCTGCCGCTTAATCATTTGTAAATGATTTCACCATAATTGTGGCCTGTACGCAAAAAGATCATCGATACAGCGGCACTGAGATGGAATGAAACCATTTGCCGTAAAAAATGGTATAGAGCCATCTCAAAAAAAGGGTTTTGGCTCAAGTTCAAGGCGGGCCCGAACTTCAACCCGCAGGCATACTGAAGTATTCCGAGGAGTTGAAGCAAGGACCAACACAGAAATTGGGTCAAAAAACTTTTTTGAGATAGCTCTAGTCCTTCTGAGAAATAATTGTGGTTTTATGGGCGTCTTCAGTCTTCGGACAATTGCTCAGACTGAACGATTATAGCCGTATTCTTGCGTTGCAAACACCGGTTAGGAGTAGGCATATTTTACACCGCAAATTATTATGTTGCTCCCCTATACCCCTTTATTAGCCAATTGATAAAACCTTCCAATTGGACAGCCCCAACATCAATAGGCTCTTTCCCAAATATTTTTTTGCCTGTATTGATTAACGACAACATAATTCTCATGGAAACCTTGGCTATTTCCACTTCAGGCATTACAATATCGGCTTCCTTTACAATGGCTTCTCGCATATTCAGTCCATTGCTTTAACTTTAGATTTCAGTGTCCCTCTGTGTATGATATCAATGTAATCATACACTTCATTATGAACATCGCGGTAGGTGTTAAACTCCACCGTGTCACCGTTTACATGAATTATTAGAAACGTACTTGGGGCACCTAAATCTCCTTGTCCACGCGCATGGCCACTTTCTATCTGCCAGACCCCTTCAATTTTTACCACGCTGTAATTGTGCGTATGACCGCAAATGTAGGCTAACACACCCGCCTTATTTAAGAGCTTCCAAAAACGATCGCGATTTGCTGGGTTTGAATTTAGACTGTCTTCCATATGGCGAGCCCGACCATTGTCGGCGTCGGGTTGAGGATAAGCGGGTTCATGGCCGATAACGAAAATGTGTTCCTTGTTGGTAGCAGTCAAATCGCTTGCCAACCAGTTGTATAAATGTTCAGTGATATCACCGTTCGTAACATTGTCCCCATCGTTGTCGCAATAATTGTTTACTACAACAAAATGCGCATTATCATAATCGAAGGAGTAAGTAGTTCCTGGACATCCAGAAGGACCAGTGTTCACAATATCAGGCTGTATTCCATAACCGTTGGCATCGTAATTGTACCCTCGCAGCCATTCCATGTTTGAGCCATAATAATCTTCTTTGCCTTTTCCAGGGAGTTCGTGGTTTCCTACGACCGGATACCATATGTAATTCATTCCCAGAACCTGTTCAATCGTCCACTTTGATGCCGCAGGAGGGTCAATGTCGCCTGGACTAATCATAAAGGCACCGCCTCCTTTATTCTGGATAGCCTCAACAATCCCCTTAAAATAGCTGGGGTTTTCGTAAGCTCCAGGTCCAGCATAATTTCTTTGATCAGAAGTGACCGTAAAAGAGAAATGTGCATGAGCAACTGAAGAAAGGGACATAAAAGACGACATAAAGAATGTAAATATGAGTATTCTGTAGTTGAACAATGATCAGATGTCCTATCGACTGAAATTAATAAAATGTACGGTTGCTATACATGGAGACAAGTCCAGTTATCAAACTCGACCAAATTATTACCGATACCATCTGGTCATGCCCAGCGTACCACCTTTCCCCTGGCTTTCTGTTTCATGTTTCTGCTTTTCCCATATGATTTATTATGGCATTTTTGATGTCGTTCCAATATGAATTTAAGTTAGGAAGCACATGCCCCATCCCCTTTACGATCATTAGCTTTGCGCCCGGAATAGCATCAGCAGTCGCTTTTCCTCCAGCCAATTGCACAAGTGGATCCTCATCGCCATGAACTATCAAGGATGGAACCTTGAGTTTCTTAAGTTCTTGTGTCCTATCCTTTTGGACCATTATAGCAAGATATTGACGGCCTGTTCCTTCAGGGCAAAAAGAACGATCGTAAGTACGAGCAAACACTGTTCTATGAAATTCAACATCAAAAGGCAGTCCTGTACCATAAACCAACTTAAAAAATTTCAATTGATAATCAATATACTGCCTACGTTCTTCTGGAACTGGCTCCATCATTGCTTCCATAACTTCTTGTGTAGGAACGAACTCCTTCCGACCACTATGGCTGTAAATAGATATCAGACTCAAGGTGCGAGAGGGATTGTTTATGGCGAAGGTTTGGGCAATCATACCACCCATGGACATCCCACAAATGTGAGCCTTGTCTATATTTAGTGCATCAAGCAATCCTACTGCGTCATTGGCCATATCATCAATTGTATAAGGTGTCGTAACTTCCTGCCCAGAGAATATCGCCATGACTTTCTCCATGATTTGTGGCATCCTTACCTCATCAAACTTGGTCGACAGGCCAACATCTCTGTTATCGTATCTTATTACGTGATATCCATTTGCAGCAATCTGTTGACAAAACTGATCTTGCCAATGAATCAGCTGACTCCCAAGTCCAATAATCAAAAGCAGTGCAGGTAAGGAAGGATCTCCAAAGGTTTCATATTCAATCTTTATGCCGTTCGCATGTGCTGTTGCCATACCCACTCCTCCTTATGATTATATTTAGAGGTGATGAAACTCACTGCACCGTACCACACAACGGTCCTCAGAAAAAGTGGTATCACATCAAGCCGGACAACGAAGATTTGAAGAAGGCAATGGAACTTTATACCGCTTGGTTCGATGAACAACTGGAGGCTGCAATGCAAGCGGAAGTAAAAGAGCCTAAAGTTAAAATCCCCCTCCTGTCCTGATAAGCCAATTCACCTGCCAATGCCATCAGTATCCCAGGTCTTCGCGTCCTCCATAGTTTGATGATTTCACATATCTGAAATTGGGTTAGCAACTGGCTGTTTAAAATCATTTCGGCAAAATATATTGCATATATCAGTACTTCGATAATAGTTGGTATACGCATGTACCATCCCAGCAAACTTGTAACTTTTTGCAAGGATGGAACTGTTTAGCAGCGTTTCCAACTTTTAAAACCTAACCCTTGCCCCTGTCGGGCGCACACAATAAAAAATGCCCAGTGCTAATAGCACAGGGCATCAATGCAGCGCCTTAGCAGTTTAGTTTAAAGTGGGCTGCAAGTTGCAAATTAAATCACCCACGATTTAGTTTTCAGGTAATCATATTGAACCGAAAAAGCGAGCGCATTCCCCGTAGCTTGCTGCGAGGTTCTTCAATTTGCTGGGATTGTCAACTTTGTAATATCAAGCTAAAGAAATAATAGGCTGCGCCGGATTGACATGCTGATTATTGACATTATTTTATGTCTATGGTAATTTAAAAAGCACTAAATGTCACTCAGCTTCAACACCAACTATTAAACCATGTGATGGCTTTTTTAGCCTCCAGAGGTTATACTTTAAAAACGGGTTGCTGGATGTGGCATTTAATAGGCTTCTCTGGTGTACGTTTATACGGCATTGAGGGAAGCCTTAATTGTTTCTTTCTCCCCAACCTCCCATTTTATTCCGGCACTACCTTAACCGGCAACGCCTTATCATACAAACCGATCCTGTTTCCACTCACTGCTACGATATTGACGTCAACGATATCGTTACGATCTGCATAAGCTGGTACTACCATATCCCTGCAAGTCATATACAGCAGGCAGATAGCCATAATGGTCAAGATGGTCTTTGCGTATAAGTCTGTTTTCATGAAGCACCTTCCATTATGATAAATATTTATGGATTAAGGTAGTAAAACCTCCTCTATGAATTTTCGTAAGGCTTTAACTTCAATGTAAGTCCATCAATATCATAAACCACCGCTTTGCCACCAACGGGTAAGGAAGCCTCGCATTCAGCTTTCCATAACTCGCCGTTGATTAATACTTGTCCTTTAGTATTATGCCATGTACGAATCTCAACAACTTTCCCTATCATGCTGGTCACACCATACGTAGATTTTTTCCTCCCTTTCAAGATGTACCAAACTATCGGGAAAATAATATGTTCGATAAGTTCGACGACTATAAAAATAACAATTGCTGTGATTATGATGTTTTTCATCATATTTCTCAGATCTAATAGAGGTTTTTCCGGGTACGGTATGGGTAGGAGATTAATTCCAACATTAATAAAGGGCGCACAGTTTGGTTAGATATCGAATTCGTGAATGTTGTCAGCAGGGCATGATGATTTACCTGATCGGTTACCCCGATCAGGTAAAAAACAAAATCTTAGCGTCCTTCGCGCCTTTGAGGTTCGTTTCTGATCTTATTTTAAACCCTGACCTCTGATTTCTGACTTCTGACTTCTGACCTCCGATCTCTGAAATGTCCTTCGCGCCTTAGTGGTTATTTTTTCTTTTTACAACCGGAAACCAAAGCCGCAAAGAACTATCGGACATGCACCTATTTGCAAAAATACCTTATCCGAAGAACCGGAGCCATGCACGTTCAGCACGAACGTCCCCACTTACCATCTTACGGCTTGACGTTACAATGTCTGTGGTGGGGGGTGCGTCTGAACCCTTCAGGTTTCAGGGTGTGCCTGGGTGCGCGAGGTCTTTGATTTTCGCACGATTTCGCGTTTCTTGAGATCTTTACGCATGATCTTGCCTGTGGCGGTCATGGGGAGTTCTTTGACGAATTCGATTTCCCGCGGGTATTCGTGGGCGGCCAGATGGATCCGCACAAACTTCTTGATAGCCGCTTCGGTTTCCGGTCCTGTGCTGACATCGGGGGCGGGCACGATAAAAGCCTTTACGATTTCGGTTCGGATGTCGTCCGGGCTTCCCACGACGGCTACCATGGAGACCGCCGGGTGTTTCATCAGGCAATCTTCGATCTCGGCCGGACCCATACGGTACCCGCCGCTGGTGATGATGTCGTCTTTGCGGCCGTTAAACCAGAAATAGCCCTCCGTGTCCTTTTTGGCCAGATCGCCGGTGAGCAGCCACTCCCCGGTATATTTGTCACGTGTGGCATCCGGGTTGCGCCAGTATTCCAAAAACATGACCGGGTCGGGTCGCCGTACCGCAATCTCTCCCACCGTTCCGGTTTGGACCGGGTAGCCCTGCTCGTCGACCACCTCGACCCGGTGACCGGGTATGGCCCTGCCCATGGACCCGGGCCGGATTTCCATGATCTCGGCGCAACAGCCCACGATGAGGTTGCATTCGGTCTGACCGTAAAACTCGTTGATGGTGACATCCATGACGTTCCTGCCCCAGTCCAGGAGCTCCCGGCCCAGGGTCTCGCCCCCGCTCCCGATACTGCGCATCCGGTAGTCGTGACGGTTTTTGGGATTCTTGACCTGGCGCATGAGCTTGAGCGCGGTAGGGGGCATAAAGGCATTGCGGACCCGGTAGCGGGCCATGAGCCGAAAGGCGTCTTCGGGGTCGAACTTCTTGGCCCGGTGTGCCAGAACCGGGACGCCGTGGTGCCAGCTGGGCAGCAGTACGTCGATGAGACCGCCGATCCAGGCCCAGTCTGCCGGTGTCCAGAACAGATCGTCCTTTTTGGGGAAAAAGTCGTGTGGGAATTCGACCCCCGGTAAATGTCCCAGAAGCGTGCGGTGGGCGTGCAGGGCCCCTTTGGGGGGGCCTGTGGTGCCGGATGTGTAGATGATCAGCGCAGGATCGTCGGACCGGGTAATTAGCGGTGTAAATTCCGGAACCCCCTTGGCGATGGTTTCCTGAAAATCGAAGACACGATCGGGTTTTTTCCCGTCTGTCACCAGGACGGTTTCAAGGTGCGGCAGGTCATTCCAGATTTCCATTATTTTTGGGAGGTTGGCTGCATCCGTGACCAAGCCCCGGGCTTGGCTGTTCGACAGTCTATACGCCAGGGCATCCGTCCCGAAAAGTGTGAAAAGCGGAACGGCGACGGCACCGATCTTGTAGACTGCAATGTGCGAAATAGCCGTCTCGGGGCATTGGGGCAGCAATATTCCGACCCGGTCTCCCCGGCTGATGCCGTTGGCCTGGAACCCGTTGGCCAATCGATTGGAGAGGCCTTTCAAGTCCTGAAAGGTATAGCGTTCGACCTTTCCGTCCTCGTTTTCATATATCAGCGCCAGACGTCGCCCCTTTTTCGCCCACTTGTCGCAGATGTCGACACCGATGTTGTAGGTTTCGGGGATGTCCCATTGAAATGTATCGTAAACCTGCTGGTATGTTTGTCCGGGCGGCAGCATGGTATTTTTCCCCTTTACGATGATTTCCAGTAAGGTTCCCGCAACTCCCGTTTGAGGACTTTGCCCAGCGCATTTCTGGGGAAGTCCTCCCGGAATACGATTTGGGATACACGTTGAAACTTGGCCAGTTTCGGATTGAGCCATGTCAACAGATCCGCTTCTGCAAGCGACGCTTCCGGCCGGGGGACCACGAAAGCCAGGGGTGTTTCCCCCCATTTTTCATGCGGGATGCCGATGACGATGGCGTCCTGAACATCCGGATGACGGGTCAGAACGTCTTCGATGTCGCTGGCAAAGATATTGATCCCACCTGAAATGATCATGTCTTTCTTTCGATCCAGAATGTAAAGAAACCCGTCCTGATCCAATTTGCCCATATCGCCGGTTTTCAGGTACGTTTTGCCGGATTCGTCCAGCCAGATCGCTTCGGCTGTTTTGTCGGGAAGCTTGTAGTACTCGGGCATCAGAAACGAACTGAATGCCACGATTTCACCGGCTTGCTCCCGGGGGCACTCGTTCCCGGACGCATCGATAATCCGGACATCCCAGCCGACCAGTGGTATGCCCACCGAGGTCATTTTCTCCTGCATGTCCTCGGGTTTGAGCGTGGTCGCGACGCCCTCGGTCAGGCCCCAGAGTTCCACGAGCTCGCCGCTGAAGCGCTTAATCACTTGCGCTTTGGTGGCGGCGCGAAGCGGTGACCCCGCGGAGTTCCATATTCGCATGGAGCTGATGTCGTAGTTGTCGAACCCGGGATGTTCCAGCAGCATCGTGAACTGGGTGGGAACCATAAACGTGTGGGTACACTTCTCTTTTTGAACAAGTTCCAGAAATTCTAGGGCGTCAAAGTTTTGCATGATCACCAGGGTGCCCCCGGCAAAGAGGGTCGGAAGCATGGTCAGCCATGTGCCGTTGGCGTAGAGTGCCGTGGTTACGATATTTACGGCGCTCGAATCGATCCGATAGTCGATGGCGAACATGCTGGCAAACTGGGTACGGTTGTGATGCGTGTGCAAAATACCTTTGGGCACACCGGTGGTGCCGGAAGTGTACATAATATTGAAGGGGTCTTCGTAGATTAGACGAACACCGGGTTTCTGGTCCGAGCCGTCGTCAACGAGCGATTCGTACGTTTCCCATCCATCGACGGCATCCCCCAGAACAATGAATCCGTTCCCGGCCATACGGGTGAACAAGGAGCAGTGTGGCGCGATGATTCCGATTTGACCCGGCCCCGCGAACAAAAACCGGGAATCCGAGTCGATGACCATTCTGGCCAGCGCTTCTCCCTGAACCATGGCAGACAGGGGAACGATAACGCCGCCGGCTTTTATGACACCGAAGATGACTTCAAGGGCTTCGATGCAGTTGGTCGTGAGCAGGCTGGCCTTGTCGCCCTTTTTTAAACCGCGTTTTTTTAAAGCGTTGGCGACGCGGTTGATTCGCTGGTTGAATGCCGCCCAGTTGACACGGCGGTCCCCACAGATCAAGGCCGGCTTTTTGGCACGCCATTTCCCGTGGCTGTCCATGACATCGGTGATGATGACGTCCGGGTTGTCGAATGTCTTCATGAACGCTCCGTTTTCTGTTTTCAGAAATTGAGGTTCCGGTTTTGCGAGGGCCGCCAGGGACGGCTTACTGCTATATCATCAGATATTTTTCTTTGACTTCCTGGTTGGCGCTCAGTTCCTCGATGGTTCCCTGATATCGAATCCTGCCGTTGTCGATCACATAGGCGCGGTCGGATGTCATGGTGGCAAAATGGATGTTCTGTTCGGAAAAGAGAATGGTCTGCCCCATTTCCTTGAGTTTCAGGATCTGTGCTCCCAGATCTTTTACCACAAGGGGTGCCAATCCCTCGACGGGTTCATCCAGGAGCAGAAGTTCGGGATTGCCCATGAGGGTTCTGGCCACCGTGAGCATCTGCTGTTCACCACCGCTCAAGGTGCCGCCATGTTGACTGTGTCTTTCGGCCAGAATGGGGAAGAGTTCGTATATCCTTTCTACCGTCCACGGTTCGGTCTGTGGGCTCTTGGGAAGTTTCTGTCCGATTTGAAGGTTCTCGAGCACGGTGAGGTCAGGAAAGATTAACCGGTTGTCCGGTACATACCCCATGCCTTTTTGAGCGATATAATGCGGCGGCCGGCCCGAAAGCTCAACCCCATGGAAAAGGATATTTCCGGATTTTGGCGGGGTTAACCCCATGATACTGCGCATGGTCGTGGTCTTGCCCGCCCCGTTCCGGCCCAGGAGACAAACTATTTCGCCATGGCCCACTGTTAGGGAGACATCAAAAAGGATGTGACTGGTCTCGTAAAACGTGTTGATCTGTTTGACATCCAGTATCATGCTTCCTCCCCGAGATAAATTTTCTGTGCCGCTTCATTGGATCGCACGGATTCCGGACTCCCTTGGGCGATAATGGCGCCTTGATGCAGAACGGTCAGGTGTTTTGCGTATCCGAACACTACCGACATATCGTGCTCTGTAAAAAGAATGGTCAGACCCATTTCCCGATTCAGCCGTTGGACGAGACTCATGGTTTCGTGCGTTTCATCTTTGGACATGCCGGCCGTGGGTTCGTCCAGAAACAGCAATTCGGGCTTGCATCCCAGGGCAATGGCCAATTCCAACCGTTTTTTGTCGCCCTGGGAGAGGTTCCCGGCGACGGTGTTCGCATGTGTTGAAAGCCCTGCCACCTCGAGCAGGTTGCGTGTCTCTTCCTTGGCCATCTGTCCGGCCGGTTTGAATAAATTGAGCGTTTTTCGCTGCTGAGCCAGGATCGCCTGACGGATATTTTCATAAGGGGTCAGGGCAAGATAGATGTTGCTGATTTGAAACGCCCTTGCAATACCCAAACGTGCAATTTTATACGGCGGCCAGTTGGTAATATCTTTTTGGTGAAAAAAGACGCTGCCGGAGTCGACCCGGTGATAACCGGTCAGAAGGTTGAACAATGTGCTTTTCCCGGCGCCGTTGGGGCCGATAATGGCTGAAATATCACCACTCTCCATCTCGAAATTGACATCGGACGTGGCTTGCAGCCCACCGAAAGCCTTGAAAAGGTGTTCAACTTTTAGAATTACCATGCCGTTATATCTCCGTTTCAGTGGAGCCCCTTTCCGATTGGACTATTTTTGCGGCTCCAAACGCTTTGAATTTTGTCTGCACCAGCCCGAGGACCCCGCCCGGAACAAACAGAACCACGGCAATGATGACCAATCCGATGGTCAAAGGCCAGTATTCGGTAAACCCCGTGACGAATGCAAACAGAAACGTATAAATGACGGACCCGATGACGGGGCCGAAAAAGCCCAAAGGACCGCCGATAACAGTCATGAATACAGGTATGCCGGATTGATGCCAGTTGCAGAGATCCGGTGCGATGCTCCGGTTGAATGGTCCCAAAAGACCGCCGGCCAGACCGGCGAACATGCCTGCAATGACAAAGTTGATGAGCATATACTTGCGGACATGGATGCCGATAAAACGGGTTCTTTCGGCATTTTCCCGAATGGAACGCATGGTGTAGCCGAACGGTGATTCACTGATCCGCCACATGATGGCCAGAGCCACGATAACGATAAGCAGGGTAAAGTAATAATATACTTTGACATTTATGAGCCAATCCGGCGGAACGATTCCCTGCAGACCATCATCTCCGCCCGTAAAAGAATACCACTGAAAGATGATATAATAAATAAGCTGCCCGAAGGCCATGGTGAGTATGGCAAAATAAATTCCGGTCAAACGGACGCAAAAATAGCCGATGATCAGTGCAAACACCCCGGCCGTCACCATGGAAATGAGCAGGCAGAAAGGTAGCGGAACAGATGTCTTGACCAGCAGCAGACCGGTGGCATAGGCACCCACACCGAAATAGGCTGCATGCCCGAAGCTGAGTTGGCCCATGTAGCCGAAAATCATGTTAAAACTGACGGCAAAAAGCCCCATGATCAAGATTTCAACGGCAATATGAATCCAATACTCCCCGATGATCTGGGGCAAAACAAGCGTTGCGGCAAAAATCACCCCAAGCCATCCATATCGATACATAAGACCACACCCTTTTTTATTTGACGGTTTGCATTATGCCCTGGTGGGTTTTCCAAACAGCCCCCACGGCCGAACGATCAAAATAAAAGCCGTGATGACAAAAATGAGAACCAGGGCACCCTGTGGCCAGAAAAGAATTGAAAACGCGTATACTTCTCCCACGATGATGGCAGCCACAAACGTACCCAAAAGGCTTCCGAATCCGCCAATAACGACAACGCAAAAAGCCTGAATGACCACAGCCATATCCATGCCCAGCGTAATCGATCCAACCGGGGCCTGCACAGCCCCGGCCAGACCGGCAATGAAGATGCCAAGGGCAAAAACGCCGGAATAGATTCTGGGGATCGGAATTCCCAGGGCACTGACCATTTCCCGGCTGAACACAGCGGCCCTGATAATTTGACCGTATCGGGTTTTCTGCAAAAACCACCACAGACCGGCGGCTACGGTAAATCCGATACAGATAACGAAAATAAAGTAAGAATCGAAGGGCATGCCGAAGATGAAAACAGGATCGGCCACCAGAGACGGCCGTTCGATCAATTTGTCGTCCACGCCCCAGATGATTTTGATCAAATCCCCCAAAACCAGGACCATGGCATAGGTCAGGAGAAGCTGTTCCGGCAGCTCGCGTTTGTAAACCCGACGGATCAGGACCACCTCGATCAACCATCCAAGGGCCCCAAGGGTCACGGCCGCCAGGGGAATGCTGAGCCACAATCCCATCTCAAAGCCCTGCAACAGGTACCAAAAGGTATAGCAGAAGTATGCGCCAACCAGCCACAGGGTGGCATGGGCAAAATTTAAAATGTTCATCACCCCGAAAATAAGGGACAGTCCCGAGGAGATGAGAAACAGCATCATGCCCCGGGAGAGTCCACTCATGAACTGCGCAAAGATCAAAGAAGCATCCATATGCGTTCCTCGGTTATTCCTTTTTCATTCTGGCTTCTAAGATTTCCTCTTCCGGGCGCCATGAATCGGGGCCCTTTACCTCCACCAGGTCATGATAAATAGGAAATGGGTAGGCCGGGTCGTCGCTTACCACGCCGATATAGGATGAACAGCTCAACTGATTGTCGATGGTCCGGAAAAAGAGCTGGCCTCTCGTCGTGTCGACGGTGGCGCCTTTCAGGGAATCCTTGACTTTTTCGGTGTCAATGCTTCCGGACATTTCGATGCCCTGTTTCAGCACATAGACCGCATCATATTCCATTACAGCCCAGTCACTGGGATATCGATCGTATTTAGCCTGGAAGTTTTTAACAAAATTGGCCATCATGGGGATATCCAGGTGGGCGAAAAAAGGCGCACGGCAGAGACCGATCAATCCCCGGTCCAGGGTCTTGGCCTGAAGGATCAACTCGGATACACTGATCAGGGATCCGGGATAAGGAATCTTGTCGAAGAATCCATAGGCTTTGGCCTGTTTCATCCAGGCTACGTTGTCCTTGGATGCCACCGAACCGATAACGAAATCGGGTTTCTGTGCCATGATCGCCGTAATGTACGAAGTAAACTGCGTCTCGCCTAACTGCGGCCAAAACTCTTTTTTCAGTTTCAGTTCGGGCGCCATTTGTTTCAACAGCTCAACGGTGTTTTTCTGCGTGGATCGACCCCACTCATAATCGGATGCGATGGTCACATATTCTTTCCACCCTTTTTTCTTGGCCAGCTCCGCGACGCCCAGGACCACGGCCTTTGCCTGCATGTAACTGTTGGGCACCACCTGATAGGTGTAGGGGCTGAAATTTGTGAGGGTAATGCTTTCGGAGTTGCTGATGGCCGGAATATGGAGCACCTTGTATTCCTGCGCGATGGGTTTTATTGCGACAGCACAGGCGCTGGAATAGGTTCCCAGAATGGTTCTCACCTTATCCCTAAGGATCAAATCCTTTGCCTCGCGCACGGCGATGTCGGGCTTGGTCTGGGTGTCCCGAATGAAAAGCTTGATGGGATGGCTTCCAAGGAAACCGCCATCGGCATTGATCTCGTCCACAGCCATTTTGATGGCGTCGATACCATCCTTGCAATACAGAGCTCCGGTTCCAGTGATGGCAAGATTGACTCCCAGATGATAGGGTTCTGCAGCCGGGCTTTGGGTTGCAAGAAAAAAACCCGCCGTCAGGACAAGTGCACATGCAATACAAATCGTCTTAATTTTCATGGGTCTTCTCCTCTTTTGGTTAAAAAATCGTTTAGATTGGTTCACACAAAGGATGTTGCATGCCATTTTCGAGTTAAATCTCTATGTCGAAGCAGATTGAAGCGTATGAGGCCCGCTCATCACCTCCTCTCCCTGTAGGTTGGTGGGCTTGTGCACGTGATGGTTAATACGTCAGCACCATCCCGCCGTCAAAAAGCAGGTCTCCCCCCACAAGATACTTGGCGAACTTTGAAAATCCGAAGAGAAGCAGGTTGGCTACCTCGATGGGCGTCATCATCTCCTTGATCCGGGAGGCACCCATCATGACTTCGCTGACGACTTTTTCCGGGGTTATCCCGCGCTGCTTGGCCTGGGCGCTGATCTGATTCAAAGCCAGCGGGGTTTTTACAAAACCCGTGCTCAGGGTGAAGGAGCGGACCTTGCCCTTTCCTTCTGCCGAAATGGATTGGCTCAATGCCCGTAATCCAAATTTGGTAATGTTGTAGACCGGTTTGTTCTTGGTGCAGACATGGGCGTGGACGGAGGCCATGTTGCCGATGACACCGCTGTGGTCGGAACTGTTTTTCATGTGGGGGATGACGAGCTTGGACAGATAAAACGGGGCCCGGAGCATCAACGCCTGCATCTGGTCGTATTTTTCCATGGGAAAATTGTCGATCGGGTCGATATGTTGAATCCCGGCGATGTTGGCGAGATATTTGACGGTCCCGATTTTGGCGGCCTCAGAAACAGCCTTTTCGATATCCGTATCCCGTGTCAGATCGCAGCGCAGAAAAATCATTTGTCCACCCATATCACGGGCCAGTTTCTGCGTCTTGTGGCCCTCTTCTTCATTGATATCGAGCCCGACGGTCATCAGCCCGTTTGCCGCAGCCGCGACGGAGGTGGCCCTGCCGATGCCGGTACCTGCCCCCGTGACGATGCAGACATTGCTGCTGTCGAAATGTGGATCCCGAAGTGTCAGTATTTCGTCGTGTGTGATGTCCGGCTCCCTGGTATCGTCCGGGTTTCGGGTTTCTTTCATGGGCGTCCTCCTGCAGCGTGGATGAAAAGCTTTACGACAAGGATTGCAAATATTGGGCCGTTTTTATCTGGCTGCAACGGATTGAAAAGAAACGCGGGCAAAGATGCTAACGGGTGAATAACGTTCATAATTTGTTAGACGAATATTGATTGACGAAAATTCGCTCGACATGCGTTTTCGGAAGGTGTATGAAAAAACGTATCAATTGAACTACATGTCGATGAATTGATACATTTTGGGTAACGCCCCAACCCGGTCGACAGGGGCTGCGGACACGCTTTAAAAGGTATTAACCAAGGACCCGAGCAATCAGGAGGTGGTCATGGGACATCAGAGCCAGAATCTCAGAATAAAGGCGCTGGAAAAAGATCTGGAGATGTACCGTTCCATTTTCGACAGTATCTATAACGGTGCCGTGGTGACCGATGAAAAAGGGTATATCACCCATTTTAACAAACCTTACGGTGAGTTTCTGGGTGTGGACCCTGAAGCGCAGATCGGCAAACACTGTAAAGAGGCGGTCGAGAACAGCCGCATGCACATCGTGGCCCGCACGGGCAAACCCGAGATCAATCAGTCGCACCGGATCATCGGCAAGAAAATGGTTGTTCAGCGAATACCTATCCGACGGGACGGTCGGGTGGTGGCGGTGTTCGGACAGGTCATGTTTAAGGACGTAAAAGATGTGTCGAAGCTTGCATCCGAACTCACGCTTCTGGAATCAAAAGTCAAACATTACGAAGCGGAGCTCCTCAACCTCCGTTCCACCCGCTACACCCTGGACAGTATCGTCGGGAACAGCAAGGCGATCAAGGCCTTGAAGCTGGAGGCGATCAGGGCCGCGTCGAACCAGTTCCCGGTGCTCATTTGCGGCGAGAGCGGTACCGGAAAGGAACTGTTTGCCCAGGCCATCCATCATGCCAGCAAGCGCAAGCTGTATCCTTTTGTGCGCATAAACTGCGCGGCGATTCCAAAAGACCTTTTGGAGTCAGAGCTCTTCGGGTATGAAAAAGGTGCTTTCACCGGTGCCGGATCGGATGGAAAACCCGGCAAGTTCGAGCTGGCGCACCAGGGCACTCTGTTTCTAGACGAGGTGGGGGACCTGCCTCTTGAAATGCAGCCCAAACTGCTGCGCGCCATCGAGGATCATGAATTCGAGCGCGTGGGCGGCAACAAGATCATTCAGACCGATTTGAGAATTATTGCCGCTACCAATCAGAATCTCGAGGAAATGATTTCGGTCGGCCGCTTCCGCAAGGACCTTTTTTACAGACTCAACGTGGTACCCCTCAATATTCCCCCTCTTCGGGAGCGCAAAACCGATATTCTGCAAAGCGCCCGGCACCTCCTAAAACAAATGGCTGCGGAAGCGAACCTTTCTGAAATCGAGATGGACAAGCAGGCGGAAGCGGTTTTAAGAAATTACGAGTGGCCGGGTAATGTCCGCGAACTCTCCAACGTGCTCGAAAGGACGCTGTCGGCCCTGGATGGCCGGACGATCCGCCTCCCGGATCTCCCGTTTTATCTGCACCGAAACAAAGGAAAAACTGGCGGCCAAACCCGGTCTTCCCTAAGGGTATTGCAGGCCAAGACGGAGCAGGAAACCATCCGCTATGCCCTCGAGGAAAGCGGCAACAACAAGAGCAGGGCTGCCAGGATGTTGGGAATTCACCGCACGCTGCTGTACAAAAAAATGAAAAAATACGCCATCCCTTTAAGTTGAAAAAGTGGGACCACCTATAAAAGCGTTGATCCACAGGAGATTGGCGCAACTCACCAAAAGCCAGATCTGTTTTCGCATATTGTTCAGTCCATAAATTCCTGCCCCGTGAAGTCTGAGCTGATTAATGCCTGTCACCGCCCATGTTCTTTATAGCTTCTGCAGCATTTCAGTTTCCCAGGAAAGCGTATTGCCCGCAGGGCATGATGGTTTTCCTGATCCTGTAATTTAAAATTCAAATTTAAACATTCAAAATTATGTTTGAGTCCTTTGCGTCTGGTATGGAGGATTCCACTGGACGTAAAGTAAGCGAAGTTGAAAAATTAACAGAACCGAATAATAAATGTGAAGAATTTCAATGGAAAAACTTGAGTGTGGAGAAATACCACGAATAACCGCCTTGACATGACGGATATTCATGGTATTGTAGGTTCATGATCAAGCGTGCATCCATACTTTCTGCGCTAAAAAATGCCCTTTCCCGCAGCCGCGTTGTCGTATTGGTGGGGCCTCGCCAAAGTGGTAAAACCACGCTCGCTCGCAAGTTGCTTGAAGAAGATTCAGTCAACTATTTTGACCTGGAGGACCCGACAAGCTTGGGCCGACTGGATGAGCCCATGACCGCTTTAAAACCACTGAATGGATTGGTAGTAATTGATGAAATTCAGCGGCGCCCAGATCTTTTTCCTGTACTGCGGGTACTTGCCGACCGAAAGCGCACACCGGCACGTTTTCTCATTCTTGGCAGCGCTTCCGGCACTCTCATGCGCCAGACTTCGGAAAGCCTTGCCGGTAGAATGGAGCGTATAGTCATCGGCGGTTTCTCGTTGTCGGAGTTAGGTTTCGAAGCGGAGCAGCACTTGTGGTTGAGGGGCGGTCTTCCCCTTTCCTACCTGGCCGGAAGTAATGCCAATAGCATTGCATGGCGCAAGAACTTCATCCAAACCCTTCTTGAGCGTGACTTTCCCCAGTGGGGCGTACGTGTCGCGGCAACCGCCCTTTGGCGTTTTTGGACCATGGTGGCGCATTATCATGGGCAGGTTTGGAACGCAGCCGAGCCAGCCCGTACCCTTGGCGTTAGTGAATCGACCACACGACGCTATTTGGATTTGCTGACAGATGCCTTTATGATTCGTCAATTGCAGCCTTACCATGCAAACCTGAAAAAGCGCCAGGTGAAATCGCCCAAGATCTATGTGCGTGACAGCGGAATGCTGCATCAATTGCTGGGCATCGATTCTATGAAGAACCTGTTCTCTCATCCCAAGATGGGTGCCTCATGGGAAGGGTTTGTTATCGAACAATTGCTAAAAACAGAGCCACATGATGAGGTTTTCTTTTGGGCTACCCACCAAGGTGCGGAAATCGATTTGATTCTACGCCGAGGTGACGTGTTGTACGGTATAGAGTGTAAACGTACGGACACGCCACGCATAACGCCTTCCATCCGGATCGCTCTTGATGATTTGAATTTAAAGCATGTGTTTGTAATTTATCCGGGAACCCAACGATTCCCATTGGCAAGTCAAGTGGAAGCCGTTCCACTACAAACACTGGCAAAAGGTGTGTCTTTATTGGACCGGGGCCTTTGAAAAAGGCTCAATTTTGGTTCAGATTGAGGAAAATAATTTTTTAACCATATGAATACATTGAACCGCAAAAGCGAGCGCATTCCCCGTGGCTTGCCGCGGGGTTAGCGAGCGAATCTAAATTAGACAGAATTCCTTACGGTCGATGCGCAGCACTGCCGAACGGCAGAACATTCCTCGTAGCTTGCTGCGAGGTTCTTCAATATATTTAGGATTAGAATTTGAGCCTGACACGGAAATTGGGCAAAAAGGAGTGTTTTGCAAAGGTTTCGATTTAGGTAGGGATCGGTCTTGAGAAGTTTTCTAAAGGGTTCGCTACGCACGCTCTGCACGAATGTCCCGTATTAGTTCCTCACTGCTACGATATTGACGTCAACGATATCGTTACGATCTGCATAAGCTGGTACTACCATATCCCTGCAAGTCATATACAGCAGGCAGATAGCGATAATGGTCAAGATGGTCTTTGCGTATAAGTCTGTTTTCATGAAGCACCTTCCATTATGATAAATATTTATGGATTAAGGCAGTAAAATCTCCTCTATGAATTTTCGTAAGGCTTTAACTTCAATGTAAGTCCATCAATATCATAAACCACCGCTTTGCCACCAACGGGTAAGGAAGCCTCGCATTCAGCTTTCCATAACTCGCCGTTGATTAATACTTGTCCTTTAGTATTATGCCATGTACGAATCTCAACAACTTTCCCTATCATGCTGGTCACACCATACGTAGATTTTTTCCTCCCTTTCAAGATGTACCAAACTATCGGGAAAATAATATGTTCGATAAGTTCGACGACTATAAAAATAACAATTGCTGTGATTATGATGTTTTTCATCATATTTCTCAGATCTAATAGAGGTTTTTCCGGGTACGGTATGGGTAAAGGCTGTGCCATATCTTTCAATAGGGCACATGGTTCCGTAAACGTCTGGAAGCTATCTCAAAAAAGATTTTTAGCCCAAACGGAACATATTCATTAGAAACAGGCCTCAACTGGCAACGCATTTGTACCAGGTCGAGGTTCTTTTGATCCAATCAGCATCATTGGCTTTGCGGAGTTTCTAATGTGAATAAATAAACCATAATGAAACCGTAGTGTCAGCCTTGTGTCTTCGTAGTTTCATTTACGTGGTCTTCGCCGACAATTTGTTGTTCACCTGGCTGACCGATCATATTTATGTCGCGCTCACGGGCTTCACTTATGTATCGACCTCAAAATACGGTTTCACTTCGCCTCTAACGGCACCAGGTTAAAGCCAAGATACTTGGCTCTTGATTTTAGCGCTTTTATTCGTTTTTCTTTGCTCTTTGACATAAGATACGCTTCGCCAAGATCGACAAACGATTTTCCATATTTAATGATATGATAAACTGCTTTGGTGATTCGATGGGCTATGGCGACAATGGCTCTTTTGGCCCCCCGCCTGGATTTAAGACGATGATACTTGTCTTTATAGTAGGAGCCTTTTGTCCTCACAGCAGCCCAGGCAATTTCGATCATCAGTTCCTTAAAAGGGTGTTTGCGCACCGGACTTCTTCCACTTTTTCGTTTCCCGGCACTCTCATTGTTGCCGGGACAAAGCCCTCCCCATGAAGCTAAAGCTTTCTCTGATCTAAAGGCTGTTAATGTATCACCAATATGACCGATGATCGATTGGGCTGTTTTTTTATCAATACCGGGAACCTGATCTAGTTGGTCGATCATCTCCTGATGGGGAAGCATAATATCATCCAGGCGTCTGGTAATAGCTTCAATTTCACTCTCAAGGTGATTGATAGTCTGCATCATCATTTTCAGCTGAAAACGATGATGGGTTTCAAAAAAACCTTGAATGGACCGAAAGAGCTCTGGAACTTTTTGTTTGAGACTTCCCTCGGCACATTCTTCGACATGTCCAATTGTTATTTCAATATCCGTATCGATTAGCTTATTCATTAGATTGCGTCCGGTATTGCCAAACAAGTTGGATACGACGGAGCTTATGGGTGCATGCATGCACAAGATCGTGCGGATCCTTTACGGTATGCTTAAACACAACCGGCCATTCAACCCACATATCGATTTGGCGAATAGATTGCGAAGTGTGCCAATGCAGGGCAATGAACCTATAGATAGTACCAGTCGTCGTCTTCAGGGTTACGATCAAACAGCCCCTGTTAGCAAACGTCAGCGGAAAAAAAGACTGGAGCGAGAAAGGTCCCATAATGTCAGTGACACTATGTCCGGGATCACTGCCCCCGCTCCATTGGCCGACATTATAGCAGATATGTTCCCACAAGTGTAGGTTTTACCGAATTTTCAAAGAGCAAGTTAAAAAAACTATTTGACTTTTACCGGATTAACTTCGTGGTTCAATCTTATTTCTTACCGACCTCAGACCTCTGATCTCTGACTTCCGATCTCTGAAATGTTCTTCGCGCCTTCGAGGTTCATTTGTGATCTTATTCAAAGCCCTGATCTCTGATCTCTGATCTCTGGCACGATCTTGTATCATCCGATTGCCGCATTTCTATCCCGACCCCCAAACCCCCAAATTCATCATGCTGTATAAAGAATAACTTGATTATGGCTATAAAGATGGCTATAATAGCAAACATATGATTTGCTAACCCAGAAATTTCACGAACCTGATCGGCTAAAGAATTCTTCGTCAAGTTTCATGAAATGTTCGGGCTAAGGAGGTGGTCATCATGCAAAAGCAATTTTCCATAGCCGAAGCAAAAAACAGACTTCCCACTATCGTCCATTCTGTTGAAAATGGCCCATCTGTTGAACTGACAAGACGGGGAAAACCGGTTGCAGTATTGCTGTCGATCCAAGAATATGAACGACTCAGTCGCAAATATACAGGGTTTTGGAGTGCTGTTTCGCAATACAGGCGCAAGGTTGAGGCTGAAGGGATTGAAATCTCAGACGGGGATTTCAAAGGGCTACGAGACCGGTCTTCAGGGAGAGAAGTGGGGTTGGAGGGATGAAATACCTCATTGATACAAATGTACTTTCAGAGGCATTGAAAACCGTTCCTGATAAATCAGTCATGAAGATGTTTGAAAAATGGGAGAACGAAATCGTAACGGCTGCTCCGGTTTGGCATGAGCTTCAATTTGGTTGCAGACGCCTTCCGCGGTCCCGCAAACGTGAAGTCATTGCTTCATTTCTTAACGACACCGTCAGACAGACCATGCTTATTCTTCCCTACGATGATAGGGCAGCGGAGTGGCATGCAAAAGAACATGTTAGGCTGTCGTCGAAAGGATTAACTCCGTCATTTGTTGATGGGCAGATTGCGGCAATATCTGCGGTGAATGGCCTGATACTGGTAACACGGAATGTGAACGATTTTAATCAGTTTTTAAGACTTAAGGTGCAAAACTGGCATTCTGCATAGAAGATCTTTGCGTTCTTTGCAGTTCAATATTTCAATGTTTAATACGGCACCCACAGGTTCTAAACCGGGCGTGCCGTTTTTATTTTGGAGCGGCGCTTAAAATATGAGAAGGCTCTTGGTCATGATAGCGGAGAGGACATGAAATGTGGCGGTGGGCGAGCCTGTTGTCATTTTCCTGTAACCGACCATAACCGTCAAATATAGATCTCAATAACACCTGTGAAATTTTATATATTTCATTCTTATGGGGCGTGTCTCAAGTCAGAGACACCCGAATCTTAAAGAGTATCCTCGAAATCCAGCCATCTTATCCCGCCAAAAGTGTCTCAAGATACCGATAATTTCCAACCTTGCGATTCCCGCCAACTGACCGTATTTCCGTCTATCTACCCGTAATCGACATTTTATCCCTGCATCTATATTCCAACGAGTGATTCAACCATTACAACCAAGAACGCTCTCACCAGGCCCTTGACAATCTGACACCGGATGAGGTTTATATACAACCTTCCTCATCCTTTTGCGGAGTCTGCCTGATGCCTCCTCTTCAATTAGCGGGTTCTCAGAGCTTAACTCTACGCTCAGGCTGTCCATACAATGGGGCCCAGGGCCGATATCGTCTTATTTCCCTGTTCTTATAACGATATTTGCTTATTTTCTAAAAGTTTGTTAAATTTATTTCATTTATAATTTCAAACCATAAGACCCTTTCTCCAATGTTAAAAATCCCCGATAGATTTCTAAGTTAGATGCATATAAAGTGGGAGATTATAAAAATGAAAGAAACTGACTATTTATTAGGGAACGAGAAAATAATCGATGATCTAAAAAAGATGCCTATTTTTCGGCCTTTTACCCAGAACGATCTCCAAACACTGCTTAATATGAGCAAGCTGAGAGCGTACAAATCAGGAGAAGCTATTATACAAGAAAACAACATTGATCCTTGGGTATATTTTCTTGTCTATGGCAAGGTCAAAATCGTTAAGAAAGATAAAGAGGTGACAATTCTAAAACGTAAGGGTGATATTTTTGGAGAAATGAGGTTTATAGACAGTTCACCTCGATCGGCCTCTGCATACGCAGATGGGGATGTCGCATGTATAGCAGTCGACACTGAGTATGTCGATAAACTTACCGGAAATGATAAAGTTGCATTCGGTTATATCATGTATCGGGTATTTTCAGAGATTCTTGCTGACCGATTACGATCATTGACAAAAGAGTTAATAGCTATCAAAGGGAAAGATGCATTAACGAAATGGAAGAAATGATGTGTCAACCTAAAGTCTATACGGTTGTTCGATTATTTCTTTATCGTGTTCCATGGCAGTTTAGGCCTGTTTAATCTAACCGGCTGGTCTTGTTGGATTAGGAATATTTTACGGTTGGGCCTATCGTGTTGGCTCAATTGGCAAGACCGCAAGTATCACCCTTGATGCTTGCATCGGATGCAGTATCAGGACAACTCGTTGTCATTATTATTTATTTTGGCCGATACTTGAACCGCAGCAGCGAGCGCATTCCCCGTAGCTTGCTGCGAGGTTCTTCAATTGACTAATTTGAAAAGCAAGTTAGAACAAGCATTTACAATGTAGTATCACAACTTTTCAGAAGTCCTCTACACCGTTGATGGAGGTATCACGAAAAAAGCAGGGCCATTTCTGACCCTGCTAAAAATGCCAATTTCTCATATTCGTTTTAAGATACTGGTTCAAGGCGAAGACTGTAAACGACACCTCCCAATCCTCCGTCCTCAAGGCCTGGATCAAGACAGCGAATATGACGCCAAATTATTTCTGGAGGCTCCTCTTTCCCCGATTCTGCCCATTCTCCTGCCATTTCCCAAATTGCGCCGATTTGAGACATAATTGGTAAAAGGGCTTTCGGGCACATTACTCCTGTAGACTTTTCAGGGTTAAGAAATGGATCGAAAACAAGTTTGTCCCCTACCTTGACTTGGGCAAAACAGCGTTCAGATTTTACCACCTCTGCAACCGTTTGAACTTGCATCATTTTCATAACATTGTTCCAAAGTTTTTCTTCCCCACCACTCAATTTGGCTAATTGTTCATCTGTTACTCCTACCGCTCCCTTTAGTAGTTCAGCAGATTCTTTTGTAAGCATTTCATCCTCCTTGTCGGTTGTTGGTTACAGATGATGATCCTGTAAAGACAAGAAATAACTTAGCTCCCGGGAATATATAGGACGGAAAGGGTGGGCCAAGCGAAATCCTATTCAGGAATAGTTGATCCGGGAGTCATTCAATGAATCCCGAACCATATCTTAACCTAATCCGATCATTTTTAAAGCCTCCTGAACTTCATTGTTAACTTTAGCCTCATATGCGAATCCAGGAACGTCAAAAAAGCCTGCAACATAATCTCCTACCGCTAATAATCCGTCAGCAAGCTTATCAGAATCCACTTCGAATATTGACAAGCTTCTTATACCATCCATGTTGTTAGAGCTAATGTAAGGACCCCTGCGTGTTAAATAATCTGGTATAGGTGGGGCTTTTATAAAGCTTTCTCCCATCTTCTTTGCGCTTTCAGCTGGAAACGATACATTCAATACTATTACCATCGAAAACCTCCTTATTTTGGATTCTGGGTTTTGAACTGGCGAGTATCGGGACCAAATTTGTAGTCCCTCATAAGGAGCGCTAACTCCTTATGAGGGAAATCATGGGAACTTCAGACATCCTATCAATAGATAGAATTTCATATCGGCCTTATTATCGATTATTGAGTTGTGAGTATTGGTTTGGTCAGAATTATACAGAAGACTCCGGATCAGAATGGTCCTGCCGTCTGGCTAAAGGCAGGTGAGGCTCTGGTGTAAGATGTAATTTTACCGTTATCAGGTTATGCGTGTTATGTCAAAGGATGATGGAATCCACGATGGTCATGGTATCACAATTGTTAAAAGCCGCAAATTTTCTTGGATGTGCTGGAGAACTGTGGATTTTTGGAAGTGTACTTTATTTCAGATATACAGTCAGATATTTTGTCACGGATCAATATCTCCTGCTATTTTTTTGTTAACTTCACATCGATGGTAAGGCCGATACTCTCCATTTTTACTTTCAAAAGAATTTCATTGCCTTGCTCACTCACTAGCCATTCAGCGGGCGCCCACCCTTGGGTGGTCTTTAAGAACATCGTTTTTATCCTGTTATCCTCCTTTATGTTACCTGTTTTACATATCAGCATTTAGGACTCTGATTTCTAATTCATAGTTCTTGTTATTTGTTTGATTTAACACATGGATAACCGACTATAAATATTAGATATTATAATTAAGACGATTTCTTGCATGAATTTTGCATAAACAAAACATGAACAAACTAAAAGCGCACCTATCTTAAAGAGAATTTAGCATGACAAAATACCTATTAATGTGTTTTAGCTTTTTCTTAGTATTATTTGGAATCGCATCTAACTCAGGAATCATTAATGCAGGTTTTGATGAAAGTACCGATGGAATAGTTGCAGGAACGAATGTTATTGATAATTTCGCTCAAGCTACTGAACCAACCATAATGATCCTTTTGGCAACGGGTGTTATCGGTCTTTTTAGTGTCTCAAGAAACATGTTCAAAAGGTAACCGCCTCTCATCTTTTGAACTTTTCCTGATTGGGCAACTGTTATGGCTGTCTTTTCTTAATCTGGCGCTACCTCTAAACAGGAGCAAGCATGGCACTAACGAAATCTGATCTCATTGATTCAGTATCATCCGAAAGCGGATTCACTAAGAAGCAGAGCACTGACATTGTAGAGACTATTATTCACACCATAAAAGACAACCTTGCCACCGGTGAAGATGTCCTGATCAGTGGTTTCGGCAAACTCTGTGTAAAGCAGAAAGCTGAACGCAAAGGCAGGAACCCTGCGACGAGTGAAGCTCTGATGCTGCCAGCAAGGAAGGTAGTGACATTTAAATGCAGTGGTAAACTTCGAGATCGAATCAATGGAACCTGAAAATATCATCTGCATCTTCTGTGGCAGAATTGCAAAGATAGAGAAGCAAGGTGATCAGAAAATTGTAGCCTGCCCAAAGTGTAAACGTGAAACCGAGTTAGATGAATACCAAAATATTTTTGACCAGTGGCTGGGTGACATACGCAGCAAGGATGGTGAAAGGTAAATATTTTGGCACGTGCTAATTAAGCGAGACTGCTTACCCCCCCCTCCCTCTATCTTTAGCGGCCCCTTATTAGAAGCTATCTCAAAAAAGTTTTTTAGCCCAATTTCTGTGTTGGTCCCTTGCTTCAACTCCTCGGAATACTTGAGTATGCACCCCAAGGGCATTTCCTGCGGGCACCTGCGGGTTGAAGTTCGGGCCCGCCTTGAACTTGAGCCAAAACCCTTTTTTTGAGATGGCTTCTAATTGAAAAGGGGACCTCGCCATAATTGTGGATCCAAATTCAGTCAAAAACCTGCAAGCTCCAAAAAAAATGCATATCATGATATGTCCTGATCTATACTTACTTGAATTGACAGAATTGAAAACCGAGTCAGGGCATGAATTGACAATGTGGTATCACCACTTTTCAGAAGGCCTCTACACCGTTGATGAGTTGGAGAAATCACAAGTCAGCCACTTTCTATTTTGCGTTTAGTGAAATGTCTTTAATGTCTTGATCTTTTTTATCGTCGAGTGGAATGTGAGCAATTTCTTTTCCTGAAAAGTCAATTTTATTTAGCGTAACTTGACGCACACGACGGTTATGCTGAGTATGGAAATAAAGCACCCTCTTTGTAAGATCCCATCCGGTAGTCCAGATTGTTGAGCTTCGCATCCCTTTCAGATTTGTCTGCTCACTATCCGAGCCTTCAGCAGCCCCAAGGGGTACATTGAAGTTGTCAAGAATACGGAAAAGTTCATACATCGCTTCGTCCGATTTCTCCAGTGGTCGGGCAGTCTGGGACCACGCTACCGCACGAACAAAACGGGACGGGGGCGTGAAATCACCCGGAAGACCGATCATACCGCTTCCACCTCCCAAAGGAGAAAAATCGAGATCTTTGATCTTTTTTGTAGGAAGTGCAACTGCCGAGAGATTTATATAATTACGCAGATTGGTCATATGCCAATCGTAGCTGGGAGAATTTGTGATAACGCCCAACGGATTGTCGAAAATTCGCAGCTTGTTGTCCAGATACTCAATGACAATCGACTTTCCAGAGGGTTCTGTCACCATCCAATGCCCCTGTACTGGAATCCCTATTGCCTCTTCCACAACCGGAACAACCCTCACACTTTCCATACCGCTTCTGACCTCATCTATCGTGGCAAACTGAGAAAGAATAAACGAGACAATATCAACGGCTGTGATCGAATTATTTGCCTGACTCTTATCGTACTTCATATAGCTGGCAAAACCGGGGTGATAAAAAAGGCCCGTTGCCAGCCCTTTTTCATTCATACCATCAGCGAGCAGGTCTTTTCCCAGCAGATCAAGGCCGACAATGCCGTATTTCGATTTCCACTTTTTACCGTTATGACCATCAGGAGTGAGACCGGTAAATTCATATCCACGTGGAAAAATTGCAACTCTGGAATTTAGGTCAAAAGTCCCCCATTCCATAGTTCTTCCATAGACTGTCGATCCGTCCTTCGCTGACAATCTTATACCAGTACAGGCATGGACTTTCGCAATATGGGTGCTAAACAACAGCAGAGATACCAACAATGCACTCAATAGTATTCTAAATTTCATCCTACGACCTCCTTTTTGATTTAAAGGTATAGCTAAGCATTAATTCTTGGTCAAATAGGCCTTGAAATATGATAATTGCGTTACTTTTGGGGAAACTCGCTCAACATACAGATTTATGGAGATAAGTCCAGTTATCAAGTTTGATGTAAATATCAGCGATACCATCTGGGCATCACCAAAGCACCACGGAAATTCTTATCAATGCAAGATTCAGCCTGTTGTGATTATAATCGCACACCGGTGAAATTTTAGGTATCTGATAACCTTGTTTTTGTTGGAGGCTTGAAAACCCCTATCGATAGAGTTGTGGAGACTCCGCGAGCTACACCCTACGGGCTCGCTCGCCTCCACAACATCTACCTATAGGAAAGGTACCAGCTATCACGGGTTTTCAATCCCATATGATTTTTAGGTACCCGTTTGTGACCACAATCCGGCACTTCCTCGCGATACTGACAGGGTACTTGTAGGTTCTTCAAGGCCGAGTGCTTTCAGTTATCTGTTTAGCGGCGCTATTCAAAGCTCAGACTGTAAGGTATGTGTTTCAAATAATTCAGCTCACCAGTGTGATGTAGGGCCACATTGATAAGCTTATCCTCTCTAAAGGCGGAAAGCACCAGACTATTTAATTTGGTTTTTCCCTGATACTGCCAAACAATTTTAGTCTCATAGGCCTCTGAACCGTCGGCCAACTTGGCCGGACGATTGGAGATAATCTGAACTTGTTTTCCGAACTGGCGTAACCCATGTGCATAATATTCACTGCCGACCCTGGAAAGCGTCATCTTAGCCTCAGCAGGAGTTACTGAGACTGTTAGTACCGGCTGCCCGTAACGACTTTTGGCCAGAAAGACCTGGGTGGGATCCAGTGTTTTGTCCTCCTCATACTCTTCAGGATAGCGCACTACAAATTTAGGTACGTTGTGTGTATATTCCTTCTTGAGGTTGGTGAACTGAGCAAGATATGCCTGTGCCTCAAGATTTGGTGAAAATAAATCGGGTAGATCAAGAATTCCAGGCTTTTTTATGAGTTCGTTTTCGAGATCAATCACAACTCCTTCTTGAAAATTGTGAAAATAGTATACATAAACCCGCTTAGCTTTCAGATCATATATGTTTGAATAAAGCGTCGGGTAGTCCCCCTTCTGGTGAGTAGCGTCCAGAATACTGCGTATACAGTGAAGCTTATCTTCACGGCAATTCATCAGCATGTCATTGGCGACCCGGTAGCGCCAACAAGAAGTCTCACTGGGGTCGGTTTCTGATTGGCGAAAATTGGTCACCACTTGATAATTCACTTCTTTACGAATTATGGCGTTGCCTTCGATAATGGCAGAGTCGCCAGAGGCATCGGCCACGAACATCTGAAAACGAGTCATGAAATGTAGACTGTATTTATCTAACAAGGCCAAAGCCTCTTTTACCGTCGCACAGGTCGCCATTACCTCTTTTATCAGGTTGCCTTTAAAACGGGGTTTACCCTCCTGCCCATCTACCTCCTTTGGTTCTAAAGCGAATGCATCAAAAAATAGCCCTTTCTGATTCATACCGCCTTGAGGCCAGTAATTATCAAAGCCAAAAAACACGCTGCCATACCGGTCGTTCAACGGCTGTATGAACCAGATTTTAGTGCGCGGGTTGAACCAGTCTTCATTGTTGCCCACCAACACGCGCTCATGGTCATTTGCCACCAGGCCGGTGCAAGCCGAAACCGGGTTGCTAATTAAACCCAAGCAAACAGCTAACGTCAGAATGAAGTATTTTTTCATAGGCTGCGCCTTCTCGATAATTTATGATATTCTATTTTCTTTTTAAACAAAGTTCGATTTATTTTTTAAAGCAAGCTGATCACCACAATTCATTGCCGTGCTTCGTAATTCCGGTGGAAACGTATTCGGGTTGAAGCTGCCAATTGATTTCCACCTCAACTTTCCTACGACAAGAACTAGAATATGATTTTTCATTATTATTCGTTTTCTAAAAAAATATTAGTATAGGTTTTAAAAATGCATAACACTAATATTCTATAGATGCCTTTTTATGTTCTACATCAATCTTTGATACATGGAGAAAAGTCCAGTTATCAATTTCCCTGATAAATTTACCGATACCATCTGGTGATCATCAGCGTACCACGTAGGTGTCTATGGATGCAAGATTTGGTCTGTTGTGATAATTTTAATTTCGGGAGCACCTGATATCTGCATAGTTGTTGAAAAGACGGTTGAATTTGTCGTTTATCATTCCTCCGTTTGTTTCGCTTTTAGTGTTATCGGAGTTATTTTGAATTTTTCGAGCGAAATATTGAACGGTAGATGAACTTTTGGAATAACGTTCATAAGACCTTCAGATTCCATGCCATGAAATACTTGGCAATCGGTCGATTTAAGAATATCTTGCACGCTTTCATATGCATTTTCACAACCCATAACAACAACGGCTTCAAATTGACTTGCACGCTTTAATAATTTCTTTCGGCGTCCTGAAGTCCACATGCACATGAGATAATTAAGGAGATTACCTTTAAACACGCCTGTTTTAAGACCCTCATTTTTCAGACGTGATTGCATTTTGTCAATAAGCTCTTCATACGGTTCAGTCTTAAGCAACCTGCGAAAGAATTCTATATAAGGTTTATTGTTTCGTATGGCTAAACTGGCTGCAGGACAGAATCGACAGCTGACGGTGAGGGCAGATTTAAATTTTAAAACTTCTGGGACTACATCCACTTCTTTCAGATAGGCCGGCATTAGTCACCTCCAAAGTTGTTGATTTGTATAATTATAATACCTTTTGGGAAGGTACTGACAAGTCGAGAAAGGGCTTAGGCTACGTGTAAACAATGAGAAACAGCTTTAGATCAGGTGTGATTCAAGTATGTTATAAGGTATATACACGATTCGTCATGATGGGTCAAGGTATGGGTGAATTGCCACTGGGTGACTTTAATATTTTGATGAAAAACTACTATTCTCGCAATACAGATTTATGGAGACAAGTCCAACTATCCGACAATCTGAAAAATTGTCAGATATCATTCGGTCATCCCCACGGTACCATGGGAACTATTATTAATGCAAGATTCGGTCGGTTGTGATTATTTTCGCACACCGGTAATATTTTAGGGGGCTGATAACCTTGTTTTCGTTGGAGAAATCAACGGTTTTTATAATCAATTAATAGTGAATTTATTTCCTGAGTTGATCGGCTTAATCTCATTGACAATAATTTTATTACGTAATTTTGAAACTTGAACGCTATTTTAGAACAGTCTTTTTCCATTTTTTTCATATTCGTAAGGTTTAATTCATAAACAAAGCTATCTTTATCTGAAATAACTGAAGCTGTTCTATTGTTGTTAGAAAAAAAACCCATCTCGCCAATTATAGCTCCACTCCCAATTTTTCGATACCTTATTGAAGATTTCTCATGGTCATTTCTTAATACTGAAAATTGTCCGGTTTCGATGAAATAAAGAGTTTCTGAGAACTCACCTTTTTTCATAAGGACAGTGTCTTTTTTGAAAAATTTTCTGGTCAGGTAGCTCTTAAACCGAATAGTTTCATTTTCATTCTCGAATATTTTTTCAAGCACGGCGGTGAATTGATTTAATCTGTCAGCTTTAAAACCATTCTCATTAAGTATTTGTTCTTCACACCATTCGAGACCTCGATCCAAATCATCGTAGACACTTGAGTCATTTTTACCAATTAACACCGATCCTTTTATAAATAAATTGTGGAGATTAGGGTTCAATTGGGTATATATCAGCTTGACCTTTTGACCATTCTGTACAATTTGCCTAATTTTTAAAAAACTATGAATGGCTGACGAGTCCATGCCCTGTACATCTTTAAAGTCCAAAACAATGAATCCAGCATGATTGTTTCCAGTTTCAAGTGTATATTCCCTAACATTCAAGTACAAATTGTATACGCTTCCGAAAAACAGATAACCATTCAACCGGTATACACGTATTCTCCTACCTTCACGCTTGAACAATTCCTCCTCAATGGGAGATCTTTCTACATTGCTTCTATGATGTTCACCGGTTGTTATGCTTTTTATGTTTTTTACTTTTGCATAATTGAGGATAAATATGAAAATAGCTGCAATCGTTCCAAATGCAATAGCAGAAAGAAGACCTTTGAATACAGTTATCATTAAAATACAAAGCACTATTATGTATTCACTTAACGGCAATTTCAGCCAACTATCATACAAAAAGTCGTGTAGAAAATTCAACCCGATAAACAGTAAATAAGCGCCGATAAGTGGGACAGGAAAAAACTTTAAGAAATCATGACCCCAAAAAAGAATAATAAAACTCATTATTATTAATACTATTATTGGGGCCCGGGACTTTAATCCAAGGGTATGATTTAACGCTGAAGGTCCGAGCATTTGGTATCCGACGATGCCCCCAAAAAAGCCAGAAACGATGTTGCCGGTACCACACAACTTTAACTCTTTATCAAGATCTATGTCATCTTTGACGATAAGTTCTAAACTACTCAAATTCAGCAATAGTGCAATCGACGTAATGAAAACAATCGAAAATATAGTCCATTTGTGTTCTAAGATAATGGAGTAGTCAATTTTGGATATTGTATTAGATATATTCAATAAATTAAAATATTCACCTGTGTTTAATTGCATGACAAGACCCAACTTCAAGGCAGTTTCATGGGACAGGTCCAGGATCCATAAACCGCTATAAAACAGGCATATAGAACACAATATAAATAACGGGAAAAGAATCAGATGGCGAGATGTTTTTGACAGAAAGAACATGATAAATGCTATTATTATTCCAGGCAATAGCTTTAGAAACGATTGATTTGAAATTAGAAATGGGAGCGTATCGAAGGAAATTGTAAAACCGACCATGAAAGAAACAGCGCCTTTGATTATTAAATAGCCCGTTCCAGCTAAAAAACCCCCGATCACAGGGTAAGGGATAAAGCGAGCCAATTTCCCCAGATTGAATTTACCGGCAACAAATAGAAATATTCCTGTAATGATAGAGGTTGATAAAACAAAGCCGGCAATAAGCAAAAGCGAGTCTTGTTGGTTATCTCCTTGAAGAGATTTATCATATAATAGGCTAATACCAGTCGCTAAAACAATCGAGGTTGCAGATTGAGGAGCGGCGACTATCCCCTTATAAGAAGATCCTATGAGTAAAATTAAATTGATAAATATGGTAGTACATAAAACGGCTCCTATGCCGTAACCAATAAAATTAGCAAGACTACCATGAAATATCAGCGCAGCCATCGACAAACTAACAGTGATGGCAACCGTTCCTGTCATTATGCCAGACAACCCTTCTTTAGTAGTACTGATAAGCTTTGTGGGTAATGTCGGTTTCATAGCCATGAGATTTAGGTTGAAAGATATAGACAGTCCTAACCTGTCCAAAAACAAATTAACATAATACAATATTCCAAGGTAAGGAATCGGTCGGGCTGAAGATCCATATTGAAAAAGCCCCCAAGATGGAGAAGGTACTGGCAAATGAATTATCTTCTCAGGGGCTTTTTACAGGGTTGGAGGTGCCAATGGGCGATGAGCCCAGAGCGCATCCCTATAATTATTTTCTAATTCAAATTGACAAGACAATCAATGCCATTTTATAGCCCATATAGTACCTATTTATTATGGGTGTTATGCGAAGGAAATTAGGTGGGACTGTAGATTGACTTTTGTATTTTTTATACCGAGCTTATTTCTTATATTCTCCCTATGGCGTGCTACTGTTTTATGCGAAAGATTTCGCATCTTTGCTATTTCTTTTGTCCCTTTGCCCTGTTTTATAAGAGAAGCCACTTTGATTTCGGCGGGCGTTAATCCGAAAGAATTAGAGGCCAGCTTGAGGGAAAACGGTGAAATAATTTCGTGCAAACTTGATTCTAAAACATCAAGCAAGGCAATTTGTGTTTCGGTGAGGGTGCCTTTTTTTAATTTTTCGACATAGGGGATCGCCAATTTTTTTACGTTGGACAGTACCTGCTCTTGCAAGAGTATTTTATCTTCCTCTCTTTTTTCTAACAGGACGTTCAGGGCGACATTTATCTCTTCAAGCTTGTTTGTCTTGGATTCTAATTCTTTCTCTTTCTCAATCAAAGCCTCTTCAACAAGTTTACGTTCTGTAATATCGATTATAATGCCATTGATATATTGTAATTCGCCATATTGCGAGAAAATGCCTTTAGCAATTGAATGAATCCAGCGATGCTCCTTTTTGTCAGGATGATTAATCTTCATGACTTCATTAAATTCATTCGTTTCAAACGCTTTCAAATTAGCTTTTATGATTCTTTCCCTGTCATCAGCATGGATATTTTCAAACCACATCTCGAATTTCGTTTGATCAGGTATGCCCAGGATGTCTTTCACGGATGGACTGGCTAAAACAACCCGCAAGGAATATGGGGAAACTTTATTATATGCCAACCGGTAAATGGCAAACCCTGAGGCTCTCTGCATTAGTGATCGTAGGTGTTCTTCGCTTTCTTTTAGAGCTTTTTTAGCCACATATTGTTCTGTTACATCCATGTCAGCCCCACGATATCCCGAAAATGCCCCTTCAGAATCAAACACAGGGATACCACTCGTTAAAAGAAACACCTTTTTATTGCCATCTTTATGTACATTTTGGTTAATAAATTTCCTGAAGGGAAATCTTTGATCGAAAGCCTTGGAGGCCTCAGCTAACATTTTTTTCTTATCCTTGGGATGAAAAAAATCAGAGAAGTGTTTTCCTAAAACCTCCTCGGGTTCATAGCCTAAGATAACCTTTACGACAGGGCTTGAATATGTATACCTTCCTTCCTTATCGACTTCCCAGATCCATTCTAATGCATTCTCAGCGATGTCATTGAACCGATCCGCGTTCTCTTGAAGGATTTGCAGTTGCTTCCTTAATAATTCATTCTCTTTTTTCAATTCTTGATATGTGTGCTTCTGCTTCAATTAATCATCCTTTGTAGAGACCAAATTTAACTGTAGAACAACCATTATAACCGGCCAGGAATTTTAAATAAAAAATTATTAACGAAATATACGGATACATGGAGAGATGTCCAGTTATCAAGCTCAGCCTAATTATCACCGATACCATCTGGATATATGCAGTCTATCGCATCATTAAACCTGGTGTCAAACTGTAGACCCTAATAACGCTGCTTTGTGCCAATAAAAAAGGGGCGAATCCATGGCTCGGACTCACCCTTTTAATTTGTGATTATTTTCGCACACCGGTAATTTTTGGCGTGCATGATATCTTTGTTTTTGTTGGAGATATCCACGGTTTTAGGAAACCTCAATTTTTAGTCGTCGTGATGGTCCCCCTGTCCGAGACATCCACTCAGTATGGCGACATTTCGAAATCCTGCGAATTGACGTTTCAATAAATACAAGTTTCTCCATCATGATCCCACCAACTGTGGCAACTACCTGGATAAATTAAATCGTCGTCGTTTGGAACATATTCTGATAGAGCGCTTCTGCAGGCTGAGAGGGAGATAAAATAGTCACCTATCTGTACAGGAGAAGGATTATCCAGTGTCGTACGATTTAATCTCCCAAAATAGGAATCGCCATCACAATAATAATTCGTATTAACGCTTTCTCCATTTAAAAAGAATAAATAAATATATCTTATCTCTGATCCTTCAAAAACTACTTCTACCCACCTATTCGGGTCTGGACATTCACCAACAAAATCCTCATTACATATTACCTTTGCAGCAAGAACAATATCCGTAGAACCAGAGTCGTCTCCTGGTTGGTTTATGTAAGCCAGTTCACGCGATGTTGAACAGTTCTTCCAATAAACGATTACGTTATTTAACCTGGTGCTGGTACCATAAATACAATCAGATTGATATATATCACCTTCCTCAAACTGTCTTGCCAATTCACCCAAAACACCTTGGCCGGACGCAAACACCGTATATTCATCGCTTCCAGACATCGAAAGCGTGGCCGTGCAGGTTGTCTTAGTCTGGCCATTTCCGGTTGAATCTGAGCACTCGTGTGGTTCGATACTGGCCGATGAAGGAAAAACCTCCCACTGAACGGAGGTTGGATCAAATGGGTTGTTCACGCCGTGAATTGCCTCCAGTTTCAGCTCTTCCTGTGTACTGTTTGAGTTTTGCGGTACCGTAAGCGTGAGTTCCGGCAGTGAAAATAGCGTAAGTTCGTCAATGTTTGCTGTACACGAAGCGTTCGAAACCGGGCCAAGCACGCAGGTCTTTTCCAGAATGGGAAAGCTGTTGCCAAAGACTGTCAAATCTGCACCGATGAAGCTTTCAAGCCCAAGCGCTGATTCAAAAGTGGTCAACTCAAGCGCACGATCTGGATGAATTGCGAGAAAATCCCAATTACTTGTTGTATCGCCTACAGCCAATCCACCCCGTAAATATGGTTCAACGCTCAAGTAGCTACTTAAGACCGTGTAGAATGTGACCCTGACTTCGGGTATGATTCTGACCTCGGCGCTGGCTTCCGCACCAATATCGAGGTTTGCCGTAAGTGATTCATCATTGGTCTCGTTCAAGAATGTCTCCCACCCGCCTGCATTTGTGTAGGTGGCGCCAACCTCGACCGTGCGGGATATGCTTGCATTGGTGGAGGCTTTTATCTTGGCTTGAGCTTCAGCTGAAGCAGCTACTTTGATGGACAGGCTGATCTGCTGAAATACTGGGACTGTACCGATGTAGTATATACTGGTCCAGGTTCTGTTGGTTATTTCAACCTCATCCTCCCATGTTCCCTGAGCCTCAAAATTATACTCGGCCAGGGCTTCAATGCTCAATGTCCCTCTGGCGGTGACCACCGCGGAATTAAGCTGGAACCCGCTCCAATTGGCGTATGTTTCCAGTACCGGTTCAAAAGAAGGTGTGACCTGGATATTAAATTCGCTGGTGATATTCGAATTGATATTCCTTGGTGTCACTTTCAAGTTCTGTTCATTATGGACATAATCGACTTGATCGATTGTCAGAAATCCGTCATCCCAATTGCTCTGAAAATATAGGTCTGTCCCCATTTTCGCGGTAGAAACATTTCTTGAAAAGGTTGTGTCACCACCTATGTCAACCAGGTGAAATGCCGAACTGATGGTTGCATCTTCGAAAACATCTGTGAGTGAAGCTGCCGTGGTATTGATCGTAATGACCGGGTTTGCCGATACACAGGAAACAACACGTCGCAATACGATCTCACCATCAACGCTTTCAGCGAACAAGATGGTTCCGACTTCCGGCAGCACGGCATTGTCATTATAGGGGAAGGTTAAGCTGGTGGCGTCTGAAGCAGCGTATCGCCCAAGACCAAGCTCGTCTGCCTGCTTCACGGTATTTGCCGCGTTTTTAAGGACAGGATTTGCAAATGTTGTGGCAGCCAGAGGGTTGCTTTGGGCATCTGTACCACCTGGAAAAATAGCGAGGATGATAGCGTAATAGGTTGTATCCGGCTCCAGACCAGCCACGTTTACCTGCCGATCACCCAAAATGGTTTTCTTAAGGGTAGTGCTGTTCGGTTCAAAGGTTTCACTTTTCGAAAGGTGGACCTCATAAACAACCTGGTCAGCAGGTGTCTCATTATCTGTCGCCGGGAGCCATGCAAGGGATAGTTTGTCAGTGTCTGTAGACACCATAGCCGTGATAATCGGATTTTGGTCTACAGAGTCATTGCCGGAAGAGACGTTGTCTCCGTCACCACCACCGCCACCGCCACTGCCACAACCCACAAATGCCAAAACTCCAAAACCAACAAACAGCAGCAAGATAAAACCATGTTGAAGTTTCGATCTCATTTCCAACTCCTTTCCAGCGCGAGAATCCGGTTGAGGTCTGGTCAATTTAGACTATCATAGTCTAAGAACTCTGAAAATCAACTATCAGATGAAGCATAGATGTATTGAGACTTCCACTATCCGCAGATAGATAACGTTTTTCAATCATTGCAACAAGCCAACTAAATGACAACTTTTTTATCTTTATTGGTGAATGCAATTATTGTGCAAGATTGGAAGGTTTTGATAAACAGAACATTAGTAGGGGTCACGCTGATTCTGCTGCTGGAAGTTATGCCTGATTGTGGAAAAGATTATCCAAAAAGTAATGAATAGATTTACACATCTTATACTAAAACATAGTGCCAGTCAGGTACTGATACATGGAGATAAGTCCAGTTATCAAGATCAATGCCAATATTACCGATACCATCTGGTGATCGCCATGGTACCATTTTAGGGCTTATGAATGCAAGATTCTGCCTGTTGTGATTATTTTCAAACACCGGTAATATTTTAAGGGTCTGATATCCTTGTTTTTGTTGGAGAGTGCTAGGTGTTCCCTATCCTTGACTTAACTATTATTTGGACTACCGCAGCGGAGGATCATATGGCACAATTCCTGGGTTGATTTTTCAGCAACCTCCATGAAGCCGTTGCTGATATATATCCTGCAGGCGGCAGTATTGTCTCTGTAAACATTCAGTGTGATGGTTTCACAACCCTTTTTCCGGGCCAGCGCCATCAGCTCACGGCACCATTGCCCACCAAGTCCGGATGCCCTTTTTCTCGGCGCTACGATGACCCTGGCCATATGAAGGCGTTTTGGGCTCTTTCTTATCAACTGGCCAAAGGCAAAAATGCTCTCATCTTCCATCAGGCAATAGGAATTGCCCGGCTCAAATTCAATGGCATGGGCAAGGCCCTCCGGGTTGAGGGGAAATCTCACCATCGGTCCCGCCCACGTCCGGCAGGCTGTTTCATCCTTGATCCAGGAGATGATGGTCTTCAAATCTTCGCTCGTGGCGGGTCGTAGGTTCATGGAGCTACACCATTCATCTAAAATTTCCGATACCACATCTTGTGGTCGATGAAAATAATACCAAACTGAAGGCTACGCTAATAAGTCTTCAAACTGGAAACTGTGATTTATGGAGATAAGTCCAGTTACCAAGTTCAACGGCAATATTGCTGATACCATATGGACATGCCCACGGTATCACGGGAGGTCCTGCCAATGCAAGAATTGGTCTGTTGTGATTATTTTCGCACACCGGTAAATTTTCAGCACTCTGATATCTACCGAATCGTTGGAGACAGCACCATATTTTACGGGGCTATGAAAAGCATAGAATTTGAAATACCTGTCAATCAATATAAGTTTCAGGGATGGTTAAGCATATAAAATTAGCAAAAGGCGAAACCATTCTTTATTCCGCCTTTTATCAGAGATTTAAAATGCATTGGTGTATCTTTTGATTACGGAACCGACATTCCAATAATCGCGTCATCTTCATCGGCATCAAAAAGTATGCGTGATCCAGTTAACGAGGACCATGGATCCCACTAATTCGTAAAATACGGCATTCGGCAATCATAAAGACCCTCATGATTGAATAGGGAATATTTTTATTCATGGTTAAAAACGCGATAAATAACGAAATTCAGAACCGTCATTGGTTTCAATATAATATTTCTCTTGATCAATTTTATAATATTTCCAGCATTTCTCTTCACCAATATAATTATCACATTTTTGTCCATTTTTAATCGTATACATTCCATTCATTGATTCACCTTGTTCGCCATCTTTATTAAACCAAGTCGTAATTTGTTTTCCATCAGGTTGTATTTGCGTTCTAAAATTGGCGTAAGACATTTTATTATACCGGCCATCAAAACCTATATTTTTGCTAAAGAGCTGTTCCAATTCACCCTGACCAAGCAATACACCTTCTGGTTCCGGTAATTTTTTCTCAGACATGGCACAACTTTGAAGAAACAAAATAACTCCAAGTACAAGGATGATAGCTGTGAGTTTTCGCATTTCATGTCCTCCTTTCAGATTAATATTAGGTTTTATCAATGATCGAAGTGAAGAAAGAAAAGCTTACAGCTTTGACAGGGCAGCTTCAGATGAAGTGTAGAGTTAGAATTGGATATTCAGATTCAGAGGAAGTGAAGTTTTAGTATAGATTAATCGAATATAGAGGAGGAATTATGTTCAGTCAAGCATAAAACCGACTATCATTCAATTGCAGATACATGGAGACAAGTCCAGTTATCAAATTCAACGAAATTATTGCCGATACCATACGGTCATGCCCACGGTACCATGGGAGACCTTACCAATGCAAGATTCCGTCTGTTGTGATTGTTTTCGCACACCGGTAAATTTTCAGGGGTCTGATAACCTTGTTTTTGTTGGAGATACTACACTATTTTGAATATCTGAAAGATATGAGATATACAACAGATATCCTTTATTCAGGTAGACCTGCTTTACAGAGAGCTTTTTGTAACTTTATCACATCTTCAGCGTATTTAAACGGATACATTGAAATATCAGATGCTCTTGCAGTTGGGTTGGTATTCAACAACTCCTTGGTTGCTTGTTTTGCTTCATCGAGACGATTAAGATTTACAAGAGATGCTATTAAAACAAAATGACCAGCTATCCAACTGGATCTTTTATGGATACACTTGGTTGACCAATCAATTGCATCGTTATATTTTCCTTTAAGAAGATAAGCCAATGCTATTTCAGAGAATCGAAAAAATATGCTTGGGTCCATAGGATTAATTCTTATTGCTAATTCAATATTTTTTATTGCTTGATCATATTTTCGGGAAAATGTTAGGGCAGCGCCGAGAGAGCCATATGCTAACGAATTATTAGGATTTATTTCTATCAGACGATCATACTCCGCAAGCGCATAATCATGATTTCTTCTGGAAAATAGCTGAAGGTTTCCGTTAATCCAATGCCCAATTTCATTAGATTCATTAATTGATATTGCTTTTGCTGAGTATTGAAAAGATTCATTTAAAATTTCACTAACGTTCTCCTGTTCATACCCCATCAATAATAGATGAAATAAAACACTTGCAAGCAAAGCATAAGCAGAATCAGATTTTGGATTTGACTTTATGGCTGATCGTAAGAGTTTTTCAGCCTTTCTAAGACTGTCTTCAGTTAGATCATAACTATATTTTAAAGCTTTTGCGGTAATATCCCAAGTATCTAAGTTTTCATGTCTTGCAGCTGTTCTGACTTCTCCAAGACTTAATGCTACTTGGGTTTGGGTTGAAGCAACAATCTTTTGTGTTATTTGATCCTGCAAATCGAAAATGTCTTGAAGCTCACCATCATATTTCTCTGCCCATACATGCTTTCCATTAATCCCATTAATAAGCTGTGCTGTTACACGGATTCTTGTTCCTGCCTTTCGTACGCTTCCTTCCAATACATAATGAACCCCAAGTTCTTTGCTAATTTTTTTTACATCGACTGCCTTTCCTTTGTAGGCGAAGCTGGAGTTCCGTGCTATCACAAACATCAACGAATTCCGTGACAGAACAGTTGTGAGGTCTTCTGTTATTCCATCAGAAAAATACTCCTGCTCAGGATCTCCACTCATGTTTACAAATGGCAAGACTGCAATGGATGGTTTGTCCGGCAGCTTCAGCGTCTCTTCAACCAAAGGTGATGGTGAATTAGAATGCATTAGAACTTTATAAACTCTTACTGGTTCAGATATATTTTTAACAGAGTGTTCCCCCATATATTCAAAACTGAAACCCATTTTATTTTTTATCTGATCGTATGCACTGCGAGATACACAGATGCCAGCAGGATCTGCCAAACCCTCAATCCTTGAGGCAATGTTAACACCATTACCATAGATACGATTCTCATCCTGCACAACATCACCGATGTTCACACCAATTCTGAACTCCAGCCTTTTGTTCTCTACAAGCCGGTCATTTTCTTTCTTCAATTGTTTTTGAATTTCCACTGCACACTGTACAGCATCAACCGCACTTGCAAACTCCGCCAGTATGTTATCACCGGGACTATCCACAACCCGACCGGCATATTGCTCGATGCAGTTGGATATTATGCTTCGATATTCTTTAATAGTTTTGATTGTGAAGGTCTCATCATCCGCTATAAGGATGCTGTAGCCTTTAACATCAGCAGAAAGAATGGCTCTGAGTTTGCGTGTGGCTCTTTTTTCTGTGGGCATGTGGATCACCTTCTGGTTTTGAGGTTTGAAGAAGATGATATGTCTTGGAAAAGGTGAGAACAGATCGAGAATGAGCTCAACTCAGGTTCAAGTTTAAATTCGGCTTCAGATCAGGTGTGATTTAGATGCGATATGCGATATATACATGAATTAAAAGGATGGGTCAAGAAATGGTCATTTTGAACCTTTTGGAAAAGATATTCTGGGGGAAATCTAATAGTGCTCACGCCTTTGATACATGGAGATAAGTCCAGTTATCAAGTTCAACGGGAATATCACCGATACCATATGGTCATCGCCAAGGTATCACGGAAAGGTACGCCAACGCAAGGTTCGGTCGGTTGTGATTATTTTCGCACACCGGTACAATTTCAGAGAGCTGATATTTACCTTTTTGTTGGAGAAATCGGGTATGTTCAGAATTCTGTGTCAGTTTTAAATTGTAATTAATCATATCAGAGCTTTAATTCTTTATCCAGTCTGCCCTCAAAAAATATAGCCAACTGAGAGATAGTTAATGACCAGTTCTGAACCGGCATGGTCCATTTTTTACTGGCATTCTGGATGCCCATATACAGTAATTTCAACAAACTGTCCTGGTTCGGAAAAGCGCCTTTAGTCTTGGTCAGCTTACGGAATTGACGGTGAACCGCCTCAATGGTGTTCGTTGTGTAAATGATCCTGCGGATATCCTCCGGGTATTTGAAGAATTGACTCAGACGCTCCCAGTTGTTGCGCCAGGACTTAATGACAATCGGATACTTGTCGTTCCACTTGGCTTCGAGCTTGTCCAATTCGGATTCGGCTAAATCCTTGTTGGCTGCTTTGTAGACGCGCTTGAGATCGACCATGAATTCCTTCTGGTTTTTGGAGCCAACGTATTTTAAGGAATTCCGAATTTGATGCACCACACAAAGTTGCACTTCCGTTTTGGGGAAGATTGTCTCGATGGCTTCTGGAAAGCCTTTTAGCCCATCAATACAGGCGATCAGGATATCGGCAACGCCACGGTTAGAGAGATCGGTCAGCACCTGCAGCCAGAAGTTGGCCCCTTCGTTCTCTGAGATATACAGGCCAAGGACCTCCTTGCGGCCTTCAATATTGACCCCGAGGATCGTGTAAACAGCCTTACTGAGGACCTTGCCATCTTCACGGATTTTGTAGTGTATGGCATCAAGCCAGACAATGGGATATATCGTTTCAAGCGGCCGGGCTTGCCACTCTTTCACGGTGTGAATGATTTTATCTGTAATCGCAGTCAGAGTGCCCTTAGAGACAGAAATGCCATAGATATCCTCAAGATGAAAAGATATGTCTTTATAGCTCATGCCCAGGCCGTACATGGCAATGATTTTTTCTTCGATCTCATCGCTGATGGTCGTCTGATGCTTTTTAATCAGCTGGGGTGAAAAAGTGCCGTTGCGCTCACGGGGAGTGTTCAGTTCGAAGGAGCCGTTCAGGGTCTTGATGGTCTTTTTGCTCTTACCGTTTCTTCGATTGGCCGCTATCTCCTGTCCAAGATGGGAGTCTAACTCCCCTTCGAGTGCAGCTTCGGTTAGGTTCTTGATTAATGGGGTGAGCACCCCGTCTTTGCCAGTAAGGGGCTTGCCTGATTGGATGGCTTTGAGGGCTTTCTGGAAATCAAAATCTGCATTATCTTTTGGCATGTCAGTCTCCTTTGGGCTGTATATATCAGCTTTCAGTTAGACTGACACAAAATTTTGAACACCCTCTTGGGTGCTAGCAGTTTTGGTAATCAACTGCGTTGTGACCGCTAAAATCGGTGGCAATTTAATGACCTACCACATGTATAGCGGATATTTAGTGCTAATCTTTTTGTTTTTTCGCTTTGTTTGGGGTGTCTTGGGTGGATACCATTCTCGATTTGTCAATTTTGTTCGTGGACCATCAATTGTATTACAATACGCAATCGGCCTTATTAAAAAGGATGTGCCTCATTATCTAGGACATAATCCCCTCGGGGGGTGGTCAGTCGTTGCTATGCTCCTCACCCTGTTGCTACAAGCAATGACTGGGCTATTTGCCAGCGATGACATATTCACTGAAGGACCGCTTTACCCTTTGGTGAGCAATTCCGTCAGCAGCGCACTTACCCGCATCCACAACATCAACGCTATTGTGATCGGATGCCTTATAGCTGTTCATTTGACAGCCATCATATTTTACCTGGTTGTCAAACATGAAAACCTGATTAAACCCATGTTCACGGGTATCAAGATGTGGCCTGGCGATGCACCACCACCTGGCGGCAATCATTGGACTGCCACTATAATATTCGGAATTTCCCTTGTAGTTGTCTATTTGATAATAAACTGAATCCGGGCACTTATTTTCGGTAGGGCTTATGGCAACTGCCACATGTTTGAGCGGTGGCTCCGAACTGCTTCTTTATTTTTCCCATATCACCACTTTCTGCTGCCGCAGCTAGTTCACTGCTATGGTTTTGGAACCGTTTTGCAACAGCCATAAATCCCTCTTTATCCTTCAACGCTTTTTCGTTTAATGTTGTTTGACCCTCATTTGAACCGGGAACCATAGAAGCCTCCCATGGCAGTTTCGACAACATTGCCACGACCTTTGCGTCTTCAAGGAATGCAGCCTGATCATAAGGTGTTTCGCCTTTAACAACACTGGCCATGCTACCAAAATGTTTCTTGATTACCTGCATTACGGACTTCCGGTATTCAATGGCATCTTCAGTTTTGGCAAATTGGGCCAAGGCGATACCGAAACTTAAGGCCAAGACCAGAAACACTATCCCAATCTTAACAAATATTCTCATGATTCCTCCTTTCTTTATTAAAAGTATGAAGTTCTGCTTCCTTCGCACTGAAAAAGTTCTTTTGCAAAAAAAATACCTTACGAGATTCAAACCGAAAAGAAAGAATCAACCAATAGTATTATTCTGAGATGGCTATCACAACATTCATCAAAGTTGTGATTGATGGAGATAAGTCCAGTTATCAAGTTCAACGGCAATATTACCGATACCATTCGGTCATCTCCACGGTACCATGAGAACTACTATTAATTCAAGATTCGGTCGGTTGTGATTATTTTCGCACACCGGTAATATTTAAGGGGTCTGATAACCTTGTTTTTGTTGGCGACATCCACGGCCAAAATCCAAAATATTCACTTCAATGTATAGTTCTGTATACCAAATTCCATTTTTTCAGTATCCGTGGAATCCGTTTATGTTATATTACGGCCAACCAGCACCTGGTACATCAACTTCAACATATTCAACCTTACCATTTTGGGCCCGTACAACGGTATCTGTTCTAAAATCACCGGCAGTCATCATAAAAAGTGTATTCCGATTCGCCCCCCCAAGCATGCAGGCAAAGCATCCGCGCCCTGTATCAATTCTATGGGTAATTTCACCCCCCTCGAGTACACGAATGCATTCACCACCAACTGGATCAGCAACCCATATTGCACCTTCAGTGTCGAGGCATATCCCATCAGGGAAGTGTGGAGAGACATCAGCGAACAGACGACGATTCGTCAGAGTACCATCTGATTGAATATCAAAAGCTGTGAGCCTTGCTCCATATGTTTCAGCAACAATTAGAGTTCTGGCATCTGAGGTAATAACTGTTCCATTTGGAAACAGTAGCCCATCAGCAGCAGGCGTAACTTCACCCTCAGGGGTTACCATGGCCATTGTGGCTTCAACAGGCTTGATATCATTAACCTCTAAATCGAAACCAAAATTACCAATATAGGCGTTTCCCTTGCCATCTACAACCATATCGTTGCAATGCCAGGTGGCAATATTACTCAGGTCAGCATGTTCAATGAGCCGTTCGCCTTCCATCCTGAGCAAACGCCGATCGATCATAGACACAACCAATAGCCGGCCGTCTGGTAGCCATCCGAGACCCGATGGGCTCCCTGGCACATCAACAATTTTTTCACAATTTCCATCAATATCTGTGGCCATAACTAAGCCTGCCTGCATATCAGAAAACCATAGGCGATCATCATGCCAACGCGGGCCTTCGCCAAATATAAGTCCATCGACCAATGTCTTTCTATGAAAACCCATTATTCCACCTTTATCCCCTGTGAAAATCCAAATATCATCCAAGTACAGATAGATGGAGATAAGTCCAGTTATCAAGTTCAACGGCAATATTACCGATACCATTCGGTCATCCCCACGGTACCACGAGGGGGTTTATGAATGCAAGATTTGAGCTGTTGTGATTATTTTCGCACACCGGTAATTTTTGGCGTGCCTGATATCTACCGTTTTGTTGGAGAAATCGGCAATGGCCAGTTGGAGACTTATGCCAGTAATCTTCAATTTCTCTGTATAAAACACTCCAAGCTTATAGGATCAAGGGGAATGCTGTTATAGGACATTTTTTTCATATGTATAAAAGCCGAACCCGAGATCTGGTTCTACATCACCTCTTTGCTTCAACGTAAACCCATTTATTTCATAAAAATGCTGGTTGCGTATAGCGTAATCTGGCGTAATTAACGTCCATTTAGTTATATGTGGCATCCCGGTCTGTATCTCACGCAACATATATGAGCCAATGCCTTGATCCATTGATTCAGAAACCACATGAATACCATGTATCTTTGCTTCATCACCATTTATCTCTACCGTACATGTTCCTACAATAGATCCGTGTTCTTCACATTTATAGTATAGCAATGAGTCGAGCCATTCTCGATGTCGTTCTATTTGATCATGTCCGGGTGGACCGCCTGCGGTTGCCTCACGGGGTTTGAATCTTTCATCATCTATGAATGCAGATTTTGCTACTTTAACCAACCCTTTTAGATCGGAAATAGATGCTAATCCAAAGGTTCGCATATTAATTATACCCAACATGTTGTGTTTGTAAAATTTTATCGAACTGAAGATTTCGCTAATAAGTCTTCATTCTACAAGGTTTGGAAAAATATCCCTGCCATCTATTGTCGTAAGGATTTGCCTTGCCACGGATTTTCGTATGACGAACTATTTTTACCGTGGCCATATAGACCAAATCGATGACGCCAACCCCACCTCCCTCTGCCTTTTTGGTTGCAAAAAAACACCATTGCCGGTTACCAATGGTTCGAAAATAACGATTTCGTATCCACTGGGCCTTTTTATCCTGATGCCTTCTTTTAGCCCATATCCAGAGATTATTGAAGATGCGGGAATCAACATAGTTGAAGGCTTTCTTGGAGCATGCATGGCGGTGATAGTTGGCCCATCCCCGGATTACTGGGTTGAGCTCTCGTAGCATCTCCGCTGTTGCGTTGCCAAGATGGGATTTGATGACTTCCTTTGTTTTGGAAACAATGCCTTTCACCGAGTTCTTTGATGGGGTAACAATAAACTTATCCCCAAATTTTCTCAGATGTTGGCCCAGAAAATCAAATCCATTCTCTATCCTGGTGATCCTTGTTTTCTCGCCTGAGAGATTTAAACCTCTTTGGCTGAGAAATGCGCGGATTGCAGGCTTGACTTTTTCCTGGAGAATCTCTTCTGATTTTCCAGTTACGATAAAGTCATCTGCATACCGGATCATGTTGACCTTGGCGTTCTTGGGAACTGCATTTCTAATAGCCGCTTCCAGTCCATCCAGGGTCATATTGGCAAGTACAGGAGAGATAACTGATCCCTGTGGAGTACCCGCTTTGGTTGGATAAAGTTTACCCTCGTCTATGTATCCGGCGTTTAGCCAGCTTCTAAGTATCTTTTTATCAGTCAGGATATTGTTGAGCATCCATTCGTGATCGATTCTATCGAAGCAGGCTTGAATGTCGGCCTCAAGAATCCACCGCGAGGAACGACGCTTTGCCAGACAATTGTAGCACTGCTTAATGGCATCGGCGCAACATCGACCATCTCTGAACCCGTACGAATTTAGGTCACCGATTGTCTCTGCTACTGGTACCAGAGCAAGTGCATATAGAGCCTGCATTGCTCTATCCCTCATGGTGGGAATACTTAAAGGTCGGAGTTTGCCGTTTTTCTTCCGTATATAAACCCGCCGAAGGGGGAAAGGACGATATCCTCTTCGGCTTAGCAGGTTTACAGCTTGCATCTTCTTTTTAGATGAGTTCCACACAACACCATCGGATCCCGGTGTTGCTTTTCCTTTGTTGGTAACAACCCGTCTTATGGCAAAAAGTTTACCATAAAACGAATGAGTCAAAAGCCACTGCAAAGATTTAACCAGCCGTAGCTTTCCTTCTCGAACGGCCTTTGCGATACGCATCTGCAGCTCCTTCACCTTCTTCTTAACTTTCTTCCAGTTTATGGAAGTCCACTTAAGAGTACGGCGGGAGGACGCATGGATCTGCTTTTTAGCAGCCCTCATTTGCTTTTCCTCCTTTAGAAGTTCTACAAACTATCTCGCAACGAAGCACCCGATGGACGTCAGCCCCCTCGCGGGTTAGGTAATATCGAGCCTAAGGCTCTCAACCTGTATCCACCCCATTACAGGATGGCCTTCGCTTCTTCCATCCTCTCTCCTCATACCTCCCACAGCATGCCTTACGGTTAGCCTGCCCGAAGGCGAAGGCATGAGGTTACCACGTTCCACGTATCCAACAGCGAATACCTTAGGTCCACTCTGCTCTGCCGGTGGGAATACTGCCCGTGTCGGACGTTCAGCAATCCATCCGAACCACCCACTTACCGTTTTGGTTCAAGCCTCACAGCTCCTTTGGCTTGTTCATATTCACGGCAGTTACAAGTGTTTACTTACGTTGACCATAGTATCCTATCCTAACACCTCACCCGGATGGAGCTTCCAGGAGCGTTTCCACCTCACGGTTTCCACACCGCTCGCACAGGCGAACTTCGGCGCATTGTCGGGAAGGCTTCATACCCGTCAAGGATGCACCTTGAGCGCATGCTTCCATAGGATCGCAGCGACGGGACACTGGGTTCAGACAAAGGCTAAATGCCTCCGCTGAACAGTTAAAATACGCGACTTCGTGTCGCAATACCGATACATGGAGACAAGTCCAACTATCCGACAAGTTGGGGATTTTTCAGATACCATCTGGTCATCACCAAGGTATCACGGCAGGGTCTATCAATGCAAGTTTTGGCCTGTTGTGATTATTTTCGCACACCGGTAATTTTTAGGGTGTCTGATAACCTTATTTTTGCTGGAGAGATCCACAATAATTTAATGAACAGGCAGAGCCATCGTGACCCTGTTTATTATAATGAACCAATTTTATAAATTACTTCACATTAGTTAAAAACAAGTTCCTATATCAACAACATCTCCGGGGCCAGGCGAAAAAAAATCTCCCCCAGACCCTATAGTTTTTTCGCAGTCTATTGTATCGTTTTGGTTTATATCAATCTTCACGGTGTACTCTTGATTGGGGACGATCCAAAAGATACTGTATTTTGTTGGGTCTTCTGTAGATGATTGTGAAATCACGACCTGTGTGTATATTCCTTCATTGCTTTCTACAACAACAGTTGCTTCGTTTTCAGCATCATTAAAAGAGGATTTGTCTATCTCTCCTTCAATGATAGCGGCCTTAATGGGATCATCGAAGAGATGTAGAACCGGTTTAAGTTTATATGTCAGATCTGGTGCGGTACCCGATACTACGACAGACATGCTTAAGTCAAAATGGATGACGAGATCTATAGCGGACCCGTCTCCTAAATCGATGGTGAAATTTTTGTCTGTCTTCAAGTTGTCACTTGGAATTTCAAGTGTCTTATCCTCTGTAGATCCATCTTCATTTTTGCATCTCATCGTTGCCTTACTTACCTCAATCCGCACTTGAGTGTATTTGCCGGATTGAAGAATTGTAGGTGGGACTAGTTCAGTGGTATAACCTTCCTGAAATTGGAGTAAATCAATAGAATAATGATCTTCAATCAAGTCTAATTCAATCCAACCCCCACCTGGCTTATGAACCCACACACCAGAAAATTCAACAAATAGATTGGTCACATTTTCTGGTAACAATGGTTTGGCATCAGTGACAGACATAGCTACAACCCCTGAGCCCGTTGAACTACTTGATCCACCTCCTCCGTCACAAGCTATTAAGAATAACGAAATAGAGATAGAACAAATTAAAATTACAATCTTTGAAACCCTCATATGACCCCCTAAATTATAGCTAATTTATTTTATAGTAAAAAATCTATAACAGAGCTATAAAATAATTTTTAGCCTCTTTTATTATTTCCCTTTTTCTCTTTATTTTTTATTTTATCAGTATATCGTTTTTCTTTAAATTCTTCACCATTTTTGAGTGCTTTGAACTCTTTTGAGCCAGGTTTAATACCTAAACTTTTCGCAAGCACCCCCCAACCTTTGCCTTTTCCAGATTTGTATTTTCTAATGATATTTTGTGTAGGTTGACCCGACATTTCCCCAAAACGAAGTATCATGTAAGCGTCAGCAGAATTATCAACATTGCTGAGTACGGCATTGATTTCCGCATTCCCTATTTTAAAGCGTGAAGAAAGTCTTGCTTTAAAGCCTGAAGGATCTGCTTCAGCTTTGATACTAAAATCTTTCATCCAGTCAAAATCACCTGCTACGGATACCGATACAAAAGCTAATAGTACTATCAAAACACTCAAATTGATTTTAGACAGTTTCATTACACACTCCCTTACCAGTTGAACCAATGTTTTCTCGGGTTTCACTTCCGAGCGGGTTGTGTTGTTTTTATCTTTTGCGACTAGTGCATTATTATTGTGCTTGAACATGCCATCTCCTTTTCAGTTAAGCGGGTTGACCGCCCCCTGTTGCCATAACCCTCTTACACTGATGAACCTGATGAAAGGCGTTAATCTTATTTTTTATACCGCCTGCATATATTAACGGGTTACCGCCTTGTGTTCTATTATCGAGGGCAGCGAGTCAGGATTGTACATCGCTCGCATGTTTTTCCACTGTTCAATTCTTATTTTTCTTAATTTGATAGGATCTTTCCAGGCATTAGATTTTAAATTATAACCATTTCTTAATTTTATGCCTAAAATGTTTTCTCTTTTCGATGCAATCAGTTCATACGTTGCTTTATCAATGGTATTGCCTTCAGCGTCTATGTGAATTGTATCACCAAATCCAAATGTTGGTTGATAAAGCAAAGCAGAAAAAAAGATAACAAGAAAATTGATTAATATTGTGTTTTTCATGATTGTTGCCTCCTTTTAGTTCATTCGATTAAGCAAGTTCATAGTTTCGGATAAATAAAAACGCCTCCCGCATGCCAACCAAGAGGCGTCATAGTCTCGTTGGTAACCCGGCGATCGTGGCATCAAAGCTTTAGACCCGTAGTTTTGCGTCACCGACTTTCGGCGGTTTTGCCATTTTCAACTGTATTTAAATTACAATGAATAAATCTTTGCAAAGATCATGCAAACTTGTATAAATAAATATATCGTTTAAATTCAATATATTATTTGGTTAGCCAGATCATGTTAAAGAGACAATGACATTTTTTGTCAACATGGATACAAATATTGTCATTCCTATCTGCGTATAATTCAATAAAGAAATACTTGTGGTCATCTGACTTTATCTTGGTCTGAGGGCATTAGATCACCTTTTGGAATAGGATTTGAAGATGATATAACATGAAAATTATGTGATTAGAGAGAGTTATGAAATTGATACATGATTAAAATGTTTCGGCATCCATGTTTACATTCAGTGCAAAGATTTTAGGATAATATCGCCTCAACGCTCCATATATAGTGTCATAAAGCAATAGCTCTATCTATATTAGAGTAAATCCCACGGCAGATCCCGCCTGCATATTCTATTATTGTCGGTGAGTCGCTATCAATAAAATAGGTAGGTTCAAGATATGTGCTTAAATCATGTGTATCGCTCATAACTGATAGCCCTCATACCTTCAAAGGTTTATTTCCCATGGTCTAATACCTGATTACATAACATTTGCCATTATCCCAGTGAGGAATCAAGCAGTGATACATGGATCAACGTCTGCACGCTTATATCAATTCTTTTTTGTTACTTATTGGAAATGAATCTCCCCACCGCAAGTAGACGGGGCATTCAAAAGATCATAATAAAATCAATGCTGTAACCTTGTATCGCGAAAGTCCAAAATTACCTTGATGGCGCCGCTGCGTTTGTCTTTTGCCGTACGAGCAGCCATGCGCCATTGCTCTAACGGGAAGCGATGGGTGATCAATCCATCGATGAAAAGTTTCTTTTTCAACAGCAAGTCCGTCGTTAGGTCATAGGTGGATTGCCTAACCCCATTCCAATTCTCCATGCCGTGAGCATACAGGCCGATCAGTCCGACTTCCTGATACCAGATAGGGGTTAGATCTACATGCATGGGTTTCAAGCTGACACCGGCCAGCACCACGGTGCCACCGGCCCGGGTCCAGCGAAGACTGTCTTTAACTGTCTTCTCTGAACCTACGCAATCATAGACCACATCGAAGCCACCCAGGATCATACGGTTTTTGAATTTGCCAGTGTAAAGCTTGCCGGAAGTAATGCGGGCGGATGCTATATAGGGATCTTCTTGCATGATGACTTCATCAGCGCCGAGCTTTCGGGCCATCTCGACTTGCTGGGGGTAGCGGGCCATCGCGGCGATGTGACAGTCAGGGGAAAGAGCTCGAACGGCCTCGATAACCGCAAGGCCTATCATGCCGCTGCCTACCACCAAAACGCCCTGGTCCGGCTCAGGCAAACAGCGCAGCGCAGCACGCACACCCACTGAAAGTGGCTCGAGCATCATAGCGGTCTCGTCATCCAACTCATCTGGCACTTTATGGACTCCGGTTTCATGGGCGGTGAAGCCGTCCCCCCAGCCGCCGCCCATACCTCCGAGGCTTAACCCTAGAGAGGAATTTTCACAAAGTGTGGGATTACCTTCGCGGCAGTGGCGACAAAGCGGCTTGATCTCCTGGTTTAGGCAGTTGGTTTCCGGGTGGTCTAAAATCACGCGGTCTCCTACCTTCAGAGTGGTCACACCCGTCCCCACCTCAGTCACTTCGCTAAGCACCTCGTGACCCAGGTATATGCGTTCGGTGCCTGGAAGAGCAGCGGGGCTTATCCTTGGATCGGCATTGACGAAGAGCAGGTGCAGGTCACTGGCACAGATGCCGCACAACTGATTGCGCATTCTTACCCAACTGGGGCCGGGCAAAGGTGTCTCTGGTACATCCGTGAAGCGGGTGGGGGATAAGCGCGAATAAACCACCGCCGGCCAAATCGGCTGCAGAACTTTGGAAAGCAGTATTTTAGGAATACTTTTCTCAAAATAAATCGTACGCATCCGTCATTCTCCTTTTGCCCAAAAAAATATTTGGTCATTCGACACGCAATCGGAGTGCCAAGTCGAACCATCCCGTCATAAAAATTGAGACTACACCATATTGAGTGAAAGTCCGTTCATCTTCATACTATTATTAGACATCTCTTATTTCAAAACGATTGTCAAAATTCATTCTATTGAGAAAGGTCTTTGCTTGCTCAATATCCTTTTTATCAATTTTTCTCAGACCCAAATCGAACTGGTGGTGATCCGGGATGATCCTCACAAAATCATCGCTGAATTGAAGAACCTCGCAGCAAGCTGCGAGGAATCTTCGACCGTAAGGAATTCTGTCTAATTTAGATTCGCTCGCTAACCCCGCAGCAAGCTACGGGGAATGCGCTCGCTATTGCGGTTCAATTTTTTTAATACCCAATAAACAGCGTACCCGACGCCAAAACCCAGAGGCAATATAATTCACGGTCGGCACAGTGGGATCTCTTTGAATTTCCAGGCAAAGATTCCCACTGCCAAGGGGCCAAATATAACGCCTATAATTTTAGCCGCCATCATTTATCCACCCGCTCCCTCAACCCCTTCCCACATTTAAAAAACGGCAGTCTCTTCGGCGCAATCTCGATCGTTTCCCTAGTTTTCGGATTCCGGCCGGTGTACCCCTCATATTCCTTGGTATAAAAAGAGCACAATCCCCGGATTTCAACCCGATCACCCTTTTCGAGTGCGGTGGCCATCTGTTCGAAAAACAGGTTTACAATCTTTGTTGCTTCAATTTTGGAAATATCAGTGGTGGTGTTGAGGGTCTTGATGAGGTCGAGTTTGTTCATGGGGATCCTGTCTTTGGGAAATGTTCGCTTTGAGTCGGATGGAAAATATTTGAAAATATTTACAACAGTGTGACCGGATCTGTCAAACGCATGTGTTAATCTGCCTTCCAAAACATGATGAAACGGCGTTCTTTTAATAAAGGGAGGGCATCAAAATGCGGAAACATGAGCTGTACACAGAGTATCATGACCATTTTGAATATTTCGGGAACACTGAGATCGAACGGATTCGCAAACAGGGTGAAAAGACCATACGGCATGATTGGATAATCTTTGACACCGTTGATGAGGCGATGGAATTTTTCAATGACCGGTGTGGAGAGTTCATGGGATATTATGCTTGATTGTGGTGAAGATGCTCTGGCATGGTGTTATCACAGGTTTTCAAACACCTGTAAAAGTGTGAATAGGTTGGAGAAATCCACAAAAAAAGCAAGGCTATTTCTGGCCCCACATAAATGTCCTATTTGTATTTCTATATTTCTATTTAGTGATAGATACAGTTTTTGATATAGTATTACTTAGCCCTCCATTATCGGTAACAGTGAGGGTAACTGAGTAATTACGAAACTTGATATATCTGTGCTCGGGATTTTGTGTAATATTATACGTACCGTCGCCAAAATCCCAAAACCATGACACAATCGTTCCATCACTATCAATACTACGATCATTAAAAGCAACTATTTTCCTCTTTGCTGCAAAGCTGAAATTGACTACAGGTGAATTGTTTGAAGGAATGTCAGTGATCATTACATTCTGTGAGTCGGATTTTCCCTCATAACTTGCCGTTATCGTGCATGATTGATCAGATGCCACCGAACTGGCAGCTAAATATCCGTCGCTGCTGATATTCGCATAACTGGAATTATCACTCCAGTTTGCAAGGCCTGTAACCTCGCTGCTGTTGCCGTCACTGTAGTTAGCTGTAAGTATATACTGTTCTCCAGAAATCTCATCAACCTGGACTGGGCCAGATATTGTAACAGAATTTAGTGCCGGCGGTTCATTCTGCATGATGTAGATGGAGCTATCTGCCGTGGCCTTAAGTCCGCGATGATCTGTAACTGTCAATTTCAATTTTATATTTTTTTCAAATGCTTCTGTTTTTGGCGCAGTAAAGGTCGTAACGGCAGATGTTGCTGTTGACAATGAAACAGGGTCTCCCTCGATTTGGGTCCAAAGATATGAGGCAATTCCATCATCAGAATCCGTTGAGGCGGAGCCATCCAATGTAACTAAAGTCTCCTGCGTAGTTTCCAGATAATCTGGAGAAATAATTGCAGTTGGTGATTCGTTTTGCCAGCTGACATTGACAATACATGAGTCAGCACTTTGCAGTCCTCCAGCATCGGTCACCTTAAGACCGAAGGCAAGGGAAAGACCATCCGAATTAACATTCGGTGCAGTAAACGTCGGATTAAGGGTTTCAGGATTAAAGAGGGTTACCGTCGGGCCTCCAATCTGGGTCCACAGATAGGCAGCAATCCCGTCGTCAATATCCAGAGAAGAAGATCCATCAAGAAGAACGGTAGTGCCTTCATCAACGGTTTGGTCATTGCCGGCATTTGCAGTTGGCGGCTCATTTTGCCATGTTACGTTAACGGTACAAACATCCTTTGCTTGGGTGCCACTGAAGTCTACAACCGTAAGTTCAAAGGTCAGCGCAGCGCCTTCACTACTAACATCCGGCGCTGTAAAGCTTGGTTGTTGTACATCGGAATCAGAAAGGGTTACGATCGGTCCATTTGTTTGGACCCATTGATAAAATTCGATACCATCGTCCGTATCCGTGGAATTCGACCCATTCAAAAGGACAGACTGCCCTTCTTCAACAGTCTGATCTGGACCGGCATCAGCAGTCGGTACTTCATTATGTCCATTCAAAGGCTCTAAGCAAACCTCGTTGGAATCGCCACTCTCGAAACCTTCCGTATCGAACGCTCTTACAACTAAAAAATATGTTTTGCTTTCATCAAAATCGTAAATTGTGCTGTATGTTTCTGTCCCTTCCCAAGATGGATTTGTATAATCATAGGATTGGCTTTGTTCTCGGCAAAATATTCTGTAGCCGGCCACGTCCGGTTCGGGGTTTGGATCCCACATGAACGAAGCTTGGGTCGTAGCTGAAACGTCAGGTATATCCAAAAATAATAAAGATAGCGTTAAGAAAGCAAACAGAAACTTATTTTTAAATAGAATAGTATTTGGATTGATAAACATAATAGGCGCCTTCCTCTTTGCATTGGATATTTATAAAGAGAAAGGCGCCTATTAATAGCTAAGGCAACGCATCTATTGTTGCAGGACAGATGAGTTCTGCACTTAGTTGGCAACCCGGCTGTCATAGCTCTAAAGCCTTAGACCCGTGGCTTTGCGCCCCCACCTTTCAGTGAGTTTGCCCTTTCACTAAATAGAGTCCAATACCAGAATATTAATATTGGATGTGTCCCGACAAAGACAGGGCTGGAATATTAGCCCAAGTTCCTGTCATGAAATTAAAAATATGTTACAAAATGAGCACTAAAATTTTATACCGCTCGTCATAATAATGTTCCGAAAATAGGATGGCGGCATAAGGGGTTGTAGCAGAAAAAAGGTCCTCAATCGGAACGTTTTTCTGACAACCCCTATAAAGGCATTATTCAGGTTATTAATTTGACATTTATACTCATGGTATTGAAGCTAAAACTATTGCCTTTTTGACCTGTTATAATATCAAAAAAAAGAGTTGAACATAAAAACAAAAAACCTCAGGGCAGACACTCCCAAAGGCTTTAACGGTTATTTTCAGCAGCCCGGCTGTCATAGCATTTACGCTTTAGACCCGTGGCTTTGCGTCCCCACCTTTCAACAGGTTTGCCCACTTGATTTATATGTTAGTACTATACTATCGGATCGGAATAATAATTGTCAACCATATTCTAAAAAATGTCTTATCATCTTATCAAGATTGGATAATGATGAACAATGGTGATATATGGAGATGTCCAGTTATCATACTCAACTAAATTATTACCGATATCTACTGCCAATTCATCTTGTGTGAGAGTCATTTCTACCTCCTTTCTCTAAATTATATAGATAAAACAGGTAGATGATGACGTTTCAAGCGGTCTCAGCAAATCATCAATCTCGTTACGGGGAGAATAAAGGAGTGTACTATTTGAACCGCAACAGCGAGCGCATTCCCCGTAGCTTGCTGCGAGGTTCTTCAATTTTTGCATGGTATGGTCGAAAAAATGGCCGGCACAAGCCTTGTCACCACGTACTATGATTTTCTCCAGATCGGGATGCCGGGGCCTTTGAACATCATCCTTCGTCATCGGCATCAGAATAAAGAAAGGCTTTAACGGTTTTTAAGTGGTAGATAAAAAATATCACGATCAGCACAGCAATGATGATCCCACCCCATTTTTTCAGCACGTCAATATGAATGTACTGGTTGATAAAGTTGATGATATTGTTGCCGAGAAGGGCATAGATCATAATAGAAGCCAGGGTTCCGCTGAACACGATCAGAAAATTATTGATCGGCCTGTAGTTTAGCAGGTACCCGATAATGGCCCCTATCACCGGTCCTGTCATGAAAAAGGGGAACATGACAAACAGGAAAAGCCCGATAGAACCGTACTTTTTGATCTTGGTCTTCTGGCTCTGGGCGTTGAGTTCCGCCTGTCGGACAGCACTTTTAAAGAGCTTTGGCTGGATGATGTTTCGCATTACCAGGACCACTATACCATATGCAATCAGAACAATGACGACTTCAAGATAAAAATTGTATAAAATCGTATAAAATAGGGAAATGTCTGCAGAAAGACAGGTGACAATTCCCAAGGCCCTTCCCCCCATGATATGGATGGCGGCGGTTGAAGACAGCACTTTGTAGAGGCCGAAGTCTGTAAAGAGAAGATATAGAAAATAGATCCCAGTTAGTGCCATCAAAACAAGCCCGATCAACAGGATTTTCACCTCTATCATATTCAGGCGTTCCTTTATAAGATACGCCAATTTTTTTAGGCCTTTATCGCATAGAGAATACAGCCTTTTAAAAAAAATCATCGCTTCATTTCACATTCATTGAAATTTTGGATTGAAAAACCTTGTCCATAAAAAACCGTCCTTTATATTTCAAATAAAACAGAGGGTAAATATGGGTTGCCCTAAAATAAGAGGATGATTTATAATGCTCTATTGGCGACATTGTCAATTGTTTTCCCTTGGTATCCATAACGCCGCTGCTTTGGTGTGCGTGGTTTTTACACATCCTTACCAGCTGCTTGTTATCTGCAAACGAATAATAGAAAGTCGCCTCGAGCGGTCTGATGCCACTACGGGATCTGCGTCTTGACTTAAATTTAGCCCTTTACTGATGCATAAGCGATGCGCATGCATCCCCAAATACGACCTATTTGTTCACCACCTTTTATTGGTGCGTAACCCCAGAAGGAGGATGCATGCAATCAAACCAAATATCACCCTGGTGATTAATGGAGACCAACTATCCGAGAAGCTTGATTTTTGTCAGATACGCTTTGGACATCCCCACAATACCACTTAATACACGATGCTCTCTTTCATTTCATAGTGTTGAGATCTTTGTTGGTCCATTAAACCTATCAAATCGAATCAGATCCTGTCAAAACTCAGTCACACGTATTTTTTCAGAAATCGCTTGGTAGCCCAATGCAGAAGCTCTATAGCGTAGTTCTGCCCGGTTAAATATACTCCCAACCCGAACATGATATGTACTGAAATAAAAACAACGGGGCCACCAACTGCGATAATTATCGGTTTGCTCATGTTCAATGACAAATATCCCAATAAGGCCAGAGTCGGCAAACTTATCAAACAACTCATCACCAATAAGACTAAACCGACATAAACTCGTATACTCGGTTTCGGCATCAAGATATGAAGGCTCTCGGATTTGGTCAGAGAGGTTTGACCAAACTTGGTCTTTGCTAATCTAATTGCAAATGATTTTATAAGTGCCACTTATAATTTCTTTTTATTGACTACGACTAATCATGATGAAAATTGCTGGTTTCTACTATCCATTAGCGGGGTTGTAAACTCTTAAAATAAAGAATCAGGATTGAAGATGTATGGAGATACACTTGGCATTTTGGAAATTAGGGCAATATTGCCGATACCATCTGGCCATCACCAAGGTAGCACGGCAGGGCTTATGAATTCAAGATTTGGTCTGTGGTGATTATAATCGCACACCGGCAAATTTTCAGGGGTTTGATATCTACCGTTTTGTAGGAGTCATCCACGGTTGAGCGCTGGGAATTGTACCACATTATATTGTGGCAACTTGACTTCACGGCAACTATATGATATATATCACCAAATTCGAAGGAGAAAACCATTGAGCCCCAAAAAGAAAGAACTCGTCAAACGCATTAGGCAAAGTTTGAATTTGTCAGAAGTAGACGCATCAGATAAAGACCTGCTTGAATGTTTTGGAAATACTACTTTGGCTGAGAGTGTCCGTTTCGCCATTGATGGTAAGAAATTACGGCAGAATCTGAAAAATCTTTTTTATTCAAAACCATTCCAAGCATAATCTGACCCCGTCTATACTTGAATTGACTAAACTGCAATGTGAGTTAGAATATCGCTCCGCAGTATGACATCACAGTTTTCCAGAAATTCTTTTTACCTTTGATGAGTAGGCGTTATCGGCGATGCGATAGCGTATTTCTTCTGTCGTCTGTCGTTATAGTTTCTGCGATCGAAGACAGCTCTTCTTTCCGGGCCATAATATCCTTTAGGATTTGTGCCAAATCGCCTATCCCCATCGATCCTGCGATCTGCACGAAGACGTCTATCTTCGCCCATTTGTTATCTCCAAAGGGTTTCCTCCTATCAAATTAGCGGTTGAATCCGTAGAGTGGTGATAGCGATTGAAGATTGATTGATATCCTCCTTGTGTGGTGGGTTTAACAGTTCTATCATTAGAATAATGACAGATGAGATGCCGCTATAGCTAAAGTGTTCAATAAGCCAATGTGAAAAAGCCCCCAAGATGGAGAAGGTACTGGCAAATGAATTATCTTCTCAGGGGCTTTTTGCAGGGTTGGAGGTGCCAATGGGTTGGTGGGCCCAGAGCGCATCCCTGTAATTATTTTCTAATTCAAATTGACAAGACAATCAAGACTATTTAATAGCCCATATAATGCCTATTCAATATGGGTATCATGCGAAGGAAATTAGATGGGACTGTAGATTGACTTTTTTATTTTTTCGATATATGGGATCGCCAATTTTTTTACGTTGGACAGTATCCATGCATCTCTGCAAATGCACTCTCCACACAATTATTATGCGATAAAAGCTATCGTTTGCCGAAATCTTCCAGCCAGTCCTTGAGAACAGGTTGAACGTCAGGACCACCAACCACGCCCATGTGTGTGACACCTGGCAGCAGCGCGACCTGAACGGCTGTGTATTGCGAGATCACAGGTTCAAAATTTTCAGCAATGAAGGCATCGTCTGCCGTACCGGCGACAACCAATAATGGCTGCGTAATGGCGCTGAGATCTTTTCGTCCAGTATAGGTTGATGGCGGGGTTTGTGCTTTTGAGATCCTGAGCCATCTTGGCTGCGGCAGCGGTGTCCTGGTGCATTAGGTTGCATCTGGGATGCTTTTCAGATATAGGGGATCAAGAGGTGGGAAAGGAAAATGCCCGGCCACGTTGGGTTTGCGAATTGTTTGGTTTATAGGTCCGAAAGAGCAAAAATGAAGATGCCAGTGCGTGAAAAACGGAGCTTTACAAAAGAGATCATCTCGGCAAACTTCATGGATCCGTCCGGTGAATCTGTTGAAAGATTGATTGAGTCCCGCAGGCATCCCATCCCCTTTCGAACATGCAGAATTACCCTGAGCCGAAGTCAGGCAAAGGAAGCCGGGACAGAATCCATACCGGCACCGCCGCCAAATGCAGCGGATACTTGCGAATGCCCTTTTTGTGTACCACAGATTTATAACAGGTATTATCAACAAAACAGGTCACTCCTTTTTTCGGACGATCTAGCCCACGAGCGCCAGGACAATAATCGCTATATCGGGACCACCGGAGACTGGGAATGGATGGCAAGGAAATGCTGGTGAAGAACTCTGAGGACCCATCAATAACACAAAACATACGCCAGACACATCCGGCAGATATTCTAAAGCGTTATTTCGGGTTTGAGCGCTTTTATGAAAACCAGGGAGAAATCATCCACAGCCTGGTCTCCGGGCAGGATGCCTTTGTTCTCATGCCCACAGGCGGTGGGAAGTCCTTGTGCTATCAGATTCCGGCTATGATCCGGCCAGGTGTCGGCATCGTCATTTCGCCATTGATCGCTTTGATGCAGGACCAGGTAGATGGGTTGAGGCAGTATGGAATCAAGGCCCACTATATCAATTCGACCATGCAATCCGCAGAGATCCAACACGTGCAAAAGAAGCTGGCTTCCAATGAAATGGATTTGTTGTATATCGCTCCTGAGCGTATTTTTATACCGGATTTTTTGCAGAGGCTGAAAAAAGCGACTATTTCACTTTTTGCCATAGATGAAGCCCACTGTGTGTCCCAGTGGGGTCACGATTTCAGACCTGAATATTTGCAGCTCAATCTTCTGCATGAAACATTTCCCCACGTGCCGCGCATCGCCCTGACTGCCACTGCGGATATTGCCACCTGCAAAGACATTCTGCAAAAACTTCATCTGGAAGATGCCCGACAATATGTTTCCAGTTTTGACAGACCCAATATCAGGTATTCCGTGGTCATCAAGAAGAATGCAAAATCCCAGTTGGATCATTTTATCCGTCAAGAACACCCTGGTGATTCCGGTATTGTTTACTGTCTAACCCGGAAAAAAGTGGAGGCAACGGCTGAATGGCTTTCCCAAAGAGGATATAATGCCCTGCCGTATCATGCAGGGCTGGATGCTTCTGCCCGCACAAGGCACCAGCGTATATTTCAGGAACAGGAGGGTGTCATCATCGTCGCGACGATTGCGTTTGGCATGGGGATAGACAAACCCAATGTCCGTTTTGTGGCCCACCTGGACATGCCCAAGAATATAGAAAGCTACTACCAGGAGACCGGCCGCGCTGGTCGTGATGGAGAAAAATCGAGCGCGTGGCTGGCCTATGATCTTTCCGATATCGTCACTATCGGAAAAATACTTGAAAAGTCAGAAGGGGATCAGGGTTTCAAGCGCATACAATATCAGCGTCTTCAATCCATGATCGGATATTGCGAAACCATAAACTGCCGCCGGCCGGTCTTGCTGAATTATTTTGGCGAATCGTATGACAAAGCGTGCGGTAACTGTGATAACTGTCTTGAAACAGTTGAAAAATGGGATGGAACCATCGCTGTCCAGAAGGCCATGTCTTGCATCTATCGAACCGGGGAGCGCTTTGGTGTAAAATATCTTACGGATGTATTGTTAGGAAAAGAAAACAAACGTATTAGAGACTTCAGACATGACCGGGTATCAACCTTCGGCATTGGAAAAGAAATGAGTTATAACGACTGGAAATCGGTTTATCGCCAGATTGTTGCAGCAGGTTATGCTGAAATCGACATCAACGGGTACGGTGGTCTGTCCTTGACAAAAAAAGGCCGGACTTTCCTGAAATCAAGAGAAACAATATTCCTGAGAAAAGAAGTCGTCAAGACCGGAAAAGCAGCCCGGCCTGCTCGTGAAAAAGCACCCTCTGAATTATCCGATCTCGAATATCCACGGGCATTGTTTGAGGACTTGAGACAGTTGCGCTTGGACATCTCAAAAAAGAACAATGTCCCTCCCTATGTTGTATTTCATGACCGGACCTTAAAAGAAATGGCTTCGAAAAAACCTGTCTCTTTAATAGAAATGGCCGGGCTGTATGGTGTTGGCGATGCAAAACTGAAAAAATTCGGGCAGGTTTTCGTGGATTTTATGATTCAGCATACCCGGGAGAATACAAGCATAAAATAACATCGTGCAAGGGTTTTATCGGTGAAAATTCACATTATCTTTACATCCATATTCATTTTGTTAATGCTGACAATGCATGGCTGGTATGTATACCGCGACGATGGAAAGTGGCCCTGGCGATCAAAAAGATTCTGGATCGCCGAGGCAAGAATAGCGCTTGTCCTTGTGGCCGTGATATCTGCGATAGTCATCTTCGGCGGGCGCTACAAGCACAACAGCTGGTTTTGGGAAACGCGTGCATTTTTTGCATGTGACTGGGGAATGTCCCCCGAAGACGTAATAAGAGTAGAAAATCTTAGCGGAAGACCATCCGGGACTGTGGCACCACCGCAATTGAAACAATTCGGTCAACAGTTTCAGGCCCTGCATGCCGAGAAAGTGCACCTGTATCCCTTGACGCAGCAAAAAGGGAGAAGCCCCAGGTCCTATTTTTTTTATGAAAATTCTCTGATATCAGGCTGCACCTACACGACCTACCGTAACCTGTCAGATAAGGTACGTGATCACATTGCTCACGAAAGACGCAAAAACACGGTGGCCTATGGTGATCCTGTTTATACGGAAAGGGAAGACATGCGGGTTCTGGTCTGGGATTATGATGCCAGGTCATACATTGGACTCATCGTCTCAACAGATAAAAAAAATGGACAAGTAATAAAACGCAAAATATTTATGGACAAAGAGCTGGATATGGAAACAGTTAAATTGTTTACGAATCATTTTTTTAATTCCCCAAATCAGACCGATATTCTTTGACAGAACTTGTTTTTATGGGATAGGAAGCGCATGAAATATTGCGAATATAGATTGGCATCCAATGGCCGTGAAAACACTCGCTCTGATGGACAAGTGCGTTAAGCAAGAGAAATGAAGGAGGACTATCCATGCTGTTCAATCCGAAAAAGGCACAGTTCGACCACCTGGATGAACGATCCAGGGAAATCATGCAAAAGACCATCGATTTTTTTGAAACCAAGGGCAAGAAACAACTCAAGAACGATGATCACGAGCGGGTCTGGTACGACGATTTTCTTCAGTTCGTCAAAAACGAGTCTATTTTTTCCGAGCTCCTGACCCCCACCCAATACGGTGCAGAGGGATGTCGCTGGGACACATTCCGCAATATGGACTTCAACGAAATTCTCGGCTTTTACAGTCTGGCCCATTGGTATACCTGGCAGGTAACCATTCTGGGGCTGGGTCCCATCTGGATGGGAAAAAACGAAGCCGTCAAGAAAAAAACAGCCCGCCTGCTGAAAGAAGGCGGTATTTTTGCCTTTGGTCTTTCGGAAAAAGAACACGGAGCGGACCTTTATGCCAGTGACATGGCCTTGACCCCCATGGGTGACGGCCAGTATAGGGCAGACGGTGGCAAATACTACATCGGCAATGGTAACGAGGCGGCATTGGTCTCCACCTTTGCCAAGAATTCGGAAACCGATGAATACGCCTTTTTCGTGGTGGATGCCAAGCACGAAAACTACGAATGTGTTCAGAATGTGGTGAATTCCCAGATGTATGTGTCCGAGTATGCCCTGCATGGTTACCCCCTGACCGATGATGACATCCTCACCATGGGCAGCGATGCCTGGGATTCCTCACTGAACACCATCAATGTCGGCAAGTACAATCTGGGCTGGGCTTCCATCGGTATCTGTGCCCATGCTTTTTACGAATCTATCGATCATGCGGCCAATCGTTTTCTGTTCAAGCATTATGTGACCGATTTTCCCCATATCCGTCAGATTTTTGTGGATGCCTATACCCGGCTGTGTGCCATGCGCATGTTTGCCACACGGGCGGCGGACTACATGCGCAGCGCTTCGGCTGACGACCGGCGCTATCTGCTGTATAACCCCATGGTCAAGATGAAAGTGACCACCCAGGGTGAGGAGGTGATCAACCTGCTGTGGGACGTGATTGCAGCCAAGGGGTTTGAAAAGGACACCTACTTCGAGATGGCGGCCAGGGACATCCGTGCCCTGCCCAAACTGGAAGGCACGGTGCATGTGAACATGGCCCTTATTGTCAAGTTCATGGCCAACTACTTTTTCAACCCGGGACAGTTTCCGGAGATCGGGAAAATGGACGCCCCCGGTCATGACGCGTTTCTATTTGACCAGGGGCCCACCAAGGGACTGGGAAAAATTCAGTTCCACGACTACAATATTGCCTACAACAGCCTGGATCTTCCCAATATCCGGATATTCAAGGAGCAGATCGCTCTGCTGGTGGAACTGCTCATGAGTGCTTCACCCAACAAGGACCAGGTCAAAGATATCGATTTTCTGCTCAATCTGGGGGAGCTGTTCACCCTGGTGGCTTATGGCCAGTTGCTCATCGAAAAAGCCGGGATCGATGCGGTGGGGGACGATCTGATCGACCAGATCTTCGATTTCATGGTCCGGGATTTCTCCAAGTTCGCTCTTCAGCTTTACAGCAAGACCAGCAGCACGCCACTACAGATGGAGATCTGCATGAAGATGATTAAAAAACCGACGGTGAACCCGGAGCGCTTCAACCGTATCTGGAAGGAGCATGTATACAGCCTGAAAGGGGCCTATCAAATGAACGACTAGCCCGAATATTTCATAAAGCTTGACGAAAAATTCTTTCGTTGCTGGTCACATGTCCCTGATGATCTTGAGCATATCAGGGGTTGAGATGATGCCCACGACCTTTCCATCCCGGAGCACAATGACCCGGTGGATATAGTTTTTAATCATCATACCGGCGACTTGCTGCACGGGCGTATCTTCTGAAACCTGGAAGATTGTGGGTGTCATGATGTCCCGGACCGTGGTGAAGGGTTCTGCCTGGATACGGAAACCTTCTGCTTCCTGCCTGGCATACTGGCGATTGAGCGTATGCAGGTAGTAGTCATGAGGCCATTCGCCATTCTTTTCGGGTTGGGTCTCGTGGTGAACGATGTCGGTCAGAGACACCACGCCGATGGGAGTCCCCGTGTCGGATTCTACCGGCGCTCCTGAAATACAGTTTTCCATAAAAAACGCGGCCAGACGACTGACAGACCAGTCAGGTTCAGCAGTCAGTACCTTGGAATTCATTACATGTTTTGCAGTGAGTCCTTTCATGTCATCCCCCTTTTGTTTCAGACTGTATTGGGATATGTTTCGAGAAACCCGTTTGCGGCCATGGGCATGTCCTCATCATGGCTTAAATTCTCAGGTGTGTCCATCATTTTATCAAACATGCGGCCGGCTGTTCGACGTGACACACTGCAGCGGTCTGAAACCATAATTACCCCAGCCTTCTGTTGACGATTTCCGAAATTTCCCGGACCGGAATGCGTTCATCCAGATCGGATGTCATGTGCTGGCACCTCATGAGGCAGTCACAGGTATCGCAGGATGCGCAGATGGCGGGATTGAAATCCAAAGCGTCCACACTGGTCTCCTTTGCGGTGTGTCTTACGGCTGTCCAGGGTGACTATTTTGTTTTACAGGGAAAAGTCACAGGCAATCCGGCTTTTCCATAAAAACGGGAAAAATGTCGGGAAAAAGTGCCAGTACTCTTCTGTGGTAAACTATTTCCATCATATGCTGAAATGATTTGCAACAAAAAGCCGGGGTGTAGTACTCATGTAAAGATATTATATTCATGCTGCATGGCGAAAAGGTGACGTCTACATGGCCAGTCCATATGCAATTAAAAAAATCATCAACAAGACTTTTAACGGTCGTTTCGTGCTGGCCAGACTGTCTCACCTCGCTTTGATCGGTCGGGTCATCGATTTTCTTTTGTTTAAGGACGATGACATCATGTACCTCCCGCAAGATAAAACCATCCCCATCAACCACAGCTTGGATGGACGGAACGAACTGGTGCTGCCGTCTCAGATCCTGGATCGTATTATCGAGAATGCCGGTTATCATTGGATCATGGATTTCTGCATCTGCAGGGAGTCTTCCGACTGCAGGGACTTTCCCAAGGATCTCGGATGCCTCTTCATGGGAGAGGCCACTTTGGACATCAACCCTAAGTTCGGTCGGCCGGTGGACGCGGCAGCGGCCAGGAAACACGTTCAAAAATGCCGGGAGGCGGGTCTGGTTCACCTGGTGGGAAGAAACAAGCTCGATGCGGTCTGGCTCAACGTTCGGCCGGGGAAAAAATTGTTTACGGTGTGCAATTGCTGTCCCTGCTGCTGTTTCTGGCGGTTGCTGCCCGGGATCACACCGGACATCGGTAACAAACTGACGCGTATGCCGGGTATTGATGTGCGGGTCAATCAGGACTGTGTCGGTTGCGGAACGTGCATGCAGGATATCTGTTTTCTTGGTGCCATCCAGCTTCGAGAGGGAAGGGCGCATATCGGCAATTCCTGCCGTGGATGTGGCAGATGTGTGGATACCTGCCCAAATCAGGCCATTGAGCTCGTCATTACAGATCAAGGCTTTGTCTCCAGGACTATCGACAGACTTACAGCTGCCGTGGACTTGACATGATATTAGAATAGTAACGAGGCCAGGACCGCGCGGATGACAAAACAGGCTGCAGGGACCCTGGGTTGCCGGCAGTAAGCCAAGCACTCTGTCAGACGGGGACTTCAACGGACAGATATTTACACAGAACCCGTTCAAAAGTAAGAATAAACAGATCTCAAAGAAAACAGGAGGTTTTCAGTGGAAAACAATACCCGTATATCAAGAGAATGGATACGCGGTTTGATCCGTGATTTCATCGGCAAATCACCCGATAATAGCATGAAAGACGAGAAGGACGAACCTGCGTGGGAAGATGCCCTGGTCGGGTTCGCAGCGGGCGCTGACCCGATCTGGCAGCAGTACAAGGAGTATGTCGGAGCTTTTCACTGGACCCCTTGGGAGGTCTTTAACCAGCATTGTCCTGGGGAATTGGCCGGCCCTGAAGAGCTGACCGTTATTTCATGGGTCCTGCCCCAGCGGGAAACGGTACGCAAGGCGAACCGCAGGAACAAGACGTATCCAGCCGAAGAATGGGCCCGGATAAGGGTTTATGGGGAGGCGTTCAACGTGGCCCTGCGCCGGCATGTGGCTGGGCGTCTTTCAGAAATGGGCCATGCTGCTATCGCCCCCATGCTGGTTCCCAACTGGGCCATCGTCAAATCGCTACGGTTTTCCTATGCTTCATCCTGGTCTGAGCGTCACGTCGCCCATGCGGCCGGTCTGGGAACGTTCGGGCTATGTGACGGGCTCATTACCGCAAAAGGTAAGGCCATGCGGGTGGGGTCGGTGGTGGTCAAAATAGGCATCGAACCGACCCCGCGACCCTATACCGACCACCGTGCTTATTGTCTCTTCTTCGCCAATGGTACTTGTGGTAAATGTATCGATCGCTGCCCTGTACGCGCTATCACAGAGGCCGGTCATGACAAGGAGAAGTGCCGGCAGCATCTGGATCGTTCCAGAAAGTATGTCAAAAAAACCTACAAGTTTGAGGGGTATGGTTGCGGGTTGTGCCAGGTGGGTGTGCCGTGTGAAGCGGGTATCCCTGTAAGGGCCGCCCGGAAAGCCCTGGAGCGTGGAGAACTGCCGCCGCCACAACCACCGTTGGCCTAAGGGCTCGCACAAAAATAATTTCACATCAAAAAATCCAAAGGAAATTACAATTATCTTTTTGCGGGCCGTGCTTGTTTTCGTCTGGGTTTGTATCTACGCCTGGTGCCGGTAGTGGTTTTTTTTGCAGGGCCTGGCTTGTATTTTTTCTTGGCATGAACCGGCACTGGTTTTATGAGCCATTCATCCTCCGGCTGGATACAGTTCAGTTCGCGGCCCATGAACTTCTCGATGGGGGGAAGATAGAAAGCGTCCTCCTCGTCAGCGAAACTGACAGAAGTACCTGCCGAACCGGCACGGCCGGTACGCCCGATACGGTGTACGTAATCTTCCGGGTCGCGTGGCAAGGTGTAGTTGATGACATGATCCATGCCTTCGATATGAATACCGCGTCCAGCCACATCGGTTGCCACCAGGGCCCGTATTTTTTTGTTCTTAAAATCATTCAGACGACGAATCCGCTTGTTCTGGGGAACATCACCGGAAAGCTCGGCGCAGTTGATCCCGTAGCGGGTCAGCATTTCCGTCAACCGTCTGACTTCATCACGCCTGTTGCAAAAGATGAGCACCCGGGCCAGGTTCTGTTTTGAAATAATGTTGAACAGCAGCGCAAACTTTTCGCTGAGGGTCACCAGGTAGACGATCTGGTCCACTGAATCCACCGCAATCTGTTCCGGTTCGATTTCAATGGTGACAGGGTCCCGGGTCCACTGCTCGGCCAGGTGGATGACTTCCCTGGTCAGGGTCGCGCTGAAAAGCAGTGTCTGGCGCTTATCTTTTTTGGGTGTGCTGTAGATGATTTTGCGTACGTCCGGAATAAATCCCATATCAAGCATCCGGTCAGCCTCGTCGATGATCATTACCTCAACATTTTTCAGGTTGAGGTCGCCCCGCCGTTGAAAGTCCAACAGTCTTCCAGGTGTGGCTACGATGATGTCTACCACGGCATTGGTCAGCTGTCTTTTCTGCTTTTCGTAATCCATACCGCCGAAGACAGACACGATGTTCAAGGCACTATACTTGGCAAGCTGGCGCGCCTCCTCGGAGATCTGGAGTACCAGTTCCCGTGTGGGAGCGATGATCAGGACTCTGGGCGTGCCCGGTTTACGTTTGCCCTGAATGGGGATGTTCAGCATCCGGGTGATAACGGTGATCAAAAAAGCGGCTGTTTTGCCCGTACCTGTCTGGGCCCGACCGGTGGCATCCTTGCCGGACAGAGTGCTTGGAAGAATCTCGGCCTGAATAGGCGTACAATACTGAAATCCCAGATCGAAAATAGCATGAAACAACGGGGTAGGTAGATCGAATTCGTGAAACCGGGTATTGCCTTCGAGCGGTTCAACCTTGAATTTGGATATATCCCACTTTTCTGTCAAGGAGGTGTCTAAGGTATCGCTCGATGAACTGCCGGTCCGGGGGTCTGGTCCTTTTTTTTTGCGAGTGGGTCGTCGATGATGGGAACGACTTTTTTGTTCTGGTTTGGGGGGGCTGGACTTTGAATCGGTGGTGGTACGTTTGGACCGCGGTAATTTCTTTGGTGGGCTGACTTTTTCTTCCGTTGGTACTTTGGGTGTTTTTTTAAATTTATTGAGCACTTTTTGTAGAATATTTTGCATTTACCCTTCTTTTAAAAAAAGCCAGTAGCTTTTCTTGCCTTGACAGCCCCGCTGAAAAGAAGGGGCGTTTCCGTTAACACGGTTTCATTTCTATTTTGTATGTCGCCCTACAAACCGCATGCCGTCTCCTGATTCTTTTCCGCGCTGCGGAAAAAAGAAAGCCACCTGCTTTTTGCCTTTAGCGACCATTAGAAGATGGTTATGTTACCCGCAGGTGTCAAGAAGAAATTAGGGGACGCTCTTTATTTTATAAGTTTTGTTTTTAACAAGGAATGTGTTAGGGAACATTTTATGTCACGCATCGCATGTATCGATGCTCCCGGCGCTCTTCATCATATTAATCCGATCAGGACAGGACACGTTGCGGAAGTTGCGCTGCTGGATAGATACCCTTTTTGCGGACATTCAGTTGTTTTGGGTAAAAAGGAAAGGGCATGGCAAGATGATGCAAATGTACTGACGGATGAATAGTAACTTATAAATGAAGGAGCGTCCCCTAAACTTAAGGCAAAGACGGTGATAAACAGACTCAAGGATGATTTGATCAGGACCAGCGCAATGGGCCGGGTGCCGAAGCGCTTTGTTGGATCCTATGGGCAGCTGGACCCTAAAATAGGGGTTTCGCGACCTGAGGGGTCATCTGCAAACAAGATTTTGCGCGATTTCACGGTCCAATGTATGCAGGCCGCCGGTCTTTCAGTCCGGATCGATCGTGTGGGTAATATTTTTGGGAGAAAGGATGGTTCCAGAAACCATGAAAAAGCTGTTATGGTCGGTTCCCATCTGGACAGTGTGATAAATGGTGGTCATCTGGACGGCGCCCTGGGTGTTTTTTCCGGTATTGAAGCAGTTCGACGATTGCGGGATGAAAAATTTGATAACCAGCGTCCCATTGAAGTGGCAGCATTCACAGGGGAAGAAGGATCGGCCTTTGTGGTCGGCGCCATGCTGGGTAGTGCTGTCTTAACCGGTAAAATGAGCACGGACGCGGCTCTTTCAACCAGAAACACCCATGGCCTGACGCTGCATGAAGTTCTCATGAAAATGGGCTATGGAGGTGACTTTGAATATCGTGTGGACGATATTGATGCTTTTATTGAGCTGCACATCGAGCAGGGACCGGTTCTGGACACCGAGGATATTTCTGTGGGCATCGTGGAGGACATCACCGGCATTACCTGGCTGAAATCCACTATTACGGGTATTGGAAACCATGCCGGTACAACGCCCATGCATTTGCGGCAGGATGCCCTGGTGGCGGCGGCAGATGCGATCAGGTTCCTGAACAGGCGGGCGCGGGAGATGGCCAGGTCGCAACATTCGCCCATTGTCGGCACCACTGGCCATCTGAGCGTTTACCCGAATAACATGAACGTCATACCGGGAATGGTGGAACTGGGATTCGACATCAGGGCTACATCTATGGAGAATATGCAGGGCTTAACAGACGAAACAGTATTTTTTTTAAAGGGGTTGAAACAGGAAAATGGCATTGATGTACACGTTGAATCTCCACATCTGCAACCGCCTGTCAAGCTGTCAGAAGAGATTATTCGCGTAATTGAAAAAGCAGCGGTTCAGGCGGGTGTCAGATCCAAGCGGATGGTAAGTGGTGCGGGTCATGACACCCAGAACATGGCCTCAATTGCCAGAACAGGGATGATCTTCGTGCCGAGTGTCAAGGGCATCAGCCATGCACCCATGGAGTGGACCGAGTGGGATGATATTGAAAAAGGGGTGTCTGTCTTGACCGGAGCACTCAAAACACTGTCATTCTGCTGTCAGTGATTTCAACATGCCCTTTACGGTCTATTCCGGATATCTACTCGGGTTGCATGGTGTCTCGATTGACAATCAGACGATCGCCCGGATGGATAGGACGCTGGAAATCAATGCGGTTCCAGATAATGAGGGCTGCCAGTGGGATACCGAACCTGTCGGCAATTATAGAAAGATTGTCCCCTTCTTTGACGATATATATTCTTTCCTCCCGGGTTGCTGAATATTTATTTTCAAGGTTTATATAGCGCTCTTGAAAACCCATTGAAGCCCCGCTGGGTATCAGAATGGTATGTTTTCCCTCGGTAAGATAGTGACCCCGAATTTCAGGATTCAGATCCTTGATCGTCTTGAAATGTGTCTTGGCTGCCTGAGCAACAATCCGGATAGGGATCTCCTGGGAGCAGGCCACCTGAACCTGATCAAAGGACAACGGTGGATACGTGTCTTTTTTTGTCAGTCTGAAACCGTAGCTTTCCGGATCTGAAAAAATCAGCTTTACCGAAAGAAGACGAAAGAGATATTGCTGTGTTTCAAGAGGGAGATACAGCAGGTAATAGTTATTCGTGCCCTGCTCCATTATTTCGGCCATGAGACCACCTTCGCCCATATTGTATGCGGCAGCGGCAAGGGTCCACGAACCAAAGTCTTGGTGAAGTTGTTTCAAGTATTGAATGGCGGCCGCTGTTGAGGCAAAAATGTTTCGGCGCTGATCCACATGTTCGTCGACGACCAGTCCATATTTCCGACCGGTGGCGGCTGTAAATTGCCAGAATCCGATGGCTCCCCTCTTTGAACCTACATGGGGTCGCAAGGCGCTCTCAGCCACAGCGATATATTTGAGGTCATCCGGCATCCCGTTTTCTTGCAGTATTTTTTCAATGTGGGGAAGATAGCGATGGGATCGTTTCAACCAGAGAATTACCTGTGGTCGATCCCAGAGGGAAAGCAAAAGCTCTTTTTCAAATCGTTCCCGGACTTCCTGGTTGTTGATGGGGACTTCTTCATCACAAAAGTCATGCGCATCGTCTATCTTCAGAGACGACATAAGGGACGGGTAGTCAGCCGATACGTTTGCGTCGGCGAGGGTGCTCGGGGGATTTGCCAGGCAAAGAAAGATCCCCATCGTAAATAGATAACGAAGAAAAAACGTATTCATACGCGCTCTCCATCAGCAGCAGCCGGAATCACCGCAACCACAGCCACCGGATGAGGAACTGCAACCGCAGCCCTGGTTTTGTTGAACCTTGGTTTCGTTGATGCCCAGCACTTCCACTGTAAAGGTAAGCGATTCCCCGGCCAGGGGGTGGTTGAGATCAAAACTCACGGTTTCATCATCTATCCGATCCACCCGGGCAGGGATCTGTTGCCCGTCTGGATTGGTCAATGCCAGGATCTGGCCCACCTCCGGTTTCATCTCCGGAGGAATATCGGATTTGGGGAAAGCATATGTGCGACTGTCGTCACGCTCCCCGTAGGCTTCTTCAGGTGCAAGGGTAAAGGTTTTGCTCTCGTTGAGGGACATACCCATGAGGGCCGATTCAAACCCGGGGATCATGTTGCCGGCACCCATGTGAACTTCGAGGGGTTCACGGTCTTTGCTGGAGTCAAACACCTCGCCATTTTCCAGCGTTCCCGTATAATCGACACTTACAAACAAACCATTTTCGACTCTCTGCATTGCAAACTCCTTTGGTTACAAACGTATTTTCAGTAACATGGGGAATAAAACCCGTAAAGTCAAGGCAGGGGCCTTTTTTTTTCGATATTGACCATTAAAGCCATTTGATTGCGTGATTTCGAGAGTCTGAACCAGGAAACCGCCTCTTTTCAGTCTTGATCATCCCCGTCCCTTCTGGCAACATCAACCCAGTTTATCGCCCCAATAATCACATAAATGATGATTTTATATTTATTTTCATGTAAAACAGAGAGACTGTTTACAAGAGTCTGTTGAGCCGCTTATGAATTATGCATCCATCGCAAATGTCCTGGGAAAACTGTTGATCGTTACGGGCTGTTCCATGGTATTGCCATTGGCCTGTTCTATTTATTACAGGGAGAACGATCTGTTTTCCATTTTTATTTCCGGGATTATCACCTTTTTATTTGGCTTACCCCTGTGGTGGTTTTTTCGAAGACACCATGAACTGAACATCAAAGACGGCTTTTTCATTGCCGTGTTTGGATGGGTCCTGATTTCTGCAGTGTCGGGACTGCCTTTCATGTTTCACGGTTCAATCCCCTCATTTACCGATGCTTTTTTTGAAATGATGTCCGGGTATACCACCAGTGGTGCGACGATTCTCAGGGATATTGAAATTGTTCCGCATGGATTGTTGTTCTGGCGCAGCCAGACCCATTTGTTGGGCGGCATGGGGTTTTTGACCCTGACCGTTATTTTTCTTCCGCATGGCATGGGCGGGGTGCGTATTTTTCGTGCCGAGTCGAGCCCCGGACAGGTGATTACCAAGGAAAAATTCATGCCCCGCAACCGGGATACCATGATCTGGCTCTGGGGCATCTACCTGACCTTGAATGTCCTGGAAACGGCCTTGTTGTGTTTCGGCGGCATGTCCCTGTTTGATTCTTTGTGCCATTCCTTCGGGACCGTATCGACATCGGGTTATTCGCCCAAAAACGCAAGTATCGGACATTATGACAGCGCTTATTTTGACTGGGTGATTACTCTGTTCATGTTCTTTGGCGGTATGACCTTTATGCTGTTCTACCATATGGTCAAAGGGGAATGGAAGGTTATCAGGATAAATACCGAATTCCGCTGGTACGTGGGTTTTTTGCTCTTTTTCTGCGGTATGGTGGCATGGATCTTGTGGAAGGAAAACACCTACGGAAGCCTGGGGGATTCCATTCGATACGGCACTTTTCAGATCATGTCGCTGCTGACCACCACCGGGTTCACCACCGCCGATTATGAAAAATGGCCCCAGGCCGCCCAAATGTTTCTCTATGCATCGTGTTTTATCGGCGCCTGCGCCGGATCGACCACCAGTGGCATCAAAGTGGTTCATTATGTCATCGTCTGGAAATACATGGTGGCATCCATTAAAAAAATATTTTTTCAACCCATGTCGGTGGTCACGGTCCGCCTGAACGGCCGTCCCATCGACCGGCTCATTATCGACCTGGCCATATGCTATTTTATTGTCAATATCTTTCTTATCTTCGGCGGTGGGTGCGTGATGGTGCTGGTTGACGACATGGACTATGTCACCGGCATGAGTTCCGTTATCGCCACACTGATGAATATCGGCCCGGGATTCGGCACCATCGGCCCCTCTGAAAACTATGCCCACATCTCCGCTTTTGGGAAGTGGTTCTTGTCCTGGAACATGCTGGTGGGGAGGCTGGAGATGTTCTCGGCACTGGTGATATTTTACCCATCTTTCTGGAAGAAATAAAAGGTTCTACTTAAAAAACAACTGCTGAACATCTTTTAAAGACATTGACATACACACGACAATGGCCCGCTCGTTATCCTGGATTTGGGTGTCACCCACGGCGATCTGCCATTTTTCATCCCGGAAAATAGCACCGATAAGAATTTTTCCATAATAAGAGGGATCCAGTTTGGACAGGGGTTTGCGGGTGACGGGCGACCCGGGTTCAGCCACGATTTCCACCATTTCAGCGTCAGAGCCGTGCAGATGGGCCACGGACAAGAGCTGGCCCATTCTGATGAATTTCAGGATCTCGTTGCCGGCCAGCATTTTCTTGTTCAGCGCAATATCAGAACCCATGGTGCCGGCCAGCACCAGGTAGTCCTCTTTGTTGACCAGGCAGATCGATTTTCTTTGACGGGATTTTTCTTCACTGCCTTTTTCGTCCATGAGGTGCTTTGCCAGCATGGAGCTCATGATATTGGTTTCATTGTCCCCGGTTGCGGTGATAAACGTATCCACATCCAGAAGACCGGCCATCTGCAGTACATTGGCATCGGAACCATCCCCATGCAGGACTTCTGTATTCTTTAGGGAAATAGACAATTCTTCAGCCGATTTTTCATTCTTTTCGATCAGGGTAACCTGGACGGTTTTTTCCAGCAACTGGGCGACGCGGCTCCCCACCAGGCCGCCGCCTAAAATCATCACCTTGTGACTGCGTTTCTTCCTGTCACCGGTGAGAGACATCAGCTTGGGCAAATCCTTGGTGGCGGCCATAATAAAGATCTGGTCCTGGGGCAAAAGCGTGTCGTTCCCTCCCGGAATGATGGTGGTGATACCCCGGGCAAGGGAGACCACCCGAAATGGGAATTCATGATAGGTCTGGGAAATTTCTTTCAGCTTTTTATTGGCAAGGGAGGATGATTCCCTGATGCGTGTCGCCATGACCTGGATTTGTCCATTGGCGATATCGGTAATATCGTTGCCTGCCCTTAGTTTGATGATTCTGATAATTTCCTGGGCCGCCAATTCTTCCGGGTGAATGAACAGGTCTATTTTCAGGTCTTCATCCGAAAGAAACGAATCTTGATTCCCGAATTCCTGGGAACGGACCCTGGCAATTTTTCGTTGTATTCCAAAACGATGAGCAATGGTGGCAGCCATCATGTTCACGGCGTCGTTGTCGGTGACGGCGATGAGGTAATCCATTTTTTCGGCATTGGCCTCGCGCCAGCATTCAATACTCATGGCATTGCCCTGCATCAACCGGGCATCCAGGGTACCGTCTGCTTCTCGAATCAAGCGACCCTCCGACTCGATGACGGTAATGGTATACCCTTCATGGGCCAGCCGTTTAGCCAGATAATACCCGACGCCGCCGAGGCCGAGGATCAAAATCTTTTCAGATAGCGTGTTATTTTTTCCAAACATGAATAATACCAAAAGAATTTAGGCCAAAGATTGTATTTATACCGCTTGTCATAATAATGTTCCGAAAATAGGATGGCGGCATAAGGGGTTGTAGCAGAAAAAAGGCCCTCAATCGGATCGTTTTTCTGACAACCCCTAAAAACAATAAAGTATAGAGAAACGAAGATTCCATGTCAAGATCATAAACAATGCAGCCTGTCGTGGTTCCGGCAATAGGTACGAAGGCACCGCCAACTAAGAATCAGGTTGAAGAAATTCTGATCTGACCGGTCGCTTTTTAGTATTGATTTGGATCAGGTGTTATGCCACATTGTAGCTAATGACTGCCTCGGATACAGCGACACAACCGGCACACCACCACCCTATACTCTGTTGTATGCAGCGCGAACAGCACTGATAATCGTGTTCCAATCTTAAAAAAGCAAAACGCAACCTGGTTATTGCCCTGAACCTAAATGGGAGAGAGCATGGCATCTTTCATCACGCCGGATGTAACATTGGGTCGACAGCTTGATCGAGCCTCCCGCAGTATGACGACCATGTGCTGGACATGTGGTTCCTGCGACTTCGAATGCCCTGTGAACATTGCCACCGGTCGTCTGAGACCCCAGAAAATAGTTCGTATGGCCAATCTGGGCTTGTTGGAAGAGCTGTTGCATATGCCGGAAATCTGGTACTGCCTGACCTGCCGGCGCTGTATGAATGTTTGTCCCAATGTTGTCAGTCCGTCCACGCTGATTGCGTTTGCGCGTCGTGAAGCCTTTTTCAAGGGGATCGTCTCCATGGGTACATTGAGACTTTATCAGGATCTGTTTGCCAAATTCCAAAGAGTACGTTGGCGGGCTGTCCATCATTGTTTTGATAAGGAACTCGAAATTTTTACTGATCAGATGTGGCATGACTGGTTGGAGCAGCCGGTTCGCCCATCTGCTTCCCTCATTTCGATGCAGAAAACTCACTGGCTTACCAGCGATATCAAGACCGTTATGGCATTGTCCCGGACACAAGCCTGTTTTACCTGTGGCGAATGCAGCAGCGCCTGCCCGATCGTTTGTGAACGATCGGTCTTTGATCCCCGGGTATTGTTTCGTATGATCAATCTCGGGTTAATTGACGAATTGATGCGATCCCCTTCCATCTGGCTGTGTATCGACTGTGGCAGATGCACCGATACCTGCAGCCAGCTTGTGGATGGCCGGCAAAGTATCGATCAGATCAAGGAGCTGTGCATACTTCGGGGGGCGGTTAATAGCGGCTTTTTCCAACGTGTCGAAGATGCCAATAAAAAAATATACAAACATTATCTACAAAGGGTTGATCTTTTATTTATTCGTACTTGCGGCAGGAGCTTTCGCTGGGACGAACATCCTGTTCATGGTCCGGCGCACGTAAAACAGGGTGAAAATGGTGGCTGACCAGGTGACCACAAAAATTCCCCACCAGATCCCGGTAAGACCCATACCCAGGAGACTGGCCAGCGCGTAAAAAACAATTGCCGGGGCCAGAATCTGACGATAAAGCCCTATCCAAATGGCATACAAGGGCCGCTTCAAGCCCTGCAGGGCGGCCACGGCTACAAACAGGATGATGTAGGCCCAGTAAATAAAGGCCGAAATTTTCAAATAAAAGGTGCCGATATCCAGTACTGCCGCGTCTTGGGTAAATATCTGCATGATCAGACGGGGAAAGAAAAATACGATGACCATGCTCACCGTGGTGATAACGATACCGTATAGCATCGCCTTTTGATACACCTCCCGGCAGCGTTGAAAAAAGGTTGCACCGTTGTTCTGACCCACCAGTGTCAATGTCGCGGTGGTAAGCCCCATGATGGGCAATAAGGCGATCTGGTCCACCCGGGTGGCGATGCCGTAGGCGGCAACCGCAGTCTGCCCATATTTGCTGATGAACCAGGTAATGATGAAAATCCCGATGGCGATGCTCATGGTATTCAGACTGGCCGGAAAGCCCTGTTTTGCAATATCCAGAAAAAAGTGCTGGCGTGGAATGAACATGGCCCAGCACTCCCGACAGATCAAACCGGATTTGATGACGCGCATGCTCATGAACAGGGTGCTGAACAGCTGAATTAAAATCGTAGCCCATGCCACACCGGCAAGACCCATGGCCGGCAGACCAAAGCCGCCGTAGATAAACCAGGGATCGAAAAGCAAATTGAGAAAAAAACCGACAATCAACACATTGCGAAATGATCTGGTGTCGCCTTGGGCAGTCAGAATTGCATTTAACACAAAGGTCAGGGAAAAAAACACCATACCGTAAAAGATGATGTTGATATAAGACAGGGAGATTGTCAGATAGCTTCCTTCAGCCCCGAGGACACCAAACAGGAAAGGTGCCGCAAAAAGACCTGCCAACGTCAGCGCCATGGACAAAAGGATGGTGAACGACACGGATTGAATGGCATACAGCTGCGCTTTATTCTCATCGCCGGAACCCAGGGCATTGGCGATTAATGCCGTCGTGCCGGTGCTGATGCCAAACCCGATGGCCAATATGACAAAAAACACCGGAAAGGACAGGGACAGTGCCGCGATGGCTTCGGTGGAGATCAGACCGCTGAAATAGGTGTCCACCACATTGAACATGGTGTTGAAAAACATACCGATACTGGCGGGAATCGCCAATTGGGCAATCAATCCGGGAATCGGTTTTGTGATCAAGCCATTATCTGTGTCCATTTATATTGACCTATCATTAATCTGTGGCACAGGGTTGCATTTTTAATCGTAAAAAGGAGCAGATAGCGCCGGTATTTTCTTGTACGATCTCAGGAGCAACACTATGCATCGGATGGTGGTGTGTCAATTATTCCGGTAAGATGGGGGAGCGGTGACGGTTCATTCTGGGTGGTACAAAGATGTTGACACCAGTTTCTATAGGGCTTAACTATATAAATACCACAATGTAGCTGTTTTAATCGGACGGTCACGCGATGCATATCGAATGGAAGAGAGATCCGCTGGAAAGCGGTCATGGCGGCAGGCAATTTCGTCTGGCTGTCTTTCTGGTTTTAGATCCAGGCAATGGAGACCGGCTCGATTCGGGAACCGTCAACCTGCTGAGTGCTGTTGAAGAGCGGTTCATAACCGCAAAAGTCAAGGGAATGCGGGAGTTTTACCGGGGTCTTTTCTGGACCGGGATCGATAACAGCCTGGATCGTCTGCCCCTTGAACCGGACGAACGGGCGGCAGTGGAGCTGGAAATATCTCATAAAATATCGAGACCCGGCCAGCAGTGGGCCCTGTGGGGCGTTACCTGCAATTCAAGGTTTGATTGAGGGCGAAACATGAAAAAAACACTGGGTATTTATGTCACTTCGGATCGCCATCTGGAAAAGCTGATGCTGCTGTGTAAGGCAGCCAAAAAAAAAGGTGTTGCGGTGAAAGTCTTTTTCACCCATGAGGGCACGCGGCTCTGCACGGATCCCCAAATGGAAGAGCTGGCAGGAATCGTTGATGTCGCGCTGTGCAAGGTCGGGTTTGAGGGCCTGAAACTGGAAGAAGCCAAGGCGGTCCTTGACCGCAGTGCGTATTCTTCACAATCGTGGCATGCGGAGATGATTTACGACTGCGACCGTTATCTGACGTTTTGAACCGAAAAAGCGAGCGCTCGCTTTTTCGGTTCAATTTTAGGTCGAAAAAAGAAGAGGAACACGTATTATGGAAAATATCAAGCACTGTGCTGTCGTCGTACGCAGATCTCAGGATGTGTGGGAAGGTACCCGTACGGCTCTGGGGCTGGCTGCTCATAACTATTGGGCTTACCTGTTCGTGTTTGATGTCCAGGTGGAAATGAACGAGGCCCTTCAGGAAAATCTGGAATGGCTGGAAGAAATGGAGTGCGAAACCTATTCCAACCTTGAGGTGAACGAGCAGCACGGTTTCAAGTATGTTCCCCTGGACAAACTTGCGCGCGAGTTGAAAAAAATGGACCTGGTCATCCCCTTTGGAAACCGGGACAATCACAAGGAAGAAACAGATGCCTAAAAGAAAGAAAATGTTGCATATTCTCAAAACGCCCACCGATGACCTTCAGCGAACATTCATGTACACCCTGTCACTGGGGTACAGTTGTTTACAGATACCGTTGTTCGAGATTGAAGGGGAAGCACCTGATTACGACGAGTTGATCGATCTGATTTTTGATTTCGATGAAGTTATCTGCTGGTGGTAGAAACTGCCGCTGGTCTGCAATCTGACCTGTGGTGCTACCGATCCATTGTCTGCACCCCTATCATCCCTGTCTCTCCTTTTCCTTCCAGAAGGGCTCCGATAATGTAAAATAAATGTAACGTGTTGGAAATGCGTTATACTTCGACACGGATATGTATTATGGTTGTAAAAAATTATTGCAGAACCCACGGGGTTAGCGAACCTCGTTGCGGTTCAAGTCGAAGGGGGGATTGCAAGCAGCGTATATGGAAACAAGTATCAAGCATTACAGCATGGCCGAAGAGATTGCCAACAGCATCACCCACGGGATCGGTATGGTGCTGGCCATTGCCGCGTTGGGAATACTGACTGCTTTTGCAAGTATCTACGGCAATGTCTGGCACATTGTCAGTGTCAGTATTTACGCTACAACCCTGGTACTTCTTTACACGGCATCCACGCTTTACCACAGCATTCAGAAACCCCGGGTGAAAAGCATTCTACAGGTCCTGGACCATTCCGCCATATACCTGCTCATTGCGGGAACCTACACACCGTTTACACTGGTGAGTCTTCGCGGACCCTGGGGCTGGTGGCTTTTTGGCGTGATTTGGGGTCTTGCGGCTCTCGGGCTGGTGTTTCAATTGTCCATGCTGAAACGCTGGCAGGCGTTGTCCCTGGGTTTGTATATCGGAATGGGCTGGGTGGTGGTGGTGGCGATCAAGCCCTTGATCGTATCCGTGGCGACCGGTGGCATCGTCTTTCTCGTGCTGGGCGGGCTGGCCTACACGACCGGCATTCTTTTCTATTGCTGGAAAACATTGAAATATCACCATGCCATCTGGCACCTGTTTGTGCTGGCTGGAAGTATTCTTCATTTCTTTTCGATCTTATTTTATGTCGTACCGGTTTCGGGTTAAGCTTATACCGCTTGTCATAATACTGTTCCGAAAATAGGATGGCGGCATAAGGGGTTGTAGCAGAAAAAAGGTCCTCAATCGGAACGTTTTTCTGACAATCCCTATACAAAGGAGCGACACCGTCGCGTTCTATAAAATCGTGTCTACGATTTTATTCTGCGCTCATCCCGCCGCCGGCATTCCTTCTAAACGGCATCCAGGTCAGCCCAAAGACCTCCAGGGTGATACCCGTGCTTTTGGGTTTTATGCTGATTTCCTCGAGCTCTTCCACATCCGTATCCAGGGACAGCTCGATCGTATCCATATCCGCCTGCAGGCGTTCGTCGAGTTCGGTCAGTTGCAGACGGATCGCCTCAGCCCTCTCTGAGGCCCTGACCACGTCCATTTTTTCCTTTTTGACGCGACTGGCGGATCTCATGGCGGTTCCAACCCTTGAAGCCGATGTGGTGCTGACGGCCTTACGACCCAGGAAGGCACCCAGAATGGCGGTGCCAAAGGAAATCGCCGTCTGCATTTTTGAGGCCTTGGCCTGCTCGGATTCCCTGTCAATGGCCTGCTCGGAGCGCATCAGTCGATCTTTCAACGTCGTGAAGCGCTTGCTGTATTTTCTGCGCAGCTTCTCAACTTCCAGATCCCGTTTTTCACGCATTGTTTGTGCCAGTCTCGATCGAAACTCGCCCTCGGATTCACCCAGTTGACTGGTCATGCCAAAACGTTTTGAACGCAAAAGCAACTTCGGACGGTTTTGACTTACCCAGCGTAACAGGTCCTTGTTCCACTTGCGGTAGTTGGTGACCTTGGATGCCGCTGTGGGCAGATCAGCATATTGCCCCCCGGAGACCGGCACGGTCTCAATGGCGAAAGGGTCAACTTCCACAGCACTGTCCCAGTCCAGGGCAACAGGACCATCTCCCAACTGGGCGACAAGCGCCAGTGTCTCAGTGGTTTCCACCATATACCTGGCATCGGCATAGTGGACATCCATACGACCGATTACACCAGGATAATACACCACACCATGACCGGCCCCGGAGGCAGGCATATAAAATGTTTCAACCCCCGGCGGCAGTGTCGGCGGGCCTGTTAGGACCTGGGCAGGCTCAACCGGTTTTATCGGACCGGCTGCAAGCGATTCCGATAGATTGTCAATCACCGGCTGTTGGCTCGCCTTGTCGGCTTTTAAGGCTTTAATCTGCTCCCGGGTCATGGGGCCCCGCAAATAGGACAAGGCCCAGCGGGTCTGGAAAATAACAGGTTCATTTTCGTGCACGTTATGCAGGAGAAATACCCGTTTGCCCAGGCCTGCCAGGATTTCTTCCATACGACCGCGATCAAATCGACTCCCCGCAGCAGCGCCTTCAAGACCTTCCAGAACCCGCCCCTTGTCACGTTCGGTCTGCAGACGACCGATAAACCAGGTACCGGTATTGGCAAGCCCCTTATAGTCCAGATCCACCGGGTTTTGGGTAGACAGCACCACGCCCAGTCCATAAGCGCGTGCCTGCTTCAGAAGTGTCAAAAGGGGTGTTTTGGAGGGTGGATTGCTGATGGGAGGGAAGTATCCGAAAATTTCATCCATGTACAAAATAGCACGCAAACTGGATGTGCCGGCCTGGGTTCGCATCCATCCGACAATCTCGTTGAGGAGCATGGAAACGAAAAACATTCGTTCGGTATCTGAAAGATGGCTGATGGTAAAAATGGAGGCGCGGGGTTTGCCCTGGTCAGTATGCAGCATCTGTCCAATGTTGAGGGGCCTGCCTTCCATCCAGGTTTCAAAACCCGGTGATGCCAGGAGGTTGTTCAGACGCATGGCCAGGGCAAATCGGTCTTTGGCAGGGTAGAACATCTCCAGATCCATCACCCCAATACGTTCGAAGGGCGGGGATTGAATGGTATGGATCAAACCGGCGATATCGAGACTCCTGGACTCAGACCAGACAGCCTCAAGGATTTTGGCAATCAGGATGTGCTCCCGGCTGGTGATGGGATCCGCTTGAATCCCCAAAAGGGCGAGGATACCTGTGGCCGTGGTCTGGACACATTCGCGAAACAGGTCGGTTTCTGCAAGAATTGCAGACGGCGGGGGAGCAAAGGATTTTAGAACACTTACCGGCTCCCCTGCATGGCTTCCCGGGGTGTACACGGTAAACTCCGCCGCAGCTTTCAGACGGGCGATGCGTTCCGGTGCCTGGCCCCAGTCCGCGAGTCCCTTGCGCCAGGTTTCAGCCTGCTTGGCAGCGAATTTGTCGATGCTGAGACCCTGGTTGAGAGCATCCTGGGTATTCACCCAGGGTTGGAAATCCATGGGGTCAAGGTCTGGAAAGGTCAAAAGCAGGTTGGGCAGATCCCCTTTGGGATCGATGGCAATAATGGGGATGTTGTCGATCAGCGCTTCCTCCAGAAGACCGATGCCAAGTCCTGTTTTACCACTGCCGGTCATGCCGATGATGACCGCGTGGGTATTGAGATCTTTGGAATCGTAGAGAATCAGGTCCTCTTTGAGCGTACGGGTGGCCAGGTCATATTCCTTGCCGAGATAAAAAGCACCGAGCTTCTCGTAGTTTTGAATCATTGGTCAACCTCCCCCAAAAAAATATGATAGAAGCTATCTCAAAAAAAGGGTTTTGGTTCAAGTTCAAGGCGGGCCCGAAATTCAACCCGCAGGCATACTGAAGTATTCCGAGGAGTTGAAGCAAGGGACCAACACAGAAATTGGGCCAAAAAACTATTTTGAGATAGCTTCTAAGGAGATTACGAACCGGATATGCTGCTGTCAAGATATAATATCCAAAATCCTATGGAGCCTGTGTGGGGATCTCGGGTGTTCATTGGGATATTGAATGACAACCGGCCGGTATGATGCTATGGAGCTTTATCATGACAATAGCAAGAAAAACGGGCACAGGCCCGACCACCCAAGAAACCAATATTGCCATCGGAGCTCAAAGCAATGACCATTCAGCTCATATCGCAGGTGTTTCAGCAAAACGTTTCTTCACAGACGCGCTTACTTTTACGCAGATACAACTCCTCGTTACCGAATACTACCGCTTCGATCTGGTCAGTAATTTCTGGGACGTATACAACATAGAGGCCGAAGCCCTGGGACAAAGAGTCATTTATCCTTCCAGGGGGATACCAGATACCGACCGTACCCGGCCGCTCATACGTACACCATCGGATCTGGATCGAATCATCCCCCCTGATCCATATAAATCCGGCCGCATGCCGTGGGTCCGGGAGGTCAATAAACATTTCCTGGAAATGACGGGAAAGCTAGAGCGGGTCTATTTTTCCGGACCGTTCAGCATTGCTGCAAATATCCGGGGATATGAAAACCTGGTCACGGATATGTTCGATCGGCCGCGCTTTGTGCATCGTCTGTTTAAATTTCTGTGTGACGATGCTATCGTACCCTTTATCGAAGTGATGAGAAGCGAGGCCGGAAATGAGAATCTGATCATCGATGGACGTGATGCCTGGGCCTCTCCTCCGATGATCACCCTTGATATGATGGATGAATATGTAGTGGCTTACACTGAGCGACTGCGAGACAGATTAGGCGACAACGTGATTACAAGAGGGAACTGGGGTGATGCAAAAAGCAGAGACCCGGAGCGTTTTTTCTTGCAAAAACTCAAATGCAGTCCCGGCTCCCTGAGTGTGCTGGATCCGGATTTGTACGACATCGGCCCGGAGAGAGTGAAGGCATTTGCAAATAAGCACAACGCCTTTGTATCCGCCGGTGTCGATGCAACATTGCTGAAAGCTGGGCCAGTTGAGGCGATTGTGGAACGCATCAAGCTCTATATCGACAAGATGGCGCGAAACGGACGCTGTATGATTCATCTCAACCAGATTCCTGCTGATACACCATCGGATCATATTCATGCGGCCGTGGCGGCGTGTCATACCTATGGTCGATTCCCCATCGCGGAGAATCTGGAAGACATGCCTTTCCAAATTCCGAAAAGAGAAAGTTTCTTGGAGTTTGTACGGCAAAAAGGGGAGCGGTTTGATTGATGGAATTGTCAGCCTTTAAACAGAAAAGTCTTTTACGTATCCTTGTTGTGGAGGACAACATCGATATCGCTGAAAATATTGCGGATTTCATGGAAGCCGGTGGGCATCAACTGGATTTTGCCATGGATGGCATCGGTGGGTTGCACCTGGCATTGACCCAGGATTATGATGCGATCATATTGGATGTCATGCTACCGGGAATGGATGGACTCACTTTTTGTAGAAAACTCAGAAAAGAGGGTGGAAAACAAACCCCTATTCTGATGCTGACCGCTCGTGACACCCTCGATGACAAGCTCGCTGGTTTTGATTCCGGAGCGGATGATTATCTAGTTAAGCCTTTTGCCCTAAAAGAGCTTTCGGCAAGAATTAATGCGATCGTTCGCCGGGGTATTGATTTAACTGAAAAACAATTTCATGTGGCTGATCTGGAACTGGATTTGGGAACCATGAAGGTTCGAAGGTCCGGGAAACTCATCGAGTTGAATCGTACCTGTTTAAACCTTCTTGCAATGCTAATGAAAGCCTACCCCAATGTCGTTGAGCGAAAAGAAATCGAATATGCACTGTGGGGTGATTTGCCCCCTGAAAGTGATGCCTTGCGCAGCCATATTTATGCACTGCGACGTGCCATAGACAGGCCATTTAGCACACCTCTTCTTCAAACGGTTCGTGGTGTTGGATATTGTTTGGGGAGGTCTAATGAAATTTCGTCATAGTCTTCGGAAGCGAATTGTTTTTACATTCTGTCTGTTCGGTACAGGACTCGGAATTATTTTTTCTTTGGTCATATATATCTCTCTGGACTTTATCGATGACAAAATGATCGATAGTCGTCTGTCTGAAGAAATGGCTCGTGTAGGGCTTCAATATCAAGAACACGCCGGTCTTTTATCGCCCAATTCGTCTCATATAAATGTATACGCCGGTAGTAAGTCGATGCCGGACTTTGCAGCATCGATGGTCGAGGGTATCAGCGAAGGTATTCATGAAAAATATTACCAGGGAATTGAGTACCATGTCGCGGTAAAGCTATACCCGAATCGAACGGAGCCGCTGTATATGCTTTACAACGTAAGTGCCCTTGAATTCACGGAAACCCGGAAACTCTATATCGGTATTGTTCTCAGCATTGGCGTCATCCTGATTGTTGTGTTGGCCATATGGATCGGAATGATGACATCCCGAAAAATCATCGCACCGGTTGTCTATCTTTCAGAACAGGTTAGGGAATCCGGCCCGGAAAAGCTGCCGATGGATCTTCACGGATCTTTCTCAAATGATGAGGTCGGACTTCTTGCAAAAACACTGGAAACGGCCATGACAAGGGTAGACGCATTTATCAAACGGGAGAAAAAATTTACAAGGGATGCCAGTCATGAATTGAGGACCCCGGTTACGGTGATCAAGGGAGCGGTTGAAATATTGAAGAAGCAATCTGCTATGGAAGAGCGGTCGGTTTATAGACCTGTGCAGCGTATTTCACGTGCGGTGGCAAACATGGAAAACATTATAGAAACCTTCCTCTGGTTGGGAAGAGAAAGATTAACAATCGATTCCAGCCAGATATGTGCTGTTGTACCCGTGATTCAGGATGTCGTCAAACAAAAGCGTCATCTTCTTGCCGACAAGTCGATCAAAATACACTTTGTACAAGAGGCCCAACCCATTCTCAACGCGCCACCTCCTGTATTGAGGGCGGTTATCACCAATTTGATTAACAATGCTTTCCATCACACCCTGAATGGAACGATTTCCATACAGGTCTGTGGTGACAGCGTATCTATCACAGACACAGGTGAGGGCATTGATCCTTGTGAATTAGACAGGGTAACCCAACCATATTCCAGGGGAGAAAGCAGTCAAGGATATGGACTGGGTCTGTCTATTGTGAGTAGGCTATGTGATCGGTTCGGCTGGCGCTTTCAAATAGAAAGTGATCTGGGGAAAGGGACAAAAGTATCATTGTTTTTTCAGTCCGCAAGCAGTTCATCTGCGCCGCATCCCAAGGATTTGAGTGATAGTATGCCACAATAGAATTGTCTGCTAACCAAAGCATTTCCCGTTTTTTCCTCATAAATAACCTCTCATCGCTAAAATTCACAAACATTTTACACTAAGTTCACGTTTTTTTCACATTCACTCATATACGGTGTTTACTATGAGGTGTATTGCCATTCAATAAGCAATCGATATGCCTCAGGAGTTCTATAGTGTTTCAATTGTTGCCATGGATGAAGGACTCAAGCAAATGAACAGCGGCAAAATTGCCATTGCCAATGATGCAATGTCGTCAGCGGAACCTATCAAGGCCGATCGGAGGGGCTTTCTCCAGGTTGCCACATTGATGGGCTGCGCCTCATTCCTCACCGGTATTCCACTAATTTCCTATCTCATCGCGCCTGCCATGAAAAAGGGAACCGGAAAATGGGTTGATTTTGGTGCAACCACAGATATTCAAGCGACCGGCTTTCAGATGCTTGCCTATGAGTTTATGGTGAAAGATGGGTGGTTGGTTCTGCCTCAACGAGGATTTGTGTGGGCTAGGGCGGAAGCAGACGATCGATTCAAAATATTCTCATCAACCTGTACCCACCTGGCATGTAATGTGATCTGGCGTGACGACACACAATCCTTTGATTGCCCCTGTCATTCCGGTAGATTTGATGCGGATGGTAAGCCTGTAGCTGGGCCGCCGACACGAGCGTTGTCAACATTGGAACATAAGATAAATGAAGGCAATTTGCTGGTTTATCTATCCTTCTAAAATAATGGACCCCCAAAAAAGGAGATAATAACATGGGCATAAAATTTATTGTAAGCTTGACGATTTGTGCGATTCTGGTTTTTGGTGCATTTTTCATGAAGTCAAATGAGGCCATCGGCGCGTCCAAGGAGACCTTGATTGTACAGCATGTAAAATCAGGGCCTTCTGGGTTGGATGATGCCGTCTGGGAAAAGGCCAAGGGAATTATTGTTCCTTTTGATGGAAAGGAAAAATTTGCCGGGGAAAAAACATCTGTCAGTACCAAAGCAGTCTATTCCGATGACGACATCTACTTCCTCTTCAAATGGAGCGATGCAACAAAGAGCTTGACGAAGGGTGCCTGGCAGTACGATGGCGAGAAATGGAGCCATCAGAAAGGTAATGAAGACCGCATATCGATACTTTTTGAAATTAATCGAATCAACAACTTTGCCACAAAAGGTTGTGCGATTACCTGCCATGTGCCATCCGGAGCGCCCAATGCCTCAGAAGGGAAATTCGGGACAACCACAGAGGCGGAGAAAGGTGACCTCTGGCACTGGAAAGCAGCTCGATCAGATCCTGCCGGATTTGCCGACGATACATGGCTGACAAAAATAGGTGAAAAGGGTGGCGGACGAAAGAGCGACGCAGGCAAGGGCGGTGACCAGAAAAATATGACGGAGGACAAATCGAAACCGAAATATATGCTGGCGCCCGGCAAAAAGCTTACCGATGACGGCATCCTGCTCGCTTCGGATATCGTAGAAATAAGTGATTACTCCATATTCAAAGCAGGCGATACGCTTACGTACCAGATGCCCACTCCGCCTGAAGGATCCAGGGCCGATATCAAGGCAGTGAGCCGCTATGCGGATGGGGGTTGGACAGTCTTGCTTCATAGAAAACTGGACACCGGCAATGACGACGATGTTGCCTTTAATGTGCGCAAGAATTACAACTTTGCTCTGGCATTGTTTGATGATTCCGGAGATGAAAATTCTTATGATTCCGAAGTTATCACTCTGAGTTTCAAACGATAGCCGCTTGTTATAGCGTTTGTCAGAATAATGTTCCGAAACTGCTATGGAAAATTAGGTCGAACAACCGCTCGAACTTGATAATGAGCGTTTATAACGTAAGGAACACCAGCGCCAAGACCAATAGCTCCATGCGAGGGGAAGATTGTGACAAGTCGGTTTGATATATTACTTGAATTTCTTGCATTGAAAGAGCTTGTCGGCAGGCTTCGGACATTTGAAGTCTCCGACAATGCTCTTTCCTGGCGCCGCTTTTCAGGTTCGCTGATCCTGGTTTTGATTCTACTCCTGTTGTTGTCCGGGGGGGTCATGGCTTTTTACTACTCCCCTGTTCCTGGAGCGGCTTATGACAGCGTTGATTATTCTATTTTCAACCTTCCTTTCGGAAGTGTTATCAGGGGTATTCACCATTATGCCTGGAACCTGCTCTTGATCACGTCGGGACTGCATTTGCTGCGGGCGATGATTGCTGGGGCATACAAGTCCCCGAGACAGCTGGTGTGGGTGTCCGGGGTGTTGACCTTCATGATCTTTCCCTTGTTTATCATCACCGGGGACCTGCTCCCCTGGGATCAGAAAGGATATTGGTCTACCCAGGTGCGGCTAAGTATTATTTCGTCTGTACCACTGGTGGGTGATTTCATGACCCGGATTCTTCAAGGTGGATCTTTAACCGGTATCGTTGCCCTGACACGATTTTACGTGTTGCATATACTCGTTTTACCGGGCGCGTTATTGCTGTTTATTGCTGTGCATTTCCACTTTATTTATCGGCGCGGTTTAGCGGAGTTGCTGCTAACAAGTAACGGTGACGCCAAGAAAACGACAACCCCGACCATTATAAGCCGATTTATGGTGTTGTTTCTGATGGTTACATTGATCTTGGGCCTAATCAGCTGGTATTGGCCCTCTTCGTTTGGAGACCCGGCGGATCCCACCGATTCCAATTTTGTACCCAGACCAGAATGGTGGGTTTTATTTTTAAACCAGTTGGTGGCGATTTTTAAGGGACCGTTAATGGTGATGGGGTCCGCGATTATTCCAGGCTGCCTGACAGGGCTGGTGCTTTTGTTGCCCTTTCTTGATCGTTCGTCAGAGCGTCACCCTGCCAAGAGATTGAAAACTATCATACCGGCAGCAGCGATAGCGGTTCTTCTGCTGACGCTGTCCTTTATGGGTTATTTTGAACATTTTGGAACCACTGCACATTAACATGGGCGTGTAATCACAAGGTAGAGGTTTGTTATGAGTTGTGGTAAATCTTTTTGTCTGGTTCTCTTTTCGTTGGTTTTGGTTCTTCTGCCCTTAGGAAGGAATTTTCTCATGGCAGCCGACACATTGATGATCAGCGCGGAACACCTTGTACAAGCGCCAAAAGGCTTGGACGATGCCATCTGGCAGAATTTTAAAGGGATCGATATCCCTGTCCAGGGAAGGGAAATTGTTGACGTGACCAATGGTGTTGTGTCTACACAAGCGGCCTACACGGATGACAGCGTGTATTTCAGGTTGAGATGGAGAGATGCAACCCACAGTGTTATCAAGCAATCATGGCGGTTTAATGGCAATGAATGGGTCCATATGGAGGGCAATGAAGATCGGATTGCATTGCTGTTCGAAACGACGCGAATTCAAAAATTTGCCACGCGGGGGTGTGCGGTTACGTGCCACAGTCCTCCTGACATTCCCAAGGAAAAATGGCGGTTCGCGACACGAACCGATGTGGAAAAAGGTGACTTATGGCATTGGAAAGCCGCTCGTTCGGCTCCGTATGGGTATGCAGATGATGCATGGCTGACCGTGGCCGGGAACCCATCCGGGTCCTATCGCGAAACAGGAAGACGGAAAGATTTCGGCACCGGAGGAGACATAAGAAATGAGGATATGAATGGATTAAGACCCGTATATATGCAGGATCCGGATAAAAAACCCACCATCCCCGGTATCCTTCTTTTTGAGCAGGCTGTAAAAATACAAGATTATGATAAATTTGGAGTTGGAGACATCATTCCCTATCGATTGCCCGTTAAGCCGGATGGATCTCGATTTGACGTGAAGGCTGAAAGTCATTATGCGGATGGCTTTTGGACCGTAATGTTCACCAGAAAACTGGATACCGGTCATGAGGATGATGTGGTTTTTAACCCTTTAAAGCGGTATGGTTTCGCAATGGCCGTATTTGATAATTCTGGTGATGACCATTCCAAAGCAACAAAACCCCTCATTTTAAGATTCAAGCGTTAGGTAGATCCTCATGTTTATAAGCGTGTGGAGATTCACTTTCTTCGCAGCAAAGCCTGATTTCTTCCCCTATCCATGAAAAAACACCGAAACACGTCTTTTTGGACCTGAAAATCAAAAAACTGTTGCAAATAGCGGCTTCCTCGCCTACCTATCGCCTGAGTTTAGTTAAATATAGGTGAACCATCATCAGATTTCTTTAACCTTTTATGGGGTGGAACCATGTCAGACCAAATTGAAAATGAAAACAATGACCCGCAAGAAGAAAGTTTTGCCGATCTTTTCGAATCCTACAGCGCCGGTATGAGTGACGATCTTGAACTCGGCGACAAGATTTCCGGCAAGATCATATCCATAGGAAAGGACGCCATTTTTCTGGATATCGGCACCAAGGTGGACGGTATTGTGGATCGGGCAGAGCTGTTGGACAGTGAAGGAAACCTGCCGTTTGCGGAAGGTGACGACTTGGAGCTGTACGTGGTGGCGCGCGATGAGCATGAAATACGTCTTTCCAAGGCCATCTCCGGTATCGGCGGTGTGGAAATGTTGAGAGAAGCGTTTCAGAGCGCCATTCCCGTGGAAGGAAAAGTACAGGCCACCTGCAAAGGTGGGTTCAACGTGGAAATCCTTCGCCGCCGTGCGTTTTGTCCCATCAGCCAGATGGATGTCGCATATGTCGAAACACCGGAAGATTATGTGGGCCAGGGATATGAATTTCTGATTACGCAGTTTGAGGATAATGGAAAAAACATCGTGGTTTCCCGGCGAAAGATACTGGCCCAGGCCATGGAAAAAGAAAAAGCATCCTTCTTGAGCACATTGAAGCAGGACGATGTTGTGGAAGGGCGTGTCACCAAACTCATGCCTTACGGTGCATTTGTCGAGCTGATTCCGGGTCTGGAGGGTATGGTACATGTTTCGGAGTTGGGCTGGTCCAGGGTGGAAAAACCCGAGCAGGTGGTCCAGGCCGACGACAGGGTGTTGGTGAAGGTCATCGGCATCACGGGGAGCGACAAGAAGGGCGCCAAAAAGATCTCTCTCTCCATGAAGCAGGTGGCGGAAGATCCGTGGAACCAGGTGTCGGAAAAGTTCAATTCTGGAGACAAGGTCAACGGCACGGTGACCCGTTGTATGGATTTCGGTGTATTTGTGGAGATCGCACCGGGTATAGAAGGACTGGTTCACATCAGTGAAATGAGCTATGTCAAGCGTGTGGTGAAACCTGCAGACGAGGTGACACCGGGGGAAAGCGTTTCTGTATTGATCAAGGATATCGACCCCAGGAAACGCAGGATATCCCTCAGTATGCGCGACACCCAGGGAGACCCGTGGCTCGAGGTGTCGGACACTTTCAAGGTCGGTCAGGTCGTCACGGGAACGCTGGAGCACAAGGAAACGTTTGGATATTTCGTAACGCTGGTGCCGGGGATCACCGGTCTGTTGCCGAAATCGAAATTCAACCTGGCTGAAAAACCCGGTCATCTGGAACAACTCAAACCCGGCGAGTCGCTCAGTGTCAGCGTGGCTGAGATAAACGTGCGGGACCGGAAGATTACCCTGGTACCGGGCGATGCAGCGGAAGAAGGCGGCTGGGAGAATTATTCACAAAACACCAAGGCGGAGCCCATGAGTGATCTGGCCTTGAAGCTCAAGGCGCTCATGGATTCCAAAGGGTAAAGGGAAGGGTTGGAGGGGCAGAGGGTGATACAAGGGTTGGAGGGGCCGAGGGTGACACAAGGGTTGGAGGGTGGCTGACAGCTATAAGCGGACAGCAGCGTTCCAGCATCCTAGCTGTTTAAACACATTTCGGTTCTTGGAATACGCAAAAGTGCAGGTCGTTACCGATGCGGTGACGTCTGACTTTCCAATCCGGCTGTCTGCTCGACAGCCAGCACAAAAGCGATTCCCGTGCCGGGTTCGTTAAACCGCCCGGCCTCTTGAATGGCAGATAGGACCGCTTCAACAATTTCATTGTCCACCAGAAAAAGAACCACATCCGTGCGAATATCCAGGCTGAGGCCGAAAAAGGTTTTCGCTTCATGGGCACCTGTGCCCGAAGCGGGTATGATTGTCGCTCCGGTGGCACCTACTTCTTTAGCAGAATCGACGACCATACCGGTCAAGTCCGGCTTCACCATTGCGAGTATGCATTTATACACCATTGCGCGCCATCACTTTCGCCCGATTCCTTCCATATTTTAGCTTTGCACTTATACTCGGGCAGTACTTTGTTTGTTTTTACCTAAATTGAGCGATTGTCGAGGTTGCCGTAGATACAAGGAAGATGCTATTTCGCTATAGTGGTCTATGCGGAATGGCATCTGACACCGTAGATGCGGTAAGATCGACAATCCCAACGGGTTTCAAATTTTAAGAATCCAAATGGATCAAATCCTTTGAAAATATTTCTAAATCCAATATTCTTAAAATTTGAAACGCTCACTTTAGGTTTTACGGGCTTTCCGTTGCACTCTCCACTGAACCAGTTGGGCGTAGCCCAAAACGCTGATGATTGGAAACAGACTGGCAAACGCGATGAGCCCGAATCCATCCATAACGACACTTCGGCCCGGAACGCTGGAGGCCAGCCCCAAACCAAGGGCTGCAACCAGTGGAACGGTTACCGTAGATGTCGTCACACCACCGGAATCATAAGCCAATGGAATAATCATCCGGGGTGCAAATGCGGTTTGAATGATAACCACCACATATCCAGCCATAATATAAAGATACAGCGGTGAACCTGTGACGATACGAAAGGTACCCAATGTTATACCGAAGCCAACCCCGATAGCAACTGCAATACGTAAGCCCCAGGATGAAATTGCCTGGCGTGAGGCTTCATGTGCCTTGTGGGCCACCGCGATGAGGGACGGCTCTGCTATGGTGGTGGAAAAACCCATCAAAAAGGCAAAAAGATAGACCCATCCATAAGCTGTCCAGGTTGCCTTACCACCGTACTGGGCGCTCTCAGCCAGTTGAAGCGCCATGGTTCTGCCAATGGGAAAAAGAGCCAAATCCAAGCCACCGAGAAAGCAGGTCATACCGACCAGAACGGCAACGAATCCAAAGAGGATTCTACCCGGCTGGGGAAGTGGTTTCTTGAGCACAAGGGTTTGAAATATAACCAGCAGCCCGAGAACCGGAAGCACTTCTTTGGCTGTGGCCATCAGCAGCAGTATGGGGTTAAAAAGTATTTCCATATTTCCCCTAAATGACGATCAATCCGTAAATCATCACAAATATCATGGGCGTAAGAGATGCCAGGGCGATGAGACCAAAACCGTCCGTCAATGGGCTTCTGCCGCGTATGGTGCGCGCGAGTCCAACACCCAGGGCCGTAACGAGTGGCACTGTAACGGTTGAGGTGGTGACGCCGCCCGAATCATACGCTAATCCTATGATCTCCTTTGGTGCGAACACGGTCATGAGCATAATCAGCAGGTAGCCGCCGACGATCAAAATTGGCAGGGACCAACCGCGTAAAATTCGCAATACCCCAAGAACAATTGCAGCGCCGACGGACAATGCCACGGTCAAACGGACGCCAAACGCATATTGCTTTATCGCGGTAACGGTATTGTCAATAAGTCCCGCCTCGGCGGCGGCTCTTGCCCCCTCGCGTGTGACGGCTATCAGGGCCGGCTCGGCAACGGTGGTTCCGGTCCCTAAGGCAAAAGCGAAAAGCAAAAGCCAGAAGAGGCTGCCTTTACGTGCAAATTCTTCTGCCAGGGCTTCGCCCAGGGGAAAGAGACCCATGTCCAGACCGACCACAAAAAGGGCTAAGCCAACAATCACCAGTCCCAATCCGGCCAATATCGATAAAAAGTCCGGGAAGGGTTGATGTAGGACCAGGACCTGGAACAGCGCGATAACGATGATGATGGGTGCCAGGTCACGGGATGCCCCAAGAAGAGCCCTTCCTAAAAATACGCTGGCTTTGATTAGTGTAGCTAATAGCATAGATAGTTATGGCAGTTTAATTGCATTTAACATAGGTCATTGTCGCCCATTAACCAGGCAAGTTCAACGGGTTGCTCGTGGCGGGATGGTCGCTCCGCAGAATTTGCACTTCACCGGTTCTCCTTTTTTGTCTGAAGAAACGGTCTGGCCTCTTTTGCACTCCGGGCATGTGCGTTTCAGACTAAGCATGCGAAAAAGTGCCGTTATGAAAAATGGATTCATATCCTATGCTCCTTTTTTTAATTTACGCCTCAAGCACATTATATGCATAGCACAGCTTGATTTTTTAACAAACTGTAAAAAAACCTGACACCCGCAAGCCCAAGCACCTTCCCTTTTCTTAAGGAAGCGATTATCCTTATCATAGTTTTCTAATAAAAAATAGCATGTTAGTAATCCTTCCTTTTTTGGCACAGGCTTTGCTCCCACAAAAACTGATCCGGAACTTACATTGGAAATTTGCTATGATATCATATCCGGGAAATAGGTTACAATAAGACTATCCACCGGCACAAGGGGGCGTTCAATTCTTGACCTTTGACCCGGATTGGTTTAGATCTGACAGAGAAAAAGAGTCCCGGTATTTAACTCGACAATTAAGGTTTAAACCAAAAGGAGACATAAAATGAATTCCCCTTTAGTTACCCCTTTAGTCATGTTGGTCGACGATGAAACCCCTTTTGTAGAAACCATGACCAAACGTCTGGAGAAAAGGAATTTGGACGTGATTGCAGCCTTTAGCGGCCCTGAGGCATTGCAAACCCTGGATAAACATCCCAATGTGGATGTGGTGATCCTGGATGTCAAGATGCCCGGTATGGATGGGATCGAAACCCTCAAGAAAATGAAGGCCGCTTACCCGATAATCGAAGTTGTCATGCTCACTGCCCATGCTACGGTAGAATCAGCCATTGAAGGGATGAGGTTTGGCGCTTTTGACTACTTGATGAAACCCTGTGACATGGAACAATTGATGGGCAAAGTCAATGAGGCTGCGCAGAAAAAACGGGGTCACGAAAAAAAAATCCAGGAAGCCCATATTAAAGAAATTATAGCAAAACGCGGATATTAGCAAAAGCGATAATAAGACTATGACGAAATCTACGCAATCGACCGATCAGTATTTGCGGTCTTTAAACCGTAACATCATCCTGATCATCATTATCGTTTCCGTTATTCCCCTGATCCTTGTGAGCAGCACGATCTATCGCCAATTTCGTGCCTCCTATCATGAAAAGGTCTACGACCATCTTCGTGAACTGGTTCTCAGCCATTCACAGAAAATCGACAATTTCTTACAGGAAAAACTGAGCGATATTCGATTTTTGAGTGATAGCTGCAGTCAGAGCAACCTGCAGGATGAATTGTTCCTTCAAGAGCGCCTGACAGACCTCCAGAAAGACTTTGAATATGATTTCGTTGATTTAGGTGTCGTTAATTCCCATGGTGAACAAGTTGCCTATGCCGGACCGTTTAAATTGGCCAAGGCCGATTACTCGGATGCAGAATGGTTTCAAAAAGCGATCCAGAGCGAGTATTTTATCAGCGATGTTTTTTTAGGGCTCAGGGGGTTGCCTCATTTTATCATTGCCGTAAGCAACAGTCGCGATGATGGCTCTTTGATTTTACGGGCGACCATCGATTTTGTCGCATTTACAACCATGGTTGAAAATATTCGCCTCGGTCAAACCGGGTTTGCGTTTATTTTAAACAATGCCGGAAAGTTGCAGACAACCCCGGAGACAAATCCTTCCAAGGATATGATTGACAGCAAAACCATTTATGAAGAATTTCTGGCAAATCAACAAATATCCCCCGGAAAAATCCGCATCGCCACCAAAACAGACGCCTCCCGTCATAAAAACATCTACATTGCGGCTTCAATTAAAAACGGAGACTGGTTGCTGGTATACCAGCAACGCACTGCAGATGCATTTGCCGACCTGAACAAAACATTCATGATAACGACTGCCCTGATGTTCATCGGCTTGATCGGTATTGTCATCATGGCCTTTACCCTGTCCAAAACCATCGTCGAACGGGTTGCCAAAGCAGATGCAGAAAAACAGATGATGAGTAAAAAAATCGTTGAGACAGGTAAACTTGCCTCGGTAGGCGAACTGGCTGCAGGCATTGCCCACGAAATCAACAATCCCGTCGCCATTATGGTGGAGGAAGCCGGCTGGATGGGCGATCTTATGGAAGAAGAAACGTTCGAAAAAAGTGAGAACCGAGTTGAATTCGAACGGGCCATCGCCCAGATTAAAACCCAGGGGAAACGATGTAAGGAAATTACCCATAAATTACTCAGCTTTGCCCGCAAAACCGACACGACAATTCAGGAGGTGAATATAAACGCGCTGCTCGAGGAACTGGTGGCTCTTTCTTCCCAGCGGGCCAAATACGGCATGGTGGAAATCCAGACCAATTTTCAGGAAGACCTCTCTTCTTTAAAGGCCTCCATATCCGAGCTGCAGCAAGTCTTTTTTAACCTGATCAACAACGCCATCGATGCCATGGATCCCGATGGTGGTACGCTGACGATATCATCGCACCAGCGAGGACACGCCCTTGTCATTGAAGTTTCCGATACGGGAAAGGGAATCCCAGAAGCCAACCTGGACCGGATATTTGATCCCTTTTTCACAACCAAACCGGTGGGCAAGGGAACCGGTCTGGGGCTTTCGATCTGTTATGGGATTATTGAAAAAATGGGTGGGAAACTCGAAGTAGACAGTACGGTGGGAACGGGTACGACCTTTTCAATCTCCCTTCCGTTTCAAAAGGAATCCGATAGACAACAATGACCCGTTCAAATAAAAATATAAATTCCGATCCCGTTCGTCTTCTTCTGATCGACGATGAAAAGGATTTTGTAAATATTGTGTCCAAGAGACTCCAGCGTAGGAACATGGATGTCGTCAAGGCGTACAGCGGCACCGAGGCTATTCGGGTGCTTCGTGGCCAGACGTTTGATGTGGCTCTCCTGGATTTGAAGATGGAAGACATGAGTGGTATCGAAGTGCTTAAAACGCTTAAAATCATGGCCCCCCGGCTGGTCGTTATCATGCTGACAGGGCATGGATCTGCGGAAGCTGCCGAACAGGGGATCAAGCTGGGGGCTTTTGACTACCTTACCAAACCGTGTGAATTGGAAGACTTGATTGAAAAAATCATGGAGGCGCATGCCTATCGCAAGCAGAATCTATAGCGAATGCAGCATGTTCGATTTGACTTTCGGTATATTCAGATCCGGAGACGGAGCTTGTCATCAGGAGGAAAGGGGAAGAAATGTTACTAAAATCAAAGTGGTTTCAGCTTGGCGTGGCGATTGTTCTTTGCATCGTGGTTCTGTTGCTGCCCAGGCCGGAGGGAACCAGATTCACCATAACCGGAGATAACAACCACGACTTTTTTCAGCATATCCAAGATAATTTTAAGCTTATCGATAAGGCAGGCAAATCAACTCAAGAATATATGGTTGAAGTCAAAAACCCGAAGGATTTTAAAACTCCGGGTAGATATCTGCGGGAAACGGCTGAAAACCTGAAAATGAAGGACCTTCGGGTCGATTATGTAGACGGTCTTTCGCCTAAAGCTAAACGATTTCTGGCCATCCTGGCCATGCTGATTTTTCTTTTTGTGGCCGAGCCCATTCCCCTCGAGATCACGGCCATCTGTATCGGGGTCTTGATCGTCGTCATGGGTATCGCGGATGTCAAAGATGCCTGGGCACCTTATATGCATCCGGTGGTGGTCTTTATCATGTGCTGTCTGATTTTTGCCATTTCCCTGGACAAGGCAGGACTGACCAGACGTTTAGGGCATTTTATCATTCAAAAAGCCGGAAACAGCGTTACCAAATTCACTTTTATCATCGCCATCAGTCTGGGGCTGGCATCTTCTTTCATGCATGATGCTGCTGCCTGTGCCGTGGGCATCGTGACCATGCTGCCCTTGATGCGGGCGGCCAAAATAGAACCCCATTCCAATACGGCAAAATTCATGATGCTCTCCCTGCCGTTTGCCTGTTCCGCCGGCGGCATGGGCACCCTGGTGGGTGGCGGTCGCAACATGGTGGCTGCCGCATTTCTGCTGGAATTCACCGGTATAGAAATTACCTTCTTCGACTGGATCAAGTATGCCATGCCGGCTGCCATTCTTACCGTACCGGTGGCCGTTGGCGTGGTCTGGCTGGTTTTTCGACCGAACGATAAATACAAGATGCCGACATTCGACGAAAAACTGGCTCCATGGAGCTCCATTGAAAAGAGAACACTGATCATCATCGGCTTAGCATTCATTCTGTGGTTGACCAAGGGACTTCATGGTATAGATTATTCCGTGACCGGCATGCTGGGTGTCACTGCGTTGGTTCTGGCCGGCGTTCTGGAATGGGAAGACATTCACAAGAATCTGGAGTGGGGCACGGCACTGTTTATTTTTGGCGGCGGTATTTCACTGGGGCTGGCCATGGGTGGTTCAGGTGCGGCCGCTTATTTTGCCCATCTTTTTTTCCCCCTCGTTCAAGGCGGCGGATGGCTGGTGCTCTTTATCGGGGTAGCCGTTTTCGGCGCCCTGGTAACCAATGCCATGGCCAATGTGGCCGCCGCAGCCCTGATATTGCCCATCGTGATACCCATGGCCCAGCTTGAAGGGGTGAATCCCACGGTGATGGCCCTGTGCCTGGGTATGTCCACCTCTTTTGCCATGCTGCTGGTAATTGGCTGTCCTCCCAATGCCATCGCGTATAGCTACCGGTATTTCAAGGCCTCCGATCTGACAAAGGCAGGCCTTGTTGCTACCCCCGTGTTGTTGGGTGTTTTGGTTCTTGTGGCGGGGGTCTGGTGGAAGATTTTGGGACTCGTATGAAAACAGGCGATACCCATCAATTAAAACCCATCCGTCTTCTTCTGGTGGACGATGAAGAGAACTTCCGTCAAACCATGGCCAAACGCCTGGCCAAAAGAGGCCTGGACTGCGATCAGGCGGCCAACGGGAATGAATGTCTGTCGATTCTCGAGAAAAAAGCGATGGATGTGGTGGTTCTGGATGTCAAGATGCCGGGCATGAGTGGTATCGAGGTCCTGCAAAATATCAATACCACCTATCCCAAGACCGAGGTCATATTGCTGACAGGCCATGCCACCACTTTCGATGGCATCGAAGGGATTAAATCGGGTGCCTTTGACTACTTGATGAAACCCATCGAGCTGGAACATCTTTATAACAAGATAATTCAGGCTTACGATAAGATTCAAAGAATAACGGCCGAGCAACAGGAAGCTGAGTACCGAAAGCAAATGGAGCAGCAGATGATCGCCACCGAACGACTGGCATCCCTGGGGACCCTGGCTGCCGGTGTGGCGCACGAGATAAACAACCCCCTGGCCATTATCAGAGAGTCGGCAGGATGGATGCAGCAATTGTTCGCCAGAGATGAACTGAAAGACATGCCCCGCCGTGATGATTTTGCCAAGGCCTTGGATAAGGTGGAAAAAAGTGTCGAGAGGGCGAGCCGGATCACCCATCAGCTTTTGGGGGTTGTGGGAAGATCGGAATCGAGCGTCTCGGAAGTGGACTTGACTGAATTAGCTGAAGAAGCCATTCGGCTCATCAGCCATGAGATCAAAAACAGAGGACATTGAAATCATCCGCCGGATGGAACCATCACTGGGCTCGATCCAAAGCGATCCTTACCAGTTGAGACAGGTATTTTTAAACCTGCTGACAAACGCCGTTCATGCCATAAATGCCGCAGGCACCATTACCATTGCCATCAAAAATGCCGGTGCCAGCCAGACGATCACCATCAGCGATACCGGTCAAGGCATCCCCCGGGAGAATCTGGAAAAAATATTCGAACCGTTTTTCAGCACGAAATCCCCCGGGGCAGGGACCGGGCTGGGCCTTTTTGTCACCAGGGGAATCATTGAGAAACTGGGTGGTACCATTGACGTAGAAAGTAAGCTTGGATTGGGAACCAGCTTTTCTATCCGGCTACCGAAGCATCAAAAAAATAACGATGATGTTGACGAACGTTTCGGTCAAAAATGGGTTGAAAAAATTAAGTCTCGCTTTGCAGAGTAGATAGGAGAAAAAAATCATCATGATTAAAATACCGATCCGAATTTTGCTGGTTGATGATGAACACGATTTTGTAGAAATACTTAGCCTCAGACTGGAAGAGGCGGGCGAAAACGTTACCCCGGCCCATAGCGGCCAGGAATGTCTTGATATTTTAGAATCAAAAGAAATTGACGTGGTAATACTGGATATTTTAATGCCGGGCATGGATGGCATCGAAACCCTCAGGGAAATAAAAAACAGGTTCCCTCTGGTTGAAGTCATCATGCTGACCGGTCATGGGAGCACCGAGAGCGCGGTGAAAGGCTTGAAACTGGGGGCCTTTGATTATCTTTTAAAACCGGCCCGTTTTGGGGAACTGACCGCCAAGCTGGAAGCGGCTCTTAAAAGAAAAGATGAGCAGGCCGAGCGAATTCGAAAAGCCGAGCTAAAACTTCTTTTACGAAGAAGCGGCGACCTATAGGTGCCCACCGGGGTGGTTTAGATATAGGGGTTGTCAGAAAAACGTTCCGATTGAGGACCTTTTTTCTGCTACAACCCCTTATGCCGCCATCCTGTTTTCGGAACATTATTATGACAAGCGGTATAAAAGTCGCAATTGAAGAACCTCGCAGCAAGCTACGAGGAATGTTCTGCCGTACGGCAGAACCTACGGGGAATGCGCTCGCTTTTTCGGTTCAAAAGGCAGGGGGTTGCTGAGTTGTGAAAATATGGCGGAAAATGAGCCTGCGTATCCGTATTTACGTCATTCTGGCTGCGCTGGTTTTTATCACCATGGCCGGAGGTATCGTTACCGTCTGGTACACCTATCAAATGGATACTCTGCTGGTGGGTGTTACGGAAAAAAACATCGTGGCGTTTCAAGCAGCGGAAGCCCTTGAAATTGCGCTGGTCAACCAGAAAGGGTTTGTTTCCTATTACTTTATGGAAGGTGACCCCGAATGGCTGAGAAAACTGGGTGAATTTCGGCAGATTTTCAAAGAGCGGCTGACAGATGCGATACATATGGCTGAAAACGAGCATGAAAAAGAAGCGCTTTATCGGATCAAATCCGAATATGCTCAGTACATCAACCTCAAAGATCGCGTCATCTCCTACTATCAGGCGGGTAATCGTGATACCGGCGTTGCCCTTCACCGGCAGGTCCGCGATCTTTTTTTCACCCTATTGGATTTATGCCATAAATACAAAGAGATCCATGAAGAAAGAATTCAGCAGGTAAAAGCGAACAACCAGATCCAGGCCGCCAACCTCAGGATTGTTGCCATAACCACCGTGTGCATTGGTTTCCTTCTGGCCGTTTTGCTGGCATTTGTTTTGAGATCCCAGATTCTCAGACCGCTTCGCCGCTTGACGGTTGAAGTCGGCAGCGAGGAGGATAAAGCCTTGGTGGGTGATGAGGTCAAAGTGCTCAGTCATGGCGTGCGAGGCCTGATTCAGAATGTGGACCAGACCCAGTCCGAGCTTCAAAAAAGCCGTGAATCCCTGTTGCAGGCGGATAGAATGGCTTTGGTCGGCAAACTTGCCGCCGGGATGGCCCACAGTATTCGCAACCCGTTTACGTCGGTGAAAATGCGTCTTTTCAGTTTGAGCCGATCACTGAAGCTCACAGATACCCAGAAAGAAGATTTTGATGTCATATCGGAAGAAATTCGTCATGTGGATACCATCGTTCAGAATTTTCTCGAATTTTCCAGACCTCCGAAACTCAAGATCCAGCCCGTCAGTCCTTCAATGGTTGTCGATCAAGCCATCACGCTATTAAAACATCGTCTAAAGTCCTATAATGTCGAGGTAGCCATCAGGCGTGAGCAATATCTGCCTGAAATCGAGGCCGATCCCGAGCAGATCAAAGAAGTCATTGTCAATCTTGTGGTGAATGCATGCGAGGCCATGGAAAGGGGTGGTTCCATTGTCATTCAGGAGCAGGAATCGGTGGCACGGTCAAAAGAGAGGGGTGTGCTCATCCGGATAAGTGACGACGGTCCGGGGATTCCCGAACCGATCAGGGGCAAAGTGCTGCAACCTTTTTTCACCACCAAAGAAGAAGGTACCGGACTGGGATTGAGTATTGCCGTTCGCATTATCGAGGAGCATAACGGATGGTTGGAAATCGAATCAAACCAGAGCAGGGGCGCGACATTTGTCATCTTTTTGCCGCGTCAGGAGTCAAACGATGAGCACGATTCTGATTATTGACGACGACGACCAGCTTCGTAAAAGTTTTCACAAACTTTTATCCGAGGAAGGCTACACGGCTGAAGGCGCCGCTTCGGGGGAAGCAGGTATTGAAATCGTTCAAAACCAGTCACCGGACCTGGTGATCGTCGACGTCCGGCTACCTGGGATGAACGGCCTGGAAACCTTTGAAGCTATTCACGCCTTAGAGCCCAAGCTTCCGGTTATTATCATGACCGCTTACGGAACCACCGAAACCGCCATTCAAGCCACCAAAATAGGCGCCTTTGATTACATTCTGAAACCCTTTGAAATCCCCGCCATGCTGACGGTTATTCACCAGGCACTGGAAGCCGGGCGTTTTATGCGCACACCGGTGCAAATGGATGTTTCACCGGACGAAGCAAGCAAAGAAGCCATTGTCGGGCGCAGCAAATCCATGCAGGATGTATACAAGGCCATCGGACGTGTCTCCACTGCCGACGCAACGGTGCTGATCCGGGGAGAGTCCGGGACCGGCAAGGAACTGGTGGCTCGGGCCATATACCAGCACAGCCTGAGAGCGGAGAAACCCTTTCTGGTGATCAACTGTGTTGCCATCCCGGAGAACCTCCTGGAAAGTGAACTGTTTGGTTATGAAAAAGGGGCTTTTACCGGGGCAGTTCACCGCCGGGTGGGAAAAATCGAACAAGCCAACGGCGGCACCGTGTTTCTGGACGAGATCGGTGATATGCCCTTTAGCATTCAGGCCAAAATATTGCGCCTGCTGCAGGAACGAAGTATTGAACGATTGGGGGGGCGTCAGACCATACCGGTGGATGTCCGCATTCTTGCGGCTACCAATCGTGATCTGGAGGTAGCCCTGGCGAATGGGCGGTTTCGTGAGGATCTGTACTACCGGCTAAAAGTGGTAACGATTTCGCTTCCGCCCCTGCGCGAACGCCGGGACGACATCCCGCTTTTGACAGACTATTTTATGTCTCGATACGCCATCGAGTTGGGTATGGACAATCCCGGAATTGAGCGAGGTGCTGTTGCTCCTTTAAACAACCATTTATGGCCGGGCAATGTTCGCGAACTGGCCAATACCATTCAAAAAGCCTTGATTTTCAGCCGGGGTGCTCCAATCCAATCCGAGGACGTTCTGCAGGCTCTTGACGATAAAAAAGTAATCAGGGATGCCGATCCCAAAGCGGCCGAAGAGGTCATTCGCCTCTGGATGCGCAGATCAATGACCGAGGAAGCTGAAGAGCACACCTATGAAAGCATCATGGATCATATTTCCGGTACCCTGGTCAGTGAAGCCTTGAATCTAACCGATGGAAACCGCACCCGGGCGGCCAAACTGCTCGGGCTTTCCCGCCCCACCTTACACGCCAAAATTGAAAAATATGGTCTCAAACTTAAAACGTCCGTTGATGAGGACCACCGCGAGTAACCTTTCAACTTATTGGATCTTCTCCCAATTAATTGGGAGAAAGGGTTCAAGGGGTCCAGGATTCACGGATTCAAGCGTTTGTTTTCCAGGGATTTATCGGACGTTGATAAAGGTCTTGTGGCCATGTTTTTAAAAATGTCGATTTACAACAATGGATGTGGACGTTCATCTTCAGACACTCACCCTGTCACTCTTCAGCGCATAAGCGATGACAATACCGCATAGAAATGCCACGGCAAGATTCACCGTCAGGGTGATGCCCAGCATGATCAGGGCCACAAAAAGATCTTTGCGTTCGGTGAGGTCATTGACCATGAGGGCCAGTTGTGCCCCGGCAAAAACCAGAAGAACCCCCAGCAGAGACATGGGGAGTAAATTTAATATGGGGAGCGCGTTCTGCCCGAACAAGACGGCCAGGGCCACGAATATGGCACCGATGATCACATTAGCGGCGGCGGTGCGTGCCCCGAATCGATACATGGCGGCCACTCCCCCCGCGCCATGGCACATGGGGATACCCCCCAGTATAAAACTGAAAATCCCTGCAATTCCCTGGCTATTGGCGATGGAACGATAGGATGCCCGGCGAGCTTTTTCACCGAAGTATTCATGCATGACATCGGTGTTGGAGAGTATGGCATTGCCGATGGTCATGGGGATCTGAGGCAGCACCAGAACCGGCAGCACCCAGAGGATGTCGTTCCAGGATGGCAGACCGTAAGGGAAAAAACGGGGCAGATGAAACCCGATTTTCATTTCCTCCCATCTCACCGGCTTGCCGATCAAGAGCCCGACGGCAATACCGCCCGCTACAACCAGGACTGCCGCCGGAAATTTTCGATTGTCGAGCAACAGAAATGTCACGATCATACCGACGATTCCCAGGATAATTCCCGTGTTGATGGCACCGATGGTCTGGATGGCCAGATTGGGATCCGGTTGGATGATAAAATTCAGCCCCTTGCTCATCAGGATGATGCCGACACCGAGCTGCACGCCGCGAACGGTGCTTTTGGGGGTGTATTTACCGATCACATGAATCAGACCGGTGGTACCCAGAATAAGAACTAAAATCCCCATCCAGAGACTAGCGGCAATGATCTGCGTCGGTGTAAGACCGACGGCAATGGCATAAGCGCCGATGACCTTCATAGGCTGGACCGGGACCGGCACCCTGAAGTAGAGACCGGCAACGACATAAAACAGCCCCACGGTCACCATGACATTGGTGACGTTCAGCCCGTTTAAGACAATCATGGCGATGGTAATAGGGAGCAGGGTTCCCAGATCCCCCATTGATCCTGCGAACTCCATCCGGTTGAAGATAAATGTTGGCTGGTCCCGGGGCAACTCCGGTTTTGTCGACTCAGTTTTATTGTCCGGCACTTTGGGTCTCCATCCCATAATACGTTGCTAGTGACGTTTGTTTTCCGTTTCACTGGAGCCAATAGCGATCTTATCCTGAGGGCGATGGCCCATCGGAATAACTTTTCCAAATTACTACAGCAATCTCCAGTCTGCAAATAAAATCGTGTCACGATTTTATGTTTACACCCTGTAAAATAAATCGACACTCCTTTATTGCCACCGGATATGATTTGTCAGATCTGAAATATTATTCACTTTATTTCCAGATAGTTAACAAATATTTTCGATATCTGATTAGATGGCATAGAGCTTGCTTTTTGGATCATAGCTTACCCATTTGCCTTAAGGAACAAATCAGTGAAAACGGATTTTACAATACTGATTGCCGATCGAAATCGAAATGTGCGCCTGTTTCTTCAGCGCGAGATGGTTTCTGCGGGCTTCCAGGTCCTTCTGGCGGAAAATGCCCGTGAAGTGATTAAAATGACATTCCATCATGATCCTCTCGATCTGATCATACTGGACCCGGATCTTCCCGACAGTGATGGTTCAAATATATTGGATACTGTTCTGGATCGTATTCCAACACTGCCGATAATTGTGCACACCCATTTTTTAGATCACACATTTGATTCAAATACCGTGAAGAAAGTTATTTTTGTGGAAAAAAGGGACGTCAGCGTCGAGCGTCTGAAACAGGTGGTTTATGAAACTCTGTTAGGGTGATCTTCTATCCGCCAGTTTTTAAAGAAAAGATCGAATACTGAATAGGAAATATCGAACAGCAGAAGTAAGATAAGGCATTTCAACTGTCGCGTTTCATACATTCGTAAAACGAATTTATTGGTAAATATAAACCAGAGCAGCCCAACCCATGAAGCAAAATCCGTATGCGGGTTTAAAAAAAGTAATTCTTGCCAGCATGATTCTGGCACCTCTGATTCCGTATGCCATGGTATTGGGCATCGGGCATTATTATTTTACAAACTCACTGGAAAACAGCACCATCGCCAGCATTCAGCGAATTGTGCATGACCACCGGCAGATGATCGAATCATTTTTAGTGGAGAGAAAAGCCGATCTGGAATTTGTAAGCAATACCTTGTCCTTTGAAGAACTGAAGTATCAAGATAAGCTTGAACAAACATTTTACAGTCTGCAAAAAAAATCCAGTGCCTTTGTGGATCTGGGCATTTTAGATGAAAACGGCCTGCACATTGCCTACCACGGACCGTATCCATTGTCGGGCAAGGTGTACGATCAGGCTCCCTGGTTCAAAGCAGTTATGAAAAACGGGTTTTATATCAGCAACGTCTTTCTCGGCTACCGCCAGGTGCCCCATTTTGTCATCGCCATTGCCCAGATGAATCAAGGTCGTCAGTGGGTCATCCGCGCCACCATCGACACCCAGATATTCAATGACTTGGTAAAAAAGGTGCGCATCGGTAAAACCGGTGAGGCGTATCTCCTGGACACCGAAGGTGTATTTCAAACGGAAAGACGTTCCGGCGGTTCATTGATGGGAAAGGATCCGGATCGCCCCAAATACGGACCGGTTCATGAGGAAATAAAAGCCTTTTTAGGCGCCGATGTTCATGGCGAGACCTTTCTATATGCCACCACATGGCTGAAAGATAACAGCTGGCTGCTGGTGGTGCGACAGGAAAAAGCGGATGCGTTCAAGTCATTGCACCAGGCCGCATATCGTATATTTTTCATCAGTGTTCTGGGCGGTATGATCATCGTTGCCATTGCCTTTATTCTGACGGACCGTATTGTCCGTCGTATGGAACGTATGGATCAGGAGAAAGATGAACTGGGCGAACAACTTTTCCGGGCCGGTAGGCTGGCGGAAATCGGGGAAATGGCTTCCGGATTTGCCCATGAAATCAACAACCCCCTTCAGATCATAAAAAGCGAGTATGCCCTGATCGAGATGATTTTTTCGGATCTGAAGCAAAAAGGGGACATAAAGGAGTCGGAAGATCTGTCGGACATGGAAGATTCCATTGCACAGATCAAACTTCAGGTGGATCGATGTGCGGATATTACCCAGGCCATTCTTCAATTCGGACGCAAGGGTGAGCCGGTGGTCAAAGATATTGATCTTCACACCTTCATCCCCGAAGTCGTCGGTATGGTGGCCAACAAGGCCGGTGTGCACGGGATTGCCATCGAGCAGAAAACATCCGATCAAAATTCGGAGGTTCATGGAGACCTGCGCCATCTGCAACAGGTCCTGGTGAATCTCTTGAACAACGCCATCGATGCCGTCATCGTTAGACATGGATCTTCAGGGGGTGCCATTCAGATCGAATCCGGTCATGCGGAAGACGGGCAAGTCGAAATTAAGATCCGCGACAACGGCAGCGGTATCAGTCCTGAAAACTTGAAGAAGGTGTTTGCGCCGTTTTTCACCACCAAACCGGTAGGCAAAGGGACGGGACTGGGGCTTTCGGTATGCTACGGCATCATCGATAAAATGGGCGGCAGCATGTCGGTTGATAGTCAGGAGAACAACAGCACCACGTTTACCATCCGGCTGCCCTCGGTCAAGTGAATTTCCCAGATTTTACAGGAGGGGTCTACTGGAGCGGTTTTAAGGATCAGACCCAAAAGAGTTGATCTAAATGAAGGGTTCAAGGATTCGAGGATTCCAGGGTTCGAGTGGAATGCTTAAAAATTATAAAGAGTTAAACGTTTTTGAAAAATCGTATAAACTTTGTTTGGATAAACGATGATATCTGGTGACTTGGGTTATATGGGAAAAGAGAGGCTTCAGGAATTAAGAATGAAGATCGGGGATGTAGAGAGAATGCTGAAAGCACTGATCAAATCCCTTGAAAACAAACACTTGAATCCTTGAATCCTGGACCCCTTGGACCCTTTCTCCCAAATAATTGGGAGAAGATCCTTAATTAACAACTTCAACAAGGAGTCTGCTATGGAGGCAATGAAACTCATGCTGGTGGATGATGAAGAACGATTTCTTTCCACCACCCAAAAACTGCTGAACAAAAAAGGGATCGATGTCGTTACCGCCACCAGCGGGGCGGAAGCCCTTGACACTATTGAGATCAAAAGCATATTCATGTGGTGGTTCTCGATGTCAAGATGCCCGGTATGGACGGGAATGAAACATTAAAGGAGATTAAAAGACGGTTTCCCCTGGTTGAGGTCATTATGCTGACCGGACATGCCACCGTCGAATCAGCCATTGACGGCTTGAAATGCGGCGCCACGGATTATCTGATGAAACCCACGGATATCGACGACCTGATTGCAAAGGTTAAGGAGGCTTTTCGGAAAAGACAGCTATTGGAGGAAAAAATACAGATGGCGCAATCGCGCAGTTACATGAAATCACCCCGGGAAATTTTGAAGCAGGCTGAAAAACCCGAGCGATGATAATAACGCTTGACCGGTGAGCCGTGAGGGAAATGGTGTCATGACAGAAAAGACTAAGAAAAAAGCGACCGGATACGACAAGTACGTGAACTGGAAAATTTTTATTTTTCCAATAATTCTGCTGTTTGTGATCTTGTTCATGCCCACGCCTTACGGGATGAAGGACGTGGGTATGGAATACAAGGTAGGCCCCACGGCGGCAGTTAATTTTATTACCCAATCATTTTTCAATAAAAAAAGTGTAGATGCCGAACAATGGGAACTTCTCTGCGCCCAGATCATGGAACAGAATGTTCAGATGGGGGCTCTGGGCAGAAAGAGTTTTTTGAACCGCGATCTGTCATGGGCCAGGGGTAACAAAATTCCCGCGGCCAAGGAAAATTTCGATAGAGCCATGACTTTCGTGGACACAAAACTCGACAACGAGACGTATCTGGATGTTGCCCAAAAAGCGCTGACCCTGCGCAAGGAAGGCCTCAAATACGAGGAACTGTCCGACAAGGACAGAAAGTCGGCGGACCAGGGGGCCTGGGCTATCAAGGTGGCCATGGCCATGGTCGTTTTCGTGGTGATCTGCTTTTTGACGGAATGCATCCCGCTGCCCGGCGTGGCGTTTTGCATCGGGTTGCTGCTGGTGTTTACCGGCGTAGTCAGCCGTAAAGAAGTCACCATGCTTTACTGGGACGATGCGGTCTGGTTTATCATGGGCAGCCTCATGTTTGCCGCAGCCTTTGTCAAGACCGGCGTGGACAAGCGCATCTGTCTGATGATGTTTCGCAAGCTGGCCGTACCGAACGTGCGCTGGATTACGCTGATCTTTTTTGTGATCATCAGCCCCCTGGCGGCCTTTATCTCCGATCACGCCCTGGCGGCCATGTTTCTGCCCATCGGTATGCTGCTTTACCAGAACAGTCTGACACGGGAAATCCCGGAAGATCCGGAACTGGGCAAAATGATCATGATCACCATCGCCATGGCGTGCAACATCGGTGGCCCGGGCGCTCCTTCCGGCGGTGCCCGTAACGTCATCATGATGACCTATCTCAACGACATGTTCGGCATGGACATCGGTTATATCCAGTGGATCGTCTATTGTTTTCCCTTTGTCATCATCATGATTCCTCTCACCTGGTTTACCATAAACCTTCGATTCAAGCCGCAGATCACTTCTCTGGCACCGGCCATGGGCCAATTGAAATTCGAAATCGACAAGATGGGCGGCTGGAACCGCAAGCAGATTACGGCCATCATTATCTTCGTCGTCATGCTGTTCGGCTGGTTTACCGAAAAAACCTTTTTTGATATGGGCTGGCTGCCGGTGCGCCTGGGCATCGGCGTGATTGCCATGGCCGGGGCAATCGCCTATCTGTTTGCCGGGATCACCAACTGGCGTGATTACCAGGAAAAAGTGGATTGGGGTGTGATCTGGCTTTATGCCGGCGCCATGATTTTTGGAAGAGTTTTGGACAGTTCGGGTGCTGCCTACTGGATAGCCAGGAGTGCCCTCGAATTGGTGGCTCCCCTCGGAATCGACTCCGGCCTGCCGTTGCTGGCAGCCTCGAGCGGTCTGACAGCCATCATTACCAATTTGATGGCAGATGGTCCTGCCGCCGCCGCCGTGGGCCCCGTCACCCTGAACATGGCCGGTCTGGCGCATCCGGGCACAATGTATCTGCCGTTCATGGCAATGGTAACGGCTATTTCGTCTTCCTTTGCCTACTGCATGGTGATCGGCACACCACCCAATGCCATTGTTTACGCCAGCGGCTACCTCGAACCCAAGGACTTTCTGCGCGTGGGAGTACCCATTTGGATTTTATCTCAAGTGCTGCTGATGCTGCTGGTCTTGGTTTTCTGGCAAATCCTGGGATTCGGCGATTTACCTGGCTTTTAGACGCTTCTGAAAGGGGAAGGAAATATGAAACAACACAGCGGATATGGCATCGATCAAAAGGCAAACAGAATACTGCGTCTTGAAGATGGCCGGCTATACTTCAGCAAAGATACGGAGCGCAAGTTCTTTTTTGTCCTGACCGTCATCATGCTGGTGATAGGGGCGGGCTACAAGTTGGGGGTCTGGCAATGACATCTGACGAGGCAAACCGGATGGACACGTTTTCATTGGGTTTTTATGTTGAGACCGTTTTCAGTATCATGGGACACCCACGCCGGTTCTTCAGCGAACTGCCACAGTCCGGCGGTATGACGCAAGCCCTTGGTTTTCTATTCTTATCGGCCGGTTTTTTCAGCTTTGCAAGTTTGATGAACTCGGATCTTCAGAACTTTTTCATCACCGGCGGCATCCATATGTTCAACGCTGTGGGGATGGTGTTTGTTCTGGCAGGGTTGGGCTACGTTGTTATGGCACTGAGCATCGGGAGGAAAGTTCGGTTTACAAGATTGTTCAGTATCTATGCCCTCAGCGCCGGTGTCACCTTGCTGGTTTCGTGGGTGCCGTATGTTGTGATATTTACCGAGCCTTGGAAGTGGTGGCTGATTGGAACCGGAATAACAAAGGGCTGCGGGTTGAAGCTGAAGGAGGCCCTGTTGATCATGGCCATTTCTCTGGCAATCTGGATCCTCTTTTTCTGGTCGTTAATACCGATTCTCGCCCGATAGAGGGGCGTTGCAGGGATAAACATAATAAAAGGAAGCAAATGAAATGAGTCGAAAAATAAAGATATTGATGGTGGATGACGAGGCCCAGTTCCGGACAACCACAGAACGAATCCTGAGTCGCAAAGGATTCGAAACCATTCTGGCTGCAAGTGGTTCGGAGGCAATTAAAAAACTCGATGAAAACCCGGATGTGGTCGTTCTGGACATCAAGATGCCCGGCATGGATGGGCACCAGGTCCTGGCAGAGATTAAAAAACGTTCCCCGGATCTGCAGGTGATCATGCTGACCGGAAATGCCGCCCTCCCGTCGGCCGAGGAGGCTCGTGCAAAAGGGGCCTTCGATTATTTGAGCAAACCCTGTGACATCAACATCCTGGCATCCAAAATCGAAGATGCCTATCAGTATGGAAAGGCCCCGGAAAGCTTTGAAGAAAAAAGAGTGATGGGGGTCATGGTTCCATTTCAGGAATACACCACGGTCAGCGCCGACGAGAGTGTTCGGGATGCCATCTTGAAGCTGAAGGCTTCTTTTACCTCGAAGGTCTCCACCAGCCGGCTGATGGAGACCGGGCATCGTTCCGTTTTGGTGATGGATGACAAAGACACCGTCGAGGGTATTCTGGCCATCAGGGACTTGCTGGAACTGGTACTGCCGTCCTACCTGACAGCCCCCAAACCCTCCATGGCCGACAGCATCCAGTATTCCCCCATGTTCTGGCAGGGAATGTTCATAAAGGAAGTCACGCAAAAGTCAAAAATCAAGATCAGGGAAGTCATGTCCCCTGCGCCGTTGCGGATCGAAGGGGCCGCCAGCCTGATGGAAGCGGCCTACATGATGGTGCAGAACAATGCCCGCCGGCTGGTGGTGGAAGTTTCCGGAAAAGTCGCCGGTGTTATTCGAGAACAGGATTTGTTCTTTGAAATGGAAAAAATAATTCGGGAGAAGTACTGAGTAGAAAAAAGTCTTCAGGAATTAAAGTTGATAGGTCAAGGTTGCTATTTAACCACAAACCCAAGGAGGCCACCATGAGACCTGAAATCAAAAAAATTCTCTACGCCACCGATTTGTCACCCAATTCGGCTTATGTCCTGCGCCTTGCATTGAACGCGGCCAGACTCTATAAGGCCGAAATCATCATTCTGCATGTGTTTGACAGGCCTACCATAGGATACGCTCCCATGCTGGATATCTATATCGATGGGAAGCAACGCCAATCGCTTTTCAATGAGCATCTGGAAGATATCAAGGACAGGATCACGAAAAGGCTTGAAAAAGTTTACGCCAAGGAAACAAAAGCTCATGCCGCCTATGAAGATATCATCAGCTCTATTGAGGTTGTCGAAGGGTATCCAGCGGAGACTATCTTGAATATTGCCGATGATCTGAACTGTGACATGATCATTATGGGAACCCATGGCAAGGGCATATTGGCGAATACCTTTCTTGGCAGCACTGCAAAAAGAGTCCTGCGCCGGACAAGAAAACCGATATTTATCATTCCGCTTCCCAAGGAAGAATTGGACATTACCTTTCAGGACAAATAGGCCGCAAGGGTCATAAAATTCGTTTTGCACTTAAAAGCGACAACGTCGCGTCAAATAAAATCGTTTCTACGATTTTATTAAAGGAGGTCGTTATGCTGGTTAAAAATTGGATGAGCAAAAACGTCGTTAAGATAGATGTCGATACGTCCATGCAGATTGCAACGTCGCTGATGAAAGAGCATCGTATTCGGATGCTGCCGGTTGTGAAAAAGGACAAACTGGTGGGAGTTATCACAGACCGTGATCTGAAAAGAGCATCTGCGTCGGATGCTACCAGTTTGGACGTTCATGAGCTACTATACCTTTTGATGAAAATCAAAATCAAAGACATCATGACCAAAAATCCCATTGCAGTGCCTCTGGACTGGACGGTTGAAGAAACGGCTGAGCTGCTTCTGAGACAACAAAATTTCAGGCGCTCCGGTGGTTAACGAGAAGGGGGCGGTTGTGGGTGTGATTACCCAAACGGATCTGTTCCGGGTGCTCATTTCACTGACAGGCATAAATGCCGGGGGAATCCAGTTTGCCTTTAAAATTAAAGACAAGCCCGGAACCATCAAGGAACTCGCTGATATCATAAGAGAATTCGGAGGGCAGATGGTCAGCATTCTCTCTTCCTACGATAAGGTTCCGGAAGGTTTTCGAAAGGTTTATATTCGTATGCGTCATATCGATCGCGACCGACTGGCACCTCTAAAGAAAAAACTCATGGAAAAGGCAGACTTACTATACATGATCGACCAGCGGGAAAACCGACGGGAATTTTTTGGTAAAAATGCCATATAAAGTTCTCGTATAGGGGTTGTCAGAAAAACGTTCCGATTGAGGATATTTTTTCTGCTACAACCCCTTATGCCGCCATCCAATTTTCGGAACATTATTATGACAAGCGGTATAAATGGTTCCACACGGGTTTATTTATGTATCGGGAACTAATTGGTTCAGCCTATGCGAAAGCGGCAACATTTTCATTGATCTTTTCGATCACAAATGGCCAAATAGGAAATATGGCTTGTTCTCATCTTTGTTTCGTATTTCGGTATTCGGATTTAGAATTTATCCCACGATGAATGTGTATAACATTAACCCTTATAGGGTTGAACCGAAACAGCGAGCGCATTCCCCGTAGCTTGCTGCGAGGGTCTTCAATCAGTGCCGGGCTCTCTGGACCCGGTTATCTACCTGTGTCGAGGAGGCGCCATGCTAAAAGTAAAAGATATTATGACAACAAAAGTCATTACCGTCTCCCCGGAGACGGAAATCCTGCAGGCAGCAAAACTTCTTTTAGAAAAGCGTATCAATGGTATCCCTGTTGTTGATGAAAGAAAAAAACTGGTGGGGATTTTATGCCAGAGTGATCTGATCGCTCAGCAGAAAAGACTTCCCATCCCTTCATTTTTCACGTTTATGGATGGATTGTTCTCGACATCATCTGCCAAACAGATCGAAAAGCAGGTTAAAAAGATAGCTGCCATCACGGTAGCCCAGGCAATGACGACGGACCCGGTTTTTGTCGAACCGGACATGGGCATTGAGGTGGTGGCCGGTCTGATGGTGGATAGCGGGTTACACACGATTCCCGTATTGGATGAAGGCAGGCTCGTAGGTATTGTGGGGAAGGAAGACATTTTGAGAACACTGATACACGATCATCCTAAAAAGAGTTGATCCAAATGATTTTATAAAGATGAACGTCCAACGTCCAACATCGAACGTCCAATGTCGAATGAAAACAAAAACCCAATACCGAATTATTTCTGTTTCTTCATCCTTTCAAATTGAAGAACCTCGCAGCAAGCTACGAGGAATGTTTTGCCGTACGGCAGAACCTACGGGGAATGCGCTCGCTTTTTCGGTTCAAAATTCGATGTTGGGCGTTCGATGTTCGATGTTCATTCGTTGTCCAGCATTAAGACAATCTAGCCCTTTACGAAATTCTGACTTCTGATTTCTTTGGTTCAAATACTTGGTGATAAAGCCCCTGATAGGGGTAACCTAGTGCCGGGCCCTTTGGACCCGGGTATCTACTAATAGGATATAAACATGCTACAGAAAAAAACAGTCGGTCTGGTCCTGGGTTGCGGCTCTTCACGCGGTTGGGCCCATATCGGAGCCATCGAGGCTTTGGAGGAAGAGAATATCCCCATCGACTTCATTGTCGGATGCAGTGTCGGGGCCTATGTCGGGGCTATCTATGCCAGTGGAAGCATCCAGAGCCTCAAGAAATTTGTTCTCAAAATGGATGGCAAAAAAATCTTTTCCTATTTTGACATTGTGCTTCCGCGGTCTGGTATTTTAAACGGTACCAAAAGACTGAGAGAACTTTTTTCGGTACACACCGATGTACAAAACTTTTCTGAGTTGAAAATTCCCATTATGATGGTTGCCACAGATCTCGAAACAGGGCAAAAAGTGGTCTTGAAATCCGGGGACATCTTGGATGCTCTCAGGGCCAGCATGTCCATGCCGGGACTGTTTGCGCCGGCATGGATAAAGGATCGCTGGCTCGTGGATGGCGGTCTGGTGGACCCGGTGCCGGTAAGTGTGGCCCGGTCAATGGGAGCGGATGTAGTGATTGCCGTCGATCTCAGCAGCGGGACGGTCTCCAAGAAAAAGCGCAAAAAACAGAAAACCCAAAGTGAAGAGACGCCGGTGAAACAAGCGGTTCATAAGAACGAGCTCATTCAAAAGCTGACAGCATATTATGAAACTGCAGAATTCAGCTTTAAAAGCAAAATCAATGAGCTGTTTAAAAAAGAAGCATCGACACCGGATATCATCGAAACGGTCACAACCTCCATCGCCATCATGCAGGATCGGATAAACCGAATAAATCTCGCCGTGACCCCACCCGACGTTCTGATACGGCCTCACCTTGGGGAATTAAAAATGCTTGATTTTGACCAGGTCGAGCATACCATCGAAGAAGGGTATGCCAAGGCAAAGGAGAAAATTGACACTATCCGGACCATGCTTGAAACGGAATAGTCTGAGCCGTGACAGGGAACGCCATCTCCGTGCCAGGCCATCAATTCACCCATATGAGTATAGCCCGACATTCGTCCGGATGAGTTAAGCAATGGAATTATCTGGAATGATAAAATACCGTTAAAGGGAATTGATGGGAACGAATACAAACACCCATTGGAAATCCATGATCGTATCTCCGGAAACGGTGATTGATCGGATCAAACCCGGAATGAGTATCTTCCTGGGAACCGCGGCCGCCGAACCCCGAACCATGGTTCGACACCTTATGGCTGCTGAAAGCAAACAGGTAGAAGACCTCGAACTGATCCAGCTGGTCAGTTTCGGAGACATCCTTTCCCCACAGGCCCTCCAATCCAGGAATTATCGATTGAAGACCTTCTTCTCCGGATGGGTGGCGGACGAGGCCATTAAAGAAGGGCGCGTGGATTTGATACCGAGTCGGTTCGTGAGAATACCCAAGTTGATCAAATCTTTTCTAAATCCTATCGACGTGGCCATTCTTCAAATTACACCTCCTGACAAGAATGAGTTTTGCAGTTTTGGAATCGCTGTTGATGTGGCCCGAGAAGCCATGGAGCAGGCATCGATTTGTGTGGGTGAAATAAACACCCAAATACCTCGAACATTTGGAGATACCTTTGTGAAGGTATCTGAATTTGATTTTTTGGTCCGTTCCACGGATCCTCCCATATATTTCGATCGCTGGGAGATCGATAGTGCCTGGGGCCAGGTAGCAGAGCATGTGGCGTCTCTGATTGATGATAACAGTTGTATTTCTTTTTCAATCGGACCACTGTACGAATCTTTGGCCGTACACCTGTCGACAAAACGCCATCTGGGAATTCATTCGCCCTTTTTCACCGACCCGCTCATGGACCTGATGAAATGCGGGGCTGCCACAAACCAACGCAAGGAAACATATCGGGGAAAAGCACTGACGTCTTATGCTCTCGGCACTCCCGTTTTGATGGAATGGCTGAACAACAATCCCCTGGTTGAGTTCCAACGGATCGACAAAGTTTTTAACCCGTTGATAATAGGACGTAATCCAAAATTCATTATGATCGTCTCTGCCAGGAAAGTGGACCTGAACGGCCGTATCGGACTATTTGTTGGCAAGGGTAACATTGCCAGCGGCCCGGCCGAAGTTATGGATTTCTCAAAAGGTGCCGAGTTGTCGGAGGGCGGACGTTCCATCTTTGCCCTGACAAGTCGCGACCCAAACGGCGAACCGAATATACTGCCGTCCATTGTCAATCACCAAAACCGTTTTGATGCGTTTGAATCAGTCGTGGAAGTTGTCACAGAATACGGCGTGGCTTATTTAGAAGGCAGAACCGTTAGGGAACGGGCCCAGGCTCTCATCGATATCGCTCATCCGGACGACCGTCCATATCTTGTGCAGAAAGCCAAGGACGGTAAGATATTGTATGACGATCAAATCTTTCTTTTAAATAGCGCCCGTTTCTATCCCTCAAGCATTGCTACAACGTTATTGACCAGGAACAATCTCAAAATCAGGTTTCGCGGTATCAAACCTTCCGATGAAGAGGGCATGCGGCATTTATTCTATAGATTTTCAGATACGGGTATTTATTACCGCTACCTGCAGGCCATCAGAAGTATGCCCCATCCGAAAATGCAGGAATATGTGAATATTGACTGGAACCAGACGATCTCCATCGTCGGGCTTTTAGGGGAAGAAGGTCAAGGGCGCATCATAGCCGAAGCACGCTACATCAGAATCCCCGGCAAGCCGTATGCCGAAGTCGTTTTCATCGTGGATGAGCAATATCAGCGACTCGGAATCGCTTCATTTCTCTATAAGATGCTCATACGCCTGGCTAAAGAGCGGGGTCTGAAGGGGTTCCTGGCAGAGGTTTTATTCTCAAATATTGCAGCTATGAAGGTGTTGCAGAAAGGGGATTGCCCTGTTAAAGCGCATTTATACAACGGTGTTTATGAAATACAGACATCTTTTTATGACGATTAAAAATCGGTGGTGGCATAAACACCGGAAATCTAATTTATGATTCGGGAGAATGGTTGCCCGGTACAAATAAATGCATACACTGTTTCGGTTCAGGCCAAGACTGCCTTGAAATAGAGCAGGGTGCCATTTTCAAATGGCATGCTTGCAAATCTAAAACCATGTGCCTGGCATATCTTCCCCAACACCGCTTCCGATTGTAAACGAATCCTGATAATTATAACTCACGATTCTCTAAGATATAGGCTTTTAGTGCGTCCATACCGTAAAGGTCCCGGGAACTGTCGGGGAAAAGCTTGATGGTGTATCCATAAAAGGCGCCGGCGATGTCACTATTCACTTTGTTTAGAATTATCGAACGGATCCCGATGCCGATGTCCTTGAGCTTTTGTTGAATCCGGACGGCTTCCGCCAGGGACAATGGATCATTGTTAAGTACCAGGTTGATGTGGGTGGTTTCAGAGAAAAAAAGATCTTTCAGACACTTATGGCTTTCGATCAATGTTTCCAATCTGGTCTTCACCTTGTCCTGCTCGATTTTTTTGTGCCCAAGTTTAATTTTGGAAACAATTTCTTTTTTCTCATAAATTGTATTTCTCAGCTGTAACAACTCTTTCAACCAGACAAGGGAAATGAACGGTAGCGAAAAAAACCGCAGGGTCAGCGCCGTAGGGGGCATGTCGAAAATAATTACATTTATCTTCGTTGTTGTGTGAAGTATGTTTTCAAACGCGAGCAGCATGGCGTATTCTTCCAACCCGGGGGAATATTTCAGCACACGGTAGTAATTCTGGATATTGAATGCGCTTTGATAGCTGTACATTTTTTTCAGCTGTGACTCGGTATCCTTCAAATAGGTTTTGATCCAGTAATCCGTATCTATCTCTTTAATGGACAATAGAGGCATCACCTGTTTTGGCTTTTCGGAGAAGGGTTCCTGAAAAAGATCTCTCTGGTTATGGGCCGGGTCCATGGATACCAGAAGGGTATCGTGGCCTGCATGGGCTAATTTCAAGGCTGTTAACGCCGATGTTGTCGATTTGCCGACACCGCCTTTTCCAATAAAAAAATGAATGTCGGGTGCCATCGTATCCTTTCAATCGATTTGTAATACTGAAAAAAGATCGCTCAGCGGATCCTGGGCAATGGAAATTTTTTCCAGCATAAGATCCAGTTCCTGGTTCATCAGGGGTAACAGCTCCATGGTTGTATGAATGGGGGGCGATGGAATCCCGATCAGGGTACCCAGAACCAGAATCCCGAAAATATTGTCCAGCTCACCGAGTTCGTATTCTATGGTTTCAACGGCCCTGCCGCGCATAACGGCGTCGGTGGTTTTAAAGGCCGCAATCATTTTGTTTTTTAAGCTATCGAGCATTGAAACCATTGTCTCTTTTTCTCTTTTCGTCAATGTGTCGGGTCAAGCGGTATCACATGAGGTGTCCGAAATATTTTCTCATCAAAGGCAATGCGTTTATGAGAAGGGTAAGTGTAGTAAACAGCGTACAGGGATATTAAAAGAGTTGCTGCAAGATAAAAGCGGGGAAATTGGAGAAAATAGGCCACCAGTGCCAAATATGGTGTTACCAAGGTCATCCCGGTTAGATTGCGTTCGAATACGAATAGCGCCTCAGGCGGAACTTCATGAACATGTCTGTGTGAATGGGCAAAAAATGAGCGGTATAGAATTGGTCCGGCAACCCCAAAAACAGCGGCCACAGTTTCAGGGCACCATTGCCACTGGCCCCGGTGGCAAAAGCCAGGATCAGAGCGCTTCCGACGGCCACCGCGGTGGCCACGTAGCGGCCGGTTAACCAGTTCAGCTTGAGACTTTGTCCCAGTTCACCGATCACATAGCGTTGAATCCGGGTGGCCGTGTCCAGGGTGGTGCCGGCAAAGGATGCCACGAAAACAGCCATGATGGCCAGGGTGAACGTTTTGGAAATACCCAGGGTCATGATCATGTTGGCCGAACCGTCCACAAAGGCCGAAATCTTGGAGCCCAGACCGTTAGCCGCCGCCCAGGAAGCATAGTGGGTGGTCCAGGCAGCCACACCGGTAAGTGTTTCACCCGCCTTGGTTGTATATCCCATGCCAATACCTGCAGCCACGGCAATGATGACCAGGGTTGCCAGGGCGCCTTCCATCAGCATGGAGCCGTAGCCCACAAACAAGGCATCGTTTTCATTGCGGACCTGTTTGGCGCTGGTACCGGAAGAGACCAGGGCGTGGAAGCCCGAGATTGCACCACAGGCGATGGTAATGAAAAGGAACGGCCACATGGGGGGAGCTTCCAGCGGGGTTGCCTGTACGGCCGGCGCTACGATGTTCAGGTTGCCGCCGAAGGCTGCCACCATCACACCCAGAACCAGCAGCGCCATGGCAATCACCAGCTGATGGGAGTTTATGAAATCACGGGGCTGCAGCAGGGTGGTTACCGGTAGGGTGGACGCGATAAACCCGTATGCCAGCAGGATAATGGTCCACACACCTGTGGGGGGAATGCCGGCAATGGCAGGCATTTTGAAGGGCAGGTAGGGACCGAGAAACACGCACACATACATGGCAATCACGGCATAAATGGACCATGTCATGACGTTGGCCCCTTTCTTATAGATGAGATAGCCCAGGTATATGGCGATGGGCACTTCCACCCAGACGGCCAGGACAGACTGGGGATACATGACGATGTATCCGATAAACGCCAGAACCATGATAATCAGGGCATCCATAATACGACTCCTTTTCTGTGTTGTTTATAATAGCCTATTTTTCGAAGCCACACGACAAGAACACCTATTCGGTAACGCTCCGGGCGCGTATGACAAGTAAAGGACGGTCTACCCGGTTGAGTATCTGGACAAAAATGACCTTAGCGCCGTAGCTAAAGGCCAGTTGTTCCACATGTTTCAATATATTTTCGGCGCGTTTGGAACCGTCCAGGGGAACCAGAATTGTTTTATACATCGTGTCGCCTCCAGTCATGGTTATCCCGAATATTTCCGGGCTATCGCGTTATGGGAATATCGAGTTGATGCCTCAGTAATTAGCATAAAGTATGCCAGACAAAACAATGTATGGATAAATCTATAAAATCAATAAGTTAAAATATTATTGGCGTGTGGTGCAGCTTGCGTGGAGGTCAAATTAGAAGTTTTGCGAAGTAGAATTGCGAGATATTTCAAATAAATGATTTACACCATCAGGTTCATCAATTTATTGCGAAGTACCTCGTAGGAATAGAACTTTTTTCCGAGGGTGTAGTTGGTTTCCACCATCTCTTCCCGGAGCCGGGTGTCTTCGATCAGGGCGCGTGTTTTTTCCACGGCTTCGTCGGTGACGTACCCGTCAATTTCCACGGCTGAAAACCCCTTGGGCTTGATGTCAAAGGTATAGATGGAATAATGGTTGACCAATATCGGCTTCCGGAAGTAGACCGCTTCCAGAAACGCATTGCCGAATCCCTCGCGGGTCGATGGATAGGTCACGAAATCGGCATGGTGGTAAATGTCCTGGAGGGTGTAGATCTTACGTCCGTCCGGAGTGGTTCCCCGGCGTTCGTTGATGATCTGAGATACGAACCGGGTGTTGACCTGCATGCGCCGTGAATAGTCGATGATCCGTTGTTCGTAGTCGTGCCCCTCGTCCCCGGAGGCGTGAGAAATGACCAGCAGTGCTTTCATCCCCAGACGGCTTACCAACTCGATGGCATTTTCAATCCCCTTGCGCTTCACCACCCGTGTCGGCTGCAGAATGAGCCGTTCATCCGGAGCGAGCCCCAGCGCTTCCCGGACATCACTGGCATAGGCATCCGGGGGGGGAGGCGGATGCGCGAAATCCATGACATTGGGAATGGTCATGGAAGAAATACCCGTCCTAAGACCGAGCTGATTGGCGGCCGATGAATTGATCACCACGTGCCGGATGGTCGGAAGATGGGGAGGAAAAGCCATGTTGAGATAGTCCCAAACCGAATTGGTCTTGAACTGCGGGCGCTCCCAGAAAAAATCGTGGTGGTGAGCAATGGTGGGCAGACCGGTTTCGGCAATGACTTCGGTGATGGCCAGACCCAGGGGGATGTTGAGTGGAATGGTCAACGCGTTTTCGGGGATCAGAAGATCTATCTTGAATTTGGCAATAAAATCGTATAACGCATCTTTGAGATGCTCCTTGAGGTCGTAAATCTTGGTGGTCAGTTGCCGTGTGCGCACCCCGATGGCATGACTGCTGAATGCGGCATTGAAAATAAACCGGATATCCGGCTCCATAAAATGGGCGGTCGGTACCAGGTGCGAATGAGACGAAGGCCTGTCCAGTTCACCGGCAAAATAGAAACAGTGAAACCCCTTTTCTTTGAAAACACGGGCCCATTTTTCCGTTTCCAGTGAAACACCGTCGGTTCCGGAAAACCGAGTGGAGATGAATCCGATGTTGTTAACCTTGTCGAAGGGGATATACATCGTGGTTTCCGCACGTTCGATAGATAGGTTACCTTGGTTCGATTTAACCCGTAAAAAAAAACACCAAACACTAAAAAAGTCAATATTATTGTGCGTCCACATATTTTAATGAGGCGCATTGCCATGCAATCGATTCTGCAGAATATCTACGGAAAGCCAAAAGGGGAATCCGCCTTTTCACGGTTCTCGGTAATCCTAGACGCGTTTTTAAAGAAAAACACCCAGGGTGAGGCAGCCTCCTTTTCAGAATCGGATACCTTCCTCATAACCTATGGTGACTCACTGTTGCGGGAAGGGGAGCTGCCACTCCAGACCCTGCGCCATTTTTTGAATGATCATGCCAACGACCTGTTTTCCGGGCTTCACCTGCTGCCGTTTTTTCCCTATTCGTCGGATGACGGATTTTCAATAACGGATTTTTTTGCTGTCCGGTCCGATCTGGGATCCTGGACAGACATCCGTTCTCTTGGTGAGCGATTCAGGCTCATGATCGATCTTGTGGCAAACCACATTTCCGCTGAAAGCGTCTGGTTCAGAAAATACCTGGCAGACCAGGAAGGCTTTGAAAACCTGGCCATCGAGGTCGATCCTACAACGGATCTCTCCATGGTGACCCGCCCACGGTCTCTGCCCCTCCTGACGGAATTCACCAAGGATTCCGGTAACAGGGTGCATCTATGGACCACCTTCAGTGAGGACCAGGTCGATCTCAACTACCAGAGTCTCGATGTCTTGGAAATCATGGTGCGGGCCCTGCTTTTTTACGTGTCCCAGAGAGCCGAAATCATCCGCCTGGATGCCATCGCCTACTTGTGGAAGGAAATTGGAACACCCTGTATCCACCATGAGAAAACCCATGCCATGGTCCGGTTGTTTCGGAGAATCCTGGACATGGTAGCGCCCCAGGTGGCCCTGATTACCGAAACCAACGTTCCCCACGAAGAAAACGTACGATATTTCGGAAACGGTCGCGACGAAGCCCAGGTGATTTATAACTTCACCCTAGCACCGCTGTTGCTGCATGCCCTAACCGTAGAAAACGTACGGATACTGGCAGAATGGGCCCAGACCTTGTCGGTTCTTTCTGAGGGCACGACGTTTTTCAATTTTACGGCCTCCCACGATGGTATTGGTGTGCGCCCTCTTGAGGGCTTACTATCGCCATCTGAAATCGATTGCCTGGCACAGCGCATAAAACGTAACGGCGGTCACGTTTCCACCCGCCGACGAACGGATGGCTCGGAAAGCCCTTACGAGTTTAACATCACGTATTTCGATGCACTCAAAAACCCAGACGTCCCCAATGATCCGTTTCACATACCACGATTTTTAGCTTCCCAGGCGGTAGCCCTGGTACTGCCTGGTGTCCCGGGGGTTTACATCCATAGTCTTCTGGGGTCACGCAACTGGACGGCCGGTGTCGAGGCCACGGGAAGAGCACGGGCTGTAAATCGGGAGAAACTCTCAGCCAGCGTCATTGCTGCAGAACTGGCGGACTCCCAGACCACCCGGTCCAGGATATTTCAAGCCTACCGGAAAATGATCCGTACCCGGCTGCGCCAGCCCGCCTTTCACCCCGCTGCCGGTATGCAGGTTCACCTTCTCGATGAGCGGGTGCTGACCATTCAGCGTTCTTGCCAAGATCAGACTCTTTTTGCCCTGACCAATCTGTCTGCCGAGAGACTGACCATGGCTCTTCCCATTGCAGAAACGGACATCGCTCTTACCGATATCCTGGGTGATGGAAGCTTTAAGGCCCAAGCCGTAAGTATGTCCCCCTATGAGGTGCTATGGCTGGAACCTGGTTCTGGGCCGCCACTTTCATGAAATGGGAGGGTGGTATGGCTTGTCGAAAAAAAATCCGAAATGCTTTTGACAAACGGTTCTGGCCAATTTATAAAAATATAGATGTCTGATTCGCAAAAATTCGAAATCATTCCTTCAGTTTAACCATAAGAAATAATAATTTATTTCGCCATTGCCCCCGAAACAGCGGTTCATTGCCGTTACTGTATAGGGAGCCTCTTCAAGCAGGTCATAAACAGTATCTTTCTGTATCTTGCTTGTCATAACGATTAGATATTTCATTTAAATTTACGACAACCGTGCTGCTGTTTTTTTACATAACACGGAGCTATTTGGCATTTGGCATGGAAATAGCATTTGTTCTGAGTGGGTGCGTTTTTATTTGTGATGCGCCATTTTCAAGGCTTTCAGCGCCACAAAGTCATGCTTACTAGATTCGTGAAACGAATTTATTCGGGGAAGCATCATGAAGATTGCCATTCTCCATTACCATCTCAAAACAGGGGGTGTGACCACTGTATTGAAACGGCAGATTTCAGCCTTGCGGGGCAACTGCGAGGTCCTCGTTCTGACCGGCGAACAGGCCGGAACCGTGTTGCCCTGTCGCGTGGTGGAGATCCCCGGGCTCGGGTACGAACTGCCGTGCACTCCATCCCCGGCAGCGGATGTCACTGCCGAGCGTGTGTTGAAAGCGCTGTCCGAAGTGTGGCCGGGGGGCTGTGACGTACTGCATATCCACAACCCGACACTGGCCAAGAACCGGAATTTTATCCGCTGCATCAAGCGACTGCAGGCATCAGGGGTCAATTTGTTTTTACACATTCACGATTTTGCAGAAGACGGGCGACCGGATAGTTATTCCCTGGAATCTTATCCGGTGGATTGCCATTACGGGGTGATCAACACCCGGGACCGCCGAATTGTGGTCAAGGCAGGTCTGACGGATAGCGGGGTGCACCTGATTCCCAACGCGATTGACCCCCTGCCTGCTGAAACGGGACACTTCCCAAAATCCCTTGTGCTTTACCCGGTCCGTGCTATTCGGCGAAAAAATATCGGCGAAGCCATACTGCTGTCTTTGTATCTGGCGCCGGGTCAACACCTGGGCGTTACACTGCCGCCAAACAGCCAGCGGGATATGGCGAGCTACCGGGACTGGCGGGCCTATGTGAAAAAAAAACATCTGAATGTCAACTTCGAAATCGGACGGCGGCATGGCTTCGCCAGATTGGTCGGGGCTGCGTCATACATGATCACAACCAGCATAACCGAGGGGTTTGGTTTTTCCTTCCTCGAACCCTGGACAGCCGGAAAGATGTTGCGGGGGCGAAGGCTCGGGGATATCTGTAAGGATTTCGAGGAAAACGGTCTTTGTCTGGATTTTCTCTATGACCGGCTCGATGTCCCATCGGCATGGTTTGATGCGGATCAATTTTTTCAGGACTGGCAGAGGACCGTCATTCATGCTGCAGACACATATCGCCATCCCGTCGACCCGGAACGTATTCATCAACATCTGGCCCATCTGTCATGTCAAGGCGTGGTTGATTTCGGTCTGCTGAGCGAAAGATACCAAAGACAGGTTCTCTCACACGTGCTGTCGCAGCCGGGGGCCAAGGCACACCTGGCTTCTCTGAACCCCCTGATTTCCTTTTTGCCACCGGGAGATGATGCGCCTGAGATGCTGGAAAACAACCGCAGATCCGTGGTGGCTCACTTTGGTATGGAAAAGTACCGGGAGCGGCTCCTCTCGATATACGAACGGGTTGTTCATCAGCCGGTTCATCAGCGTCTAAACAAACAGGTCCTTCTGGACGCGTTTTTCGATCTGGAACGATTTTCCTTGTTAAAATGGGGGGCATATGAGGAATGAGGATGCCGTGTTCGAACGACACATTCATCCCCTGAGACCGATTTCAACGGGAGAGGCACCCATCGGGCTTTCAAAGTTGAGGCGGGTGAAGGTTATCCTGTTCGATGTGTACGGTACGCTTGTGATCAGCGGGTCGGGAGAAATGGACTTCCTTGCCGTGGACAGCGACCGTAAACAGGTGCTAACCGGTGTGCTGCAGCGCCATGGCATCGACAGAAGGCCGGGAAATCTTATGGACGACCTGCATCGGGCCATAGAAAATGTTCATAAAAGCCTTCGGCAGGAAGGGAACGACTATCCAGAAATCGACATCGTTCAGATCTGGCAGACCTTGCTCGGCACGGGTGACACAGACCGGGTGAAAGCCTTTGCCCTGGAATACGAATTGTCGGTTAATCCGGTTTACCCCATGCCGGGACTTGGGGACCTGCTGTCCGCTTGCCGGGGTCAGGAGCTGTTGATGGGAATCATCTCCAATGCACAATTTTACACCCCGCGTCTGCTGGAATACCTGCTGGGTACATCTCTGGACAGGTGTGGATTTGACCCGCAATTGACATTTTTTTCTTATCGTTTCGGATCCGCCAAACCATCCTGTTTCATGTTTGAGAAGGCGCTGGATGTCATTACCCGGCGGGGGGGTTCTGCGGCCTCTGTTTTGTATGTGGGCAATGACATGCGCAACGATATCCTGCCGGCCAAGACGGTCGGATTTCAAGCCGCCTTGTTTGCAGGTGACCAGCGTTCCCTGCGGCGAAGATCCGGTGATGCCTGCTGCCGGCATCTTGTGCCGGACATGATTATCACCGATTTGCGGCAATTGATTGCCCATACCGACAATTCTTAACATAACCTGGGTATTTCGCAAACATGATCGATTCTTGTCAAGTTTCATGAAATGTTCGGGATAGGAGATGTCATGGATAAATACCTCGATGCACTTCCGCTATTTGTGGACAAGATCCGCGAGATCCGGGAGATTATCATCAGTAACATCGTGCTCATGGGTCAGATTCCTGCACCCACATTTCATGAAAAACAACGTGCAGAACATCTAGTGGAGCGTCTGTCGGAATTTCAGGTGGACGATTGTGCCATCGACGATTACGGAAACCCCATGGGGGTGATCCGTGGAACCGCTTCGACTAAACCACCCCTATTTGTGGTTGCACACTTAGATACGTTTTCCGAGTTGGAAGAGGAACTGCATTACGAGGTGACGGACAAGATCATCAGCGGCATCGGGGTTTCGGACAATTCGGCCGCTGTCGGTGTGCTGGTCTCCCTGCCGGAGATTTTCAAACGCCTCGAACTGCGGTTTGAATCGGATATCGTACTGGTGGCGCCGATTCTTTCCCTGGGCCGGGGCAACCAAAAAGGGATTCGCCGGCTTCTCAGCCATTGGCCTTCGCCCATCCGGGGAGCCATATGCCTGGAAAGCATCGAACTGGGGCGGCTCAATTATTTTTCCTACGGAATGATTCGCAGTGAGATATCTTGCAGTATTGCCGTGGAGAATCACGAGAGGCGACGTTACAAGCCCAATGCCATCCTGGTCATCAACGAGGTGATTAACGCCATCCTGGGATTGGGGCTGCCCCAGAAACCCAGGACGCAGATTGTGATCGGCAGGATTTCCGGTGGGTTCAACCACGGCAATATCGCCTACGATGCCAACATCGGGTTCGAGATTCGAAGCGACTCGGATGATATGGTGAGGACGCTCTATGCTGACATACGGGATATTGTCGAAAGGATAAACAAAATGTTTGATGTGGAGCTGAAGCTCCACCGCATCAGCAATCTGAATGCAACCCGTCTGAACCACAACCACCCTTTGATCAAGTGTGCAGCCCGGATACTGAATCACCTGGAGGTGGAGATTTTCAGCGAACCGAGTGAAACGACTTTGTCCATTTTTCTACACCGGAAAATTCCGGCCATTACCCTGGGCATTACCTGGGGGGACAATTTTCACCAGAATGACGCCATGATCGAAATCGAGCCTATGTACAAAGGGGTTGCCCAGATACCGGCGCTGCTCATGGCTATGGACAACGGAGTGTGCGATGAATAGAAAATGGATCAAATCAAACACATTCCACCATTCAGCCTTCAAGAAGATTGGCCGTCTGGTGGCGGAGAAGCAACGCAAAAAGGTCACCATATCTTTGTGCTTTCCCACCTTGAACGAGGAAAAAACGATTGCCAAAGAGATCATCATCATGAAATCGGAACTCATGATCCGCTATCCCCTGTTGGACGAGATCGTGGTGATCGATTCCGGATCCACGGATCAAACCCGCGACATAGCCCGCTCTTTCGACGTAGACGTGCATGAGGCCAACAATATCCTGCCGCATCTCGAGAAATTCAAAGGCAAAGGGGAAAATCTGTGGAAGGCGCTCCATGTGACTCACGGTGATATCATTGTTTACATTGATGCGGACATCAAGAATATCCACCATCGCTTTGCTTACGGACTGCTGGGGCCGCTTCTGCTTACAGATAGAATCCGTTTTACCAAGGCTTTTTACGACCGCCCCATCTCATTGGGGGATAACAAGCTGCGTCCCACCGGAGGCGGTCGGGTGACGGAACTGGTGACCCGGCCTCTTTTTTCGCTTTTTATGCCGGACCTGACCCAGATTCTACAGCCGCTTTCGGGAGAATACGCAGGGTATCGCAGTGTGTTTGAAAGCATCCCCTTTCAGATCGGTTACGGCGTGGAAACCGGTATGCTCATGGATATCCATGAAAAATGGGGTCTTGATGTCATGGCCCAGGTAGACCTGGACCGGCGGGTTCACAAAAATCAGGATACCAAGGCGCTGGGCCGGATGGCCTTCGTGATCATCAGGACATTTTTGAATCGCATGGCACGACAGGGGGGAATTGCTATTCGCCAGGATCTTTTCGATGAAATGATTCAATACAGTCTTTTTCAAAATCAGATCAGATCGGACATTCGCCCACTGGAACAGCACGAGCGGCCGCCCATGAAACTGGTCCCCGAGTACCGGGAGAAATTTTTCACAAAAAGGAAAAATCGTTAGGAGGGGGTTTGCCGAGATCTCGATTTCAATTTTTCAGGGTGAACGTTTCTCTCTTGTCGTTATAAAGATCATGCTTGAAGCTGAACCGCAACAGTGAGCGCATTCCTTGTGGATTCTGCCTGCGGCAGCGCTTCGCATGCCGCGGGGTTGGGCAGCGAATCATAAAGAGACCCAATTCCTTTTGTGTAATTAATTACCTAATAAATAGGACACATATTTCATAATCAACATAAATTTGCGAAAAGGAGAGATGGTTCTTGGTTTAAATTGTCTATAAAGTCAATTAGATGGGAAAAAATATAGATATGGCATCGGTTGTGCATGTTAAATAGTCAAGCGGGATTGCCGCGGTGTCGATTCACGATTGTTATTGGGGTAAGTGACGGATCATCCACGCCTGTTGGGCGGTATGATATACGCATATATGATGGCATATAATGAAAAAACTCTTTATCATAGTATTTCTTTTAATTGTTTTTGTCGGCCTGATAGGTAATGCGGCAAAGATCGATAACGACTATCTGGACACGTCGAGCGTCACGTCACAGCCCTTGTCTAACAGTTTGATTTCTTATGACTCCCGGGAATCTGCACGGATAGACCAGCGACAATTAATAACCCTTGGTTTTTTATTAGGAACGGGTTTGGTTGGTCTGCTCATCATACGAAGAAAGTGATACCCCTTCCCGGCTCTCCCTGCTAACATTTCTAAGCCAATACCACTAACTTGAACCGAAAGAGGGCGTTTTGCAAAGGTCTCGTAGCGCAGAGCTTCAGCTCTGCTGGTAAACCTTTGTTGCAGGTCTAAAGACCTGCGCTACATTATATGGAACTGGGAGTCACTTTAAGTTGATGGCATTGACTTCTGATCACCGACAGGGGTGGGTTCGGTTACATATTTTCTAGATTTTCTTTGGCGATATCGACCAACGACTTGCCTTCCATGCTCCTCACATTGCTTCTCACCACCGTTTCTTTGACGTCCAGAAGAATTATCTTTACATACTGTTCGCGGGCCTTTTCAATCCTTCCGGTATTTTGATACACCACACCCAGGTTGAGAAGTGCGTAAGGGTTGTCGGGGTTAATAGACAGCGCAACTTCCAGAAGCGCTTCGGCTTTTTCATAATCACCCGCAGAGATTGCTTCGAATGCCTGCTCGGACAACTCCACATCAGGTGCTTTTTCGGGTGTGGACGAACAACTTATCAGCAGGACTGACACGATAACGATGAACAGTGCTTTAATTTTCATTTTATTAAACCGTGCTTAGATTGCCTGAAGGCTTATTGAACTGCAATTGCCTGCGCATTCCCCGTGGCTTGTTGAAGCAAAGCGGAAATCCCGACTTGTCGGGGCTGCGAGTTTCTTCAATGTATTCTACGTGTTGATAGTTATGTGAAACCGTCCTATTTGTCAATTGTTTATATCTGACCCGCAACAGCGAGAGCATCGCGAGACATAAATTCGTAAAGCGAACTTATGTGGCATGTTTCTTGTATGGTTGTCAGTGATTGAAGATACTGATTAAACACGTCGTGCTGCCGGCGGACAAACCCTTTGCAAAAACAAGTGATATTCGCGCATTTCTTGAACCCTTTCTCCCAAATGGGGAGAAGATCCTAAAGAAAGTATGCCAAGAATGGGATTGATAAAGTTAAAAATGAATATAAAAACAATTAGTTACTGTGTGATGTCGCTGTTGCTGCTCCTTGTCCTTCAAAATCCGGCCTCCGCAGCCACCGCCATAACGCAAAATGTTACAAATATTTCATATAATAATGCCACGGGCAACGGTGTTGTTTCGAATCCAATTTATGTTACCGCATACGGGGTTTGCTGGGATACCACGGGTGATCCCAATCTGGAAGAAGATAACAGTACCAACGAGGCCGAAGGGCCCTTAAGGAATGCTGTTAATTTCTCTTCTGATATGTCCGGTCTGGAGCCCGGGACAATCTATTTTGTCAGGGCCTATGCCAGGGAATGGTGGGGAGCCATATCTTACGGCGATGTGCTGGAATTTACCACAACGAGGTTCATCCCAACGGTGACGACCCAACCCGTAACGGACATCAAGTCAAAATCGGCCCTGGGTCATGGCACCGTGGAAGATCTGGGCATATCTAATCCCACACAACATGGCGTTTGCTGGAACGAGGATGGTTCTCCGACCATCGATGACAAAAGAACCGAGGAGGGCGCGCTTTATGTAACCGGCCCGTTTACCTCCGAGATCAAAGGCCTCAAAAGCAACCGGAAATATTTTGTCCGGGCGTATGCCACCAACGATGAAGGCACCGCTTACGGAAACGTGGTGACGTTTTCGACAAGCTCTTCTCCACCCATTGTAAGCACAAAGGACATTGACGATATAAGCAGCATCAGTGCCACGATGAATGGAACGATTATAGATGTCGGCTCACCTAACCCGACTCAGCATGGTTTTTGCTGGAACACAACCGGCATGCCTGACCTGGGTGACTATATAACTGAGCAGGGAGAAGCTAATGAGACCGGGCCTTTCTCATTTGTCCTAACAGAGCTTTTACCAGACATGACCTATTATGTAAATGCGTATGCGACCAATACAGCCGGCACATCCTATGGCAATGAAGTGTCATTCAAAACTGTAAACAATCCGGACGGATCTGCTGGTATTGGTGGAGATGATTATGGGTTATGTTTTATCAGAGACATTGAACACCGCCAACATGGTGTTAATGCATGGCGTGATTATTTTTTCCGCTGTTGTTTTGGCATTTTTATATTTCAAACGGCGCAAGCGATGATCCATATTCACTGTCATTAACTTGAGATAGTACGCAGCGTTATGTAATGTAGCGCAGGTCTTCAGACCTGCCAAAATGGTGTACCAGCAGAGCTGAAGCTCTGCGCTACATCATTAAATATGTTAATGCCATGCAATTAGGTAATTTTGTGCTGTAAATTAGGTAATCGTTTGCCATAATAATATGGGTAGTCAAATGCACGATTTTGTGATATTTATATACATTCGTTTATAAGTCATTGAAATTATTGTAGAGATAAGAATGTGTCGTGTTCGCACAATTATTTTTGCTGGAATGATGGAACGGTTGTCACGGAGAATGATTGGATTCATCATATATAGCAAGCGTTTATTTTTAATTTTAGGTGTTGATCGAACCATATTATCTTAGTCCTAAACTTGAAACAAGGTCTGTATGCCAACCCTTGCACAGGGACGGTCATTAAATAATGATGAGGGTTTATGAAACTGAAAATATCACATAAATTTGCCATTCTACTTTTTTTATTTCTGTTTTTTCTGCTGATACCGTATACGGCTTTGGCGCAAACTCTGACAGTAACAACCCAAAATGTGAGCGACATCACCACAACGACGGCCACCGGCAACGGCGATATCACCGATCTGGGAGCAGCACCGCCGAATCCGACGGCGCACGGTGTTTGCTGGAATACCGGCGGAACACCGACGATTGGTGATCAGTCTTACGGATGAGGGTTCACGTCCATCACAGGTGCCTTTACATCGAATATTACCGGTCTTTCACCCAATACGACTTATTTTGTGCGGGCTTATGCCACTACCAACGGGGGCGATACATCATACGGCAACCAAGTGTCGTTTAAGACCTTAGCGCAGGCGCCCACGGTTACAACCCAGGCAGTTAGCGACCTTACCGCCACCACGGCCACCGGCAACGGCAATATCACCAGTCTGGGGGTGCCGAATCCCACGGCGCACGGTGTGTGCTGGAATACCGGCCGAACACCGACGATTGGTGATAGCCTTACGGATGAGGGTGCTAGCGTCCGTCACGGGTGCCTTTACAGCGAACATTACCGGTCTTTCACCCAATACGATTTACTATGTGCGGGCTTATGTCACCAACACGGCCGGGACATCATACGGAGGTCAGGTGTCGTTTACTACGAACCAGCAGCCACCGACAGTGACGACCCAGGCAGTAACGAGCATAACCATCTCTACGGCCACCGGTAACGGTAATATCACCAGTCTGGGGGTGCCGAACCCCACGGCGCACGGAGTTTGCTGGAATACCGGCGGGACACCAACGACTGCCGATAGTTCTACGGATAAGGGTGCGGCGTACGTCACGGGTGCCTTTACAGCGAATATTACCGGTCTTTCACCCAATACAACTTACTATGTGCGTGCCTACGCCACCAATGCTGGCGGGACATCATACGGAAACCAGGTGTCTTTCAGAACAGAGCAACAAGCACCGGAAGTGTCGACACTGTCAGTGATCAATATCGGTACGACCACTGCTTTGGGACGTGGCGACTTTGACGTTCTTGGTGCGCCCAATCCCACGGAGCACGGTGTTTGCTGGAATACGATTCCATTTTCGACACTTGCCCAAAGTCTTGATTCTACCGATGAGGGGGCTGCTGGCTCGGCTGACGTATTTACAAGCAATATCAACGGGCTTACACCGGATACCAGGTACTATATCCGAGCCTATGCCACCAACGATGTCGCTACGGTCTACGGCGATCAGTTGACCTTTACAACGTTGCCGAAACTCCCTGTGGTGACGACCCAGGCGGTGAGCGATGTAACCAAAGATGATGCTATTGGACACGGTACCATTACCGATCGGGGTATACCTACTTTAACGCAACATGGGATTTGCTGGAGCGGAGCGCCAACAATCCCGACCATCAATAACAATGACGGCATATCAAGGTTAGGCGCCTACCTCGGCCAGGTTCCTCATCCGTTTGAATCCGTCATCAGCCCCCTTGTACCTTTCAGGAATTATAATGTGCGGGCATATGCGACCAATAGTGCCGGCACAGTCTATGGGTCGACACAACCATTTAGGTCCGACCCGGATGCCATGGCCGTGGGAACGGATGAAGTAACCGATATCGACCAAACATCCGCAACAGGCGGGGGCGAGATCACGAACCTGGGGGCACCCGCTGCCACACAGCACGGCATCTGCTGGAACACCACCGGGACAGATCGTGGCAGGCCTCCCACCACCGCTGACAGCCTTACGAAGGAAGGGGTGCCGGCAGAGGGTACGTTCACTTCGGATTTGACAGGCTTGTCGCCTGGAACGACCTATTACGTGCGGGCCTATGCCACAAACGCCCTAACAACTGTTTATGGTAGTGAAGTTGTTTTTACCACTTTTATAGAACCTACGGTGACCACCTTTGCCGTCAGTCTTATCAGCGATACAAAGGCAACGGCGAATGGCAGTATTACAGACTTGGGAGAACCCTCACCCGATGATCATGGGTTTTGCTGGAGCACAAATCCAGGGCCAACCTTAGACGATAATGATGACTGTAGATCTATGGGGCCCTATTCAGGTGCTGTGCCTTATGTATTTAAGTATAGGATGACAGGTCTTTTGCCCGAGACCACCTATTATGTGAGTGCCTATGCTACCAATGACGCAGGTACCGACTATGGTCTCGATGATTCTTTCGTTACAGAACCACCGGGTTCTTCGGCGGGGGGTGATGATAGCTCGTATGGTGGCGGCGGTGGCTGTTTTATCGAGACCACACGATCAGAAGGGAGGCCATCGAATCCGACAAGAGGTATCGGTTTTTTTTTTCTGGCTGTTGTCTCTATCTTTTCCCTGAATCGTTTTGTACGTCATCGCCTTAGCATGCTGATGCTTGTAACAGCGATCCTGCTGGGGGCATCCCTGTTCGTTTCCAATTCATACGCCGCCGAAGGTGCTGCGGCCGGGGCCCCCCCCCAGTCCGAGTCGGCCGAAACCGTTCCTGATGTCGGCGTGCCAACACCTCTCCAGGAAGATCAATCAACATTGGAGGAGTTAAGAAAACTCGAAACAAAGCAGGATGCTTATACCCCGGCGGCAGTCAGCAGCGCCGGAACCACCGCTGACTCTCCCAAAAAGGGCAAACCATGGTATTTACATGCCGGTCTTGGTTACACATATATCGGATCTGAGGTCAAAGCTTCCGATGAAGGCGAGTCCATCACCAATGAAGTCGACAGCGCTATTTATCCTTTTTTGAGAGGGAGTTATGGCGTTTCAGATAATTTTTCAGTGGAGTTGACCTTTGCCTACGATTTTTACAGCGGAAACATAAAAAACGCCCCCTCGGGTGACGACTCCACATTAAACAGCTATACCTTTTCTCTTTCCGGTGTGTATTACGCGAAAGAATACAACCCAAGGTGGATAGGCGCCATGCGCCCACTGGTGCTCGCAGGCATTGGCTACCGATATATTGATGCTGATTTGGATTATCCTGTTTCCGGATATGATCCCGCAATGGGGTTTTCAATCGGTACAGGGTTCCAGAAAGGGAACGTGGAAGTCAGGTTGAGCTATGCTTTTTATAAACACGATGCGGACAGGCCTAAGGATGGTTATTCCGCAGACGATAAGCTGGACACGTCGGGTATTGCTTTAGAAATATCCTACCGTTTCAACATTTTTTAAGGAGAAAGGGTTCAAGGAGTCCAGGATTCAAGGATTCAAGTGTTTGTTTTCCAGGGATTTGATCATCGCTTTTAGCATTCTCTCTTCATCTCCGAGCTCCTCTCTTGATTCCTGAAGCTTTCCCTTTTTCATATAATTCTTAAGCAATTAGCTGATGTCTCGCTTCATCTCACTCGAACCCTGGACCCCTGGAATCCTTGAACCCTTAATTTGGATCAACTCTTTTTGAGATGATCCTTTTAAAAGAACTCGACACCTGCACCCATTCCAAAAAGTCGTTGAACGGTCGCTTTAATTTCGATTTCATTAGGTTTGTTCACAAATGGAATCCCTAATGAAACCTGTTTTCCTGTTTCTATATGTGGAATGCTGTCAGCAGAAATAAAGGCACCGCCAAGGCTAAGATTCAGTAACTCCGTTATATATTTATTCTTGTCCATGATGACACTCACAGATGTAACGTATTCTATCCTTTCATACCTTCTCTTATCTTTGATGCTATTCATTTTTTGCTCATTTTGAGAGATCTCTTTGGTTTGAAGCACTAAACCATGTTTTTCAAAATCCGTGTTGCCCACTTTAATATTCAGCGCACCACACAAAAAATCGGTTGTTTTTGCTAATGATTTATTTCTGTTATTTCCCATGAGATTTCCTATACAATAAGATTTAATCATTACAGACAGCAGTATAGCACGCTGATAGAAGAAATGGTCGCTTTCATTTTTCTTTTTTTTCTTGAAAGGGGATCTATATTTATTGAATAAGCCTTCCCATTTTCTGCATTCGTTAAAAACCGCATTTGCGGTTCTTATCGTGGCTTTTTTTTGATCATCGTCAAGGTGGTATTTCTCTAAATAGGCCTTGGAAATAACCATAAGGTATTTAAGATTTGAAAGGAAATTGGTTTGATTTTCCGGAGGCAATGTCTTTTTCAATTCAGCGGCAAGGGGCATTTCAGATTTGTCCATATGTTTCAGTAAAATAATTTGGACCTAAGGTGAGCGTTCTACATTCTGAAAATATTTCCGAATACAATATTCTTTAAATTGGAAGTTTCACTTTTGGTTGGTGGAAGGACAGATAAGAATGTCTATATTATACAATTAGATAATTGTCAATTTAGTTGGTTTCTGTGTGCCGCTTAGAACCGGTAACGCATTGTTGCCGACAACGCAAATCCTGAAAAATCGATCTGGTTATCCGTCGCTGTAACGTCGTTGTCAGATGGCCGGTTGTAATCGTATGTAATAGCCCGATAGGATGTTTCAAGCCCAAATTGTATGTTCGATCTGCTGAAGGAAACACCGAATCCCCCTTCCCATCCCCAGGCCGTGTCAAAATCTCCGGGGGCGTCATCCCATTTCATATGACCCATAACCAGACTGCCTTTTGCATAGGGGGTTAACATACCGATCTTTTTGAATTCAAATTTTGGACCCATCGTGAGATGCCAGATATCGAGTTTTGTAAAAAAAGCCCTTTCGATACCGGCCTCGATTGAGATTGTCGGATTGATTTGATAGTTTGACAGCAGCGAGTTGTAAACCTTTGGGCTTTTGATCGACCAGGAATACTGGTCGCCTCCGTCGGTTCGTTTAATTTTGAAATCTTTCGTATCTGACGCAAGAAAGTAGCTTGACTTGACCCCCACTGAAAACTTGCTGCTTCCTTCCTGCTCGCCGGGACCCTGAACCGCGATGCCCTGTACTGGTGAGATGGGTTGCTTATCATGAATGTCCTCTGCGGGAAAAATCTCCTTTAGCTCTTTTTTCGTCATGGTCCTTTTTGGTTTTTCGACCGGGGGTACAGGGGGTGATAGTGTTTGCTCATTCGACTTTTCTGCCAATGGTTGAGAGCGTGATGGTTTTGTCTCCGACGGAAGAACTGTCTTAGGTGTTTCGACCACTGCCGCTGGAGGCACTTGTTTTTCATGCAGCGTGTCGGTTTTTGTATCGGGTTTCTCGGTTGTACTTATTGCTGTTTGTGAGGGTTTTACCGGATCGACAGGTATCTCGATTTGTTTGATCCAGAACCCCGATATTATCCCTCGATCTTTAATTTTTTGGGCAAATTTTTTGGCTTCGTCTCTGTTTTCAAACTTTCCCACATAGATGCGATACCACATTCCTTTTTCGGCAACGCTTTCATGATGGACAAATGCGTCCAGATCATGGGATTTGAGACGTGTCAACTCTTGCCCGGCCTTGTTTTCATATTTTAGAGACGCCACTTGGATTGTTATGGTCTTCAGGGGTTTTGCGATGGATGACGGGCCCTTGGCACTGGTTGGATTTACGTTGTCTGCCCAGGAATTGAGAGACAAGTGGAGAAAAACAAGCAAAAGTACGACCGACCATTTGTGATTTATCATATGTAACCTTATAAAATCGTCACACGATTTTATTCAGCAAGCTTGCTTTCTACAACTTCCCGATAATTCTTGCAGCCGATATCAAAGCCCAGCTTACATGCCCGCTCGTAGTCCGCCTTGGCCTTGTCCATGTCGCCTTTACCTTGAAAGGCCAGTCCCCTGTTGTTGTAAGCCAGCGCATTGTCATTGTCGATGTCGAGCGCTTTGTCACAATCCTGGATAGCTCTGTCGTAGAGCCCTTTTTTGCTGTAGGCCCATGAGCGATTGATATAGGCATTCACCAGGTTCGGATCGAGTGTGATCGCTACGGACGCCGCGATGATCGCTTGGCCGGCATCGTCGGCCATCACGCTCTCATAGCTTTTCTGGGTCCATTTCAATGCTTCCGGATTGGCTGGTTTTTGAGGAATTGCCTTTGGTTTGGGTTCAGGTTTAGGTTTAGGCTTGGGATCCGGTTTGGGCTCAGGTTCAGGTAGCGGCTTGGGTTTCGGCGGTGTGATTACTTTGCTCGCTGATTCATCACGCTTTGAAAGTATGGATGTTTCCGCTTTCTTTGTTGAAGCGGTTGGCTGTTCTGTCGAAGACTTTGGCCGGATAACCGGTGACGCGGGTTTGGGGCTTGGTACGGATTGCGGAGGTGCAAGCGTGTTCGTGGATGGTGTATCGGTATTCAAAGATGCAGGTGCCCGACTAACTACCAGAGGAGCAGCTTTTTCTGGTGTAGTTGTGGTTATTATCGGGGACGTCTTTGTTGTCGTGGGCATGGTTTTGTCAGTCTGGGAAGCGTCGTTTGGAATGTCCACGGGCGTGAGGTCTTGGGCTTCCTTTGTCTCGCTCATTTCTTCAGGTGCAGCATTTCTTCCGCTAGTGTCATTGGTGGTCGGTTTCTGAATTTGTGCCTGTTGATCATATTTTTTTTGCATATCGGCAAACAGCTGTTTTAAAAAGACATCTTCTGTCCTTTCTTTCTCGGGCGTGCCCGGTTTGGGCGTTTTTTCCCGGGATTCGTTGATGACGTCCAGCAGGGCCTGGGTATTTTTCGTGTCCTGGATTTGTTTGTCTGAATAGGTCTCGGGCATGCTTGCCATGGGGTCGGTAGACGGGGAATTCAACTCATTTTTTAATATCGGGAAGTCGTTCAACAAAATCGGCGCTTTTGTTGAGGCGCGTTTATTGGTGAGGGTGTCGACACTGCCATCTGTATTCGTATCTGATTCAGACAGATTTATTTCATCGGTCTGGTTCGAAGTGGCTGTCTCAGTAGTCATTTCGACCGGATCCACCTTGGGGGTTGCCACCAAATTATTTGACATGTCAGGAAGAAGGTCACCACCAAGGTATAAATAGCCGGATATGGCCACCAGAAAGATCCCCGCAACAACAGCCAGAGACCTTCGTGATTTTTTTGGGACGATAGCAGGCGTAGCGGCTTTAACCTGGTCGTCAAGATGGCTGTAAACAAGCGTTCTGGGTTTTGCACTGGACGTTTCAGCAATAGGATCCGGCGCAGCTGTTGTTATGGGCGCAATATCCAGTCCATATTTTAAATTGTTCAAATCAGTTTTATACGCTTCCAGAAGTTCTATATCGCAGGTGACATTGATTTGTTCCAGGGCATCGAGGTCTTCCAGGGTCTTTGTGAGTGCAGCAGATTTATTTTTACAATAGACCAGGCTTTCTTCAATCTGGTCAATTTCGTCTTTTTCGAGATCGAGGACTCCGATCAGGTCCTTTATATCGCCAATGGTGTAGTCCGCTTCTTTGGCTCTGGCAATAAATTTTAAACGTGCTTTATCGAGGGGGCGATAGACCGGCCGGGTTGTTTTGCCGGAAATGGGTTGTATTAACCGATGAACACCATAAAGCTCAATAGCCGCCTTGCTGACGTGAAATTCATTTGCCAGGTCTGATATGGAGATGTCTTTGTTTTTGAATTTTTTCATTTTAGGGCGCTATAACTACCTGAATATATTCCTTGTTCTTATATACATAACCCAACCCGGACAAACCGGAAAAGGAAAAGATTTTTTGTCACGAAATCACGAAAGTACGAAACCACGAAAAAGACCATGGCCCGCAAATCCAAAATACACAGATTTTGCAGCTAAGAATAATGGTAAAAACATTAAGCATTATTCATGCCAAAATAGAACCTAATTTGAAACGCTCATTTTGAGTAAAATTTATCATCCGTCTCGATCTTTTACAACTTTTATCTTGCAATTTTAGCAAAAAACATATAATTATGATAAATTATACATAAGAATAGATAAATTTATTGAGTCATTATATCAGGATAGCGGTATATTTGGCAAACATTACCATGATGTGGCAGAAAATTACATAGTTTTCATGAATTAAAATTCACAATGCTGGTGTGATTTTCCTAAAAAATTAAAGATTCCTCGCAGCAAGACTTGTCGACGAGCTAAAGTCGAGCTGCTACGAGGATTCTTTGACCGTTTTGTTGCCAAAATTGAGAAGCTTCGATTCGTGGCACATTAATTGCTTTCTTGAGTTAATCGTTTTTAATCAAATCTTGCTTTCATTCAGTACAAAAGTGGCTTTTGGCCTGTAACTGAGGGGGCGGAGCTATCTGTGCATATGAACCGCAACCATAAAAAAGGTTGATTGTATTATTAAAAGATTTAATATGTCCGAAGAAGAAAAGACCTCTGAAAACTTACTATCTGCAACCGTTTGAGGAAATATGTTACTATGAATCGTTTATTTGCTGCTGTATCTGTTCTCCTTTGCTGGACGATTATCGACATTGGTACTGCAAAAGCCCTGTGCCCTGAAAAAATGATCTCCTATTGGAAATTGGATGAGGACGCAATAAGCCAAGATTTCGAAGGCTATCTAGACGAAACAGAATACGCAAATGCTGCCATATGTTCAAATAACTGCCCTGTCATTAGCGGTCAGGGCGTTGATAGCAATAGTCAGAAATTCAATGGCATCAATACCGGTATCGATGCCCCTGCAAACAAAATGTTTGACTTTGCTGCGACGGACAGTTTTTCGATTGAGCTTTGGGTTAAAAGATTACCAGGAACTACAAGCAGAGAGGTTCTAATTGGCAGAAACGATGCTCGAACAAGTATGCAGTGGTGGCTTTCTGTCAACGCATCTGGAAAAGCTGCGTTCTCTTTAACTTCCGCTGACGGCGAATCCAATGCTTATAGAAGGCAACAAAACATTGGACAATATGAAATGGCATCATATTGCTGTTGTGAGGGACGCTGAAAGTCGTGAAAACCGCCTATATGTGGATGGAAAAATAGAAGATTCGGACAATATCATTTACAACTCAGGCTTTAAATCCACAGCACCTATCAACATCGGATATATAGATGGAAGCACACCAGGCTCTTTCTTTAACGGTTCGATGGATGAGATTGCTATCTATCGACGTGTATTGACCATAAATGAGATTCAAATGCATTATTACCTTTCCAGGGGTATTGTGCATTCGGGGGTGTCACGAATAGAGGCAGTCAGAATAATACGGCGGTGAAAATAATGCCGCTTGGAGATTCGATAACTTATGATAGCCATTCAAATGAAACGCGACCTGCAGCGGAACGAACAGGTTATCGTTGGCCCTTGTGGCTATGGTTAGAAAATGCGGATTATCCGGTTGATTTTGTTGGTAGTGAAAAAGCAGGTCAAGATGTGTTGCCGGCATTTGATTACGATAATGCAGGGTTTCCTGGAATTACAGCCGATCAACTAGCGGTTTTACTGAAGACCGGTTTTAATCAATTCTACCGGATGAAGAAATTACAAGGGGGCCATATTTGCAATATTATCCTCCAGATGTGATATTGCTTCATATTGGCACAAACGGTCTGAAAACCAATGACTACAAGTGCAAGTGTCGAAAATATTCTGGACGAAATAGATGAATACAGTGAACATATTACGGTTATTCTCGCGAAAATTATCAATCGTGTTGATTACAGTCAAGATACGACAACCTATAATAATGAGCTTGAGACCCTGGCAAACAACCGTATCGCCGATGGGGACAAAATAATTTTGGTAGACATGGAGAGATGATGCCGACATCGATTATAGGTTAACAGATGATGGTGGAGATATGTATGATGATCTCCATCCAAGTCTTGTTGTGGATCCATTTGTCGTGGATTCGGGGTATGGTAAAATGGCTGATGTATGGTTCGCAAGCCTGGAGGAGTTCTTCCCCAATATATAAAGCCAGAGAATGATGGTAGTGATAATTCCGGTAGTGGGTTATGTTTTATCAGTGCCATCAGCAACTAACGAATGTTGGCATTGTTGTTTGGCGTTTCCAAATTAATTAACTGAATATTTAATAAAGGAGGACAAGATGATGATGAAAAAGTGGAGAGCTACTTTGTATACATCCTTGATTGGGAGTGTGTTAGGTGTCGTTCTTCTTGTAACAAGTCCAGCGTATGCTCAATGTCCAGATGGCATTACTTCTTTATGGGCACTTGACGAGGACAACGGTGATATCTACTCAGACTCTGTAGGCAGCGTCAACGATGGCGTGGGCGCTGCCAGCCCCACCGCAGTCGCCGGGATAGTGGATGGCGCACAACAATTTGGGTGCTGACACAGGCATTAATGTGCCGGCAGATGATTCCTTCAATTGGGCCTCTGGTGACAGTTTCTCAATCGAATATTGGATCAGAAGAACGGACGACGCATTTAGTGATAATGAAGTTGTTGTGGGTAGGGATGACGGTGTCAACTAGCGAATGCAATGGTGGACTGGATTGTGGGCGGACGGCAAGGCTGCTTTTGTTTTAATAGCTACAAATGGTACAGGAATTGGTTCAAGGGTGGACAGGAGAGTTTCTTGAAGGGAACGATGACTTAACAGACGGAGTATGGCATCATGTTGCTGTGGTAAGAGATTCTGCCGAAAATGAAAACAGACTATACGTAGATGGCGTATTAAATGATTCGGTAGATCATCATTACGACAATGGAGAAGGATTTGAATCTGAACAGCTGACCTCAACATAGGTTGGCTCAATCTGGGTCCTGGGTACCACTATAACGGCACACTGGACGAGGTTGCCATATACGGCAGGGTATTGACAGCTGATGAGATCTCACAGCATTATAATGATGAGGTATCATATTGCGCTGTTCCTGACGACGATAAAGATAAAGATAAAAATGGCGGCGGCGGCGGCGGCGGTGGCAGCTGCTTTATTGAATCACTGAGATAAAATTTAATTCTCCACAAACAACCATATGGTGGGAACAATACACCATATGGTTGTTTTGTAGATATTCAAAGAGTCAATCCAAACTGAAGAAATGTACCCATAAACAGAGCATATTTTGATTGTTCTACAAACCGCGTGCTTGGCACGCGGTTCCGAACCTGAACTTACGGAGACGTGCCGTCTCCTTTGTTTTTCCCCCATTTTGGGGGAAATCCAAGCCACCCGTTTCACGGGTGGTAGTTGATTCGAGAAGTTTTTGTTTCCAAAATTTGAAACGCTCAACCTAGATAAAAATAACAGCAACTAAAAGCACGCACTCTCGAAAAAAGGATAACGAACGAATGAAGGCAATCATCTTGGCTGGCGGATTTGGCACCCGGCTATCAGAAGAAACAACCATGCGGCCAAAACCCATGGTTGAAATCGGGGGCAAACCGATATTGTGGCACATCA